>NZ_JAGKSQ010000010.1 GCF_017939705.1 Halalkalibacter suaedae
GGTCGCACTTATTATACCATTTAGGGGGTTTTTTCTGTTTAAATCCGAAGGATGTATTTAATTTCTAATAACTAATTCCTAATTTCGAGATAAAAAGACTAATTAATCGACTTTTTCACCAGTCCCGAACCGTCCCCAAGTTTCACAAGTTTCACCAATCCACTTCACCATTTCTCCCTCCTTCAATCTATATAACTATTGAAGGAACAATCCCCAAGGAGGAATTGGCATGAAATCAGGAAAGATTGATCAGTTTGCTCATTTAAGTGAGTTCAGTACCCTTAAGCAATTCAACAGAACGATTACACAATTCTTGGAGACACACGGACATCATTTCACAAAAAGTGAACGAATTGCTTTATTCACGTTGACTCAGTTTTCTGCAAAATATATTGGGGTGTGTAATGCACGGATTGCCAAGCTCGTTGAAGCCGCACAAGTACAGCAGGGTGGGATTTCGCGTTCATCGTTTGAGCGGATGCTCCGAAAAGCGAAGAAGCTTGGCATCTTGTCCATCCATCATACCCTTCGAATCAAAGGCGGCCTCTCCCATAATGTGTATGTGTTTCACCCATTTGACGGAGCCACCACAGACAAATTGACAGACCGTCCCAAAGCTGAAAAGCCAGTTCCATCAAAGGATTCCACACCGAAAACGCAGCCTGATACTCTATTACTTAAAACTACTAAACCATTAAAAGAAAAAGAATTACGTACAGAAACGGTCGAGGAATTGGATGCTAGTTTTGTTCCTTCTTCCATCCCAACGACTTTTGTTAGAGCCGTTAAACCCTTTTTCTCTACAGCAAAGGAAATTGACTTTCTCTGGCAGCGCGTGCGAATCGCATACCGTTCGTTAAAATTCACAACATCAGTAGAGGATCTACTCCAGCCAATCATTCAGGCGTTCAAGGAATGTGTCTACCGTTATAAGCAAAAGCAAATCCGAACGACGTTTGTTCAATATTTCTATCGGACGGTAGAGGCTGTCCTACTAGTGGAAAAACGCCGAATCGTTGCGAGTGAAACCGGTTGGGGAAGTTGGTTAATGGGATGATACGTTCTTTCGTTGTCAAAGGAACTACTCCCTATGTCTAGTGTGCTAAGCATGCATTATCGAGTGACAGGGAAAACAATGGCGATGATCCCATCTGCACTTCGATCATTTCAAATGACAGCCTATGAGACCGATCGACTCGTCTATGTAAAAAAATCTCAATCGCTAACACTCATCAAATATGCCTGCATGAAGTGGCGCTCGTTGCCATTAGATAAGCACGGACAGGAGAACATCTATGCCTTTCAGCCACATGCTCTTCCAACCGCCGAGAGTGTATGGATCTTTAGTAAACATGTCAAATCCGTTAAGCCTATGAAGCAGATACCTACTCACTCACTGATTACGTTTCATAACGATCAGATACTTAAAGTCGATGTGCCTTACAGGGATATCCTTTATCGAATGCAGAGGAACAGTTTTTATATCGCGTTATTTACGTTTGATTGATAGAGGGAACTAGTCGCTTCAGCAAACAATTGTTGATGCTGAACCTAAAACAAGCATAACCCCGTTCTTAATTTAAGAAGGGGCTAAAATATAGTTATTAAAAACGATAAGAAAACACTAGTAGATTACTACTGTTTCTTATCGTTTCATTTCAAGGTATTATTCGTTTCACTAAATTGAATAGCTCTAGAATATCCTACGTATGTTGAAGTAACAATATCATGTAAAGAACGCTTATCTCCTCTGGTCAAAGCCAGGGCAATACTGCCTATGGCCACGGGAAATAGTAAATATAGTACACTAATGAAAAAACTTCTAATAAGTAGCGTTTGAAATGTTAAATTATCACCGGTTAAGGTTGCAATTCTAATCCCCATCACTCTCTTACCAACTGTCTGACCGCTCCAGAGTAATGGAACAAAGGTAAAGTAACTAATATGACCTAGTATAACGATAACAGCAAGAATGAATTCAAGATAAAGGCCATTTATAGTTATGATTGAATTGCTAGAAAAAAGTATGATTAATGTACCAATAATAATCAGGACCTCATCGATAAATAAAGCAATTACACGCTCAATTAATTCTACACTTACAGGGCTCTCCTTTGTAAACATAAGTTCCTCCAGACTTCGGTTCGGTCTTTACTGCACTAGAATTTTTAAGTAACCTTTATAAATGAGTATTTGAAAGCTATCACTATGTAAATAGATTAGTTGAACAAGAAGGGACTCTTATTAAACAATCGTTTCCTACGACATTATTTCTCTAAGGCAATCTCTAATAATTGATTACAAAGGTCAACACAAAGGCCTTGTGTTTTATACCTAATCAGCATTTCATTCAAATCAATAAATAATCCATTATCAACTAGCATTTTCTCAAATTGCCCAAATGTTACATTTGGAACAATCTTTGCTTTCTTGTCAGGAAAAGATACTTGAAGCGTTTGATTGATCTCATCTAATTTATTGCTAAGGCCTATTGCAGTAGATGTAAAAGTCAAAACGGTGTCAATGAAATCAATTTCAGTACTTGATAATCCTTTATGGCTTAACCATTCACTAACAGTCTCATTCGACATAGCCATTCCCCTTTATGTATTCATTACCACAATAATATAATACAGTTAACTTTACAATTGGGTCCGAATGTTGAACATCAATTAAATTGCTAATTCAATAAGAAAATTTTGATAGATACAAAAAAGCAAAATGAAAACGCAACGATACCTAACACGCCGGAACCTTTATTACCCTTTTTAAACTCCCTTAATCCCATTACTAACATCGTTAAACTTAAAAACAACATCATATATGGTTGAAATTTAAAATCCATAGTAATCAAACTATACCCTGCAAGTGAAACAACTGTTATTGTTAAAAGTATATGAAGAATCTTTAACAATCGATCACCACCACCTTTTTCCTTTTATACATATTCTAATGATGGTTCAATTATCCTGCTTCGTTACTTCAATATAGAAAAAGAGCTGCTGACCCTTCGTGAATCTTCAACTCAAGCACCCTAAGAAACAGGGGATTCACTTTTGTTTTCTCACATTCCTTATCAGCCATTTAATCTCACCTTTTGCAATATTACAATTTAACATCCACCATAAAAAAATAATTTTATGGTGATTTATAAAAGTATGGTCCACAATACTCTTCATGTGTGTACACATAATTCCATGAAAAATCTTGATCAACTATATAGATATCATCAATAAATTCGCCAATCCCTTCAATATCTTGTGCTTTTACTTGTTTTACATCTTCTATCCAAAAAGCATCCTCTTCGCGCTGTGCAAAAATATAGATAGGAGACGTTCTCAACTTATTAAAAGTATCAACGGCATATTGTTTTTCTAATGCAGATAGCTTTTTGTAACTAAAAACATGCCAGTAATAGTCTTTAAAAAAGATCTTACTTTTTAGTGATTCAGTTAAATGATTTGCGAATACTTCTGCCCACTGTTCTCTTAGTTCATCACCTTTACCTTCTAATTTGATAAATTCGACACCCTTATTTCCCAAAAATCCCTCTATTTCCATGTTCAGTTCCCCAACCTTGTTTCTTAATTTAGCTTCAACAGGCCTGCCAGTTACTTCAATATAGAAAAAAGAGCTGCTGATCCGTCTTGATCTTCAACTCTTGTCCCCATCTGTTTAAAAGTGTTACATGATTAGTTAGTGCTTAGTCATTCTTGAATATTGATATATACTTACTAATCCTATAAAAATTAAAACAGTCATTGCGCTGCCAAAAAAAATTGACTTAAAAGCCTGGTTAAGCGAATCCATATTACTTACCATTGCAGAACCTAACACAAAAAATAATACCAATACCAGCCGTATTCTATTTTTCATATATTTAATCCCCCATATAACCTTCCACAGTTCTGCCCCTATTCTTCAATAAGAAAACGAGCAATCCCTGCTTCTTAAAAGTTTGGTTCCCCGGTGGTTGAATAAGCGAAAGTCGGCTTACTTTGTCCTTTTTCCAGACATGGAACTAATAAAGCTATAAAATCCTGTAATGATGAGAGAGATCACAATTGGATAACCAACATAAACTGCTAGATTCATATGTTCAACTAAACTAAATTCCCCCCATTCAAGCCATATACGCCAACCCATGCCAAGGCTACTTACTAATAAGCAAATCATAAGAACAAACCATAATCTTGCTTTAAATAGACCCACAAATATGTTCGCTACCATAAAGTACATAAAAAGCGTGAAAATCATAAAAAACAGGTCAAACCCCTTCAATCCAGGAATCACGAACGTAAAGGAGATTCCAGAAAAAAATAGAATAAGGATAATAGCGAAAGCGAAAAATCCTTTAGATGATTTTTCTACTTGAGTATAAAACGGTATTTCTAAAATGTGATTTCACCTCCGATTTCTAAGCGGTCAACCATGTCCGCGATCGCTTACTTTACTAACATAGAAATCCAATTACGGTCCGATGTACTCAATAAAGCATTGTTACCCCTTCTAATACTAATAATTGAGAATCGTTGTAACACCATGCTCTGTCACTAACGTACGATGCGATAATTCTTCTAACCATCTTTTTTCATTTAGTTTAATTTTTCCATGCTCATATTGATATGTACGACTTCCAATATTGATTGTAATGTGCATAGGATTTTCCAATACATTTCGAATGGGGGCATGGTACCATTGTTGTACAGGGATTCTGTATAATTCAAGAACATCCCCTACTTCCATATACTTATCTATATAAGTCCAAAAGTCTTTGTTGCCCAATCCACTTGCTTCATATAAATATGACAAGGTTAGAATTGGTTGTACGATTTCAATCCAATATGGATCCAAATCCCAAACATAAAAACTCGATCCTTTTCCAAAAAAAACACTATTATTTTCAATATTCTTAGGAATACTAAAAGGCTTTGTTGTTGCTAAAAATTGAATTTCAGACATTGTATCACTCCCCTCCTTATTAAATAAAATAGTTTCTGGTATGTTTCGTTTATCAAAAAGGGTTCATGCAGAAAAGCACCCAGTTACTTCAACTTTTGCCTCCGTTATTTTAGTGTTTCTTTTTACAATGTCAAGTTTATCTATATGTCTTACCTTAGAGAGTTAATTAGTGCTTATACTTATTACTTCCTGGAAGTCTTTTGATTCTATTCCAGGCTTCGATCGCTGCTTTCCGACTTTTCTCTTTATTTTTGGGGTCCGCAAAATAATCACTAATAAATTGATTATATTCAAATTGAGGAGCGATGTTCTTCTTATATGTAGGGTCTTTTTTTCGTTCTTCTTCCTCATGCCAAGCAACTACAACATCACTATATGTTCTTCCGATGTTATTTTTAAAGTAATTTTGGATCGCTGTAGAAAAATGAAATTTGGGGATAACCGTCTTAAAAAACGCTCTTACCTCTTGACTACAACGGTGGTTTTCAGTAATAACTGTTTCAAGACTCAATTCTGTTTTACTTTCTATCTTTTTATTTATTTTTGTTTTCCTAATTGGCTTTCTAATTTCTCCTGTAAGAAGATAGGTTTTAACCCTATCAAAAATTTCTATTTTTGAACCAGATGTACTAATCCCCTTTTCCCTGCAAAATGTTTGTAATTCTTCCTTTAACCAATAGTAATCATCGAAATCTTTCATACTAATTTCTTTTGTTAGTTTCGGTCTGACAGTCTCCACCTCCTTTTAATCTTAGTTAAAACCAATAAATCTAGTTCACAATCCTGCACAGAGTTCTCTTTGAGCAAACATAACGCCTGCTGCTTTCGCATAATCTAATTCTTCTTTAGTTAAATAGGTGTCAGTCCAACCAATTGAAGACCAATAACGTTTAAAAAGTATTTTTAGTGCTTTTTTATTCACCATATGTTTTTGTCACTATCCTTTAATATAATTCTGTATTAAATGATACTGCCGGTTACTTCAATAAAGAAAAAGAGCTGCTGATCCGTCTTGATCTTCAACTCTTGCTCCCAATTAGTTGAAGAAAGGCTAGTAGCAAAAACAGATTTAATTTTGAATTTTCTTCTAAGGATTTTCGTTGTCGGACACTTTATTGATGCTATACATTTCTTCACTTTCGAAAATGAACACTTTTTGCCTCTTAATGTCTTAACTGATCCAACACACTTGGATCCTTAATCTTCTTATCGTCTGCAAGCATCATCACCTTGGATAGGATCTCCGCTGTTTTAGGATCTTCATCAAGGAATGGAAGGAAAAGCTTTCCTCTGTGCTGCGAGTGAACTGGAAGGATGTTTAGGTTTCCACTCGCATGTTTATAGGCCATGGCACTACCTAAGTGGACGCCGTATTCACCGAGACTTCCTGATATCAACGCGAAGCTCCCTTCAATTCTTACATTGTTGATCTTCATGACTCGCAATGCTTCCTGTAATATGGCTGCTCTCATTTCAATAGTTGTAAGGCTTGCTTCTGGGTCTACTCCACCAACATGGGCAACACTTACAACTAGGTCCACATCTCTCATGGTTTCAGAGAAGATAATCTTAGGAATCCTTGATAACTCTATGCTTTCATAGGTATTTCGATCAAAGAATTCCACTGTTTCAAGTGCTGGACTTTCGACATCAGATGGTGTGAACCAATCTGCAATCGCATAAATTTTTGCAATGATGTTTTCCTTATGATAAACCTTTTGTAGTCCTTCTTCATAGTTTACTGTCCACATGCGATTTTTTAACAGGGCAACAGCTTTCTTTGGTTGAATCTGATGTCCTGCATATCGTCTTGACTCTGTTCCTGCAGATTCTTCGTCTACATTTAGACGGTATAGTTCGCGGAACACCTGCTTAAATGGCTGCTTAATCTGATGATCAAATAGATAACGTTGGTACTCACTCCAACTACCACTTTCATATAAATGTACCGGGTGAGCAATTGTGATTGACTCATTCATCTGTAAACGATACCTTTTACCTGTTGGAGTTTGCAGTTCTTCTCCAGTAAAGAAGCCTAATTTGTCATCTGTTAGAAATACAAGCTTTTTCACAAGTGGGGCAACAACTGGATTATTCATCATGTTGACTAGCTCTTGTGAATTGAATGGTGTTTCTAGCAGCATTGAGCGTTCTAGTTCTACTTTTGCTCGGTTGAATTGCTCCTTCATTCCTTCGTTGATTGCCTTTAGCTCTAGGATGTATTCATGCTTTTTATATTTGGTTGGAACGGATTTAAGCTCTTTGTTGTTTTTGATAACTTTGATAGCACCCTTCCCGTCCTCATCGATTACTAGCTGCACTTTCATGTCATCAATCTCAACCGGTTCAAGAACATGTATCACCTCTTCCAGTTTACGGGCTTCCATATCCCAGCGTAGCCTTGTTACATCCTTATACCTAGCATTTCTAGCAAGGTTAGCTAGTGCAATCTCTACAATCTTTGCTTCACTTGCACGTCGCTGTGCTCCGAACTGCCTACTTTCTTTTAAAAATTTCTGTATAAATTCATAACGGTTTAGCACATCATTTGTCATGTCCGAATCAATTGGAATCAAGCTATAACACAGTAAATGATCCTTGTTTCGCTTTGTTTCAACAGAAGATTTCATATCCTTTAAGTTTAGTTTACCAAGCGTTGCATCTGCAAAAAGTTGGGCCCGACGATGGTTGGCACCTGCTGAAATATATTTTGCACAATCATATAAAATGTTGAAACGCTCCTCACCTAATTGTGCATATGCCTCTTTGAACCAATCAATATCAAAGGCACCCTCATGGAATTCCTCTGGTGTGATTGGTGAATAATGAGCAACAATCGTTTCTTTCTCAGCAGAAAAAGATTCGTTCGTATGCGCATGGAAATACCAGGCGGCACTCTTCAGTCCATCCCATTTTAGGTAGGCTGCTACAAGATCAAGCCACTGCGTGGCATACATTGCAGCTTCAAGTAAACGTTTGTCAGTAATTTTCTTTTCTAATACAAGCTGTGCAAGAAGATCCTCGTTCTCACCAACCTTTGGATGACAAACTTGAAGTAAGTGGCTCAACGATTCCTTCTTCGTTACATTCATATTGCCATAATAATAAAAATAGCCACGGACGAACGATTCGTTGTCGAGTCCTGATAAAAGGGTTATCAAATACTCCATACCTTCGTAATACATGATACCTGTTGCATGAGGAGTGACCTCGGTTTGGAGGTCGCCTCGCTTTAACTCTATATCTAAGATACGGGTAATCACCTTCTCTTTAATTGGCTCAAGGGAGGGGTGTTCTTTCGTTAAACCCTTCTTTGCATCTGTTAAGTCTACAATATGATCTCTACTATTCTCTCTTCCTAATAGCTCTTTTGTCAGTTCGTTCTCGTCGATAAGCTCTACTTCATATGCTCGGCTAAGCTCTGAAAGGGTCGGTCCAAAGCTCTTGAAATGATTCATAGTGTATAACGTATATACTAGGTGAAAGTATAATCTGTAGGAGTCATCATCATACACATTTGCCTTTGCCCAATCTAGCCAAGGGAATGCTATAAGCTGATACATCTGGCGCTCTGACTTCCGCTTCTCTTCAGGAAGTGCTTTGATCATCGCATGAAGCATTCCAATAGCTGTTTTGAAAATGTCTTCATTGTCTAAATCTTGGAAATATGACGACACAACTTCGTTCATCTGCTCATAGTAAAGAATATTAGTTGCAAGGCTATAGAAGGCTTTTACCTTTTCTAACGGATAAATCTTATCGAGAAACTCCTTACGCCATTCATTCGGCTTCTTGTAGTCATCCATTTCCCAGCTGTTAATCTTTTTAAAGCGATAGCGATACACTAGGTCTAGACTGAACATTACATTAAGTTCGATAATCTCTTGTGAAGTCAGATTTTTGAAATAATCCTTCCAAACCTCTGCTAGTGGCAGGTCATTGATCCCCTCCCGCTTATTCTGTATTTCAACTGTTCGACTTCGAGTTAGAGTTGCGCCAACTAAGTGTGTTTCCTTGTAGCCGTACCAGTCAACTTCATATTCATACTCCCGATGCTCGTGAATTAACTCAGAAAGACCCGTAAGGATCCCTTGAATTTTTGTAAGGTCCGTAGAAAACAAACTTTTGGGTTCAAGTTCCGGTATATGGTCAGTGGGCGGCTCGAATTGCTTTTTTGGGTCGAATAGACCAAACCCATTCTGTAAGCTATATTCCTGATTAGTTGATAGCTTGTTGATTAATAGGTTTTCCTTTTCAGTCGGTGCCTTGATAACCTTCCATTTCTCCTTCATCTTTATGAATTTTTCCTGTGATGTTTCTTTTAACTCTGATATTATTTCAAGTCCACCTACCCGTTGAAGTTCACTTTTGCTCGTTAAAAGTCGGTTTAAAGATTGTTCTAGTAAAACGTTTTCTAGCTTTAATAAAAGCCTAATGGCACTTTGACGAAGACTTCCTGTTTTTAATTTTAGAATAGCTTCAATCTTGTTTATTTCGTCAGATACGAGTTTTAAATCATTCATCCGTGTCATCGCTTTTTCACGATTACTCATGCTTTTATCAGACAAGCATGCAAAGATGTACTCACGTTGAACTGGATTGGAATCATCTGTTGTAAAGCAATCCAATAGGTAGCCTCTTGTTTCTGAGTTATACAAGTCTTTTTTCTCTATGATTTGTGCAATAAGTTCATGATCCATGTCATAAGCAGTCAGGTAAAGCATCTTCCTGACAATGACGTCAGCAGATAATACAACCTCTAAACCGCTGAACACTCTGGATTTGAACGTACTTTCTTTTTTGGGAGCAGATTCTAGCATTTTTCTAAGAAGAATGAACTGGCGTATACGTTCAGACTTCTCTTCTAGTGTCGGAATCCGTTCAAACTGAATCTTATGGACATACTGGTTGGTTTTACCGTTCCAATTCCATGAAAAGAAGCACTCGTAAGTATAGTTTGTGAGCAAAAAGACCTGCAGCTCTTGGTCAGTTTCCTCTAGATATTTGGAAGCAATCGTAAACTTTAGTAAGTCGTTCTGACTCTGGGAGAGCATATATTGGGCGACAATCTTTTGATAGGTTTCTCCTTTATTCATAAGCATATAGACATGCTGCTCAAGGTCCTCCTCCTCAATCACTGCACTCGCCCACAGGCTAGTGTACAACTTGTTCATATCCTCACTATTCAGCCATTGCTTGCGAAGGTCAGGATTTGTTAGACAGTCATGGATGTATTGAATGATTTGCTTAACAACTCGCGATTGTTCAGCTTCAAGGGTTAGACCTGTCCACACGTCGATTGCTCTAACGACTGAGCTGTATCGGATTAGGTTGTTTTCAAGGATAACTTTTAGCAGGTGCGTTGTTGCCCAAAGTGTACCTTCATCCATTGTTTCAACAATGCTCTGACGGAGGCCTTCTTGAAGCCTCGCTGCAACGAGGAGTTCCCCGATAATCGTGTACGCTTCCTCACGATGGCTAAGCAGCATTCCCTTAATCATCTCTCTTGTGAAAAGAGCTGTATTATTGTCGCCAAAGATGACTTCTTTAAGCGCATCTAGAACGTCGTTGTTTTCTTGATCTAACTCGTAGGCGATAATGTCACTGATTATCTGATTATCTAGGTCAAGGTGTTTGTTTGTTAGAATATCCATGATTGTTACACGGTGCTTGTCTAGATCATGAAGTAAAGCACACTTTTCGACAATCCTACTTAGGTGAGCTGTAGTGTTTTTCGTACGGAACGGTCTTCTCTCGTAGCCTGTTGAGTAGGAATACTCTGTTGCGTGATTGATGATATATTGCATGACTATAGCGTTGTAATCGCCAAGTAATTTGCGCGTTAATTCTACTAGTCTGTTAAGCTTATTTTGATCGGTTTCAACTTGCTGGTTTAATGTTTTAATAAAGCGACGGATATGTCGGTCCTGGTTATAGTAATCGGCTTTCATGAACTTTAGGATATGTTTAGCCAGCAATTGATCGTTTTCATCTAGGGTCGCAATCTTTGCTTCAAATTCTTTGAAATAATGATTGGTTGATTCGATCGCCATATTGTATCCTCCTTTTGAATTTACGGGCGGTTTTCTTTGTCCTTCCAATCTGGTTTGAGTCCAGTAAGCCTACCACATTCTGCCCGTGAGCATTGTCAGACGTATGAACACAACCTCGGAGTCTTCTGGTATCTCTAGTGGGGTATCTAACTGCTCAGCTTTTTCATCATTTATGAACACTCGGTATAAGCCATCCTCAAAAGCTTGAATAGAGGTTTCAATTGCCTTGTTTAAATCGGCTTGACTTTCATTGTAAATTGTTTGAAATCCAACCTTTCCTACTCGGACTTGCTGCTCGATATCTGTAGTGGAAAGATAATTTACAATTCGTAATTCTGGATTACTAGCTTTCTCGTTGAACTGTTTGACGTTTTGTGTGACGACTTCGATTATGAGCTCTCTCAATGAGTTTGGTTTGGCTTGGAGCGGGTATGATTGTTTGGTAATGAAGTTCTTTCGTTTGGCTAACGATTTTAGAGTTAGGTATATGTTCATGGCTAGATTACCTCAGTATTTTTATAGTTTTTAACATATTATAGTATGGGTTGTATGTATATTAGAAGATTTATTCCGTTGCTTTAGCTAATTAAGAAGACAATAGTAGGTATTAACGTAATCAATCATATACCCTTCATTTCCATCAATTTGTTTGGCTTCTTGTATTAACTCTTTAGATGGTTCTACACCAACAACAACTGCCCCTTCCCTGTGTAATGCCCTACTTAGTACACCAGTTCCACAACCTAAATCTGCCACTTTTTTGTTATTAAAATTAATTCCTCTAAGTTTTAAACTTTCCAATAGCTCAATGGGTAAATCATTTCTATATCTGGCGTAATCTTTTGCGACATTACCGAAATTAACCTTCATTTTCATCCCTCCAAATAAAAATTCTAATCATTCAAACTCAATCATAAGATGGTTACTCTTCTAAACTAATGATAGCTATACTTCAATAAAAAAAGAACAATCCCTGCCTCTTAAACGATCGCACCCAGTTAACTTAAGAAGCTCTCAATAGCAAAAGGTACCTAAAATATGAAAAACTACAAAAAAGGAACCATCCCATGCTTCCTCCTATTTGCTAAGTTTACTAGCTTAATGTTGGGGAATGTTTATATATAACACTAATCTTGTAGAAATGAAATTAGCGTTCTTAAATCTTTAGAGGAGGAAAAAATGGTGGTTACTATTATAAAGAGAATGCTTATGGGAGCAGCGGCTTTAGGCCTTGTTTTATTAGTCTGGGGTCTAGTGGAACCTTACTTTATTGATGTAAATGAGGAAGAAGCAACGATTGAAAATTTACCTCCAGAATGGGAAGGTAAAGAGGTTGCAGTTATAGGAGATATGCAGGTTGGAATGTGGATGGATAACACGAATACCATCTCTAGAATATCTGAAGATCTAGCGGAAATGGATCCGGAAGCTGTATTGATCCTTGGGGACTTTATTTATCATCCAGGGGAAAATGCTGAGACTAATTTAGATAAAGTGAAAGAGGTACTTAGGCCTCTTACTGAAACAGATATCCCGGTTTTTGCAATTCTCGGAAACCATGACTACGCGATGACCAAAAAGACAGATAAACCGAATATGAAGGCAGCAAATAGCGTTATCCAAGCATTAGAAGAAATGGATATAACGTTCCTTCAAAATGAATCTGTAGCATTACAACTGAATGATGCTCAGGAAGATGGAGAACCTCTTTATATAACTGGTTTAGGATCTGAGTGGCCAAGTAATGTGGATACAGAAAAAGCATTACGTGACATCCCTGATAATGCAGCTAAAATAATGATGATGCACAATCCTGAAACATTTAGTAAAGTGCCTGCTGACACAGCACCTTTAGCTGTTGCTGGCCACACACACGGAGGACAAGTTCGTATTCCCTTTACACCGGAATCATCGTACTTAACCTTTGCGAAAGAATCCGAAGTACATGCTGATGGTTGGATTGAGGATTACGGAGAAAAAGGCAATCAGCTATATGTCAATCCAGGAATTGGTTTTAGTCATTTGCCTATGAGAATAATGGCACCGCCACAAATTACTTTATTTACACTATCTTCGTCATGATAAGAGTTCGGAAGCAACGGAAATTTCTTACGAACGAAGTAAAAGGGCAATCCCTTTTCCTTTAAGGATTACGCCCTATAGTTAAAGAAGGACAATGGCCAATTTTATGACCATCGTCATTCAATCTTGCAATGCAGTTAGTGCACTATGAAGCAATTATCTCTTTAAAAAAAGTTGAACATAAAAAAAAGCCATGTAAAGTGATGACATTACCCTAGTGCTTTATCCAAATAGAAAAAGTCGATAAATAATTATCGACTTTTTCTACTGCCAAAATAGCTCCCTCTTTTAAGTTTCACGTTTGGGGTCGATTTTTTAACGCCAAAGTTTAGTTCGCTTTGAGTTCTAAACAAACGAATTTCTTCATCTAATTGTTTGTTCGTGTCCACAAGGCGCTCACTCTCATTGAAAATTTCATTAATTTCTTTCCATTGAGTACTTGGCATCTCAATCACCCTCCTTGGTTAATAAATATATTTTATCATAAAGTAATAAAGTTGCACAGACGTTCACATAAAATTCAATCGCAAGTAGGTCATCTTCAGAAAAACCCTCTATATTTTCAGACTGGATACAAAGAACTCCAATTATAGTATCTCCAACTTTTATAGGCATTCCCATTATAGACAGAAATGAGTACCTTCCATTCTGCTTTTTATTAAAGCGTTTATCTTGAGATACATCTTGGACCATTTCTGCAAAACCTTTTTCCCAGATACTCCCTGCAAAACCTTCTCCTTTTTTAAATCGCCTGGAACGAGCTGAACGAGCACCTATTCGAAAATACTCTCTAATGTGTAATTTTTGATCCTCTTTAATTTCAAATAAGGCCACTGACTTATCACTTTGATCTTTAGTCAGAACAGTAACTGACTCTGAGAGTACATTCTTTAACATTTCATCAACATAAACTTTTTTCCCAGAATTCTCTTCTAATAGAAAAGACATTGATCCCATTATACGGCTGGTATTTTGATGATGCCTAATGAAAACTGATAAATTAGATCTCAAATCTTTAATATTGCTTTCAAGTTTATTTCTCTGCATATCAGAACGTTTAAGAAGAGCATTAGCCTTTTCAAGTTGGTTTGATAACTCTTTAATCTTTTTCTTAAGATGATGTCCATTCTTATCAAAACTTTTATCATAAAAATAATTTGGGATTGAGTTTAATCCAAAAAGATTTATATCATGCTCACGACTTCTCCATAAATTGCCTTGTACCGTTGTTCCATGCACTAATAAATATAAGAAGCCAATAGTTCCAATAGATATAATCATTTTATGTAAACTTTGGTCTTCTAATGCCTTAAGTTTATCTGTAATAGCCTGTCCAACAAATACATTAATAAGATTATATAAAGCAAATATAATAAAAAGTGTTAATAAAAGAGCTAGAGAATAACAAGCAAAGTTTATCCAAAAACGCTTACTTTTTCTGACATCGTCATTTGCATTCATGGAAATCACCACCTATTGTATATAAAAGGATTATTATAACTTTTTCAATAAAATGGTCACGTTACTTTTGCAACTTCTTTTCCTTCACGAATAAGGGTTACCCATTGCGTATTACAACTGTGTCTTTCGCAATAGGTGCAAAGGTTACATTGGAAACAGAATATAGTTATTAAATATTCTACTTCAAGAGTAAAATAAGACTGCTGCTTGTTTCCAGAATCACTGCCCTTAGTTGAGTATCATATGCTATTTAAGTGTTTTGCTTAATCGTTTCTTCTACATAACTCAGAAGATTACTGTATGGGGAGTTCCCTTTCAAAAATTGCGATACCACATTAAGAGGTACTATCACCATATCCCTCTTTTTAGAATAAAGAACACTCTGATTTTTGCTATTACTCAACTCACCATCAAGATTGGGCGAATAATGACGTACAGAATTAGACTCATACCAGTAGAAGTCTTGATTCATGTTACTTTTAATAACCTCACCAATATACGCACCTATTCGTTCCGCTAAATTATCAAAGTGCCTACTTAACAGTTCATTACCAAACGCCGTATTCATTAATCTTTTTGCATAGATATCAATAAAACGGACGCTTTCAATAGTGAAGTCTAAATTTCTTTTAGTAAGGTTTTCTTTATCCCATGAATCATCTGATACATCCTGATACATTAATTTCGCAATGCCCTTTAAATCATCTTTTTTTAATTTTGTCTTAATGAAAAAACGAAACATATGATAAGATTGCTCCTTTATCAATTGACTACATGTACTGCTATTTCACAATCTCAAGCCGAAAAATAAGAATCACACCCAGTTACTTTTTTGATTCTTCTCTTTTTCTGTGGTTTAAATTAATAACTAACTCACCAATCCCCATCGCAATAAAACCATTTAGTAGACCAAAAGCAGGAAAGAGGATGTCCTGACTATTAAAGAATGTCATTATCAATAGAGTAGTACTAAAAAACACAAAGATTAAACCTAATATGTATAAAACGCGACCCACAAACAAATTCCAGGCCTCCTATATTTTTTTAGACTTTCGCTCTCATAGTTTAACATTAATTTCCTTTTCGTTGACATAAAAAGAGCATTCCTTCTTGCAGGAATGCACCACTCAACTCCCTTATATTAAAACTATAGCCGATTCCACTAACCGACACCGGCAGAAAGAAAAAAAACGACTGCTACTTATTCCGCAATCGATTATCGTTAATTAAGGAAACCTTTTCTCTTTAACTACTTTCATCCTTTTTTATTTTAAATTTTGACGTCACTAAATATACTGCAATGAATGTTAATATGAAATCAGTATAAGGACTACTAGAACCACCTAGAAGAAATGCACCAAACGTAAAAACGATAAATGTCAAAACAATTAATGCTAATACATACACACCAAAATTCCCCATCATAACCCCCATTAAGTTCTAAACAAATCTTTGGTTTTCATTAATGCTGCCCGTTTGTTTTAGAAGGATTTATTCGTCCTCTAAATCGTCTTCGTTATCTTCATCTGATATTGAAATTATAAATTCTTTCAAACTAGAAGCATATTCTTCGATTTCTCCATCTTCGTGATACCAAAGATACATCTCATTCCCCATTATTCCGTCGTTTACTTTAAGGCATAATTTATCTCCTGAACCATCATCACCGATTGCAATAAGAACCTCCGACATATGTCTTTCTCTGACTTCAGTATTTTGTCTAACAACATCATCCCAGGTCTTTTTAGTATTTCCATGGTCTTTGACAGGATAAAGGATCCATTCACCTATTTCTGCGTTATTAACTAACTTGAAAAGTTCTTTATATTGGTCTGGAAAAACAGCACCTAACTTATCTTCTGCTGCTTTTATATCAGATTCATCTACCCCTGATTTCCTTGTATGAATTCGTTTTCTAACATCTTTCATTTAAAAAACACCTACCCTATTAAAGAGATCATTCATAACATTATTTAAAATACCGTTCGCTTTGTTTAGCAACATTATACCAACGCAAATGATCATTCGAATAGTACTTCGGAGCGAACTATTTGTATCTACCTTCAGTAAAGTTGAAAAATGAAAGAGAAATTCCATAAAAAGTTCTTTTAAGTTAGATTTTCACAGTCATTACCCTCTCTTAATGTGTGCTCCATTTATATATATTTAAACACACTTTTCCGTTCCACCTAACCTTTTGTCGTTCTTACAACACACATATAATAAATAAATACGGTCTTTTTTTCACAACCTATGAGAAAACAACAAGGTGTGGTTAGTAAATGGGTATTCTCAATAGTTCAAAAAAAGAATGGGTCGGAAACATCAGAGGTGATATATTAGCTGGAATCGTCGTTGCACTTGCTCTCATTCCTGAAGCCATCGCCTTTTCTATTATTGCGGGAGTGGACCCAATGGTTGGTTTGTATTCATCTTTTCTAATTCCAATAACAATTGCCTTTTTCGGCGGGAGACCTGGTATGATTTCTGCTGCAACAGGTGCGATGGCTTTACTTATGATCAGTCTGGTTCGCGAGCACGGCTTGGAGTATCTATTAGCGGCCACAATATTAACGGGACTTTTACAAATTGTATTTGGCTACCTTAAGTTAGCTAGATACATGAAATTCATTCCACGCTCCGTCATGGTCGGCTTTGTCAACTCGTTAGCTATTCTGATCTTCACATCACAGCTGCCTTACTTATTCGGGCATGGTTGGATCGTTATAGTTATTGCCGTAGTGACCTTAATGATTATTTACTTATTTCCTTATCTAACAAAATCAATTCCGTCCACCCTTGTTGCTATTGCAGGAGTCACAGCCTTCACGATTTATTCTGACATAAACATTTTCACCGTTGGGGACATGGGAACGTTAACACAAACCCTTCCTGTCTTTCTTTTACCGCAAATTCCTGTTTCATTTGAGACGCTAGCGATTATCTTTCCTTATGCGATCGGACTAACCGTTGTTGGTCTTCTCGAATCTCTATTAACTGCTGCCATTGTCGATGATATGACAGACACGTCTAGTAATAAGAATAGAGAAAGTAAAGGACAAGGGATCTCAAACATTGTTGCGGGTTGCTTTGGGGGCATGGCCGGTTGTGCGATGATTGGTCAATCTGTGATTAACGTGAAATCAGGCGGAAGAGGAAGACTGTCTACACTCGTTGCTGGCGTTGTCTTAATTCTATTAGTCATACTTCTTGGAAATGTCGTCGCACAAATTCCTATGGCTGCATTGGCTGGAGTAATGGTTATGGTATCAATTAGTACGTTTGACTGGAATTCTTTACGAACACTCTTGATTGTGCCTGCTTCTGACGCGATTGTCATGGTTGTCACTGTCATCGTTGTTGTGGTTTCACACGACCTTTCATATGGTGTCTTCACGGGGATATTGTTAAGTGCATTGTTCTTTGTTTCAAAAATTTCAAAAGTAAGTATAGAAAGTACGCTAGATGCCGAGAAAAGGAAAAGAACCTATTTTATAAAAGGACAACTTTTTTTCGCGTCTATCTCAGAACCAGTTGAAGAATTTGACTTTAAAGAGGATCTAAAACAAGTCGAAATTGATTTAACATATGCTCATATCTGGGATGACTCTGCTGTGGCTGCAATGGAGAAAATCATTTATAAGTTTGAGGATAATGGAACCCAGGTGGAAATTACTGGTCTTAATGAAGCAAGTACATTGTTAGTAAATAAATTACGAAATAAATTAAGTAGCCATTAGGAGGTAACGTATGTTTACAAAGATTTTATTGGCCACTGATGGATCGGAGCATGCATTAAGGGCTACCACGAAAGCAATTGAAGTGGCTCAGTGCAACCCCGATTCTGTCATTCATATCGTGTTGGTTGTAGACGATTCGAAATCGGAAGTATTAAACAACTGGAATGGATTAGGTGCAGAGGAGCATCGAAGAGAACGAGTCCTCCCTTCTGAAGAAAAAGTAAAAGAAGCCGGAGTTCAATATGAGGTTGAATATCTTCATGGTGAACCAGGACCAACCATCGTTAAACACGCTAATCAAAATGAGTTTGATATTGTTGTCCTCGGCAGCCGAGGCCGAAATCGCTTACAGGAACTTGTGCTAGGAAGTGTTAGCCATAAGGTGGCAAAACGAAGTAAGTGCGCTGTTTTAATTATTAAATAATCATCAATTATAACAATTGATTAGACATGAGAAAGAATAGCGTTTATTCATTGATAAAAATCTATCCAATCGGGATAGCTCCGCTAAAAAAAGGGACCCAGTAAACTGGGCCCCTTTTTATTATTTTATAATTAATACAGGACTTTTACTCTCTCTACTTTATTTTACAATAAGTACAGGGGCCATCACTCGTTTTGCGATTTTATGACTGACACTCCCCAAAACGAAGCTTTGTAGTTTGTTAAGTCCTCTACTACCTACGACAACGAAATCATAATTATTCTCATTAGCAAACTCAACGATTATCTCACCTGGTTCGCCATGTAAGATATGAACATCGTGATGGATCTGACGTTTTGTTAATTCTTCTTCAAAACCGTGTAGCTTTTCTTTTCTATCCTTTTTTATTTCTTCCTTACTGTTATGGTGAAGAACGTCATACTTAGAAGCTGTACCACTTACTACATAAACAATATCAATGGTTCCCTGTCTATTTTTCAACAACCCTATTGCTTGTTGAAATGCTCTAAAAGAATGCTCTGAGCCATCTGCAGCTAAAAGAATTCGAGTAAACATCCAATCCACCTACTCACCTATGAATTTTTGTCTTCCACTTTATGGTGTCAATACAATTCCTACATATCTTCTTCTAAACTGATGATTTTTCACCCAATCGATTCAGATTTGATATCTAGAACTTTCTTAAAAGAAGGATCTTGTCTCCATTTCCAAATTGTCATTCTTGAAACATTACATTTATGCGATATTTCATTTATTGAGTACCTTTTAGAACTAAGCAATTCAATAGCTAGCAACTGTTTCGGTTCAAGTCTCTTGTACACTTCTATCCACTTCTTTCTTTCTGATAAGTATTAAAAAAACACAGAGTTAGAACCAATGGCCAACTCTGTGTTACCAATACTAGTGACCAGACGCTTTCGATAACCCACCAATTTTCTTTTTCAAATTCTGACTTTCTTTATTTAGTCCTCTATACGAAACCACTATTCCATTCTGTTCAAATTTCATTTCAATTTTATCTAAGGCACCAATAGCAGAATCATCCCATAAATGTGCTTCTGTTAGATCAAGGATCACTTCTTTACTTTTTTCATTGTTATAGTCAAAACGTTGATGTAAATCACTTACAGAAGCAAAGAACAATTGGCCTTGTAATTTATAAATAGTACCAGAACCATTTGGGATCTTTTCTACTTTGACTTTTGAGATTTTCGCTGCAAAGAATATGGCACTTAGTACGACACCTGCCAAAACCCCTTGCGACAGGTCATGTGTGTATACGACGGTACCAACAGTCACAATCATGACAGCGGCGTCGGTTTTTGGAACCTTATGCAGAGACTTGAGTGAACCCCAATCAAATGTTCCAATTGATACCATGATCATGACACCAGCTAAAGCAGCCATTGGAATTTGAACAACTACTCCACCTAAAACAATGATTAGGAACATAAGGAAAACACCCGCTACCAATGATGATAATCGTCCTGTTCCACCCGATTTCACATTAATAACTGATTGACCAATCATTGCACAGCCAGCCATACCACCGAAGAATCCAGTTACAACATTGGCAAAACCTTGTCCACGACTCTCTTTGTTCTTGTCACTTTCAGTATCAGTCATATCATCAACGATATTGGCTGTAAGAAGAGACTCTAGTAATCCAACAATCGCAAGTGCTAACGAATATGGAAAAATAATCATGAAAGTTTCAAAGGTTAAAGGGATCGTTGGAATAAGAAATATTGGCAAACTTTGAGTAAGAGTGCCCAGGTCTCCAACTGTACTAACCCCAATGTTCCCAAAAATCACAATGGCTGTAACGACAATGATAGCAACCAGAGTTGAAGGTACTGCTGTAGTTAGCCTTGGCAACAAGTAGATGATAGCCAAAGTTAACGCTACTAAAGAGTACATCACCCACGTTGCTCCCTCAAAATGTTGTAGTTGAGACGTGAAAATTAGAATAGCTAAAGCATTAACGAAACCAACCATAACTGACCTTGGAACAAACTTCATTACTTTTGCGAGCTTAAAAACTCCGAAAAGGATCTGTAATATCCCTGTTAGAATCGTTGCTGCGAGCAAATACTGTAAACCATGATCAGCAATCAAGGTCACCATAAGAAGGGCCATTGCCCCTGTTGCTCCAGATATCATTCCATGACGGCCTCCTACAAAAGCGATAACAACAGCAATACAAAACGATGCGTAGAGACCGACCATCGGATCTACTCCTGCAATAATGGAGAACGCGATGGCTTCAGGAATTAATGCAAGTGCAACAACTATACCTGCAAGAACATCTCCCCTTACATTTCCAAACCACTCCTGCTTAATTGATTGTAAATTCAATTTCGCACCTCTTTCTTTATTTTGTTATTTATGTTTCGACTTTCGACTCTCACGAAAGTCGGGGTCCGTTATCAACAAAACGAATCATAACATAAATATTGATCATTTCGAAAATCCCATGTAAGCGAAAACAACATAATGTAATCTTGTTTTTACTCGTTATTTCTCACAAATGCTATTATATATGTACCAATTATATTTAAATATAACCTTTTATAACTGAGTATATTTATTTATATAAATGAAGTTTTTCAAGTCTAAATATAGTATGATGAAGATTATGTTAAAACTTTGCTCTGGAGGGATACAGATGGAGAAAGAAATAATGACCGTTTCCCAAGTAGCTGAATATCTTCAACTCAGTGAAATGACCACATATAAATTGGTACAAGAAGGGAAAATTCCGGCTTTTAAAATAGGCCGACATTGGCGTGTAAAAAAAGAGGATTTAAGTGAATTTATTGAACGGTTAAAAAACGGAGAAAGAATATAAATAGATATAAAAAAGAGGCTGGGACAAAAGTGATTTAACTAATGGAAAATCCGAACAATAGTGGTTGGCGGACGTAACCGCTCCTGAAACATACTTCGCTTTCCGCGGGAAGCCGGTGAGCCTCCTCGTGCTTCGCACTGCGGGGTCTCACCCTTGGCTTTTGGATCCCGCAGGAGTCTACGTATATTTCATCCGCTACATAATTGCTTTGTTCGGCATTTCAGTTAAACACTTTAGTTATGTCCCAACCTCTTTTTTATGTGTTCATTCCCTTTACGTCAGGAACTCTCTCAATTAATTGAACAAGAATTACATTTTTATTACTGTTTACCCGATTGTTCATACGGGTCATTAAACGAATACACATACATCTCAACGTCTAAAAAAGCATCTATACTTGCAGCAAACTTACTAAATTCAGGGTAAACCACTACTGCCGGAGTATCTCCATTGTACATTTGTATAACTAACTCTAATTGAACATTTAAATTAAGTTCTTCTTTTAAGTGATTAATGGCGTCTGTCTTTGTTTCGAATACCTCTAGAAGCGGACGTAATACATCTTCTGCATCTAGTGATTCTTTCGTTTCTATTTCAA
Organism: Halalkalibacter suaedae; assembly: GCF_017939705.1. Classification (GTDB taxonomy): domain Bacteria; phylum Bacillota; class Bacilli; order Bacillales; family Bacillaceae_D; genus Halalkalibacter; species Halalkalibacter suaedae. The sequence goes on from NZ_JAGKSQ010000010.1 coordinate 22,193, forward strand.
AATACCAACCAGTATTTAAATGGACTGAGTGATTGATTGGATGATTCGGTACCACTCGTTCTCCTACTTTACAAGTTTTCGTAGGGTTCACGCCAAGTCTTTCTGTAACGACCTCTAATGGGAAATCATCATTTCCACTAAATAGAATATATGAATATAGCGATGTTTTGTTCATATACGACTCCATTCCTTATTTTACTTAGTGACGATCAAGTCTTTCGTAAAAATTGATCCCAAATGCTTTCATCTACAAAAAAATACTCTTCGTGAGAACACACAGCTAATATACATTTCTCATCTTGATAAAACATTAGATCTTCTGGTAGTTCACCAATCCAATCAAAGAGAGAGTGACTACGTTCTTTCAAAAATTCAGCTGTAGCATGATTCAAGTGAAAATAGAAAACATAAGCTGTGTCTTCACTAAGTCTAGTGGTTTCCCACTCTCTTTGAATTCGTTTTTCAATTAAATTCCATTTAATATCTGAAATCATATCATCAACAAAGGCAAGACGTTCTTCTTCAATTTCCATCATTCGTCTATCTTCAACAAAAGCAAAGCGGTTACAATTCCTTGAGAGTAAGTCTATTAATTTCTTATACTGTTTGCCCTTTATATTTTTGTAAATCGTTAACATATCAACCTAACCTCCGACTACTTTGCGACATACAGATGGCAACCCGTTCTCTAGTATCAAGCAGTTTAAAATCCTGCGAAGAAACGAGTATTGAAGAGGTATCCCTATCTAACTGGGGAAATTAAATATGGGTCGTACTATTTTAAAGTATGTAATTTTTCACTGATTTGTTTTAGGTGGTGTGCATCGTGTTTAACGAAAATCTTCACAAAACTTTCTGCTGAGAACTTTCTTTTCCCTCCACCAATTGTAAACCTAACATCTTCGTCTAAACTTGAAATTCTTTCCGTTAATTCTTTTCGAGTTACAACAAAATTATTTATGATCGTTTCAACTGAGTAATCTCTAAGAAATGTCATCGCCTCTTCGTTATGCTCGTCATGGTCTGGGAACTTAGGTAGATCAGCATCTTGAACCATTAAGGGTACCATCTTTTCTAGATTGAATTTATCCCAATAATATAGATGGCCCACGATTTCTCTAATTGACCATTTTCCTTCTTTAATAGGTTCAGTTCGTATCTCTTCAGATATTTCCTTTAAGTCCAAAATAGTATCAATCGTCTTTTCAAACTGACTTAGCGTTTTATTCATTTTATATCATCCTTATACATTTGTTAGAGTATTGGTTCATTTACTTTCTATGACTAACCAGTTGGCCCCTTTTAAGAAATACCTTCAATGTAAAGAACGATGTGTGGTAAGAAATAGAATAAGACAACTAAGCCTAAAACCGTTAGTGAAAATGCCCATACTTTTTTTAGCTTTAGCTGTACAAAAGTGGATAGTACGACAAGGATATTAAAAATGGCAATAGCTGTGAACCAAACCTCATATGTTCTACTTGGGTCTGGTGGAGCAGGATTATATACTCCTCCCAAACCAATAACAGTTGCGAATAGGAATATTAAAACGTGTACCAAAATCACCACCAATTTAAACATCCAATTCTCTCCTTTCCTATGTGTAAAACACCTATTGGTTTTAGTTTAACATTAATTTCCTTTTTGTTAACAAAGAAAAAACACCCTTTTGTAGGAGTGCACTCGTTACTTGAACAGATTCTGTTTTTTCTTTTTATAGATATGCTTTAATCTCCAACACTGGCTACAGCACTACCTAATATAATGAAACTAACAACCATCAAAACTCCTTCCTCAATGGATTATCAATCACTTCATTAATCTAACATCTCATAGTCTTTTAATTGCCTATTCTGATCTAACACTGGAGCATTGTTGAATTATTTTGATCTGTTACTTTAAGAAAGAAATTCATTTTTCAAATCTAACTAACGTTTTTTCAGGTATTTTAATCAGGTCTATATCGAAGTTATTGATATGTAAGGATAGTTCACCCTCTCGCTTTTCATCTTCTTCTCCTACCCAACAACTATACAACTCAAAATAATCGCCCTGTTTAAGATAACCATTCATTCTTTCACATAGTTCTAGTAGCTTCTTTTTTGATTCTGCACACGTTTTTTGATTCATATATTCCGTAATCTCAATTCCCCAATGACTTGATACTTCATAAACATATGGAGTAGTAAACTGATATTTCTTTACATTTTGCAAATCTTTATCGCCTGCAAAACATCCTCCAATATATAAAGAATCATTCGAATATTCATCATCGGTAATCGGTAATTCTATATTACAACCAATATAACTAGCTAAACTCATTTCCACTCACCTCTTTTCAACTTTCTTTGACTATTCTGCCTCGCTACTTCAATAAAGAAAAAGAGCTGCTGATCCGTCTTGATCTTCATACAGATAGGTAAGGGTTTGAAGTTATCGCTCCCTTTTCCCCCTGTTCACACCGTACATGCGACTTTCACCGCATACGGCGTTCCAACTAATCCAATTCATTCAGTTCTATGTATTGTGAAATAAGCTATTTATTCTAATTTATGATTAAGTCATTTCTGCATAGTTTGCGTAGTTCATTTACTATTTGGATTTGCTTTTTATTTAACTTCAAAGATATTACTAAAGTTTTAATTTTACTATTATCTTTCAGATGTATCAGTCTGTGAACAGGCTCAAATAGGACAATTAAATTTGAGTATGTATCATCTCTTGAGAGATGATGTGGTGTCTTATGGTGACAGTGCCAATCATGTTTGCCTAGTTCAATACCTGTTACTGCACATTTTCCATATTGGGCAATAAACTTGCTAATGCGGTTATCATTATACTCAATCGTTCGATTTGGAATAAAACTTTTCATGATATAACTTAGTACACTTTTATTAATCGCTCTTAGGTTCTGGTGTATCTTTATTCTACCACTGCTCGTATAGTTACAAATGTCTTGGGAGAAACATAGATTTGTTTTATGCCGTTGGGCATAAACTGGCACAAACACCATATCTTGAATTTTATAATATTTTGGTGAATAACCGTTATAGCGTTTTTGTAATGTTCTAGTCAACTCATTAAAATTTGCTTCAGTTCTGATATTTTTCAGTCGATTATATAGTGTCTTGTTTAGATGGGAGGACAACTCACTTAAGTTTTTAGAGATTTGAGTAGCTGCTGCGTAATAGTTTTGTATTCCCATTACGACAGTATTATAGTGCCAAACGGTTTCGGCACATGGCTTTTTCTGAATTGTTTTTATAGAATCCTTAATCTTTATAAGTGCATTGGACTTTGCTTTCTTCGTCATATCAGATTTGGCTACATAACCAAATCTAGTCTTTCCTTTTCTTATTACTCTGAGAGAGAATCCAAGGAATTCTGACGAATTCTTTTTTAAGTTAATAACTTTTGATTTTTCATCACTTGTCTCAAGATGTAACCTGGTTTTAAGAAAATCCTTAATGGCGTAATTCATTTTAATAGCTTGTGACCGAGTACGGCATAATACCTTGAAATCATCTGCATATCTTACAATGTAGCATTCTTTTAAGTTAGATTTCTTGAGTTCCTTCACTTTGCTTCCATTATGTTTATAATTATGGTTGCTTTGAAAAGTTTCCCATTGATTACTCACCCACCAATCTAGTTCATTTAGTACAATATTAGATAAAAGTGGCGAAAGGATACCTCCTTGCGGGGTTCCTTTAGTTGGTACACCTTCTCCAATGATTTCTGCATTTAATAGCTTGGAAACAATGGAGAGTAATGTTTTATCTTTTATTCCTATCGACCAGATTTGTTTAAGTAATTTACTGTGGTGGACATTATCAAAAAATCCTTTTATATCTACATCTATGCAATGATAAAGACCCACCATATTGATCAGCGATTCTAACCTCGCTTTTGCATGATGAGTGTTTCTGTTTGGTCTAAAGCCATAGCTATGTTTATGAAATTTCGCCTCACAAATGGGTTCTATTACTTGTAAAATGCATTGTTGAAAAATTCTATCCCATATCGTTGGGATTCCAAGTGGTCTTACTTTCCCATTTGTTTTAGGAATAAAAACTCGTCGAACACTTTCGGGTTCATATGCTTGAGACATAGTTTGAATGTGTTCAATTACTTCTTTTACTGACAAGTGTTTAATATCATCAATCGTTAGATTGTTTGTCCCTGCTGTTTTACTCCCTGTGTTTCTTTTAATATTTCGATAAGCAAGACGTATATTTTCATTGGAAATAATCAGTTTCATTAAATCATAGAAATTTTGACCATTAACACTTTGAGCGTACAGATTATCAAAGCAATGTTGCATATCATAATACTCACTGTGTCTCAGTTTCTTCCGTTTCAACAAGTCGGTGACTCCCTTGGGAGTTGAACCTCTATTAGTCTCACAAGAACCTTATTAATCGATAAAGAACTGTCTTACATGGTTGAATGATTCTTCATTAGTCTAGTGGCTATCCCTTCGGGTTGATTAGACCTTTCATCGGTACTGTGCCACCACTTTCACTGATATAAAGATAAGTTATACAATAACTACTCTCGTTATTACTTTCCTTATCACCGCTTCATTAGGAGTAAGCCCTCTGCGTTATCAGCTTACAATGTTGAATTATATCTATTATAAAATTGAACTTAGGTGCTCCCTGTAAGCCTGTTAGCCGTTCATATGCCTGTAACATATCATGGACTTTCATATGAGTTAGTCTTACTCATCCACTGCTAACCTCACAATATAGTGATATACACATTTCTATGTATTGAGCGTCTAGACCCGTACATTCAGAAGTTTGTCAGCTTAACCTTTTCTTTTAGGTTTATTTGCATTCTCACCATATTCATTTAACTCAAGCGTCATGATTTACACCTCCCCCGCGGTTAGGTTTTCGTCAGCTAAAATTCACTGTTACGGTAAGTTCTTACGCCTTTTCACCGAGCTCTTAACACTATCATTCTTACTAATTTCAGTGCTAATCGATTAAGAGAGAACCTTTCAGGGCGTTACCCCATCATTTGATTCTTCGATATAACCCTTCAGTTCCAATAGGAACTGCCTAGCCTTTACTAGAGTGATGTGACCACCCTCCATTTAAACTAGGAACATTTCGCACAACTCTTGCTCCCGTTTGTTTAAGTGACGTAATTCACAAAAAAATATTCGACTACATTACTCATAAAACTCACATTGGAATATAACCTTTTGTTGAGTAAACAAAAATAACCACTGGAACAAAACTAAATAGCATAGCTAAATTGCTTAATGCTAAAAGTCTATTCTTTGCTAAGTAACCGAAGTAAAAACCTATCGGGCTAAGAATAAATGTTAACATTCCATAGGGTTCTTGAATGTCAAAAACCAGATAAGGCACCCATGAAATAATACCAAAAATAAAAAGAGTTAAGGATAGATAATAAAATATTTTTGTTCTTAAATTGATTGTACTCATTTCTTCTAATCTCCATTCTAATACTAATGGCTTCTTGAATTAAACCATCTTTATTTTAACATTAATTTCCTTTCCAGAAACAGAGAAACAGAGAGACACAGGGGGACGGTTCTCGCGTTTCCAATTGCCCTCCCTTTTTCAATTCCAATAATCTGCCTAATTCAGACAAGTCTTTCCTTCGTCCTTCACTCCTCACCTTTCTAATCCAAAAAGTAAAAGGAAACACGAGAACCGTCCCCGCGTTTCCTCGCGTTTCCTATGTAGTTCTTTGAATAATAAAGTGGGAAAAGAAAGCAATATCTTTGTAAGGACTGATCTTCCCTAGTTCTGATTCAAGTGCAAGAAGATCATCAACATGACTGGCATGCTGCAGCGTACTCTTTTCATGAAGATAATCAAACACACATCGAATCCCATAGTGCTTCGTCAATTGGAATTTCAGTAGATCAAACCATTTGTAGTACGTCTCTGTACTGTATTGATGTACAACAGCTCCAATTAGAGGGTTGAATTCCTGTTCTTCTCCAATGACTTCCTTTGCCTGAGTTAGATCTTCTTCTACCAAAGCCTTTTTTAAAACCTTAGACGCAGGATTATGATTGATTATTGAAATATAACCATCTTGTGTAAGAAGCGATTGAAGTTTTTCCAAGATTTCAGTTGGATTTTCCATATACCCAAGAACATTGTGGCAAAGAATAAAATCAAACGCCTCACTTTGGAGTATCGGTTCTAAACTAGTCACATCCCCAACTAGAAACCTTATGTTCAGCCCCTTTTCCTCCGCTTTTTGTCTTGCAGTTTCAATCATATCTGGGGTAATATCGATACCTGTTACTTCATGTCCGAGCTCCGATAGCCAATTACTTGTTAACCCAAACCCACACCCGATATCTAGGATTTTTAATGGTCTTTCTTTTTTTAAATGAGCCTCAATCTGATTCCATGTGATCGAATAAAAAAGCTTACCAGAAGGGTTTTCAACATCACTAAGATAGTCAGGTAAACTTTTCGTAAATGCGTCAATTAAATGTTGCTTCTGTTCCATAGTTCCACCTACCTCATTCATCTTCTAAGTTTCAATCATGCATTGTTTTACATTTTAGCATAATTCTATAAACCTATATGTAAGCGTCCAATAGTCCCCACCTATAAATGCGAGGGGGACTATTGGACGCTTATTTTCTGTTTGATTTACTTTGACTTTAGTACACTAATACTATACCCGAATCTTACTAAGTTTAGGCACCGACCTTTGTACTCCATCACTTTCATCTCTGATGTTACTACTTTATTTCCTACAATCTTTTGCATTTCTTTCTTAGTCTACAAAAAGGGAATGCATATCACCTTTCTAATCCAGAAAGTAAAAAGAACAAGAGAACCGTCCCCATGTTTAACGAAAAAGAAGGTTTCAAGCAATTTTAAAGCAACATTATTAAATTCTCTGGAACCAACTTTAATTTACTATTTTTAAAATCACTTATTGGCTTCCAATACAATTTGAACGCTACCCCATTATCTTCGTATCCCTCAAAAGAAGGTTTCTCATAAAACGACTTGTCAACAAATTCTGCATCATATACAAAGACTATTTCATGTCCAAGGTCCCCATTATAAGTAAATATATTTTCGGTTACACCTAAAAAGTGTACGTTTATTATGTTGGCACCAATTTCCTCAAGAACTTCTCTCTTTAACGCATTAGAACTTGTTTCCCCGTATTCAATCCCACCACCAATTGGACGATAATAATACTCTTGTTTAAACTCGTCAAACCCTTCGCAAACAAGGATTGAATCTTTTTTCTTAAATACACAAATAGCAATTGCTCGAATGGTTCCTTTCTTCATCTATTCACGAACTCCCTTCTTAGCACAATAAACTCCGCCTATAATTGAAACCCAAATCCAGTTATTAAAATACCAATGATAAAAATAAAACCAGAAACGAAATATATGTACGACATCATTCGGCTTTTCACTTGTAAATGATAGCCCCCGAATAGAAGCAATGCCATTCCAAAGAGTCCACTTATCGTAACCTCTTCTCGTCTTACCGTTGTTCCACAATCCAGCCCGTTACTTCAATAAAGAAAAAAGAGCTGCTGATCCATCTTCATCTTCAACTCTTGCCTCCTTTAGCCAAAGATGACCAATATCATTCCCGTAAAAAGGACCAATGCAACAGTTAAATAGGCATAGCCAAGTTTCTTGTCACCATCTTTTTCTTTAACCTTTTCTAACCCGAATAGTAAAAACATTATAGCTAATAACGAAGAGAGTATATTCATTGAAAATTCGATACTATCAATAAAATGATGATAAAAAATTGTACTCAATACTACTACTGCAATAATAAAATTTAATTTCCTTAATAATTTCAAATAATTTTCCTTTCTTGTTAGACACCCCTGCCTCAATAGTGAAATAGCAACTACTGCTATTTCACATCTCAACCTGCTAGAAAAAGAATCGTACCCAGTTATTTTTTTGATTCTTCTCTTTTTCTATGGTTTAAATCAATAACTAACTCACCAATCCCCATCGCAATAAAACCATTTAGTATACCAAGAATAGGAAAAAAGATGTCCTGACTATTAAAGAGTGTCACTATCAATAGAATAATACTAAAAAACACAAAGATTAAACCTAATATGTATAAAACACGACCAACAAACAAATTTCAGGCCTCCTATAATTTTTTAAGACTTTCGCTTTCATAGTTTAACATTAATTTCCTTTTCACTGACACAGAAAGAGCATTCTTGCAGAAAAGCCACCATTTGCTTTACGTAGAATACTTCATAATCTCCTATCAAAAAAACGGATCACACCCGATTTCGCATCACCTAATATTTAGTTACATTTATAAATATTAGATGATGGTGTACACTTAATAAAGAATAACTTCTAAGGAGTGAGAGTTGTTGAATTTTAAACAGAGGATTAATCTTGCTATTATTTTAGGAGTGATTTTATTTATTCTGTTAACATTGATCGATTACTTCCGAAGTAGTGAGTTGAATCTGTTAAACCATTTTTTACAGAGCATTGTAGTAATGTTTGTCATTTTCATTCTTTCTTGGCTTACTAGATCGAAAAAAAAGGATTATTAAGAAAGAAAAAAGAGCTGTTGATCCGTCGTGATCTTCAACTCTTGATCCGTTTTGAAAAAGCATGTCATATAGATGTACTCAGTTTCAAAGAAAAGATTAATTCATCGACATTTCCTTTTACTGTTTTTCCTGTATTTATAAAACCGAAACTCTCGTAAAGGTTCTTTGCTCTGATGTTATCCGGCTCAAAACATATCAGAATTTCCGTGCATTCATATTCTTTCTGCATTTCCAAAACAACAAGTTCTAAGGCCTCTTTACCAAATCCTTCACCTTGAAAATGGTAATCAATCATTAATCTACAAAGTTCATATCCTTTTAGTTCACTTGAGTATCCGTACATAGTGAATCCAATTAGAGTGTCTCCATTATATATAGCTTTTATCGTCCAACCCTCTTCAATACTTGCTTGAGCAATTGATAAACAATTTGAAGCAATCATTTCTTCAAATATTTTATTTTTTTGGTCTTCACCACTACATAATAGAATGACATCTATCCAATTTTCTTTATTTATATTATCTACATATAGCACTTAAAACCTCCAAATACCCTTGAAATACATTTTTCCTGCATAAGGTATACTATCCAATTTCGCTATCCTGCTCCAATAGTGTAATAAGGCGTGACAGGGTAGAGTTAATAAACTCTATCCTGTACTCAAGATACGCTGTTTCCTATGTTACTATTAAATAAATGATGATCTTTGTTATAGTCTTCAGATCAGTTCTTACAAACTGTTTGCTACCTTTTCAATTTCCTCACGAGACAGCTCGCCTTTTATAGAGAAATAATGTTGTTGTGTAACCCACAATATCTCCGACTTTTCACTCTCAAAGATCATTAATGTAGCAGGTTGGCCATGAATGACAATATCTTCAACAAGGGTATCTTCAATATCAGTCGCGAGTCCAACGGCCATACCCTCTTCCACTGATTGTTGTTTGATTCTAAATGCTCGATCCTCATCACTTTGATAATTAAGACTTATATCGTTACTCAATTGACCCTCTCTTTTTACGATTGTTACATCAACGAGAGAAAAACCTTCTGGAATATAACCAGGTGTAATAATGGGAAAAGTAGTTGCTTTTTGTGCCTCTTCTAGTGACATTTGTTCAATCACTAATTGGCCATCTTCATGTACATATTCGTTTGTAGGTGTTGAAGACTCAAATTCAGTTTCATCAGATGATGTGATAAACGTATTTTTAACCGTTCCTTGCACGTCTGAAAATAGATTTGTAATAAAGCCAAAAGAAGAGCTTTGTTGAGGAAACACAATCGAACCACCAAAAGCTAAGAATAGTATAGCTGCAGCATACATGACATTTCGTCTTTTAGATTTTGATTTCTTGCTAGAATGTTGTTTCTTTTGTATTTGTCTCCAAATGTCATCCTTTGAAGAAATAGGTGGAGGGCTACCTTCTAATTCCTCTTCAAGGACATCTTTCACAAATTGATCAAACTTACTGTGATTCATACAATGTAACCTCCTCTCCACTATTCTGTTTGACATAAACCTCTCGCAAACTCTGTTTCGCTCGATGTAGCCTTGACTTTGTAGCACTTACACTCAATCCGATGGCCTCAGATATTTCGGCATCTTTCAAATCAAATGTATATTTGAGCAAAATGACCTCCTTGTACTCTGGCTTTAGGTCAGACAATGCCAATTTCACTTGTTTTTTTAATAAATTTAATTCAAATTCCTTCTCTACTGTGTGACTGATAGAAGTCCTATTACTTTCTATCTCTATATAGACGTCATCTGTTGGCGTTTCGCTTCGCTTATTTTTCTTACGTAAGAAATCAATTGAAGTTGTGGTCGCAATACGTCCAATCCACCCTTTTAATTTACTGCCATCCTGAAGCTGATCAATATTGTTGAAAATCTTCAAAAAGGTTTCTTGTGTGATGTCCTGTGCCCAATGAGGATCTTTGACAATATAGTATGCGGTTTTATAGACTAGTTGAAAATACTGATCATACAATAATTTCTCGTAATCCTTTGTCTTTTCTTGTTTTCTCTTCTTTCCAAACACACAAAACCCCTCCCCTCTAGTCCAAGAATATCATAAATTATGTAAAAACTTACATTCCTTTTTATATTTTCACTCTAGTTTACTTAATCCCCGTCTGTTTAGTGCTGTATTTTTAAGACTAGTACATCAAATCTTGTTTCCTTTGTAGGCTGTTACTTATTGTAAGGGATGTGAGTTGGGATTGAATAAGCGATTTACTAAGGGACAAAGCTTCATAGTCGACTACATGCACTTTAATCAAAAAGGAGGATTTTTGTTAGAAAAGAAGATTTGCATTTTTTGTGTTTTAATGTGCCTTGGAACTAATATACCTGGTGCTAATAGTTGAGCCGGCAATTGAGCTGTATTGGATTTTCTCAACTCACATTCAGGTAGAATAATCATATGAAAATAAAAGGAGACTCCCTGATTGGAGCCTCCTCTTTTTCTACTGTTATAACTCATTACTAATAGATCAGTTACTATTTAAAAATAAATCGTTACACCCGTACTATCCATTTTTGTTACTTTTGTTGCACCGGTAACAGACAAATTGTTGGTGCTGATTTTCACACCAATACTACCTGCAATTGCCACCTCTGTATGAGAGTAATGTCCATAAGCATTTGCTGATGTGTAATTCTTATTTGATCTTTCTATTTCTACGTATGCAAAACCTCGATGGTTTACACAAACATAATCTCCATCTCTTCCTTTTAGATCATACCTAAAAGCTACACCTGGATCTTTATCTTGTGCGGACCATACGTATCCACTCTTAGTATCATAATAATTACCACCAAATACATTTTGATATCGATCATAAGTATACTTGAGATACTCTGAATTAGCTAAATAAGTTAAGTGACTAGAATAGCTTATTCCTACTGCATCTTGTAGTACAAAAACTGGTTCAGTCTTCCAAGTGTAACTGTTTTTAATTGCATATTTATTGTTACCTAAGGAAGAAACAGTTGTAGTCATTTTCATCCAACTTAAATCTTCCGTATCAGGAACCGCTTTAAAAGCCTGCGTGCTCACTTCTCCATGATTATTTACTGTTTGATTCTTAGCTTTTTCGATTTCAATTAACGCTTCATCTTCAGGTACAACTTCTGAACCTTCTTTGGTAACCTTATAATATGTATCTTCTACGCTAACTAAGCTACCATGTTTATCTTGAAGCTTTGCAATGTCAGCTTCAGTAAAATCTAATACTTCTTCCTTTGAAAAACCAAGCTCTGCATATCTTAAAAAATCTTTATTCTTTAATTTTAGTTGTTTTTGAGTTTTTAATTTACTTTTCGAATTTAGTTCGACCTTTTGTCCAACAGGTTCCTTTTCATTTAAAAAAGTATCTTCTGGATTGGCTTCAAGTGTGCTTAGATTTTCGTACCCTAATTTTTCAAATAATTTACTTTTATCCCCATTATTCACGCTATCAGACTTTGCGGCAAAGCCGCTCAATGGAAATGCGAATACAAATGAAACAATTAATATAAATGACAACAATTTTTTCACTATAATCCCACCTTTGCTTAAATTAAGTTACTAACTAGACTCGTAAGTGCTCCTCCTTTCTTCAATTCTTAAAAACTATGACGACTAATCACTAGATTTCGATTCGCAATTTGGAAGAAAATATTATTTTTTACAAAATTTAAAATAGCACCAACTTATAGTCGGTGCTATTTCATGAATTTCATATTTCAGCTGATAAAACTTGATATTGTTATAGTTCCTACGATATAGACAAAAGCAAGAGTCATCCAAAATGTATTTTTGGCTGTATCCTCCTTCTGGTTTCCAGATACCTTCTTCAATATCTCAACTAGATTAATACAAAAAACGATTGCTAATACAGGATTGATGAAAACCGAAGCGTAAATTAAAAATCCCATTAAGATCCCCCCACCATTATGTTATGTTAATGACATTATGTCAGCTAACTCTTCTCGAAAACCACATCTGCCATGGGTGTTCCACTATTAATCCCATAGGTGTTACTAGGAAGTTCTGTTAATTCCAACACCTGCTGTCATCAAAAAGTCCAAATAAAAGAAACAAAATAAACAATCCTTTATACTTCATATATAATACCCCCTATTGAAAATCTCATCTATAAGACGTAGTTTAGGAATCTAAAGATTCGAATTTTTAAAAAGAGAGCATCGGTTTATCGAATTGATACGTCTATATAGTGACTACTATATTAGGAGGTTTTCATTTGAAACTATTTAGATTCTTACTAGTTGCTATTATAGCTGTATTGTTATGGGGAACAACAGAAATATCTGCAGATGCAAAACAAAAGGTAAATGAAAGACCAACTGAGGGAGTTGCAGCAAAGAGTGATTTAGGTGAATCTTCCATAGACATTCGCTTTTCAATTCAGGCTTACAGATACATGGAAGCTGGCTATAACTACCTCCGTCTAGCTCAGTATGGTCAAGCTGACATAGGTGGAGAAACTCATGCTAAACAACAAGTAGACAGCATAGGTGTTGATGTCTACTTACAAAAATGGAATTCTGATCAGAAAAGATGGGTTGATTTATTTAAAGCTGATTCTGCCTCAGCTATTAATTCGAGAACGGTTGAAACAAGCAAAAAAGTCAGCCTAATAAAGGGCTCACTTTATAGAACAAAAACATACCATTGGATTGTTGATGGCTCCAGTTCAGAAAGTACCACTGCCTACTCTTCATATCTTACCGCAAAGTAAATAGAAAAACATTATGTAAAGAGCCTTCATTTTGAGCGGAATTGAATCGAGATGAAGGCTTTTTGTTGCAATAACACTCCCAGTTACTTTAATAAACAAGTTATTATTTTTTTAGCAATCGTACTAACAATTGTCTTGTTTTCTCGAAATTTTTATACTCCTGAAAGAACTCTTTATAGTTATCAATTTTGTCTTCAAAAAATGTATATTGAGCAAATTGTTGAAAGAAAGACATTTCTAAATCACTAATTTGACATTTTGGTATTTGGCTTGTATTCCTAGCTAAAACATAGCTCAGAGTACCTGCAATATTCATACAGTAAGTATTAAAATCACCCGTTAAAAAATCTTCGTCTTCCAATAGCTTCAAGAAATCAGCAGAAAAGTCTTCTTGGATTTTATCAATATCACTATAAGGAAAGGGCTTACTCAAATCATTTTTTATTTCAGTTAGTTGATTTATAATATTATCCATAATTCCCCTCTCCTTAAGTAAGCATTTTTCTAATTTCTCATGTTTTTACTATTGCACTAAACTGCTTTAGTTTTTTCATAAATTCCACCTCAGTTTAGTATTAGAACCTAAACTGGTCTTATTCAAGGATTCTGTCTCGTTAGTTAATTAATTCAACCATAAAGAGCGATTACCCTTTATTAAGCAATCGCACTCCGTTTGTTGAACTAAAACTGTCTTAAGTTTAAGAATTACTCAAAATGTTTTTTTATAGCTTTAAGGCTTTGTGTCTGTAGAAGCACTTCTTCATTTGGTCCACCAATTATAATGGAAGGGAGTATCTTAATATCGAAATGCTCTGTATAAACAGGATCAGGGTTAATAAAGTAAACAATATGGTCTACATTACAAACATTCATGGATTTCCTTAATTTAACTTTGAAATGTTCTGTAGGGTTTTCTTCTATAAATACGGTAATTGTTTGTTTTCCATCAGTATTTGGAGTAATACCAAACTCCCCTTCTGTACTTTGGTTTACTTCTTCCTCTAATACCTCACAAGAATTACTATTGTGTCTACAACCAACCATCATTACTATGAAGAATACTATTGCCATTAATTTATAAATAAAAACCATCCCCTGACTAATTACCCTAGTTCTACTAATCTACCCCATAGTAAAATATTAAAGCGATTTTTTCTTAATAGTGAAAACTACTATAAGGTTTACTAAAGTACCCAATACCAATGAAACAGAAAAATAAACACTGATAATCGCTATACCAAAACCTCCACCAATTATGCCAAAAGAGGCAAGAATTGCTGGTACTAGAAAAACTAAAATAGCCAATAACACAAGCATTATAATTGGTGTAAACCTTTTTGAATAATTGATTTTCATTGTCCAATAAACAGAAGCTACAATTAGTATAAATGGTATTAAGAGCCCAACGATAATAGTAGTCATTGATGTATCCAAGATAACTCCCCCTTCAATACAAGTTACCACATCCGCCCTTTAGTTTAACATTAATTTCCTTTTCTGTGACATAAAAAGGAGCACTCCTTGTTGAAGGAATGCTCCCAGTTAGCTTAAGTACACCTTTTCACAAACTTTTACAGTTTAACGATTACAAAATGGATTACCCTTCAACAATTGCAAGGTATTTCAAGATTTCTCCTTCTAATTCAACGATTAAAATATCTCCTCTTTCCTTGGCTGAAAAAATCTTTGCACCAACTGGAAGTTTATTTGCCATTTCATCTTTGAAATCTGTATTAGTATCATTTTTTGTTTTTATTTCACCGATTTTAACGTCTTTTGTTAAAGACAATTCTTCTACCCAATCGATATTAGTTTTGTAGATTAATCCATCATACTGAAAAATATCAGCATCAGGGTCTAATGTTATTACTTCTTCAGCATCAATACTATCAATTGTTACTTTTGTTGTTTCCCCTCCATTAGAGCATCCAGTAATCATAAATAATACAAATGTAATCAAGACATAAAATAATTTTTGAACCAACGTATTACCCCCTTTTTATATATAGACGGTTATTCTCTATCAAAAGTTCCATCTTCAACTAAACTGTCATTTATTTCAAGTGAAATTCTTCACAATATTACACACCTTCTAACTAAATCATATCAGAGATAACGAATTCCTGTTTATATTTTCCAAAACCATAGTAAAGTCGCTACACAGTATTTAGTCATATTTGAAGTAGAGACGATTAGCAATTAAGTAATCGTCTCCGTAATTAACAGCTAATCACACCGTCATTAACATTCCGAGAAGGCAAAAAAGAAACATGAGAACCGTCCCCATGATTATAAAAAAGCGACTGCTGCTGTTCAGCAATCGCTCCATATAGTTGAACAACAAAAAGACATTAACAAAAGTTTTCATGAACAGTTAAAAATATAACAATCCTTTATTTCATTCTTTACTTCGCTTTTCTAACAGTTGAATAATTCTTTCGTTTTGCTCTAATTGAGTTTCACTATTCTTCTTAATTCTGTATACCCATATCAAAAGAACAGCAACTGTCACAGGTATGCTAAATACTAGTAAAACTAAATAAAAATCCATATTATAAACCCCTCAATTACTTATTCCTTGTAATAGTAAACTGCTTCTATACGTCCTATACTTCAATAAGAAAAAGGACAATCGTATCTTCTTTAAGGATTGCACCCGTTACTTTAAGTACACTTTTTCACAAAATCTATATACTATCTTAATTAGTTGACTCTTTCAGATCTGAAATGCTATTGTGAAAATTAGATATTCGATCCAAACAGTCTAACTTCATTTTATCTCCAACATTTCCAGTCATTGCAGTTTCAACAAACCCATAAATAATTTTTATCATTGCTTGTGCATCATTTTTATCCAACTGCTCAATTCTTCCTTTTATATTATCGTCTATCAATATATACACTTCCTTTCAAATAATCAATATCCTGCTCCTTATATAACAAAACGATCAGCACTAACTGACTGCATTTTCTTATTCAATTCTCGCCCTCTAAGTTTTTGTACAACTATTTATACTTCATTTAATGTTTTTAACGAATTCATAATTTGGTGGAAGTTCTTTAATTTTATTTTCTTCAAAGGCTTTTATCAGAATTTTTTTGTTTTTCATAAAATGATATTCAATTTTTAACTCTTTAGGAACAGTGTTAGAAGCTATTCCATCGTTAAGGAAAAGATATAAATTAAGCAATGTGCCACCACTATGGCTAGGCTTTCCACAAATCATATAAGATTCTATATCCTCCCATCCAATTTCAACGTCTCTTTTATCTTTTTCAACAATTACACCTGCTTCAGTCAAAGTTATAACTAATGTTGGATTTATTATTTGTTTAAACGTATAAACGATTACACGTAAGCAAATGAAGGAAAATAATAGTTTAACAACCATACCCGCCCAATATTTCCAATTCATTTCAAATGTTAATATAGAGTAAGTAGTAAATTTAGCAATCCAGAAGAACAAATAACCAAAAACAATTAATGCTAACAACATAAAAATTCTAGAGTTATAAAACTTTTTTTCTTCCAACTAATTACTTCCTTTCTTTTATAATACGAACATGATGTATGCTAATATATAAGCAAATACACTGGAATACCTTTTTATCATAATAATTACTCCTACAAAATTCTTCGCAAATGCTTATTCATTAAAGCTCCTATTTAGCTGAAGATTACATCTTTAATAAATTCATTAGCTTAACAATTTGATTCCTCATATTCGAGCAAGTCACCGTTCTCGTCATCTACTTGAATAGTCCCAAATTCGCAATCCTTGTCGATTTCCCAATCAACGATGTACTTCCCCCAACCTTTGCTGACAGATTTTTTTTTTAATTTTATCTTTATCTTTGCTGAAGTTTTCTGTGAGGTCTTGCACAACAATTGATTCTGCTCCGGCTTGAGTAATTTTAGATTGAGAATTCCCACAAGCAGCTAATAATAAAAGAAGTAAAACAAATAACATAGAGACTATTTTTTGCATGTTTTTGTCCATCTCCTTTTCTAGCTTAAATTAGATTGATAGGTACACTATGTCCTTATTAAAGTGGCATTATATACTTCAATAAGAAAAGAACAATCCCTGCTTCTTGAAGGTTTGCTCCTGTTTGTTGATTAAAGTGTCACAACAATGGGTCCATTTTTAGTAAGAATAATCGTATGCTCTAATTGTGCTACATAGCTTTTTTCTGTAGCATAGGTCCAACCGTCTTCCTTTAGGAATACCTCTTCTTCAAAGGTTGAGATAAATGGTTCGAATGCGATAACCATTCCTTCCTTTAATATTTCCTTATCCCATGGATCGTAGAAATTTAAAATATGTTCAGGTGCTTCGTGTATGTTACGTCCAACACCATGTCCAGTTAGGTTATTAATAACAGTGAATCCATTTTGGCTAGCTGTTTCAAATACCGCTTTTCCTATTCTACTTAATTTGGATCCGGGTTTTGCTTTCTTAAGACCTGCTTCAAATGCCTCCTTAGCAATCTTACACAGTCTCGTTAATTCCTCGTCTCCTTCTCCTACGACAAATGAGATTCCTGTATCAGCGAAATAACCGTTCTTCGAAGCAGACACATCGATATTTACTAGATCCCCTTCTTGGATAACTCGATCACCAGGAATACCATGTGCAACTTCTTGATTTAGGCTAATACACGTGTAACCTGGAAAATTATATTCACCTTTTGGAGCTGAAACAGCACCTGCTTTTTCTAAAAGTTCTCTCGCTACATCATCAAGTTCTTTCGTCGTTATGCCAGGAATGGTTCTTTGTTGCATTTCATCTCTAATGAACGCAATAATCTTTCCGATTTCCTTCAAACCAATAAAATCTTCTTCTGTTTTTGCAATCATTTTTTTCCTACCTCATTATTTTTATTGTCAATAAATTATTTAAGTATGAACAGGGGAGTCCCTTCTTCTTAAAGGAACGCTCACGTTTGTTGAAGAAAATCTTATTAACCTTATTCGTTTTAATTGTTCGGCCTATCACTCTTCTAACTTCTACGAATAAACTACCTGGATGTTTCATGAAATGTTAAACATTCAAGTATCCTGCTTCAAGAAGAAAAGAACAATCCCTGCTTCTTGAAGGTTTGCTCCCCGTTACTTTAAGTGAAACTATTCACAACCCTTTCTCTTTTTGAAGCAATTTTTTAATCAATTAATAGCTGGGATTAATCCTCCAAATAGAGATTCACCTAGTTTCCTCTCTTTATTATAAAAAAAATTCTGATAATCGAGAAGTAATAAAACCTTCTACAAAAGCAGCTATAAACAATAATGGCATAACAACTATTATGTAGCTTCTTAAAGATTGCTTTAATAGTTTTCCGATTGGTTCTGAATCTTTCTTTTTATGAAAGTATACTTTTGTTAAGATATTTCGATTAAGAAAGTTCCCTATTGCTGTGCAATAAATAAGTGCAGTAAGTTCAATGAGGGCGTGAGGTAAAAAACTATAAGCAAATGCACCTATTACATTGTGTCCCATTGCATAAAGTCCCCCAAATACAACACCAACTATAACAAATTGTAAAATTGCAAATAAGGAAGGCAATCGATAGAAAGGGATTAATCCAAATAATATTGCAATGATCCCTATCTTGAGGTTGTTCCAAAAAATCACTAAGAATGTTTGTATATTTGACAGTCTACTTGTTTTTTCACCTGACATTTCAGCTATATTGTTAGCTATATTTTCAGCAATTACTTTTGTTTGTTTTATGAAAAAATCAGCCATAAAAAAAGATAATGTGAAACAAAATATCGCAATAATAATTGCAAAAATGAAAGTCCATCGAAAGCTTTTTTGATACTTTTTTTTGTAAATCTCAAATTCCTCCGAATAGACTTTCTTCATCTTTAATCCTCCGTTTCTTCTTGATTATTTAAGTAATCTCGTACCATCCATCTTAAAATTAAACTAATTAAGATTAGGTATCCAATCAACTTCGGATATGTAATAGTAATTATCGAGTTTTGAATTAGCAACGTCCCAATAAGTAAAACGAGTATAGTTAACCAATACATAAGATTTCCTGCAAATAAGGCATTTTCTCGTGTACGTTGGTCATGCTGAAGATTAATCTTATTCCAACTGCCTTTCTTCTGAATACCAAGACCAAAAGTAATCAATTGAATTGTTGCTAAAATAGCAATGACTAGTGTTAGTTTAGAGTGTGAGATGAAAAAATAACTAATAAACAGAAACAGTGGAATCACCATGCGCAAAAGAAAATTGCTTCGATACGTTAGATTCATTTTATTCCTCTCCTTCAATCCAAAATAATTTTTCAAGCGTAGTTTCTAAAGTAGTTGCTAATTTAAGTGCAGTACCAATAGATGGTTCATATCGTTGTTTTTCAATCGCTATAATCGTCTGTCTTGTGACGGATATACTTTCAGCCAATTGGTCCTGTGTGATACCTTTCTCCTTCCTAAATTCTTTGACAGAATTTCGCACCCCATGCTTCATGAATTACACCCTTCCCAAAATGTAACGTATGCATTACATAACCTAATAGTATAAAACTTAAAATGTAATGTCAACATTACATTTTAAGTGATACAAATTCATCTTATTACTTGTGAACTAAAAACAGTCAGCACCTATATAAAAAAGGACTGACTGTTTTGTATATAAATAAATCTTGTCGGATTTTGAATTAAACCACTCTTCCTCCTTAAAAAGGAATAAACAATCGTTGTTATTGAAATATAGCACTCCGTTAGTGAAAGATGTTAAGCCTCTTCTTGATATAAATTAAATCTAAGTGGAGGATGGTTCATTGGAACTTTGAATTCATCAAGATTTTCTATTTCATTAAAAAAGTCATCTACATCACCATCTGTGTCAAAATACCATTCAGATGCTTCTAATTTCTTAAACTCCTTAATCGGTTCAAAAACGAATTCACAATGTAATTGCTGAATGTCACCATTTCCATCAGTGAATTGTCTAACAAAATCATAATAAAATAGTTTTTCACCTGTGAAGTCATACATCCCACACTGAAATAATATGGCTTTTTCTTCTTCACCTACAACAGTTTCTTTTGCGAATAACTTAAATTCTTCCCACACTTTTTGAACATCTTTTGTGATTTCACCAGTTCTATTTTTGAGGTGGCTTTCAGCATTAGCAATTGTAATCATAACCTACATCTCCAATCAGAAAAATCATTAAAGGTTAGTATGCCCGATATGGCTTCTTAAATTAATCTGCCCTTTAATTTAAATGAAATCCTTCACAATATCACATACCTTCTAACTAAATCATATCAGAGATAACGAAATCCTGTTTATATTTTCCAAAACCATAGTAAAGTCGCTACACAGTATTTAGTCATATTTGAAGTAGAGACGATTAGCAATTAAGTAATCGTCTCCGTAATTAACAGCTAATCACACCGTCATTAACATTTCGAGAAGGCAAAAAGCAAAAAAGAAACATGAGAACCGTCCCCATGATTACATGATTATAGTATCTATATACCACTCTCAACTTCTTCTGGATACACATACATATCAACCTCAATGGTTGTACCTGTTAGATAGCAGAATTCAATTATTTCTTCATTAAACCCCATTAATGGTTGCTCTTCGCCATAAATACTGGGAACAATCATAATTACATAATCTACATCATATTGTTCCTTGATTTCCTTTAACAGTGATATTTTATTTTTTAAATTTTTAATTGTGTCCATGCATTGTGCTTCAACATCTAACCTACCTATGTTCGATTTTTCAGCAGCCCATTGCGAAAACAAATACTTCGAACCATTCTTTCTTGTATCACCATAGTTCCAACTGCTAAATGGTTGGATTCCAAGTAGCTTCGTTATATCATTTGGATTGAAAATACCATTTTCATAAGCAACTAAGCCTCTATGGTCTATTTCTGCTTTACTCCCTATTGAAAAATAAGTATAACTATTTGTTTTTTCCATTTTCCACCTCATAATTTTAGATTTTTATAACCCTAACCTGCACCGTTATTTCAATAAAGAAAAAGAGCTGCCGATCCGTCTTGATCTTCAACTCTCGCCACCCATTTAGTTGAATATAACTGTACCAATTTTTTAGTAATCCGACCTATAATTAGTACGATATTTGGATTGGAATGTAGCAATGAAGGGAAATAAAAATGAAGGAATAACTATTGATATCAAAACTGCCAATAGATAATAAATAAGTGAAGTATATAGAAACTTCTCTATTAAAAATAGCGTTAATATAAGTATAGGTAGCATCATCAAAGAAACTACAACCTTTGAAGGCGTCTCTATAAAATGTTCTGTATTACATTCCTTGCAATTCAAAGGTTGATTATTTCCAATTTGGGATTTGTAAATTCGGCTCCAGCTAAAAGCGGTTAAACATTTCTCGCATTTTTGCACAACAGAACCCCTCCTCTTGAAATATCACTTCTCCTGACTTCAACAAAGAAAGGCGAATACCCTGTTAAGCAATCGGGAGCTTTAGTTGAAGTACTATTGTTAATTCCAATCTTTCTTTAGAAGTGAATAGGAAAAATGGTCATAGTATTTTCCTCTAAACAAATGTTTGTCACGATAAATCCCTTCATTTCTGAAACCTAAGCTTTCTAATGTTTTTGATGACTTTTTGTTTTCCACAGCTACATATGCATTTATCCTATTTAGTTTCATATTACTAAAGCCACTCTCTATTGCTGCGATCAATGCCTCTTTCATATATCCTAATCCCCAAAATTCATACCACAAATCATACCCTATTTCAGCAATATGATTTGTTCTGTCCCATAAATGAAACCCACAGGTACCAATCTCTTCAATGCTGTCTTTTTTCTCTATAATCCATCTATTGTACCCTTTTTCTTCTGGATTTCTATTCCACTCAATATATTCGATTGCATCCTCTTTTTTCGTAAATATCTCTTCATCATATAGAAATTCACATATCTTTTCATTACTGAAAAGTTTAAAGATAAACTCGGTATCAGCATCTTTGACGTTTCTTAATTTTAATCTGTTAGTCTCTAATTCAGGGAAAAACCTTTGCTCCTTCATGGTAAAAACCCCTTTACATATATTTGCTTCTTATTAAATTATCAATACAACCCTACCCCGATCATTCAACAACTGCAGCTCTAACCCTACTTGAATTAATCTCTCAGATAGTTAACGAGCTTCTACAGTTTAAAATGGATTTGTAACTTCTTTCTTAGAAAGTGTAAGAAGAAAATAAAGATAGTAACTATTACAAGAAATGCTGGGTTTCCAATCAGTCCAGAAAATCTAAGGAGAAGAATAAGGCCAAAAATTGGGATACCTATAATAAAATAAAGACCTAAATTATTCACAACCTTCTCCTTCCCCGTTATCCTGTTTGCCCGATAGTAAAATAACGGACTAAACCTGTTCAGCAATCACCCTATGTTAGCTGAATATCCACGGAACATTCATTTGTATTTCAAACTGAATAGTTGGTGTTGGGAACTCTTCAGGCACTAAATCTAAATCCTCGCTAAAGCCTATATCAATTCCATTCTGTTCTACACAGTTTGGCGATGATGTTTCACTTTCTTCCGTAGTTGGAGCCCATAATTCAGGGCCTTCAATTATTGTACCGACAATATGATAAAAGACATGATACAAATGAGTTCCATCTTTATTCTCCAAATAATGAGAAACCTCACCCTCTTTTCTAGGGTCAATGCCAAGCGAATGAAAGAGATCTTTCACACTTTGGGGGAGTTTCTCACAAGCTAAAACATAATTAGCACAGTAATCACACTTACAATCCTCAGTAATTAAGTGACATTCATCATAAAAACTCGTTGTTTTACCTACATCTATCGCAATAGTCCAAGCTCCTATTTTTATTTGTTCCATATGCCCACCTATATCTCATTTTTCGCTTTTCATTTTCTCTGCCACTATACTTCAATAAGAAAAATGCAATCCTCTCTCCTTTTAGAATTGCTCTCAGTTACCTAGGAAACTTGAATGCCCTGTTTAGCTGAAGACCTATTTATAAATCAAATTCACACCTCACCTCCCCTTTTATATTTTTAATAATCTGTTTAACCAGCAGCCTCTATGGAAATTCCATTTATTCTTCTTAGGCTAACCTATCACTATCGTGAAAGAGCATAATTGCTTCGTACAGATAAGCTCCTAATTGACGATGTTTCTTATGCAGGCTCCATTGTCTCTAAAACCCGTGGACTATTTTCTTCTGTTGTGTACGCAGATATATATTCTTTATTCTTCTCAATTAATCCCCAGGCTAGTTCATCTTGCACTATAATCCTAAACGCTTCTTCCTTCGTTTGGTTGTTTGGGTCATAAGCTTTGATCCAATATTCCTCGTCCTCGCTCGAATAACCTTTCTCCACAACAATCAACATGGAAGAAGTAGTCGTTGGAGTCTTGACTGTATAACCACAGGCCGTAAGCAATAATAACAGAGTCATCATTACAAAACTGAAGGCTTTTTTCATCGAGATCACCTCATTTTTATTGAGCTATACTTAAAGTTTAACATTTATTTCCTTTATTAATAACCTAGGAGAAAACTGTTTTTTCCTAGTCTAAATATGTTCATCCTTCTTCTTTATTTCTCTTATCATTTATGTACTCCGTTCAATATAAAACAAACAAACCAGGGATAAGAAACAAAAGAACCGTCCCCGCGTTGATATTTACAAATTATTAACTTGTTAACAAAATTCACCATGTACTATCATTGTAAATAGCGAAGTGCTAGTTTAGTAGAACTTATATCCGTATAAGTGTTAGTAAAAAAATTTCATATTGGGGGATTTTTCTATGTTGAAGAAATCGTTGATGTTTATTTTTGCATTAATTCTGTCGTTTACTGCTTTGCAATTTGACCTGCAGACAGCCGCTGCGTTTCCACCTGGAACACCTTCAAAATCAGCAGCTCAATCTCAGCTTAACGCACTGACAGTAAAGTCCGAAGGCTCAATGTCCGGCTACTCTCGCACTTTGTTCCCACACTGGAGCAGCCAGGGAAATGGATGTGATACTCGCCAATTGGTGCTTCAGCGTGACGCTGACTACTATAGCGGCAATTGTCCTGTAACATCTGGAAAGTGGTACAGTTACTTCGACGGTATCACAGTATATTCACCATCCGAAATCGATGTTGATCACATTGTACCTTTGGCTGAAGCTTGGCGTTCTGGGGCTAGTAGCTGGACGACGAAAAAGCGCCAAGAATTCGCAAATGACCTTAGTGGCCCACACCTGATCGCAGTAACGGCAAGTGTCAACCGCTCAAAAGGTGACCAAGACCCTTCAACATGGCAGCCCCCACGTTACAGTGCACATTGTGCTTACGCGAAGTGGTGGATCAACACCAAATACAGTTGGGACCTGAGCCTACAGTCTTCGGAAAAATCTTCTCTGCAAACAATGCTCAACACCTGCTCATACTAGATTCATCACTATATTTTACAAGGACTGAAGACTCCTGCACGCGTCAGTCTTGAAACGAATTTTTGCTACGAAAGGAGGCACTCGTATGGAAAAGTTATCGACCATTTTCACCGCCACCCACGGTGTAATGACAAAGGAGGTTGGCGTAATTAGCGGTGAGCTTGAACTACTCACCACCTGTGATGAATCCGGTGATCTTACACTCGCCATTACATATGCAGGAGCTGCGGAGTGGTACACCCTTCCCGGGGAGGATTACTATTTGAACGACCCAAGTGATCACGGCGTCGTCCACCGCATGCTCGCCACTGTGCTTGAACGTCCTTGACACCATATGCCTTTGCCTAGCTCTAATATGCTTGGACTAGAAATTGAATAGGATTGTTATAAAGCCCTCGACATGTACTCATTTCGTATATGTGGGGGGTTTTTTGTGTGCAGCACATATACTGTCCTTTCATAAGAGATACCCGCTTTAAAATAACGCACCATCAAATCTACTTGTTAACCACCTTCATAACGTCAATGGGGAGTAGCGGCAAGACAGAGACCATTCGAACACTGCGGTGAATATTGGGGGTCGGTACCCATGTTTCCCTTTTGTTTTCTTTCTCTATTATCAGTTAAAGACCTGTTATTCTTCTTTTTCTTTTTCTTTTTCTTCTTTTTATTGTCCACGTTACGTCGACGTATCGTAAAAATTAATACAGACTTATCCCCTAGTCTATGTATCTACGTATGTCCACTTTCCCATTTTAAGTCACTAACCTCAACCAAGATTCCACCCAATCCCTCTCCCCATCTTATATATAGCATGTTCCTCTACTATTTGGTGAAGTGAAGCTAATCTTTCATTTATCAAGGTAAAGATCCTCCGAGGAAATCTGGGCATTAGTTCCTTTATTTTTCTTACACAAATTGAATCCAACTAATCCAAATCGATATCTATAAAAAAGAAACATGAGAACCGTCCCCATGCTTCTTGCTTCTCCATGCTCCTTATGCTTCTCTATCTCTCACAAGCGAAATTATCTTTATCTCTATCCATTTTAGGTTGATAGGCTGGATGATCTGAAGCTACGCCATTTGGATATTTCTTTGTTAGTTCAGTACAATTGGCAAAGTTCTCTGTTCCACTACTTGAAGCTGCAACTGTAG
Source organism: Halalkalibacter suaedae (assembly GCF_017939705.1). Taxonomy (GTDB): domain Bacteria; phylum Bacillota; class Bacilli; order Bacillales; family Bacillaceae_D; genus Halalkalibacter; species Halalkalibacter suaedae. Next base: position 48,140 of record NZ_JAGKSQ010000010.1, read on the forward strand.
CTGCTTGGGCTTCTGCCTTCGCCTTAGCTTCTGCCTTTGCTTTGGCTTCTGCTTCCGCCTTCGCTTTGGCTTCTGCTTCCGCCTTTGCTTTGGCTTCCGCTTCTGCCTTTGCTTTGGCTTCCGCTTCTGCCTTTGCTTTGGCCTCCGCTTCTGCCTTTGCTTTGGCCTCTGCTTCGGCCTTCGCTTCTGCTTCCGCTTCTGCCTTCGCTTCTGCTTCGGCTTCTGCTTCTGCTTCTGCCTTTGCTTTGGCTTTGGCTTTGGCTTTGGCTTCTGCCTCCGCTTTCTCCTCTGCTTCTGCCTCTACTTTCTCCTCCGCGTTTGAAGTATTCGAACTACCAGATGAACACGCTACCAAACTAAAAGTTAAAAATAAAGCAAATAAACCTACTATATACCTTTTCAATGTTGTAACCCCCATAATATTTTCTCTATCTTTTTATAACAATATCATATTTTGTCATATTTTTACTTATTTCAGGAAAATTTTTATTCTACGATGGAATAAAGGGTCAAGATTTATATGATTCTCTAAACTACCTTGCATTTAACATTTATCCCCTGTTTATTCCTGTTTAAAAAACTAATAATTTACTTATTGAAATTAAATGTAATAATTTGCTATTATATCAATGTATCACCAATTGCTAGTGCAAAACTAATAGAGAGGGGATGACCTTTACCCTGCATTGATAGATTACAATTTTTTTAGAAGGTATTGACAAAAATGAACAAAAATCTGAACTATCTCTTATTCTTTGCATCAGGGATTATAATTCTCGTACTCCTCATTCTCGTTATTAGGAATGACAATGTTCCTAGCAGTGAGGGGAAAGCAACACCCCAACAGAAGATTGAGAACTGGGCTCTTGACTATGTTGGTTCTGACTCAAGTAAAGTTACCGATCCTATAAAAATAGCGATATTGGATAGTGGTATCAATAAGAAGCATAAAGAATTCAATGATGTAATCTTTAAAGAATACAACGTAATTGCTCCGGATGAGAAGATTACAGATGATTTGGGGCACGGGACTGCAATCGCTGGAATTATAGCAGCAAAAGGCATTAAAACTACTGGCATTATACAAAACGTCATACTTTATGATGTAAAGGTGCTCAATGAAAAAGGGCAAGGAAAAATTGAAGATGTGGTCGAAGGAATCGAGTGGAGTATAAAACAGAATGTAGACATGATTAACATTAGCTTCGGTTTTTCAAGTGATAAGGCGGAACTAAAATCCTCAATAGAAAAAGCAATCGAACAGAATATTGTCATCACTGCCGCCGCAGGAAACACTCTGGGTCTAACGGTAGACTTTCCAGCTCAATATAATGATGTTTTATCCATTTCTTCATTTGATAAACACTTTAAACTTGACCCTTTTTCAGGAGTCGGAAAAATTGACTATTCTGCTCCAGGTGTTGAGGTTATCTCTACAGATAACAAAGGTTCCTACTCAACATTTTCAGGTACCTCTTTCGCTACTGCTTATGCCACAGGTGTTATTGCAACTATTCTAAATGACCCATCAGTGCGTAATACCGATATCAAAAAAGAAAAACTCCTCACGTATGTTGTGAAATTAGGTGCAGAAGAACAATTTGGGGAAGGTTTTCTAACATTAAAAAAAGAAAAAGTAGAGGAGCTTCTTTATGAAAAAGAACTTGATTAAATTATTAGTTGCTACACTTTTGTTTACTAGTATTGCAGGAGTTTCTCCGACTGCGTTTGCCGAAGAACCAAAAACAGAAGATCCTTTTGAAAGTGCTCAACCAATTGATGTGAATTTTGAGGAATCAGTTGAAGAAGTTTCTAGTGATGATGATACAATAGTGTATGAAGTTACTGCAGAAGAATTAGGAATTAATAATGACTCCTTTAAGATGGTAGTAGAAGAGTCTACAGAAGAAGCAGAAGAAATGACTGTATACTCGGAGTTTGAAACGGGCTATTTGTCATTTGCATCAGAGCTATCAATTAATATTGATACTGGTGATTTTCATGTCACTGAAGAACAAACATCGGAAACTGGACAAGTAACAGAAACAACATATGATATCTTTTTTAATGAAATAGAGGGTGAAAATTTCATAGCCTACTTGATAGACAGAAATACCGGCGAGCTTTATGAGGTTAATACTATTGATGCTCAGGCTTCCGCTATTCCCGTCCTTGCCCTAGTTCTTAAACAAGGTGCAAAATGGGCTATTAAGAAATATGGAAAGAAAGCATTAATTAGTGCTTTTGGGAAATACGCACTGAGTAATGCCATTAAAAAAGTTGCTAAATTAACAGTGAAAGATAAACACCTAAAAAGTGATAAAAGAGGTTATCAAAAGTTTAATACTGATAGCCAAACTACTGCAAAAGGATGGATTAAAGAAGCATTACAAAAAGCGTCGGTTTCTAATTTTGAAATAAACGATAATGAAAAGTTATCTTTTAAGTTTGAAGTCAATTTAGGAAAAAAAGTAGGAACCAAAGGTGAAACAAAAATAAGAATAGTGATAGGATATGATGGTAAAATATGGACCGCATTCCCAGTAAAATAAACTTTGAATTCAATTTTGTTTGTGATAAGAACATTATTTCGAATAAGGATAAAAAAGATATCCCTACTATATTAGCTGTAGAGGCCACACTTACAATAAGAATTAATAATGAATTGTACTTCGAAACTGAACTTGCAATACTTGAATTTTATAAATCCTTGTATAGATGGAAGGAAAAGATTACGGAGGGTGATATACCAGAATTTCATTATTATACCGTTGAATATGATGACTATGAGGATGGAGCCATTCTGTCATTGATTCCCTTTTCCAATATGGCCAGAGTGAAATCTATATGGGCAGAACAAGATTTGTATAATGTTTTTGATTTAGACTATATTGTAAAGGAATTCATACTTTTGGAGGAGACCCTACAGCGGGATATAGAAGAATACTTTGAAATTAGTTTAAAAGACTTCATTAAATACATCCCCCACCAATATAGTTAACAAAAATGATTAGCATATATTATAGACTAACCTAGATAAAAGAGACACTATAAAACACCTTTGAAATAGACACTTAATTCAAGTGCTAATTCGGAGGTGTTTTTTCATGATCAAAATCAATTTTGACGTGAAACAAAGTGAGCAGTAGATAAGAACTCTTAAGAACTTCTTTAAGAAAGAAGGCTAAGTTAAGAAAATAATAATTAGATAAAGGCGCTTGACTATGGCCAAGTGCCTCTTTATTTTTACTGGTAAATACGTTTATTCTCTTACACATGAACCTTTTACTTTTTACCCCTATTACCAGTTAAAGATCTGTCTAATCTCTTCGTTCCTCCCAAAGAATCATTTAAAATCCTAGTGATCTTTGAAAGTATGAATAGGACATTCCTTGCCAGGCATACCTTTTTCTGAGGTGAGATGATGAACAGCATTGTTCGACTTCCAAAGAGTAAACTAATCACTGTATTCACAGAAAATGTCTCAAATGAGGATAAAAGAAGAATTGAGAAGTTGAAAGATCAATTTTTGTTACTTGATATACTTGTTCCTGTAGAGCAAGATCCCGATGAAGATGTTTACTATGTAGTCGGGAAGTACGCTATCTATGATGTTTATTATAATGAAGATGATCACGTATACTGTTTACTTGAAGAGTATTCTGGGACTACTCGGAATCAGTTAATTAAAATAGCAAGGAGATTTCTATTCCATCATCTCAGTAGCAAGACGAAGCAACGGATGGTTGATCAACTGATCATGAACCAATTCACAGAACATGAAATCTTTACTCAAACATATTTTCAACCTAGTCAAAAAAAGACTTACTTCTATCATGCTGATGTTCCTAGTTACGTCATTTCACAGAATGAGCAACACAGTCGCCCTAGTTCCATTGCCACGATTAATCAAGTTACCAGAATGACTAACCATAATCAACTTCCTGATCATATCCGCGTAAATCTTTTTGCTAGAGCCCACAATCGTACACTTACTCAAGAACAACTAAGAGCAGTTGGTAAAATGTTAAATCAGACCGAGGGATTTTTAGAACTTACTGATATACAACAAAAGAAAGTCCTACAGTTTGTTCTCTGCAACCAAGCGTTCCTCATCAAGACATGGCAACAAAAAATAGATAGTTATCTAACCGGCAAAAAGCTCTAATCGAAGATTACGTTCATCCTTCTTCATTATTTTCTTTATCGTATAGACATACCCGACTAACTTTAAATATGGAAACAAGAGAACCGTCCCCCCCGTTTACGTTTACCCCGTTCAAAAAAATCTCCAAATGCGACATTTATGCCGTGGTCACTCTCTTCTATCAGATGGATAATGTCTGTAAAAGGAGAGGACGACGTTGAGTGATGAGCAGGAGTATAAGACACAATTGGGCAAGGCCATTCGCAACAAGCGTACCGAACTAGGTGCCACAATTGAAAAAGTCGCTGGGATCGCCGACATCCATACTCGAACGCTTCAGCGGATCGAACACGGTGAAACCTCTCCACAGGTAACGACCTTGGTTAAGATTGCCATTGCCCTTGATCTTTCCTCGACTGCCGAACTACTGAAGGACGCTGACAAAACGGTCTACCCTCTATTTAAGAAAGCGTACGAAGAAGAATAGCATTCTCTCTTTACATAAAAAACTACCTCTAGCAGGTAATCATATAAATGACAAACAAACCTCTCCGTCCCATCACAACAAAAAAAGCCACGTAAGGAGCAACTGCCCATGAATCAACTCATTCTCCAGCAGTATGACATTACGAAAGACACCATGGCCCTAATCCCAGGACGACACACTGATTACGAAACACTAATCCTTGAACCACACCAGCAACTAGCAGTCACTCAAAGCGCACTTTCGATTCTAAAGATAGCCTGTCTAGAAGGCGGCTCCACCTACGACGGACGCCGACAAGCCGTGATTCATCAAACAGGTGCCCAGAGCAAAGTCCCTATCCCAATTTACCCAAAAGAATCAATCTTCACCTTCCCCACACACTCAGCAAACTCCTATGAATGCATCTGGCTCTTCTACCACCATATTAAATCAATCAAACCACACGAAAAAAAGCCCAATTATTCAATTGTCACATTCAAAAACTATCAAACATTCGAGGTTAACGTATCGTATCAAAGTCTGATGAGACAGCTGCAGCGGACGAGTTATTGTATAGTTAAGTTTGGGTATGTTGGTTTGGAAGTTTGAGAACATGATTCCAAAGACTATACTAGCTTATAAATTACATAGCATTCAGTTTTGATCTTAAGAACTAAACCCTCAGTCATAATCACTATCTATCATCAAACCCACAGACCATGACCTGCAATTAATATACGGTTCTATTTTCGACATATTTCGAGTGAAGGCAGGTAAACAAGCTACACTATTTCATTTAACTTTTTATCATTTTTTATGGGGGGTTTATAAAGGACGGAGGATTTCATATCAAGATTTGATGGTAAATACTATGCCAGAGGGTGGAAATGGACATGGAGTAATCAGAACCACAAATGACTTCGTTCTCACCATAGAATCAGGAACTGTACCAATAAGTGCCTCTAGGAGTTTCCCGATCTTCCTACCTGAGGACAAAAGCTAGAGTAAGAGCTAATTTACTATCAACAAACGTATTGTCTCTATATGAAAAGCACCCAGCTAAATCAAATTTAGCTGGGTGCTTTTCTGTTCAACTTTATCTTATTTAGGCTCAGGCACTCTGCCCTTGTCTCGGTACCTAATACGTATCACAATAATGGCTATATATAAAATGCCAGCTAGTAATGGGTAAGCTTGCAATCCAGCAAATGCAGAAAAAGCATCTGCTGCTATGTCGGCTTCAAATCCCAAAAAGCCACTTTGCTGTGCTTCTGATATATCAGAGGCTAAAGGGTTCAACATCCGAAAGAATTTATAACTCATGAAAAACAAAATCGGAACCATCATCCAGTTAGTGAAATTAGCTTTTAAGAAATGTAACCCAACGGCAGTTATACTGAAAATGACAAATAAAAATTTCAACGTTCCTATTGGTGACTCACCGTATATTAATCCATATCCACTACTTAAATTAGCAATGGTTTCATCCATCAATAACAAAACAATGACTAATGAAATATTTGATAAGACGCCAAGAATCACCCATATAATAGTAGGCTTTTTTACAATCGCTGATGATGGAGTTATTGAAACAGCGGTTTCCAGATTTGCTCCTTCTAACGACTTGATTTGTGTATCAGGATCATTAGTGCTACTAGTAACAGAACCTTCTCTTAAATTTTGGCCACAGTTCATACAATAATTAGGATCACCCACAATTACATTTCCACCAGAAGTACAATAATGCGCAGACGTTCCTTGATTGCTACTAGTATTAACATTAATAGTTTTGGAATTCAAAAAACCACTAAACTGTCTAGCAACTAAAGAAGCTATCGTTAATCCGATAACTGAAAGCAAGGCAATGAAAAACCCAAGACCTAATGAAAATTCTCCTATATCTAACTTATTAGAATAATAATTTGAAAAAACTTGTCTTAAAATTGTTAAAACAGAGAAAGCTATCGTTGCATTTTTTAACCCCTTATGAGAATAATCTTTACTAACCTTATGTAGTGTTATACTGCCAAAAACCAGTGGTAATATTAAGGATACAATGATAGCAAGAGTTACAAAACTCCCAAACGAAGAGCTACCTGTTTGAATGATAAGAGATATGTAAGAAAAGATTTGTTCAAATAAGTTGCTACTGTTTATGTCCAAGAACTCACTTCTACTATCCCCTGGTACAAACTTTGTCCATGGTAGGAAATATGAAACGATTAATAATAGCAGGAAGAAAATCTTTACCTTTTTTTCTTTATTATGTGTAACTGCCATCGCTGTGCCCCTTCAAATAGATAGTTTGATGTAGAAATCCTAACCATCATTTTACAATACTTATAAAACTCCATCTAGCCCAAAGCTAAACATAAATTTAACTTTGGGCTTACCCGTTTGACTTACTTTATCACATTAACACTTATCTTATCGGGGCCAGGCATATTGGCTTTTTGATCAAGATAGGATTATGACTAACGAAAGTGAATAATATTAGCTTAGCTTAAAAGGTATTATATGTTAATATATTAAATAAAAATAGAAAGAAAGGATTAAAAATGAAAAAAACACTTTTAAACATTTTTTTTAAAACGGAAAAAAATCATAATGCTGAATCAATCAACAATGCTTGTTGGATTACTTTATTTTTATGGGGTTCAGTACTGTTTATAAATTCGATAGGAGAACTTTTTTTTAATGGTCCTGTTATAGGTAGTTCACAATTGGTTCTTTTATTAGGAGTAGTAATATTTTTTTTAAGTGACTTTATCTACAAAAAAAGAGCACGCCCCTATTAACCTGCGTTATAAGTTTTATTTTCTCTACTTCCTCCTATCAATCTAAACAAACCAATCCAGCCGCACCAACCAACCCAGACATCTGCCCCAACTCAGCCTCAACAATCTCAGTATCCCTTCCAGACGGATTTAACGCATACATCCTTACATACTCTCTAACCGTCGCAAAAAGCAAATCCCCCGCCTGACTAACCCCTCCACCAATAATCACCTTACCAGGATCCAAACTATTAATGATCGTCACACAACCCATTCCAATATACTCAAATGTATCTTGAATAAACAAAGACATCTGTGGATCACCCAGTTTAGCGAGCTCAATCACCTCTTCTGTTGTTACTGGTTTCCCCAATATCATTGAGGCTCGTTTAGCTATTGCGGTTCCAGAGGCGAGTGAAGTCCAGCAGCCTCTTTGCCCGCAATCACATGGATCCTGTGATGCATCTAGAACGACATGACCGAATTCTCCTGCATTTCCGGTCCTTCCTGAGATCAACTTACCGTCCAAAAAGATTCCCGCTCCTATGCCAGTGCTAATTGTAAGGTATACAAAAGAATCATCTTTTTGAGCTGCTCCCACCCATTTTTCTGCAACGGCAGCGGCATTGGCATCATTCTCTAGTCGAATGGGTAAATCAACGTATTTCTTCATTTCATCGACTAAATGAAAGTCTCTCCATTTCGGTAGATTGGGAGGAGAGATAATAATTCCTTGGCTAGAATTTAAAGGACCAGGAGCACCTATTCCAATTCCTTTTAGCTCAGATTGATTAATACCAACTGATAACAACAATTCCCTTAATGAATCTATCATCTCACGTACCATTTCAGTAGGGGGTATATTCTGATTCATCTTGATCGTCTTTTGAGCTTGGATCACACCTTGGTCATCAACTAGTCCTATGGCTACCTTCGTACCACCAATATCAATACCTACTGCATAATCACCCATTACAATCCCTCCCTTCAGTTGATCGTGCCCAATAACTAGCAAGTATTTTCTGCATTTGTTACCTCTATATTAAACGATCTCTTTACCCCAATCTAGCTATACACCTAGCTTTAGATTCCAATAGATCCTTCCTGATTCTAAAGGGGGTGACGGGCACCATTCTACCAACAGCTACTCCCAAACTAAAAAAAGCACAGCTAGTGTTTTCTACACTAACTGTGCCCTTCTTACTTACAGCTGCACTCTGCGACGAGTCACAAAGTATGTGATTGCTCCGATTAGTAACAAACCAAGTCCAACGACTAGCATCGTGTATGTTGATGTGGCTGTTGATGGTAGTTTGCTGCCTTTTTCAGTGTTGTTCTTGTTGGTTGACGTTGATGTTTCGTCTGTTCCTTCTTCTTTCTCAACCGTTTCTTTGTCATTCGAGGCAGTATCTTCCTCTTTGTCCGCGATTGGCGTTCCTTCTTCTTCCTCGACAACTGGATCTGTTGTATCTCCGTCATTTTCTTCAGCAGGAGGGGTTACTTCCTCTTCCTCCTCAGCATCTGGATCTTCTTCGATTGGAGTAGCCTCCTCCAAACGATCAATTGCCAATTGTAGTGCAGCGATTGACGCATTCAATTCTTCATCCGTTTCAATAGTAGTCAGTGCCTCTTCCGCCACTGTGATGGCTTCTTGAAGGGCTGCGAACGAACCTTCTGTATAGCTTCCATCCTCATTAGAATAGCCTTGTGCTGCTTCAATTAACGTTTCTAGTTCACTAACATCTAGTTCCTCTTCTTCAGTGTCTGAAAGAGGGGCCACACGGTTAAGCGATGCTTGCTCATACGCGTAAGATAGTTCAATTAGCTTCGGCTCACTGTAAGCCATTGCAGAGAATGTGACCCCAACCGGAAGACCTTCTGATGTGTAGCCACCAGGAACGGTAATGGAAGGATAACCTGCTCTTGCTGGAGCAGCTGCACCATAGTTTTTCGGGAACAGGATGGCATCTAAATCGTGTTCAGCAAAAGCCTTATCAATTCCCTGTTCTCCAGAGTAAAGAAGGTCCAAACGACGGCTTTCTAAATAGTCAGGGTCCTTTTGATCATCACTCATACCTTGTGATTGGATGAGATACGATTGACCATATGGAATTGCTTCTGGATGTTCTTCGTTCCAAGCAATAATATCGGCTAGCGTTTTAACCGGGACATCATCCGACGTTTTACTTAAATACGCATTTAGATCATGCTTAAATTCATGGAATAAGACGATGGAGTTATTGCTTTGAATGTTGAGTTCAATAGGATCAATGATGATCGCGCCTTTTTCCTCCATAAGTGCGATGGCATTTTCCATGATCTCGACTTCTTCTTCAGAGAGCCAGCGATAGGTACTACGATCCACCCCTATACGAGCTCCTACTAATCCCTCTTCATTTAAAAAGTTACTGTAGTTATGGGTGTTTCCTTCACTCGTTGCCGTTACCTCATCAGCAGGATCATATCCAGAAATCACAGTTAGCATTGCGGCTGCATCTTCAACGGTTCTCGTCATCGGACCAGCTGTATCCTGACTACTCGCAAGCGGGATAATCCCTGTTCGACTGACTAACCCAACTGTCGGCTTAATCCCAACAAGCGAGTTACTGCTAGATGGACTTAAGATTGAACCTGAAGTTTCTGTTCCAATCCCAGCAGCAGCAAGGTTTGCAGCAACCCCGCCTCCAACACCAGAGCTTGATCCACCCGTATCAAAAATTCCTGGACCATACGGATTCATGGCTTGACCACCAAACCCACTAAACCCGTTCGGAAGACCTCTCGTTAAAAAGTTAGCAAACTCAGACATCGTACTTTTTCCAAGAATGATCGCCCCTGCATCGCGGAACTTCTTTGCAATAAATGCATCCTCACTAGCGTAATTATCCTTTAGGACAACAGCTCCTGCCGTTGTTGGCATGTCGTCAATGGTATCGACGTTATCCTTAAGCATAATTGGTATCCCATAAAGAGGTCCTCGAGTGCCCGACCCTCTATTGGCATCTAACTCCGCCGCAATGGCCAACGCATCCGGATTGATTGAGATATAGGCATTGACAATATCTTCGTACTTCTCAATCCGGTCTAAGTACATCTGGACAAGCTCGACTGAAGTCAGTTCCCCTGATTGAAGGGCAGCTTGCATTTCGGCAATTGTGGCCTCTTCAATCTCAAACGTTTGTGTGATCTCAGTTGCAGCTAGTGTGGTTTCTCCAAAGCCCCCAACAACTAACGCATATGCTAGAGAAACAACGCCTGTCATCTTTACAAATCTCTTAAATTTCAGCATACTATGTACCCCTTTCATCTAGTAAGTTGGATAATTCCTCCTTATGTTCAAATAATAGTCTACTCATCAAACACTCTCTACAAGATTGAAAGATTTTCTGACCACGTAATTTTCGAGTACCGAAATATAAATAGACAAGAGCTATAGTTAAACCTGAAAAAGCTCCTATCTCTTTTACTGAGAGATAGGAGCTTCTACTATTTATCAATGCACAATAATATACCAATGGGAACATTTTTAAATCACCAATTTTAGCAAGCTCATTCGCTTCTTCTGTAGTAAATGGTTTTCCTGCTATGCTCCTTAATCTCTCACAGCTACATCACTGTTCCTATTTCATTATCCTGTTGAAAATGGTCAACATATCATACAAGGCGTTTTCTGCTTCTACTTGACGCGTATTCTCATCTTTATAATGCAATGGATTATGTCTACTTGGATAATGAACATAAGGATTTCTAACATTAGAACTCCTACTAGTAAAGGCTGTATATTCCTAATCAGATTGAATGAGTCCAATTTCTTTCGCCTTCCTTAGGAGTGAGCGGTAATCCAATCTCTTCAAATCGACATCCAATTCCTTACGAATCATTTTTTCAATTAGTGCTTGCGAGAGCATGACTGTCGAAATATAGTTTCCATCTATGTAACTTTTGGTGGCCTCACTTAAAATGTCCTCTGAATTCGGGTAAGAGTCGATCCAAATTAGGTATTTATTATCATCAAAATAGTTATTAACAAACATTTTCCTTTTTGCTCTAGCTTTTCTACTTTTCTTGTCACTCTTTTTTAAATCCTTCTTGATGCTTTTAAGATCTAAATTGCTTTCTTTACTATGATTCAATGCTCTACGTCCTCCTTTACGCTTCTCTATTGTGATTGAATTAGTCTAAAACTTTAATTTCAATGTATCAGTTCACCAGTCATGCGATTTATGAATTTTAAAAATAATAAAAGAACAAAAGGTTATGTATTAAAACATAGCCTTTTGTTCTTTTATTAAATCTATCATTTAGACATTATATACGGTTTCAATTGCATTACAATATCATCGATCGCTTGCTTTGAGTTAATTGTTGTTGACTCAGAGCCTTTTAAACGAATATCTTCTAGAATCTTCAACAAATGTTGCTGAGACAATTTTTGTTCTTGCTTTGTCGCTAACATATAATCCTCCATATTTCATTACTGATGTAAATCAGACACATTATTTACTTATATTAACACAGACAAAAGTATTGAGGAATCTAAATATATCGACAATTTTCTCCATTTATAAACGGTAGATCTAGTAGGATTGTTAAGTTTTAATCTTTTGAAGGACCGTAGCCATTTGTATTGAGCTTACATCTATTCAGCGTCTTTCTAGCCATCTAAAAACCCGGTACATACTTTCACGTGTACCGGGTTAATTATGCAATTAGACAACTATTAAACAACCTGATCCTTTTTCACCCCATTCTCACTCATCTACTATTAGCTTTCTGTAACTGTGCCTTCAGTGAGTGAGAATTATTCTAAGAACATGTTGTTGAACGTATGGAAGAGAGGACTAGAAGAAAAAGATATCGAAGTCTTCTTGGAAGATTATATAAGAGATATACTCGGACGGTACGAGCAGAAAAGTTTGATTATTACTTCTAATCTAGAGCTTAGTCAATGGAATCTTATTTTTATTGACTCAAGGCTAACTGCAGCACTGGTGGATCGACTAATTCACCACGCTCATGTCCTAACATTCACTGGTGAAAGTTACAGGCTTTCTAATGCACTTTCCCTACGAAGATAGATTTAAAAATTGGGTTGCAAAACTCTGCATTATCTTTTGCATTTTTCTGCACTTTTTTCTTGCAAAACACAGCAACCTTAACACACTAGAGAAGTTCTAGGCAGACAACAGCTGGTGTAAACGTTAAAAAATAAACATAGGAGACTGTATTTATACGTACAAAGAGCCCCCAGCTATATCTAGTGTTTAGCTGGGGGCTCTTTGCTCAATTTACTTTAGTGTACTAACGCCTTGTCATTTCAGGGTTCTGGAACCTAACTTATTTTGTTCATGCGATTATAATTTTCATTTTTTTACACATCTTAGCAGAAATCTAATAATGTATTAAACTTACCACCCGCAAAAAATATTTAAATCTTTTTTTTAAAAAGTTTATATATATTTAGCAAATAGCTCTTTTCTTCTTTATTAAAAAGGAGGAAAAAAGAGAATAATATATATCCTATGGTAATTATTGTTCCTGCAAGCATCAAATCCCAAAAATTATTTACCTGGAAGTAAAATTGGATAATAATACTTAAAATAATTACAAACGACGCACCAATAATTGGATATAGCAAACCAACAAAATACTTCCGCAGTGGTTGATTAGTCACTAAAGAACTATATATTGGAATAAAAATAACATTCTTAGCTATTAATGAGATAGCACCTGCTAAGACGATACCATAAAGTCCTAAATTAGTATATACTGATAATGAAATAGCCAATATAAGGTTGATAACCCCTAACATGATCGTTGCTAAGCCTGGAAACATTAGTTTATTTACGGCTGTAAATATATGATTTAAAGGTAAAGGACTAAGTGTAATTATTAAATATGCGCAGCTTAATATTAGAAGCCATTTATGTGCTACAAATTCAGGTCCTAACCAAATATTTAATATCGACCCCGCAAATCCACAAATTAAAGAAGCTGGTAAAGCTATCAATAAACCATTTAATTTAACTGATTTGTTACAATAATTTATAAGGGCTTCCATATTTTTACTGGCATAATTTTTAATTATTACAGGAGCAAATACGGACGAAGTAATGTTTGCAACTGTTCTCAATAATAATGGGAGCTGTAACATAGCTCCATAAACTCCAGCTTTTGATGCACCGAATATTATATTCGCAAGTATAATTTCAACTGAGAGAAATAATATAACTCCGATTTGTCCAATTGAATTCCATATTCCAGAACTAAGTAACTCTTTTAAAATATTTAAATTAAATCTTTTAAAGTTTATAGCTATTACTGGTATTAATTTCTTAAAAAAGAAAATACTCAAAAGCAAAGAGATAACTCCAGCTATCATTGCAGCTAAATTAATATACCATATTTTCGGGGATAATACGGTAAGCAATAATAAAATAGCAGCCCCTTTTGTAACTGCATTTATAGCTTCTATACCTTTAGTAATATATAACTTATTTACTGCAAATGGACCAGCTAAAAATAGAGAATTAATAAAAGTAATAATAACCAATGTTCCGCCAAAAAATATTGCTAGTTTTACATCAGTCAATAAATACTCAGGTACGTCTATTAATTTGTTTATCTTTGTTATTAATATCACTATAATTACAATTATTATTATTGCTCCAAAGAGTGTTGAAACCAAATAAGTATTAAAATACTCTTCTGCCTTTCTATTATTACCTTTTGAAATAGATATCGCTAAAAACCTTGCAATTACAGAACTTAACGCAAAAGTTAAAACAGACAATATACTAATAACTTGTTGAGTTAATGGTATAAATCCGTAAGCTTCCGTTCCTAGATTGGTAATTATCAACGGAGTCATCCAAAAAGTAATAAATACGGTTAGAAGAAATGTAAGGATGGAGGCCCCTAAATTATAAATCAAGTTGTCTTTCATACCTATTTCCTTCCAATTGAAATCTAATGTTTCTAAAACAAAACTAAAAATCATTTCCAAAAAATGTGATATAATATGTTATAAGTAACAGATTTCTATCTATTATTATTTGTCATACTTTATTGATGATTTTATTTCTTCCAATACCTCAATGTTAATGTTATACATTAATTTCAATTCTTTTTTCTTTTCTTTCATCTTGCTTTTATTCTTGCTATAATCCCTTAATAGTTCATTTGTTCTTTTAATTGCACATGAATAGTCACTTATTAACTCATGCAAAGTAACCATATTTTCTTCAAAACCTGTCAATTTAAAGAACTCCGTAACTTTTTGTTGCCAACTAACACCAATGAAGGGGATATTTTGGGATAGTGCGACTATTGTAGAGTGCATTCTAGTCCCAACTAAAAAGTCCAATTTATCAAATAAAAGAAGAGTATTCTTTAAATTCATGAAGTTGATAAATTCCAGTCTACTACTATCGATATTCATGTATAATTTTAAGTCCTCTATAGCTTTTACATCCAACTTTTCAGTACAAAACACTGATATATTATATTTTGAATTTTCGAGGTAATGATTTATTATCTTTTTTAAATTCAAAAGATATTTCTCGTATATCTCATCTGTATAGTCTGCTAATCTTATATCCATGACATTAACGCCAATTGTTTTAATTTCACTCTCTTGTTTATCATTGTTTTGTAGAAAAATAACCGGATCAACTGTTTGAAATAACTTGTTTTGCCCCTTATTTAATTCGCTAACGAGGTCATATGACTTTCTATCTCTTACAGTTACATAATTGGCCATATCTAACACTTCAATAGTTTTGTTAATTTGGGATTTTGTTTGGAATGGACCAATACCTACGTTAATTACAAAAATAGGTTTTCCTTTCTTTTTGGCCTCTTTGAGCATTAGACCAAAGTAAAACGCTGATGATGAGCTTCTTTCAGTATCAAATATTGCATTACCTCCACCAATAATTAAAGCATCTACTTCTTCAATTTTTTTTCTATATGAAATAAGATTTTTATTTTTAATTGCTTTTTTCTTATTAAAATAGTCTCTTAAAACTGAAATTAAATAGGTTTTCCTTAAATGCTTTCTATATAAATTATTTATAAAATTGCTTGCCTTTATAGATTGAGGATGATGAGGACTGTAGTCAAAAGATTCATCTAAAGACCCATAAGAAGATAAATTAAAATCAAACCTATAAATTTCTTCCACGTAATCATTTAGCAATTTTTCAAGCTCTCGTACAATTAATTCGTCACCTAAATTTTTACTGCCATATCTGCTTATAAAGATTACTTTCATAGTTCCACCTGTTCTCTAAAGTAATATTTCCCACTCACTTATTACATTTCTATAATTATATTTCTCTAAGTTATTATTCGTATTATTTGAAAGGTATATTCTTAAATCTTTATTTAAAATTAACTTACTTATTGCGTTTGAAAATTGACTTATATTGTTTTTTTGTACTAGAAGGCCATTTTCATTATCTCTTAGTATACTTCTAGGACCATAATTACAATCAAAAGCTATAACTGGAATTCCCACCTTTAATGCTTCAATAATAATCAGACCAAATGATTCAAATCTAGATGGTACAACTAAAAAGGCGTATTCATTATAAATACTATATATATTTTCTTTGTATCCTTTTAAATTAATATAAGTTTTTAAGTTTTGTTTCGAAATTTGATTTTTAATATTAACCATTTCTGGCCCTGAACCAAATATATCTAATCGCCAATCATCATCACTAATTAAATTCAATACTCTACCAAATGATTCAACTAATAAATCAGCACCTTTCTCATAGCTTAATCTCCCAACGAAAAGTACTTTTTTGCTATCGCTATTATAGGATGATTCTATAATATTTGGATCAAGTGCATTAGGAATTGTTTTAATTTTAGATTTTTTATCCTTAAATATTTCAGCATACTCTCGCTCATTTTCTTCTGTTAATACAACAAATTTATCAGAATACCTAATTGTATGTTTTAGACCTAACCAACTTAAACCAAATCTACTATAATTACTTAATCCGGTATGGTCACGTACAATAACTTTAATTGACTTGTCTTTCAAAAACTTTTTTGGTATGAAAGGAACCAGTCCTACCCCTTCAACAACAAGAGTAGTAAAGTTTGCAGATGAAAGAAGCCTTTTACACTCAAAGTAAGTTTTTAAAAACACCTTTTTTAAATCCACATTGCCTTTTAGTGATCCTTTTAAAAATATAGTTTCAGGACCAAAGTCATATTTTGTTTCCTCAAATTGAAATAGTGATATTATTGTAACTGAGAACTTTTCATTATTCAGTGCTTTTGCTATTATTGATAACGATTTTTGTATCCCACCACCAGTTGCAGCTGAAGAAACCAAAAAAGCAATATTTTTCAAATTAGACACCTACTTATAAATTTTTCGTTCAACTTGAATATTCTGCAAGCAAAATTATTTTATTAGTCTTATTAGTTTTTCTACAATTTAATATCATCTGAGTTTAACATTATATTAATTAGGGACTACGTTATTTTGAAATAAGCTGTAATTAATCTTACTCATCTTTTTTCCAAAATAATTTAAGAAGAAAAATGGAGTCTATCTTTGAAAATTATGGTCAACCTTTAGTTAAGCCTTAACTGTGATAACTTCCCTTTCCTGTCTGTTACTTAACAAAAGAATATAAGTAAGGGAAAACCATAATATTGGTTCAATTAAATAATTACTTCCAGATAGTAAATTTACAAAAGAAAACAAAAACAAACTAAATGAAAAGTAGTATCTAAAATCACATGAATTTTTGATCGATTTTGTAAATACGAAAATGATAAATAATATGCTAATAAGCAGCAAAAATACTCCTCCATCTATTAATAAATCTAAAAATAGATTGTGAGAAAAATGCGCAGAAGGATGAATTAAATATACAGAACCAATACCATGTCCCCAAAAAGGACTATTTTGAATAAGTTCTAACGAATCTCTATATATAACTAATCGTCCAGATGTATTTTCCCAATCAATTAAGCCACCGCCACTAAGATCTAAGAAACTAAATCCTCGAAAAATACCATCCTTAAGAGTTTCATTGTTAAGGACAATGAAACTTACACTAACTAATAATAAAGATGTTAAAAGCACTAATTTACTTGTCTTTTTAACACTGACTTTTGTTTGCTTTAATACATTAAAAAAGAATAATACTAGGAAAATTATACTTAGTACCATTGCTCCCCTACCACCCGAGAAAAATAAAGCTGTATATGATATAACTAAACTTGTTAATATCAAAATGCTCTGTTGCACTTTTCTAGTAGAGTTTTTCAGATATAAATCAAATAGGAGGACAAAGCTCAACGCTATGTTTAGAACAGAAATGTAAGAAAAGTCATTATAATTAACTCCACCAAAGTTTAAAGTATGGGCTAAAAAAAATGAAGATTTATTTAAATATAAATATTTTAATAGTGATAATGAAATTAAAATATTTATTAATTTAACTTGTTTTACTTGCCAATTTATAGTCTTTCTCGTCAAAATATAAGCAAGGAGTATCATTGGAAATGCTCTTATCACTACTGTCAAATACTTAGTTTCTGCAAAACTATCAACATTTCCGTGAATAGACATTGTTAATAGTATAGAAGAGATCATGATTAAAGCTATTAAAATAATCATAACAAGCTTTTTTGGGATAGTTTTCTTAATTAATACATCCCTTAGAAATACTATTGCTATTATAAAAAAAGTAAGAAGTGTTAATGTCCTGTAAACCGTACTGTTATAAGTAATATTTAACAGGTTGTTAACTACAGGATATAATTCTGTTAAAAAAATAAAGATATATAAATACATAATATTAAAGCACCTACTTTACACGATCAATACTGTATGCATCTTTTTGAAATATCCTTATAGGAAAATTCATGTATCCCCTTTTGTTCAGCCACTTCTTTCATCCCTAGATACTGATCTCTATTATTATATAGTTCTTCAATTACTAGCATAATCTCATCAATTGAGTCTTCATATAAAAACTTACAGTTTCCGCCTAGATCAACGTGTGTAGTCCCTTCCCAGTACTTCACTACAATGGGCTTTCCTAGGCCTACCACTTGTTCCCATAGGACAGAATGTCTTCCAGGAAAAACAACTAGATCCGATGACGCTAAATGTTTATAGCTTTCATGGTTTTCAAGCCACCCAATAAATTGGACCTTTTTCCCATCACATAAATCATTTACTTGCTTCTTTAAATCATTTACAACCGAACCAAAAACAACTAATTTAATATTATCATTATTAATATTCTTAATAGCTTGCATTAACAGAAGGGTTTGTTTTTTTGCATGATCTATTTTTCCACCAGTCATAACTAAAAAGTCCTTCTCCTCAATGCCGTAACTATTTCTTACTATTTGTTTTGACTTTTCACTTTTTGCCTTTTCTACTTCATCATCGTCAGCTCCCATAACTAACAGCTCTACCTTTTCTTCTGGGATCTTATACATATTTACTAGAAAGTCTACTCTAGCTGGCAACACTCCATAAAATTTTGTTGTATATGGCTCTATCTCAGACGCACAATGTTTCCATACAATTTTATGAAGGATATGTTTAGAGATCCAATTCTTAGCACTATTTGAAAAGTCCGCATGATTATCAACATACACTTTAACCAGAGGATTTTCTTTTACGTATTTGACTATATATTTTATATCATAAAATTGACAGCCATGTATAAATATAATATCAGGTCTAGACTTCTTTATTGCTGCAAAAGTTCCTTTATATTGACGTAATCTTTTGCTAAACTTTGATTTCTTATAGTCTAATCTAGTAACTGGAATATCATACTCATTAATATAAGAACCACCTGATTTCATTAAGCAACTGTTTCCATTCTCATCAAAAGACACCAGAGAAGCGAGTATTTCTACATCTAACCCCATTTGTTTATGATGCTTTGGCAACATATTTTCTTGATATGAATAATTATCGATATAAAAAGATGCTAAGCATACATGTAATACTTTCAAATTCTATTCTCCTAACTTCAAAAAGGTTTTAACGTCATTAAAACAATTGGCTTCTCTTGATAAAGTAATATCTCCCCATTCCCACCAATTGCTTTCTAAAAGCTTTTCTATCACATCGTCATCAAAACGTTTACGTATAAATTTTGCTGGATTACCTGCCCATATTTCATATGCACCAACATTCTTGGTAAGGACTGAACCCATACCAATAACCGCACCATGTTCTATTTTGATACCACTTTTTATCAAACAATTATTACCAATCCAAACATCATTTCCAATAACCGTTTCTTCCACAGTATTATACTCATGAGATGCAAAGTTTTTTTTCATTATATTACGTCCTTCATGGAAAACAGGCGAGCTAGAAACCCAATCTATAGGATGACTTGCACCACCAATAATACAGTTATCGGCAATTGAGCAAAAACTTCCTATTGTTACATTAACAACAGTGCAAGAATTTCCTATATAGGAATACCTCCCTAACATAGTATTTAATACATGAGAAGCAGAACATACTCTCGCCGTCCTATCAACTCTTGAATTTCTGATTGCAGGAATTTGAACTTTTTTTATAAGCTTTGCTAATAAATAATTATATTTCATTTATTCCTCCAAGGTATAATTTTCATTTTCTCCAAACAACTCTGTTAACGTAATCAGTATAAGACAATATAATCCTAAGTACCTTATCCGATACATTAGGCATGCTATAGTCTGCAACTTCCCTTAAATCCCCTTCTTTTTGAGTTTCTAATACTTCTAGTCCCTGAAGGATTCGTTCTTTCTTTAGTCCTACCATCATAACTGATGCTTCTTCCATTGCTTCTGGTCTTTC
This sequence comes from Halalkalibacter suaedae, assembly GCF_017939705.1. Taxonomy (GTDB): domain Bacteria; phylum Bacillota; class Bacilli; order Bacillales; family Bacillaceae_D; genus Halalkalibacter; species Halalkalibacter suaedae. The sequence continues at coordinate 68,386 of NZ_JAGKSQ010000010.1, forward strand.
GTGAGCTTGTCTTATATTAAGAGCTTTAAAACCTAGAATTGAAGACTCTTCACTAATCGTTCCACTATCGCTTAGAACTGACTTAGATTTAATTTGTAGCTTTACATAGTCATTAAACCCTAATGGTTTTAACGTCTGAACTAAAGGGTTAAACTTTACACCTTTGGCATTAATCATATTTCTAGTTCTGGGGTGTGTACTAACAATAACAGGTGAGTTATATTTCACCGCAATTGCATTTAAACTATCAACTAAATCTTGAAAGTTAGTGTCCGAACTAATATTTTCTTCTCTATGAGCCGAAACGACAAAATAATTTCCTTCTTCTAATCCCAATCTTTCTAACACATCAGAGCTCTCAATATCGTTTTTTCTTGAATTGAGAACTTCAAACATAGGGCTGCCAGTTTTAATAATTCTATCTGCAGATAAACCTTCTCTTAAGAGATACTCTCTTGCAATATCACTATACGTTAAATTAATATCTGCAGTATGATCCACAATTTTTCTGTTTGTTTCTTCTGGCACCCTTTGATCAAAGCATCTATTTCCAGCTTCCATATGGAATATTGGTATATGTCTTCTTTTCGCAGCGATTGCACATAAGCAACTATTTGTATCACCTAGTACTAATAAAGCATCTGGTTGAACTTCTTCCATAATTGGATCAATTTTCACAAGAATATTACCTATTGTTTCAACAGCAGTGCCGTTAGCTGCATTCAAAAAAAAGTTGGGTTTCTTCAAATTAAAATCTTTAAAAAATACTTCATTTAATTCAAAATCATAGTTTTGGCCTGTATGAACAAGTGTATGATCTATGGCATTTGATTCTTCTAATTTATTCATAACAGCCGACAGTCTGATTATCTCTGGCCTAGTACCAACGACTGTCATAACTTTTAATTTTTTCATATGGTTAAACCTCCAGGTAGTAAGTATCTGGCTTTTCTGGATCAAATAGCTCATTTGCCCACATAACAGTGACCATATCCGTATCACCAAGATTCTCAATGTTGTGCGTATATCCAGTAGGTATATCAACTACTTCCAACTTGTCCCCACTGACAAAATATTCAATAACTTCATTAGAATCAATTTCTCTAAAACGAATAACTCCATGTCCGCTGACAACCAAAAACTTTTCATTTTTTGTATGATGCCAGTGATTGCCCTTTGTAATCCCTGGTTTAGAAACGTTTACTGAAACTTGACCTCGCTCTGGTGTTTTAATAAACTCAGTGAATGAACCTCTATTATCTACATTCATTTTTAAATCATAACTAAATTGATCTTCTGGTAAATAACTTAAATAAGTACTATATAACTTTTTAAGAAGTGAATTAGACATATTAGGTATTGTTCGTTCTTCTCGACTTTGTCTAAAAGAATAAATCAAATCAACAATTTCACCTAGAGTAATAGTGTATACTACTGGTACCACACAAAAATCATCATTTTTATTTTCACTACCTTTTAATGCATTAATAAGTTCTTCTACAACATCATCAATATAAACTAAATTCATCTTGATATTCGGGTCATTAACATTGATTGGTAAACCATGAGTAATATTATGACAAAAGGTAGCTATTGCACTGTTATAATTCGGTTTACACCATTTCCCGAAAACATTAGGAAAACGATATACTAGCACTTTTGCTCCTGTTTGATTACTGTATTGAAATAGTAAATCTTCGCCTGCTTTTTTACTGATACCATATGGGTTTTCTTGCTTGGCTTGGATAGAAGATGAAATCATAACTGGACAAGGGTTGTTGTACTTTTTTAGAGTTTCTAGTAATGTAGATGTAAAACCATAGTTTCCCTCCATGAATTCAGATTGATCCTCAGGTCGATTTACTCCTGCAAGATGAAATACAAAATCCGTATCTCTACAATAATCGTCAAGTAAAGATGAATCTGTGTCCCTATTATATTCATAGATATCAATATAGTTTTGGTTTCTTAACTCTGCTATGAGATTTTTACCAATAAAACCTTTTGATCCAGTTACTAGTATCTTCATCATTTATTCCAACCTTTCAATTCTTCATGCACATAATCAAGCATTAAAAGTTTATCTTTAATCGCCTCAATTCTTAATCGCTCTGTGTTATGAGAATTATACTCCTCTTCAGAAGATAAATTTTGGTCCCCTTCTTCAAAGTACTTTTCATAGTTAAGATCTCTTTTGTCTGCAGGTACTCGATAAAATCCACCTAAATCTTTTGAAACTACATGTTCTTCTCTTGTAAGCAACGTTTCATATAACTTTTCACCATGACGAGTGCCAATGACTTTTATCTCATTATCAACATTAAATAATTCCTTAAGTGCCTGTGCTAAATCTCCAATAGTTGATGCTGGTGATTTTTGTACCATAATATCACCGGCTTCAGCATTCTCAAAAGCAAATACAACCAGTTCAACAGCCTCTTCCAAACTCATAAGGAATCTTGTCATGCTAGGATCAGTAACTGTCAAGGGTTGTCCACTTTTGATTTGTCCAATAAATAATGGAATTACAGAACCTCTTGAAGCCATTACATTTCCATAACGAGTTCCACAAATTAAGGTTTTCTCTGGATCTACTGTTTTTGCTTTAGCTACAAATACCTTTTCCATCATAGCTTTTGAAATCCCCATCGCATTTATAGGGTAAGCAGCTTTATCAGTAGAAAGACAAATAACTTTCTTTACCCCACTTTCAATAGCAGCGTTTAAAACGTTCTCTGTTCCTATTACGTTTGTCTTAACAGCTTCTAGAGGAAAGAACTCACAAGAAGGAACTTGTTTTAATGCAGCTGCATGGAAAATATAATCTACCCCATACATGGCATTTTTTACACTTGCCACATCTCTTACATCCCCTATATAAAACTTAAGCTTTTCATTTTTATAAAGCTTTCTCATATCATCTTGTTTTTTCTCATCTCGAGAAAATATTCTTATTTCTTTTATATCTGTATCTAAAAACCTTCTCATAACGGCATTACCGAAAGAACCGGTACCACCCGTAATTAGTAGTGTCTTATTATTAAACAATTTGTTTCGCCTCCAATTTCGGGTTATCCCCTAAGTTCAAATCCATTCTATTTAATAAATCATCCTTATTAAAATTTCTATCATAGTAGACTTTTGCATTTTGACCTAATTGGATTAATTCCTCATTTGTTTTTGATAATAACTCAATAATAATCTCTGAAAGTTTCTCTGCATCACCAGCGGGACTTGAGAAACCAGATTTTGAATCTTTAATGATCTGACATGTTTCACCCTCAGCAGAGGCAATTATTGGCATCCCGCACGCCATATAAGATTGTAACTTTGCAGGAATTGTCATAGAGAAAAGTGGACTATTTGTTAAACTAAGGAAAGCCGCATCACTAGCTGCCATAAATTCCGGTATTCTACTAGCAGGTTGTTTCTCTATAAAATTAAACATATCTGATACATTGTTTGAATCAACCATATTTACTATAGTTTCTTTATACCTTCCATCTCCAACTATGTTAAAACGAATTTTCCTATTTATTTTTTTTTCTTTAATTAATACGGCTGCTTTTGGTAAAATATCTAAACCTTGAGCATTTCCAATATTACCAGCAAATATTATATTGAATGCCTCATCATCTGGAATTTCGACAATGCTTTTTTTGTTCAGTGGTTTATAGAACTCTTCAGCATATTGTGGCCAATACTCTACTTTTTCCTTGTCTACATTACGCTTAACAATTGAATCTACAAAGCTATTTGATGTAGTGAAAATCTTAGTACAACGTTTATAGATATAATCTACCATCCTACCAATACTACCTATAACATATTTATTTTTGATTCCTGTAATAATCTCCACATTTTCAGGCCAAAGATCTTGTACATATAAATAACAAGGAATATTTTTCCTTTTCGAGTACCATACCCCAGGTAAGGCTTGAGTCATTGGGGAAACCTCAAATATAAATACATAATCCGCTTTTATTTTTGTGAATACATTCCAAAAGAATCCTGATACTACAAATGATAAATAATTTAAGGCAAGCATTATTGAATTATTTCCTCTTGGAATTAAAGGTATTCTAACAATATTGATTCCATTGTATGTCTCTCTTCTTTTCTTTAAAAGTCCATATCCTTCATAATATTTACCTTGCGGATAGTTTGGTATACCAGTTATAACAGTAACTTTATAACCCTTTTTTACCCATTCAGTACAAATATCATTAATCCTAAATTGTTCAGGGAAGAAATATTGTGAAATAACTAAAATATGCTTATTCATATTCCATCAACCCTCCATAGTTATTTCTCCGTCAATTCAATTGTTTTCTGGAGATCTCTTATTTGATAATTCTCTTTATATATACTCATGCTTCTTTCGTAAACCAAATTCCCAAACACTTTATTAATAATATCTAATTTTAAACCCAACAAGTTCAATATTGGATTAAACATCTTTGTAAGTGTAATATCCTTACCGTGATATTCAGCTATAATCTTTACCATTTCGCTGGTCCTTACATACTCTCTATTTTGTGGAAAAAACAATCCGCGTTCTTCGTGATCAATTAAAAGTCTAATAAACTCACTAAGATTATCAATATGAAGCATACTACGCTTATTATCTATATCAGGAAATAAAGGTAATATTTTTGCCGCCTTAGCAAGCTTAGGATAATTACCTTTCGAGTTTTTCCCATATATCATTGGCGGTCTTATAATTGCAACTTTGAAACTTTCACTATCTAATGATTTGATACCTTCTTCTGCCTGCAGTTTACTATTTCCATAGAAGTTACTAGGGGTAGGAGTCGTGTTTTTATCGATAACTCTTTTTTCACTACTGCTATCACCATATACAATAATACTACTCATAAAAATAAATTGCTTCACATCTTCAGCTTTTGCCTTTTTAGCAGTTTCTATTGTTAAATCACGATTAACCTTATAATATAGACCCTCCATTTTCGGATCTGATGAGACATGAGCAATTCCAGCAACATGGAACACAACATCATAGACAGAAAAGTCCTTTTCTTTCCAAGAATCATCTCTTAGACTAATTAAATCTATTGAATACCCATCATGATAATTATCGAGCCAACTCATAAGGCTCTTCCCCACATAACTGTTTTTTCCCGTTATCAGTATTTTTTTCATTTAGAAATACTCTCCTTGCTACAAGCAACTTCCTTCTTAGGGCCAGTTCCGCCTTCAACTACCCCGTCACTTTTAACAACACTTACAATCGTTCCAAAGAAACACTTAACATCCATCCAAAGATTAATTTGCTCAACATACTCGCCATCTAACTTAGCCTTAACCTCAATAGGGAGTTCGTCTCTTCCATTGATCTGAGCCCAACCTGTTAATCCAGGCGGGATATCATTAGCACCATACTTATCCCGTTCTGCGATAAGGTCATACTGATTCCAAAGTGCTGGTCTTGGCCCAATAATACTCATTTGCCCAATAAATATATTCCAAATTTGTGGTAACTCATCAAGTGAAGTCTTTCTCAAAAACTTACCCATTTTTGTAATATATTGTTCTGGATTCCCTAACATGTGTGTAGGAGTATCCTTAGGGGTATCAATCCGCATAGTACGGAATTTTAGTATATTGAAATGTGTTTTATTTATCCCGATACGCTTTTGCTTAAATAATACTGGACCTCTTGAGTCAAATTTAATAGCAATTATTAAAATGATATAGAGTGGTGATAAGACTATAAGTCCAATTAAAGAGAGTATAATATCTATTAATCTTTTAAATTTCATATACATGCAGTAGCACCTCTCAAAAAAGTTATTTAGTAAATTAGAATATGACTGGTGATTAATTATCCTTTCCAATAAAATTCTGATCCACCAAATCTTTATTAGGATAGTTTAATAAGCATAAAAAAATAAAAGGGGACCCGACTAAGCCCCCCTTAGAAACTGAGAGCGAATTACTCCACTCTTCCCAACACAACCAAATCCCTAACCCTGAAGTTAGCAATATCCAATAACTCCCGCCTTAACTCCTCACGACTCTTCTGTTGAAATCTCTCAACCATATCAAACGTAACATTAATATTAACCTCAGGCGTCTTCCCACGATAAATCTTCGGATACACCTGATCACCATGAACTTCATCAGCACCAAGTAATTCCTCAAACATTTTCTCACCAGGTCTCATGCCAGTGAATTTAATTGGAATCTCTTCCTCGGTGTAGCCCGATAACTTGATAAGGTTACGTGCCAAGTCAACAATTTTAACTGGCTCACCCATATCAAGTACAAACACTTCCCCACCTTCAGCAAGTGCTCCAGCTTGAAGAACAAGTCTTGATGCTTCTGGGATTGTCATGAAGTAACGAACCATATCTGGATGCGTAACAGTTAATGGTCCACCATTTTGAATTTGCTCTTTAAATAACGGAATGACACTCCCACGGCTACCTAATACATTTCCGAACCTTACAGCAACAAATCTTGTATCACTAATAATGTCCATATGCTGAACAATCATTTCTGCAATTCTCTTTGTTGCACCCATAACGCTTGTTGGATTCACAGCCTTATCTGTTGATACCATCACGAATGTATTAACCTTTGCTTCACTTGCTGCTTCGGCAACATTTTTCGTTCCGATGACGTTGTTTTTAACTGCTTCTTCTGGGTTTCGTTCCATTAGCGGGACATGCTTATGTGCCGCTGCATGGAAAACCACATGCGGCTGGTGATCTAGCATAATTGCTCGAATTTTTTCCCCATCTTGAACATCCGCTATCTCTGTAGAAATATTTAAGTTTGGTGCCGTACGTCTTAACTCCATTTCAATTGAATAGATACTATTTTCTCCATGTCCAAGTAGGACGAGTTCTTTTGGAAAGAACATGGAGATTTGGCGACAAATTTCCGAACCAATGGATCCACCAGCACCTGTAACAAGTACCGTTTTCCCTTTAATGTATTGCTCAATTCCATCAATATCTAGCTCAACGGGTTCTCGGCCGAGTAAGTCCTCGACTTCAACATCTTGAAACTGTGTTACAGATACTTTCCCTGACATGACGTCCTCAATTCGTGGAAGGATTTGCGTTTTCGCCTTTGTCTTTGAACATTCTAAAAAGATTTTGTTTAATTCTCCTCGTTTTAAAGAAGGAATGGCAATGATAATATGTTCGATCTTCTTGTTTGCTACGACTTCTTCAATCAAATCGATACCACCGATAACGGGGATATTCAAGACTTCGAGTTTTTGTTTAGTCTGATCATCATCAATAAATGCGACAGGATGTAGCTCAGATTCGTGACTTTGTTGTAGCTGTCTTGCAACCATTGTACCTGCTGCTCCTGCTCCAATGATTAATGTGTTGGTTTTGTTTTCTGTTTGCTTAATAAAGCCATCTCGATACAATCTCCATGCAAACCTCGAACCGCCAATGAATAGAATGTGAATCATCCACGTAATCACTAGTGTGCGTAATGTAATTGCTTGGAAGAAAACTAGTTGCATAGCTCCCGTTAGAATGACGGAAAGTGTTACGGCTTGGAAGATTCCTGTTAGTTCAGAAACACTCGCATATTGCCAAACCTTGTTATAAAGCTTATATTTTGCCGCAAAGACATGATGACCAATTAGTAATGTAATCGAACTGAATAATAGCATCAATGTAAAAGGATTCGTTAAGGGCACTAATAAGAAATAACTAATAAAAATGGCAGTTAAAACAATGAGTGAATCACCCATAACCAATGTTGCTATCCTTTTGCGATAGGTCATTAATCTTCCTCCTCTTTTTGCCTTATCAGAAGGCTAGTTTTTTTGATAAGGCAAATTTCAAGTTCATATTATTTCGTTGCAAGTTTTTGCTTTCTTAATAACTCTTCCATTTCTTTGAGCAACGGTTGACGCAGTTCTTCATTCTCCAGAGCAAACTTTAACGTTGTTAACACAAATCCGAACTTTTCACCAACATCAAACCGTTCTCCTTCAAAGTCATATGCATAAACGGATTGAATTTCATTTAACGCTTGAATGGCATCTGTTAATTGGATCTCTCCACCAGCACCGGTTTCTTGCTTTTCTAATAATTCAAAGATGTCCGGCGTCAGGAGGTAGCGTCCCATAATCGCCAAATTCGAAGGGGCAGTACCTTGAGCTGGCTTTTCAACAAAATTACTAACCTTATACGCCCGTCCGTTTTGCGAAATGGGATCGACAATTCCGTAACGGTGTGTCTGATCTGCTGGTACTGTTTGCACACCAATAACTGCCGAGCCTGTTTCGTTATAGACATCGATTAATTGTTTCGTGCAGGGCGTGTCTGCTTGAACAATATCATCACCAAGTAAAACTGCAAACGGCTCATCACCAATAAACTTGCGTGCACACCAAACAGCATGTCCTAAGCCTTTTGGCTCCTTTTGACGTATATAATGAATATCAACCTTTGATGCCGCTTGAACTTTTTCAAGTAGCTCGAGTTTGTTTTTCTCAATTAAATTTTGTTCAAGTTCAAATGCGTGATCAAAGTGATCCTCGATCGCTCTTTTACCTTTACCTGTAACGATAATGATGTCTTCAATTCCAGCTTCAATCGCTTCTTCAATAATGTATTGAATTGTCGGCTTATCAACAATTGGTAGCATTTCTTTTGGCATTGCCTTTGTTGCTGGGAGGAATCTAGTTCCTAGACCAGCTGCAGGTATAATCGCTTTTTTTACTTGCTTCATATTAATTCACTCCTAGGTTAGATAAATAAACTGTAAAACACTAAGCATTAAACCCAAATGACGTTAGATTTACTGTTTAGTGTTCTAATTAAATGGTTTATGATTTAGGAAAATAGGGTAAACACCCTTGAGGCATTTAACCCCCCCTCACATCATACCAACGACAACAAATGTGTCTAAGGCAATACGCCCACAGCATGATCGAGTGCCTCCATCGATAACGGCAAGGAGACATTGCCAAAAGCAGAAAACGTTATTGGCTAACCTTCTCTTTCTGTTTACGCATTGCAATGGCTTGTAATACCATATGCTCGATCTCTTCTAACCTATCTGACGGTGCATCTTGTTTAATATAACGAATTGCTTTTACAATTGACTTAGGATAATGATCAATCTTCTTCATCAGTACATACTCGCTCCTCTAGAAGAATAACTAGAAAATTCCAAACACTTTCTTTCTAGCAATGACACGTTCAGGCTGTCCACCAAACACATGCTTCCCCTCAACCAACAACTCCGCATTCTCCTTAAACCCAAATACAACATTCGTCCCAAACTCTTTCTCAATCAAACCATATGCCTCTTGAAGTCTGAATGGACGCTCGCCTTGGTTATGAGCATCAGAAGCAATGAAGTGAGCGAGATTCGCTTCAACTAATTGCTCAGAGAACTTCTTGATCTTCTTGCCGAAGTGACCCGTTATACTCGATGATGTTACTTGAGCTAACGCGCCATTTTTGACAAAATCATAAAGAATGTCTGGTTTTTCGATTAGTACTTTGTTGCGCTCTGGGTGAGCGATGATTGGAATATAGTTATTTACCTGTAAATCATAGAATAGTTTTGTTGTGTAATGTGGAATATGATTTGATGGAAACTCAATTAAAAGATACTGGTTGTCTTGACCATAGGTTAAAAGGTCTCCTACTTTTAGCTGTTCGATCATGTCACCGTGAATCCTAATTTCTTGCGATGGGACTACTTCGATGTTAATATTATTTTCTTTCAATTGAGTATTAAGTTCATCTACAGCCCTAAGTACAGATGGGCCGTCATTCATGAAAGAAGGATGTTGATGATGTGGCGTTGCGACAATTGTTGTGATTCCGTCTCTTTCTGCTAGTTTTGCTAGCTCAAGACTTTCTGCTAATGTTCTAGGTCCATCGTCAATGCCTGGCAATATATGACAGTGCATATCGATCATTTGCGACACCTTCCTTCTCTCTTACTTTAAATCACTAAAACCTACCGTTCTACATTTCTACATATTATCACATATTTTTAGTAGATGATAGCAGAATTTACAGTTTACTGGTTAGAATAATAGTAGTACTGTCCTGAGTCTATTTTCTTATTATTAAGAACTGTACCGATGATTTTTGCCTTTGATTTTAGTAATAAGTCTTTTGTTTTGATAATTTGCTCTCGTTCGGTTTTTCCACTTGATAGAACGAGGACAACACCGTCACATTTACTAGCTAGAATTTGTGCATCTGTTACCGCCATGACCGGTGGGGTATCGATAATGATTACATCGAATAGCTGTCTAGCACTCTCTAATAATCGTTTCATCATGAATGAGTTTAATAGTTCTGCCGGGTTTGGCGGAACAGGCCCACTTGGGAGGATTGATAAATGATTAATTTTCGTCTTGATCACAGCATCTTCAAGGTTATCCTTTTTTGTTAAGACAGATGTGAGGCCAGTGATATTCTGAGTACCGAACGTATAATGCATTGTTGGCTTACGCAAATCAGCATCAATAAGCAATACAGATTGCTCATTTTGAGCCATAACGATTGCTAAGTTAGCTGCTGTTGTTGACTTTCCTTCCCCAGGGCCTGCTGATGTGAACATAATTGTTTGGATGCTTTCATCTACAGCTGAAAATTCAATATTTGTTCGAATCGTTCGGTATTGCTCTGTAATTGGCGATGTTCGATCTGTATCAGCAATTAGCTGTCGTTGATTGTTGGCTTTCATTCGTCTTGCCATAAATGGTTCGCTCCTTTTTCAATGAATCTTTACCTTTTGATGATTTTTGCATCATCCATGTTCGGGATTACTCCGAGGATCGGTAAGTCTAATACTTTCTCAATGTCCTGCTCTGATTTCATTGTTGTATCTAGATATTCAAGTAAGAAGGCTAGTCCAACTGCTGCCATTAAACCGACAACAAAGGCAATCGCCATATTTAATACTGGGTTCGGTTTAATTGGAGAAGGATTTTCACTAATCTTCGCTTCTGACAAAATGCTAACATTATCAACCTTCATGATCGTGACGATTTCACGCTGAAATACTGTCGCAATTGTGTTGGCAATTGTTGCAGCTGTTGCTGGACTTTCATGTTCGACTGTAATGGTTACAACCTGTGAGTTATTTTGAGAACCTACGCTAACTAAGCTATTTAGAGCACCGAAGGATTCATCTAGATTTGCCTCATCAATAACTTTATCTAAAATGATCGGGCTTTTAATGATTTCGTTATACGTATTTATAAGTTCAATATTTGTTCGGATATCTGCCTGGCTAAAGGCTTGATCTGTTTGGGCTTGATTGACTAGAATTTGTGTCGAGCTTTGGTAGATCGGTGTTAATAGTAAATAGCTTACTAGGGCACTTACGGCAACCGCAAGAACTGTAATGAGGACAATCATTTTTGACCGTTTTCTTAGTGTTTGGAATATCTCTTTTAAACTAATTGTTTCTTCCATTCTGCTTGAAACCCTCCTAAATTTAGTCACAATAACTATTGGATTATATCATAGTTTGTCAAATACTGTTTGTAGAATTTTGTTGCCCGATAGCTCTACTTTAAATTATAATGACCTAAGAAATCTATACCTTTTTTTTGGAAATAGTGTTTTCTAACAATCTACTATAGAGAGGCGTATGCTTACACATGAAAAAAAAGATTTTAATAACGTTCGCAATTATCATCGGTGTGCTGTTTCTTTCCGTTGCCGGTTATGGGTTATATCTATATAAATCAGTCGCAGACACGGCTAGTGAAATTCATCAACCGATTGATCGTGAACCGACACGAGCGATCAACATCGAGGAGAAAGAACCATTGTCCTTCTTAATTACCGGTGTTGACTCTAGAGGGAATGATCATAAAGGTCGTTCTGATACAATTATTATTATGACGGTTAATCCGTCAAAGCAATCAGTGAAGATGCTTAGTCTCCCTCGTGATACGAGAACAGAAATTATTGGTCGGGGAACCATTGAAAAGATCAATCATGCCTATGCCTATGGTGGGGTTGAAATGGCGATGGATACAGTTGAGAATTTCTTAAATATTCCGCTTGATCATTATGTCAGTGTTAACATGGAAGGCTTTAAGGAACTTGTTGATGCAATGGGTGGTGTGACTGTTGAGAATGCCTTTGCTTTTTCATCAGGTGGGTTTTCATTTAATGAAGGAGAAGTATTCCTAAGCGGGGATGAGGCTCTTGCCTATTCACGAATGAGATATGAAGATCCTCGTGGTGATTTCGGTCGAAATGATCGTCAGCGTCAAATCGTTGAAGCCGTGATTCAAGAAGCTGCACATATTGGTTCAATCACTAAAGTCAGTGAAATTCTCAATGTCGTCGGTGGTTCTGTTAAGACGGATTTAACGTTAGATGATATGTGGGATGTTCAATCAAATTATCGTGAGGCTCGTCACTCTGTTGAACAGATGCAAATTACCGGGACTGGTCGAAAGATTGACGGAACTTACTATTTAGAAATTCCTGATGAGGAAGTCGCTCGAGTTAGTGGAGAGCTTCGAGCTCATTTGGGGCTATAGGGAAAAGGAAAGAGAGCTGATCCGGTTGGATTGGCTCTCTTTTTTTGGTTGTTTGATGTTATACGGTGCGGGTTAGATCTTCTTGTTGTTGTTCGATGATCTCTGTTAGTGGTGTGGCTTTCTTCTTTTGTTTGTTGATTCTGTTGTTGACGGTTGTTGTTAATCTGTCTTGAATATAGGTCATGAGTAGTGAGAAGCCTAGGACAAATAGCAACCGGGTGATGAAGTGATCTGGAATGATTGGGATGTCATAGAACTTTAGGAGATACAGTGGGACGACATGCCAGAAATAGAGTATGAGTGATGCGTTTGAGTAATAGAAAACGAACTTGTTGTGTACGAATCTTGTTACGGCTCGTAAGGATAGTAGCTGGTAAAGGGCAAAGCTTACTAAGAGACCGTAGCTCATATAGTACATTGTCGGCGGATACTTAAATGCTTGGATTGGTAAGTAGTTATTGGTATATGCAAGTGCTGTAAATAGGACAAGCAAGATACCAGTGCCGAGCATGAGATTTCTTTTACTTAATTGTTTGAAGCGAATGCCGACTGCTGCAATGAGAACATAGCCGATTGGCTGGATCAGATACTCTTTAATCGTCACCGCTGTTTCACCTGAGATTGCTTGGCTCGCGTTGATTGTGATGTAGTATAAGCCGTACGCTACAGTTAATATAAGAAAATAGACTAGATGGCTTTTGATTCGTTTGCTTAATGCGAGTAAGACTGGGCTTACTAGTGCGACGATAAAGAACACATACATGACCCAGACATAGCCGATGCCATCAATTAGCTTAAATGATTCGAGAATCATCTCTGTTTCGAAGTAGAAAGCCTCACCTCGGAGCTTTGCTAACGTCCAGAACAGTAGGAAAAAGAGTACGAGAAACTTCCACGTACTGACAATGAGTCGTTGGAATCGTTTGTAGATATAGCTGCCGTAGTTGAGTGATTTGTTACTTTGACTTATATAGAATGAGACACCCATCAGCATGACCATTAGGGTGACATCGAAGTTACGAAGCCTGAATAATAGATCTGGTGGATCAATATGGGCGATAATAATTGCGATAATTGCGATGAAGCGTAACACATCAATGGTTTTGTCTCTTTTTTGATGCAAAGGGGATTCCTCCTCGGGAAATCTAGATAGTTAGAAGAGAAATGTATCATGAAAGCAGGGGAAAAGCGATGGTAATGAAAAGGGAAATGGTTGATCATTCTATAAGGTGGTGGCTCTCGTTTACACAGTTTTCCAAAAATAAAAAGGCATTGGTTCAATATATCGAACCAATGCCTTCAGCTTATCCTTTAGAAACGTTTTGCTCCAAGATATCTTGGACCCCAGTAGCTGTTTGATAGGCTACTGATTGTGACACCCGTTGATGAGCCACTATGGATAAATTGGTTGTTACCGATGTAGATCCCGTTATGAGACGGTCCATCGTTGATGGTTGCAAAGAAGACGATGTCTCCAACTGCAGGTGTTGAAACGGCTTGTGCACTGTTCCACTGTAGTGCGACCGTTCTTGGCAGGGAAACCCCTTGCTGGTTGAACACGTATTGAACGAATCCACTGCAATCAAATCCAGCTGTCGTTGTTCCACCCCATTGGTACGGAACCCCAATTAACGTCGCCGCTTCGGCAAGGAGGTTTGTAACAAGAGCTCCTGAACTTGATGAAGGGGATTGGGTTGGTGTCGTTGCTTTGTTCGTGGCAACTTCCTTTAGCTTGGCAACGGTTGCTGCACTGGCAATTCCATCGACGGTTAGATTATGTATTTTCTGGAATTCGCGGATTGATCTTGCTGTGATTTCACCATAATAGCCTGTTGGTTGCTGGTGAAAGACACCAACTGATCTAAGCTGTGCTTGAAGCTCAGTAACCGCTGCACCTGTGCTTCCGATTTTAAGGATTGTAGCGGGTTGTGGTTCTTGAACTACCGGGATTTCCGGCTGATAGACTGGCGTTGTTTCCTGCAAGGCTTCCTTCATAAGATAAGAAAGGGTTTGCGGGCCGACGATGCCATCTACCTTAAGTCCGTTTGCCTTTTGAAACTCCTTCACCGCGGCTTCTGTTACACGACCGAAGTAATCCGTTGTTGATGTTCTGAAGTGGCCTAATTCCTTCAGCTTCTGCTGAAGCTCCTCCACATGTGCTCCCCTTGAGCCAACACGGATCAAGCCTGTTGTTGCTGCAAGCTTACTTGTTGAAGCGGGTGTTTGGGTTATTTTTGAAGGTGTCGTCGTATTGACTGGAGTTGGTGCTGGTGTCACCGTCTTGACTGGTACTGGTGCGACAACTGGCACTTGTCCATCCATTTCTGCGAGCAACTTCGATAACGTCTGCGGACCAGCAATGCCGTCCACTTGCAGGTTATGCTTCTGCTGGAACTTTCTTACCGCATCGGCAGTAATCGATCCATAGTAGCCCGTTGATTGTGGGTAGGTGAAAAACCCTTTCTGCTTTAATGCATCCTGCAGATCTTTCACATCCGAATCGGTCATCCCTGTTCTTAATGTTTGATCACCAAGGGCAGCTTCTGCCACATGTGGTGTCGCAATAAAGAGACCTGTTGCAAACGTAGAAGAAATGACAACTCTCTTTAATGTTGAATTCACTCCTTGTTCCTCCTCAATCTCCATAAAATTCTAGTATTTTGTTTAATTTTACCTTTAATATTACTAGATTTCTATCTTTTTTTTGGAGAGATTAGTAAAACGCTTACATATTAATAGAAGAAACTAGGTTTTTTAGTGAATAGTTGGGTTGGGATTGAGGTGATAGTGAGGGGGGTAAGGAGCAGAACCTAGTGTGCTTTCCTGCTCCTTGTTCTTTTTATTGGATCATGTTCTCTAGTTCTGTAATACCAAACGACTTTAAGGCCTCGATTTCCTCATCGGTCAATCGTTCATTAAGTAACTCTAGCAACTCTTCCTTATTTGTCGCACCCTTTTGGACCTCTTCATAAATAGCTAGCAATTCCTCTAAGGAGAATTTGCTCATGACGACTTCAATTGCTTCGGACTGTGCTGCTGCAGGTACAGCTTCTGTTTCATCCGTTTCGGTTTGTTGCTCGGCGGCTTCTGTTTGATTGCTTAATGTATCTGACTTGGCTGTTTGTGTCTCGATATTGAGTTCTTTACTAAAGTCATTCTCAATCTTCTTCGCTAGGTCTTCACTTGTTCGTTCCGTTGTTAAGGATTGATAGCCTAAATAGCCCGCTCCAACTAAAAGTAATAAGGTAAATATGAATCCGGCAATCATGCCCTTCCACATTTTCTAACCGCCTCCTTTGATTATTCTCTTCTCATTGTGGACACGGTTATGTGAAGGCATACTTGAATTTATGTTTATTTATCTTTTAGTTTGGCGATGTCGCGTTTGTTTTTGAGAGATTCGTCAAAGAGAAGGTTATGTCGGCAGGGGATGACCAGGGAGATGTGGGGATTTACCAGAGTGGAACTTTATTCACTATGCTAACGGACATATGATCACTTATTTCCGTATTAATCTCTATTTCAGCTAGTTTAAAGGACATATGATCCGCTATTTTAGATAAAACCGTCAAAAATGATAGTCAAAGCATCTAATAACGGATCATATGTCCATTAGCTTATGATTATTGCCTATTTCCGATCGATTAGCGGAACAGATGTCCGCAACAATCTCTCGACCACAGCATATCCTCCTTTCCCTTTAGTACCGGTCTTTCCTAATGATTAGGTATACAAGAAATCCGATGAAAGGGAAGAATAGGGTTGCTACTAGAATGATGAGGGCATATTCAGTGCTTCGGCCGTTTCGGCGGGCGTCGCGGTAGCACCAGATGCTTGTTAGGATGTTGAGGATGAAGCCTCCGAGTATTAATAAAAGAATAATGGAGGATGCGAAGATTAAGTCCATGTTGTCGATCGCCTCCTTTCTTTTCATTTTTAGATATTCTACGTGCGTTTATGCAAAACCGTCTCATTTTCCTCTGTTTTTTTTGGGAATAATATGTATACTTGGATATAGAGAGGATGTGAGCTATGGACTATATCAACATGATTCGGCAGCTTGCAGGGTCACAGCCTTTGATTTTAACTGCTGCATCCGTGATCGTCACTGATTTGAATGGACATGTTCTCCTTCAGCATCGGACTGATACGAATAGCTGGGGATTGCCTGGAGGCTTTATGGAGCTTGGGGAGTCAGTTGAGGAAGCGGCTCGGCGTGAGTTAAAAGAGGAAACCGGATTAACAATTGGTAAAATGCAACTGTTTACAGTCTTTTCCGGTAAGGAGTATTATTTTAAATATCCAAATAATGATGAAGTATATAATGTGATTGTCTCGTTTTTAACAAGTGATGTTAGCGGGGCATTACAGAAGGATCACGAAAGTCATGAACTGAGGTACTATAGCATAGATGAATTACCTAAGAACATGATTCCGACAACAAGAAAGATGTTAGACACATACATAGAAATGTTAAGGTGATAGGGATGAAATGGTTTAATATTTGGTGGGCTGTGGCTATTGGTTGGTGTATTGCAATTGCAATCGCTACAAGGGCTCCATTTTTCACTGGGCAATCTACGGAGAGCTTGTTCGAGTTTCCTTTTTTTAATGCAGAAATAATTAACTTCTTAGCTCGGAAAATGACTCATTTAGTAGCGTTTGGCATGTTAGCTGTATTTGTTTGGCTTGCTTTGAATAAGCTTGGCGGACACAAACTACGCTATTATATCGCTTGGTTCGTTGCAACCTTTTACGGTGCGGTTGATGAATGGCATCAATCCTTTCTACCTGAGCGAACGGCTGCAGCAACAGATGTACTAATAGATTCAATGGGTGCTCTTTTCTTTCTCTTACTTATCTGCTCAGTAAAACAGCACAGGACAGAAAAGCATCGCCAATCTAAAAACAAATAGTGATGCTAGATTCTAAACAATTGCAAATGCAATTGTTTTTTTGTGTTGGGTGGTAACGTTTCTCGAATGAAGTATTTCCCGGGAATTTGTCTAATTTTGTCCAATTGAAAATAGACCTATTTTCATTTTTTGCTGTCATCTCACCTCTTCATTTCGATGATATGGCTTAGATGATTTCGTCACTATGACATCTTCGAATCCGTTCAAACTGTCATTCTGCCAAGATGCACTCGCTCGGATATCAGATTACATTGTTCTTACCGGGAATAACTGAGAAGCGCTTCTTCAAAAGGAATTATCAGTGATTGATTTTCAGGAAGTATCTGTTCAATTTGAGCCATTAATTAGAGGACAAATCAAAAAGCTTAATTTATATCGGAGCTATGATGAGTATTACCAGCTTGGGTTAATTGCATTATGGGAGGCTTGTCAGCGTTTCGATCCGGAAAAAGGAGCGTTCGAGGCGTTTGCCCTACATACCGTTCGTGGTCATATGCTGATGCAGTTGAAAAGGGAGAAGCGTTTTTCAGACAGGCATTTCCTCGGCGATGATGCTATGCAAGCGGTGGAAAGCGTCGTTGCTATTGAGCCAGAGGATCTACAGTTATTTGATGACTATCTTAATCATCTTTCAGAGCGGGAGCGGGCCTGGTTCATTGAGGCAATTGTTCAGGGTAAGAAGCCCGCTATGATTGCTAGTGAATATCAGGTTTCTGTCAATACCGTTTCAACATGGAGAAAGAATGCCTTGAAAAAATTAAGGGTATTGGTCAAGCAGTAATCAAAAAGGAAGCAGACGGAATTCATTCCCGCCTGCTTCCTTTTCATTTTATTCATTTGAGACCTTAAATCCTTGGACTAGATGAGTAAGATTACTCGCCATTTTTTCGAGTTCATCTCCCATTGAAGACAGCTGCTTGACTGATGTCGCTTGCTGTTCCGTTGATGCTGCAATTTCCTCTGTCCCTGCCCGAGATTGCTCTAATACAGCAGAGGCATTTGTCACCGATTCATTGACAATCTCTCCGCTCTTAACTAGCTCTTTAATTGCTTGGGTAATTTGATCAGTTTGGTTCTTGATCGTCAGTGTCGCATCATTAATATCCTTAATTGCCTTTTCCGTTCCCTTCACTTCATCGACCATTGTGTTAATTTCCTGGCTACTGACGAAGCTGTCTTCCACAATTGCATATATTCCATCTTGGATATCCTTGATTAGCTGTTGAATCTGAACAGTAGAATCCTTTGATTGTGTCGCAAGTGTACGAACCTCATTCGCAACGACGGCAAAGCCTTTGCCATTTTCACCAGCACGCGCTGCTTCAATTGAGGCATTCAATGCAAGAAGATTGGTTTGCTCAGCAATATTTGTAATTAAATCAATCACATCATTGATCGCTTGTGATTTTTCATTTAGGCTAACGACACTCTGGGCTGTTTGGTCGACTTTAGTTTTCGCGGAGTCTGCCTTTTCCATTGATTTGGCGATGGCTGTATCTCCTATTTTCACATAAGCAAGAACGTCAGATGCCGATTGATCGACTTGCTCTACACTGACGGAGAACTGCTGCAGACGTGCGGTCATCGTATTGGTTTCTTCAACAATTTGGGAAACGTCCTCTGCCATCTGTTCAGAACCTCTACTGAATTCCTCCGTGCTTGAAGCAATTTGTTCTGTCGACATTTTGGTTTCTGCAAGTGATCTCTGTAACTCCTCAGCTTGACTAGAAAGACTTTCATTTGAGTTCTTCATTTCTTTAATCACTTTTTCAATTTGGTCAGCGGTTGCATTGAACACAAGACCTAATTGCCCGAATTCGTCTCTTGTTTTAATATCTACTCGCTTCGTGTAATCATTTTCCAGGAATGCATTTGCTAGATTCGTTAATTCAGCAAGTGGCTTCCTTACAGTGTACCGAATCATGAAATAGGCTCCGATTGCTCCGATAATGACAGCTCCGAATGTTCCTATTATTCCTACTAATACCTGGTGTTCGGCCGAATACCTGTGAGTGAGTGAACCAATGAATGTTCCTAGGCTTGTAATAACATATATTAAGATGACGACCATGATTGTTAGCTTTGCTTGCAGTGAAAAGCCTTTTCGTTTCTTCGATTCCATCTGAATAATTCCTCCTGAGGGGTGTTGTTAGGTTGCTTGCAGAAATCCTTGTTTTAAGAGATCCTCGAATTCTTGCGTTGGTACTGGCTTACTGAACAAATAGCCTTGAATTTGATCGCAGCCCTTTTCCTTTAATAATTCTAGCTGATCCTGACACTCGACTCCTTCGGCAACAACCTTCAGATTCAAGCCTTGAGCGAGCTGGATGACACTTGATGTGATGATTTCATCTTG
Source organism: Halalkalibacter suaedae (assembly GCF_017939705.1). Classification (GTDB taxonomy): domain Bacteria; phylum Bacillota; class Bacilli; order Bacillales; family Bacillaceae_D; genus Halalkalibacter; species Halalkalibacter suaedae. Next base: position 88,190 of record NZ_JAGKSQ010000010.1, read on the forward strand.
CTTGTTTTCCGTGATGTTTCGGATAAAGGAACGATCGATTTTCAATGTATCAATCTTTAATTCTCGTAAATGAGTTAACGAGGAATAGCCTGTCCCGAAGTCATCTAGGGCAATTCGGAAGCCATGCTTCTTGAGCTCTGCAATAATCTCAATCACTAAACCCATATTATTCAAATAGGAGCTTTCTGTAATTTCAAGTTCAATTAATGTAGGGCTAATCTGAGCCGTCTCTAAAATGGAAACTAGATTCATAATTAGGTCTGTCTTTAAGAAGCCTTGTGCTGAAACATTAATCGAAATCGGGCAAATGTGAGCACCTTCATTCATCCACTGTCTTAGCTGCTGACTTACTTTTGTCGCAACGACATCTCCTATTTCAGTAATCAATCCTGCCTCTTCAGCAATTGGGATGAATATGCCTGGTGGAATCATGCCTTTTTCTGGGTGCTGCCAGCGAATCAATGCCTCGGCACTAACAATTTCTCCAGTGGCTGCGTCGACACGCGGCTGGTAATACACGGCGAATTCGTCGTGGAGCAATGCTTTTCGAATATCCTGTTCAATCGAGTATGACTTTTGAGTTTTGACGCCCATACTCTGCGAGAAGAGCTGGTAATTATTTTTGCCACGCTGCTTCGCCTGGTTCATTGCTGCAATCGCATTTATCATCAGTTGGTCTTGGTCTGTGCCATTGTCTGGAAACACGCTAATGCCAATACTTGTTGTGATGTACAATTCATAGTCATCAACAATAACAGGGTCCTCTAATAGTGCCATGATTTCCGTTGCAACCTTGATCGCTTTCTCTGATAATGCCGTTTCCTTACTAACGACCACTGCGAATTCATCACCGACCATTCGAGCGACAAGAAGTGAATCCCCCAACGATAACAGTCGTCTAGACACCTCTTGGAGGATCGCATCCCCAACGAAATGACCTAATGTATCATTGAAATACTTCATCCGGTCGATGTTCAAGTAAATAACAGATAGCTGCTGACTCGAACACTTGACTTCCTCCAACAATTCCACGAATCGTTTTTGGAAAACACGCCGGTTCGGTAGCTCCGTTAAAAAATCATGATGAGCTAGATAGTTCATTTGTGCCTCAGCCTGCTTCTGCTCCGTCACATCTGAGGTAATGCCATCAATTCGAATCAGCGTACCATTCTCATCTAGCGTCGGAGTAACTTGATCTGACACCCATTTGATTTGCCCACTTGGATGAATAATTCGGAATTGTCGTTTAAGCGTTTTTCCTTTAAAAAGGTCTGCTTGTTTTTCCACGATACGGTCAAAATCATCAGGATATACGACATCACGCCAGAAGTTATCCTCTGTTTCGATTTGTTCTGGTGATTTCCCGTAAATCGTTGTGAAGCCTTTTGAACAAAAGATGATTTTATTTGCAAGAACGTCAAACGACCAGATCGACATGTCGAGATTGTCATAGATGATTTGCTTCTCGTCCTCGCTTTGTTTAAGCAAGCTCTCCATCCGACGCTGGTCGGTAATATCCTGGATGGTCCCAATGATATGGATGAGCTCTCCCTTTGCATCAAGGATGACATCCGCTTTCATACAGATGATTCGTTCCTCACCATTTTTCTTCAATATCCTGAGTTCAGTTTGGAATGCTTTCTTATCTTTGTTTGTTTGTTTGACAATATTTATAAATAGCTCACGGTCCTCATGGTGGATGAGTGATACAAATTCATCATTGTTTGGTGGAGTGATTGCATCAGTTTCAAAGCCAAAAATCGTATACATATGCTTTGACCAGTAGGCTTCATCATTTTTGACATCATAATCCCATGTCGCAGTATTCCCTACGGCTTGAATATGATTATAGTTTTCCTGAATATGCTTAAGCTTCAGTTCCTGTTGCTTGATATAGGTGACGTTCTTTCCAATCGCAATAAAGCCAACTTGTTCATCACCATCTTTTATGAGAATACTCCTATTTTCAATCACAATCGCTGAACCGTCTTTATGCTTCAATGTGTATGTATCATATTGAGGTTTGCCATTTGTTAAGCTTACGAGGTTCTCTGCCGTTCGTGTATGATCAGCCCTTTGGATAATGGAAAAAATTGACTGATCCAGTAATTCCTTACGTTCATAACCTAACACCTTATTTGCCGCATCATTAAAGTCGATGATGACTCCATTAAGGTCACTGAATATAACAAGATCCGAGTTATTACCAAAAAGCAACTTACACGCTTCAAGCTCATTTAGATCAATTGCAGTAACTGTCTTTAAAAAATCAATCGACCTTAACTTCTCTTTTAGTGATTTCATCATCGTCTACCTTTCTAGGATGCTTTTTGAAAATCTTTGTTAGTAATACGAATTAGTATACAGGATAGGAATCGCAAATATTGTCGTTTAATGTAAAAAAAACATTTTATTTGTTTAAAGAATTATGTTGATTTTTTTGAATATTTCGCTATGTGATAATGTTACTAGTTATATTATCACAGATTGTGTCGAATTTGTGTAGAATCATGAAAAAAAGTGCTTTCTATTGAAAGCACTTTCTCACCTGTTATATCTGGTTCATTCCATTGAAGAGCATGGCAACCTGTTCCTTGACTAATTCTTCAATTGATTCATGCTCTTCACCTTGATAATAATAGATCATTTTCAAGCCATGGGTGATTGTGTTTGCGGCAACCCGTGTATGGATTGGCCGTAACTCCCCAATTTTGATTCCGTCCTCTAAGATCCCTTTTAACTTAAGAACAAATTCAGACTGCTGTGCAATAAGCCAGAGCTGGGTTTCTTCTGGAATCTTGCCCATATCATTTAACATTAAGTCGCGAAATTGTGTTTCCGTCTGGAAAATAGTTAAGTGACGTAAATACATACGTTCAACCTTCTCCTGAATCGTCCCCTCTTGCTCTAGGGCGACGGCGAGTTCTGTAATCAGGTAGTCAAAGCCTTCGCGAACGACGTCATTGAAGAGAGCTTCCTTGCTCGGGAAATATTCATACGTCGTTCCTTTGCCCACACCTGCCGCACTCGCAATCCCTTGCATTGTTGCTCGCTCGTAGCCTTCCTTCAAGAAAATCTGAAGGGCGGCCTCGATGATCTTGTCACGTTTGTTTTGTTTAATCAATTGAATCGACCGCCTTTTTTCGTCTCCAAGAAAAGGATCCGAAGCGTTTCGTCAAGTTATCTAAAAGAACATACATGACTGGAACTAACAGCAATGTGAAAAACGTCGACATCATCAATCCGAAAATAATAACAACCGCCATCGGCATTTGCGACTCGGCCCCTTCACCGAAACCAAGGGCTAATGGCACCATCGCAAGTGCTGTTGTGAGTGTCGTCATTAAGATTGGACGAAGACGAGAGCGTCCTGACTCAATAATCGCTTCATAGCGATCGACGCCTTTTTCACGAAGGATATTAATATAACTGACGAGTACGATCGCATTATTAACAACAATCCCGGCAAGCATGATGACCCCGATTAATGCCGGAACACTAAGCGGCTGACCTGTAATAAAGAGTCCACCAAACACCCCAACGACCGTTGTTGGTAAAGAGAACATAATAATAAATGGATAGATAAAGGATTCAAATTGAATCGCCATAACCATGTAGACAAGAAAGACAGAAAGAATCAATGCCATTCCAAGCTGTCCAAATGACTCAGCCATATCCTGTGCCTGGCCGCCAATGGTCATTGTATAGCCATCTGGCTTATTCATTGCCTCGATCTGCTCTTCAACCTGAGCCATTGCTGTCCCAAGATCAACGCCCTCTAGCTCACTCGTGACACGTACTTGACGCTGCTGATTGCTTCGGTTAATCTCAGTCGGCCCCTGTACCTGCTTCAGCTCTGCAACAGAGATTAGAGGGATCTCTACCCCTTGGTTATTACGAATCATCATCGCCTCAACATCTTGAATCGTTTGACGATATTCTTCAGGCAAAATAACACGTACATCAAACTCATTTCCGCCTTCACGGTAGCGTGTCGCCACCTGCCCTGTGTAGCCAAGCGTGATTTCATTCATAATTTGTTGCTGACTTAAGCCATACTCTGCTGCCATATCACGATCGACAACAATCTGTAGCTCAGGTCGTCCTTCAGCAATGGTGCTCTCGACATTTGTAACGCCTTCGTTCTCCTCAATCATCCACATCACCTGCTGTGAAAGATCTTCTAGAACATCAAAGTCTGGTCCACTAATATTAATCTGAATCGGTGCACCACCACCAAGTCCAGCATCAACACCTGATACAGTAATCTCCGCACCTGGAATCGCACCGATCTCGGCCTGGAGTGCTGTGACAAATTCATCTGTTGTCATGTCTCGTTCATCAGGATCCTTTAGTTGGATCGTGTAATTCGCTTGGTTTGTACTGCTATTAAATCCTTGCGAGCTACCACCAATTGTGGCATAGCTTGTATCAATCGTATCGCCGAAGCTCGCGATTTTTTCTGAAACCTCTGTCGCTATTGCCTCCGTTTCAGCAAGACGCGTCCCAGCCTGTGTCACAACACTGACTTGAACCTGTCCTTGATCGGATTCAGGAATAAACGTTGTTCCAATGAACGGATACAAAGCCAAGCTTCCACCAATTGAAAGGAGCGTAATTAAAATCGTCGTTTTCGGCTTTCGAAGGGCCCAGTCCAACATACGATGATAGACATTTGTTACTTTTTCAACAAATTTATTAAAGCCCTTTGGTTCTTCCTCTTCCTCAACTTTGACCTTATTCAAGAGGCGAGAGGATAGCATCGGGATTAACGTTAACGAGACGACCAACGATGCAAATAACGAAAAGGCTACCGTTAGTGCGAGTGGTCGGAAAATTTCTGCAGCGAGTCCCTCTACAAAGATAATCGGTAGAAAGACGACAACACTTGTTAAAGTGGAGGCAAGCACCGCACCAGCTAGCTCCGATCCACCCTCTTTTGCTGCTTCAATCATCGTGTAGCCCTGCTGCCTTTTACTAAAGATGTTCTCGAGAATAACAATCGAGCTATCGACCATCATCCCAATCCCAAGGGCAAGCCCTCCCATTGATAGCACATTCAACGTTTCGCCAGTGAAATACATAAGCGTGAATGTTGAGATAATGGCAATTGGAATAGATATCCCGATCACGAGCGTTGTGCGAATGCTTCGTAAAAATAACAGTAAGACCGCAATTGATAGCACACCACCAATAATCATATTATTGACAACACTTGAAATCGATTGGCGAATAAATGTCGATGTATCAATAATCACTTCCATTGAAAGGTCACTCTCTGCAAGTTCTGCCTGCATTTCTTCAACCGCTCTATACATATTATCTGCAACCTGCACGGCATTTCCATCTGATTGCTTCATAATTGAGAGAACGACTGCTTCCTCTCCGTTCACCACTGACTTCATTGAAACATCACGGAATGTGTCCGTCACTTCCGCTACATCGGCGACTGTGATCGTTCCACCAGTTGGAAGAGCAATCGGTGTGTCCTCAATGTCTTCAATCGAGGTGAATTCTCCATTTATCCGCAACTGTAAGTCCTGTGTACCACGTTCAAGATTTCCAGCTGATGCAGATCGATTTTCTCCACTAATGGCTTGGACAATCTGCCCACCTGACAGCCCATAAGCAGCAAGCTTAGCCTGATCCATTTGAATTTGAAGTTCTCGTGTGAGACCACCTTCAATACTAACCGAGGCTACTCCATCAACCCGTTCAAACATTGGCTGTATTTCACTTTCAGCAATTTGCTGCAATACATCAGCCGATGCCCCTGATAGCCCAATCGACATAACAGGCATTTGCTGTGGATCAAAGCGTAAAATCGATGGGCGACCGGCTCCTTCTGGTAAGACTCCTGCCACTTGGTCAATACGCTCACGAATCGTATTCATCGACTCATCGATGTCACGCCCCCAATCAAACTCCATGATGACAAGTGAGGAGCTTGGCGAAGACATTGATTCGATTGACTGTATTCCTTCAATCGAACCAACTGCCGATTCTACTGGCCTTGTCACAAGCTGCTCCATTTCTTGCGGGGCTGCTCCTTGATAGGATGTTGCAATAACTGCGATAGGAACATTAATATTTGGGAACAAATCAATTGCTAAGTTTTTTAATGAAATGCCACCAAGTACGAGGGCAGCAAGGACAATCATAATAACACTGACCGGGCGTTTAACCGACGTATGAACCAGTCTCATGCTACACCTCCCTATTGATGCGAACCACGGACCCATCCTCAATCAAATGCTGCCCTTTGACGATGACCTCTGCACCTACTTCGATCTCGCCACGAATGGCAGAAAGCTCACTATCAAATCGAATCACTTCAACATCAATTTCTCTCGCTACGTCGTCTTCAACGACATAGACGAATGCACGACCTTGACCTTCAAGGATCGCTTCTGTCGGAACAATTCGTTCGTTCTCAACAAGCACTTCCTCGGTAAAAATGGTTGCTACCATCCCCTGACGAATCGCTTCATCTGGGCTCGCTAATTCAACCTCAACCGGGAATAGACGCGTCTCACCAACAGATGAGGCAATATAACTGACTACCCCTGTCTGTGTTCCAGAAACACTACTTACTTCAACGTCAACTTCCTGTCCCTCGTTAAAATAAGCAAGCTGATCTGCCGTGACATTAACCGAAACAGTTGCTGTATCTAATGAAATGATCTGAGCAAATGGTGCCTGCTGTGAGACGATATCACCAACTTCACCTTCAACGGCAAGTAGCTCCCCGCTCACATCTGCTCGAATAACCGCATCATCTAAACGCTCTCGTGAACGCTCGACCGCCTTTTCCGCTTGCTCCACCATCCGCTTCGCATCCTGAATGGCGAGATCTGCATCCGTTGTAGACGCCTCAGCTAGCTCGACGCCTTTCTTCGCTTGTTCGACCGTCGCTTCAATTGAAGACAGGCTCTGCCCTGCACCAGCCATTGAGCCACTGCCCTGCTGCGAGGCAAGCAAGCTTTGAAGAAGCTGCTCCGCCTGCTTGACCTGTTCCTCAGATGCTCCACCCTCTGCAAGTGAACGAGTGAGTTGATCAACCGTTTGCTGTGCTTCCTTTATTTGCTGCTCAATTGCCTTTTGCTGGGATGATTGCGCTGACTTCGCATCCATCAGCCCTTGTCGTGCCTGATTAAGAGACGCCTCGGCCTGACTAACATTCGCCTGAGCCTGTGTCTTACCATTTTCCGCTCGCTTCAAGCCATTACGAGCCTGAGCAAGCTGAGCCTCATCCGCTTCAAGCTGCAGCCTAAGATCCTGATCATTGACCTTCGCTAGCACCTGTCCCTCTTCAACCGTATCTCCCTTTTTCACATTAACTTCAACAAGTTCACCAGGAATTTTAGGAATAATAGCAGACTGCCCTCCCGCTTGAACCTGTCCGATAAATCGATTAGAACCGAGTAAACTACCTTCATATACTTCTTCAACCGCAACCGCTGTCACCTGAGGCTCAACCTCAGTCTCCGCCTCATTCCCACAGGCAACAAGCGTCAAAGCCGAAAACATAACGACCCCAAGTGCCGTAATACGCTTTTTCATCCATTCTCCACTCCTTATTCTCTATTACTATTTATTCTTCTTTCTTTATTCATAAAATATCCGACCGACCGGTCAGTTCTGTATCTTATTTGATTGTATGTAATCCAAGCCCATAGGTCAATCTAAATGTACTGGAATAAGTCACCAGAGAAAAAAGCCCACTATGAGAGGATCTCACAGCAGGCTTTTAGTTGCTATTATTCGTCTTCTTCAACAGGCTCTTCAGCTAACTCGTCACCTGTATCTTCACCTTCGATATCAACATCCTCAAGTAACTCATCGCCTTCACCCATTTCTACATCCTCTTCACCTGCAAGTGGCTCATCCATCGGAACTTCCTCAATCTCTTCCGTTCCAACTGGCTCTTCGATTTCAACCTCTTCCTCCACTTCACCACAAGCTGTCATAAGTGTTGCTGATAAAGCTACAGTTGCTATTGTTAATAAGAATTTTTTCATTAAGAAAACCTCCATGTTGTTGAGTTATTTAGGCTTACATGATGTTAGTCTTTGCTTGTGTTGGGGAGATTATTCTTTTGGTGAGTGGAGGGTGGAGTTTTGGGTGGGTTTTGGGTGTTTGATGGTGGCTTTTTGGTCATATAGGGGTTGGGAGGTTTGAATCTTGTGTAGAACGGCGGATATGGGTGGTTATGAGCGCGAGTGGTGGAGTTATGAGCGGGAATGGTGGTTTTATGAGCGGAATTGAGGGAGTTATGAGCCTGGAGTCGATCATGGTGTTGACGTTTAGTTGTGGCTGGGTTGAGGTGGTTTGATTTTGGGTGGTTTTGGGTGTTTGATGGTGGCTCTTTGGTCATATAGGGGGTTGGGAGGTTTGAATTTTGTGTAGGGAGCTGCGGATATGGGTGGTTATGAGCGGGGTGGGCTGGATTATGAGCGGGATTGATCATTTTATGAGCGGGATCGGTGGAGTTATGAGCCTGGGTTGATCAGATGTAACTTGTAGCTACTCCCTCTTTTCTCACCTATCTTTTCTAATTGAAGAGAGCCTAATAATTTTGAAGTAACACTACGTGATTCAATGTCTAGAAAATGACGTGCTTGTTCATTTGTAATTGCGGGACCGAAAAGTAAGTAAGAATCATTTAATGTTGAACGATAGGCATGTGGATCGGGCTCTAAGCAAGCAGGACAAAACCAAATTCCCTTCTTACGAGGTAGTGGCAGACGATTGCAAATAGGACAGTGGACTCCTGTCTGCAGTTCACAGGCTGCAATTTTATATTGTTCTAATACTGAAAAATCGGATGATGTATGTTGTTTGATTAGTACTTTCGCCAAGCGGGTGATATCTTTTTTTGAAAAGATAGGCTCTTGATTTAGATTTGTGAAGTCATTAATTTTATCGAGAAGGCATTCAGCATGAATTACTTTATTGTGGACGTCATTTGTATTTGCTTTGAGGACAGCGGAGGGATGTGTACTTACAACTAAACCGAAAATAGGTATCTTAGGGAATTTGTTAACTAGCAACCAGTGCTGCAGGCGTTGGTGCTGTACACGGAGTTGAATTAGAGGATTCAAAAACTTCTCTTCTTCTCCTCCTTTTGTTCGGATGAGTTGATTGAATTTCTGATCAAAGAAAAGAGTGCCGGAGATGTGCTTCACCTCGAGGATTAGAAGAAAATGTGGTGTGATGATGAGGGTATCTAATTGAAAATAGCTGTCTTCAGCGTGTCTGATTCTAAGATCGTGGAGAATGTCGTGGGTTGATGGAGAGAGCTCTTTCAGGTAGTAATCAAGTGACTGCTCCCCTCGTAATCCTGCCTTTCTTATGTTCCAGTCCTTTTCAATCAATGGTCTCTGACTATGATTGAACGGTAATCGGCGGAGTAATGCTTCTAATTTTAGTATTTTTAATGGGATATCTCTTTGTTTTTTGATCATTTCATCACCTCTCATTTGTTATGGTTATGGTTTTCTTGATGTAGGGGCTGTTTCCCTGCTTGGTTATCTCTATTTTTTTGGAGTTATGAGCTGATTGTGTGGCTTTATGAGCCTGGGTAGCTATTTTATAAGCCTGAGCTACAGCTTTATGAGCGAAATAAGCCACATTATGAGCGGTACCCCTTTTGGTTGGATCTTCATTCATTATTTACTTCTGAAATGTAATTTAACTTCCAGCCAATTTATTAGCTATTTCGCAGAGGCAAACACCTTTTCAGCAAAATGCAGCTGTTGATCAAGGGTATGGCTCGCTTTATGAGCGGAATGCCTGACTTTATGAGCCGAATTCTTTGTTTTATGAACGGCATCCGCATCTTTATGAGCGAGATTGACCACATTATGAGCCGAACCCCATGGCTGGCCTTTAATTCACTATGCACTTCTGAAATGATCTTTATTAATCTAACTTCCAGCCAATTTACCTGCTTTTTCACAGAGGCAAACATTTTTCAGCAGAATGCAGCTGTTGATCAAGGGTATGGCTCGCTTTATGAGCGGAATTTCTGACTTTATGAGCCTGATTCGTTGTTTTATGAGCGGCATTCGCATCTTTATGAGCGAGATTGACCACATTATGAGCCGCACCCTTTGGCTGGCCTTTAATTCAATATGCACTTCTGAAATGACCTTTATTAATCTAACTTCCAGCCAATTTACCAGCTATTTCACAGAAGCAAACACCTTTTCAGCAGAATGCAGCTGTTGATCAAGGCTATGGCTCGCTTTATGAGCGGAATGCCTGACTTTATGAGCCGGATGCACGGTTTTATGATCGGAATCAGCATCTTTATGAGCGAGATTGACCACATTATGAGGCGCACCCCTTTGGCTGGATTTTAATTCATTATGTACTTCTGAAATGATCTTTATTAATTTAACTTCCAGCCAATTTACCAGTTATTTTCGCAGAGGCAAACACTTTTCTAGCAGAATGCAGCTGTTGATCAAGGATATGGCTCGCTTTATGAGCGGAATTTCTGACTTTATGAACCAGATGCACGGTTTTATGATCGGAATTAGCATCTTTATGAGCGAGATTGACCACATTATGAGCCGCACCCCTATGGCTGGCCTTTAATTCACTATGCACTTCTGAAATGACCTTAATTAATCTAACTTCCAGCCAATTTACCAGCTATTTCGCAGAAGCAAACACTTTTTCAGCAGAATGCAGCTGTTGATCAAGGATATGGCCCGCTTTATGAGCGGAATGCATGACTTTATGAGCCGGATTCGTTGTTTTATGAGCGGCATCCGCATCTTTATGAGCGAGATTGATAACATTATGAGCCGCACCCCCTCGGCTGGACATTAATTCACTATGCACTTACCTAAACTATGCCCTCACCACACCAAAAACACCCCTATCATCAGATAGAGGTGCTCATTCACTTATAATTCTCTCATCATTTTCTCGCAGTCGTCTGAGGGGACGGGTTTGCTGAAGTAGAAGCCTTGGGCGCGGTGGCAGCCTTCGCTTCTGATGAGTTCGAGTTGCTTTTCGGTTTCAACGCCTTCGCAGATGACGGAGACGCCTAGGGTTTTGGCCATTTCAATGATGAATTTGACGATAGCATCATTGGCTTTTGATGCTTGGCCTCGGACGAATGATTGATCAATTTTCAATGTGTCGATTGGGAACAGATTAAGCTGGCTTAGTGAAGAATAGCCTGTCCCAAAGTCATCGAGCGAGACATGAATGCCTTGCTTCTTTAAGCTTTGGAGCTTTTCTCGAATGTCTTTCGCTTGGAGAATCGCGGTTTTTTCGGTAATTTCCAAGCAAAGATATGCTGGTTCGAGCTGTGATTTTGTTAATGCTTTTTCAATGCGGGCGATGAAGTCCTTCCGCTTGAAGAAGTCCTTGGACACATTCACTGAAACAATCAATTCATTGAAGCCACTGTCATGCCACTTCTTGCCTTGCATGCATGCCTCATTTAAGACCCATTCGTCCATATCAGCTAAGAGACCGATTTCTTCAGCAAGTGTAAGGAAAATCGCTGGTGACAGCACACCATCTACTGGATGATTCCATCTCACTAATGCCTCGACACCAAACGGTTTCCCGTTTTCAACGTCAACCTGGAGCTGATAGAAGACTTCTAGCTCTTTTTTCTTCAATGCTTGAATGAGTGCACTTTCTAATGAAAGCTTCTGGGCGGTGCGGGCATTCATTGCTGGCTCGTACACTTGGAAGTTATTACGTCCGTCTTCCTTTGTTCGGTACATCGCACTATCTGCATTTTTCAAAAGGGTATCCACGTCCTGGCCGTGTTCTGGGTAGTAGCTGACACCGATGCTCACTGACATGAAAAATTGATGCTCCTTGATCTTGAATGAAGACTCTTCAAAGGCATCAAATAGACTACTGATTAATACATTGGCATGCTCATCAGATGTATTTCCGATGCAAATGGTGAACTCATCACCACCGAAACGACTGACCGTACCGTGATCACTAATCACGCTCTGTATCCGCTCACCGATCTGAATTAATAGTTCATCGCCAACATCGTGGCCGTAGGAGTCATTAATTTTCTTGAAACGGTCGACATCAAGAAACAGAACCGCCACTTTCCTGTCGTCACGATTCGCATTTGCTATTGCTTGCTGGAGTGATTCTTTAAAGTTCAGGCGATTTGGGAGGTTTGTCAGCTCATCATGATATGCCAACTCTCTCATCTTCTCTTCCTGACGCTTACGTTCAGTGCTATCCCTGATGATTGCGATGAAATAGCATTCTCCATCTATGTCATTAATCGAAGTTATCGTAAGATCTGACCAGAAGTCTTCGCCATTCTTTCGCTTGTTGAGAAGCTCCCCTGTCCAAGAGCCTTCTAATAGAACGGTTTCGTATACCTTTTCATACACATCGGGAGCTGTTTGTGCGGACTTAAGGATATGGGGGTTTTGCCCCTCAACTTCACTCATTGTAAAGCCCGTCATTCTCTCAAAGGCTGGATTTACAGCAACAATTTCACACTTTGTATTGGTCATCATTAACCCGTCATTCATGTGGTTAAAAAGCGTTTCAACGTTTTTTTCATTTTCTACAAAACGCGTAATAGCTGCATTCATTCCCAGGCCTCTCTTTCTTATGTCTAAACGTCTATTTTTGTATGGCGAAGGTCATGTCTAATTCTGCAGCTATTTCTCCATCAACTGTTGCAACAGCATGTCCCTTTCCGATTGGGCCTTTCATGCGAGTAATCTCGACTTCAAGTCGAAGCTGGTCTCCAGGCTTAACTTGCTTTTTGAAACGACAATTATCAATCCCAGCAAACATTGCAAGCTTGCCTTTGTTTGCTTCGAGCTTTAGGATTGCTACAGCTCCAACTTGAGCTAACGCTTCAACAATTAGTACTCCAGGCATGACTGGGTAATCTGGAAAATGTCCATTAAAAAATTCTTCATTCACCGTTACATTTTTGATACCAACAGCTCGTTTGCCTTCTTCAAGCTCTTCAATACGGTCAATTAGTAAAAAAGGATAGCGGTGTGGAATAACTTCTTTAATCTCTTCAATTGTTAGCAAAACATTCATCCTTTCAATCTCTATTTATGCAATTATACCATAATTTTCATTGTTTTCTAATAATGTTTAGAATTCCAATGTTTTCTCCATTTGACAATATCAAAAAATCCGAGGATTAGCGCCCTCGGATAATATCGATCATACGATACCAAATATCTGGATCTAAAATGTCAGATGGATTCTCTCCATCTCCAATTACACCAAAGCCAACCATTAGGCCAAGGATCAAGCTACCACCAATAAGGACAATTGAAATCAGTAATCGTAACCAAATCGGAATGATACGTAAGCGAGGTCGACGTCTTCGCTTACGTCGTGCCTCACGCTTCTCAGTCTCAGTCTCTTGCTCCTCATCCTCAGCCAGCTTGGATTCCTGCTTATCATTGGTTACTTGTTGATCCTCTGATTCATTCTCCAATTCAGCTACGGACTTCGAGTCAGAATCGTCGTCATAGCTTGGTTCTTCCACTACATCCGAGTCAGAGTCTACCTTCGTCTCATCGTCTATGATCGTATCCGCGACAGACTTGTTGGCAGGTGCGTCAAGATTCTTAGCAACTGTATCTTGGTCATTGGTGCTTGTCGCATTTAGATCCTCTATTTCGTTAAGCTGTTTGTTTTTCGCTTCTTTTTCAGTCATCGTATACTCCTCGATCTACTTCACGATTACCTACGAATTCCGTTGATTAATCCAGACATATCGTCTGCCATAGAAATCGATCGTGCATTAAATTGGTAATGACGCTGTGCCGTAAGCAATTCGCTCATTTCTTGTCCAATATCGACATTCGACCCTTCCAGCATACCTTGACTGAGAGCCTGTTGGTTAAGTCCAACTGCTTGAATGACATCAGCCTCAGCAAAACCAAGAGCAGCAAAATCACTAAGTTGGTACAAATTATCACCGACACCTTCAAGAAGCTGCGGCTTGAGTACTTGAGTTAAGCCAAGCTGGCCGAGGGCTTGTGTTGTTCCATCACCCATTGTTGCAACAAGCTGGCCGTTTGATAAACTAATAGATTTAAAGTTATCCGGTACATTCATTCTGTTGCCATCAGCACCTAGGACATAACTCCCACTGCTTGTCACAAGCGACCATTGTCCAGGAGCTTCTTCGCTCTCCGTTAAATAAAATGCACCATCACGTGTCAATCGTTCTGTTGCTACGCCATTTTCAATCGATTCAATCCTGAAGAATTGGTCACGCTCTGTTAAAGCGAAGTCCAATTCACGATCGGTTGGTATCATTGAGCCCTGATCAAGACGGAGTGCCGTCTGAGCAATTCTCGCACCTGAGCCTACACGAAGACCAAGTGGTGTTAAGCGGCCAACTTCTTTGGAAGGAACCGTCTGGTTATTGACTTGTTGAAAGAGCAAATCCGAAAATGTTGCTTCTCTACGTTTGTAACCAGTTGTGCTTGCGTTAGCCATGTTATGAGAAACGGTGTCTATTTTCTTCTGTAGCTGCCCCATTGTGACAGACGCGGCAATCATTGATGTATTCATCGTTATCCCTCTTTCATTTCATTACGGTAACTAACCGATTCTTCCAATCTCGTTCACTGCTTTTTCCATACTTTGGTCATAAGCTTGTAGAATCTTTTGATTTGCTTCAAATGAACGATAAGCACTCATCATCTCAGTCATTGTTTGAGAGGCATCTACATTAGAACGCTCAAGAAAGCGTTGCTGTAGCTTAAAGCCCACTTCTCCGTTACCAACAGCTGTCGGAAGATCACCTTCACCTGTAAAACGAAGCAGACCATTTCCTTCCTTCACTAGCTGCAGTGGATCCTGAGCAAAGACAACATTGATCTGTCCAGCCTGTTGATCTTGGTCATTGAAGACAACACCGTTTTCATTCACGCGGAAACCATCGTTTCCAACCTGAATACGTTCTCCAGCTGTACTAAGGACATAATGACCTTGGGCAGAAGTTAAGAAGCCCTCCCCATCAATCGCGAAATTCCCGTTTCGGCTATAACGTAGTTCACCGGCTTCATCTTGCATTGTATAGAATAACGCACTTGGTGTGCCGTTTTCATTCGGTGGCATGACTCCTTGTAGAAGGGCAATATCCGTTGCGTTGCCTGTTTCCATTAAGTCACCTTGACGGAAATTCGGCATACGTTCCTGTAAATACACACCTGTTGAGATCTCACCGATTAGAGAGGCTTGTCCACCTGGAGCACCTTTTGTGTCCATTGCATGAAGAAGCATATTTGGAAATGCTCGAAGTGAAGCTTGGTCGGCTTTATATCCTGGTGTATTCGCATTGGCTAAGTTGTTTGTCAGCATTTCTTGGCGTTGTTGCTGGGCAATCATCCCTGCAGCAGCCCCGTACATTCCTCTTAACATGATGGCCTCCTCTAATCGTCCCGTTATGCAACGATCAGTCTCGTTATATTCTTACTTTTTTACTAGACATGCGGTCTAGATTCTCTAAAATAATCCCTGTTCCCTTCGCAACACAATGCATAGGCTCTTCTGCTACTAGGACAGGTACCTTTAATTCATCAGCGAGTAACTGGTCAATTCCGTGTAAGAGCGCTCCACCACCAGTCAAAATTACGCCGCGATCAATAATATCGGCAGACAATTCTGGAGGGGTTTTCTCAAGCACGTGCTTTGACGCTTGTACAATATAAGAAACAGACTCTTTTAAAGCCCCTTCTATCTCTTTTGAGTTTATCGTAATTGTTCGTGGAAGTCCACTGACCATATCACGTCCGCGTATGTCAATTTCTTCCTGACGTGCACCCGGAAATACGGTTGCCACTTGTACCTTTATATTCTCAGCTGTTCTTTCTCCAATAAGGAGTTTGTATTTCTTCTTGATGAATGAAAGGATATCCGCGTCAAATCTGTCGCCTGCTACTTTCATGGAAGAAGCGGTGACGATGTCGCCCATAGAAAGAACAGCAACATCTGTTGTTCCACCGCCAATGTCAACTACCATGTTTCCGCTCGGTTGGAAAATATCCATTCCAGCCCCGATTGCGGCAACTTTTGGTTCTTCTTCCAAGTAAACATTCTTCCCGCCGCTTTTCTCTGCTGCTTCACGAATGGCCTTTTGTTCCACCGACGTAATATTTGTCGGGCAACAAATTAGAATTCTTGGCTTAGAAAAAAGACTTTTGACGTTGATCTTGCTTAAGAAATGCTTAAGCATGGATTCGGTCATTTCAAAGTTAGCTATGACCCCGTCTTTCATCGGGCGTAAGGCAACAATATTTCCTGGTGTACGTCCAACCATACGAAACGCTTCTTCCCCAACGGCAAGTACTCGCTTTGTTGTCGTATCAATTGCTACAACGGATGGTTCATTAAGAACGATGCCACTTCCTTTAACGTATATGAGTACATTCGCAGTACCTAAGTCTATTCCAATATCTCGACCAAACATGATTATTTCTTCCTCCCTGTTTCCGAACATAATCGTACCTATACTAATACGATTTACCTAATTCCTAATTTTATCACAGAATGTCCGAACAGGGTGGGATTTTTTTGAAAATTTAGTTGCGTGTTTTTACAGCGGTCTTACTCTCTTCATCTTCCGACTTTCGGTATTTCACTTTCGTTGCTTCTCCGCCTCTTAAATGACGGATTGATTTGTGATATTCCAAGATTTCCTTCACTTCATTCGCAAGCTCTGGATTAATTTCTGGTAAACGCTCTGTGAGGTCTTTGTGTACGGTACTTTTCGAAACCCCAAACTCCTTGGCTATCGTTCTCACCGTTTTCTTGGACTCGACAACGTACCTACCAATCTTGATGGTTCGCTCTTTGATGTAATCGTGCACACGACTCGCCTCCCTAATTACTATCTTGGTGATTGGTACAGTTTATTAGGAAGAGCCAGCAGATATACCACATTATTACAAAGGACAGGGTATGAGATTTATAATTTTCAAACAAAAGGGACGTTCTACCTGTTTTTTGATTAAAATAAAGATTTTTGTTGGTGGACTTTGCTTTTTATTCAATATGTCATTAAAAAACCATCTATTTAATCAAATTTCCAGCTACTAAGAACCTCCCTCCTTCCAGATTCAACTGTAAATCGAAGGGCAGCGGTCTGTTATGAGCGAGATATGCACTTTTATGAGCGGAACTCAGCTACTTATGAGCAGGATCCGCATCTTTATGAGCCAAATCTACATAGTTATGAGCCTCACCTCAAAAACAGCATATGGCACTAATGGCTGCCCCTCAGCTAACATGCTACCTTTATCTAAAGGTGAAGGTTTTCCCTGCTGGATCTTGCTTTTTATTCAATATGTCATTAAAAAACCATCTATTTAATCAAACTTCCAGCCAATAAGAACCTTCCTTCTTTCATATTCAGCTGAAAATCGAGGGGCGGAGCTGTCTTATGAGCGAGATATGCACCTTTATGAGCCGAACTCAGCTACTTATGAACCAGATCCGCATCTTTATGAGCCAAATCTACTCACTTATGAGCCGCACCTCAAAACAGCACATGGCACTGATGGCTGCCTCTCAGCTAACATGCTATCCTCATCTAAAAGTGAAGGTTTTCCCTGCTGGATCTTGCTTTTTATTCAATATGCCATTAAAAAACCATCTATTTAATCAAATTTCCAGCCACTAAAGACCTCCCTCCCCCCATATTCAACTGTAAATCGAGGGGCGGAGGTCTGTTATGAGCGAGATGTGCACCTTTATGAGCGGAAGTCAGCTATTTATGAGCAGGATCCGCATCTTTATGAGCCAAATCTACATAGTTATGAGCCTCACCTCAAAACAGCACATGGCGCTGATTGCTGCCCCTCAGCTCACATACTACCCTCATCCAAAAGTAAAGGTTTCCCCTGCTGGATCTTGCATTTCATTCACCATGCCCTTAAGAAACCATCTATTTAATCAAACTTCCAGCCACAAAGAACCCCCCTCCTCCATATTCAACTGTAAATCGAGGGGCAGCAGCCTGTTATGAGCGAGGTATGCACCTTTATGAGCCAAATCCACTCAGTTATGAGCCTCACCGCACAAACAGCAAGCATCATGGCAACACCCACACAACAAAAAAACAGCCAGAGCTCCACCCCTGGCCGTTTCCCACATCTCTATTTCCCATCATTCATCCATACTTCCCCGTCACGATAGGTCATTTGCTCAGGGTAGCGTAGATCGACGACTTCATCTTGAATTTTTTGCGATGGTGCTGCTGTTTTAAGTGAGACGATCACCATCACTAGGAAGTTGATCGGCACAGCGATTAAGGCCGCACCTGTGTCCTTGATCCCGAAGAGCATGATGCCACTTCTAGCAAGGAATATATACGTTAAGGCAACAACTAAACCAGTTAACATCCCGGCAATGGCCCCTTTAGCATTGGCACGTTTCCACCATACGCCTAGCAGGAGCACAGGGAAGAACGTTCCACCAGCGAGACCAAACGCCCAGGCGACAATTTGGGTGATCACTCCAGGTGGATCTAAGGCAACGACTCCGGCTACGATTGTCGCGAGGACAATTGCCCAGCGGCCTGCCTTTAATCGATTTTTGTCGCTTGCTTTTGGATTGACGAGGCGATAATAAATATCATGGGCGAAGGAAGACGAAATGGTAATAAGTAATCCACCTGCTGTTGAGAGGGCTGCAGCCATGGCACCTGCTGCGACTAGTCCTATGACGAATACGCCTAGATTAGCAATCTCAGGTGTCGCCATGACGACGATATCATTTTTAATGATTAGCTCTGACCATTGTAGGATCCCGTCCCCATTTGTGTCAGCAACCTGCAACAGGCCTGTGTTAACCCATGCTTCAGTCCAAGCTGGTAGTTCACTAATTTGTTGTCCGGCTACTCTTGTCATTAGGATGAAGCGCGAGAAGGCAGCGTAGGCTGGTGCGGATAAATATAAAATGGCAATAAACACTAATGCCCATGCCCCACTCCATCTAGCGGCTTTCATCGTTGTGACCGTATAAAAACGGACAATCACGTGCGGCAATGCTGCCGTACCGACCATTAGCGTGAACATTAACGCAATAAATTGGGCCTTTTCACTTTGAGCAAATGGGGTGAAGTATTCAGTAATTCCAAGCTCACGGTCGAGGGCTCCTAATTCACTAACAATATTTCCGTAGGTTAACCATGGTAATGGATTACTCGTAATTTGTAGGGACATGAAAATGATTGGAATGACGTAGGCGATAATGAGGATCATATATTGGGCTACTTGTGTCCAGGTGATCCCTTTCATTCCACCGAGTGTCGCATAAATCGCGATGACAACGACCCCAATCATCGTCCCGTACATTGCCGGGATGTTGAGAATACGCCCAATCACGACTCCGGAGCCAGACAATTGGCCGATAATATAAGTGAAACTAATGATGATCGTTGCGATTGCTGCAATTAAGCGTGCTGTGTTGCTATCAAAGCGGTCACCGATAAATTCAGGAACCGTGTATCTTCCATACTTTCTAAGCTGTGGTGCAAGTAAAAAGGTTAAGAAAAGGTAGCCACCGGTCCAGCCCATAATATAGGCAAGGCCATCATAGCCCATGATCATAATCGTTCCAGCCATCCCAATAAAGGAAGCCGCACTCATCCAGTCTCCACCGATCGCCATTCCATTCCAAAACGGCGGTACGCCTCGACCGGCTACGTAAAAGTCCGAGGTTGCTTTTGCACGGTTATAAATAGAAATACCGATATAAAGCCCAAAGGTTGCTAAAATCAATAAAACCGAAACAACGGATTGCTGATCCATATTATCGCCTCCATTTACCTAGTGATCTAGAACTTTACCTGCACTAATCGTCGTATTATGCTCCTCATCAATTCCAAACTTACGATCAATCTGGTCACTAATTACTGCGTTAGCAAAGAGTAAAATAACAAAGGTTAGAACCGCCCCCTGGGCACCCATGTAATAATGGAGTGGCATTCCCAAAAAGCTGTAGGCAGAAAGTTGTTCGGCAAAAGCAACGACACCAAATGAAACCAAGCCACCTAGAATCAGACAAATCACTACAAGTCTTGTCCGTGCACGAAAATAGGCATCAGCGACACTCTTATCAATCTTCCTCATCTTCACATCCCCTTTTTTTGATATTGTCTCCCAAAGCAATTCGATTGATCTTGTCTTTCATTGCTCCTCGGTAACTGTGTTACACGAATCATCACAAACAGTGTGAGCACCGGTATGGCAAGCAAACAAAATGGATGAATAATAATGGCATAGACGATGATTAATAGAGCGAGGAAACCGCTTACAAATATCAGCTGTTTAATCGGGTTTGACTCTTCCTTTGGTTCCTTTTGACATATCATAGGCAGTACCTCCTAACGTAAGCTAAAGATGAATTTCAATGTTTCAAAAAAACCTAGCGGAACCATAGAAATCTGGATAATGAAATACACAATGATACCGGCAAATGGCACAGAAAGCCATAATGGTTTCTTTAAACGGATGGCAAAGAAAATTGAGAGCACTAAAAGAAGTAGAAAGAAATAAATCATGATGAGGACCTCCACTATTAGATTATGTAAGCGTTATCATAATGTGGCAAAAAAATAGGCTGTGGTTGTATTCTATGGTGGCTAGAGGGAATATATGCAAAAATTTTCCTTGTTTTTTTTATTATTTCAAACAATTCTTTTATCGTCAAGCTGTTCTTTTCTTAGTTAGATAATCTACTTATTTTTTTACATAATGAATCTACAGTTGTTAAACTATGGTAAAATAACTAATCATTGTAACACTTATGGGGGAATCATATGTTTATTTTGAGAGAATTCATTAAAACAGGTTTGAGCTGGCTCTTTGCAATCTTGACGATCATCCTGCTCGTCTGGATTCCAAGAGAGGTCTCATTTAGTGTAAGTGAGTACGATGTGCATTTATTCTATGGGTTCTCCATTGAAAGATACATAGAACAAGTTTTACAGTATATCAGCATGCTCATGAACTTTGATTTGGGGACAACGAAATTTGATAAGTCGGTGGCTGGAGAGGTAAGTCTCTATGTTAGTCGTAGTCTAATTGTGATCTTCATTGCCTTTGTCATCTCATTACTCATTGGCACAGCTAAAGGTTTTTTTGATTATCGTACGAGACATAGTCGTTTTCGTCTGCTTGGTCCTCCAACAACGTTCACATTGCAATCGATTCCTGACTTTTTCTTCATTATTGTCTTCCAGATGATCATGCTTTGGCTCATTGATCGTGGCTTCCCTCATCTGAGTATCTTTGGCTATGAGAGCTGGCATAACTTTGTCATTGCTGGTAGTCTTCTAGCTATTTTCCCAACAATGTATATGGCTCGAATTGTTTGTTCGGCTCTGATGACTGAAGAAGGTCATCCGTATATTACGACAGCCCGTAGTAAAGGCTTATCCGTCTTCTTTGTGTTATGGAAGCATCAATTTACGAGTGGACTCATCCATGTTGTCCCGCATCTTGCTGGAATTTTCATTTATGTCCTTTCTAATTTAATTATTATTGAGTATTTAACCTACTTTCGCGGGGCTGCTCTGAGACTATATCAAGCACTTGGATTTGCCGAGTCTAATATTACTGGGAGAAACCGATCTCCCTTCAACCCGGAAATGTATGAGCCAGAGCTTGTTATTGCTATTCTTGCGGTATTCATTAGTTTAATTGCGATGATCCAGCTGATTAGCAAGGTATTTATGCACCTGTCTCCACTGCTTAAAGGAGGCCGCCATGAATAATCAATTAAAAGTTGCGATTGTATTATTATCAATACTAGTCTGTTTCTGTTTGCTTAGTTTTTTTCCTGATATTCTTCAAAGTGAGGATGAGATCAAGACGTTTTACACAGAAGAGGACGGTACCATTTTGATCCCGCCCTATCCCCCTTCTAGTACCAATTGGTTAGGTACAAACCAGAACGGGGAGGATATTCTTACCCTTTTAATTACAGCAGGTAGAGATACATTACTGGTTGTCCTTGCCATTTCCCTGATTCGTTTCGTAATTGCCGTCCCTCTTGGGATGCTTTCCTATCAAAATAAGGGCATCTGTCATTGGATTATTCATGGCTTAAACACCTTTTTCTCAATGGTTCCGATCTTAATTTTCACCATTTTGGTATTGAATCTGCCTTTTCTCGTTGTGTCAGAGCAACGATTGCTTTGGGCACTGGTTCTTATTGCCTTACTTGAGTGTGGCCGGGTTGGTGTCTCTGTTCAAAACCATGTCAGACAAGTGTATCAATCAAGCTATATGGAGGGGGCCATCGTGAACGGAAGTCGCCCTTCAACCATTTTCAAATATTACTACTGGCGTCACTTGAAGCCACAGTTGATTGTCATGTTCTTTTTAGATACATCAAAGGTGATGCTGCTGCTTGGGCAGCTCGGATTTCTATCGATCTTTCTGTCGCAGATGTGGCTGGATGAGGAAGGTGTCGGCATTGTTGTCCGTAACACACTCCAGCTCTGGCCCTCGATGTTAGCTGATACAAGACAGTACCTTCGCTCAGATATTTGGATTCCCCTCTTTCCTGCACTGCTCATTGCCTATACCATCTTCTCCCTACAGCTATTCGGAGAGGGACTTCGTAAACAGCTTGAGCAACGTAAGTAATCTTCTCCATGCTAAAGGCCACTGAAATGGTTATTTTCAGTGGCCTTTTATTGCATTAACATAGAAGCTTATCCTAATTCATCTTCTGTGTCAGCTGGGTCTTCATCAGACTCGGCTGGAGCTTGTTCATTTGTTTCTTCTTCTTCCTCAATTGGAGACTCTTCAACATTCGTTTCTTCTTCTTCAATTGGGGCTTCCTCGTCAGCAGGAGCTTCTTCTTCAGCTGGTGTTTCGTCTTCAGCTGGAGCTTCTTCTTCCTTCTTGTCAGCTTCCTTCTTGGCTTCATCTGCGATATCTTTTACAGAATCAATTGGCTGATCGAAGACACTGTTTGGATTTACTTCAACACCATCTTGACGAATTTCGAAGTGAACATGAATGCCAGCTTCTTTGTTATAGACATTACGGCCAGCAGCACCAAGGATATCTCCTTGCTTCACATTGGCACCTTCTTCAACTTCGATTGATTCTAAGCTATGGTAATGTGTTAGTACATCATTTTCATGTTGAATTTCAACAACATAACCTAAAAGCTCGTCCTTCTCTGCTCGAATAACTGTACCACTTAATGATGCAGCTACATCAAAGCTTTCGCCATCAACCTGTGCGAAGTCCATCCCTTTGTTCGGAATGTATTCATTATTGTAGTACACTAGAGCTTCTTGCTGCTCCTCATCTGTCCCATTCATATCATAGAAGTAACCAACGACATTGATATCTTCTTCATCCGCAACTGGCATTTGAACTTGTTCTGATGACGCGTTAACCGGAACAGCCTCTTGCCCAAATGGATCCATGTCCGTTCCTGCGATAGGTCCTGTTTCTGTCGTGCCTGTTTCTGGTGTTGCAACTTCATCCCCATCTTGTAGCATGAATACAGCACTTAATACAAATGCAGCAACGACTAAGTATAGTGCAGGTACAGCCCAACGTTTACGAAGAATGCTTTGAATGTTTGCTTGTTTTTCCTCAGTTTTAGAAGAACGATTATTGTCTTCTCTCATTTCTCATCACCTCAGACATCATTCTGATCAGATTCTGGGCAATATATACATTTGTTAAAAACTTTTTTTGAATTAGTTTTCGACAAAGTGGTTTTGATTATGCATTGTTTCATGAAAAAGATTTGAAGCTAGTAGGAATGACATGATAAGAGCTTCGGCTTCGCTACCGGGATGGGGGGCACGCTTTCCGCAGGCGGGCGTGGAACTAACTGGCTTCGCCAGTGGATTTCCACCTGCCCTTTCATCCTGCAGGAGTCGGCCCTCCCATCCCGTCCGCTTTGTGCTAGACTAAATCCGGATTCATTTATGTCTCAAAAATTTTATACCAACAGTTACGAGACAACTGACAGTTTCTATTCAAAATGATTAAGACAATGAGGCTGGGCCATAACTAAAGTGTCTAACTGAAATACCGAAACAAGGCAATCATCTAGCGGATGAAATATACGTAGACTCCCTCAGAGAAAGTTGATCTGACGGGGGTCTTCGTCTTTTTTTGTCCTCTTAAAAAAAACTTTTAGTACAGTCCTCCAAGATTAATATACACATACTGTAATTTAAAAC
>NZ_JAGKSQ010000011.1 GCF_017939705.1 Halalkalibacter suaedae
TCGATTATTCTTCATGTGGGATCCTCCTTTATGTGTGTTTGTTTTGACGACATCCGCATCATATCGGAGGATCCTTTTCTTTTCAAGAGGGGCAAAACTAATACGACAGGAATGCTCCTGCGGGATGTAAAAGCCAAGGGTGAGACCCCACAGGCGAAGACGAGGAGGCTCACCGGCTTCCCGCGGAAAGCGAAGTATATTTCAGGAGCGGTTTACACCAGCTATCTAGTTCGGATTTTCTTTTAGTTAAATTACTTTTGTTCCAACCCCTTTTAACCTAAATACATTAGATATTTATAAATAAGCTTCCCCTAAGAAGTTAATGTCCCCATATGATTCATAATTTCCTGTGTTACTAATAAAGGGTTGTCTATCATAGAATAATGGCTACATTCAGGCAATATTCTAAAGCTTGAATTTGGCACCGTTTCCTGTAGACGAAGACCCCAGTAAGCTGGCAAATACCGATCATATTGACCATATAAGAAAGTTGCTGGTATTTGGAGCTGTTTCAGTTTTGGAACTAAATCCTCCGTTTGGTGATGGTCCAAGGCAAAGGATGCTTCCTGTAATTCCTTTGGTCCAGTTGGATGATTAAATGGTGCAAGAAACGCTTCTAATAATTGTGGTGTTAGCAGTTGTTGATTGAAAAGACCTTCTCTAAGCATCTTCTCGATAAAATAAAGGGAAGGTTCAAATTCTGGTGCTGGAGGATACCTTAGTGCAACAACTTTCGGTAATGGCCAATTACTAAAGGTAACCCCATCGATAACCATGAAGCTTCCGATACGAGCAGGATAATTAACTGCTAGTATTTGTGCCACTCCTCCCCCAAGGTCGTGTCCAACTACATGAACCTTATTTTGAATGCCCAATCCATCTAATAGAGCGACTGCGTGTTGCGCTTGCATCGGCAAGGATAAATCTTCTCTTGTAGAGCGAGCTGACTTACCATAACCAATCATATCTGGGGCAATGACTGTGTATTGCTCAGCTAGCTTCGGAATAACATGAATCCAAAGAAACGAATTAGTAGGGATCCCGTGCATCAATAGAATGGTTTCAGTACCAGAACCAGCCGTCCGATAAAACATTTTATGTTTCCCGACTTGTATTTCTTTCTCAATCATTTCCATAAGGACACATCTCCTTTTTAAGTGTATGTTAGTCCCCACTATATTCTCCCATTTAAAGAGTTCTATCCAAAGCTACAACTTCATCTTCACAAACTACATCAAACTAAAAAAGCCCCTTTCAGAAAGGGACTTTAATTCTCTAACTCATTTACACATTGGTACAACCAAATAATCTAGAACTACATATTTACTGTACTCCTCTACCATGGTGAGCAAGTGACCATAAAGAAATCCCATTTGTTCTGAGTCTAATTCCACTAATTCAATGTCTTGCTCCATGCTCTCCACCGTTTCAAGAAAATGTGATTTCATTTTCTTAAACATATCTTCGCCTTCACTACTAACAATCACAACTAATCTATTGTAAAGATAAGTAACCGCTTCTGAATTCTCTGCCAGGTCTTTATAGCTAGTTGGTAGTTCCCTTAGTTCAAATGTCTTTTTAATATTTCTCATTAATTGAATAGAATCAACTTGCCCGTTAGGTTGTTGAACATGAGCATAAATTTTTTTTTGTTTCATCATATTCTTTTGTAGGTCTTTTTTTAGATAGCCTGGTAGCAAGGATTGTAGGAGAAGAATCATCATGATTAAAGTCTTTGAATATGTCTCTATACGTGTAACCGCTGCTTCACAAACAGCTTCTTCTATTGTCAGATTAGATAAATCTAAATCTTGTTCTCCGTCTGGCAATTGACTAAGTATCTGTAATATTTCTTCATAAAAAGACTGAATTTGTGTTGTTTGAAGCTTGTTTTTACTTTTGTCCCAGACTTCTTTTAATACCTTTGGTTCTACAGCTAATTTTTGAAAGAAAACCGGAACTTCTTCAATAGCTAAATGAGATTTGATTTCCTCAAAGAGCTCCTTGATCTCCTCAGAAGCTTCTTCGGGTATCACTTTAGGGCTTTCAGTATCCGTTTCCTTTTCCGTGATACCTACTGAGACAGTACCAGAATCTTCTATTTCATTAATTTTAATATTTCCGATATAGAACCGATGGATCCCTTGACTATCTTTAATTTCTTTTTCAATAAGATGACCAAGCTGTAACATTCCTTTAACTGTTTCAATCTTCATTTCCTGGATGTAGTATTCATAAATATTTAGGTGATTTATATACTCATTTAATTTATTAATATGTTGATTCAAGTAATGTATTTGTTGCTTTAGCCGGTTAATTTCCTGCTCGTAATCATAGTAATGCTCCATTCCGTATGTCACCCCTTAATATTAGACAGACACCACTTTTTCATCTGGGGAATAGACTAATTAATACCTATTCGGATGGAGGGTTCTTTATGAATCATCAACAAAACAGGCAGCAGTATCACTCAACGTCTTACTCAACTAACAAATCTAATCATCAAAATCAAGTTGAAATTCGAACTCCTAAAATCGATCTCTTTGAAACGGATGAGCATTTTTACTTACGCCTAAGTCTTCCTGGGGTTAACAAAGAAAAATTAAAAATTTTCTTTAACGATGAGGATCATTTAGTCATTCAAGGAATTGTTTCAACAAATGTTCCGGAAAACATCGTTGATATCGTTGCACAGGAGATTTTCCAAGGTCCATTTAAAAGAACGGTTCAATTACCAAGTGCTGTTGATAAGCAGAGTATTAAATTTCTTTACGATCGTGGCATTCTAGAAATATTCTTACAAAAGCTAGTTTAAAGGATGTGAATGTTTTGGCTTTTTGGGATAATGAACCTGTTGGTATTATTTTTTTGGGAGGAGTAAAGGTAAATAATCTTGAGAGTGGTGGGACATTTAGTATTGGAGAAACAAATTTCCAGTCGCTTTACAGTCAGGCAAAGAA
This sequence comes from Halalkalibacter suaedae, assembly GCF_017939705.1. Lineage (GTDB taxonomy): Bacteria > Bacillota > Bacilli > Bacillales > Bacillaceae_D > Halalkalibacter > Halalkalibacter suaedae. Next base: position 2,961 of record NZ_JAGKSQ010000011.1, read on the forward strand.
TAATGTGGTTTCAGGACAGACATTCGGCGATTTTGGATTCAATAATTTACAACCAATTGCTTCGCCTCTATATGACCCTGATGGTTCTGATACCGCTATTCCAGTTGCATTTCCATCCCCACTAGGATTAGAAGACTAATCATCACTCATTCACCTCCAGTATTGGGGGTTTTTTATATTAGAAAAATCACCTGCTACTGAATCAATGTAACAGGTGATTAGCTATAGAGTGCCTTCCCCATAAGAATTATAGTATCGACCAGCTTGCTCTCCCCGGGGGTAATGTGAATAATAAGGTTCTCCATACGGCCCTAGCGGAGGTTGTTGGACGAATTCTGGTTCTGGAAATTGATTTTCATTGTAATATAATTTTTGATTATCATTTTTAAATTGCATATCCAGCATATCAGGATCATTCACCGCTGATTGATATGGACTCATATTAATATATGATCCGTCCCCGTATGCACTTCCTACCCCATTCGTTGTTTTTGAGTTACTTTGAACGTCTTGAAAACTTGCTTTACCAATAACGACAGAAGACGTCCCATCCATACTTGACACTTTGAAATTTCCTATATTAATTTCCATATGAGGAATCTCAAACCCTCCTTTTTAAAAATCAAATGGGATTTCTAATTCGTTCTGACTATTTGCCTGATCATTCCAAGACTTTTGTATTTTCGCAAATGTGTAAGTAAGTATCCCGCCCTGATAGCTTGATGAATAATCAGTTGTTTTCACTGGTTTTTCAAGCTGTATTTGTCGCTCGTACATTTGCTGTGGGGTTTCACTTCTCAACAAAATTTCAGCTCCAGCAGGTTTATAAGAAGGAGAGTTGATCTTGAGTATTAGAACTTGATCATTTTGAAAGAACAGCTTTGCATCCTTTAACCCTTCCAAACCTGGAACAATGATAGAAAGATATAGATAGTCCTTGTTCTCCCATATCTCAATCGGTAGCATTTGGATGACCTTCTCTTTTTTGTAACTTCCAGTTAAACCATTAAGATCACCCCAAAAATCATCAGTCATGACTGAGTTATACTGCTTTACCATCGTTTTTATTTGGTTCAGATATTCTGGAGAAAAATGCGTTCCAGCTTGATTGAAGGGAAAACCACCATCTTTTTTTTGATTAAAAAAGTCCATTGGATTCATTGTCTAACCTCCTTCTCATCTAATATTCTAATGTATTCAGATGTTAGCCCAGAGGTTCATGTCTTTTAAAAAGGTTGCAATCCTTGACCTAAGGATTGCAACCTTTTCTTACGATTCTTCTAAAGTTGGAATGGCGTGGCTATTCTCTTCATTATAAATACTTAAAACGACAATTTGATCACCTTTATCGAGCTCTACTTTTTTTCTTAAAGTAATAAATGTAATCGATCTATCCTTTTTTCGTATAAATAACGGTATTCCCACAACGTTTAGTTCTTCCTTTTTAACTATTTTCTTCTGTTCAACGTCACTGTCGATTGTACTAAATGTATGGCCTTCATGCATTTTTTTGTTTAACGTCTCGAATCCTTCTCCGAAAAGAAGACTTGCTTTCATTGATGAAGGTACTTTTTGCTGATGACTTGTTTGATTTTCATTCACGAGCAGAGCAAACGTATGATTAAATCCAAACTCATCGACATATGATTGATAAACTAGTGCATTATACGCTCCCTCATCGGTCATAACTAGGATTGATTCATATGGTGTTAAATCAATCTCAAATCGTGTATCGTCTGAGAGGATCTCACCATAATATGTATCAATATTTCTTTCTCGTGCAAGACGTAGATTTTCAAAGGAATGATCTACTATTAAAACTGGGATACCAAGTTTCTGACAGTGCTCTGCTAATCCAATTGAGAAAGGGTTTGATCCAACGATTAAGATTCCTGGTGGTTCTGTATTGGCTAAACCAAGTTTCTTTGAAAGTGGGCCTAACGAAAACCCGTGAGCACAAACGGTAATGAAAACAAGAGCAAATGTTAATGCCGTTAAGATGGACGCATCCTGGTATCCGTCATCAAGTAATAATGAAGCAAAATAACCCGATACCGTAAGTGCAACAATCCCCCTAGGTGCAATCCAAGAAATCAACGTCTTCTCTTTCACAGTTAATTCCGTACCGATCGTTGAAATCCATATCGATAAAGGACGAACAATAAAAAGCATGACCAGAACAAATGCAATGATTGGGAGTGTGAAAATTTCTCCAATAATCTCCCTAGGTAGAGAAGCAGTTAACAGAATAAAAACTGTCGAAGTCAATAATACTGAAATATCTTCGACGAAGTGTCCTACTTTTTTTATTGAAGAGACGTATTTTTTCGTATGACCCATCGTAAGCCCCATTACTGTTACTGCTAGCATACCTGTTTCATGCATGATGACTTCACTAATGCTAAAGCATAATAATACAAATGATAAAATCATTGGTGAGTGGAGGTAATCTGGAATTCTTCCTCTACTAACCATCACACTTAATAAGATTCCGATAGTATATCCTACAACACCTGTAATCAACGCACCAAAAAGAAAATTCGATAAATAACCAAAATGGATCGAATCTTTTGAAAAGACTTTTATCACTTCATATGCAAACAGTGCTAATAATGGACCAGCTGGGTCAACAATAATTCCTTCCCATTTTAATACAGCGGCTGTTCTTGGTTTTAGCTTAGCTTGTCTCAGTAGTGGAATAATGACCGTTGGACCTGTCACGACAAACAAACCACCAATGATAAAGGAAATCTCCAAACTTAAGCCAGCAATAAAATGAGCAGCAAAGGAACCCGCAATCCATGCTAAAAAGGCACCAAATGTCACAATTCGAAAAACTGATTTTGATATCCCTTTAACCTCTCTAATGTCTAAGCTCGCACTGCCTTCAAATAAAATAATTGCAACAGCCAATGAAATAATCGGAGTATAAAGTTCTCCTAGTGCCTGTTCTGGATTAATAATCCCAAAAATCGGACCCATTAGTAGACCTGCAATTGACATAATTACAATTGAAGGCCATTGGATACGCCATGCCACCCATTGTGAAAAAATCCCTAAAGCAATCACAATCACAATACTTAATAAAACTGTTTCTCCCATACATTCACCACTTTTCGTCCTATCTTATTTCCTGATAATACCCTAATTCTTGAAAACCTTATTTGCTAGTATACACTTTGCCTTCTCGCTACTCAACGAATTCACTTTAATGCACAAAAAATATGCCTCAAAGAATTGAGACATATTTTTGTGCGTTTAGCTAATTATTGATTATAACTGGTTGTACCAAATGGATTACCTTGGGCAGACTGAGCATTCTGCTGTCTTACGTGAGCTGCATCAGTGCCGGAAAGACCAGTTTGGAATCCTGTTTGTGAACCATTAAACTGACCAAATTGGGTTCCTACTTGCTGGTATCCAGTTATTGGCTGCTGCATACCATTTCCGTATGTTTGATTATGTTGAGCTGATTGGGCATTTTGTTGCCTTACGTGTTGTGCGTCCGTCCCTGCAAATCCATTTTGAAATCCTGTTTGTGCACCACTGAATTGACCCATTTGGTTCCCTGTTTGCATTTGACGATATCCTGTCATTGGCTGCTGTGAACCATTTCCGTATGTTTGATTATGTTGGGCTGACTGGGCATTTTGCTGTCTGACTTCCTCTGCGTCCGTTCCCGCAAACCCACCTTGAAATAATGCTTGCGGGCCGCTAAATTGGCCAAATTGATTTCCTGTTTGCTGATGCTGATATCCCATCATTGGTTGCTGTGAACCATTTCCATATCCTTGGATATGTTGGGCTGATTGAGCATTTTGTTGTCTAACATGCTGGGCATCTGTTCCTGCAAATCCATTTTGAAATCCTGCTTGTGCACCACTGAATTGGCCAAACTGGTTCCCTGATTGCTGATATCCAGTCTGATTTTGTGGTCCATTCCCGTATGTTTGGTTGTGTTGGGCAGATTGAGCGTTTTGCTGTCTTACTTGTTCAGCATCAGTTCTAGCGTATCCATTTGAATAACCTGCTTGTGGAGCGCTGTACTGTCCATATTGGTGACTTTGACCCATTGGTTGGAATTGACCTTGTGCTGATTGAGCGTTTTGCTGTCTTACGTGCTGGACGTCAGTACTTGAGAAACCAGATTGATTATTGAAATTCATTTTAAAACACCTCCGTTAACTAGAGTTCTCTAATAATGCAATATTATTATGCAAATGAAGCTGTAAACTAGATTTTTTTTATAAGCGTGTACACCCATTCAAGTAGCGAAATCAAAACGCCTTATTCGTATTATTATTAAATACAAAAAGCTTGTCGACGTCTCATTATAGAAAGATTGTCGACAAGCTGAAAAATTATTCAGTAACTGGTTCTTGTTTATAAACAGATTTCTTCTCTTCTTCTGTCGGTTGACTTTCGGGCTTGCGAATGAAAAAGGCAAGTAACAAAGCAACTCCTGCGATAAATGTAGAGACAAAAAATGTAAAGTTAATTCCATCCATCATTGCATTGTTCATTATCCCTGCTGGGTCCGCTCCACTTGCTGCTAGTTCGTTCGCCGTTGCTGTTGTTCGTTTATTCATAATCGTAATGAGTAATGCAGAACCAATTGCACCTGATACCTGTTGAAGTGTATTGTTCATCGCCGTTCCATGTGGGTATGCTCTCATCGGTAATGTATTTAGGCCGTTAGTCATAACAGGCATCATGACCATCGAGATCCCTAACATCCTAATCGTATACAAAACCATAATAAAGACATAGCTTGAAGCAATACTTAATTGACTAAAGTAATAAGTAGAAATAACGACGATTGTCATCCCTATTGCCGCAAGTATTTTTGCTCCATATTTATCGAATAATCTACCCGTAATCGGTGACATTATTCCCATTACCAGTGCACCTGGAAGCATTAATAAGCCTGATTCAAAAGGAGATATCCCTTTGATCGTCTGAATATAGATCGGCATAAGGATCATTGCAGAAAACATCGATATTGATAGAACGATCGAAATCGCAGATGACAAAGCAAACATTGGATACTTGTAAATGCGAAATTCAAGCAATGGCTCACTTAACTTTAACTGACGCAAAATAAACATAACAAGAGATACAGCACCAATGATGATAGTACCTACAACTAACGAGTCATCCCAGCCATCTTGACCAGCAGCACTGAATCCATAAAGAATACCACCAAACCCTAATGTTGAAAGTATAAGAGACATTTTATCAAGCGATAATTCTCTATTTTGGAATGTTAAATTATTTAATTTAAATATCCCTAAACCAAGTGGAATTAAGGCAATTGGTAAGACAATGAAAAACAATACACGCCAAGAGTAATGCTCTACAATAAACCCTGATAAGGTTGGACCGATTGCTGGTGCAACAATCATAACAAGTCCAAATAGACCCATCGCAGCCCCTCTCTTTTCAACGGGAAATGCCGCAAGCATAACATTCATTAATAATGGCATCATTAGAGCAGACCCTGAAGCTTGAATCATCCTAGCAGCGAGTAACACCCCAAAAGTCGGCGCAATCCCAGCTATCAATGTCCCAAGTACAAATAGAGACATCGCCAGGATGAAAATAGACCTGTTCGAATAACGTTGAATAAAATAGGCACTTGCAGGAATTAATATTCCGTTTACAAGCATATATCCAGTTATTAGCCACTGGGCAGTAGAAGGGTTACTAATGCCAAAATCCAGCATAATTGATGGTAGTGCAATATTAAGTAGTGTTTGGTTAAAGATCGCAACGAATGCTCCAGCAAATAAAATCGCGATCACACCATAAGGGGGTTTTTTCTCTTCTGTCATTTCTTACTCCTCCGTTTATCAATATGAAATAAAAATTTGTTGTTACAATCATCAATTGGTTAATTTCAACCAAAATTCTATCAACCGATCCTTAAGTTTATATATAAATAGTTTATTAATTAATAGTTCATATACAAACTATTTAACTATACTAATCCCTTCCATGACATTAGTCAACAAGTAAAAACGACATCCACACATATATTGTGATTGCCGCTTTGTTCATTATAAAAACAATAATCTACAGCAAAATGTGACGATCTCATACAAAGAGAACCAGCCATTAAATGTCCAAACAGAAAAATTAATCCTTCTTCTATTAGAAGTATATCCAATTGTGGACGTGCACACTGATTTCAATTGCTTATTTGCATATATAGTGCTAAAATAAGGATATAATTTAATACTCTAAAGGGGAGTAGCTTTTACATATAAGTCGTCATTACAGGATCTAATCCTCGGCTTACATGGCAACTATTGTTGTTAGCGAGACCTTTACCGTTGAGGTAAAGTACTCTTTGATTGAAAACACTTTACCATTTAACGGTAGAGTGTTTTTTTATAAAATTGATATAAATCGAAAAGGGGTTATATAAATGTTAAAAAAACTGTTAAAAGGCTTACTCAATAGTAAATCACATTACAAAAAATACTCTAGTAGTGATTATAAGAAAAGATACTCCAATCATCGTCCTTCTTCTTATGGACATAAGTATTATCAGAAGAAGCACCGATCAAGTGGTAGATATAGATCCTACAGTAGCAGTTAAGCAAGATATTGAACTGGTTTCTATTCAATAAAACACTCAAGGTTGGGACTGTCCTTAAACAACGATATGAAGTCATTCAATTTATTGGGAGAGGCAGTTATGGTTTCGTTTATCTAGCTGTTGATCGAAAGACAAACACGAAAGTTGTTGTTAAACAGCATAGACAAAGACGAGATCACAATAGTATTCAGATGTTAAAAAAAGAAGCTGAGACACTCTCATCCCTTAGACATCAATCGATTCCTAGCTATATTGAGTTATTCGAAGAAAAGAATAAGTGGTTTCTTGTTATGGACTATATTGATGGAAGTAATTTCGAGGATCTTATTTTGCTGCAAGGAAAGTCCTATAATGAAAAAGATAGCTTACAAATTCTCTTCAGTGCATTGATGATTGTTAGTTACTTACATGAGAATAGATTTCTACACCGGGACTTACGCTTGCCTAACATCATCAAAAAGGATTCTGAACTGTTCATTATTGATTTTGGACTGGCAATAAAGCTTGAACGTGAAGAAGCCGTTTCGTTAACCGATGGGAAGTCTGAAAAAGAATTATTCAAAGAGCAATCATTTAAAAGTGATTTCTATGCACTCGGACATTTTCTCCTTTTTTTACTCTATTCTACTTATGAGCCACGTTCCAAGCAGGAACAAAGCTGGGAAGAGGAGTTAATCATAAGTAATGAAACGAAGAGAATCATTCGAAAGTTGTTAAGAATTGAGGACAGCTATGACCATATTGCTGATATTACCCAAGATGTATCAGCTTTAATTGATAAGCTCTAGTCTTTCGCTCATTGCTTAAAGGCCACTAAAAAAGGTGAAAATCATACCTTTTTCAGTGGCCTCTTTGTTTTGAATAACTTATTTTAGCACCTTATTCATACATATAGGAATCCGAAACTTCTTTCCATCATGATTAAACTCCTACTATAAAAATAAGCTTCTCGACTGTCTCGTGATATGAGACTTTTTCGACAAGCTTATATGTCCCAATTAAGCATTAGGAACATCTTTTGCTATTAATTTCTTACGATAATATAAATCATATAAGCAATATAAGCGATCGCCAGAATGATACCTTCTAGCTTGCCAATCTTGAAATTCGATCTAGAAAATACAAGTAAAACTACTGTTAAGATAAGCATTAAGATGACATCTACAAATATTTTGCTGTCAACAGCTAACGGGGAAACTACAGAAGCCGCACCAAGCACAAAGAATATATTAAAGATATTACTCCCGACAATATTCCCTAATGCAATGTCGCTCTCCTTTTTAATTGCAGCTGTTACCGAAGTGATTAGTTCAGGTAACGAGGTACCTACCGCAATAATTGTTAGACCAACTAAGGTCTCACTCATTCCTAGTGCCAGTGCAATTTCAATCGCACCATTGACAACAAGGTCACCGCCAAATATAATTGCAGCTAATCCTCCAAGAGTAAATAAGATGTTCTTTCCCCAAGGTGTAGCCACAGGAGCTGTGGTCTTATTTGCCTCTTTACTTCGATCACGTCGAGCCACTTCAAAAATATAGTATAAAAAGATACCAAAGAACAGTAACAGAATAAGTCCATCACTTCTTGTAATGAAGTTACCATCAGCTGACTGAAGAAATAAGTCGCTTATTAAGATAAGCAGAGCTGCACCAGCTAATAAAGTAAAAGGAATTTCTTTACGGATTGTTTCACTCTCAACTCGTAAAGGGTAAAGAAGGGCTGTCATTCCAACAACAAATGTGATGTTAAATATATTACTCCCAACAACGTTCCCAATCGCTACTCCTGCATTCCCTTCAAAGGCCGCCACCATACTTACAGTTGCTTCTGGAGAACTTGTCCCGAATGCAACGATCGTCAATCCAATCAATAATGGAGAAATTTGTAAAGCTGTCGCAATACTCGAGGCACCTTTAACAAAATAATCTGCTCCCTTTATAAGTAAGACAAAACCAATTATTAATAAAACATATGTCATCATTCATCTACCTCTCAAACCATAATAAGACTAGCATAGCCAAAAACGTTAACTACCTACTCAATCCACTTTGTTACATTAATTAACTCTAGTACACTTCCTCGATTTTCTCATTTTCTAATTGGGAAAGTTTTTGCATCAATCTTCGCTTTTTATAGAACATCTGACCTGCCTCACCAATATCACTTACCATTGATTTATTAATAATTGAACCAAAGATCATTCCTGCAATTGGTATCATCTGAAATAACTTCTTCCACCCAAAGTTATCTCTATATGTCATCATAACCTCTCTCCATCCTTGAACTTGGGACAATGTCTCTGCACTTCTATCCACATGATCATAGTCTGAAAGTTCGTTCAAAATGGCTTCTTTACCGACAATATCTGATGAAGCAAATTGGAGACATTTTACGATAAAGATTCGTTCTTTCTTATCATTAGGATCATATCCGTAGCTAACAGCAATTTCTTGTAACGTTTTCAGAGAGATCCCCAAAATAAGTGGGATATCTATGGCTAGAGTAAAGATTCCACCAATCCCGGTTGTTGCCCCCTGAGTCATCGCAATTTTTTTACTTGAATTGATCATTTTATCACTAATTTCATCCATATAAGTTATAGGTAGTTCAGCAATTACTTCAGTTGTTACATTGCTTTGTCCTGTTTTTTCGGCATAACGTTTAAAAATAGTCTGTTCCCTGTACAAGTAGCGACCACCTGTTTGAAGGTAGCTCCCGATTTCATTAAGAGCTAGAGCTATCTTTTTATGGACAAATTGTGGTGTCATGAGATCCAATAATTTGAATGGCAGGCGTCCTAGTCTTTCCCAAAACCACAAACCTTTCTGTTTCGATTCCCATTCTTGAATAGAGGCAAACTCTTTTAATAGGTATTCCTTTGTTTCCATCTTCTCTCCCCTTTCACTCCTAAACAATTCTTATATAGTCAATATCTGTACTAACTACACCTTGATTAAATGTCATTTTCGTTCTAAATCCGTAAGAGGTCTTGCTAGTTGAAACCGGAATATTAGGATGTAGGATGTACGAGAATGCTCTCTTTTCCTCTTTATCTTTGTCAATTGATTTTTCGATTGGAAGTGTAATGGTGTGAAAAATCGTTTCCTCATTAGTAGTATGATCAATACGAATTAAATCACAGTCGATTTGAAGGATTTGTTGCTCAGTGATCCCACCTTTAATCAAGAAATGACCCTTAATTTCCTCACCTTGCTTAAATGTATCTTTAGGTAAAACTAGGTCAATTTGTGCAGAACCAATTCCAATTAGTGACGTGTATTTTCTTAATATCAAACTTTGTTCCTCCCTGTTTTTTTAGTTTTTACGTATTTACATCTATCATTCAACATTGAGCTTTTTTTCTACTTAGCTCATTTTGGTTACTATCCTGCCAGAACGACTACAATTCACAAAAAAACCTTCACCATAAATGGTAAAGGTTTCAAAAAAATATATATAAGACCTTTACCGTAACAGTAAAGGTCTTGCTAACAATTGTAAATTGCCAGCAGAGCCGAGAGTTAAATCCTCTGTAATGACGACAATGCTGTAAAAGCTACTCCCCTTTAGGAAGACTATTTAATTAATTCAATCATACGTGCTTTTTACTGTATTTGTCAATCCTTAGTTTCTTTCTATTAACTATTTCTGTAAGCTAATTCTTAACTTAATCCAGCTGCTCTCTCTAACTGTGCTTGGTGAGAGGCATCTCTCTTGCCATCGACATGTCTTGTACTGTTAGAAAAATAAACATCGAAATGTCCAGTTATTCCATTGTTCGTAATATACTCGATATCATGTGGCATAAAGCTCATGGAAGCTGCCAATTTCCGGCCATCAACCTCAACAATAACGGCCCTTGGAGTCCAAGAAAACCCACCCCAAATCGACCTGGCAATATTCGTATCTGTAACCGTTAGTGTTTCTGAATCAGCATGATTGGCACCAATCGTTCGTTTGATTTTAAAACTTTGACCAGTTATAAAATCAGTTACTGTCGCAGTCTTACCAATAGGAAAAACATATTGTGCTTCTGCCCACCAATCTAATAATTCACCATGTCGTTCGCTTACAACTGGTTTGACAGCAATCGTATGAACTGGAATGATCAGCTTCTGTCCAATTGTTAATCTGCTACTTGTTGTTAATTGATTCGCTCGTAAAAGCTCTGCTTGAGGAATACCAAAACGGACACTCAAATCCCAAATATTATCACCAGATACCACCGTATAGGTGATGTTTGAAACTGTATTTCCACTAGTTTGGGTTGGAGCATTTAACCCATCTGGAATTGTTAAGGATTGTCCAACTTGGATCATATCAGTACGTAAATGATTCGCTAATCTAATTGCTTCTACCGTAACATTAAAACGATTTGCGATAACAGATAGACTATCTCCTGGTTGAACCTTATATGTGAAGGTCACTCGATCAATGGTTTGTTCACTTTCATTTGCATCAGAATTATTGGATGGGACTACTAGGGCTTGTCCAATTTGTAGTGTATCTGAACTTAACTGATTTACAGTACGTAATGTGGCAACCGTTGTTCCAAAACGGTTAGCAATTGAAAATAAACTATCTCCTGAAACGACTGTATACGTATTTGTTGTTGTATCAAGCGTTGGTGTAGTAGGTGGTGTTAGATTCGTATTGCCGTTTGGAATAACTAGGCGTTGTCCGATTTGCAACATATCTGTTTTTAAACCGTTAGCTAAACGAAGAGCTTCTGTAGTTGTACCAAAGCGTTTTGCAATATGCGACAAGCTATCTCCCGAAACAACTGTATAAACAGAGTCAATTATTTGAATCTGAGGAGAGGTGGACGCTACAGTCGGAATAAGTAACGTTTGACCGACAAAAATAACATCTGAAGTTAAGTTATTTACGTTTCGAATAGCATCGGCAGTCGTGTTAAACTGTTTAGCGATAACTGAAACGCTATCACCTGAAACGACTGTATACGTGGTAATCTCTTTTGTGGTTGATGGTGACGTTGTTTCCTTCCTAACGTTTGGTGTGCCAGGCACCATAGGAATGACTACTACCTGACCTAATTGTACTTGATCACTTGTTAATTGATTAGCTTCTTTGATCGCTTCAACCGATGATTGATAGTCTCTCGCTAGTACTGTTAAGTAATCACCAACACCAACAGTGTGAAAAGCTTTTGGGATTATTAATCGTTGATTAAGTTTCAGCGTATCTGATGTTAATCGATTGGCCCGTTTTAATTGATCAATACTAGTATTGAATGCACGTGAAATTGTCCAAAGCGAGTCACCAGCTTTCACATAATAAAAAATAGTAGATGACTGCGACACTTGAGTGACCCCTGAAGTGGTTTGAGCCGAAGCTGAATCGTTATTCATAACCAAGGGTAGTGATGCAACAAGCATCCCACCAACCACTACCTTAATGACGGATACCCTTAAGTTAGGATAAGTCCTCCTCATAATTTTTAAAGCAGTTGCTTTAAGATTTTGTTGCTCTCGCTCCTCTCCTAACTCATTAGCAAATTCAGCTAAGCCTTCATCTAAATGGAGGATTAAGGCAAATTCGTTCTCATTGTTAGTTAATTGTTGAATTTCATGTCGTTGTATGTTCATTGTGTTCACTCCTAAGCTGTATAGTTCTCTCTTTATTTTCACCTACTTCTTCAATTCAACTCGAGTTACAATTGATTTTACTTGTTAATTTATGACAACAATCCTTCTAAAATATACGAAAAGAGGCTGGGACAAAAGTGATTTAACTAATTGAATCCGAACAATAATAGTTAGCGGACATAAACCGCTCCTGAAATATACCTCGCTTTCCGAGGGAAGCCGGTGAGCCTCCTCGTGCTTCGCACTTCGTGGTCTCACCTTTGGCTTTATCATGAGGCCACTGAAAAAGGTGTGATTTTCACCTTTCTTCAGTGGCCTCTTTATCATCCTGCAGGAGTCTACGTATATTTCATCCGCTACGTGATATTTTTGTTCGGTGTTTCAGTTAAAAACTTTAGTTATGTCCCAGCCTCTTTAGAGCGTAGACAAAATGCCTTTAAGAAAATGACTCTCAAAGGCGTTGTCGGGGACTAGTTTTTCAATTCATATATAGGAAAAAATCTATAAATCGTCTCCAATTTACTTCGTATAAGGGATCGTTCAAGAGGAAGTAGATTCCCATGTCTCCTCTAAAAAAGAGGACGGGATGGGGGCCGACTCCTGCAGGAGGGGAGGGCAGGTGGAAATCCACCGGCGGAGCCGGTTAGTTCCACGCCCGCCGGAGGGTGCGTGCCCGCCATCCCGGTAGCGGATTCGAAGCGACTTATCTTGGCCATTCCTTTCAACTACAAAAAAGCCTGTCGGCTGTCTCGCTTTGCGAGACTTTGTCGACAGGCAGAAGGTACCTCAATAATGAGGTACCTTTTATATCTAGCCTATTTAGATTCAGGAGCCAAAGATGCTTCAGGTGAGGTGACCTTGTCATAAAAATCAACAAACTGATCACGCTCTTCACTTGCACGATAAGCCATAGCAACACGAGGATGCTCATTAAGAGTCCCTGAGATCATGTATGGGATGATATAGCCCCATTCCCACTTCTGACGCATGGCAAGCATATGTTTTTCAATAACACCTAATAAAGGTTTAAGCTCATAGCTGGCTTTTTGAATATGACTTACAAGTAATTCTGTGTTGCAATTTCCAGCAGCACGTCCCATTCCATATACAGAAGCATCAAGAAAAGTCACACCATTTCTCATCGCAGTTAATGTGTTAGCAAAAGCTAATTGCATATTGTTATGTGTATGAATACCAAGTTGCTTATTTGGAATCATTGCTTTAAATTTCTTCACCTGGTGTTCAATATCCGCCGGATCTAAGCTACCAAAAGAATCAACAATATAAACGACATCTACAGGACTTGCTTCAACTAATTTGAATGCTTCGATTAATTGATTTTCAGGTACACTAGATAGAGCCATAATATTAAGGGATGTCTCATAACCCATATCATGGAACAGTTGGACAAGCTCTAGTCCTTTATCCACTTCTCGAATATAGCAAGCCACTCGAATCATATCTAACGCACTTTGCTCACGAGGCAAAACGTCATTAGCATCAACGCGGCCAATATCCACAAGTGCAGATAGCTTCGTAAATTTCTTTTCAGGAATAATTTCATTTAAAAAGGCATCATCTAGAAATCTCCATGGATTCGGTTCAGTTGCTTGAAGAAGCTTCGCAGAGTTTTTATAGCCAATTTCCATATATTCTACCCCAGCATCACTTAGTCCATTATATAAATCTTGAACAAATTCAACACTGAAATCCCAATTATTAATTAAACCACCGTCGCGAATTGTACAGTCAATAATTTTGCTACTACCTTGTTCCATAAAATCCTCCTGTAGACCGATATGTCATTTAGTAAGCTTATTATAATCCTAAAGTCACTTTAACACTTTTACGCTTTTATGCACTAAAATATCCTAACTCGTTTTTACCATGTTTAACTGATTACTGTCAACCTTTTTCTAGTTAAACTGTTTTATCCAGATTAACTCAAGCCTATGTTTTCACAACTGTAATGCTTTTTATTGTAATCGTCAATGAGAAAGTATAGATCCTTTCACGAAAGTATGTCCGAGCTTAATATCTCTAGCTTGCTGTATTGTTCGCATCGGGGTAAACTATACTTTGCCTTAAATATGTAATCAGAATGAGGAGATTTACTCAAGTATCAGGAGGAAATGAAAATGAACATTATTGAGGTTGAAGATTTACGTAAAGAATTTAAATCACACTCAAGTCGCTCAGGTTTGCAAGGGGCGTTTCGGGACTTATTTACAAGAAATTATAAAGTACTAGCTGCAGTCGATAATATCTCACTAACAATTAAGCAAGGAGAAATGGTTGGCTATATCGGAGAGAATGGGGCTGGAAAATCAACAACAATTAAAATGTTAACAGGCATTTTAACCCCTACCTCAGGTTCAATCTTGGTTAATGGAATGAATCCACATAAAGAGCGAGAACAATTTGTGCGCTCAATTGGTGTAGTGTTTGGGCAACGCTCGCAACTTTGGTGGGATATCGCGGTTCAGGAGTCATTTCGTTTGCTAAAAAAGGTATATCGTGTATCAGACGAGGATTACAAGAATCATATGGGACATGTTATTGAGACACTCGAAATTGGCCCTTTATTAGATAAGCCTGTTAGAAAGCTTTCACTTGGACAACGTATGCGTTGTGAATTAGCAGCAGCACTTATCCATAACCCACCCCTTCTCTTCTTAGATGAACCGACAATTGGTCTAGATGTCTTGGTGAAATTGAAGATCCGCAAATTTCTTAAGGAAATAAATGAGCAATATAAAACAACTATCCTCTTAACAACACATGATTTGACAGATATTGAGGCTCTCTGTGAACGAGTAATCCTATTAGATGAAGGCAAAATCGTCTATGACGGTAAACTTAATCAACTTCAAACAAATGCAGTAGAAGGAAAACAAGTAGAATTTCAGTTTCTATCAGAGTTAGTTGCTCCCCCTTCTACCTCGCCTAACGTTCAATGGCAGCAGAAAAATGCAACAACTTGGCTAGCAACAGTTAACGGAGACGAACAAATGGTTTCAAAGGTTATTAGCGAGGTTGTTCAAAAGCATCCTATAAAAAATGTTCGTATCAACGAAATATCAACGGAAGAAATCATTCGCAAGATTTATGAAGAAGGAATGGCCATCTCATGAGCAAATATATAGAAATGATTCGGGTTCGTTTTTTAATGATGCTTGCTTATCGAACAAACTACTATAGCGGAATATTAATATACAGTATAAACATTGGTGCTTATTATTTTTTATGGACTGCGATTTATGGCGGACAAGAGGAAATAGAAGGATTATCAGTCCTGCAAATGACAACATATGTTGCAGTTGCTTGGATGGCTAGAGCATTCTACTTCAATAATATTGACCGGGAAATAGCAACAGAGATTAAAGAAGGTAAAGTAGCAATTGAAATGATCCGGCCATATAACTACCTAGGAATGAAAACAATGCAGGGTCTTGGGGAAGGCCTGTTCCGTTTACTATTCTTTTCTGTGCCAGGTATGATCATTGTCGCCTTATTGTTTCAAATCAGTTTCTCTGCTAATCCGAAAACATGGGTCTTCTTTTTTGTATCTCTAGTCTTCAGTTTCATTGTAAATACACAAATCAATCTCTTAACTGGAATTATGACTTTCTTCTTATTTAACAATTCTGGTTTAATCCGTGCTAAGCGCGTCATTATTGATTTGTTCTCAGGCCTTCTTTTGCCGATTTCCTTTTATCCGCTCTGGGCTCAATCAGTCATGAACTATTTACCTTTTCAAGCAATCAGTTATATTCCTAGTATGATTTTCACCGAGGGCTTTGTTGGTGAAGAGATATATACCGCGGTTTTATTACAAGCTTTCTGGGCTATTATATTACTCATTCCAATTCAATTTTTATGGAACCTAGCAAAAAAACAATTAATCGTTCAGGGAGGCTAAACGATGTTTCATATTTCTATTTTCTTTCAATATGCCTCGCAATATCTTAAGACAAGATTAACTTATCGTGTTGACACCGTTGTTGAAATTCTGTCAGATTTTATGTTTCAGGCTGTCAATTTACTTTTTATTCTAGTTGTATTTGGTCACACCACTCTTCTAAGTGGCTGGAACCGAGAAGAGATTATCTTCATATATGGCTTTTTCTTAGTACCTTATGCTATCTTCACTGCTTTCTTTAATATTTGGGATTTTAATGATCGGTATATCGTAAAAGGTGAAATGGATCGTATTTTAACACGGCCGATCCATAGTCTTTTCCAAATTATTATTGAAAGAATGGAACTAGAATCTCTGTTTGGGGTCATTACAGGCATGATCATTATGATTTATGCGGGAACGAACTTAGGTTTATCCTTTGCTTGGTACGATTACTTCATTTTTATTGCGATGGTGATTGGCGGAGCTTTCATCTATGCAGGTATCTTCATTTCAATTGCAACAATTGGCTTT
This sequence comes from Halalkalibacter suaedae, assembly GCF_017939705.1. Taxonomy (GTDB): domain Bacteria; phylum Bacillota; class Bacilli; order Bacillales; family Bacillaceae_D; genus Halalkalibacter; species Halalkalibacter suaedae. The sequence goes on from NZ_JAGKSQ010000011.1 coordinate 19,612, forward strand.
TGGTCGGATAGTAAGACAGATATTATGCCGATGATGTATAACATCGGAAACTATGGACGCTATCCAGTTGATATTTATAACAGTGTTATTCGATTCGTACTAACATGGATCCTGCCTTTTGCCTTTGTCGGTGTGTATCCGGCTGCATACTTCCTACAAAGAGAGGAATGGTATGTGTACGCCTTTCTAACTCCATTCATGGGTATTATTTTCTTGTTAATTTCCATTGTCTTGTGGAATGCTGGGGTAAAACGCTATCGGGGAGCTGGAAACTAATACAACCACTTCTAAAAAGGTCACTCATCTCGGCTCTGGGCTAAGATAAGTGACCTTTTTGATGTAACTGATTATTTCCTCACTGTTCAGTAGCGGTTTACAACCGACAACTAATGGCCGGATTCTGTATTAGTATATCCCTTTTGTCCCAGCCACTTCCTACTACTGTATTTAAGCCAGTTCCTCTGTTTCTTTGCCGCCTTCACTTCGATCAACAAAGACTGCACAAGCAGCATCACCCGTAATATTCACAGCTGTTCGCAGCATATCTAGGATTCGATCAACTGCCAGAACCAAGGCAATTCCTTCAACAGGTAAACCGACAGACTGAAGCACCATTGCTAACATAATCATTCCTACTCCAGGTACTCCAGCTGTTCCAATACTTGCGAGCGTAGCTGTTAAGACAACTGTCAGTAAATCTCCCATTGATAACGAAACTGCGAAGACTTGAGCAATAAAGACTGTCGCAACAGCCTGCATAATCGCTGTTCCGTCCATATTAATCGTCGCACCTAAAGGTTGAACAAAGCCTGAGATTGTTTTGGATACGCCTAATTTCTCTTGTGCTGTTTTCATAGATGCAGGGAGTGTTGCATTACTACTAGAAGTACTGAATGCAATCGTCATAGCGGGGAAAAAGTTCTTAAAGAAATGAATTGGATTCATTTTCCCTAAGAAATAAGCTGTTGCTGAATATACAATTAGAACATGTAGAACTAACGCAAGTATGACACAGAACATATACATTCCCATTGATGAGAGAGCTTCCAACCCTTGTTTACCTAAAGCAGATGCAATAAGTCCGAACGCACCATATGGGGCAAGCTTCATGGCAATAGTTACGAGAAACATCATAATCTCATTTCCTTGCTCCATTAAACTATGGACACCCTTTGTTTTCTCACCTAAAAACGCTAAGGCAAAACCAACGAAAATGGCGAAGAAAATAATCTGAAGCATGCTTCCTGTTGCTAGCGAATCTATTGGATTACTCGGAATGATATTTAAAAGCGTTTCCATAACTGGCGGAGCTTCTTTGGCCGCAAATTCTTCTCCGCCATCAGCCATTAACCCCTCTTCTCCTGGTTGAATAACTAACGCTACTGCAAAAGCAATAGATAAAGCGAGTACCGTTGAGATCAAATAGAAACCGATTGTTTTTGTACCAATTCTACCTAGCTTTTTCGGCTCCCCTATCCCTGCCGTTCCCAGAACGATAGAAAAGAACACTAATGGCACAACAAGCATCGTGATCAGCTTCAAGAATATTTGACCAATCGGTGTAAATACATACGTATCCACATAGCCAAACGCATCTGATGCAAATAAATTAAAGCCAATACCAACAATAACCCCTAAAATGAGTGCTAGAATGATTTTCTTTGTTAAACTCATGACGTGTATCCTCCTTCTTTGTAAATTCATTGACAAGCTTTATAATCTCATTATGTTCTGTTACTCGTCAACATTTTTACATTCTATGTCAATTGATACAGAATAAAGAACTTTTCTCCGTAAAATAATCTGTCAATTTCAATATTGGAACTCTAAACTTATAAGCATTAAGACTAGATCCCACTGTTTAATATTAAAAGTAGCAGCGAAAGCGGGATTATATATTCTTCCAAATTACAGAAAAAAAAACTACTTGCCACTTTATGATTGGTAAAATCGCTTAATATTTAACAAAAAGGAAGTGTTAGAAATGAATTCATTTCTAACACTTCCTTTTTGTTAAGTCATAACCAACATTGTGGATAATGCCTGCTTTCAAATAAAATATTGTATAAACTGAATTCCTACGACGATAAGTCCACAGCATAATCTTAAGTCGAAAAGAAGACTTGATTCAATTAAAAAGCTTCCTCATCTAATTTATCTAAGGAAATAAGGAAATAGCCATTCCTATCTAGTTCTAGGACAGCCTTTTTACGTAAGCGATTAATCGTTCGGTTCATTGTTTCTCTTGAGGTGCCAATCATGTTCGCTAGTTCTTGGTTTGTAAAATGCATCGTCAATTTATACTTTCCATTGACCTCTATTCCATTTGATCGACATAATCGAATAAGCAGCATCACGATCTGTTGATACGTGTCACGAAGAATTTTCTCTTCAAGTCTATTTTGCAAATCAACCATTTTCTCACCTAAAACCTTGAACATTTTAATACACAGTTTTGGATATGTAAGCAGAATTGTTTCAAATTGTTCTACAGGAATAACTATTAACTCAGTAGATTCAAGAACTTCAGCATGTGCTGGAAATTGACCTTCCCTGAAAAAACCAGCATGGGGAAACATATCACCCGCTTCTAGTATTGATACAATTTGTTCTTTACCAGCAAGGTCCGTTTTGTGTATCTTAACCTTTCCAGCATATATAAAAAAGACACGATCAAGTCGTTCCCCCTGCATAAAAACATATGATTTTGCCTGATATGAACGTAGTTTTGAAATATCAACAATTGGCTGAATTTCTTCCTCACTAAGTTCCTTAAAAAGCGACACCTCTTGTAAGTGTTTCTTGATTATTGACACTTCCATTATCTACACCCCATGTCTCCTTGCATCATTTCTCCTAGATTATATCCTTCAAAGGTCAACTTCTATGATTAATGTCACAATCTCTATTAATGATTGTACTTCTCTATATAGAAAATTTCATTTTAACAACGAGTGATATAGATCACTACCTAGCCTGTAATTGATTGTTATTCTACAAATAGATTTACAAATCATACCCTTGGAGGTCCTAATCATGGAACATATTTTTACTAAAACATCAATCATTGGAGACATTGTGGCTAAATTTCCAAAGGCAAGCGATCTTTTTAAGACATACAGAATTGATTTTTGTTGTGGTGGGAATCGTCCTATTATTGATGCCATTGACGAAAGACAGTTATCTGCAGATGAAGTCTTAACAAAACTAAATACACTTTACCATGATATGAAAGCTGTAAATGAATCTAGAATTGACTGGGAACATGCATCTTATCGTGATTTAATTGATTATATTGTTAACAAACATCATCGTTATATTAATGAAGAAATGCCACTTTTAAGTCCTTACGTCACGAAGGTACTTCGTGTTCATGGATCAGATCAACCTCATTTAACACAGGTCCACCGATTATTTCATGAATTACGTATAGAGCTTGAACAGCATTTAATTAGTGAAGAGACCGAGGACTTCCCTCTTATCCTAGAACTCGAACAAAATTATACTAAGAAGAACTATGTTAAATTACAAGAAGTAGTTAAGGAATTAGAAAGTGAGCACAGCCAGGCTGGTCAAATACTTAAGGACTTAAGAGAAATCACAAACGATTTCACCCCACCAGAGGGAGCTTGCGGAACGTACCGACTTGTTTATCAGCGTTTAGAAGATCTGGAATCCGATTTATTCGAACATATCCATTTAGAAAATAACGTCTTATTCCCAAGAGCGATTGCTCAAACATAACAACGTGACAAAATAAAAAAAACGCTCAAGATGAGCGTTTTTTTCAGTATTTAGTCCATATAGCTTTCTTCTAATATTGATTCAACAATAATTGTTGGTTGGTTACTCAAATCGATTTCCTTATTAATGTCAATAAGTCTTACAATCGGACGGTGGGGATTCGATACAACCCTTGTGACAATCCCCTTGCCTTTACTACCGATGTTCAATTGAACATTGGTACCTGGGGGATAACTAATAATTCCCTGACTAAAAGCTAACACAATGTGATGACGATATTTGATTTCATTCAATGCCATGATTTTTTCAATTGCTTCGTGAGGGACATACCCCTCTTTGGAAACCAAATTTTCATAGTCATTTGCAATGCTACAAATTTGAGCAAATTCTAGAATATCTTCACCACTTAGATTTCGTGGAAATCCTTTTCCATCAATGGTTTCATGATGTTGATAAGCAATATGAGCAGAAATTAAACTTATTTCTCGGTGAGCCCTTAGCATATTAAATCCTGTCTCAGGGTGCTTCTCCTGTTCCGTTGCACCTGCTTTGCCAATGTCATGCAGTAAACACCCAATCCCCAAATCATTTAATTGAGCAAAGGTATAGCCAATTTTCTTGCCGATTTGGAGGGCAAGTAACGTGACATTAACTGAATGAGCAAATAATGAAAGACCTTGATCAACCGCAGAAGTAGGAATAAGCATTATTGCTGGACGTTTACTTACTTCCTCAATTAACTGCTTTACTGATTTTTGAATGTCCGTTAACGGTAAGGGACTTTTTGCTTCAGCTGATTTATAAGCATTCTCGACAATGGAGATGATATCTAACCATGTTGGCATGTCCATCATCTCCTCCATTGAAATTCCTTTTGACTTCGAATCCTCAATGAATAAGTATCTAATTCCAAGCTGGATCAGCTTTTCCTTATATTTTGGATGAATCGTGCTTCCTGTTCCTAACAATACCCTTTTTTTTGCGTCACATATTGGTTTTGCTAATTGCATATAATTTTGATTATAGTCTTCAATATTGATCATTCTCATCTTGATGTTCTCCCCACCAATTTCTATAAGTTCTATCCATACTATCTTACTATGTTGTTTGTAAATGTTTGTTCAGAGCTTCTGCAATTCGTTCGACCGTAAAAGGCTTCACAATGAAATCCTTTGCACCAGCTCTAATTGCATCAACAACCATTCCCTGTTGGCCCATAGCTGAACACATAATAACAGTGGCATTCGGATCTATTTTCCTAATCTCGGTCAGTGCTGTAACACCATCCATCTCTGGCATTGTTATATCCATTGTCACTAGATCTGGTTGCAGTTGCTTATATTGTTCAACCGCAACTTGTCCATTTTCAGCTTCACCGATAACCTCGTGTCCAAGTTTAGTTACCATATCCTTAAGTTGCATCCGCATAAAAGCAGCATCGTCTGTAATTAATATTTTAGCCATCCCATGTTCCCCCTGCATTTCTCATTCAATAATAGAAGTTTTCCAATATCCAAAAGAGCTTAGGCTCAATACTTTCAATACCAGTCTTATGACCTATTATAAACGAAAATCGAATGAAATTGTGTCGAATCGTGTAAAAAAAATACGAAATATAAGGAAAATTGACGAAAAATATATAACTACTCAAATAGAAACCTACTTCTTTTATTGAAATATTACATCTTTTTTCCAAACATAAAAAAGGTTTTATTGTAAATAATAAATATGTGTTATAAGTAGCACATATTTCTCAATGGGGAGGAATTCTTGTGAATAGTCTCTATCGCTTATTTCCGACATTCTTTATGCTCATGATTAGAATTGTAATTGCATTAAGAAGTTTAGTTAGGAAACCGGTAATGGCTTAAGCCGGATATTCAACGTTCCGAACTCATTGAAACACATAATAGAGGTGACTCATTTGAGTCACCTCTATTTATTTATGCTCTGCTAATTTGTCGCGATCTTCAAACGTCGGTGGTTGCTCTAACCACCCATTTCTAATCATAATTTGTACACCATCTTCAGCATATTTAGTGATCTCTGCTATTAAAACTGCATATTTTGTGGCTAGATCTCGTCTTTGTGATAATGAAAAAGCAGCTCCATAATATCCAGAGGCTGTTGCGACTAAAGAGGTAATGTGAAATAAAAGGAGTCTATCAGAAAATGGCGATATTGTAGAATTAGTTATTTCATCCCCATACTTTTTTGGTGGAGAGATCTTACTTTCAGATAACAATGAACTGAAGATTTCAAAATGTTTATCACAGATCTTCTCACCTTTCTTAAAATACTCACGTAATTCTGGTGATTTAGCAACTTGTCTAAAACCAATCTCCAGCACTATTTTAACAGCATTCTTTTTTGAATTAAAAAAGAGACCACTTACTTCAATGGCATTTAAAGGTCTTCTATCCCCGAACCAACCTGTTAAAAAACTTTGTTTGTGAACAAAATCAATTGTATCAGGTGCATTAAGATTAGGAGGTCGACTGATTATTCCTTTATGAACCATAGTCGTGACAATTCTTTTATATAGTTCCATTGCTTCAGAATTGCATCGAATAAAATAATTTATTTGATCCTCTCGAATAGAGGTACTAACTGCAGCTGAATACCCTGTCAGACCATGAATGGTCATGATATGCATATACACAAGCAAAAACGTGTCTGAAAACAATGGTGGTGCATTAAGATTCACATCACTTTCTATGAAACCCTGTGGAATAGGGTAGCTTTCCTTCTCTAAATACTGTCTAATTTTTTGAAGATGTCTTTCAGATAATTCAAGTGAAAACTCAAGGATGGAACGAATGTCCTTATCCTGAACACTTTTCAAATAGTAGCTAATTACACAAATCGCCATCGAATCATTTAGATATTGAGACCACAAATTAGCTATTTCAGTTGATGTTAAACGCACATTGTGACTAACATCCTCCATGAACACACCTCCCTAAATATGTAGCAATAACGCACTTATCTTAACTCAGTTCTATAGGATTTATACTGAACTCAATGCGAACATATTGAACCTTCTCCAAAGTACAAAGAAAAAGGATGTTCCATGAACATCCTCTCAAAGTAAAACTTATTTAATTCTATTTGCCTTTTCCCAGCTCGAGATTTCTTCACGAACCTTTGGTGCCACTTCTTCACCAAGTAGTTTAATCGCATTCATCACATCATCATGTGGCATTGTTCCTACTGGGACGTGTAACATAAAACGAGTGATACCAACATTTTTTCTGAGATGAATAATCTTTTCTGCAACTGTATCGGCATCTCCAACATATAAGGCACCTTCAAAGCTACGAGCTGAGTCGAAACTCGCTCTTGTATAAGGTCCCCAGCCACGTTCTCGTCCCAGCTTGTTCATGACTTGCTGAGTTGAAGGGAAAAACTTATCTGCTGCAAGCTCTGTACTTTCTGCAATAAACCCATGTGAGTGTGAAGCAACGGGGAGCTGTGAGACATCATGGCCACCCTTGATCGCTGCTTTTTTATAAAGTTGAACAAGTGGTTCAAATTGCATCGGACTACCTCCAATAATTGCGAGCACAAGGGGTAGACCAAGGAGGCCAGCACGAATGACCGATTCTGAGTTTCCTCCACTACCAATCCATACAGGTAACGGGTCTTGAACAGGGCGTGGATAGACACCAAGATTATCAATGGCTGGACGATGTCCTCCTCTCCAAGATACCTTTTCGTCTTTTCTTATTTTTAACAACAGTTCTAAATTTTCATTGAATAGTTCATCATAATCCCTTAAATCAAAACCAAACAAAGGGAATGACTCGATGAAAGAGCCTCTCCCTGCCATAATCTCAGCACGACCGTTTGAAATAGCATCAAGTGTAGCAAAATCTTGAAAGACTCGCACCGGATCAGCTGAAGAAAGTACAGTAACTGAACTTGTTAGTCGTATCCTCTTTGTCTTTGCTGCAGCTGCAGCTAACAGCATGGCTGGAGATGAAGCTGCAAAATCCTCGCGGTGATGTTCTCCAACACCGAACACATCTAACCCAACCTGATCAGCCAGGACGATTTCTTCAACGACTTCTCGAATTCTGGTTGCATGGCTAATGACTTCCCCTGTTTCGACATTGGGTGTTGTTTCAACAAATGTGCTAAGTCCTATTTCCATTAGTAAACCTCCATCAATACTATTTGTAGTAATATTAAACGATTTGCTTTAGAACAATCAATTAAATGATATGAAAACCCCATGCAGGTCGCATGGGGTCTTATTCTAAATTATTGAGGTGACACTGTGTTCTTTGACTCAATGTAACTCAGTAAATAAGCAATGAGGCCACCGACAACAAAGGCAAAAAGGCTAAGAATTAATAAAGTGAAATCCTCAGATATACCTGGATAAATGACCACAATTGAACCAATAATAAAGCCAATCATTAAGGCATATGTAGCTGTTCGATATTTCTTAAAAAGAACGGTAACCACTTTACTAGTTATTATTAAGCCAATTACTACACCCATACCAACTGTGATGATGACAGCTAGATTTAACGTAGATAGGGCATTTATTACTGTTGGATACACACCTAAAAGTAAAAAAACGAAAGATCCACTAATCCCAGGTAAGATCATTGCAGAGCTAGCAAGCCAACCCCCAAAGAATAATAAGAGATAATCACTCCAAACAAGCTGTGTCATAATTTCGGCCAATTGGTCTTCTTTCACAAAGAAGGTTGCTGCAACTAGAATAGCACCAAGGCCTAGAATCAGATAATGCTTAGATGTAAATGTTTGTTTGTAATTAATGTCTTTTAATAAAGTAGGGATAATACCTATAATTAATCCGAGGAAAAAGAAAAATGTAGGCTGTGGGTACTCAACTAAAAGCCATTCAACTAAATGACTGACCGTTAGTAGTGCCAAGACAATTCCGAGCATTAACGGAATCAGAAATAATACATGCTCTTTCCACTTCTTTGATAGCAATCCATTTATTGCTGCGATTAATGACTGATATATCCCCAGAACTAAAGCAATCGTTCCACCACTGACACCTGGGATTAGGTCGCTTATTCCCATCATCATCCCTTTTATGATATTACGCCATTGAAACAAAGTTACGTCTCCTACCTTCTATTATAGATTATTATGCTAGCCAAAAAAACCATCATCACGAATGCAGCCCTAGAAATCAAAGGCCTTTACTCTGACAAAGGTCCATCTAACAACATTTATTATTAAGATAATCATATAACTTTTCATCATACATGACAACGTCCTTTTCTATACTTGTTCTTCCAAATAAAAAAAGCCGTATAAATTACGGCTTTTTTGTAAAAGTAAAAGAAAGAAAAGAGCGCGAAATAGTAAGGATCTTAGTCGATCTTCTTGTAATTATTATGCTTAATTACAGTACGATATTTGCTTTTATCCTTTGTTAAAATATTATCGAATTCAATTGCAGATGTATTTTTATATACATTTACAATTCTACCTTCTTCACCCTTATGCTCACCATCTACTACCTTAATTCGATCTTCAATTTCAATATCCAACTTATCTTCTTCCAGCTCTGACATTCTGCACCTCCTGTTTCATTATTTTTTGATTTCTGAGGCTTTTTATACTTTCATTTTTTATTTCCATGATCATTAAAGCTTAAATTTACGAACCAATCCATTCAACTCTTCCGCTAACTTAGACAGCTGAGTCGAACTATTTGTGACTTCCTCCATCGTACTGCTAGATTGCTGAGCTGAAGCCGACGTTTCTTCTACACCTGCAGCAGATTCCTCAGAAATCGAAGCAATTTCTTCAACAGACGAATTCATTTTCTTACTATCCTCAGATATAGTCGACAAGTTCGTTGTGACCATTTTAATACTATCTGCCATTTCTTGTACTGCATGATTAATAGTAACAAACGTTTCCTCTGTTGTCTTCATTTGATTTGTTCCTTTTTCTACTTCACTATATCCCTCTTGTAAGGAGAGTACAACATTAGCTGATTCACTCTGAATCGTATTTACTATTCCCGTTATATCCATCACTGAAACCCCTACTTGCTCAGCTAGCTTCCTAACTTCATCAGCAACAACTGCAAAGCCTCTACCTTGTTCCCCTGCTCGTGCTGCCTCAATCGCTGCATTAAGTGCAAGTAAGTTCGTTTGCTCAGCAATTTCTTTAATCACTGAAACAAGCTTTGTAATTTCCTGTGATTGAACATCAAGTCCTTGAACTTTTTTAACCGACTCTAAAACAATCTTATCAATTGTCATCATTTGTTTAACAGAGCTTTCAATAAGCTCTCTTCCTTCATTTGTCAAACCTAAAACATTATCAGAAGAAAGATAGATCTTATTTCCATCATTATTCGCTTCTTGTACCATCGTAGTAAATGAAGCCATTGTGGAAGCAAGATTCGTTGCATGATCAGCTTGAACCTCTGAGCCAGACGCTAACTCTTCCATCGTTGAAGCTATTTGCTGTGAGCCTGTTCTTACTTCATTTGCAGACTGAGTAAGCTCTTCACTTTGGCTAGTAACCGAACCAGATACGACTTGGATTTGTTGTAAAAGTTCACGTGTATTGTCATTCATTTGATTCGTCGCACGAACTAGCTGGCCGATTTCATCTTGTGATTTTGTTACTAATGGTTCATTACTTAAATCTCCATCAGCAATCATGTTCATACGTTTCATGACTGAAATAAGGGGCTTTGTGATAATTCTAGAAGTAACCAGAGCTGCAGTTAGACCTAGGACAATTACTAACAAAGCAATAACTAAGCCTGAGATTAAAGTTGCTTGGTTTAAGTCAATAACTAATTGTCCTTCCTCTTCAATAAGTTGCTCCCGATTTTTGGCCATTTCTTCAAAGTCAGCCATCAGTTCTCTTGCAATAGGTTGGGCAACCTCATTTAATATTCGTTTTGCTCCTTCTTCATCTCCACGATCGTAGGCTACGAATACTTCTTCAACAATAATTTTTCTCCACTCGATGCTTTTGTTAATTAATTGCTCTATTTTTTCTGAATTAGTCTGTGAAATAATGTAGTCTTGGTGTTGTACACTATCTTGTGTATATTGATCAAATAATTCTTTATAGCTGCTATCCCCATTTAAGATATAGCCTCGAGCTAGTGCTATACGCTGAGCCATGTTAAAGGCCAATTGCTCATCGGCAATTAATAATGGTAATTCTTTGTTTAAAATATCTTCTGTATTTTTATTTGCATCTGTCAGTGAGACAAAATTAAAGACACTTTGAATAATGACAAGCATAATAACTAAGGAGAATCCTAATAAGATCTTCATTCTAATACTTTTCATGTTCAACCTTTTTTTCATAACTAGCACCCCACATCCCATATTTTTTACAATAACTTCTCCCTTGAAAAAACCTTAAAACAAAAAACTACCTTTGTATAAGAATAGCCATCTTGTCCTTATACAAAAGTAGCTTGACAAAAACCTTTAAGTGTTAAACAATAAACCCTTTATTTCTAAAACCACCTATTACCCTATTAGTTCTATGTCATAATAATTCAATATTCGACAAGCGTCAACATTTTTCCTTATAAATGCAAGCTTTTGGACTCAGTATTTTTTACCATTTATATTTATAGCTAAAACAGACTTTAGCCAATCAAAAAGACTAACTCATCTTTTAATGAATTAGTCTTTTTTCCTAATATTCCTCACTACTATCACTTAACTCATCAGCCTTAAAACTAATAGGCAACTCAATATCGACAGTCGTACCCTTTCCTTTCTCGCTAGTAATCTCGATGCTTCCTTTATGACTAGCAATGATACGGTAACTGATCATTAATCCGAGTCCAGTGCCTTTTTCTTTTGTTGAATAAAAAGGCTCTCCTAATCGTTTAACTCTATCTTGATCAATGCCGATTCCTTGATCTATGAATCGAAGCATTACGTGTGAGTCGCTCTTCTTTCTTATTTGAACTAGAATTTCTCCCCCGTCTTGCATCGACTCAATCGCATTTTTTAAGATATTAACGAAAACCTGCTTTAATTGATTTTCCTCACACCATATGAGTGGAATATCAGCATCGAAATCACTATAAATCTGTACATTATTTAGATTAGCCTGCGACTCAAACAAATAAATGATACTACTGCCAATTTCTCTAACATCTTTTAGTTCTCTTTTTTCGACTTGTGGTCTTGATAAAACAAGCATTTCACTAACAATTAAGTTGATTCGCTCTACCTCAGATAGCATAATGTCAAAATAATGATCATCATTATATTTTGGTTTCATGAACTGTAAGAACCCTTGAATGCTAGTTAGCGGATTACGAATTTCATGTGCAACACCAGCTGCCAACTCACCAACAACAGACATTTTATCTGATTTCCTTATGATTTCCTCTGTTAATTTACGTTCAGTTAAATCATTGGAAACATACAAAACTTGGATCTCTTCTGATGCGATAGAGACAAGGGGAATGATCGTTGTTTTCACCCATTTTTTCTCACCTTTATTGTTAATCAAGAGCTCTTCTTCTATGACTCTCTCTTTAAGAGTCTCAATGACGATCTGCTCTTCCTGAGAGTGTCTTTCTACCTGTTCATTACTTGGATTAACATCTTTATCATTTTTGTACATCATTTCCTCAACAGTTGTATCAAAGAATGTGGCAATCGATTGGTTCGCTAACGTAAATTGACCTTTACTATTTTTTGCGTAAATAAAGTTAGGATTGGAATCTAATACTGTCCGCAAAAACTCTTTCTGGTGCATTACAAGCGATTCTTTTGCCACAATATCCTCCCGAGCATCCTCAATGTATTCTGCCATTTCATTAAATCGTCTTGATAGTCGACCTATTTCTGTATTATCTTCTCTTTTTAATTCTAACCTTTTACTGAAATTCCCTTTAGCAACTTGTCCTACTGCTAATTCCAAGTCTTTAATTGGTTTGAGAATCTGCTTTGTATATAAAGCTGTAAATATAGACAGGAATAGAAAAAGGATAAATGAAATTAGATACAACGAATGTTGGAATGTCTCAAAATAGACGTGAGTGTACGAGACTGGTACCTGGGCAACAACGCCCCAATCAAGGACAGGAATATATTGATAGGAAGCGAGCATTGGGATATTTTGAGTATTAACCACTTCCTGATAACCAGATTGCTTATTTAGAACTTTTTGAATAACAGCATTTGCGGTTACATCTTCTCCGATTCTATTCGCTTCAGGATGAGAAATTAAATGTCCATTTCTATCTACCAAATAGGCATATCCTTCGCCAATTTGGATATTTTCAAGAATTGAATTGAAGACAGGATTTTCACCAATTCTAACAATTAGATTTACAACTCGGCTTACATTACCTTCCCCATCCAAAATCGGTATAGCAACCACGACTACAAATCTATCTGTGACGGCTGATACTACATGACTAATATAAATTTCTTTTGTCTTAATGGCATTCTTCATATAGTCACGATTAGAAAAATTTGCATTCTTCACTTCTGCCTCTAAGTCATTAGGGTAGTAACCACTTATCCATCCATCTGTTTCAACAATTGTTCCACTATCAACAAAAGGCGAGTAGTCAACAATGTTCTTGATTTCTTGCCCTAATTCCTCAACACTAGCATCTATATACTCATCAGAGTGAAATTTCCTACCAAGCTTTTGAATTTCTAAGGTAATGTTATTAAATTGATCCTGTATGCGAAGAACCGTTTCATCAGTGATTTCCTTATACCGATCTTCAGCTATATCTGGTAAAACATTTTGAGCCATATAGAAATTAAACCCTAATAATGTGAGCATAATTAATAAGTTTATAATAAATATTTTCCAAAATAAAAATGATTTTAGTGTTTTCAAAAAAAGCACATCCAATAAACAAAGTATACTATCATATTAATTCATACGACCAATACAAGCTAGTTATTTTTAGCGTATAACACTGTATTTATCAGCGTTATATTGATTAGGATATAGGTTGAGGAATTCCCTTTTTTATTCACTCGATAATTTTTCTGAAAAGCTGCTGCCGACCGTTAAGCCCTAGTTTGTTTAATATATTTCTTACATGGTTTTTGACTGTATGTTCACTGATGTAGAGTATCTCTGCAATCTCACTATTTCTTAGTCCTTTAATAATCAGGATGGATATTTCCTTTTCCCTTTTCGTTAATTGGTTTGTCCGATTAACTTTCTCATGTATTGAATTTAACGTTGGATCTTCATTTATGACCACTTGTGGAGCATTTTCATCATTTTGATCGTTTAAATAGTAAATTTTGTTATTATCTATTTCTTTGCTGCTTAGAAAATATACATCTTCCAAGTCGCTTAACACCTCTTTAACAAGATCTTCGTTTCTTCCAATTTTAAGGGATATACTCGAAGTAGTTTCAAAACAATATTTGTTTTCCTTAAAAAGACATCTACATTCTTCTTCGATCATTTGTTTTGCTATGCTATTCATAATACTCCCTTTTCCTATAACAGTTTAATGAACGGGTAATGATCAGTCGTTTCGATGACAAATGGCCTTGAAGTGACACTGATTGGTGATTTGATTACTTGTAAGTATTGATACTTTGTATCTGACCAAAGCTTGATGACACCATCACATTTATTTTCTAGCATTGCACGAGTTTCTGTATCGATCATTTCTATATTACAATGCATAAACACTGTCACTGCCATAGATTTTTCTATTGCTAATAACTCCCCGTGGATCGTGTTAATAAATTCTTTCCCATGTTTATCTAATGCAGTATTAATGTTATAGCTTGTGAACCAATATGTTCTCTTGTCAAAGTCTTCTTTAATTTTTTTGATGATTTTTTCATTAATAAACGTCCAGTACTCGTCCTCACTCAAAAAATTAGTTGCATCCAATACCCTTTCTTCAATACCTTCTAATATTGGTCTCCGGTAATGCTCTAGAAAATAGCCTTCGCCTCTTTGCAACGCTGCTACTAAATCAATCTTAAAACGCTTTAGAATAGAAATAAAATCTTCGATCGTTGTTGAAGAGGATAGCGAATAGAAAAACTTTTCTCCTTGTTTCAATCTCTCACTAGATATGAGAGCAAGGATATATTTGTATACGGTTGTTAAGCTGTCGGTTTCAATCAGAAAGATTTCCCCCCTAGAAACTCCCCCAGAAAGGATCTCATCTAATTTTTTTATACCAGTAGGGATGAGATCTTTTGGATTTCCTCCTGATTTTCTTTTGAAATCACTTGAAATATAGGCTGGTATAATATGTATACCCTCATCTGTAATACGGTAGATATGTTGATCTTCTAAAATATTCGTGCCTCTCATCTTCACAACTTCTAATAGCAATGTTCTAGCATGATTATTCGCAAAATCAAAGTAAAGCTGAATAATTCCATCAACAACGAAATTCTCCATCGAATGACTATTAATATTTGTATAAATTTCTTCGTTAATAATTACAGCCGTTAAGCCGTATTTCCGAAGCGTATTTCTGAATGTATAGATTAATTCCCTAACATTGTTTTCTCCATCACTAAGATATTTAATTAAACTTAAACTATCAATAACGATTCGTTGACAGCTAAATGAAAGAATTAACTCCTCAAATACACCTCCTGGATTCAACATATCCTCCATTAACGCCTTTGGTGAAAAAGAGATAATTTTCAGTAAACTTCTCTGTTCATATTCATTTAATTCACTTTGAAAATTAGTCATATTAGAAAAAATTTGTTGTGGTGTTTCCTCAAATGATATATAAAGACCGGGTTGGTTTTGGCTAGCTCCATAAATTAAATACTGAATTCCTAATGTCGTTTTACCAGTCCCTGGTGCTCCTTCAACCATCACAACATTTCCTTTAGGAAATCCACCGTGTAATATTGTATCAAGCCCTTTTATTCCCGTTTTAATCTTCTCTCTCATGCGTGCTCACCCCAAATTCGTATGCCCTACTATCGAGGATTCACTAAACTTATTTGTTTTAATCATAATAGATCAAATGAAAGCGTCTATGTAAATTCAAAAAAAGAGATGACCTGATTGCATCTTAGGTCATCTCTTTTTTCAATTTCTCACTCATTTAAGACTATCTTTTCAGACCAGGCTGCCATGTCTCAAGGCGATAGGCCATATCCCAGAATGAGTATTCATATTGACTACTAATGATAAAGTGTTCCTCCATTCGATTACGATCTTCATCCGTCACTTGACCAGCGATTTCATCTAATCGATCGATTTGTTCCTCAACGAGCTGACGGAACCAATCACCACCATAAGCATCTATCCACTCTTGATAAATCGGTTCACTCGGTTTTGAACCAACTAGTCTCTCTCCAATCTCGTAATAAAGCCAATAACAAGGAAGAATGGCAGCAATCACATCTCCTAAATGACCATTATAGGCTGCACGATATAGATGTGAAGTGTAGGCATATGCGGTAGGTGCTGGTTTAAAGACCTTGAGCTCTTCCTCTTCAACACCTAATAACTTAGAGAATTTTTCGTGCAATTCCATTTCAGCACCATACGTTCCCTGTGAATGGATAGCCATTCGATTTGTTGTGTGCAAATCAGATGCTTTTGCTGCACCTAATGCTTGAACTTTGGCAAAATGACTTAAGTAATAGGAATCCTGCATGACATAATATTTAAAATTTTCTAGTGGTAATGTTCCGTCTGCAATTCCTGTTACAAATGGATGGTCAAAACTTGCTTGCCATATCTCATCTACCTTGCTTCTTAGTGCTTCTGAAAATTTCATCTAATCCTCTCCTTATCTAGTGCTACACGTTTGATTAGTCACTAGGCTTAATTTCTATTCATAGTAACGAACATCTGTAATTGAGATCATCGGAAACAGAATACCTAACACATAAGCCATTACCACTATTAATAGAAAGAAAATAATAATCCCTACATCATATCTGGAATACGTCAATTCATAATAGTAGGTTCGTTTCTTTAAATTGGAAAACCTTTTTGCCTCCATTGCAACAGCAATTCGTTGAGCTTTCCGAATTGATTGTGCGAGTAAAGGAATCGAATAGAACATCAGCTTCTGATAGACTCCCATTACTCCTTTTTTCTCCTTTATCCCACGAACCTTTAAAGCATGACGCAATGTCTGAAATTCCTCAACCATAATAGGCATCAGTCTAATTGAAGCCATAAAGCTATACGCATAGCGAGGAGAGAGCTTTAATTGCTGCATTAACGAGTAAAATAGTAATACCGGCTTTGTTGTCAAAGCAAACAGTAGACCAAGGACAGCAAAGCTCAAAGCACGAAAGCCTAGGTGCAGACCACGGTAGAAACTTTCTTCAGTAATATGAATGAGCCCCCACTGAAACCAAGTGATATCACCTTTACCAAAAAAGATCATTGCTGTCGAAGAAGATACAAACACTAGCACAAATGGGCTTGAGTAAAGCAACAGATACTTTAATGGATGCCCGGAATATGTGAATAATACAATTGCACAGAAACTAGTAAAAAGTACGAGCACATTAGGATTATGTGTAAAAATGACAACGCTGAAAAGAAGCATAAATAGAAGCAGCTTCAAACTTGGATTGACTTTTGTTACCCACGTGTTCTTGACATCATATCCTAGCTCCATACCGTTTCCTCCATTTCAGTCCCAATCTTTAGTTGGCTCATGTATAAATCTGGATGGAGATCTTGTACAAGCTTGCCTTTAGAAATAAGCCAAACCTTTGTCGTAAAATGGGCTAATATGTGCAAGTCATGGGTGACCATAATGATAGTTGTTCCTTTTTGACGGATTTCTTCTATTAGTTCAAGCAGGGCAAAAGTATTTTTAGCATCCTGACCAAAAGTTGGTTCGTCAAGAAGTAATACTTTTTGATCCTTCATAATGGCTGTAGCAACACTTAATCGTCTTTTCTGTCCCATTGATAATTGATATGGATGCTGATTTTGTTTTTCTAATAGACCGAACATGGCCAGGCAATGCTGAACCTTCAAGCTTATCGTTGCCTCATTTTCCCCCATCAATCTTAAGCTATAAGCAAGTTCTTCATAAACGGTGTTTGTTATGAATTGAAATTCAGGATTCTGAAAAACAAAGCCAATTTCGTTTCCAAGGTTGGTTTTTTTTGTGACAAGAGAGCCATCTAATTTATATACGCCATCTGTTTTTACTAATTGCATCAGTGAAAGGAGCAGAGTACTCTTTCCTGCCCCGTTTTCACCAACTACACCAATCCATTCCCCACGTCTAACAAGCGAATCTTCAATGGTGATCTTGGGTATTTTTCCTCTAAGTCCATGGAATGACTTTAATTCGATCATTACTTCCTTTTTAACTTCTCGGTTTACTAGAAGTTGCTGTGTCGTTTTTCTGCGAAGATAAACGTCCCATACATTTGGGTACCAAATTCCGTATTCGATTAACTCAGCTTGGTACGTCTGAAAAATTTCGTCCTTACTACCTTCTGCAATGATTCGACCGTTATTATCAAATAGGATGATCCGATCAATGAAATCAATAATTTGATCAATTTTATGCTCAACAATGATCACTGTTTTATCTCTACTTACAGTTCGAATCGTCTCCCACACTTCTTCTGTTCCTTTTGGGTCAAGCAATGCCGTTGGTTCGTCTAAAAAAAGAACCTCTGGCGTTAAGGCTAAGATCGAAGCGATCGCCAAACGCTGTTTCATTCCTTGTGATAACGCACGAATTGGTGTATGTGCATCATCTAGATATAATCCAACTTGCTGTAAATAGTCAGAGATTAATCCAGGCATCTGTTCTCTATCTACACCGAGATTCTCTAACACAAAAGCCAATTCTTCATCAACAAAAGGCATACAAAACTGAGTGTCAGGATCCTGGAACACATAACCCCATGATTCAGGAATTACTATACTTTCAAATTTGACAGGGACTTGGATAGATGTAGGGATAAGCCCTGTTAGCACTTGTAATAAAGTTGACTTCCCGCAGCCGCTTGGACCAAGGAATAAAACTTTCTCCCCTGATTGTATTGATATTGATATGTCTTTAAAAAGTAAAGACTCTTCTCCCGCAAATTTCAGTCGAAGCTTCTCAACTTCCGCAATTTTCCTCATCTTATCCAACGCCTTTTTAAGTGTTTAGTGTTTTGTAATCATTCTCAGAAGCGGGTCGCACGAGATTCGTTACACCTGTTTTTTCAAGTGCCTTTACTAGATAATAAGCAAAGAATCCACAAATGATAATTGCACCAATCGTTCGAAACGAAATCATTAATACAAGATTCCATGTTTCTAAGTCTGCAAGATATCCACGATTCCAATCCATAACAAAAGAACCCACGGTTGCACCAATTCCAGCTAAGCTTGCAGTAAACAATGAATAGCTCTTATATAAAAATAATGCAAAGATGATCTCTGCCCCGAGTCCTTGAAGAACTCCGTAAACTAGTACCTCTAAACCATATTGTGAGCCAACTAGAAATTCCCCTGATGCAGCTGCTGTTTCAGCAATTAAAGCAACACCGGGTTTCCGGATAATAAGAAAAGCAACAATCGCTGCAATAAACCACATCCCATACATTAACTCTTCTGCTTGAAAACCGAATGTAGAAAACAAATCAGAAACCGGACCCCAAATCCGATAGATAATCGCAAAAACCACTGCAATCACTACTGTTACCAAAATGTCTGTTAACGTCAATTTCTTCTTCATGTTATCGTCTCCCGACTATGTAATTGTACAAATCATTACACACTTCCAAAGGGGAAGAAATGAAATCAATCCTGATCAGAACGAGGATCTTTTTTCCAAAATAAAAACCACCCCATATAAATGGAGTGGTAGTAGTTACAATTCGTCGTCATGACATAACAGTACGGTCAGACGAATTCATATCATACGTTCCGCTCCACTTCCCTACGCTAGTATTATCTAGATCAGGTTAAGGGTTAAGGTGAAAACACCTCTCTCAGCTTAATAGCACCCCTAGTGGAAATAAGTATAATGTTTGTCATGTTCATTGAAACATAGGAACATGAATGTAGCAACTTTTTTTTGAAAATTAGTAACATTTTTTCATAAATAGTGTTAAATACGCAACAGTTTCAAGTGCCTAATCCTTAATCTCTCCTAAGGACTAGGCACTTGAAACTGTTATTGAAGATAACTTGTCAATCAATTAAATGACTCCTACTCAATTACTTCGTGTATCGATTAGCATAACCACTAGCTACAAATGAATCTGGTTTAATTTTCGGTTCGAAGCCAATTGATTCGATTCTTGATACCATTTCTCTTACAAAAACCCTTGTTTTATTTCTTTCTCCAGATCCAATATCGATATGTCCCTCAATCGTAAATGAGGCTCCTTTATAAATATTGGGTAGGACAATGTCAATTAATGCTTCTTTTCGTTCTTCAGTAAACATTGAGGCAACCTCTTCAGTTAACGTCGTTTCAAAGGAAATCCGTTCATGGAGATTTGTCATCTTTCGAGGAACAGTATTTTTGCGTATACACGCCCAGGCCCCTCTCCCTATTTGTTGAATGACAATTCCTGTAATAAACTTTGTACAGTTAGGGTGTACTTGGGAATCCGTACCAACCATTAAGCGAAAGTTCCCATTCGGATTACGCTTCATAAATAGTACTATTTTCTTAAACACATCATCAAAGGTCATGCTTTTTTCTTGTAAATTTTCAAAGGAATAGTTTAAAACCGTGAAGTTTTTCATGATTTCACACCTGCCTCTTTCCTCACGTTTGCCTTCATTATTGAAGAATCATTCAAAGGACAACTCCCTCACCTTGCTTATAGGTTAACTAAGACAGACACTCTATTAATTACGCGTTGCCAATTAGGAATATGACATAAACTGAAATCAAATTAAGCACTAAGGTAGAGCAACTCATATTAAAAAGACTGGGTAATATTTATTATTAAATCCATTATATGCAAATTCTATTCCAATGTTTAAAAATTAAACCATTCAAGTGATGAGTTGATGCCTAATACAAGAGCTAGTTAAACAAAAAAAAAACCTATGCCACTAAAGGGCATAGAGTACTCCTTGTTATTCGCCATAAATGTCAGATTCAGAAAGGTGTCCTTCTTTAATAATCGTCTCTCTAATATTTTCGGCTGTTACAGCAATTGGTTCTAATAGTATTGAAGGAATATCAGCTTGTCCGTTATTTACAGTTGATTCGGTAGTGATTTCTTCTCCTGAAGCAACTTGGATAGCAAGTTCTGCAGCTCTTTCTGCGATTAAGACAATTGATTTGTACACCGTCATTGTTTGGGTCCCTTCAGCAACACGTCTTACACCTGCTAATTCAGCATCTTGCCCTGAAACTTCAACTTCACCAGCACGAGCCCCAAGTGCTTCAACTACTCCACCTGCGGTTCCATCATTTGCTGCAACAACTGCGTCTAATTGAACCGAATTACTCGCGAGAAATGATGCTAATTGGTCACGAGCACGTTCAGGCTCCCAATTTTCCGTATAATTATCATATACAAGGTTTATAGCACCTGAATCAATAAACGGCTTAAGAACATTCATTGCTCCCTCACGAAATAGAATTGCATTATTATCTGTTTCAGATCCACCAACATAGGCAAATGTCCCTTGATCAACCCGATTGACAATCTCCTGTGCTTGAAGCTCGCCAACCTTTACATTATCAAAAGACAAATAATAATCAAGGTCTGCACCACGAATCAAACGATCATATGAAATGACCTTAACACCAGCTGCGTGTGCTAAAGTTACGATCTCACTTGCTCCATCAGCATCTGTTGGTACAACGACTAGTACATCTACTCCTTCATTAATAAGGAGCTGTGCCTGCTGAATTTGCACTTGTTGATTTCCATTAGCCGCGAGTGTCTTCACCTCTGCACCTAGTTCACGAACCGCTCCTTCAAAAGCTTCTTTATCACGATACCAGCGCTCTTCACGTAACGTATCAAGCACGAAACCAACATAAATTTGATCTGGATTCGAACGAAGCTTCTGATCGGTATCCTCATTTGAATCTGATGCTGATTCAGTGTTACAAGCTCCTAGAACCAACAGAAGTAGGGTTGATAGTAATAATAACAAGCGGTTCGCTTTATTTTTAGATGACATTATGACACATCCTCCTTTCGATTTTCCCTTGATAGATGCTGCTTTTCTTCACTTTCGATTACGTTGTCAGCACCTACGTCGAAATGTTGAATAAGGGTATTCATCCCCTTAACTAATTCAGTCAATTCATTTGCTCCAGTCGAAACTTGATTAATGGCAGATTGTTGTTCAATGACTGAAGCTGATATTTCCTCTGCACCAGCAGCTGATTGCTCTGAAATGGCTGCAATATGCTCAACAGAATTGCTAATTTCCTCACTCGCAACATGAAATTCAGTCAGAGTTGTAGAGATTTCTGAGACTCTTTCCACCATATTAGAAACTTTATCTTTAATCTCTGAAAAATACTTTCCTGACATCTCAATTTGATTCTTACCTTTGTTAACCTCTTCATATCCGGCCGTTAAATCCTTAACCATTTGGCCTGTCTCACCTTTGATTGAATTGACAATTTCAGTAATGCTTTTGACAGAAACAGAAACTTCTTCGGCTAGCTTTCTTACTTCATCAGCAACAACTGCGAAACCTTTACCTGATTCTCCTGCACGTGCAGCCTCAATTGATGCATTAAGTGCAAGCAAATTAGTTTGTTCTGCTATAGATTGAATGACTCCAACAAATGTAGAGATTGAGTTTGTTTGCTGTTCTAGATCATTTATCTTAACAACAGATTCCTCCACGATCTGATAAATACTCTCCATTTGTTTTAACGATTCTTTCATTTGGAGATCACCATCTACAGAGACAGTAAGAACTTCTTCTGAGAAAGTAGCTAAACGATCACCATTTTCACTAGCACCAACAATTTGTTGAGTAAGATTTTGAGTCCGCTCTGAAATGACAGTCGCTTCATTCGCTTGACTAGACGCTCCTGAAGCAAGTTCCTCAATTGTTGTTGCGACTTGTTCACTGCTCTGCTTGACTTCATCGGCTTTCAACGTAAAGTTTTGAACTTGATGATCAACCGAATTAGCCAATGTTGAGACTTCATTAATCATATTTTTCAGGCTAGTTCCCATCTCATTAATTGATTTAGACAAAAGACCAATTTCATCTCGGCTATCGTCATTAAGCTTTGGAACGTTTAAGTTTCCTTTAGCAATTTGGTCACTAGTTTCCACGACTTTATTTAAGCTTTGACGTATTCGACGACTAATAATATATATAAGTGCGATAGATACAATTATGGATACAAGCACTGACCCAATAAGAACCGCGATAGTGACCCCAATATTACCTTGAGCATTTTCAATAGAAGACGTATTAGATGAAACCGCAGCTTCCATCAGACTATCACCCAAAGCAATCGTTTCTACCTTTAGTTGATTAGCCTGCTCTTGTAATTCTGCAAAAGTATCAGTATTAATCTGTTGAACATTTGGAACGATTTCACTAAAGTAATATTCATCAAGTGCATGATTGTTATCAATAATCTGATTAAACATACTAAGATGCTCATCCTCAGAGATATTACCTCTTAACTCCTTAGCGGTTGCTACAAACTGTTCACTAAGAGTTAAATATTGAACTAGACGTTCATCTTGCTCAGCGATAATATACTCAGGAATATTTAGATATTTTTCTTGATACAGAGACATCAACTCAGAAACTTGGATGACGATTTCATTCTTTGTACGAGTTTCTTGAATGGACGAGCTCGTATTTGATAGCAACCAAAAGGTTAGTATCAGTGAACCAATAAACGTTAACATTACTACCGCAAAGACGATCGCATATTTACCTCCAATCGATCGATCTCTCCAAAATCTCTTCCCCATACGTTCAACCCCTTTATAATATCTAAATCTTTATCTATCTTAATTATCAAAAAAATCAAAATAGACATATTGCGACATTTGTCGACACTTCCTAATAATAATTTTAAAGCTGTTTTAGTGTCAATACGATCTGCAAACATCCATTATTTACTTTTAAGTAGACTGTTCCTACTATGTTTACTAGGAAACACTTATGGGAAGAGGAAAATGTAGCGAGTAGGAAGCACAATAACTATTAAAAGGAGAATGATCAGTTATGAAAAAATTCACTGTCCGTCCCGACAAGAATGCAGATTCATGGTTCTTAAAGCTAGAAGATGTCGCTCCACAAGAGAACTTTGATCAAATGGATGATGCAACTGAAGCAGGAAAAAAGCTAGCTTCAGAAAATAGTCCTAGCCAACTGACCATTTATAACCAACATAACGAAGTCGTCGAAGAGATCAATTTCAACTAAAAATTTATTAAAATCCTATGCTTATTAGTAAGCATAGGATTTTTTGGTTAACTCAATTAATAGATTCCACTACTTCAGCTATACTATTTAAATTAATTCCTAAGCTTTAAGCGTTTACATTTATGTAGTTATTGATACACTGAAGAAAGAGCATTATTTTATTTACATAGTGAGGAGATTTGATATGGATAAGAAAACAAAACCGAATGAACCGATCGTGACGCATTTATTTACAGCTGACCCGTCTGCCCATGTGTTTGAAGGAAAAATTTATATTTACCCTTCACATGACCTTGATCATGATGGTCCAACTAATGACAATGGTGACCAATATGCGATGGAGGATTATCATGTCCTTTCGATGGATAACTTCGATTCCCCTTGTGTAGACCATGGTGAAGCCTTGCATGTAAGGGATATTCCATGGGCAAAACAGCAGCTTTGGGCCCCAGATGCTGCTTTTAAAAATAATAAGTATTACCTATTCTTCCCTGCTAGAGATAAGGACGATATTTTCCGCCTAGGTGTTGCTACTAGTTCAGCTCCAGAGGGTCCTTTCACACCACAAGAGAATTATATACCTGGAAGCTATAGTATTGATCCTGCAGTATTTGTAGATGAAGATGATAGAGCTTATATCTACTTCGGTGGTCTATGGGGTGGACAATTAGAGAAATGGCAAACAGGGGAATTCCTATCAGATGCAGAAGGACCAGAATTGACTGAACCTGCCTTAGGGCCGAGAATTGCTGAGTTAAGCGAAGATATGCTAACATTCAAAGAATCCCCTACCGAAATCTCTATTATTGATGAGGATGGTAACCCTATACTAGCAGGTGATGAAGAACGTCGTTTCTTTGAAGGTGCTTGGGTTCACAAATATAATGATTATTATTACCTTTCATACTCAACTGGTACCACTCATAAAATCGCCTACGCGATAAGCAAAGCTCCACAGGGACCTTTTACTTATAAAGGAACCATTTTAAATCCTGTGATTGGTTGGACGACACACCATTCTATCGTACAATTTGAGGATAAGTGGTATTTATTCTATCATGATTGTTCGTTATCAGACGGTGTCGATCACAAACGTTCAGTTAAATACACAGAAATTACGTATAATGCGGATGGAACGATTCAAACGATCGACCCTTATAAGTAGAATTATTATTGTACAAAAAAGACTCAGGATCGTACTCCTGAGTCTTTTTGTACGAGATACAACTTATTTTTTCAGTATTTCAATGAAATCATATAACTTATCTAAAGTGGTGATATTTTGATTACACTTCACAGAATCCTTACAGATATAATTCCCTCTATTTGTGTAAGTGTCTACACCACTCTTGACACTCGTCATAAATAATCCAACATCTTCATGTCTATTACAAATTGCACAAATTCCTTTTACATTACCTCTAAACGTCCCCTGAAAACCGATTAATTTTCCATTTAATTCAATAATCAAATATTTCCTCTCCGAACGAATATCGTACCAGCTTATATAGGAAAAATCTCTGAAATCCATTTCATCAAAGGATGGAATTTTTAATTTTTTTGCTTTTGGAAATAACTTTGTAACGGTTTTCTCAGTTGTTTTTGTAAAGGGTCTAACGAGTGATTTAAGATGTTTCACCAACTGTTCAGCTTGTATCTCGTCTTTTAATTCAATAACCTCATTCATTAATAGTAGTTGCTTCTCATTCAAAGTGAGAAATAGATTATTGATGTTTTCAAATGAACTCGCTTTAAGGGCATTTAGAACATCGGGGTCCCTACTTGTAACATGAGCTTGAACAAGTTTTTTAATCTCATATCTAATAAAGTTGTATTGGTCACTCCTGATAAAAGGCTCCATCTTCAATCCTGTAATTTCATTATTTTTCATTTATTTCAGCTCCTTATTTTCAGTAAATAATTCAAATTCAATAAGGGCAGAGCCGAGACAGGACAAGAGGAACATATTTGGCGATATTAAAAAAGTCTACCTCATCCAAAGTATCGCCTTCCTACATCTAGGCTCTGCATGAGACGTTACAGATGCTGACAAATAAGGATGCTTATATGCCATTTCATATCACCCCCTTAAAGATAGATAATTATATTATATAATAGCCAATACCTTTGAGTTAATCACCTTTCAACCCTTTCTCATTGTAGGTGGAATTTCATTACTATCCTTCTTCATAACACAGAGACTTACAATAAAATATTTTACATTATTTTCAAATAAAATGCTGAATTCTAGCGAAAAAAAAGATAGAGGCTGGGACATAACTAAAGCGCTAACTAAAATACCGAATAATGCAATCACGTAGCGGATGAAATATACGGAGACTCCTGCGGGACCTAAAAGAGGCCACTGAAAAAGGTATAATTTCCACCTTTTTTAGTGGCCTTACCGGCTTCACGCGGAAAGCGAAGTATATTTAAGGAGCGGTTTACGTCCGCCAACCACCATTGCTCGGATTTTCTATTAGTTAAGTCAATTTTGTCCTAGCCTCTATCCCTATCCTCTTTAAAGAATAAATGTCACAATTGTATATAAGACAGTTGTGATACCGGCAGCGATCAGTGCTGGTTTTAATTTATATTTAGCGTATTCTATGACCGAAAGGCCTAGTATTTTTGCAATTGTATTTGTATCATCACTTAATGGAGATGCAAAAGCACCAAATGACCCACTTGCAAACACCGCCCCAATAACTAGAGGTAAGGACACATCACCCGTAGTAGCAAGTGCTACCCCGAGTGGCATTAAAATCCCCCATGTTCCCCATGCAGATCCAATAAAATAAGATACAGCAGCTCCGAATAAAAAGATAAGTGGTGCTATAAACATTTGCGGGATCCAGCCGGTATGTGCTGTCACAAATCCCGAAAAACCTAAATCATCTGTGATTGATGATAATCCCCAAACGATTGATAATAATAAAATAACTGACATTAGGTCATTTCCACCTTGTATGAAGCTATCAATTAAGTTTACAAGCTTAAACCGTTGTATCAAGTAGAAGAATATTGATACTAGTGTTGTAATCAGAAGGGCAATGACCATTGCATCAAGTACATTTGCTCGAATAAATGCCTCAAACGGCCCAACCCCCTTTTCATAGCCATCCCACCATGTCAAAAACAATGTCAAACCAATTACCAGAATAAGGGGGACAAGAAGATTCAGAGGTTTAATAGGTAAATCCTTTGCAACAACAGGATGGCAATCATGCCAATCCTCCTCTTCATCTTCAACTTCCTGCTCATCAATTTGCATCGGTGCATCGGACTTTGTTTTTGCATGATGAAAAAAGCTTAAGTAAATCCCTAAAACAATCGTGACAATTGCAAAGAAATTAAATGGTATGCTTTGAATAAAGAGTGAATAAGGATCTATTTCGATTCCTTCGTTTTCAGTTGCGATTTGGATAATCGAGACCATATAACCAACAAAAGCGGTTGCAACTGGAATTAAGACAATGACAGGAGTCGCAGTTGTCTCAATAATGAAACCGAGCTCCTCTGTCGTCATTTTGACTTTTTTTAGTAGCGCTCTCATAATTGGAGCAATAGTTACGAAACGAAACGTAGGTGCACTGAATGTCCCAATAGTTGAAACATATGTAAGGAGCAGAGCTTGCTTTCTGGTCTGAATTCGCTCAGCTGCCTTTTCTACAAAACCTCTAATTCCTCCTGTCATCTTAATCATGCCAACCAGTCCTGAAAAGGCATATAAGAACACAATAATCTTAATATTATTTTCATCAATCAGGGCTTGAACTACATAGACAAACATTGTTTGTATTCCACCAAGGACAGTAGGGTCAATAAGATATGAACCCACTAATAATCCAAGAAATAGAGCAGGAAGCACCTGTTTTGTATAAATAGCAACTGGTATGACAACTAAAAATGGGATAATCGATAGCCAGCTTGATTCCATAGTATCACCTACCTCTTTTCACATCGTCTTTTTATGTTGTGAATAAGCAAGAAGATTATACTTGTAATAGCCTAGACATAAAAAAATAAGATGGGGATCATATCTCTCCGCCATCTTGTTTCTCGTTAATCTTTACTCGCTAAATTATTTTTAGCCATTTTGATCATCTCTTGCACCATTGATCCACCAATCTGACCTCCAACCTGACCAGCTTGCTTTGATGTCAATTCGCCATTATCTCCTTTAGTAAGCGGAACAGCTAGATCCTTTGCTACCTCGTATTTTAATTCAGACTCACTCTTCGTATGATAGCCTCTTTTGCTCATAACTTGCTCTTTGAATTGAGTTAAGCCTTTTCTTGCTTCTGGGATTAATAGCTTATTTTTTGTCATATCAACATCACTCCTTTACCTTTTTAGTGTCTCCTCTTAACCTGATTGATATGTCGACGATTACAACAAAAAGAGGCAGGAAGCTCCACGCTTCATACCTCTTTGATCGTTCAGTTAATTATCTAAAGTCAACACAACACGTCCTTTTATTTCACCCTTGACCATTCTGTCAAACACTTCATTTATCTTATCAAGTGGCTGTGTTTCAATAATTGTTTTAACTTTTCCTTCTGCTGCAAATTGAAGAGCTTCTTGCAAATCTTTCCTCGTTCCTACGATCGAACCAACAACCTTAATTCCACCAAGGACAGTATCAAAAATCGGAATAGGCATCTCCTCTGGAGGTAAACCTACTAGCACACAAGTTCCCCCTCTTCTTACAGAATGGAATGCAGACTGAAATGCTGGTTTTGAAACAGCTGTAACTACCGTCCCGTGAACGCCTCCTACTTTTTCTTTAATAAATGCAGCTGGATCTTCTAACGCTGGATTTACGAATAAGTCTGCACCCAGTTCTTTAGCTAATTTGAGTTTTTCTTCTCCTAAGTCTACTGCGATTACATGTAATCCCATCGCTTTTGCATATTGAACAGCAACATGACCTAGCCCTCCGACACCATAAATCGCTACCCATTCTCCAGGTTTTGCATTTGTCACCTTCAACGCCTTATACGTTGTAACCCCTGCACAAAAAATCGGAGCAGCTTCCTCAAAGCTTAAATTATCTGGTACTTTCACTACATAAGCCGCATCTGCCTTACAATATTCAGCATATCCTCCGTCAACGGAATATCCTGAATTCTGTTGACTTTCACAAAGAGTTTCTTGACCCGTTAAGCAATATTCACAATGACCACAAGCAGAATATAACCAAGGAACACCGACTCTATCACCAATTTGTAAATGTGACACCCCTTGACCTACCTCTACAATAACTCCTACTCCCTCATGCCCTGGAATTAGAGGAAGCTTAGGTTTCACTGGCCAGTCACCGTGTGCAGCATGTAAATCAGTATGACAAACCCCACAAGCTTTAATATGTACTAATACCTCTCCCAGCTGTAAAACTGGTCTTTCAACATCCTTCACTTCAAGTTGCTTTTTAAATTCGTTCACAACAGCTGCTTTCATAATTATCACTCCTTTTCATTTAAATGCTCTGTACATCTGAATAAATAATACAAAGCTTTCCTTTTTGGATCAGTGACTTTAATCACAACCGCTAGAAAACTTCCTTTTTACACATAAACAGGAAGTTTCAAATAAGTTGAGTCCAACATGTTATCTTCTGTGTCATTAGTTCATAACTTAAAATGTTGAAATTCGACTGTCCAAAGTCCTTTACTCCGTTGGTGCAACGAGCTTCAACCCAATAACTCCAACAATAATACATAACACAAAAACTGCCTTCAGCAACGAAAAGGATTCATGAAAATACAAGATACCAATAATAACAATAACTACTGTTCCAAGCCCAGACCAAATTGCATACGCTATACTTAATTCAATCTTCGTCACAACAAAACTAAAAATAGTAAAACAAGCACCGTAAAAAACAAATAACAAGACACTTGGAAGCCATTTCGTAAGACCCTCTGATAATTTCATGCTAATCGTACCTGCGACTTCAAGAATAATGGTTAGAAGTAATAATACCCAAGCCATGTGTTCACCTCATTAAAAAACTGACTCCTGTTAACTGAGTCAGCTTTTCGTTTCTATTTAACTCCATACAAAATGATCTTCGTCATTAATTAAGAATTTAACCGATGGGATGATATAATCAGCATCAATTAAATCATCAATCTGACTCGCACCCGATTTTACACCAATCGATAGACCACATTTTGAATTTTTAGCAAACGCTATGTCGATAGCAGTATCTCCCACCATGACAATCTGATCCGGCTCTAAATTCACGCTTTGACAAAAGGCCTTCATCATACTAGGGTCAGGTTTCTTTTTATACTGGTCTGACGTACCTACAAAATCAAATAATTGATCAATACCCAAAAGTTTAAACGTTAGGTTCGTTGTCTCAATATCATCAGCTGTCGCAACACCGATTTTTAAGCCCTTACGTTTTAGTTTCTGCAGCAATGTCCTCAGATCAGTTACTGGTTTAACCGCATCTAAATTTTGCTTTGTTAATAATAGAATACGTTCCTCAACCCATAGATGGAATGGTTCAGGAATAGATTGTCTTTCCTTAATAAGAATTGGATAAAAAGCCGTTGCAATGTCTTTTGTCGTTCCTGAAGCCAAAATACTGGTGGGTTGCACTTCGCCATTTAACAGTCCAATACTTTCCAATAGTGCCTCTCTTATTCTACTAGCATTTCCACTAGGAACGAGCTCGGTAACTAAACCAAAAGCAATTCGTCTCCACAGTTCTAGAAATTCAATAAGAGTGCCATCCTTGTCAAAAAGAACCCCCTTAATCTCAGTCATTATTAAATCCAGCCTTCTCTAATAAATCAGCCCATATATGTAATGAATGTTTTTTTGTTCCGTTGAATATTGGATTCAAAAAAGCAAGTAGTTCTCCGTTAGAAGAACGAACTTCGTAACGAATCCAACGATATCCCTCTTCCCCTTTTATTTCTTCTTTATAGATGCCCTCGAGTTCTAGATTCTCAACCTCTGTCCGTACACCATTGATGACCTTAACTAATCTGTTCCCATTAGTCGTGCATTTATAGTTAAGCTTAAAGGTTATATCACTATTCTGAGCTATACTCTCTCCCATATGAACGCTTTCTCCATTCACAAAGAATGAAGGATTAAGCACCTGTCCTCTAGACACATATACATTTCCTAATTTCACCGAATCTAAAATTGCTTGTGCAGACAGCTCATTTGCCCATACATAAGTAGAAGGATCACCGATCAATGAAGCTGGGCCTCCTTCGACATAGCTTTCAGTCGGTCTCATATGCGAATCAGAGCCGCCAATCCCAGGAATTGAGTAACCATCATTTAATAAAGTGTCCCAAAGAACAAGTGCTTGCTTAGTTGCATTCACATTATCAGGAAATGTTGGGTCATTCCATATTTCGATTACATCTATTTCAGAAAGAAGTGTCTCCTTAAATGCCCATTGCCACGGTCGTAATAAAGGATGATTGATTGAACGCAAAGCACCTTGAGACCCTACTTCTTTTAGAATCCGATTCATACCTCGTTCGCTTTCCATTCCCTTGTCACTAGCCGTCGGTCTCCAATCAACCCAGCTTCTCACACCTAGTGCGTTAAAATGTCCTCTAGATGAAGTAATTTCAACTCCAGGAATAACAAGAGTTGAATCCTTCAACCATTTTGTCGGGATGATATTATGATCTGTCGCAACGAAGAAATCTAAGCCTATCTCTTTAGCTGAGGTCATTCCTTCTTGCGGTGAAAGCTTACCATCTGAATAAAAAGTATGCGTATGAAAATCACCTTTATACCAGCGTTGTTCTGTATTGACAGCTTCATTGGGGTTCCAATTGTTCAACATAAATCCTGCTTCATACTGTGAGGTTGCAAATACTTGAAGCGGTTCGCTATCTAACTTCGGCAAGGAATCCTGACCATACACAACTTCAATCAAATACGGACCCTTTTTAGGAAGAGCATTAAGTAGCTCTATACTCCAATCACCAGCTGAAATCTTTCCAGGAACGGTAGAAAAGCTTGTGGAATATAGATCTTCACTAAAACAAAATTCTATTGATCCATCCATGAGGAGCCCTTGAGCCCGGATTGTTCCTTCAGGGCTTGTAACAATAATGAGCAGCCAAGCTTTTTCCTGAATAGATATTTTCATTTTCATTGATGCATACATTTGAGGGATATGTAGCGTTTGATTAATTAGAGATGTCTCTAGGACACCTCTAATCTCTTGCCTTTCAAGTACATTCATAACTTTATAGAACCCGATCAAGCTCACGCTGTGCTTCAATTTGTGCTTCCTTTAATGCCTCAGCTGCAGGGATTCCCTCAATCTCTACCTTGTCTGCTGCCTTTGTCAACGCGTCAATGATCTTTCCACCTGTAGGATCATGAAATGGTGGTGTAGCCGTTTCAGCTTGCTTTAATGGTACAAGAATTTGTGGATTTTCTTTAGCAAATTTCTTGAATTCAGGGACTTCATTAGCTGATGTACGCACAGCAATATAGCCTGTGTTCATCGACCAATCTGCTGTCTTTTCAGGACTATTAAAGAAAGTAATAAATTGGTAAGCTGCTTCTTGCTGTTCTGGTGAAGCAAGAGCTGGGATTGATGCTAGTAATGCATAAGCATGCGGGGCAGCTGCATGATCTTCCCAACCAGGTTGAGGATATGCTGCAACTTTCGTGAAATCTAAATCCCCTTGATCACCTGAAGAACCTGTATATCCAGCAGCACGGTCCTGCAATACATCATCAATTGTTTTATACCAATATGCCCATCCTTCTCCACCATGATTGATTGCCATCGTTTCGTCTTCATGTATTGCCTTACGAATGAACTCCCATGCTTCGATCCATTCAGGTGAATCAATTGTAACTGTTTTCCCATCTTCACTTAAATATTTAGCTCCATTGCTCATCGCAAAGTCCATCAAATTGGCTGCACCCCACATTGGCATCCATCCATAGATTCCTTTTTCCTCCTTAATCTTTGCTGCTGCCTCTCCTAAGGACTCAAATGTATCTAATGAATCTGCTGAAATTCCAACCTCTTCAAAGAGATCTTTACGATAATACATTACTTGGGTTGTTCCATATAACGGTAAGCCATATTGGATTTCATTCACGGTTCCTTGCTGATAAAAGGCTTCAACAAAATCTTCAGGTTTAAGATCTTTATCTGCCTTTATAAGTTCATCCATTGGGGCAAGAATGCCTTTATTACCAAATGTATAAACGGTATCATCACCTAGTAAAACAGCTGCCGGTACTTTCTTTGCAGCTATTGCAGCTTGTATTTTTTGTTCTGTTTCATCATAATTCCCTTGTGCAACACCTGTTACTACTACATCATCTTGACTTTCGTTAAATTCTGAAATAATACGTTCTACATTTTCACCAAGATTTCCACCAAGTCCGTACCAAAATTCAATTTCTACTGGCTCATTCGTTGTTTTTTCAGCAGCTACCTCTCCTTCAATTTTCGTCTCAGATGCTTCAGTTCCTGTATTTTCGGAACATCCTACTAATGCAAACATAAACATGACAATTGCCAAATAAATAACATGATTAAATCTCTTCTCCACCTTGATAACCTCCGATAATTTTTTATTTATTCTTTTAGCCCGCGATCACCAATAGCTGAAACAAACCATTTTTGAGCGAAGACGAAAATAAGTAGTAGAGGAATTACTGTAAATGTGCTTGCAGCCATAATTAACGGCCATTCAATTCCATAAGCACCCTCTTGAATGAAGAATTGTCTCAGACCCTTTGTAATCAAAAATTTCTCTTCGCTATTTAGAATAAGGGCGGGCCACAAATAATTGTTATACATCCCAATGAAGCTAATTAATGCTAGTGTGATGAACGTAGGTTTCGTCAATGGAAAAATGATTTGCCATAATATGCGCCAATGACTCGCACCATCGACTTTACCAGCTTCAATCAGTTCTTTAGGAATCTGCATAAATGCTTGTCTGAATAGAAAGATTCCAAAAATCGATATAGCATTTGAAATAATAACTGCTGTATGTGTATCCATTAAACCCATTTTCGAAATGATCACGTAGCTCGGTACATAGGTAGCTGCCACTGGCACCATATATGAAACAAGAATAATAGAGAAAAGCAAATCCCTTCCTTTAAATCTGAACTGCGTAAAGGCATAGGCCATCATCGATGAATTAAGTAATTGAATGGCTACGATACAAATGGCCGTGAATGTACTATTAAAGATATATAGCGCGAACGGAGCAGAATTCCAGGCCTCTATAAAGTGACCCCACTCGGGATCTTGCGGCCACCAAACTGGAGGAAAGGACCAGATTTCCTCTCTTGTTTTAATTGAATTAGTTACCATCCATAAGAATGGGAAGAACATAATAAAGCTAATAACTAGTAGAACAATATGCTTTGATAGTAGTGAGACTTGCTTTTGGATTAAATTCACCTTATACACCCTCTTATTGATAATGAACCCATTTACGAGAAACATAGAATTGAACTGCCGCTAACATTCCAGTGATGATAACCAAAATCGTCGATAAAGCGGTTGCCCTGCCCATGTCAAATTGTTCGAAGGCAGCTTGATAGAACATATACAAAATCGTTCTTGTACTTCCAGCAGGCCCACCTTGGGTCATCACTTGGATTTGATCATAAGCCTGAATTGCATCAATCATCGTGATAATGACGAGGAACAGTGTTGTTGGTGAAATCAACGGGATCGTAATATGAATGAACTTCTTGAAACGACCGGCCCCGTCTAAGTCAGCTGCTTCATATAGTGAAGAAGGTACTGTCTTTAGAGCATGCATGTAAAAAATCATAGCCCAGCCGACTCCTTTCCAAACCGTAACAATAATGACCGCAGGCATCGCCCATGTTGTACTACTTGTCCAACCTAAAGCCGGTAGATTAATTAGCGACAGCAGCCAATTCGCTAGTCCTACATCTGGTTCATAGATCCATGACCACACGATTGATATTGCTACAGTCGGAGTCACCCATGGAGAGAAGATAATCGTTCGGTAAATGGACATCCCCTTTTGTTTATTTGAAATAAGCATCGCAAGAAGGAGTCCACCAACGACGGTTGGCAAAACGGTTCCTAGCATGAAGTAGAGTGTATTAACTAACACTTGATAGAAAATAGGATCGGTTAATAAATAGTAATAGTTTTCAAATAAAACAAAATTAACTTCAGGACTAATATAATCCCAATCTGTAAAACTAATATAGAAAGAATAAAATATAGGATAGAGATAAAAAACACATAACGGTAAAAGGGCTGGAATCATGAATAACCATGGAGTTACGCATTTAGACAGGTTTCCTGTTGTCTTTTTACCCAACTGAACATTCTTCTGTTTCGTAGCAGGAACTGATTGCATACAACATCTCCTTTCTTTTAGCTAACCTTATTTTAATAGAGAAATATGGAGGAAATATTAAGAAGATATGAATAATACACAAAAAACAATTGTAAATACACAAAAACCCACAGACAATTCCACAATAAATAGTAACCATTTACCAATACAAAGGGGACCACTGAAAAGATACAGTGGTCCCCTACTATTCACGTTAATCTCGACTCTAATTACTCGTTAATAATTTTAATATTGTTTTGAATATAATTATCCTTCACCTTAGAAGGTAGTTTAGAATCAGTAATAATTGCTTCAATTTTATCAAAGCTACATACCTTTAACATTGAGACAGCATCAAATTTACTAGAATCAGCAACAACATAAACAGATTTTGCTTGCTGCATCATTTTCTTTTTTATATTCCATTCACCTATTCCATAATCAGTTAGTCCAGCGTGCAAAGAGATCCCACTCATGCTCATAAAGAACAGACTTATATGAAACTGGGAAAGAAATGATTCGGCTAGCTCTCCGACAACACATAGCTCTTCATTACGGAGAGTCCCACCAGATAAAATAATTGTATATTGTGGCATTGTAGAAAGCTCCAATACAATTGGTAATGAGTTAGTGATGATCGTCAACTTCCTAAATCGTTGTTTTAATGCTTTTGCAATCTCAGTGTTTGTCGTACTGACATCTAACGCAATCACTTGCTCTTCTTGAACAAACTGCATTGCCAAGTTAGCAATTTCTATTTTTTCATCGCTATGAAGTGTCTCTCTAGTTGTAAAGGATTGTTCTTGGGAGTTATCTCTTTCAAGGATCGCACCACCGTGTACCCGCTTAAGCTTGCCAATTGATTCTAGATACTCTAAATCCCTTCTAACTGTTTCAGCAGAGACACGAAACTCATCAACAAATTCTTGAACCTTTACCGAATGAGCATCTTCTAACATTTCTATAATTCGATCATAACGTTCTTGAACGAGCATTCCTTCACCACTCCCTAACTGTATACACAAATACGCACAAATATACACAAATAGTAGCATATACTCATCAAAAACAACAATACCTCTTGTTTTAACAAACAAAAAAAAGAGGTCGGGACATAACTAAAGTGTTTGACTAAATTCTGAACAAAGCAATCCTTTAGCGGATGAAATATACGTAGACTCCTGCGGGATGCAAAAGCCCAGGGTGAGACCCACAGGCAAAGCCGAGGAGGCTCAGCGGCTTCCCGCGGAAAGCGAAGTATATTTCAGGAGCGGCATCTATCATCCACCCCTTTGTTCGGTTCTTCATTTAGTTTAATCACATTTTGTCCAAACCTCTGTTTACTGTTTTCTATCCTAGATACTCAACAAACCATCCCTTAATATGGTTGATTCGATCAATACGAAGCTTTGGATTCCCACTTCTTGAAAGTTCATGATTTGACTCAGGGAAACGAACAAATTTTGTCGGCTTCTTCTGCATCTTCAAAGCAACAAATAACTGTTCTGCTTGCTCAATCGGGCAGCGATAGTCTTTTTCACCATGCAAGATTAATAACGGTGTTTCAATCTTATCAACATAAGCAATTGGTGAATGCTTCC
This sequence comes from Halalkalibacter suaedae, assembly GCF_017939705.1. Taxonomy (GTDB): domain Bacteria; phylum Bacillota; class Bacilli; order Bacillales; family Bacillaceae_D; genus Halalkalibacter; species Halalkalibacter suaedae. Next base: position 56,663 of record NZ_JAGKSQ010000011.1, read on the forward strand.
AGAGCTTCTCTGTATTATTAATAAGATCTCCCTTCATTTCCCAATCTGTAAAGAAGTAGCCAATATCACTGACGCCGTAAAAGCTCAACCAGTTAGAAATTGAACGCTGTGTTACAGCTGCTTTGAAGATATTCGTATGGCTAACAGCCCAGTTCGTCATAAACCCACCGTAGCTTCCACCTGTAATTCCTAATTTTGTTTCATCAACAAAATCAAATGTCTTCACTGCATATTCTGTAGCTGTCATCACATCGATATAATCTTTCCCACCGTAATCTCCTCTTACAGCATCGACAAACGTCTGCCCATATCCATGACTTCCCCGAGGATTTGTGAATACAACAACATAGCCCTGAGCCGTTAGCGTCTGAAATTCATGAAAATACGTATTGGCGTACATTGCATGCGGACCACCATGGACCTCAATAATCGTCGGATATTTCTTTCCCTCTACAAATCCAAATGGCTTCATGATCCAGCCATGGATATCCCAGCCATCTGGTGCTTTAAAGGTGATCGCCTCAGCCTTAGCTAGCTCGATTCCGGTCAAAAATTCATCGTTAACAAACGTAATTTGTTTGATATCACCATTCGTTAAGTCAACCGAAAATAGATCACCTGGATGTGTAGGTGTGCTAATCCCTACGATGGCTTTATGTGTGTTTGGATCCACAGCTAGCCCATATACATGCTGGTTTTCAAGCAGTGCCGGGTACATTTCACCCTCAACAGATCCATAATAAACACCCGTATTCCCTAAATCACTCATTAGGAAGTAGAAGCCCTTACTATCACTTGTCCAAATTGCACCTGGATTAGTATTACCGGAATGGAAATCACCGATCGCAACATCCCCAATCTGTACATCCCACTCAGCTGTTAAACATGTTAACTCTGCTAATTGAACATTGTATAACCAAAGTTTCGATAACGTAGCCCCTTCATATTCTTTCTCATGTCCAATCAGAGCAATATAGCCACCATCAGGTGACCAGGTAGGATTACCAAACGAGCCATTGCTCTTAGTAAGCTTTGTTAACTCTTTGGTCTTTACTGACATGATGTATACATCGTTGGTTAAGTTATAATCAGGCTCATCCGATAAATCTACCGAAAGGCTAATTTTTTCGCCATCAGGAGACCAGAAACCAGCTGTATAATCTCGATCTCCTTCGGTTAATTGCTCAATTTCACCTGTTGCAAGTGTTAGGATAGCTAGGTGTTGGTTTTTATCATCTAAGAAACCTACTGCATCTGATTTGTATCGAACTCGTTCAACAACCATTGGTTCAAGTAGCTTATCTTTCTCTTTCTGCTCCTCTTTGTCTGTTACATTTTCTTCAGGAGAAAGAGATGTTTCAAATAATATTTTTGTACCATCAGGCGACCAGATTGGATTTCTTGCACCATGCTTACAGTAAGTCAACTGTTTGGCTTCTCCGCCATCGGTATTCAACATATGTAGTTGTGATTTTCCAGAACGATTTGATGTAAATAGAATTGATTTACCATCTGGGGACCAAGATGCAGAACCATCCTTCACATCTCCAAATGTCCATTGGCTGACGTGTTTCCCTTCTACATCCGCCACAAACAAATGTGAATTGTATTCATGCTTTTCTTTATCTATTTCTGTTTCAATAAAAATAAAGCGACTCCCATCAGGAGAAAGCACCGGGTTTTTAACCGATTTTAATTCATATAAGTCTTCTGCAACAATTCCACGTTTAGTCATCCTCATCCACCTTTATAAATTAGTAAAATCATTATGTAAAGACCTCTTTAATCGTTGACCTTCCGACAAAACTATTTCGGTAACAGAAATAATTTTGTCTTTTTTATTATAAACTACTTTCTCATTTTTTTAAATCTTTTATTAATTCTCAGGATCGGCGTTGTTTAGTGAGATTTGAAACAACAAATTTCCAGTTCAACTAAAAATTTTTAGTCATATAACCTAATTAACAAACCATTCATTAGACAGATTAACCATCCAACAAATGAACAAGACATGATACGATAAAAAATATACAAACAATTACGTTTAATGAAATGAAAATAGAAGAATGTCATTGAAGGGATTGAAAATAATGAGCTTAGAAACGTTAAATGACAGAGTGAAATCCGATCTTGCTTATTTAGCTTACGGTGGTGCAGATTGGGTTCGACCACTGTCTCACCCAGAAGGTCATGTATATGATGTCGTTATTGTAGGTGGTGGCCAAAGTGGTCTTGGGACAGCGTTTGGACTTTTAAAGGAACGAATTTCTAACATCCTCATTATTGATGAAAATAACGAAGGATTAGAAGGACCATGGGAAACTTACGCAAGAATGATAACATTGCGTACACCTAAACATTTAACTTCAATTGACCTTGGTGTACCTTCTCTTACGTTTCGATCCTGGTGGGAGGCTCAATTTGGAAATGAAGGATGGGAAGCCATTGATAAAGTCCCTCGAGGCGATTGGATGAATTATTTACGCTGGTATCGTAGTATCCTTAATCTTCCAGTACTTAATGAAGTTAAATTAAGTCTGCTAGAGCCAGCAGAAGCAGGTATTCACCGCCTCCATATCACAGGAACAGGAGCAACACAAAACACACTTCTTGCACGTAAAGTGATTCTAGCTACAGGAATCCAGGGTGGAGGCGAATGGCATGTCCCTCCCTTAATTGCTGACAACGTTCCACGTCACCTGTACGCACACACGTCTGAAGCAATTGACTTTAATAAACTGAAAGGGAAAAAGATCGCTATACTCGGAGGAGGGGCTTCGGCCTTTGACAATGCTAATTTTGCTTTATCTGAAGGTGTAAGCGAAGCCCATGTTTTCATCCGCCGGAAAGAACTGCCCCGAATTAATCCAATCCGTCAAATGGAAGGATCAGGGATGATAGAACGATTTCATAGTTTGAATGATCGAGACAAATACGCTACCATCGCTCATTTCTTTAAACATAATCAGCCACCAACGAATGATACATTTGACCGTGCCACGTCTTGGCCTGGTTTTCAACTTCACTTAGGATCTCCGTGGCTCAGTGTCGAGTCTTCTACTAACGGAACTACTGTGACAACACCCAAAGGAGAATTTGTCTTTGACTTCTTAGTAATAAGTACGGGTTTGCTTACCGATCCAGCCTTACGACCAGAGCTCAAGTTAATTGAAAATTATATTTGCCGTTGGGGTGATCGTTATAATGCCCCTGAAGAAGTAGCTAACCCGGTCCTTGATGCTCATCCATATCTTACCCCTGGCTATTCTTTCATAAGCCGTAACGAGGAAGGAAAGGCTCATTTACACGGAATCTTTGCTTTTAACTACTCAGCACTAATAAGCTGCGGTATCTCAGCCTCAGCCCTTTCTGGTATGAGAATCGGTGTACCTAAACTGGTATCCGCAGTCGCTGATGAATTATTTCTTGATGACCGAGAACAAATTTTGGATAGCTTTTTCAGCTATAATGAAAATGAATTTATTGGTCAATGGCCAAAATAATATTCGAATTAAATAGATCACCTCAAGCAATTTGGAGGCTGGGACATTACTAAAGTGTCTAATTGAAATACCGAACAATACAATTATCTAGCGGATGAAATATACGTAGACTCCTGCGGGATCAAAAGCCAAGGGTGAGACCCCACAGGCGTAGCGTGATGCGGCTCACCGGCTTCCCGCGGAAAGCGAAGTATATTTCAGGAGCGGTTTTTATCCGCCAGCTGTTGTTATTCGGATTTTATATTAGCCAAATCACTTTTGTCCCAGACTCTTTTTAAGTTTTTTGGGACTATGTTTAACTCTCCTTCAAAGAGGATATGTACCAATAACAATTCAAAAAGGAGGAATTTATTATTCTTTACAAAGCTAGTTCTTTAGAGTCTTGTATTGTCAAAGCAACAGACGGTGAATTAGGAAAAGTGAAAGATCTATACTTTGATAGCGAGAAATGGGTTGTAAGGTATTTAGTAATCGATACGTTGAAATGGCTCCCAGGACTACAAGTATTAGTTTCACCAGTCTCCTTTGATAATGTCGAATTAGCCGATAAGAGAATTTCGATACTTGCGACAAGACTACAAATTGAAAAAAGTCCATCTATCGAAGAGCATCGACCACTCTCACGCCAAATGGAAACAGACCTCCACACTTATTATGGCTGGACTCCTTATTGGATCGGAGAGGGACTATGGGGAAATGGAGATAGACCAACTACCTCTCAAACAAAACCGACTGAAAATGAATTAAATGAACAAGAACGTCCATTCTTAAGAAATGTGAATGAGCTCAAAGGTCAATGGACTGGTTACACTGTTAATGGACTGGATCAAAAAATTGGAAATGTCGTTGATTTCGTCTTTGATGATGATTCGTGGGCAGTTCATTATCTAATTGTTGACACGGGCGATTGGTTACCCGGCAGAAAAGTGATGTTACCACCTGAAGCAATTGTTTCAATCAATTGGGCAACTAAAGAGATTTCTACAAATCTAACATCAGAAGACGCCAAAGTAGAGGCAACAGAACGAAATTCTATCTTACATTTAGATGAGATTTCAATCGATAATTTAAGAAGAAGATCGATTACAAATAAGTAATTAGTACAAGCATTAGGAGGTTAGTATGACAAAACAATTAATCGGCTTAACAGCCATATTTTTTATACTTGGAGCTTGCAGCAACGAGAATGGAGTAACAACTGAAGAGGTTGTAGAGAACTTTGATGAAATTGTTGTTAACACCGAGGAGGCTATGAATTCTGCTAGTAATGAAGTAGAACAAAACCTATTACTTGAAGGTGATACAGCTGAGTTAGAATCAGATGCGTTTGTTGCTTATAATACGGAGGCATATAGCGAAATGTATGATTTATTTGGTGCAGATTATACAAATGATCAGTTCATTGAAATGATGGATGAAGACAAAATTGAAGTACTATCTGAAGGAACAGAGGTTGAAGTGTCTGATATTAACCTAAGTCAAATTGAAATTATGATTCCTGAAACAGACGAAATTGGTTATATTCACGCATCGATGTTATCAGATGCCTCTTAATATAAAATGATCCTAAAAAAGAGTGACGTTATGTCTAGGCCACTGAAAAAGGTGAAAAACACACCTTTTTCAGTGGCCTTTAAGCAATGAGCGAAACCGTTGCATTGTCTTAAGCCTTGCTATGAGTGGGTTTCTCATTGCAAGCGTGCAACGAGTGAAGCCATTGCTACTTCCTCGAACTGCTAAAAAGGACTTTTTCAGCATTCTCCGTTATGTCACTCTTTTTTTATGACTATGTTGATCGTAATTATTGATGGCTTTTTGGCCACACTAGATATAGAAAAGGAGGTAAAAACCATGAATATTGATATAACAACTATCCATCAGGAACTTCCTGATTTTAACAGCCACAATGAAGCAAAAGCATGGTTTACTAATAAGTTCCCAGGTAGTTTTCGATACAAAGATAGTGACGAAATTGATGGAATAACCGTTCATTATTACCATCTGATCAAAGATTCCCAAGCCTATTCGCAATATATGGAGACACTTGAGAGTACTGAAGGTCATCAAATTACGAGTGTAGTACCATTTGAGAGCTATTCAACAATCGAAATTACTGACGAAGGCGATATCAGTATATCTATCTAACATGAAGGCAGTGCAAGTCAAGTTGATTTTCACTCACTTACTCGAATCGTGAAGCCTCATATCAAATAAGAAGACTAGAACCTACGATCATATCGATAGATTCTAGTCTATTCCTGTATCTTACACATGAAGGAATCAATTTCTGTTAAAAACAACTAGCTTTTGTTCCATCATTTCTTTCATTGCATACTTTACCCCTTCACGACCTACACCACTTTCCTTAACGCCACCGTAAGGCATATGATCAACACGAAATGTCGGAATATCATTGACCATGACTCCGCCAACATGTAGCTTTTGAGTCGCATCTAGAGCTGTGTGGATATCATTTGTGTAGATCCCTGCTTGTAAACCATAGCTCGAATCATTAACACAATTTATCCCTTCGCTGATCGAGGATATCTTATTAACGATGACAATTGGTGCAAAAGCCTCCTCGCAAGACACTTTAAGTCTAGAATCCACCTCAGTTAGAATGGTAGGATGAAGGATATTCCCTTCAGCTTTTCCTCCTAACTCAACCGTAGCCCCCTGTTGTTTTGCTTCATCAATCCAATTGAGTGCTCGTTCAACATCTTTTGGATGAATAAGTGCCGAAACATCTGTAGCTTCATCCAAAGGGTCTCCTAGCTTCAGCTTCAAGGTTGCTTTCACTAATTCAGAAACAAATGATTCATACTGTTGTTCATGAACATATATACGTTGTAATGAAATACATACTTGACCTTGAAATGAAAATGCTCCGCTCACACATCGTGAAACCACTTTTTCAAGGTCGACGTCTTTATCAATAATGACTGCTGAATTGGAGCCAAGCTCTAAAGTAACCTTCTTCAAACCAGCTTTCTTTCGAATGCGTTTCCCTACCTCCGGACTACCAGTGAAGGAAATTTTCTTTACACGATCATCCTCAACTAAGAGATCTCCAAGCACAGCCCCACTACCTGTTACGACATTCAAAGCCCCAGCCGGCAAGCCAGCCTTTTCAAATAATTCTGCAAGCAGTAAGGAAGATAATGGGGTTTGCCCTGCTGGCTTTAGCACAACTGTGTTCCCTGCTGCAATGGCAGGGCCAATTTTATGTGCAACTAAATTCATTGGAAAATTAAAAGGAGTAATTGCACCGACGACACCAATCGGCTCGTTAACGGTGTATGCAATTCGCCCTTCTCCACCAGGAGCAGCATCCATAGGTACCGTTTCCCCGTATATTCGCTTGGCTTCCTCCGCAGCAAACTTATATGTTGTAACCGTTCTGTCAACCTCAGCTCTTGCCGTTTTAAGTGGTTTGCCAGCCTCTTTTGCAATTAAAATCGCGGCCTGTTCCCGTTGTTCTTTTAATAAGTTAGCGACATTTTCTAAGATCGATGCTCTTTCGTGACTTGGCATCTCTGCCATAACCTTTCTTGCTTCGTAAGCTGCTTCAATTGCATTGTTAATGTCCTCTCTTGATCCATACCCCACATCTGCAAGAAGCTCGCCACTAAAAGGGGAGTATAACGAAGAATACTCTTCCGTGGTTTTCCATTCTCCATTAATAAATAGTTGCTTCTTCATCCATTTCACCTCTTAAGGGAATTTATTAGATAGTTTAGTATAGTCACTTCCACTATTTCGAAAATCAAATTAACTTATTCACTTTCTATATTAGTTCTTCTATACCCATCAGCTGTCTTTTATAATCCTGCTTATTTTTAGTTAGGTAAAAAAGGAACATCTTTAATGATGAAGCTCTTTCTCAGTACGCTTGCCAAGAAATCTAAAGGTGTTGTTTCTACTTGTCCATATTCTTTTTCAGTGTACAAATGAGTGGCATTGGGTAATTCTCTCTTTAATTGCTTTCTCAACTTCTCTCCAGATTCATCCTGATCGACAAGAATATACACATCGAAGTCCTCTATAGGAAGAATCAAGTTCTCTAGTTTTTCCTCACTTAAGGTTCCATATGTACAAATGATCTTAACTGGTTCATCGAGTAGGCTTTCAACACGTTTCCGATCACTTTTCCCCTCAACAATTAACACCTTTTCTTCTTCCATCAAGTTCTCACACTCCTTTTAATCATTCTTGTTTCTATTGTAAACCAAGACCATTGTCTGTAAACAGAGTATCCCTTTTAAAATAACTACAAAAAAAGAGAACACCAATTGGTGTTCTCTCCTATCATTTGCTATTACTTAGTAACGTTAGCAGCTTGTGGTCCACGAGCGCCTTGTTCGATATCAAACGTTACCGCTTGACCTTCTTCTAAAGACTTGAAGCCTTCTCCTTGAATTGCAGAGAAATGTACGAATACATCGTCGCTTCCTTCTACTTCAATAAAACCGAAACCTTTTTCTGCATTAAACCATTTTACTGTACCTTGAGCCATGATATTGCCTCCAACGTGGTTATCCACTAAATTACTACCCTTGCCCAACATAACATATCAAGACAAACTTTCTTATAGAAGTGTTTAATTTAATAGTTAAATTCGGAACAAAAATAATTGTTCTTATCATATCAAGAAAAAATTAGAATTGCAAGCAACTATTTGTAAACATTTTCATTTTCTGGTTACTTCCTAACCAAGTGGCTTGATTTCCTCTTCAAAGTAAAACGTACTTGGATGTTCTAAACAGGTATACGAGTAACGTTTCATGTTAGGCACATAATTAAATTTATTAATTGTGACCGTTTCACCTGTTGATTTCAAAAGTACCTTCTCGTTTGGTTGAAACTTATTCTTTCCCTTCATTTAACCCCAACTTTCCAGTTTTTTTTAGTCGAATCAATATTCTTTCCAACACATAAATTACACTGTTTTAAGACAACCCTCTTGCTATGTACCTTATTAGTATAATCGTTGACAAATGACCTTATACTTTGTCCATTTTAACTGCTACCTTTTTATTATAGCATTTAATCTAACATTAAATGTCGTTTTTACTCGAATATTATAAATTTTAGAGCTCTTTTCTTATTATTAATTTCCGTTCATCTAAATAAAACGCCCATTTTATCAAGTAAATAGGTAATAGCCCACCCATTTTATCCCTATTTTCATAAGGATAAATTATAGTCAATTAAAGGGAGGCGTTCTTATGAGTCACGTTGCTGGAACTGGAAGTAGCTTTACTTTATTAGTCGTATTATTCATCCTACTAATCATTGTAGGATCTGCTTACACATTTTAATAAAATGGGTGTTCAAAAAGATTAACCTTTTTGAACACCCATTTCTTATTTATCGTGCTAGCATTTCATCTACAGTAAATTACCTTTGGCAGGGATAGGTGTTTCCGATAACATTTTCGCAAAATGGACGAGATTATATGACATTGTTCTCGTATTTTTATTTGTAAATTCACTATCTTGACCTTTTTCTATATAAGATGGTCCTGGTCCTGCCTCTCCTACCCAATAAGCATCAACATTTGGCGGAATCGTAAAGCCAATATGCTGCAATCCATAAAGAATGGATTTCGCTGAATCCTTTGCTCCATCTTCATTACCGGTCACAATAGCACCTCCAACTTTGTTGTAATAGAAGGATTGTCCCTTATTATTTGTTTCTGAACTTGAAGCGTATAGACGTTCCATTACTAATGTTGAAAGACTACTCTTCTCTCCTATCCAAATCGGAGTCCCAATTACAACAATGGAAGCTTCCCGCACTTTTTCAAGAATAACTGGCCACTCATCTCCTTGACCCATATCTGGTTCCATCCCAAAGCTAATATTGTAATCCGCTACCCTTACTTCCTCTGTTTGAATTCCTTCAACTTCTACTATTTCTTTTGATTTGTTAATTAGTGCACTCGTATTTGATTCTTGGTCTGATTCCTTTAATGATGTGTTTAAGTATAAGGCTTTTAGCATAATACATTCTCCCTTCCTCTCTTCTGTTCTTCTTTCATTCCACCAGCATTCAAAGATAAAACCTATAAAAATTTAAAATCGTTTTTCTTTGACTGTGATGATAGCGATGAATAAAATGGGGTATACCTTAATAGGAAAAGGAGGTAACTAGCTTGATCTCGTTTAAAAATGTCACAAAAAAATTTGAAGATGGAACAGTAGCCGTTGATCATGTTTCATTCGATGTTAAAAAGGGTAATCTTGTTACATTGATTGGTCCAAGCGGTTGCGGAAAAACGACAACGATGAAAATGATTAATAAGCTTGTCCCTCTAACATCAGGCGACATTACTATTGACGGAAAGGATATTAGCGATGAGGATTCAGTTGAACTGAGGAGAAATATTGGCTATGTCATTCAGAGGATCGGTCTGCTTCCTCATATGACAATTGAAGAAAACGTATCCTTAGTTCCAAAATTAAAAGGCTGGCAAAAAGATCGCTATGAAAAAAAGGTTGATGATCTACTTGATATGGTTGGACTTGACCCAAACGTATACAAAAAAAGATATCCGTTAGAATTAAGCGGTGGACAGCAACAACGTATTGGTGTAGTTCGGGCCTTAGCTGGAGAACCACCCATTATCTTAATGGATGAGCCTTTTAGTGCCCTTGATCCAATCACTCGAGAACAACTTCAAGAAGAGTTAAAGCTTCTTCAGAAAAGTATTGATAAGACAATTGTTTTCGTCACCCATGATATGGATGAGGCCTTAAAAATCGCAGATGAAATTATCGTAATGAAATCAGGACAAGTTCAGCAAATCGCTAGTCCAGAACAACTGGTTAAACAACCAGTAAATGATTTTGTTCGATCTTTTATTGGTGAGAAACGATTAAAACAACAAACAATCAGCAAGAACGAATCAAAAGCCTCATCTATTATGCTACCTTTCCAGCAAAGTGAAAGAGTAGCTGATATCCCGATGATTTCTGAGCAATCATCGTTACAGCATGTTGCTTATACAATGATTAAATCAAATCTTGAGGTCATTTTACTTAGTGGGGAGAATGGAAACCCATCCGGTATGATTAATAGGAACCAATTGCTTCAGGAGCTTGCGGGTATTCAAAAGGAGGTACAGTAATGGATGCCATCCAAGTATTTCTTGATACAATTATTACAAGACAGGATTTAATTATTTCAAGAACCATTGAGCATTTATATTTATCTTTTGTAGCGATTCTGATTGCTGTAGCAATTTCCTTACCACTTGGCATTTATATTTCAAGAAAGCGAAAAGTGGCCGAGTTCTACATAGGAATCACATCTGTATTTCAAACAATACCAAGCCTTGCTCTATTTGGATTTCTAGTACCACTTATTGGTATTGGGACAGGCACTGCACTCGTTGCTCTCATTATTTATGCGCTTTTGCCAATTTTACGCAACACTTATACAGGTATTACCGGTGTTGATGAAGGAATTATTGAAGCAGGAGAAGGAATGGGAATGACCCCTAAACAAATACTTTTTAAAATCCAACTACCATTATCGTTGCCTTTTATGATGGCCGGGATTAGAACCGCAACCGTTCTAACAGTTGGTGTAGCAACACTTGCTACATTTGTTGGTGCAGGAGGGCTTGGTGATGTCATTTGGCGTGGCTTACAGTCATGGAACAACAGCCTCGTATTAGCTGGGGCTATCCCCGTTGCATTACTCGCATTAGCATTTGATTATATTTTAAAAAGAGTAGAGAAGAAAGTAACACCAAAAGGAGTAAATCATACCTAAGGAGTGGAAAAATGAAAAAAAACAAACTAATATTAGCTAGCTTTCTCGTATTAAGCCTTATCCTTTCAGCGTGCAATACAGATAATGAACATGCAACGGTTACTGATGAACCACTTGTTGTTTCAGGAAAAAACTGGACGGAGCAATATATCTTAGCACAGCTTCTTGCCATCTATATTGAAGAAACGACAGAGTATGATGTTGAACTTCAAGATGGATTGGGTGAGGTGGCTATTTTAACACCTGCTATTGAAAACGGAGAAATTGATATGTATGTTGAATATACAGGGACTGGTTTGGAAGCCGTCCTGAAGGAACAAGCGGAAAGTGGAGAATCTAGTGAAAGTATTTTGACAAGAGTGCGAGAGGGCTACGAGGAACGCTATAATGCGACTTGGTTAGAGCCGCTTGGGTTTGAAAATAATTACACACTTGCCTATAGAGAAGATGCTGCGTTCTCAGCTGATACATATACTGATATTGCTGCACTTTCAAAAGACCTTACTTTTGGAGCACCGCATGCCTTTTATGAACGACAAGGTGATGGCTACGAGGCATTCGCTGAAACATATAAATTTGATTTCGCCGAAACAGAAAGCTTTGATCCAAATGTGATGTATCAAGCTTTACTCCAAGGAGATGTGGATGTCATCCCAGCCTTTACAACAGATGGACGGATTGACCGAGAAAATATTCAAACAACAACAGATGACTTAGGATTTTTTCCAAATTATGATGCAGCCATTGTCATTCGCCAAGAAATCCTAGACCGTTACCAAGGTCTTGAAGAGACACTTAATGGTTTAGCTGGACAAATATCAGAATCCGACATGCAGCAGATGAATGCACGAGTCGATATTGACAATGAAGAGTATGAAACGGTCGCAAGAGAGTTTCTTGAATCAAAAGGCTTAATTGACTAACAAACTGATGCCCTTCAACAAACTTAGCTGTGAATGCTTCATCCCATAGCTAGGTTTTATTTCTCAATTACTCCGGTTTGTATCATGATGTGAATCAATTTGGTTAACCTAAGAATAAATGAAAAAAACACTCATTTATAAGTCACTTTGAAGGAGATGATCTCATGGAAAAACGTAAGGTTACGATTGCAAAAGGTGATGGCATAGGTCCGGAAATTATGGATGCCACTCTTGAAATTTTAGAGCACGCTGGTGCAAGAATTGAACCTGAATTTATTGATATTGGTGAAAAAGTCTATTTAGCTGGTCAGTCTTCGGGAATTCCAGATGAAGCTTGGGAATCTCTTAGACGGACAAGAATTTTCTTCAAAGGTCCAATTACCACTCCACAAGGCGGAGGATATAAAAGCTTAAATGTAACGATCCGTAAAACATTAGGTCTTTACGCAAATGTTAGACCTAACGTCTCCTACGCACCATTTGTAAAAACCAAACATCCAGATATGGATCTAGTCATCATCCGTGAAAATGAAGAAGATCTGTATGCTGGAATTGAACATCAACAGACAAACGAAGTAGTTCAATGTCTTAAATTAATTACCCGTCCTGGTTCAGAGAAGATTGTCCGTTATGCGTTTGAATATGCACGAAAGAACAATCGTAAAAAGGTAACATGCTTTACGAAAGACAACATTATGAAATTGACTGATGGGCTTTTTCACAAGGTATTTAGAGAAATAGCAGAGGAATATCCCGATATCGAAACAGAGCATTGGATCATAGATATTGGTATGGCAAAAATTGCCGATTCTCCACAAGATTTCGATGTTATCGTTATGCCAAATCTCTATGGTGATATTGCATCAGATGTTGCTGCCCAAATTACAGGGAGTGTTGGACTTGCTGGTTCAGCAAACATCGGTGATAATTTTGCAATGTTCGAAGCCATTCACGGTAGTGCTCCAGATATCGCTGGGAAAGGAATTGCCAATCCTTCTGGTTTACTAAATGGGGCAATTATGATGTTGGTTCATATTGGTCAACCAGATGTAGCATCGCGCCTACATAATGCATGGCTTAAAACGTTAGAGGATGGCATCTTCACTGGGGACATTGCAAAAGGCAACTCTTCTGTTGGAACAAGCGAATTTGCTAAAGCCGTTATTTCAAGACTAGGACAACTCCCTTCAACGTATTCTCCAATTGAATACAAAGAGAATGAGCCTTCTGATCAACAGGCACCAAGACTTTCTCCTTCTGTAAAAGATCGACCTAAGTCAGAAGTAACTCGTAAATTGGATGGCGTTGATATCTTTTTATTCAATAACGAGCTGACTCCAGAAGAAATTGGTCATAAATTAGAAGCGATCGCTGGTCCTGAATTTAAGCTAGCAGTCATCACAAATCGTGGTGTCAAGGTGTATCCAAATGGATTTCCTGAAACATTTACAACAGACCATTGGCGTTGTCGATTCCAACTTAGTACTGAAGAGACTTCGATTTCAAATAGTGAAATCATTTCATTATTAGGGCGGGTGAATGAGGCAGGCCTCGATATTATTAAAACTGAACATCTTTATACGTTTGATGGGGAACGAGGCTATTCCTTAGGACAAGGTCAATAAACATATAGGCACTTGCCCAATTTATTCAAAATCGTGACATTAGCCCACCCGATTGAGCCTCCCATACATATGTATATGGTGTAGTCACTCAAAAAGGAGGAATTCTTCATGAGTCACGTTGGAACAGGAAGCAGCTTCACTTTACTTGTAGTATTATTTATCCTACTAATTATTGTAGGTTCTGCTTACACATTTTAATAAAGACAAAGAAGAGCAAGGGGATATCCCTTGCTCTTTAACCTGTCGACACAGGCTCGGAAAAGCGAGACAGTTGACAGGTTTTTTTTGTAGTTGAAAAGAGAATGTCCATGATCAGTCGCTTCGAATCCTCTACCGGGATGGGGGCACGCTTTTTTAGAGGAGACATGGGAATCGACTTCCTCTTGAACGATCCCTTATACGAAACGCCTTTGAGAGTCAATATTCTCAAAGGCGTTTTGTCTAAGATCTAGAGGATGGAACATAACTAAAGTGTCTAGCTGAAACACCGAACAAAGCAAGCAATCACGTAGCGGATGAAATATACGTAGACTCCTGTGGGATGATAAAGCGTAGTATTTTTCAGTAGCCGTTAACGTAACCAATTAACATTGTTCCGATTTTATATTAATTAAATCAATTTTGTCCCAACCTAATTTCTTTATTTAATGATAAATGATGTTTGGCTATGTCCTTCCTTTGTCTTCTTAACATCGAGAATGGCAGGAAATGCTTGCTTTAACTCCTGAACATGTGAGATCACTCCGACTAACCTACCTGACTTTTGCAAGGTAACCAACGTATCAATTGCTTTATTTAATGACTCCTCATCTAGTGATCCAAAGCCCTCATCGATAAACATCGTCTCAATCGAAATGCCTCCTTGATGTGATTGAATTACGTCAACCATTCCAAGAGCGAGACATAATGAAGCATTAAATTTCTCCCCACCAGATAATGATTTAACATCACGATTTTGACCGGTGTAATTATCGTAAACATCAAGACTAAGCCCACTTTGTTTCCCTCTTTTTTCTAGTCGATCACTTCGAATTAATTGGAATTGTCCACTAGAAAGACGATATAGGCGTTGATTTGCTTCTTGGACGATTTGTTCTAAATACTCAATTTGCAAATAACGTTCGAATGAAATCTTTTTCTGATTATCTCCCCTAACAACGTCATAGAGATCCTTATGAAGGAAATAATTTTTTTCAGTCTCAGCAACCTTCTCATTAATTTCACAAATACTTTGGTAAGCCCGCTCCGATGTCTGCAGGTATCCTTCGATTTGTAGCTGTACTTTTTTCATTTGCTCAAGTTGATTCTCTAGTTCAGCTAATTCATTTTGTAATGCAATCAGATCTACTTCTTGCTTCATTTTCAGATCTTTCTCAAGTTCAGTTATCTGTTTAATCAATGAGGAAAGATCGGTATTAAACGTTTCAATCTCAAGTTGCAATGCTTCTTTGTCCGATTCAATCATCTTTGCAAGCTTATATTCTTCTTCCGTGTTAAAACCTGCATTTATTATTGCATTTTGAAAAGTAAGAAGTGATTTATCTTTTCGACTAGCTGTCTTGTTTATTTGCTGGGTCAGGTTTTCTAGCATTGCTGTTATTTGGAGATGGCGTTCTTTTACTTCTGTCAATTGTTTTTGAACGACTTTCCATTGGTCCTCAAGCGTTTGTTTTTCGGTTTGTACTCGTTTAATTTCAGCTTGGAGAGCATCCATCTCTTGAAGATGCTCAGGGATTGTTTTAATTTTCGCTTCAAATAATGCTTGTTCGGTTCGATACCTAGATAGTAGTTCATTCCATTGTTGATCATTTGTGGTCTTCTTGACTTCTAATTGTTCGATTTTCAGGTCGTATGCTTCTAGTTTTGCCTTTATTTCTTCTAATGTCTCCTGATCGATTTTCAGCTGAGTAATTTCAGATTGGAGCGTTTTCTCCAACTGTTTCGTCTGTTCAAAGTAGGTATTTATATGCTCAAAATCCAGTTCATAGACTGTTAGCTCTTGTTCGTAATCAGACAATTGTGATTGAACATTACTTAGCTTAGCTCGAAGCTCGTGGAATGATTTTTCGATTTGATTTAACTCGTTCCGCTTTTCTTCAAGGTTTTCCTTTGTTGGGAGCTCTACATCCAGCTTGGCCTTATTCGGATGCTGATCGCTTCCACAAACTGGACACGCTTCACCATCATGTAAGTGAACAGCCAATAAGCTAGCTTGTCCCTCGATCCACCCGGTTTCAATTGTTCTATAGGCTGTTCTTGCTGCCACTAAACGTTGTTCTTGCTCAAAACAGTCTGTTGAGAGCACTGCTTGCTTTCGTTGTAGCTCAATGAAGCTGCCAATAAGTTTTGATTTTTCTCTTTCTACAACCAGCTCTTCTGATCTCTTTGGAAGGAGCTTCACCTTTATTTCTAGCTCCTTGATTTGCGTTAATAATTCCGTTCTTTCTTCTTTTGCTTCCATTAATTGAAGAAGAAGTTCTTCACTTAGTTCCTTAGAATTCGCTTCCTCAATCGCCAACTGTTTGATGTCTTGCTTCATTACCTGAAGACCGCCGACATCTTCAACATAATCTTGTAGCTTCGTCAACTGAGCACTCATCTGATCACGCTCTTTTTGTTTCGCCTCTTCTCTTTCATAGGTGAGTTGGATAGTTGCGAGCTGATCTTGAACTTCATTTAATTCAGTTTTAGCCGTCTGAAAAGAGTCATTTAATTCTTCTAGTTCTATATTCACATCAAGATAATGTTCCTCATGAACAGCTATTTCTTTTGCTCGATCTGCACTTTTTAGTTTCTGTTCCTTTTCTAGCATGAGAGGTTTGCTGTTATCTAAGTCAGCTTTTTGCTGCCTTTTTACCTCAAGTAACTTAAGTCGTTCATTTGTCGATTTCGCTTCGTGATAGTACACTGTTTTCTCTTGAAAGCTTAGTGAAGTCTCTGCAACCTTTTGCTGCTGTTTCCCCTGTTCCTCTTTGTAGTAAGAAATCTCTTTATCAAGTGCTTCAAGTATTTGGTGGGTATTGTAACTTTCTTGATCAAAAACATTGGCCAGAAGTGAATCTTCTCGTCTAGGTACTGTTTTTTCAAGGTTTTTAATGGTCAAATCTCTTTCTCGTTTTTCAAAGTCAAACTGTTTCTGTGCTTCAACTCTCTTTTCATTTAATCGCTCTGCCATTGACTTAAATAAACCCGTTTTAAATATTTTTCGTAGAATGTCTTCTTTATTTTCAGTTTCCGATGTTAACAGCTTTCGGAACTCTCCTTGTGGTAGCATGACAATTTGACTAAATTGGGCCTTTGTTAGTCCAATGATGTCTTGAATCTTCTGATTAACCGTCGTCACATTTAGTCGATCAACTAGCAGAGTTTCTTTTCCCTCTACCAATTCATAGATTTCATACTTATCTCCAGAAGCAGTCTTGTTCGTGCCTTTAATATGAGCCATCTGCCGCAACACTCGGTATGTTCGATTACGAATTTCAAAACAAAAATCAACGGATGTGTGGTCTTCTTCAGCTGCAAATTGACTTCGTAGCATACGTGGCTCACTTCGATCCTCTCCACTAGCCTCTCCATACAACGCATAGCATATCGCATCGAATATCGATGTCTTCCCGGATCCTGTGTTTCCAGAAACAACAAAAAGTCGGTGATCATTTAATTCACTAAAATCGATCACTTCTTTGTGTTTATAAGGACCAAATGCCGTAATCGTTAGTTTTAATGGTTTCATGAACGTCCACCATCCTCTTGAATCGTCTCCTGCAATACTTCTTTAAAAAGCTGTTCTGTCTCTTGTGTCATATCTTCAGCCTTTACTTCCTTATAAAATGCTTTAAATAAGGACAATTCATCCATCTTGGATCTAGAGAATGTGGCTTCTATCTCACTAGTCACAGCTGTTATCCTTCTTTCAATATGCATCGCATTTGGATAAACAGAACGGACTCTTTCCATTGGTGAAAGAACAGGATTTTCATCAAGAAGTTTAATAAAAACATAGTCGTCATTTCGCTTATGTTGTTCAATCTCATCAATCGTACCCTCTACTGTTCGAATATGACGAATGGGGTCAAGCAGACGTTTCTCAACCGTCGTATGTCCCTCTTTGTCTAGATTAACAATGAAGTATCCTTTTTTATGATGTTCTTCTGAAATTGAATATTTCAATGGAGAACCTGCATAGCGAATCTTTTCATTCCCAACGTGGTGTGCCTGGTGCAAATGACCAAGTGCGGTATAGTGAAACGGTTCAAAGACGCTTGCATTCACATGCTCTACCCCACCAATAGCTAATGGGCGTTCTGAATCACTTGTATTTTCTTTTGGTTCTCCTCCAGGCGTAACAAACGCATGTCCAACAAAAACATGACGAGAATTAGGATCCATTGACCTGGTTAATTGCTCGACGATTGATTTCATTGCATCATCATGGGTGCGAACCTCATCTAGCTGCATTTCATATCGCACTTTACTTGGGTCTACGTATGGAATCAAATGAAAATGAACCTCTCCATGCTCATCATTTAAAACAACTGGTTCAAAGATATTTGTAAATTGACCGACAATATGAAAGCCATTAGACTTCATCATACGGCGTCCAAAATCAAGTCGTTGGGGTCCATCATGATTTCCACCAATAGCGAGAACTGGCGTGTTAAGCTTAATTACAATTGTCTCTAAAATATCGTCTAATACATCAACTGCTTCTGTAGGAGGAATCGCACGATCATACAAATCCCCCGCAATAATAACAGCATCGGGCTTTTCTTCTTTTACAGCTTGCACGAATTGATTCAGCACATGGCGTTGATCCTCTGTCATATAGACGCCTTGAACCAACTTTCCTAAATGCCAATCCGCCGTGTGGAAAAACTTCATTCGAATTACACCTTCCTTTAATGAATTCGTTCATCTATTTAACTAATAATCATTTATTTCAAGCAAGTCTATCAATATCGTATCATGATTCTTTTGCTACAAGTTAATATATTTATTCTACAAGGCACCTGCCTATTTTAGGTAAAATCTTGACAAACGCCCACCCATTTTCTCCTTGTTGACATAGGTATATGGTGTAGTCACTCAAAAAGGAGGAATTCTTCATGAGTCACGTTACTGGAACAAACAGCTTTACATTAATTATTGTGTTATTCATCCTACTGGTTATTGTCGGTTCTGCTTATACTTTTTAGGATCTCAAAAAAAGGCAAGGGTCTTTGACCCTTGCCTTTACTCATTTGGTCCATATCCATATTACTTACCCAATGGCTGGGATAACATAATAAACCAGAACAAAAATTATCGCTAGTGTTATGACACTATAGTAGAGATATTTAATAAAACTTGTTCTTTTCGAATTGAAATTTTCTTCAGTAGCGTGCATTTTTTTGCTGTCTTTTCTTATTTCCCTAGTCATATTATCACCTTAATCTTCTTATTTTTAAAGGGGCCTGCGACCTTGTATGACTCTAATCAGCACCACAATCACGGCAACTACTAGTAAAATGTGAAGAAACCCACCAAACACATTTCCTGAAATAAATCCTAACAGCCACATCACTAGCAATAAAAAGAATAGAAACCACATGGTACATCCTCCTTTTCTAATTCTGTTCTCCTTCTACTCTCCCAGTAGGATAGTAGTTTATAAACAAAAGATATTAACACGCTGTTTCAAATGTCTTGTATATACTTTTTCCCTATTAAATTCGTTTTGAAACGTCGGGAATTTCACTATTGTGATGCAAGACAAAAACCCATCATCTTAAAAAGATAATAGGTCTGCTTTAGTTTATAAATTATTTAAACCAACCCTTGCTTCTAAACCAAAGAAGCAACACTACACCACTTACCCCCATCAATCCAAGTGCAAGAAAATAACCATATTTCCAAGTTAACTCCGGCATATTTTCAAAATTCATTCCATATATCCCAGCAATAAACGTCAATGGTGCAAAGATAGATGTAATAATTGTAAGAACCTTCATCACATTATTTGTTTGATGGGCATTTAAAGAAAGATAGCTATCTCTTATATCAGCAGTGATTTCTCTATTTGACATAACCATCTCAGCCAATTTCAATAGGTGATCATAAATATCTGAGAAATACTCACGTCTCTCTTTAACACCATTTAAATGAGTTGAATTCAACATTCTGTAAAGCAAGTCACGCATAGGATGAACTGTATGTCTTAAGTTCAGCAACAAATATCTCGTATCAAATAATTCATTTAAAAGATGATTCATTGACTTATTCTGTGTATTTTTTTCAATTCGATCTAGCTCATCTTCAATTTTATAAATTAACGGGAAATAATTATCTACAATCTTGTCCAATACCTGATAAAAAACATAAAAAGGATCCATATTGTTATAGTCTTTTTGAGCAAGTAGCCTCTCTCTAACTTGATCTATCTCAGGTGCAGGCATACGATGAAAACTGACAATATAATTTTCTCCTACAAAGAAATTTAACTCGTCATTGATAAATTCCTTTTCTTCTTCATTTTCTCTTAGACTATGTGTAACATAAAAAGTATGATCACCATAGTAGTCTAATTTCGGACGCTGAAGCCTATGAATACAATCTTCAATCGCCAAGGGATGAAAATGAAACGTCTCGCCTAAATGTTGTATCTCGTCATCTGTTGGCTGATCAAAATCAACCCAATACCAGATATATTGAGATAAGTCTACATCAACTAAAGAGATATTGTTCACTAACTGATTCTCTTTAGAAATTCCAAAAAATCTAATCATATTAACACCTTCTTTAATGACTTCAATAAACATTATACATAATTTTGCTTCATTTACCCCAAAAAAGTAAAGAGGTTGGGACATAACTAAAATGTTTAACTGAAATGCCGAACAAAGCAATTATGTAGCGGATGAAATATACGTAGACTCCTGCGGGACCTAAAAGCCAAAGGTGAGACCCCGTAGTGCGAAGCACGAGGAGGCTCACCGGCTTCCCGCGGAAAGCGAAGTATATTTCAGGAGCGGTTTACGTCCGCCAACCACTATTGTTCGGATTTTCCATTAGTTAAATCACTTTTGTCCCAGCCTCTTACTTATTTTTTCACTTGGATAAAGATTTTACTTTGCTATGCTGCAGGATTTTTTCTAACGTGTATTTTACTTGTAGGATGCTTTCGAATTTGAGCAATATACCAAAAACCAACCAGAGTAGTTAACACCAAACCAATAACCAGTGATAACTGATAATCAAGATTCAATCCTTCTGGTGCATAGAAAATATACGTACAAACAACAGCCGTCATGAACATAGCTGGTAAGCCACAAATCCAGTGAAGCCTCTTATTTTTGAGTAAATACATAGCTGCAGTCCAGAGCATGACCGTTGCGACCACTTGATTGGTCCAACCAACATATCTCCATAAAAACGTGTAATCAATTGTTGCAAGAAAAAACGCAGGGATCGCAACAGGAATGGTCACCAATATTACTTTGATTTTCCCTTCCATATTGAAGAACTTTGCCAAAACATCTGTCAAAATCATTCTAGATGAACGAAGAGCTGTATCACCTGTCGTAATTGGTAAAATGATTACACCTAAGATTGCCAGAATTCCACCGACTGTTCCAAGTAAGGAAGTAGAAATTTCATTAACGACACCTGATGGGCCACCAGCAGCAAGTGCTTCCTGCAATCCAACTGTTCCATTAAAGAATGCCATTCCCGCTGCTGCCCAGATTAAGGCAATGATTCCTTCAGTAATCATTGCACCATAAAAGATTTTGCGACCATCTGATTCTTTTTTCATCGTCCTAGCAATAATTGGACTTTGTGTACAATGAAAACCTGAAATAGCCCCGCATGAGATCGTAACCATTAATAATGGCCAAATAGGTAGATCACCTGGATGTAAATTTTCAACTGTTAGATTTGGTATTGGTTTCCCTGTAACAACTAGAGCAACACCTACAGAGATAGCCATTATAAGCAAGATCGCCCCGAACAAAGGGTATATCTTACCAATGATTCGATTTACAGGTAAAATTGTTGCAAGAACAAAATAAGCAAAAATAACTATAAGTGCAACGATAAAACTTAAAGGTGTAATTTGAGAGAT
This sequence comes from Halalkalibacter suaedae, assembly GCF_017939705.1. GTDB lineage: Bacteria > Bacillota > Bacilli > Bacillales > Bacillaceae_D > Halalkalibacter > Halalkalibacter suaedae. The sequence goes on from NZ_JAGKSQ010000011.1 coordinate 78,597, forward strand.
TAATTGTGCAGGTCCTGCTGTAAAAGCTGCCGCTACCAAAATCATCAAGACTAACGATAAAGCATTGATAAATGTTCTGACATACTTCCCTAAGTATTTACCAACAAGTGCGGGAAACTGTGCTCCATTATGCCTAAGTGACATCATCCCCGAGAAATAATCATGGACTCCCCCTGCAAAAATACAACCAATCACAATCCAAATAAAGGCAACTGGACCGTAAAGAGCACCCGCAACCGCTCCGTAGATCGGGCCAAGACCTGCAATGTTCAAAAGCTGTATTAAATTCCCCTTCCACCAGCTCATTGGAACATAGTCCATATTATCTCTCTTTGTATAAGCAGGTGTCGGTGTATTGTCATTAATGACAAATACCTTTTCAACGAATTTAGAATAGCAAACATACCCAAGTACAAGTAAAATAAGTGCCCCGAAAAATGTAATCAAGTAAAATCCCCCCAAAAAGCTAGTATTAAAGTATAGTAACATTTTCTTACAAAAAGTAAATATAATTTTCAGAAAAAATAAATTAAACAAAATTCTATCATTAAATTAGACAAAAATTACCACAATATGCAAAAAACTAGAACTCTTCTTACCTTTATTCTAGAAAATAGGTTATGATGAAATAAAAATATTCATTATTAGGAGGTTATTCAAATGTCAGAAGTTCATTCTTCAGAAGGCATATCTCTATTGGCTAAAAACGAATTGATGGATGCACATCTATCCACATTGGAATCCATTACAAGTTTAGAAATTCATGAACTAATCTCTCAAATCTATGGTATTAATTTATCTATCGTTCCACTTTTGACAAGACATATCAAAACAGAAAGTCAGCTTGATTCGAACGATCCTCATGTACTACTTGATTCCCATATTTCCCAAAGTGCTCAACCGCTAACTGGGAAAACCATTCGAAATGCGATAAATGAATTTTTCGGTATTAACTTAGCAGGACTTGCCTCAATAGAACGATCGCGAATTTCATTGTTTACTAAAGGACAATGGATGATGCAACGTGAAAACGACCTAATCCACTTACATACTGGACCGATGGATATTGACGTTACTATTTCAGTAACTGAGTATTTTGCGAAACACACGGGTATTAATCAGATACCCGTTCCCTTACGACAATCATTAAGCAACCTCGGATATCAATTCATTGAAGATTCTGGTACTTGTTACTATTCTGACCCTAATGGTCATTCAGTTCCTGATGAGTTTAAAGGAAAGACATTCGGGGCAATAATAGAAATACTAAGTAACGATTATTCCCATTTATAGAATCTTAACTGAACTAAAAGAAAGCCACTGAAAACATGTTCAGTGGCTTTCTGATAAGTTGATTCTTATTATTTACCAAACGAAGATAAAAATTTCACACGGTCCCCCATTGGTGGGATATTATTATCTACTAGAGCAACCTCAAGAATCATAGGACCATTTAAATTAGTTAACTCTATAATTTGGTCCTGTGTCAAGTCTCCCATACCTTCAACTCTCATGCTAGGAATCCCCATTGCTGTTGCCATTGCTGAAATATTTGTGGGCTCTTGCTCAAAACAAGAGTGTGAGCGCTTATATTGTAACGAATGACCATGATACACCATACCTAATCTTGCATTATTCATCACAACAAACAAAATCGGCAAATTGTATTCCTTTGCAGTCAAAATCTCCATCCCATGCATGAAGAAGCAACCATCTCCGGTCACACAAACGACAGGACGGTTCGGTTCTGCTAACTGTGAACCAATGGCAGAACCAATCCCAGTACCCATCGCACCGAAATGGACATTGATATCAAATGTATCCATCTCTAATACATTCATATGGTGTATGACATATGCCATGAACTCTCCTATATCAATCGTATATCTAGTAGCAGAGGGTAGATGCTTTTGTAATTGTAATAAGACATTCTTCGTACTATATTCCGTTAGATCGACTTCTTCTTTTATACTGACTTCCTCATATTTCGTTCTTGTTAAGCCTAGACCTTTTAATTCTTCTATTAAGAATAAAAGACTTAAATGAATATCACCTAAAACAGGAATATCAATCTCATATTTACGATTAAAAACAGCTTGGTCAAAATCCATCTGAACAGTAAATCGATCCTTGGTCAAATTTGGATTCCAATTGTTCGTTGCTGTCTCACCTAAGCTAGACCCTAGAATAAGTAGAGCCTTTCCATCCCCTTCATTTACAAGTTCAGAAGCCTTCTCGTGACCAGCAAAACCAAATACTCCAGCTAATAAAGGATGACTATCCTGAATATATCCCTTGGCTTGTGGGGAAGTAATGATTGGCCAATCTAACAGCTCTGAAAGCTCTAATACGGATTCAACTGAATGTCTAATTCCTTGACCAACAAAGATATATCCACTCTCTCTACGAATTAACTCTTCTGCAACCTTTGCAATTGTCTCTGCATTAGGAATCATTGGTTTTCTATTCGGAGGTGAAGGGACTGTGATGTCTACTACGTTTTCGAGCTGGATATCAATAGGCATGGCGACATGAACTGGACCGGGCACACCAGAAACGGCAATCTCTGTCGCTTTAACAATTTCAGCAAGTAAGTCTTGTGCACGATTGACAGTCACACTATACTTAGTGATTGTCTTGTAAATAGGTTCTGCATTTAACTCTTGCGACGCATTTAATCCAACTGTATTCACCGGTACTGCACCAGTTAAGAATAGTACAGGTAAATGCTCTCGCATAGCGTTAGCTGCACCTGTTGCAAGATTTGTTCCACCAGGTCCACTACAAGCGATACACACGCTCATCTTATTAGAATACTTTGCATAAGCAGCAGCCATGTATGAAGCAGCTCCTTCATGCTTCGTAATAATTGGTGTGATCTCAGGCATATCATATAATTCGTCAAAAAATGCATTAACAGATCCCGCAGGTATACCAAAAATATGCTCTACCCCATTTGCCTTTAAATATTCTAAAACTGATCGTACTGCTTTCATTTTCTTCCTCCCTATGTGCTTATTATTTTATTTGTTAAAACATACTTAGCAGTTATTTCACTAGCTGATATTGGTCTATTAAAAAAGTAACCCTGCATATAAAAACAATCCCTAGAAAATAGAAACTCAGCCTGTTCTTTTGTCTCAACCCCTTCGGCAATAACATTAAGTTTAAGGTTTTGAGCTAGAATAATAATTGTGTCAGTAATGGCTGCATCATCTGAATCTTCAATTAGATCCATTACAAAAGATTTATCTATTTTTAATGTGCTAATAGGAAAGTTCTTTAAATAACCAAGTGAGGAATACCCAGTACCAAAATCATCAATCGCTATACTTATTCCTAGATTTTTCAATTGTTCTAACGTCTGTAACGTAACTTCTTTATTTTTGATAAGTTGATTTTCTGTTAACTCTAAATATAAATACTTTGGTTCTAGTTCGACATCGCCTAGTATTTTTTTAATGACGGAAAATAAATCATTCTGTTCAAACTGTCTAACCGACAAATTAACTGAGACACCGATTTTCGGAAACCCTAATTGATGCCATTCCTTCATTTGTTTGCAAGCATTACGTAAGACCCACTCCCCGATAGGAACAATTAAGCCGGTTTCTTCTGCCAATGGAATAAATACCTCAGGTGAGATCATTCCTTCAGTAGGATGATTCCATCTAAGAAGAGCTTCTACTCCTACTATTTCCTTTGTTCGATAGTCAATCTGTGGTTGGTAATAAATGATGAATTCATTTTTTTCTAATGCTTTGTATAAATCATTTTCTATTTTAATACTTTCAAATGATCTGCTATCCATTTCAGATTCATAATAATGAAAGTTTTTACCGGTAAATTCTTTCGATTTATACATAGCCGTGTCGGCATTCTTAATAAGTTCATCTGTTGTACAACCATCTTGTGGGAAAATACTTATTCCTATACTGCTTTTTACATAGACCTCGTGACCCTTTATATCAAACTGATTCGAAAATGCCTGATTGATATTATTTACAATGGATAAGACTTCATCCTTGTCTTTAATGGAAGGAACAAAAATCGTAAATTCATCCCCGCCCTGTCGAGAGACGGTCGCACAATTAGGTACGGCGGCACGTAGGCGATTTCCAACATCCCTTAGTAAATAATCACCATAGCTATGGCCCAATGTGTCATTAATTAATTTGAAACGATCTAAATCTAGGAAGAAGACTGCTAGCTTCTCATTATTCATTGTTGCATGATCAATTGCTTTAAGAAGCCTGTCCTTTAAAAGGACTCTATTAGGCAAATCAGTGAGACTATCATAATAAGCTTGGTATTTAATTTTCTCTTCCATTCGTTTTCTTTCGGTTATATCTTTAAATGTGACAACATAACCAACAACTGTCTTCTCTTCTTTAATTAGTGAGATAACATATTCAACTGGAAAGCTCGTGCCATCCTTTCGATAGAATATTTCTTCCGAATTGCCCTTATTCCTTTTTAGATCAGTATATGTAGTTGCACTAATCGGACTCAGTTGATTTTTGAAAATAAATCCATATGATTCTCCGATTAGCTCAGAAGTTCGATAGCCTAAAAGAGATTCACTTGTCGGATTACAAAAAGTAATTTTCCCATTTAAATCTAGGCCAAATATTCCATCTCCGACTGAGTTAAGAATTAATTCTTTTTCACGACTAAGTCTTTGCAGATCTGCTACGGCTTTTTCTAACTCAAGATTCTTAACATAGATTTCAGATGTCCGTTCTTCAATGATGATTTCTTGCTTTTCCATATATAATAAATTGGATAATGTTGAGGCTGTTGCGTCAACAATTGACTGAGCAAGTTGCATCTGTGCTTCAGAATAAACTTGTCCTTTTTCCTCAAGATTTGCTACTGGGATCAAACCTAGCACTTCTCCCATGGAAACGAGTGGCATTAAAAATAATCCTTTGATTCCAAAATTGTTACAAGCGATAGGATTCGGTCTCGGATCTAGTGATACATCAGGAATTAATATTGCCTTTTTTGTTTGAATAACTTCTTTAAACAACGCATCATTTTCCTCATTTATCGCAATTGCCTTATGACCTTCCATCCAGTCCTTCTCTGACCAATCACTTTTTTTGCTGAGCATTGTTGGTTTTATTTCTCTTTTAGCAATAGGATCAAGAAGATGGACACCAACGTTCGGGTTATTTAAAACTTTTTCTATATAAAAAAAGCATTTATCAAGACTTTCCTGCATTGTAGAGCACATAGACAAATCACGAGTCACATCTAGCAGCAATTGCTTTTCATTAATGAGTTTTTCTTTACGGCTAAGGTTCGAAGCATTTTGAATCGCAACGGCTGCCATATTAACATATGACTCTACTGTTTGAATTTCCGATTCCGTTAAATTCATCGGAATGCCGTAATCAAACAAGAAAACGAGACCAAATAACTCTTCCTCATGAGAAATCGGTAATACAAGTAAAGACTTAATTTGAAAACCTTCCACAGCTCTTGGATCTGGTCGCTTATCTTTTGATGTGTCCGGAATATAAATAGTCTTTTGGGTTTCAATCACTTCTTTAGCAAGTAAATCGAATTCAGTATCGATTACATGCATATCTAGAGTCATCCCATTGATTATTTCCGGCTTCCCAACATACCCTCGAAATACTCCGTCCTCCTGTGGTAAGTAAATACCCACAGAGTCACACTGGACAATTTCTTCTGAGATGGCAGTTACGACATGTTGAAGTACTTCACGTAAGTCTAGCTTTGTGTTAATTAATCTTGTGATATTAGCAAGTTGAGAATACCTTTGATCCACGGCTCCCACTTCCTCCTCTGTTTAATTCAATTTATTAAATAAATGAGAATTATTTTCATTTCTTAATCAAGTTACATATTCTACAAAAATCTTCAAATTCCTTCATTAATAATGTTAATAATTACAAAGTTTTTGTAAAAAAAAGAAATAATTTGGTGTAAATTGCTACCCCTAGTACGAATCAAATGCTCTCCTCTAATTAGAAAGCGGAACTAGTCAGGTGTATAATTAACCAAAAATAAGGTACAGATAAGAAAAGCATCTAAGATTTTCTCACCTGTACCTTATTATTATTATTTATTCTCTATAACAGCAACATACCAGCTTCCCTCTTTGATAATTGGATCAAACTGGCGCATTCGCATACCTAGCTTATTAGCTATTGTCTCTAAGTCAGTCTTGGTTGGTAAAGTGTGCAAATTAGAATGTGCACTGAAAAAACTGTTAAAAACGGCTGAAAATTCCTTCCCATGCTCAGAATTTCTTACAGGTGTAATAATGATTATTTTCCCTTTTTTATGTAGCCATTTTGACATCTTTGATACTAAATCAAAACGTTTATCAGGTGCGACATAATGCATAATATTATTCATCATTACAAGATCATTCTCTTTACTTGACGGGCTCCATTCATTCACATCTGCATGAATAATGTCTACATTTGCTAGTGACTCACATACTTTTTCCGCACTCTCGACAACGTGAGGATGTTTATCAATTCCAACCATTTGTATATGCGGATATTCCTGAGCAATCCTTTGTAAATAACCACCATGTCCACATCCAACGTCTATAATTGATTTAACATTGCCATCCTTAATCAATTTTTTATAGTTTGGATAAGCAATTGTTTCTATTAATCTTGATGTTCTAGCGACAATTTCTCCATGCTTTTTATCGTCAAATCTAATTTTTGATTGTGTCTTTAACAGTTCTGGATAAGACAGCAATGATGGAATATGTAACTCCATCATTTCCTTTAATAATGTACCAGAAAGAGAGTTTCTTTTCGGTAACAGCAAACGTCTGTTAACTTTATATCTACCAGACTTTTTCTCTTTGAGGTGATTGATTGCTACACCAACCTCAATCCAACTTTGTAGAAGATCTTTCGAAATATCCTGTTTGTTTGCAACATAGTCTATTGTATGTGACTTCTTAAATGCTTCAAATAAATCTAATTCATGGCCAACATACGCATGCCATGCGTATAAAAATGGAATATTTTTTTTCATCCATTTTCTCGCCTTAATCATCTCATACCATTCGGAAATCATACTTATTCCCCCTATTTATACTTCCATGGATAGTCATTTGCTGGATTAAAGACATATTTTGAAAGTTGCTTGTTCTGTACTCGATTCCTTCTTCTACTTGGGACAAGCCCTGACTGAATCAGATAATCGGCTGCTGATAGCTTCCATAAACCTAGACCCGATATATTCAACATTTGTTTATATCGTAAGAGTGGATCATTCATTAAATTATTTATCGCTTTAATTCTAAGTTGTTGGAAGGATCTATTGTTGATTGAATATAATAATGCTGATTGATTACTAAGTCTAATCATAAACTCATTTCTTCTTCTTCTAACCTGTTCATATTTACTTAATGACAGCGACTCATCATTAGTTGAGATCATTGAACTCAAAAGTTCTCCTAGAACGTCTGCATCTTGAATAGCTAAATTCATACCTTGTCCTGCAATAGGATGAATGGCATGAGCTGCGTCACCAATAATTGCAAACCGGCCCTTTCCATAGATTGAGGCTTGATAAGAAATTGGCGTCATCAACTGTATTTTCTTCCAATCGTTAAGCTCTGACACATACTCCCCAAGTTCTGGTGCAAGCTCTTTAAACTCAGATTGGATAAAGTCTAGTCCTTTTTTCTTCACCTGAGGATATTCCCCGTCTTTGATGAGATATACTGTTCTCACTAGGCCATTAGGCAATGGAAACAGCCCTAAGAAGCGAGAATGGGTCGCGATAATTTTCCCTTCTGTTAATGAATCTTTTCTTGGAATTGTAACAGTAAGGTATTGATGATTATACTTCTTAGGTTTAATTGAGACTCCAAGCTCATCTCGGGTTGGTGACCTTCTTCCCTCTGCCCCAATATAAAAATCAGCATCAACATCAATAAGCTCTTCTCCCTTTTTAACAACTGCTCTACCGTTTTCATAAGATTGTAGCTTAGCAGGAGCTAGATAATGAAAATGCTGAAAGTCCATTGCTTCAGATAAAATTAACTGTTTAAGTCTTTCATGTGGAACCATTAAGGCATAGTCAATCGAATCGAGTTCCTCATAGCTCAGAGCTCCCTGTGTATAAATATGATGATCTGTATCATCCATTTCAATCATTTCAATTTCGTTTATCTTATGGCCCTCTTTATTAATCTTAGAAATCAAACCAAGTTCCTTAAAGATTGCTAAACTCTTTGGCTGCAATAATTCACCTTTATAAACAGGTGAAGCTTTCGCCATTTGTTCCACGACACTAACATGAACTCCTTTTTTTGCAAGCTTGTAGCCTAACAAAAGACCACCGATTCCTCCTCCACTAATCAAAACCTGAGTACTCATAAACATAAATGCTCATTCAACTCCTTGACCAACTAATACCCTGTAGTCACCTTTTAAAACCATTTACTATCCTATATAACAAAAAGTGCCTGAGACAAAAGTGATTTTTAACTAGTAGCAAATCCGAACCATGATAGTTAGAGGACGTAAATCGCTCTTGAACTATACTTTGCTTTCCTCGAGAAACCGGTGAGCCACATCACGCTACGCTAGGGGGTCTCACCTTTGACTTTTCATGAGGCCTCTTATATATATGTCACTTTTGAGTCGTTGTTTGAAGTAAAAAAATAGAGCCTGGGACAAAAGTGATTTAACTAATAGAAATCCAAACAATAATAGTTGAAGGACATGAACCGCTCCTGAAATATACTTCGCTTTCCGCGGGAAGCCGGTGAGCCTCCTCGGCTACGCCTGTGGGGTCTCACCTTTGGCTTTTGTGTCCCGCAGGAGTCTACGTATATTTCATCCGCTACGTGATTGCTTTTTTCAGTATTTCAGTGAGACATTGTAGTTATGCCTCTCAAACCGCAAACAAAACTGTTTTGAGTAGTGACACTCAAAGAAATTTGTACGATCTACTCTTTTGACTACAGCGCGGAACAACTGTGCCTCCAACTCCAAATTGAGAGTGCCGACATCGAGCATTCACCTGTATTGAAATGAATAGGACTATTACTTAGGAATCCTTTATAAGAAGAAAGATCTAATATTTTAAGTAGGATTGATCTATTATATAAACAAAAGGTTTTGGAAAATGATAATTCTCCACTGATTAAGAGTACGGGGTGGGAGGAAAGGCAGGTGAAAAGGGTGCCCTCTTCCCGGTAGCGAATTCGAAGCAAATCACCACTCCGTCCTCTCTGCTACCAAACTATCTTAGGGTAGAGAATTGCAGACAAAAAACATTCAGAGATGCTCTGAATGTTTTTTTGCTTATATATATTATTCAGTTAAGAAAACAGACAAATATACTGATAAGGGACCTCTTCTTTTATCCGATTATCCCAACCTTCTTCGGTCTCCAAACAAGTACATCTAGCTTTTTACTATAAGTTAGAATATCTGGTTTCTCCTCAATTGGGATTCCAACGCTCTCGGCAACTGTATTTATTTCGAATTTGGCTTCTGCTTCCTGGAGAGCCCATGGGCAATGATGGATATTCCCTTCATATATTCCTTTTCCTTTTACGACATATAATAAATATCGTTCAGTTAACCAATAATCAATTGATCCTGACGTAGAAGTAAACTCCTCACTTATTGGACGATATTCACTTGAAAAGATTCCTTTTTCTGCTCGAGCATCTGTGCGTTCACTAAAGAATTCGACTGTTTCTGCTTTCACTATCTTTCGCATTTTCGCGTGGAGATAAGGTAGACCATAAGTGATATTGGCAAATTTAACAGCAAGAGCACTATTTGCGTCAAGACTAAAGAAATATACTCCGGGCTTTCCACCAAAGGTAATATAGGTGCGGACATTTAATTCCTCAAATACGGGAGCAGCAGGTAGTTCACGTAACCCATGTAGATGGATCCCGCTCATTTCAAAAGGGACAATGCTAATCCAAGCTTGTCCATCATATGTATCTATTTCAAAACATTTAGGAACAAGCTCGCGAAGAACAGCTTTCTCAACTCGATAATGTGCAAACAATAAATGCTTCCAGGTTTGTGCCATGATCCAAGGTTCTTTTGGATAAGGAAACAGACGATGTTCTATTCTCTCAAGTATACTCATTCACTCAACGCCCCTCATAAAAATATCGTATTATCCTTCCCATTCTACCTCATATCAGACATGAAGACATTTATAATGGACATGGAGAAGCACAGCTAGAAGAACCATTTGTTTTCTAGCTGTGCTTGGCTTGTATTCCCTATATTTGTATGCAGCTATTTTGAAAATAACACTATTAATTCTTTAGTAAATGTAGCACAGTCTCTAGAAGAATATTGGTACCTTGCTCACATTCTCCCCATGACGTTTCTTCTTCCTCGCAGTGGCTTTTTCCATTCTTACTAGGTGTAAAAACCATGACTGATGGAGCAATCGTATTCATAAATTGAGCATCATGACCAGCACCACTAATCATTCTTTTATAGGAGTATCCTAACGACTTTGTTGAGTCCTCCACCATCTTAACTAACGTTTCATCAAACCAAACCGTATCTCTCTCCCACAATTTCTTCAATTCAATCGTTACACCACTTTGGATCTCAATGTTTTTTGCTTGTTCTGCAATAAGCCTTTCTACTTCTCTGACCACCTCTGTATTTTTATGACGAGCTTCTAGAGAAAAAATCACTTTATTAGGGATAACGGTATGAATACTCGGCCATACATTCACTCTTCCAACCGTATAAACTAACTCACTATCAAGAATGTTTAGCTTCTGCCGGATTTCATGGACAAAATCATTCATCGCAAATAAGGCATCCTTCCTCATCCCCATTGGTGTCGTCCCTGCATGATCTGATTCCCCTGTTATTTCTAGTTCATAGCATACCATCCCCATTACAGCTTCAACGACCCCAATAGAAAGCCCTTCACTTTCTAAGACTGGACCTTGTTCAATGTGCAACTCTAAAAATGCAGTAGCTTTCTTAAGTCGGTTTCGAATGTCTCCTGCATAACCGATCTCTTGAAGTGCTTGTTCAAACGTAATACCTTTTTCATCTTTTTTATTATGCATTGTCTCTTTATCAAATTTACCTGATAGAACACCAGATGCCATCATTGATGGTTCAAAACGTGCACCTTCTTCATTTGTTATATTAACAATCATAATTGGAATCCTCGGTGTAATCTTGTTATCAACTAATGTTCGAACAACCTCTAAGCCTGCTAACACACCTAAGACTCCGTCAAATCGCCCCCCCTTTTTTACTGTATCCAAGTGAGAACCGATGACAATAGGTGGCTTTTCTTCGATCCCGGGAAGAGTTGCATAGATCGAACCCATGTCATCGATCTTAACTGTCATCCCTGCCTTCTCGCAGCATTCGCAGAAGTAATTACGTGCTAAACGATCCTCTTCACTTAGTGCCAAACGTGTAACCCCATTATTTGACGTTAGACCAAATTCCGCAAAGGCTTCAAGCTCACTTTTAAGACGTTCTCCGTTTACTAATAGCTTTTGAGTTTGCATCCGATCACTCCTCTATTGTTTTGCAAGCTAGTGTTAGACTTTTCTTAACATTGTAATTAGTCTACTCTACAAATACAGCCACTTCAGTAAGTTCGTAACGATTTATTACAATGATTTTCTTTTTATGTATTGTAATAAAGCTAAATACTTTATGAAAAATAAAAAAAGATAAGAGCAAATGCCCTTATCTTCTAATAAGTGTACTAAACCATTATCTTGCACATATCATTCGTAAATTCAACTGGATCACTAATTGGTAATCCTTCAATTAATAATGCTTGGTTATATAGTAGGTTTGTATACAAACTTAGCTTTTCTTCGTCTTGTTCAAATGCCTTCTTTAATGATGTGAACACCTCATGATTAGCATTGATTTCAAGTACCTTATCTGCCTTAATATTTTGATTGTCAGGCATTGCTTTAAGGATTTTTTCCATCTCTATTGAAACTTCGCCTTCTGTTGAAAGACAGACTGGATGTGTCTTTAAACGCTTCGAAACTTTGACATTCTTTACTTTCCCAGCAAGAATCGTTTGCATCTTATCAAATAATTCTTTGTTATCTTCTGCCTTTGCTTCAGCTTGTTCCTGCTCATCTTCTGAAATTCCTAAATCGCCACTAGATACAGATTTAAATTCTTTTTCTTGATAATTTGTCAGCATCTTGATCGCAAATTCATCAACATCATCTGTGAAATAGAGGATTTCATAGCCCTTATCTGTTACGACTTCAATTTGCGGAAGCTTTTCAATGCGGTCATGAGACTCTCCAGATGCATAATAGATATAAGGTTGATCCTCAGGCATTCTTGAAACATACTCATCTAATGTGACTAATTTCTTTTCCTTTGACGAATAGAACATTAATAGATCTTGTAAGAGCTCTTTATTACTACCAAAATCACTGTAAACACCATATTTAAGCTGTCTCCCAAATGAATTGTAAAATTGCTCATACTTTTCACGTTCTTCTTTTAATAAGCTTTGTAACTGACTCTTAATCTTACTCTTAATATTTTTAGCAATCATTTTTAATTGACGATCATGCTGCAAGATCTCTCTTGAAATATTAAGTGACAAGTCTTCTGAGTCAACCATACCTTTTACAAAACTGAAGTAATCTGGTAACAAGTCAGAACATTTATTCATTATTAACACACCATTTGAATATAGCTCTAATCCTTTTTCATACTCCTTCGTGTAATAGTCATAAGGCATACTTTCAGGGATATACAAAATTGAATTATATCTAACTGCACCATCAACACTTAGATGGATATGCTTCAAAGGTGTATCAAAGCCATAGTGTTTTTCCTTGTAGAAGTTCTCATAATCCTCATTCGTCAATTCGCTTTTGTTCTTTCTCCAAATTGGGACCATGCTATTTACTGTTTTTTCTTCTGTAAACTCGTCCCACTCGTTTTCGCTGTCTTCTTTTGGCGTTCTTTCAGTGATATCCATTTTAATTGGATAACGAATAAAATCAGAGTATTTTTTAATGATAGCTTTAATTCGATATTCTTCTAAATACTCATCAAAGCTCTCATCCTCAGTATTTTCTTTGATTGTTAAAATGATCTTCGTCCCGAATGTTTCCTTTTCAGCAGGTTCAATCGTGTACCCGTCTTCTCCATCAGATTCCCATTTATAAGCTTCGTCACTGCCTAAAGCTTTACTGATTACAGTTACACGGTCAGCAACCATAAATGCCGAATAAAATCCGACACCGAATTGACCAATAATATCATGACCGTCCTTTAATTCTGTTTCTTTTTTAAATGCTAGTGAGCCACTTTTTGCGATTGTTCCTAAATGAGACTCAAGCTCGTCCTTTGTCATTCCGATTCCTGTGTCGATCAGTGTTAACGTTCTCGCATCTTTATTTGTTTCTACTTTTATGTAATAATCATCTTTCTCAAAACGGATCGATTCATCAGTTAATGCTTTGTAATACATCTTATCAATTGCATCACTCGCATTTGAAATTAACTCCCTTAAAAAGATTTCTTTTTGAGTATAAATGGAATTAATCATCATTTCTAGTAGTCTTTTGGACTCTGCCTGAAATTGTTTCTTTGCCATTAGTATTCCCCTTTCAAACATTGGTAGAGGATTAGCACTCTGCTTACCCGAGTGCTAATCCTCTTCTTATTTATCATATCTGACTTTATATGTCAATATTATCGGGACCAAATACTACTACTTTTATTACACACTTACTAGCAAAACACCCACTCCTAGTTTGCTAATCATTAACTAAAAAGGCATAAAACCGTCCTGACTAATAAAAACCTGGTCATCCTCAAAGACAGCTTTCATTTTCCCAATAACAGTTGCTAATGTAGTCGGACCATACCACATATCAATATTTTCTTCCGGGTACAGTTCTTTTATCTTCAATCGCTCCGTCCTTTTACCTTGACTCCCATCACCCGTAAAATCATCGACAACCACCCTATCCACAACTGTTGAAAGGATACGAGGATAGTCCTCTGAAAAAGGCAGAATTGGAGCAATTGCAACTTGTGTCGGCAGATTATGCTCCTGAAGCTGTCTAATTGCTTTTAATCTTGCTTGAATTGGTGGAGCACTAGGTGAAAATACTTTTCTGATCTCATCCCGGTCGGTTTCAATTGTCATGCTGATTCTTAATCGATCAGAAAGTTTTTCGAACAAATCAATATCTCTAGTAACTAAAGGACTTCTTGTTTGGACGAATAAGAAGTCAGGTGGTGTTTCAACCATGGCTTCTAGCAGAGTTCTTGTCACTTTTTCCTTATATTCAACTGGTTGATAAGGATCTGTACTTGATGACATAAAAATCGTTACGGGCTTTCCTCGTTTCTTTAAATGGTTGATCTCCTTTGTGATTTTCTCTTGAACACCCTGCTTAATATCAATCCAGGTTCCCCATTCTTCGTTTCGAAAGAGACCAACCGGACTTTGTCTGACGTAACAGTACGAACAAGCAAACGAACAACCGCTATATGGATTCAAGGAGTGACTATAGCCATATAAGAAGCCACTCGTAGGTGTGAGAATTTTTTTAGGTTCCTTGTAATTTACATTAACTGAGGACATAACATCACCACATTTCATTCATTACTTGCTAGTATTAGCATACAGTGCCTTCCTCTTTCAAAACATATACCCTTTTTATCGTTTCATTAAAATAGAGTGCTTATTTATATAATTTACTCCAATTCATTAAATGAAAAAGAGACATAGGATTCCGATAATCCGCATGTCTCTTTTTCTTTCTAATTATATCAACCAAATATATTTTGGAAAAATAACCTAAATACGTCAGCACCGCCAATAATCGTTCCTAATGTACTTCCCAAATTTGTTAAAACAACAACAAGAAGGATACGGGTTACTTTATTGCTCCAAAACCCTTTAAACGTAAAAACATCGTCTGACAACGTTTCAAAATCACTTACCTTAGGTCTGCGAAAATAAGCTTCAACTAACCCTGAAAACCAACCAGCAGCAAGTAGCGGATATAGTGAGGTGAATGGTGCAATAACAAAGGAAGTAATAATTGCTAGTGGATGGCCAAGGGCAATTGCTGCTCCAATTGCTGCAAATATTCCATTCCACAAGATCCAGCTCATTGTTAAGTTCACTCCAACATCCGGATTGGCATAGAACATATATCCAATCATCCCTAGAATAAGAAGTGGAATCATCCATCCAATCAGGGCAGGTGTTATTGACTTCGGTGGTTTTTTCGATAGCCTTTCTAAGTCATGATCTCTATGAATTTCCTCTTTTATACCTGGAATATGAGCCGCTCCAAGCACTGCTACAATTTTATTACCAGGTGCTGTTTTAATTTTTTGAGCTAAAAACTGATCTCGCTCATCAATAAGTGGTTTCTTTAACCTTGGAAAAGATTCGGTTAATTCTCTCAGCATAGAATTAAGCATGTCTTGAGACTTCATCTTCTCGAGCTCTTCCTCCGAAATATCATCTTTACTGAAAATCCCATAGAAAAGCTGCATCATCAGTTTAGCTCTTCCAGTAAGCCCTACCCCATTCCATATCCGAGCAAATGTGATTTGAATATTTCGGTCGGCAAGGACTAGGTCTGCACCTATTTCTTTAGCCGATTCAATTCCTTGAATCATCTCTTGTCCTGGTTTAATTCCAAACTGCTTAGCCATTTTCCTTTGGAACGATGAAATGATTAAGTTCATTAAAAGCAATGTCGCTTTCTTTTCTTTAATAACCTTAAAAATATCCATTTCCTTCCATTTGTTACCGTCAATTATCGAACTATATCGTTGTTCATCAAGTTCAACACAAACAGAATCAGGTTTCTCGGCCTCAATTACTTCCTTCACTTGTTCTGCACTTAACTTAGATACATGGGCCGTACCAATAAGAATAATTTCTTTTCCATCCAAACTTAGTCTGGTGATATTTTCCTCCGACATGTACTGCCTCCTCTTGACCTAACAAATACCCTTATTAAAGGATAGTTCCAAATGTCACGTGCTCTCAATTAATAGACTTTTAGATCATTGTATGTAAGATAGTAGTTTCTATTACAGAATCAAATTATATCATATTTCAAATGATTTTTATTAACCTACAAAAAAAGATAGCTCCCAAGTAGTCAACACTACAAAAAGAACTATCCTTTTTCACTTATACTATTGATTCTTCTACAATCACTGACCAGCCTTTTCCTTTATAAGCATTATATCCCTCTGTTAAGCTATATGCATAAATACGATTATTTTCAATTGTGTACCCTCGTTGACTCCTACCTGCTAGAACAGTTTCAACAGCTTTCAGATTTGATAATTTGGTTTCCAAAATACCTAAACGATCCTTAGAAGCAATCACATATCCCTCTGAATTAATAACATATAGCTTTGATTTCTCATCTATTTTAACTCGATCAATAATATCATAGATAAATTGCCAGTTAAATCTCGTTGTGAACACCCCAATTACATCACCGGCTTCATTACGAACAGGACTCGAATAACCCATTGTATATCCATCAACAACAGAAGAATGATACATATCAGTAACATGGACTCGATTTGTTCGAACTGTTTCTTTAAACCATTCACGATCAGCCATATTCTTACCAACTTGGCTTTGGTTTTGTGATGCTACAATAATTTCTCCTGATAAATCCACAACAAACAAATCGAAATAGACCTCATAAATTTCATAAATATTATTCATAAAGCTTTGAGCAGTCTTCTTCGCTTCTAGAGTCGGATCGGTTAAACAATCCTTAATTGCATCAAACGTGGCCCATGCTTGAACATCACAATTACGTTCAAATAAATTACGATCAATCTTATCGATCGTGTCATAGGCTACATCAACGGTCTTGACAGCGATAATTTCATTTGCCTTTTGTTGGATATTATTAATCAATGCTTCACTTTCTTTACTTGCATGTAAGCTAATCTCAGCAAATTTCTTAATTTCAGTTGCCACAACAGCAAACCCACGGCCAGCCTGTCCGGCCCTTGCCGCTTCAATTCCTGAATTTAAAGCAAGAATATTCGACTTCATTGAGATATCTTGAATTTTTTTCATTACTTCCTGCATTTGACGGTTTTCATTTTTTAAATCGTTCATTAATATCGAAACGTTTAAATTTTTCTCTAGCGTAGTTCCCACAGGTCCTATCCCCTTCTTTTGTCTTATTCTTTCTATTATGTTCAAATTATAGCATATTTTTCTTAATAGTCTCACTTTTCACATAAATAACAAAAAAAAGAGACTAGTCATATGACTAGTCTCTTTTCACTCTATCCTTCTAGTAAATACTCAATCTCATATTCAGAGTACTTCTCTTCCAACCATGTTGAATACTCGGTCTCCATTTTCTCGTCAAAGAGCATTGATTCAATTTCTTCTTTGGCTTCCTCGTACGTTGCTTCCTTTGCTTCAGTTTTTTCAACTAGTTTGATGATATGGTATCCAAACTCAGTTTGAACAGGCTCGCTTATTTCATTAATATCCAACGAAAAGGCAACTTCTTCAAATGCCTCTACCATAGCTCCCCGTCCAAATAAACCTAGATCTCCACCTGATTCGCTATTCTGCTCATCTGTTGAGTATTCAGCTGCTAGCTCACTGAAATCTGCTCCATTTTCTAGCTTTTCGTAGACTTCATTAGCTGTCGCTTCATCTTCTACTAGAATATGACTTGCTTGGACTTGTTCTTCCTGAGCAAAATAATCTTTATTCTCTTCAAAGTACGTTGTCATTTCTTCATCTGTTATTGTAATTCTTGGCTCAAGTAATTTTTTTGTACCAAGGTAGACCTCAATATCACTTTCCACATCTGCAATTTCCATACTATTAGAAGCGAGAAGCTCATTAAACGCTTCTTCTCCCCCGTAAGAGTCCATATATGCAGCCATCTCTTCATCAATTTCCTCTTGTGAGACTTCAATTTCTTCATTCGTAATCTCTTGTTCAATTAGTTTATCAGTGATTAACGTATCAAGGACTTCGCTTCCATAGTTAGCTAGGAGGCGTTCTTGAAGTTCCGACATTGTAATGGCTTCACCGTTAACTGTTGCAGCTTCTTCCTCCTTAGTAAATCCAATCACAAAAATTAATGACACGATTAATAATGCTCCTATTAATATATAGATGATATTATTTTTAGTTTTCATTCGAGACTCCTTTATAATTACTATATTCTTATTGATTACTTGTCAAAGTTAGCGTTACATTTTGTAGCTCACCTTGACGGTAAAACTCAATTGTTACTTGATCCCCTATCGCAAACTCGGTATACAAGTACTTTCGTAAATCACTAGAATCAGTAATTGCTTTTCCATTAATAGATACTAAAACATCCTCAACCATTAATCCCGCAGTTGCTGCTGCTGATTCCTGATCGATTGTCGTTACAACCGCACCTTCTGTGACAGTGTTAGGAAGGTTTTGTAAGTAATGTGGAGGAATTTCATTTAAACTAGCTAGCCCTACTCCTACGTAAGGTCTATTCACTTGACCATTTTCAATAATTTCGTCGATAATTGGCATTACTTCATTACTCGGAATTGCAAAACCTAAGCCTTCAACACCGCTTTCTGAAATCTTCAAACTATTAATTCCAATAACTTCTCCAGCAGTATTAATAAGAGCACCACCACTGTTACCTGGATTAATTGCTGCATCTGTCTGAATAACATTCAAATCCCATTCTCCAGCAGAAGTTGTAACAGAAAGTGTTCGTTCAACTCCACTGACAATACCCTGGGTAACTGTTCTTGATAAGTCAAGACCAAGAGGATTACCTATTGCAAGAACTTGGTCACCGGCTCTAAGTAAAGAAGAATCTCCAAATTCTAGAACATGTGCTTCAATATTTGCGGCAACTTTTAGAACAGCAATATCAGTCAGAGGATCTGTGCCAATCAATTCCGCCATAACCTTTTCACCATTGTAAAGTGAAACTTCAATCTCGTTTGCTCCCTCGATTACATGGTTATTTGTAACAATAAATGTACCTTCATCATTTTGTTTGAAAATCACACCAGATCCTGTGCCACTTTCAACAGATTCCTCATTTCCTTGTTGTTGTCGAAACTGCATTTGCTGTTGCTGAAGGTTCACAATTCCTACAATTGCTTCCGAGGCATATTCAATCGTATCTGCGATTGATTGGTCTGTGTGAGCAACAGGAACTGCATCCAATGAAGAAACCTCTTCGTTACCTTCTAGCGAAGCAGCATCCTCAATCGATGCAAGCATTTCTTGATTAGAATCGATATACGGTGCGACACTTAACGTAATAACAGATCCAATCACACCAGCCGTCACCATTTTTGCTAATCCTTTAAACGGAGATTTCTTCTTCTCTTCCTGTCTTGTTTCAAAATGATTTTCTTGTTCATTCATTATAAAAGCACCTCTTCCATATTTTTTAGCGATCTATAGGATCCCTGAATTATTTGAAAATGTAATTGTCTTTCCTTGCTACAAGACTTACTTTAAAGGTTCAATGTGTCAGGAATATGTCAAGGTAATAGAAATAAAAAAAACTACTAATCCTTATTAAGTTGTCTCTTACTATGCAAGAAATCTAAATGACTGCTTAAAAAATTTGGGGGCCAAAAATACTTTAATAATGACAAAAAAAAACAGGCTAGGACAAAAATCATTTAACTAAAATAAAATCCGAACAATGATAGTCGGCGGAAGTAAACCGCTCCTGCCTTGTTCGGTATTTCAGTTAGACACTTAAGTTATATCCCAACCTCTTTGAATACTGATCTCGTTAATTGATTTGAATAAGTTCAATTTAGTAACAAAAGCCCTATACTTTTCTCAAAGCTAGTTGCTATATTATAAAGAAATAATTAAGTATTTTATAGACACTTAATATCTATAATTAACCCGAAAACAATCTGTTATTCCGTCTTCTTTGCAACAAGCATGTAAAGAGTTTCGGCTGGAAAGAATTTCTCTGTTACCTGAAAGCCTGCCTCTTTCATTCCTTGTTCCATTCTTTCTAAGGTAATTCTTGGTGCTTTCTCTGAACTCCCTTTTGGTTCGAGTTCCAGACAAATTAGGTAACCTTCTTTTTTCAGAACATTTTTCATTTGTTGTAACAAGGGTGCTAGTGGCTCAATTTCATGCAGTACCAGAGAAGCAATAATCATATCAATGGAGTCATCAGGTAAAGGAAGTGCCTCCATACTCCCCTGTACCGGGACAATATTCGTGAGCTGTTCCCTCAATGCTTTTTCCTTTATTATCTCCAGCATGGCAACGTCAATATCCAGTGCGTATACGTTGCCCGTGGTCCTTTTCGCTACTGGAATGGTAAAATAGCCGGTTCCAGCACCAAAGTCCACTATATTGCCTATATCCTTTAGAGGAATCGTGTTCAGTAGCTGTTCAGGGGTGAATTCTTTTCTTCGTTCAGGACTTTCTAAGTACGATACTTTTCCGTTGCTGTGCCTTCCATGTAAGTGCTGCATATAGGCTCTCCTTTTTTTACAACTGTTTAGGCTTGCTGTTTTTCTTGATTAAATTTTTCTTCTATCAGTTCTGCGTTCACAGCCATCGCTGCCATACTGCCTTCCGCTGCTGCCATAATTAATTGGGACGGACCAGCAATTCTCGTATCTCCACAAGCGAAGACCCCTGCCGTTTTCGTGCGTTGCCAGCTGTCCGTTTCAATCCCGCCAAGCTCGTTCAACGTATATTCAAGTGAAGATTCAAAGGAAGCAGCCTGTTTCCACTCGGCAGCTATAAAGCCTCCAACGCGGCCTACTGAGGTTCCATCTTCAAACTGGATTCTTTCCAGCATTCCCTCTTTGCCGATAAAACCGGTGATCTTCTTTTCATTAAGACGAATGCCATTGTTTTTAAGTATTTCTTGATCGTCTGGCGAAAGGTCTTTACTGCCGTTGGTACAAAGAATTAAATCGTTCGTCCAGTTGGATACCATTTTCGCCATATGAATCGCTTTTGTATCATCTGCTGCAATCACTGCTAATGGTCGATCTCTTAATTCCCAGCCATCACAGAAAGGGCAGCTGAATAGGCTCTTACCATAGAACTCTTTTACCCGCGGGATATCTGGAAGGACTTCCTTGAAACCGGTTGAGAGTATGATCTTTTTCGCACTATATACGTCCCCACTTTCTGTCTCCACCTGGAATAAGTTGTTTTCTTGATTGATATGTCGAACCCGTTGCTTTTCGATCCTGACGTCTAGATACCTGCTCAATTCTTCCTGGGCAATCCTTTTGAATTCCTGGGGATCTATTCCGTCCCTTGTGATAAAACCATGAGACTCAGCAGTCACAGCGTTTCTCGGTTTGTTGTCATCGAACAGGATCGTTTTACGTCTTGATCTTCCAAGGACCAAAGTCGCATTCAGTCCAGCCGGTCCTCCACCAATCACAGCACAGTCGAATATCATTTGGTTCACTCCCTGTATAATTTAGCTTTTCTGTTTGGCTTCTGCCTCTTTCGCAATATCAATTAAAAGCTTTGCTCCAAGCTCATCTTTCATATTTTCCTCTGCTTGCCTCATGACGTTCTCAATTAAGCAGCCTTCATGGTGAATAGAGCAGTCGAATAAGCTAGTCTCTCCTTCAATCGCATTAATCACATCCAAGAAAGATATTTCATCTTTTGTTCTTGAGATCTTATAGCCACCCTTAGCACCAGGCGTCGACTCGATCAAACCGGCTTTTGTAAGCTTAGTTAAGATCTTAGAAAGGTACGTCGGGGAAAGTTTCTGCATTTCGGCTAGTTCCTGTACCCCTACCGAGCTTCCCCCAGGCTGGAGCATTAAATGTACCATTGTATGAAGGGCATAATTTGTTGCGTTTGAATATTTCATACATTATCCTCCTTATTTTTTAAAAGATATTAAGGACTCCTAATATCTATAATGTAAGATGAATTTATCATTAGTGAATAAAAAAGTCAACATTGAAGTTATTAACAATAAATTAAGGTAATAGAAGCTTTTTGAAATAAAGTAGAAAAAGAGGAAGTTGAGTATATTCAACTTCCTCCTTATAAAAACTAGTTTTGTACAAGCCTCTTACGCACCAATCATTAACCTACATTGATTTTATTAGGGGTTTGAATCCACTTTTCTAAAATGGGATTAGGTTACTATTAATAACCAACTTGACCCATTGGATAGTTGTTCCCTACGATGATTAACAGGATGAATAGAACAACTAGTAAGACAAACCCATTGCTTCCTGTGAATCCTGCGTAACTCATGAACATCCACCTCCTTGTGATTGTTCTAGTACATAGTTTTCACGTTCATTGACCCCGATTAGTAGCCTTGACCCATTGGATAGTTGCTCCCTACAATGATTAATAGGATGAATAGAACAACTAGTAAGACGAACCCGTTGCTTCCTGTGAATCCTGCGTAACTCATGCATATTCACCTCCTGTGCTTGTTCTCATACATCCTATGATGATTCTTGCAAAGTGGAAAGGCTCCTAACCCTACCATATCAAAATTGTGTTCCTATCTATTTATGCTCCACCAACTTGACCCATTGGATAGTTGCTCCCAACGATGATCAATAGGATGAATAAAACGACAAGTAACACGAAACCGTTGCCGTAGCCTCCTGTTGTTGCTACTGGCGTATAACCAGCACCATATCCACAACATGCTCCGTAACCGTAGCCATAGCCAGCTCCAGCTCCAGCACCATAACCTGCAGTGCCCCAAGGTCCATATGCCATATATCTTCACCTCCCTTTCATACTATTAACCTATGAACGAAATGCTATATATGAAAGGGTGTTTGTCTAGTAATCTCTAAAAAGGCGTTTCTTCCAAGGAAAAATACCTAACGAAAAAAAAGCCCGAAGAGGCTTTTTTTCATCTGCAGAGGAGTGAATGATGGATACTAGAGATATGAATAGTATTTGCTAGAGGCTTACTTTACAATATGTATCGTTAAGCAAAATGATAGGACGTTTCTCTTTAAATATGAAAAAAGGTGATTGTCCATAACCGCCGATCATGAAATCTACTTTGCAATACTGATTAACATTAAGAGACCAAATCCATATGCGATTTAGTCTCTTAATAGCTTGTTTTTGCAATTGGAATCAGTAATTTTCATTGCTTAGGTAAGGTAATTACAAAAACGGTCCCGGCAGAGGAACTTTCTTTAAGATGTAGATCACCACCTAATGATTGTGCAATCATTTTACTGAAAGGTAATCCTAGACCAAGTCCTCTTACTTTATATTTCTTGTCTTCTCCCCTAAAAAACCGTTCAAATATTAGATCCTGTTCTTCCAGTGCAATCCCACTTCCAGAATCCTTTATATAAATAGAGATTTGATGATCATTCTCGTGAACTATTACATCAATACTTCCCTTGCCTTCAATTGATTGCTTCGCGTTATTAAGAAGATTTGTCATGATCTGTTGAAGACGAATTGGATCGACATTCACCTCCCGGTCATGATCTAAATTTTTCAGAGTTAATTCTATGTTTTGATCCTCTTGAGTCACTTGCCAATGCCTTGTAAAATCAAGCATTAATTCATTAATACTATGAATTTCCATAGAAACGTTCACTGCATTTGCTGCAAACGAATTAAAGTCTAACAAGTCCTCAACCATCTTTTTCATTTTCGTTGTTTCATTTAATGAAATCGCTAAGAACTCTTTTGCATCCTCCCCTGTTACAACATCATCATTTAACGCCTGTAACAAACCACTAATTGACGTAACTGGGGTTTTTAACTCATGAGTCACTCCAGCAAGTAATTGAGTGCGTAACGCTTCTAATTGCTGCAAGCGATTAGACATTTCTTTAAAGGAATGAACAAGTTCATACACTTCCTGTTCTTTGAAATCTTCACGAAGGACGATATCGTAGTCACCTTCCTGTACTTGCTTTGCTGCCTTAGCTACATCTTTAATCGGGTTAGATAAGCGCCTTGATTGGAAATAGATAGCAGCCCATCCTAGCAAGGCTAAACTGAAAATCATAATTGATAACTGGCGGTATTCTTGATTCACTTGAGTTAGGTTTTGCTCAGACTCGACAATAACAACCCAACCTAGTAGTATATCCTGTGTTGATATTGCTGTTTTCACGACATAGAATGGTTGTGCTTCCTGATCAAAGCGCAATTTTTGAACCGTTTCTTCTTTTTCCAAAATAGACAAAGGAAACTGACTAATAGTCGTTCTCTCTCTTGGACGATTACTTGAAAGTATTCTACCATTAGGGTCAATGATATAAATTGAAGGATCTCCCTCAAAATTCATAAATTGGTCTCGATCTGTCAAAAAGCCTGGATTATCCTCTCTCTGGATTGGCCGTCCTTCACTCATATCAACAAAACGATCCGCCATCTCCTCTGTCATAAATTGAATCATATTTAGGCGATTTTCAAGTGTTGTATGGCGAATCCACAAGGCAGATATTATTGCAATGACCACAAGTCCAACACAAAGTGTAATTAAATAGCGACTTGTCCAATAACGTAATAAGGAAACTCTTTTATTATTTTTTGTAAACACTAAACTGATACCCCAATCCCCGAAGTGTCTTTATTTCTCCCTCCGATTCAGGCCATTCACTAAGTGATTTTCTTAATCTTTTAATAGCCAGATCTACGGCACGGTCACTACCCTCATACTCCCAGCCCCACACATGTTCAATTAATTGATCTCTAGAAAAGGTTTGGTTTGGATGATTTGCTAAAAACAGAAGTAAGGATAAATCACGTGGAGTTAATTCTACATCCTTCTGATTAACAGTAACTCGATGTGAAACTGGATCAATATGTAGTTTTCCAAATCTCTTTATCGTTTCTTCATCTACTTCTGTTCTTCGAAGAACAGCCTGAACTCTAGCAATTACCTCATCTGCTACAAATGGCTTAGAAATATAATCATCAGCACCGTCATTTAAGCCAGTCAAGCGATAATTGACATCACCTAATGCGGTCAACATAATCACAGGGCAAGAGCTTTGTTGACGTATCTCTCTTAAGATCGTCCATCCATCTTTACCAGGTAACATTACATCAAGTAAAACTAGGGCTGGGTTACTGGCTTCAAATGCTCCCATTGCCTCATGACCATTAAATACCTGTTCTGTTTGAAAGTTTGCTTTCTGTAAATAAGCTTTTAATACTTGGCTTATGGCGCGTTCATCCTCAACTATTAATATTGTTTTCACCGTACATCTCCCTTTACCGAATGCTGCATGATGCTGCATGATATCTAAATTTTACTATGTTAATATGTCTACTGGATGTCAGAATGATTTAATCTTACACGAGGCACATACAAAAAAACACTCCTTCTCGGAATGTTCTACTTATATTTCAGGGTCTAAATTAGTCTTAATTACCCTCTATAGAAAAAAGCACTCCTCAACGGAATGCTTTTAGATGCCCGGCAACGTCCTACTCTCACAGGGGGAAGCCCCCAACTACCATCGGCGCAAAAGAGCTTAACGACCGTGTTCGGCATGGGAACGGGTGTGACCTCTTCGCTATCGCCACCAGACTATATTGAACCTCAGAATCCAAATGGATCTTAGTTCACATTGAAAGAAATAGTTCTCTCAAAAC
>NZ_JAGKSQ010000012.1 GCF_017939705.1 Halalkalibacter suaedae
TCCGCTCGACTTGCATGTATTAGGCACGCCGCCAGCGTTCGTCCTGAGCCAGGATCAAACTCTCCATAAAATTGTTGAGTTTAAATAGCTCAATACTTGTTGCTGACTTTTAATAAAAGTCTAAATTGACGAGATATCCTTACTGTTGAAGTCAACAGTAAAATTCTCTTTTTCGCTTGGCTTTTGTTCAGTTTTCAAAGAACTCGTTTGCCGCTCAGTGGCGACTTAAACTATATTACATTAAGACTTTCTAGTAGTCAAGAACTTTTTTTCTGGTGGGCCTGAGTGGACTCGAACCACCGACCTCACGCTTATCAGGCGTGCGCTCTAACCAGCTGAGCTACAGGCCCAAAAAAGACATAAAAAAAGCACCTTACAAAGCCTATTTTTTTGGAGCGGGTGATGAGAATCGAACTCACGACATCAGCTTGGAAGGCTGAGGTTTTACCACTAAACTACACCCGCGTGTAATGAATACTGTATCATAAGATACCTATGAAAACAAGTAAAACTTTAAAAACAATGGTCGGGAAGACAGGATTTGAACCTGCGACCCCTTGGTCCCAAACCAAGTGCTCTACCAAGCTGAGCTACTTCCCGAAATGTATATGGCACGCCCTGAGAGATTCGAACTCCCGACCTTTTGGTTCGAAGCCAAACACTCTATCCAGCTGAGCTAAGGGCGCATACTGTTTCTTCATATAATAAGCGAATAGTTGGTGCGGTTGAGAGGACTCGAACCTCCACGGGGTCAACCCCCACTAGGCCCTCAACCTAGCGCGTCTGCCATTCCGCCACAACCGCATTAACACCGTATCGCATTTCTTAAAAGAACAAAGTGCGGGTGAAGGGACTTGAACCCCCACGTCATAAGACACTAGATCCTAAGTCTAGCGCGTCTGCCAATTCCGCCACACCCGCGAAATTTCATAGAAAAATATAAATGGCGGTCCGGACGGGACTCGAACCCGCGACCTCCTGCGTGACAGGCAGGCATTCTAACCAACTGAACTACCGGACCAAATAAATGGTGGAGGATGACGGGATCGAACCGCCGACCCCCTGCTTGTAAGGCAGGTGCTCTCCCAGCTGAGCTAATCCTCCAATTGGTGACCCGTACGGGAATCGAACCCGTGATACCGCCGTGAAAGGGCGGTGTCTTAACCGCTTGACCAACGGGCCTCTTATCAAACAAAACAGTGGCGGAGAAGGAGGGATTTGAACCCTCGCGCCGCGTAAACGACCTACACCCTTAGCAGGGGCGCCCCTTCAGCCACTTGGGTACTTCTCCGTGGCTCCACAGGTAGGACTCGAACCTACGACCGATCGGTTAACAGCCGATAGCTCTACCACTGAGCTACTGTGGAATAACTTATTGCTGACTTGGAATATTATATAACCATAACATTCAGTTGTCAACTATTTGTTATCGCCTCGTTCAGCGACTTCTATAATATAGCACAGGACATTCCTGCTAATCAATACTTTAATTAAATTTTTTTAAGTTTCCCTTTGCAGCGTCCACATCCGTATTTCTGCACATTGATCCTTCGTCTTCGAGAGTACTCCTGTTGACACTCTTTACATACATACCTATGAAGCGTTTTTATTGTATTCGTGGTCCCAGGAATCACATCACAAAAGCGAGGAGCATCAACTTGTTTTAAAAGAGCTTTAAAATCCTGATCCTGGTGCTTATATCCTTTTCCTTCTATATGTAAATGGTAGTGGCATAGCTCATGCTTAATAATCCCAATTAAAGCCTCTTCCCCAAAATAGGTGAACTGCTTTGGATTAATCTCAATATTATGATTGTGCAAGAGATATCTTCCACCTGTTGTTCGCAACCTATTATTAAAGATTGCTTTATGCTTGAATTGACGATTAAAATGATCCAACGATAATCGTTCTACTAATTGCTGCAACAACTCATTATCTAATTGTTTAATGTTTTTTTCCATAACCTTCACCATTCCTTCAACTTTGACAAACCCTCATACATATAATAATACATATCCAAATAGCTGTTAAGGAGATGGTTGCTTATGCCAGATTGGCTAAGACAACAATTAAGGCGGGCTTACCACAAAAAAGACCGAACACAGATTAAAATTTTAAATCAATGCTGGTTTTATTACAAAGAGAAATCAGATGTACCCATTAAGACGATGCAAAAATAAAAGAAGCCACTGAAAAGGTACGATTTACCTTTTCCAGTGGCTTCTTCTTGGCTCTTTAGAGGTTTTTACTTTGTTAGTCTACACCTGTTCCTCTGGTTTTTTCATTGTTAGTGAAATTCTTCCCTTTTCTACATCAGCTTGTTCAACCCAAACTGTTACAATTTCACCAACAGAAACGACTTCAAGTGGGTGTTTGACAAAGCGGTTTGTTAACTTAGAAATATGGACAAGACCGTCCTGTTTTACACCAATATCAACAAACGCACCAAAATCTACAACATTGCGCACTGTTCCTTGAAGCTCCATACCAGCCTTTAAATCCTCCATCTGTAAAACGTCCTGCTTTAAAAGAGGCTTCGCTACTTCATCACGCGGATCACGACTTGGACGAATCAATGAATCGATTATATCCGTTAATGTCGGTAATCCGATTTCAAGTTCACTAGCAAGCTCCTCTTTATTTATAGACTGAAGCTGTTCCTTCACCTTATCTGTACCAATTTCTTTTGCAGACGCATTGATTCTTTTTAAAAGCTTTTTCGTTTCATCATAGCTTTCAGGGTGAATAGCAGTCGCATCAAGTGGTTGAGTGCCTTCTTGAATTCTCAGAAAGCCTATTGCTTGTTCATATGTCTTTGCACCTAATCTTGGTATTTTCTTCAATTGAGTACGACTCGTAAAACGTCCCTCTTCATCTCGACGTTTAACGATATTGGTTGCTACAGTTTTTGACAATCCTGCAACATATTGCAGCAACGAGCTCGAGGCAGTATTTACATTTACCCCAACCTGATTTACAACAGTCTCTACAACAAATGTTAATGAATCATTTAAACGTTTTTGAGAAACGTCATGTTGATATTGACCAACCCCTACAGACTTAGGGTCAATCTTCACCAATTCAGCAAGCGGATCTTGTAGTCTACGGGCAATAGAAGCTGCACTTCTTTCTTCAACTTTCAGATCAGGGAATTCCTCTCTCCCAAGCTCTGATGCCGAATAGACACTCGCACCAGCTTCATTAACGATCAAATAATAAATCGGATCAGCTAATTGTTTCACCGTATCTGCAATAAACTGCTCTGTCTCCCTCGAAGCCGTTCCATTTCCAATTGCAATCATCTCAACCTGATGTTCTTCAATTAACATTTTGACCTTCTCGGTGGCCTTTTCTACTTCATTACGCGGAGGTGTTGGATAAATAACAGCGATATCTAACACCTTTCCTGTATCATCAACAACCGCAAGTTTACAGCCTGTCCGGTATGCCGGATCAACACCAAGAACGACTTTGCCCTTCATCGGAGGTTGTAGCAGTAGATGTCTTAAATTCTCTGAAAAGATATGAATCGCTTGTTCTTCCGCCTTCTCAGTTAATTCATTACGAATTTCTCTCTCAATTGACGGTTCAATCAAACGCTTATAGCCATCCTCTATCGCCTCACTAACTAAATCAGCTGTCAGTGAAGATGGATTCTTAATTATCGTTCTTTTCATATCACCAATAATTCGATCACTTGGGAACACTAGCGATACACGAAGAATCCCTTCCTTTTCACCACGATTCATCGCTAAAATCCGATGTGGAACGATTGCTTTAATTGCCTCTTCATACTCATAGTACATCTCAAATACTGCTTTTTCATCCAATTCAGTATCCTTGGAGACAGTTTTGATTTTACCATCCTTAAATCCAGTTAACCGGATTGCCTTTCGAAGGTCAGCTTCATCAGAAATCCACTCAGCAACGATATCTTTCGCACCTTGAATGACCTCTTCCTCTGTATGAAGCTCATGCTCCTCACTTAAATATGTACGCGCCTCTTCCGTGATTGAACCATCCTTCGGGAAGGAATATAACCATAAAGCAAAGGGCTCTAAGCCTTTCTCCTTAGCAACAGTCGCCTTCGTTCGTCTCTTCTGTTTAAATGGTCTGTATAAATCTTCAACCTCTTGAAGCTTCTTAGAATTTGTAATTTTTACTTTCAATTCATCTGTCAATTTTCCTTGTTCATCAATTAAGCGAAGAACCTCTTCTTGACGTTGTCCTAATTGATTTGCATATTCCCACTTGTCAACAATTGTGCGGATCTCTACCTCATCTAAACCACCTGTCATCTCTTTACGATAACGTGCAATAAAAGGAACCGTATTCCCCTCTTCAACAAGTTTGATTAATTGATCAACATTCGCTTTCTTTACTTTCAATTCCTGAGCAATTGATTCGATTGTATGTTGTTTCTTTGCATCATTCATTCGAGCACCTCTTTAGAAAGAATAGTATTATCATATCATATTGACTAGCGAAACTGAGAATCGACCTACTCTTCCTAGCCCAAACGAAAGCAAAAGATTTCTCCTTCAAGGGTTGTAGTAAGGAATTTGTGGAGCTAGACTTCAATTGTAAGACTTCTATCCTTTTTAAAAAGAAAAAAGAGGCCCTCCTCCAAAACAGGATCAGAAACCTCTTAACTTAATCTAGGTCAAAACTTAAACTTCGCTACTTGTTGATTTAGGTTTTCCGCGAGCTTCGCTAACTGTTCCGAGCTAGTAGCAACAGCCTCCATGGAAGTACTCGTTTGCTTAACAGAGGAAGCCGCTTGTTCAATACCTGCTGACGATTCTTCAGAAACTGCAGCAATTTCTTCGATTGATTTATTGATCTCCTCACTGTTATCTGCGATCGTATTCAAATTACCTGAGATGATCTGCACCCCTTTAGTCATTTCCAACAGAGCTTCATTAATCATCTCAAACGTTTCGCCAGTTGTACGGATTTGGTTTGTACCATTTTCTACTTCTTTATATCCAGACTGCAGTGATTCCGTTACTTGATTAGAGTCCCTTTGAATACTACCAACAATATGTGTAATATCCGCTACAGATAAAGATACCTGCTCTGCTAGCTTTCTAACTTCATCTGCCACAACAGAAAATCCTTTACCATGCTCCCCTGCTCTAGCGGCTTCAATCGCAGCATTCAACGCCAGTAAATTCGTTTGATCGGCAATATCCTTAATGACTCCAACAAGCTTAGATATTTCCTCTGACTGCTTGTCCAACGACCCTACCTTTTCTACCGCTTCTCCTACTATCGTGTGAATCGACGTCATTTGTTGAATAGAAGAGCTCATTAATTGACTTCCCTTTTCCACCATTTCAATGACATGTTGCGAGGATTGATTGACTTCATTTCCTCTTTGACTCGCCTCGTTCACCTTACCAGTAAAATCAAGCATTGAACTCGCTAATTGAGTGGCCGTAGTTGCTTGTGCTTCAGATCCAGAGGACAACTCTTGCATAGTCGAAGCTATTTGACTGCTCCCCTCTTTTACTTCCCCCGCTGCTTGAGTGAGTCCATCACTTTGAGCAGATACCGTATGCGAGACTGAACTGATTTGCCCCAGTAGTCCCTTGATGTTCTCATTCATTTTGTTACTAGCTGTGACTAATTGTCCAATTTCATCATGCGACTTTATCTGAAGTGGCTCTTGGCTTAAATCGCCTTCAGAAAGCAAGCCCATTCGTTTTGTAATCCTTTGAATTGGTTTAGCAATGATCGAAGCCATATAGATAGCCAATGCCGTTCCTATAACCACTACTACAATCGAAACGATGATTCCTACAACCATATTTGATTCGTTATTAACGAGTAGATTGTTACCTGCACCTTCGAATAGTCGTTCTCGATTATTAATGAGATATTGATACCCATTCATAATTTCCATACCTTCTATTCTTACAGGTCCCTCTATATTTCCCTTAGCTAACTCTTCGTCCCCGCTTTGGTATACAACAAATACTTCATCTCTCACTCGTTGTTCCCATTCAATACTCCTAGCCACTAAGTCTTGAAAATCTTGCGAGTCCGATAACTCCAGAGCTTCCGTTTCTACTGTTCGACTTTCTTCTGAATATGCATCAAACTGATCTATGTATTCTTGTTTCCCAGTTAATACATACGCCCTTGCAAGACTAATCCGTTCCGACATGTTATGCCCTAATGTTTGATCGGCAATTAACAGCGGAAGCTGATGATTAATCATATTCTTCGTTTCAGAATTAATCGCTGTAGAAGCAATGAAATTGTACACGCCAAATGCTAGCGTTAATGCAACCACAATTGAAAATCCCACCAAGATCTTAGCTCTAATCGAATTCAATTTAAGTGGCTTGAATAACTTATTCTTCATACTCCCACCCCCTACTCTAAGTTTCACATATTGCTCATTAGAAAAATGGCCCCTTGTCCCTCTTGGACAAGGGGCCACTCCCCATATCAGTATTAAGCTCTTTGTCTACGAGTCATAACGTCAAAGATAACTGCCGCTGCAAGTACTCCACCACGAATCATGTATTGTGGGGCAATACCTACACCCAACAAGTTCATTCCATTTATGAGAGTCGCCATAACAATCGCACCGATAACAGCACCTGTTACTTTACCAACACCACCCGCAGCAGATACACCACCAACGAATGCGGCAGCAATCGCGTCTAGTTCAAATAATGTACCAGCTGTCGTTGTAGCTGATTCCAAACGAGCTGTAAATAAAATACCTGATAACGCTGAAAGCATCCCCATTGAACCGAATACGATAAACGTAATTTTACTTACGTTGATACCCGTAAGGTGAGCGGCTTCCGGATTACTACCTACCGCATAAATGTGACGTCCAAGAACCGTCTTTGTTGTAATGAAATGATAAACCAGGACAACTAATATAATGATGATAACCGTCCAAGAGAAACCGTTATACCCCGCTAGAAGCCATGTTATATAAGCAATAATTCCTGATACAAATACTAGTTGAAGGGTAAAGATTGGCTTTGATACAACATCAAACTCATACTTGATTTTATTTCGACGATTTGAAATCGCGCTGTAAATGTAGAATAGGATTCCAATTCCCCCGATAATCAAGGAAAGTAAATGTAGACCAGCTACTTCGGCAATAGCTGGTATATAGCCATTCCCAATTGCATTAAACGCATCATTATCAACGTTAATCGTACCTGTTTTTTCAGTTACCATTAAAAGGGCACCACGATAGATAAGCCAACCAGCTAGAGTGGCAACGAATGCTGGAATCCCAACTTTTGCTACTAAAGCTCCTGTAATTGAACCAGCTGCGATACCCATTACAAGTATAATCGGGATAACAATAAATACCGGCATATTAAATTGCATAAGAAGGATTGCCGCAATTGCCCCAAGAAAACCTGCCAAAAATCCGATGGACAAATCAATGTGCCTAATAACGATAACAAGCATAACACCGACTGCTAATACGGCGATATAACCAGCAGAATCTAATAAATTACTAATATTACGTGAAGAAAGGAATAAACCATCAGTCAAAATTTGAAACGTGATCATAATGACAGCTAAAGCGATATACATTCCGTAATCCCGGATATTATGCTTTAACAATCCCGATAATTCTTTAATATACTTCATTTTATTAACCTCCTATTGCGTTGCAAGTTCCATGATCTTTTCTTGGTTTGCTTCCTCTGAAGAAAGTTCCCCTTTAATTTCACCCTCGGCCATGACATAAATGCGATCACTCATCCCAAGAACTTCACCAAGTTCCGACGAAATCATAATAATACTCATTCCTTGAGCAATTAATTCATTCATGACTGTGTAGATTTCAAATTTTGCACCGACATCAATTCCTCGTGTCGGTTCATCTAAGATTAATAGTTTCGGACCAACAAATAGCCATTTTCCTAGAGACACTTTCTGCTGGTTTCCTCCACTTAATTTTCCAACCAATTGTTGTAGTGACGGTGTCTTGATTTTTAAGGATTCACGATAACCTTGAGCAATGACCATTTCTTCATTTTCATTCACTTTACCACCAGGTGAAATTTGCTTTAAATTTCCGATCGAAATATTACTTTTAATGTCTTGCAATAAGAATAACCCATCGCCTTTTCTATCTTCCGTTACATAGGCAATTCCTGCCTTGATGGCTTCGCTTGTGTGTTTGAAATGGGTCTTTTTCCCTTCTACAATGAGATCCCCTTGTACCTTATAGTTTTCTGCATTTCCAAAAATACTAAGTGCAAGCTCTGTACGACCCGAACCCATTAGACCTGCTATGCCAACAATTTCTCCCTTTTTCACATGGAGATCTACATTAGTGGCTACATTCCGTCCAAGTCTTGAATCGTAGGCCGTCCAGTTAGATAATTCAAGAATATTCTCACCCAACACTTTTTTCGCTCGTTTCGGGTAAATATCTTCAATTTCACGACCAACCATGTTCTTAATAATATTGGTCTCAGTAATTTCACCCTTGGATGCATCTAATGTACAAATCGTTTCTCCATCGCGTAGGACAGTGGCCTTATCAGCAATTGCGATAACCTCTTTTAGTTTGTGAGAGATCATAATCGATGTGATCCCTTGCTTTTTCAATTCAAGTAACAGCTCCAATAGATTCGCGCTATCATCTTCATTTAACGCAGCAGTCGGCTCATCTAAGATTAGAAGCTTTACTTCTTTACTTAATGCTTTCGCAATTTCAACTAGCTGCTGTTTACCTACACCTAACTCTTTAATTAAGATTTCTGGGTTAACCTTTAATCCTACTTTATTAAGCAGATTTTTGGATTCAACAATCGCTTTGTTCCAATCAAGGACGCCGCCTTTTTGTATTTCATTTCCTGCAAATATATTTTCGTATACCGATAGATCAGGGAATAGTGCTAATTCTTGATAAATGATAACAACGCCAACGTCGACGCTATCGCTAATCTTATTGTATTTTTGGATTTCTCCATTGTAGACAATATCACCAGAATACGTGCCGAATGGATAAACCCCGCTAAGTACCTTCATTAACGTAGACTTACCAGCACCATTTTCTCCAACAAGGAAGTGAATTTCTCCTCTTTCGACTTTGAAATTGACATTAGAGAGTGCCTTCACGCCTGGAAACTCTTTTGATATCTGGTTCATTTCTAAAATATAATCACTCATTACTTTGCCTCCTTAACCAGACAACTTTAAAACCAGAGGAATGAGCGTTAGATTGATCCAACACTCATCCCCATAATTGTATTAGTTCTATTATTCTAATCCCGTAAATTGACTAGCTTCATAGTATCCAGAATCAATCAATTCTGCTTTTACGTTCGCTTGATCAACTACGATAACATCCGTTTGTTTTGCATTTACATCGATGCTACCGTTGTTATACGTACCTGTTGTTTCTGGAGTGTTACCATCAAGGACTTCAATAGCCATACCCATTGCATCTTCAACTAAAGAACGAACATCCTTGAATACAGTCATAGATTGCTTACCGTCAATGATGTATTGGATTGAAGCTTGCTCAGCATCTTGACCAGTTACAACATAGCTAGTTACTTCCCCATCTGAAGCAAATACGTCAGCGATTGAACGAGAAGTACCGTCGTTTGGAGCTAAGATTGCGATGTCACCTTTTAATTCAGCACCTGCAGATGTTAAGTGCGTTTCAGCTTTGTTCTTTGCTTCTGCTGGATCCCAGTTCGTTGTTACCTGACCTAAGATTTTACCCATTTCATCACGACTAAGTGTCGCTTTATCTTTTAAAGCTTCTGCTTCGCTAGAGTTAGCGATTACAAATGTACCATCAGCAATTTTTGGTTGAAGAACATTCCAAGCACCTTCAAAGAATAAGAATGCGTTGTTATCAGATGCTGCACCAGCGTATAGGTAAAGTGGAACACCTGTACCTTCTACATTGTCAACTAAATATTGACCTTGTGCTGCACCTACTGCAATACTGTCAAACGTTACATAATAATCTACTGCTTCTGTATCAGTGATTAGACGATCATAAGAGATAACTGTAATTCCTTCTTCCTTCGCTGCTTCAACTGCAGAAGCTGCTGCTGGACCATCATGTGGTGCGATGATTAAAACTTCAATTCCTTTACTAATTAATGTTTCTACGTTTTCTTTTTCTTTCGCAGAAGAACCTTGGCTAAATAGAATTTCAGTTGTGTATTCCGAATCAGAAAGTGCTGCCTTAAATCTTCCTTCATCTTGAACCCATCTTGGCTCATCCTTTGTCGGTAATACGATACCAACACTTACGCCAGCTCCACCACTACCGCCAGTGCTATTACTACTGCCACATGCGGCAACAAAAAGTATAGACATAATTCCTACTAATAAGATAGCAATTGATTTAAACCCTTTTTTCATTATGTTTAACCCCTCTCAAAAATTAATGTAATTGCTTACAAACCTAATATATCATCAGGTATAGGGGGTGAAAACGTTTTCTTATAGCGTTATTTCATTATTGATCTGTACTTTTTTAACATGGTTATTTAAAGGGACTTGCATTTAAAAGACCATGAAAAAGGGAGTATGGACTGAAATCCAAACTCCCTAAGCACTTTCCGCTATGATTTGATTACTAATGAATGACATGACAATCCAAGCTAATTATTTTCTAAGTAAATTTCCTCTCTAGTATGGAATTCATCTGCAATAATCGTCTCATCTACATTAGATTGATCGACAATAATTGGTTTAAGGAGAATCGAAGGAACTTCCATTTTGCCGTTATTTACATTCATGAATCTCCCTATTTCTTCTTCTCTCGCTAGTGCAATGGCAAGCTCAGCAGCTATCATAGTCAGCTCTTTAATCGGCTTATAAACAGTGAGGGTCTGCGTTCCTTTAAGGATACGTTGAACTGCTGCTAGGTCTGCGTCTTGTCCTGCAACAGGTATGACCCCAGCAAGCCCACGTTCCTCAAGCACTTCAATTACAGCACCCGCTGTTGCATCATTAGCCGCAATAACCGCATCAATCTCGTTATTGTTGGCATCTAAGGCAAGCTCCATATTTTCTTTTGCGTTTACCGGCAACCAGTCTTTTGTCCATTGGTCAAATACAATTGTAATATCCCCATTATTGATTAGTGGCTGGAGGACACTGAACACACCCTTCTTAACCATATGGGCATTATTATCCGTTTCAGCACCTCCAATATAGACATATTTTCCTTTAGGGACAAGGCTAGTGATGGCTTGTGCTTGCAGGACTCCTACTTGTTCATTGTCATAAGATACATACATATCAACTGCTGCATTTTTCACAAGCCGGTCATAGGATAGAACCTTAATACCCGCAGAATGTGCTTTTTCCACGATAGCTGCTGTTGATTCAGCATTATGCGGAACAATGACGAGTAGGTCGATTCCATGGCTGATCATCGTTTCGGCCTGCCAAATTTGTAATGCATCATCCCCATGTGAAGTCATAATTTCTACCTCTGCACCAAGAGCTTCAACCGATTCCTCAAAATAATCCCTGTCCTTTAACCAACGTTCTTCCGTTAATGTATCCATCGCAAATCCAATTCTGATAGGCTCATCGGGTGATCGCTCTACTTCATTAGATCCAGTCTCGGTCTGATATTCAGATTCAGCAATTGGTGTCTCACTGTTTTCACATGCATAAAGAAATGTAGTTAATACGAGCAACAGCATTCCTAGATTTAGTAGAGTAAATAACCGCTTCATTCGATTCCCTCCTATCATTTGAATGATCTAGGCGTTAGTTAGCAAGTAATTTCTTTCGATATTCCGTTGGAGAGGCATGACAGATCTTTTTAAATACCTTACTAAAATAGTTCGGATCATGGTAACCAACTTCAAAGGTAATTTCCTTTAAGCTTTTTGCTGGATCACGCATGAGTTTCTTCGCCTTCTCAATCCGACACTCCGTTAAAAAGTGAATATAATTCACTCCAAGCTGTTCTTTAAAAATCTTACTAATATAAATTGGACTTAAAGCAACCTCCCTACCTATGGCATCTAATGATATATCCTCATGGGCATGGTCGATAATATATTGTTTAATTTGTTGAACGGTATCTGCTTCAAGTGTAGACTGATGCTCCTCATGTAGCCTTTGCATTCTTTCTAACAATTGATTTGTTTCGGCCCGTAGCTGTCGATAATCCGTTGATTGAAATGAATACAACGGTATATCAGAATCGACTCCCATTTCACTCAAGATACGAGAAGCAATCCAAAACAGTTCCATCACTCGTTGTTGGGTCTGCTGTAGTTTCTTACCCTCTTGCTCAAAGCGGTCAATAAGCTCAGTGAAGTTTCGATTGATTTCGTTCCATTCACCATTACGAATATGCTCGAAATATAGCTCTTCATTTTTCTTATTGGTTCGCTCATCAAACCCAGGTGTAAGTGCAGGTAAATCCTCGTAGAATCGATATCTAGCCGGTATCTTAGTGTCTCCAGTCGCAATGAGAGACTCTTGATAGGACTGTCGAATTTGATGTATGGAGCTATATACTTTCCCAATTCCAATAAACCATTCTACATTCTCAGATGACCTTGAAAGTGACAAAATCTCTCTTGATAACAGCGTCGCCTGAGTCCGAAACGATAAATCTGGCTTCCGAAAGACTACAATAGGAAGCTGACGACCATATAGTGCGCCGACCATACCACTCCCTGTACTACTTACTTTCTCCTTCACCGCGGTGTAGCATGATTCAAATCCATCTGGCACAATAAGGCTCATCACAAACTTCTCTTCAGTTGCTTGAATATCGAGCATGTCCATTAATTCTTCCAAATGGACTTCGTGGACATGATCAAATAACAGCTGAGTAACAACATCCGTTTCAAATAAAGATCTCGCTTTTTCCAATGTATTTTGTTGCTGCCGATTCTCTTTGCGCTCAGAGATCATTTTAGAAATCACGTTTTCTACTGACTCAACGATCTCCTTAACTCGACTTGGTTTCACTAAATAATCAACAACTCCAAGTCCCATCGCGACCTTGGCATAATCAAATGTCGCATAAGCCGTCACTAGGATAAACTTAATATGAGGATGATCTGATTTCATTTTCTCGATTACTTCAAGCCCAGATAATCCCGGCATTTGAATATCCATAAAGACTAGGTCCGGTTCAAATTCTGCAGCAACCTCAATCGCAATCCGTCCATTTTTCGCTTGTTGAATCACAATATCCGAGAAATGTTTATCGAGGATCGTTTGTAGACCATCTCTTTCGACTTGTTCATCATCAACGATTAGTATTTTGATCATCTTCATTTCTCCTCTCTTTTAAAAGATGAATAATTACCTTCGTCCCACTTCCTACATTACTCTCAATACTCATTACATCATCACTTCCATTAAAGAGACGGAGACGCTTCATCACATTATTTAAGCCAATCCCAGTGGACTGTCTTCCTTCTGTATCTAACTTTTCTAATAAGATTTCTTGTATTTTCTCTTCTGTCATTCCCGGACCATCATCTTCAACTTCAACAGTGACCCTATCGCCATCGTCCCTAATTCGAAACCAAATGGTTCCACCATCTTCTAGTGGTTCAACAGCATAGATGACCGCATTTTCAACAAGCGGCTGCAAGGTTAGTCCCGGAATTTTTATGCCGAGGCAGGATTCATCGATATCTGTATAAAACCTGAGTCTGTCTGTGTATCTTGATTTCTGAATATCAATATATTGTTGTAACACATTGACTTCATCATACAGTGACATCGGCTTATCCAAATGTTTTAAGTTATAACGTAACAGACTAGCGACACTAACTAGTAAGTCACTCGTTTCTTCAGAACCCTCCATATACGCCTTTTTTGAAAGGGTATTTAGTGTATTAAACAAAAAATGTGGATTGATTTGGCTCTGTAGATTACGTAATTGGCTTTCTTTCAATAGAAGCTTGTTTTGCTGTAGCTCTTTTTCTAGCTGAGCTTTATGATGGATTTCCGATATCAGATTATTAATACTTACCCTCATACGCTCAAAGGTCATTGCTAGGAAAGCAATTTCATCCTTTGATTCCACTTCGACTTTCAAATCAAAACGCCCTCTTGACAGTGCATTCGCTGCAGATGTTAGCTTCTCAACTGGTTTTGTAATCCGCTGAGAGAACCAATACGTAAAGAGTAAAAGGACCAATATAATTGAAAGCAGGAGCCAGATTCCAAGCTGCTTAAGCTCTTCAGACTGATTAATAATCCCTCTATAGAAGACATCATATGTCCGTAGCTCTAGATCAATTAGTGTAAGTGTCATTTCAGATATATAGTTAGAGACATGCGTCGCTTCTCTAAATGCACTCATTGAATATTCCGTTTCGGCTTCAGATTGAAAAAATAAAGAACGATCAACGGTTTCAATAAGGCTATCTATCAAGTTAACATAATTAGTTAGAGCTAATTCATTTTCTACATTCTTGAACTCAATAACTTCATTCTTCATTGTTTCAATTTCTTTTTTGTTTTGATTAATCAGTTCATAGTTAGCGGCAGAGGGACTAAGTATATAATTGTTTAATGAGGTGACCGTTTGTTGGCTGACACTCGTAATTTCATTCATAACCAAATACCGCTCAAGAATATTGTTATATTGGTCAAGCATTTTTTGATTGTAGTAAATCAAAGAAATCCAGCTTGCTGTCATAATTAAGAGAACAATTAATGCTAGACCCCAAATTTTCTTCTGTAGGCTATTCATTCTACGTTCACCTGTTTCACCATTTGCACCTCGGTAAGATAGCCATCTAAATTTAGTGGCAAAACCTCTTCATTTAAATAATCCATCATTAATTCCACACTTAGTTTTCCCATCAATGAAGGAGATTGTTCAATCATTCCATCTATTTTCCCTTGCTCGAGCAAAGTAAGTGACGCAGGATCATCATCAAAGGAATAGATATAATACCCTTCCACCTGTGAGCGTCTTTCAATTTCCTCTATTAGATCATCAGTAAATTTGGCATTTACTGTAATAAAGGCATCAATACCTGGCATCCGGTTCATTAAATCCTTCGTTGTAGTAATCACCTGTTCACGTCGATCGCCCGTTTCGGCTTCAATCATTTTAATACCTGGATATTCAGCAAGATATTCTCGAATTCCCTTTAATCGCTGTATCTGGTAATATTCCTGTCTCTTATCAAGCATGAGGACGACCTCGCCCTCTTCTCCCATATCCTGAACGAGCTGTTTGGCAATCATCCTACCAGCCAAATGTTGATTAGAACCTACATATGTTCTACGCAAACTCTCTGCCATTGGTATATCATTAGCTACGGTAATGACCGGCACCCCGTAAGAAGAGGCTTTTACCTTTGTTAATTCCTTGAATTCATCTGTATCTAACCCTTGAACGATGATCCCATCAACTTTGGAATAAATTGCGATTTCAATTTGCTTAAGAAAATCATCCTGATTGTTTCCGTAGCTCCCCCATATTTCGAGCCTTGCCCCGTCATCTTCAGCCTGCTTCATTGCACCAGCACTTACCTGATCCCAAAAGGGCGTGTCCAGCTCTTGAGTGATCAAGACAATTCGATTATCAATTAACTCTTCATCCGACGCCTCTGGCAACTGCCATCCCGGATCAAACACATTTAAAACCGACTTTAATGTAAGATAAAATAGAAACATACATATGATAGCGGTTACAACAGTAACGATCTTTTTCATGAAAAGTAACTCCTTACGTTAAGACTAATTTTCATTATAACAGGCTATTAACATCAGCCATAATGAAAAATACAATAAAATTAAATTGTTAGTAACCCAAATGAGAACGAACTACCCAAACAACTATATTATATGAACTTACTTATGAACTCTATTAATTAGTATATTATTGTTAAAATCGGTCACTTCAAGATTTCTTATTAAATACAAAATAGGCTTGTCGCCATTTCTGGTTCGACAAGCCTATTTTAATTTACCTAGCAATGCGGTCACATCATCTCTCGCATGCTCAATTTTCTCTTCTAGTATCTCACTTGCTTGTTCTGGAAATCTAATGGTTAGCAGCTCTTTCTTATTTAAGGGTGATTCAATCCCATCCGAATAAATAAAGAACACAGTCCCACTTTCGTAAGGAACACGATTACTAGTTAGACGCTGCTTCCTACCTGATAAATACCCTCTAGCTGGCATCGGTTGAAAGATTTGTCCATTTGGGGAGCACATCAAAAAGCCAATATTTCCGAAATTACAGTAAGTAATCTCTTTTTTTACGTAATGTATTTTAACAATCGTAATAACTGCCCCTCTTTTATTTACAAGAGCATCATTACAAGCAGAGGCCATTTCTTCTACTGGTTTAGCGTGCATTGATTGAATTGTATCTATAACTATATTAGCTGATTGCTTGGCCCCTTCTCCACTACCTAAACCATCTGCAACAACACATAATGTATATTCATCTGTGTGAATAACTTCATTCGCATCACCACAACACCGATTCCCAGGCTTGGCCCGTTCAATTGCAACGATTTCCGTTTTTCCATCATCATAATGCTTAATCATTAAAGGATCTCCGAGGGTTCAATATTAATATTTTTTCTTAATTTCTCTAATGCCTTTCGTTGTAAACGAGAGACGTGCATTTGAGAGATTCCGAGCTTATCACCGGTTTCTTTTTGACTGTAGTTATCAAAATAGGTGTAATAAAGAATTTGCTTCTCTCGCTCATCCAAAACGCGAAAAGCCTTTTCTAATAGTAGCTGCTTATCCGCCATATCATAACCAGCGTCATCATCCCCGACAAGATCGAGAAGCGTAACCTCTCCACCCTCTTGATCAGCTTCAAGGGATCGATCCACCGATAATGCTTGATAGCTCTTACTCATTTCTAGCGTCTCAAGCACTTCCTCTTCAGTAACTTCTAATTTCTCAGCAATTTCATGAACAAGCGGTGAACGTTGGTATTCTGTCGTTAGCTCTTCTACTGTTTTCTTTATTTTGGGACCTAGCTCCTTAATACGGCGAGGCACATGAACACTCCAAGTTTTATCGCGAATAAATCTTTTTATTTCGCCGACAATTGTCGGGACAGCAAAGGATTCAAAGCTCCGACCAAACTCTCCATCGAAACGATCCATCGCAGCTAACAAACCAACCATCCCCACTTGGAATAGATCCTCGTCATAGTCACGACCTTTTGAAAATTTTCGTGATAAGGATCTTACCAGCGCCTCGTAATGTTTAACAATTTTTAATTGGACATCACTGTCACCATTTTTTTGGTACTGACTAATCCATTCGTATACTTCTTCATTGTTTCGGCTGTGCTGTAGTGATTCGGTCGACATGATGCTCCACCTCATCTCCGCGTAGGAACTTTGTCATCATTAAGACAATCCCGGATTCATCGTTAATTTCTACTTTATCCATCAATGTACTAATCAGAAATAAACCAAGTCCACCTTCTTTCAAGTCAACAATAGGCTTATTTGAATCAATAGGTCCTAGATTATTTCGGATTGTATCTACATCGAAGCTCTGTCCACGGTCAGCAATAATGATTTCCATTCGATCCTCATATAAAAAGAAAGATACATTCATTGTTCCTTCATCTTGATAAGCGTGATTCACAACGTTGGTACATGCTTCTGCAACCGCAATCTTCATGTCTTCAATATCATCATAGGAAAACCCAATACGATTGGCGATTCCAGAAACAGTCAAACGAACAACCCCGACATACTCTGGCTTGGCAGGAATAGACATTTGTATGTGATCAAACTCTTGCTGACTCATGCTAGACCCTCTCCTTTTTTCTCGATTGTAATCACTTCATCTAATCCTGTTATCGTAAATAGTCGTTCAACGCGCTCAGACATACCTACAAGCATTAATCTGCCCTTATGTGCATGCATTGCCTTGAACACTCCTATAAAGATACCAAGACCAGTACTATCTATATATTGCACATCAGACAAGTCAACAGTCACATCTTCGTCAACTTGTTCTGCTAAAGGTAATAACGACTCTCTTAATTGTGGTGCAGTATATGCATCAATCTCTCCCGATAAGTAGACAAAATGACCATCTTCCATTTTCTCGTAACGTATTGATAAGTTCACGCTTCATCCCTACTTTCTTGATCATTACTATTTATATACCACCAACATACTGTTTCTAAACATGCCTCTTAAAAACCATCATTGTAAAGTCATCTTTCAAATAAAACTCCTGCCACTTTGCCAAATCACTATAAACATTCTCAACAAACTCTTGCGCTGGTAAATGCATATACGTTTCTATCAGTTTAATAATTTCCTCACGTTCAATAAACCGATCTTCGTTCCTTGATTCTGTTACCCCATCAGATAAAAAGATGATAAAGTCATCTACATTTAGCTTTTTAGTGAATTCCTGATATTGAGTTTTCCTAGATAATCCAAGGACTAAGCCTCTAGCATACAATTCATTAATTTCACCTGTTGAAGAATCATAGTAGAAACCTGGTTCATGGCCGGCACCTGAATATTTAAATAAATGGGTGCGAGGATCGTAGGATCCGTACATCATTGTAATGAACATACTATCATTCACATTTTGCTCAACTACTCGGTTCAAGTTTTCTAAAAGAACCCCTGGTTGAAGACTGAGTTCTGGCAAACTATCCATCGCATATTTGATCATTGACATGCATAAGGCAGCAGGAACGCCCTTACCGATAATATCGGCAATAGCTACCCCTACACAGCCATTATCATCTTGAATGAAATGATAATAATCACCACTCATTTTATTTGCAGGAATGCTAATAACTCCTATATCTAAGCCTTCTATAAGCGGAACCTGCTTTGGTAGTAAAGTTTGTTGCATGTTAGCCGCAACATCAATTTCTAACTCAAGCTCTAGTTGTCTATCTCGTAAACTTTGATGCTCACGGTAGGCTAGTCCATACCCCATCATGACCTCTAACAATAAATCAAGAGAATCAACCATTTCTTTTTGAATGAAGGGAAATAGTTCTTCTAGTGCTGAACGGTGGATACTAACAAGCTCCTCAGGTGAAATCTGCTCTTCAAGCAGCATTTTACTAAATTGCTGTGCTTGATAAAGACCCTGCTCGCTCTTCTGATTCACAAATGCCTCTAGAATATATTTATATCTATATTCTAGGTTTGTTGCCTTCTTCTCCATATTCATCCCTCTTCCAAAAGAATTACACTATATCAACCACTTGATTGTCGTAA
This sequence comes from Halalkalibacter suaedae, assembly GCF_017939705.1. Lineage (GTDB taxonomy): Bacteria > Bacillota > Bacilli > Bacillales > Bacillaceae_D > Halalkalibacter > Halalkalibacter suaedae. Next base: position 19,218 of record NZ_JAGKSQ010000012.1, read on the forward strand.
CAGTCGTACCCTCTCCAGTAGTTGAGTCAATAGAGAATTCATCCATCAGTCTTTTTACACCAGGTAACCCAGCCCCCATACCTCCTGAAGTTGTAAATCCATCGATCATCACTTGACGGATATCAGGAATACCGGGTCCACGGTCTTGAGCAATCACACGTATACCTTTTTTCAAGCCTGTCTTTCCTGTTTTTTCAACAGGCTCTAAGCATATTTCTCCTCGCTTTGCATATAAATAAATATTACGTGCAAGCTCAGATATCGCCGTTGTAATTCGTGCTTGATCGACACTACCAAAGCCAAGTTCCTTTGATAATGTTCGTCCAGCTTGACGAGCAGCTACAATCCCCCACTCGTTCTTCACCTCTACACAGGATTGACTCTCCATTGTTATCCCTCCAATTCTAGTTGGAGCTTTTCAAGACCTTGTTCTAAATCCAACGCAGTTCGAACGTCTTGTAATTTAATTCCCATATCAATCAGCGTAATCGCTACGGCCGGTTGAATTCCTGTTAGAACAACCTTTGCCCCCATCAAACCAGACATATCAACAACATCGCCTAATACTTTTGCAATAAAAGAATCAATCATATCAACGGAGGTTAAATCAATAACAACTCCTATCGATCCTTCTGAATGAATTTTATTAAGAAGATCTTCCTGAAACCTTAATGCAGTTTGATCATCAAGTTCGACCTGTACACTTATTAACAAATATTGACGTAATTTTAAAATTGGAATTCTCATGTTTTTTTCCTCCAGCTTATAAAGCAACAACTTTTTTATTCGTCATCTCAAACGCCGTTTCGATTCCTTTTTTCAATGAACTCTTTGTCGGGAAGCGACTTAAATCAATTCCTAGGTTTACGATTGTTTGTGCTATTTCAGGACGAATACCAACTAGAATGCAAGTAGCACCAACTAGTCGAACCGCTTCGGATGCTTGAATAATATGATGAGCAACCATTGTGTCCACAACAGGAACCCCAGTAATATCAATCAAAACAACCTGTGAACGATGCTCAATCACACCTGACAAAAGGTTTTCCATAATCAACTTTGCTCTATTTGTATCAATTGTTCCGATAAGCGGCATAACAGTAACATCTTCAAACACCGGAATAAGCGGAGCAGATAATTCTAGTAATGATAGCTTCTGCATCTCAAAGATATCTTCCCACGAACCTGTATAGTCATGAATAAGTTGATTAATGATGCGGTCAACCCAATTTTCTAAATTACTGAATGTCTCTGCGAAATCTTCCATGTTCGATGTTGAAGTTGAATAGACTGCTAGAACCGTTCTACGAAATGCCTGTAAGCCTTGTGTGAAATAAGCTAGTGGCCATCCACTATGAATATACTCTTCTGCAAACGCACTAATCCGTTGTTTTGCTTCCTGCTGGTCTGTGTCTACCATACCTATAATGAATTGCATAAATTCACGATTGGTATTTTTATAGACTGTATCGGAAACTGAATCCAAATAGTTTTCTTGTCTAACCGCTTCTAGCTCTTTTTCCCATTGCTCAAGTAGAGCTTGTCGCTGGTTCGTAATAAGTGAAACCAAATATGGTTGCATATTAAAGATCCTCCTAAATATGTAATTTAATTATTTCATGAGTTATTTCTAGTTGCAAAGTATTATTTCATGTAAAACTTTACATACATTTCAACAAAAACACAAAGCAAAACAAAAAACTCCGCACGTAATAAACGCGGAGTTCACTCATTCTCTCATTAAAAATCAATAAGTCCTAAACTAATGAAAAGAGCATCATTCACACGATTCATCATATCATCATCTAAATGTGTGATTTTGTCTGTTAATCGTTGCTTATCAATGGTTCGCACCTGTTCGAGCAAAATAACAGAATCACGGTCAAATCCATAGCGTTTAGCATTAATCTCTACATGAGTCGGTAATTTTGCTTTTTGTATTTGTGCAGTAATCGCCGCAACAATGACGGTAGGACTAAAACGATTACCAATGTCATTTTGAATGACAAGAACTGGTCGAACTCCACCTTGCTCTGACCCTACAACTGGAGAGAGATCCGCAAAGTATACGTCACCTCGTTTGACAATCAAGGGCTACACCCCACTCACTAAGCGATCGAGGGTATTCTCTGCTTCCTCCTCGGCAAGAAAAGATTCTGATGCAATATTTAGATTGATTTTCGCCATTTCCATGTAACCTTGTTGCATAGTCTCACGAATTTGACGTTTTTTACGTTCTCGAAGGTACATTTTTGTTGCTTGCGAAATAAATTCACTACGATCGACGTTCTCTTGTTTAATCACACCGTCCACCTCGTTCAACAAATGTTGTGGCAAATTAATTACAATTCGTTCTGTGCTTTGCTCTGACACAAACATCCACCCCCAGCATCCACCATTTACATAGCCTATTTATATCCAAGATTAATCATATCACTAGCTGGGCTGATTTGCAAAGAAGATCGCTACTTTTTTATTAGTAATAATTATCTTTCTACATACAGTCTAGGTACTCGTGCACTAATGATACAAGGCACTTCATAATTTATTGTATCAAGCCTTTTTGCTACCTCTTCCATTGATATAGAATCCTCGCCATCCTCGCCGATTAACGTAACAACTGTCCCTACTTCTACTGGTTCTGGCAACCGAATCATACATTGATCCATACAAATTCGACCTACAAACGGAGCACGCTCCCCGTTGACGAGCACCTCTCCACCCTTTGTGCTATTGTGTCTAATCCAGCCATCTGCGTAGCCAATCGGTATTGTCGCAATCCACTCGTCTTTCGTTGTTTGATACGTTGCCCCGTAGCTAATGCATTCATCAGCAGGAAGTTGTTTTACCTGAACAATTTTTGTCTTTAAGGTGAACGCTGGTTTTAGAATTATTGGTAGTTCCTCAGTGATCTCTGGTGATGGAGTCAAACCATATAATGAGATTCCAAAACGGAACAGATTAAATACCTTTTCTGGAAAACGGAGACCTGTTGCACTGTTCCCACAATGAATGAAAGGTATCTGTATCTTTCGTTCTTCTAACAGAGTTAGTATGGTTAAGAAACGACTGTATTGTTTTTCAACATAGGAAGTATTAAGCTCATCAGCTGTAGCAAAATGAGTATAAATTCCATTCAGCTCAAAAACAGTCGATTCTTGAATGAAATCGAGAACGGACTGAACATCCTCTTCGTTTCTCATTCCAACTCTTCCCATGCCGGTGTCTATTTTCAAATGCACCTGAATCCTTGTATCTTGAGATAGACTCTCATTCGCTATCTTCAACCATTCCAATTGGTACACAGTCAAGATTACCTGCCACTTTGCAGCCACTACTGCATCTTCCGGACGAATACGACCAAAAACCAATATAGGTGCCACAATACCGGCCTGTCTTAATTCAATCGCTTCGTCTAATAAAGCGACTGCTAGATGCGTAGCCCCTGCATCTAAAGCCGCTTTTGCAACTTCAATTGCACCATGCCCATAACCATTTGCTTTGACAACAGCCATTACATGAACTTCCCGACCTTGATATAGTCGAGAGACGGCTTGAATATTATCCTTGATTGCACTCAAATTTATTTCTGCCCAAGTATCGCGGTAAAACACCTTATCCATTTGTCTATCCTCCAATGACGACCAACCCAAATCTCTTTCTTCTTGTATCTATTTTATCATAATGAAACGAAAAAGACTCAGCTGATGCTGAGCCTTCCTCTTCTTATTTCTCTTCAGTACCGTAGACAGAGCTTGCGATTGATAGCATTTCTTCAGCACTTAAATTCTCAGAAGCTAGGAAGAAATCGACACCATTATAAGTCCAAGTGAGAGACTCACCAGTCATGACACCAATTGTGAATCCTAAATCAACTGGCTCACCTTGACCGCTCATATTCATTGGTGTTGAAGCAGGAACGACCTTACTCTTTTCTTGAATAATTGTAAATGGTTGCTCACCTTTGTATTGAAGCACCACTCGCTCACCGTCTTCTGAACCAACGCTTTCAGACGATTCAAATTCTGTACCATCTGGTTTGTACATTGGATAATGAACCATCATCGGCTCACTTGGCTCTGCCATAGCTGGTTCTTCTGACATTTGAGCACCAGTCATATTACGCTCAGTATCAAAATCCCCTTCATTAAAGCTAGTATTCCACTCGAAGCTAGTGAAGTCCAGTTGAACAAGCACTTCAAGGTCAGCGTTCATTACCTTTACTTGAACCGGAGAAAGATCCTTCTTATTTAACTTAATTTCCTGTGTATGCAAGTTTTTATTTTGGTAGTTCGTGTTCGTTTGGAATACATAAAACTCTTCATCCGCTTGGAAAGAACGCTCAGGATCCATTAAGATATCTTGGATAAGAGATTCATACAAGTATACTTGACTACCATTTGTCGGCCAATCACTTTGGAAACGGAAACTTTTGTTCAATGCAGGTGTCAACACGAATACACCTTCATCATTGCGAAGAATGATTTGACTTTGATCTTGATTTTCATTTTCTAGAGCAACTCGATAGTTACTGTCAGCCTCATGCCAGACTTCAACACCATATGTCTGCTGTTCTTTACCGGTTTCAAGCGTCATCGTAGCGGTTGCTTTGTACCCAGTCATTTCTTCCTTTTTGTTTTCCAAATCTGTCATAATGTCCTCTTGTGTTTTTTCACCGCAAGCTACAAGAACCATTGATAATAGTAGACCGATTGCAGCGAACCATATTGCTTTTTTCATGCCTTCACCCCTTAGTCTCATTTGAAAGAAGAATGAATGCATTCAAGACGGCTCTCATGTTGTTGTGCCCTTCTACTTCCGGCTTACATGACTGGCAATGCCTCCGAGCAGGAATTAGGCTCTCTTAGAACTAGACCTGACGTTGAATGACTCTCCTCTTCTATTCGCACTACAATCATATGAGACAACCTTGAGCAATATGCAGACTAGCTTTCCAAGCTTTCAATAATTACTTGGGCAACCGCGTATGAGAAACTATGTGAAATCGAGAGATGAAGCGTATCTCCGACTCCTTCAACACTCATGATAGGTCTACCTGATTTTTCTTTTTCAATTGTAATATCATGCCAACTATACTGTTTGGAGATGCCTGTACCCGCTGCCTTAACAAAGGCTTCCTTGGCAGCAAATCTCCCCGCAAGAAATTCAATCTTTCTTCTTCCTTGCATCGAATCAAAAAGCACCTTTTCTTTTTCTGTTAGAATTTTATTAGCAAAAGCTGGCTGACGCTTCATTACACCATCTATCCGTTCAATCTCAACAATATCTATTCCAATTCCTTTAATCATCTTCTCACCTACTTTTTCAATATTCATGCTATAAGGTTTCCACTCATAGTCTTATTTGAGGATGTTTTCGGTTTCTCTGTTATAATAACAAATAGATAAGGAGGCTGTATCATGTTTATTAGAAATGAAACCTTCTATTCCTTTAGAAGAAACTATCCAATCATCACCGTTCTTGTGGCCATTCACTTAATCCTGTTTCTTTGGATTAACTTTCTACCGATGGGGAGATGGGTCCTCACTTTAGGAATTGGTAATAATCTCGCAGTAGCAAATGGCGATTATTGGAGACTCGTAACACCTATTTTCTTACACATTGGAACCGCACATGTCCTTTTTAATTCGTTCTCTCTCGTCATATTCGGACCAGCACTTGAAAAAATGCTCGGTCGATTTAAGTTCATTCTCTTCTATTTACTTACAGGTGTAATCGCAAATATTGCCTACTTCTATTTAGGAGACCCATACACCCAGCATTTAGGTGCTTCAGGTGCTATTTATGGTCTACTCGGTCTTTATTTGTACCTTGTTGTTAATAGAAAAGACCTAATTGATCAAGAAAACGGACAACTCGTGATGACGATTCTAATCATTGGATTAGTCATGACCTTTGTAAACTCAAATATTAATATTCTAGCCCATTTATTTGGACTTATTTCTGGTGCTGCCCTTGCTCCCCTTTTCCTCATCGGAGCAAAGCCTTTCTACGCACAGAGGTCCTTTGTTGAACCAAGCGAACCCGTTTTCAACCCAAATCGCTGGCAGAACAAACAAAGAAACAAGAAGCGATTATCAAAAGTAATCTGGATCGGCCTTGCGATCCTAATCCTATATGGAATTCTTTCACAAATTATTTAACTGGATATAGCTTGAAAAGGAATGACACTACGCTTTCCGCGAGTGCCTGGTGAGACCACATTTTCAAGGCCATAAAAAGTCGCTTCGAACACGCTACCGGGATGGGGGGCACGCTTTCCGCAGGCGGGCGTTGAACTAACCGGCTTCGCCGGTGGATTTCAACCTGCCCTTCCCTCCTGCAGGAGTCGGCCCTCCCATCCCGTCCGCTTAGATGAAAGGATAGATTGAATTTCCTCTTAACAGTGAAGATCAAGGGAAATTAAAACCTTTGATACAGTTCAGAGTGCTACCACAATTTTCGAGTTGATCTCAAACGAAACATCAACTTAAAAAACAAAAAAAGAAAAATTAAATAAGGAGACCGGTAAGAATGATTCATAATATTGATCATTCTTACCGGTCTCCTATTTTTTACCCCAAACGAATCAAAATTCACACTTATCAGGGGCATCGCTTACTGATCCCACAAGAGTCTGCATGTCATCCCCCTGCTCGATTTATCCTTTTATCCTTAAAAGTATTTATTTTATTTACACTTATCTTTTATCAGTTTAAAAAAGAAGTCGAGTCATAACTAAAGTGTTTAACTGAAATCCCGAACTAATCAAAAACTTAGCGGATGAAATATACGTAGACTCCTGCGGGATCTAAAAGCCAAAGGTGAGACCCCACAGGCATAGCCGAGGAGGATCACCGGCTTCCCGCGGAAAGCGTAGTATATTTCAGTAGCGGCGTTTCTACACCAGCTTTGATTGTTCGGCTTATCATTTGGTTAAACACATATGTCCTAGCCTCTTTTTTCTTAGAAATAAGACTAGTACTTTGAGTATGATTGGAGATTTCTCCTGCATTAGACTCATTCGAATAAAAAATCACTCAAGGTTAATTTTTCTATAGTAGAAACTACGTCGACAAGCTGAAGCCCGTAATGAAAATCATTATGGGCTTCGACAGCTGATTATTCACTTACAAACCAGGATAATGAACATATCTTTTCGCATTTAAAATATCAAAGACTTCAATTCTTTTCGGGATGCACTTGTAAGCATTATAGCTATATGTCATAGCCGTCTGACAATAAGCCGAGAATAGCTCTTCATCGACATCCACTAACACCTTCTCAATAACTACTTCCCCTTTTTCAAAGGTTGGTTCGCTTAGGTTCAAAAAAGGATTTTTCTTCTCTTTGACCGTTGTTAGTAGCTTTAATAAATGATCAGTCACAGTTGCACATACTAAGATAAAATGTTGCTGTGAGAGAAAAAGGGAGCGATCAAAGTTCTCCCAATTCTGACTTAGAAGAGCAAACAGACGAAGGCTTGTTCGTTCCTCGTATGTAATCCTATAAAATGTTTCAATTATATCATTAATACTATTTTGTAAGGCTTGTTGCCAGCTATCTTTGACAGTATTATGTATCTGCTTCTCTTGAGGAAAACGATACGGACATGCAAGGAAGCTGTAACATTCTTCGATTGTATGATTATTATTCATTCATTGCTCAACCCCGTCCACGTTTTAGCATACAAGTATCCCTCTTCGGGCAATCGTAGTCACAATCACCAATTGCTTGATAGATTGAACACCACGAACGCTTCGCATAACAGATAGGTATCTCCTGTTCGCTAGCCTTTTTTTTCAAAACACTCGTCAAATTATGATTAATAAAGTCCGTTAGAACCAATATCAAATCAATATGAGCAGGTATATCTCTTTTGACCATTTGAACCTTTCTCCCAGTGAGATGAATAATTTCATCAAAACCCATCTCTTCTAATCTCTTTGGTATTGAGCCTAAACGATCCGCCCCAACAATCATTAATGACGACATGGTCCTACCTCCTTTTTTAGTGATAACAATTATCATTATCACTATAATAATTGAGATTGGTTCTCATTGTCAATAGCCTATGGTAATTTATTCAATTCAATCCCACTATTTTTATGCTGTCTTTTTTGTTTGACCTTCTTGTAGATCTAAGCGATAGAACCGGAACCAATAAGCAAATAAGCAGATAAAAAGAACGGCTGCACAAGTAAAGACATTTGTTATTCTCATCCCAAAGGAAAGAAGCATATATGTAACAATCGGCCCAAAGGCGGCTCCAATATCTAAAAAAATGATGTAGGTAGTCATTAACTGTTTGGCATTCTCCCCTTTTGCCACATCGGTTGCTAACGTATCAATTAAAGTAGTTAATGCTGTAGATGCCATCATTACGACAAGTAAGATTATCATCCAAAGGTAAATAGAAAGGGATATTGATAAAATATAAAAACCAATTGATGATAGTCCAAGCGAAACGAGAAATAACGGAAGCCTTCCATTTTCCCCATCTGACCATACGCCTATTTTCAAAGCCAAATAAGGCTCCCATAACCATCTTAGTCCCTGCAAAATACCAGCTAAAGCAGTTATTCCAATTGTGACCCCAATTAGTGAAACGTCGCTTCCAAAATGATCTGCCATGACAAGTGTTAATGAAGAAGTGAAGAAGCCCTGTATAAGAAAGGCTAGAATTAGTCCGCTCATGATCACAGCTAAGCATTTCCTAGTCAAACCAAATAACCTTAAAGGTACGGGTGGTTTCTCAAATTTTTCAGGCTTGATTTTCGGTATCGTTATGTAAACAAGCGGAAGACCTATAAGCATAAGTAATCCAAATAATATTGCCGTTGAGTTAAAACCAATGATATTGACAAGTAGCCCGCCACCTATCATTCCACCAAGACTTCCTAAGCGGTAAAGTCCATTATAACGCCCCATCTGCTCACCACGATTATGCTCAGAGGCGACTTCGAGTACAACATAAAATCCACCTAGTCTCAAAAAGGACCAAGCAACTCCCCAAACTAATCTTAAAAGAATCCAAACGAGTAAGCCTGAACCAACCCCATAACCAACTGTCGTAACAATTGCTAATATGACAGAAATAGAAAGGCCTGTTCGCAGCTGAAGTCTCCGATATACCCATCCAACGATTGGATTAATTGGAATGCGAACAAAACGGTTTAAGGAAAGAATCAAACCGACTTCCCAGAGCGATTCCAGTCCTGCTTCTCGATAAAAAAGAGGCAAGGCTACATACAGCATTGAATCCCCTAAAAGACAAAGAGCCGTTATAAGGGCAACAATCGTGACCTCTTTCTCTGACCTGCCTTTTTCATCCTTCACAGTCTAACCCCCAATTGTAGTTGCAGCCCATCCCCCAATAGACGCTTATTTATTGTAGCAATTGAAGGTGAAGCCACTGTAAATTCTTTGTAAAAGAGTGTGGTAAAAACGTTATAAGGCTGTCTATATAGGTATTTCATGCTTACTTTTTCATAAAAAAGGGTATTGAGGTTAAAGTATAGTTAGACAGTTTTTCGTTTTTTTTGTAAAGTTAGTGATTATAGGAGGTGAGATTTCGGATGGTTGCAAATATGACAGAAGATCAATTATTAGTATTAGTGATCAAGTATTTAAAAGAGGCGAAGCGAGGGGCTCTACAGCAGCTTTTGGAGGAATTACATCCATACGATGTAGCACAGATTTACATAGGGTTACCAGATAAGCATCACCATAAATTTATTACGTTTCTAACACCTGATCAAGTTGCTGATTTGATTCAAGAGCTTGATTCTGAATTACAAATCGAAATCTTACATAAATTAGGGATTGAACGTTCATCAAAGGTTATGAATCTAATGGACAACGATGACTTAGCCGATCTTTTGAACGAATTATCCGTTGACCGTATCCAAGAGTTTCTCGATGTAATGAAGAAAGAGGATTCACAGCATATTCAATCTTTAATGAGCTATCCAGCCGACTCAGCAGGGGGCTTGATGACAAATCAATTCGTATGGATTCATGCTGACCAAACGGTTCGTCAAGCAGTTGAAAAACTAAAAACCTACGCTAGCTTTTCAGAGAATATTTATTATCTATATGTAATTAATGCTGAAAAGAAGTTAGTCGGGGTTGTCTCCTATCGCGATCTGTTAATTGCAGATATTGATGTGCAAATAGAAGAATTAATGTTTAGTAGGGTAGTTTCAGTTCACGTAAATGATGACCAAGAAGATGTTGCTCAAACAATCGAACGTTATGACTTCATTGCAGTTCCTGTTGTGGATGATCATAATAAACTACTAGGTATTATCACAGTTGATGATGCCATAGATGTCTTTATTAGAGAAGCGAACGAAGACATTGAAAGACTCTCTGCAGTAGGTAGAGATATCGATTTTAATACAAAAGCAATAACGGCTTCGATTCGACGGCTTCCTTGGCTCGTTCTTCTTTTATTTATCGGCCTCTTATCTGGAAGCATTATTAGTGGTTTTGAAGCAACATTGGATCAAGTAGTTGCACTTATTTTCTTTATGCCTATGATCGCTGGAATGACCGGAAATACCGGAACTCAGTCACTAGCAGTTGTTGTACGAGGGATTGTAACCGCAGATGTTGATCGTGCGACTGTTGTTAAATTGATTTTACGTGAACTCCGAGTTGGATTAATTATTGGATTAACCTGTGGCATCTTAATTTCTTTAATCGCTTATTTTTGGCAGGATCAAAACATTTATTTAGGATTTGTCGTTGGGGCATCACTTTTAATCACGCTAGTTGTTGGGACATTAGCTGGAACAATGATTCCATTAATGCTTCACCGTTTTGGTATCGATCCAGCTGTCGCATCAGGCCCACTTATTACTACGATAAATGACATTTTCTCTTTAATGATCTATTTTGGAATAGCTACCGCTTTTTTAAGCCAATTAACAGCCTTATGAGTTTCGACAAATTCCCCTGGAAATAGTAAAAAAAGTGTTTCAAAAATGGTTCGAATGAACCGTTTGAGAGACACTCTTTTTTTGTCTTAGTTTATGAAGAGACCACCAATTATCCAATATGAAAGACCATATACTATTGCTATCCCTGCAATCAGTGCAAAAAGTTTCTTATTTGACATTCTCATTTCTAACACACCTTTTTCATCTAGCATTGCTTTTAATTATACTATAAATCATACCCTTCACACTATTTTAGACCTTCTTAAATATAGCAGTTTATTGACAATTGATATAAAGGCGTGCAGTATCTTGAACCATCACTACTTCCTTGAATCTCCTAATGGGATTTTTCGAGAGCTACCCTTCCTTTACTAAGGTTACCTTATGATGATAGCTTTCCTGCTATTTTTGCGACTCGGGCTCCTAGACGACCCGCCATCGTTAGATCCCTTTGATCTGGTGTTGCTGATCCGTCTGGTCCAGCAAGAGTAGAAGCACCATACGGCGTCCCTCCAATACCTTCTTTAGTTAACTGTTCAGGATTTTCACTGTATGGTAATCCAACATAAAGTAGGCCAAAGTGTAGGAGCGGTACTAAAGACGTAATGATGGTCGTCTCCTGCCCCCCATGTACGGAACCTGTACTTGTAAAGATGGAAGTAACTTTCCCTTCTAATTCTCCACTTGCCCAAAGTCCACCAGCAGAATCTAGAAATTGTTTCATTTGTGCAGGCATTGACCCATAACGTGTTGGAATTCCCCAAATGATTCCATCAGCCCAACGTAAGTGATCGTGTGTCGCAGTTTCCACAGCATCTTGAACGTTTTGGGCTTGTACATATGCCTCTTGTCCTGACATCGCTTCCTTCACAGCATCAAACTCTTCAATTTTCACTATCTTCACTTCGGTTCCATCTACTCGCTTCGCTCCTTCAGCAACAGACTGTGCCATTTCATAAATATGACCATAAGCACTGTAATAAGGAATTAGAATATTCGCCATTCAAACACTCCCTCTACTTCTATTAGACTCCATTTCAAACAAGGTTATTTTTCCACTGCATTAGTTGATATATACCACTTAACATTGACTGTCTAAACATCTAATCGATAATTATAGAGTGTTTTAAAATGTTCTATAGGAAGAAGCCGCAACAAAACTAAAGTGTCTAACTGAAATACCAAACAAAGCAATTAGTAGCGGATGAAATATACGTAGACTCCTGCGGGATGCAAAAGCCAAAGGTGAGACCCCACAGTCGTAGACGAGGAGGCTCACCGGCTTCCCGCGGAAAGCGAAGTATATTTCAGGAGCGATTTACGTCCGCCAACTATCGTTGTTCGGATTTATATAGCATTCATTTAACAGAGACTTGGACCTCCACTTGACTAAAACCTCGAAGCCCTATGGAAATATGTCCCTAAATTTAGATAACCTTAATTCTATCTTTATAGTTTCTTTAGAAGTCCTCCCTATACTAAAAACACTCAACCAAGTATTAAAGCTTAGTTGAAGTAATGTAATGGAGGAATTAATATGAAAAATGTAAAACCAGGCAAGAAAAACTTCGGAGGGAAATTACTTAAAACGGGGCTTGTTGTCACCTCAACATTATTTATTATCGGGTCTGCATCGGTTGCAGCACAGAATACTGATTATTTTTCAATGTTCTTTGGTGCACAAGAGAGTGGAATTGAAAGCCAATCAGTTAATCAATCTATTAGCGTTTCAGGTATTAAAATGGCAGTTGAAGAAAGTATCATCGGTGGGAAGAGTGCTCTCATACTCGTTTCATTTGAGAAGGAAGACGGAACTGCCTTTCAAAATGATGTGGTGATACCTAATCTTGAGTTAGGCTGGAAACAGAATGCGAGTTATATGGTAGATCAACAAATGACCGAGGACCGTAAGAAGCTGATGATTATGTTCGACATCGATACAACCAAAAACATCAGTGGGGAAAAATTAACGATTTCGGCTGATAAAGTCTTAGATAGTAAAACAGATGAGGTTTTGGTTAACGGACCTTTCCATCTTACCTTCATAGGTAGTGAAAGCCCTACCTCGCAAAATATCAGCGTTGATTTGAATTTGGCAGAGGATGATGAGAAATTACAGCTTGATGCTATCAATATCTCAGCAAATGGTATAGGGATTGAAGGAACACGCCAAGACGGAGAGACAGAATTCCTACCAACCTACACACCAGTCGTTACAGTCACAACAATAGATGAAAAAACGTTTGAATTAAAAGCAGGATCTACAAGCACAACTGAATCTGGCTTTAAGTGGCAGTACAATCTAAATGAAGACCAAGAAAGACTCTTTTTAAACGATGAAACAATTAAGAGTGTAACAATCGATGGAAATGTCATTGATGTACAGCAGAAGTAACTAGAAAAGAGAGGTTGGGAGAAAAGTGATTCAACTAATAGAAAGTCCGAATAATGATAGGTGGTGGACGTAAACCGCTCCTGAAATATACTTCGCTTTCCGCGGGAAGCCGGTGAGCCTCCTCGTCTACGCCTGTGGGGTCTCACCCTTGGCTTTTACATCCCGCAGGAGTCTACGTATATTTCATCCGCTACGTAATTGCTTTGTTCGCTATTTCAGTTAGACACTTTAATTTTGTCCTAGTCTCTTTCGTTTTGTTCAGAGCTTTTAAAAAAACTCCTTTGAGAATTAATACTCTCAAAGGAGTTTTGCATAGATCCACACTTTCTCTTTGAACTAATAGAGGTATGCCATTTTACCAGCATCAATTTGCTAATTCTTGTTAAGTTCATGAACTATGAAACAAGCATATCTAATAAATATATTCAACATATAAGAAACTTTTGACTGTCTAAATATGCCCCTATTCAGGAGGGATTAGAAAGTAAGTGACTTCTCATCTATCCTCTTATCAAGCGGACGGGATGGGCGGGCCGACTCCTGCAGGAAATAAGGGCAAATGGAAATCCACCAGCGAAGCCGGTTAGTTCCATGCCCTCCTGCGGAAAGCGTGCCCCCCATCCCGGTAGCGAAGTCGAAGCAGTGTATTACGGTAAACGGAACGGTTTTCTTTTCTTGTTATTGAGAATTAAAGTGGTCGCTATGAACATTTACACTCTAAAAAGCCACATTGAATTAATTACCCAATGACCTAACAATAATCCCTTCCCGTTCTAAACGTACTCTCAGGTCCATTCCAAAACGAACCGCATCCTTTGAATCTCCATGCAAACAAACCGTATCTGCTTCAATAGGAATAAACGTCCCATCTACTGTCTTTACCACTTTCTCCTGTACCATTAAAAGTACCTGCTCAACTGCTATTTGCGAGTCATGTATTAATGCATTCGGTTCTCTTCTCGGGGTTAATGTTCCATCGATCTGATAGGTTCTGTCTGCAAAAACTTCATTTGCTACCGTTAATCGATACTTTTTTCCAGCCTTAATTAGTGCACTTCCAGATAATCCGTATAAAATAAGAGTTGGATCTGTTACAAAGACGGCTTTGGCAATGGCCTCTGCTATTTCCGGATTTATGGCAGCTTGATTATAAAGCGCACCATGTGGCTTAACATGATTCATCTTCACACCATTCATCTGACAAAATCCTCTTAACGCATTAATTTGATAAACAACCGAATGGAAAATATCCTCTTTGCTCGTTTCAATTGCACGTCTTCCGAATCCAATAAGGTCTGCAAACCCTGGATGTGCCCCAATTTTAACGCCATGCTCAATGGCTAGCTTCACCGTTTCAGCCATAATATTGTGATCTCCAGCATGATAACCACAGGCAATATTCGCTGATGTAATATGCTTCATTAATTCTCGGTCTTCACCGACTTTAAAAGCACCAAAGCTTTCTCCTACATCACTATTTAAGTCTACTGTTACCAACTCTTTCATCCCCTTTACTTGCTTGCAAGGAGCTTCGCATTAATTCCGGCCTTTATTTCATTCACTTCATATTCTCTCTTTAAATAAAGGGTTTCAGCTTCTTGTAGCGTGATCTTTTGAAAATAAATTTCTTCACCTGGCTTCGCTTGAGCAATTACAGAAAGATCAACAGAGCTAATCTGACCGATGATCGGATAACCCCCTGTCGTCTGACGATCGGCCATCAAGATAATAGGATTTCCGTTTGCTGGAACTTGAATTGCACCAGTTGTTATAGGCTCTGAAACGATGTTGACTGGTTCTTTTAGCGACAATATGTTTCCTGCAAGACGGTAACCCATTCGATCCGATTCTGGACTCACTTTAAATTTCTCCTCAAAAAAAGCCATCTTACTTTCAGCTTTGAAGAGATCGAAATGTTGTCCCTCCATGACCCGTACCAAATGTGGACGTTTATAAGAGAAAGAGTATGGTGAACGAACGTCCCAGTTAGTTGATGCAAACGAGTCAGGATTGCTTTCTTTTACACTAGCTATTAGCTTCTTAGCTTTTGTTGTTGCCTCTCCAATCGGAATTTCATCTCCTCCTTTTAAGGCTCTTCCATTATAACCACCCAATTTAGCACGCAAATAGGTGCTGCGGCTCCCCATAACCTTCCGAACATCACAACCACCAGCTACTGCCACATATGCTCGACAGCCTGATTGTACTTGACCGAAAGAAAGAATTCTTCCTCCTTTGATAAGAACGGGACGGTTTAATGGAACAGGGCGACCATCGATCATAGGCGAAAGATTAGCTCCAGTTATAGCGAGTAAGGTTTCCTTCTTAAATCGTATAGAAGGACCTGAGAACGTAATTTCAAGCCCTGCATCATTATCATTATTTCCGATAAGAGTATTCGCCAGTCTTAACGAGAATGGATCCATTGCACCACTTACAATCACGCCATCACGCTGATAACCAATTCTCCCTAAATCCTGAATTGTCGTCAAAAGACCTGACTTAAGAAGCTCCATGCTCATAGTTAATCCTCCTTCAGTAACAGAAATTCCTCTTCAGTGATCGGTTTAAAGCGAATACGATCACCCGCCTGGAGTAAACAAGGTGAATGATTAATTGGAGAAAACAAAGATGTAGGTGTTTGCCCAATAATCTGCCAGCCACCTGGTGATTCGATTGGATAGATTCCCGTTTGTTCGCCTCCTATACCAACTGACCCTTGCTTGATTCTAAGTCGAGGCTTTTTCCTTCTTGGTGTGGTCAATTTAGAAGACAATCCGCCCAGGTACGGAAAGCCAGGAGCGAAACCAAGCATATAGACTAAATAACTCTTACTTGAATGAAGGTTAATCACTTCTTCTTCTGTTAGTTGATGAAACTGTGCAACTTCAAGTAAATCAGGTCCATATTGCCCCCCGTATACAACAGGGATTTCGATTTCTCTTACAGGAATCTTTTTATTCAAGTCGATTGTTTTGACGCTATCTGTGAGGAAGCTCCGAATGTAATCACTAGTTGTCTCTCCTTGTTGTTTCACCCTCATTACTAGTAGTGGGTCAAAGTGAACTGTGACACTATAAAATCCTGGGACAACTTCTATTAAACCTTGAAAAGGATCGTTCTCTAATTTAGTTGATAACGCTTTCACCTTTTCGTGATTTTCCTCTGAGATTTCCTGCCCTACATATATTGTAACAGCAGTCTCACTAATAAATCTTATGTTCGTTTCAAGCTGAATGGAGGTCATTTAGATAGCACTCCCTCTCTATCTTATGTGTCATATTATTATAGATGAAGGAATTATACTTAGGTCCTTGTTAGACTCAGTTCATCTATAAGAACATGTTCAATAACGTAATGGCTTCGTTCGCTACGCGTCTTGTGATGAGGAGACCACTCATCACAAGACTTTAAAGGATGTAGCGACTACACTCATTGCTTTGAGTTTGTTCAAAAAGGGAAAAACCATCCTTTTTGAACAAACTCTATAAATGAAGGATGCCTCACAGAAAGAGACACCCTATGTTACTAGTTATTTTGTTGCGCTTCGTAATAATGTGAAAGCTCAATAATCATTGCACCCATTCGTTCTATTTCAGGGGAAATAATCCGTTTGACTCCCTCTTCCTGTAACGCCTCTGCGGTTACCTTACCAACTGCAACGGCAACAACTTTATCCTCAAACGCTTCAAGGACTCGTTCAGTGTAATTTTTACTTCTTAAGAAATTAAAAAACGAACGAACTTGAATGGCAGCTGTAAAACAAACAGCATCAACCTCTTGATTCGTCATTTCGTTAACCAATGTTTCTAGGGTATCCCATACAGGATCAACATGCTGATATGGTAGAAGCTGTAAAACAGTAGCTCCAGATTCCTCTAAAAAAGTAATAAGACGAGGAGCGTTCTCTCCATGTAATTGCACGACAACTCGTTTACCGTTAAAATCAACGTCTTTTAGAGCTTCCATCATTCCTGCCGTTGTCCCATCATCATCCTTAGCATCTGGTGTGACATTCAATTTTTTTAATGCCGCAAATGTTTTATAGCCTCTAGACGCCACCTTCGCATGATGAATCGCCTCAATAAACTGATCTTTTATTCCCATATCGGATGCTAAATCAACAAGTCTTTGGGCTCCCATTCCAGTTGTGAAAATCATCCAATCATAGCTTTCCTCAATAATCTTTTCTAGACCTGGTTTTACTTGTTCATCAGCCAAGAAAACCGTCCCTTGAAGAGAGCGGACTAACGGGATACCCTGCTGTTTCTCAATTAAAGTACTCATTTCCTCCGTTTTACGTGATGCACCAAGTACAACTCGTTTTCCGAGTAAACCCTGTTTCATCTAGAACACCCTCTTTCATGAATAGTAGATTCCTTAAGTATAAAGGATTAATATCTGGAACAAAAGCCTCATTCAGCAATGAATAGACGTTCCCACTCTTTTTTTCAACCAAATCAAAGCTCTAAAAGAAAATACATTGAATCACTATTAAAACATATATCATAAATAATGAAATTGTTATATTATTAGTAGCGGTAAAGCAAATAGAAACCGTTTTTTATTTTGATCGAGGAGCTAAAATGGATGGATATCTTCACAATCTTAAAAGCAATTATTCTTGGAATCGTAGAGGGATTAACTGAGTTTGCCCCTGTTTCATCAACCGGACATATGATTATTGTAGATGATATGTGGCTGCAATCAGAACAATTCCTCGGAAAATATGCCGCGAATACATTTAAAATTGTCATTCAACTCGGTTCAATACTTGCAGTTGTTGTTGTCTTTAAGGATCGCTTTATTGATCTACTTGGCTTAAATAAGTTTAGTAAAAAGTCTTCTGAACAAACAAACCGTCTTAAGTTATCACAAGTAATTGTCGGACTTATTCCGGCTGGTATTTTAGGGGTTCTGCTTGAAGACTATATTGATGAATATTTATTTTCAATTACTACCGTTTTAATCGGTTTAGTTGTCGGTGCGATTTTGATGATTATCGCTGACAAATTCAGTTCAAAAGATCCCGCGATACAAACAGTTGATCAAATTACCTATAGGCAGGCACTCGTTGTCGGACTAATCCAATGTTTATCACTCTGGCCAGGATTCTCTCGATCCGGCTCGACGATATCTGGTGGGGTATTACTAGGAATGAGTCACCGGGCCGCTGCAGACTTCACCTTTATCATGGCTGTTCCGATCATGGTTGGAGCTAGTGGGCTGTCTCTTTTGAAGAACTGGCAGTATTTCACTGTTGATGCAATCCCATTTTTCGTCGTTGGTTTTATTAGTGCGTTTATTTTCGCTCTAGTTTCAATTCGCTTTTTCTTGAAGCTTATTAATAAAATCAAACTCGTACCATTCGCGATTTATCGAATCGTCTTGGCGTTTGCAATCTATCTCGTTTACTTTTAATAAGCACCTCAATATAAAAAAGATAAGGCTTTGGAATGAAACCAAAGACCTTATCTTTTATTCTTTCTATGCAACATAGATAAAGACAGCTTCACCCTCAATTTCTACATCAAATCGCTTCACACAGCCATGATCAGGTGCCTGTACCTGGCCATCCTTCATATTGATCTTCCAATCATGAAGAGGACAGAATACATGGTCGCCACTGACGATCCCTTCAGATAGGGGACCGCCTTTATGAGGGCAACTATTTTGAATGGCTAACACTGTATCATCGCCTTTTTTAAATAAGGCAACCTCTTCATCAGCAACTTTGACTCGCTTCCCAACACCCGGAGTTAATTCTGAAAGCACAGCTACTTGAACTTTATTTCCATTCTTTGTCTGATTCATTTTGGAATCCCCCCTATTGAAGTACTTCTATATTGTTCTTTTTGTATTCACTTTGCTTTTCTTCGTTTTCGATGATTTCTTTCCAAGGGTCCTTACCAGTTGAAAGAGCAAGATCCATTCTCTCAATCAATGCATTGCGGCCTTCTGTATCTTCAAGAATGACTTTCTTCATATGATCTAAGCCAACACGTTCAACAAAATGGGATGTACGCTCTAGGTAACGAGCATGTTCACGGTAATATTGCATAAAGGAACTAATGATATCAATCAGCTCATCTTTTTCTTTAACCTTGCAGAATAATTCACCAGCACGAAGGTCGACACCACCATTACCAGCAACATAAAGCTCCCAGCCTCCATCAACACCAACAACACCGAAGTCTTTAATACCTGATTCAGCACAGTTTCTCGGACAAGCAGAAACAGCCATTTTCACTTTATGAGGAGTATTAATATATTCAAATTTCTTCTCAAGTTCAATCCCAAGTCCGATCGAGTCTTGTGTACCGAAGCGACAGAACTGAGCACCAACACATGTTTTGACAGTACGTAAGGCTTTTGCATAAGCAGAGCCTGATCTCATGTCTAAATCCTTCCATACCTTTGGCAGATTATCCTTATCAATACCGACAAGATCGATCCGCTGTCCACCCGTTACCTTTAATAATGGAACGTCGTACTTATCCGCTACTTCAGCAATTTTGCGTAATTGAGCCGCATTCGTGACCCCACCATACATTCGTGGAACAACGGTAAATGTACCATTATGATTAATATTTGCATGGGCACGTTCGTTAATAAAGCGTGATGTTGGATCATCCTGATTTTTAATTGGATCAACCATTTTCAAGTAGTAGTTAATTGCCGGTCGACATTTTGAACAACCTTCGTCAGACTCCCAGCCAAGTACATTCATCACTTCTCGCGGATGAGAAAGGCCTAATTCACGAATTTCAGCTACGACTTCCTCGTGTGAGAACTCAGTACAACTACACATTGGCTCTTTCGCATTTGCAACAGATTCACCTGTTGTAAGTGTTAAGAGATCCGCAATAAGTGGTTTACAGCCACCACATGAACGACCTGCATTTGTACATTGCTTCACCTGTTCAACTGATGTCAATCCTTGATCAGTGATGGCCGAACAAATATCTCCCTTTGATACTCCATTACAGCCACAAATGGTCTCACCATCAGCCATAGCAACAACAGGACTTTCACGTGTACCAGAATTCTCAGAAGGTAAGATCGCTACTTTACTCATTTGCGAGATATCTTCGCCACTTCTCATCATATTTAACAGACGAGGTGAATCACCAGTATCACCGAATAGCACGGCCCCGACAATCTTGTTATCTTGAACAACAACCTTCTTATAAATCCCCTCGAATTCATCATGAACTCGAATTGCTTTTGTTTCAGAATTGTCCTGGAAACGCCCTGCTGAGAATACATCTACTCCAGATACTTTTAATTGAGTATACACAATGGAACCTTGATAACCTGGTTTTGTCATCGGTTCAGATGCACAAATATGCTCAGCAAGTACCTTACCTTGTTCATATAATGGTGCAACAAGACCATAAGCGATTCCTCTATGCTCCGCACATTCCCCAACCGCATAGACATTCTTAATGCTTGTTTGCATATAATCATCAACGACAATTGCCCGTTCTGTCTTGAGTCCCGTTTTCTTAGCAAGATCAATATTCGGCTTAATTCCGACAGCCATAACAACTAGATCTGCTTGAATACTCGTTCCATCTTTAAAACGAAGACCTTGGACACGGTCCCGACCAATAATACTCTCCGTTTGAGCCTCAAGTAAGAAGTTCATGCCTTGGCCTTCTAATTCTTCCTGAAGCATCTTGCCAGCCGGTTCATCTAATTGTCTTTCCATTAATGTATTTGAAATATGAATGACGTCTACCTTCATATTAAGATTTAATAGACCTCTAGCAGCTTCTAGCCCTAATAGTCCCCCACCAATAACGGCAGCCTTCTTATAATTTTTTGATGTTTCGATCATTGTTTCACAGTCTTTGATATTCCGGAACGCAATAACCCCTTCTTTATCTGCACCTGGCAATGGCAGCATAAACGGATTTGAACCAGTAGCGAAAATCAATTTATCATAAGGGCACTCAATTCCTTTTGAACTGTAGACAATTTGCTTCTTCGTATCGACCTTAATAACAGGATCACCTGTATATAATATCACTCCATTTTCTGCATACCAGTCATAATCATTCAGGACGATATCATTTACATCTGCATCCCCCTGTAACACAGATGATAATAAGATTCGGTTATAGTTCGGATGAGGTTCCTCTCCAAATACAGTCATTGAGTAACGTGCTGGGTCTTTTTTAATAATCTCCTCTAATGTTCGAATTCCCGCCATACCGTTTCCAATAAGTACAAGTCTCTCTCCCACAAAAATCCTCTCCTATCTAAAATGATATTTAGCTTTCTTGTGCTAACAAAAGTCGTCCTGTTAACTGAGTCATGAGCTGAGTCATATTTCCTACGTCTTCGAATACGACATCTGGATGAATTCCTTCATTTCCTAATACCTTAACCGCATCTGCCTGACATAGAATTGACAATTTAGAAAGGCCTTCCCGACTAACTATGCCTTTTTTAAGAAAATTCAAAAATTTAAGGGCGTGTGTTTTACTGCTAAGGATTAAAGTATCTGCATGCTCTTCTTCAACAAGCCGATTAAATGCTTGAATCTCTCCCTCTGAGACAATATCTTCATGTGTGAACAAGTGGTTGACTTTGTGCACGTCTACTAGATCAATAGATTTCATATCTAGCTCACTTCCAACAAACAACGGATTGATAAGCTTCTTGGCCGAATGAAACTCTTTGGAGCGACAGCCTATCTGCAAAAGTCTATCTCTCGTTGAATCCTTATTGCTGTAGAACACTGAATGAATTTCTCGAAGGTCACAATCATATTCATTAATCGCTTCAATAAAATGGTCAACACTAGCATCAGATAAAAAGACTAGCTCTGCACAGGAATTAAGATCCTTCCATCTTTCTTTAAATGGAGTTTCCTTTATTAAGGAACGTTGAGTTAATCTAGGGTGCTGATAGACATCGGCTCCCTCTCTCTTAAGCTCGGAGACAATCAATTGTTGTGCCGGGTCACTCGTTGGGAATAAGATACCCTTTCCAGATAACGATCGTTGGTCAAACCATTGTAGTTTCTTTCTTAGTTTGACAACATCACCAACTACAATGATTGCTGGGTTCGTCAATTCTGCCTGCTTCACTTTTCTAGCAATGGTTTTCAGTGTTCCATCAATCGTCCGTTGCCTGCTAAGTGTTCCCCACTGAATGACTAGGACAGCTGTATCTTGGGGTTTCCCATGATTGATCAATTGATCTGCTATTAATTGTAGATGCTTCACACCCATATAAAAGACAATCGTATCAACACTACCTGCTAGCGATTCCCACTTTATATCCGGCTTGCCATCCTTTGTCTTACTATGTCCTGAAACAACTGCAAACGATCGTGAGTGCTCGCGGTGAGTAATTGTCGCACCAGCGTAAGCCGGTGCTGCAATCCCTGCCGTAATCCCAGGGACAATCTCATAGTCTATCTTATTATCTGAGAGTAATTCTGCTTCCTCGCCGACACGACCAAAGACAGCAGGATCTCCTCCTTTCAAGCGAACAACTTTCTTGCCTTTTCTTGCATGTATGAGTAATTCCTTTTGAATATCTTCTTGTCTGAGAAAGTGCTGACATGGTTGTTTTCCGCAATAGACCAGTTTCGCATCCGATTTGACTTCCGTTAATAGAATGGGATTGACTAATCGATCAAACACAACTACATCTGCTTCTCTCAAAACTCGTCTTCCTTTTATCGTTAATAATTCTGGATCGCCTGGTCCTGCTCCAACAAAATA
The DNA here is from genome assembly GCF_017939705.1 of Halalkalibacter suaedae. Classification (GTDB taxonomy): domain Bacteria; phylum Bacillota; class Bacilli; order Bacillales; family Bacillaceae_D; genus Halalkalibacter; species Halalkalibacter suaedae. Next base: position 42,302 of record NZ_JAGKSQ010000012.1, read on the forward strand.
AACAATGCCTTTTTGCATGTTCACTGCCCCCCTTCTCCTTACTACTTAGTGTAAAGCAATCATTACCTCCCTTGTTAGATCTTGTTAAATATTCTGACAGCTTAATTATCTAATTTCGATTAGAAAATCTGACAACAATGATCATACTGAGGCTTCCGTATAAAACTGATCTACAGCTGAAACCGTAACAGCCGCCACTTTGAAGCCAGGCATTCTACAGGTCGGATCCAACTCATTTGAAATGAGATCATTAACGTTTTGAGAATCTCCCCAGTGAAATGGGATGAATACTGTATCTTTTCTAATATTCTTCGAGTATTGACTTCGAACAATAATCCTACCTCTTTGCGACTCAACACAAACTAGCACATTCTCATCAATTCCGTATTCACTCGCTGTTTCTGGATGGATCTGTACATGTGATTCCACATCTCTTGCAGCAAGTGCGGCACTCTTTCTCGTTTGGACACCAGATAAGTAGTGAGACATGACTCTCCCTGTTGTTAAATAAAGCGGGAATTTCTCACTAACTCGCTCTTTACGAAAGTCCGCTTCATTTGTTACCGGGATGATTCTACTTCTCTTGTCTTCATGGTGAAACTCTTTTTCAAACAATGTCTCCGTCCCAGGATGATCAACACTCGGACATGGCCAGAAGAGACCGTCACCTTCCATTAAGCGTTGATATGTCATTCCATAATAGTCGGCAATGCCTCCACGACTCGCTACTCGTAACTCATTAAATACGTCTTCAACCGTCGAATAAGAAAAGTGCTCTTCTTTCCCTAGTACTTTCGCGACTTCACATAGAATTTCCCAATCATGCTTGGTCTGCCCTGGCTTTTCCTTTGATGCCGGACGATGCATGACACGTCCTTCTAAGTTCGTCATCGTCCCCTCATCTTCAAGATATGAGGTCGTTGGCAAAATCAAGTCTGCATGCTTACCAGATTCAGACATGAACATATCTACTGAGACAAGAAACGATAACTTTTCGAGTGCATCTTTGACATAGGTAGCGTTTGGATTCGATACAATCGGATTAGATCCCATAATGAACATTGCTTTAATTTCGCCTTCATGAATCTTTTCCATCATTTCATATGCCGACACACCTTTACGAGGAAGCTCCTCCTCCTTTACCCCCCAAACATTTGCAATGTATTCACGATGCTCTTGATTTTCAATTGATCGATAACCAGGTAGCTGATCAGCCTTTTGCCCGTGTTCACGCCCACCTTGACCATTTGCCTGACCGGTGATCGCACCATAGCCACAGCCTATCTTTCCAATTTTTCCTGTAATCATTAGGATGTTCAGAAAATTACGGACTGCCATATACCCATCCGTTTGTTGTTCAACCCCTCTAGCTGTGAAAATCATCCCTCTCTCTTCGTTTCCAAAGAGGTTTGCCGCCCTTTGAAGATCCTCGTAAGCAACACCAGTCTTTTCAACAACGTCATCGATTGTAATTGAAGATAGATGATCAACTAGCTCTCCAAATCCATTTGTCCGGTTTGCAATAAAGGTCTCATCTATTGCCTTAACCTCAAGTAATAGCTTAAGCAATCCATTCGCAAGAGCAGCGTCTGTTCCTGGCTTAAGCTGTAAATGCAAATCAGCAAGCTTGGCCGTTGCTGTTTCTCGAGGATCAATAACGATGATTTTCGTGCCATTTTCCTTTGCACGCTCAAAATATGGCATAATCGTTGGCTGGCAATCAGCAATATTAGTTCCGACTAAAATAATACAATCTGTCTGTTCAATTTCCGAAAGTCGATTCGTTATTCCACGGTCAATCCCAAATGCTTGATTAGCTGCAGTCGCAGCAGCTGACATACAAAAACGTCCATTATAATCAATATATTTGGTTTGTAGTGCAACCCTCGCAAATTTCCCAAGTAAATAAGACTCTTCATTTGTTAAGGAGCCACCTCCATAAACAGAAACGGCGTCATTTCCATATTCCATTTGAATCTCTTGAAATTTATCTTTCATAACCTGAAGAGCATATTCCCATGACACCGGTATAAACTTCCCGTCTGATTTCAATAACGGTTGCTTAATTCGGTCGCGATGCATTACATGTTGATGGGCGTTTAAGCCTTTCACACATAATCTTCCTTCAGACGTCGGGTTATCAACTGGTATTGTTTTATAACTCGTTTTGGTGGCACTTTTTTGTTCGACCACTGCCATCTTGCATTGCATGCTGCAATACGGACATTGGGTTTGATACGTTTTTTCGGACTGTATCTTCTCTTGTACCGTTTGAACGTATTTGAGTAATAATTCTGTCACAACGTCACATCCTTTTTGTCCAATTTTCACTATTACTGCTTAGGACAGCTCAAGCTTTTTAAGATGATGCTGACTATTTTTGTGAAACCCTTCTAAAAGTTCAATTCGCAAATCATACTCAAAGAGCACTTCTCTTAGATGAATAATCCCGATACGGTCCATCCATTGTTTTATTGATTCAAGGTAATTTGCTGTTTGTCGATAATATTGAACCAATGCGATAACTGTATCCGATACCGATACATCTCCTTCACTAACGCATAGAAGTGTCCCGCTGATATAGATCTCCCAGCCTCGATTTATCTTAATTAGTCCGATATCTGTCTGCTTGCTATTGGCTCCATCATGGATACATCCAGAGGCAGCAAGAAATAGGTGCTCTGGTGTATATGCGTATTCTAAAAGCTCATCTAGCTGTTCTGCTAATTCTAGTACCGAGTACCTATCACAATGACAGTTTGTTTCTCCAATACAGGTTCGAACATTATGAACCCAATGTTCTGAAGCCCTCTTTTCGATACCTAGCTTATCTAAGATTGTCTCTACATCCTGTTCCTTAATTCCGATTAAGCTAATACGCTGGTTTTGCGTTAGGGCAACCCTATTTATTTTGTAGGTATCAATTAAATTGGATAACTCTTTTAATGTCTCTGCCGAAACCATTCCGCCGCTCAACGATGGTGTAATTGTATAGTTTCCATCAAATTGCTTTGTCGCACCTACCCTCTGATCTGCTACATTCGAGCTAATACCATCGGCAAATATGATGCCGAGGTAATAATCAAGTGCTGCTGAGCACGTGGAACAGCCACTCGCTTGCCAGCCTAGCTCTCTTTTGACATCCTTAATTGTAGTTAGATGCTGGACCTGAATTTGCTCAACCACTTCGTTCTCGGTAAGTGTAGTACAGGAACAGAATGTCTTCTCTTCGATCGCTTCATCAAACTCATCACTTTGAATATACGAAAGTAAATCGGTTACTAACGGTTTACAGCCACCACATGATCCAGAAGCTTTTGTGCATTTTTTAATATCATCAACCGTTGCACAGCCTTGATTCTGGACGGCTTCAATGATCGTTCCTTTTGAAACGTTATTACATGTACAAATCGTTTCGGAGAGTGGCATTGTAGCAAGATGCTCTTCAGCCGATTTTGTTGTTACTTGAAAGATCGCCTCCTTCACTACATCTGCTCTTTCTTGATTTGAGATCATTTCCATTAATTTTGGACCTTCTCTCGTATCTCCAAACAAAACAGCTCCAATTGCAATTTTGTCTCGAAAAACAACCTTTTTATAAATCCCTTCTAGTTCATCCAAAACATTCATACTTTTTGTTGTCGCGTCATCAACAAACTGGCCTACCGAGAACACATCAACCCCGGAAATTTTAAGCTGAGTAGAAAGTATCGTCCCTTGATACCCTCTCGTTCCGACATCACAAATATGTTTCGCTAGTACTTTTCCTTGTTCATATAATGGTTTGACTAATCCGTAAACAACACCTCGATGCTCTACACATTCACCTACCGCATAAATGGATGGATCACTTGTTTGCATGAAATCATTGACAACGATCGCTCTATTGATTTCAAGTCCACAGTCTTTCGCTAGTTCAATATTTGGCCTTACACCAACGGCCATCACAACGAGATCCGCTCTTGTTTGAGTTCCGTCTTTAAAGGCAATTGCTTTCACACGTTTCTGACCAATAAATCGTTCCGTTTGTTTTTCTAAGAGAAAGTTCATTCCCTGCTTTTCTAGCTCAGCTTGGAGAAGTTTGGCTGCTTTGCAATCAAGCTGCCGTTCCATCAAGTAATCACCAAGATGCACGACATCGACCTTCATCCCTAAATGAAGCAGGCCTTTTGCTGCCTCTAACCCTAGAAGACCTCCACCGATCACAACGGCCTTATCATAATTTTTCGCCGCCTCTACCATTTGTTCACAATCTTCCATTGTTCTAAAGGCCATAACGCCTTCTTTGTCACTGCCTGGAAATGGGATCATAAATGGATTGGAGCCTGTTGCAATAATTAACCGATCATAAGCGATCGTTTTCTTTTGATCTGTACTAACTTCTTTTTTCTTTCTATTAATCTTCGTAACCGTCTCTCCTGCATGAAGCGTGATCTGGTTTTCTTCGTACCAATCTAAACCGTTAATTAAGATATCATCCATTTTGGTTCCACCCTGCAGCACAGCTGAAAGCATGATACGATTATAATTTCCATGTGGTTCACTACCAATTATGTCAATGTCAAAGGCATTTGGGTCATTCTTAATAATCTCTTCCGCACAACGAACCCCTGCCATCCCGTTCCCGATAATAACAAGCTTTTGATTTCCCATTGTAAACCTCCAGCATAAATGAATTGAATTATACGAAAATTCAGCATTCAAATAGTAAGTAGTTTCCATTATCACATAGCTTCCCTAAAAAATAATTGAGTCTGTCACATCTTTTGACAAACAACTTACTGTAAACCCTTTATTACCAATGTTTTTCTCAAGTCCAATTTTTGGTCTTACTTGGTCAGATGTTCTGACCATGTCCCCCTGGAGTAACAATCAAAAAAGACAGTGACTAACCATATTGACAGAGATTTTTTTTTCTCTGTCAATATGATAAGCCACCGCCCTTCTTAAGCACTATGGAATTGATGTTTTTTCTTAAATTCTGGTATGAGATTCATACATAAACAGCCCGTTGCAAAAATCGCTAGCAAAACAAAACCAATGCTGTAGCTACCTGTTGTCTCCATTAGGAAACCCATTACTAGTGGTGGAAAGAAACCACCAATTCCACCTACTGCACTAATAATCCCCGTTACGGCTCCAGTGTTGTTTGGCGATACGTCCGGTACTAGTTTGAACACAGCTCCATTTCCTGCTCCCAATAAGATCGCCATAACAAAACAGCAGATACAGAATGAAACAATACTAGAAACAACAAATGCCATGATCAACGAAGTGCAAACAATACCAGCAAACAAAAGTCTGAGCACTTGCTTAGCACCGAGTTGATCAGCAATATACCCACCAAGGGGTCTAATTAATGTAGCAACAATAACAAATCCAGCGACAAACCATCCTGAAACCGTTGCCGTAAAAAGAAATGTTTCTTGAAACAGTGTTGGCAAATAGAATCCGAAGGCAACGAATCCACCAAATGTTAAGAAATAATAGCATGAGAGAACCCATGTTTCTTTAAATTTTAATACACTGAGCGATTCTTTTAGCGTTTTTGCCTTAGGCGGGTTAGGTACATCTGCTGTACACATCCAAAAAACGAGTGACATCGCAGCCAATATAACTGCTAAACTCCAAAAAGCCCAGTTCAAACCAAACCAATGAACAATTGATGGAACAATCAATGCTGCCATCGCCGTACCCAAATTACCGACACCAATAATACCAAGTGCTAATCCCTGCTTTTCCTGTGGATACCATCTAGTTACATACGTGATCGCAATTGTAAATGTCGTTCCTGTCATACCTATTAAGAAGGCCCAAAAGAGTAATGCAGTATAAGAATTTGAAAACCCTGCAGCAATTAAAGGAAATACACTAAAAATCATTGTTAGTGTATAAATTTTCCTTGCACCAAATTTATCTGCAATAATGCCCATTGGTATACGCATTAACGACCCTAATAAGATCGGTGTGACGATCAAAAAGCTTTTTTGCGTTTCAGATAGTTGATACATTTCTTGTAATAGTGAAGCAATCGGCGAAAAGACCGACCAAACAGTGAAAGACACAATCATCGCTAACGTTGAGAAAAGTAGTGCTGCCATTTGTCCTTTATGCTTCATATTCTCCCCCTTTTTATCTTAATATTCTGAACAAAAAAATCGAAATAAAAGACAGAAGCACTGTTATCATTTCTGTCAGACCTATTTTTAACAAAGTGAAAAACCCTTTTATTTATGCAGGTTTAATTGTAAATAATTAAAAAATCATAATCTATCAATGTGTTAGATGTGTTGACAAAGTATTTTCGGTAGAAATATTTCTATACACGAAATAAACATGTTAAAATAGGAATAATATTCATTACATTTCGAGGAGGATATACCGATGACAGAACGTCTTATCGTACTAAATAAAGACGAAGATACTATTTCTATTATCAATCTTGAAACAAAGCTAATTGAGAAAACGATTGAAACCGATCATAACCCACATGAAGTGATCATTACTCCCGACGGGCAAAAAACATATATTGCTTGTTCCCTAGGAAATAAGATTAATATTATTGACAACTCTAGATTTGAAATCGTTAAACGGATTGAACATCCAGATTTTGATTTCCCTCACGGACTTGGCTTAACGAAGGACGGGAAGAAGCTTTACCTTGCTTCAACCTATAGTGAGAAAATCTTTATTATTAATACGACCACAGATGAAATCGAGAAGATTTTACCTACATTCCAAGATAAATCTCATATGATCTCTTTTTCTCCAGATGGAAATACCGTTTATGTACCGAATATCGGTAGCAATAATATTACCGTTATTGATGTAGAAAAAGAAGAAATCATCAATCACTTCCCTGTCGGTCCAGAACCTGAGGGTATTGCTGTTCATCCGAACGGTCATCACTTATATGTTGCTAACCAGGGTGACAACACATTGCATGTAATTGATACAATGACATATGAGGTATTATTCAAACGTCGCATTGGTGGTTGTCCTGTCAGATTAGTCTTTTCCCCTGACGGAAAATACGCACTTAGTGCTAACCGGGAGTCAGGAGATATTTCAGTAATTGAAACACAACAAAAAATTAATGGACAAGTACGCCCTTGGGAAATCAAACGAGTGCCAGTTGGTATATGGGCAGGTGGTACAGTATTTAATGACGATGGTTCCTATGCATATGTAGCGAATAACAAAACAAATGATATTTCAGTAATCAACATGAGTACACTTAAAGAAGAAGGACGAATCGATGCAGGGATTCATCCTGATGGAATTGCCTATTTAAAGCAGTCAAATTAGAGTTAATACATTGATCAAAAGAGGAGCAAGGGTTATTAAAAACCCCTGCTCTTTGTTATTTCCCAAGCAATCGATTTCTGTCGAAAGGAATTGATTGACTTTTAGTTTGCTAGACGTTAAATTGTTTCCATAGGGAAACTTTTTATCATCTGTCCACCTTTCATGCTATTGGGAAAAAATAGTGCACACCTTCATATCATCTTTCATATGTTATTTTTGTATTGCACTGCTTCTTTTTTTCTCTAAAAAGTTTACCTAAGGAAAAATAAATAGCTTGAACCAAAAAAAGGAGGAGTTTTTAAAATGAGAAAAACATTAAAGTGGGTCTTTGCAATTTGTCTAGTTGGGGTACTTACAGCCTGCGGTTCAGAAACAACGGGTTCCGATAATGAGAAAATGATCATTACAACAACAACAGGACAAATTGCTGATATCGCAATCAACGTCGCTGGTGATTTAGCAGAAGTTGAATCTTTAATGGGGCCTGGAATTGATCCACATTCCTATCAAGCATCACAGGGAGATATTTCAAAATTAGATGAAGCAGATATTATCTTCTACAACGGATTACATTTAGAAGGAAAAATGGATACGATTTTCGAGAAAATGTCCAAAGATAAGCCAACAGTAGCTGTCGCAGATGCCCTTCCTACCTCATTACTACTTGATGATCAGGAAAATGCGAGTGAAATCGACCCTCATATCTGGTTTGACCCTTCAAAATGGGTGTATGCTGTCGAGGAAGTTCGGGATCAATTAGTTGAGCTTGATCCAGATCATGCTGATACGTACAAAGAAAATGCTGAAAAATACCTTAAAGAAATTGAAGCTCTTATCGCTTACGGTGAAGAGGAATTTGCAAAAATCCCTGAGGAAAGTCGCGTTCTTGTCACCGCTCATGATGCCTTTCAATATTTTGGCGAAGCTTTCGGCTTTGAAGTAATGGGGCTTCAAGGCATCAGCACAGACTCAGAATATGGATTACGTGATGTGCAAGATTTAGTCGATGTGCTTGTTGATCGCAATATTAAAGCCGTCTTTGTTGAAAGTAGTGTGTCGGACCGTTCCATCACCGCAGTTGTTGAAGGTGCTGGCGAAAAGGATCATACCGTTGTTATTGGTGGAGAGTTATACTCTGATGCGATGGGAGAGCAAGGAACAGAAGAGGGCACATACGTTGGTATGTTCAAACACAATATTGAAACAATTGTGTCATCATTGAAATAACTGTTATAGAAGGAGGAATTCCAATTGGAACCAGTTAAAGTAAGCAATGTAACTGTCGCTTATAACCGTAAACCCGTCCTTCAAGAGGTTAGCTTCACAGTACCTGAAGGGAAATTAATCGGCATTATTGGGCCTAATGGTGCAGGAAAGTCTACGCTAATAAAGGCAGCTCTCGGGCTTATTCCAAAAGCCTCTGGAGAGGTTGAAATTTACGGAGAACCTTATAAAAAACAAAGAAAATTAATTGGTTATGTTCCTCAAAGAGGCTCTGTTGATTGGGATTTTCCGACAAATGCACTTGATGTTGTACTAATGGGACGCTACGGCCATATTGGCTGGTTTAAGCGTCCCGGTAAAAAGGATATCGAGTATGCTCTTTCATGTTTAAATAAGGTTGGAATGAAGGACTACGCCAACAGACAAATTAGTCAATTATCTGGCGGACAACAGCAACGGGTCTTTCTTGCTAGAGCACTGGCCCAAGATGCAACTGTCTACTTTATGGATGAACCGTTTGTTGGTGTTGATGCGGCTACAGAAAGAGCGATTATCTCTCTGTTAAATGAACTAAAGGCTCAGGGCAAAACCGTCCTTGTCGTCCATCATGACCTTCAAACTGTCAAAGATTATTTTGACTGGGTGCTATTATTAAATATGCGAAAAATCGCCATTGGTCCAACGGAAGAAGTGTTTACGATGGAGAATCTCCAAAAAACATACGGAGGCCGTCTAGCATTTCTTGACCAAAGAAATGCGATAATTGAGCAACATTAGGGGTGACATTCATGATTGAAATTGTCATAAATCTTTTCACAAATCCAAATTCTCAATGGGTATTAATTGGCACAACTTTACTCGGCATTGCGAGCGGAGTTCTTGGTAGCTTCGCCTTGCTTCGCAAACAAAGCCTGATCGGGGATGCCATGGCACATGCGGCCTTACCAGGGATCTGTGTCGCCTATCTTATTATAGGCTCTAAATCAATGATTTGGTTTTTAATCGGTGCAGCACTCGCTGGTTTGTTAGCGACTTACTTTATTCAAATGATTATTAAACATTCCCGAATTAAAGAAGATACAGCAATTGGTCTAATTTTGTCCGTGTTCTTTGGCTTTGGGATTGTTCTTCTAACCTATATTAACCAAAATAGTAACGGAAACCAAAGTGGCTTAGACGAATTTATATTTGGGCAGGCTGCTTCGTTAGTTGGAACAGATGTGAGAATCATTTCTGGGGTTGCCATCACTTTAATCATCATTACATTTATTCTATTTAAAGAACTGAAACTACTAACATTTGATGCCCAGTTCGCACGTGGAATTGGTCTACCAACAGGCTTGCTAAATGGCTTACTCATGACATTAATTGTTGGGGCTGTCGTGATCGGCCTACAAACTGTAGGAGTGATTTTGATGGCAGCAATGCTTATTACTCCTGCAATTGCCGCTAGATATTGGACAGAACGACTTGATCATATGATCATTATTTCTGGTGTTATTGGTGCCGTCTCAGGCGTTTTAGGAACGGCCTTAAGTATTTCTGCAAATAAAATGCCTACAGGGCCGCTTATTATTGTTGCAGCTACAATCATCTTTCTCGTTTCACTCGTATTCGCTCCAAATCGTGGCCTACTTATGAAGTCACTCCGCCAATATAAGTTGAGAAAAGAAGTATTAAAGGAGAACACTTTACAAACTCTCTATGATTTATTAGAAGAAACATTGCAACAGAAACCCACTATCACATCTAATGATTTTTCGACAGGGCAAATCATCCAAAGGCGTCATACTAAGAAACGTGCATTAGAACAAACTCTTGTACGTCTTGAAAAAGATGGGCTCACTTGTCAAACAAAAACGAATCAATGGACATTAACAAACCGAGGACTAAAGGTTGCCCATACAATTACTCTTCAAAATAGATTAGTAGAGGTTTACTTGATGAATGAAACAAAATTTGCCCATCTCAATATCAAACAAGATCAAAAGTCCGACATCTTTAAGCTACCGAAGGAAATTCTTGAGGAATTAAAAGAATTACTCTTAATCTATGACAGGGAACCTAAAGCTATTCAACTAGTAACACATTCAACAAGCGGATTTCGAAGGGAGGCGAATAGCCAATGACGTATGGGGCTTGGATTATCTTAACAGGTTCTCTTGTCGGTGTTACGTGTGGGGTCATTGGCTGTTTTCTTATCTTAAGAAAAATGGCCATGATTGCCGATGCCATAAGCCATACCGTTCTACTTGGTATCGTCGCTGCCTTTTTAATTAGTAATAGCTTGGAAGGAATCAATATGTTCATCGGTGCGGTGATCGTTGGATTGCTTACTGCCTTCTTAATTCAACTGCTTGATGCGAGTGGTGTTCAATCAGATGCTGCCATTGGAGTCGTCTTCACTTCTCTATTTGCAGTCGGGGTCATTTTACTAACCTCATTTGCAAGCCGTGTTCATTTAGATGTCAATCACACGTTAATGGGTGAGATTGCCTTCATCCCTTGGAACACTCTTGAAATTGCTGGGGTCGACCTGGGACCTAAAGCCGTTTGGATCCTAGGTTCTGTTCTACTTATTAACTTAATTATTATCGCTTGTTTTTACAAAGAGATTAAGATTGCCTCATTTGATCCGGATATGGCTATAGCACTAGGCATCCCCGTCATGGTCATTCATTATTTGTTAATGGGAATGCTGTCAATCTCGACTGTTGCTTCTTTTGATAGTGTTGGTGCGATCTTAGTTGTGGCGATGCTTATCGTTCCTGGGGCAACTGCTTATCTATTGACGGACCGCCTATCTATCATGCTGATCCTAAGTGCAGTTGTAGGTATTCTTTCAGCAGTAGGAGGTTATTACACGGCCCTTTTATCCAATGTCTCCATATCAGGCTCAATGGCATCCGTTGCTGGAATACTCTTTGGTCTTACATTTATTTTCTCCCCCACACACGGGCTGCTTTCAAAGCTACTCGCACGTCGTAAACTTAAATTTAATGATTCCTCAAACTAAGACAGCAGTGGCTGTATTCAGCTTGTTGACAAAGCTCTTTGAAGAGCAGTCAGCAAGCTTTTTTATTAGGAAGGCTATGACAGGACCTTCGACTCCGCTACCGGGATGGGGGCACGCACCCTCCGGAGGGAATGGAACTAACCGGCTTAGCCGGTGGATTTTCACTGAAACAAGCTCCTTTTTATAAATTTGAGCAAGCAGCAATGTCTCAAATGTTTCAGGTTTTTTTACAGTTTGTAGAATTCTTTACGGACATATGATCCCTTAAATCCTAATAATCCCCCCTTCTTAACACTGTTAGGGACATATGATCCGTTATTTCATATAAATCTTAGAAAAATGACAATCCAAACACTGAATAAAGGATTAAATGTCCGTTACTACACGATTTTTTGTTTTTTTCCATTACTTAGCGGAACCAATGTCCGTAAGTAAAACTGAAATCTAAATCGCAGGGTTTCCTGTTTGTCGAGTACGTAAATGCAGGCACCCATTTTGGTCTTTTATATTTGTATATTGGCATGTGATTTTTTAAACCGTACCTTTTCAGAGTCCTCCCTTCCCCCCTGCAGTCAGTCACCCTATCCTCAATCGTAAGACTGAGAACAATCTTAAATATCGTTAGTTCCTAGAGTTACTCTGTCTACAGTCCGTATAAAGCAGCCACTGTTTTTTGTAAAATATCCCATTTACCCATTGACCGTACTTTTGTATTAGTGTACTATCATATTAGTACAGTATAACAAAATTATAAGGAGGTCATTTTATGTCAGCTTGGTTCAGTTTAGTTAGGAAGGAAGTAAGAGTGGGGTTTGCGGCATTTCTAATTCCAATCATTGCTTTTATTATCATTAGTGGGGTTGCTGCTTATTTCAGTTCAAACGCAGGATTTTCATTTGAATCGATAACGATTGTTGCAATGATTGCTACAGGGGTTCAAGTATTTTATCTCGTTTACTATCTGCTGCATAGTTTGCAATATGAAAAGAAACGCCTGCACTTGTGGCTCCACAATCCGATGCCTGGATACGCCCTCCTTCTCGCCAAAGTTGTATCGGGGTTATTCTTTATGGTCATCACCATGATCATAACGGCTTCCACCTTTCTCCTGTCATGGAATTACTCATCAACATTCAATCAAGAGCTGGCAGATGTTAATGTTCTTGGCATTAGCCTATTTGGAGGTTCACATCTTATTTTAATAGCCTTAAGCTTTGCCGCTGTTTTCTTGTTCTTCTGGATGATCTTTCTCGCCATTCATTCAAAATTGGGAGGCTTTGTTAGTTTCGTTATGACGTTTGTACTTTTTATAGCTTTCGCAAGTATTGGTGAGTGGTTTTCAGGGACCGTCCTTGTTGAAACAATTACGTCATGGGGGCCAGTTCAATTCCCGGAACTAATCAATGGACTTAGCTTCACCGTTGATTCTGAAAGTACTGATGTAATGAGTGAAATCGGAGAAGTTAACCTGTATATCGGTGAATACATTTTTGAATCTGTCCTTGCCCTTCTCTTATTTCTGGGTGCTTGTTGGCTTCTTGAACGAAAGGTTGAGGTTTAATCAATGACAGATTTCAATGCTTCAAAACCAATTTATAGTCAATTAGCTGATCGAATAAACAAACAAATTCTTCGTGGTGAACTTAAGCCAGGTGATAAATTACTTTCAGTAAGAGAGATGGGTATTCAATCAAATGTTAATCCAAATACGGTTCAACGTACGTACCGTGAACTAGAAGGGATGAAAATTGTGGAGACAAAGCGAGGCCAAGGGACATTTGTGACTGAGGATCAAGCAATTTTAAATGAAATGAGAGAAAAATTAAAAGCAGAGGAAATCTCTCAATTTGTAGATGGTATGCATGAAATGGGCTATAGCAATACAGAAATCGAATCGGGTCTTCGGTCCTTTTTGAACAAGGTAAATGGAGGGATTACTCATGATTAGCATTCAACATGTTTCTAAGAAGTTTCTATCTAAATCAGCTTTGGAAAATGTCAGTCTTGAGCTAGAATCAGGTAAAATTATCGGTCTTGTTGGGGAAAACGGCAGTGGAAAATCAACCACACTTAAACTAATTGCCGGTCTGAACAAACCGACTAAGGGAACGATTACGATTAATGGTGTCCCTTCGACTCATCGAATTGCTAATCAAGTTGCCTATTTATCTGAACTGGATGAATACTATAGCTTCTACAACGTTGGTGAAACCATCGATTTCCACGCATCACAATTTCCAGATTTCAATAAAGAGAAGGCTGAAGAAATCAGGGAGTTTATGAACCTTGATAGGAATGCAAAATTAAAGCATCTATCAAAAGGGAATCGCGGACGGCTAAAAATCGTTCTAACACTTGCTCGTGAAGTTCCAGTCATCTTAATGGACGAACCACTTTCTGGCCTAGATCCGATGGTTCGTGAATCAATCGTAAAAGGGTTAATCTCATTTATTGATCTTGAAAAACAAGTTGTCCTCATTACAACACATGAAATCAAGGAAATTGAGACAATCCTCGATGATGTAATTGTCATTAAAGACGGCTCTATTATTGGCCATCACAATGTCGAATCACTTCGCATTGAACAAAACATGGGTATCGTTGAATGGATGACGACAATTTATAATAGATAGTAAGAGAGGCCACTAAGGAAAGGTATGATTTTCACCTTTCCTAGTGGCCTTTAAGCAATGAGCGGAACCGTTGCGTTCTCTTAAGCTTGCTATGAGTGGGGGTTTCATAGCAGGCGTGCAACGTGTGGAGCCATTGCTGCTTCCTCGAATCTGCCAAAGGGACTCTTTCAGTGGCCTCATGCAAAAGCCAAAGGGGACCCAAAAGTCACGAAGCACGAGGATACTCAGCGGCGTCCCTATGCCCTACCCCTTCGTTCGTTTTTTTGTTAGTGACTTTTGTCCCGGCCCTCTTTTTTCTTTTAGTTGATTATTCCATCCATGTTGTATGTTCTTCAAACCCTTTATTAATCTTTTTCCCTGGCTCCATATTTGGATATCCAATATATAAAAAGGCAACTAACTCACCTTGAGGTGATAATTTGAAAAATTCCTTCACCTTTTTATCGTAGCAAATCGGTCCTGTTCTCCAAACCGCACCTAATCCTAATGCATGAATCGCTAGAAGCATATTCTGAACCGCTGCATGTACAGCTGCATGTTCTTCTTGTAAAATGACATTTTTCTTATCTGTTGGTTCAACACCAACAGCAATAATAACCGGAGCCCTAAGTGGATTCTTCCTTTGTCTCTCAATTTTTTTTAGATCGTCTTCAGAAGGAGGGTCGGCACATGTTGATTGAGTAATCTCTGCGAGTACATCTCCTAGTCTATTCCTAGCATCTCCTTCAAGAACGAAAAAACGCCAAGGTTCTGTTCGGTGATGATTAGGTGCGTACGTCCCTGCTTCAAGTATCTGTTCAATTAAATCGCGTGATACGGCGTCCTCTTTCACCAGACCAATACTTCTTCTAGCTTTAAGCACTTCCATTAAATCCATTTCATCACCCTATTCTTTTTTATCATTTTTCTTATGCAATTTCTATAATACTAACATATTCCGATATATACAAAGATGGGATAGGATTGCGGATAAATAGTTATTATCTTCTTTACTAAGTCCTAAGATCTACCTCATATTATCTCATTAAAATACTTGCTCACGATAATATCTGAAAATTTCCATTGACAACTTACTAATAAATTAATATCATTATTAGTGTTAATGATAATCATTATCAAATGAGGGAGGGTCAAAGTCACTATTCATCCATTCTCTGATTGCTAATTTATAATCCAATAGCATCAGAACAGAAACTCTCGGACCAGTTCTCTAAAATTGAAAAAGGTACTGTAGTGTCTGTAGTGTAATTTAGGATTAAAGAAAAAATAAAATTGATGATAAGGATTGGTATAAAATGACTAGAAAACGTAACTCATTATTTACTCTATTACTTTCCGTTGCAATCATGATAATGTTAGTTGGTTGTGCAACTGAAGGAACCGATTCTACAGAAGCTCCAGCTGAAAATGATTCAGCGAGTACAGATACAACTGAAACTGAAGAAACAGCAGAAGATACTACTGAATACCCAATTGTGGTTACACATGCTTTTGGGGAAACAGTTATTGAAGAAAAGCCTGAACGCGTTGCTACAATTGCATGGTCAAACCATGATGTTGCTCTAGCTCTAGGTGTTGTTCCAGTTGGTTTTTCAGCTGCAAACTATGGTGTTCAAGACGGTAGCGGAGTATTACCTTGGACAGCAGAGAAGTTAACGGAGCTTGGTGAAGATAGCCCTACTATCTATCAAGATACTGACGGTTTAGACTTTGAAGCTATTGCAGATTCTGCTCCAGATGTTATTCTTGCAGCATACTCAGGTATTACTCAAGAACAATATGACACATTAAGTGAAATTGCTCCAGTTGTTGCCTACCAAGAGAAGCCATGGGTTGCTTCTTGGCGTGAACAAATTACATTTAACTCAATGGGTATGGGAATGGCCGCTGAAGGTGAGCAACTGATTGCTGATACGGAGAAATTAATTCAAGATAAAGTAAGTGAGTATCCTGAACTTGAGGGTAAAAAAGCTGCATTCCTGAGTGTTAACGGTGCTGATTTATCTTCATTTTACATCTATTCAACAGGAGATCCACGTGGTGAATTCCTAACTGAGCTTGGAATGGAATACCCTGAAAGTATTACAAGTCAAATGACAGATGGTAATTTCTTTATTCAAGTAAGTGCTGAAAATGCTGATATGCTTAATGATCTTGACATCTTCGTTTCTTATGGAAATGCCGATACACTTGCAGCATTGCAAGCTGACCCAATCTTCGGAGAAATTCCAGCTGTAAAAAGAGGTTCAGTCGTAATTATTGAAGATAATACTCCACTTGCAGCCGCAGGAACTCCAAGTACACTTTCAATTGAATATACGATTGACGAGTACTTAACATTACTTTCGGAAGCTGTAAGCAAAGTAGAATAAAATGAATCAAATACCCGCTACAGAAAATAAGCAGTTACTTATACCGAGGCATTTCATAAAAGTGTTCATACTAACTATGGTCTTACTTGGTATATGTGTATTGGCTTCTCTTGCTTTTGGGTCTCGTGCTGTTGGATGGAATGAGCTAATGAATGGCTTATTTCATCCAGAAGTACAGTCCCACGGAGCAAATGTTGTGCGCCAAAGAATTGCTAGAACGATATTTAGTCTAATGTGTGGTGCTGCACTAGGAGTTTCTGGAGCTCTTATGCAATCAGTTACACGTAATCCTATTGCGGACCCTAGTATACTAGGAGTTAACACTGGGGCAGCACTCTTTGTCGTTTTTGGGATTTCCTTTTTAAATATTGGAACTGCTAGTCAATATATTTGGCTTGCCCTACTAGGAGCAATCTTAACTGCCATTTTTGTATTCGGAATTGGTTCGATGGGGAGTGGCGGTGCCACGCCCCTTAAACTCGTTTTAGCAGGTGCAGCTACAAGTGCGGCGTTATCATCACTTGTAATGGCAATCATGATTCCTCGCTCAAACGTCATGGATCAATTTAGATTTTGGCAGGTAGGTAGTGTTGGAGCTGGAAATTGGGATTCAATCTCGTTGTTTATTCCTTTTCTTGTTGTAGGATTACTAATAGCTTTCTTCTGTGCCCCAGCGCTAAATGCATTGGCATTAGGTGATGAAGTTGCTTCAGGACTTGGAGTACGCACTGGCACTCTTAGACTTATTGCAGCTTTTGGTGGTGTGCTCTTGTGTGGCGTTGCTACTGCACTGGCAGGTCCTATTGGCTTTATAGGATTATTATCAACACATGTTATTCGACTCGTTCTAGGTCCAGATTTGCGATACATTATCCCAATGTCTGCTCTATCAGGAGCGATCATATTAACAGTATCGGATGTATTTGGTCGGATTTTAGGAAGTCCTGGTGAGCTAGAGGTTGGTGTGGTCACTGCCTTTGTTGGTGCCCCTATCTTAATCTTAATTACAATGAAAGCGAAAATGCGTGCATTATGATAAATGAATCTATGAATCTTATAAAAGTTGGCAGAACAAAAAGACTTCGTCGTTTTTACCTTATGACCTCCTTGCTAGCAGTTATTGCATTTGCACTTTGTTGTACTATGCTTATGTTAGGAAACACGATTTATCCTGTTATGGATGTAATTCGTGTTCTATTGGGGGAAGATATAAAAGGAGCATCATTCGCTGTCGGAACGATTCGTTTTCCGAGAATGGTTGCAGGTGTTTTTGCTGGATTTGCATTTGGAGTTTCTGGCTATGTCTTCCAGACTATGTTAAGAAACCCTCTAGCAAACCCCAATGTAATCGGTATCACAGCTGGTTCAAGTGCAGCGGCTGTTTTTTGTATCATCGTACTTCAGGCAAGTAATATGGTTGTTTCGATTGCTTCTGTTATCGGGGGGCTTGTTACAGTAATTGCTATTTTTGCCTTATCAAGAGGAACGTCATTTTCAATAGGAAGATTAATTTTAATAGGGATTGGCATTCAAGCAATGCTAAACGCTGTCGTATCGTATCTATTACTCATTGGTCAAGAACACGACATCCCAACTGCAATGAGATGGCTAACTGGTAGTCTTAACGGAATGAAAATGGAGACACTTTATCCTCTTATCGTAACTGTCCTTATCTTTGCACCTATTATCATTGCACTTGGAAAACGATTAGATATGTTAGAGCTCGGAGAACAAGCAGCAACCTCACTTGGAATCCATACTGACAAGACACGCCTTTTCCTTGTGATTAGTTCTGTACTAATTATTGCGTTAGCAACTGCTTCAACAGGACCTATTGCATTTGTTGCCTTTCTTTCAGGTCCTATTGCAAAAAGGTTAGTTGGCGTTGGATTTTCAAGCGTTATTCCAGCAGGACTTGTTGGGATCATTTTAGTTTTAGCATCGGATCTTATTGGACAATTCGCTTTCGTTACTAGATACCCTGTAGGTGTCATTACAGGTATTCTAGGTGCTCCTTATCTGATCTATCTGCTAATCCGAATGAATCGAAAGGGAGATTTATAATGAAACCGACACATATTTTTCAAACTGAAGGAATCACTGCTGGATACGAAAATAAAATGATTCTACATGATGTGAGTATTTCGATCCCTAGCAACCAAATTAGTATTATTATTGGAGCTAACGGATGTGGAAAATCAACACTTCTTAAAACGATGGCTAAGCTCATTAAACCCACGTCTGGTCAAGTAACGATGGACGGAAAACCAATTAATAAGATTCCACCAAAGCAATTGGCTCGTGTGTTAGGTCTCCTGCCTCAATCACCTATTGTTCCTGAGGGGATCACCGTTGCAGATCTAGTTGGTCGCGGCAGGTACCCACACCAATCATTTCTAAAAGGCTGGACACAGAAGGATTATGAGGCAGTAACCGAGGCAATGGAAATGATGAATATTACTCAGTTTGCTGATCGACATATTGATGAGCTTTCTGGCGGTCAAAGACAGCGTGTATGGATTGCCATGGCTCTAGCTCAACAAACAGATATCTTATTTCTTGATGAACCAACAACCTTTTTAGATATTACCTATCAAATCGAAATTCTTGATCTGCTAACAGACCTCAATCGAAAACTCGGAACAACGATTGTCATGGTCCTACATGATATCAATTTGTCAGCTCGTTATGCAGATTATATATTTGCTCTTCATCAAGGAAAGCTTGTCGAAGAAGGTGAACCTTCAAAGATAATTACAAGTGAGCTAATTAAAGATATTTTTGGACTTCATTGCACGGTAATCGAAGACCCCGTTTCGGGCTCTCCTTCTGTTGTACCAATAGGAAGGCATCATGCTAATTTTTATATGGATAAGCAAACTTACGGTGCCGAGTTATCTTAAAAGTAATTCCTGCCCCAACTACACATTACTGTAGTGGGGGCAGGAATTTTTTTGTTTTTTTAATAATGGAGTTTAAGGAATTCTTTTATCTCTTTATTTATATTGACCAGATGCACCTCTGAGGGAAAATGTCCCATCCCATATGTGATAAAACCCTTTAGGTTCGGGATGATTTCTTTTGCCGCTTTATAAATTTTACTCTGGGGAAAGAACACATCTTTCTTTCCTGCTATAACTAACGTCGGTGCTTGATAGTTACTTAATTCATCCTTCTCAGTCAATTTAGGCATATCCTGTTCAAGCTTTACATGCTTAAACACATCACCAATGATTATCTTATCGATCTCCTTCATACTACTCGCGGACATCCGTCCCGTGATCTCAATTAGATATTTCTGTGATGACGTTAGATTAAAAAGGACTAGTGGAATGAGTATTTCCTTAATCATCTTCAATTTTGACCCTAAACGGAATCCTGCTGGTGAAACTAATACAGCACAATCAATTTTCTCCGGCATATAGGTAGCTAATCTTAATATAATTCCCGCCCCGTACGAGGGCCCAATAAATGCACATCGCTTGATCGTAAAGAAATCCATAAGTTCCTCGCTCCATTGCGCAAAGCTTTGATCTTTTGCTGAGACTCTATTTTCATCGCTATAACCCGGATGTCCAATTGTGTCCGGTGCATATACTCTGTAGGTTTCCACCAATGGTGCAAACCAAGATAATGTCATAGGATTAATACAATTCCCTCCTTGAAAAATAAAAAGCGGCTTACCGTCTTTCGGACCTGCCACAAGTACATGTGTCTTCCCAAAACTGGTATCTACATATACCCGTTCAACATCAAAACGAAAAGAGTCTAAATAGTGCTCATAGTGTTTTTGAATTCCCTTTTTCCCCTCATTACTTTTATAGATCGTTCCGTGACCCATGCATACACCTCTATTTTTATTTGTCTCTTTAATAGACAGCATGTGTGAAAGAAAGGTTTCATTTTTCATAAAGATTCCCCCACAATGCTCAAAATCCGTTAAATGCATTTCCGTTAGTTAGAACGCTTAGATAGTAAACTCTTTTACTACTATTCCCACTAAGTTAGAGTCACCACTCATTTATGATAACGAGTTTCAATATCAACTATCGATAGTAATTATAAAATTAAACTAATTATAGTTACATTTTTACCCTGCTAGTCATATTATGATCTCAACAATCCTAATAAAGAGCTAAACATTTATTACCTTTACCAATTCAACCTATGCATCTTTTACTATCTAATTTTGTAATTGAGAATAGCTATTATTAATTGATAAAAGGAGGTAATGATGTTGATGACTTGGCTTTTGTTCATTAACAAAAAGAATGTTTTCTTCAAACCAGAGTGGGTGTCAGCACATAGCTGGAAAATCGAATTGATCGCGGCATTAATGAGTGGACTATTGATTGGTATTGGTTGGATTGTTCAGGATGGGTTTCAAGCAGTGTCAGCCGGTATCTTCATCGCAGCCTATATTATAGGAGGCTACGCAAAAGCGAAGGAGGGGATCACTGAAACGATCTCCGAGAAGAAGCTTAATGTTGAATTACTTATGATTCTATCCGCAATCGGTTCAGCAGTCATTGGTTACTGGTTTGAAGGAGCGATTTTGATCTTCATTTTCGCTTTAAGTGGTGCACTTGAATCCTATACAACGAAAAAGAGCCATAGGGAGATATCAGCTCTTATGAACTTACAGCCTGAAGAAGCTATTCGTATTGATGGCGATAACGAAGAGCGGGTACCTATCAAGAAATTGAATTTAGGTGATCTTTTATTAATAAAACCAGGAGAACGAATTCCTGCAGATGGGATAATCATTGAAGGACAATCTATTATAGATGAATCAGCCATTACTGGTGAGTCAATTTCAGTCAGCAAAAAAGTGAACGACGAGGTATTCGCTGGGACCGTAAACCTTCGTGGCTTCCTTAAGATGAAAATGACGAAAGCCAATGAGGAAACGCTATTTCAAAGGATCATTCAGCTTGTTCAAACCGCCAAAAGTGAAAAGTCCCCCTCACAACAACAAATCGAACAATTTGAAGGAACATATGTCAAAATTGTTCTCCTTTTAGTAGGACTGATGATGATTCTCCCTCACTTTGTATTTGGCTGGAGTTGGACAGAGACATTCTACCGGGCAATGGTCCTGCTCGTTGTCGCCTCTCCCTGTGCCTTAGTTGCGTCCATTTCTCCCGCAATTTTATCGACAATCTCAAATGGCGCCCGTAATGGGATTCTATTTAAGGGAGGTATTCACCTTGAACGCTTATCCAAGATCAAAGCAATTGCATTTGATAAGACAGGGACACTCACAAAAGGGAAACCAAACGTAACAGATATTCTTGTTAGGGATGACCTTACAATAGAAACAGTTCTTACTAATGTCGCTGCAATCGAACGATATTCTACCCATCCCTTGGCCACGACAATCGTAGAATATGCATCCGATCACGTTGATTCACAAAGAAAATTAGCGATTGAAAACATGGAGGATGTTAGTGGATTTGGTGTTCAAGCAAAAGTCGATGGGGCAATCTGGAAAGTAGGAAAAGCTGAATTTGTTGGGGTAAAGGAAGCTCTTGAATTTCATAAATACGAGGTTGACCGACTTTCAAACGAAGGGAAAACGATTGTCTTTGTTAAAGATAAGAAAGGAATTGCCGGTGTCATTGCTCTAAAGGACGTTGTCCGTGATGAAGCAGTTGTAGCGATTCAAGCACTTCAAGAGGCCGGAATCCAAACTATCATGCTAACAGGAGATCGTACACAAACTGCAACTGCTATCGCTAAAGAATGTGGAATTTCTGAATTTATTGCTGAATGTCTCCCTGACACAAAGGTAAAAGAAGTAAAAAAACTAGAACAGAAGTATGGTAAAGTGGCTATGGTCGGAGATGGAATAAATGACGCCCCTGCACTCGCTACGGCCTCAGTTGGAATCGCGATGGGAGGCGGCACAGATGTTGCACTTGAAACATCTGATATTGTCCTTATGAAAAATCACTTATCAAGAATTGCAGATGCAATCTTGTTAACGAAGAGAATGAACCGGATTATAAAGCAAAATATCATTTTCTCCATTTTAGTTATTTGTCTTTTGATCGTATCAAACTTCATGCAGTCGCTCTCTTTACCCCTTGGAGTAATTGGACATGAAGGAAGTACGATCCTTGTTATTCTAAATGGCTTACGTTTGTTGAGGAAGTAATTAAAAAGGTTCCAAACTTCCTAATTGTGGAGGTTGGATCCTTTTCTTTTACCATCTAAAACGGTTTAAGCGTCATAAGAATAATCAACACAACTGCAGCAATAAGCATAACTGTATGAAGTGGAGCGATCTCCTTTGCTAATTTAATATATTCTTCTGGCAGTTCTTCTTCTTGATGTTTCTCAAGTACTTCTAATTGAAGCTTTGCTTTCTTCGGTAAAATCGCTACAACAACTGGTTGCACAGCAATATAAATGACAAGTGAAGCTATGAACCAAATTTCTTTAAACAGGTACGGGTTTATAATCCCCATCACAATGCCTGTGACTAATAACGTGATGCTTCCAACCTTGGCATACTTTTCAATTCCTTCTGAAACCTTGTGTGCAAATGCCGCTTGAGTTGTTGTTCTCACCGTGCTTAATAATACTGGCATTCCAAAAGATGCACCTAAGCCTACGACCGCAGCCACAATGTGAATCACTAATAAAAATGAATACAATGTCATGATTTCGCTCCCTTTTCTTTTTTTAAAAAAAGACCCTGCAAATCTGAACATAATAGTACATCTTATTAATTCACCTTGTGATTAATACCAAATCCGGTAATCTAACATCCCATTAATGGCACCCACTTCCCTGCCTTTGAATTTATACCTTTAACAAGCCACGGAATCCTCTTGAAGCATAGTAGGATTCTGCTCCATTGTGGTACACAAATACCGTTTCATAACGGCGATCACAAAAGAGAGCCCCACCCAGTTCTCTGATAGCATTAGGTGTTTTTACCCAACTCGATGTTTTCAAGTCAAAACTCCCTAGCGTCTGCAAGTGTCTGTATTCTTCCTCTGTCAAAAGCTCGATCCCCATTTCACAAGCCATATCTTCGGCACTGGTTTCAGGTTTATGCTTCTTTCTTGATTCAAGTGCTTCACGATCATAGCAAACACTTCTACGACCTTTTGGACTTTCTTTTGAACAGTCAAAAAATAGATATTCATTCGTTTCCTTATCATAACCAACCACATCCGGTTCACCATCAGTTCTTTCCATCTCATTAAGTGACCATAACTTTTCAGGGTTTCCTTCTAGCTTTTCTTGAACGTTAGCCCATTCAATCTCTCTATGATAAGCTCTGTTTTTTTCAAAACGAGTTTCCAATATTTTAAGTAATTCTTCACGTTGCTCAAGTGGCAGTTCCTTGTTTGTCATATGTATCTTCCCCTTGCCGGAAATAGTCTAAGCTTACTCCATTTGTAATTAAAGTTCCTTACAGGCTTTAAAAATCCTGCTCCTATATCAAATAAGGTGCCAGAAATCACTAAATTAACTCTAGCTAGCTACTAACCTAAAAAGAAGATCTCTTCCCCACAAGGGCAGAAACCTTCTCTAAGATCATTATGCAGCACTTTGATGACTTCTCTCTATTCTCGTAAAAGCTAAGAATGACGCCCACATGATGACGAGCGCTAAGGCACTTCCTGAAAATAATGGAATTAAGCCGGGTATCGACGTCATTAACAGATAGACGGCAAATGCACCCATTACCTTAAGCACGGTCGAAATTGGGTTCATCAGCATAATTAGGATCGAGTGTTTTATGATCTGAGGCAGTGAAATATCATAATGAACATATACAGGGAATACATAAAGTGATGTTAAAATGATACCTAAGCCCAACAATAAGGTTGGGTAGTACAATAGGCTAAAGAGCCCCGCTGTGCTTCCAAGAAACTGAATATTGACGTATAAAATATAACCAACTAGAAGGAAGGTCAAGCCAAGAAGGTTGCTTTTAATGAATTCTTTTTTAAATGACGCCCAAAACGTTTTAAAGATCGGGATATCGTCGTCACCCATCAGCATTTTACGAACAATGACAAACATAGCAATCGTTGCCGGAAATAGTCCAAGTATAAATAAACCTATTATAGAAAAACCAAGCCATATTAGATTAAGATAGGCTAATCTCATCAGCCACTCACAAACTTTGTAGATCCCTCCCATTGTTCCGTTCATTTGCATAGCTGCCCCTCCGATCCTTGTCTATTAGTTACGTTCGGCTTCATAAACAGCTAGATTTGCATAACCAGCTTTCATAGGAGCCATTTGTCTAAATCCAATCTTCCCCCCGCCATAAACGGGGCCATATGTCACACCATCATCTTCCCATTCGAGAACAGTCAAATCATTGATTGAAAACTGGACGATCCCTTCATACTTCACAAGCCTCATATGATAGGGCGAACAAGCATCTTCAACGGGTGGCAAAGGATCAGCACCTGTAGCAACTAAGTGAAACCCATGACTTTTTCTTAAATTACAAGTGCGAAATGCTCGTTCTTCTGAATGCTTATGCCTAAAGTACGATAAGTGTAGTGCATCGATTGAGCCTGAATGGTATTCAGGGTACCTTCCATTTCGCACAGGTAAATTACGATCAAAAAGATCTTCTCCCTTTCTACCAACAGCAGCAAAGAAGATCATACAAAGCCCAGGCTCTCTGATAGGATAAAATTCCCACTCGACTATGATTTTATCTGAGAAATCAACAGGACACCAATAGACCCAGTGAGCATTATCTCCATGCACTTGACCATCTAATTCGTTTTCCAAATATATTCGTTGATCTGAAAAGCTGATCTTAGCCTCGCCTTCAAGCCTCCAATTTTTCATATCCTGTTCAGTTGATAAAGCATTCTCATAAAGCATCATGCCTTTTTTAAATTCCGTATATCTCATACAAGAAAGCCCCCTATATATGCTTTTTCATACACTATAAAATGACGAGACGTTTCCAGCAATCATACTTTTTTGCACCCTTGATTTCATTGATCCCTTACCGCTTTACACTCTTTTTCAATTTGATTTACTTTGCGGAATTGGCTTGGTGGGAGACCCATTTGCTTCTTAAAGATTCGATTAAAGTAACTGTTTCTATACCCAACACTTTCTGAAATATCATTAATTTTCATATCAGATTGCAATAGCAGTTCTTTTGCTTTATCCATTCGTACCTGTGTCAGATAATCAATAAAGTTCATACCTACTATTTGTTTAAAGGCTTTGCTGAGTGAGTAAGGATTCGTACCAACCTCATCTGCACAGCTTTCTAAAGAGATGTCCGTCATATAATTATCATGAATTCTTGTGATAACTCTTTCGATGACTCTCTTCAATTCGATATTCATTCTACCTTCAACCTTCTCAATATACGGTCTAATGACATCATCTGTGAACCACTTAATTATTCTTTCAGGTTCTCGAATATGTGAGAGCTCTTCTAGCATGTTTTTCCCTTCAAAAAGATGATGTGGATGAATCCCAGAATGGAGAATTTCATGTTGAATACTGCTGTAGAGTTGCACTGCACCTTGTTGAATATTAATCTCATTAATCCCTTTCTCTGTTAATTCCTTCATAAATGGCATTAAGAGGTTCTCAACTTCTTCGGCTTGCCCCATTCGAATCGCTTGAATAATTTCCTTTTCAATGGCAAACGGATAGTAAATATTGTTCCTGCTCTCCTCTTGTTCAAGCTCTTGCAGGTCGATCACTTGATTACTATTTTCGAATAGGCGAAATCTCTTACCACTTCGAACTTCTTCAAATATATGAGGAACTTTCTTAATCTGATTTGTCGGTTCACTGATTGTACATGTAACCTGTAATTTCAAGATTTCATTGATGACCTTTGTTACCTCATCAACATAGAGCAGGATGTCTTTTCTAAGGTTAGGTCCTTCTGTTGCAATGACTAGTACACCTACTGAAAAATCTGAGAATTTCAAAACATTAAACTGATCAAAGTGTTCACGTCCCAGTTCCTCCATAATATTTGAGGCTGTAAATGTAACTAAGCTTTCATCATTATTTGTAAAACGGACCTGTGACTCTCCTAAACCAGTAAGTTGAATTTCTAAGGCAGTAAAGGAATTACCTTCTAGGTTCCAGCCATACTTCTTCATCCTTCTACGCAGATCAGCTTCCGTATAATGATAGAAATACCCTTGGATTAGTTGTAAGATAAAGCTACTCTTTATATGTCCCACTTGTTCTACAAGACGAGACTGAAGCAGTTCACTTTTTTGGGAGAGTAACTGCCATTGTTGTTCAATAACCGTAAACTCGTCACTGCCTTTTCGGTTCCATCCCTCTCCTTCATGATTCTGAGCTAATTTTGTTAATAGCTTTTGAATCGGGGTGTACAGTCGATTAGATGTGAACCAAGATAAGATAATAGCTAGTATAAGAGCAGTAAAACTTATCACTAAAATAACTCTTGAAACAATGACAAGTGGTGCAGTTATTGAGGACATCGGAGCTGCAGAGACGTATGTCCAATTTGACCCTACCCTCGAAAATTGTCCATAGGATATCGAGTAGTTATCCTTTTGATATTCGAACTGGAAGGAACCATTCGTTTTGTTGTGCTGTTCAATTTGCTCCTGCAAAACACCGACAAAGGACGAATCCTTTGTACTATTAGAGGAAAGTAAGATCTCATTGTTTTCATTCAAAATAAATGTCGCACCCTTATCATAGGGTGTTAGTGTTTTTAATAATTGAAGAGCCTTAATGCGATCAATACTTACGATAATTGATCCAAACGGTTCTTTGCTTGTCGCTGGGATATTATGAATAAATGCTAGTGTTTTTGTGGAAGAGTCAGAACCAATTGGATAATCCGTCCAATAAGGTTTCTTATCTGAGCGTAGTGTCTGATCGTAGTTTGCTTTCGATTGCTCATCTAATTCTTGATATTCATTATGAAATAAGACCGGTTTATCACCATCAATATATAATTCTACTTTATTAATAAGAGCATGACTCCCTTGTATGAGTAGGAGGGTTTTTGTGATGTCATAGGTTTCTGTAAACTGTTTAACAAAATCAATCTGACCTAGCGATTCTCCAAACCTTGGTTCAAACGCCCAGTGTGATGTTGCATATTCCAAATATTTAAGTTGTTCATCAATATTCTGTGCTCTCTGATCAATCTGATTGTTGTGAATCGATCTTAATTCACTCTCCACTCCTTCAACAGCAAACCAATAAATAACAAGCCCTGTCACTAAGCCTGGGATACTAGCGATGAGTAGGATCAAAATAAAACTTTGACGATGGAAATTCCCTTTCCATTGAAGCTGCTTTAATTTTGATCGAACATTGTTAGTTAACACGAGCTACACCTCCAACGCAAAGGTAATGAAATCGCTTACAAAAACCATTATGTCACACATCTTACAAAAAATGAATGTTATTATTGAAAAATTCTTAATTTTTATTAACAATTGTTCATTTACAAAGCACAGAGGACCATTTGCATTGAAAGAGTTATTCCTCCCATGCAAATGGTCCTCTAATACGAGATCACGCTTACCCCTTAACCGATCCTAGGAGCATCCCCTTTGCAAAATGCTTCTGCAGGAATGGATATACGATTAAAATCGGGATGGTCGCAACTACAACAATTGCAAGCTTTAATGATTGATCAGGTGGTTCAACAAAGGAAGCCCCCATTGAGGATGTATCACCTAGTTGTGCCTGCGATAAGATGATAATTTGTTGAAGTAGGACCTGTACAGGCCATTTCGCACTGTCATTAATGTATAGCAACGCATTAAAGAAATCATTCCATATTGCTACGGCATAGAACAAAGCAAAGGTAGCAATAACAGGCTTTGATAATGGCAGCATGATTCTCCAGAGAATCCCAACCTCTGTACAGCCATCAATTTTTGCAGCTTCTTCAAGCTCAATTGGGATGTTTTGAAAGAAGGTTTTTACAATAATTAAATTAAATGGATTGATCGCAATTGGCAGAATTAACGCCCAATATGAATCTAATAGTCCTAACGATTTCACAACGATATATGTTGGGATCATTCCCCCACTGAATAGCATTGAAATAACAATTAGATTAATAAATAGATTACGACCCATTAAGTGTTTTCTTGATAAAGGATAAGCCATTGAAAATGTGAAAAACAAACAGACGATTGTTCCTACTAACGTGATACCGATAGAAACAAGAATACTTCTAGTAAATGTATTAGTTGAAAAGATATATTTGTAGGCATCAAGTGTAAATGTTTCAGGAATAATGAAGAAACTTCTACTCGTTAACTCAGCTTCTGTTGCGAAGGAGCCTGCGATGACATACAAGAATGGACATATCATCAACAGTCCAACTATTCCTAGAAAAACAAAGTTAAATACATCGAACACTTTTCCTGCCGGGGTATTATGCATCTTAAGCATAGTCATTCTTCCCTCCTTCAGAGATCCTTAAAAGATTCCATCTTGCCCCATCTTCTTTGCCAATCTATTTGCACCCAATACGAGTACGACACCGACAACAGATTTAAATAGACCTACTGCGGTACTGTAGCTATAAGCCCCTTGTGTGATCCCGACGAAGTAAACATACGTATCAAAGACATCTGCAACACCACGGTTAAGTGAGTTCGTCATAAGATAGATTTGTTGGAAGCCGGTATCAAGGAAATTTCCAAGTCGTAGAATTAATAGAACGATGATTGTACTTCGAACTGCTGGCAATGTAACATGCCATAGGCGTCTTATGCGTCCAGCCCCGTCCACGATCGCCGCTTCATATTGCTCTCTATCGACAGTTGCTAAGGCTGCTAAGAAGATAACAGTCCCCCATCCAGACTCTTTCCAAATAATTTGTCCCATAATTAGAGGTCTAAACCATTCAGGTGAGGATAGAAAGTTAATTTCTTTTCCATAAATGCTAGCAACAATCTCATTAACTACTCCACCACTTGTAGTAAAAAAGATATACGTGATACTTGCAATAATGACCCAAGACATAAAATGCGGCACATAAATAAAGGTCTGAACGATACCTTTATACGCTTTTAAGCGCAGTTCATTTAACAACAGTGCCAAAATAATAGGTGCCGGGAAAAAGAATATTAAATCTAGCACAGCGAGAATAAACGTATTTCTCAGTAATCGAAAAAAGTCTGGGTTTTTAAAGAAATCAATGAAGTTTTCAAATCCGACCCACTCACTTCCAAACACCCCTAAGAATGGGGAATAATCTTGAAAGGCTATAACAATACCCCACATAGGTAAGTATTTGAAAATAATAAAATATAATAAACCTGGGATTAACAATACATATAACCATTTATCTCTTTTTAAGCGTTGAATCTTAGAGAATTTGGGTTGTATATTTGCCTTCGGTGGCTTTTGAGGCCTTTTCTTCATTGGACTATACTCAACATTTTCCGTTTTAAGGCCGCTCATATTTTCTCTCCTTCCCTCACTCCATTTTTCTTCATTCAAATACCTTGTTCAAGTTTGTTGAAACAGGCAGTGAAAACCGACTGCCTGTTTCAGAAAAGATTACTTATTCTTGAGACTCGTTGTATAACTTATTAATTTCCTCAATATAATCGTCGCCACCAGTAGTACGCCATAATTCAATGGCCTCATCAAATCCAGCTTCATCAATTTGTCCGACAATAAACTTAATACGGGCATCATTAATAATATTATCTAGCTGTTGACCTTTTTGAGCATACACTTCAGATAGAAGTGATTCTGCTGGATTTGGAACGACGATCTCCTCATTCTCTTTTAAAATCACTTGTTCTTTTTCTCTTACAGGAGACATTGGTGGTTTAATAAATCGATCTTCAGGAATTCCCATTAGGAATTGATTGATATCGGTAAATTCATTAATAAGAGCTTGATTACCCTCAGCTAAAGAAACTAAATTGCCATCCTGAAGTTCGAAGTGGCGACCTTCTACACCATTGTAAGCAAGGATTTGTGCCTCTTCTTCATTTAGCTTATCCAGGAACGTTAATACTTGCTTTAGCTCTTCTTCTGTTTCAACACTTGATTTAGGGATTGCTAGCATGCCCGAGTAGCCTGACGTCGGCAGTGAGCGTAGTCCTTTAGGCCCTTCAACAGCACCAAAAATATCGATTGGTTCTGTTAAATCTGGATTTGCTTTGACCATATCTTCATCAGCACGTCTTCCTCGGTCTAATACATCTACAATAACTCCAGCTTCACCATTTATTAGTGGATCTCCCCATTTTTGCGGGTCCATTACTGCGAAGTCTTCGTTAATTAATTCTTCATCATATAATTTCTTGAAGAATGCTAAAGCATTTCGGTATTCCTCTGTCATGAAATCAGGCTGCAGTGTACCGTCTTCAGCCTCACCCCATTTGTTAGGAGCACCGAACCAGATTTGCATGATATCAAATGGACCTGTATATTTTGAAATAACCATTCCATATGTGTCATCTTGCCCATTACCATCTGGATCATTTTCTTTAAATGCCTTTAACACTTCATAGAATTCATCGATTGTTTCTGGTATTTCAAGTCCAACACTATTTAACCAATCTTTACGGATTGTTACCCCTAAACGGCCAAGCGGACGGGCCCGGTAAATACCGTAGATCTTGCCGTCAATTGCACTATTTTGCAAAGTGATTTCATTGGCTTGACTTAAGTTTGGATAGTCCTTCAAGTAAGGTCCAAGATCCCAGAAAGCCCCATCTCTTACTGCACTAACAAAGCTTGGCATCTTACTTGGAATCATCATGACATCTGGTAGATCACCTGATGACATTGTGATATTTAATTTATCTGGATATGCACTATTTAGAACCCAGTTCATTGTAATGTTCGTATCCGTAAACTCTTCAAGTGCCAATAAAGCAGGACTATCTTCTGCAGGTGGATCTGGTGTGTATGCGGTTGTCATGATTCTAATTTCTGGTTTTGAATCTTCTTTCTCATTCTCACTTGACGATTCATCGCTTGAGCAAGCAACCAATGCTGAAAGTAACATAACCGAAAGAATTGGAGTTACTACTTTTTTTCTTGAGAACCTTTTACTTTTTTTCATTCCATTACCCCCACTTAATTTATTTTGTTTTTTGATCATTCATCAGGTCAGTCATCTTCACAACTGGTTGACTCTTGATCTAACCCAACAATAAAACGCTTACATTTTTCTAACAATTACATTTTTTTGCCTTTTTCAAAAGGCTTGATTCTTATGGTAGTTTCACTCATTTAAACACTTTCTTGTCAGAGTAACACTTTCTTGAAACTCCTTATCTAGTAACGATTCACCGATTAACTCGAGTGAAACGATTGTATTTAGGCACCACTGAGAAGTTGTATTCGTTGTAATACTCGGAATCTCCTCCAACTCCCTCCAAGCATGTAGTTTTTGAGATTTAATTGGGAGGACCATTTCGCTAATTTCTTCGTTTAACAAAAGCTCCCACGCTTTCCTTGCGAGTCTAGAATCTTTTTTCTTAGCAGCGGCGTATGCAACCATTCCTGCAGCTAACATTGGCAGGCTGAACTGTTTATCATGAAGCACGCCATTGCTTCTTTTGATTTTCTCTTCATTTGTCAGAACATAAAATTCTCCAAACTCAGCTAGCATCTCTTCCCACTCAGGATCTTCTATAGACCCAGCTATGTCCATCCAAGCTTGAGGGCCACCAAATGCAATGACCATATGATAGGCTCCTACCCCATCTTCACCCATATGAAGAAGTGTGCTCGTATCAGGGTCGTAACCAAATGTAGGTCCAGATAATAATCGTAACGGTAATTTTTTCAGTGTTTCAATTCCAGATATAATTTTCTCTTTATACGCTAGGTTTTCGGTTCGCTCCCATTCCGAGAACCAATTGGAGCAAAATGCTGCCCAGTCAGGACCAACCCTTGCATGTGTCTCATATTGATCATTAGGATAAAATTCTCTCATAGGATCTAATGTCGCTATGGCTTGATCTGCATCTCGAACTTCAGATAATAAGTCTCTTGTTCGCTCATCAGTTGTTAAGAAGTAATAGTATTTATGAAGACCCGCCATACTAATCCGTGCTTCCTTACACCCGCAACCCCAATGAACCACATTATGCCTTGAGCCCAGCCCCTTATATTCACCAAAATGGTAGCAATCCACTTCACTTGTATGTCTAGTCATCGCTTCTGCCATGATAAAGACATCCTCCCTACCTGACCGAAGAAAGGAATACCAAAGCCAAATGTTTGGAACAAGTTCTGTATTTTGCCAAGCAAATCCTCCTAAATCATATCTCCATTGATGCCTAACTGGATCATAGGTGTGCATCACATCACCATAATGCCAGAAACCATACCATCTACGCTGTTCAATTTCATTTTTATAAAAATGAAACGCTTCATCAAGCTGCTCTTCAAGCATAGCTTTTATCGGTGTACTCCGATCCGGTAGACTCCAAATACCTAACGCTTTAGTGTTGTAATAATATTCTGGCTCACAAACTAATAATAGAGGTGACTGTAGCTCAGAAGTTCTTTCCATAAGCTCCTCATTAGAAGGAGAATTTGCAAAAAAATGAAACATGACTTCACTCGTGTTGGATATCCCATAAGGCGTCGCTCTCATTTCATCGAATCCTTCATAGGCACTGATTACATGGGTATCCTTGTTATAATGTCTGAAGTCCATTGCTTCTGCATCAGGTGACCAAAGCCAAACTGTTAACTTGGCTATCGAATTACTTAAATCATTAACCTCTAAGGACGACGGTTGTTTTTGCCAGAAATCTTTCACTCCAACGGCTACCCCATTATCTCTACCGCCAACATAGATAAGCCCTTTTGCCCTTGTGCCATGGGTTGATTCAATCCAAGAATGCTCTTCACCTGTTCTTTTGACGATTCGGTAATGATCTGCAGAATCTTGAGTCATTTTAAAGTCATTCCAAATTGCATTTTGTGTAGCATGTTCTAATAACGGTCCATGGTCCTCCTCAGTAAGATTGACGACCTCTCCTTTTATTTGTTTGTCATATAATCCTTCTGCATTTCGGTGCCTTCTCGTTAGTAAAAGCTGTGCTGGCTCTGAATAGATTCCTTCATCTCCTACAAAGCGAACATGACGGTTGAAAGCCTCACCTGCGAGTGGTACTGCAAACTCTAGCCCTACTCCTTTTATATAATCTTCTTCTGGTTGACCATCATAGAAGAGCGTGTACACTGCCCGAATTGAAGTGGTATTTCTATAAAAATAGAATCGTATAACAAAAGGTAGTAATGTTTCGTTCCCAAAGAGAGATTGGTGAATGCCATCCACTTTGATGACTGTCCTTACTTGACCACTTTGTTCAATTTCAACCTGTTTAATTGTACTTTGCAAAGTGATTTCTTTAATCGTTTTTATCCCCTGTTCATGTGTACGCTCTTCTTTACGGGCAATTAATCTACCAGCCTCAGCAACCGTCTTGCCTTCTCGTTTAACTGATTCGATGATACAGTTTCCCTTTTTGTTAATCGTAAAGATAAGTTTCCCCGTATCGACTTCAATGACATCATCTGTTTCATTTACAAACGATGATGATTGGTTTATTGCATTCTCTTTACCGCTAGACAGTTCATACGTATCAGAATCTCCAGCCATCACTGCTGCATGCCCCGTCCACTTGACACTACCATCAGGCCAAAATGCCATCGGCCAGCTTTGCACGGGGATGTGCTTGTTCGAACTATCCTTTAATGACAGCGATTCCTCTCTAGCTAACGTCCCCTTCGGCCATGGGACTCCCCACGAAACACCCTTTTGTTCTTTTGGTTGCTTGTTTAACCATTTTATTTTCATCTTAGTGACCTCCATTATCTCCTTATATTGAAGAATCGGTATTTATCAGTAAGAACTAAGGTTTGATTAATTTCCCATTAGCCAGCAATGGTAATGTCTCAAACTCAGGAACATCTACTAGATAGATGTTTCCGTATCCACTTTGGTCAGAGGTAAGTATCACCTTCGTCGCATCCGCGTTAAGTCTCGGATGAACATGGACTTGCTGTATCTGAAAGCTCCCTCGATGCTTACAGAGAATTCGCGGGCCCTCCATGACATCACCTGACTTCTTCCACAAAAAGATACAATCCTGAAATCGTTCACCATGGTAAGCACTTGATTGTTGTCCATCACCTACAATTAAAGAAGCGTCATTGGAGTGAATGTGCATATTTTGATATGGGAATTCAAATTCTTCCCCTTCTGATTGGTCAAATTTTGAATAACCTATAAATTTTTCATCCTTACGATCTAATGATTCAGTAAAGCCATGATAACCAATGTGAATCCCATCTGCATGCCAATATTCATGTCCAGCAAATTGATTTGGCTTCCCTTCTCTTATCTTCCAAACTTCACCTGTAGCTAGATTCATCGTCCAAATCCTATGATCGACTTTCTCCCACGGCCCTTCATGACAAAATGTAATGAGATGGGGCTGTGTTGGAGACGCATTGACATGGCCAATCCAGCGATGATCCTCGTGCACAACGGTCGTTTCACCTGTCTCAATTGTAAGAAGACAGATCTGACAATGTGGTCTCGCAGCTTCAATCTCCTCAAATCCCATATAGCCACCCGATAGATTACTTTGAATCACTTTCGATAAATCCTCCGTCAGACCAAAACATAGATGCTTCCCATCAGCCGTACAACTCAAATTGCTGAAGTTGTAACCAGGAGGCTGTGTATAGACGACTCTTTCCTCATATGAATGAAGATCTATCGCTATGATTGTTGTCCCATACGTAAAATATGCCTCATCTTTTATAGGGTTTATATAAGTACCCTGAATTCCCTTAGGCACATCTCTGTCTAAGTCGGTCATTTGGGTCATTTCTCCTGAAGACAGATCAAGGCTATAGAGATTGGGGGCATTTCCCCTATCTGAACAAAATAATAATTTTGACCCGTTTCTATAGAAGGCATCGTTTGTGAAATAAGGATGGTAACTATGTGCTAAGTGATCGGTTAATTGAGTTATGTTTACGCCTGTTATCGAGTCTTGGAATTCCTTCTTCTCAGCTGCCCATTTCATTCCTTTTCCCAATGTTAGTCCCCATTTCCTTTGAAGTAGATTGCCTTATTCAAAAACATCTTGTAGATACCTTTTGTCGGTGTTCGTTCCATTACGCTACAGCCACTCGCTTTCCGCGGGGAGGAGCTGAGCCTCCTCGGCTTCGCCTGTGGGGTCTCAGCCTTTCCTCTAGTTCCCGCAGGAGTCGAGTGGCTTCCGCTCCATTTCACTAAGAGGAAAATAAATAATTGTTGTAGAAAGACAATTATCTGATAGCTAAGAGATATGAAAATTTGGTAGTGCAACTTCACACTTCATTTGTTGACATCAAGATTAAAGATAATAACAGGTTCTTTAACCAGATACGGGCCACTGAAAGTCCATTCCCTTTTTCAGTGGCCCTGCAGTTGAGCGTGTTCTATTTTTCGTTAAATTGAATGACTCGGTATTCAAATTTTTCGAGCTTGAGTGTACCTGGGTTTACTTTCGTATTTGTTTGCATATCGAGTCCTTCTTTCGGAAGCGTTACACTGCCTCCGTTTCCGTCCATGTTAATGACAAACCAAATTGAATATCCATCGCCTTGTCTTGGAGCGACAATCGTTCCTTTTGTTACGTCTGTTCGAAGAGAAACATTTGCTCCAACGCAGTAATGATCAACTAAACGTTGAATTAATTGATCTCCAGCGTCACCAAGTGGCAGCGATCCGAGCATTACAATCTTTCCAGCTCCTAAAGCATGCTCTGTGATAAATGCTTTTCCAGCTGAGAGTCCTTCTTCAATTGTTCCAACAACTGTATCTTGGTTGTGTTCAAATACGGAGCTCCACATGCCAAGTGGTGCTGAGACATCAAAAGCTCTGCCAATTGAGCCTGTGTCATCCATCGGATAGGTGAATAGAACGTCTGCACCTGATATTCTTTCTAATTCACCCAAAGCAAAGTCAGTATGAACCGTATGCTCCTCTGTTCGTCCTCCGGTTAATGGACCAACAATCCATGTTCCACCTTCTTTAACAAATTGCTCTGCACGTTTAATATATTCAGAGGACAAATAATGGATAAATGGAGTCATCAATACCTTATAGCCATCTA
The DNA here is from genome assembly GCF_017939705.1 of Halalkalibacter suaedae. GTDB lineage: Bacteria > Bacillota > Bacilli > Bacillales > Bacillaceae_D > Halalkalibacter > Halalkalibacter suaedae. Next base: position 78,990 of record NZ_JAGKSQ010000012.1, read on the forward strand.
AGCTGGCTTCTTCGGGTATGAGGTCTCTATGGATCCCCATTGTTAAAATACGTTCATAAAAATCAGTGACTAGGCTACGGTGACTAAGATTACGATGTGGCTCTGTTTTCAAAAAGGCCTTGGATCGGTCAGAATAAGTGATAGCCAACTGAGCCTGACTAGGTGTGGTTGCTAAAATAACCGGCTCAATGTCTTTTCGGAGCTGTTCTACTTCCAACACGTTTTGATAACCAACTGTCGGTTTACCCCAGGCACTTAAGACTGAACCATGTGGCTGTTCACAGCCAGCACGCTGCTGGCGCCATAGCCAATAACAAAATCCTTCAGCCCCTAAAGCATATGCAGCAGCTGCTTCCACTTTTAGATACCCATTCGGATGAGGCGTACCATGACTTTCAAGGGAAGCTGCATAAGATGGACTCGTTTCCATGACCCAAAAACCTTTGCCCTTCTTGAAGTTCCGCCATAGATCACTATTAATCAAATAAGCCGGAAAGTTGTCATAGGCTGCATACGTATCAAACGATGCAAAATCAAGATGCTTAAAGAGTCTCTCATTATCGACACTAAAAGCAATCGAACTATTATGTGTAATCGGTGCTTTAGAATAACCTCTAATTATTTCTGCCTGTTCATCTGAAAACTCAGCTATCTTTTCCATTGAAAACAATTGATACATCGTACTTAACGATGAGTTATGAAGAAAAGGAGCAGGTCCAGGCTGTGGTACTTCTTCAAAGCTATGGTAGTATTCACTCCAAATCTTTGTGCCCCAAGCTTCATTTAGATTTTCAATCGTTTCGTATCGATTCTTTAACCAGTCATGCCACTGCTCTTTACATGTGTGACACATACATTCACTTACGTGGCATTTAAACTCATTATCAATTTGCCAGCCTATCACCCCAGGTAAAGAACCAACTGCCCTTGCAAGGTTCTCGGTAACAAGTGCAGCTCTTTCTCTGAAGTAGGGGTGATTGGTACAAGCGTGCTGCCTTGATCCGTGGTCCATCACCTTCCCTTCATGATCAACATACATTCGTTCTGGATGCCCATAACTGAACCATCTAGGAGGTGTTGGTGTCGGTGTACACATCACGGTCTCAATACCATGTTCATAGAGTCGATTAATAATTGAAGTGAAAAATTCAATATCAAATTTGTCTTTCTCAGGCTCCGTATTGGACCAGGCGAATTCACCCATCCTTACAACATTAATCCCAACCTCTTTCATCTGTTGGATATCTTCCTCTATAACCCCTTCATTCCATAGCTCCGGATAATAGGCGGCACCGTGGTATAGTTTTCTACTCATACATTTCACCTCTTATTTCCTGTGGTCTCTTCTATTCTTCTTCCAACTTCAAATATATTCGGGACTGGCGGTTGCTCCATGTCGTGTCCAAGATAAAAGCTTGGATGAGGAGGCTGATTGTACGCAACATTTTGCCATGCAACCGCTAATCGATAGTTGGGATCATGCATCAAGGTATAGATTCGGTGATCTGTCACTTCTGTTGTTGTATAGATGCGAAGAGCAGTACTGTCATCTGTTCTCCAGATCACTTCCTCTCTCCAATCACCAAATAGGTCAGCTTGTAAGCAAGGATTCCCTTTTGTACCATTATTCGATCTCGTTCCGTCAGCTGTTAAAATGTTAACGAGCTTGCCGTTTTCGTAGTCCCACTTATCAATTTTCCCAACACCCACACCTGTTTCTTCATTGAAATCATGATCAAGTAGCTCTCGTAGCAAATCTCCATCCCACCAAATCGCAAAATTGAAGGACTGTGGATTCGTATCAGCTATTTTTTCACCGGAACTACTATATAGTCCAGCCCCACCTGTTTTCCAATGAGTAGATGACCAAACCTCTGCTCCTTCGTAACGTGGATCGATATCGGCTGCCATCCCTCTACCGACGTCTTCTATTGATGGAATTCCCCATAAAATCTCTCCTGTTTTGGCATCATGAATTTCTGTCCCCTTTTCTTGTGGGATTTCATGAACCTGGAAAATTTCTAATCCAGGTCTACTTGGAATTAAGTTCCCTACGTGAATCGCATCACCATGCCCAAGACCTGTTGTATACAAGCCTGTTCCATCATGATCAATGACACAGGAGCCGTAGATGATTTCATCCTTTCCATCACCATCTACATCTGCTACACTCACACTGTGATTTCCTTGTCCGGCATAGCCCTCATTTCCTGGTTCAAGACTATCAAACGTCCATACTTTCGTAAGCTTCCCGTCACGCCAATTATAGGCGGCAAGGACAGCCCTCGTGTAATAACCACGGCACATGACTAGACTTGGTTGTACCCCATCAAGATAGGCAACACATGCTAGAAAGCGATCGACTCGGTTCCCCTCGTCATCACCCCAATCAGACCCTTTCCCGCGAGGAGGATCATAATCTGTTGTCTCGAGCTCTCTTCCCGTAGTTCCTTCAAAAATAGTTAAGAACTCAGGCCCTTCCAAAATGAATCCATCACTATTTCGATAATCGGCCTCTGCATGACCAATCGTTTTACCTGTCCCATCAACAGTGCCATCTGCCGTTTTACAGGCAATTTCTGCTTTGCCATCCCCGTCAAAGTCATAGACTAAGAACTGAGTATAATGAGCCCCTGCACGAATATTTTTACCTAGGTCAATCCTCCATAACTGTGTCCCGTCAAGTTTGTAAGCATCTAAGTAGACGTTTCCTGTATAGCCTTTATGAGCATTGTCATGGGAGTTAGATGGGTCCCATTTTAAAATAATTTCATATTCACCGTCTCCATCGACGTCACCAACACTAGCGTCATTGGCATGATACGTGTAAGAAACTCCATCACGGGAAACTCCGTCGTCCGGCTTCCTAAGAGGAACATTCAAATACTGAGTATCCCAGACAGAAACCGTTTCTGTAGGACGCTGTTCTTCTCCATTCAAAACTACACAAACGCAGTAAAGTGAGTCACTACTCCCATGTTGATCCTGATAGTTAGTGCTAGATGTAATTGGGGTTTCGTTGACAAGATTCCCATCTCGATAAAGATTAAATGCGGTTTCCTCTGGATCCGTTCCAAGTAAGCGCCACCCAATATAAACACCGTCTCTGGTCTTAATAGCAACAAGACCCCGGTCTAATCTTTCCATCTGCCTTGGTTCACCTGTATTCCCGTTTCCGTTATGTCCATTAGACATTCCAATCATCCTCCTAGCATGTAATTTACTTCATCCCTGCTTAATACTTTGAAATTCTCCCATCTGTTTATTCTAGATTCTATGATATAAGTACTCTACTAGAGCAAGAATAGCCATGGATTGACCATACGGCATTCCAGTTACAGGAATTTGTTTATAGAATTCCTCTGTTTCACCCATCGCTGTTCCAGCCGAGACATGCTGCAATTCTCCCTTTTCATCAATCTGCTCAGTAACAGCACCAATTGCTCTTAGCCCCATACTCAAATATGTTTGATCAACATAACGCTTCCTTACAGCTCGTAATGTTCCAAACGCAAAACCCGCTGTACAAGATGCTTCAACATAAGAGGTTGGATCAAGTAATAACGTATGCCATAGTCCACTTTCATGCTGACACGTCTCGAGTGCCTCTAATTGTCTCTCAAGCGTAGAAATCAACATCTGCCTAACCGAATCATTCTCAGGAAGCTCAATCAAATCTAGAAACTCAGGGATCGCAATCGTTACCCATGAATTTCCACGTCCCCAAAGTGCTTCAGCAAAATTATGATTCCCTTCAAACGTCCAGCCATGGAACCATAAACCTGTTTTCTTATCAAATAAATACTTAATATGTAGCAGAAATTGCTTCTTGGCTTCTTCGATATACTCCGGTTTATTCAGCAACAGACCAATCTTGGTTAAGGGAAGGACACTCATCATTAATGTGTCGTCCCATAACTGCTGTTTGTTCTCAGAACCAAAAACGATATGCTGAAAGCCTCCATCCTTTGTTCTTGGCATATCGTGATATAACCAATCGCCCCAGGTTTCAAGGTACGGGAGATAGGTTGGGTTCCCCGTTTCTTCATACAGATATGCAAGCGTTAACATTTGTACCATCGTGTTAACATTTTTCTCCACCGGAAGCTCTTTGAATTGATCGTCAAACCACTTGATAATAATAGCTAATACCTCTTCCTTTTTCGTTAGCTTGTAATACTTCATCATCCCGTAGAGACCAACACCCGCGGTCCATTCCCAGTAATTAAAACTCTTATTATCAATCTTTCTGCCATCGGCAAGAGGAATCGCATATTTGCCGTCTGGATCGTTTAAGTTAACGAGATTATCAATAAGTAACTCAATTTTCTGTTCAATTTCATGTCTGTGCACAATAATTCCCCCTTTAATTCTGTGAAAAGATATATTTGCAAGATATATAGTTTATCGCTCTCTTTTATTCTATTAGTTACGTCTTGGTCGTTAAATGTAATAATTCAATTGATTCTTACAAAAAACAATTATTTAATATAGCTAGAAAGAGTAAGCGGACTTTCCTTAATGGCATGTGCTACAACCTTTGCTATTTCATTTGCACCCTTTTTCGTAAAGTGCGTATAATCTGTTTCATTTACAGCTGCCATGAAATAGGTAAAAGCTTCATCATAACCAATTGTTTCAAGATGATCTAAACTCCTACTCATTAAGTCAATTAAGATGACCTCTTCCTCTATGGCAACCTCTTTCATTGCCTGACAGTAATCAGGAAAATCATTCATAAACACGCCATCCTCAACATGGAGCCTTGCAACTGGTGTAATTAAAACAGGAGTAGCCTCTTTCCGCCTTGCCCCATCTACATATTCTTGTAGATATGACTTGTAAGTTGTAAAAGGTTCTGTATATCGTTCAGGTTTGCTTTTAGTCGAATCATTATGTCCCATTTGAACAAATAGGAAATCATCAGCTTTAATCTCATTTACGATTGCTTCGAGCCTACCTTCTTCAATGAACGTCTTCGTGCTTCTGCCACCGATGGCGTGATTTAATACCTTTACATCGGAGTTAAAATAAAGCTGGAGAAACTCTCCCCATCCACCCTGATCCTTTTCACTATAAGTTTGGACGGTTGAGTCTGCAGCAAGATAAACATTTATTTGTTCAGTCATAAAAAACCTCTCCCTTCAATTGAAGTTTCGTCCTTATTTATAAGTAACACATCTAGAAGTTACTTTCCTTTAGACTTTTTTGCATCCCAAAAATTTCGAGTAGAACATTTTTGCGGGATTATCACACTTTTGTGTAGGAGTGGCGATACTTCCGAAAACAGGGGTTAAATTCATTTTAGAACAGATATCTATGTAACTTATCTCATCGTTGCGGGAGTATAAAAATGTATTAGAAGTGCCGATAATGATCCTATATTTGTAAATAAATGCTTAAGGTTTAGAATGAAAGGGTTTTTATTAAAGAGGAGTTGCTATGTTTAATACAATAGATAAATGCTTAAATAGACCATATCTTTTCCGTCATAGCTTTTTTATCCTTTTTATTTCAAGCGTGGTATTAAATCACGTTATTTCACTGAACAACAGTAATTTTTTTATCCTGTATATTATTACTGTAATATTTCTAGGGATTGGCTTTTATAATAAATCCGCTTTATTTCTTACCTTGTTTACAATGATTGTGGTTTTAAGTAGGTTTTTCTTCATACCCGATTCAGAGTTAAGTTTAAATAATTTACTTATTTTTTCATGTAACTATCTATTAATTACATTTATCTCAGTTTCACTGATGAGGTATGCTCAAAAGGTAAAATCAACCTATATTGAGTTAACATCCGCATTAGCTAACGCTTTAGATTCCAGAGATTCTTATACTTGGCATCATTCTGAAAATGTATCAAAATACTCTTTAAAGATAGCTGACAAGATGAATTTATCAAAAGACTTATGCGATATTATTCGTGTAGGAAGTTTATTACACGATATTGGGAAAATCGGCATCTCTGAATATATACTTACAAAGCCGGGGAAATTAACTGATGAGGAGTATAATTCAATAAAAACCCACCCAGAAATTGGTTACGATATCATTAAACATGTCTCGAACTTTTATGAGAATGGCGTCTTAGACATTGTTTTATATCATCATGAAAGATATGATGGCAAAGGGTATCCAAAGGGATTAAAAGGAAATGAGATACCTTTAGTTGCTCGAATAGTTGCTGTTGCTGACACTTTTGATGCAATGATTTCCAAAAGGGTTTATAGAAATGAATTTGATCTTAACCATACTCTTGAAGAAATTAGCAAAAATAAAGGAACTCAATTCGACCCAGAAATTGTGGATGTTTTTCTTAGTACGTTTAAGAATTGAACTACCCCTCATTAGAGGCCTCATCGCTTCTTTCTTTAAATTTAATTCTGTGCTACATCCGTGTGGTAATCAACTCCACTATTTACGTTAATTCATGAACATAGGTAGAACAGCACAATATATTAAAACGCTTGAGGTTAAATGACCCCAAGCGTTTTTGCGTACGATATTATTTTAGTTTCTTCTTAGTATTTTAAAGTTAAAAAGCTATACCCTTACTCTACAATGTCAGTTGTCTTGGGAGTCCATCTATCGTCTGGAAGTGGCTTACCAAAAACAGGATTCCCTTGATCGTCCCACTCGACTTTTTGTGCTCTAGCTTGACGGTTCGGATCGAATAAAGGGTCCCCAATCAATTCCGTATAATTACGTGCATGATACACTAAAATGGTATCTTTACCATCTTCAGATTCTGTAAAGGAATTGTGTCCTGGTCCGTATTGTTCATTTTCTGGTGCACTTTGGAAAACAGGTTCCTGACTCTTTGTCCAAGAGTTTGGATCTAATAAGTCAGCATCCGCATCTGCAGTTAATATTCCCATACAATAGTCTACACCAGTAGAACTACCTGAGTAAGTAATAAAAACCTTCCCATTTTTAACTAAAACAGCAGGACCTTCATTGACCCAAAATCCTTGAATTTCCCAAGACAATTCAGGTTTAGTCAACATGACTGGCTTGGTTGATAGAGTCCATGCATTTTCCATTTTCGCAATGTATAAATTTGAATGCCCTTTAATGTCTAAATCTTGTTGAGCCCAAACGTAGTATTGCTCACCCTTATGATTGAACGTGGTCGCGTCCAGGGCAAACGTTGACATTTCCGTCTTTACTTCACCTTTTTCAACCCAATTTCCTTCCATTGGATTATCCGATTCATTCTCGATTACATACATTCTATGGTTAAACGTATTATCATCGATGTTAGTATCAGGAGCCGCGGCAAAATACATATACCATTTGCCATCAACACGGTGGATTTCAGGAGCCCAAATCAATTCACTCAATGGTCCCGACTCATGTTTCCACCAAACTGTAACTTCTTCTGCATCATGCAGCTCGTTTAGTGTCTTAGCTCTTCTAAGCACAAGACGATCATATAGAGGATAAGAACCTGTGAAATAGTAATAACCGTCCGTATGTTTATAAATGAATGGGTCTGCCCGTTGTAATACAATGGGATTTAATATTTTTTCTGTCATATAAATACACACTCCTCTAGTTTCTTTACTATTTTTTATGCTATTTAATCTAGTTACTCACTATTTATAATACTATCCGTAAAACACCTTTTTCAATACATTTAATATAATTATAACCCTATTAATAAATTAATTAATCTAATATCAAGCAAAAATTACTCTATCAACTCAAATCTCATGCAAAATGAGGCTGGGACAAAAGTGTTTGAACTAACTAAAAAACGAACGAAGGGGTATGACCTTAGGACACCGCTCCTGAAATATACTTCGCTTTCCGCGGGAAGCCGTTGAGCCTCCTCGTCTTCGCCTGCGGGGTCTCAACTTTGGCTTTTAAATCCCGCAGGAGTCTACGTATATTTCATCCGCTAAAGGATTGCTTTATTCGGATTTTCAGTCAGGCACTTTAGTTATGTCTCAGCCTCGTACTATTGAATACTTATTCTTCTATAATTGAATAATCATTATATATGTTAGTTAATTAATACTTTTATTAATTAATGAATCCTTGTAGAATATCATTATAATAATAATAAAAAGCCATCAGTATGCTCCTTAAAGAGAAACTCATGCATAAATGTTACATTGGAGGAGCTTAACTTGAACAACAAGAAGAAAATAAGAACACTTACTGCATTTTCAGTTACTTGGCCGATTTTTGTAGAGATGCTTACTCATATATTAATGGGGAATGTCGATACGTTTATGTTAAGCCATGTTTCTGATCATGCGGTGGCAGCAGTTGGAGTAACAAGACAGTTACTAGACTTTTCAATTATTCTATTAAATCTATTAGGTCTAGGTGTTGGTGTGATCATAGCCCAATACGTAGGTGCAAAAAACTTCAATGATGCAAGTAAGATTGCCGCATCTGCCATCACCCTAAATTTCGCATTTGGAATTGCTCTTAGTATTCTGTTCGTTCTAAACCACGATTCGCTATTATCCTTCTATCACTTATCACCTGAATTAACGGAGCTCGCTAAAATCTATCTGCTTATTGTTGGCGGAACCTTGTTCTTAGAAGCAGTCATGCTTACGATCGGGCCTGTTATTCGCTCACACGGATTTATGATGGACACGATGTATGTCGGTATTGGTATGAACGTAGTGAACGTAATCGGTAATGCTGTATTAATTTATGGGCTATTTGGTTTTCCAGAGCTTGGTGTCATGGGTGTCGCTATTTCTACAGCAATTAGTAGAATCTTAGGTTTTATTATTCTTTTATTCCTTTTATATAGACGAATTCAGGTTCCAATTGTATGGAGAGATTATATTCAAATTAAATGGCGTGAAATTGGGATGACTTTGAAAATTGGTGTCCCTTCTGGTCTTGAATGGCTTTCATTTCACTTGAGCCAAATGATGGTAACCAAAATGGTGACAATGATGGGTGCTACTGCTTTAGCAACACATATTTATGCTTCGAATATTGTCTTGTTTTTCATGTTAATTGGTATGGCGATTGGTGAGGGGACGGAAATTCTTGTCGCACAATTATTTGGTGCCCAAAAAGTAGAAACAGCATACAATCAATTATTACGTAGTTTAAAATGGGCATTTGGCATCACAGTCGGTCTGATCATGATTGTATCGCTATTTCGCGAGAAGATCCTCCACGTATTTACAAATGATTTAGAAATTATCACAATCGGATCAGCGATACTACTATTCTGTATCATCCTAGAGCCTGGTAGAGTATTTAACCACGTTATTATTAATTCACTCCGTGCGGCTGGAGATGTAAAGTTTCCATTATTAATGGCGATTATTTCGATGTGGGGGCTAAAAGTTCCATTAGCCTATCTACTAGGAATCCACTTAGGATTTGGCGTGTTAGGTGTTTGGATAGCACATGCTTTTGATGAATGGGTCAGAGGGGTAATTCATTACAGACGCTGGACAGGGAGAAAGTGGGAAAGAAAACTTATCCAGCATATAGAATCAATTCAAGTATCTTAATTAATTCACTTCTAGGTGGAAAGCTGGGACATAACTAGCCTCAATTAGTTTGACGAGACAAACCAATCTATTCCGATTTGATCTACTAACTTAATTCATCAAAAATTGCCCTTATTTTATTGGCAAACTTAATCAACATCGCAATTTTATCTCAAAGCTACTACCTAAATGGGTACCGTCAGGAAGTTGCGATTTCCTGGTAGTACCCCAATAACAATTTGGTTTTAGTTATTTATAGTAGATATTTCAAATGAAATTAATTTATTCGATTTGTCTTCACGCAATTCCAATGTAATATCTTCATTTGAGACATTTTCATCAATTAAGACTGACTGGTCAGCCTTAACAAAACGATGTATATCGAAAAAATATAAAATACTAAATGCCCAATTTGTTTGTAATGATAATTTTCCATTTTCATTGTGAACTAACATATCGTCTCCAATTGGTTTAAAGAATAAATTTTTAGATTTTACAGTTAAATTAATTGTTGTATTCCAATCCCTGTTTGGATCTTCTCCGTTATAACTTAAATCTCTTACCATATTAACATTACTAATTTCCAAACTATTTGGATTTGCTTTAAACGATATTGTACTTACAAATGTATTGACTAACAATACTGTTAAAATAATCACTAATACTGTCAACATTCTTTTCTGCTTGATTCCAAAATTCAATTTCCTCACCATTTTTTCATCCTCTCTTAGTAAAAAATCTAAAGAAACGTTAAAACAGTCGCAGATTTCAATAACCATTTCTAAATCAGGATAACTTCTCCCTGTTTCCCAACTCGATATTGTTGATCTTGATACCTGCAATCTTTCAGCTAATTGTTCTTGAGTTAAACTTTTTTCTGCTCTTACCTTTTTAATTTTTTCAGATAAATTCATAACTTGTCTCCTTTCTGAAATTAGGATAGTTAAGGTTCATTTCAATAGCTAGATAATCTTTTTCACATCTTGATTTTTCAAAGACAAGATTCTTGTCATCCTTGATATATCAACGTTTTTCATACTTTAACAAAATAAATTAATTAGAATATTTTTTACAAGGATAGCGTTAGGAAATTGCAGGTTTACAACGATAAGCAACAAAATTGAGCAAAGAAAAATTGATTCCTTTTAGCTGAACAACATCGACTACTCCACCACTTAATTTTAATATTAATATCCTTAGTTCTACGAAAAAAAAAGCGTTCCCTATTCATAAGGAACGCCCATTAAAACGGTACGACTTTTATAAGCGGTACATCTTTACTTAAAATCTACACAGTCATATAAACACTAAATACCTTTTATTCCACCGTTACACTTTTAGCTAAATTACGCGGCTTATCAACGTCACAATCACGATGAAGAGCTGCATAATAAGAGATCAACTGTAATGGAATAACGGTAGTTAGTGACGTCAGATACTCATGCACTTTTGGTAGCACAAGTGAATCTCCTTCTTGCTCTAGTCCTTCCATACTGATGATGCATGTGTTGGCACCACGAGCAGCAACCTCTTTCACATTTCCACGGATGCTAAGATTGACATGGCTTTGTGTTGCAATCGCAATTACAGGTGTGCCGTCTTCAATTAGAGCAATTGTACCATGCTTTAATTCGCCACCTGCAAAGCCTTCTGCTTGAATGTAAGAGATCTCCTTTAACTTAAGAGAACCCTCTAGGCATACAAAGTAATCTGCAGCACGACCAATGAAGAAGCAATTAGGTGTTGTCGCTAAATAGTCGCGAGCAATTTGTTCAAGCTCTTCCTTTTGGTCACATAATGTTTCCATTGCACTCGCAACAATTCCAAGCTCTTGGATTGGATCGAAATCAAGTTCGATTCCTCTTGCAGAAGCAGTGTTTACTGCAAGCAGTGTTAACACAGCCATTTGAGCTGTATATGCCTTTGTTGAGGCAACGGCAATTTCAGGTCCAGCATACGTATGAAGTGTAAAATCAGCTTCACGCGATAGCGTCGAACCTGGTACATTCGTAATCGTTAATGTTGGGTAGCCTTGTTCTTTGACTTCAACAAGTACCCCGCGGAGATCTGCGGTTTCTCCACTTTGTGAAATAAAAATAAAGAGTGGGTTTTCGGAAAGAAGCGGCATGTTGTATAGAAACTCACTTGCAATATGCACTTCAACTGGCTTTTGAGCGATCTTTTCAATCAGCTGCTTACCAACAAGACCAGCATGATAACTAGTTCCTGCTGCAATAATATAGACACGATCAGCAGCACTCATTGCTTGACGGATGCTGTCATCAAGGCGAACACTTCCATCATCATTACGATACTTTTGAACAATATTACGGATAACGAAAGGCTGTTCATCGATTTCCTTTAACATGAAATGAGGATACGTACCTTTTTCGATATCACTTGCATCAAGCTCAGCAGTAAATGGCTCACGTGTAACAACAGTACCATCAAGTTTCTTAATTGTTACATTGTCACGACTAACCAAAACAACCTCTTGGTCGACGATTTCAACAAATTGGTTTGTGACTTGAAGGACAGCCATCGCATCAGACGCAATCACATTCGCTCCATCGCTTAGTCCAATAAGAAGCGGGCTTTTGTTCTTCCCAACATAGACAAGATCCTTGTTTTGCTTATCTAGAAGTGCTGTAGCATAAGAACCTTTGAGAAGTGATAGCGTTTGACTGAAGGCAGCTTCAACCGATTTACCTGCTTCTACAAATTGTTCAACAAGCTGAACAATAACTTCTGTATCTGTATCGCTTTGAAATTCTACATTAGAAAGATATTCACGCTTAAGTTGTTCATAATTTTCAATAACTCCATTATGAACTAATGTAAAGCGAGCAGTCTCACTTTGATGTGGGTGAGCATTAACACGACTTGGAACACCGTGAGTTGCCCAGCGTGTATGTCCAATACCTACTGTACCTTCCACAGTAGTATCAACGACACCACGTAATGCTGCAATACGACCTTTTTCCTTAAATACATGAACACCTTCGTTATTTACAAGAGCAATCCCAGCTGAATCATAGCCACGATATTCAAGTTTCTCTAAACCACGTAATAATACTTCTTTCGCATCTTCATTTCCGATATAACCAACAATTCCACACATAGTGTGATACCTCCCGTAGGTGGAGGCAAGGAGCACGAGGGCATTCTTGCCCCCACTCTTTATATTTTTTTAGAAGGCATGGTACTTCTGCTTTTGTGCATAGAGTTGCCTCCATGTTTTTCACAGAAGTTTAACGGTTGTCATGCTCCAACCGGAGGGCATCCGCCGAACACTTCGATAAACCCTCTCCTCGTCAACTACACATCATGTAGTCCTGGCGCTTATTTAATTCTATTCCCCGGTCCTCCAATCTCTTATGACTACACATCATCATACCTTATCCATAGATGAGCGTCAATCCTTATCAAGATAGGGATACCAGTACACAATAAAAATATGCATATGTAGCCTGTTTCGTGCTACATATGCATATATAAATTAATTTATTCTTTTAATCCAAGCTCAGACTTTACAACTTCTGCAATACTATTAACATAGCTTTCACATAATTCTTCTGTCTTTGCTTCAACCATCACTCGCACAAGTGGTTCGGTTCCTGATGGACGAACAAGCACACGACCGTCTCCATTCATTTCTTCCTCTACTTTAGCAATAGATGTAAGTACCGCATCATTATCCATAACGCCATATTTATCAGTCACACGAATATTGACCAGCTTTTGCGGGAAGGTTTCCATTTCTCCTGCAAGATCAGATAAGGAACGATTCGTCATTTTCATAATGTTAACAAGCTGCAGTGCAGATAATAAGCCATCACCGGTTGTAATGTGGTCAAGGAAGATAATATGTCCTGATTGTTCGCCACCAAGATTATATCCTCCCTTTCTCATTTCCTCCATTACATAACGATCGCCAACTGCAGTTTGCTTCGTTTCAATTCCTTGTTGCTCTAAAGCCTTGTAGAAGCCCAGATTACTCATCACTGTTGATACTACTGTTCCATGATTAAGCCAGCCTTGTTCCTTCATATAATTCGCACAGATGAACATAATCTTATCGCCATCAACAATGTCACCATTTTCATCTATTGCAATTAAACGATCGGCATCACCATCAAACGCTAGACCAATTTGAGCTTCCTTCTCTAGAACGAACTTGGCAAGTTCCTCAGGATGCGTTGACCCACAGCCTTCGTTTATATTGACACCATTTGGTGATGTCCCCATTGTAGAGATATCTGCTTCTAAATCAGCAAATAGATGTGGAGCTAATGATGATGCTGCACCATTAGCACAATCCAACGCCACATGTATCCCTGAGAAGTCTTCTTGGACAGTCTGCTTTAGGAATTGTAGATATTTCTGTACACCTTCAAAATAATCAGTTGTTTGACCAAGATTACCACCAACTGGACGTGGGAGGGTATCCTCCTCACTATCTAACAATCGCTCAATTTCTTCTTCTTGCTTATCGAGTAGTTTAAATCCATCTGGCCCAAAGAATTTAATTCCGTTGTCTGGTACTGGGTTATGTGAAGCTGAGATCATGACACCAGCATTGGCACTTAGTGCTTTAGTTAAGAAAGCTACACCAGGAGTCGAAATTACGCCTAGACGCATGACTTCTGCACCAATTGAAAGCAAACCAGCTACTAGAGCACTCTCTAACATTTCTCCGGAAATACGTGTATCTCGGCCAATAATTACTCGAGGCTTTTCAGTCATCTTCGTTAATACGTATCCACCCACTCGCCCTAATTTAAAGGCTAATTCTGGGGTTAACTCTGTATTCGCAACTCCTCGCACACCATCTGTACCAAAATATTTTCCCATTAATCATTCTCTCCTTCAGAAAGCATCGACTCAGAACTGCTTTGTATCGTAATCGGTATTGTTGTGTTTTCTAATTCAAACCTGATATTTGGAGGACCATTCACTTGAACCTCCGCACTATGTTCACCTGGGGATAAATCACTAACGTCAATATAGGCTTGAATATCTGAGGCCGTTAACTTATCTAATAGTTCACCTGAACCTCTTGCCGTTATCGTCAATAGCCTATTCGGGTTCTCCTCTAATGTGATTTCAGTTTGATCACTTGCTCCAATAATTTCAATCGGTATGTCCGGAAACTCCTTCGTCTCCTCAATAGTAATCGTTACCGTTACCGTTACCTCTTCAGGCGAAACACTCTCGACGTCCGGTGGAAGAGGGATTGTCATTTCTAATGTCTGGCTTTCTGTGATTTTACTTAAATCAAGCTCACCAACATCGATAACATTAATATCTTCAATCACATTCATTGGGCCGTAAATCGTTACTTCCGCTGGTTCAATCGTCAACTCTTCAATACTAATCCCATCTTGTAACTCACCAACTCGATTTACTCTTGTTGGAACAACTCGGTTTGGACTCGTTACAGGAACCCTTATATCAACCACGGACGGCTCTGGAGTGAGGCTTAATTCATCTCCATTCGCATCATATAGCTTAACAGGTGCTGCTTCTTCAATCGTTTCATCCGCACCTGAAACATCAATTGTTGCTTTTGCTACCTTCACTTGGGAAACATAATCCCTTGCAGCTGTAACCTCGATATTCACTGGTGAAACAATCGGGGTTCCAACCGAATAGCCTTTTTTCACCTCATCAGAATTAAGCAACTCAACTTGAACTGGTAAAGAGACCGTTTGCTTTTCCTGTAATTCAACCTGTACGTATTGCGGAACAATTGTAACTGAAAGATCACTTGGGAAACCTCTATATTTGACATCAACCGTATGTACTCCTTCTTCTCGCCCTGTTAAATCAGCAAAAACCTCATAAGAACCTCGCGATAACTGAAATCTAGTTATCGATGTTTGTGGTCCCTTTAAATTAACTTGGACACTTTCAGGTTGATCAACAACTTCATATGTTTCGCTATCGTATATAATGTCTAGAGCTACTTCCCCTATCGAATAGGGTACTTGCTTCGCAGGTAACACACCTGGTTGATTATTCAGGTTGTCCATATTAACCATTGCAAAAAGCATCAAAGCAATAAAGAATGAAATGATTTTGACAAACCAATGGCTGTTAAAAAGCTTATCCATTTTTCTTCCCTCCCCACTGCCAACGTGAAGTGGTTGATTGCTTACCTTCAGTTAAAATTTCTTCTTCAAGCAATAATCGTAATTGTTCTTCACCAATATCCCGGTGAAGCTCACTGTTCTTCGTTAAAGAGATGTTACCCGTTTCCTCAGAAACAATAATTGTAATTGCATCGGTTACCTCACTTACACCAAGTGCAGCACGATGTCTTGTCCCAAGTTCTTTTGAGATAAACGGGTTTTCAGAGAGTGGCAAGTAGCATGCTGCAGCAAGAATCGTATGATCCTTAAGGATAACTGCCCCATCATGAAGTGGCGTGTTAGGAATAAATGTATTGATTAGCAATTCTGACGTTAGATTTGCATTCATTTTTATACCTGTTTCTACATAATCACTCATGCCCGTATCACGTTCAAGTGACATTAGTGCACCAATCCGTCGCTTAGCCATATACGTTGTAGCCTTAACAATAGCGTCTATTGATTTCTTGGACACATCATCTTCTGGTATCGTCCGACTTGAAAAGAAACGCCCTCTACCCAATTGTTCCAACGCTCTTCTAAGCTCTGGCTGGAAAATAATCAGAATGGCTAAAACCCCATAGATAACAGTCTGGTTCATAATAAATTCTAGCGTTCGTAAACCAAGGAACCTACTTATAAATAAAACAGCTAATATCACTGTTATTCCCTTAAGCAACTGAACGGCCCTTGTTCCTTTTACGATCATAATAAGCTTGTAAATAACATAGGTTACAAGCAATATATCAATAACTTGCCCAACATATGTGAGCCAACGATAATCATCCCCTAATGAAAACACGGCTTTGCCCCCAAACTTACGTAAAATCAACTGTTGTCCATTATATCACAAAACAGAGGGAATTATCCTAATTAACAAGAAGCAGGGTGTCACTAAAGGTTGTTTAATCTTTAGATGGCACCCCTTATCTCATTCCGTTGTCTCTTTTCCATTTGATAGTGCGACTACATCTTTAAGGAAGGACTTGATGTGGTACCAAACCCATTCTAGCATTTGGTTCACTTCATGTATTTCACCAGTGACATGTCCTGTTGATGCATAGTACGTATCACTATTAACTAATAGGACATTCCCTTTAATTTCACCTTCCACTTGCAGCTTCCCGTTATGAATAGTAAGGTCACCTTCAATAACCTCACCTTCTGGAACAATTACAACCCCATTTTCTTGATTTATTGACAATTTCGTAGAACCCTTCACAACAAGCTGTTCCTCGTCATTCCACATTGACAAGCTAGTAGCCATGAGCAAGAAGAAAACAGCCGCAGCTATTAGTAAAGGATGCTTTCGAGTCCATTGCTTCCATTTTGACATTTGCCTTTTCTGGGGTAACTTTTTCATCACAGAAGCTGTAAAATCATCAGGTGCTGCAATATGTGAAGAACTTTGTACAAAAGCAATGACTTTATTTAATTCTTGCACGCGCTGCTTGCAAGACTCACAATGATTTAGATGTTCATGTAGTTGTTTTGTCTCAGCTGGAGTTGCCTCATTATCAATATATGCTTCAATGATCCTATCAAAATTC
Organism: Halalkalibacter suaedae; assembly: GCF_017939705.1. Classification (GTDB taxonomy): domain Bacteria; phylum Bacillota; class Bacilli; order Bacillales; family Bacillaceae_D; genus Halalkalibacter; species Halalkalibacter suaedae. The sequence continues at coordinate 96,159 of NZ_JAGKSQ010000012.1, forward strand.
TGTTCACATTTCATTAGTAAGCCCCCTTCCTATAAATGGCGCATTCTCTTTCTTAATGCTTCTCTCCCACGATGAATTCGTGTTTTCACTGTAGAGGCAGGCATATCTAGTATTTCACTAATTTCATTTATTGAAAGATCTTCAATATATTTCAATATAATAGCGGTTCGATATTTAACAGGCAATTTATTAATCTCATCTTGTACCCAATTTTGCATTTCACGGGTAATCACTTGATCTTCCGGTAGCTCTTCATCAGTAGAAAATTGCGACTCCAATGTCATTCCACTCATACCTTTAACTTCTTCCTGAAGGTAAAAGTCTGGTTTCTTTTTACGTAAACGATCAATTGCTACATTTGTTGTAATTCTAAAGAGCCATGTAGAAAACTTTCGATCTATATCATAACGATCAATATTTGTATATGCACGCAGAAAAGCTTCTTGGGCAATATCCTGAGCTTCGTGTACGTTGCCAGTTAACCGATAAGAAATCTGATATACCTTATCTTTGAACAACTCAACGATTTCTGCAAAAGCCTCTTGATCTCCTTTTCTCACTTCCCCAATTAACCTTTTAACAATCTTATCCATTTCCTTAACCCCTACCTACACGGTTCTGACATAGTATACGATTAACCTTCATTTAGGTTTCATTTATTTCTATCATAGCATAAATAGAAGAATTTGGATCTTTTTCGACAAACAAAAAACCATAGATTTCACATCTATGGAAAATTATAGTTAATTGGTGGAGCCTAGCGGGATCGAACCGCTGACCTCCTGCGTGCAAGGCAGGCGCTCTCCCAGCTGAGCTAAGGCCCCTATTAAATTTGGAGCGGAAGACGAGATTCGAACTCGCGACCCCCACCTTGGCAAGGTGGTGTTCTACCACTGAACTACTTCCGCAAAACCTGATGAGCCATGAAGGATTCGAACCTTCGACCCTCTGATTAAAAGTCAGATGCTCTACCAACTGAGCTAATGGCTCTTGAGACTATTCATACTCTGAGCCTTAACATGACTTTTAAGCTAGATTACTAGTCAATGCTGTATTCACTCAAACTTATAAATAAACAACAATTAATAATAGAATGGCTGGGCTAGCTGGATTCGAACCAACGCATGACGGAATCAAAATCCGTTGCCTTACCGCTTGGCGATAGCCCATTGTAGTGGTGGAGGGGGACGGATTCGAACCGCCGAACCCGGAAGGAGCGGATTTACAGTCCGCCGCGTTTAGCCACTTCGCTACCCCTCCATTAAAATCAAATGAATGGTGGAGGATGACGGGATCGAACCGCCGACCCCCTGCTTGTAAGGCAGGTGCTCTCCCAGCTGAGCTAATCCTCCATGTCTATAATATTATTTCAACATATAAAAAATAATGGTGACCCGTACGGGAATCGAACCCGTGATACCGCCGTGAAAGGGCGGTGTCTTAACCGCTTGACCAACGGGCCTTGCATATTTTTTCACTGACAAAGAGTATTATACCTAAATATAATTCAAATGACAACCCCTATTTTCAACTTAATTATACACTTGAAATACAGAACGTACATTCGTATAATTAACCTATTAAGCCTAAGGAGTGATTTTTTATGCGTGAATTACAAAATATGATGAAGCTACATACTGACTTAGTAGAAATGATGAAATATGTAAGAGATCAAGCAAAAGAAGAAACAAAACTAGAAGTAGCAGAATGCATGCTTGATTACGGCATTGACTCTAAATTAGTCAAAAGTATCACAGGTATTAAACGAATCCAACCAAAAGGCAAGGAATAGGATTTGTAGATATTTTTAAGTAAGGCAATATAACCTGAGTTTCATGATGATCCCACTGGTTGCCATGAAACCCGTTTTTTCTTAGCATACACTTCGCTTTAATTTTATATTATATTTGGCATTGATATTACCTAGCCATAAATCCTTTAAAGAAACACCCCAAAAAACTAAAAAGCACCTCCCAGCCATAGCTGAAAGATGCATAATGTATGTATTCTCCTGGAGCTTCCAAGCGGATTTGAACCGCTGACCCCTACCTTACCATGGTAGTGCTCTACCTACTGAGCTATGGAAGCACATGGCTCCACAGGTAGGACTCGAACCTACGACCGATCGGTTAACAGCCGATAGCTCTACCACTGAGCTACTGTGGAATGTTTTTGTCCGGCAACGTCCTACTCTCACAGGGGGAAGCCCCCAACTACCATCGGCGCTGAAGAGCTTAACGACCGTGTTCGGCATGGGAACGGGTGTGACCTCTTCGCTATCGCCACCAGACTATATTGAACCT
>NZ_JAGKSQ010000013.1 GCF_017939705.1 Halalkalibacter suaedae
TCACACCCGTTCCCATGCCGAACACGGTCGTTAAGCTCTTCAGCGCCGATGGTAGTTGGGGGCTTCCCCCTGTGAGAGTAGGACGTTGCCGGGCAATTAAGCACAATCCATTTGGATTGTGCTTTTTAATTTTTATAAAGATATCCCTATGTTTCTCTTCGTCAGTCACCTTGAAAAATCTCCTGTTTTGTATCTAATAGAAAGAGAAGTAATGAGCCAGCTAACAAACTAGATACCCTAAAGCATTCCAATAAGGAATGCTTTTTTTATGCATAAAATGAGGAAGTGTGTAGAAGTGTCTTTGAGTAAAGGAACAGAGGTCTTTTCGCATAATCAGGTAGAAGAAAGACTCGCAAGTGTTAATACGAAAAATTACTAATATCCGTTTAAAATGACAATTTTCTATTCTCTTAATTTCAAAAAATGTGTTTAGTGATTCGATTACGAGGTTATAGAAAAGGAAGATAGTAAAGTGGAATAGTATAAAAAAATCAAAGGAGGACAAGAAAATGATGATATTCGATAAAGATCTCCGACGATTAAAAGACCAAAGTAGCAAGGACGGATATTTGACCATTTACTTAAGCACAGATCAAACAAGTAATGATCAACAAAAAGGTGAATGGAAAATCAGATTAAAAAACGGCTTAAAAAAGCTAGAGGAATATAATAAATCCATAGGTGAAAAAGACCTAGCTGTATTTAATAAGATGCAAAATAAAGCAATTAAAGAAATCCATAAGCTACAAACTGAATTACCCAAAGGGATCATATTCATAGTTGCTGCAAATGGCAAGTTTCTTCTAAAGAAATTACAGATCCCGGTAAATAACGAATTTTACTGGGAGAAGGAACCAATACTTACTCAGCTTGAAAAAATTAGAGCAGATTATCCACTAGAAGGAATACTATTTATTCAAAAAGAGGGCGTCTTTGCAATTGAAACAAGTATAGGTGAAGTTAAGCACGAGATGGTCTATGAGCTTGATATTGAAAACGATGATTGGAGAAAACAAGAAGGCGTCGCAGCGACTGAACGAATAGCAAGTGGTACAAATCACCGTGATAAGTATGAACACCGTTTTGAGGCAAACCAACATAGATGGTTCAAATCGTTGGCAAATACATTACAAAAGGAAGCAAGAAGCAAAGGTTGGAATACTATTTATCTACTGGGAGAAGAAGAACTAACGTCAGCATTTGAGGATTATCTTCAATTTTCATCAATTAAGAAAATGAATAAAAATTATAAGAAATTCTCTTCAAAAGAAATTGTTGGACAAGTGTTGGCTTCCTAACAGTAGACTACTTATAGTAAATTCACCTAAAGTAGCCTCGCAGTACTATATGCGGGGCTCTCCTTTGACTAATTCTAAAAGGCTATATTTTTAATGTGAATTTCGCTAAGATACGGTTATCAACCTAATAAGCATGGTTATACTAATGATGAGCATACATATTGCACTTTTTAGACAAAGTGAATATAATGTCTATAAAGTCAAAGATAGTCAAAGTCAAAAGGAAGGGGGGGAACCTTTGAGAAATATATCAGACATCATCGAAGAATATTTAAAAGCAACAATTCAGAGAACTGGTGGTGATCCACTTGAAATTAAAAGAGGAGATATCGCTAAGAAGTTTCAGTGCGTACCCTCCCAGATTAATTACGTCATTCAAACTAGATTTACATTAGAAAAGGGATATCAAGTTGAGAGTAAAAGAGGCGGGGGTGGCTATATTCGAATCATAAAAGTTAGCCCACACGATGAACTTGCCTTACTTGATCACATGATTAGTATGATAGGAAATCATATTGATCAACATACCGCAGAAAATATGATCATAAGATTGTATGAAGAACAAGCAGTAACAAAACGTGAGACGAATTTAATGATTAGTGTTGTCAGTAGGGATAATTACCAGCTTCAGATGTCTCAACGTGATGAAGTAAGGGCCAAGATCCTTAAGGCAATGTTAGAGACACTCAAATACAGAGAAACTAATTAGTTCGGGAGGTGATCCTGTGATTTGTCAGGAATGCAACCAAAGACAAGCGACTTTGCATTTCGCTAAGATTATCAATGGTGAAAAGACAGAGTTTCATATTTGTGAACAATGTGCTAAGGAGAAAGGTGAATATTCAGCAGGAACGAATAGCTTCTCAATTCATCAATTATTATCAGGATTGTTACATTTTGACCAGCCACTTAAATCTAGTGAAGAAAATTCAGGAGTTAATTCTGAGTTAACTTGTACTAAATGTGGGATGACATATAGTCAATTTACTAAAGTAGGTAGATTTGGTTGTGCTCATTGTTATAAGGACTTTTCTTCGAAGCTTGATCCGATCTTGAAACGTGTTCATAGTGGAAATCAGACTCATGCAGGAAAACTACCGAAACGAATTGGTGGTGGCATTCAGCTCCAACGTGAAATAAATGCTCTTAAGCAAAAGCTTAAAGAGTATATTGAACAAGAGGAATTTGAGAAAGCTGCCGAGCTACGTGATTCAATCCGTTCGCTAGAATTAAAGAAACAAGAGAAAAGGGAGGGATAGTTAGTGTCGCTCCAACAATTTATTTCAGAAGCACTTAGCCCTTGGATGAAAAAAGATGGACCAGATTCGGATATTGTACTAAGTAGCCGAATAAGATTAGCAAGGAACTTGGAGGAATATAAATTTCCTTTACTTGCATCAATGGAAGAATCATATGCCGTTATTAAGCATGTTGGAGATGCCCTAACGCAGGAGGAATTCGATTTAATTGGATCATTAGAGGTTTTTCAAATTGATGAAATGAAAACAAATGAAAAACGTGTTCTTGTTGAGAAGCATCTTATTAGCCCTCATCTAGCAGATCATTCAAAGCATGGTGCTGTCCTACTAGACCATGATGAATCTGTTAGCATTATGGTGAATGAGGAAGACCATTTAAGAATACAATGTTTACTTCCAGGCTTTCAACTAGAGAAGGGTTTAAACAAGGCCAATGAAATTGATGACTGGGTTGAAAAACATCTAACATATGCATTCGATGAAAAAAGAGGTTATTTAACGAGTTGTCCAACAAATGTTGGGACAGGTTTGAGAGCATCTGTAATGATGCATCTTCCCGCGTTAGCAATGACCCATCAGCTTAATCGGATTTTGCCGGCAATTAATCAATTAGGATTAGTTGTTAGAGGAATTTACGGGGAAGGTAGCGAAGCTTTAGGTAACCTATTTCAAATTTCTAACCAGCTTACTCTCGGAAAGTCAGAGCAAGATATTGTTGAGGATCTTCAAGGCGTTGTACTGCAACTGATTCAACAAGAACGCTCAGCAAGAGAGTTACTTCTCGATGAGTCGAGACTACAGCTTGAAGACCGTGTTCATCGTTCATTTGGGATTTTAGCCCATAGTAGAATGATTGAATCAAAAGAGGCTACACAACGTCTCTCAAATGTTAGACTTGGAATTGATTTAGGTTTAATTAAAGGCTTGTCCGGAAATATCCTCAACGAGTTAATGATTTTGACACAACCAGGATTTCTTCAGCAGTATGCTGGGGAAGTACTAACTCCTGATCAACGTGACGAAAGAAGAGCAACGTTAATTAGAGAGCGCCTAAGATTAGAAGAAGGTATGGATGAATAACTACGGAGGTGAGCGTCAATGATGTTTGGACGATTTACAGAACGAGCACAGAAGGTATTAGCATTAGCTCAAGAAGAAGCAGTTAGATTAGGGCATAATAATATAGGGACAGAACATATTTTACTTGGACTTATTAGTGAAGGTGAAGGAATCGCAGCCAAGGCCTTACAAGCATTAGGTTTAGGTTCAGATAAAATCCAAAATGAAGTAGAATCTTTAATTGGTAAAGGCCAAGAAGGGTCAAAAACAATCCATTATACACCTCGAGCTAAAAAGGTGATTGAGCTTTCAATGGATGAGGCTCGTAAACTAGGTCACTCCTACGTAGGTACAGAACATATTCTACTTGGTTTGATTCGTGAGGGTGAAGGTGTAGCTGCACGAGTTCTAAATAATTTAGGTGTCAGCTTAAATAAAGCAAGACAACAGGTGCTTCAGTTACTTGGAAGTAATGAGGTTAATAGTTCTTCCTCACAAAGTGGCGGTGCTACACATGCCAATACACCAACACTTGATAGCTTGGCTCGTGATCTGACAGCTGTAGCTAAAGAGGAATCACTTGACCCTGTTATTGGACGAAGTAAGGAAATTGAACGAGTCATTCAAGTACTTAGCCGTCGTACAAAAAACAATCCAGTATTAATTGGTGAGCCTGGGGTTGGTAAAACAGCGATTGCAGAAGGATTAGCACAAGCAATTATTGCAAATGAAGTTCCAGAAACACTTCGCAACAAGCGAGTGATGACACTTGATATGGGTACGGTTGTTGCAGGTACTAAGTACCGTGGTGAGTTTGAGGATCGTCTTAAAAAGGTTATGGACGAAATTCGCCAAGCACAAAACGTCATTCTTTTCATTGACGAGTTGCACACATTAATTGGTGCTGGTGGTGCAGAAGGTGCGATTGATGCGTCAAATATTCTTAAGCCATCGTTAGCTCGTGGTGAACTTCAGTGTATCGGTGCCACAACCCTTGATGAGTATCGTAAGTATATTGAAAAGGATGCTGCTCTAGAGCGTCGTTTCCAACCAATTCAAGTAAATGAACCAACATTAGATGAATCAATTCAGATTCTAAAAGGTCTTCGTGACCGTTATGAAGCACATCATCGTGTAACAATTACTGATGATGCAATTGATCAAGCGGTTAAGCTTTCCGATCGTTATATTTCTGACCGATTCTTACCAGATAAGGCAATTGATTTAATTGATGAGGCAGGATCTAAAGTACGTTTGCGTTCATATACAGCTCCACCAAATTTAAAAGAACTTGAACAACGACTAGATGAAACACGTAAAGAAAAAGACGCAGCTGTTCAAAGTCAAGAATTTGAGAAAGCGGCCTCTCTTCGTGATTCGGAGCAACGTCTTCGTGAGGAACTGGAAGAGATGAAGAATGAATGGAAGAAGAAACAGGGGCAAGAAGCAACTGAAGTAACTGTCGAAGATATTGCTCAGGTTGTAGCGAGCTGGACAGGAATTCCTGTTTCTAAAGTAGCAGAAGAAGAAACAGATCGTTTATTAAAAATGGAAGAAATTCTACATGAGCGTATTGTCGGCCAAGAGGAAGCGGTCAAATCAATTTCCAAAGCAGTAAGAAGAGCACGTGCAGGATTAAAAGATCCGAAAAGACCAATTGGTTCATTTATCTTCTTAGGTCCAACAGGTGTTGGTAAGACTGAGCTTGCACGAGCGGTTGCTGAAACGTTATTTGGAGATGAAGATTCTGTAATCCGTATCGATATGTCTGAGTACATGGAGAAGCATACAACAAGCCGTCTTGTTGGTTCACCCCCAGGATACGTTGGTCATGACGATGGTGGGCAATTAACAGAGAAAGTACGTCGTAAGCCATATTCAGTTATTTTGCTAGATGAAATTGAAAAAGCACATCCAGAAGTGTTTAATATTTTATTACAAGTGCTTGAGGATGGTCGATTAACAGATTCTAAAGGTCGAACAGTTGATTTCCGAAATACGGCAATTATCATGACGTCTAATGTTGGTGCTAGCACACTTAGCCGCAATAAATTCCTAGGTTTCACAACAGATAGTGAAAACCAAGAATACAAGGACATGAAGAGTAAAGTGATGGATGATTTAAAACGAAGCTTCCGTCCAGAGTTCTTAAACCGTATTGATGAGTTAATTGTATTCCATTCGCTTGAGAAGAAGCATGTTCGTGAGATTATTACACTTATGGCAGATCAACTGAAGAAGAGACTAATGGAGCAAGGTATTGAGTTTGAGTTGACAGAGGCTGCAAAGGATAAGATTACGGATTTAGGCTATGATCCAGAGTACAGGGCAAGACCTCTCCGTCGTGCACTTCAGAAGCAAGTTGAGGATCGTCTCTCAGAAGAACTATTAAAAGGTACGATTGTGAAAGGACAGAAGGCACTCATCGATGTTAAGGATGATGAGCTGTTTGTTGAAACACGAGAGAATCTACAAGTATAGAAATAGCAGAAACAAAGGATTTAAGCGTGAGAAAAGCCAGGGGATAGTCATATTCTCCTGGCTTTTCACCATAGAATACGAGTAAGTCGCTTTTTATCATCTATATTTGCTACAATTAAACGAGGATGGTTAAGGGAGTGACTAAAGGAATGGCAACAAAGAAGAAAACAAAGTTTGTTTGTCAGGAATGTGGATATGAGTCAGCAAAATGGATGGGGAAATGCCCTGGCTGTCAAGGCTGGAATACAATGGTCGAAGAATTTGAAGCGAGTGCCAAGCAATCAAGCCGTAGCTATGTGACCTCTAGTTCTACAGCGGGCTCTAAGCCGCAATCAATCGTATCAGTTGTAAGTGATACTGAAGCGAGAATAAGCACAACGATGCTCGAATTAGATCGTGTATTAGGTGGAGGAATCGTCCCTGGCTCACTTGTTTTAGTCGGTGGAGATCCGGGTATTGGAAAATCTACACTTCTATTACAGCTTTCATCGAAATTGGCTGAAACAAAGCAACGAGTATTATATATATCTGGTGAAGAATCAGTTAAACAAACCAAGCTACGCTCAGATCGACTAGGAGTGACCTCAGCCGATCTTTATGTATTAGCTGAAACGGATATCTCATTCATTGAGAGAGCGATTGATGAAGTGAAACCGACGCTTGTTGTGATAGATTCGATTCAAACGGTTTATCAAGAAGAAATTACCTCTGCACCTGGAAGTGTTGCCCAAGTAAGAGAATGTACTGCTGCATTCATGCGAATTGCTAAGACAAGAGGTATTGCTATCTTCATTGTTGGTCATGTAACAAAGCAAGGATCGATAGCGGGTCCTAAGCTTCTAGAACATATGGTTGATTCTGTTTTGTACTTTGAAGGTGAACGCCATCATACATATCGAATATTAAGAGCGGTGAAAAATCGATTCGGCTCAACAAATGAGATGGGTATATTCGAAATGAAAGAAGTGGGTCTTGAAGAGGTGCTTAATCCTTCCGAGATCTTCTTGGAGGACCGGTCTGAAGGAGCTGCAGGTTCAATTGTTGTTGCGTCAATGGAGGGTACTCGACCTGTTCTAGTAGAGCTACAAGCATTGATATCCCCTACAAGTTTTGGGAATCCTAGAAGAATGGCAACGGGGATTGATCATAACCGAGTTTCATTATTAATGGCTGTACTAGAGAAAAGAGTTGGTTTACTGTTACAGAATCAAGATGCGTATTTAAATGTTGCTGGTGGGATACGGTTAGATGAACCAGCCATAGATTTAGCTATTGCCTTAAGCATTGCATCTAGCTTTAGAAATCAAATAACGAGTCCAACAGATGTAGCGATAGGCGAAATTGGATTAACTGGAGAAATAAGACGAGTCTCAAGGATTGAACAAAGAGTCAATGAGGCTGCAAAGCTCGGTTTCAAACGAGCAATCATTCCGGAAAAGAATCTCGGCGGTTGGACTTATCCAAAAGGAATAAAGGTAATTGGCGTTTCAACATTGGAACAGGCATTAGAAGTCGGGATAGGAGGATAAAGATGGCAGAAGAACAGTGTAATGCTTTTGTTCAGAACCTATTAAAACTTGTCGCACCAGGGTCTCCCCTCCGTGCTGGTATCGACAATGTTCTTCGAGCAAAAACAGGTGGCTTAATTGTAATTGGTTATAACAATGGGATGATTCCTATTGTTGACGGAGGATTCTTTATAAATTGTGATTATTCTCCTGCATACCTATATGAACTAGCTAAGATGGATGGGGCAATTATTTTAAGTGAAGACGGGAAAAAGATATTATATGCCAATACACAATTGGTACCGAATAACGGAATCTCCTCAAATGAAACAGGGATCCGCCACCGTACTGCTGAGCGGGTAGCTAAACAAACAGGCAATCTAGTCATTTCTATTTCCCAGAGAAGAAATGTTATCACTTTATATCAAGGGGATTATCGATACTCATTAAGAGATATCGGTGTTATCTTAACAAAGGCTAATCAAGCCATTCAAACCCTAGAGAAATATAAGGTTGTCCTTGACCAAGGAATTACTAATTTAGGTGCATTAGAATTTGAACAGCTGGTTACCTTTTACGAAGTAACACAGGTGATTCATCGAGTCCAGATGGTTTTACGGATTAAGCGAGAAATCCTTAACTATGTTAATGAGCTTGGTGATGAAGGTCGATTGATATCAATGCAATTAAATGAACTTGTGGCAAATACGGAGAAGGAAGCTATGCTGCTATTAAAGGATTATGTTAAAGATACAAAACAGAATGTGGAAGAGATGTTGCAGGGGCTTTCGAAATTTGATGGCGATGAACTTTTTGATGAACAAGAGATTGTTAAGGTACTCGGCTTTGGGAAGGTTGTCAATATCCAAGAACAATCAGTTACACCAAGAGGCTACCGAATATTAAATCGAATTCCACGACTTCCTGCACCGATAATTAAGAACCTGATTGAAAAGTATGGAAATTTAACGAACATTATGTTCGCAAGTATTGAAGAATTAGATGAAGTGGAAGGAATTGGAGAATCTAGAGCGAAGATGATAAAGGAAGGATTAAATCGCATCCAAGAACAATTGTTCGTGGATCGCCATATTTAACAGGGATTAGTGTTAAGTAGGTTTTGGAATATGGAATAATTCTGAGAATTTATGTGAAATACAGTTTGATAGGTTTCAAAAGGAGAAACTTGTCTATAATAATAAGAGGAGGTGAATATGGATGCTAAAGCGTATGGTACAGCTTTTTTTCGTCCTTGTTGGAGGAACACTAGGTTTTATCTTTATACCAGAACTTATCCATATCTTAAATGTTGGTGAAGTACCTGGATGGCTTACAACTTCATATGCAGGTGCATTGGTTGGTGCAATTTTATTTTTTATCGCTACATTCTGGTTAGCTGACTATATCGTGAATTTTATGAAGCTAATGGAAGAAAAAATTGTTAAAGCTCCCCTTACTGATGTGTTATCTGGAACGATGGGTTTAATTATAGGACTTTTTGTCGCTTACCTCATCACAATTCCATTAAACTCAATCAGTATCGCGGTGGTTAGTACAGTTCTCCCGATTTTCGTCACTATTTTTCTAGGTTATTTTGGTTTTCAGATTGGATTCAAAAAACGAGATGAACTTATTAATTTATTTACCCTGACTCGAAACATTGGTAAGAAAAAGGAAGAAGAAGATCCGACAAAAGGCAAGCAACTTAAGATTTTGGACACTAGTGTGATTATTGATGGCCGGATTGCAGATATTTGCAAAACTGGATTTTTAGAAGGAACTCTTGTTATCCCTGAATTTGTGTTAGAGGAATTACAGCATATTGCCGATTCTTCAGATGTTCTTAAACGAAACCGCGGACGTCGTGGACTTGATATTCTTAATAAGATTCAAAAAGAACTACCGATAAATGTAGAAATTTATGAAGGAGATTTTGATGAAATCTCTGAAGTAGATAGTAAGCTGGTTAAGTTAGCGAAGTTATCTTCAGGAATGGTTGTCACAAATGATTTTAATCTTAACAAGGTGTGTGAGCTACAAGGGGTATCAGTATTAAATATTAATGACTTAGCAAATGCCGTCAAGCCTGTCGTTCTGCCAGGAGAAGAGCTTAAGGTTCAAGTCATCAAAGACGGTAAGGAGCAGCATCAAGGTGTTGCTTATCTAGATGATGGAACAATGATTGTTGTTGAAGGTGGACGTGAATACATTAGTAAACATATTGATGTTGTCGTCACAAGTGTTTTACAAACGAGTGCAGGCCGAATGATTTTTGCTAAGCCGAAACTATTAGAAAAGGCTCAATAGTTAGAAGGATAAGCGTTCTATCTCTTAGGGAGAATAGGCGCTTCTCTTTTTCTTGTACAAGCTTACAATAAGTTATGCTATTGTTAGAAAGAGCATGCTAAATTAATTATTAATTTTTTCATGTGATTGGAGAGAGATGCGTGGATTATAGTGTAGTTATTGTTGCAGCTGGACAAGGAAAAAGAATGAAGGCAGGAAAGAATAAATTACTGCTACCACTCAGGCAGGAACCTGTTATTATTCATACAGTCCGAGTTTTTGAAAGAGACCCATCCTGTCGTCAAATCGTCCTTGTGACAAATCAAGAAGAGATCGAATTGATGAAGGAATTGATAAAACAGCACCAAATAACAAAGGTGATAGCTTTTGTCATTGGCGGTAATGAAAGACAACATAGTGTGAAGAATGGGATTGAGGCAATCAGTGGAGAGGGAATTGTTCTTATTCATGATGGTGCCCGTCCTTTTATACATCCGAAAACAATACATATATTGGTTAAGAAGGCATCGGAACAAGGTGCTGCAACAGTTGGAGTACCAGTAAAAGATACCATTAAACGAGTTACTGCAGGGCAGGTAAAACACACACTAAATCGAAGTGAACTCTGGGCTGTTCAAACACCGCAAGCATTTTCGCTGCCTTTACTAAAAATGGCACACGACAAGGCAGAGGATGTCCAGTTTTTAGGAACTGATGATGCAAGTCTTATTGAATGGATCGGCCATGATGTAGTTATCGTTGAGGGAGATTATCATAATATAAAACTAACGACACCAGAGGATTTAGTTTTTGCTGAAGCTATCATGCAGGAGAGGGAGAAATGAAGATATGAGAATTGGACAAGGATTTGATGTTCACCAATTAGTCGAGGGAAGACCACTAATTCTTGGTGGACTTGAAATTCCATATGAAAAAGGGTTGCTTGGCCACTCAGATGCTGATGTTTTACTACATACGATTGCAGATGCTGCACTTGGGGCAATAGGTGAAGGTGACATCGGCCGTCACTTTCCAGATACGGCTGCAGAATTTAAGGATGCTGACTCTGCTAAGCTCCTTAGTCATGTTTGGCAACTCGTTAAGGAACGCGGCCTTAAGTTAGGAAATCTAGACTGTACGATTATTGCACAGAAGCCTAAAATGGCTCCATATATTGAACCAATGAAGGCAAGAATTGCTGAATTGCTTGAAGCAGAGATCGATCAAGTGAATGTAAAAGCGACAACGACTGAACAGCTAGGATTTACAGGACGTGGAGAAGGTATTGCAGCTCAGGCAGTTATTTTGCTAGTTAAATAACAACGAAAACTTGACTGTCAATGGTTAAATGGTGCTAAAATAGAAAAAGTGAAAAAGAGGAAGGGTGTTTAGAATGGGAAGTGACGTTCGAGTTAGATTTGCTCCAAGTCCAACAGGACATTTACATATCGGCGGAGCACGATCCGCATTATTTAATTATTTATTTGCAAAAAGCCAAGGTGGAAAGTTCATCTTAAGAATTGAGGATACAGATCAAGCTCGTAATGTAGAGCAGGCAAAAGAAAAATTACTTGATAGCTTGAAATGGCTTGGCATGGAATGGGATGAAAGCATTGATGTCGGTGGGGAGTATGGTCCTTACAGCTGTATGGAAAGAACCGAAATCTATCAAACGTACATTGATCAGCTTTTAGAAGAAGGAAAAGCTTACTACTGTTATATGACGGAGGAAGAGCTTGAGGCAGAACGCGAAGCCCAGAAGGCTAAAGGCGAAATGCCAAGATACAGTGGCCGTGACCGCGATCTTACAGATGAGCAACGCAAAGCCTATGAAGAAAAAGGATTAAAACCTGTTGTACGTTTTCGAGTACCAGAGGACAAATCCTTGGTTATCGATGATGCGGTAAGAGGTGAAGTAACATTTGAATCGAACGGAATTGGCGATTTTGTTATAGCACGTAAAGACGGAATCCCAATGTATAACTTCGCGGTAACGATTGACGATCATTTAATGAAGATTTCTCATGTTATTCGTGGAGAGGAACATCTATCAAACACACCACGCCAGGTTTTATTATATGAAGCTTTTGGTTGGGATGTTCCACGCTTTGCTCACGCTTCGCTAATCTTGAATCCAGATCGTCAAAAAATGAGTAAGCGTGATGAGTCGATTATCCAATTTGTAGAGCAATATAAGGAGCTAGGTTATTTACCAGAAGCACTTGTAAACTTCCTAGCATTACTTGGCTGGTCCCCAGTTGGAGAGGAAGAAATTTTTTCAATTGAGCAACTTGGACAACAATTTGGACTTGAGCGTGTGTCAAAGGCACCGGCCGTTTTTGATACAGATAAGCTTGCTTGGATGAACAATCAGTATATTAAGCAAGCTGATCTTGATACGGTTGTTAACTTAGCTCTTCCACATCTTATCGCGGCAGGACGTTTACCGGAGAGTCTAAGTGATGAGCAGAATGATTGGGCTAGACGCTTAATTGGTTTATATCAAGAACAGCTGCAATACGGTGCAGAGATTGTTGAGTTAACAGAACTTTTCTTTAAAACAGAAATTGAGTATAATGAAGAAGCACAAACCGTTCTAGATGAAGAGCAAGTACCAGAAGTCTTGGCACAGTTTGTTAAGGAGCTGGAGCAGTTAGAAAGCTTCGAAGCGGCTTCAATTAAATCTGCTATAAAATCAACACAAAAAGCAACTGGGCAAAAAGGGAAAAAGTTATTCATGCCTATCCGTGTTGCAACAACAGGCCAAACGCACGGACCGGAACTTCCAGATTCAATTGAAGTACTTGGTAAAGAAGTTGTCATTGCACGTTTAAATAAACTATTGGCTTAATTCATAAAAAAATAGAGATAAGAAGTGTTGATAGGGAAAAGTAAGAGAGATGAAGCTTAACAGAGAGAACTACCAGTTGGCTGAAAGTAGTTTAGGCATTCCCTCTTTGAACATGCACCCTAGAGCCTTTTCCTGAAGGTGATTTCTGTGTAGGGAAGAGCGAGTGGCATCGTTATATGCTTGTAAGATAGCAGGTACTCCTGCTTTACAGAGTGGAACCGCGCGATGCGCCTCTGTGCTTTTTAGCACAGAGGTTTTTTTTATTTCATATTACGTTTTAGGGGGAGATGCCGATGAGAAATATCTTCCGAACTTTGCTAAATGATGTGGATGTTGTATTTGAACAAGACCCAGCTGCTCGTAGCAGATTAGAAGTGATTTTTACCTACTCTGGTGTTCACGCGATTTGGTCACATCGTTTTGCTCATTGGTTATGGAAGCACCGTATGTTTTTCTTAGCGAGAGTGATTTCACAAATCAGCCGTTTTTTCACAGGAATTGAAATTCACCCTGGTGCAGTTATCGGCCAGCGGCTCTTTATTGATCATGGTATGGGGGTTGTGATTGGAGAAACATGTGAAATTGGCAACCATGTAACGATTTATCAGGGTGTAACTCTCGGAGGTACAGGGAAAGAAAAGGGAAAAAGGCATCCAACTGTAGAAGATCATGTCCTCATCGCATCTGGAGCAAAAGTGTTGGGTTCATTCACAATTGGTGAAAATGCAAGAATTGGTGCTGGATCTGTTGTACTAAAGGAGGTTCCAGCAAATTCAACGGTCGTTGGAATACCAGGAAGAATTGTTGTTCAAAATGGAGTTAAAGTTGAGCATGAACTCGACCATCATCTATTACCAGATCCAATTGCTGATAAATTGAAAGAGCTAGAAGAAGAATTGAGATGTTTGAGGGCAGAAAGAGAAGCCTATCAAAAAAAGGCCACGGTCGACAAGCGTAACGCATAAGGTATAGAAAAAAGAGGATAGAAGGAGTAGATCAAATGTCTATTCACCTGTATAACAGCTTAACAAAGCAAAAGGAAGTATTTACGCCTATTGAAAAAGGCAAAGTCAAAATGTATGTTTGCGGTCCAACTGTCTATAATTATATTCATATCGGTAATGCAAGACCACCAATTGTCTATGATATGGTTCGACGCTACTTAGAATATCGTGGCTATGATGTCACGTTTATCTCTAATTTTACGGATGTTGATGATAAAATTATTCGTGCAGCAAGTGAGCTCGGTGAAGATGTATTTGCGGTCGCTAATCGTTTCATTGAAGCGTATCACGATGATACCTGTGCACTTGGTGTGAAAGAAGCTGACCTCCATCCAAGAGTAACTGAAACGATTCCTGAAATTATTGACTTTATCGATGCGTTGATTAAAAAGGGATTTGCCTATGAATCTAAAGGTGACGTTTATTTCAGAACACGTAAATTCGATGGATATGGGAAGCTATCCTCACAGTCAATTGAAGATCTACGCTCAGGAGCTAGAATTGAAGTTGATTCAAGAAAAGAAGATCCTCTAGATTTTGTTTTGTGGAAAGCAGCAAAGGAAGGAGAGATCTTTTGGGAAAGTCCTTGGGGGAAAGGTCGGCCTGGTTGGCATATTGAATGTTCAGCAATGGTTAAGAAGTATTTAGGAGATACAATTGATATTCATGCTGGAGGACAGGACTTAACATTTCCACATCATGAAAATGAAATTGCTCAATCTGAAGCATTAACAGAAAAACCGATGGCGAATTATTGGCTTCACAATGGTTTTATTAATATAAATAATGAGAAAATGTCGAAATCACTCGGAAACTTTTTATTGGCTCGAGACATTATTCGACAGCATACAGCAGAAATCGTACGCTTTTTCATGTTGACAGCACACTATCGTAGTCCAATTAACTTCAGTGATGAGTTGTTAGACGGAGCTAAAAATGGACTTGATCGGTTAAGAACAGCAGTCTCTAGTTTAGAGCACCGATTGAACGAATCGGTAGGTCTTGGAGAACAACGTGATTGGCCAGAAAAAATAGCTGAACTGAAGAATCGTTTCATAAAGGAAATGGATGATGACTTTAATAGTGCGAACGGGATCGCAGTTCTGTTTGACTTAGCTAAAGAGGCTAATCGCTACTTACGCGAGGAGCAAACATCAAAAGAAGTGCTCAGTAGCTTTTTAGAACTGTTCGATGAGTTCTCGATGGTGCTAGGAATCACACTTAGAACACAAAAGGAACTACTAGATGCTGATATTGAAGAGCTAATCGAGCAACGAAATGCTGCAAGAAAAGCAAAAGACTTTGCACTAGCTGATCAAATTCGTGATCAGTTAAAGGAACAAGGAATCGTGCTAGAGGACACAGCTCAAGGTGTCCGCTGGAAACGAGGATAATATGAAAATTATTGAACCATCAATTGACTTAACACAAGTGAATGCACTCGCTTTGGCTTATATGGGAGATAGTGTTCTCGATATGTATGTTCGCTATTTCCTTATTGCCAAAGGAAAGGTAAGGCCACATCAGTTACATGTTGCAGCGACAAAATATGTTTCTGCCAAAGCTCAAGCTATGATTGTATTTTCTTTAATAGATGAGAATTTCTTTACTGATGAAGAAACTGCTGTTTTCAAGCGTGGAAGAAATGCCAAATCTGGTAGTATTCCAAAGAATACTGATAGCAACACGTATCGTTATTCAACAGGATTTGAAGCGGTCTTAGGTTATCTCTATTTTCAAGGGAAACAAGAAAGATTAGATGAAATCATGAAAAAAGCAATGACTATTATTGAAAATAAGTAGAAAGGGGGATTAATTATGAGTCAAGAATTTATCTATGGTAAAAACCCAGTTATTGAAGCACTAAAGGCAGGACATTCCATCAATAAAATATGGATTGGCGAAGGTTCACAGAAGGGACAAATGACTAAGATTATCCAGATGGCAAAAGAGAATGGAGTGTTAGTTCAAAATGCACCTAAAAGAAAGCTGGATCAATTAGTAGATACAGATAATCACCAAGGAGTGGTAGCTTCAATTGCGGCATATGAATATGCAGAGGTAGAAGATCTATTCCAGCTTGCTGAGGAGCGGGGGGAAGAACCTTTTATTCTTATTCTGGATGAGGTAGAGGATCCACATAATTTAGGGTCAATACTTAGAACTGCTGATGCAGTTGGTGCTCATGGTGTGATTATTCCCAAACGAAGAGCGGTGGGTTTAACTCAAACAGTAGCGAAGGCATCAACAGGTGCTATTGAGTATGTCCCAGTAGTAAGAGTAACAAATATTGCTCGAACAATGGATGATTTGAAAACAAAAGGAATCTGGTTTGCTGGGACAGATGCTAAAGGAACAGATGATTATCGACGAGCTTCTTTTGATATGCCAATGGGGTTAGTAATCGGAAGTGAAGGTAAGGGAATTAGTCGTCTAGTAAAAGAAAAATGCGATTTTCTCGTTAGCATTCCGATGGTCGGGCAAGTAACATCGTTAAATGCTTCAGTTGCGGCAAGTCTATTAATGTATGAAGTGTTCCGGAGAAGACATGAAGTAGGAACGAAGTAAAATGAAAGACATTTTGCTCGTTGATGGCTATAACATGATAGGAGCATGGCCAGAGCTACGTGTACTAAAGAACAAGGATTTGGAGCTTGCCCGTAACAAGCTTGTGGAAATGATGGCTGAATATCAAGCTTATACTGGATATAAGGTGTATGTCGTTTTCGATGCACATATGGTTGAAGGGATTGGCAAAAAGTATCATAACCACCGAGTGGAAGTCATCTATACGAGAAAGAACGAAACCGCGGATGAACGAATTGAAAAACTAGTCCACCAGTTAAAGCGAGTGGACACAAGGATCCATGTTGCAACATCTGATTTTACCGAGCAGTCACTTACTTTTGGAAGCGGAGCATTACGCAAATCTGCAAGAGAGCTTTTGATTGAGACAGAGACAACTGGAAAAGGAATCGACAAACAAGTGAAAAAAACGCAAAAAAAGCAGCATTCGACAAAAATTCCACTTTCCGATGAAATTGCTGAAATTTTTGAAAAATGGCGTCGACAGCGTTGATGTGTGGTTGACCGCCTGGAAATCTGTGCTATATAATACGTGTATACTTTAGCTAACAGAGATGTCGGAGGGGTTGAAGAGAATGAACCTTCAAGAAACTACCGTAACACTTATTTATGACAAAGTGGAAGATGATGATTTGGTTCTATACGTTCGAAATGGTGATAGTGGAGCCCTTGAATTTCTCATTAATAAATATAAGAACTTTGTTCGAGCAAAAGCGAGATCATATTTCTTAATTGGTGCAGATCATGAGGATATCGTTCAAGAAGGAATGATTGGTCTATACAAAGCTGTTCGAGATTTCAACGGTGAGAAACTGTCTTCTTTCAAAGCATTTGCAGAGCTTTGTATTACTCGTCAGATCATTACTGCAATCAAAACAGCTACAAGACAAAAGCATATTCCTTTAAATTCATACGTATCATTGGACAAGCCATTGTACGATGAGGAATCTGATCGAACATTACTTGATGTTATATGTGGTACACGAGTGACCAACCCAGAAGAACTATTAATTAATCAAGAAGAGTTCCAGGACATTGAATTAAAAATGGGTGAAATCCTTAGTGACTTAGAACGACAAGTGTTAATGCTGTACCTTGACGGTAGAACATACCAAGAGATCTCTGCAGACCTAAATCGTCATGTTAAGTCGATTGATAATGCCTTGCAACGGATCAAGCGCAAGCTAGAACGCTATGTGGAATTAAGAGGGGTTTCTTTAGCCTAAAATGCTTACGGTATCTTTTATGGATGCCGTTTTTTTAGCAGGAGAGTGTATAATACACCAATAATTGACACATGTGTTTTTGTGTGATAAAGTCGAATAGCATGTATTTAAGAAGGTAGTGATGCAAAATGCGAAAAAAAGTTGTACTAGCTTGTGAAGATTGCCAAACTCGGAATTACACAACAGAAAAGAATGGGCAAACTCAAGTGAACCGCATTGAGGCAAGGAAATTTTGCAAGAACTGTCAAAAGCACACCCTTCATCGTGAAACAAAATAAAGTGTAAATTGATTCCTTTTAGTTTATATAGACCGACTTTCTCGCTATGTAACCGTTCTATGAGAAAAGACTCATATGGACGGTTTTAAAAAATGGTGAAAAAACGTCAATGTATACTAAGAATCTCGTTTCTATTTTCCTATTGGACAAGATAAAAAACAAATGCTTATTGAATAGATAAGGACCCATTTGTCTAGATTGATTTGTGCTGGAGGTGTCTGTTGTGGCTGACGGAGAGAAGAGAAGTATTGGGAAGTTTTTTCGTGGGGTAGGGCAAGAGATGAAGCGTGTATCATGGCCTACGCGTAAGGAATTAGTACGTTATACGTGGGTTGTAATTGGTACAGTTGCATTTATTTCCGTTTTCTTTTTCGTTGTAGATCTTGGAATTTCGGAACTAGTTCGTCGCTTACTCGGTTAAATTCGGTAATGTTAATAAATCTCTAGTAGAGAGGAGGAAGGACAGTCGTCCAATTATAAATGGAAAAAAATTGGTATGTGCTTCATACGTATTCAGGTTATGAAAACAAGGTAAAGACGAACCTAGAAAAACGGGTAGAGTCAATGGAGATGGCAGACAAAATATTCCGTGTCCTTGTACCTGTTGAAGAAGAAACTGAGACAAAGAATGGTAAGAGTAAAACGGTTACAAAGAAAGTGTTCCCGGGTTATGTTATCGTTGAGATGATCATGACAGATGACTCGTGGTATGTTGTTAGAAATACGCCAGGGGTAACAGGCTTTGTTGGATCTGCAGGAGCTGGCTCTAAGCCAACACCGCTTCTTGAAGAAGAAGTTGAGGCGATTCTGAAACAAATGGGTGTTGAACAACCTAGGGCTGAAGTTGATTTTGAAATTAAAGAATCAGTTAAGGTCAAGGAAGGTCCATTTGCTAACTTTGTAGGTACTATTGAAGAGATTCAAGGTGAAAAACAAAAGCTGAAGGTTCATGTTAATATGTTTGGTCGTGA
Organism: Halalkalibacter suaedae; assembly: GCF_017939705.1. Taxonomy (GTDB): domain Bacteria; phylum Bacillota; class Bacilli; order Bacillales; family Bacillaceae_D; genus Halalkalibacter; species Halalkalibacter suaedae. The sequence goes on from NZ_JAGKSQ010000013.1 coordinate 18,808, forward strand.
AACTCCAGTCGAGCTAGATTTCAATCAAGTAGAAAAGATTTAAGAAATGACTTGATATCTTGTTTTGAAAATGATAGAATCTTCATGGTTGACAATGATTTTACATGAGCCACCGGGTGCATGAGTGCATCCGTTTTTTGAGTGGGAGGGTGGAATAAAACACCCGATAACCACATCACGGACTAAGGAGGTGTGTCACGTGGCTAAAAAGGTAATTAAAATGGTAAAGTTACAAATCCCTGCTGGGAAAGCTAATCCAGCGCCACCAGTTGGTCCTGCATTAGGTCAAGCAGGTGTAAATATCATGGGTTTCTGTAAGGAATTTAATGCTCGTACTTCAGATCAAGCTGGTCTAATCATTCCAGTTGAAATCACTGTTTTTGAGGATCGTTCATTCACATTCATCACTAAAACTCCACCTGCAGCAGTTCTTTTAAAGAAAGCTGCTGGAATCGAGTCAGGTTCTGGTGAACCTAACACGAAAAAGGTTGCTACAGTGAAGCGTGATAAAGTGCGCGAAATCGCTGAAACAAAAATGCCTGATCTTAACGCTGCTAGTGTTGAATCAGCAATGCGTATGGTAGAAGGTACTGCGCGTAGCATGGGTATTGTGATTGAAGACTAATTGTTAGTTTGTTTTGCTGGAGGTTGCAACCTAATGGGTTCGCAACCTTTCATAGTGGGAGGTTATACCGCTAAAACCACATTCGAGGAGGAAATATCATGGCTAAAAAAAGTAAAAAATATACAGACGCTCTTAAGCTTGTAGATCGTGATACATCGTATCAAATTGAAGAAGCAATTGAGCTAGTTAAGAAGACAGCTACAGCTAAGTTTGATGAAACGGTTGAGGTAGCGGTACGTCTTGGAGTAGATCCTAAGAAAGCAGATCAACAAATTCGTGGAGCTGTTGTTCTTCCAAACGGAACAGGTAAAACACAACGCGTATTAGTATTTGCTAAAGGCGAAAAAGCAAAAGAAGCTGAAGCGGCTGGTGCTGATTATGTAGGAGAAGAAGATATGATCAATAAGATCAACCAAGGTTGGTTTGACTTTGATGTAATCGTAGCGACTCCTGATATGATGGCTCAAGTTGGTAAGCTTGGTCGTGTTCTTGGGCCAAAAGGCTTAATGCCTAACCCTAAAACTGGTACAGTGACATTTGATGTAACAAAAGCTGTTAATGAAATCAAAGCGGGTAAAGTTGAGTACCGTGTTGATAAAGCTGGAAACATCCACGTGCCAATTGGTAAAGTTTCTTTTGAAACAAGCAAGCTTACTGAAAACTTTAAGACAATCATTGAAACACTTGTAAAAGCTAAGCCAGCTGCAGCTAAAGGTACTTATATGAGAAACGTAGCTGTTGCAGCAACGATGGGCCCTGGTGTTCGCGTTAACGCTTCTGCACTTACAAAATAATGTTTGACTTGAAGTAATCATGTGTGTATACTCTTAAGAGTGTCGTATGTGATACTTAAATTGAATGTCATACCGTAGACAGTAGGTGTGTTTTACACTTAATATTCCTACCGAGGTAAGCAAATAGATGCAGATAACTGTGTTTGTATGCCCTCATGTCTACATGAGGGCTTTTTATATGCTTCTTAAACGGTATGAATAAACCACGGGAGGTGTAAGAATGAGTGTATTAGAACAAAAAAAGCAAGTTGTCTCTGATATCGCATCAAAGCTTCGTGATAGTAAAGCAACAGTTGTTGTTGACTATCGTGGACTAACTGTAGCTGAAGTTACTGAACTTCGTAAGCAGCTTCGTGAAGCTGGTGTTGAATTCAAAGTATACAAAAACACACTTGCGCGTCGTGCGACAGCAGAAGCTGAGCTAACTGCTCTTGATGAGCAATTAGTAGGTCCAACTGCTATTGCATTCAGTAATGATGATGTTATCGCTCCTGCAAAAGTAATAAATGACTTTGCTAAAAAGCACGAAGCTTTAGAAATTAAAGCTGGTGTAATTGAAGGACAAGTTGCATCTGTTGCTGAAATTAAGGCACTTGCAGAACTACCTTCACGAGAAGGTCTATTATCTATGCTTGCGAACGTACTTCAAGCTCCAATGCGTGGTTTCGCATTAGTGACGAAGGCTGTTGCAGAACAGAAAGAAGAGCAAGGCGCTTAATACAGACGACTCTTTTAAAGATTAGTTGAATGAGTGTCCGAAAACACAAAAAAACAATTATATAGGAGGATTTTAAAATGACTAAAGAACAAATCATTGAAGCGGTTAAAGAAATGACTGTTTTAGAACTTAACGACCTTGTTAAAGCAATTGAAGAAGAATTTGGAGTAACTGCTGCAGCTCCTGTAGCTGTAGCTGCTGCTGGTGGAGACGCTGGTGCTGCTGAGCAAACTGAATTTGACGTAATCTTAGAATCTGCTGGCGGATCTAAAATCAACGTTATCAAAGTTGTTCGTGAGCTTACAGGTCTTGGTCTTAAAGAAGCAAAGGCACTTGTTGATGGCGCTCCAGGCCCAATCAAAGAAGGCGTTGCTAAGGACGAAGCAGAAGCTGCTAAAGAAAAGCTTGAAGAAGCTGGTGCTTCAGTAACAGTTAAGTAATTAATAGGAAAAGACTCGCAATTTGCGAGTCTTTTTTTGTTTGTGGAATGTTTTTAGATATAATGTAGATAAGTATCGAAAAAAAGGAGAATTAAGTGTATGTCTGGACATTATTATTCAGAAAAACCAGAAGTAGAAAGTAATCAGAAAGACTGGTCAGCAGTATTGAGAAATGAAAAAATAAATTTTTATTCTGATCGTGGTGTTTTTTCAAAAAAGGAAGTTGATTTTGGTAGTCAATTATTGATTGAGACTTTTAATTTACCAGAGCAAGAGGGGGCTATTCTAGACGTAGGATGTGGATATGGTCCGATTGGACTATCTGTTGCTAGACTTGATCCGGAGCGAACGGTACATATGGTTGATGTAAACGAAAGAGCACTAGAATTATCGGAGAAAAATGCAATGCGTAATAAAATAACAAATGTAAAGATTTATAAGAGTAATGGCTTGGAAGGTGTTGAGGAGACTTTTGCTGCTGTGTTAACTAATCCACCTATACGTGCTGGCAAACAAGTCGTTCACATGATTTTTGAGCAGGCTTATGAAAAGTTAGCTGAAGGTGGAGAGCTATGGGTCGTTATTCAAAAGAAACAAGGGGCACCCTCTGCTATTGAAAAATTAGAAAGTTTATTTGATTCAGTTGAAGTTGTTGAGAAGAAAAAAGGATATTTTATACTATTAGCAAAAAAAGTTTGACCCTGCTTGTCTTTTGTGATATTGTTATTTAATGCGTATAACTACCTATTTTTAGAACGCTATTCAACAAAAAGTCAAGAGGTAATTTGTTGAATAGAGTTGGTTATTTGTGGTTATACTGGAGTAATCGTAGAAGAAACGTACATAAAACGTGTGCGAGATTTTGTTTAATCTATAAAAATAATTCATCTATATGTGTCCGATAAGGAAAACAGAAGATGATTGTTTTTAGATACTATAACGCCAGATTTGAGGGGTGAATCAGTTGACAGGTCAACTAGTTCAGTATGGACGCCACCGCCAGCGAAGAAGCTATGCAAGGATTAATGAAGTATTGGAGCTCCCGAATCTAATAGAGATTCAGACAGCTTCCTATCAGTGGTTTCTTGATGAGGGTTTAAGAGAGATGTTCCAAGATATTTCTCCAATACAAGACTTCACAGGGAATTTAGTTCTAGAATTTATTGATTATAGTCTTGGAGAACCAAAATATCCAGTGGATGAGTCAAAGGAACGCGATGTTACTTATGCAGCGCCTTTACGCGTGAAAGTTCGTTTGATTAACAAGGAAACTGGTGAAGTGAAGGAACAAGAAGTATTTATGGGTGATTTCCCATTAATGACTGAGACAGGTACGTTTGTTATTAATGGTGCAGAACGTGTAATTGTTTCGCAGCTTGTTCGTTCACCAAGTGTATACTATAGTCAAAAAACGGATAAAAACGGTAAAAAGGGCTTTGGTGCAACTGTAATTCCAAACCGTGGGGCATGGTTGGAACTTGAAACAGATGCAAAGGATATCGTTTATGTTCGTATTGACCGCACAAGGAAAATACCAGTGACGGTTCTTTTGCGTGCGCTAGGTTTTGGATCTGATCAAGAGATCATTGATTTACTAGGTGAAGATGAATATCTTCGTAATTCGTTGGAGAAAGACAATACCGATGGTACGGAGAAAGCATTGCTTGAAATCTATGAGCGTCTTCGTCCGGGAGAACCACCGACAGTTGAGAATGCAAAGAGTTTACTTGATTCGAGATTCTTTGATCCTAAGCGATATGATTTAGCCAACGTCGGGCGCTATAAGATTAACAAGAAGCTTCACATTAAGAATCGTTTGTTTAATCAGCGTTTAGCTGAGACGTTAGTTGATCCTGAAACAGGTGAAGTGATTGCTGAAGAGGGAACTCTTCTTGATCGTCGTACACTTGATCGGGTTCTGCCATATCTAGAAAACAATGTTGGTTTCCGTCATGTGCGTGCCTCTGGTGGAGTGGTACAAGATGAGGATATTGAAATTCAGTCAATTCTTATTTACTCACCAGATGATTCAGACGGTGAGCGTACGATCCGAGTAATCGGAAATGCTTTAGTTGAAAGAGATGTTAAACACATCACGCCAGCTGATATTATTGCTTCAATTAACTATTTCTTTAACCTATTACATGGTGTAGGCGATACGGATGATATTGATCATCTTGGAAACCGTCGTCTCCGTTCTGTTGGTGAGTTACTACAAAATCAATTCAGAATTGGTTTATCACGTATGGAACGTGTTGTTCGTGAACGTATGTCTATCCAAGATCCAAATATGATCACGCCACAAGCACTTATTAATATTCGTCCAGTTATTGCGTCAATTAAAGAGTTCTTTGGTAGCTCTCAGCTTTCTCAATTTATGGATCAAACGAACCCACTTGCTGAATTAACGCACAAGCGTCGTTTATCAGCTCTTGGACCCGGTGGTTTAACACGTGAGCGTGCTGGTTTTGAAGTGCGTGACGTTCATTACTCTCACTATGGTCGTATGTGTCCAATTGAAACACCGGAAGGACCGAACATTGGTCTAATTAACTCACTTTCTTCTTATGCGAAGGTAAATGAGTTTGGTTTTATGGAAACACCTTATCGTCGTGTTGATCCTGAGACTGGAAAAGTAACTGCTCAAATTGATTACCTAACTGCTGACGAAGAGGATAACTATGTTGTTGCCCAAGCAAATGCACGTCTTGCAGATGATGGCTCATTCATTGATGACAATATTATTGCTCGTTTCCGTGGGGAGAACACTGTTGTTCCTCGTGAACGCCTTGACTATATGGATGTATCACCAAAGCAGGTAGTATCAGCGGCGACTTCTTGTATTCCGTTCTTAGAAAATGATGACTCAAACCGTGCCCTAATGGGAGCGAACATGCAACGTCAAGCTGTTCCTTTATTAGTACCTGAAGCACCTTTCGTAGGTACAGGTATGGAACACGTTTCTGCAAAAGATTCAGGTGCAGCGATTGTTGCTAAAGCTAGAGGAATTGTTGAACGTGTTACTGCAAAGGAGATTTTGGTTCGTCGTTTAGAAGAAGTGGACGGAAAAGAAGTTAAGGGTGACCTTGATAAATACAAGCTTCAAAAGTTTATCCGTTCAAACCAAGGAACAAGCTACAATCAACGTCCAATCGTTGCTGAAGGTAACGTTGTTGAAAAGCGTGAAATTCTTGCCGATGGTCCTTCAATGGAAATGGGTGAGATGGCTCTAGGACGTAACGTAATGGTTGGGTTCATGACTTGGGAAGGGTATAACTATGAGGATGCTATCATCTTGAGCGAACGTCTTGTGAAAGATGATGTGTATACATCTGTTCATATCGAGGAATACGAATCTGAAGCTCGTGATACGAAGCTTGGACCAGAGGAAATTACTCGAGATATTCCTAACGTAGGTGAAGATGCACTTAAGAACTTAGATGAGCGTGGAATCATACGTACCGGGGCAGAGGTAAAGGACGGAGATATTCTTGTTGGTAAGGTAACACCTAAAGGGGTTACAGAGCTAACAGCTGAAGAACGTCTATTACATGCAATCTTTGGTGAGAAAGCACGTGAAGTTCGAGATACTTCTCTTCGTGCACCACATGGTGGCGATGGAATTGTTCTTGATGTTAAGATCTTTAACCGTGAAGATGGCGATGAGTTACCACCAGGTGTGAATCAGCTTGTACGTGTCTATATCGTACAGAAGCGTAAAATTCACGAAGGTGATAAGATGGCCGGGCGTCATGGAAATAAAGGGGTTATCTCTAAAATTCTTCCTGAAGAGGATATGCCTTATCTTCCAGATGGAACACCAATCGATATCATGTTAAATCCTTTAGGGGTACCATCACGTATGAATATCGGTCAGGTATTAGAATTGCATTTAGGGATGGCTGCTAGAAAATTAGGTATTCATGTCGCATCACCAGTATTTGATGGTGCTCGTGAAGAAGATGTTTGGTCAACGTTAGAAGAGGCAGGAATGGCCAGAGATGGTAAAACTGTTCTTTATGATGGTCGTTCGGGTGAACCATTTGATAACCGTGTTTCTGTTGGGATCATGTATATGATCAAACTAGCTCACATGGTTGACGATAAGCTTCATGCTCGTTCAACAGGACCTTACTCTCTAGTTACGCAACAACCTTTAGGTGGTAAAGCACAATTTGGTGGACAACGTTTTGGTGAGATGGAAGTTTGGGCACTTGAGGCATATGGTGCTGCTTACACTCTTCAAGAAATCTTAACGGTTAAGTCTGATGATGTTGTTGGACGTGTGAAAACATACGAAGCCATTGTCAAAGGTGAAAATGTACCGGAACCAGGTGTACCTGAGTCATTTAAAGTATTAATTAAAGAGCTTCAATCACTAGGTATGGATGTGAAGATGCTCTCAAGTAATGAAGAAGAGATTGAAATGAGAGAGCTTGACGATGAAGATGATCAAACAAGTGAGAAGTTGAATCTGAATTTTGAATCAAGTGAATCTAACGTTTAAATAAAAGGCTTGGGGAGCTAGTCAAAAGCTGGTTCCCTAGACCTGTCTAATTGAAAAGATCCGTAAACCGAAAAGGGAGGTTAGCCCCTTGATAGATGTTAATAACTTCGAATATATGAAAATTGGCCTCGCTTCTCCTAACAAGATCCGCTCATGGTCTAGAGGGGAAGTTAAAAAGCCAGAAACGATTAACTACAGAACATTAAAGCCTGAGAAGGACGGACTTTTCTGTGAGCGTATTTTCGGTCCTACAAAGGATTGGGAATGTCATTGCGGGAAATACAAGCGTGTTAGATACAAAGGTGTTGTTTGTGATCGCTGTGGTGTTGAAGTCACACGTGCAAAAGTACGCCGTGAACGAATGGGTCATATTGAACTTGCTGCTCCTGTGTCTCACATTTGGTACTTTAAAGGAATTCCGAGCAGAATGGGTCTTGTTTTAGACATGTCGCCACGTTCTCTTGAAGAAGTTATTTATTTTGCGTCGTATGTTGTAACAGATCCAGGTGATACAGCTCTTGAAAAGAAGCAATTGCTTTCTGAAAAAGAGTATCGTACGTACCGTGACAAATATGGTCGTTCTTTCCAAGCTCAAATGGGTGCTGAAGCTATTCGTAAGCTACTAGCAGACATTGATCTTGAAAAAGAAGTTGGTTTGTTGAAAGAGGAATTAGTTACAGCACAAGGTCAACGTCGTACACGTGCAATCAAAAGACTAGAAGTGCTTGAGGCATTCCGTCACTCAGGAAATGAACCTTCATGGATGATTTTAGATGTACTTCCGGTTATTCCGCCAGAGCTTCGTCCAATGGTTCAATTAGATGGTGGACGCTTTGCGACGTCTGATTTAAATGACTTGTATCGTCGTGTTATTAACCGTAACAACCGTCTGAAACGCCTTTTAGACCTTGGTGCACCAAATATCATTGTTCAAAATGAAAAGCGTATGCTTCAAGAAGCAGTAGATGCGCTAATCGATAATGGTCGTCGCGGTCGTCCGGTAACAGGACCTGGTAACCGCCCACTAAAGTCACTTTCTCATATGTTAAAAGGGAAGCAAGGACGTTTCCGTCAAAACCTACTTGGAAAGCGTGTTGACTATTCTGGTCGTTCCGTTATCGTTGTTGGACCTAATCTTAAAATGTTCCAATGTGGTCTTCCAAAGGAAATGGCACTTGAATTATTTAAGCCGTTTGTTATGAAAGAGCTTGTAAGCAAAGGTCTTGCTCATAACATCAAGAGTGCAAAGCGGAAAGTTGAACGTGTTCAACCTGAAGTTTGGGATGTATTAGAAGAAGTAATTCGTGAGCATCCGGTTTTACTAAATCGTGCCCCTACGCTTCACCGTCTTGGAATTCAAGCGTTTGAGCCAACACTAGTTGAAGGCCGAGCGATTAAACTTCATCCACTCGTATGTACAGCTTATAATGCTGACTTTGATGGTGACCAAATGGCGGTTCACGTACCGTTATCTGCCGAAGCACAAGCGGAAGCGCGTATTCTGATGCTAGCTGCACAGAACATTCTTAACCCTAAGGATGGTAAGCCTGTAGTTACTCCGTCTCAGGATATGGTATTAGGTAACTATTACTTAACAATGGAACGTGAAGATGCTAAAGGTGAAGGGTCAATCTTTAAAGATACAAATGAAGCTCTAATTGCCTATCAAAATGGATATGTTCATTTACACAGTCGAGTAGCTGTTCCAGTTTCATCGATTGGTAAACGTACATTCCGTGATGACCAATATGATAAATTGTTGCTAACAACTGTTGGGAAATTAATTTTCAATGAAATTTTACCTGAAACATTCCCATATGTTAATGAACCGACAATGTCTAACTTAGAAGTAGCAACTCCTGATGAATATATGGTTCCAAGCACAACCGATGTGAAAAAGCTATTTGCTGAGAAGGATTTAGTTCTTCCGTTCAAAAAAGGTTTCTTAGGTCTTGTAATTGCAGAGGTCTTCAAGAAATTCGCAATTGCTGAAACATCTAAAATGCTTGACCGTATGAAAGAGTTAGGATTCAAATACTCAACAAGAGCAGGTATTACTGTTGGGGTAGCTGATATCGTTGTTTTAGCAGAGAAGAAAGAGATTCTTGCTGAAGCTGAAGAGAAGGTTGAAAAAGTACAAAAGCAATTCCGTCGTGGTTTAATTACAGAAGAAGAGCGTTACGATCGAGTAATCTCTGTCTGGAGTGAAGCGAAGGATGTTATTCAAGGTAAGTTAATGGGTACCTTAGATCATCGTAACCCGATCTTTATGATGAGTGATTCAGGAGCTCGTGGTAACGCATCTAACTTTACTCAACTAGCTGGTATGCGTGGACTTATGGCGAATCCATCTGGTCGAATCATCGAGCTTCCTATTAAATCTAGTTTCCGTGAAGGTCTTACTGTACTTGAGTACTTTATCTCTACGCATGGTGCTCGTAAAGGTCTTGCGGATACAGCCCTTAAGACAGCTGACTCAGGTTACCTTACTCGTCGTCTAGTAGATGTAGCGCAAGATGTCATTGTTCGTTCTGATGATTGTGGTACAGATCGTGGACTTGAAGTTAAGGCAATTAAAGAAGGAAACGAAGTTATTGAAGATCTATATGATCGCTTAGTTGGACGTGTTGCATTTAAGTCAGTGAAGCACCCAGAAACGAATGAAGTAATTGTTAGAAGAAATGAATTAATTCATGAGGATATTGCAAGACAGATCATCGAAGCTGATATTGAAGAAGTAACGATTCGTTCTGTGTTCACATGTGATACTCGCCATGGGGTTTGTAAGAAGTGTTACGGTAGAAATCTTGCTACTGGTACCGATGTTGAAGTTGGTGAAGCGGTTGGTATTATTGCTGCACAATCAATTGGTGAACCAGGTACACAGCTTACAATGCGTACGTTCCATACAGGTGGGGTTGCAGGGGATGACATCACTCAAGGTCTTCCACGTATCCAAGAATTATTCGAAGCGCGTAATCCAAAAGGTCAAGCTGTGATCTCCGAAATTGATGGAGAAATCATTGACTTTAAAGAAGGAGATAAGCGTGAAGTAACAATTAAGAGTGAGATGGAAACCAAGAATTATGCGATTCCATATGGCGCTCGTATCAAAGTATCCATTGGCGATTTTGTCGTTGCTGGTGAACCGATAACTGAGGGTTCTATTGATCCTAAGGAATTATTGAAGGTTAAAGGAATGAACGGTGTTCAGGAATACCTTCTAAGAGAAGTACAAAAAGTTTACCGTATGCAAGGGGTAGAAATCGGTGACAAACACGTTGAAGTAATGGTTCGTCAAATGCTTCGAAAAGTACGTGTTGTTGACGCTGGTGAAACGAATGTTCTACCAGGTTCACTTATTGAGATTCAACAATTCAATGATGAAAACCAAAAGGTGCTTGTTGAAAGACTACGCCCAGCAACTGGTAAGCCTGTTCTACTTGGAATTACAAAAGCATCACTTGAAACAGATTCATTCTTATCTGCTGCATCGTTCCAAGAGACAACTCGTGTGTTAACAGATGCTGCAATTAAAGGTAAGCGTGATGAGCTTCTTGGGTTGAAAGAGAACGTAATTATTGGTAAGCTTGTTCCAGCAGGTACTGGAATGCCAAGATATCGTCACTTAGACATCCGTTCGAAGTATGATGAAGAGCCAGCAGAAGGACTTGAAGATGCAATGGTTAAAGAAGCGGCTGCTCACGAATAAATTTGTTGAAAGAAACATTGACACTGATATCTTACGGTGTTAAGATATCAAAGTGTGCCTGAGAAACCTGTTGCTTTGGAGGATGAATCATGTCTTATGAAAAAGTATTACAGGCTGATAACCTAGTAATAGGAACAAAACAAACGCTTAAGGCGCTTGATGATGGCATCGTTTCTGAGGTTATTATTGCAAAAGATGCCGAATACCGAGTGATTAACAAAGTTGAAGCATTAGCAAAAGCCAACGATGTACCACTTTTATATGTTGACTCAATGAAAAAGCTTGGAAAAGCTTCCGGAATTGAAGTTGGCGCAGCCACTGTTGCTCTAAGCAAATAAGATCGTTTTTGCCATTCGGTGTCGTCCGGTTGGCAAAAACTTTCCTTTTGCCCAGGGATGAACCACCAGGATCAGTGGTCTTACTTTAGTAAAGAGAGAGGAGGAGAAATAATGCCTACAATTAATCAATTAATTCGTAAGGGTCGTGTGGCTAAGACTAGAAAGTCTGACTCACCAGCACTTAACAAAGGTTTCAACAGCTTCAAGAAGTCTCAAACGGATCTTTCTTCACCACAAAAGCGTGGAGTTTGTACTCGTGTTGGTACAATGACACCAAAGAAGCCGAACTCAGCACTTCGTAAGTATGCTCGTGTGCGTTTGACGAATCAAATCGAAGTTACAGCTTACATCCCAGGTATTGGTCACAATCTTCAAGAGCACAGTGTTGTTCTTATTCGTGGAGGTCGTGTAAAGGATTTACCAGGGGTACGTTACCACATCGTTCGTGGTGCACTTGATACAGCTGGCGTTCAAAACCGTATGCAAGGTCGTTCTAAATACGGTACTAAGCGTCCAAAGGAAAAGAAATAATCATCTAAAAGTTGAAGGGAGGGAAAGTTATGCCTCGTAAAGGACCAGTCGCTCGTCGCGATGTATTACCAGATCCAATTTATAAGTCAAAGCTTGTTACACGTTTAATCAACCGTATTATGGAAGATGGAAAGCGTGGTAAAGCACAAACAATCCTTTATAATGCGTTTGAACTAGTAAAGGAACGTAGTGGAAATGATCCTATGGAAGTATTCGATCAAGCTCTTAAGAACATTATGCCTGTTCTTGAAGTTAAAGCACGTCGTGTTGGTGGTGCAAACTATCAAGTGCCGATCGAAGTTAAGCCAGAACGTCGTACTACATTAGGTCTTCGTTGGTTAGTAAACTACTCACGTCAACGTGGGGAGAAGACAATGGAAGAACGTTTAGCTAATGAAATTCTTGATGCTGCTAACAATGCAGGTGCTGCAGTTAAAAAGCGTGAAGATACTCATAAAATGGCTGAAGCAAACAAAGCATTTGCTCACTACCGCTGGTAGGATTTATATTCAAATTTTAAATAAATTATTCGAATTAGGAAGGAGAAATAACCTATGGCAAGAGAGTTCTCCTTAAAGGATACGCGTAATATCGGTATCATGGCTCATATTGATGCTGGTAAGACAACAACAACAGAGCGTGTTCTTTTCTATACTGGACGTGTTCACAAAATCGGTGAAACTCATGAAGGTGCTTCTCAAATGGACTGGATGGAGCAAGAGCAAGAACGTGGTATCACTATCACTTCTGCTGCGACAACAGCTCAATGGAAAGATCACCGTATCAATATCATTGATACACCAGGACACGTAGACTTTACAGTTGAAGTTGAACGTTCACTTCGTGTATTAGACGGAGCTGTAGCTGTTCTTGATGCTCAATCTGGTGTTGAGCCTCAAACTGAAACTGTATGGCGTCAAGCAACAACGTATGGTGTTCCACGTGTAGTATTCGTTAACAAAATGGATAAAACAGGTGCGGATTTCATTTATTCTCTAGGAACTCTTCGTGATCGCCTTCAAGCAAATGCTCATGCGATTCAATTACCAATTGGATCTGAAGATCAATTTGAAGGAATTATCGATCTAGTTGAAATGGTAGCTTACTATTATGAAGATGATCTTGGTACACGTACTGATGTCAAAGAAATTCCTGAAGAGTATAAAGAACAAGCTCAAGAATTGCACGAACAGCTAATTGAAGCTGTAGCAGAACTTGACGAAGAATTAACAATGAAGTACTTAGAAGGTGAAGAGCTTACTAAGGAAGAAATCAAAGCTGCAATCCGTAAAGGAACTTGTAACGTTGAATTCTACCCAGTAATCTGTGGTTCAGCATTTAAGAACAAAGGTGTTCAGCTTATGCTTGACGCTGTTCTTGATTACTTACCATCACCTCTTGATGTACCAGCTATAAAAGGTATTGTTCCTGATAGTGAAGAAGAAGTTGTACGTGAATCTGGTGATGATCAACCATTCTCAGCACTAGCTTTCAAAGTTATGACTGACCCATATGTAGGGAAACTTACATTCTTCCGTGTGTACTCTGGTACACTTGAATCAGGTTCATATGTTAGAAACTCTACAAAAGGTAAGCGTGAGCGTGTTGGACGTATCCTACAAATGCATGCAAACTCTCGTGAGGAAATCTCTACGGTTTACTCTGGTGATATTGCTGCTGCTGTAGGTTTGAAAGATACGACTACTGGAGATACTCTATGTGATGAAAAGAGTCTTGTTATTCTTGAATCTATGGACTTCCCAGAGCCAGTTATCTCATTATCTGTTGAGCCTAAGTCAAAGGCTGACCAAGATAAAATGGGTATGGCCCTTGCTAAACTTGCAGAAGAAGATCCAACATTCAAGACACATACTAATGAAGAAACTGGTCAAACAATCATTGCTGGTATGGGTGAGCTTCACCTTGATATCATCGTTGATCGTATGAGACGTGAATTCAAAGTAGAAGCAAATGTTGGTGCACCTCAAGTTTCATATCGTGAAACAATTCGTCAAGCGGCACAGGTTGAAGGTAAGTTCGTTCGTCAATCTGGTGGACGTGGGCAATTTGGTCACGTATGGATTGAGTTCTCTCCTAATGAAGAGGGAGCTGGATTTGAATTTGAGAATGCAGTAGTTGGTGGATCTGTTCCTCGAGAATATATTGGGGCAGTTCAAGCTGGGATTGAAGAGTCACTTGGTAACGGTATGATTGCTGGTTTCCCATTGATCGATATTAAAGCTAAGCTTTATGATGGTTCTTACCATGACGTCGATTCAAATGAAATGGCATTTAAAATTGCCGCATCTATGGCTTTAAAAAATGCAAAAACAAAATGTGCTCCTGCTCTACTTGAACCTTTAATGAGAGTTGAAGTTGTAGTGCCAGAAGAGTACATGGGTGATATCATGGGTGATATTACAGCTCGTCGTGGACGAGTTGATGGTATGGAAGCACGTGGAAATGCACAAATCGTTAAAGCATTTGTTCCATTAGCTGAAATGTTTGGTTATGCAACTTCACTTCGTTCTCGTACACAAGGTCGCGGAACATACTCTATGTTCTTTGATCACTACGAAGAAGCTCCGAAGAGCATTGCTGAAGAAATCATTAAAAAGCAAACTGGACAATAATTCGCTATAACATTTGTTATCGCTAATAATTTATTGTAAGCTAAGAAAGGTGCTAATCTTTAACGGATATTTCACCTTTCTTAACCATAAAAATACTTATCTTTTGTTCAATTAAAGGGAGGAAATGAATCATGGGTAAAGAAAAATTTGACCGTTCCAAGACACATGCCAACATTGGTACAATTGGACACGTTGACCACGGTAAAACAACACTTACTGCTGCAATTACAACAGTTTTAGCTAAAAGATCTGGTAAAGGTACTGCAATGGCGTATGACGCTATTGATGGTGCTCCAGAAGAGCGTGAGCGTGGAATCACTATCTCAACTGCACACGTTGAGTATGAAACTGACAGTCGTCACTACGCACACGTTGATTGCCCAGGACATGCTGACTATGTTAAGAACATGATCACTGGTGCTGCACAAATGGATGGAGGAATCTTAGTAGTATCTGCTGCTGATGGTCCAATGCCACAAACTCGTGAGCACATCCTATTATCTCGTCAAGTAGGTGTACCTTACCTTGTTGTATTCTTAAACAAGTGTGACATGGTAGACGACGAAGAACTTCTTGAATTAGTAGAAATGGAAGTTCGTGACCTTCTTTCTGAGTATGATTTCCCTGGTGATGACGTTCCAGTTATCCAAGGTTCTGCTCTTAAAGCACTTGAAGGAGATGCTGCTTGGGAAGAGAAAATCGTTGAGCTTATGGCTGCTGTTGATGATTACATCCCAACTCCTGAGCGTGACAAAGAAAAGCCTTTCATGATGCCTGTTGAGGACGTGTTCTCAATCACTGGTCGTGGTACAGTTGCGACTGGTCGTGTAGAGCGTGGACAACTTAACGTTGGTGACGTTATCGACATCATCGGTATCACTGAAGAGCCTAAGTCAACTACTTGTACTGGTGTTGAAATGTTCCGTAAGCTTCTTGACTATGCTGAAGCTGGAGACAACATCGGAGCACTTCTTCGTGGTGTAAGCCGTGATGAAGTACAACGTGGTCAAGTACTTGCTAAGCCAGGTACAATTACTCCACATACTAACTTCAAAGCTGAAGTTTATGTTCTTTCAAAAGAAGAAGGTGGACGTCACACTCCATTCTTCTCTAACTACCGTCCTCAGTTCTACTTCCGTACAACTGACGTAACTGGAATTTGTAATCTTCCAGAAGGCGTTGAGATGGTAATGCCTGGTGATAACATCGAAATGACGGTTGAGCTTATCGCTCCAATCGCTATCGAAGAGGGTACTAAGTTCTCTATCCGTGAGGGTGGACGTACTGTTGGTGCCGGCGTTGTTGCATCAATTCAAAAGTAATTAAAATAAAACCACCATGGAATTAATTCCATGGTGGTTTTTTCTATCTATATTTGATTGAGTTCACGTTTTGACTTTTCTAATCTACTAAACAAGTACATACATATTGGGGCGATTAATGTAAGTAAACCAACTGTCGAAAAAGCAACCCCCCAAGAGAAATTATCTAATAGAAATCCAAAAAACAATGGAGCGAATATAGTTGCACTGAATCCTAATATTGATTGGATACCAAGTGCTAGACCAAGTAGTTCCGGATCTGTTACTTCACTTATCGCCGTATTATATATAGGTGAATCTGCAACGATAGTAAAACCATAGATTACTGTTAGTGCGATCATAATAATGAAAGGAATAGTAGTAAGCCATCCAATGGTAAAGGAGCAGGCAATACTAACAAGTAAAAATAAGGTAGTTGTTCGTCCTCGTCCGTATTGATCTGAAAGAGTGCCACCTATATACGTAGCAAATCCCCCAATCATGATAATTAAGGCTCCAGTAATATTTCCGAATTGTAATGCCTGTGCTTCATCAAAGCCATTTAAGTTAAAGTAGAAAACGAGAAACGGACCAATCCACGACCACATTGCATAAAGCTCCCAACAGTGTCCGGTATAACCAGCGTTAATGAGGAGATTCTTTTTTTGGAAAACTAGTTTCAGTTTAGATGTGGTCAATTTTAAAGGCCGATGAGAAATATTATCTGGTATATTTGCAAAAAAGACGAGTAGTGCTGCAATAAAACTTAGTAATGAGGTTGTTAGTATAACCCCATTCCACCCAATCCAGTTTATCAACATCGCGGAAACCAGTAGTGAGCTTCCCGAACCAACAACAAGCGAACCAACATAGATCCCCATTGCTTTTCCTCGTTTGTTTGGAGGGAATAACTCGGCAACAATTCTCATTCCAGGAACATAAATACCGGCAACTCCAATTCCTGATAATGTCCGAAGAATCATAGCTGACCAAAATCCATCAGCATAGAATGAAAAAAGAACACCAGAGATCGCTGCCAGTAGTGCACCGTACACAAAGAAATGTTTTGGGTGATAGTTAGAAATAAAGAAGCTATAGAAAAAAATCGCCATTACATAGCCGGCATGAAAAAGTGCCATAATCCAACCGGATTCTGTAGAGTTTAGTCCCCATTCTTCTTGTAGAACTGGAAGGACAGAAGAAAAATTAAACCATACCTGCATCGCTAAAAATTGTGCAAAGGATAAAAGCCATAATAGTTTTGTTGAATTACTCATAGTTCCTCCTCTATATATAATAGAAGAATTGTAGCATTATTTAATTATCAGATGTTAATAGGAATAGAATTAAAAGAAAGGATTGCTTTTTATTCAAAAGGGGCTTATAATAGTAAAAGTGTGATCAGCGTAGGTATTTCACTTGCACTGATTTTTATTTTTGTGTATAATGTTGAATGTTGATCACTGACAGCGATGAAGCGGAAGGTTGCTGACACACCAGGCCCCTTTGCCATGGCAGGGTGTAGGAAATTTTCGCAGAGTATGTCTGTTTATAAAAATGGACGAAAAAGGAGGGGCTATTATGGCAAAGCAAAAGATTCGTATTCGTTTGAAAGCATATGATCACAGAGTTCTTGATCAATCAGCAGAAAAGATTGTTGAGACAGCAAAACGTTCAGGTGCTAGTGTATCTGGGCCGATCCCGCTTCCAACTGAGAAGTCTGTCTATACAGTTCTTCGTGCGGTTCACAAGTACAAAGATTCTCGTGAACAGTTTGAAATGCGTACACACAAGCGTTTGATTGACATTGTTAATCCAACACCACAGACGGTTGATGCATTAATGCGTCTAGACTTACCATCTGGTGTAGATATCGAAATTAAACTTTAATTTATAAGTATGAGTGTTACTCATCTTAATGATATGAAAATGGCAAAAAAATATGATTTTTTATAGGAGGTGTAACGGATGACCAAAGGAATCTTAGGTAGAAAAATTGGCATGACACAAATCTTTGCTGAAAATGGTGAAGTCATCCCGGTAACGGTTATCGAAGCTGAACCAAACGTGGTTCTTCAAAAGAAAACTGTTGACTCTGATGGTTACGAAGCAATCCAACTTGGATTTGCGGACCAAAAGAAAGCAAACTCAAATAAGCCAGCTGAAGGCCATGCTGCAAAAGCAAACACGGCTCCTAAGCGCTTCATCAAGGAAATCCGTAACGTAAGTCTTGACGAGTATGAAGTAGGTCAAGAGCTAGCAGTTAATACGTTCGCAGAAGGTGACGTTGTTGATGTAACAGGAATTTCAAAAGGGAAAGGTTTCCAAGGTGCTATTAAGCGTCATAACCAATCTCGTGGGCCGATGTCCCATGGTTCTCGTTACCATCGTCGTCCTGGTTCGATGGGACCAGTTGCTCCAAACCGTGTATTTAAAGGTAAGTTATTACCTGGACGTATGGGTGGAGAACAAATCACAGTTCAAAATCTTGAAATCGTAAAAGTTGATACAGAACGTAACTTGTTACTAGTTAAAGGTAATGTTCCTGGAGCTAGAAAAGGCTATGTAACTGTGCAAACTGCGGTTAAAGTAAAATAAAGATTGTTGGAAAGGAGGACACATCATGCCGAAAGTAGCTTTATTTAACCAAAACGGTTCCCAAGTCGGAGATGTTGAATTAGCAGATTCAGTATTTGGAATTGAGCCGAACGCAAGTGTGCTTCATCAAGCTGTAGTAATGCAACAAGCATCACTACGTCAAGGAACACACAAAACAAAAGGACGTTCTGAAGTACGTGGTGGTGGTCGTAAGCCATGGAAACAAAAAGGAACTGGACGTGCTCGTCAAGGGTCGATCCGTTCGCCACAATGGGTTGGTGGGGGAGTAGTATTTGGTCCTACACCGCGTAGCTATAGCTACAAGTTACCTAAAAAAGTTCGTCGTTTAGCAATTAAATCAGCACTATCAAGTAAAGTTCTAGCAGAGGAAATCGTAGTTCTTGATAACCTTACATTTGATAGCCCGAAGACAAAAGAAATGGCATCTGTACTTAGTGGTCTTTCAGTAGACCGTAAAGCTTTGATCGTAACCGCTGATTACAATGAAGCAGTTGCTCTTTCAGCACGTAACCTTCCTGGTGTAACGATTGTTACTGCTGATGGTGTGAACGTACTTGATGTGATTAAGCACGATAAGCTTGTCATCACGAAAGGTGCCCTTGAAAAGGTAGAGGAGGTGCTTGCGTAATGTCAAACGCTCGTGATATCATTAAGCGCCCTGTAATTACGGAACGTTCAACTGACCTAATGAGTGAAAAGAGATACACGTTCGAGGTAGATGTACGTGCGAATAAAACTCAAATCAAAGATGCGATTGAAGAAATCTTTGAAGTGAAAGTTGATAAAGTTAACACAATGAACTATAAAGGTAAATCAAAGCGTTTTGGTCGTTATACGGGTTTCACAGCTCGTCGTAAAAAAGCGATTGTTACATTGTCACCTGAGAGTAAAGAATTAGAATTCTTTGAAGGTGTCTAAGAATACTAGCGAAGGAGGGAACTTAAATGGCAATTAAAAAGTATAAACCAACCAGTGCCGGTCGTCGTGGTATGTCTGTATTAGACTATGCAGATCTTACAACAGATAAACCGGAAAAATCATTACTTGCACCTTTACACAAAAAAGGTGGACGTAATAACCAAGGTAAATTAACTGTACGTCACCAAGGTGGTGGACATAAGCGCCAGTATCGTGTGATTGATTTCAAACGTACTAAAGATGGTATTCCAGGACGCGTTGCTACGATCGAATACGATCCAAACCGTACTGCTAACATCGCACTTATCCATTATGCTGACGGTGAAAAGCGTTATATCTTGGCACCAAAAGGACTTACTGTAGATACAATCATTGAATCTGGACCAGAAGCTGATATTAAAGTCGGTAACGCGTTACCACTTAAAAATATTCCAGTTGGTACAGTTATCCATAATATTGAATTGAAGCCTGGTAAAGGCGGACAATTAGTTCGTTCTGCTGGAGCTGAAGCTCAATTACTTGGTAAAGAAGATGATTATGCTCTTGTTCGTTTGAAGTCGGGAGAAACTCGTTACATTCTAGCAACTTGCCGTGCTACAATCGGTCAAGTTGGTAACCTAGAGCATGAACTTGTTAACATTGGTAAAGCAGGTCGTTCACGTTGGTTAGGTAAGCGTCCAACTGTTCGTGGATCTGTTATGAACCCTAACGATCACCCACATGGTGGTGGTGAAGGTCGTTCTCCAATTGGTCGTAAATCTCCTATGTCTCCATGGGGTAAACCGACTCTTGGTTACAAAACTCGTAAGAAGAACAAAGCTTCTGATAAGTATATCGTACGTCGTCGTAAAAAATAACGGGATTAGGCTACGGTTCTCATAGAAGAACCGTGAGTCAGTCACGAAGGGAGGAATTCTCATGGGTCGTAGTTTAAAGAAGGGACCTTTTGTTGATGATCACTTGATGAAGAAAGTTGAAGCAATGAGTGAAAAAGAAGACAAAAGAGTTATTAAGACTTGGTCTCGCCGTTCAACGATTTTCCCTGAGTTCATTGGTCATACTATCGCAGTGTATGATGGCCGTAAGCATGTACCAGTTTACGTATCTGAAGATATGGTAGGACATAAGCTTGGTGAGTTCGCACCTACTCGTACGTATAAAGGTCACGCAGCAGATGATAAGAAAACAAGACGTTAAGGTAAGTAAGAGAGGAGGTCAATCCCATGCAAGCTAAAGCTGTAGCAAGACAAATTCGTATTGCTCCTCGTAAGGTACGTCTAGTTGTCGATCTTATTCGCGGAAAGCAAGTGGGTGAAGCAATCGCTATTCTTCGCCACACGCCAAAAGCTGCTTCTCCAGTTGTAGAAAAGCTTTTAAATTCAGCAATTGCGAATGCGGAACACAACTATGAAATGGAGCCAAATAACCTTGTAATTAGCGAGGTATTTGTTGATGAGGGTGTTACCTTGAAGCGTTTCCGTCCACGTGCGATGGGACGTGCCAGCCGTATCAACAAGCGCACTAGTCATATTACGTTAGTAGTAACAGAAAAGAAGGAGGGATAAAGCGTGGGTCAAAAAATCAATCCTACTGGACTTCGAGTTGGTGTCATTCATGACTGGGAGTCAAAATGGTATGCTGATAAAGATTATGCTGATCTATTACACGAAGATATCAAAATTCGTGAATATATTGAAAAGCGTTTAAAAGATGCATCTGTATCTAAAATTGAAATTGAACGTGCTGCTAACCGTGTTAACGTTACTATATCTACTGCAAAGCCAGGTATGGTTATTGGTAAGGGCGGTTCTGAAGTAGAAGCTCTTCGTAAAGCACTTAACGTGTTAACTGGTAAGAGAGTTCATATCAACATCTTTGAAATCAAGCAAGCTGATTTAGATGCTAAGCTTGTTGCTGAAAACATTGCTCGTCAATTAGAGAATCGTATTTCATTCCGTCGTGCTATGAAACAAGCGATTCAACGTACAATGCGCTCAGGTGCAAAGGGTATTAAAACACAAGTTTCTGGTCGTCTTGGCGGAGCGGATATCGCTCGTGCTGAACACT
Organism: Halalkalibacter suaedae; assembly: GCF_017939705.1. Classification (GTDB taxonomy): domain Bacteria; phylum Bacillota; class Bacilli; order Bacillales; family Bacillaceae_D; genus Halalkalibacter; species Halalkalibacter suaedae. Next base: position 40,011 of record NZ_JAGKSQ010000013.1, read on the forward strand.
ATAGTGAGGGAACAGTTCCACTTCACACACTTCGTGCTGATATCAACTACGGTACAGCTGAAGCTGACACAACATACGGTAAACTAGGTATCAAAATCTGGATCTATCGTGGTGAAGTCCTTCCAACGAAAGGAACGAACAAAGAGGAAGGAGGCAACTAATCATGTTAATGCCTAAACGCGTAAAATATCGTCGTGAACATCGTGGTAATATGAAAGGTCGTGCAAAGGGCGGTACTGAAGTTCATTTTGGTGAGTATGGTTTACAAGCACTAGATGCTTCTTGGATCACTAACCGTCAAATTGAGTCAGCTCGTATTGCAATGACTCGTTACATGAAACGTGGTGGTAAGGTTTGGATTAAGATTTTCCCTTCTAAGCCATACACTGCTAAGCCATTAGAAGTTCGAATGGGTTCTGGTAAAGGGGCTCCCGAAGGTTGGGTAGCTGTTGTCAAGCCTGGAAAGATTATGTTTGAAATTGCTGGTGTTTCTGAAGAAGTTGCTAGAGAAGCATTACGTCTTGCTGCTCATAAATTACCAGTTAAATGTAAGTTTGTAAAACGTGACGAAGTGGGTGGTGACGCAAATGAAAGCTAATGATATTCGTAACTTAACCACTGCTGAAATTGAGCAAAAAACGAAATCACTAAAGGAAGAGTTGTTCAACCTTCGCTTTCAACTAGCGACTGGTCAATTGGATAATCCAACCCGTATTCGTGAGGTTCGCAAAGGAATTGCTCGTGCGAAGACTGTATTACGTGAACGTGAGCTTGGAATTAACAACGGCTAAAAAGGAGGTTTGCTCAAATGGAACGCAACCAACGTAAAGTTTATACAGGACGTGTTGTTTCAGACAAAATGGATAAAACCATTGCTGTTCTTGTAGAAACATACAAAAAAGATCGCCTATACGGAAAGCGTGTAAAGTACTCTAAAAAGTTCAAGGCTCATGATGAAGATAATAAAGCTAAAATCGGCGATATTGTTAAAGTTATGGAGACTCGACCACTTTCTAAAGACAAACGTTTCCGCTTAGTTGAAATTGTAGAAGAAGCGGTAATTATCTAATAGAATCCTTTATTTGAAGGGAGGTAAGATCCTATGATCCAACAAGAATCTCGTTTAAAAGTTGCTGATAACTCTGGTGCTCGTGAAGTACTATGTATTAAAGTATTAGGTGGTTCTGGTCGTAAGACAGCTAATATTGGTGATGTTATTGTTTGTTCGGTGAAACAAGCAACACCAGGTGGCGTTGTCAAGAAGGGTGACGTTGTTAAAGCAGTTATCGTTCGTACTAAGACTGGTGCTCGTCGTAAAGATGGTTCGTACATCAAGTTTGATGAGAATGCTGCTGTTATCATCCGTGATGACAAAGGCCCACGTGGTACTCGTATTTTCGGACCTGTTGCACGTGAACTTCGTGACAATCAGTTCATGAAGATCGTTTCTCTTGCTCCAGAAGTTCTTTAATAGAAGATTAAGAAACGCCCTGTCAAGGAGGTGCAATAATGTCAATGCATGTCAAAAAAGGTGATACTGTTAAAATCATCTCTGGAAAAGACAAAGGGAAGCAAGGTGTGATCCTTGAGGCGTTCCCGAAGAAGAGTCGTGTCCTAGTTGAAGGAATTAACATGGTTAAAAAACATGCAAAACCTTCACAAGATAATCCACAAGGTGGAATTTTAAATCAAGAAGCACCGATCCATTCTTCAAACGTTATGCCTATCGACCCTAAGTCTGGTGAACCTACCCGAGTAGGTCATAAAGTTGAGAATGGAAAAAAAGTACGTATTGCTAAAAAGTCTGGCGAATTACTAGATAAGTAGTCGGAGTGTGAAAGGAGGTCAATCGTATGAATCGTTTAAAAGAAAAGTATTCAACTGAAATCGTTCCTTCTCTAGTTGAGAAGTTCAACTACTCTTCTGTTATGGGTGTACCAAAACTTGAGAAGATTGTAGTGAATATGGGTGTTGGTGATGCTGTATCAAATGCAAAAGCACTTGATAAGGCTGTTGAAGAGCTTACTGAGATTACAGGTCAAAAGCCGTTAATCACAAAAGCTAAGAAATCTATCGCTGGATTCAAGCTACGTGAAGGTATGCCAATCGGTGCAAAGGTAACTTTGCGCGGTGAGCGTATGTATGAATTCCTTGATAAACTAGTTACTGTTGCACTACCTCGTGTACGTGACTTCCGTGGTATTTCTAAAAAAGCTTTCGACGGACGTGGAAACTACACTTTAGGTGTTAAAGAGCAATTAATTTTCCCTGAAGTAAACTACGATAAAGTCGATAAAGTTCGTGGTATGGATGTTGTTATCGTAACAACTGCTACTACTGATGAAGAAGCTCGAGAACTTTTAACGCAAATGGGTATGCCATTTCAAAAATAATCGAAGTCGTTTCGAAGAGGAGGGAACACGTTGGCAAAGAAATCAATGATTGCAAAGCAAAAACGCACACAGAAGTATAAAGTACAAGAGTATACTCGTTGTGAACGTTGCGGTCGTCCTCATTCAGTTTTACGTAAATTTAAACTTTGCAGAATTTGCTTCAGAGAACTTGCACATAAAGGGCAAATTCCTGGTGTGAAAAAAGCTAGTTGGTAATCCCAAGAACGGGAAGGAGGTAAATATAGATGGTCATGACAGATCCAATTGCAGATATGCTTACTCGTATTCGTAATGCGAACGTTGTTCGTCACGAGAAGCTTGAACTACCTGCTTCAAAGGTAAAGAAGGAAATTGCAGATATTCTTAAGCGTGAAGGTTTTATTCGTGATTATGAATATATTGAAGATAACAAGCAAGGTGTAATTCGTATTTTCTTAAAGTATGGCGCAGCTAACGAGCGTGTTATCACTGGCCTTAAGCGTATTAGTAAGCCTGGTCTTCGTGTTTATGCGAAAGCTGGCGAACTACCACGTGTACTAGGTGGTCTAGGTATTGCTTTAGTTTCAACATCAAATGGTTTAATGACAGACAAGGATGCTCGTCAACAACAAGTGGGCGGAGAAGTATTAGCATACATTTGGTAATAGGTTCCTTGAAATGAACGGAGGTGTACAAGAATGTCTCGTATTGGTAAAAAGCCAGTAGAAGTTCCAAGTGGAGTAACAATTACGCTTGATGGTACGTTAATGACTGTTAAAGGTCCTAAAGGTGAACTTAAGCGTAACCTTCACGAAGATATGAAAATTAACATTGCTGAAAATGAAGTGACTGTTGAACGTCCTTCTGATGCTAAACTACACAAAGCACTTCACGGTACTACTCGTAGTTTAATTAGCAACATGGTTGAAGGTGTAACAAAAGGTTTTGAACGTTCTCTTGAACTAATCGGTGTAGGTTATCGTGCTACAAAGTCAGGTCAAAAGCTTGTTCTTAACGTTGGTTACTCGCATCCAGTTGAAATCGATCCTGAACAAGGGATTGAAATTGAAGTACCTTCTAATACAAAAGTTATTGTTAAAGGTATTGATAAGGAACGCGTTGGTGCAACTGCATCTAACATCCGTTCTGTACGTTTACCAGAGCCTTACAAAGGTAAAGGGATTCGTTATGAAGGCGAATTTGTTCGTCGTAAAGAAGGTAAAACAGGTAAATAATCACTAAAACACGGAAAGGATTGACGTTCAATGATTACGAAGCCTAATAAAAATGCGGCACGTAAGAAGCGACATTTACATGTTCGTCGCTCAATCACTGGAACACCTGAACGTCCTCGCCTAAACGTATTCCGTTCTTCAAAGCATATTTACGCTCAATTAATTGATGATGTAAATGGTGTAACACTTGCCTCTGCTTCTACTTTAGAAGCTGAAGTAGCTGGTGCAGATGTATCGAAGACAGAAGCGGCGAAACTAGTAGGTGGACTTGTAGCTAAGCGTGCTATAGATAATGGACATGAAGTAGTTGTCTTTGATCGCGGCGGCTATCTTTATCACGGTCGTGTAGCGACACTTGCTGATGCAGCCCGCGAGGCTGGATTGAAATTCTAAAAAAGGAGGGAAAACGAATGCGTCGTATTGACCCTAATACGTTGGAACTTGAAGAAAAAGTAGTAGCTGTCAATCGTGTTGCTAAAGTAGTAAAAGGTGGACGTCGTTTCCGCTTTGCTGCACTAGTCGTTGTAGGCGACAAGAATGGCCACGTTGGATTTGGTATGGGTAAAGCTCAAGAAGTACCAGAAGCTATCCGTAAAGCAGTTGAAGATGCAAAGAAAAACCTTATTGAAGTACCTGTTGTTGGTACGACAATCCCTCATGAGATTGTTGGTCACTTTGGTGCTGGCCGTGTCCTTCTTAAGAATGCTTCTGAAGGTACGGGAATTATCGCTGGTGGACCAGTTCGTGCTGTACTAGAACTTGCTGGTATCGGTGATATTCTTTCTAAATCACATGGTTCAAATAACCCAATCAACATGGTTCGTGCAACAATGGAAGGTCTTAAAGGCCTTAAGCGTGCTGAAGAAGTTGCCAAACTTCGCGGCAAATCCGTGGAAGAACTGTTAGGTTAAGGAGGGAAAGTAAATGGCTAAGAAATTAGAAATTACCCTCACTCGTAGTCTTATTGGACGTCCACAAGACCAACGTGTAACGGTGAACACACTTGGTTTACGTAAAATGCATCATTCAGTTGTTCAAGAAGATAATGCTGCGATTCGCGGTATGGTCAAAAAGGTATCTCACCTTGTAACTGTTAAAGAAATAGAAGCATAAGCATTACTTTTAAAAACAAGGAGGTGTCGACATGAAACTTCATGAGTTGAAGCCTGCAGAAGGATCACGTAAAGTTCGAAATCGTGTAGGTCGCGGTATTGGTTCTGGTAACGGGAAAACAGCAGGAAAAGGACACAAAGGTCAGAATGCTCGTTCTGGTGGAGGTGTACGTCCAGGTTTTGAGGGTGGTCAAAACCCACTTTACCGTCGTTTGCCGAAACGTGGATTTACAAATCCAACTCGTAAAGAGTTTACAATTGTAAATCTTGACGAACTAAACCGTTTTGATAAGGGTACAGAGGTAACTCCTGAACTTCTTATTGAAACTGGTGTAGTTAAGAACGTTAAGCATGGTGTTAAGATTTTAGGCAATGGAAATATTGAAAAAAGCCTAACTGTTAAAGCACATAAGTTTTCTGCTTCAGCGGTCGAAGCTATTGAAGCAGCTGGCGGAAAAACTGAGGTGATTTAATGTTCCGGACAATCTCCAACATTTTTCGAGTGGGTGACTTAAGAAACAAAATTATTTTCACCCTACTCATGCTCATTGTTTTTCGGATCGGAAGTTTTATTCCTGTTCCAGGTACGAACAAGGATGTACTGAATTTCTTTGATGATCAAGCAAATGCATTTGGGTTTTTGAATACGTTTGGTGGTGGAGCTTTAGGGAACTTTTCGATTTTTGCAATGGGTATCATGCCATACATCACTGCATCAATCGTTGTACAGTTATTGCAAATGGATGTAGTACCTAAGTTCGCCGAATGGGCAAAAGAAGGGGAAACGGGTCGACGTAAATTAGCTCAGTTTACCCGTTACGGTACAATTGTTTTAGGTTTCATTCAAGCTCTGGGAATGTCAATTGGATTCAACTCCATATTCCCTGGTTTGATACCTAATTCAAGCATTCCGACATATCTGTTTATTGCACTTGTTTTAACAGCTGGAACTGCGTTTTTAATGTGGCTAGGTGAGCAAATTACTGCTAAGGGTGTTGGAAATGGTATTTCTATCATTATCTTCGCAGGTATTGCTGCAGGTATTCCTGGAGCAGTTAATCAACTCTATGCTACTCAAATTGAAAATGCTGGCGATCAGTTATTTTTAAGTATTGTTACAGTTCTTCTTATTGCTCTTGCGATTCTAGTCATTGTTGTTGGAGTTATCTTTATTCAACAAGCTTTAAGAAAAGTACCTGTTCAATATGCAAAGCGATTAGTTGGGCGTAGTCCGGTAGGTGGACAATCAACACATTTACCATTAAAGGTTAATGCTGCTGGTGTTATCCCTGTTATCTTTGCCTTATCTTTATTCATGTTCCCTCCAACAATTGCTGGTTTCTTTAGCGAGAATCCTGTTGCTGGGTGGATCATAGCTATATTTGACTACACTCAACCTATGGGAATGGTCTTATATGCTGCTTTGATTATTGGATTTACGTATTTCTATACATTTATCCAAGTTAATCCTGAAAAAATGGCTGATAACCTTAAGAAACAAGGTGGCTATATTCCAGGTATTCGTCCAGGTAAGACAACAGAAACTTACTTAACGCGCATTTTATATCGTTTAACCTTTGTTGGCGCTCTTTTCTTAGCAACCATTTCTATTATCCCGGTGTTCTTTACACAATTTTTAGAATTACCTGCTGCTGTTCAAGTCGGTGGTACTGGATTATTGATTGTGGTTGGTGTAGCATTGGATACAATGAAACAAATTGAAAGTCAACTAATTAAACGTTCATATAAAGGCTTCATTAAGTAATAGGAAGAACAGGAAACAACCGTTGTTCCTGTTCGCCTGTTGTTAAGTCGGTAGATGGGGGGACTGTAGTGATGAATCTTATTTTGATGGGTTTACCTGGTGCTGGTAAAGGCACTCAGGCAGAGCGTATCGTCAAGAAGTATGAGATCCCTCATATTTCAACTGGAGATATGTTCAGATCCGCCATTAAAGGACAAACAGAACTAGGGCTTAAGGCTAAATCTTTTATGGACGCTGGTGAACTTGTACCAGATGAAGTAACGATTGGGATTGTACGTGATCGATTGACAGAAGACGATTGTAAAAATGGTTTTCTACTTGATGGGTTTCCACGTACAGTTGCACAGGCTGAAGCACTAGAACAACTATTAGATTCAATGAACCGCAAACTAGATTATGTTTTAAATGTCGATGTTCCAGAAGATTTGCTGATGGAACGACTGACTGGCCGCCGCGTTTCACCTACTTCTGGTAAAACGTATCATATTATGTTTAACCCACCTAAGGTTGAGGGGAAATGTGATATCGATGGTAGTGATCTTATCCAACGTGATGATGACACTGCTGAGACGGTTAAAAAACGACTTGAAGTAAACCAAAAACAAGCTAAACCGCTTTTTGATTTTTATTCGAGTAAAGGATATCTCAAAAACATCAAAGGTGATCAAGATATTGATCAAGTATTTGAGGACATAGATCAGTTGCTGAAAGGAATTCATGCATGATCATATGTAAGACAGAACGAGAACTAGAAATCATGCGGGAAGCTGGTAAAATTGTTGCTTTAACACATCAAGAGTTAAAACAACATGTTCAACCTGGTATTTCTACTAAGGAACTGGATGAGATTGCAGAAAAGTTGATTCGTTCACATGGTGCAACTCCCTCATTCAAAGGCTATAATGGATTTACTGGTAGCATCTGCGCTTCGGTAAATGAGGAATTGGTGCACGGAATTCCTGGTAAGCGAGTGCTTAAAGATGGAGATATCATTAGCATTGACATTGGTGCTAAGCTGAATGGTTATCATGGAGATTCTGCGTGGACTTATGCTGTTGGTAAGATATCTGACTCAGATCAAAACTTACTAGATGTTACGGAAACGTCACTCTATAAGGGACTTGACCAAGCGAAAGCTGGAGCACGTCTTTCGGATATATCCCATGCTATTCAAGTATATGCAGAACCATTAGGTTATTCAATTGTCCGTGAGTATGTAGGGCATGGTGTTGGGCAAGACTTACATGAGGATCCGCAAATCCCTCATTATGGTCCGCCAGGTAAAGGGCCACGCTTGAAACCGGGAATGGTATTAGCAATTGAGCCAATGATAAATGCTGGTACTCGTTATGTACGTACTCTTTCTGATGACTGGACGGTTGTCACTGTTGATGGAAAGAATTGTGCACACTTTGAGCATACAATTGCAATCACAGATTCAGGGTATGAGATCTTAACAAAAGCTTAAATGTAGGTGATGGTTATTATGAATGACTCTGGTCCAAGTCCGGAGATTGGTCAAATTGTACGAATTACAAAAGGTCGAGATATCGGTCAGTATAGCGTGATCGTTGAATTGGTTGATGACCGTTTTGTATGTATTGCTGATGGTGATATGCGTAAAATTGACCGAATGAAAAAGAAGAACCTTAATCACCTAGAGCTCGTTGATTACATTGCTGATGAAGTAAGCAATAGCTTTATAGAGACAGGACGTGTTACTAACGGAAAGTTACGTTATGCAATTACGAACTTTTTGGAGCAACACTCTGATTTACTGAAGGAAGGAGAGTGAATCCATGGCAAAAGAAGATGTAATTGAGGTGGAAGGTACGGTTATTGAACCTCTTCCTAATGCGATGTTTCGTGTTGAATTAGAAAATGGTCATAAGATTCTTGCCCACGTATCTGGGAAAATTCGTATGCATTTCATTCGAATCCTACCTGGTGATAAGGTGACAGTGGAACTTTCGCCTTATGATCTAACTCGTGGACGAATCACATATCGATACAAATAAAAATGTTGCGAGAGCGACTAGCAAGATGATCTATGATTATGTTGCTTAAATCTGGTTAATTTTAACCAGACACTCCGTACCAAATAGGAGGTAAAAAAAATGAAGGTTAGACCATCAGTCAAGCCTATTTGTGAAAAGTGTAAAGTTATCCGTCGTAAAGGGACGGTAATGGTTATTTGTGAAAACCCTAAGCACAAGCAAAAACAAGGATAAATTACAAGGAGGTGCACATATATGGCACGTGTTGCAGGTGTCGACATTCCACGTGATAAGCGTGTAGTTATTTCACTTACGTATGTCTTTGGAATCGGCAAAGCTAAAGCATCGGCAGTTCTAGCTCAAGCAGGTGTATCTGAGGATACTCGTGTTCGTGACTTGACTGAAGAAGAATTAGGACGTATCCGTGAAGCTCTTGAAGCTCACACAGTTGAAGGTGATCTTCGTCGTGAAGTATCCCTTAATATTAAGCGTCTAATTGAAATTGGTTCATATCGCGGAATCCGTCATCGTCGTGGATTACCGGTTCGTGGACAAAATTCTAAAAATAATGCTCGTACACGTAAAGGTCCTCGTCGTACAGTAGCTAACAAGAAGAAGTAAGAAAGGAGGTAGCATAATAAATGGCTAAGAAAACGAATACTCGTCCAAAGCGTCGTCAACGTAAAAATATTGAATCTGGTGTTGCTCACATTCGCTCAACTTTCAACAATACGATCGTGACAATTACGGATACACACGGTAATGCTATTTCATGGGCAAGTGCTGGCGCATTAGGATTTAAAGGTTCTCGTAAATCAACTCCATTCGCGGCTCAAATGGCTGCTGAATCAGCTGCAAAAACAGCTATGGAACATGGTATGAAGGTAATTGAGGTTTCTGTAAAGGGACCTGGTGCAGGACGTGAAGCGGCGATCCGTTCCCTGCAAGCTGTTGGTCTTGAAGTTAACATGATTAAAGATGTTACTCCAGTTCCACATAATGGCTGCCGCCCGCCAAAACGTCGTAGAGTATAACAGAACTAAGTTTTGTATAGATTCCCCTAATTTGTCTATAATGGATAGAGCGATAACAGTCCTGTTGGCAAATTAGTGTATAGCTTGGAAATTGCCTACTGGTTATCCGGTATGGCAATCCTTGCAGTCTACCGGAGTTCGACGTTTTGAAGGAGGGTTTGTTTAATGATTGAAATTGAAAAGCCAAATATTGAAGCGGTTGAAATAAGTGAAGACGCAAAGTATGGGAAATTTGTAGTTGAACCACTCGAAAGAGGTTATGGAACAACTCTAGGTAACTCCTTACGTCGTATTCTACTTTCTTCTTTACCTGGCGCTGCTGTAACATCTGTTCAGATTGATTCAGTATTACATGAGTTTTCTACAATTGAAGGTGTTGTAGAAGATGTAACTACGATTATCTTGAACTTGAAAAAGTTAGCTCTTAAAATCTATTCTGATGAAGAAAAGACGTTAGAGATTGACATTCAAGGAGAAGGAGTCGTTACAGCTGCTGATTTAACACATGACAGTGATGTTGAAGTGTTAAATCCTGACCTACACATTGCAACCCTTGCAAAAGGTGCACATCTTCATATGCGTTTAATTGCAAAGCGTGGTCGTGGTTATGTATTAGCAGAAGGGAATAAGAATGACGAGCAACCAATTGGAGTTCTCCCGATTGATTCAATTTACACACCAGTTTCTCGTGTGAATTATCAAGTTGAGAATACGCGCGTCGGTCAAGTGACCAACTATGACAAACTAACTCTTGATGTCTGGACTGACGGAAGCATTCGCCCTGAAGAAGCTGTTTCATTAGGGGCAAAGATCTTAACTGAGCATTTAAACATCTTTGTAGGATTAACGGATCAAGCGCAACATGCTGAGATTATGGTTGAAAAGGAAGAAGATCAAAAGGAAAAGGTTCTTGAGATGACGATTGAAGAATTAGACCTTTCTGTTCGTTCTTACAACTGCCTAAAGCGTGCTGGTATTAATACTGTTCAGGAACTTACTCATAAGTCTGAAGAGGATATGATGAAAGTACGTAATCTTGGTCGTAAATCATTAGAAGAAGTACAAGAGAAGCTAGGGGAACTTGGTCTAGGCCTTCGTAACGAAGACTGAAATTAAGTAACAAAGCAAAACTCTGTTTCTTTCTGTGATCCATTCGTATTAGTAAGTGACAAGGGAGGGAAACGAAAATGGCATACGCAAAATTAGGTCGTGATAGTTCTGGTCGTAAAGCTCTATTCCGTGATTTAGCTACTGACCTTATCATCAATGAACGCATTCAAACAACGGAAGCGAAAGCGAAAGAGCTTCGTCCAATCGTTGAAAAAATGATTACTCTTGGAAAGCGTGGCGATTTGCATGCACGTCGTCAAGCTGCTTCATTTATTCGCAGAGAAGTTGCGAATGAGGAATCAGGACAAGATGCAATTCAAAAGCTTTTCTCTGACATTGCAACTCGTTATGAAGAGCGTCAAGGTGGTTATACACGCATCCTTAAAATTGGACCTCGTCGTGGAGACGGAGCACCAATGGTAATTATTGAGCTTGTATAATTAATTTGATAGTAGTGTGAATAGAAGAGGCGACAAAGGGCAAATCAGATCTGAGCAAGCATGCTCTGACTCTGGGCCCTTTTTTGTTTGCTTTTTTTTGAGGTGAGGACATGTCTACCATTATCAAACTAGAGAATGTATCGTTTCAGTATGAATCATCTACTGATCAGATAGTAAGCGGGCTCTCATTAGCTATTCAAGAAAATGATTGGGTCTCAATTGTCGGCCGAAATGGGTCCGGCAAGTCTACTTTTGCTCGCCTTTTAAATGGACTGCTGCTCCCTGCTGATGGAACAGTCTTAGTTGAAGAGAAGGCGACACATGATGAGGAGCTTTTGTGGGAAATTCGTCAGACAGTTGGAATGGTTTTTCAAAATCCAGAAAATCAATTTGTTTCAACGATTGTTGAGGATGACCTTGCTTTTGGCTTAGAGAATATAGGAATGGACCGCTTAGAGATTAAAGAACGGATTGACAAGTACTCTAAATTAATTGGAATCTCCCATCTTCTTGAATCTGAACCACATCGCCTGTCCGGGGGACAAAAGCAAAGGGTAGCGATTGCTGGGGTGATGGCGATGCAACCAAATATCATTGTCTTTGATGAGGCAACATCGATGTTAGATCCTGGTGGTCGATCTGAAGTGTTAGAAACAATGAAGATGCTCCACCAGCAAGGAACAACGATTATTTCTATTACACATGATATGGATGAAGCAATACTAGGAAATCGTATTCTCTTATTTGATCAAGGCACTCTTCAGGTCGATACAACCCCTCGTGAATTCTTTTCAAATTCAGATATTCCGTTAAATGCAGGTTTATCATTACCATTTCCGGTTTTAATGCAAAGACAACTTGAAGAAAAGGGACTATCGTTTAAAACGTGTTGTCTGTCGGAAGAGGAGTTGATCGCGGAGCTATGGACATCATATTCAACAATGTAAGTCATTCCTATATGAAGGGAACCTCGCTTGAAAAAAAAGCACTCAATCAGTTGAACATTTCAATTCCTTCAGGCTCTTTTACAGTAGTCATTGGGAAAACAGGTTCAGGCAAATCAACCTTTATTCAGCATGTCAATGGTCTGATAAAGCCGACAGAAGGACATATTAAGGTTGGACAATATCGACTCAGTGCTAAAGAAAAACGGATGGATATGCGTTCTCTAAGGCAGGACGTAGCTCTCCTATTTCAATATCCAGAGCATCAATTATTTGAAGAGACTGTTGAAAGGGATATTTGTTTTGGTCCGTTAAACTTTGGTCTTTCAGCAGAAGAAGCGAAAGTGAGAGCTCTTGAGTCGCTTGCATTAGTTGGCTTACCTGAAACGATTCTTGGGGATTCTCCTTTTCATTTAAGTGGTGGCCAGATGCGAAGAGTGGCTATTGCAGGGGTGTTAGCGAGTCGTCCTAAGGTTCTATTACTAGATGAACCTACAGCGAGCTTAGACCCTCAAGGAAGCCAAGAGATAATGGATATGTTTAAAGAATACCAGAGGACAAATGGAGCGACAATCATCCTCGTTACACATCAAATGGAACATGCCGTTAATTATGCTGATTCTATTATAGTAATGAATGATGGTGAGATTGTATTAAACGGTGATCGCGATCAGGTGTTTGGTCAATCTGCTATTTTGCAATCACTTGGTCTTGAATTACCTGATTCTTTACGTTTTATCAAGAAATTCGCAAATGCCTTCTCATTGGCAGATGTACCATCGTACTATCAGCGTGATGAAGTTGCTAGTTATATTGCTAAGTATATAAGGTCAAAGGAGGGATAGTTTCAGATGTTCCAACATGTACTCATCGGGCAGTACATTGCCGGTCATTCCATTCTTCATAGACTTGACCCTCGCTCTAAATTACTTGGCGTGATGGTCCTTGTGATTATCATCTTCTTTGCAACCAACTGGTATGCAACTGGCTTTGTTTTATTTTTCACGCTCATGTTGATCTTTTTATCAAGAATTTCGGCTTCCTTTTTTTTAAAAGCGATTAAGCCTATCCTCATATTTGTCATTTTTGCATTCATTCTTCAGCTTTTTACGTATCGGGAAGGCTCGATCATTTATGAGGGCATTTACCTAACAATAACAGAAGAGGGATTAAGGGAAGGTTTCTTTATTGTTGTCCGGCTTCTAGCGATTGTTATTCTTACTTCACTGGTTACGTTGACGACGAGACCTATTATTCTGACAGATGGCTTAGAGGCTTTGTTACAGCCCTTTAAGAAGCTCAAATTACCGTCACATGAGATTGCTTTAATGATTTCTATTGCATTACGTTTTATCCCAACGCTCTTTGAAGAAACAGAACGGCTGATGAAGGCACAGATGTCTCGAGGGGTTAGTTATACATCTGGACCTTGGAAGAAGCGAATTCTCGCTCTAATTTCTCTGTTAGTTCCTCTGTTTGTACATTCCTTTAAGCGTGCTGAGGATTTAGCACTAGCGATGGATGCTAGAGCATACAGGGGTGGAGTTGGTCGATCAAAGTATCGAGAGCTCTCCTGGAAATCAATTGATACGATCGCAATTGGAATTGTTCTACTCACTGGGACAATCATTATATTGTTACGTTTTGCGTAAGGAGTTGTTTGTCTTGAGGATTGCTATCCTACTTACCTATGAAGGTACTGGCTTTTCTGGTTATCAGGTTCAGCCAGGGAAACGGACCGTTCAAGGGGAAATTGAACGTGGTTTATTGTCGCTGCATAAAGGACAGTATGTCAAAGTAACTTCATCTGGAAGAACAGATGCAGGTGTACATGCAAGAGGTCAGATTATCCACTTTGACACAGACCTCCCTATTCCCGCAGAAAGATGGCCACATGCTCTGAATGCTTGCTTACCTAATGATATTAGGGCAATGAAGGCAACACCCGTAAATAACGAATTTCATGCACGATATGATGCAATAGGTAAGGAGTATCGTTACCGCATCTTAATCGGAAGGAATGGCGACGTATTTAGAAGAAATCTGACCTTTCAAGTAACTAACCCTTTAGCTGTGGATCAAATGAGAGAAGCCTCCTTAGTTTTACTTGGGGAACATGACTTCTCATCTTTTTGTGCGGCCAATACGAGTGTCGTTGATAAAGTCCGTACGATAACGGATATTGTCATCAAAGAAGAAGAGGATGAGCTTGTTTTTATCGTGAGAGGGAATGGGTTCCTATATAATATGGTTCGAATTATTGTCGGTACATTGCTTGAAGTTGGAGCAGGCAAGAAACAAGTTAGTGAAGTAAGAGAAATCCTTGAAAAAAAGGATCGAACCAAGGCTGGTAAGACAGCTCCGGCACAAGGTCTATACCTTTGGAAGGTTCATTATAAGGATGTCATAATTTAACTGTATATTAACAACGATGCCTAGTGTAACATTTTGTTGACATTAAGTTTTTAATATTATATGATGTTAGATGGTAATTCCAAAAACCCACTAGCCCCGGGTTCAGGAATGGTTACACTAGACACTGTTTAAAAACTATCTTGCAAAATTTGAAAGTGATTGTTCTTTAGGAGGGAAAATCATGCGTACAACATATATGGCAAAGCCAAACGAAGTTGAGCGTAAGTGGTACGTTGTAGACGCTGAAGGCCAAACTCTTGGTCGTTTAGCATCAGAAGTTGCATCAATTCTTCGTGGGAAGATGAAGCCAACTTTTACACCACACGTTGACACTGGTGATAATGTAATTATCATTAATGCAGAGAAAATTGAATTAACTGGTAACAAATTAAGAGACAAGATTTACTATCGTCACACAAATCACCCAGGTGGTTTGAAGCAAACAACTGCTGGCGATATGCGTGCTACGAAGCCTGAGCGCATGCTTGAGCTAGCAATCAAAGGTATGCTTCCAAAGAATACTCTTGGACGTGCACAAGGAATGAAGCTACATGTATATGCGGGTAGCGAACACAAACATCAAGCTCAAAAACCAGAAGTTTACACACTTCGCGGTTAATCGATAGGAGGGTATTAATTTGGCACAAGTACAATATTACGGTACAGGTCGTCGTAAGCACTCAGTTGCTCGCGTTCGTCTATTACCAGGCGACGGTCAAATCGTTGTTAACGGTCGCGAATTAGATGAGTATTTTAATCTTGAAACATTAAAGCTTATTGTTAAGCAACCACTTGTAGAAACTGGCGTTGAAGGTCAATATGACGTTCACGTTAATGTTGATGGTGGTGGGTACACAGGACAAGCGGGTGCAATCCGTCACGGTGTAGCACGTGCTCTACTTAAAGTAGATCCTGATAACCGTCCTTCATTAAAGACTGCAGGTTTCTTAACTCGTGATGCTCGTATGAAAGAACGTAAGAAATACGGTCTTAAAGCAGCACGTCGTGCACCTCAGTTCTCAAAGCGTTAATACAAGACACAAGGCTCTCATCCATTTGGATGGGGGTCTTTTTTATGGCCGAAAAACTTGACCGCGTTTTGACCATCTGTTTTTTCACAAATGACTTATGATAACCATCATCTCAATTTGTTTACCGGGATATCATAGTGGGGGAGTCTTCGCAAAAAGGATGTAATTACCCTGGAAATTAATATTATTGTGTTGGCATAATGATTCATACCTGTACCTCTAGAAAAAATAAAAAGACTGGGACATAACTAAAGTGTCTAAATGAAATACTGAACAAAGCAATTACGTAGCGGATGAAATATACGGAGACTCCTGCGGGATCTAAAAGCCAAAGGTGAGACCCCACAGGCATAGCCGAGGAGGCTCACCGGCTTCCCGCGGAAAGCGTAGTATATTTCAGGAGCGGTTTACGTCCGCCACCTATCTTTGTTCGGATTTTCTATTAGTTAAATCACTTTTGTCCCAATCTCTTCATTTACCTAAGTCACTATCACTTGCTCACAAGGTAAAACCTTTCACCATTTCGTTTAACTTTCTTGATAAAACCGATAATTCCTCTGTGTTCTTTGCGACTTGTTCTATTGTCGTACTTATCTGTTCTGTAGTGGCCGAGCTTTCTTGAACTCCAGCAGCGGACTCTTCAGAAATAGAAGCGACTTCTTGAATGGATGAACTCATTATTTGACTTGTTGAAGAAATGGTTAATAAATTGCTTGTGACTGTTTGAATGTTTTCCACCATTTGAGATACAGCATTACTAATCCCGTTAAATGTTTCTCCTGTGTTCTTAATTTGGGTTGTACCCTCTAACACTTCGTTATAACCCATTTTAAGAGAACCAGTGACAGTTTCTGTTTCATTCTGAATGTTTTTAACAATCGTTGTGATGTCTTTTACTGACGTACTCACTTGTTCAGAGAGTTTGCGTACTTCACCGGCAACAACTGCAAACCCCTTGCCATGCTCACCGGCTCTAGCTGCCTCAATTGCAGCATTAAGAGCAAGTAAGTTTGTTTGGTCTGCAATATCCTTTATAACAGATACTAGCTTTGTAATTTGTTTGGATTGATCATCCAATCCCTCTACCTTCTGTACAGCATCCTTCATAATTTGGTCTATATTCGACATTTGAGAAATAGAAGATTCCATCAGCTTCTTTCCTTTGTCGGTCATGTCCAAAACAACACTCGATTTTCCATTAATATTCTCGCCACTTTCGTTGACTCCACCAACCTTGTCCGCAAACTGGACCATTGTTGTTGATAATTCATTAACGTGGTTGGCAAGTGACTCTGTACCTGAAGAAAGTTCCTGCATTGTAACAGCTACTTGTGCAGAACCTTCCTTAACTTCGAACGATGAATTTCTTAACCCTTCACTTTGTTGATGAACTGATTCGGAAATGGTTAATATTTGTTGAATCATATTTCTTAAATTTTGACTCATTGTATTTATGGCTAAAGCAATCTGTCCAATCTCATCTTTTCCTAGATAATTTATTGTTTGGACAGATAAATTACCTGTTGCAATCTCATTACTAACGTCGACCACGGTTTTGAGATTTTTAGAAATAATCCTACTGATGATGAAGACGAGAATAGTACCAATAAGTACGGTCATGACCATTGAAATAATTAATACAGAAAACGTTGCTTCCTGGCTTTCTTTGGCCTCCTGTACGGCTAGCTGTCTTTCTTCGTTAATGATATCTTCTAATGTCTCTAAAATCATGACAGATTCAAGTTGAAGATTATTCATATCGCTCGCTGTCCTTTTAGCGGTAACAAAATCCACATCTCGAACTGCCGGTACAATTTGTTCTGAAAAAGCCTCATTAATTGTCTGGGTGTTCGTTACGACGATTGCAAGGAGGTCTTTTTGCTCCGGTGTTCGAAGATTAGCATCAACTTCTTCTGCTATAAGAGTAAATGTTTCCATTTGGTAAAAAAATTCATCAGCGTATGATTGCGTTGAGTAATGAACATAATTGGCAATTCGTTGTCCCATTCCCTGCGTAAGTGTGTTCATCTCTGCTATATTAAGAGCTCTGTCTCCCCTTCTTTCTAATTCATCCATGTTTCTTCCGATGTCCGATATGAAATTACCTACCAACACTGTTGAGCTTCCGAATAAAATAAATATAACTAACAACGTCAATCCATATTTCCTTCCAATATTCATATTGGCAAGGAATGCTCTTTTTCTTTTCTTAGCGTTCACCTTTTCTTTTTTCTCTGTTTTCTCTGAGTTTCGTTTACCTCTCTTGAATCGGTTTTTCATTTAAAAACCCCCTTTAGCCCTATCTGTTTGTATATATAAAGTTAAGAAAACTGATCTTAACTGTATATAAGAAAGCGTTTACAAATTAATAATTCCTATGTAGTTATGTGATTTGTTTTCTACTTCAAATCTAGAGTTCTTTCATTCTTAGAGTCATCACACAACAGGTAAGTACAACCTTTTCAATTTCATATTAATAATAATACATGTAAGTACAAATATTCAACATAATTCAACAAATAACAACTTAAGAATTTACAAAAATAAAATATTTCTATTTTAAAATGCTTTATATTGAAACACTTTAAACTTCTTTGTTAAGATAAGAGTATGACAAGATAAAACGTAAAGAAGGTAATAGAATGATCAAAGGATTAAAAAGAAGTACACAGGTGCTGGATCAAGAAGCAGTAATCGCAGCAATTGAACAATCATTTGCCATGATTCAATTTGATCCGAATGGTAAGGTATTGTGGGCAAATCAGAACTTTGCAGAAACAATGGAATATACGGTTAACGAAATGCCTAATCTACTACATAAGCAATTTTGTACAGAGGAGTTTGCTAATAGTCGTGAGTATCAAGATCTTTGGAAGAACTTAAGAAATGGACAGAGCTTTCAAGAGAAAATACAGCGTGTAACAAAGTCGGGTCGTCTCATTTGGTTAGAAGCTACATATTCGCCAGTTTACGATGATAACGGGAAGATAGTTGCAGTAGTGAAGGTAGCTACAGATATTACAGATAGGGAGAATCAGACCCTTGAAATGGCAAGTCGGTTACAAGTGATGGCTTCTGAATTACGTCAACGAGCTGAGCAGGGAATTGATAAAAGTAAAGAAGTAGAAAATGTAACAGATAAGCTTGTCTTAGAATCAAAAGAAAACTTCGCGAATCTTCACTCACTTAAAGAGCAGTCAGCTTCAATTGGAGATATTGTTAAGACGATTAGAGGCATTGCGTCACAGACGAATTTATTAGCATTAAATGCAGCGATCGAAGCTGCTCGTGCTGGTGAACATGGTCGAGGGTTTAGCGTAGTCGCAAATGAAGTTAGAAAATTGGCTAACGGGGTTCAAGAGTCGATTCAAGAAGTGAATTCCCACATCGGAGGTATCACTAATGAAATAACAAAGATTAGTGAGGTGACCGAGCGTTCCGAAAAAAGTATTACTGAGAGCCAAGAGCTATTAGCAAAAGCGATGGAAGAATTTACAGAGATTGGTGAATCATCGAGACAACTAGATGTACATGCAAAAACATTTAGAGATACGTTGTAAATTAATATCTAAATTATGAGCCTCACTTCTCGAAATGAGGCTTTTTTGTTTGGACACTAAAATATACGTGGTCAATTTCAACAGGATTTCCACTGCATTTATGATTTGAACGTTCCTCATACTAATAAGAAAAGAAGGAAGAAGGTGAAAACGGATGACAGTTGTAACGACATTAGCTAATAAGAGAAGAGAAAAGCAATGGAAATTTGAACGAAATGTTCTGAAGCATCTTTCTTTAAAGAATTTAAAGGCAGATGTCGAGGTTCAGTTTAAACCAATAGTGCCTTTTCACTTTTTATCTCATCCCTTTCTACTTGATCCTTGCATGGATATGGCAATTGATGCTTACTTGCTCGGAGCTGAATTTGCTAAGTTTGGGTATTACGGGGAAAGTGAGCAGCAGGTAAAAGCTCGTTGTGACGAGGAATTGACTGAAATCACTCATGTTATCTTTAATTTACTTCAAGGATGGTTACTCGATTCTGAGTATGTTCTTGATTCTTTAAAACTGGCCACTGAGAATTTTGTAGAACGTTGGTGGAGTGAGGGCTTTAGAGAAGGGGAAAAAAGACATCGGATGCGCCTTCATTAGGATTTATTAAAAAATCACTTCATATTCTCTTCCTTGTCCCAATATATATAAATAGAAGTGGACGAGGAGGGGTAAAACGTGAATGTGAAGAAGTGGTTAAAGGGCGGTGGATTCGCCTTAGGGGTAGTAAGCTTATTATTCATTATACAATATCAATTTGTAAGCAATGATTCTTGGGGGACTTGGAACCTTCCTTTGTCTGGAAAAGTCATTGTTATAGATCCAGGACATGGCGGTATCGACGGGGGAGCAATTTCCAAAACTGGAACATTGGAAAAGGATGTCACGTTATCATTAAGTTTGCAATTAAGAGATTATTTACAGGAAGCTGGAGCACTTGTTTTAATGACAAGAGAAGAAGACCGTGATCTTGCAGGCGATAATACGCAACGCATTCGTCAAAGAAAAATTGAAGATTTGAAAAGACGTGTTGATATTATAAATGAGTCTGATGCAGATCTCTTTGTAAGCTTACATTTAAATGCAATTGCCTCACCAAAATGGAATGGTGCTCAGGTCTTTTATAATCGTGCCAACCCTGAAAATGAAGCCATTGCCAAATTTATTCAAGATGAAGTGCGTGATAACCTTGAAAATACAACACGTCAAGCAAAGCCAATTCATAATGTATATTTGGTGAAGAATGCGAAGATTCCAGGAGCACTCATAGAAGCTGGTTTTCTGTCTAACCCAGAGGAAGCAGACGCATTAAACACGACTGAATACCAACAGAAGGTCGCAGCATCAATTTATCAAGGAATTATGAGATACTACACGAATGAAAAGGTACCTGAATAAGTAGCTATAATTAAGTCAAACGCTTTCCTATGCTATACTAAGTGTATATCATTGGAAAAAGGAGTTGTCCGATTTGGCAATAACAGAAGCAATTGTTCTAGAAGCCTTAAAGCATATAAAGGATAGAGATTTAAATAAAGCATTAGTTGAAACGGGCGGCGTCCGAGAAGTGAAAATCAAGGATAACAATGTTAGCTTGAAAATTGCTCTTGCTAAAACAGGAACCGCGGATCAGATGGAGATTCAGCAAGAAATCGTTCACATCATTAAAGGAGAAGGGGCAGATTCTGTTGGTTTAAGATTTGAAGAGCTTACGGAAGCAGAAATTAAAAAACTCGGTGGTACTTTGGAACCTACATACAATGGTCCGTCGATCCTAGCTCCAAATAGTCCGACAACCTTCATTGCTGTAACAAGTGGTAAAGGAGGGGTTGGTAAATCAACAGTCTCCGTGAATCTGGCTACATCACTTGCTCGACTTGGAAAAAGAGTAGGAATCATTGATGCCGATATTTATGGCTTTAGTGTCCCTGATATGATGGGGATTGAAGAAAGACCTCAAGTAAAAGGGGAGCGAATCTATCCTGTTGATCGTTTTGGGGTAAAAGTGATTTCAATGGGTTTCTTTGTAGAAGATAATGCTCCTGTTATTTGGAGAGGACCAATGTTAGGTAAAATGTTAAATCAATTTTTTACCGAGGTTGAATGGGGGGAGCTTGACTACTTAGTGTTAGATCTACCACCAGGAACGGGAGATGTTGCATTAGATATTCACACAATGCTACCACATTCAAAAGAGATTCTAGTTACGACACCACATGCTACTGCAGCCTTTGTTGCAGCACGAGCAGGGACAATGGCGATTAAAACACATCATGAAATTTTAGGTGTGGTTGAAAATATGGCTTACTTTGAGAGTAAGGTTACTGGAGAGAAAGAATATGTGTTCGGCCAAGGTGGAGGCGAGCGCTTAATCGAAGAATTGAAAACCGAATTATTAGGCCAAATTCCACTGGGGCAGCCGGAGATTAATAAAGATGATTTCGCTCCTTCAGTTTATGCGAAGGATCATCCAATCGGTGAGATTTATACAAGCATCGCACAACGAATCATTGATAAAACCGTATAACTACGTCTAGATAAAAAATAAGCTTGCTTGGAGTCTCCTCCAGCAAGCTTATTTCCTAGTTAAGAGCCACCTTCACCGCCACCCTCTTCTTTCTTAGCTTCACCACCAGATTCTGCTTGTTTCGTTAATTCATCGAGATGCTTTGCTGTAACGGTCATCAAAATTTCATTAATCTTTGCTACAAACAAAGGACTTTCAAATGATTCCTGCATAATCGTCATAACTTGTTGGCGGTATTCTTTTGATTGCATAAGTTCAAGAGCTGCGGCCTCCATTTCTGGATCTTTCAGTATGGTCATCATCATTTCTTGGTACTCAGGGTCTTTCATAAGACCTTTTAGAATCTTTTCATTCTCAGCTTGCATGCTCTCAGCAAAAGTTTTCGCAAATTCAGGATCCTTCATTGCTTCAAGCCAGAATTTCTTTCCGTCTTCTGATGTTAATGTTTGCTGAATTGTTTCTTTAACAAAATTATTATCCATAACTAGCTTTTGTTGCATTTCTTCCTCAGTTATTAATTCTTCAACTGCCTTCTTTCCTTCATCAGTTTGAAGCATATCAACCATCATTTTCTTTGTTCCTTCATAGTCAGGACTGGTATTTCCACCGCTGTTTTCGTTTGCTGCACAGCTAGAAAGAAGGGTGCAGATGAAGCAAAGAATGATGAATTGTTGCATTTTTTTCACGACGGATGGCTCCTTTCAATCATTTTGTCATTAATTTGAGATATTTCGATTGAAATTATTCATTGCCTGTTAGAAGAACTAGCATTTTCTAAGGGACATTGATACAATCATGACAGCATAACTGAATTTGGGGGATTTGCCTGTGAATAGTCGTAAAGTGGTCTATTTGTTTTTTTCCACACTTTTAATTGGAAGCCTTAGTGGGACAATTGTTGGATTTATCTTAGATTATCAAGTTTATATTGAAGATACGTTTTTAAATCTTATTTTTGGTTTGATTTGGCTGATGGGGATTAGTGCAGCATTTAGTTTAATTAGCCAGATGGGATTCTTTGCTTACTTAACGGTTCATCGTTTTGGACTTGGCCTTTTTAAGTCACAGAAACTCTGGAATGCTGTACAAATTATTATTATTGTTTTTGTTATATTTGATCTTATTTATTTCCGGTTTCTTGCATTTGCTGAACCAGGGGAAACGATCTTTGGCTATTTCCTTATGCCCCTTTTACTGCTTGCCTATGGACTAATCATTGCCTATATTAAAGCAAAAGATACAAATAAGGGTGCTTTTGTACCTGCTCTCTTCTTTATCGTTGTAATTACTACGATTGAATGGGTCCCAGCATTAACTGTAAATGATACAAAATGGCTATGGTTATATGTAACCCCATTACTCGTTGCCAACACGTGGCAGCTTTTGGTTTTACACCGCTTAACTAGAGCGTAAACTAAAAAGGTGTTTCAACGGTTACTTAAACCGATTGGAACACCTTTTTGATTTATTTAACTTCTTCATTTTCTGTTTCAGTTCCTGCCATTAAGTCGTCAACTGTAGTAAATGTGAAGCCTTTTCCTCTCAGTTGATCAATAACAATTGGTAATGCTTTATGTGTTTGCTTAACTGAATCTGAAGCGTGGAATAAGATCACATCACCGGAATTGGCAACTGGAACAACTGATTCGACAATTTTATCGACACCGGGATTTTGATAATCATTTGAGTTAACACTCCAATGAATAATACTATAACCTTGTTTGTCAGCTAACTGGAGAACACTCTTATTAAATGCACCATTTGGTGGACGAAGCAATGTTGGTTTTTCACCAAGGAGTTCGGATAACACTAGTGTACTTTCGTTAATATCCTTTCTTATCTTCTCTTCACTCCATTTAGTGTAATCCTTGTATCTATAGCCATGACTACCAATACTATGGCCTCGATCTTTTATTTCTTTGATTAGATCAGGATATCTTTCGGCCCAAGAAGCAGAAACAAAAAAGGTTGCATGATCAATCTCTTTTTGGTCAAGAATGTCAAGAATAGGGATTAAGCGTTGATCGCCCCAACTAATATTAAAGGTTAAAGCAACTTCTTTGTTATCAGTTTCAGCTTTATAGAAAGCCTGTGGTCCGTCAGGTGTAGAAAAGACGGTAATTTGTGAACGCTCTACATAAAGTAACCCGGCTGTAAAAAAAGCAGCGATAATTATTAGAGATAATTGCTTGATTCGTTTAGCGTGGAATACCCAAATAAACTTCATCTCGTATGTCCTCCTCCTTATTCGTTATCACCAATCTATGCGAATAAGGACAAGATATGAATAAAATTGGACATATTTGAAAACAATTTAAAAGATTAAAGAACAAAGAGAGGATACATAAGAGGAGTTCGATTATGGAAGTATAATTTAAATCAATGTCTAGTCACAATAGTCGAGGTGGATGCAGTGTTAGGATTTATGTTAAATGAGAAGGAAGTACAAGAAGTGGAATATATGTTAAAGCGAGAGATGGAGGAGCTACTTTTAGATTTATCGGATCCTCGTATTGATGGAGTAGTAAAAAGTGCGATGGAGGATAAGTACCAAATTGTTTTTAACATTTACAAGCGATTTGTACCTCCAAAGGAAACTATGAAGTATATACTTAATCGTAACCGACGAAATACTCAATGAGTCGGTTGCGTTTTGGGGTTGACTCAAGTAGATAGGACATGCTATATTATTAGTCCACGCAACAAGTAATGGTTAATAGTCAGTTATTATTTTTTTGAAAAGTATTTGACAGTTTAGTTGTTGTTGTGATATATTATAAAAGTCGCCTTGAGAGGTTGACGAAACGAGTTCTTTGAAAACTGAACAAAAGCCAAGCGAAATAGAGATTTCACTGTTGACTTCAACAGTAAGGACATCTCGTCAATTTAGACTTTTTTTAAAAGTCAGCAACAAGTATTGAGCTATTTAAACTCAAACCAATTTTATGGAGAGTTTGATCCTGGCTCAGGACGAACGCTGGCGGCGTGCCTAATACATGCAAGTCGAGCGGACTAATGGG
>NZ_JAGKSQ010000014.1 GCF_017939705.1 Halalkalibacter suaedae
CCGCTCGACTTGCATGTATTAGGCACGCCGCCAGCGTTCGTCCTGAGCCAGGATCAAACTCTCCATAAAATTGGTTTGAGTTTAAATAGCTCAATACTTGTTGCTGACTTTTAAAAAAGTCTAAATTCACGAGATGTCCTTACCGTTGAAACCAACAGTAAAATCTCTATTTCGCTTGGCTTTTGTTCAGTTTTCAAAGAACTCTTTGTCGTTTATTGGCGACTTTCATATCATAGCAAAGCACCGAATATATGTCAACAACTTTTTTAATGTTGCTTGTCCTCGTCTTAGCGACAAGAAATAATATACCATCAAACTATATTGTTGTGCAAGTCTTTTTTAAAAAAAGTTTAGCTTGTTTAAAAAGACGGTCAAGAACAGCTAATGCCGCCCCTGACCAAATAACCCTTTTATTCTCCCTGTTCACGATGTCGCATTTGAGGAAATAACAACACATCTCGAATCGAAGGCGAGTTCGTAAGTAGCATCACTAAACGATCAATCCCAATACCAAGTCCTCCAGTAGGCGGCATACCATACTCAAGTGCTTCAACGAAATCTTCATCCATCATATGAGCCTCATCATCACCTTGCTCTCTTTCAACAAGCTGCTGTTCAAACCGTTGTCTTTGATCAATAGGGTCATTTAACTCCGTAAAGGCATTCGCATGCTCACGCCCTACAATGAATAATTCAAAGCGATCTGTGAATCGTTCATCATCTGCATTTTTCTTCGCTAATGGTGAAATCGCAAGTGGATGGCCATAAATAAAGGTTGGTTGGATAAGCTCTTCCTCAACGAAATGCTCAAAAAACTCATTCACAACATGACCATACGTCATTGTTTCTTTTACCGGCACTTTATGTTCCTTAGCAATTTGGCGAGCTTCTTCATCCGTCATCTCTTGCCAGAAATCCACCCCTGTTTTTTCTTTTATCGCATCTACCATATGAAGTCTTTTCCACTTAGGTTCAAGGTCAACTTCATATTCTCCATAGGTTACCTTAGTCGTCCCTAGAACTTCTTGAGCAATATGTGCAACAAGTTGTTCTGTTAACTCCATAATGTCATGGTAATCAGCATAAGCTTCGTAGAGTTCGATCATTGTAAATTCAGGGTTGTGTCGCGTTGACACTCCTTCATTACGGAAGACTCGTCCAATCTCATAGACCTTTTCTAATCCACCAACAATCAATCTCTTTAAATGTAACTCGATAGCTATACGCATATACAGAGTCATATCTAACGCATTATGGTGAGTCACAAACGGTCTAGCAGATGCTCCACCTGCAATTGAGTGCATTGTTGGTGTTTCGACCTCAAGATAACCCTTTGAATCTAAATAACGACGCATTGATTGTAGAATGCGACTACGAAGCACGAACGTATCACGTACCTCTGGATTCATAATTAAATCAACATAACGCTGACGGTAGCGTTGTTCAATGTCCTTTAGACCATGGAATTTATCAGGTAAAGGTCTGAGTGACTTTGAAAGCAATTTGAAATCAGTCACTTTAATCGAGAGTTCCCCTACCTTTGTTTTAAATGCAGTTCCAACAACCCCTACAATATCACCAATATCGATTGTATTAAATAGTTGATACTGTTCTTCTCCAACTGCGTCTTGTCTCACATAGATCTGAACTTGCCCTGTCAAATCCTGAACATGAGCAAATCCTGCCTTACCCTTACCACGCTTAGTCATGATACGACCAGCAAAGGTAATTTCGTGTTCACTCTCGTCAAGACTATCCTTCTCTTGATCACCGTAAGCTTCATTCATTGATTTAGCCGTATGGCTACGCTCAAATTTACTTCCGAATGGATCGAGTCCTTGATCTTGTAATTGAGTTAACTTCTCTCTCCGAACCGATAATAAGTCATTTAACTCTACTTCCTGCGACATCTTGATTCATCATCTCCTCAGTTTTCTTTACACTGTTATCCCTCTATGTAGAAAAACTGTCAGTGACACGCACTGACAGCATTGTATTCACACACGCATTATAGTGAAGTAAGTAAGAAAAGTCAAACAGCACTAGACGTTCCTTCTATACTTCCTTGTACTGATATACGGATCTGTAAAGTGTGTTAATGGTATGTCCCCACCAGCTTCCACGCCGCTATTCAACTTTAATACGATTTAGCTGTTTAAATCAAACTCTGAAATATTCAAGACAACAGCTATACGCTCTAGTATCTGTTCATCAGGTTCTCTATTTCCTCTTTCAATATCACCTAAAACTGAAACAGACATTCCTACTTCCTTTGCAAAATTCTCTTGGGTATATCCCTTGAGCTTACGATACGCTCTAATTCGTTTCCCACTGTTTCGTTCCATACCCTTACCCCTTCTTCCTCTGGTAATTGATGAAATAATTCTAAGATCGTCTTTCCTAATGCTGAAATATATAAGGTTGGTGCAATCTCAGTTAAAGGAACTAGGACGAATGCTCGCTCCCACATACGAGGATGAGGAATCGTCAAATTCTCCATCTCCATATTTTCTTGGTCAAAAAGTAAAATGTCAAGGTCTATTGTTCTAGGGCCCCATTTCACTTCACGAGTCCTTCCGCATTCTAACTCGATTCTTTGAGTCTCTGTCAATAACCTCTCCGCAGTAAGATCCGTTCGAACTAAGATAACCATATTTAAAAAAGCCTGTTGATCAATATATCCTACTGGATCAGTCTCATAGATAGAAGATCGTTCAATGACATTTATTCTCTCATGTTCATCAAGCAAGAGAATGGCTCTTTCTAAATATTCTTCCCGTTGGCCAATATTAGATCCGAGTGCAATATAAGCTAGATGCTTCATACTCTTGACCTCGTAATCTCAACTGCAACCGATTGATAATGTCCCGGGATAGGTGGGTCCGGTTTTATTACTTTAATTGTACACTCAGTTAAATTATCAAAAGACCTAAGTAATTCAGAGGCAACTTTCTCCGCAACCGCCTCAACTAATTTATATGGCTTTCCCTCAACAATCTGCTTAATGATACTGTATACATCTCCGTAATTAATTGTCTCATCCAACTGATCAGTTAACCCTGCCTTCGCTAAATCTAATCCTAGCTTCACATCAACAATAAAACGTTGCCCTAATTTGTTCTCTTCTTCAAACACGCCGTGATAGCCATAAAACGACATTTGATTTAAATAAATTCTATCCATCCTATCCACTCCCTCTAACTAGGGCATCCATCATTTTAGTCATACGGCTCATTTCCTTCACATTATGAACACGCATAATTGAACATCCTTTTGTCACACCATAGCAGACGGTGGCTCCCGTCCCCTCTACTCTTTCATCAATCGGTAAATTAAGTGTCTTTGCAACAATGGATTTCTTTGATGTCCCGAGTAACACAGGATACCCTAGCTGTACGATTGTCTCTAAATTTCTCATCACTTCCATATTCTCTTCATACGTCTTTGCAAAACCTATGCCAGGATCAACAATAATGTTCTCTTCTACAACTCCAGCATCCTGACAGATTCTAATGCTTTCCTTCAAATCATTAATGACATCATCAATGAGATTGGTATACGAAACATCCCTTCGATTATGCATGAGCACAATCGGAACTTGATAAGTCGCAGCAACATATGCCATCTCATGATCCCACTTAGCACCCCATACATCATTAATAATCTCGGCTCCAGCTTGGATCGCTCGCTTTGCAACCTCAGGCTTATACGTATCAATGGAGATAGGCACAGTCACCACTTGTGAGACAGCTTCGATAATCGGCACAACTCGCCTTATTTCTTCGTCGGCGTCAACCATTGTTGCTCCCGGTCTTGTCGATTCTCCACCAATATCGATAATATCAGCTCCATCTGCAACCATTTCCTTCGCCCGACTAACCGCACTCTCTATTTCATTGAACTGACCACCATCAGAAAAGGAATCCGGAGTAACATTTAAGATCCCCATTATAAGTGTCTTTTCCCGAAGTTTACTTTTTAAATCTTGATTCATTTTATTGGTCCTCCCACAGTTCATCCTTACTCCAAAGAAGTGTTCGATTCTGTTTAAACGACTCCCTTAGCCTTGTTATTAAAGGAGAAGGTTCCTTGCGCTCTTGGGCTTCCTTAAAGAATAAAGGAACCACTTCTTGAATCGAGTTCGTTATAAAGCATTCATCCGAATTCAGTAAATCATCGGGTTGATAATGGCCCTCTTCGTAAGAGATATTCCATTTTTCTAATAAGGCTAGCACGTATTGCCTTGTAATACCATTTAAAATCCCCGTATCAATGGAAGGAGTATATACCCTTTCTTCCTTCACCCAAAAAACATTCGAGACTATCCCCTCAGCAATATAACCGCTATTAGTAAGAAAAATGCCCTCTGCATTACCCTCATTCCCTAACTCTCTTTTTGCTAGGATATTATTTAAATAATGATGCGACTTTAACCGCACATCTCCCTCAGGTGTATTTCTCGGTATTGAAAGAAACCTACCTCTTTTCTCTTTAGGGGTTAGGGGTAATGGTTTGATATAAACAATCGTCGTTGGCTCGAGATATGGACCTGTATAAAGACCAATATCCTCCTCACCAGCTGATACATTCCATCTTACATAGGCATTAGATAGATTATTTATCTCTAAGAGCTCATTTATTACCTTAACAGCATCAGTCCTCGTATAAGACCACTTAATCCCTAGCTGTTCCAGTCCTTTATGCAAACGTTGAAAATGGTCATCCAACAAGAATGGATGACCATTGATAACAGGGAATGTTTCAAAAAGACCTAGCCCATATACGAATCCATGGTCAAAAGCAGAAATACGGGCTTCTTCTCTCTTTATTATCTCCCCATTTAAATAGATGTACACGTAGTCTTCTCCTTACCATGCGTTTCAATAAAGTTTCTCAGCAATTGTTTACCTTCTGCTGTCATAATAGATTCGGGATGAAATTGAACGCCTTCAATAGCTAGTTCACGATGGCGAAGAGCCATGATTTCTCCTTCTTCCGTTTCTGCTGTAACTTCTAAGCAATCTGGAAATGTCTCCTTTTTCACGATTAGAGAATGATATCTTGTTGCGGTTAACGGCGTTGACAGCCCTTTAAAGATCGTCTCTCCATTATGGCTAATATCGGATGTTTTTCCATGCATGAGACGCTCAGCTCTAACAACATCACCACCAAAAACCTGGGCAATTGACTGATGCCCTAAACAGACGCCAAAGATAGGGATCTTCCCTGCAAAGTGCGAAATCGCTTCTAGACTAATTCCCGCCTCATTTGGACTACATGGCCCTGGTGAAATCATAAGAAACTCAGGATCAAGCTGTTCAATTTCCTCAATTGTAATTTGATCATTCCTTTTTACAATAAGGTCATGCCCCATTTCACCTAAATATTGAACAAGGTTATACGTGAACGAATCATAATTATCAATCATTAGTATCATCTTATTTTCCTCCTCAGCTCGACTGTACTGGCTTTTTACTCATCTCTTCTTCACTCATTTCAAGTGCCTTCCATAATGCCCTTGCTTTCTTCAATGATTCCTTATATTCATTCCTAGCAATTGAATCGATAACAATTCCAGCCCCTGCTTGCACATGTGCTTGACCGTCCTTACAAACCATTGAACGAATCGCAATATTCAGTTCCATATTTTCGTCAAAACCAATCCAACCGATCGAACCCGTGTAAAGACCTCGTCTGACTGGTTCAAGCTCTTCGATAATTTCCATCGTTCTCACTTTCGGAGCTCCTGTTATTGTTCCTCCAGGAAAGGTTGCCTTAATAACATCATAGAGAGTATTCCCTTCAGCGAGAGTCCCTTTGACATTTGAAACAATATGCATAACATGAGAGTATTTTTCGATCACCATCAGTTCATTTACTTCAACACTTCCATAGGATGAAACTCGGCCTAGGTCATTTCTTTCTAAGTCAACAAGCATGACGTGCTCTGCTCGTTCTTTTTCATTGTTTATTAACGTTCCTGCTAATTCTTCATCCTCTTGCTCATTCTTGCCTCTCGACCTTGTCCCAGCAATCGGCCTAGTACTAAGCTCTTTTCCATATTTCTTTACAAGTAACTCTGGAGAAGCACTTACGATTTGAAAGTCCGGTGTATGAACATAGCTCATATAAGGAGAGGGGTTAAGCTTCCTTAAATTCTTATAAACTCGAAATGGCTC
This sequence comes from Halalkalibacter suaedae, assembly GCF_017939705.1. Classification (GTDB taxonomy): domain Bacteria; phylum Bacillota; class Bacilli; order Bacillales; family Bacillaceae_D; genus Halalkalibacter; species Halalkalibacter suaedae. The sequence continues at coordinate 6,180 of NZ_JAGKSQ010000014.1, forward strand.
GACTGTTAATGGTTTCGTTTGGCGAACCGACAGATTGACCTGAAAAACATCTCCAGCACTAATGTAATTCCGAATCTTTTCAACCGCATGGCAGAATTCTTCCTCAGTTAGGGATGACTTTTCATTTCCTTGACGAGTATAAGGAGAATAGACGTCATCTCTGATACTCTCTTCTTTCTCCCACATATCGATATACATTTCAATTCTGTCTTTCAATTGTTGCTGCTCATGCTTATGCCCATGGACGATGACCCACATTTTCTTCTGGTCATGATCATAGATAAAAACATCATCAAACAACATAAAATATAGATCTGGCATATCTAGATCATCTCTAGCATTCATTGGAAGACTCTCTATTTCACGGACAATGTCATAATTTATATAGCCAATTGCTCCTCCTTGAAAAGGCGGAAGCTCTAATTGAGTTGCTTGATAGTAAGGAGCGAGAACTTCTTTTAAACTATCTAATAAAGAGCCACGCAACTCCCACACCTTATTCTCTTCTCGAACCGTTACAAGCTGGTTCTTTCCAGAGACAATTGCAAATGGATGTAATCCAATAATACTATAGCGTCCACCTCGACCGCTCTCAAGTAAGATATGTTGAGGCTCGTCTTTAGCAAGTTGCTGATAGCGTCTAAACCATTTTTCTTCAACAAGAGGGAAAGACCTCACTCTTTTAAGCCTTGTTGATTGTTTCGGCAATGCCTTCACCCCCGTCATAGTTCTATCATCTATTCTACATGAGATGATAGCGGAAGCACAACAATGGAAAATAAGAAAAGAGAAAGAGTGTATGCTTTCAAAAAATGCATCCAAAGCTCTGTTTGGCTTTGGATGCATATGGATTAATCTTCAAATTGATATAATGGAGTACTAAGGTATCTCTCACCATTTGATGGGATGATCGCTACGACCTTCTTACCTGCACCAAGCTTCTCAGCTAGTTGAAGTGCTGCATAAATCGCTGCCCCAGAAGAGATTCCTCCTAGAATACCTTCTTCACGTGCTGCACGACGAGCGTATTCGAACGCTTGCTCTGTTGAAACTTGAATGACTTCATCATATACTTCTGTCTTTAAAATTTTCGGTACGAATCCTGCACCAATACCTTGAATTTTATGAGGGCCAGGCTTCCCACCAGAAAGAATTGGAGAATCTGATGGCTCTACTGCTGCAATATGAAGGTTTGGAAAATGTTCTTTTAAGAAACCTCCCGCACCAGTAATGGTACCACCTGTTCCAATTCCTGAAACAAACCCATCGATTTGCCCATCTACTTGCTCAAGTAACTCTTTACCTGTAGTAAGACGGTGAACTTCTGGATTTGCTTCGTTTTCGAATTGTTGTGGCATGAAATAGCCTTCTTCTTGAGAAAGCTCAGTCGCTTTGCGAATCGCTCCACCCATTCCTTCAGGTCCTGGAGTTAGTACAAGTTCAGCTCCATATGCACGAAGGAGGTTACGACGTTCCATACTCATTGTCTCTGGCATAACTAGTTTCGTTTTATAGCCTTTTGCAGCAGCAACCATCGCGAGTCCGATACCAGTGTTCCCACTTGTCGGTTCAACAATTGTTACACCCGGCTTAAGCTCTCCCGACTTCTCTGCAGCTTCAATCATCGCAAGACCAATACGGTCCTTTACACTGCTACCAGGATTCATATATTCAAGCTTCAAATAAACATCCGCGTGATTCTCTGATCCAAGACGATTTAGCTTAACTAATGGTGTTTGCCCAATTAACTCTGTAATCGAATTTACTACCTTCATTCTAACTCCCCCTCAATCCCTAGTAATTTTATTGGTTTTATTAACTTGATAGTATCAAACAGATGATTATAAGTCAATTTATGTCTCACAAATTCCCAAAAAATTATTTCGTCTGCTCTAGAAGCTGTACAAGGTCCTCTTCAGAAAATGTATAGACTTCATTGCAAAAATGACATTTCGTCTCTGCTCCATGATCCTCATCAATCATGTCACGAATTTCGGTTTCGCCAAGACTAATTATTGCATTTTCGATCCGTTCCTTCGAACAGCGACATTCAAATACGACTGGCATTGAATCAAGAAATTTAACATTATCATCCCCTAATAACGCTTGAAGCATTTCTTCTGGAGGCATACCAGCTTCTACTAACTTTGATACAGGTGGAATCGTCGAAAGTCGTCTTTCAATTTCTTCTATAATGACATCGTCAGCACCTGGCATTAATTGAATAATGAACCCACCTGCCGCAAGAATTGAATTATCTGGATTAACTAAGACACCGACACCAACTGAAGACGGTGTCTGCTCTGAACTCGCAAAGTAATAAGTGAAATCCTCACCTAGTTCTCCAGAAACAATTGGAACACTACCTGTAAAGTGCTCCTTCATCCCTAAATCTTTCACTACAGATAAATAACCACTTGTCCCGACTGCTCTCGCAACATCTAATTTACCATGTTCATTTAAGTCAAAATGCACTTGAGGATTTGAGACATAGCCCCTTGTTTCACCCTTTGTGTTTGCATCAACGATAATGGCTCCAATAGGGCCATTACCCTCAACTTTCACTGTTAGCTTGGAATCACCCTTCAACATCGTTGCCATCATTGTACTTGCCATCATCGCTCTTCCGAGTGCAGCAGATGCAGTTGGCCAAGTCCCTTGTCTTGTCACAGCTTCGTTGACCATATCAGTGGCCACAAGAGAATAGGCTCTGACTTTTCCATCAAACGCAGTTGCTTTTACTAAATAATCACTCATCTTTATTACCTACCTTTAGCATTTTTTTCATAAATCATTTGTAAACCATTTAGGGTCAAGAAAGGCTCGACAATATCAATAGTTTCTGTTTCCCCGGCAATTAACGACGCTAGCCCACCTGTCGCAATCACCTTAACAGAGTTGTCAGACAAGGCCTTCAATCGATTAACAATTCCATCTACCTGTCCAACATATCCATAGAATATTCCTGCCTGCATCGCATGAACTGTATTTTTGCCCAAAATGTCTTTCGGCTTAATTAATTCAATTCGAGGCAGCTTAGATGCCCGTGTATACAAAGCCTCAGTTGATATTGACAATCCCGGGGCGATCGCTCCACCCATATATTGCTTCTCCTCGTTAATATAACAAAAAGTCGTTGCTGTTCCGAAGTCGACAATAACAAGCGGGCCATCATATAATGCAGTCGCTGCAACAGCATTAACAATTCGGTCAGCACCCACTTCCTTTGGGTTATCATACTTAATGTTTAGCCCTGTTTTAATCCCTGGTCCAATAATCATCGGTTTAATTTTGAAGTACTTTTTGCACATATACTCAAGTGTAAACATAATCGGTGGTACCACAGATGAGATAATAATCCCATCAATGAGTGAAAAAGATAGCTTCTCATGCTCAAATAATGACTTTATTGTCATTGCCCATTCATCTTCTGTTTTTTGTCTACTCGTACTAATTCTCCAATGGTACTTTAGTTCAGTTTGTTCATACACGCCTAAGACAAGGTTAGTGTTTCCAACATCTATTACTAATATCATCTCTCATCACCACCAGCAACATCCTCATCAAAAATTCAAATTCATTCCATACCTTCTTTTTACTTAAAAAGAAAGAGGATGTCAAAAAAGACATCCTCTTTCGGCAAATTATTCATCTTTTTTCTTTGTAGGTTCTTCAACATGCTCTTGAACAGTTGTAGGATCTACCTCTTTATCGTCATCAACCTTTGAATTGATGTTCACCTTAACATCACTATCTGAATCGCCTTTTGCCTCGAGATGACGATTTGTATGATGGTTTTCAGGCAACTTCCCTTCATTGATTAACGATTTAATTTGTTCCGCATCAAGTGTTTCTAATTTAAGTAGCGTCTCAGCTACTAAATCTAAGCTTTCTTTATTCTCAGAAAGGATCACCTTACAGCGCTCGTAACATTCTTTAATAATGCGTTGCACCTCTAAATCAATTTCATGAGCAATCGCATCACTATAATTCTGTTCATTTTGGATATCTCTTCCTAGGAATACTTGGCCGCCGCCGTTACCTGACACAAATTGAATCGGACCAAGCTTTTTACTCATCCCATATTCAGTGACCATTTTCCGGGCAATACCTGTTGCACGTTGGAAATCGTTATGAGCACCCGTACTCGCCTCTCCAAATTGCAACTCTTCCGCAACACGTCCACCAAGTAAACCAATGATTTTATCAAGTAGTTCTGGCTCTGTCATAAAGTAACGATCTTCCTTAGGAAGCATGACTGCATAGCCTCCAGCCATTCCACGAGGTACAATCGTAACCTTATGTACCATATCAGCATTCTCAAGCTTCACACCTACTACAGTGTGGCCTGCTTCATGCCATGCAACAATGTTTTTCTCTTTAGGAGAAATCACTCGGCTCTTCTTAGCAGGACCAGCAATAACACGGTCAATTGCCTCTTCAATATGAATCATACTAATTTTCGTTTGATCGCCACGTGCAGCGATTAACGCAGCCTCATTTAAGAGGTTCTCTAAATCAGCACCTGAGAAACCTGGCGTTCTCGTAGCAATTGCATTTAAGTTCACATCATCATCTAGCGGCTTGTTACGTGCGTGTACCTTCAATACTTCTTCACGACCAATGACATCCGGACGGTTAACTTGAATTTGTCTATCAAAACGACCTGGACGTAATAATGCCGGATCTAGAATATCTGCACGGTTTGTAGCTGCAATGATAATAATTCCTTCATTTGCACTGAAACCATCCATTTCAACTAGCAACTGATTAAGTGTCTGTTCACGTTCATCGTGCCCTCCACCAAGACCAGCCCCACGCTGACGACCAACCGCATCAATTTCATCAATAAAGATAATGCATGGTGCATTCTTCTTCGCATTTTCAAAAAGATCACGTACACGGGAAGCACCGACACCGACAAACATTTCCACAAAGTCTGAACCACTGATTGAGAAGAAAGGAACACCGGCTTCTCCAGCTACAGCTCTTGCAAGTAATGTTTTACCTGTACCTGGTGGCCCAACTAGTAGAACCCCTTTAGGAATACGTGCACCAATAGCTGAGAACTTACGAGGGTCTTTTAGAAACTCAACCACTTCAATTAGTTCCTGCTTTTCTTCATCTGCACCGGCAACATCTTTGAACTTCGCCTTTTTCTTTTCATCACTAACCATCTTCGCCTTACTCTTACCAAAATTCATTACGCGGCTTCCGCCACCTTGAGCCTGGCTTAATAGGAAGAAGAAGAGAATGAAAATAATAATGAACGGAATGATTGAAGTGAAGAAGGTTACCCAGCCACTTGTTTCATCTGCTCCTAAAATATCAACAACTAACTGGTTACCATCAGGTCCTGTTGCATTTGATAATAACTCAGCCGTTTGCTCGCTTTGTAAAAGATTCGTCTCAAAAAATTCATCTTCACCTTGGTCGGTAAATTGACCACGTACTAAGTAAACACCACGAGCTGGCTTAACGGTCATCTCACGAACCTGACCTTGCTCAATTCGCTGAGTTAGCTCTGTAAAAGTTACAGGTTCTGTTTCCGTCTGATCATTACTAAACACGTTTACAATTCCGATAATTACAAGGAATATTAGTAAATAAAAGATGGTGTTACGAAATATTCGATTCATGTTTGACCTCCTCCCACGACAATACAGCTTTAGTTATCGTATCATAACTGTCCTTTTTATCACAAATGTTAACTCTCATAGATCTCAGGCTTTAAAACACCGATATAAGGTAGGTTACGATACCTTTCAATATAATCTAACCCATAACCAACGACGAAAGCATCTGGCACAATGAAACCAGCCATATCAGGAACCAAATCAACCTTACGTCCATCTGGTTTATCAAGTAATGTTACAACTTTGACTGACTTCGCTTTTCTGTAATGAAAAAGCTCAATTAAATAGCTGAGTGTTAAACCACTATCAATAATATCTTCTAAAATCAAAACGTCTCGTCCCTCAACCGATGTATCGAGGTCCTTTAGTATTTTAACCTCTCCAGAAGAGACTAATCCCTTTCCATAGCTAGAAACGTCCATGAAGTCCATTTCAATATGGGTATCAATTCTCTTAGTTAGATCTGCCATAAAAGGCATAGCACCTTTTAATACACCTACAACTAAAGGAAAGCGACCTTCATATTCTTCCGTTATTCGTTGCCCTAATTCACGACATTTGTCTTGAATTTCTTGTTCCGAAATGAGTACCTCTTTAATCTCGTCCTTCATCAAAAAATAAACCTCCTAAAATGTCAATCCTCTACATCGACAACTTGACGCCTGCAAGTGAGGACTAGTCTTTTCAACGTATTTCTATTAACGTTTGCAACTCTAGAACGATGGAGTAGCGGAACCCATAAAATGTTTTCCATTTTATCAACGACAAGCGGCCAATCATTTCGTTCATTATGGGCAACTTTCCGATCAATAAATAAACGCCTTATCTTTTTAGACCCGCTCATACCACGACAAAGCATTCGATCATGCGGAAGGACTTGTCGTATAGTTAATGGTAATTGAACCTGCTCCAAATCTAATATAATTTGGTTATCAGCTTCGTTCAGATCTTGTTCTTCCGTCACGTGGGCTCGTATAAACCAATCTCCTAAAGCTATACTACCAGGAATAGCTAGCTCTTCTGACGTTTGAACCAATGTTTCCTGTTCAATCTTTAGAAATTGACATCGGTCATAGTCTCGCCGAAATAAAAAAGAGTTTGGTAAATAATGTTCCCCGTTCATGTGTTCACGATTCATCATGTGGAGCACTTGCTCAATATGTATAAAATTTGTCGATGGAGAATTTTTCCCGTAAAGATAATTTAATATTAGATGAATCACTCTTCTTTGTAAAGGCATGTTAATCTTTGTGAAGGCTCGCTGTGAAATTGTAACGTTTTGTTCATTTTTTGAGAGCATAAGCGTTGGTAAGATTTCCTCTGCTAGCTCCATCAAAAACTGTTGATCCTCAGAACACCATTCCTGCTGTCTCTGCATATGTAAGTGAACATTTGGATTCTCCCTTTTTAAAAAAGGAAGAAGATCCTCTCTAAACCGATTACGTGTATAGTTCCTCGAAGAGTTACTAGAGTCTCTTCTTGGAACAATTGATACATCATTACAATAGTGCTCAATTTCCTGTTTCGTTATTCCTAAAAATGGCCGAATGATAGCTCCATGTCCTAACTTACGAAAGGCCGGAATTCCTACTGCCTTTAAAGGGTTCCTGCCGCGAACACTCATCATGATCATTGTTTCCACTTGATCATCTCCATGATGCCCCGTAGCAATTCTACTATTTTCATCTACTAATTCCTCAAACCACTGATAGCGAAGTTCTCTTGCTGCTAGCTGCGTCCCAATATTCCTCTGCTTGGCATATCCCCGAACATCCACATCTTTCTTCATATATGGGATGTGGTAATTTAAGCAATATCTCTCAATATAGGTTGCATCTTGATCAGCTTCATCACCTCTTAAATGATGATGTACGTGAACTGCCTTAACATTGATTTTCAGAATTGTTCGATGCTCCCAGAGAAAATGAAGCAACGCCATTGAATCAGGACCTCCCGATACAGCAACAAAAATAGTTTGACCCTCTTTTAAGAGTTTATGCTTCTCAATGAATTTAAGAACGTTTGATCTCATAACGTTGACCAATTCCTCCTTTTCCAATCGAAAAAAGAGATAATGCAAAGACAAGACCAGCTGCAATCGCTCCAGCCTGTAACATTGTTTCTATTCCTAGCTGCAACCCAAGAATATAATCACCATCAACAAAAGCAAGCATTGTAAAATACGCTCTGCTTCCTGGTACTAATGGAATGATTCCAGGGATACTAAAAATAGTAACGGGAACACGGATCTTCTTGGCTAGGATGTGGGATAATGCTGCTGCAGTTAATGAGGCAACAGCAGTCGCAAAAATCGTTGAAATTCCGTATGTAGGGAGTGTGGAGTGTAGAAACCAAGCTGATACACCAATTAATCCGCCAAACCACACAATTTTTTTGGGAACATTAAATATGACCCCGAAAGCAACGGTTGCTAAAAAACAAAGAATAAGTTCAATAACCATGTTGTTCTACCTGCCTTTCCTAAGGAGCTAAGTGAGGATAGCTATAGCAAGAGCAATTCCTGTAGCAATCGAAAGGGCAGTGATTAACGCCTCTGCTCCTCTACTAACTCCAGCAATTAGATCCCCCGACATAACGTCTCTTACTGCATTTGTGAGTGGTATCCCAGGCACAAGTGGCATAAGAGTCCCGATAATAACTTGGTCTAAATTATCTCCAAGGCCAAGCAGAACAAGAATGATTGCAACTGAACCACCAATAAATGCTGACATAAATTCAGCAAAGATCTTCACCTTTGTGTATTCCTGTAAGGTAACAATACACCAACTGGCAATAAAACCTGCAATAAACGCCGGAAACGTATCCATTAAATTCCCACCAAATAAATACGAAAAAGCCCCACCAGCAACTCCTGAAGCAATATGAATGAGATACGTCGGATAACTCATTGGTGCTTTAGCAATTTCCTCGAGCTGCCTTAGGGCTTCGTCACCATCAATCAATCCACTAACAAACTCTCTAGAAACTTGGTTGACGAGTGTCACTTTATTCAAATCATGAAGCCGATCATCCACTCGTACCATTTGCATAACATCGCCTTTTTCATCTTCCTCAAATGAAAGGAAAATACCTGTTGTTGTTACAAAGCTATGAACATTTCGAAAGTGGGCTGATTTAGCCATCCGTTCTAATGTCTCTTCTACCCGGTACGTCTCTGCCCCGTATGTCAGCATAATTTGACCAGATAGCATGCATATGTCCATCATTCTGTCTGAATTCACAATGTAACGCCTCCAGATCAATCCATAATTCCTACATCATTTGTCCAAATAAGTATAGGATATATGCTAGAAGAAGAAAAGAGGAAAGCAGGAAAATTTCAACAAAGTAGGACTGTTTCTTTTCCTTCTTTTCTTTCTTTGGAATCGGAGCTTGACTTACCCTTTTTTTCACTTTAGTTTTCCTTGATGACTGTATTACATTAGAGCCCTTTGATGATAGAGCTTTAACCATTTCTTCTTTCATCTCAGTTGCATTCGTATATTTAGCTTGTAGCGCCTTTAACATCACTTCTCGGAATGGATGTAATAGAGCTTCTTCGTCAATTTTCTGCTTTAATAAAATGAGTGGTTTCTCACCTTGTTTTTCAAATCGCTTAGGGTATGCACAATTGAGCATGATCATTGCAACTGCAAACAAATCATAGCTCGCTTCAGCCTTTCTTGATCCAAGTCCCCAATAACCACGATCAAAAAACTCTGTATACTCCTTAATGGATCGACCAATTAACGTAGTTCCACCAACATCAAGCCAGCGAATTCTAGCCGGTGGGCCTACGACAATAACATTCTCAGGCTTTAGATCACCAAACACCCAGCCCGCACGGTGAAGCCGATCTAAGTCTCCTAACAATTGAATCATTAATATACCGAGCCACTCAGAGCCTTTACTTTTCATATAATCGTTCAATTGAGACCCTTTTAAGTACTCCATCGCATAGAAAGGAAATGTTCCTTCTTCTTTCACAACATCGTCCACATCAAGTAAAGAAGGTCCAAGTATTTGCCCTTGAACCTTCGAAAAATGCTTTAAGACATTTACTTCTGATGTAATTGACATATTATCAAGTCCAACCTTTAATGCAACAAGCCCTGACTTTGATTGGGCTAAATATACGGTCCCATTTGCTCCAGCCCCTAACACTCGGATAATTTGGTAAGGGTTTTGATGCCATTTCCCAATGAATTTATCACCAGCGTAGAACTTACATACCTTTTTCGAGTAGCTGTTCTTCATCATCACCAGCCATCAAACTCCTTCTTGAATTTGACTTCGTAAACTTCTGAAGTGCAACCTTCAAAGCAGGACCCGTCGGTGTAATACCTCCAGAAGACAACTTCTGAAAGATCCCAGTAAGTGAATTAAGCTGTGGTGACCAATCAAGGAGCTTATCAATGTCCTTTCTCTTACCTGGGAATGAATAGAGCGAAAATCGATTAGCACCCATTCTAGAAGTAAGGCTAATAGACAAATCGGTCAGTGCTTCTTGTACCATTGGTAGTTTATTTTTCATACTTGCACTTGTATCAACTAAGATGAGAACATCTAAATTCATTGTTTCTCCAAGCTCATCTACAACTTCCATTACTTGCCCTCTTTTAGTAGGTGATAAATCTTCCATTTCTTGATTTTGGCCTAATATTTGTGAGAGCTCTTTATTCACTACTCCATGAATCGTTTGTGTCATGGCCTTTCTCGTCACCATTTGAACTGTTTGGGCAAGCTGTTTTGCATAGACAATTTGACTTACCCCATTTCCAGCCATGGCAATCGCTTCTATCTCTTCTATGCCTTGCTCACTTAAGTGGTTTTCATCAACAATTCCTATAACATTGACAGTAATTCCTTGTTCTTTTGCAAAAGCAGCAATCGCTATGGGATCTTCCCCTTGATTTGAATGTCCATCTGTTAACAATAGAATCTGTTTTAACGTACCTTTACTCACTATGATCCCCTCCAAGTTATGAATAATACCATCATTCACTAGCTTAGAAGGTTTTATACGTGCTAACGGACTTTGTCGAACGATTCTTTATGAAAGGGCCGCCTTCTGTGTTTTCTTCCTCATAATGTTTGGTGCTTTATATAGAGGAATAGCGGACCACTTCGGTGTGTTTCGTTTCACCTTTGCTACGATTACAGTCATATCATCATCAATCGTACCATGCTCTGTTCGAATAATTCGTTCAAGAATGATATCAGCCATTTCCTGCGGATCCTCTGTCTCAATTTCACTCAACATTCGCTTCATCCACATTTCCTTATTTTCAACATGTTTAGGAGCATCATAGATTCCATCGCTCATCATCACGAGGAGATCACCTGCTTTTAGCTGCTCACTTACAACATCTACATCGAATTCTTGAATCATCCCCATCGGTAAATTACTCGCTTCGACCTTCAAGACGTTTGTGCCTCTTTTAATAAAACTAGGAATCGATCCGATCTTTAAAAATCTCGTGTTCGCATTTTGTAAATCAATCATTGCTAGATCAAGTGTTGAGAAGATCTCATCAGTTGTCCGGAGTGAAAGAACTGAGTTTACGGATTTAATCGCCACCGTTTCCTCAATTCCAGACTGTAATACCTTTTGCAAGAGCTGCAGTGTCTCATTACTTTCTAAATGTGCACGTTCGCCATTACCCATTCCATCACTTATGGCAATGGCATATTTACCTGAACCGAGTTCGATTGTTGAATAACAATCTCCTGATACCCATGCCCCGCCTTTGGCAACATGGGCAACGCCAGTATCAATCACGAACTGTTTTGCTGAGCTAAATGATACATGACTATACCCATTTGGATAAAACCCATTTTCCTCTTTCTTGACAATGACCGTTTCCCTTAGCAAATCAGATAGCATTGGTGCAATAATCTTTTCACATTGTCCATGACTATTATCTGCAGATATACTCATCTCTATTTCAACATTTCCCTTTTCAAGACTGAAAATATCAATATGTCCAACTTCGAATCCAACTGTTCTTAATGCATCAAGCATCTGTTCCTCTTGGTAATGATGTGCCTCTTTCTCTCTTTGAATCTCTTTTGCAAAATCACCCATTACTCTTGATACTCCAAGTAATTGGTCAGCAACGAGTCTACGACTTTCTAATACCTGCTTTTTCAATTTTTGATTTGCTTGGTACTGTTGATGTTCATGACTAATAGCTTGGATGACTTTGTCTGGTTTGATGCAATGCCTTTTCCATTCCGCCATTAATACCTGATCTTTCACTTCATGATTTGTTTCTGTTTCTGTCATAATACGTTGCATTGAATCATAGGTTTTAGTAAAGTTCTGTACCCAGCAGCGTTCTTTTTTAAAGCAAGTCTGGCATGTTCTTTCAGTGACATTACTTAGAAAGTAATCAATTTCACGCTCATCCTCTTCGCTATTAGGTATTTGTGCAGGCGATTGAAAACTATTAGATAATGTTTGAAATAAGGTCGAGAACTGCTCCACTCTTCCAGCTGTAATATCACGTATTTTTCGTAAATACTGCTGCTGTTCCTTTGAATGCTCTGCTGTTCCCGGAATAAATCGAGCAATATACTGAATAAAACTCTTTGGAGTAAGAAAGAAAACAAGAATCGCAAGCATCGATTCCATTAATGTTACAGTCACTTGAGTTGAACCCTCTCCGTACAAGCCTATTAAGAGTGTACCGACTAGTAGTCCTATTCCAACACCAAGTTTATTGCCTTCTTTAAGAAGTCCACCTAATAGACCTGCAAATGCAAGTAAGCTCATTTGGTATAAGCTTGCTACGCTCGCTAAGCTCAAAATGAGTCCAGTTACGACACCAACTGTTGAACCAATTGCTGCTCCTCCTACAAATGCAAAAATTAATACAAGGTATCTAGCAAGCATATGTTCAACCGTTATATCTTGAAATACCCAACCAACAGTACCTGTCATAACAGAGGCCAAAAGGATAATTAAACAAACAATTTCTTCATTACGTAAAGGCTGTTGCAATCTCTTCCCTGTCATAATCGGTACACTTTGCAAAAAGATCATTGTCAAAATGAAACTTAAACCCGCTTCAACTGTTGCCATCATTAGTTCATAAGTTACAATTGTCCCTTCTGTAACAAGAACGAATGCTAAGCGCGTAACCATACTTGCAGCAAAGACCGTATAAGGTAATGCCTTTGTAGCATCTTGACCTGTCTTAACCACAATCTTCTGAATAACAATATAAACCACAATCCCACTCAGTATAAACAATGCTTGTCCATGATACCCCGACAACGCTCCAGCAACTAAGGATAATGCAGCCACTCCTGTTCGTTCACGCTTAAGCATATAAATAGCAGCTAGGTATGGAAGAGCAAACGGTGCCAGCTCTGATAAAATCATGGCCCTTCCTAATAAGAAACCTACTAATGCAATAAGCAACCCATATTGAAAAAGTGCAGCTCGGATCCATGACTTCATTTTGCCACCCATGTTCTTCATAACATCCAGTCCGTGCTCGGCAGGGTTCGTCCAATCTTTGGTCAATTTCCTAATCATTTTTCCACCACCCTATTTTAATCGTGGTTTCATTATAAACAGATTTCATACACAGTTTTTGTCAAAATGACCAAGCTAGATTGAGAAAACGTTCGACTCTTTTCGTCCTCAATTGGTATAGATTCCTATAGTATGCGTAACTACGTTTAAGAAAGAGAACTATTATAGGAGATTATTGCAGACTATGCAGAAAAGTGAGGAAGGAAAGTTGGTTTAGATTTCACTATTGTAAAATGAACACAAAAAAACCTACATGCTAGCATGCAGGTTTGATCATTTATGTATGGTAGCGGCGGAGGGAGTCGAACCCACGACCTCACGGGTATGAACCGTACGCTCTAGCCAGCTGAGCTACACCGCCATAACTTGTCACTTCAATTGCGACAAGTAATAATATATCATGATTATTTACATAGGTCAAGTACTCTAAAAAAAATTATTTAAATTCTTTTGTCCACCCAGACGTAGCAATTGAAATGGTACCATTAAAATAATCCGACGCTTCTCTCTTCAAGTTTTGATGATCGCCGATATGAGGCAGATGTGTCAATAATAATTCTTTTGTATTTGCTCGTCTCGCTAACAAACCTACATCGTGACTATTCATGTGCCCGAATTGAGAAAGGTCATTGTTTGCATATGTGCTACATTCTGCAATAAGGAGATCACTCTCATCCGCAAATACCGCTAACTCCTCCATATAACTTGAGTCAGCAGTGTAGACAATCGATTTTTGATCACACTCAATCCGCATCGCATAACAAGGAACGGGATGATTTGTTTTAAAAAAAGTAAATAAAAAGGGACCAATTTCTAGCGGTTCTCCCTCTTTATATTCAATCGCCTGCACAAAACCTTCCTTTTGCAAAGATGAAAAAGCTTCCTTGTCGTCATTATGACCATATATCGTTGGCACTTTCCGTTGCTCTTCTGAAGCTGTTAATATCTGTGCATACTGATAGACACCTATATCCGCCATATGGTCATGATGGTAATGAGACAGAACAACACCATTTAATTCAGAAAGCAGACAGTACTTCTCAATTGATGACAGGACCCCACTCCCACAATCTAAGAGCAGCTTATTATCTCCCTTTTCTAGTAAATATCCTGATGTCGCATCTCCTTTTTCTGGATACCCATGCCAAAAACCAACCACTGTGATTTTCAAATTAACCCAACCTCCACTGAATAGTTTTAGAATAGTAGTTGATTATGTTAAAAAGGCATTACATAAAGAAAAGCTACCATCTTTATTCATGGTAGCCTTAAATCTATAATATAAATAGCAGCAAGTTAACCTCGACGAGCGCCTCGACCCCCACGCTTCGATTCAGTTTGACGCTTCAATGTAGAGATGCGTTCTTCACTATCTTTTAGGAAACGACTCATTTTATCTTCAAAAGATACAGCTGGCCTTGGTTGGTTCGGTCTTGCACCACCTCGACCTCCACCTTGAGGACGACTTGGTCTTTGTCCGCCGCTCGGACGACCTGCTGGACGTGAAGCTCCTTCTGGACGCGGAGCACGCTCTGGGCGTTCTGGTCGCTCAGGACGATCCTGTGCTTTACGAATTGAAAGTCCGATTTTGCCATCACTTTCAACATTCACTACTTTTACAAGCACTTCGTCTCCAACCTTAAGAAATTCATTAATGTCCTTAACATAATTATCAGCGACTTCGCTAATGTGTACAAGGCCAGTGGAACCACCCGGTAACTCTACAAATGCTCCAAAATGAGTAATTCCTGTAACCTTACCTTGTAACTTGCTGCCTGCTTCGATTGACATGAAAAAATAGATCCTCCTTAAGAAATCTGAAAATGTTCAATTTTTTATATTATAACCGAATCCAAAAAAAAGTGTCAATCTGTTGATTTGCTAGGTAATTTAAACAAGGTTTCCCCAGGTCTAGTTAAATAATAATCCCGTCTAGCAATCTCTGCTATATAGTCGGTATCATTGTAATTCTTAATATCTTCATGTAATTGCTTTTCTTCTATTCCAAGACTCTCTAACTCTTCTTCTAATGCTAGCTTCTCTTGGTTCTTCTCCTCAAGCGTTGAAACTTGAGATAAGATTGTCACAAAACCTAGACAAGTCAGAGCAACCGCAATAATTGCTAGAACACTTAGGCGTCGCAACAGACCTCTTCGTCTTCTTGCAGTTAGCTCCATTTCCATTTCCTTTTGCTGAATATATTGATTGTCCATTTCTCTCACTCGTGAAAGACGTTTTGTGACCATACCTTATCCCTCCTCTATTCCTTTTTCTTCATGTATCGGATAAATCCCTTTATTTTTTGAATGATTGGTTTTGTTTTCTCAACTAAGCGGTTAACCCCTGTCCATTTAAATAATAGGAAGAGGATCCATCTAAGCGGCTTCCAAACAATATTTAAGATAAAGAGAATAATGGTCAAACATGTAGTTAATACCATAATACATAAGGAATAGAGCAGTTTCAATAAATACTTGATTGGGTTAATCAGCAGGACAATAATCAACCTGACAATAAAACGATAGAGTTGTATCGTTTTTTCAATCATATACTCCAGTACCCTCTGGTAGGTTTGTTTCATCAATGATTGATAACCAGCAAACCCACAAAGTAAAGCTAGAAAAATATAAAACCGAATTTCTCCATTATTGGAATGTAAAAGAACATAGAAAACAACAAGAGCCTGTACGAGCCAAAATAGTACATCATTACATGCGGTAATCCAATTAAACGAGGGTCTTCTTCGCGATAGTCGACCATACGTATCAATAGCTGCACCTAAATAAATCCCCATTGCAGCCATTGATAGCATCGTATACAGTTGAACCGTTAAGCTCACTTGAATAACTTCCCAAACAAGCCTTTAGATTTTTCCTGATTACTTTGATCAAGATAGACTAAATCATAGACTTTCCCCTCGATAGAAACAATCCCTTGCTCAACGTTTAGGTTTTTCATATGCAGGTTCTGTCCTCGTATCGACAAGAAACCCATAACCGTTTCTAACAAAAACTCCTCATTATCAAAGCTCTCAACTTGCTTAACTCCTGTAATATCTAAATGTTTTCGACCCTTTAAGATAATGTCATGGTCATTTGATTCTCGCTGCCTGCCCATTGGGGTACCAAACTCATATTGATGATCCATCCAGATCCCTCCTCATTTGCTTCTATAGCATTGTATGAGATGGGGGGACTGTTTAGAACAAGCCTATTTCGATACAGGCTCCTCACTCGTAATCGTATACATCATCGCTGCCTCTTCTTTTCGAACAACCTCTCTGACATCATCTATCCGAACAGTCACTAGCTTTTGTCCGAAACGAACAACAAGAATGTCACCACCTTTGACATTTGAACCGGCTTTTGCAACCTGACCATTAATCGTAATTCTTCCTTGATCGCAAACTTCCTTTGCTAATGTTCTTCTTTTAATTAAACGGGATACCTTCAAAAATTTATCTAGTCTCATCATGGACCTCCTATTTTTCTAATGTTTTTGCTTCTTCCCAAATGACGTCAAGCTCTGATAATGAAAGCTCACTCATTTGTTTCCCTTGTGCTTGTACCGTTTCCTCTATATAAGTGAATCGTTTTTTAAACTTCCGATTTGTTCCTAGCAAAGCCTCTTCTGCTTCAATATCATAAAAGCGGGCAAGATTAACGATCACAAAGAGAATATCTCCTAATTCCTTTTTCATTTCTTCTTTGCTTTCTCTTTTGATTTCTTCTTTAAATTCATCTATTTCCTCTTGTAACTTTGCCCACATTGGTGCTGCATCATCCCAATCAAAACCAACCTTTGCCGCTTTCTTCTGTAGTTTCTTTGCTTCTAATAAAGCAGGAAGCCCTTTAGGTATAGAAGATAGAATGGAATGTTCTTCTCCTTGTTCCCCCTTTTCCTGTCGCTTAATCTCATCCCAATTTGCAACAACTTCATCAGCATTTTCAATTTCAACAGTAGAGAACACATGTGGGTGACGGCGTATCATCTTTCCAGTTGTTGATTGGATAATATCTTGAATTGTAAAATAGCCATTATCCTCACCAATTTGGGCATGTAGCATAATTTGTAGCAACACATCACCTAGCTCTTCAATAAGATGGTCATCATCTTCTTCGTCAATTGCCTCTAACACCTCATATGTCTCTTCAAGTAAATATTGTTTTAGCGACTGATGTGTTTGCTCCTGATCCCATGGGCAGCCTCCAGGACCACGAAGTCTTGCAATGACCTTTCGTAGTATTGAAAATTCCCCATATAGGAATGGATCCTCTTTCACTGGTGGCACATAGACAGCAGTTAAATTATTTAGCGTCGTAACCCGGTCTAATTCAAATAGAGGTACCGTTGTTAAGCTTTCCTGCTTGGAGCCTACGGCTGTTGCAATCGTAACAGGGTAATCATCTGGTAATCTTTCCATCAATGTTAGCTTCACCTCTGAAGCAATCATTTCATCATACACTTGGACGATAATTATATGATGCGTTAATTCTAACTCATCTCGTTTCAAGTCTGTACCATCAACAATCTGACAGCCCTCAATCGGATCTATATTTAATGCTCCATACATCGGGTCGAGAAAGCTCTGTCCTCCAATGAACTCTAACTCTACTTGCTCACTAGCTAGAAGAAGCTGAATCGTTCTTTCTGCTACAAAAGGATGTCCAGGAACAGCATAATTAATCTCCTGTTGCTCCGTTTCAAGTAATTGCTTAACAATTCCATTATAGACGTCTTCAAATTGATCATAGGTCTCATATACATGATCAAATGAATGAAAGACAACGCCTTCCTCTTTAAGTTCAACTATCGCTGGATGATCATCTGTGCGGACATAAATTTCTTTCTGCTGTTTTATGTATCTGTACACACCTAAGGACATTTGTTCCAAATCTCCCGCACCTAAACCAATTATGTTTATTTTTTTCACCTTTTACACCATCCCTTTATTCGACTTCGGACCTTATTCATTTTCGGAATTGCGTTCCATTCATCCTCAGAAAAAATAGAAAATAACATTAGGCATCCAATAACGACAAACGCGCCTATCGCCACTGTTGAAAGAGCAACCAATGCATCATTAATCCTTGTTTGTTCGATTCCTAATGAAAGGATACCATTTTTCCATAATAGACTAACTACTCCCATTACACCTAATAACAAAAGAATTGCTCGGAAATTGTTCAACTCACCTATATAGAGAACTCTCTTCTTTCTCGCAACAAACAGTAAATAGCTAATCATTATAATAAATGCAAAAACAGTAGAATATGCAGCGGCCATAATACCGTAGATTGGAATAAATAGAAGATGCCCAACTACCTTACTAACTAGTCCGGTGACAACAGCAATCACAGGTAAATGAATTTGATCATACCCTTGCAGGACCGCTGATAGTGTAATAAAAAAAGAGCTTAAAATAATGACAAATGCCATTACTTGAAGAACATCAGCACCGATTGAATTCGTGAATAGCATATGGTTCGTTTCTTCAATAATAATCATTAACCCAAGACTTGCTGCTCCTCCAACAATTAAGGTTAGTCTGTAAGAAAGCTGTTGGAATTGATTAGCCTCATCTCTTTTACCTAAAGCAACTGCCTTTGAGACCATTGGTACTAAAGCTAATGTGAATGTTGTCGTAAGGACTGTACCGAGTTGTAATAATGGTTGTCCACGGTCATAAATGCCTTTCGTTACATATGCTTCTGCTGATGATAAGCCATACCCTTCTAACAGTCGTACAATGGTCAAGGCATCGACCATTTGAAATAGAATTAATAACAATGAGCTTAAGCAAATAAATAAACTTTGCTTTGATATGTTCACGTAGGTTCCGGCAGCCTTCTTAAGAGAAAACCCCTTTAAAAACACTGCTTCTTTTAGCCAAGTCCCTTTTGTCATCATAGTCATGACGATTACTCCTGCAACTGCTCCGAAAATAGAGCCATAGGCTGCTCCTGCACCTATTTGATATGCTGAGAAACCTTGTGAAACAAAATAAATCGTGATTGCTATTATTAGCACAACCCGGATAAATTGTTCTGCAATATGTGACATAGCTGTTGAGTAAAGTTCGCCCTTACTTTGTTGGTAGCCACGACTGACACTTAAAAACGGGAATAAAAATAAAATAAAACTTATTGCCTTTATTGGTTCAACTAATTGAGGGTCCCCCATTACCATTGCTAGACCAGATGCCTGAGTATAGGTAATGATCCAAAGAACAAGAGCTGCTACTAAATAACCGTAGAAAAACAAACTAGTTAGCTGTTTCGCCTCCTCCTCCTCACCTCTACTAAGAAGAGTGGCTCGTTGCTTTGAAAATACAACAGGCAGACCATACATTGCAAGAACCATCACAATTCCATAGATTGGATACACCTGTTGATACACGTAAAAACCAAGATCCCCAGCTAAATTTTGATAAGGGATCCGATATGCTGCACTTAACATTTTGGCGACTAGGGCCGCAACTGACAAAAGGGCCACACCCTTTAATATTCTCTGTTGTTCCTGCAAACCTTTTCTCCTCACAATCATTGATCTTCTCTTATCATACTGAATTACTAAGCAATCGCCAAGTATGGAAAAAAAAGCTACTTCCATTTCGAAATAAAAAGAAAGCTCGTCTCCAACTAGAGAACGAGCTTTCTTTTATTGTTCCATCTGACGAGCGAGGAAACTTGCTGCTGTTTCTGCTAATTTTTGCTCAATCATTCCTGATAAGTCTTCTTCTTTACTAAAGATGATTACAGCTCCAATTGGGTCGCCGTTAGCAATGATTGGTGTAGCTACAAACCCTTTTAGTTCATCGCTATGGTCACCAACGAGGTTGTATTCCCCTGCTGTTGTTTCAAGGGTTGTTTTTCGGTTTTCCATTACTTTTTCAACGATTTCTCCAATAGCCTTATTAGCAAATTCCTTTTTCGATGCCCCAGCAACCGCGATAAATGTGTCACGATCTGCAATTAGCACGTAATGATTCAAGCTATCATATAGAGCTTCAGCATATTCTTTTGCAAAATCACCTAGCTCTGAGATAGGTGAATACTTCTTAAGGATGACTTCTCCATCTCGATCAACAAAGATCTCAAGAGGGTCTCCTTCACGGATACGAAGAGTTCTTCTAATTTCTTTCGGGATAACAACCCGTCCTAAATCATCAATACGACGTACGATTCCTGTAGCTTTCATACTGTATTGCCTCACTTTCTAATGATGTATTCACTTGATGGTAAGTGTAATCTCTTAACCATAGTATCTTTCGTAAAAAAAGAACTATTCACCATTACATGAATTTGTTTGGTTGTCTAAATAATCCAGTGATACAATCATTTAGTATTTGTGAGGATTTAATTAGGGCTCTTTGCCTTTATGGCAGCATTTATAAATTGTTCTATTCGCTCCAAAATTTGTTCATCTGTTAGTGTTTTTGTTTTAATTGTACATTTAATTTTTCCATCAGATGACCCTAAACCAACTTCACGTCCAAGTTTTATGACCTGTTCCATTAGTTTTGCTCCATCAATTTCATTCGTTGTTTCAGGTGAGACGATAATTTCAATTTGATCCTTTGCTTCAACAATTCGCTCAATCCTATGTTCATTAGCAAGGAGTTTCAGCGTTGTTAGACGAAGTAAGAAATCGACTTGCTTAGGATACTCCCCAAAACGATCAAAGATTTCATCCCTTAAATCAGTGAGATCATCAATGGCTTCTGCTCCTTTGAATCGTTTATACATTTCAATTTTCTGCTTTGCATCCTGTATGAAGGATTCAGGAATATAGGCATCAATCTTAACATCCAATTCAGTTTGAAACACTGGTTCCTTTGGTTTATCTCCTTTTCGTTCTTCAATTGCTTCCTTAAGCATTTGGGAATACAAGTCAAAACCAACGGATTCAATGAAGCCATGCTGCTGAGCACCAAGTAAATTCCCAGCCCCACGAATTGACAAATCACGCATTGCTATTTTAAAGCCTGAACCAAGCTCAGTGAACTCCTTGATTGCTTGTAGACGTTTCTCTGCAACCTCTGTTAGTACTTTATCACGTTGATACGTAAAATAAGCATACGCTACTCGATTCGAGCGACCGACACGTCCTCTAATCTGGTAGAGCTGAGAAAGTCCCATCTTATCCGCATTGTAGATAATAAGTGTATTCACATTCGGAATATCGACACCCGTCTCAATGATCGTTGTTGTTACTAACACATCACTATTTCCTTCTAGGAATTCAAGCATCACTGTTTCCAATTCACGTTCATTCATTTGCCCATGGGCATAACTAATCCGAGCATCTGGTACGAGCATTGACAATTGTTCTGTCATTCGCTCAATATCATCAACACGGTTATAAAGAAAGTACACCTGGCCACCACGTGTCAATTCACGTTCAATCGCTTCTCGAACGAGAGCAGCGTTGTATTCCACTACATATGTTTGAACAGGGAAACGGTTCTCAGGTGGCGTCTCAATGACAGATAGATCACGAACCCCGAGCATAGACATATGTAATGTTCTCGGAATAGGAGTTGCCGTTAACGTGAGAACATCTATATTGGTTTTTAATTGTTTAATCTTTTCTTTATGAGTAACCCC
Organism: Halalkalibacter suaedae; assembly: GCF_017939705.1. Taxonomy (GTDB): domain Bacteria; phylum Bacillota; class Bacilli; order Bacillales; family Bacillaceae_D; genus Halalkalibacter; species Halalkalibacter suaedae. The sequence goes on from NZ_JAGKSQ010000014.1 coordinate 27,971, forward strand.
AAAACGTTGTTCCTCATCTACGATTAACAATGCCAAGTCTTTAAACACAACATCCTTTGAAAGTAAACGGTGAGTGCCGACAATTAGATCGACAGACCCTGCTTTTAACCCCTTAAGTGTCTCCGTCTGCTCTTTCTTTGAGCGAAATCTACTTAGCACACCAATGTTAATTGGATGATCAGCAAAGCGTTCACTAATGGTTTCAAAATGTTGCTGGGCTAAAATTGTTGTTGGAACAAGAATGGCTACCTGCTTACCATCCATAATAGCCTTAAATGCTGCTCGAATAGCTACCTCTGTTTTCCCATATCCAACATCTCCACAGAGCAATCGATCCATTGGACGAATTTTCTCCATATCGACTTTAATTTCTTCAATTGCTCTAATTTGATCTTCTGTTTCCTGATATGGGAAGGAAGATTCAAACTCCGCTTGCTCAAATCCGTCCTTAGAAAAGGCAAAACCACGACTCGCTTCCCGCTCAGCATAGAGCTTAATCAAGTCATCTGCAATATCTTCAACAGATGACTGCACCTTTTTCTTAACCTTCTTCCAGTCATTTCCACCAAGTGCGTAAATCTTAGGGTCCTTATCCTCAGAACCGACGTATTTTTGAACTTGGTCAATTTGTTCAACAGGAACATAGAGTTTATCATTGCCTGCATAGCGTAAATTCAAGTAATCCTTGTGCAATCCATTTATCTCTAACGTCTCCACACCAAGGTATTTCCCAATTCCATGATTCGTATGAACAACCAAATCTCCAACTTTGAGTTCTGAGTAGCTTTTGATTCGCTCTGCATTAGATAACTTATTCTTTCGTTGTGGGCGCTTTACTTGCTTTTTGGCATATACTTCTTCTTCTGTAATGACAACAAGCTTACTAGCGGATAGCTCAAATCCACTACTAAGTGCCCCGACCATGATATGAATTTGCCCTATTTGCAAAGTCGTTGCATCCTCAACAACCCTTACATCCATTCCTTCTTCTTCTAATTGGATTGAAAGCCTTTTCGCTCGATCGTTTGAACCTGCAAGAAATACAATTGCCTGTCCGGCCTTTTGCCATCTTTTGACCTCTGATTGTAAAAGAGGCAGTTGCCCATGGAATTCCTGCATTGATTTACAGGCAATCGAAACAATATTCTCCGGATTGGTTGACGTGACGTGCTTTAGGAATAATGACAGATAGATGATCGGATTCTGTCCTTGTTTCAACTTTTCAAAAACGGAGACAGACATCGTCACATTATGAACGATTTCTCCTTGTTCAAGTAGTGCTGTATTCCATTCAGCTTCTTCCTTATCAAGATTATCCGATATTTCTTTTACTCTAGATGTCTCATCAATCATAATCACTGCATCATCAGGTAAATAAGATAATAGTGAATGTTCGCCCTCATAATACAAGGACATGTACTTATACATACCTTGAAAAGGCGTTCTTTGTTTTAATTGACTAATTTCGAAGGAGACATTTTGTGAGAGCTTTTCTTTGATTTCCGAGGATTTTATCTTTTTCAAAGTAGCAGACAAGGCAGCCCTAAGGTTTTCTTCAGCTTGAAGATAGTGCTCTTTATGAAGAATGATTTCGTTAGCCGGTCCAAGAATTACCTGCTTCCTCTCTTCAATTGACCTTTGCGTATCAATTTGAAATGTTCTAATTGAATCAATCTCTGTATCAAATAATTCAATCCGAATAGGATTGCTCTCTGTTAAAGGATATAAATCAATAATTCCCCCACGTACACTTACTTCACCTGGGGAGGAAACCATATCGACTCGTTGGAAACCCATTGTAATGACTTTTTCTAAAAACTGATCAATTGTACCAATATCTAGGCCAATATCAAGTTTTAATTGATTTTCTCTCCATACGTCAATTGGAGGAAGCTGCCTTCTAATCCCGGCTAATGGAGCAATAATAATTCCCTTAAATGAATGGGTTAATTTATTTAAGATATCAATTCTTTGTGCTTTCATTTCTGGACTTGCTATCGCAATTTCCGCAGAAATCAGTTCATTTACTGGGTAAAGTAAAACTTGTTCATCATCAAGAAACCCAACTAAGTCCTCATATAATTTCTGTGCTTGATAAAGGTTATGGGTAATTACTAAAGTTGGTTTTCGTACGTCTAAATAGAGAGAAGAAATAAATAGCGTTCTTGCGGAGCCAGTTAACCCTGATACGAGCTGTTCTTTCATCCCAGCTTCAAGCGTTTCTGCTATTGCTCTTACTTCTTCATTCGAACGGAAATAATTTTGCAATCCTATCATGCTTTTCCCCCTGTTAAGTCTACACCTAAAGTCTTAGAACCATATGTATGAGTTTACTCTCTTTTCTATTCTTGTTTAATATGCTAGAATCCTGCAATTGAAAAATGGGTTTATCCTAAAAGGTATCATTTATACCTTAACCCTTTAGGACAAACCCCGAGTAATGAGCAATGTCGCTACATCTTTTAAAAGCCTTGAGAGGAGCGGGTTTCTCCTCTCAAGGCGAGTAGCGAACGGACCATTGCCAACCTCTAATTGGCTTTTCTAAATAGACCCTTTTCGTACATTATTGAACCATTTTATCTAATTCGTGAAAATCTGGATTACGCATTAATGCCTCATGACAATCTTCACAAATAGCACTAACATGAATATCACCGTCAGATGAATAAGTGACCATTTCTGTTCGTTCTGAACTAGTTAACTGATCAAACCCTAATGAGTTTGAATCTAAACTGTTTTCAATTGTCCCAAGTTCTGTTTGACAATGACGACATTTGTAATGGACCGCCAACGGAAAGCCCCCTTTACTAGAAACTTAATATTTCTAGTATGAACGGTAAGAAAGGGCTATATACAAGGCCATTGAAAAAGGTGACAACATCCCTTTTCAATGGCCTTGCAGCAATAAGCAGAACCATTGCTACTTCAATAATTATGCTATAAAGACGTGTTCTATAGAACATTTAATTGAATTGATTCATAACCTCTAGAAATGGTTTTTCGGTCCATGCTTCTACTGCCTTAGATGCTTGCATAATTGACTCTGTTACATCTTCTCTTTGTTCAGGATGATATCGTCCTAAAACATAATTAACAATTGATATGCCTGGTTCTGGACGGTCAACCCCCATACGAATACGCTTAAACTCCTGTGTACCGAAATGTTGAATAACAGACTTAATCCCGTTATGTCCACCAGCACTTCCTTTTTGACGTAAGCGGATTTTTCCAGTTGGCAGATCCATATCATCATAGATAATGACAACATCTTCAACAGTCATGCCGTAATAGTCCATTAATGGGCGAATTGATTCACCAGATAGATTCATGTAAGTGAGTGGCTTCAACAAGAAGAGCTTTTCTTGGTTGACTAGTCCAGTCCCGAAAACGCCTTTAAATTTTGATTGATTTAACTCAATATTGAATTGCTTCGCACAGTAATCAATACAATCAAAACCAATATTATGACGGGTACCTGCATATTTTTCTCCAGGATTTCCTAATCCGACTACTAATTTCAAACTGAACCTCTCCTAACTCCCTCGTCATTTAAGCCATTATAAACAATAAGAGAGGTGTCTGAAGGGGAATACCTTCAGACACCTTATTTCTTATTCTTCTTTTTCTGCTTCACCAACTACTTCTGGTTCAGCCTCATCTTCTGTTCCTTCAGGCTCTACTTCAGCAGCAGGCGCTTGAACAGTGACGATTGTCTCTTCATCTTCATTCGTAATTTGAACATTTACTTTTGATCGAATGTCAGCAATTTGAATCGAATCACCGATATTTAAATCAGATACATCAACTGAAATCTCTTCTGGAATATCTGATGGTAAGCATTTCACTGCTACTTCATACATCAGATGTGAAACCATTCCACCTGCTTTTTCCCCTGGTGATTCACCAGTTAAATGAACAGGAACACTAGCATCAATCTCAGATGTCATATCGACTTCAAAGAAGTCGATGTGCAAATACTCATTTTTAATTGGATCAATTTGTAGGTCATGGATCATAACTTGATGTTTTTTCTTACCTGAAACATCAAGTGAAAACAAACCATTTTTCCCTACTTCTCTTACTGTTTTTAGGAAGTCTACGCTCTCTACTGATACTGGTTGACTTTCTATTTTATTACCGTACAACACGGCAGGAACATACCCTGATTTACGAATCTTTCTCGTTGCAGAACCCTTTAGATCTTCTCTTGGATTGGCTTTTAATACTGTTGCCATGATATCACCTCAACTAATTTTTAGATGTCTCTATATCATGTGTTCCCTTAAACAACATATTTCAAACCATTTTTTTGTAATTAGCAATATTAATCAAACAGGGTACTTACTGAAGCATGCTCATGAACACGAACAATAGCCTCTCCCATTAGAGCGGCAACAGAAAGTTCTGTTACCTTATCACTCTTTTTAGCTTCATCTAAAACAATTGAATTCGTGACAACTAACTCTTTAATTTTTGAATTATTAATACGTTCCATTGCCGGACCTGATAGAACAGGGTGTGTACAGCAAGCATATACTTCCTTAGCACCATGCTCCATAAGAGCATTAGCAGCAAGTGTAATCGTTCCAGCTGTATCAATAATATCATCAATGATAATCGCTGTTTTTCCTTCAATATTCCCAACGATATTCATTACTTCCGATACATTAGGCTTTGGACGACGCTTATCAATAATTGCAATTGGGGCTTTTAGACGATCAGCCATTTTACGGGCACGAACAACTCCCCCATGATCCGGGGAAACGATAACAATGTCCTCTAAGTCTTTCGCTTGGAAATAATCAGCTAGGATTGGTACACCCATTAATTGGTCAACAGGAATATCAAAGAATCCTTGAATTTGTGTTGCGTGTAGGTCTAATGTCAACACTCTTGTTGCACCAGCTGTCTCAATTAAGTTCGCAACTAGCTTTGATGTAATTGGCTCACGAGCTCGTGCTTTACGATCTTGTCTTGCATAGCCGTAGTATGGCATAACAAGGTTAATTGTGCGTGCGGACGCTCGTTTTAATGCATCAATCATAATTAATAATTCCATTATATGCTCATTAGCTGGGGCAGATGTTGATTGGATTAAATAAACATCGCAACCACGAATACTTTCCTCAATATTAATTTGGACTTCCCCGTCACTAAATCTAGTAACCGAGCAGTCTCCCATTGGGACACCAATATGTTCTGTGATTTCGTGTGCAAGCTTTGGATTTGAGTTTAATGTGAAAATTTTCAAACGCGGATCGCCGTATTTAGGCATTATTTTTTCCCTCCGAAAATGTCTTTTTTCTATGATTGGTTCTTTAAATAATCTGGTTTATTGGTTTGTCTAGATCTGGCAATTGAGAGGGAATCTCCTGGAACGTCATCAGTGATTGTAGAACCAGCTGCAACAAGTGCTTTCTTGCCAACCGTAACTGGTGCAATTAGGTTCGCATTACACCCGATGAACGCCCCATCTTCAATAATTGTTTTAAATTTATTTTTCCCATCATAGTTAACAGTCACTGCACCACAGCTAAAGTTGACATCCTTGCCAACTGTCGCATCTCCAATATAACTTAGGTGCGATGCCTTGCTTCCTTGACCAAGTGTTGACTTTTTCACCTCGACAAAGTTGCCGATTCTGACGTCATCTGCAATAGCCGATTGTGGTCTAATATGAGCAAACGGACCAATATTGACATTTTTCCCGATCTCACTATCATGAACAACAGATTGTCGAATCACCGTTTGATCACCAACAGAGCTATCCTTAATCTCTGTATTTGATCCAATTTCGCAGTTTGCCCCAATACTAACCTTCCCCTGTAAACTCACTCCAGGATGAATAACAGTATCTTGACCAATCACCACTTCGGTCGAGATATATGTATGCTCGGGATCTACAATTGTCACCCCTTGACGCATCCAGTACTCATTTATCCGTCGCTTCATTACTTTTTCAGCTTGAGCTAAAGCAACACGATCATTAACTCCAAGTGTTTCCTCAAAGTCAGCTGTTTGATAAGCTGCAATCGTTTCACCTTGTTTTTTTAGTATTTCTATAACATCAGGTAAATAGTACTCTCCTTGTGCATTATCATTTCCAACTTTCGTTAATGCTTCAAATAATGCAGCATTGTCAAAGCAATACGTTCCTGTGTTAATTTCCTGCACAGATAACTCTTCCTCTGTCGCGTCTTTTTGCTCAACAATTCGTTCAACAAGCCCCTCTGCATTTCGAATAACCCTACCATAACCAGTTGGGTTTTCTGCATTTGCTGTTAAAACCGTTACTTTTGCCTTTTCTACATCATGTGTGGCTAGTAACTGATTAAGCGTTTCAGCTGTTAGGAGCGGTGTATCCCCACAAAGCACAACCGTTGTTCCTTTCTTATCCTCGAGTAAACTTGCTGTCTGCATGACCGCATGACCAGTACCTAGCTGTTCTCCCTGTACAACATAGGATAATTGATCACCTAACTGATTTTGGACGACTTCTGCTCCAAAACCGACAACTGCAATTTTCTCTTGAAATCCAATAGCCGAGACTTGATCAACGATATGTTGAACCATTGGCTTTCCACAAACAGGATGTAATACCTTATAAAGAGATGATTTCATCCGTGTTCCTTGGCCTGCCGCTAAAATAACCGCATAACGATTGCTCATGGTTTCCCTCCAGATGTTCCATTTTCCCTTACGAATATACTCTAAAACACGTGCTATTTCAAGGATATATCAACATCCTTCACAATAATGATTATATTTCACCATTGAATACCAAGTATTTGATAGATCCTAGTAGACTTAATACTATATTAACACGTAGAAAAAGAGGATGTCGTTAAAGGTAGAGAGATAACCTTAGACATCCTCAATTATTTTCAAACATTCCATTCCAATTAAACAACTTCTAAAAATTAAGAAGCTCCAGCCTCTTCAAATTCTACTTCTTCCAATTCACCAGCTTTATCATACTCTGTCAAAACTGCTGATTGAATCTTTTCTCTCGTTTGAGAAGAGATAGGGTGAGCAATATCACGAAATTCGCCATCTGGAGTGCGTTTACTAGGCATAGCCACAAATAAACCGTTATTCCCATCAATTACACGAATATCATGAACCACAAACTCATGGTCAATTGTAATAGAGGCGATAGCACGCATTCTACCCTCTGTATTGACACGACGTAATCTAACATCTGTCACCTGCATCTTGGTCACCACCTAATAGAATGATTAATCATACCTATCATTTCTCCAAAAAAATGGCTATTCCTTCTTTTTAACAAAAAAACTTTCAAACTTTTTACTTTTTTTATTAATTGGTCGTTTTTTAGCTATTCACTAATGCAATTACTTCAATTTCGACAAGAACATCCTTTGGAAGTCTAGCTACCTCTACACAAGAACGAGCCGGCTTATGTGTATCAAAATATTCACCATAGACTTCATTAATTAACGGAAATTGATTCATGTCTTTAATGAATACCGTTGCCTTTACAACCGTCTCCAAAGATGCACCAGCTTCTTTGAGAACTGCCTTGAGGTTTTTAAATACTTGATGCGTTTGTTCTTGCACTGTGCCATCAACTAAGTCGCCTTCAGCCGTTAAAGGTATTTGCCCAGAACTATAAAACAGATTATTTACTACAATCCCTTGTGAGTATGGTCCAATTGCATCAGGTGCACTTTTAGTATAAATTGTTTTCATTCTAACCCCTCCACTTTTTCTGAATGTAATAACGAACGAACATTGCCAGGCTCTACTTTAATTGTTTTTTCACGAACATTTACCTCAGTTAGACGAGTTATTGATAAATAATCATCGACAAGCCTTTCTTCAACACCGACTGATTCTACTAGTACACCAATGCCTACTAATTCTGCTTGAAATTCCTCTAGTAGGTCCATCATTCCACGAATCGTACCTCCAGCCTTCATGAAGTCATCGACAATCAATACTCGTGACCCAGGTGCTAAACTCCGTCGAGCTAATGTCATTGTTTGGATCCGTTTGGATGATCCAGACACATAATTAATACTAACCATCGACCCCTCAGTCACTAGATGATCGCGTCGAACGATACTAACCGGGACGTTAAGCTGTTGTCCAACCGCATAGGCTAATGGAATTCCTTTTGTAGCAACCGTCATAACAGCATCAATCTTCTTATCTGCAAGAACAGAAGCAAATACTTGTCCAACCCGCTGAATAAACGTTGGATTTCCAAGTAAGTCCATCATATACAAATAGCCCCCTGGTAATATCCGTTCAGGGACAGCTAGCTCCTTGATCCAATCGTCGACATAGACTTGTACTTGTTCAGCGTTAATACGAGGAATATATTTCACTCCGCCGCTCGCACCTGAAATTGTTAATAAGGATCCATAGCCTTCTTCTTCAAAAATCTCTTTTACAATGACTAGGTCTTCACTAATTGAAGACTTTGCTGACTGGTACCGTTCTGAAAAATGCGTTAGTGATATGACTTGATGTGGATGTTGCAATAAAAAATAAGTCATATCAACCAAACGCCCACTACGTTTTATCTTTTTCATGCTACCTCCACAAAAACCGAATATTTTTTATTAACATAACATTTTTATCCGGTTTTTAGCAAGCATCTGTCGAACGAATTAGCCGAACCGCGTAAACATCATGACAAAAGCCTCTTAAACCGTTATATACACGGTGAAGTCTAGACTCATGCTCGACTAGACCAAAAACAGTAGGTCCACTTCCACTCATTAAAACCCCATCAGCTCCAAAACGAATCATCTGTTCTTTAATATGTTTCACCTCAGGGTATAACCCAAGTGTCACATCTTCTAAAACATTATGGAGGTTATCGCATATCCCTCTGAAATCCTGTTGCTTAATCGACTCAATCATTTGCGTTGTCTTTGCATGTTCAACTTCATTGACTTTCAGACGCTTGTATATATCAGCTGTTGACACACCAATGGGTGGTTTTGCTAATATGACCCAGCATGGTGGTGGAGCTGGGATCGCCTGAATGATTTCTCCCCTACCTGTAGCTAATGCAGTCCCACCATATACACAAAATGAGACATCTGAACCAATTTCCGCCCCAAGGACAGCTAGCTCGTCCAAACTAAGACCTAGCTTCCAAAGTTGATTCAACCCCTTTAACGTCGCTGCAGCATCGCTACTTCCTCCAGCTAAGCCAGCTGCGACTGGTATATGCTTTGTAATGTAGATATGCACACCTTTTTTAATACCGTACCTTTTTCTAAGTAAATCGGCTGCTTGATAAGCTAAATTTCGTTGATCACTCGGAACAAAGCCTGCAGACACATCTACGGTGATGCCGCTTTCTGTTTCGGTTAAATCAATTCGGTCAGCTAAATCAACTGTCGTCATAATCATTTCTACTTCGTGAAACCCATCTTCTCGCTTTCTGAGTGCATCAAGCGATAAATTAATTTTCGCAGGAGCTTTTACCGAACATTTCAATCTTGTCACCTTCTATAATCCATTTGCTTACGCTATTTTATCACTAGTCATTCCAACATACCACAGCTAACCATTTTTTGTGCTAAATTATATAAAAAAAGGGTGCCCCAAAATTGAGTCACACCCTTTACATAGTATCTACTGTAGACTAATTACTTTTTAAGCATTACTTATTCCTCTCGGCAAGTTGTTGTTCGGCAATTTCAATGGCCCTTTTCACCATATTTCCAGCATCCCTCGCTCTGATACCGCCCCAACCTTCATTCTGAACAGTATCGTAGAAACCAAGTTCTTTTGCGAGTTCCTCTTTAAATTGGTCTGACATGACTCCACGACGTCTACTCATGTCTAAAACAACTCCCATTTCAGAAATATTGTTTCTTCGGCTGATCCGTATAAGTGAGAATCAAACCTTGCGTATAGTATGATCTTTTTTGAACATAACTATGCCCCCCTAAAAGATTATTTTAGGGGGGCATAGTTATGTTTTATGCTTTTATAACTGTCGAATCAATACCTTCTTCACAAAGCATTAGTTCAACTGTTTCCGTAAGAATATCAGCATAGCTGTAAGAAACACGCTCAAATGCATTCTGTTGTTCATCGAGTTTCACGATAAACACTGAAGGGTATGTTTCTTCAAGTAGACCTGATCGCTCAGATGTTTTCCTACGACCACCGTTCGCTTTAATCGTGATTCTCTTCCCAACATTTGCATCTAACGCACGCTTAATATCAATCAACGTTTTCGCCATTAGGACACCCCACCTCACTGTATAATCAGTATACCACAGTCAACAAATTTCGTCAAACAAACAAAAAATTATAACAAGCGGACAAGAACATTGTCAATTATTTTGACAAAATTCAAACAATGTAAAATTTCTACCAATTCATACTTAGTATGACAAGTCCGACAATTAATATGTAAATAAATTGAAATTTGTTCTTAATTAAGAAAAAAACTTCTAAAAGATCTCAATTTTGGACCTTTTAGAAGTTTACACATTAAGAATTAAATTTCATCGGCATTCCACGTCTCATGACTCCCTTTGTTTCAATACCACCTAACCCTTTTTCTCCAGTAATCGTGCTACGGAGAACATCAGATAGACTCACCCGATCCATAAAGGAGGTCAAACTCACTCTTGAGGCAATATAGACTGGATCCAATGCATGAATATTGATTCGGTCTGGTGAACTAGCGAAATTCGCTCCTGCTTTAATTAGGGACTCAAAATGTGATTGACATGCCCCAGCAAAAATAATCAAATCATCACGATTCCAGGAATGTTTCCTGGCAATCCGAACACACTCTGCAAAGTACTTTGTGTTTCGATACGTTCGTACATCGTGATCATCGCCTCTAGATTTTAAGAGAGCATCATGGCCAGTTACAACAACAATGTCAGGCTGAACCATTTCGAGCAAGGATCCTATTTGCTCTGGCATCTCCCTTTCATGTAGATGAACCCCATATACCGGCACTCCTAGTTTTTCATAGAGATCTGTACACTTCTTTAAATAGAGCCCATCACCATCTATATGCAAGACTCTCCCACGTAATTCAAAAAAGTCAGCTTCATTTTTATAACCAGCCGTAACCTCGTATTCGCCTCTCTGTTTCAACAGCTTCGCATCTTGCCTAAATAGCTTATATGAATGCTCTTCTAACTCCTTTGCCTGTTTCTCTCGAAGGACACGATCCTCTTCGGAGACAAGGATAATATCCTCAATTGGAGCATCAGCTAATAAACGCATTTCCTCTCCAACTAATTCAACATAGGTATCACGAACATCAAGCACTCTAAATAATAAATCACAATTATATGACGGGCGAGTGACAATATCCCCTTTTTTCAGCTTCATTGGCACGCCTCCTCTCCACTTAAGTTATGTTTGGAGACGGGCTATTGTGCTATGTTAATGCAATCTTTTATAAAGAGCGTCACTTAGTATCGCAAATTCTTCGAGTGATAAAGTCTCTCCCCGGCGCTGTGGGTCAACATCAGCCTCTGCCAAAGCCGCTTCAATCTCTGGCTTCTTTTCTTTCGGACCAAGGTTATGAACCAAGTTATTCAGAATCGTTTTGCGACGGTTAGCAAATGATGCATGAAACACCTTAAAGAAATACGGCTCATCAATAACAGAGACTGCCGGCTCATCTCTAATTGTTAAACGAAGCACAGCTGAGTCCACACGAGGTTGTGGAATAAAGACCGACCCAGGAACAGTCATCACTTTTTCTGCTTTTGCATAATACTGTGCAGCAATAGAAAGGGCACCATATTCCTTTGTTCCTGGTTTAGCAGAAATGCGGTCAGCAACTTCGGCTTGAATCATAACAACAATTCCCCGAACAGGGAGTTTCTCTTCTAGAAACTTCATCAAAATAGGAGTGGTCACATAATAGGGTAGGTTAGCAACAACCATGATATCAGTGATGTCTTTGAAATTATCTTCAATAGCTAATCTTAAATCAGCCTTTAATACATCTGAATGAATAATTGAAACATTTGAGTAAGGTGCTAATGTTTCATCCAAAACAGGCAATAGCCGTTGATCAATTTCAAAGGAAACGACCTTTTTCGCTTTTTTAGCAACCTGTTCAGTTAAAGCACCTATTCCCGGTCCAACCTCAATCACTCCGGTATCCTCTGTAATTGATGCTGCTTCAACAATGTTCCTAAGAATATTTGTATCAATTAAGAAATTCTGACCTAAACTCTTTTTGAATTGAAAACCAAACTTTGTAAGAATTTCTTTTGTTCGTATTGGTGTGGCAATGTCCTTATCCATCCTTATTCCTCCTCAAGAATCCTTTGCAATGCTAGTGAAAATTCTTCTTTTGTTATTTGAAAAGTTTGAAGTCTTTTATGTAGCTGTTTTCCATTTGCATAACCAATATGTAATTGTTCGCCTAACTTTTCTCGCATCCTCTTCGCTTTTGCACCTGCAATTAAGCCAGCAGCGTGTAAATCCTGCCATTCAATTACCTCAACATATTGCATCATCTCCTGCTTCACATTCGAGAGAGCCTCTCTAATGGCATCAGGTGAGGCATTCTCAACACCAAGATCATCTTTATTTTTTGAAATGGCTTGCTTCTTAGGCAAAAAGGCATGTTTACATTCAGGAATTTGTTGACTAATAATTCTTCTAATACGCTCTCCTGGATAATCAGGATCCGTCAGAATGATAACGCCTCTACGGCTTTGTGCTAGGGCAATTTGGGCCATTACACTCTTTCCTATAGCAGAACCATTTGTCTCTATCGTATCGGCCTCTACGGCTCGTTTAATTGCAACAGTATCATCTTTCCCCTCAACGACAATCACTTCTTTTATTCTCATTGTTCGCTCCAATCTTTTTCAATCCGATCAACTGTATATGAATAACCACACTGTCTATTATAACTATTTTACATAACAAAAACACAGAGTGATGTTCACACTCTGTGTTTCCAATGAATAGACTACTCAAGGATTGTGATCTTTACAGTTCTCGTACCCCATTTATAGGCATCCGCCTTCGTAGGCATATGGACATCAATTTTGTTTCCAGATATGGCTCCGCCAGTATCGCCAGCAATTGCTGTACCATATCCCTCTACAAATACTCTTGAACCAAGTGGAATAACTCGAGGATCTACAGCAATAACCTTCATATTTCGATTGGTATTAAGATTAATACCAGTCGCTGTAATTCCACTACAACCTGGACAATTAGCTGTATAAGCAGTTGATGTCACTGTAATCGTTCTGCCTTTTTTATCTGAAGCACTCGCAGAACTAGTAGGTGCTTTGCTTCTAGATGTTGCTGGGACAGGTTGAGTACCGACAGCCACGATACGGTCTTGACTCTCTTTGACTGTCTCTGTCTTCACAAGTTCTCTAGAAATTTCCACACCATCTTCTAATATCACTTCATAATGCTTATTGATTTGCCCAGCTTCGCCTGATTGAACAACCTTTTCCTTACCCGTAAGAAGATCGCCATCTTTCCGGGTAACTGTTGCAAAATCAACATTCTCTTCCACCACATCGGTGACTTTTTCTACTCGTATCACTTGAATGTCTGTTTCCTCGTCTAGCCTTTCATCTAAAGCTGGCTCCACGCGATCTAGTTCTCCTAATGAAACATTTTCTTTCTCTAAAAAGTCAGCGACAGTCGTCGAAGTTGTCCATAACTCAAGTTGTTCGCCGTCACTTGTAAGCTCTACTAAGAATGCAGATTCATAGATTATCTCCATGTTTTCTGTAATCTCAGTGTCTAACCCAGGCTCAATTAAATCATGTTCTTTATATTGTATATCTAATTGATTTATCAGTTCCTCTACTGTTTTTACCGTTGTCCAGATAGACTCTTCTTCTCCGTCAATTGTTGCAGCTACTTGCTTCGCTTGAGTCCAAGTCACATCCATCTCGCCAGTAATCTCAGTATCCAAACTTGGCTCTACTAAATCATGTTCTTTCACTTGCCATTCCTGCTCGAGCATTAGTGCTTCAACAGTTGCAGCATGTGTTTCTATAACGGTCTCTTCACCATCAATCATTACTGTTACAGTTGCCTTTGTCGTCTCGTATACAGCGTACGTAATCACGCTCACGAAGAGAATGAGACTTACCAAGGATATGATCCATTTCTTCCCTAAAATCGCTTTGGGAAGAAACTTAATCCTGTTTACTTCCATGTTACGCCCTCCTCTTTCTCAACGTCCGAATTATAAACACTGTACCTCCCTCTTGTCAACTAATTATTTTTTGTTTCTGACACATTGACCTCATTATCCATGAAGTTGCATCTAAAATAAACAAAAACTTCTCGACAAGTCCACTCTATGCAAAAATGAGATTGTGTAGAACTAGTTCGAATGAATTCCCTATTAGACAAGCCATGCCATAACTCGCTAAAATCTGCTAGCGATTTATGCCAAAAAGTCTTATGGCATTAGCTGTGGTCTGTCTTGAAATCTCTTCAAAACTCACTTCTTTTAACTCTGCAATTTGTTCAGCTACTAGTTTAACATATGCAGGTTCATTTCGTTTGCCACGGTACGGGTGTGGAGCCAAATATGGACAATCTGTTTCAATCAATAAACGATCCATCGGTATTTCTTTTGCCACTTGCTTTGGTCTTTTCGCATTCTTAAATGTAACTGGACCACCTAATGAGATATAAAAATTCATATCTAAGCATTCTCTTGCAATTTCAACACTTCCACCGAAGCAATGCATAATTCCGCCAACCTCATTAGCTTGCTCTTCTTTTAAAATAGTGACAATGTCTTGATCTGCATCACGATTATGAATGATTATTGGTAATTTCACTTTCTTAGCTAATTGAATCTGCTTTCTAAATACTTCCTTCTGGATATCCTTAGGTGATTTATCCCAGTGATAGTCCAAGCCCATTTCTCCTAGGGCTACTATTTTTGGATGTGAGGCTAAGCTCTCAAGCCAATTTAAGTGGTCATCCGTCATGTCAATCGCATCAACCGGATGCCAACCGACTGCCGCATATAATTCATCATATCTTTCGATTAATTCAAGGGCTTTGTTAATCGTTAGCTCATCAAAACCAACGACAACCATATGCCCAACACCAGCTGCCTTTGCACGTGAAATGACCTCTTCTACGTCATCTGTGAATTGTTCAGCATTCAAATGTACATGTGTATCAAATAACATACTCTTCACCTTTTCTCAATAGTTTCTATTTTACATGCTTGCTACTATTTCTTATGAGAGAAAATAATGACCCAAAAGGAAAAAATATCCTTTTGAGTCGCCATTCTTACTTCACTTGTGAACCATTTGGTAAACTTCCATCAATTGTCGCTAACTGTAATTTCTTCCCTTTTGAACCTGCTAAAATCATCCCTTGTGATAATTGTCCTCGGAGTTTAACTGGTTTTAAATTAGTAACGCAAATGACCTTCTTGCCAACAAGCTCTTCTGGAGTATAGTATTTTGCTATGCCTGAAACAACTTGACGCTTCTCATAACCCAAGTCTAGCTGTATCTTGAGTAGACGATCCGCACCTTCTACAGGCTCAGCCTTTATAATTTCGGCTACCTTTAACTCTACCTTTGTAAAATCATCAATTGTAATTTCATTCTCGTCTTCTACTTCTTCTACTTCCTCATCTTTTGCCAAGACTCCACCCATTTGCGTGACAATATGAGCAACCTCTTCCTCACTGTCCAAACGTGGGAAAATCGGTTCTCCTTTTTCAACAACTGTTCCATTTGGAATTTGTGCAAATGAACGTAGCGACTCCCAACTAGTTATTTCTTCACTAATTCCTAACTGCTTCCATATTCTCTTTGGAGTTTGAGTCATAAATGGTTGGATTAAGACAGAAACGACCCGTAATGCCTCCGCTAAGTGATACATAACTGAGCCGAGTACCTCTTTTTGTGTTTCTTCTTTTGCTAGCATCCATGGTTGTGTTTCATCAATGTATTTATTCGTTCGACTGATTAATTGCCAAATAGCTGTTAGGGCAACAGAGAATTCCATTTCTTCCATTGCATTTTCAACCTTAACAATTGTCGCATCGACAAGATCTAGTAATGTTGCATCAAATGGCGTCGCATCCTTCACATAAGAAGGAATTTCACCATTAAAGTATTTATTAATCATTGCAACTGTGCGATTTAATAAATTGCCTAAATCATTTGCTAAGTCATAATTAATACGTTCCACAAATCCCTCTGGTGTAAAGACCCCATCAGACCCGAATGGAACTTCGCGAAGCAAGTAATAACGAAGTGCGTCTAAGCCATAGCGATCAATTAAGGGCACAGGGTCAACTACATTCCCTTTTGACTTTGACATTTTCCCATCCTTCATTAGTAGCCAACCGTGACCAAACACTTTTTTTGGTAATGGCAAATCAAGGGCCATTAACATAATCGGCCAGTAAATTGTATGAAAACGGACAATCTCTTTCCCAACAAGATGTACATCAGCAGGCCAGTACTTATTGTATAAGGTTTGGTCATCATGACCGTATCCTAACGCTGTAATATAATTAGAGAGAGCATCGATCCAAACATAAACAACATGCTTAGGGTTACTCGGCACTTGTACCCCCCATGTAAAGGACGTACGCGAAACAGCTAAATCCTCTAAACCTGGCTTAATAAAATTATTGATCATTTCATTTTTTCGAGATTCTGGTTGGATGAACGTAGGATTTTCTTCATAGAACTTCAATAGTCGATCAGCATATTTACTCATTTTAAAGAAATAGGATTGCTCACGTACCTTTTCAACAGGATGGCCACTATCAGGACTTTTGCCTCCAATGATTTTCCCGTTCTCGTCTTTAACCGGATCAACCAATTGATGTTCGGTGTAAAATGTTTCATCTGGTATCGAATACCAACCTTCATATTCATCTAAATAAATATCGCCTTGTTTAAGAAGCTGTTCAAAAATTTGGGCAACGACCTTTTTATGACGTTCCTCTGTTGTACGAATAAAGTCATCATAAGATATATCTAACTTATCCCAAAGAGCTTGAATTCCTTTTACAATCTCATCTGTAAATTGTTGAGGTGTTTGCCCTTTTTCCTTAGCCTTTGTTTCAATTTTTTGACCATGCTCATCCGTCCCTGTTAAATACCTAACATCAAAGCCTCGTAATCTTTTATACCTGGCCATTGCATCTCCTGCTACAGTTGTATAAGCATGACCAATATGAAGCTTGTCACTTGGATAGTAGATCGGTGTCGTCAAATAAAACGTCTTGTTCGATTGTGC
Source organism: Halalkalibacter suaedae (assembly GCF_017939705.1). Taxonomy (GTDB): domain Bacteria; phylum Bacillota; class Bacilli; order Bacillales; family Bacillaceae_D; genus Halalkalibacter; species Halalkalibacter suaedae. Next base: position 45,224 of record NZ_JAGKSQ010000014.1, read on the forward strand.
CATTGTTAGTCCTCCTCTATTTTTGCATACAAAAAGCCCTCATCCGCAAGGGACGAGAGCTAACTCACGTGGTACCACCCATTTTCCCTTCTCGCTTTGCAACAAAAAGGCTCATGAAGTCCTAGACTTCCCTGTTAACGCCAGCTACGTCGAATCTTATGTGAAAAAAACACACTCGAAAACGAACTCCTCCCAGGACCATCTTCCATCAAACATCTATACCGGTTTCCAGCTTCCCCGGCTCTCTGCATAGCCACAACGACTACCTATAGATTATTTGCTGTACTCATCCCTTCATCGGACTTCCCTATTCATTTCATTATTCATTAGTATACCCAAAATATACCTAACACAGTCCTCTTCTGTCAAGAACGTGTATAAAGTGTTGCAAATGGTGTTTTCTCCTTCTTAATTAAACCATCTTCACTTAAGCGCTCAAGCTCCATTTTCCAGGTCTGTACATCCCAGTTCTTTTTTGCTTCTTTGTTCAAATTAGTCAAGTGGCTCATGACATTCATCTCCGCCATTGGTAAATAAGGGTCGATCACTTTTAGCAATTCTGCTCTATCCTGATTGTTCATTTCATCTAACTCGTCAAATGGATTTAATGTGTGTGGACTCGTTGAATGTGCCATCCTAATTCGAATCGCCATCGTTCTCCCCATTATTGCTGATGAGACGAACACATCTCCTGATCTTAAATAAGGTAGACGTTTCCCTTCCTCATGGGTTAAATCTGTTTCTTCTTTTATCGTCTGAATATCTGTCCCACGAACAGTCCTAAAGACAAACTTTGTATTTAATTGAGCCGTGATCGTCTCATCGAGTAAAGTAGGTCTCTGTGTAGCAAAAATAAGAAAAACCCCATATTTTCTTCCCTCTTGGGCAATTTCCTTTAACACTGACTTTGCTGGTGCATCATATCCCTTTGGTGCAAAATTATGAGCTTCATCTGTGACAACGAGAAAAGGTGGGAAAAACTCTCCTTGTTTTTGCTGTAGCTTCGCATCGCGATACATTCTTCGTTTTCCATAGAGTGCTCCGATTACATAACTCGAAAAGACTTGTAAAAGCCAGACTGCTCCCTGGATAACAACCAACTGACCTGCATAAATCCCCTGCTCGATTGCTCGGATATTTTGTTGAAACAAGCCAGCTTGATTAAGACGATGAACACGCCATTGTATTCCTTTCACAGAAGCAAGTGGAAGACTACCAAATTGATCAAGTAGCTTCCTAAATAAATTATAGCGTGCTAGTTCATCACGCGACATTCCACCATCATTGACAAATGCCTCTACCTTCTGCTTTCCAAGTTCCAACGCCTCTGCCAAGTGAGCGACTCGATCACTGAAGGATTGGTAACTGTCCTTGCGTTTATGAATTGATTGGATGACATTAACCATTGATTCTGTTAATGAACCGGCTGCCGATAATAATCGCTCGACATCTCTAGTTGATAGTGCAGAGAAATCAACACCTACATCTTGTCCAATTTGCACAACAGTATAACGATCTCTGTAGGATTCGCCACTCCCTTCTGCTGCACTTGCTGAGAAGTTCATTTCAAAATGTGGATCAAAAACAAGTGTCGGGATTTTAAGCTTCATTAGTTCCTCTAACATCACTCGTAGTCCAAATGACTTCCCTGACCCTGATCCACCGAATACACCAATATGAGGATATTGCTGCATTGCTCGAATATCAAAAATAAAAGGAACACCATTTTGAGTTCTTAGTCCATCGTGATCATGAATGTGCAGGAGGTCTGTCAGCTTTTCTGGTAAGGTGTTATGAATAAAGTCTGTTGATTTGACCTCTCCAAGCACAAGCCCCTGTTCCGGTTCAGCTTTAACAAGGAGGTCTGCAATTTCTTCAAAATGTGGATGCCTAACATTTGCCCCTGTCTGAATCGGTTGAACGGCTTCTTCAAACAAGCGCACCTTTGCCAGATGGATATCATCGGCTCCAATATCATAACCAATTTGCTCTAATGTTTTTAATACTTGGTCATCGGCAATCCCTTTATCAAATCCCATTGGAATGTATCGATTGTAGGAAAAGGTCTCAACAACCTCACCTTTTGGCTGATAGAGAGATTCATCCTCAATCACAACCATCTCGTTCATCCTAAACTTATGTGATTTGGAAGCTACATACACCTCATGCTGAGTCGTGACTCCAACAATTTGCATGAATTTCTCCTCCTTAGTACGGTCTATTATTTCGTTTCTGTATAAAGAAACGATGCTTTAATTCTGGATCAATATATTGTTCAACTAGAGCATCGACAAGTTTATCCGTTACTCTGATTTCACGATCAATCATATCTAACCATAAAGGGATCCCCCGACCACCCATAGGGGTTAATGTTAATAATACATTACCAATCTCTTCCTTAAAACTAGCTTGTTCCTCAAGTAAATCAAAGCCGATAATTGCCGGGTCTGAACTTAATCTAGCCCAAACCGACTGGAGTCCTGCTTTATGCTGAACGGCTTTAACATGAAGTAGCTCATCTTGATGTAAAACACCAAACAGTAGATCACGATCATATGTATAAGGCTGCTTCTTATAGGAGTGAAACGCCTCTAGAGTAACTAAGTTTTCAGTTGTAATCTCTTCAGATACTCCAACTAGTAGCACTTCATTTTCGAGTGCCTTCTTCCGCAAGCGCTCCCATTCATCTGGTGCGTCAATACGGTAATGATAAAGGGCTCCGTCCATAATCAGCAGTTTGAGACTTCTTTGTTCTAATAGCTGATATGCTGCTTCAAGTTCTAATTTTGCTAACATATATGAACGCCAATGTGTAGAACTCTCCTCTTCGTTTTCCTTTTCTAATAATGGGGTATATATATCTGAGGTATGACAACTAAAGCCTGTCGTTGTTTTAGCTATCGCTTGAAACAGGTAAAGAATATGAGGTGGCTCACCTTTTGTCTGATTAACCGAACCATCAACCGCTGCAATTTCCTTGCCATTCAACCAAGTCTTCAATGAATCTGTCGAAACTCGATTTAATTTTCGACAATCTGCACTAACAGTTTCAAGTTTTTGTCGAATAATCATTTTTCCTTCTGTCGAACGGTTATACGTATCCTTTAAAACATCATTAACATTTTTTATTTTTTCTACTAACTCTGGATAAATATGTAGCATTCCACATTTTCCCTCCCTGTCTAAACATGGCGTTTTAACAACATTTTTTTGAAAATGGAAAAAAATTAACTACAAAATGGAAAAAAATAATTGACTTGTTTTGGAAACGCTGATAATCTAAGAAAAGAAAGAAATATGTCGAATATTGACTAAAAAACTGTAACGAGTCTGAGAGGAGACTATATATATGAAATCTACTGGTATTGTTCGTAAAGTTGATGAACTTGGTCGTGTCGTTATTCCAATTGAACTTCGTCGTACACTAGATATTGCTGAGAAGGACGCACTAGAAATTTACGTTGATAATGATCGTATTATTTTAAAGAAGTACAAGCCTAATATGACTTGTCAAATTACTGGTGAAGTATCTGACGAAAACCTTTCAATTGCTAATGGCAAAATCATCTTGAGCCCACAAGGTGCACAAGAGATTATTAAGGATCTTCAAGAATATCTAACACGCACAACAAACGCTTAATTATAGCTTTTTATAGTTTGGTGTTTCGACAGGATCTATTCCTATCGAAACACCTTTTTTCTTATTCTTGATGGTAGATCGCATACACTTCTCTTTTAGGAATTTTTCGTTCAACTGCTACTAGTTTTATCGCATCCTTTGAGGACTTTTCTGCATCAATATAATGATTAACATGCTCTAAAATAGTCAGTCTCTCCCACCATTGTTCCTGCTCTTCAATGTCGTTTGCTCCTTCAACCACTAAACAAAATTCACCTTTTATTTTGCCGGTCTCACACCAAGTCATCGCCTCTTCTAATGTACCCCTTTGATATTCCTCATACCTTTTCGTTAGCTCTCGACAGATGGTTATTTTTCGATTACCAAATACGTTAAGCATTGCTTCAAGTGCCTCTTTGATTCGATGCGGGGATTCATAAAAAAGCAGAGTCGCATCCAGCTTCTTTAACTGCTCTAATCGTTCACGTCGTCGTTTAGATTGTCTAGGTAAAAAACCAATAAATTGAAAAGCTTCAGTTGATAAACCGGAGGCAACTAAGCTTGTTAGGGCAGCGTTAGCACCTGGTAAAGAGATAACAGGTAGGTTCTCGTTAATTGCTTCTCGAACCAATTCTTGGCCAGGGTCAGAAATCGCTGGCATTCCTGCATCACTTACTAGAGCAACGTTCTTGCCAGCTTTCACTTCTTCAATTAATTTTGGTCCACTCATTGTCTTATTGTGCTCATGATAACTAACGAGAGGGGATGAGATATCAAAATGGTGGAATAATTTCATTGTCTGTCGAGTATCTTCTGCTGCGACAACATCCGCTTCCTGAAGAATACGGACAGCACGAAATGTCATATCCTCTAAATTACCTATAGGTGTAGGAACAAGGTATAGAGCTCCTTTTTCATTTGTAAAGCTATTTTGCTGCTTCATTTATCGATCCTTCCTGGCGAGTGGTTCGCCCTTCATAAATCTCAAGGAACTGTTCACTATATGTCCCATCTGCTTTGTAAACAACAATTGGTGGGAGACAATTCACTCCAGGACTCCCATCCTTAATTCCTTCGATTAGAACCATATTTGCTTCCTTTTCTGGCTTTGGATGAATAAATTGTATCCGCTTAGGTTCAACCCTATATTCTCTCATCATCGTCATAAGGTCTGTTAATCGCTCTGGTCTATGGACAAAGGCGACTTTTCCCTTTTGCTTTACATATTTACTTGAAAGACGAACAACATCTTCTAACGTGCAATGAATCTCATGGCGGGCAATGGCTAAGTGCACATTTTGATTAATTTCCTTTTCTGATACTGTCTGAAAATATGGAGGATTACAAGTAACCACATCAAATGACTGATTAAGCTCTAACTCCTTAATATCAGAAACAATAAAGGACACGCGATCTGTTAATTGATTTAATTGATTTGACCGTGCTGCCATATGGACAAGCCTCTCCTGAATATCAACACCGACAATAGTTGCTTTTGAACGCGTCGTGAGTAGAAAAGGGATTACACCATTCCCTGTACATAAATCGAGAATACTCCCTTTTTGAATCGGTACTCGTACAAAACGTGCTAATAATACAGCATCGATTGAAAAGGAAAATACCTCTGAGCTTTGGATGACTTTTAAATCTGTTCCCGCAATATAATCAGTTCGTTCCCCTTCTAGTAATGTCACCATATTACCTCATTCCTATATAGAAACTATATATTTATCGAAAGAAAGAACAGATCCCCCATTTCTAGAAGACCTGTCCTAAATGTTACCCTATTTTTGATGTAGAAAGGAAAGACAAAATAAACAATCATCTCCACCAGAACGGATACTACCATAATGAGTGTTACATACGTGGAATCCTTCTTGATAGAGCCTCGCTAAGTTATCATATCCTTCACCAACAAATGACTTCTTAGCTTTTTCATCCTTGGTAGTCGTCTCAATATGACTCTCTTCTTGAACTTCAAGACGTTCACGGAGATTTTCATTTTCGACATGCAAATAATGATTTTCTTCTATTAAATAGGCTAATTGTTCCTTTAGTCCTCGTAATTCATTATGCAACTCACCTAGACGCTCTTCTAAATGACTTACTTGTGTAAAGATTGCCTTCTTATCCACGATGTTTTCCACCTCATTATTCTGTGGCTTCGATCGGCTCCTTATTCGTTAACTCATCGAGTGTAAATTCAATTACACGTTCTCCATCAGCTAGTTCCACTTGAATAAGGTGCTCCAATAAATTAAGACCTGTCACTTTCCCTTTTCCATGAGGAGTGTCTATACGCTTACCTATATCAGGTAACAGCTGTTTCGCTTCCTCATACGTGTCATTTTCATACTTCAAACAACACATTAACCTTCCACATAAACCAGAAATTTTAGCCGGGTTTAAGGAAAGATTCTGATCCTTCGCCATTTTAATAGAAACAGGCTCAAAATCCCCTAAAAACGACGAGCAACATAAGACCCGGCCACAAGGACCAATCCCACCGAGCATTTTGGCTTCATCCCTGACTCCAATTTGTCTCAGTTCAATTCTTGTTCTAAAGACAGCTGCTAGATCCTTAACTAATTCTCTGAAATCAATTCTTCCATCAGCAGTAAAGTAGAACAAAACCTTATTTCGATCAAATGTATATTCAACATCAACTAGCTTCATATCAAGCTGATGCTCAACAATCTTCTCTGTACAAACCTCGAATGCCTTTTTGGCAGCCTCAAGATTTTCCTCGACAGTTAATTTATCCTTCTGAGTAGCGATACGAATGACTTGCTTCAAAGGCAATACTACATCATTCTCACCAACTGTCTTCGTTTCAATCACAACTCGTCCAAACTCAATTCCTCTTGAGGTTTCAACGATAACCATTTCTTCTTTCTCTAACTGAAACGAACCTGGGGAGAAATAATAGATCTTTCCTGCCTTCTTAAAGCGAACACCTACGACTTGATGCAATCTTCTATCCCTCCTGTATCGAAAGCATAAGCTTCTCCATCAAAAGCTGTGGATTGACATTAGAATGAAGATGTCTTTTTGCTTCAAGAACATAAGACATATTCATACTTAGCCTCTGCTGTGAACGATGAAGAGCCTGCTGCTCTATTAAACCGATTTGGTCGACAAAAGCTAAATGATCGACCTTACCTATCTTTGAAAACAATAGATCTCTAAACCATAAAAGGATCATATCCAATCCTGTTTCTAACTGCCATTTCTCTTTAAACAATGGCAACCACTTTTCTTGTATCGTAAAAAGTAGTTGTGTAGGCCGAGAATAGAGTTCCTCCATCAATTGTATCACTACGCTTCGTGCTTGTGCAATCCAATCTGCTTCTATCATTTGTTCCACATCTTCATAACTTGTTGTCAAACTAGCCAGTAAGCTAGCATTTGTTGTTGAAATTCCCATATCCTCCAACATTTTTAGAAATAACTCTCGCTTTAATGGTGCAAAACTCAAAGACTGACTTCTAGATTGTATTGTTGGTAAGATTTTTTGAGTGTTCTCTGTCAATAATATTGCAAGCGTTGCACCATTGGGCTCCTCTAAAAATTTTAGAATGCTGTTTGCTGCACCTGTTGTCATCAAGTCAGCTTGATCAACAATATATACTTTTTTTGCAGACTCAACGCCTCTATATGAAAATTCTTTTTGTAAATGCTCAACTTGATGCTTTTTTATTGATAAGCCATCAGGCTCGATCATGTGTAAGTCTGGATGATTTCCATGCTCAATTCGTTTGCAATCAACACAATATTGGCATGGGTCTATTCCTTTGACTTCCTTGCAAAAGAAGCTCTTCGCTAATTGAAGAGCTACTTTCCTTTTTCCTGTCCCTTTGCTGCCTTCAAAAAGGTAAGCATGGGCAAGACGGTTCTTTGCTAATGTTCGAGATAGTACATTGACGACCCTTGGCTGTATTTCTTCTAAATGTCCCCATGTTTCCATGTTCTCACACCTTAAAATTGTTCAAACTGCTCGACAGGTAATACAAATACAGTTGCTCCTCCAACCTGAACTTCAACTGGATATGGAACGTATGAGTCAGCATTCCCACCCATTGGCGAAATCGGTGCAACCAATTGATCACGGCTTTGACAGTTTGCTTTAATGATACCCATGACGTCCTTGACGTTCTTGTCTTCTGTACCGATGAGAAATGTCGTATTTCCTGCTTTTAAGAAACCACCTGTACTCGCTAGTTTCGTTGCTCGATAATCAGCCTTAATCAAAGCATCTGACAACTTATTACTATCCTTATCTTGAACGACAGCCATAATTAGTTTCATCTAAGACAGCTCCTTCTTGTTAAAATAACTTATCAATTTCAACCATTGCATCCTTAAATACATTAGAAATCGGTTGATTTGCATCGATCTTTTTAATTCGATTTGGGTAGGTTTCCATTACCTTCTTATAGCCTTCACGAACGCGTTCATGAAAGTGCATTGCTTCTTGATCAAGACGATTAATTTCACGATCATCATCATTTTTTATTCGTGTCAAACCGATCTCTGGATCAACATCAAAAAACAACGTCAAATCTGGTAAATAGCCTTCAATCGCAAATTCATTAATTGCCTTCACATTATCAAACCCAATTCCTCTTGCATAGCCTTGATAAGCTAGACTGCTATCAATGAATCGATCACAAAGTACAATCTTTCCTTCGTTCAATGCAGGGATCACCTTTTCAACAAGATGTTGTCTTCTAGCTGCAGCATATAGTAGTGCTTCTGTGCGGCTGTCCATCTCTGTATGCTCTATATCTAATATAACCGTTCTTATTTGTTCAGCTATGCGAATGCCACCTGGTTCGCGTGTTCGAACAACACTGTAACTCTTTTCCTTTAATGCTGCTTCAATTTCAGCTAAGACAGTTGTTTTTCCTGCCCCTTCTCCACCTTCAAACGTGATAAAAAAACCTTTACTCATTGTCATCCTCCGAATCAATAACCAAAACATCCTTCAAATCGTGCTCCAGTTGAAACTTTGCCCCTACAGCTATCAATTTTTCTATTTCTTCAATTATACGCTTATCTATCCTTTCACCTGGTAGAACTACAGGAATGCCTGGTGGATACGGAATAATAGACTCAGCTGAAATAAAACCTACTGCCTCGTTAAGTAAAACACGTCTTTTCTTTGCTTTACGAATGGCTAGGGAGCTTAATTCAAATTTCTTCACACCAATGTTAACCCTAGGAGACTCTCTTTCAGTATCATTGACTACATCATAAGCTTGTAGGAGTTTTCCTACAGAATGAATGGCCTGTATAGGTAGTTCTAGATCTACTTCACCTAATCCAAAAATAAATAACACATGCTTATCGTCAGCAAGTTCAGGATAGAGATTGTGTTTAATAAATATATCTTGAAGTTCAAAGCCTGTTAGTTTAGTTGTTGTTCTTATTGTAACTTTTAATGGGTCGGAAAGATACCAAACATTCCAATTCACGACTTCGATCTGTTTAATCTTAGATAATTCTTTTTTTACTACATCAATTCCTGCCAGAATAACATCAATTTCTGCTTTTGTTAAAGACTCAGCGTAAGACCTTGCTCCATCCAATGAGGCCATTAGTAAGTAAGACGGGCTGCTTGATTGAAACATTGCTAACGCTTCCTTTATCTTATGTTCTATATCACCATTTAGTTTCTCACTTATATGTAAAAAGGAACTCATTGTTAAAGCCGGAAGCATCTTATGTGCTGATTGCACAACCACATCTGCTCCTACATCTAATGTTGAATATGGAAAAGGATCTCCTAAACAATAATGAGCACCATGTGCCTCATCAACTAAGACAAGCATATTTCTTTGCTTCGCTTCCATGATCAAAGGCTTAAGGTCGAGACTTGTACCGTAGTAATTTGGATAAGTTAGTAGTAAACCTTTTGCTTCTGGAAAACGAGTGATTGCATCCTCAAACGTCTCAGTATTCACTCCAATGGGAAGAGTAGTAACTGGATCATATTCCGGTGCAAGCAGGATCGGAGTAACCCCTGCAATTTCCATAGCATGAAAAACAGACTTGTGGCTGTTACGCTGTACCAAAACCTGATCGCCTCGTTCAAAGCAGCCATAAATCATCGCTAAATTACCAACAGTCGTTCCACCTACAAGAAAAAAGGTTCGCTTCGCACCATATAATTCAGCCGCTTTCCTCTGGGCTTCAAGTATCGGCCCAGTCGGTGCATGTAGATCATCAAGACCAGCTAATTCTGTCACATCATATGGTAATGCTCCCTTAAAGTCCTCATACATCTCATCATGAAAAAACAGACCATTTTTATGGCCAGGTACATGGAAAGAGACCGGGTTACGACGGGTATAGTGTTTGATTGCCTCAATTAAAGGCGTCTTCTGCCAATCCAATTAACAACGTCTCCTTTGAATACTAAATATCAATCAGTAATATCCATTATGATACAGTACTTTCTTATCTTTGTTAAGGAACATCACGGATACTGCCAGTTCTCTTAAAAAGGAAAAGGCAAGTCTACAGAAGACTTGCCTTTGTATCATATAAAATTATTTGATAATGTCCTCACTTGTTTTACATAAGTATGATAGACTGCATCTTTCTCATCTGAATGGACTAGTTCACTTTCGCATGACAAACATATAAACGTGTTCACAACTTGTAATCCTTCAGGCTTCCTCTTATTACAGATCATACAATTATCGCCGAGCCGCACTTTCATTAATTTAGTCTTTGGCATTATGATCACCCCTGACATCAGTATCGGCTTTCAAATAAAAATTCATACACTCTTTCTTCTAAACTATTCAACTTAAACTAATTTGTGCCTGTATAAATAGAAATTATCTTAATGGGAAGGGGATGTCGGGAAACTTTTTAGATTTATTAAATAGTATTAGCCAATTATTAAAGTTTACTAGCTGATTTTGTGATAATATACTAGCCGATAAGAGCAACTCCCCCCTTTTTCTCGGAGAAAGAGGTCTTCTCAGCGGGCGAAAGCTGCCTTTTATCATGGGGCATGGCTCTTTATGAGCGGGATTGGGTATTTTATGAGCCGATGCTAGCAACTTATGAGCCGAATTAAATGTATTATGAGCCAAATCTACACTATTATGAGCCTCAGTTAAACTCACCATCTTTTTTGATGCACAAGCTGACAGTTGTTGGTTTGATTAATTTTAAATTTGGATTTGTTATTCTAGATATTGATCTTTCACTTAGTGGGGGGCTTTTTATTCATTGTGCTCTTTTAAAAAGAGCTAAGTGACTGAAATTCCAGCCAAATTCTCTATTTACTCGAAGAAGCAGGTCACTTCAGCGGCCTAAAGATGCCTTTTACCATAGGGAAGGGCTTTTTTTGAGCGGGATTGGCTATTTTATGAGCCGAACTAGCTGTTTTATGAGCCAAATCTACACTTTTATGAGCCTCAGCTGAACTCACCTTTCCTGATGCACAAGCTGACGGTTATTCGTTTGATTAATTTTAAATTGAATTTTATTATTCTTGATAATGATCTTTCACTTAATAGATGGCTTTTTATTCATTGTGCTCTTTTAAAAAGAGCTAAGTGACTCAAGTTCCAGCCAACTTCTCATATTTTCTCGGAGAAGCAGGTCTCCTCAGCTGCCACACTTGCCTTTTTACCATGAGGTAGGGGCTTTATGAGCAGGATTGGCTATTTTATGAGCCACTGCCTGCAATTTATGAGCCGAACTAGCTGTTTTATGAGCCCAATCTACACTATTATGAGCCTCAGCTGGAGTCCTTGATGTTTCCTTGAAATTGGCCAAAGTCAGTAGCTCCTTGGTCTCGCCTTTGGCTCTTTTCAAGATGCTTATCTATCTATATAAAAATAAAAAAAGCACAATCCAAATGGATTGTGCTTAATTGCCCGGCAACGTCCTACTCTCACAGGGGGAAGCCCCCAACTACCATCGGCGCTGAAGAGCTTAACGACCGTGTTCGGCATGGGAACGG
>NZ_JAGKSQ010000015.1 GCF_017939705.1 Halalkalibacter suaedae
AATTACAGTATGTGTATATTAATCTTGGAGGACTGTACTAAAAGTTTTTTTTAAGAGGACAAAAAAAGACGAAGACCCCCGTCAGATCAACTTTCTCTGAGGGAGTCTACGTATATTTCATCCGCTACATGATTGCTTTTTGTCGATATTTCAGTTAAACATTTTAGTTATGTCCCAGTCTCGAACTATATACTTTTTTTACTCATAACTGTTTATAAAGATCGATCGATATTTACGCTAGTCGATTCCTTTATCTTAACCTGCTTCAATGAAGCTACGATAAGAAAACTTACGATCACAAGCAGAAGCCATGAACTAACCTTTCCTAAATGGACGAGACTCCAGGCATTAGTTTGGTTGGGATACTCCCAGGCTCCAAAAAACGTTGCAATATTCTCGGCGATCCAGATAAAGAAACCAATTAGTGCAAAAGAAAAAACGATTGGCATACGGTAACGGCTACCACCAACCTCATAGGAAACCGATGATTTCCAAAAAACGATGAGTACAAGTCCAGATAACCACCAACGAATATCAATCCAAAAATGATGGATGAAGAAATTGAAATAAATTGCTGCAGCAAGGGGGACAACGATCAAAAACGGTGGCCATCTAATTAATTCGACATTCAACCTTCTCCACGCCTGGCACAAATAACTCGCTACACTTGCATACATGAACCCACTATATAAAGGTACTTCAAATAATTTGAAATATCCTTCCTCTGGATACGACCACGAGCCCATATGTACCTTGAACACCTCGAGAACAAGCCCAATCAGGTGAAATAATGTAATAACCTTTAACTCATCCCTTGTTTCAAGTCCAGAACGCAACATCCACCACTGCATTAGAAGGCAAATAATAAGTAGCCAATCATACCTTGGTAGGAAGGGAAGCTCGATGATTTGTGTAATAGCCAGAGAGGCAAAAATAACAACAGGAAACAAGCATGACAGAGCCTGCTCCCAACCGAAACGAATAAGCTGTTTTAGTGCTCTCATATTACGCCTCCCAATCTATTACTCCTGTATGTCATCATCACTTCGATACTCTAAAACATCTCCAGGTTGACAATCCAGTGCTTTACAGATCGCCTCAAGTGTTGATAATCGAATCGCTTTTGCCTTGCCATTTTTCAAAATAGAAAGGTTAGCCATTGTAATTCCCACTCTTTCTGAAAGCTCAGTTACGCTCATTTTCCTTTTAGCTAGCATCACATCAATATTAATTATAATTGCCATATTGTATCACCTCAGACTATTAAGTCATTCTCTGATTTTATATCGATCGCTTCTTGTAATAGCCTTTGTAGAACAGCAGCAAAGACCGTAATTACCATTGAAGCAAAAATAACGATCAAACCAATAACGATGATACCTGGTGCATCGTCGAATTCCGCCATAAAATAAAAGAGCGGCATACCTATTACATACAGGATACTAATCGTCATTGCACAATGTTTAATCGTTTTTAAAGCCTTTGTAGATAATTCTGAGAAAGCCTTGTTCTTGTCAATATAACTTAAAAGTTTAAAAGCTTGATATAGAGCAAAGTAAAAAGGAATTGCTGTTACATAGAAATAGATGAAAACGAGAGGCTTAAGGTAGGTAATATTAGGCATTAACTCAGCTGCAAATTCAGCTATATTCGGAACCACAAAGACGCATAAAGCAAGAATAGGCATTCCGATAAGAATAACCGCTATCTTCAGAAATAGAGTTGACACTTGATTCATAAAAACACCCCACTTATTTTTTATCCATTTGAATTTACCACATTATTTATTGTTTTACAATAAAACATTATTGTTATTTATAGTTTTATTATCGTTTCATCTCACTTTAAACAGATATCATTCCAGAACAAGAAAATGAGGCTGGGACAAAAGTGATTTAACTAATGGAAAATCCGAACAATAGTGGTTGGCGGACGTAAACCGCTCCTGAAATATACTTCGCTTTCCGCGGGAAGCCGGTGAGCCTCCTCGTGCTTCGCACTGCGGGGTCTCACCTTTGGCTTTTAGGTCCCGCAGGAGTCTACGTATATTTCATCCGCTACATAATTGCTTTGTTCGGCATTTCAGTTAAACACTTTAGTTATGTCCCAACCTCATTTTTTCAAATTCATCAAATCCTACAGACACCCATAAGTAATATTTTAAGCATCTACTTCCCATCAGATTCATAAATCTCTGATCCTGAGTAATTCAATTTCGCCTTTGTACCCCTAAGAAATAATACTCCTAGAATTAAAAGACTCAAAACAATTATAATTCCATTTGTTAGTATAGTGCGTACTCCACTATTTATCCGAAACCCAATTTTAGATGAGCTAGTCACGTCTGTTGCTACGTGATTGCTCGAGGAAGATAGTCGTTCCTTAATAACTACTTGCAAAACCGTTTGCAAGTATATGGAAACAAGTTTAATGCAATAAACCATTTTTTTCATATTCGTCCCCTTCTGGATTTCCCATGCATCTCTCTATTAAAAAGACGATCTAATACCTCGATGCTATAAAAAGTATAAAAAAGGAACCTTAAAAAATCCTTAAGAAAAATATTTAATTGTTAAATGAATCAGTACAAGCAGTATCAATAGAGATCTTAAAAAAACACAAAAAAACTGCCTATTACGGGCAGTTTCAGCTCATTCGTCGTATTGGTTAGAATTATCATAACAAGATACTGCAAGTCCGCTAACGGGATGGTGGACATATTTTTAAAATAACAATTATCTCATTAGGAAGCCTTCTAATCTTAAAAAATCTCAATCATCTCTAAGACATGTGACCGTACTCTTTCTTTTTCTTCCTCTGTTAATTCCATTTCTTGCAAGTCTCTTTTCTCTATATCAAACTCAAAATATTCCTGCAAAAGAATGGTAGATGGTTCTTCCACCTGTTCAATTTCCTCATTAGTCTCCATCGTCATTATAACTTTTGAATTATTAGCAGTGATTTGCTAAATTTCAGTCTTAAGGTATTGTCCATCTAGATCATAGAAATCTTCCACTTGTTTCTGATCAGTTTTCAAATGATTTTTCCCTTCTTCGATCGTTGTAATCGAATTGACCTTTTTATAACCACTCACTTCACTAATACTATTATCTTGTTCTGTAAATGTCGGAGTTATAAAAACCTCTATATGTTGTACTGATTCCGTTGAACTACACGCCCCTAGAAGAATGACAGCTACGATCGATACACTGACCTTCCACAATGAATCTGTTAACTCCATGTCATGTCATCCCACCATCTCTCTATAATGTAAAAAAGCATGATGCCATATTCAATATGAGACAATATTGAATATACATTATGCTTTTCTTTTAACCACTTTCATTAATCCAAGTACTATTATCGAAACCAGAACCAGTGAGAACAGTATGGCAAACTTACTCCCTTCGCCAAATAACTCAACTAACACAACATCGTAAGTTGGAACACCTAACATTTTAAGCAACGGTAAGATTAACAGTGGTATTGATAGACCGGCTAGAAATAGTAAAAACAGGTTATTTTTCTTCATTGTCATTAAAATTCCCCTCCCTTACTTAAATAAGCCAATAAAAAACCTAAAAGTTAATATATGGATAATTAATTATAACATCGATTCCTTCTTGGCGATAGTTACGATAAACTTAAACGGCCTGTATAAATTAATATACAGACCATTTCCAACGTATCAATTTAATTTCTACTAATTGCCCATTGTTGATTTGCACCACTGTTAGATGTCCACTGAACGACGTTTCCACCGTCAGATACCGATTTACCTTCTACATCAAGGGCTTTGCCGCTGTTGCGGTTAATAAGCATGAAGTAGCCTGCACTGTTTGGTTTTAATTTCCATTGTTGCATTTGACCGCCATGATGAGTCCATTGAACGACATTTGCACCGTCAGTGGTATTTCCATTATAGACATCAAGTGCTTTGCCACTATTGGCATTAACAATACCAAAATAACCGTCGTTATTCTCAACCAAGTTCCACTGTTGACAACTACAATTAGTTTGTGCCCATTGATTCACATTCGCTCCATCGGTCATATCTGCATTGCCAACCTCTAATAATTTTCCGCTTTGTCGATTTTCAAACGAGAAACGACCATTTCCTGAAAAGAAATTACTGTTCCGATTATTCGTGTTGTTACTTCCGCTCTCTATACTAACAAGTGTTCCTGCAGTGTCGATAATATTATCATTTATCATATTGCTAGATGAGGTACCTGTTACACGAATACCAATGTTACTAAATCCATCATAAGTCTGTAAATAATTATATTGAATCTCATTATTGTTTCCTGGTGCTAATCGAATCAACGCTTCAGGTTGTAGTGATGAATTTGTTTGTTGGATGTGGTTTCCAGCGATTTTATTTCCATCTGCCTGAATTAAAATCCCATGAATTCTAGAATTTCGAACAGTATTATCAGTAATTACATTATTTTTGGCACCGGACAATACAAATATACCTCTTGGATAATTCTCGACAATATTGTTGCTTACTGTATTGTGCTCCCCACCATTAGGAATCCTAATGCCACCATATGAATCCGCTTGCTGCACCGAATTAATAACTTGATTATTTGTCACTGTCGTATAGGTTGCACGTGAAAGATTAATCCCACTACCACCTGTAGAATTTGTAATTATATTATTAGTAATCACATTATTTCTAACATCACCAACAGCGTGACTTTCACTACCAAAGGCAATAGCATGACCACTCGTTAAATCAAATCGACTATTGCGAATTTCTGAATCTTTTAATCTTCTGAGCAAAGCACCAATCGTTGCATCACGCACCTCTACACGATCCAAAGTTAGATTACTAACATCAGCATCAATATTCATACCACCAACTTGACCAAGTCCTTGCTGTGCTCTATTCCGTCGATCAGCATCAAATGTCAAATCAGATATGGTAGCATTTAAATTAGTTGAATTACTGTGTAAAATTGGATTTCCTACAACGTAGTTTGGACTACTTCCTATTTTCTTTAAAATCGTCGTACCCATGCCATCTCCAATTAAATTTACATTGGCATGAAAACGAATTGCTTCATCAAAATAATAAGTACCTGCTGGTAGATATACCGTTCCCTCTACTCCTCTGTCGTAAAAGTAACGCATTGCAGCATGAAGATCCGCAGTTTGCGAGCTATTCTCATTAGCTGTCACTCCAAAATCTCTTGCATTTACAACCTCCGCAGCCTTGACGGCATCAGCATTAGCTCCTAGACCAATCGATAGAACTAACATTAAAGCTCCCAAAATAAATACCTTCATTTTTGCACTGACTCTTCTTTTCATCATGTACCTCCTCATTTTCTTTAAAAGCGACCTTTCTTATGTCCTTATTACCATAGGAGAGAAAGCGTTTTCAAAAAGAAAGAAAAAACAACGTGTCAATGTAGTTTCTTAGAAGTAACATAATTCTAACTTTCATTATAATAATGGATATTGAAAAAAGGTATATCAAAAAACAACAGATAACTTAAAAAAACAACGATTTTTTAAGTTATCAACATTTCTATCTGTTTGTAATTTAGTAAAATGATTGAAAACAAAGCCCTCATTATCCAACTTATGGTAATATAAAAATGATTTATTAATGACTCTGAGAAAATAACTTATAGAGAAGGACGGAAATAGGATGCCAAGAAAAGATAGAAGAATGAAAAAATCACGGAGAAGAGTGATTAAGATAGCAGGTACCCTCTTAATCCTATTATTTGCTTTAGTCGGTTATGTATTCTACCAATATTATCAAGGACTCCAAACGGCTGAAACTTTACTAGACAAAAATATTAATTTAGAGCCTGAAGAATTCAATAGTGCCATACCAAATGAGCTTGGTAAAGTTAATGTCTTGTTATTAGGTGTTGATAAGCGAAGTGACGAAAAGGCTTCACGTACAGATACAATTATGGTCGCTCAATATGACCCTTCTACAAACGATCTAAAATTGGCTTCATTTATGAGAGATATTCAAGTAGAGATACCTAATTATAAAAACTACCGAATCAACACCGCCTATTTTTTAGATGGTGCTGAATTACTACGAACTACTATGAAACATAATTTTGATATTGACCTGCATTATTATGCTCTAGTTGATTTTCAAGGTTTCGAGGCTGCAGTTGACTCTCTTGCACCAGATGGAATAAAAATTGATGTTGAAAAGGCAATGTCAGAGAAGATAGGCGTTTCTTTACAACCAGGTCTACAGCAGCTGAATGGTAAGGAATTACTTGGCTATGCACGTTTTAGACAAGATAGTCGAGGAGACTTCGCACGAGTGGAGCGTCAACAAAAGGTAATAAATGCTCTTAAAGATGAGGTCTTAAGCTTTGTCGGCATTTCAAAAATTCCAAAAGTTGTCGGTACAGTTCAACCGTTTGTTGAAACCAATCTAGGAAACATAGAAATTATCGGTCTCTTATCTGATTTTATTTTAAACAAGCCCAATGACATTCAGACTCTTCGTATCCCCGTTGAAGATTCCTACCAGGAAATAAGAAATGACCTAGGTTCGGTTTTAGAGATTGATTTTGATCAAAATAAGCAAGCTCTACGTGAGTTCTTAGGAGAATAAATGATAAACATAGGTATCGATTCATACGTAACAAATGTAGAAATATCTTCTAGGAATTAGATTGCATATATAGGAAAAGACAGACTTGAATGTCTGTCTTTTTTAATTTAAATAAACCCTTCCTTTCCACTCACACTATTTCTTTTTTTAGAGTCGATATAATGTTTTAGAGATAAGTCATCGGGTATACAATCACATAACAAAATTTTTAAAGTTAATGGAGAGATATCCACTGAGTAAACAGTGAATGTACAATGCACCTTCAAACTGCTTCTCTATTAATTATTACAGGAGGCGATTAAGATGAGGAAACAATTTTTTCTTTATTCAGTAGTAGCAACTTTAACCTTTGGTTCTACAGCCATTACTGCACAGGCAATTGAACCAGACGAAGCTAGTGAGCATTTTCCAGCAGTTATTGACTGGTCAGAAACGGATTGGAACAGCTACTTAGATGAAAATTATGGTACAAGCTTAAATGACTACGACACTGTATTGGAGCTTGAGGCTGACATAGGTCCTCCAGTAGATTTGGCAGCATTGGGTAACGCCGATACCTCTGATCCAAATGTTTTAGATCTTATCGAAAAATATGACATGAGTACTGAAGAACTTGTTATATTCCTAGATAGTTATGATAACGTTGAAAATATTTATTTTCTAGCAGATTTAGAGAATGCATTGGAACAAGATGGTTTTGTATTAGTAGAAGATGGTGAAAATACAGAAGAACCTGTTAATGAACCTGCTACAGAAGAAGAACAGCCTGAGCAAGACACTGAGGAGCCTACATCAGAGCAAGAATCAGAATATGCTTTTGACATGACACAGCTTGAGAATGTTTATTTAACGCCTCTAGGTTGGACTCAGGAAGAGTTTTCCACCTATGTAGAAGATAATTATGACAAACCTTTGAGTGATTTTGAATCGTTTGAAGCACTTGAAAGCACTGTTGGCCCTGTTTTAACCGATGAAAATCTTCAAGATCTCCTCAATTCTTACGGATTATCTCCTGAAGAATACCGTCAGCTATTAGCTGATTACGGGGAAGTTCCTGAAGACTACTACTTTGTTTATGAGTTAACAGAAACTCTCGATTATTATACGAGTGATGAAGCAGACAATGCAGATACTGAAACAGGAGCAGAAATGCCAGAAACTGCTACAAATTCTGTCTTGATGACAATGATTGGACTTGGAGCTGCGGCAACTGGAGCATGTATATTTTTCCGAAGACGTCCATTAGGTGAAAAGTAATGAAACTCATTAAGGATAGATCGAGGAAAGAGAAATCTTTCCTCATTTCTTTTCTTTCCATTCTTTTAATTGCAACAGGACTATATATTGCGGGCAGTCACTCTTATCAATGGGTAAGAGGATATTTCGCAGTTGAGGACATAGAAGTCGAGGGAGCGGATGATTCTTTAAGAGGAAAGAGTGCTGGTAATCAAGCTGTACAGTACCCTCTATACGAATCCTATCCTGAAACTAACGATCAGTTTGGAACGTTAACTATCCCGAAATTAAAAATTTCAATTCCAATTTTTGAAGGAACCGATCCAGACCAATTAGCAAAAGGAATAGGGCATTTTGAGAACAGTGTGTTGCCAGGAGAAAATAATAATAGCGTTCTCTCTGGACATCGAGATACCGTATTCCGGCAGTTAGGAGAAGTTGGTGAAGATGACTTGTTAATTGTTACTACTTCGGCTGGTGATTTTACTTATCGTGTCCAAAAAGTTCGGATTGTAGATGCGAATGATCGGACAGTCATAGTACCGAAGCCTCAAGCAACATTGACTGTCACCACCTGTTATCCTTTCAACTTTATAGGAAACGCACCTGAACGTTATGTGCTTATAGGAGAATTGATTAAGATGAGGTTATCCGAAAAATCAAAAACACAATTAGATTTACTAACTTAATAGGAGGGTAAAGATGCTATGGAAGCAACAGACAATAAGAAAGCAAGCTTTCCCGCTTTGCTTTTGATCATCGGATTGGGAATAGCGAGTCTTTTCGTTTGGTTTTTTGCTGAAATTGCGGAAGATCTTTTGGAAAATGAATTGGTAAGGTTTGATGATGCAATAATTAGTATGTTTGAAGCAGTGGAAACTTCTACTCTTGATTCAATTTATATTATTATTACCGAACTCGGATCTGTTTGGTTTCTGATGACGTTGTCGGTTCTAGTTATTTTATTACTATGGTTTAAAGCTAAAGATAAATGGGGAATTCTTTTCTTTATAACTGCAGTAGGTGGCAGTGGCCTGCTGACTTGGATATTGAAACATACTTACGAAAGAGGTCGACCTTCCATCAATGAAGAAATCGATGCTATTGGTTTTAGTTTCCCGAGCGGCCATTCAATGGGATCGCTTATTTTCTACGGCTTTATCGCCTATTTCATTTTACGAAGCAGTCAGAAGAAAATAATAAAATACATTTCTATGGTTGTATTAAGTATATTGATTATTTTAATTGGGACGAGCCGTATCTATTTAGGTGCCCACTATCCAAGTGATGTCATTGCAGGTTATGTCGCAGGAACAATTTGGCTGATTCTCTGCTTATTAGCTCTTGAGTGGGTCCAATGGCAAAGTAATAGCCAAGTACGTCCTGTCTATACTTTAAGAAACTTTTTAGTCTCCACTTTTAAGTCAGTCAAGCAGAAACTTGGAAAGTGATAAATGGTAAAGTTAAGGAAAGGAATGGATGTAGTGAAGATATTTAAAAGAATAGTACTCTTTTCGGGTGCTATATTAATGGTTTTACTTATTTGGGGACTGATAGAACCTTATTTTGTTAATTTAGAAGAAGAAGAAGCTGCCATTCCAAATTTGCCAAATGCTTGGGAAAATGAAAAAATCGCCGTGATTGGTGATTTTCAAATAGGAATGTGGCTAGATAATGACTCCACTGTTGAAAAGATGGCTAATCAGCTTGTCGATTTAAATCCAAGTGCTGTTCTTTTTTTGGGTGACTATGTTTATCATGCGGTAGATAGCTCGTTAAAAGAACGACAAAGGATGAAAGAATTGATCCAGCCATTAACAGACTCGGACATCTCGGTTTTTGCTGTACTCGGTAATCATGATTATGCCATGTCATCAAAAACGAAGGATCCAAATGAAGAATTGGCCCAAGAAACGAAATCAGTGTTGCAGGAGTTAGATATAACGGTTCTTCAAAACGAAGCCGTTTCACTGACTCAAACAGATGACGGTATTAAAGAAGGAAGCACTTCATCAGAGTCTCTCTATCTAGTGGGGTTAGGGGCAGCTTGGCCAGGAAAGGCAGATCCTTCAAAAGCCTTTGATGACGTTCCAGAGTCTGCAGCCCGTTTTGTAATGATGCATAATCCCAACACTTTCGAAACATTGCCAGCTGAGTCAGCACCTGTGTCTGTAGCAGGCCATACTCATGGAGGACAAATGAAAATTCCTGGTACCCCAGAATGGTCATATACTTCCTTGATGTCTGATAGTGAAGCCCAGCATATCTATGGATGGAGTAATAACGAAGGAGCAGGAGGCAACCAGCTATATATAAATCCTGGAATTGGATTTAGTAATTTTCCGCTTCGCATCAATTGTCCCCCAGAAATAACGCTATTCACATTGAAATCAGATTAAACTCTTATAGATTTTCTGGGACTTAGTCTTCATTGCTGTAAGCGAAGAATCATCTTTTGTTTGAAGTACTCCTGAATTGAAGATAATAAAACGAAATAATCTAATGAAAAGAAATAGAGGGCTCTCCGAATGGAAAGCCCTCTTATCATTTATTCCACCTTTCAATTAAGGATACATGATGCAGTTCTGATGTTTTGAAGGACCTTATACAATTACGCTTATCATATCGACAATGCCGCCAATTGTTCTCCCCAAGAAGCTAACTCACCTTCAACAAACCCTGCCTTTTTATAAACAAACTTAGCTGCAAGATTCTCAGGATGATACCCAATCATAATAAGTGGAATTTGCTGATTATTCATGCCTCTGATCTCATCGACAATTCGTTTTACTGCATGTACACCTAGTCCGGTTCCTTGATACTTTTGATCTATCATTAGTCTGTATATCCAATAATTATGATCATCAGAGTCTATACCGTACATAGTGAAGCCTATTATCCTATCATCAAGAAATATTCCTTTCGCATAGAAGGAATCTAGGAATTGTACCTCCGCAATTGAGTAAAGGTTTGAAGCTATAAATCTTTGTTGGTCTTCTCTTACCGATAAATTAATAGCTTCTTCCCAATTGTTTTTGTCAATCGATTTTAACGTTAAGTTTTTCAATTTCAATACCCCTTTCAATATTAAGGGGAACCACGCAGTTATGGTCTATTTAAACGTTATCCCCTTATGCTTAGACCCAAAGAAAAATGATATATTTCTCATAAACATCGCCTCCTCTAAAGCTCACTAATATATTTATTAAATCATATTACGTATACTGTTTACTATATATTCTCCACTAACACGCAGCAGGTAA
This sequence comes from Halalkalibacter suaedae, assembly GCF_017939705.1. Taxonomy (GTDB): domain Bacteria; phylum Bacillota; class Bacilli; order Bacillales; family Bacillaceae_D; genus Halalkalibacter; species Halalkalibacter suaedae. The sequence goes on from NZ_JAGKSQ010000015.1 coordinate 11,104, forward strand.
CTCAAAAAACGACCCCTCAAAAAAGAAAGTCGTTTTTTTCTTTAACCACTAACGTAGCCATTTAAGAAATATCTTTAATGATTTGACCCAATGCCCTACTATTGGTGTAGCAGGGCGTCCCAAGATCTTTTCAAAGTCATTGCTGCTAACTTCTAGTGTGCCCTCTCTAATCCCTTTTTGGATCGCAACAAGAAAAGAAATGAGGGAATCCGGAAGGCCAGCACCTTTCATTATGCTAGCGTACCCATCGTCATCAACCTCTTGTAGAGATACTTCCTTACCCAACACATCCCTAATTGTTGAGACAAATTCTTCTTGGGTTACTAGCTCACCTGATAGCTCATAGATCTTATTTTCATGACCGTAACTAGATAATACCTTTGCTGCTGCCTCCGCATAATCTTGTTGAAGAGCCCATCCTACCTTTCCCTCACCCGCTGATGTCACCCAAGGAGCTCCAGCTAGAACACCTTGAATGCTAGAAACTTCATTTTCCAAATACCAGTTATTGCGTAAGAAGGAATAAGGAATACCTGTCTTTAAGATTGCCTCTTCAGTTGCTTTATGCGTAGGTGCAAGAATGTTTTGGCTATCCTGTGCGTTCGCTATGCTAGTATAGGCAATGAATTTAACACCAGCACGAGCTGCTGCTGATACTGCATTGCTATGCTGACGAATTCTAGTTTCATTATCGCCATCTGTAGAAATAATTAATAAACGATCGACACCCGCAAAAGCAACGTCAAGTGTGTCTGAATCATCAAAATCTCCTTGACGTACCTCTATTCCTCTCGCTTGAAATTTCCCCGCCTTTTCTGGATTACGTACACTTATAGCAAGCTGATCTGCGGGGACCGTGTTTAATAAACATTCTACAATTTTAGTCCCTAATTTTCCTGTTGCACCTGTTACTAATATTTTCATTGTAAACTCCTCCAAATAGAAACTTGAATACATTTCCCTCTCTTTACATGTATTCAAGTTAATTACATGTATTCATATTAGATACCACCTAGTATCTTTGTCAATTAATTGAACGTTTTTTAGTTTCATAACTTTTAGGGTATAATATGTTTACTCGAAAATGATCGATAGTTTTTGATGTAAATAGAGGTAGGTGAAAGATATGTCGATCAGCAGTCGTTTTACCGTCGGTGTTCATATATTAACTCTAATTGAACTAAATAAAGATGGGATTAGTTCCTCCGAATTTCTCGCTGGAAGTGTAAACACAAATCCAACCTTGATTAGGAAAATTATGGGTATGTTAAAAAAATCCGGTTTAATCCATGTACGACCTGGTATCGCAGGGACAAAACTAGCGAAAGAACCCTCTAGTATTACTTTGCTTGATGTTTATAAATCGGTTGATGTTTTACAGGAAAATGAATTATTTAGTGTCCATGAAAATTCCCACGCTGAATGTCTTGTCGGAAAGAATATTCAAGACGCTCTTACACCCGTTTTGTCGGCAGCTCAATTGGCTATGGAAAAAGTGTTAGGACATGTAACGATTGAGGATATAGTTAACGAAATTGCTGAAAAAGAAAAACCTAACACACAATAATATTTAGGCAGATGCGGGTTACATTGATTAAAACCCCGATCAAGATAGATAGTGTGCGAAACCATTCTTGAAATATACCTCGCTTTCCGCCGGAAGCGAAGTATATTTCAAGACCTAAATAAAAGTTAGGGAATCTTCTTCCCTAACTCTCTTAATCAATTATTACTTATCTTTCAATCTCAAAAGCCTTAATCCATTCAGAGTCACAAGTAAAGTTGCACCCATATCTGCTAGAATGGCAATCCAGAGGGTAAGCCAGCCTGGCACGACTAAGAGCAAGGCAACTATTTTAATCCCTAAAGAAAATGAAATGTTCTGCTTAATAATATTCAACGCTTTTCGGCTTAATTTGATAGTATATGGTAGCTTTGTTAAATCATCACCCATGAGTGCAACATCGGCTGTCTCAAGTGCAGTATCTGTACCTGCTCCGCCCATCGCAATCCCAACAGTCGAAGCTGCAAGGGCAGGTGCGTCATTTACTCCATCCCCAACCATAGCTACATTGCCGTATTCTGAGCGAAGTCTTTTAATATAATTTAATTTTTCTTCAGGCATTAACTCTGCCTGAACATCCGTTACACCTACATGTTCACCAATTGCTTTGGCTGTTCGCTCATTATCGCCTGTAAGCATAATCGTCATTTTGATTCCTAGACTATGGAGCCTCTTAATAACTTCCTGACTTGTTTCCCTTACTTCATCAGCAACTGCAATGATTGCTAGAACTTCAAGACGCGTCCCCACGATCATTGCCGTTTTCCCTTGTTCCTGTAGTGTTCTAACGTACTCTGCCACGTTAGAAGCTAAATCTCCCTTGTGTAATTCAGCAAATAAAGATGGACTGCCAATAAAGAACTCATTGCGATTGACTGTACCTCTGATCCCTTTACCAGTGATCGATGTGAAATCATCCACGGTTAGATCCGTGTAAGAAACCTTTTCTTCTTCTGCCTTGGCCATGATCGCTGAAGCAAGAGGATGCTGCGAACGATATTCCAATGCAGCTATAATCGCTAATAATTCCGCTTCATTCATCTCACACTGATACGTAATAAAGTCTGTCACAACAGGCTTTCCTTTTGTCAAAGTCCCTGTTTTATCAAACGCAATTGCTTTTAGAGCACCAGCTTCTTCTAGATAGATTCCACCTTTAACTAAAATACCATTTTTAGCCGCATTACCAATAGCTGTAACAATGGCTACCGGTGTGGAAATCACGAGTGCACATGGGCATCCGACAACGAGCACTGCTAACCCTTGATACACCCATAGCTCCCAACTTGCTTGAAACAATAGTGGTGGAATGATGGCTACAAGTGCTGCTACGACCATAATAGCTGGCGTATAGTACTTAGCAAATTTATCTACAAATGCTTGGGACGGAGCACGCTCCCCTTGTGCTTCCTCGACAAGATGAATAATCTTGGCAATAGTCGAATCATTAACATGCTTTGTTACTTCAACTTCAAGCAATCCTTCTTCATTCAAAGTCCCAGCAAAGATGTCATCATCTACTGTTTTTTCAACTGGTACCGATTCCCCGGTAATCGCCGCTTGGTTAACCGCTGAATGACCTTTTCGAACAACACCATCCATCGCAATCTTTTGACCGGGCTTCACAATCATAATATCTCCAATTTCAATTTCATCGACCCTGACCATCATTTCCTGAGAACCTCTCCTAATTAGTGCCTCTTTTGGAGCGATATCCATCAATGATCGAATCGACTGCCTTGCCTTATCCATAGAAAAGCGTTCAAGAGCTTCACTTATCGCAAACAAGATTACGACAATAGCTCCTTCTGTCCATTCTCCAATAATTGCAGCACCAATAACTGCAACGGTCATTAATGTCTTCATATCAAATTGGAACCTTAATAAATTATTTAATCCAACCTTGAAGAGTGAAAATCCCCCGATAATAATCGAGAACACAAAGAAAAGAATCGAGATAAAATCGTCTTCCCCATACATCGCTTGTGTAATGTACCCAACTATCACAAAAAGAGCAGCTGCAATCACATTCCAATATTTCAAAACGAATGGTACTTTTTTTTCTTCAAAACCTTCTTGATCGTTTTCGGAGATCAACTTTAAATTTTCAAAAGCCCCTGCTTTTTCTAAATCTTTAATCGTTGTCTCACCATATACCGTTAGCTTTGATGCTCCGAAGTTCACTTTTGCGTCAATCACACCATCCAGGTGTTTCACGTTCTTTTCAAACGTGGTAGCACAGCCTGCTCAAGTGAATCCTTGCACACGATAGACTGCTTTTTCTCCTTCTAATCCTTCATCAGTCACGTTCATCCACCTCCCTACCATGTACAACCGCTGTTTCCACTAACATTCTTACATGCTCATCATCCAAGGAATAAAAGACTAACTTCCCTTCCTTTCTGCTCTTGGCAATGCCTAAATTCTTTAGAAGGCGTAAATGATGAGAAACAGTTGCCATCGAAGCACCAACAATATTAGCAACATCACAAACACATAATTCACCTTCTTGAAGTAAGGAGTAGGCAATCTTCAATCTTGTTTCATCAGATAGTGCTTTAAAAATATTCGCAACCGGAGCCAGATTCTCTGTCTCTATAATAGATGAGATTCGCTTAACCTTTGCCTCGTCATAGCAAAAGACTTCACAGGTATCATGATCTTGTTTTATCTTTTGAGTCACTTTATCACCCTCACTCTAATAATAATTTGATTATAGTCTATGTTTCGTTTCGAAAATTGTCAATATTATATTCAAATGAATATTTAATTATTGTCCATGACTTGTTAAAATAAAGTTGTCTTAACAAAATGGAGGGATGAAATGAAGAAGTTTACACTAGTGGCTTTAGTAGCTGTTATATTCATAACTGGCTGTGCACAGAGCACTGAACCTGCTCACGAGCATGAGCATAATGTACATGAAAAACCTATGCAGCCAACTTTAGAATATACAATTGGTAGTGATGATTGGTCAGTCGTGACTACAATGACTGAGAGTCCTGAGGTTTTGGAAGCATATCAATTTGCTGTGAGCCATCCTGAGGTCTTGAATTATATGCCTTGTTATTGTGGCTGTTATGAAGAAGACGGCCACACAAGTAATACTAATTGCTTTGTTGAAAATGTAGAAAATGGAATTGCAACTTTGGATACAATGGGTTTTGGCTGAGGGGTTTGTGTTGATATAGCCCGTGCGGCTAAACAAGAATATGAAAACGGCACTTCGTTAAAAGACATTCGCACAATGATTGATGAGGCCTATAAAGATAGTGAAGTTCCATCAACTCCAACTTCAATGCCAGAGGTCTAAGAAAATTAACGAGGTTGGGACAAAAGTGATTTAACTAATAGAAAATCCGAACAATGGGTGGTTGGCGGACCTAAACCGCTCCTGAAATATACTTCGCTTTCCGCGGGAAGCCGCTGAGCCTCCTCGTGCTTCGCACTGCGGGGTCTCACCTTTGGCTTTTAGGTCCCGCAGGAGTCTACGTATATTTCATCCACTACGTGATTGCATTAATCGGTATTTCAGTTAGGCTCTTTAGTTATGTCCCAGCCTAAGACAATAAGTGAGACTCGACTTCTGCCAAGACTCCATTAGGCCACATCTAATTATTCTTCTTCTTTAATAATTCCTGTATATACATAACTTACCTCACCTGTATGTGCATTCATCTTTTCGATATGTCCACCGGTTCTTGGGAAACTAACATTATAGGATAAAGTATAGACATTCCGATCATCAAAATCCTTAACAGTACGAGATAATTTCATTTCAATTTCGCTAAAAAACCTTTCCTCCGCTTCTAGCAATGAAATGGTAGGTATCATACTTAATTTATTGAGTTTAGCAGCTTGTGTCGGACTTAAACTAGTCACCGAGCATTCCCTAATCAATCCTGTGTATAGACCTACATGAACATGTGCTTCTAAACCTTCAATTCGAACTCCTTGATGTTCTCGGTAAAGCGTAAACATTTGTGTTGGCTCAGAATCAAGAATTATGTATTCCTCGAGGTCTTCTTCATCTTCACCATCGCATTCTTCCTCATCTTCCAATCCGTCTAGATTATTATCCTGTAATGGTTCTTCTAATACGAACTTTTCATGTATATCACCTTCTACCAGTTCAAGATATTCCAGTGCCTTACCTGTCAATTTCTCGATAGGTAGCGGCTCCATATCTTCAACCTTTTCAAAAGGTAAGTTCGAATAGCTAAAATGACCAGTCGTGTTAGGAAAACTAGAGATAAGCGGTTCCTCCTCTCCAATATCGGCAGTTGGATCAAACCAGATAACTGTGTCTTCCTCACCAGCCTTTTTAACCAGTGTTTGGTTTACCCCTAGCAGCTCTTCTTGCGTTGCAGCTGTATCTATTGACTGTATTTCCCTAACCGGGATTTCCTCAATATCCATGAATTCAGTCGCTGTTTCAACTTGACCATCAACACCGACTCCCATAATATTATGGCTGGAACGATATATGAGCTCTATCATTTGATCTAAATCTTCTTCATCTTGATTGGGGATTTGAACTGCCAGCTGAACATAGCCTGCTTTTCTTAATATTTTTTTGGCTTCCTCTTGTGAAATGATAATTAAGGGATATTCCAATTCAATATCAGTCCGACCAATGTTGGCAGAAGATAAAAATCCATCTCTGGTTAAATAGAGTGTACACCCTGTGTGCGGAAGGAGTACTCCGAGTTTGGGATCCCTTTCTTCATAGGTAACCATATAACTATTTTCACTCCATTCAAGTAACATGCTGAAGTGAACGTCACGCTCAATAAAGGTCTGTACAAATAATTGTGCTGTTTCCATTATCTTAGTGATATTTGCTGGAGTGTCAAAAGTTACTTGTTCATCCTCGTCTTCAATTTCAATCCTCTCATAACCTTCAAATCTACCTTCATCAAGATGAACGAAACCGTATATCTGATCAGTGTTAACATCGACAACCTTGTTTGTATAATCATCTTCAACAATTTTAATATGTGGCTTTCCAGATATAAACTGCTGTATCTTCTTCGCTAACTCATTCATTTTCCTAATCCCTTTCTCTAGACATCCCCTGAAAGATATCCCATAAATTCCCTTTAATATATATTATCATATTACCCATTAGTAAAAGAAAAACAGACCCTATCAGTTATGTGATTGGGTCTGTTTACTAAACTATTAATTATTAACTAGCCACCTATATAAGACATCTCAATTTTCTTTCGATTTTTCACCGTTTCTTCTGTTCGCTCTTCTGAATATTTATCCGTTCGCACTCTCCAAATACTAGAAATGACCTCTCCAATCTCCTGATCAGTGACCCCCGAACGTAACAGTCCTCTTATGTCATATCCACTTTCTGCGAATAAGCAGGTATACAGTTTTCCATCAGCTGAAACTCTAGCTCTCGTACAATTACCACAAAATGTGTCAGATACCGAAGAGATAAACCCTACTAGGACATCTGTACCTTTGTATCGATATTTAGAAGCAACCTCTCCTAGATAATCTCTTTCAACAGGCTCTAGTTCACCTAGGACAGATACTTTTTCATAGAGTTCTTTTTTTGTGACAACTTGTGAAAAGTCCCATCCATTTGTTTGACCGACATCCATAAATTCAATGAATCGTAAGGTGACTTTCTTCCCTTTGCAATAGGAAGCCATTTTCACTACTTCCTGATCATTGACGCCTCTTTTTACGACCATATTAACTTTCACTTCAAGTCCTGCTTCTAGGGCTGCTTCTAGTCCTTTTAAGACAACAGCCGATTTCACTTTCCGTCCATTCATTTCTTGAAAAACCTCTGTATCTAGTGCATCCAAACTTATATTAACACGCATAAGTCCTGCGTTCTTTAGTTGTTTCGCTTGCTTAACGAGAAATACACCATTTGTTGTTAAAGCGATATCCTCAATACCCTCAATCTTTGCTAATCTTTCAATTAATAGATGGACATCTTTTCTAAGTAGTGGTTCTCCACCTGTTAGTCTAAGCTTCTTCACACCCAATTTCGTAAATTGAATGACCATTCTTTCAATCTCGTCAAAAGAAAGTAATTCAGCTTCTGGTAAAAAAGCATAATCTTCTCCAAATATTTCGGCAGGCATACAGTAGGAACAGCGAAAATTACATTTATCTATAATAGAAATGCGTAAATCCTGTAATGGTCGCTCATATTGATCATTTACTGGACTGATTTTCATAGAGCTTCCCCCTCTAGGATGTCTGATCCTTTTATAATAGAATTGGATTTTTTGTATATTAGGTTATTTTAACACAAAAAATTGAGACATGTTAACAGCAAGACTGGTGATTATCCACAAAACACCTATTAGCTATCTTTGTTAAGGTAAAATATCGAGAGTAAGTTATTTCGAGCTGTGTCAAAAAAGACTCTATCACGAGAGTATCTTAAAGTTTATATATTAGTAAGAATTGCTCTGGTAAGTTGCTCCAAAACCGTTACTAGGATGGGGGCACGCTTTCAGCAGAGAGGTTGGGACAGAAGTGATTTAACTAATAGAAAATCCAAACAATTGTGGTTGGCGGACGTAAACCGCTCCTGAAATATACTTCGCTACGTGATTGCTTTGTTCGGTATCTTAGTTAGAAACATTAGTTATCTCCCAGCCTCGTTCGCTAAGTTAGAGATTAAATTGGAATATACCTCCTTACTATTTAAAACCCATTATAGTCAAACTAGGAGAAGCCTGATCTTCTTTTCTATCATATGGACAAATTTAAGATTGGGTGAATCGTCAATGATATCAAAAGTGACCGGTAAATGGATTGTGAAATTTAATCAGCTACTTGACCAATTGAAAGAAAAGGTAAAGTAGCCTTCAGCTAGAAAGTAAGTATGCCTATAAATGTCCAATCGCTCTACCAAGCTCCTTAGGAACAGAATTTGTTATGGTATATAACACACGTAAAAACCCCTTTGAGACGTTTCAAAAGGGGTTAACGAACGTGAGCCAGAATAAGATAACTTATTCTGACTCTACTTAATTAATATGGATCTGCTTCGTGGCTTTTCTTTACTGCATCTTTTGTTGCTTCATTAGCCGCTAATGAGCCTTGTCCATATTTTGATTGACCTGCTTCACGACCAGGCAGATCCTTTGGTCCCATACTTTCTAGCTCTTTCGTTTTCTGTTCAATCCCTTCCTTCACACGACGACCATATTCCTCATCTGCTTGTGTGAAGTGTTCGACCATAGCATCTTGGATTTTCTTGTTACAGGCAGCAAGAGCTTCCGAAAGATTATTAATTAATTCATCACGTTCCCAATCCTCAAAGCTGCGATACGTGTGACCTGCTTGACCGTAGTTATTAGGACGGTCAATTGGCGCACTCATTGCCGCTGCATTATAGCTTGGCTGATGTGGGATACGCTCTTCTTTACTTGCTTCCTTGAAACCGCCAAGCATCGATGGCTCATAATTAATATGTGGATTTTCACCAGACTCTCTCGGATCACGTACATCCATCTGTCCTCGTTCCTGATTTGTACGCACTGGTACCTTTGGTGCATTCACAGGAACTTTCAGATAGTTAGCTCCAACACGATAACGTTGAGTATCCGAATAGGAGAAGGTTCGGCCTTGTAACATCTTATCATCTGAAAAGTCCATTCCATCTACAAGCACTCCTGTTCCAAAGGCTGCTTGCTCGATTTCTGCATGAAAATCAACCGGGTTACGATCTAGCACCATACGTCCTACAGGCAACCACGGAAACTTATCTTCTGGCCAAAGCTTCGTATCATCAAGAGGATCAAAATCAAGCTCTGGATGGTAATCATCCTCCATAATTTGCACAAATAGCTCCCACTCCGGATAATCTTTGCGATCAATCGCTTCGTATAAATCTTGGGTCGCATGAGCTACGTTCTTCGCTTGAACTTCATTTGCCTCATCCTGTGTTAAATTTCGAATTCCCTGCTTTGGTTCCCAGTGATACTTAACTAGCACTGCCTCACCTTTTGAATTAACCCATTTATATGTGTTGACACCAGAACCTTGCATATGGCGGTATGTAGCTGGAATTCCCCATGGTGAAAAGAGAAAAGTAATCATATGTGTCGCTTCAGGCGTACGAGAAACAAAATCAAACATTCGCTCTGGATTTGCAACATTTGAAGCAGGGTCTACTTTAAATGCGTGAATCATATCAGGAAACTTCATCGCATCTCGAATAAAAAATATTTTTAGGTTATTTCCAACGAGATCCCAGTTTCCATCTTCTGTATACATTTTAACAGCGAATCCACGTGGGTCCCGTGCTGTTTCTGGCGAGTCCTTTGCACCTGCTACTGTAGAGAAACGAACCATCAAAGGTGTTTTCTTCCCGGCCCCAGAAAATACTTTTGCACGTGTGTATTTTTCTACTGGTTCATCACCTACTTTTCCATATGTCTCAAAATAACCAAACGCCCCAGATCCTCGAGCATGAACCACTCGTTCAGGAACCTCTTCTCGATCAAAATGGGAAATCTTTTCAATGAAGTGATAGTTCTCAAGTGTGGCTGGGCCACGATCTCCAATTGTACGGATGTTTTGGTTATCTGTAACGGGATGCCCTTGACGTGTTGTCAAAGTTTCTCGGTTTTCATCTTGCTGATTCAAATTACTTTTATCCTTGTTCTCTGCCAAAAAAATAACCTCCTTATTCTTAATTAGTAATTATTCCCTTAAACACTATGTCCTTTTCTCCAAACATTTATAATCGAAATCAAATAAAATCAAAAAAAGAAGCTACCTCTAGAAATAGGTAACTTCTTTTACATCACAAACTAAAGATCCTTAGGCTTAGCATACGCAACAAAACGGTCAGGAGCAGAACCAACAAAGTTAAAAGGATAGCACGTAGATAATACTAGTATTTCATCAGGAGCAGTGGAACCAATAACGGTGCGATCATCTGCATCAACAACCTTAGAATCGTACATTACATACGTATAAGTTCCATAAGGCATCTTAATGACAAATTCATCGCCATTTTCTAATTCACCGAACCCTCTAAAAACAGTATCACGATGTCCTGATAAAAGAATTTGATCGTTTTGTCCAGGAAGAACTGTTGAGGTATAGTGACCAACCCCTTTGCTTAGATCGTCTTCATCTGTTCCTGAAACAATTGGTAGTTCTTTATCAAAGCGTGGAATATACAATATCCCAATCACATCGCCTTGATCAATTACCATTTCTTCGGCATTTTTCACTGATGAAGCAGGCTTAGAAACCAATTCATTTGCTTGAACTATTGATTCGTTTTGCTTAGTATGGTTTTCAAAAATACTGTACCCACTATATGCAATAAAAGCCAGTCCAACTAAAATGACAATATTGGCAAATATCTTCATTCATTCAGCCTCCCAAGCTATTCCTATTTCTTATCCCAATGATTATCTAATTCTATAAAAACATGATGTCGCTTATCACTATATTCAATTCTATTTTATAACAAAAATTAGCCTCTTGTATAGGTCAACCTACTCGCCGTAATTATGTATATTTTTTTGTAAATATCTTTCTTAACAAATTTACGAAAAATTCAAAAACACGAAAACCTGTTCGGTTATCCACTTTATCCACAAATAGCTTGTGGATAAAAAAAGAATGACTCCATTTTAATGGAGTATGCCATTAAATGAGTCATTCTTTTTATTAATCAAACGTTTAATTAAAGATCTGTAACTGCCCCTTTAGAAGCAGATGAAACTAACTTTGCATATTTATTTAATATACCTCTTTGATATTTGAGCGGTGGAGCAACCCATTCCTTTAAGCGTCGTTCAAGTTCCTCGTTCGTTAAATCGACAGTCAACGTTTGTGTTTCACTATCAATCGTAATCATGTCTCCTGTTTCTAGCAAGGCGATTGGTCCACCTACCTGAGCCTCTGGAGATACATGTCCAACTACTAACCCATGTGTTCCTCCTGAGAAACGTCCATCCGTGATCAACCCTATCGTTTCTCCTAGACCTTTACCGACGATAATGGCTGTAATAGAAAGCATTTCTGACATACCAGGTCCGCCCTTTGGACCAGCATAACGAATGACAACAATATCTCCAGCACCAACCTCATTATTTAATACCGCTTGAGTAGCTTCAGGCTCAGAATTAAATACTTTCGCAGGACCAGTCATTTTCTTAACCTTTAAGCCTGACATTTTAGCAACTGCTCCTTCAGGGGCTAAGTTTCCGCGTAACACGAAGAGAGGTCCTGATTCTCTAATTGGATTATCCATTGATCGGATAATATCCTGTCCTTCCTCCAAAGCCGGTAGCTCAGCTAAGTTCTCTGCTAATGTCTTTCCTGTGACCGTCAAGCAATCACCGTGTAATAAGCCAGCCTCTAAAAGAAGCTTCATAACAGCTGAGACGCCTCCAACATCATGTAGATTCTGCATAACATAACGTCCACTCGGCTTCAAATCAGCTAAATGAGGAACCTTCTTACGGATACGATCAAAATCGTCTAGATCTAGATCAACATCAACTGAATGAGCAATTGCTAGAAGATGTAAGAACGCATTCGTTGAACCACCGAGGGCCATAACAACTGTAATCGCATTTTCAAAGGCCTTCTTCGTCATAATATCCTTAGGATAAATTCCTTTTCTAAGTAATTCTACAACAGCCTCTCCCGCTTGATTACAATCAACTAGCTTGTCCGATGATTCACCAGGGTTAGACGCACTTCCAGGTAAGCTCATGCCCATTGCTTCAATTGCCGAAGCCATCGTGTTCGCTGTATACATCCCACCACAAGAACCTGCACCAGGACACGCATGGCATTCAATGTCCTTAAATGTTTCGTCATCCATATTTCCGGCACTACGCTTCCCAACTGCTTCAAAAACTGAAACAATATCAAGATCTTTCCCATCTTTTGACTTACCAGGCGAAATGGTCCCCCCATATGTAAAAATAGACGGAACATTCAGTCTTCCGATCGCAATCATACAACCAGGCATATTTTTGTCACAGCCACCAATTGCAACAAGTGCATCTAGCCTTTGGGCTCCCATAACTGTCTCAATCGAATCAGCAATTACTTCGCGACTCGGTAACGAATAACGCATGCCCTCATGCCCCATTGAAATACCGTCAGACACTGTAATTGTATTAAAGATCATTGGAGAACCACCTCCTGCTCTAGCGCCCGCCTTCGCTTGAATCGCTAACTGATCAATATGCATATTACACGGTGTTACCTCACTCCACGTACTAGCAATCCCAATCATCGGTTTCTTGAAATCTTCGTCTGTAAATCCAGTTGCTCGAAGCATCGCTCGGTTAGGTGCTCTATTTTCACCTTCACTAATATCAATACTACGAATTCGTAAATCTTTTTCTTCTCCCATTTCATCGTCCCCTTTCACAAAAACAGTCCTCATATCTAGCTTACTAGAAATATTACCGTCAATCAAATTTTCACCAATAGAATAAGATAAAAAAGCACCCTCTACTAAGTAGAAGATGCTTTGAAGTAAAGATTTATTTCCCTGCAGCCTCAAGTCTATCTTGAACGACTTGATTTATAAACTCTTCAAATCCAGCAACATCAAGCTCGTTGAATGCTGCAACATACTCATCCCAAATTGCATCGAATTCTGCAGGATCAGCTAATACTAATTGCGGGAAGTATTGACGTTGGATATCTCCTTTTTTCGTTTGGAAAACATCAGCGTCAGATCCTTGTTCAATATTCGCACTCCAAGTTGGGTACCAAGGACGTTCTTGTGGATCTGCGAAAATTTCAGTAAACACTTCTAAATCATATGCTTCTAGGAACTCTTTATCAACATCATTGTAAGTCTCTTGCACAACAGATGGTTGACGGCGTGGCTCCCATGCGTTGCCATCAGAGAAGACACCATCTCCACGCGGCCAGTACCATTCAAAATAAGTAAAGCCAAATTCTTCTCTCCATTTTTGATCTGCAGTCATTTCAATTTGCTCAGGTGTACGGTAGAACATACCTTCTTCATCAACTTCGTATGTTTCACCTTCAATACCCCACATGATTTGCTTTTGTGTTTCTTCCTTAGCAATATGGTTAAAGAATTCCATAATTCTTTCAGGGTTTTCAGCACTTGTTGTGATTCCTACACCGCGGTTTGTAACGAAAGCCGGTGGGTCAAGATATTGATCAGTAATTGAATCATCAAACACGATTGGTAGTGCCATGTACTCTTTATAAAAATCACCATTGTCTCTGTGGACACGTTTCGCTACGTCTGTTTGCCAACCATAATCAAAGAAACCAAGAAGACGACCAGAAGAGATTTTCGCTAAGTATTCATCATAGTTAGCTACAAATGCTTCTCTATCAAACAAACCTTTACTATTAATTTCATTTAATTTCTTCAAATATCTCTTTGTTTCTTCTTTATCACCATATACCGTTGCTTCATGTGTTTCCATATCTACAATAACTTCACCATCATTTGGATATCCTGCAAGATGCATAGGTGCATTTGTTAAAGCAAAGAATCTCCAATCATATGTTAAAGCAGTGTAACCAATTGTCGTAGCACCGTCCACTTCCGGATATTTCTCAACATATTTTTCAATTAGCTCGAAATATTCATCAAGTGTATTAACCTCTGGGTAATCGAATTCCTTTAGAACGGCACGCTGTATCCAGAAAGCACCTTGATCTTGGTTAGCTGGAGGAATAAAGCCTTGATTTGCCCCCATAGGAATATAATAAATATTCCCATCTTCAGCTTTCATAGAATCTAAGTATGGCTCGTAAAGCGCTTTCAAATCTGGTGCATGTTCATCAATAAGGTCATTTAGTGGAATTAAAGCTTCAGCATCTAGAAGTGTATCAATAGCCTCATTTGGCTCAATAACATCAGGATATTGACCACTTGCTACCATTGTACCTATTCTTGTGTTAAGATCCCCTGTGATGTATTCCAAGTCGACTGTCGTGTTTAATTCTTCTTCCCACATTGCACCAAGCTTTGTATCAGCTGAGTTAATGTTAGGGAATGTCGTCGATCCATTAAAATAAGTGAATTTGAATGGTTCCCTTGTTGTAGTTTCTTCTCCAGTGTCCTCGTTTGAATCATTATTGCTCGTTGAATCATCACTTGAACACGCTGCGAGAGCTACCATAAGTGCAAACACTAGGCAAAATAATAAGTAATTTTTTCTAAACACCATACTCTAATTCCCCCTTATTTGAATTGCTCACATTGTTTTTGTAAGCCCTTTCATCTTAGCTTTCAAAACATTGTTTAGTCACCCCACAAAGTATAGTTTAAACCTAAAAAAATTAATTTTCTAATTTTTTTAGGCTTATTTTTATAATTCTTATTTTTATATCATTATTCTCCAAACACAACGAAAACCGATAATAGCTCAATTAATGATTTCTTATTTACATAAATTCCATCACAAACACAAAAAATAAAAATGCTTCAACAAAAAAATAAAGGAAGTGTTACAAATGAGTAAGCATTCAAAATCCAAAAGAAACATGATCAAAAGCAAAGATGCTGTCCAACCTAGCAATGGACGTGAGCGAATTACCATCTCCAAAAGTGGTGGAGAAGAAGCGGATCGAAAAGAATAGGCACTAAGTATACTCTTTTCATTACTTTGTTATAGCTAAACAAAAAATTATACAAGAAAAATATTACCTAGAAAAAAAATTGAGTTCGTCCCAAAAGATTAAACCTTTTGGGACGAACCCCGCAACAATTAATACTGGATTGAAGAAGAGCTATGAAAGATCTCTTTTTTGATTCTAAGATGTCCCTCAAAATCAATATTACCCTATCCTAACTAACACCATTCTTCTCTGCATACATCCGCTTATCAGCTATGCTATATAATTGATTTAGTGTCACACCATCCACTGGATAACAACTAACACCAATACTTGCCGACAGAAAGATTTCCTCAGAGTTTGATAATAATAACGGGCTACTTATCTCCTTTTGAATCTTTTCAATAATTTTCTCGGTTTCATTAACAGCAAGTAACAGAACAAATTCATCCCCACCTAGCCTCGCCGCATGATGGTCCCCGTTACCATCAACAGCTTTTTTAAGGATTGTTGCAATATGCTGTATTGCATGATCCCCAGCTTGATGACCATACAGATCATTTATCTGTTTAAGCTTGTTTAAATCAAGTAATAAAAGATTAAACATCTCTTCTCTGTCAAGAAGCTCAGTAATTTGCTTTTCGAAAGCAGCTCGATTTGACAAACCAGTTAAGATATCATGGTATGCCAAATATTGAACCCGTGCTTCTTTGCTTTTAGCCTCGGTAATGTCTTTCACCATAACAAACTGAAGGGTTGTGCCCTCAACATAAATAAAATCAGAATCAATTAATAACGTTTTAGGCTCAAGTAATTTATTTATAAACGATATTTCATAGTTTACCAGCTTCGTCTGTTCTTTAAATGCCTCACGATGGCGAGCGATAAAGGCTTCTTTATCTACCCCACCTAAAAAAGACAGTACTGATGTCTTAACAAGCTCTTCTCTATCCACACCTAGGTATTCAGAAATTTGCGGACTGGCTTCAAGAACAATCGCATCCTGATCCATAATGAGGATTCCTGAGGGGGATCGTTGGAATAAGATGTTGTAACGTTTCTCATACGACGCTAAATAATCGAATCTTGACATACTTAGAAAGATTGCAATTGCCCAAAACAGAGACCCATGTGGGATAAAATAAAAAACGAAATAAAATTTAGTGCTTTGCAATAGTATAGCTCCTGTTAGCATAACGATTGTCCAGAGAAAAAAGGCTAGGATACCTTTAAACCATAGATTAGCAGCCTTATTTCCCTTCTTCATTTCAATTACAGTTAGAAACAAAGAGATCCCTAAATATGTAAAGTTAATTAACCATAACAAATATAAACCAGTCCCGGGGATAAATATTGGCTCAAGAGAATTAGGATCCCCCTTCAACATCCATGAATCAAGTGGTGAAGTCGCTAACATAATAATGCCTGGAACAAAGAGGAGTTTAAACCATTTCCCATTTTTCTTTTTATACATATTTGCATTTAATAACCAAAGATGAAGAGATATTAAAGAGGCAAGTGTAATCCCCCCGTTCACCCAATAAATCGTTATCACATCATAATATCTGGGGTACATTACTAGAGTAATAAAAACTCCGGAAAACCACATTGAGGAGAACACATACAGAAGACTACAAGTAATATGTCGAGCACTATGACGGTTATGACTATATACCATACCAGCCATAAAAATAAAAATACAAGCTGGAACTAGATACAATATACAGTAAATTAAAAATTCCAATAAAATCACCTACTCACCATGTGGTTATACTAAAATGTCATAAATTTATCTATTTTAAATAGTAAGATTTAGATGATTTCGAACTGAATACTTGAGATCATCATTTCATCAATGAAATAAAAATTTGCAAATAAAAAAACTGCTATCACAGCAGTTCTCTATTGTATCTTGCAACCCGGCTATCATACTGTGTTTAGACCCGTGGCTTTGCGTCCTATGCTTTCACATAGTTTGCCAAAAACTATTTAATTGGCGTTACATCTATTCCATTCAATGTACTATAAACCAAACTTATTCTGTCCTAAAACCTTGTAGAAAACTACTTCTTCACCAATCATTATACTACATAATCAGACCTAATTAATACTAAAATTATCACTATTGAACTATTTCATTTATCCTAGAAAGGAAAATGAAACAGCACTTCACACTCACTATAACCAAAACAAATAAAAAGGTTAAACCCCTGAAAATCAAAGGTTTAACCTTTTTCTAAACATTATTAATCTATCCTTTGCTAATAAATACACTCTCTTACTACTTTCTGACTGTTTCCTGTGAAGGAAGATCAGTGAAAAATTCTTTATTAAACTCGCTAGTATTATTCTTTTTCGGTGTCCAAATCCGGCCAATCTCTTCAAGTGTCTTGTTCTTTGTTTCCGGTACAATTGTCATAACAAATAGGAAACAAATTGCGTTGATAACAGCGAACATCCAGAAGGTGAATGCTCCACCCATATTGTTAATTAAAATGGGTGTAAACTGCCCGATTGCCCAGTTCGCTCCCCACAGGAACATCGTTGCAATACCAACCGCCTTCGCACGAAGATGGTTTGGAAAGATTTCTGGGATCATAATCCAAGGTATTGGTCCCATTGACACACAGAAGGCTGCAGTAAAACCAGCTACAAATATCACAAGTAACGGACCACTACTAGCAGGTTCAAAGTAGAATACACTTCCAATCAGTACCATGAAAATAGCCATTAAACTTGACCCAATTGCCATTAGTTTCTTTCGTCCGAGTCTATCAATTAATAGAAGAGCTACGATTGTAAATACAACCTGCACGCTACCGATAATACTTGTTGCCAAGAACTCTGTATTATTTTCAAAACCAACGCTACGGAAAATATCTGGACCATAGTATGTGACTGCATTCATCCCGATTACTTGGTTAAATAAGGCAAGGAAGATCCCAACCCCCATCGCCATCCGCAATCCTGGTTTTAGTAGCTGTTTAACAGATGTATTTTTTTCTGTTTCAATCGACAACTTTATTTCTTTTGCTTCTTGTTTCGCAACTGTCTCTCCATTTATTCGTTTAAGAGTTTGCAAAGCTTCGGCTTCTCTTCCTTTTTGCATTAAGAATCGCGGACTTTCAGGAATAAAGAATAATAGAATGAAAAAGATTAACCCCGGAAAAACACCGTATCCTAGCATCCAACGCCAACCTTCTTCTAGTCCCCATGCATAAGTTCCACTGTTTGCCACAGCATAATTGATATAGAAGGTCGCACAAATACCGAAGATCGTAAATAATTGATAAAGTGATCCAAGTCGACCTCGTATCTTAGGAGGTGCACACTCACTAATATAAGTAACGGATAATGCAGAAGCAAAGCCAATACCGAATCCACCGATAATCCTAGCAATGACTAGCATCGTCACATCTGTTGCAAAGGCTGACCCTAGTGCTGAAATGATAAATAGTATCGCTGATAAAAACATAATATTTTTGCGACCATACTTATCACTTAAGAACCCAGAAATGGCAACACCAAGCACTCCACCAATCATTACACAAGAAATGACCCAGCCCTGCATCGCAGGTGATAAATCATATCTTTCCGCTAGAAAACCTATTGCACCTGAAATAACAGCAGTATCAAAACCATACATCAGCCCGGCAACACCTGCCGCAACTGCAATTAAAATGACGTACCACGAAGAATGTTTATCTAACATAATGATCCTCCTCATTCACTATAATTGGTCCAAAACCATCAATGATAGTAATCCCTTCAGATGATTTCGCTTCCATATTTACTTAGCTATTCTTTAAAACGTTTACATTGAATTTATCATGATAACGCTTACCGAAAATCACTTTCGTCTTCACTTTATTGTTAAAATCTAGATTATCTTGTTACAATAAAAAAAAAACAACGCTAAGAGCGTTGCTTATTGTTGATAATTATTTCTATATTCACTTGGACTATATCCAACTTCTTTTTTGAATACTCGGCTAAAATAATTTGGATCTTTATAGCCGATATTCATTGCGATTTCTTTTAAGGGAGTTTTTCCATCTAATAATAAATCCTTCGCCTTTTCAATCCTCGTATTTGTTAAATAATCAATGAATGTCTGCTCAAAACGATCTTTGAATAGCTTACTGAGGTAGTAAGAGCTTAGACCTATCTTGTCAGCCACTTCTTCCAGCGTAATTCCTTTATCATAATGATTGTCAATATAGTCCTTTGCTTCAATAAGTAAGCTCTCTACACCATTCGCACGCCATCCGCCTAATCGTTCAACAATAGTGCTCACATGCGATTTTGCACGTTCTTTTATTTGTATTGTTGTTTCTAAATGATCAAAGCTCAGCTGCACATCTTCATTAAATCCAAACTCCCTCATCGACCGAGATAATACGATAAAGAAAGTCTCCACTTCTTTCTTAATCATTTCTACCTTCATTTCTGAGGCTTGAACAATAAGCTGAAAATACGAATCAAATAAGTGTAAGCCTTGTTGAATATCGCCTTTTTTTATCGCATAGACTAGCTCTTTTTCGACTTCGAAAGGGATCAATTCAGTCCTTCTTTGTTCTAAAAGATTGCTGTAGGCCAGATAGGATGCACTTGGATGATTATGTACCAATTCAAGAGCATAGATTGCTTCTTCATAGGACTGAGGAAATTGAGTAACATCGGAAACAACTGTCCCAATTCCAGCCAATACTTTGCAATTGTCTAGCAAATGTTGCGTTTGAGCAATCACTGAACGTGTGAGATCCTGTCTTATCTCAAGAGTAGCGTCCTCTCCACGATTCATTAATACAAATACTGGAACTTGAAATCCTGTTAAAGGACCGACTAGGCAGGGATCATGTTGTTTATGTAAAGTCTGCTTGAGCAGCCTATACCATTCACCTTTTTCCTCTCGGTCTGGTTGCAATTTGCTAGATTCAAAGGAAAAAACGACAACAAATCCTTGCTTCTGATCAAGGTCGAGCCATTCATTCCACTCATTATCAAAATCATGGACATGATCTAATAGTAGCGAAACGATAAATTCCATTTCTATAAAAGCACTGAACCTCTCAGAGCGTTGATTCATTTCTAGAATTTCAATCCCTTGCTTTCGTTCCGTTTCTATCTCCTCAGTCATCCGATCGAACGCACCCAGTACTTCAGAAACTTTACTTGGCTTCAATAAGTATTCCTTAATACCAAACTTCATCGCTTGCCGTGCATAATCAAACGTATCGAAGGCAGATACCATAATACATTTGACGCTGGGATGATTGTCAAGAATTTGCTCAATCGCTTTGAGTCCATCTAATTTGGGCATTTTAATATCCATAAAAATTAAATCTGGTTTTTCTTTTATTGCGATCTCTACTGCTTCAATTCCATTTCCTGCTTCTCCAATAATTTCAAAGTTCGATCGGTTATTTGCTAGCATTAACATAATTCCTTCTCTTTCAAGCGGTTCATCATCTACAAGCAAGACCTTGATCAAGTTGTTTCTCCTCTCTACTGTTTCTTTAAGCGAATAATAACGGTGGTCCCTTTTCCTTGCTCAGACTCTATCTCTAGTTGACTCTCTTTATCAAATAACTTCAGACGAGCACTGACATTTTTCATTCCAATCCCTGTAGAGTGACCTGAGCTTTTTTTAGATAACGATACTTCCTGTTCATGACCGGAGTCCAATAACCTATCTATCGTTTGCTGATCCATACCTACACCGTTATCCTTCACTTCGATACAAATCATTTCATCTGTTTGATAGATCTTGAGTGTGATAATAGCTCCTTCAATCATGTCTTCGATACCATGCATAAAGGCATTTTCGATAATTGGCTGAAGTGTTAGGCACGGAAGAGGAGTTGATAAGCATTCTGAATCAATCTTCTCTTCAAATGTCACCCTGTCACGAAACCGTGTTTTTTGAATAAAAAAATACTCCCTTACAATATTTACTTCATCCTCAAGTACAGTCCTTCGATCAAGATTTCCAATATTATAACGAAGCAAAGAAGAGACAGAAGAGATTAAATTAGCCGTTCGCTCTGCACCTTCAATATACGAAGTCTTTGAAATCGTATTTAAAGTATTAAAAAGAAAATGTGGATTTATTTGATTTTGTAAACTCTTCAGCTCCATTTCCTTAAGAAGCTGCGAGAGCCTTGCCTTTTCTTCAATTTCAGTTACTGATTGGTTAATATTCTGTTTCATTTCATTAAACGTTTTTGTCAAAAACCATAGCTCATCCTTTTGCGAAACAACAACATCAGCTCCTGAATAAACTCCTGCAGAAATTTCCTGTGCTTTCCTTGTTAAGCGACCAATTGTACTTGTAATTCCATTTGAAAACCAAAATGCAAAAGAAATGCTAAGAATGATGATCGACACTATCACGGATGTCCCTAGTTTTTTCGTATTGCTTATTTTTCCGTCGATGAACGGAGATAATTCGCTGTACGTTGTTAATTGATTATTAATCAAATCTAGCGTTTTTTCATGAATATAACTAGAGGTTCTTTCTGCTTCATTTAAATGCATCGAATACTGTTGAATATCTAAATTACTTACACCCGATACTGTTTGATCGGCATGTTCGATGAAGCTACTCAGCATATTTAAATAGTTTTTCTTTGGAATTCCCGCTCTTTCTTTAACGAGGACTTCCTCCTGAAGTGCTAGAAGCTGCTGCTTATTATTTTCATAAAAAGTTAGATGCTCAGGCAATGGTTCATGTACAAAGATTTGCAACGACTGAAACGTCTCATCCGTCATTTTTGTTATTTCATTCAAGAGAAAATAGTACTCACTGTTCTCCTCATATAGATCGATAACATTCTGATTACTTTTCTCTTGAATGAAAAATACAATGATGATTAATAGAAGAATCGCAACAAAATAAATTAATAATTTTGTCCGAATCTTAATCAAGATTTCCACCTCTTTCCCTTGTCCAGTTGTCAAGATTGGAGGTGCGGATAATAGAAGCATCGGTATGGTAACTATCCTGAATAGGCTTTCCATTAATAATATCCTGGATCAACTCAATACTCTTATAGCCCATTTCGAATGGCTGTTGTTCAATGATTGCGTCAATATCTCCCGCTTCTAGTAGTTGAATATTTTCAACTAAAGCATCGAACGTCATTATATATAGATCTTCCTGCCTGTTTAGTAAATTAGCAGCTGCGGCAATCCCAATCCCGTCATACGAACTTGTTCCAAAAAAGGCAGTGATATTATCATGCTCAGTTAACAGCCTATAGGCCTTTTCCTCTGCTTCGACTCGAGTGATATTCGACTCTTCCACAGCGACAATGGAAATTCCTTCAGCCTTTTCTACAGCATCCTTAAAACCTTTCACACGAAGCTTGTGATGGGCATTTGTGAAGCTTCCTGTAATTATTCCGACGGCGGCCTCGCCATTCGTATCTTCAATTAATGCTTCTCCTGCTAAACGTCCAGCCATGTAATTATTTGTGCCAATATACGAATTACGGAGGCTCGTTGGTGAATCTGTATCAATCGTTATAACTGGAATGTCGGCTTCTATCGCCTTATTAATCATTGCTGTAAATGGGTCATTGAGGGCCTGGACAATAATTCCATCCACCTTCGATTTAATAGCCATATCTAATAGCTTCAGCTGCTCCTCAGGATTTGAACGCTCAGGACCAACATACTCAACAAAAACATCATACACCTGTTCAGTCTGCTTGGCCCCTTCCCCTACTAAACGCCAGTAATCATGATTCATTTCTTCACCAATCAAAACAAAATGGTGCTTAGGAATTGAGGATTCTGAAGCAATCCCTTCAGCAATTTTTTGATCATAACTCTGAACTTCGTGATAGAAATAGAAGGAGAAGCTTAATGCTGTTATTAATAATGAGATGAATAGGATAGAAACAATTGTTGTGCGATTCATAGTGCCTCCTAAGCTCTTCTCTAGTTATCTATAAATAATCACAATTAATTGTATAATACGCTTCTAGCTAACTCAAATCTGACTCATTTATGTAAAATAAATATTAAAAAAAGAAAACTCAAAAACGTCGATCAAACATTTCTGAGTTTTCCTTTTATATGTGATTAAGGCTAGCTTCCTCGAACGACCAAAGCTAACTAGCAGCTGCATCCCATTCCTCGTCTGATGGTTCGGACGTCCGCTTGACCTGAAAAGAAAGAATTAATGCAACAAAGGTTAGAACCCCAATCATTCCGAATGCAACAATTGCTCCAAATATATCTGGATTGATAATTTTAGAAGAATTGCTTGCTGCTCCTTCAGCAGTTGTCATTGCCGTAACGAGTAACCCAGTACCAATCGATGCTGACATCTGGCGGATCGTATTCGTTACAGCTGATCCGTGTGGAATTAACTTTCTCGGTATTTGATTTAATCCTGCTGTGTTAACAGGCATCATGACCATTGAGAAGCCAAACATCCGAATCGCATACATTACGCTTAGATAAACAAGTGACGTCGTTGTATCGATGAACATAAATGCAAACGTAGAAATTGTCATGATAATCAATCCAGGAATCGCCAAGAAACGGGCTCCATACCGATCAAATATCCGCCCAGTAATAGGTGCCATTATCCCAGTAAGAAAAGCCCCAGGAAGTAAGACAATCCCAGCTTCCACAGCAGTAAATCCACGCATATTGTGCATATATAACGGAATAATCGTCTCAAGTCCAATCAACCCCAGAAATCCGATACTACAAATAATCGTTGATAGTGTGAACATACGTGCTTTAAATACACGAAATTCAAGCATTGGATGTGACATCCCAAGCTGTCTTCTAATGAAAAAGTAGATCGTTATTGCACCAAAGACTAAGAAAATAAGCGTGAAAGGATCACCCCAGCCATTATTACCTGCACTTGTGAATCCGTAAAGAAGCCCTCCAAAACCTAATGTCGACAACGTAATTGAAATAGGATCGACTTTCGGATTTTTGAGTTCGGTTACATTCCTCATTTTGAAAAATGCGACAACTAGCATGATGATTGCAAGTGGGGTAATTCCCCAAAACATATAGCGCCATTCATAATTCGTGGTCACCCACCCTGATAGCACTGGACCAATCGCTGGTGCAAATGAAATAACAAGACCAATATATCCCATCGCAGCCCCGCGACGTTCCACTGGGAAAATCAATAAAAAGACTGTCTGCATTAGCGGTATCATCACACCTGCACCAATCGATTGAATGATTCTCGCTGCAAGTAGGCTAGGGAAACCAACGGAAAGTGCTGCAAGAACAGTCCCGATCGTAAAGACACCCATCGCACTTAAGAAAAGCTGACGTGTCGTATATTTTTCAATGAGAAATGCAGAAATCGGTACCATAATTCCCATAACAAGCATAAACACCGTAGTTAACCATTGTCCCGTATTCGCTGTAATATTCATTTCAATCATCAACGGAGGTATAGCTGTAATCATTAATGTTTGATTTAAAACGGCAATAAACGAACCTATAAGCAATAAAGCGGCAATCAATACTTTGCTATAATTCTCATTCGTATTTTCCATAACCAGCTCCTAATCATCAAGTGATGTACAAAATGTCAAAGTTTCATAGCATCTTAATCAAAGTAAAATAGACTGTACAGTAAAAAAACGTCCTATAGCTATTTTTAATTACGACAGTATTCAATTATACTCCCTGTGTTGGAACTTATCAAACACCAAGAGCTTTATGGATAGATGTTCCACTGATTTACTTCGCTACACGAATTTTATTTTATTCATCATAATGAGAAATATGTAAAGGATAGGCCTTTTTTATTCTTCTACCTAATGCAGAGATCCCTTACTATTGACCTCATACCGTTGAAAACAATACAGATATTACCTATAAATTCAACTTTAGGATTATATAACCTATTTTATTATTGTATATCCACCTGCTTTGTGTTACGTTTTTACTGAAAATTCAAAAAAGAAAGCGTTTGAAAGGGGAAAGAATATGACTGAGAGACAGTATGGTTTTGAAACAATTGCATTACACGGAGGGCAACAACCTGATCCAACCACAAACTCAAGAGCCGTTCCAATCTATCAAACTTCCTCATTTGTCTTTAATGATTCAGACCACGCAGCAGATTTGTTTTCTTTAAAAGAGCCAGGAAATATTTACTCACGAATTATGAATCCAACACAAGATGCATTTGAACAAAGAATCGCTCAGTTAGAGGGTGGTGCCGCGGCACTGGCAACCTCTTCAGGACAAGCAGCGATTACATACTCGATTTTGAATATTGCTCAAGCTGGTGATGAAATTGTTGCCGCAAGTAGTTTGTATGGCGGAACCTATGCCTTGTTTGCACATACCCTGCCGAAAATGGGGATTGACGTGCAATTTTTTGATGTAGACCAGCCAGGGGAATGCATAGCCTTAATAAATGATAAAACAAAGGCTATCTTTATTGAAACGATTGGCAATCCAGGAATGAACGTAGCTGATATCGCAGCAATTAGTAAAATTGCTCATGAAAATGGTATTCCATTAATTGTTGATAACACTTTCGCATCACCATATTTATGTCGACCAATTGAACATGGAGCAGATATTGTCGTCCATTCAGCAACAAAGTTCATTGGAGGCCACGGTACGTCGATTGGTGGCGTGATCGTTGATTCTGGTAAGTTTGATTGGACGAATGGTAAATTCCCTAGCTTCACAAACCCAGACCCTAGCTATCATGGATTAGTCTATAGCGAAGCGCTTGGACCAGTTGCTTATATTGTTAAAGCACGAGTTACATTGCTACGAGATACAGGTGCATGTCTCTCTCCATTTAACTCCTTCTTATTTTTACAAGGATTAGAAACACTTCATTTACGAATGGAAAGACATGTCGAAAATACAAAAGCAGTCGCAGAGTATTTAAACTCCCACGAGCTTGTGACATGGGTTAACTATCCCGGGTTAGAGAGCAGTCCTTACTATTCTTTAGCTCAAACATACCTACCTAAAGGAGCAGGAGCCATTTTCACATTCGGAATTAAAGGTGGCGTTAATGAAGGAAAAACGTTCATCAATTCATTAGAACTCTTCTCTCACTTAGCTAATGTCGGTGATGCCAAATCACTTGTCATCCACCCTGCAAGTACGACACATCAACAGTTGGATGAGGAAAGTCAGAAGAAAGCCGGAGTAACACCAGATATGATCCGCTTATCAATAGGCTTAGAATCGATTGATGATCTATTATGGGATCTAGATCAAGCTCTTAAGGCAAGTCAAGAATAAGTTGTGAATGAGAAAAGGGTACAAGAGTTTAGTATAATCTAATCTCTTGTACTTTTTATTATCGGATAACGCTGTGCAGAGTTATTGCCAATCGCAGAACCGATAGCAATATCTCAATCACTGATATATGGATTTCATTCCCTCGTAATCTCTTATTTTTCCATTTCAACAGAGCAACTGGTCATTAAAGACCGTATTCTATTTTGAAGAGAACAAATAAAATATATTTTTTGTGAGGGACAGCTTTTAAGTCTATCAAAAAGCAGAATCCATATATCTTCACTTTGGCTGAATAATTACAATTTAATTTTTCGTAATCTGAACTATGAACTGAAATATATCCCCATAGTAAACCTTTGTAGGTTAGATCCATTTCCCTTCTGCAAAAACAAAAAAATCAAGAACGTTGTTTTATCAACATTCTTGATTTATAGTCTGTATTTACTAATACCTGAGGCCGGACTTGAACCGGCACGCCCGAAGGCACCGCATTTTGAGTGCGGCGTGTCTGCCATTCCACCACTCAGGCAAAAAAAAATGGCGCGCCCTGAGAGATTCGAACTCCCGACCTTTTGATTCGTAGTCAAACACTCTATCCAGCTGAGCTAAGGGCGCATAAAATCTATCTAATAACTATTAAAATTAATAAAGTGCCGAGGGCCGGACTTGAACCGGCACGATAGTCACCTACCGCAGGATTTTAAGTCCTGTGTGTCTGCCAATTCCACCACCCCGGCAAGGCAGAAAATATTGTGGAGGCGGCACCCGGATTCGAACCGGGGGATAAGGGTTTTGCAGACCCGTGCCTTACCACTTGGCTATGCCGCCAAAAATTTACATAAAAATGGAGCGGAAGACGAGATTCGAACTCGCGACCCCCACCTTGGCAAGGTGGTGTTCTACCACTGAACTACTTCCGCATTGGCTGGGCTAGCTGGATTCGAACCAACGCATGACGGAATCAAAATCCGTTGCCTTACCGCTTGGCGATAGCCCAATACCTATTATAGAAAAATGGGGCGACTGATGGGAATTGAACCCACGAATGCCGGAATCACAATCCGGTGCGTTAACCACTTCGCCACAATCGCCATAAAATATTAGATTAAATTGATTTAAATTGGCAGGGGCAGTAGGAATTGAACCCACACCGGAGGTTTTGGAGACCTCTGTTCTACCTTTAAACTATGCCCCTAAGAATAAATGGTGGAGGGGGACGGATTCGAACCGCCGAACCCGGAAGGAGCGGATTTACAGTCCGCCGCGTTTAGCCACTTCGCTACCCCTCCAAAACATAATTACTATATTACACAATATGTTTTGCTTAGTCAATATGTTAAAGCAAATTTCTATAATGTAAATGTAATTAGAGTGCCGACCAGAGGACTTGAACCCCCAACCTACTGATTACAAGTCAGTTGCTCTACCAATTGAGCTAGGTCGGCAAATGGTGGCTTGGGACGGAATCGAACCGCCGACACATGGATTTTCAGTCCATTGCTCTACCGACTGAGCTACCAAGCCTAAATTTTTAAAAATGGCGGTCCGGACGGGACTCGAACCCGCGACCTCCTGCGTGACAGGCAGGCATTCTAACCAACTGAACTACCGGACCATTTTGGTATTGCGGGGGGCGGATTTGAACCACCGACCTTCGGGTTATGAGCCCGACGAGCTACCAGACTGCTCCACCCCGCGTCGTTATAAAGTATTCGGATGATGATTACTCGAAGATAGGGACATCTCCTCTACAAGCTTATTCAGCGATGCAATCATGCGTCGATGTTACTCGTAGGTGATTCACGAAGTAGTGCTCGTTGCTCTACCCGTTTTCTCTTAAAATGACAACTAAGTTATAAATGGTGGAGGATGACGGGATCGAACCGCCGACCCCCTGCTTGTAAGGCAGGTGCTCTCCCAGCTGAGCTAATCCTCCAAATATAATGGTGACCCGTACGGGAATCGAACCCGTGATACCGCCGTGAAAGGGCGGTGTCTTAACCGCTTGACCAACGGGCCATACCTCAGGAAAGGGTACTGGCGGAGAGCGAGGGATTCGAACCCTCGAGACGGTTTTACACCGCCTACACGATTTCCAATCGTGCTCCTTCGGCCAGCTCGGACAGCTCTCCATATTGGCTCCACAGGTAGGACTCGAACCTACGACCGATCGGTTAACAGCCGATAGCTCTACCACTGAGCTACTGTGGAATATTTTTTTGTCCGGCAACGTCCTACTCTCACAGGGGGAAGCCCCCAACTACCATCGGCGCTGAAGAGCTTAACGACCGTGTTCGGCATGGGAACGGGTGTGACCTCTTCGCTATCGCCACCAGACTCGAACGTCAGA
>NZ_JAGKSQ010000016.1 GCF_017939705.1 Halalkalibacter suaedae
TGTGGAAGCGTGGCGACACGTGGAGCTGACAGATACTAATCGGTCGAGGACTTATCCAATACAATTCTTGATTTGTTTCTTGCGTATTATCTAGTTTTGAGAGAACTATTTCTTTCAATGTGAACTAAGGTCCATTTGGATTCTGAGGTTCAAGTGTATTTTTATAAAAATACATCATAGTCTGGTGGCGATAGCGAAGAGGTCACACCCGTTCCCATGCCGAACACGGTCGTTAAGCTCTTTTGCGCCGATGGTAGTTGGGGGCTTCCCCCTGTGAGAGTAGGACGTTGCCGGGCACTCTAAAAGCATTCCTTTGAGGAATGCTTTTTTTATGCATAAAAACGTGGAATGGCTTGAATGGCAACATGCCCCCTAAGAGACAAGCTGTTTCTCTTCGTAAGTAAAACTATTAAATTCCATAAGCAATAAAAATGGCAAGAAAAATCCTTCATATTACTAGTAACTATCTCAAATAGGTTAGTAAAGCCTTGAATTTGGCTAGTAAACTAATAATTTAAGATAGTAAGTAGTATATACATACAATAGCTTCTCTATATCTTAATCGAGGCCACTGAAAAAGGTATGGTTTTCACGTTTTTCTAGCTGTCTCTAAGCAATGAGTGCAATAGTTGCGTTCTCTTAAGCTTGCTCTCAGTCGATCTCATGTCAGGCGTGCAACATTTGGAGTCACATTGCTGCTTCCTCTAATCTATCCAAAAGGCCTTTTTCTCTCTTAAACAGCGAGTACAATCCTTTACACACTAAACATATGTACAAAACTGTAAAAAAAGGATTATTAATTTTTGTTATAGTATGATAGTTTGTGAAGTATTCATTGTAGAGAGAGTTTAAAGGAGCAGGTTTATGAATTTATTCATTCGATTAATAAAAACGTTAATAATGTGGTTTAGCTTAGCAGTTATTTTGATTTTAATTATTCTATTACCAAGAAATACCGAGTCCTATCGTGATGGGAACGATGATGTCATGTCTTATCAGTTCACATGGGATTCTTATAAGGATAACGTGATCGAGTATATTAGCAATGTGTGGTCAAATAAAAGTATTGGGATCACGAACTATAATCAAACCTTTGAAACTGAGCTAATTCGTTATGGTACAAGAACTCTTTTCGTGTTCGTACCAGCCTTACTGCTTAGTATTGTTTTTGGTATTTATAAAGGAGTTTTTGATTATAGGCATCGGACTGGTTTATGGAGAGTCATTGGACAAGGAGGCACATGGGTAACACAATCTGTTCCTGATTTCTTTTTAATTTTGTTAATTCAGCTTTTGCTATCAATGCTACATAGATGGGGTTTACCACAGATTGACTTATACGGGGATGAACATTGGTATAACTTTATCTTACCAGCACTTTTTCTTAGTATGTATCCGGCCGCTTTAATTGCTCGTTATACAACCGAATACTTGGAGAATGAAGAATATGCAGATTACATAAAAACCGCAGAGGCGAAGGGTGTTCCTGAAAAATCTATACTCTGGAATCATGTGTTACGAAATTGTTGGACTAAATTAATTCAACATTTTCTTCCTATTACATTAACACTTGTGTCAAGTATGTTTGTCGTTGAGTACATGACAATGTATAACGGAATGGGAACCCGCCTAATTAAAGCTATACAAATTAAAGATTCGATCATTCCAGGACAATCGCTACCAATCGATATCCCAGTTGTTATCGGCTTTAGCTTAATCTTTATGTTTATATTTATGATTGTCCAGCTTATTAGCCAAATCCTTCTTCATGTTTTATCACCAGTCAGAGGGGAGGGGTTAGT
This sequence comes from Halalkalibacter suaedae, assembly GCF_017939705.1. Lineage (GTDB taxonomy): Bacteria > Bacillota > Bacilli > Bacillales > Bacillaceae_D > Halalkalibacter > Halalkalibacter suaedae. Next base: position 1,803 of record NZ_JAGKSQ010000016.1, read on the forward strand.
TGATGAGGAGCGTTAAATACCCGACGTTATGGCTTGGTGGTTTTGGTCTTGTCCTTCTTTTGTTTCTTTTCCTTTTTGGACCTCATCTCCCTAATGTAGATAAGGAGGTTTCGGAAACAAGCTATTATTTTAATGGGAAAACAACAGATTTGGATATTCATTTACCACCATATCCACCTTCAGACAAATTTATATTAGGATCTGATTCGGAAGGCCATGATATGTATAGTGCGATGATCATGGGAACAAGAGAAACTCTACTAACAGTTTTCATTATATCAATCGTTACCTTTGCGTTTGCGATTCCGTTTGGATTAGGTGCAAGCCATATTCCATTTTTAAGAATCATACTTGAGGGCTGGAATATACTCTTCTCGAGGGTACCTGCACTATTCCTAATTTTAATTGTTTGTACAATTCCAGTCTTTCTTCTTTCTCCTCATCGACCAATCTATATGATTGTCTTAATTATTATTTTGGAAATTGGTAAAATGGCGGAACTGGTCTTTCAGAGCATTAAAGAGATTCAAAAAACTGCATATTATGAGGCAGCGAAAACAATGGGGACTAAAGTATTTGGTATGTGGAAATGGTATTACTGGCCAAGCTGTTCACCGCTCTGGCTTTCTAGCTTTATTACGCATATAGGTAGTATCCTTTTCTTAATTGGGCAACTAGGTTTGTTTAATATCTTTCTTTCACAACAGCTATTCCAAAGAGCTGGTGGACCTGGTCAAACGGTTTATGGTATAGAAAACATCTCGAATGTTTGGCCCGTATATCTTAACAATATTTTTAACAATATGATAAGTGCACCCTGGGTACCAATTACTGCCGCGTCGTTCATTGCTTTTTCAATGCTGACATTTATTTTATTGGGAGATGGCCTCTTAAAATATTTTAGGAAACTTGAATAATATCAATCAAGCGAGTCTGATTTTTAGACTCGTTTTTTCTTCTATCTTGGAAGAGATGCGAACAGTGTGGCTTATCCTTTCAGTTTTACGTGGAAATTCTTATAAGAGGGTTTATGTCTTCAGTATTGAATTACTAATAGAATAACTAAAAAATAAAGTTAATTAATCTTAGATTAAAACAAATCAAGGAAATGGAACTGTCGACAAAACAGTTAGAAAAAGAAAGAAAGGGATGATATTATGCAACGAGATCGATTACTAATTTTGCTTTTTTTAATTATTTTTTTGACAGGATGTAGTTCACAAGCTACAAATCTCGATGAGCCAAGTCAATATGAGGATGACATTGCAACCATCATTGAGAAAGATGATTTCGTATTAAGTATGAAAACAACTAATGATCAATACCTTTCAAGTATAGAACAGATTTCCATTGAATTAAGCAATCAAAGCCCAGAATCAGTTCTTTATGGTGAGAACTATCAATTGGAGAAGTTGGAGGATGGGGTTTGGTACAAAATACCGTTTAATGAGGAACATGAATTTGTTGATATTGGCTATATTCTTGATCCAGAGGAACCAAAGAAGGAAACAATTCATATCTCGGATCTTGATTACACAATGAGTAAGGGAGAGTACCGAGTAATCAAAAGCTTCTATACACAGGCTGGGAAACAATTTGTACTCGGTTCAACTTTTACAATTCAGGACTAAAGGAATGGTTGCTTATTATTTTGAAAATTAGTTAAGGAGAAATGTACATAGCATATTTCTGTTATTATTCAGTTAATCTTCAAGCAGAGTAGTCACAATGTTTTCATTGGAAGATCATTTAGAGATTTTTTAGTTAATTATGTTAAACTGAGATGAGAATGATCTTTCACAAGGGGGAGACAAACTGGTGAATAAAAATCGGCAAGCACTGATATGGTTGCTAATAGCTGTTGCACTATTTATCGTTTGGTGGATTTCTAGGTAGGAAACTAAATACTATAAATGATCCTTTCCTTCAAATGATTTTTTCCTTATTTTTATAATGAAGAAAGTATTGAAGTCTTTTGCAGCAGAAATAACAACAAATTTTTTTGAAAGTAGGAGAGAGAATGAAAGAACAAGGTGTTATATTTTTTGATATAGACGGGACACTGTTAAATCACGATAAGGAATTACCTTCTTCAAGCAAAAAGGCAATCTTTAAGTTAAAGGAAGCCGGACATATTGTTGCAATTGCAACAGGAAGAGCCCCTTTTATGTTTGAGGATTTACGTAAAGAGTTGGGTATTGATACATATGTTAGTTACAACGGTCAGTATGTTGTTTTAAACGGTGAGGTACTCTATACCAACCCATTGAATATTCCTGCCCTTGAAGAGCTGACTAAAGTAGCTCTAAACAACGATCATCCTGTTGTTTTTATGGACCATGAAGATATGAAAGCGAATGTACCGGAGCATAACTATATTAACGAAAGCATTGAAACGTTAAAAATTGATCGTTTTCCAACTCATGATCCTCTATATTATAAAGGACGTGATTTATATCAAACTCTTCTTTTTTGTCCTGAAGGCACGGAGCAACAGTATGAAAATGGATTTGATGCCTTTGACTTTGTAAGATGGCATCCGGTGTCAGTTGATATTCTTCCAAAAGGTGGTTCAAAAGCAATAGGGATTAAGAAGATTGTTGACCAACTTGGGATTACTTCAGAGCGTCAGTATGCATTTGGTGATGGCTTAAACGATATTGAGATGCTTACAACAGTAACAAATAGTGTTGCAATGGGGAACGCAGAGGACAAGGTTAAGGCAGTTGCAAAGCATGTGACAAAATCCGTTGAAGATGATGGTATCGTTCATGGTCTTAAAATGGTTGGTTTATTATAAACCTACCTATTTAAAGAACACCAATCGACTCATTGGCAACTGTACTAGTAATTATAACTTTTTAAAAAACTGTGCAAAGGTCCATGTATGATGACTTTTTTTACTGGTGCTTTAAATCTGATCAAATAGAAGCCTAATGTTGGTAGCGTTATTTTCCAAACAGATACAGGCTTGGTGGAGTATAGATAACCATAACCAAAGAGGAAAAGGTACATCGTCCACGACCAGAAGAGGCTCCAGCCATTTCTAAAATAAATCATTTTAAGCTTAAGACCAATGAATTCAAAACACGAACATAGTAAAGACCATTTCAAGATATGCTTGATTTGCAAAAGGACATGCTCTTTAGGGAAATTTGCCATACATAACAGGAAGATAAGTGGTGTAATGCAAAAGATATGAATAATTCTTAATTGCTTTAATTTTAGAGTGTTTGACTGTAATTCCCACAGGATATGTTTTTTAAAGAAATAGTAATAAGAAGAATTGATGAATACGATGTACAGTAATGGTCGAAAAAATAGAGGCATAAGTCTCCATGTTTGCTTTCGATAGTTTAACCATAGTAATAATATCGATAAAAAAATATGTCTCATAACTTAAATCCTTCTTTCAATCAAAATGGGATTAGTTTTAGGATATACAATTATCTTCAATTAAATGTAAGGACTAAGTTGAGGATTATTTTAATATCAAGGGTATCATCTTCATTAGTGACCACTACTAATCCCGGACATTTTGTAATCAAACACATCAATGAATATGCATATGGTGGATAGATCGGAAGCCTTTTACATTGAATTCTATACTATCTAAACTATCAGGCATTTCTACAATGTAGAATGTCTCTTTTTTTGTTTTATATGTAAAATTTTTCAAAATGTAAGAGGGTATTTCTACAGAAGCATTGAATAGTTATTACAAATAATAACAAATGAAATTTTAGGAGGACTTGTTATGGGATTAATTAGTAAGAAAATTAATTTACAGAAGACCGATATTTCTGGTTCGGCGTGGGAAGAAGTGAATGCACAAGGACTTGAAATCAATAATGTGAGTCTAGCCAATACGAATTTCAATAATGTAGATATGAGTCAGGTATCAATGAACGATATTAATATGCAGAAAAATAAGATTAGATTAGCAATGCTAATTTATCTGGTTTAAGTATTAAACATGCCAATTTTAGTAATGCGGTAATAGATCATGTTCATTTATTTGGTACTGAATTCCATAACGTGGTTTTGCCCCAGGAAGGTGATCCTAATTTTAAGAGTGATGGTCAATACAAGCCAGTTCGTTTCGAAAATTGTGAGCTTACAAATGGACAAGTAGTGAATTGTAATTTAACAAACATGGAAATAACGAATTGTGATATTAATGGTTTGAAGATTAATGGTGTTCTAATTAAAGATCTAATTGAACAAAAAAGTTAGGGTCTTTTCTAATCAGTATATGTTATACATGGTGAGGTAGAGAGTATAGGATAGCATCTTTTGTTAGGTAAAGGGGACAAATTTCAGTATGACTAAAATAGTATTTGTTAGGCATGGACAAGGGGAGCACACATTAAATCCGCCCAATAGTCTTCAAATAAAAGACCCTAAGTTAACGAAAGACGGCGTTTTCCAGGCGAGTCGACTTATAAGTGAACTTCCTTTAATAGAATCAGATATTGTAATTACTAGTCCATTAAGAAGGACAGTGGAAACGGCTCTTCTTTGGAGTAAAGAAGTTAAATGCAAGATTATTGTTAATCCCTTGGTCGGCCCTAGAATGTTTCCACAACTCCCAGAAGGTCAGACATTGCCTTGTGATGTGTTACTGAGTCGTAAATATTTAGAATTAGAATTTCCTCATTTGACCTATGAAGCCAATATATCAGAGGAAATCTGGTCTAACGGAATCAATACATTAGCAGAAGCTAAATTCAATGAATTAGCAGAGAAATTTATTTTATGGTGCAAGCAACAAAGTAACAACAGAGTCTATGTTGTTTCACATGATGGTACGATTACATCCTATAGACAATTAATTACAGGTACAAAATTAACAAGAGAAGCTTTTCTTAAAGAAACTGATTGGATTGAAATGGTTTGTTGTTAATGATGATCATACTTTCCGCTGTATAATAAGAAAGATATATAGAATGTGGAGCGTAAGAAAGCTCGGAGAAATTTATCCGAGCTTTCTTTTTATAGATTGTGTAAAGGTCACTTGACGTTAAGTTTCCTTTACGTATAAACTGTAAGTAGAGGTGAATAAGGGTGAAAAATAAGCTAGTCGAGTATAGAAAAAAGCATGGGTTCTCCCAGGATAAATTAGCGGAGAAACTTGGTGTATCGAGGCAAACGATCATTTCAATTGAAAAAGAAAAGTATTCACCTTCTCTTCCGCTCGCATTTGAATTAGCTAAAATCTTTCACACGACTATTGAAGACCTGTTTCTTTATGAAGGGAAAACGAATAAGTAGTCTTGAGAAAAGGTGGGATTATGTGATGGATTATTTTAGAAAGCTATTTTTTATTTTAGGTAGTTTCTTTTTTGTTCTTTCTTGCTTTTTGATCGTGATTGGAATACTTGCAAAGCAGACACCGCATTCAAGTATATATTTAATGTTCGCGATGGCGGTTATGAGTTTTTGCATGAGTTATCTCTATCCACAATTTAAACAAAAAGACGAACGTATGAAGCTTATTAGAGCAAAAGGGATGTTTGCTTCTTTTGTTGCCTTAATGAGCTATCTAATCATTTTCAACGTTGGCATACAATTTGAACTCATCTATTTCACTGCAAGCCAATTGATTCAAATCCTATCAACATTAATGATTTGTACAGTGTTTCTTTCTTTTGTGATTTTCTCAAAAATGTATTAATGATCGCAGAACAAGAAATTGAGTGAAAAGGAGTTGATATTATGGAGATTTATATCCTGTTGGCTGTAGTTGTCGTTGGAATGTTTGTCTCAATTATGATTACTCAAAATCATAGAGATTCAAATAAAGCATTAACTAAACAGGGTTATTTCAGGTTGTTGATTTTGTTTGGAGTTATATTTCTATCCGTTTTGCTTTTGGTTATTGTGGAGTAATTAGGATGAAAAAATAGGAATGAGGAAGGACCAAATGTATTTTGGTCCTTCCTTTTTTTGAATAATACATTACTAGGTTTATCGCTTTTTAGATGGGGATACGCTTTTATATTCTTCATGAGTACAGTCAATTTTCATAATATTAACTTATTGATAAAGTGATTAACAGAAACAAAATTGTTGATCTAAATTCCAACAATTTTGAGTGTGTCGTGCCTTTCAAAAACTGATGAATTAATCGAAGATGGTTAAAAAAGTAAATTTTTTTATTTTAGTTGTCCATTTTAGGAATATGAGTAACAAGATGACCGTACAATTAAGTAAAAGATTATGTATTCATTGAATCATTTGTTGCTATTTACCATAAGAGATGACTAACAATTACAAGAATTTTCTTTCCCCTTGTACGTATATTGTTTTTATATTATTTATTGTTTTTATTTACGTTCGTACAAGAAGATGGAAACTTTATATGATTCTAGGAGGTGATGTGTAGATAATATTATATTTTTGTGTTTGAAAGCGTTATCAGTTGTATTTCTCTGATAACAAACTATTAAACTACAAAGTTATGGGGGAAAAGAAAATGAAAAAAGTAACAAAGATTTTATTAGCGATTTCCTTATCGGCAATTATGCTAACTGGTTGTGGTGGTGAAGATCCAAATACAATCGAGTTCTGGACACCGCTCACAGGTGATGATGGAGCGAATATGGATCAAATTGTTGCTGATTACAATGCGACAGACCCAGAATTTAAAGTGAAGCATGTCATTACCTCTGATATGTATACAAAAATGTACACTGTTTTGAACTCAGGTAGCGGAATTCCGGATTTAGCTATCATTCATGCTGACCGTGTGCCGAATTTTGTGGAACAGGATTTGTTAGAGCCTGTAACTTCAATTATGTCCGCACAGCCAGAGCTTAAGGAAGATAACTTCTTAACAGAGGCTTGGACAGCAGGGAATGTTGATGGGACTCAATATACGATTCCGTTGGATATTCATGGTAGTGCAATGTACTACAATAAAGAATTACTTGCTAAGTATGGGGTTGAGAACTTTTTAGACGATAATGTTGTAACATTTGATGAAATGCTATCACTTCAAGGAAAGCTTGACGAAGGTCAGTATGTGTTGAATGACGCTCTTCTAAGCTGGGTTATATTCGCACAGATTCAAAACTTAGGTGGGCAAATCCAAGATGAGAATGGAAACCCAACTATTAACACTCCTGAAATGAAGGAAGCGATTGAATCAATTAAGGAATTAAAAGATGCTGGATTAATGACACCTTATGGTGAGGATGGATACTTGATGTTCCAATCTGGTAACGTATTGTTCTCTACTGACGGGACATGGAGTTCTATCGGCCATGCTACAGTAGAAAGCTTAGACTTTGGTGTAACAAATATTTATGCATATGAGCCTGAAACGTTCCATAACAGAGCATCGTCTCATTTATTCGGTTTGTTGAGTAGTGAAGAAAGAACGGATGAAAAAGAACAAGGCATCGGTGAGTTCTTAGAGTTCGTTCGTGAGAATTCTATTGAATGGGCTGAAGCTGGACAGATTGTAGCTAGTGAAGACGTTGTTAATAGCCCAGATTACGAAAATTATATTCAATCGTTCTTTACTTCAACTGAGGAGCAAACAGAGTCTTTATATATCTACACTGATAAGCACTATCCATATATTGCCGAAGCGTTAGATAATTACGCTGCTGATATGGTTCATGGTGAAATTGGTGTTGATGAAGGTTTAGAGGAGATGCAGAAATTTGTAGAAGATAAGGTAGCTGAAGGCTCATTAGATCTAGAGAATGCAGTTACCGAAGAAGAAGGGGAATAGAACCTAGAAAAAGTAATGTGCCAATTTAATTGGTGCATTACTTTTATACAAAGGAGTTTGGTATAACTATGAAAAAGAAATTGAATTTGTCATTTGTTTTCTTTGTAGGACCCCATTTAATCCTGTTTATCGTTTTTATATTATTACCAACGATCTTTGGTATCTATGCTTCGTTTACGAATTGGAACTTAATTAGTGCACCGGTCTGGATTGGTCTAGATAATTATAAAACGATTCTCTTTGATCAAGATTCAACCTTCCATAGCCAATTTTTTAACGGTATGAAGAATACATTCATTTTTGTCGGGTTAACGGTTCCATTAATGATCGTTATTCCATTATTAATCGCGGCCTCACTAGAGCATAAAGATGTTAAATTGAAGAATCTATTTCAAACACTTATCTATATTCCCGGTTTGATTTCAATCTCAGCAGCAGCACTAATCTGGTCGTTGATTTTCAACAAACAACTAGGTGTAGTTAATAATGTGTTTGGAGCTGAATCTGTTTGGGCAGCAACTCAACCTTATGCATGGCTTACGATCATTGTTATAACAATATGGGCTGGGATCGGTGGTAATATGATTATTTACCGAGCATCCATTAACGGTGTTTCACAGGACTTGTATGAGGCTGCAGAAATTGATGGGGCTGGACCAATACGTAAATTCCTTAGTGTGACCTTACCGTCAATACGTTTTCCGTTAATCTATACTCTTGTTATGACAACAGCTGGTTCGTTTAACGTATTTGCTCAACCATTGATGATGACAGATGGTGGACCAAGAGAGAGTACAACTGTTTTAATGATGTATATTCGTGATTTGGCATTCAGCCATGGCCAATCAATCGCAGGTATGGCATCAGCTATGGCTGTTTTACTCGGTTTAGTTATTTTGGTGATCTCTGCTTTTCAATATTACTTGATGAATAGAAATGCTGTTTAAGAATTAACGGAAAGAGAAAGGAAGCGATTCATTTGCGGAAAAAGACTAGCATATCAAAATACCTAGCGTACTTGTTTCTAACTATGGTTAGTGTTATCTGGGTAATTCCTGTAGTATTTGGCATTACAACGTCATTTCGATCCCAAACAGAAGTGGTAAATGAAGGATTTAGATTGTTACCAGTTAACTGGATTGTTGATAACTATGTAGCGATATTAACTAACACATCATCTGCACCAATTTTACAATGGATCTGGAATTCAATATTCATTGCAGTCACTCATACATTTTTGGTCATTGTTGTCATCTCGATTACTGGCTACGGTTACTCAAGAATGAAGTTTAAAGGCAGAGATGCTATGTTCTTTACCTTACTAGCAATCTCATTTTTCCCAAATGTCGTTAACTTAATTCCTTCCTACAAAATTATTGATGTGTTAGGTTGGGTTAACACACCATGGGCGATGATTGTTCCGGGTGTGGCTGGTATGGCGAACATATTTTTAGTAAGACAATTTATGAAAGGCATACCCAGGGAACTTGATGAATCGGCTCGTGTTGACGGAGCAAGTGATTTTGTTATTTTTACTAGAATCGTCTTACCGCTTATTAAGCCAATATTGATTGTTTGTGGTTTGTTCTCCTTTGTTGGTTCATGGAATGATTTTCTATGGCCAGTTATCGTCTACACCGATGTACAGAAAATGCCGGTTACAGCTGGCTTGCTTCTTTTACAAGATGTGTATGGGAATTACCGAATGATTGGACAACTAATGGGTTCAGCGATACTCGCGATTATTCCAACATTGCTATTATTTTTCTTTGCACAAAAATATTTTGTTCAAGCCATCAATTTGAACTCAGGTATTAAAGGGTAAGTAATCAGTATTGTTAAATTATTTTTATTGCTAAAGGATTGATAGTCATGGATCAAGCATTGAAGATGAGCAGAGGATTAGAAAGGAAATTATTAATCATTGGTTCCTTTTGGAACTTAGTTACATCACTATTAACGATATTCAGCTACTATAATTGGTTCGACAGAGAAGGCTCTCTAAGTCTAGAAAATTCGGATCTTAATACGATGATCGCAGGGTCGCAGATGGTCAATAATGTCCTACAAGTCATCTTGCTATTTGGTATTTTCATGCTTGTTGGGGCAGTTATTAATTTCCTAATCGCAGTAAAAATAAAAGATAACGAGATTCAAAATAAGGTTCTAGTATGGATTGGGATTTGGGGATTAATACAATTAGCTTCAATGGATATAATCGGTTTTCTTATCTTTCTAATTGCATTTGTAATTTACTTAGCGAAAAATAAAGCGATAAAGTTAACAAAAACAGCAGTTGTATGAAACTAGCTACCGAAAAGTTTCTACTTGTTCGAATAGAGATAAATTTCAAGGAGAGAGTTTAAAATCTGTTCCTGTGAACTTTAGATCGTAAAAACAAAAAAACATCCATCCTCTCTCCGGCAGGAACAAAATGAGTGTTTTTCTTTTTTTATTGCAATTAATTATTCTGGTAAGTCATTTCTGCCTTTCTCTTCATTTGTATAAAAAAGGCGAAAAATAATATCCTGATTATAATTACCGAAGTCTTTCCCAAAAATAGTGACGCCACCAATATGTGCAGCATCGTCTTCATTCGAAATTTTGAAGGTCCATTGCTTACTACGAATTTCAACATCTTCTATGGTAACTTCTGAAATTTTGTTACCATCTAGGAAGGTTCCCTTCGAAGTAATTCTAACTAGCTTTAATATGCCATATTGGTTAATCACTTTTGGCCACCAACTAGGAGTATATCTGCCAGGACGATCTCCGAAGTCCCCAGGGCTTGTCCAACAACCTAGGTGAATATTGTTCAAGTAAAAAGAAATATCTGAGGGCCAATTTTCATTTGTTAAAGGTGCTTCTGAAGATAGCTCTAATGAAATTTCCAACTCTTGTGGCCGATGACTAGAAAGTAAAAAATTGGGAATTCTATACTCGACGTAGCCCTTGCTAAACCAAATCACTTTTGCGTTTACTCTTTCTGGGTCAAGAAAATATCGCGGTTCATCAAATTCACCAATTATTTTTTGGTCGGTTGCTAAGCCACATGTCGGTTCGACTGCAAAATCAGTATAATGTCCAACAGATAATTCGCTTTGATGACATTCGTTAAAACGTGCTTCTAGATGAGGGAAGTTGATTTCGATTAGGTCTACATTCAATACACATAATTTCTGTATACCCGCCTTCCCAGGGATCATTTCGGTGCGAATAATGCCTGCTTTCTCAAGTTTCTTAATATGCATGGTCATAATTGCACTACTTAAACTAACGGCATCAGCCAACTCTCTTATATTCATAGGACGTATACTTAAGTGGTGAATAATATTTAATCTTACTTGACTTGCTAATGCCTCGTATACGGGAAGAGACTGTGCTGAAATATCTAATTGCATTATATCGATCCTCCAAAAAATAATTAAGTTTTCTACTTGTTGTACACTAGCTTCTGAGGAAGTGAGAATACCTACTCAAATATTACTTTAATCTTCATTTAGTGCTATTGCAACGATGATCTAAAAACAATGTTGTTTTTGCATTTAATTAGGTGATATACAGAAGTGGAAAAATAGAGTGGTCTTAAATGTAAGGGCTTAAAAATAATTAAAAATGATTCTAATAAATCCCTTGTAAAATCTGTCACTAAGGTTTAAACTATTAATTGTACGTACAACTTTATGCTTTTTATATGGTAGAGAAATGTACTTTATTGCTGTTACTATATTCAAGGGGTGATGGGATGAAATGAGCCTTTGAACCAAGCGTATGAGGCGTTTTTTTAAGTATATAAGTAAGCGTATTCAAAATCATTAAAATTAATTTAATGATTAATTATATAGGAGGTAGTTTGATGACGAATAAAGTAGTTGTTAATGCAGATATCGAAAAAGGGATTATTAATAAAAACATTTATGGACATTTTTCCGAACATCTTGGGAGATGTATTTATGAAGGCTTTTGGGTAGGTGAAGATTCGCCAATTCCTAATACTAATGGGATTCGAAACGATGTAGTGGCTGCATTAAAAAATATTGATATACCTGTTTTACGTTGGCCTGGAGGATGCTTTGCTGATGAGTACCACTGGAAAGATGGAATCGGTCCGCGAGAAAGTCGTAAGAGAATGGTTAACACTCACTGGGGTGGAGTTGTTGAAAACAACCACTTTGGAACACATGAATTTATGATGCTTTGTGACATGCTAGAAACAGAACCATATATTTGTGGGAATGTTGGGAGTGGGACAGTCCAAGAAATGTCTGAGTGGGTTGAATACATGACATTTGATGGTGAATCACCAATGGCAAATTGGAGACAAGAAAATGGTCGAGAAAAGCCATGGGATCTTAAGTATTTCGGTGTTGGTAATGAGAACTGGGGTTGCGGTGGAAACATGAGACCAGAGTATTATGCTGATCTTTACCGTCAGTACCAAACGTATGTAAGAAATTATGGTGAAAATAAGATTTATAAAATTGCTGGTGGTGCAAATATAGATGACTACCGTTGGACTGAGGTGCTGATGCGTGAGGCCCATTGGTTAATGGATGGTTTAAGTTTACATTATTACACGATTCCTGGTGACTTCTGGAAAGGTAAGGGTGCTGCCTTAGATCCTAGTGAAAAAGAATGGTTTATTACGATGAAGCGTGCGTTACATATAGATGAATTAATTACTAAACACTCGACGATTATGGATAAATATGATCCCGAAAAGCGAATTGGAATGATTGTTGATGAGTGGGGAACGTGGTTCGATGTAGAACCAGGTACAAACCCAGGGTTCTTATACCAACAGAATACGATTCGTGATGCCCTTGTTGCCGGGGTACACTTCCACATCTTCCACGACCACAGTGATCGTGTACAAATGGCTAATATCGCTCAAACGGTTAATGTTCTTCAAGCGATGATCTTGACTGAGGGAGAAAAAATGATTCTTACACCAACTTATCATGTATTTGAAATGTTCAAGGTGCATCAAGATGCAACTAAATTGGATATTGATGTGAAAAGTAATACGTATGAATTAGACGGTGAAGAGCTTCCATCAGTTAGTGCATCTGCTTCTAGAGACAAAGCAGGAAAAGTGAACATTAGTTTATGTAATTTAAACCATAAGGAAGAAACTGAAGTGAAAATTCAACTACGTGGTTTACAGGATCGTATTGAAAAGATTTCAGGCAGACTTTTAACAGCATCTGAAACGAATGCTCATAACACATTTGATCAACCTGAAAATGTAAAACCAGAAGCTTTAGAAAGTTTTACTGTTGAAGGGGATGAGCTGACAGTTACATTGCCCGCGATGGCTGTCGCTGTTGTTACGATTGGATAAGTAGGTAGGTGTGATATGATTCCAGCAAGACAATGTAAAAGTTGTGGGACCAATGTTAAGTTAGATAAGGATCAGGTAGCATTTAATCAGGTTCAATCTGTAGCTGATTGGTTATATGAAAAGAGAGTATCGATTTGTAAGGCATGTCCATCGCTTCTATATGGAACAACATGTCAGCATGCTGGTGATATTGTGACATATCGGGCATTATCCAAAGAAAAGGGCTGCCCTTATCCAGGTCATGCAAAGTGGTGATAGTAAGTCTAATTAGAGATTATTAAAACTATTAGTATAAACAATTGGTCACCAAGAAAGAAAGGTTAGAAAGAGACTGGGACATAACTAAAGTGTCTAACTGAAATACCAAACAATGCAATCACTTAGCGAAGTATATTTCAGGAGCGGTTTACATCTGCCAACTGTTATTGTTTGGATTTTCTATTAGTTAAACACTTTGGTCCAGTCTCTTTTTTTATCATCGGAAAAATGTATATTTCCAAAAAAAGATGTCTGTTTTTGTAGAACAGTAGGTGATTTGATCGTATTGCTGAGGAAATAATTTACCAAAATTAAAATCAGTAGCTTCTAATTTTGGCAATTAAACATAGGATGATAACAAACAGTTGGGAAGGTTTGTTGCTATGTTTGATCTTATCCATAAAAAATATACGATGTACAAGCTGCTCGTGTTTTTGTTATTATATATAAATATTTGGCTTTCTTTTACAGTTGTTTATTTTATCCTAGATGTATACGAACTTGGCTTAATTGTTGACCATTACGCTTCTTTCAGCCATCAAAATAGTGATTGGGATTTAATGACAAGATCACTCTATTTAAGTGCTATTACGTTGTTATCTGTTGGCTATGGTGATGTGACACCGTTTGGACTATCTAGAGCTGTAGCTATGATCCAAGCATTAATTGGTTATTTACTTCCTGTTGTTATCGTCTTTAATTTATCCCTTTTTTTTATAGTAGAAAAGAATAAGAGTTAATAGGGTTCTGTTTAGGGACTCTATTTTTCTATTCATCTATTTTGGTAGTAATACAGCGATAGCAGTAAGCTGAATTAATTCTATTAAGGAGTGCTATAAGACATGATTACATTGCATCCAATGACGGAGGATCAGTACAAAGATTATCTGGAAAAAGCTACTGAAAAGTATGCACAGGAAAAAGTTTTCGCGGGGAACTGGCACCCGGATCAGGCTCTAATAAAAGCAAAAGAGGAATATGTAAGGCTTTTACCTCATGGAGAAAAGACAGACAAGAGCTATTTGTACACAATCTATGAGAACGATCGGATAATTGGAGTCGTTTGGCTTGCTCATAAATATGAAAATGAAGGCTTTATTTATGATATTCATATTCACGAGGACTATCAAGGACGTGGGTTTGGTAAGGAAACGATGATGCAAATTGAGAAGAAAGCTAGGCATTTAGGAATAAAGAAGATCGGTCTTCAAGTATTCGGACATAATTATATTGCTAGAGCTCTATATGAGAAAGTCGGATACGAGGTTACAAATATGAAAATGGTAAAAGAAATTTAAAAATTTTTAGGTTGGATACTATTTACAATTATAAAATGTTTACAATTGTAAATAACTTCTATTATAGTAAATGGATATAAGATTTATTTTTAGATTTGTTTATTATCAAGTGTTAAAGGAGAAATACTATTGTCTAGTGACCGTTTTGTTTTTACATTAACTAGTTTAAATCGCTCAACAGCACCTAATTATCATGATTATGGTTTTGTCATTGAAGGAATTAAAAAGAAGTTATATGAAACATTAGGCCTTGATTTTAGAATGTATGCTGATGATGAGTCTTCGAATGAAATCTTTGATGTTCTAGAGGAAGATCTTAATGAGTACCCCGATCAAGTTACCCTTATTACTCATATATATGATGGATTAGAAACATTTACGATTTCTTCAGATCATACCGATGAGGCGTTAGAGCTTATTGTTAAACCCAGATTATTGAATGCGGTGTATTACTATCCTAAGTACAAAGTAGCCTTGGCAAGGGTACCAATTTTCCAAAATCATATGGACAATGTCCATGATCTAATACTAGCTCAGGACAATGAGAGTATTGTGACGTTTCTAGAGTATGTTATTAAGAGAAAGAGAGAGTATCATAGAAACTTTATTACAGTGTTTACGGACACTGAGGATGGAGTTGAACACTCAAAAGAGAAAATAACAACACTTGTGAATCGCGAACAAGTTTTTCTAGAAGAGAAACTTAAAAAGGAAATCTATCGTTCAATTGACCAATTCTTTAATGAAGATGGGTATTTTTTCAAAAAATATAATATTCCTTATAAAAGAGGGATCCTGCTGTATGGCAAACCGGGAAACGGTAAGACAACGCTAGTTAAGTCAATTGCTAGTAGCATAGATGCACCTGTTGTTTATTGGCAAATAACTGAGCATACCTCAAGTTATACAATCAAGGAAGTGTTCAGTTCAATTGCTAAGCTGACTCCTATGGTTTTAGTTATTGAGGATATCGACTCAATGCCAATAGAGGTACGGTCTGTATTTTTAAATACATTGGATGGATCGACATCAAAAGAAAAAGTATTTTTAATTGGTACAACGAATTATCCTGAGAAAATAGATCCAGCACTAATCAATCGATCAGGTCGTTTTGACAGAGCGTATGAATTGAAACTACCTGCTGAAGATATGAGATATCATTATTTGGTGATGAAGCAGTTAGATCAATTTATTGGGGTCGAAGAACTACAAAAGGTCGTTGCCAAAACAGTTGGTTTCTCTTTTGCCCAATTAAATGAGCTGTATACGTCTGTTGCCTTACAATGGCATTATGAAAATGAAGTAGATCTTGATTCAATTTGCGAGGAACTGCAGTCAGCCAACAAAAAAAATAAACGTGCAGCATGGGAATCGGATGTAGATGCTAAGGTGGGTTTTGATTATTAGCCTTTGCTTGATCTAAAATCTAATGAATAAAAGAAACTGGGACAAAGGTATGTCCTAGTTTCTTTTTATAACAATTAAACTATAGAACGTCTTGATTGTGATGAATTATTTTTATGAAAACTTGTACATAATAGGGATCCCACTGGGTCCCTTTTCCGTTTTCGAGAATCGAAAGGGCTTTTTCAAATGGCATACCTTTTCGGTAAGGACGGTCCGAAGTCATTGCATCGAAGGCATCAGCGACAGCTAAAATTCGTCCGAACATTGGAATGTCTTCTCCTTTTAAACCATTTGGATAGCCATTTCCGTCATATCTTTCATGATGATGCTTCACCCCAGGTATTAGAGGTGCAATTTCCTCATTTGGCTGAATTTGATTAAGAATCATTTCCCCGATGGTAGGGTGTCTCTTTATTAGTTCAAATTCTTCGTTTGTTAGTTTTCCGTCTTTTAAAAGCACATGATCAGGGACTCCGATTTTTCCAATGTCATGGAGTAAAGCAGATTTCTTTAATTGCACAATGATTTTTGGATCAAGTCCGATTTCTTTCCCCAATTTCACTGCATAGCTTGCGACACGAAGGGAATGTCCGGCGGTGTATGGATCCCTTGCATCAAGTGTTGTAGCAAAGGCGGTGAAAAAGCTTTCGAGTAATTGTTTGTTAATTTCATCCCGTTTTTCGATTGCAGAGACCATATGATTAAATCCTGTAATAAGTTTCGTAAATTCATCTGTATAGCTATTATCTACTTTTTGATAATTCCCTTCTTGTACGTTAGAAAAGCCTTTTTCTAGCTCCTCCATCGGTCGCTTAATATCTCTAAACAAAAGTATAGATCCATAGATTGCAAAGGATGCGACGGCAACTAGAATAATTCCAGCCCAATGCCAAAACTGGGAAAGTAACAAATCTTGAGCGAGTTGAGCTAATTGGATTTGTGTGGCAATGCTAAACAGAAATAATGGATAAATAGCGAGAAATAATGAACTATAAAGAATTTTTCTTTTAATTTTCACTAAATATCTATCGGCAATCTTTAACTCGTAGTGATCGTTTTTTTCAGCTGATTTGATAAGAGTCATTAAAATGGGTTGAATCGTTTTTTGTGATAAAAAGAATTCAATTAGTGCATGCATAATAGCAATAAGAATGGCCCCAAACCATGCATAAACAATATAAAACGTAGGGAAATGTAAGTAATCGAGTCTTATTGCGATGATCGTTCCAATTGTTGCGGGAACGGAAAGGCCAAATAAATGTGGTCCCATAATCCGCTTAAATGTTAGGACAGGAAAGGTTGCTGTTTGAACAAATGCCCTTTTTACATTTTCAAGTCGAGGTAGCTCATCCTCATCGAATACTGCTTGGATCGGTTTAATATGCTGTCTGAAAATAATTAGTTCAAAGATAATCATAATAAATAAGGACAATAATAGGATCACGAATAGAGTAATGCCTTCATAATAAGTTAGTTCAAGTGTATTAAACATGAGCACACTACCTACCCCAAATACGGCAAGTAAGGAACCAATAATATAATTAGTTATCATTCCTCGTTTGAAATCTATAAATAGTTGTTTGTTTAAGATAGGATTCACTCCAAACATTAATGTTAAGAGTAATTTTAATATAAAAGAGTGAACATTACTATCTATGTTTATTGTGATTGTTTATTTGAAAATGAAAAAAGTAATCATACATTACAAGCTTACTAAACGAACATCGCCCTTTAATTTCTAACAATGTTCGATAATTAGAGAAGCGACAAGTTTCTTCCTATGATAAAATAGACAATATCTATCGACTCGAGGTGCTTGTTGTGAAGGAAATTCAAGATTTTTTAAAGGAATTTCAAAAGGAAATGAACTGGGAAATACCCGATGGAAAGTATAACGAATCTAGAACAGCACTGTTGAATAATTATATGCTTCTTACGACTGAAGTGAGTGAAGTGGCTGAAGAATTCAGAGCTGTTTTTAATAAGACAGCGAAGATAGCAAAGGAAAATGAAGTATCTGAGGAAGAAGCGTTTCGCCTTTCTAAGGAATGTCATCAAGAAAATATAGGTAAGGAATTAGCCGATTGTATTGCTTATATCGTTAAGTTTGCGAATTATTTTGAAATTGATTTAGAAGATAGTATATATAAGAAAATGCATGAAGTTAAACATAGAGTAAATAAGGACCAAGAGTAAAAGTAGAATGGCTATGAGGTGTGCTTTGTTGGATAAAAAAAGAGAAATAAGAGAAAATTGGGGAACTAAGTCGATTATGGAATTGGCAGAAAGTCTTGATATAAGCTTGAAAGATTTATTAGAAATGGCACTTGAACTTGACCTTTATAAGGTGAGTACACCAAATATTGGACGAAGGTGGACGGCGATTGAGGATGAATTTCTAAAAGAGCATTCAGATCAGTTGTCTGTCCGAAGTGCAAGTAATCTATTGTATCGATCCCATTACGCAACATATCAACGAATTCGGATTTTAGGTTTAGAACAAATGATTAATAAAAAGTAAAGGACTGTCTTAATGGATAAGATCGAAACGTACAAGGATTCTTTAAAAGGTCTCACGTTCATTGATTTGTTTGCTGGTATTGGGGGCTTTCATACAGCGCTACAATCTTTTGGAGCGGAATGTGTGTTTTCATCAGAATGGGACAAGCATGCTCAAAAAACATATTTCGAGAATTATGGCATGATGCCAGCTGGAGATATTACTGCAATTGAAGCAGAAGATATTCCACCACATGATATTCTCTGTGCTGGCTTTCCTTGTCAGCCTTTTAGTATATCGGGTAAGCGAAAAGGCTTCGAAGACACAAGAGGGACGCTCTTTTTTGATGTGGCTCGCTTAGCGAAATACCACAAGCCGAAGCTGTTATTCATGGAGAATGTACGTAATTTTGCTACTCATGATAATGGAAATACATTACAAACGGTGAAGGATGCTTTAGATGAGATTGGGTATGATGTGTGGCATCAGGTATTAAATGCGAGTCATTATGGTTTGCCCCAAAACCGTGAACGTATTTATATTATTGCAATAAGAAAAGATTTTCATGTACCAACTTTCACTTTTCCAAAACCGACTTTTGAAAGGGTATATCTAAGAGATGTGACGCTTCCTGATGAAGAAACGGATAAGTATGTAATTAATCGAGAAGATATGACAATAGACGAATCGAAACTTCCAAGTGAATCACTATTTGAAGATTTTCCGCTTAAACCAATGCGGGTAGGTACTATTAATAAAGGTGGTCAAGGTGAACGCATCTATAGTGACTACGGACATGCGATCACTCTATCTGCACAAGGCGGCGGACCAGGTAGCAAAACAGGTTGCTATTATATTAACGGACGAGTAAGAAAATTAGCACCAAAGGAATGTGCAAGAATTCAAGGATTTCCTGAGTCATTCAAAATCCCTGTCACGGATGCTCAAGCATGGAAGCAATTCGGTAATAGTGTACCAATTAAGGTTCTCAAACATATTTTAGTGTCAATGATTAACACGCCAGAGTTAGCAGCGGAGCTAATAAGTCAAACTAATGCGACAGTAACAGAAGAGATTATAACTAGATAATAGTAAATGCTACTTAGTTACTTTTAAGGTAGCATTTTTTGTTGAAAGTAACGATCTCATTGAATCAAATACTATTTGCAAAAGAGTTCGTGAATTGGTTGAAAGGAATGAGTTTGTATGGTTAGCCTAACTGGAAAGCTAAACGATTGGGAAAAATTCGAATTGGAAACCATTCCGTTTTTAGAGAAGATCTATCACGATTTACCGGTTGCCTTTAAAAGAGAAGGTGGTCAAAATTCTACTAAAAGTGATATTTGTGTATTACACGATATGAATGAATTATTTTCATTAGAGGCGAAACTAACTCCGTCTCAGAGTGGTCAGTTTGTCTTGCTGGAAGAGCAGCAAAAGTATATTTTCTCTGCTGAAAATAAATTCCAAAACAATAAAATGACTCAATTGATTATTGACGAATTAAACGCCTTTAAAACAAAATACACTCCAAAAGGTCAAAAAGCAGTAATTGTGGACATCGATACCTACGTGCTTGCTAATTGGATAAAAGATCATTATAAAAATAAGGGTAGTCGTTTTATCATTACTTCGACAAAGATCAACGATTATAAAGCAATAATACCGATTAATGAAGTAGAACGCTTTTTTGAAATGACAGCAGTCATTAGAAGAAAGAAAAGCGGGACGAGTGATGTTGCACGATATAAAGTTAGTAGCTGTATAAGTGAATTAAGACAGCATTTAACAGCTTTTGGTTTGGAAATTATCGAAACTAAGCAAGACGGAAAAAAGACCTTAGTATTATTAAATAAAGATATTATACTAGAAAAAAATGAACGTTATTTTGGAGATGAATACTTTCTGTCGCCTAATGTAAAAGGAAATGGTTACTTTATAAAGTCACGTGCAAAGACAAATAATCTCAACGTGATATTTCAATTAAAATATATCGGTCCAGAAAAAAGCTTTGGATTTGAACATTTAGAAAGGTCAATTAGAAAATGTCTCTCGATTGAATAAGAACAGGAAAACAATTGCTGTTAATAGAAGTCATACGAAGACGTGATGTATGATTTAATCATTTATAAGTAACCTATATAATGGAGGTGCTTAGAATGAAGAGAAAAAACGAGCGTTCCTTTCTCACAATAACGACTCTAATTGCAATTGTCCTGCTACCTTTCGCTATATACAAACGTCCCTTTAAAGATTGGCTTATTGTGTTTCTTGTCGGTTGTACAGGTAATACACTTGCTGATCGATATTTGGTCTCTAAGGGCTATCTACACTATAAAGTAAGACCGTTTTCAAAGAAGTTTGCGATACATTTGCCTTTTGATTGTTTTCACTATCCGCTTTTTCTACTTTATTTTAATCAATGGACATTAAACAGTAAACCATTAGGGATGATCTCAAAGCTACTTGTGTTTATTATTCCTCAGGTTATTATTGAAACCATTGCAGAAAAGAAAACGGATATCATTACATGGAAAAAGGGTTGGAATTGGTATCATTCCTTTGCCGGATTGGCGATTAAATTTCTCCTATGCCGTTTTATGATTGCGGCTATCAGGATGTTGAATAAGAGAGAGAACTCGATTACTTAATAATGGAGTAAAATAAGTTTTAACGTTTAGTTTATCAGCATGCCGTTATGGGATGCTTTTTTTGTTGGTAACAAACGATATCTCAATCCATGGATTAACTTTCTTATAAAGGAAAACAATAAGGGCATACTCTACATTAGTACTCTTTATAGGAGGTTATATATCTTGAACACAGACAATAATGAATTGTCCATCTATGCGTTAGGTGGGATGAATGAAATTGGGAAGAATATGTATGCAATTGAATATGCAAATGACATTCTCCTAATTGATTGCGGGAATAAATTTCCTGATGAAAGTTTGTTAGGGATTGATTTAATTGTACCGGATGTCAGTTATCTAGTTGATAACAAAGAAAAGATTAGAGCATTAATTGTTACACATGGACATGAAGATCATATTGGGGGAATTCCATATCTATTAAAGAAACTAAATGTCCCGATATATGCAACTCGCTTTACACTAGGTTTAATCGAATTAAAATTAAAAGAGCATAAACTGTTAGCTGATACGGAGTTAACTGAAATCACCGCAGCCTCAATGCTAAACTTTAACAAAATTGAAGTGAGCTTTTTTAAAGTAACACATAGCATTCCAGACTGTCTTGGAATTGTCTTCAAAACACCAGAAGGGACAATTGTACATACTGGTGATTTCAAATTCGATTTAACGCCTGCGACAAAAGAGCATGCGGATCTTCATAGAATTGCTGAGATTGGAAAAGAAGGAGTATTACTACTGCTTTCTGAAAGTACAAATGCAGAACGTCCTGGTTCCACCCCGTCAGAGCAAATGGTGGGCAAACATGTAGAAGAGGCTTTTATTAGAGCTGAACGTAAAGTGATTCTTTCAACTTTTGCGTCGAATGTGAGTCGCCTCCAACAGGTTGTAGAGGCCGCACGCAAAACAGATAGAAAGTTGGCTTTGCTTGGTCGTAGCATGGTAAATGTTGTTGAAGTGGCAATGGAGCGAGGTTATCTAGAAATACCAGAGGGGATGTTGATTGATCAAAATCAAATTAACGAATTACCTCCTGAAAAAGTAGCTATTCTATGTACTGGAAGTCAAGGAGAGCCAGGAGCTGCACTATCAAGATTATCTACTGGGAATTTTAGAGGGGTAGAGATATTAGCCGAGGATACGGTGATTTTTGCTGCAGGTCCAATCCCAGGTAATGAACGAAATGTAACGAAAATTGTAGACAACTTGTATACAATTGGAGCAAAAGTTATTTATGGTTCTGGTAGTACGTCGGGTATGCATGTTTCGGGACATGGATATCAGGAGGACTTAAAATGGATGCTTACATTATTGAAACCGAAATACCTAATACCTGTACATGGTGAATATCGTATGCTACATCAGCATCGACTCTTAGCCGAAGCTGTAGGGGTAGAACCTGGAAATACATTTATTATGAATAATGGTGATGTCGTTGATATTAAAGAATCCGTTGCACGTCAGACAAGGACAATACCTGCAGGTAACACGTATGTAGATGGAGTGGGTGTAGGGGATGTTGGAGATATTGTTCTACGAGATCGTAAACAACTTTCAGAAGATGGCATGCTTGTTAGTGTTTTGACACTAAGTAAACTAGACGGCAAGCTTATATCGGGACCAGACACCATTTCTCGTGGATTTGTTTACAACCGAGACGCAGAGGAATTGCTAAAAGAAGTAGAACGATTAATTACGAAAACAGTCAATGAACTCCAGGCAGAAAATAAGCAACAATGGAATACGATCAAACAAGCGATCAGAAAAACAATTGGACAGTATTTATTTTCTCAAACTAGAAGAAGACCGATGATTATACCTATAATTATAGAAGTATAGCTCATGTTTAACATGCTTAAAAAAGCCAATGACAAAGTTGAAAGTGACTTTTCATAGGCTTTTTTTTATGGAAGAGGTATTTGTCGAAATGAAATAGAAGTATAATCATTAATAAAAAGGAAAAGATGGTGGGTAAATGAGCAACAACCGTTTTTCTATAGGAGAGCAAGTGATTGACTATACGTATATCGTAGGGCTGACTCTTATTCTCTCTTCAATCATTTATTTTTTTGCAGCGAATTGGAGCGGTCTGAGTCGCGATGCAAAGATCTTATTAGTTATTTTATGCATTTTAGTTTTTTATGGTTGTTCTTTTTTATTTCGGTGGATGTTAGGGACGAGACCATTTATCGGAAAACTATTTCTATTTAGTGGGGTTATTTCATTTGGTGTAGGCGTTGCACTGATAGGGCAAACGTATAACTCCCATGCAGATAGCTATTTATTGTTTTTAATTTGGTTGATTCCAGTAGTAATGCTTGCGTATATCACGAGGTTTCAAGCATTCTACGTATTATCCTATGTCCTTTTTCATCTTATGTCCTATTTCTATATGGTTCCATCTTCAGTATCAATGTACAGATCAGAGGGAGAAATGATTCTTCTGTTGGTTTGTCTAGCTATCATTAATATCATTCTCTTTGGCTTGTTGAGAACGAATCTGATTGAGTCCAAATTTCTAACTTATGCTACAGTCATCATATTTCATCTCATCTGGATCATACTAACTTTCAGATGGTCTTTTGAATCATACAATCTGCTGTTAAATGGTAGCTATATCCTACTATTAACCGTCATTTTATACCTCGAAGTCAAAGGAAAAGGAAGTCGGTCTTCCTTTATTATAACCGTTATTTCATTAGCGACTTTTATATCAATATGGCTAATAAGTTGGACGTTTGAGTATTTTACGGAGTTTATTTTATTTTTCATTGTTTTGTTTGTGATCGCTTTGATCATAGCAAACATCTATTTTATCAGGTGGTTAAGGTTGAAGCTGAGAATGAGTCCAACAGCGAGTAAGCCCTGGTGGCAAAAGCTTCTTGTTGGGACAGTAAGTGCGGTAAGTGCACTACTCGTAACCCTATCTTTTGTTGGTTTAACGATATTGTTTTTCGGTGAAATGATTTCCTCGTTTTATGTCATTATTGGGCTTCTTTTCATTGTCGTTTCTGTATTCCTAGGAAAACAAATGGATGATACGGTGAAATATACATTGATCCATGTCGGAATTCTTCTTGCTCTAGTCTTTTCGTGGGATATTCCGCTGATCCTAGCCGTTCTATTCTTGTGTCTTCTTCCTGTGATCTGGACAAAGACATCAAGTCGAGCGGTTCGTGTTTTTGTCTACTTATCCGGGACAGTTTTTCTTTTTATCACTCTATTAAAATTCGATCTTGAATCTGATTTGTTAGTCCTCATTTTTGTTATAGTGAATAGTCTTATCTTTATGTTAGGTGATAAGGTGACTGGAAAAGAGACTCGGTCGCTGCTTAAACATAATTCACTGTTTTATGGTTTGTTGTTTGGATTTATTCTCACGTTCTTCGAGCTAAATCAGTGGTTATACGTCACTTATAATTCATCTTTCTTTATCATTACTACATTTCTTGGTTATCGTTATATTAGAAAGGAATTACAGCTGCAATTTCGAATTGTTTCGTTCTTTTGGTTTGCTTTCCTATTTTATAAATATTACGATCTGGTCTGGAAGCTTGTTCACAAATCTATTGCTTTATCCCTTATCGGAATCGTCTTCTTACTAATCGCAATTTTACTTGATCGTAAAAGATTCTTTAACCAACAAAAGCAGAAATCAAATTGGGTAAAAAAAGATGTCGCTATAATGATTGTTATTGTTCTGCAAATTAGTTTCATAGGTTATCAGTATTTTAATAATGAACATGTTCTTTCGAATGGTGCTCTGATTAAATTAGAGCTTGAGCCAGTTGATCCTAGATCGCTTTTGCAAGGAGATTATGTTGTGTTGAACTATGAAATCTCTAATATTGAAAGCCTATCAGATCAATTAGAAGCTGGTGAGAAGATTCAGCTCGTTTTATCATTAAACGAAGAAAATGATGTTTATGAGTATGCAGGTATATATTATGTTAATGGTGAATCCAATAAGCCTTATCAACGTTTAGAAAATGATGTTGTCATTAATGGAGTAGCTGATGGTTCGAATGGGATTATTTATGGAATTGAAAATTACTTTATTGAGGAAGGAACAGGCCTCGAAATTGAGCAAGAAGCTAGTTATGCCTATGTAAGAGTAGCGACAAATGGTAACAGTTTAATAGTGGATATAGAGTAAGGGTATAACAAAATGAATAAATTGCCATTTTTAAGTCTTGTTCAATCCTTCTTATAGAGGGTGAACAGGGCTTTTTTGTATGCCATGTCGCTGAAGAGCTATTAAATGGTTTTCAACTGAAGGCTTTGGGGTAATAGTATAATAATCCTATTTTACTAACTGGTTTAATGGTATAATAGTTCTATAATATTATATATTTCACTGAACAGGCAAACTCATTGAAAGATGAGGACGCAAAGCTACAGACCTAAAGAGAAATCTATGGTGGCTGAGTTACCAAAGAAATAACTATGTTTTTGAAAAGGTTATTTCCATGGGGAATAACCTTATTTTGTTTTTAGAAAGGAGTGGTGATCAAAATGACATCTCCCAAAACTGCAATGGTGCTTGTTATTGGTATGACTGTTTTGTTTTATGGGTGGATCTGGTTCTTCTCGGCGAATGAACTGATGAATACCTTAGGAGCGATACTTTTTCCGATTGGTGGAGGAATTATCAGTTTTTTATGGTTGTTTCGATCATTTAGAACCATTCCTGGGAGGCGAAGGCACTTTTGGTTTTTCTTAAGTGTAGGTGTATTTTGTTACTTATCAGCGAATGGTATTTGGCTATTTACTTTTATTGTTCATGGGAATAACTCATATACTGATGCAACTAATTTACTTTGGATGTTAGCTTATTTTTTCTATTTATTTGCGTTGATTATTAAAACAAAGGAAATAGGAAAGCTATTTTCTCACAATCCATATTTGTTTAATATCATTGTGTTGATGATTGTTGCGACAGCTATTTGTTTTCATTTTTTGATTGAACCAACTATCGGACATTCGAGCAATTCTATTTGGAATAGTTTAATGAATATAGCATATCCAATTATTGATTTGAGTATATTGCTTGTCTTAACATATCTCTACTACTTATCAAAATATACGAACGAAAAAGCAATTATCTTATTTATTATATTTGGTTTTTTGATTCAAATTAGTGCAGATCTTACATACGTCTACCTTGAGCTTCATGGTTTGTATGTGCCAGGAAGTGCGGTTGATCCGTTATGGGTACTTGCCATTATGATTATTGGTTATGCGGGAGTACTTGCCCAAGGTCATGTAGTAGAGCATGTTCCAGGGAGTAAGGAAACGACTAATATAGGAGATACTGCTTTTTCCTATGTAAGTGTTTTGGTGCTCACTGTTTTGGTTATGAGTAGTTACCAATGGAATTTTAATACGTTAAGTATTGGTATTTGTATTATCTTTTTCATGATAATCGGCCGACAGTTTATGATTATTAGAAGAAATGACAGGTTAGTAGAACAATACAGGGAATTAGCATTTTGTGATTCACTGACTGGATTAAACAATCGGACAAGCTTTAAAGCTGATTTGGATAAAGCAATTTCACAATCGAGAAATAGAAATTCGATGGTGGCGGTGTTGTTGATTGATCTAGATCATTTCAAGAATGTAAATGACACCCTTGGTCATCCGGTCGGGGACTTGGTTTTAAAAGAAACGGCTACTCGGATCAAGAGAACACTCGATGAAAAGGAGAAATTATATAGATTAGGCGGAGATGAATTCATTGTGGTGCTTACTGAAACTTCATATGAGAGATGTGTTTTGGTCTCTGAAATGATGTTACGTGAATTCTCTATACCATTTTTAATCGCTAACCATGAGATAACGATCACTCCTAGTATAGGAATTAGCTCGTTTCCCGATAATGGTCATAATGGAGAAACATTGTTTAAAGCAGCAGATGCTGCAATGTATCTTGCTAAGGAAAGTGGCAGAAATAAATTTAGATTTTACGATTCGCAGTTAAATGAGATTATGATTCGAAAAGTTAAAATTGAAAATGAACTGAGGAAAGCGATTGACCGAAATGAACTCAAACTTTTTTATCAGCCGAAAATAAACCTATATACAAGAGAAATTTCTGGAATGGAAGCTTTGTTACGCTGGGATCATCATGAACTTTGTGCGATCCCGCCACTAGAGTTTGTTCCAATAGCTGAGGAAACTGGACAGATTGTAGCAATAGGGGAATGGGTATTAAGGGAGGCTTGTAAACAAAGTAAGGCTTGGCACGAAGAAGGATTTACGAATTTAGCACTATCGGTAAATGTGTCTGTACGACAATTTCAACACAGTGATTTCGTTCAGACGGTTCAAGATATTATAATGGAAACAGAAATCGATCCACGATTGTTAGAGCTAGAAATCACTGAAAGTATTATGCAAAATGTGGATGAATCAATAGACGTATTAAACCGACTTAGAAAATTAAATATTAAGACCGCGATCGATGATTTTGGAACAGGTTATTCGTCTTTGCACATTCTCAAAAACTTGCCGATTGACACGATTAAAATTGATAAATCATTCATTCATGATATCAAAGCTGGTACACAACAGTCGTTGGTAAAGTCGATAATTGATATGGGAAAGAATTTAAAGCTTACTGTCGTCGCGGAAGGAGTAGAGCATGAGCACCAAGCGGAGTTACTTGCGAACTATCAATGTGAATTTGGACAAGGCTACCTCTTTTTAAAACCAGTAAACGCTTACGATTTTGAGAGGTTTCTAGTTAGAAATGATAAGGATAATGTATCTAAATTCAATATGGTTTAGTTTTTCAGATAGTGATGATGAAATTTATAGGAATTCAATGTTGATCTAGTTAACTTACTATATCAACATTTTTTTTATTGAAATTGGAATAGATCGATAATATTCTAGTGTTATTTATATGGTAGTTTATTTGAAAAGTATGGTATCTTTAGATTAATAGGAAATTTCTTCTTATTATTTTGATGATTGTGTGATAATGAACAAGGAGAACTTATAATGACAGAAAAACCAATGTATATTGCAGAATCAAAATGGTTATGTGAATTCCGTTATAAGATGGATCCAGATATAATTCCCTCCTCTAAAATAAGACATGACGAAGCTCAGTTTGCCAATAGAAAACGAGAATATAGTGAAGTTTTATTGGTTTCAAGGGATTTCATGAGAAAATTATTACAATTTATGGAGGGTACCCCGACCTTAGTATTAATTTCTGATAATGAGGGTTGTATTCTTGAAATGTATGGAGATCAAATGATACAAGAGAGTGTCCAGGCATTAGGAATAAATGAAGGTGTACTATTTATAGAAGAGGAGATTGGAACAAATTCGATCTCTTTTGCTTTGAGAACTAAGGAACCTGTTAAACTTATTGGTTCTGATCACTATCATACATATCTGCATACTTCCGCTTGCATGACTGTTCCCTTCTTTCTTGACAATGTTGACGAAGTTTCAGGGACGATTTCTATCATGACAACAATCGAGTATGCCAGTTCATTTCACTTGGGTTTGCTTTCTTCTGTAGTAGACTCAATTGAACGAGAATTAAAAATTCTGAGGCAGAATAGGCGTTTAAATCTTTTGCATCAAGTCATGGCCGATTCGACCCAAAACGGGATTGTGATCACGAATACGGATGGGATAATAACTGACTTTAATCGTGCTGGAGAAAGAATAACTGGAATTAATCGAAAAACAATTGTGGGTGATTCCATAGAAAAAATCCGACCAATCTATTCTTATATGAAGCAAGTGTTGGATAATGGAAAGAAATTTCAAAATGTAGAAGTGACGTTTCATTCGATTGACAAAGGGATAAGCCAAATATGCTTATTAGATGCAATGCCAATTAGTGACGAAAGCCAGAATGTAATAGGGGCTTATGGTCAGTTTAAAGATATAACCGATCGTATTGAACTAGAAAAACAAGTACTGGCCGCTGAAAAATTATCTGCAGTCGGCAAGCTTGGTGCAGGTCTAGCACATGAAATTAGGAACCCGCTTACATCTGTAATTGGATTTTTTCAGTTGTTACAGACTGAGCAAGATCAAGAAAAGACAAATAAGCATCATCGAGTTATTATGAATGAACTAGAACGAATTAAGCAATTGCTTAATCAATTTGTTTCAATGGCAAAGCCAAGTGAACAAAACAAAAGAGAATGTGATTTAGAGGAGCTTGTCAGTGAGATAATCTATTTAATGAAGAATCAAGCATCAGCACAAGGTATAAGGATTGATTTTGAATCTAGACTTAAAAAGAATACCGTGGTCACTATCGATGAGTCACAAATTAAGCAAATCTTAATTAACCTCCTTCAAAATGCAATGGAGGCAATAGGAAACGATGGCGAAATTAGAGTCACACTTTCAGAAGAGCTACGTTTAAACAATTCTTTTGTTCAGCTCCAAGTTGATGATAGTGGGGAGGGTTTAACCGAACAAGAGGTATCGAGTATATTTGCCCCATTCTATTCATCAAAAAAAGATGGACTAGGACTGGGATTATCAATTTGCAAGCAACTAATTGAATTACATCAAGGAAGTATAACTGTAGCCTCAGTTAAAGGGGAAGGTACTTCATTTACACTATTACTACCAAGATTTTCTGAAAGAAACAAAGGGTTGTCTCTAGGTGAATAAGCCTGAGATAACCCTTTGTGAATTATATTAGGGAAGTATGGACCGAATTTTTTGGTGAACTGATACTATAGAAGAAAACGTCTCTCTAACCGACGTTAATAAACTAATTCGGGAGGTAATGTATGAGTTTATATGATAGATTGGTTCAAGCTTACGACAAACAATTGAGTCATTCAGGTGTGGATGGAGTAAGGGTAGCCCGACGTTTAAGTGAGCTTTCAAAAATAGGAATTACTGACGAAAATGGTGTGAATCGAGTTGGGTTTTCTGTTGAAGAACAAAAGGCGAAGTCATTAGTAAGTCGGTGGATGATGGAAGCAGGACTACATGTAACTGAAGATGGAGCTGGAAATGTATTTGGGAAATTGGTAGGTGATGATGAAAGATTAGCTGCTGTTCTTTCTGGATCACATGTTGATAGTGTGCCAAATGGCGGTCATTTTGACGGTCCTCTAGGAGTTATTTCAGCATTAGAAGTAGTTGAAGCATGGAAGGCTAATGGGTTTCAGCCTAAACGATCTTATGAAGTAGTTATTTTTTCTGATGAAGAAGGAGCGAGGTTTAACGGGGGATTAACGGGCAGCCGAGCAATGATGGGTGAAATTGACCCAGAGAAACAAAGACTACTAAAAGATAAGGATGGTCTATCCTTCAATGAAGTGATTAACAAAGTTGGTTTAAAAGAAGAGGACTTTTTTCAAGCTAAGCGAACCATAGAAGAAATACATGCTTTTATCGAAGTCCATATTGAACAGGGGAAAACCTTAGAAAAAATGGATCAATCTGTGGGCATCGTTAATGGCATTGCTGGACCTTGTTGGTTAGAAATAATCTATAAGGGGGTTGCTGGTCACGCTGGCAATACACCTATGAACGACAGAAAAGATGCCTTAGTAGCTGCTTCAGAATTTATCGCCTCTGTTCCACATTTAACAATAGTGAACGAAACATGTGTGGCAACTGTCGGAAAAATAGAAGTTTCTCCGAATGGAGTAAATGTAATACCTGGTGAAGTTACATTATATGTAGATATTCGGGACATATATGAAGAATCACGAGATCATTTAGTTGAATTGGTAATTGATTGTGCTAGAAAAATTGCAATAGCTCATGAACTAGTGGTTACAATAGAAGAAAAGTTAAGGATTAAACCAGTTCCTATTAATACTGACATAATCAACAAAGCTGGAAAAAGTTTAGCTGATTTGAACTTAAGACCGTTACAATTGCCAAGTGGAGCAGGTCATGATGCAATGATCGTTGGTAAAGAGTTACCTGTTGGAATGCTGTTTGTTAGAAGTAAGGACGGTATTAGTCATAATCCTAAAGAATGGTCCAATCTTAATGATTGTATTGAAGGTATTCATGCATTGAAAGGATTAATTGAACAGTTAGTGAATGAATAATAGTCGGGAGAGTTGGTCTCTGATCAACTCTTTATCATTTTGTATCTTTACTTTATTCAAATGTTGTAGTGCTTAGTAAAGGCTCAACTGTTTAAATTTTTTAAATTAGATGTTGAATTACTAATTCACACATGATATATTATTTCTTGTCGCTAAAAACAAGTGAACAAAAAAGTTTTGAAAAATATCTTGCAACCAATAAAACATTATGTTAAGATAGTGTTCTGCCGGTGAGGAAGACACGGCAAACGAGTTCTTTGAAAACTGAACAAAAGCCAAGCGGAAAATAAGAGATAACATGTTTTATCTCGTCAATTTAGACTTTTTAAAAGTCAGCAACAAGTATTGAGCTATTTAAACTCAACAATTTTATGGAGAGTTTGATCCTGGCTCAGGACGAACGCTGGCGGCGTGCCTAATACATGCAAGTCGAGCGGACTAATGGGAGCTTG
>NZ_JAGKSQ010000017.1 GCF_017939705.1 Halalkalibacter suaedae
AGCGAAGAGGTCACACCCGTTCCCATGCCGAACACGGTCGTTAAGCTCTTTTGCGCCGATGGTAGTTGGGGGCTTCCCCCTGTGAGAGTAGGACGTTGCCGGACGTTTTAAATGGGGCCTTAGCTCAGCTGGGAGAGCGCCTGCCTTGCACGCAGGAGGTCAGCGGTTCGATCCCGCTAGGCTCCACCAATTTATTATGGAGGAATACCCAAGTCCGGCTGAAGGGATCGGTCTTGAAAACCGACAGGCGGGTCAAACCGCGCGGGGGTTCGAATCCCTCTTCCTCCTTTTTAAACTATTAAGATAAAGATGTACTGCATCTTTATAACGACGCGGGGTGAAGCAATGAGCATCACATCGTCGAATTAACTGCGAGTAACATCGACGCATGATTGCATCATCGAGTAAGCTTGTAGAGGAGATGTCCTCATCTCTGAAATCGCATCATCCGAATACTTTATAACGACGCGAGGTGTAGCAACGAGCACCACATCGTCGAATTAACTACGAGTAATATCGACACATGATTGCATCATCGAGTAAGCTTGTAGAGGAGATGTCCTCATCTTCGAATATTCATTATCCGAATACTTCATAACGACGCGGGGTGGAGCAGTCTGGTAGCTCGTCGGGCTCATAACCCGAAGGTCGGTGGTTCAAATCCGCCCCCCGCAATACCAATTAATTAAGGCTTGGTAGCTCAGTCGGTAGAGCAATGGACTGAAAATCCATGTGTCGGCGGTTCGATTCCGTCCCAAGCCATCTTTATTTATGGCGATTGTGGCGAAGTGGTTAACGCACCGGATTGTGATTCCGGCATTCGTGGGTTCAATTCCCATCAGTCGCCCCATTTGAAATGTACACATGCATTGGGCTATCGCCAAGCGGTAAGGCAACGGATTTTGATTCCGTCATGCGTTGGTTCGAATCCAGCTAGCCCAGCCATGCGGAAGTAGTTCAGTGGTAGAACACCACCTTGCCAAGGTGGGGGTCGCGAGTTCGAATCTCGTCTTCCGCTCTTTATAGCAACAAGTCCTGCCGGGGTGGTGGAATTGGCAGACACACAGGACTTAAAATCCTGCGGTAGGTGACTATCGTGCCGGTTCAAGTCCGGCCCTCGGCATCATAATGCGCCCTTAGCTCAGCTGGATAGAGTGTTTGACTACGAATCAAAAGGTCGGGAGTTCGAATCTCTCAGGGCGCGCCATATTATTCGGGAAGTAGCTCAGCTTGGTAGAGCACTTGGTTTGGGACCAAGGGGTCGCAGGTTCAAATCCTGTCTTCCCGACCATTAATAATTGAACGTTATGCGGTGTAGTTTAGTGGTAAAACCTCAGCCATGAGCAACGCAACTATGAACAAGCTACGAATAACATCGACGCATGATTGCATCGTGAATAAGCTTGTAGAGGAGATGTCCTTCCTCGGTATAATAATTAAAAAATATGTTACCATGCGGGTGTAGTTTAGTGGTAAAACCTCAGCCTTCCAAGCTGATGTCGTGAGTTCGATTCTCATCACCCGCTCCATTTGGGGCCTATAGCTCAGCTGGTTAGAGCGCACGCCTGATAAGCGTGAGGTCGGTGGTTCGAGTCCACTTAGGCCCACCATAGTATTCCACAGTAGCTCAGTGGTAGAGCTATCGGCTGTTAACCGATCGGTCGTAGGTTCGAGTCCTACCTGTGGAGCCATAATGGCCCGTTGGTCAAGCGGTTAAGACACCGCCCTTTCACGGCGGTATCACGGGTTCGATTCCCGTACGGGTCACCATTTTGGAGGATTAGCTCAGCTGGGAGAGCACCTGCCTTACAAGCAGGGGGTCGGCGGTTCGATCCCGTCATCCTCCACCATATGCCGGCCTAGCTCAATTGGTAGAGCAACTGACTTGTAATCAGTAGGTTGGGGGTTCAAGTCCTCTGGCCGGCACCATCATAAATAACTTATAAATGGATCACTCGAATCATACAAACATCAATTATAATCACATATCCTACGATGTGCGTAACTCCTTTTTGTTTTAAACCTTACTGTTTTATTGGGATTCTTAAATTTGTTAGCTGATGCCAAGCCTATTTATAAATAGGATCGCAGAAAGCTAACGTGCGGAAACCCACCTGCGTGAGCGGGTTCAAAAACAGCTAGGGGTACGGCATAGGTGGGAATCAGTTTTTATTATACATACCGTGCTAGATGGGGAGATGGCGGTGCCCTGTAACTCGCAATCCGCCTTAGCGAGGTTGAATTCCTAGCAGCGGTACAGTTAATGTAGGGTTTGCCTTATGTAAGCGGTGTTGACTATTAGGGTCTACGCAACAGAAACCTATGAAATTGGTCAGGTTCGGAAGAAAGCAGCCATAAGTAGATCATTCTGTGTGCCGTAGATAGCCCGAATTGAGCTGGCTATATAAGTAGCACTTATGTAACTGTATCAATGATAGGTGCACGGTTATTATATATTTTATAGCAAGAGCCATTAGCTCAGTTGGTAGAGCATCTGACTTTTAATCAGAGGGTCGAAGGTTCGAATCCTTCATGGCTCACCACTTTATCTTGCGGGTGTGGCGGAATTGGCAGACGCGCTAGACTTAGGATCTAGTGTCTTATGACGTGGGGGTTCGACTCCCTTCACCCGCATAGCAAAAAAGACTCATTTCATTTGAATTGAGTCTTTTTTATTTTTAAACTAAAGTTGAAGAAATTGTGTAGCCAAGGCAATTCTGCTTATGATATAAATTATTAAACAATTTTATAAATTATTACATAATTGAAATATAATAGAAAAAAGGTGATATAAATGAACTCAATCAATATAGCCTTAATTGGCTGTGGAAATGTTGGATTAAAGTTATTAGAATTAGTTCACACAAAGAAAGCATTACTTTTGGAACAATACCATCTACAATTAAACTTTGTCGCGGTAGCAGATTCCTCTGGAGTAGCTATTGACGAAAATGGCTTAGATGTTATTAAAGTAATCGAAACAAAGAAGGAAGCTGGAACAGTGGCCTCTTATCCCGAGAAAGGATATAGAAATGCACTGATAGTGGATGTGTTGAAGAATAGTAATGTACAGATCGTTATAGAGGCAGGAGTTACGAATATTGAAAATGGGGGAACTAGCTTAGAACATGCATTTGAGGCTATTCAATTAGAGATGCATGTCGTCTTTCTTAGTAAGGGACCGATTGTATGTGGATATCAACAATTAAGAGATTTAGCTTTAGAAAAGAATGTACAATTAAAATATAGTGGAGCGACTGCTGCGGCATTACCAACCATTGATCTAGCTTTACAGAGTTTAGCTGGAACAGAGATCCATAGCATTGAAGGTCTTTTTAATGGAACGACTAATTATATTTTAGACCGGATGACAAGTCATGGTGTTACATATCAAGAAGCATTACTCGAAGCTCAGGAAAAAGGAATTGCTGAGACTGACCCAACCCTTGATGTCGATGGATGGGATACGGCGGCGAAGACGCTCATCTTAGCTAATGCAGTGATGAGAACAAATTTTTCTATGAAAGATCTGGAGGTAAAAGGTATTACAAAGATTACACCAGGTGAAATCGATAAAGCCAAAAGCCAGGGAAAAGTGATTAAGTTAATTGGAGAGGTCTACTTTGACCAGAAAGAAGCGAGAACTAAAGTTAAAGTGAGTCCGAAGCTATTATCTTCTGAACATCCACTAAGTGATGTAA
This sequence comes from Halalkalibacter suaedae, assembly GCF_017939705.1. Classification (GTDB taxonomy): domain Bacteria; phylum Bacillota; class Bacilli; order Bacillales; family Bacillaceae_D; genus Halalkalibacter; species Halalkalibacter suaedae. The sequence continues at coordinate 3,702 of NZ_JAGKSQ010000017.1, forward strand.
AAGATGCCCTCAAAGGTGTTCATTTTCTTACGGATACGATGGGTGAACTAACTGTTATAGGTGGAAAATCAGATCCGAGAGCTGCTGCTGCTGCTGCATTAAAAGATGTTATAACGATTGCTAGTACTAAGTATCTAATGTAAAACATAGCAATTCAGTTAAATACATTAGGGTCAGAAATCTCGCATTATTGAGGGAGAAGCATGAATGAAGTATTTAAATAACCTGTTTGTCATTTCACTCGTTTTGTTTATTAGTTCTTATTTCCTATCACTAATATGGCAGATGCCACTATTCGTTGAATTACTATCTGGAGCAGGTTTAGTTATGCTTGTCTCAACTCTCTTTGTTCTTCCAAAGAAAGATCTTCTATTACCGATCCTATTACTAGCTGTTTCAATGAGTATTATTTTAATTACATCTTCCTCTCCACTTGTTTTATGGATTGGACTACGTGAAATGAGTGCGATTGTGCCTCTAATCATTCTAATAAGTTTAGTTGGTTGGATAATTGGACACCGACCTTATGTAAAAGCGCTCATTCTGTTAGGTGAAAAAAGGATTACAACAACATTTCGATTTTATTTTTTAGTGTCTGCAATGACTCATTTTATTGCATCGTTTATGACTGTTGGTGGGATTCCCTTTGTGTATCAAATATTTAAAGACTCAAAGAAACCAACAATATCAGAGGATGCATGGGAATTTGCATTAAGTACTGCCATTATGAGAGGTTTCACATTAACCGTACTTTGGACAGCTGTTCATCCAGCATTTGCTTATGTGATTGTTGGAACCAATGCTCCACTCCTCCCTACTGCGATAAAAGGGATCGGGCTTGCTTTTATTGGTTTTTTTATTAGTTTCTTTGTTTTTCGGCTTCAAGCAAAACGACTTCAAATGCCTTCAGATATTACCCCTGATTTACCAATGAATGATAACCAACGTCTTAATGGTTTAATAAGCCAATTTGTGTTATGGGTTTTACTGATAATGGGTGGTATATTACTAACAAATCTATGGTTCAGTATTGACATTTTGCTTGCGGTACCAATTGTAATTGTCGCGGTTACTACTCTTTATTTTCTTTGCAATCATTCAATGACACAGTACAAAACATTATTGATTGGGTTAGTGAAACACGATTTAGGAAAAAAGAAAAAGGAAATAATGCTTATATTAGCTGCAGGAATTTTAGTAGGGACTTTAAAAGAAACAGGGTACGGTCAAGTGTTATTTTCATATTTTTTACTTGTTATTGATTTTATGAACATAAATATTTTAATAGGCTTGACTTTGATTGTCGTTCTGTTGGGTTTTTGCGGATTTCCACCTATCCCTGCGATGGTCTTACTTTCTGGTATATTAGTAGATATACCAGGTAGCTACTCGTTGGATCTAATAGCTCTTTCTTTATTATTAGGAGTCTCAGTTACATTAATCATCGCCCCGGTGACTGTACCTCTTCTCTTACTGAGTGGCCAAAATGGTAGAAGTTTAGCAGAGAATGGTTTTCATTCAAATCTTTTGTTCGGATTAGCTTTGCTAGTAATTGGTACATTATACATCCAACTCTTAACCTTATTCTAAAATTTATTTTAGGAAATGAAATCCTATGGTATGATGTCATAGAAATTCATTGTAAAACTAAAGAAACGCGTAGGTGAATATATGATTGAAATAAAAACGTCCACACTTAGTGATGGAGAATTCAATAGAGGTGTGTTTGCAACTCAAGATATTGCAAAAGGAGAACTTTTACATGTCGCACCTGTTGTTCCCTACCCAAATGAGGAACATGTATTGATTGAGCACACAGTCCTTGCTGATTATGTATATGAATATGGTAAGAACCACACTGCTGTTGTTTTAGGTTATGGCATGCTATTCAACCATTCTTATCAGCCAAATGCGGTCTATGATATCCATTTTGAAGATCATACGTTTAAGTATTATGCTTACAAGGATATTAAGGCGGGAGAAGAAATTTTAATTAATTATAATGGTGAGGTTGATGATATGGAGCCATTATGGTTTATGAAGGAAAAAGAAGAAGAGGATAAAAAGTAATATTCAGTTATCTAACATGAGTCTTTAATGACTCATGTTTTTTTTTGAGAATTTGCACTGGTTTGAAGACAGAGTTCATCGTTGGACAATAAGTGTTGATTATAACAAGAAAAACTAGAATAAAGAAAAATAAAGATGGTTAAAATAATAGATTAAAGATAGTAATGAACGGGGAGTTGACAACAATGAATACATTTCATAAATTTTTAAACGAAAAAATGGATTTGGAGAGCTTTGAAGATGGTAAAAGAATTACAGCAGTTAGCACGAATCATTGGGGAATGACGAATTCAGTTGGTCAAATCGATAAGGTTGTCGTTCATCGTCCAGGAGCAGAAATTCAAGAACTGAAAAAGTCAGTATTCGAAAAAAAGTCCAATTCACTTGTATTACGTGATAAAAATGGTCGAATAAAAAACTATTGCCAGGCAGCACAACCACCTAACTTAGAACGTATGCAAGCACAACATGATCAATTAATAAAAACACTTATTAAAATGGGTGCACAAGTAATTGAGCTTCAGGAGACATCTTTGGAGTGGACAAATCGCTTGTTTACACGTGACATAGGTATGGTCATTCCAGGTGGTATGATAGTAGCACAGCTTGCCCTTTTCTTAAGGCGAGGAGAAACGGATATGGCTTTAAAAACCTTCGCTGATCTTGGAATACCGATTTATGGTTCAATTCAAGGTGAGGGGACGATGGAAGGAGGAAGCTTCTTACTACTTAATGAAAGACTGGCGTTGGTTGGGAGATCGATCCGCGTTAATCAAGAGGGTATAGATCAATTAAGAAGTATTTTGTCACAGCATAGTATTGAGTTAATTAGTGTCGATTTACCAGCAACTTTGATTCACTTAGACGAAGCAATTACAATGGTTGATATAGATAAGGCTTTGGTTGATCCTGCATTGCTTCCATTCTGGCTGTTAGAAGAACTCCAATCTAAAGGAATTCAGCTAATTTGCTTAGATTCGAATGACTCTTCTGCTATTAATAATTGTTTAACGATTGCACCGGGTAAGGTCATCTTTGCGGAATCTGAGAGCAAAACGTTTACGAAGCTTGAGAAATTTGGCATTGAACTACACTCAGTTGATGTATCTGAAATCACTAAAATGGGAGGAGGTATAAATTGCGTCACCTTGCCATTAATTAGGGCAGATATTTAAACAGCGATATACAGTAGATTTTACAATCGAACTATCTGTAAATAAGAAAGAGGGAAGTAAATGTATGAATTAAAGACAAAGGAAACAGAAGCAAGTGTGATTGAATTTATTCAAAGTGTTGAAAACGCGAAAAAAAGAGAGGATGCATATAAATTATTTGACATATTTACTGAAACAACTGGGTATCAAGCCAAAATGTGGGGCTCTAGCATTATAGGTTTTGGTGCTTATCATTACAAATATGACTCTGGACATGAAGGAGATGCTCCTTTAGTGGGGTACTCTCCACGAAAGTCTAAAATTAGTTTATATTTTGCAACTGGAGATACAAACAGGGAGGAATTACTCACGACTTTCGGTAAACACACATCAGGCAAAGCCTGTGTGTACATTAATAAAGTAGACGATATACATATTGATGTTTTAATTCAGCTAATTAAACAGTCAGTTACTTTTTTAGAAAACCTGTATCCAGAGAAGAAATAAGTAAAAGGCCTAGTATGTGCATTTCACATACTAGGCCTTTTATTAATTATTCTACATGACCTTGCATTTGTTTTTGTGCAAGTGAAACTAGACGTTTTGTGATTTCTCCTCCGACAGAACCATTAGCACGAGAAGTAGTATCTGCTCCAAGATTCACACCAAATTCTGATGCGATTTCATACTTCATTTGATCTAATGCTTGTTGCACTCCTGGTACTAACAATTGGTTAGAGTTACTGCTGTTGTTGTTTGCCATTGATAATCACCTCTTTATATATAGTGTATTTATACTATGAGTCATTTAGTTAGTAAGTATGCATTTCAGTAGATGGTAAATCGAACCAATCATTAAAAAAACATCTTATAGAATGTTTTCATTAAAAAGGTTTCAATGTCTTGAATGGGGTTAAACAGTATATAAACACTTACTCTAGGTAAAATAGAAATAACTATTATGATAAGATAACTTAATGATTGACACACTTGTCTATACAAGATAAAATGAAAACGCAAACAGCATTACTTGTATATACAAATTTAGATTTAAAAAATGATTTATCTAGTAGAAGGAGGAAATAGAACATGAGCAAGTACACAGAACCGGCAAAAGAATTGCTTGAGCATGTGGGTGGCAGTGACAATATCTCAGTTGTTACTCATTGTGCGACAAGAATGCGTTTTGTCTTAAAGGACCCTAAGAAAGCAGATGTAAAAAAAGTAGAAGAAATTGGTCTTGTTAAAGGAACATTTACACAGGCTGGACAATTTCAAGTCATTATTGGGAATGAAGTGTCGACTTTTTACAATGAGTTTACGAAGATTGCTGGAGTAGGTGATACATCAAAGGATGAAGCGAAAGAAGCAGCCAAAACAAATATGAACTTCCTGCAACGAATGATTTCACATTTGGCAGATATCTTTACTCCATTAATTCCAGCACTAGTTGTTGGGGGGTTAATCTTAGGATTTAGAAATGTTATTGGGGAAATCCGATTAATGAATGACGGAACACAAACATTGGTTGAGGTTTCACAATTCTGGGCAGGTGCTCATGCGTTTTTATGGTTAATAGGGGAAGCTATTTTTCACTTTCTACCTGTAGGGATTACCTGGGCTATCTCAAGAAAAATGGGAACAACACAGATTCTAGGTATTGTCTTGGGGATTACGTTAGTGTCACCACAGCTCCTTAATGCTTATGGAGTAGCGGGATCTGATACGATTCCAGTTTGGGATTTCGGTTTCGCTCAGGTTGAAATGATTGGTTATCAAGCACAAGTTATTCCAGCAATTCTCGCAGGTTTTGTGCTAGCATATCTTGAATTAGGATTAAGACGCATCATTCCGAATGTTATTTCTATGATTTTTGTGCCGTTCTTTGCTTTAATTCCAGCCGTGTTAATTGCACATGTTGTGTTAGGTCCAATTGGTTGGACGATCGGTTCATGGATTTCTAATATCGTATATGCTGGATTAACATCTGCATTTGGCTGGTTGTTCGCTGCAGTCTTTGGATTCGCTTATGCTCCACTAGTTATAACAGGTCTTCACCATATGACTAACGCGATTGACTTACAGTTAATGAGCGAATTTAATGGAACTAATTTATGGCCTATGATTGCTTTATCGAATATCGCTCAAGGTTCAGCGGTTGTTGCAATGATTATCTTAAATAGAAAAGATGAGAAAGAACAACAAGTTTCCGTGCCAGCTGCAATTTCTTGTTATTTAGGTGTAACAGAGCCAGCGATGTTTGGTATCAACTTGAAATATGTATTTCCGTTTTTTGCTGCGATGATCGGTTCATCAATTGCTGCAGTTATTTCAGTAGGTAGTGGAGTAATGGCAAACTCAATCGGTGTAGGTGGACTTCCGGGGATTTTGTCAATCCAAGCACAGTTCTGGGGGATCTTCACAATTTCAATGTTGGTCGCCATTATTGTTCCAATTGTACTAACTATGGTCTTTGCAAAAACGAAGATGGGCATTAACGCTTACAAACGTTTAGGTAAGATTTAATACTATTGATAAAGAGGCCGGGACATAACTAAGGTGTCTACCTGAAATACCGAATAATGTAATCGTGTAGCGGATGAAATATACGTAGACTCCTGCGGGATGCAAAAGCCAAAGGTGAGACCCCACAGGCGAAGCCGAGGAGGCTCAGCGGCTTCCCGCGGAAAGCGTAGTATATTTCAGGAGCGGTTTACGTCAGCCAACCACCATTGTTCGGATTTTCTATTAGTTAAATCACTTTTGTCCCAGCCTCTTCCCTTCTTCATGCAAGTAATGTGTTAGAAGTTGACGTTATACAGATGTTTTAGTTATGATCATGCTAACTAATGTCACTAGTGAAAATTGGAGAAATACGGATGCAGAATAAATATTTATCGATTTATAATGAAATTGCAAAACAAATAAAAGCCGGAGATATAGTCGCAGGGACTTTACTTCCGTCTGAAAATGAATTAACAGAGCTTTATGACACGTCTAGGGAAACAATTCGAAAGGCGTTAAACCTTTTGTCGCAAAATGGCTATATCCAAAAGATAAGAGGAAAAGGTTCGATTGTTATTGATGTGAACAAGTTTGATTTTCCTGTCTCTGGTCTTGTGAGCTTTAAGGAGCTTGCTAAGCGAATGGATAATGTAGCGAAAACAATTGTAAATGAACTCACGCTCGTTAAACCTGATCCTTATATTAAACAGCAATTGAATGTTGGAAATGAAACAATGGTTTGGAAAGTTGTGAGAACGAGAGAAATTGACGGTGCCAAAATTATTTTAGACAAGGATTATCTTGTTGAAGAATTTGTGCCAGGTTTAACAAAAGCGATATGTGGAGATTCTATTTACGATTATCTTGAAAATGAATTAAATTTAACAATTAGCTTTGCAAAAAAAGAAATAGTTGTTGAAGACTGTACAGAAGAGGACAGATTACGTCTGAATCTCGATGGCTTTGACAATGTTGTTGTTATTCGTAATTATGTTTACTTTGAGGATGCTAGTCTTTTTCAATATACTGAATCTAGACATAGACCAGATAAATTTAGGTTTGTCGATTTTGCTAGACGAAGTCATTAACAGAGAGGGATATGTAAAATGTTAAAAGGTTTATTTGGAAAAAAGGAAAGTACAGTTGTTAATTTAACTGCTCCATTAAATGGGAAGGTTATTGATATTACTGAAGTACCTGATCCGGTCTTTTCCCAAAAAATGATGGGAGAGGGGATTGCCATTGAACCAGTAGATGGCGAGGTTGTTAGTCCTATTGATGGAGAAGTTGTCCAGGTTTTCCCGACTAAACATGCTGTTGGACTTAAATCCAAATCAGGATTAGAAATATTAATTCACGTCGGTCTTGAAACAGTACAACTAAATGGAGAGGGATTTGAAACATTTGTCAATGCTGGTGACAAAGTTAAACGCGGTGATACACTTGTTCGTTTCGACTTGTCTGTTATTTCACAAAAAGCAGCTAGTACAATTACACCAATTATTTTGACTAATTATGATGAGGTTGTAGACCATGTGGAAAAAAATATATCAGCTGAATCAAAAAAAGGTGAGACAGAAGTAATGACGGTGACATTAAAAAAATAATGAATTTAAGGTACACATCGCTGGAGCTGTCGATGTGTTTTTTTTGATTAAAAGTTAGCACTGAAAAAGATAAATATCTTTTTCAGTGATTTGATTAAGAAATCATTCTTTGGTGTGATTGTAGGTTTGATTTTTTACTTGTATTTGTTTCTTGTACAATCACAACCGCCGATAACACAAGGATCATCCCAGCATATTGCCATACGTTTAATTGTTCATTGAATATTAAAAAGCCAATGAATGAGGCAACGACTGGTTCAAGTGTTGCAACAATCGATGCCCTACTCGATTCGATCGTACTTAATCCTTTCGTATAGAAGATAAAGGGAAGCATTGTTGAAAAGAAACCAAGTCCAATAATGTAAAGCCATACCCTGATGTCAGAAAATAAAGGGAAGATTGCTGATAGGTTGCTAAATGGAATAATTGCACTTGCGGCAAATACAAACGTATATACTGTTACTGTTAAAGAATCGTATTTCCTTAAAGCGAACTTTCCGAAAATGCTATATAACGCATAAAAAAATCCTGATCCGAGGCCAAGTATAAATCCATAGAAGGAAATAGATTCATTGGTGCTTGGTAAAATACCAATAACAAAGGCACACCCAATTAAGGTAATCAATAAGGCTGTCATTTTGCGAGTCGTTAACCATTCCTTGAATACTATTCTAGAAAAGATCGTGACAAATGCAGGTGCAGTGTAAAGAAGAATCGAGGCAATAGAAATTGATGTTTCTTCAATGGCACTAAATAAGCACCAATTAAACAGGACAATGCTGATGACACCAGTCCCGACAAAGTATTTACTATCTATTACATTAATTTTTAGAAGCTGACGATTTTTTAATGTTACGTAACAAATAAGAAATAGTGCTGCTGAGCATGTACGAACTGTGACAACTTGGATTGGTTTAAAGCCTAACTCATAAAGATAGGTGACAAAGGCACCGATCATTCCCCATAAGATAGCTGCAACACTGATAAGAAGTAAAGCCATTTTATTGTTCATTGTACCCCTCCAATGCATTAGCTACTATACTACCAAAAAGTGAAGTCGATTCATATTACTTTTACACATATTTTAGATCCTTGTCTTGGCATGAACTGAAGAATGGACTCATAGTTTATAAAGACCATTCGTTCGATTGAAACAGTATAGAGGGGAATGACATAATGAAACTTCTTGGTATTTCAGGTACATTAATTGGATCTAAGCCATATGCTCTTGTTCAACAGGTACTAGCGGAAGCAAAAAGGTATGACCCTTCAATTGAGACAGAGTCAATTGATCTTAGAGAGTATCACGTAGAAATGTGTGATGGAAGAGATCCTTCAACTTATAATACGGACACTCAGGAAATGATTAAAAAGATCGAAGAAGCGGATTGCTATATTATTTCAACACCAGTGTTCCAAGGATCGATTCCAGGTGCATTAAAAAATTTATTTGACTTATTGCCCGTAACGATACTGCGAGATAAAGTCATTGGGTTTGTATCGACTGGGGGAACGTATCAGCATTTTCTCGTTGTAGAGAATCAGCTGAAACCAATTGCAAGTTATTTTAAATCTTATGTGGCACCTGAATATGTCTATGCCCACCGAGACCATTTCAATGAAAAAAATGAGATCATTGATCTTGAAGTCGCAAGCCGTATTCAAAAATTAGGGATTCAAGTTGTTCAAATGTCTACTGCGTTAAAGCAGATACGCTAATTAAATCTAATGGGTACAAATTAAACATCTTACAGCTACTTTGGTTGTAAGGTGTTTATTTGTATAAATGCGAATCGGTTTATGAACGACAGAAACGTACCATTTTTTATATGAAACTACATAGGAAAGAAACATAAATTCAAACCCAATTTTCACTGATAAGATGTTTTCAATTTTCCCATTTATCTACCTGTTTTTCAAAATAATATGTTACTATTTAGTAATGGTTGTCTGATATTTGGTAAAAAAGGATATTTTTTTAAGATGAATTGTTGAAAATGTGAAACATATCTAACAATTAACCGTAAGTATTTAAAGGCAAGAAAGCTGATTTAATTATGAAAGGATGATGCGTTTTGATGAATTTGATATGGCTAATTTTAGTTGGTGCACTACTATTTGTTCTTCTTATTGTAAGTGGGATTAGTTTTTTTATTTTTAAACGTCGCTATAAGACAGCCAGTTCAAACCAAGCATTAATTATTACAGGACCTAAGCTGGGGGATCCTGAAAACGACACAAGAATCTTTTTTGACGAGAATGGAAGAAGTCTGAAAATTATTAGAGGTGGCGGTATTCGTCTACGTTTATTCCAAACGTGTACTCCAGTTGATTTAAATTCATTTCAAATTAAATTAACAACACCGAAAGTATATACGTCGCAAGGAGTTCCGGTTGTTGCTGATGCCGTAACATCTGTCAAAATTGCTGATTCTTTAATTGGAATCGCTAATTATGCCGAACAATTTCTTGGGAAAAAGCAAAATGAAATTGAGGATGAAGTTTCAAAGGTACTTGGAACGAATCTACGTGCAATTCTTTCAAAAATGACAGTTGAACAGATTAATAATGACCGAGAATCATTTAATCAACAAGTACAAGAAATAGCCCAGAAAGAATTAGATAATATGGGCTTTAAGATTACATCCTTTGGTTTAGATGACCTAAGAGATGCCGATGAAGAAAATGGATACTTAGATAACTTAGGTAGACCACGAATTGCCGAAATTCGTAAAAAAGCTGATATGGCCGAGTCAGATGCTGAGAAAGAAACTAGAATGTATAAGGCGAAAAATGATCAAGAGGCACAGGATGAAGAGAATAGACGATTAACGGCTATTGCTGAATCTCAAAAAATCAAAGACATAAAAACAGCAGAAATAATGGAAGAAACTGAAAGAGCAAGGGCGAAGTCTGAACAATCTTATGAACTAGAAAAAGCTCGTTTGGCCCAGCAAGTAAAAGAAGAAGAGATGAAGGTCCAATATATTGAACGTCAACGACAAGTAGAGCTTGAGCTTGAAGAGCAGAAACGTCGTAAAGCACTTGCTGATGCAAATGCCTATGATATTAAAGCTAAATCTGAGGCGGAAGCCGAGAAGGCGAGAATAGACGGTGAAACGAAAGCAGCTATTGAAAAGCAAAAGGGGTTAGCGGAAGCTGAGGTTATTCGTGAACGTGGTAGAGCAGAGGCAGAAGCAAAGGAATTAATGGCAAAAGCCATGGAGAAATACGGTGAAGCTGCTATTTTGGAAATGTTCATTGATATGTTACCTAAGCTTGCACATGAAGTGGCTCAACCTCTGTCTAACATCGAGGAAATGAAAGTCATTGATATGGGTGGCGGTTCAGATTCTAGTGGTGGCCATACGAGAATCACTAATAATGTCACGAAAACAATGCTTGGAATTCAAGAAAGCCTAAAAGAAAGTACAGGTATTGATGTGAAAAGCATGCTTGAATCATTTGTAGCACGCGGTGCAATGGTAGACCCACGAAAAGAAAGTGTTGCAACAAATGAAGCACCAGAACAAAGAGAACAAAAAGAATCAGAACAGGATATTGATACAGACGTAGAGACTGTAGAGAGTGAGAAAGAAGAATAAGATCAAAAAGAAGAGGCTGGGACATAACTAAAGTGCCTAATTGAAATACCGAATAATACAATCACGTAGCGGATGAAATATACGTAGACTCCTGCGGGACTTAAAAGCCAAAGGTGAGACCCCACAGTGCGAAGCACGAGGAGGCTCACCGGCTTCCCGCGGAAAGCGAAGTATATTTCAGGAGCGGTTTACGTCCGCCAACCACCATTGTTCGGATTTTCTATTAGTTAAATCACTTTTGTCCCAGCTTCTTAGCTTTTTTAGTGGCCTCTTTTAAAAGCCAAGGAGGCTCACAGGCTTCCAGATGTAAGCGAAGTATATTTCAGGAGCGGCTTGCATCCGTTGCATCCGCCAACTATCATTGTTCAGATTATCTATTAGTTAACACATTTAATCCAGTCTCATCTTTTGAGTATATCCAACTTGATTAAAATATTTCTTTAGTTATCCAATGGATCTTCAGCAACATACTTCCCGTCATAATCAAATTCAATAGTAGCTTTTAGGTCGGTAAGATCTACAACGGTTGGCCAAATTTCTAAAACATAGGTTCCCTCCTCTAGTTGTGGTAGGAATTCAGTTATATCTACATCCATTGTTAAAACTTCTCCAGGATCTAATGTTTTCTCAGAAGTGGTTTGTAGAAACGATTTGTTCATACTGTAGGTAGCAAGTGTCTTCCCTGCATCGTCTAGAATATGATAATCGTATTCTTGAGAAGAAGTGTATTCTAATGTGACAGCCTCGGTTTTGTCATTATTGATATGAAAATGAAAGCTGTATTCTTCTTCAGGAATGCTTTCAATTGCCGTATTTACAGTTCCTTCATGAATCCCTCCTGTAGATTCTTGTTCATCATTGTTCGAATTCGTTGCACCATCTTGGTTAGGTGTTAAGGAACCTCCACAAGTAACTAAAAGAAACAAGGATATTACTAAAGTAATGAATAGGGCAATACTTTTAAAACTAGTCATGTCTTACACCTCCCAATTCAATTTCGTTATATTAATGAAACGAAAGATATAAATAGAAGGTTACAAAAAAATAAAAAGCAGTTAGTATTCTAACAACCCACTATAGTGTCATAGTTATTAATAACAAGCATCATTCTTCACTCGATATCCAATAACTTCCATTTAACCTGTTGAAATCTTGAACGTACAACTTTCACATGAATTAATCTTTTTATTATAAAAATGGAAATTAACCCAACAAACTACCAAAAAACCTTTGCAAATTATGACTAGTGTGTTTTATAATGGTAATAAGGTTGAGCGTACAACTTAAATGAAAGCTCGACTTAAATACATAATTTTTTTTGGGGGTGAATGAAAGCGCTTTATAAAGTTGTGGAAATAGTTTCATAAATTAATTAGGGGGGATTCTTATGAAGAAATTTTTATTCTCAATGTTCGCAACAACTGCACTCATTTTAACTGCATGTGGGGGGAGTGGCGAAGATGCTGGTGGAGAAGCAGAGGAATCAGTCGTAATTGGAGATGATGTTGAAGGTGCAACTGAATTAACATTTTGGAATTTCAATGAATTGCATACTTCTTTATTCGAAGACTCAGTAGCAAGATGGAATGAAGAGAATCCGGATCGAGCAATTAAGTTAGTTGCTGAAACCTATCCATATGATCAAATGCATAATAATTTATTGCTATCATTACAGTCAGGTAGTGGGGCACCGGATATAGCTGATATCGAGATTAGTCAGTTTGCTAACTATTTACAAGGTGAAGTTCAATTAGAGCCATTAAATGACGTTGTTGAACCAGTACTAGATGATATGGTTAAATCCCGTTTTGATATCTATTCTAAAGATGGACAATATTACGGAATGGACTATCATGTAGGGGCAACGGTTATGTTCTACAACACTGAGATTATGGAACAAGCTGGAGTCGATATTGATACAATTAAAACATGGGATGATTATGTTGAAGCAGGAAAAAAAGTTATAGAAAATACAGATGCAAAAATGACGACTGTAGAATCTGATGAACATTTTACATTTTGGCCACTTATTAGCCAAAGAGAATCAGATTACTTCGATGCAGAAGGCAATGTCATTTTAGATAATGAAGTTAATATTGAAACATTACAATTTATTTCTGATCTTGTACACGAACATGAAATTGCAGAAATTGCTCCTGGTGGATTTCATCATGCTGAAGAGTATTATGGCTATATGAATGAAGGTGGCGCTGCATCATTAATGATGCCAATGTGGTATATGGGTCGTTTCTTAGATTATATGCCTGATCTTGAAGGGAAGATGCAAATCAGACCACTTCCAATGTGGGAAGAGGGCGGAAATCGTTCTGCTGGTATGGGTGGAACTGGTACCGTTGTCACAAATCAAAGTGAAAATGCCGAGTTAGCAAAAGATTTCTTAGCATTTACGAAGTTAACTGAAGAAGGAAACGTTGCTTTATGGCAAGTTCTAGGTTTTGATCCACCAAGATATGATGTTTGGGATTCAGAAGCAATGAGAGAAGATAATAAGTATTTTGATTATTTCCATGATGATATTTTTGATATCTTATTAGATATTAGAGATGAAATCGCTGAAATTCACATTACTGATCAAACCGCCAATGCTCAGCAAGAGATTCATTCTACTGTTATGCATTCTGTACTAAGAGATCGTAGCAAAACCCCTGAAGAAGCATTAACAGATGCTGCTAATGCAGTTAGAAGTAGAATGGAATAAGTTTCTTGGGAGAAAGAGAGAGGGTAGAATTACCCTCTCAATATTTGAAAGGAGGAAAGAATCTTGGAACCTTCTGTGTCGACAAATAGACAAACCGAACCAGCAAAAAAGAAACCATTTCGGTTTCTAAATTCAAAAAAAGTGGCTCCATACGTCTTTGTATTGCCATTTATTGTTTCATTTCTATTGCTCTTTCTATATCCGTTAATTAGTGCGGTGAACATGAGTTTTCAGAGAGTTCTCCCTGGTCAAGTCTCTTATATAGGTCTTTCTAATTATGAGAGGGTATTTAATCCTACTTTTTATAAGGCAGTCGCGAATACAAGTATTTATGTGCTTTTGACTGTTATTATTTTAGTGTTTGTGCCACTAGTGTTAGCTGTTTGTTTAGATAGTACACTGATGAAATTCAAAACAGTGTTTCGAGCGGCCTTATTCCTCCCTGCTTTAACTTCTGTAATTGTAGCAGGTGTCATTTTTAGGATGATTTTTGGAGATGCTGAAACGTCAATAGCGAATGAAGTTGTAACGTTTTTCGGTTTTTCTCCAATTGAATGGAGATATGAAGCTCTACCTGGTATGTTCATGATGGTAACCTTGGCATCATGGAGATGGATTGGCGTTAACATTCTTTATTATCTAGCGGCTCTTCAAACGACATCTAAAGATTTGTATGAGGCTGCTGATATGGATGGAGCTAACTTCTTTCAGAAATTCATGAATGTGACGTTCCCTGCTTTAAAACCCGTTGTTATCTTCTTATCTACCATTACGATTATTAATGGATTTAGAATGTTTGAAGAAAGCTTCGTGTTTTGGGAAACTAGTTCACCAGGTAACATCGGTTTAACGGTTGTTGGTTACATTTACCAAGAAGGAATTCAAAGAAATGACTTAGGATTTGGTGCAGCGGTAGGTGTAGTACTAATACTTATTATTTTTATAATAAGTTCGTTGCAATTAAAACTAACTGGAGCATTTAATAAGGATGAGTGATATGATGAATAAACCAAAAAAAGGAAAAGTAATTAGTGTCGTTTTAGTCGTTTTCTTTGCTATCGTTTCTTTAATTGCGCTCTTTCCGATTTTCTCATTGATCTATGCCTCATTTCGTCCTGCTTCAGATTTGATGAGATTTGGTTTGACGTTCAATTTTGATGGGGGATTCGATTTTGCAAACTATCAAAGTGTGTTTTCAGGTGAAGGGCAGAAATACTGGACTTGGTACTTAAATAGTATTATTGTATCTGGTCTGTTAATTTTTATCTCCCTGTTTTTCTCTTCTATGGTAGGGTACGCCCTTGCTGTTTATAATTTCAAAGGGAAATACGTTATCTTTATGTTAGTTCTTTTCATTTTAATGGTTCCATTTGAAATTCTTATGCTGCCACTTTATCAGTTAATGATCACTACTGGTTTAATGAATACTTACTTTTCAGTGATGTTACCATTAATTGTGGCACCTGTAGCTGTTTACTTCTTTAGACAATACGCAATTGGTTTGCCAAAAGAATTAATGGAAGCAGCTAGAATAGATGGTTGTACAGAATACGGTATCTTCTTCAAAATCATGGGGCCGTTAATGTTACCATCGTTTGCTGCAATGGCTATTTTACAAGGTTTAACTAGTTGGAATAACTTCTTGTGGCCTTTATTAGTACTCCGTTCGAATGAAATGTTTACATTGCCAATTGGTTTAGCATCGTTAATGACACCATATGGCAACAATTATAGTCTATTATTCTCAGGTTCTGTATTGAGTATTGTACCTATTATTGTACTGTTTATCTTTTTCCAGCGTTATTTTGTCGCTGGTTTAACGATGGGTGGAGTAAAAGGATAACATTTAACTTATGACGAAATAGGCTAATCTAGGAAGCTTATGAAGGAGTGTAAGCATGAATCAAATTGTAGGTAAAGTAGATGGCATATTGAGATGGGTAACTAGGATTGCCTACGTAAATATTTTGTGGTTAGTGTTCACTCTGTTAGGTCTCGTAGCGTTTGGTCTATTTCCGGCAACGACTGCAATGCTATCCATTTCGAGGAAATGGTTGGCAGGTGAAGTTGACTTTCCTTATTTCAAAACATTTGCTCGAGCGTTTAAGGCTGATTTTATTAAGGCAAATGGACTTGGTTGGATTTTAACTGTTATCGGTGGCATTCTATTCCTGAATTATCAGCTATTACAATCAGGAACAGAGTTTCATATTTCAGTTATCTTTGCCTTTTATTTGTTTGTCTTTCTATATACTGTTGTTGTTTTAAATGTATTTCCCATATTTGTTCATTTCAAAGCACCTTTGTTTGTTCATTTTAGAAGTGCTTTAATAATTGGGCTGATTCATTTTCACATAACGCTAGCAATGATGCTTGTTCTCATAGCAATGATTTATATTGCAAGTTCTTATCCAACGGTTGTATTGTTTTTCTCAGGAAGTTTACTAGCTACTTCTTATATGTGGCTTATATTTAAATCTATTGATAGAGTAGAAGCCAAAAAGGAGAAGCTGTCTGCAACAGCATAAGTTGGTTCTGTAAAAAAGAATTTAGGAGGACATCCGGTTTAAAGAGGTTGTCTCAAAAACAGCCTTTTGAGACAACCTCGTTATATTTTGTAAATTCTAGTTCTTGCTATGTGATTTGTATTTACTAAAAAGCTTGGTGAATGGAGAATTGAGGTTACCACTGTGACTAAATACAATAAAATCAAACAGGAGATTAAATCAAAAATACTTGATGGTTCATATGTACCACATCAAAAAATCAGTTCAGAGAATCAATTAATGAAGGAGTTTGGTGTGAGTCGTCATACAATTCGTGTTGCTGTTGGCGAATTAGTTACGGACGGATGGCTTTACAGAGAACAAGGTGCGGGAACTTTTTGTGCAGATCGAAGCATTCAAACGATTTCAAAAGCAGGTAATAAAAATATTGCGATCATTACGACCTATATATCTGATTATATTTTCCCAAGTATAATACGCGGGGCAGAATCATATTTAAGTGAACTTGGCTACCAAGTTAGTTTATATAGCACGAATAACGACCTAGAGAATGAAAAAAAGATTCTTGAAAAAATCTTGGAGCAACCAATAGATGGCTTGATTATTGAAGCAACTAAAAGCTCAGTTTCTAACTCGAATTTCAATTATTATTTTAATCTTGAAAAGTTGAATATACCTTATATCATGATAAATGCAATTTATGAGGAGTTGGATCCTTTTTGTTTGTTAATGGATGACGAAAAAGGGGGATTTACACAAACGGAGCATTTAATTCAACAAGGTCATTCTTCAATCGCCGGTTTTTTTAAGACTGATGATAGTCAAGGAGTACAAAGGATGAAAGGTTTTATTAAAGCACATCGTGTTAATAATATGCCGATCAATCCATCTAACTTAATTACATATCAATCTGAAGAAAAGTTCAGTAAACCAATTCTTGAATTGCAGAAGCTTTTAAATGGACAAAATGAGTTCCCAACAGGTCTTGTTTGTTATAATGATGAACTGGCTCTAATGTTACTGGATGTGTTAAGGGAAAAAAAGTTACATGTACCAGATGATATTTCAATCGTCGGTTATGATGACTCCTTCCTAGCCAGTGTTTCAGAAGTGAAATTAACAACGATCAAGCATCCAAAAAGTAGAATGGGTGAAGATGCAGCAAAAATGATTGTAGATTTAATCGAGAACGAACGAAAGAACGAAACGTTATTATTTAATTCTATCGTTTATAAACCCGAGTTGGTCATTCGACAATCGACGAGAACGGTTAAGTAGTGCATGATGGTTTATCAAATCATAATCTAGATAAAGTGAGCTTCTCGATAAGAGTAAGCTCACTTTTTTGTGTGAAAGTGCAAGAGAGGTTACCATGAGCAATAAAATAGAATACGTAGCAGAGCAAGTTGATTTACCATAATTAATGCCTATACACAAGGTAAATATTTACAATTTTATTCTTCTATTATGGCTAGATTTATAATAGAGTGTAGGTAGGGAATAATGTTTCGTTAGTGGTCTATAAAGGAGGAGTTCCTTTGAAAAAGCACCATTATTTTATATTCATATTAATCTTTATTGCGATAGCAAGTATTACTTCTGTGTATCATGTTCTAAAACCATTGCCTCCTAATATTTCGTTTGAAGGTGTATACCATGATACGAATGTTGAGTTTCTGTATGATCTTACGTATCAAGATAGCAATGGTAATCAAAAAAGCGAGCAGGTTATCTTCGATCGCATTATGGAATCAATTGACCAGGCTGAAGAATTTATTGTAATTGATATGTTCCTCTTTAATCATGAATATGACAGGGACTTAGAATACCCAGAACTAAGTATGAGATTATCGGAAAAGTTAATCGAAAGGAAAATAGAAACACCAACTATCGAAATCGTATTTATTACTGATGAAGTAAATCAGTTTTACGGGGCCTATTCTATTAAGCAACTAAAACAGTTGCAAGAGAATGATATAGATGTGATTGAAACGAATATGGGTAAGTTAAGGGATTCTAATCCGATTTACTCAGGTTTCTGGCGGAGCTATTTTCAATGGTTTGGTACAAGTGGAGGGACTTGGCTTCCGAATCCATTTGGTGACGAGTCTCCAGAAGTGAATATTCGTTCTTATCTGAAACTCCTTAATTTTAAAGCGAATCATCGTAAAGTGATTATAACCGAAAATGAAGCGATTGTTACTTCAGCAAATCCCCATGACGCAAGCTCAAACCATTCGAATATTGCCTTTGTTCTAGAGGGTAATTTAATTGAAGATTTGTTAAAAACCGAGAAGGCTGTTGCTGATTTTTCTGATGGTGAGATTGAAGCGAGCTATCAATCTAATCAAGAATCACTCAATACTAATAGCAAAGTAAAAGTGATTACAGAGGGGAAAATCGAGAAGGAATTACTAGCCTCTATTAATCAGACAGAGCAAGGCGATCAAATAAAAATGGGGATGTTTTATTTAGCTGATCGTGATATTATTTCTTCACTTAAACGGGCAGATAATAGAGGGGTAGACATTCAATTAATTTTAGACCCTAATAAAGACGCTTTCGGAATGGAGAAAAGTGGAATTCCGAATAGGCAAGTAGCGAGTGAATTGAAAAATGATACGAATATTGATATTAGGTGGTACTGGACTCAAGGGGAACAATATCATGCTAAACTAACGTATATTCAAAATGATTCAGAAACAATTATTATTGGTGGCTCAGCTAATTTAACGAAGCGAAATCTTAGTGATTTGAATTTAGAAACAAATATCATGATTTTAGCCGATGAAAATGAAGAGGTTAGTCAAGAGGTCGCTCTCTATTTTGATAGGTTGTGGTCAAATGAAGATGGTGTCTATACAGCGGATTATTCGGTTTATCAGGATGATTCATTGCTAAGAAAAGTTATTTACAGAATTCAGGAATTCGCTGGTTTATCTACATTTTAAAGCTAGGATGACTCTAGAGGGTTGAAAGAACCCTTCGCAGTCATCTTTTTGGCTTTAATTAATTTAGAATTACTTGAAATTATTAGCTTAAAGGGTCACTTCACTCAATTGTTATTGTCGAATCTTTCAAATTCCTCTATATTAAAGATAAGAGACGTTTCATCTGCTATATTCAGGTTTGATGAAAGAGTAGGAGTGAGAGTATGGATGTTAAAGTAGAGACAAATGATGAGTCGGTTCTACAGAAACAACAGTCAAAACAACATTCGCCGATTCGAGAATCTTTAAATGTGAACATACTCGATGCCTTACCTATTAATATTTTCTTAGAGGATCAGGATGGAAGAACTGTTTTTGCAAATAAAGTTACTTGCGAGTCAAATGGGTTGACTCTTGATGAGGTCGTAGGAAAAACGGTTTTTGATATTTTCCCAAACAAGATTGCAAAAAAGGTTAGAGAGCATGATTTAGAAGTTTGGAAATCAAACAAATTGATTACCAAAGAGGAGATTACGGGATTCAAAGGTGAAACATGCTATATGTATACGGGAAAGACCATTGTTCAGTTTGGGGATGAGTCTCTCTTACTTGGATTTGCACTCGATATTACCGCTCGAGTAAAGGCAGAGGAAAAGATCGAGCATATGGCCTATCATGATGCTTTAACAGGATTACCAAATCGGTGGTATATTCATTCATATGTTGAGACGTTTATTCAAAAGCATCCAAATAAGAAAATGGCCTTGCTATTATTAGATTTAGATCATTTTAAAGTAATCAATGATAGTTTGGGACACCAAGCTGGCGATCAATTGTTACAGGAAGTGTCCAAACGCTTAAGTAAGGTAATTGACAAGAGTGAGTGCCTTGCTCGTATTGGTGGAGATGAATTCATTATTTTCCTTCCTGATGTGAATAGCTATCACGACTGTTATCTGCTATGTGAGAAAGTGAATAGCGTCATGTCCGAGCCATTCTTAATTGGCCAACGAAAATTTACTGTTACAACAAGTATAGGCATTAGTGTATTTCCGGCTGACGGGGAAGATATCCATACATTAATTAAACATGCAGATATTGCGCTGTATCGATCAAAGGCATCGGGGAGAAATGGATTTCAGTTCTATAATCCAACAATGAAAACATATGCGAATGAACGACTAGATAAGGAAATATTATTAAGACAAGCATTAGAAAGAGACGAATTTGTCCTACATTATCAACCTAAATTAAATCTTGATACAAATCAGATTTATGGTTTTGAGGCATTAATTCGTTGGGATCAAAAGGACAAGGGGATCATTGGTCCCGGAGCTTTTTTGCAAGTGGCAGAGGAAACAGGTTTGATTGTTCCTATAGGCGAATGGGTAATTCGTCAGGCGTGTTTAAGATGTAAGGCTTGGCATGATGCAGGTTACTCTCATTTAACCGTTAGTGTGAATCTATCAGCATCTCAATTCCACAAACATAATTTGGAGAAAATCATTGTTGATGCTCTAACAGAAAGTGGACTACCCTCAAATGCATTAGAGCTCGAATTGACTGAAAGCACGGTTATGCATCATCCTGAGGAAGCGGTTAGAACATTACAGCAATTAAAGAAATTGGGCATTTCAATCTCAATAGATGATTTTGGCACTGGCTTCTCCTCCTTAAGTTATCTGACTCAATTTCCGATCGATACGTTAAAGATTGATCAGTCATTTATTAAAGATGTAGAAGAAAACCAAGCGAACGCTGCCATTGCTTCAGCTGTAATTTCGTTATCTCATAGTCTTGGTTTAAACGTGGTGGCAGAAGGAGTAGAAAAAGAAGAAGAAATGCAGTTTTTACGCTTTCGTAATTGTCATTTTGTTCAAGGGTATCATATTGCTAAACCAATGCAAGAAGAAGAAGTATTTGTGTTTTTAAAGCAGCTAATGTGAATGAAACAAGAGCTATTCAAAGATGAATAGCTCCTGTTTTTTTGTCGTTAATTTCATTCGTTAACTGCTTTGGACATATCCTTTCTTGGAACGGCTGCTTTCATAGTAATCAAAGATGACAAAAGTACCCCAATGAATAAAATCCCTGCAAAAACGATAAAAGCAAAATGATTTAAGTTCATATTAATTAGTGTATTAGCAAGGATTGGTCCAGCACTAACACCGAGAAATAAAATAAAGGCATTAAATGATATCGCACTTCCTTTAGCATTTGGGACAAATAGACTTAAAGTAGTAATAATAACTGGCATCACGAGTGCAATCCCAGCAACAAAAATGATGCTCATTAGAGTAATGACTGTAATAGTATCACTCATACTTAGTATAAAAAGACTTATAGACGCAATAATCAATCCACCACGCAAGACAACAAAAGTCCCGAGTAATTCCGAGATCTTACCCGTGAAAGGGGCAAGTAACATACCGAAAATTCCAGCAGCCCGTATCAAAAGGATATGCTCAGTCGATAGCCCAAAAGGAGCTGAGCTAAGGTAGTTACCTAATAAAGTATAGACGCCCACGATCGAGAAGAGGAGCATAAATGAAATGGAAAAACAAAGGAGAACTTGTTTTCTTATTAGTACATCTTTCATCATAATAAAACGCTCTCGAAGACTTTCCTGTGAGTGTTGAGTTGGTTCCTTTGGTAAATAAAAAACAACTAAAATTGCTGTAAACAAATAAATAGCACCGAGTACAAAATAAATAGCATGGAGACCGGTAATCTGATAAATAAATCCACTAAATACTTGACCGATGATACTCGACATTAGAAGTCCTGATAGAATAAATCCAATTGCTGTTACTCTTTTTTTAGTCGGAAGAATTTCCCCTGCATACACAAGTGAAATAGGGACAAACGCCGCGGCGACAAACCCTTGAGCTAGTCGCAAAACCAAAAGTGCTATGTAGTTGGTAACGAATCCAGTAATGATTGTGAGTATTGTAAGACCAATTATACTGGAAACTAAGAATACTCTTCGACCGTAACGGTCAGAAACTGGACCGAAAAAAAAGCATCCAAGTGCATACGCAAGCGAAAATGAACTAGATATCCAGGCCGTTTGTGTGGTTGATATTTGGTATGTTGAAGAAAAGGCATCGGGAATTGATATAGCAATATACATACTAATTAAAATAACCAAACCTGACCAAAAAAGTAAAAAAGTAATAAAAGTACTATTATAGTCTCGAAGATTCGAAAATGGCTTCATGGCAACAGCTCCATAAGTAATATTTTTAATAATTTATAACAAAAGAGGCTTAGTCTATTTTCACCTATTACTACTATATAATATTTAACTAGGTTTAGAAAATGATCATGTATTATTTGTGAAATGATGAGCAATCGATTGTATCTGATAAGATAATCAACGATAATAAAGTGAATAAAGAGAGAAATGGAGGAGTGGATCTTGGACACTGTTATAGAATATATAAAAGAACCTTTAATATTACTTTTTGTTATTTTGTTTTTAGGATCTGCACTAGGGCAAGCAAAGGTAAAAGGCCTAAGTCTAGGTTCATCTGGTGTTTTATTAGTTGCTATGATCTTTGGACATTTTGATTATCAGGTTTCACCCATTGTTCAGCATTTAGGACTTAGTTTATTTATCGTAGCTGTTGGGTTACAAGCTGGTCCTAGGTTTTTTAGGATGATGCGTTCAAGTGGGATTATTTTTGGTTTGATTGGTTTATCGATTGTCTTAATTGCAGCATTGACGACAATCATAATTGCAAAGCTGTTTGGTTTTTCAACTGCGTTAAGTATTGGCTTGATGACAGGAGCTCTGACTAGTACACCTGGGCTGGCTGCAGCATTGCAGGCAACTAATGACCCGTTAGCCTCTGTTGGATATGGAATTGCTTATCCGTTTGGTGTTGTCGCGGTTGTCCTTTTCGTGCAGCTCCTTCCTAGAATACTTAGAGTTGACGTAGTTAAGGATCTTGAAAAAGTACAGGGTCCATTGCGTAACGCAGAATCACCTAAGGTCGTCACAATTCAAGTAACAGAAGAGTGGATTCATAAGCGAACATTAAGCGAGCTTGGGTTTGGACGTTACCGTTCTGTCGTAATTAGTCGCGTGATTAGAGGGGATCGAAATATCATCGCTTTAAAAGACACGGTTATTTTAAAAGGTGATCGCCTTGTAGCGGTAGGAATGCAAAATGATCTTGATGAATTTTGCCACGATGTAGGTAAAGAGGTGGAAACCAACTTCAAAAATGCGGATCATATTCAACTTCGGAAGGTTGTCGTTGATTCAGAGGAAATGCTCGGTAAAAATTTGAAGGAACTTAGCCTACGAAGTTTGTATGGAGTGACAGTAACTCGAATTGAAAGGAGTGGGTTTGAATTCAATCAGAACCCGAATTGGCCAATGGAAAGAGGAGACGTGTTAACTTTAGTAAGTAGTGAGGACCGTTTAGACGAGGTTGAAGCACTATTTAGCCGTAAAAGGTTAACGGTAACGAATGTTCATATTTTTTCATTGAGTTTGATTTTACTCTTGGGAATAGCTCTTGGAATGATTCCTATTTACCTTCCAGGCTTAGGGACTATTACATTTGGTGTAGCTGGTGGTCCATTATTTATTGCGTTAATTATTGGTCACTTCGGAAAAATAGGACCAATTAAAGCACGCTTCTTTCAACCTTCCAACCAGGTAATTAGAGATATTGGCTTAGTTCTCTTTCTTGCTGGTGCGGGAACCACTGCGGGTAGTGGTATTGTTGAGGTTGTTCAAGAAAACGGAATTAGCTTAATCTTTGGTGGCGCAATCATTACGATTGTACCAATTATTGCTGGATTCCTGATTGCGAGAAAGCTCTTTAGGCTAAGTGTGGTTCATTCGTTAGGTGCTCTTTGCGGTGGACTTACAAGCACCCCGGGTCTTGGAGCAGTTAATCAATTGATAGATACTGAAGATCCTGCTATTGCCTATGCTGCTGCCTATCCATTTGCCTTAATATTTGTTGCGATTATCTCTCAGCTATTAATTTTCTTCATATAAATATATAGCTAGAAAGAAAAGGCGGGGACATAACTAAAGTGCTAACTAAAATACCGAATAATGCAATCACGTAGCGAAGTATATTTCTGGAGCGGTTTATGTCCGCCAACCACCATTGTTCTGATTTTCTATTAGTTAAATCACTTTTGTCCCAACCTTTTCTATTTTTAACTACCCTGTCTTTAGCGAACGTTTGCTTTTCTTTTTGTTTGCACGTGCAGGTGTATAACCGTTGGCATAGATAGTACCTTGACCAATTTCTAGCTTTTCAATTAATTCCTCGTGACTTGTTACATTATTTTCTTTGCACGCTTGAAGATATACTTGTGCAGCCACTTGTGCATCCTCGAGAGCATGGTGATGCTTAAATTCAATTTGCAGGTGCTGAGCGACGACATTTAATGAATAACTATGTAGATCATTCCATGTCTTCTTTGAAACATTGACAGTACAATTATAGGAAAAGGAAGGATAGTCAAGCTGACATTCATCGAGTGAATATCTTAAAACCGACATATCAAAGCTGGCATTATGGGCAATGACAAGATTCCCTTCAAGCAGATGAGAGATGTCACTCCACACATCGTTAAAGGATGGAGCATCCTTGACATCTTCAGGGTTAATCCCGTGTATTCTCACGCAGATAGGATCAAAGTACATATCATTTGGTTTAATTAATTGATAATATTCTTGTGCAACCTGGCCGTTTTTTACAACGACTAATCCAATCGAACACACGCTTGAACGATTAGTATTGGCAGTTTCAAAGTCTATTGCAACGAAATTCAATTGGAATCCTCCTATAAGAAAAGTATCGATATTTTTTAATTTAATAATAGTTAAGTATAACGTAAATTTAATAGAATTCCACGTGAAAGATTTTCTGGAATCTCATGAAAAAGTGGTGAAAAGAAAAAGTGCGCCCCTGTAGGAACGCACTGGAATGATTGAGTCTATTGTAGTCCTTCGATCTCAAGTGTATTTACTGGTAAGAAGAGTTCACCTGTTTCAAAGTAGCTGACGTCAACGCGATCTCCTTCTTTTAGGTAGATAGCTAGTGGGTTTGTCTCTGAAGATACGATGAAATTGAGTCCGTTGTTTAGTAAGAAAGAGACGATGGTGTAAGGTTCGGATGTTTCCTTGTATACCCTAGTAATCGTACCGTTAACTTGGCTTTCCTCTGCGTTTGAGGAACCGTCTACACTACTGCCACCTTTTTGTAAGGAAGTTTTAAATTTCTTTAATGCTGCATTTGGTGTTTGTGCATAAGCGGAAATTTCAGGGTTTGCAGCAGAGACGATAAAATAATTTTGTAAGAAGCCATTTGAGTCAAGAACGGGTACTAACCAGCTAGCTTCTCCATAAAAGTTGTACAGGATTGGCATTTCACCATTCCACTTTTTCTCGATGAATTTCTTTTCAATGATTTCAAGAGCACCTTGTGAGTCCATATAGGAGTTTTCGAGATTGCCAGTATAAAAAGTTGCCTCACCTGTTTGTGCATTCGTTAGAGAGTAACCGAGCATTGAGTCGACACCTTCTTTAGGACTTGTAAAATCGGTGAAATAATACATCTTGCCGTTCTCATCAAAAATTGGACTTACATTTGCTTCTGTTCCTTCATCGGAAGGGAGTTTAATATCTGCTTTTCCGAACAGGCTATTCCAAAAGCCATGAATATAATTACCATAGTAGCTATTGTGCAGACTAACTGCTTCAGGTGAAACCGCACCATCAACAAATTCAGGAATTTCTGCTAAAGGATATTTATTCGCCTCACCTGTAGTAGGGTCGACTATGACAATTCCCTTTGGTGTGAATCCATTACGTGCCGATATGAAATCGCCATACGTACGAATATAGTAAGGCTTTCCTTCTTCATTAATTTCTAGTTGAACCTCACCATAAAAAATAAGCGTTGGGTAGTTCAAACGAATGTGCCGTTCCATGTTTTTGTTGAAATAAGAGGATGGTGTATATGTCATTGTCTCTTTAATAAATTTTGGGTTGGCAGAGGAGTCGGTAGCACTTAGCGTGAAATATCCCGGCGTTTCCTTACCTTTCATCCATTTAAAGAGACCAGAAAATTCAACAGGAGCAATGTAAACATATTCCCCATTCACTTTTTGAATTTGCAGATTACCTAATTGATAATAACTTGTGTTTGGAACTTGACCAAAGGATTTTTTCATTTTGTTACGAGCGTACTGTGGGGGGACGCTTGCTGGTGTTTCTGTCTCATCAAATGCTGCAATTTCAATTTTCTCTTCCATTTGAGCTTGCTCGAATTTTTCATCAGCATTGAACACAAATGCTGTTAGAAAGTAGATGCCGACTAAAATGCTGACTCCAAACAATCCTGACTTAATTTTACGTTCAAACCGACTAGATAAAGCTGCACCAATAAACGTAATAATAATAAAAAATGGCCATAGCGAAGATAAATTCCGATCTATATTTGTAATGTAGTAAAAAACCAAAGTGACCGGAAAGATTAAAATAATGGTAAGAACAGCTTGAGTTGTTTGGTTAGTCTTTTTCTTTTTCCCATCACTTTTTATCTTGGTAATAGGTAAGGTTACCAATAGTGTGACGAGAGTAATAATTAATGAAAATAGAAGGATATTTCCCATATAAACGCTCCTTTAAAGTAATTTCATTGGTCTTTGTAGATTTACGTAACGGTGAAGGGAAGGGTTTCAATTTCATTTTGGTCATATAAGTTTTTGGGGGATTACGTTTTTAAATAAACTCCGCATTAATAGTATTCATAGTTTGAGTGAATGTCGATATAGTTTTTAGTTATATCAATGTCTTGTTTTTTCAGTTATCCTATATTTCCGATCGCGTTCTACTCTATATGTAGAGATAATTATTATTATTAAAAAGGGGAACTACTGAAGCATATAATAGAACAATCCAAGCATTCCATGACTTAGTTTGCCGAAATGTTCCAATTGACAATTGTACAGGTCTATTTTAATAGAACTTGCTGATAGATGAAGGGAGAATACAAGAACTGCTTTGTAGTCTTTAATAATAGAAAGAAGACTAATTAAGAACCATCGTTTTTTTAAGAATGAGGACAAATTAGTAAAGGTAAGTAGTTGGTCTGAATTGGTATTTAATTTTCAGTGAAAAAGGTTGTATCATTTTAATTGGCATGTTATATTATTTTTTGTCACTAAAACAGCCGACAGGAAAACATAAAAAGATGTTGCAATCGACATTTTATTATGTTAAGATAATATTCTAGCCGTTGAGAGACGTGCTAAGCGAGTTCTTTGAAAACTGAACAAAAGCCAAGCGAAAAATAAGAGATAACATGTTTTATCTCGTCAATTTAGACTTTTTCAAAAAGTCAGCAACAAGTATTGAGCTATTTAAACTCAACAATTTTATGGAGAGTTTGATCCTGGCTCAGGACGAACGCTGGCGGCGTGCCTAATACATGCAAGTCGAGCGGACTAATGGGAGCTTGCT
>NZ_JAGKSQ010000018.1 GCF_017939705.1 Halalkalibacter suaedae
TGCATGTATTAGGCACGCCGCCAGCGTTCGTCCTGAGCCAGGATCAAACTCTCCATAAAATTGGTTTGAGTTTAAATAGCTCAATACTTGTTGCTGACTTTTTGAAAAAGTCTAAATTGACGAGATAAAACATGTTATCTCTTATTTTTCGCTTGGCTTTTGTTCAGTTTTCAAAGAACTCGTTTGCCGTGTCTTTCTCACCGGCAGAATATTATCTTAACATAATAAAATGTCGAATGCAACACTTTTTTTATATTAAATCGTTCTATCATGTCGCTTCGTTTTGGCGACAAGGAATAATATATCATCTCCCTGCCGATAACACAACTATTATTTTAAAAAAATTTAAACCTTCTATATTATATCGAAGCAGTAAAATAATTTTGAACAAAATGCTGTAACCAAAAATTCCTTATAAAAACTTATCCTTCATAGATTAAACTTCAACCAAATGTCGAGACTGTAAACATGATACTAGTCTAGTATCATTTTGCTAATTTATTCATCAGCAATGATTATACATCTTTCATAATCGACAAAATCTCATCAATACAACCCTCATTAGCAAGTATGTAATCACCACCAGTAAGATGGTCAACCTCACTGCCATCAAAGCGAACGAGTTTAAGTCCTAATTCCTTAGCGAAAATCATTTGTGCCGCTTTATCCCATGGTCCTGATACTGATGTGAGAAATGCTGCAAATTTCCCTTGAATCACATGGATAGAATCAATACCCCCGCAGCCAAAATAACGGATATCAAAGCAATGCTTCATTAACTTCTGAAATCGTGGTTGCTCACACCAATTTCGTGCATCACATGACACAAGTCCTTCTTCTAGCGCAATTGCTTCAGGCCGTCGGATCGGCTCTCCATTCTTATAGGCCCCTTGCTCATATACTGCATGATAAAGGTCTTCATTAACGACATCATACATGTAGCCTAGCTTTCCAATTCCTTGTTCATAGTAAGCAATAAGTATGCAGAAATGATCCTTTTGCTTAAGAAAATTCGCCGTCCCATCAATTGGGTCAATGATCCAGAGATGCTCTAACGTACCCAGTTGAAAGCTATTCGCCGTTTCTTCTCCTAACACTTGATGAGTAGGATAACACTCGTTAATCTTCGCTGTTAATAAAAGCTCCATCTGCTTGTCGATGTTTGAAACAAGATCGCGACGGTCGCGTTTCGTTTCAACTGTAAGTGATTGCTGGAGAGATTTATTAATGAAAGGAATGGATTCACCCAACCAGCTTTTTACGTTACTATGTATTTGCTCTAGGCTTTGTTGCATTTAATTGGCTCCTTTTAGTGAAATCTCCTATACTAGTAGTATACTATTCTTGTAACGTATACTTTACTCCAGCTGTGCTAATTAATCTGGATACTCCATCGGGATAGTATGTCAGCAAACGATCTGCCTCCTCTAAATCGACCCATTCTACCTTAAGAATGTCTTTTTCTATCGGAATGATTTCTGGTACCTCCAAAATCTGCCCTTGAAATGTAAAGAAATGGACATGATTCTTATTAAGAAAAGCCTCATTCACTGCAAGAATACTACTTACTGTAACGATATATCCGGTTTCTTCCTGCACTTCCCTCACGGCTGCCTCCCGAAGAGTTTCTCTCCACTCCACTCCGCCCCCTGGTAAGGACCATTTTGTATTTTTTTTGTTCAATACAAGTAATACTTTATTCGTCGTTTGGTCATATAATAGGGTATACACTACATCGACACGCTTCATTTGGTTGCCTCCTGTCAATTCACACTACTTAATTGAACCACGATTATGACTCTCTCAAAAAAGGTAAAAGATCAAGATAAAAACATTCTTACCGATTCATTATAATACAAGTGAACATTGATATAAGGAATAATGTGGAAACAATATCAATATGATCGTTTATTCTAAATCCTGTATTTTTTCAAGTTGTAGTTATGATTGTCATCGACCACCAGATGAAAGGCTAAGTTGTTATAGCTTATGAAAAAACCTCCCTACCATACAGTAGAGAGGTTCCCGAATATATAATTAAACAGTTTTTCTTTTTCTTTTCACAAAGAAAAAGATGATTCCACCAGTAACTACTAATATCAAACCTATAAATAATGTGTTAAAGAAACTAGTAGCCGTATCTGGCAGTTTCTTTTCTTCTTCACCTTTTACAGGTTTTTCACCTTTTAGCTTTTTATCTTTTTCTTTTTCTTTGAGTTTATCTTTCTTACCTGGCACCGGTGTTTTATCTTCTTCGGTAGGTTCCTTAGGATCTGTTTCTGGATCGGTCGGCTCCGTCGGCTCTTCAGGATCTGTCCCTGGATCGGTTGGGTCCGTTGGCTCTTCAGGATCTGTCCCTGGATCTGTTGGGTCTGTAGGTTCTTTCACTTCTGGTACAAAGTAAAGTTCAAGACCGTTAATCCGGCCATTCCCTCCAATTTGAATATTCATTTGTCCATCGTCAACGGTGACAGTCTCTTCTAACTCAGCATATTGACCTGATCCCGAAGAAATTTGACCGTAATCCGTCCCTTCAATCGTAAACGTTGAGTTGTTAGATGCAATGTCATCACCAGCTATGATTTTCACTTTGTAATCCCCGTTACGAAGATCAACTAGAAACTCATAATTTCCATCAATGACAAAATCTCTTCTCACATCGTCTGGACCTCCACGATCTCTTGTTGCGACTGCCTTATTAAGTCCATATCCTAATTCACTATCATAAAGCAATGTGTTAGCAACTTGTGTCCAGCCATAGGAAACTGGACTTGTTTCTCCGCCGAAATCAAACTTCACATTGAAATCTTCTACAGCAACGACTTCAATTCCATTAATACGTGCCCATTCTCCACCGAAGTGAATATTTAATTGTCCATCTTCAACAGTAACTGTATCCGTGTATTCAACAAACTCACCAGCAGCTGTACTCATGCCACCTTCTGCTTCTTCGCCTTCAAGTGAATAGGTTGTCGTATTGCCATTCCAATTAGAACCAGTGTAAATCTTAACATCATACTCGCCATTAGCTAGGTCTAGTTTGAATTCTTTATTATGAGCTAAGATAAAGTCTCGCCTTAAGTCATCTGGCCCATCCTGGTCACGACTACCATCTGTCCCTTCATCGAAACCATACCCTCGTTCCTCATCGTAGATCAATGTATCAGAAACCTTGACATAGCCGTTTGCTAACGGACTATTTTCTGACCCGAAATCAAATCTAAACCCAGGGCCTAGATCAACAATTTCTATCAATCCATCAAGGGCATTTTGTAATTTTTCTAGCGCTCCATGCAATTGATAATCAAATTGAATCGTTTCTAGTTCAGCTTCTGCTTCAACGATTGCATCCTGTAATGCTTGATAAGACACTTCTGTGTAAGCATCGTATTCATTCGAGATGCCCTTCGCTATTAAAAGCAGTTCCTCTAACTCACTTACATCAATTTCTGGTCCTTCTTCTTCTACATAAGGAACTTGACCAACGTTCGGCACCGTTACTTTGTCCCAATCCATATCGGTTGCGAAATAGAAGCTCGGATACGCTGGTTGGTTGTAGCCTCCGTTTTGCCAAGCAATACCTGTTCGATACTGAATATCGTGCATAAGTGTATACAATTTGCGATCTGTTTCTTCTGTACTTAAATAGATACGAATCGCAGAACTATCTTCCGTTCTCACTAATAATTCCTCTCTCCAGTCCCCAAATACATCAGCAACTAAAGAAGGATTCCCTTTCGTCCCGTTATTCGTTCTCGTTCCTTCTGCTGTCAGCATTCTACCTTCTTGCCAGTCATCGATCGTGACGGTTGCATTTCCAGACCCATTAACAAGTTGTGTCGCCATATCTGCTGACCACTTGATGTTCATGTTTGTCCCAGGTCTACTTGTACCTAGCACAGTTCCATCAGCAGTACGTAAATCAATAGCCCACGTCTCAAGTCCTCGTTGCCCTCTGACAACATCACCAATCATCCCTCTACCTGTATCCGCACCGGTATAGTCACCATAAATCACTTCACCTGTAGCTGCCTCGCGTAAGGCAAAACCATACGGTGCCCAAGGACCAGCTTCAAAAACAGAAAAGATTTCCAACCCTGGACGATCTGGATCAATATCTGCCACATGAAGTGCATCACCGTGCCCAAATACAGACAGATCACCTGCAGCTGGACTTTGCGGTGGTAATTCAGCCATTGAACTATACAGTAGCGTACCATCATCATCTAATGTTGCTCCACCATGAACGATTTCATGTTTCCCATCTCCGTCTACATCTGCGACACTAATCGCATGATTTCCTTGAGATGCAAGTCTACCCAATTCCTCGTCAGATCCTTTACCACCGTGCGGAGAGCTATTAAATGGATTATCCATTGGAACATGTCCACTATCAGCTGTCCATACTTCAGTAAGATTCGTTCCATCCCAGTTCCACGAAACGAAAACCGATCGAGTATAATAACCACGGTTCACAAAGAAGGAAGGTCTCTTCCCGTCTAAATAGGCAATACCCATATTCAAACGGTCCACACGATTCCCAGGCTCAATTCGTGAATAGGCGTAATCTCCCCAGATTAAGCCATCGTCCTCACGCCCTGGCTCGTAATCGATCGTCTCCAACTCAGACCCGGTTTCTCCGTCAAATACAGAAATGTACTCAGGACCTGATAAAATAAAGCCCTCAAATGCTCGAAGATTGTTTCGTGTACTTCTACTTGGGGCATAGACATCTATGAAATAGTCAGCTAATGTCTCAGCATCCTCTTTTGAAAGGGGATACTCAAATTCAGCGTCCATTCCAATTCCTTCTTCAATCGAAGGCCAATTGCCAGCAATCACTTCAGGGTGATTGTGCCAATCCATGAACATGCTTACGACATGCTCATAATATCCCTCGGCACTTAGACGATAATCATCATCGTTGCTGTAACCAGCATCTAGGTCAACTTGTGGCATCGTAATATACTCTTCTGATGAGACGTTACCAGCTTCATCAAAGTACATCACCTTTGTACCTGGTGCCGTTTTCATCATCATTTCTGCTTTGCCATTACCGTCAAAATCATAAACCATAAATTGCGTATAATGGGCACCAGCACGTACGTTAACACCTAAATCAATTCTGTATAGAAGAGTGCCGTCAAACGTGTACGTATCAATATAAACATTTCCGGTATATCCCACTTGTGATACGTCCTTGGAATTGGCAGGATCCCACTTTACCATATACTCATATTGACCATCACCATTTACGTCACCAATACTCATATCATTCGCCGTGTAAGTATACGTTTCACCAGCCGGTGTAACACCGTCCGCTG
Source organism: Halalkalibacter suaedae (assembly GCF_017939705.1). GTDB lineage: Bacteria > Bacillota > Bacilli > Bacillales > Bacillaceae_D > Halalkalibacter > Halalkalibacter suaedae. The sequence continues at coordinate 5,325 of NZ_JAGKSQ010000018.1, forward strand.
GCTTTTGTAATGGAAGGTCATGATAGTCATTCCCCCATGGTGATACCGTTTTGCTCACATCACCTGTTTCCTCTCCATCTACGACAGCGCTTACATAATAGGTTGAGTTTTCTGTTCCGTCTTTATCTAAGAAGTTCGTACTTGTTTCAACAGTAGCAATCTGTTCACCATCCCGATATACATTGAAATCGGTGCCTCTAAGACCATAATCTGAATAGGCGGTTACTTCATTTGAAAGAAGACGCCAACTGAGGAAAATCCCTTCAGATGTCTTTGCTGCAACTAATCCACGATCTAAGTCTTCCAGCTGAACTCCATCTAAACCATTAGACGAACCTTCGAAAGCCTTTGCACTTAAACCAACATTCGAAAACATCGAAACAATCATTGCAAAAATGACTAAAATAGATAACCTTCTTGACATAAAACTCCTCCTATTAAAATAGTAAACTACAATTAGCCTTCACTAGTTTTTCAACTCACCCCCGTTATAAAGCGCTTACAAAAAATAATAAAGCTAACCTAATTGCTAAAGAAACCCCACCCGTTGTTTTAATCCATAGTTAGCTTTCTATTAATTATAGGTACAGATTTCTAGTAAAATAAATACCAATAACCTCCAATTTATTATAAAAAACAACAAGATCATTCGAAAAGAACTAGATATGTTGAAAAAAATAGAAAGAGGCTGGCACAAAAGTGATTTAACTAATACAAAATCCGAAAAACAATAGTTTGCGGACGTAAGCCGCTCCTGAAATATACTTCGCTTTCCACGGGAAGCCGGTGAGCCTCCTCGGCTACTGTGGGGTCTCACACTTGGCTTTTTCATGAGGCCACTGAAAAAGGTGTGATTTCCACCTTTTTTAGTGGCCTCTTTTGCATCCCGCAGGAGTCTCGTATATTTCATCCGTACATGGTTGCTTCGTTCGGCATTTCAGTTAAACACTTTAGTTATGTCCCAGGCTCATCGCTATCTTTATATCGGTATCGTAACGGTAGAACGAAGAAGTGCCTGACACCCAGCAAAGTAAAGCTTTAACGCACTGGGGGGGGGCAGGCACCTTATCTTCATCTCTTAATCAGACTTTTGAGTAGTACTACTCGCTTTTGGTAATGGAATTGTTTTTTCCTTCTTTAACATCATTTTAAGAGCATCCATAACTTGACCATTTGCTAGAGCGACAAATCCTTTTGCGATGTGGAGAGGAACTCTTCCGGCACTTGCCGCTGCAAGTGTCCTCGCACTATTCGATTGAAGAATATTCATAAGAAAAACAGCATTCTTCTTTTTCGCTTCTTTTTCTATTCCATCAGGGAGTTTTAATGCTTGCTTATACTGCCTATTGGCCACCCCTAATATGCTCGTATATAATCTCCTCCCCAAAAATGTTTCATTATAGTGAGAAAGTCTCGTTTCTAATCCAATTGGTGTTTTAGCTGGTAACGGTGGAACCTTATATCCTAATAAGCCTTCAAATTGCACAGGAGTTACATCAAAATTACGATCTACATGATAGTACGCTCTTAGATTTTCAAGATTATACGGACTATCCACCTCTTTTTCTCCATCAATCAAGAAATTGTCCCTTAAATGAATTATGTCGCTCGATTCCCCAACTTCAATCACATATAATCCATTTTCTAAAACCCATTCTTTCAAATCAATATTATAATACGATAGATCAGTTCGACTAAAAGTCATTGTAGCTTTTTTGGTCTCTCCTACTTTTAAATAGACCTTGTCGAAAGCTCGAAGCTCCTTCTTCGCTTTAAAAATGTCACTTTGATTATTCTTCACATATAATTGGACAACCTCAGCACCATCAACATTCCCTGTATTCGTAATATCACAAGTGACTTTTATCTTACTACCCATTTCTTCAACTACTAAATTAGAGTAAGAAAAGGTTGTATATGATTTTCCAAACCCGAATGGAAAGCGTACTTCTTTTTCTGCTTGATCATAATAACGATAGCCAACAAAAATGCTCTCTTGATAGAGTTCGTGCTCATTTTTTGAGTAGTCTCCTCCAAAAGGGACGTCTTGATATTCCATTGGCCACGTCTCAGCCAGCTTACCAGACGGTGTGGCATCTCCAAATATCAATGCTGCAGCTGCTTCTCCCCCATGCTGTCCTGGAAGATACATATTTAATATCGCATGCACATCATCGTAGAAGGGTAATTCTACAGGTGAACCTCCAAATAAAATGACAATAATTTTTTTGCCAGTAGCAGATAATTTCGAGAGTAACTCCAACTGATTCGTTGGCAATTTCATCGTTGCTCGATCAGTGCCCTCACTCTCCGCATAATCTGTCAATCCACCAAAAAACAAGATCGTATCAGCACTACCAGCAGCTTCAACAGCACGTGCCATTAATTCTTGATCTGAGCTTTCTTCGCTTTCACGATAGCCATTTTCAAAGCTGTAGTTCACCTGCATTTCATCAAATGCCTTCTTTGGTGTGATTAAGCTACTAGGATTAATAAGTGAGCTTCCCGCACCTTGATATCGCATCTTCTCAAATAAATCACCGACGACTAGTACGCTTTCCTGTTTATTTAAGGGTAGTACATCCTCATTTTTCAAAAGCACGGCAGAATCCTTCGCAATCTCACATGCTAGATTTGCATGTTGTTTTTTATTAAAAGGGGTTCCAAACGAAAGCTCACTGCTCTTTTTCACTAAATGTAAGATGTTTCTCAAAGCTTTGTCTACCGTCTCCTCCGCTAGACTGCCATTTTCCAAGGACTTGATTACCATTTTACGAAATTCCCATGTATCACCTGGCATTTCTAAATCAAGTCCTGCTTCTACCGCAGCAACTCTATCCGCTACTCCTCCCCAATCACTAACGACAACACCTTCAAAGCCCCATTGCTCACGTAAAATATCATTTAGTAAATACTTCGATTCTGAACAATACGTACCATTGATCTTATTGTAAGCAGACATGATTGTGGCCGGCTTCGCTTCTTTTACCACTCTTTCAAAAGCTCTTAAATAAATCTCTCTAAAAGCACGCTCATCAACAATTGAATCACCCATAAAGCGGTAATTTTCACTATTATTCGCTGCAAAATGTTTGACTGACGTACCAATCCCTTTACTTTGTACCCCATTTATAAAATGGACGGCTAATTCTCCAGTTAGAAATGGATCTTCTGAATAGTATTCAAAATTTCGACCACAAAGTGGATTCCTTTTAATGTTTATTCCTGGACCAAGTAGTACACTCGCACCGTAATGCAAGCATTCCTCGGCAATCGCTTCTCCCATTTTACGGAGATTGTCCGTATTCCAGCTAGAAGCAACGGTCACTGCTGTAGGAAAAGAGGTTGCAGGTTCACTATCATATAGTCCAAGGTGGTCAGCACCTTCACTTTGCTTCCTTAAACCATGTGGTCCATCTGATAAAAATATAGACGGGATCGCAAGTCTTGGAATCGGATTCGTCTTCCAAAATTCAGTCCCTGATAACAGTGCAGCTTTTTCTTCTAAAGTCATCTCTTCAACTAATTGATTAATATCCATATGTATTAGTCTCCTTTTAAACTTAGGTATATCGATCAGGCACTTTATCGCAACACTACTTCAAAAATCTTAACAAAACAATCATAGAAATACGTTTGTCCATCCATTATAATACAGGCAAGTACTAGAGGAGGTGTTAAATGTGGCAAAAGAACAATTAGATCGGATGGAAGCGTTACTTACACAATTAGTTGGAACAGTCGGAAAGCTTTCTGCTGAGTTTCAAGAAATGAAAGAGGATATGCAAACGTTCAAAGAGGATCAACAAGCTATGAAAGAGGACATGCAGGCTTTCAAAGTCGAGATAAAAAACGAGATCCACGATCTCAAAACAGATCTGCACGCCTCAATAGAAAAAAGTGAAGAACGCCACCATGAGATAACACAACAGTTTCGGTTTATCAGAATCGATCAAGATCTTCTATGGGAAAAAACCGTTCGTCACGAGCGAGACCTCGCACAACTGAAAAAGTAACCACTCCACTCACTCCCCTTTTGCCAAATGAATTCCATACTAAGAAACCGAGTCAGGATTCTTATCCGGACTCGGTTATTTGTGTTTTTATCTTTACCTCGTACTTAAGAAAAGTATCAACCTCAGCACACATGTAAAAACGTTAACATAACTGGATAGGATACTCATCTGAATTAGCTATGTTTCATTCTATTGCTCTTTCGACAACCCTACCCCTTAAGCCCGAGGGGTTATGTATAGTTAGTTTCTGTAACTCACAAATCCCCGGCCTTTTTAAACGGTTTTGCTCATTGCTTAAAGGCCACTAAAAAAGGTGAAAAAACCATACCTTTTTTAGTGGCCTAGGTAAGTGTGAGTACGGTGTCGGTTCGGCAACAGGAACAATAGAATCACTTCAGAACTTATAACCTTCTTGATATTAACTCTTTCTTATCTTCTCTAGGGTGCCATAAGGTCTCATCCTTATTTTATTTATCTATAAATAAAATTTAGTTAGTTAGGTAATATGGTATTTTTTTATTAACATACGAAGTGCAAATCTATTATAATAAAATTACTAAAAGAAAGGAGTGTACTATGCATGTTACTTAAAGAGCGCACAGAATCAAATGAGCTCTTGGTTTTACGTTCTCTCAACACGAGGATGGCGTTGGATGACAAGGAAAATTACCATTACTTGAACCTTGAAAAAGGATACGAGGGGGAAATCGCGTTCGATGCTTTAACCGATTGTTTGGCAGACGATAGGTACCTCATCCATGATTTGCAGCTCGAAGTGAACGGAGGTTATGTTCAATTAGACTCTGTTATTGTAACACCAGGCATCATCCACTTAATTGACGTGAAAAATTTTCAAGGAGATTGTTATTACGACTCGGACAAACTATTTTCCGTCAAAACCCAACGCGAATACAAAAACCCCCTCACTCAGCTAAAACGAAGTGCCACCAGCCTAAGGCAATTTCTCCAAATCCACAAGCAAAACTACACCGTCGATGCACATGTCGTTTTCATCAATCCCGAATTCACTCTTTACAAAGCCCCCATGGACCAACCCCTTGTCTTACCTACCCAGGTGAACCGTTTTATTAATAAAATGAAGCAAACTCCATCTACCTTGCAAGCTAAAGACCAAAAGCTAGCACAAACGCTGCTCTCCTTACACCTAGTGAAAAATCCCTATGAAAGCCTCCCCCATTATACGTACGATCAACTACAGAAAGGGATTTACTGTAAGCATTGCCGATCTTTTATGGTTTTTAGAGAAAGCAATGTTCTCGTTTGCAAAAGTTGCAAAGACCGAGAAGTGCTGAGATCGGCTATTATTCGGAATACAAAGGAGTATCGACTGCTATTTCCTGACGATCCGATTACGGTTCAGCGGATTTTTGATTGGTGTGACTTAGATATAACTACGCATACTATCTCTCGGGCTTTAAACCAACATTTTATCAAATGTGGCGTAACAAGCGATTCTTATTATCAGTAATTTGGAGGGTGAGATTGCGGCTTTTCTATTATTCGAACACTTAGACCGCGATTCACTCGCTATCTGTTCGAACTACACCCTTCTTTGAACACTTAGACCGCGATTCACTCGCTACTTGTTCGAACTCCACCCTTCTTTGAACACTTAGACCGCGATTCACTCGCTATCTGTTCGAACTACATCCTTCTTTGAACACTTAGACCGCGATTCACTCGCTACCTGTTCGAATTACACCCTTCTTTGAACACTTAGACCGCGATTCACTCGCTACCTGTTCGAACTACACCCTTTTTTGAACACTTAGACCGCGATTCACTCGCTACCTGTTCGAATTACACCCTTTTTCGAACACTTAGAGCGCGATTCACTCGCTATCTGTTCGAACTACACCCTTTTTTGAACACTTAGCCCACGATTCACTCCCTACTTGTTCGAACTACACCAAGACTAGCACCGTCAATTTATTGTTCGCCTGAATCAATGCGAACTTTTTGGAAAAATGTGCACCATTTTATCACTTGAGAACTCGTAATCATTGCCTTCGATCGTGATCGTACCATCACCATCTAAGGCATATAGAATTTGATAAACATCAGTGAAATCTCTAATTGCTTAAACTATATTCATACATCTGACCTATTAAACAATATAAAAAGAAATAATTCCATAAAAACATCCTAAAATAATTGAAAAAAAGACCCTATCGAGGATCTCTTTTTAGCATTTTAAAGACACTAACTTTCGATTCTATAAAATTTCCTTCAACTACATTGCATTTCATCTTTCTAAATCATACCAGCACACTGCTCGAGGAAATTTTTACATCATGAAACCAAAAAACGATTAAACGGCCCTAGCCCTATGGCAAATAGAGCTACAGCCGCTTAATTCCTTTTTATTATTTCACGATCTACGTAATCGAATCTGATTCACAAAAAACATCACCCCGTTGTATCCAAGGACGCCTGAACAGCTGGAGTAATTTCCGTGTGAGGATAGTTAATTTCTTCATCAAATTCGACCCAGTCGAGATTTGCCATCATCAGTAGGAAGCGTTTACCGCTTGTCGGATCGCTGATAATGATATGATCACGGCCGGCTGTTTCAACTCGCCCATAGTAAACCATTGAATTCCATCTGCTGTTTCCTCGGTAAGTAAAGTAGAATGTACCAACCTTGCCTTTGTTGAAGCGCAGAATATTTTCAATAAATGATTCTTCCACTACACCTTGAAATAGCTCATCTCCCATCCCCATCGGAACCACTGGCGTAGAATACGTCGGTCCTGAAACCATATCGGTTGGAAAACCCGTTTGGTATTGCGGGGCAGTGCTCCCCATCATAGCTGGATTAAAATCATAGTAATTGTTCATTGGATAATAATTCATGAGTAAAACCTCTCCTTATTTGATTTATCTATAAAACTCAGGGCAGTAGCCCGGTACAGCGACATAGAAGCAATGGTTCTTGTGTGCAAAATCAAACTGCGTCATAGGAGATCTTGGCATCGTTGGAGAACAAGGATCTCGGTATGCTTGCCCCGGACTCGGATTAAAAAACCATAAATTCATCCTGGCCCTGGGATCCCTATGACCATGTAATATATTTCTAGCCCTCTCGAGGTCTTCTTCTGATGGGCGCTGTGTATATAGTGCTCCATTTAAAACCGGCTCGAAGTGAGGAATTTCCGTTCCCGGTATCGTCTGATAGATCGCATGATTGATCGAGCGTAAATTTCTGAAATCCGGCCCACAATCTGCCTCGACTCGATTGGCGACAACCGTTCCTACGAGATTCATCCCTTCGGCTCCCTCACCAATCGCCTCCGCCAGCATCAGCCTCGCTAACGATTCCACGTCACGTTCATTATGTTTAATTCGCCTACCCATTTTCTCACCCCTTTCGGCTTATACAAGTAACTTATTGCCTAACGTCCATTTTGGTAGCTTGCCTATATGCCCAATCCTTGGAAATGCAAAGAAAAATAAAAATCTGATTTTTAAATGTGCAGGTGCACGCATATCAAAAAGACGCTTTCTACTAAGGAAAGCGCCTGAATAGTAAGATTGATACTAGAAATTCACCTCATTTTTTACTAAGATACATATCTGCATAATACTCGATAGCGTTGTCTTTTCGTATGATAGTGACCATTTCTTCAACAAACAAATCATCAAAGTGATATTAAGAATTCTCATTGTTAAGACTTTCTCCAAAAACACTCCTAATTCCACTAACTGTCATGTTACTTTAACAAAAAAACCTTACTCCTTTAGATGAATAAGGTATGCTTTTTATTAAACTTAAAAAAATAATTGTTTGTTTGAATAACAAATCCAAAACCAGTTAAATCTTCTTTACTATTATAATTGAAATAAATGCATAACCCAAAATACTAAAGGAGGAATCATGATGGCTGGTAGTAGATTTAAGGTATTACATTTCTTAATCCCTAAAATACTTAAACCCGATGCAATAATCAATATTCCACCTATGATCGATATTTCGTTCAAAAGATCTTGATTAATATAATTTCCTATTAAAGTAGCAAGTAAATAAAAAGAACCTTGCCAAAAAAATAACACAATTGCTGAAATAGCAATACCAATGCCAAATGTCGACGCTAAAACAATTGACGTAATTCCATCCAACATCCCATTAGCAAGCAAATACGTATAATCCTTGTTTAACGCTGCCTCGACAGGGCCTAAAATAGATAGCGTTCCAACACAAAATAAGAGAATCGCAGTCGCTAACCCTTCAGCTAAATTACCCTTTGAATATTTATTAACTAAGGCATTAAATTTTGTTTCTAGATCTAACCATTGTCCAAGTAATCCCCCTACAGCTAAACTGATAATAAAAAGCACAGGATATTTGCTGGAAGGCAAGTGTTGCACTAGTGCATTAATCCCCAACCCTAACGCAACCAACCCCATCGCCTGCATTAGAATGTTATGATACTCATCTTTTATCCCTTTTTTGAGAATACTGCCGACAACGCTACCGAGTAGTATCAGTATTACATTAAATATTGTTCCAAACATAATCATCTCTCCTGTTCATTATTTTCCCTACCTAAAAATATAAACCCTCCTGTAAGTGGAGGGTCAACATTTTATTGGTATTTGTATTTCTGTCAGATAGTCTTCTTTACTGCGAGAAATATAATGATCAATGATTGTTCTTTCAATGGAATCACCACACACCTCAAAACCATTATCTCGAATGAACGTTAATAACGATCTATAATGTTCTGGGGATTCACTATGATTGCCGTTATAAAAAATGCAAGCATACTTTCCTTCTGGAAGAGTTTCTACTAAAGGACCCTGAGTATCGTCTTCTTCGGTTAAGATAAATATCGAGTTATATTGATTAAAGTTGTTGATTAGTAAATCATTCATACTTACAGTAAGACCTACTCCTCCAATGAAAATAGAAGAACTTCTATTAGACTGGCTCTCTAGTCTCCTCAACGAAACCTCCAACTCTGGTTCTGAACTGATTATTTCCATTAATCTTACTATTTTCCTCTCTTCCTTCTCCTTTAAAAATGGAATGCTAATAAGAAAAGACGTTCACAATTTATGTGAACGTCTCTTTGATAGTATTGGTGTACTGTGCATTTTTCTATAAAAAGAGTCGAAATCCCTTCTCATTTTCTCATTATAATTTTAATCGTATTTCCAGAAGGGTCTTCTACAGACATTTCTTTGTTGTCCTCACTATACTTGAATCCTAACCGATTTAGATTCCTTTTTGCATAATCATACTCGTCTTCAGTAAAATGGAGCGTAAAATACTTCAAACCTAATGCATGTTTCGGAGGTGCAGGTAGATCTTTTCCTGACCAAATATTCATTCCTATATGATGGTGATAGGCATCTTTGGACACAAATAACATATGCGTATCCTTGGCAACAATGTTAAGTCCAAGTGCTTCCACATAGAAGGTTTCGGACTCCTCTATATCTGATACTTGTAAATGCATGTGACCTAATCTTGTTCCACTAGGTAAACCATTCCATGTATTTTCTTTAATTTCAGCAAATAAATTATCAGCATCTAATGCGGACGTACCTCCGACATACCCTCCATGCCCGTCGCTTTCCCACTGAGCCGAATCTCTATCGACATATAGTTCAATCCCGTTATTGTCAGGATCCGCTAAATAAACGGCTTCACTATATTGATGATCTGAAGCACCTTGTAATGGGTAGCCTGATTTTACTAAATTCATTAAGGATAGAGCTAAATCCTGTCTAGTAGGAACAACGATTGCGAAGTGGTACAGACCTGTTGATCTAAACGGTCGCTCAACAAAATCCTCCTCTTCTCTCAATAAGAGCTGCGGTACCACACCATCCGTTGTCAGTTTTGCTGTATTTTCACCTTTCTCTAGCACGCGAAATCCGATCAACTCCTGATAGAACGTTAAAGACTGCTCTAAGTTAGAAACCTGTAGCTCCACATACCCAAGTCTAGGTTCCATCGCTCCTGTATACGTTTCTATACTCATATCTTCATCGTTCCCTTCCTTTTTTAGTAATAATAAAAGTGCGACTATAATAGCGAAAATGATTATTATCAAAAGAATTCTCTTATTTTTCATTTTTTCAACCAATAGGTCTGACCCCTTTTGTACAATTATTTGCTTTTTAATTTTGAAAGGTATTGGTCTATTGAATAGGATGTACTTCCGTTAAGCAAGAAATATGCTGACATTGCTAGTAGTGCAAGATCATACGCATAACCTCCAATAAAACCTGCAGAGAATTGAACTGTCACGATTGCACCTAAAAGCACTAAGACAAAAAGTCCTCCTACGATACGTGTCGCTAAACCAAGTAGCATCGCAATCCCACCAACAAGCTCGATACTTGCAACGATATATGCTAAAAATCCAGGCAATCCAATGCTATCAAACCATCCAGCAATATTTCCGATACCATCTTGAAATTTCCCTACACCATGTCCTATTAAAATAACTCCTAGAACCACACGTAGTAATAGAGCACCAATATTTTGTTTCATTTTAATTCCTCCTGAGTAAGCTCATTTTTTTTAAACTAATATCTTATTCGGAACCTTTCATGTTCCCCTCCCCCTTAAATTACAGTCCTCGATACGGTTTAATTAAGCGGAATGAACCCTAATAAGAAATAAATATTCGTATTAGAAAACCATAACATAAAATAAAATCGTTTATTTGTTTCTTGATAAGAATATTAGTTTTCCATAGGATAACAATAGACTTGTAGACTGTCAATGAATTTGCTACTATTAGTTTCATAAACGAATACAGAAAGAGGTGATCAGGGTGGATATAGGGACTAAAATACGTTCGATTCGAAAAAGGAAAAAAATAACGATTGCACAAATGTGTGAAGGTACAGGCCTTTCTAAAGGGTTTATTAGCAACATCGAAAATAACAATACATCGCCTTCTATTAATACATTACAAACCATTGCCGTGTTTTTGAAGGTACCACTACCTTATTTATTGTTAGAACAGAAACAGCACATGCGTGTCGTTCGAAAAGATGCTAGAAGAACCTCATCATTAAACCAATTAAAAATTGAGCATCTCACTTCAAAAGGACCATTAAGAATGATGATCGTTGAATCCCCACCTGGGTTTGCCGTTGGAGAAGATGAACCCCATGCACACGAAGGCGAAGAAGTTCATTTAGTACTAGAAGGAAAAGTACTTGCTGAACAGGGAGAAGACTCAATTATCGCAGAACAAGGCGATTCTTTTAGCTGGAATGCCAGCGTTCCTCATATGGTTAAAAATATTGGAGACACAAAATCAGTCATTCTAATCTCCATATACTCTGATACAAATTTAGATAATATGCTATAAAGCGTTGTGAGGAAAACTTGAATACAAAAGTGGGTTAGGCTAGCAAGGTACAGTTGCTAACCTATTTTTTGTACCCTACTTTTCATTACTTTCTAGTGCAATAACCAACTGTTAATCTATTAAGAGATTCCTTAAGCATGCTCACGTTTATTATATTGTTGTTTTTCTTTAACAAAATAAACAACATATATAACTAGAACCATACCAGACACAATGGATGCGACAAGATACACCGTTTGATAAGATGTGACTGTCGCGACTAGACCAAGAATAAAGGAACCTCCCCCAATCCCTAAGTCAAAGAAATTGAAGAATGTGGCCATTGCATTCTCATGTTCATGTTCCTCTACTAAATTCATGCACCATGTCTGAATGGCTGGGAAGATCGCACCGAAACCAAATCCATAAAAGATAGCCGCGATTAAAAACATGCTATCACTGACTGCTACATACAAAATAACCAATCCTACAATCGACAAAATTGATCCTGGAATTACGATAATCGCCGGTCCGTACGTATCAAATAACTTTCCTGATAATAAACGAATGAGAAAACTTGCAGCTGCAATCAATAAGAAAAACAGTCCTACTTGAGTAAAGTCCCTCTCAATGGCATATAGAGAAAAGAAAGACATCATCCCTCCTGCCGCAATTCCAATTAAAAAGATCAGCAACGCAGGAAACAACACTCGTTTCTCCAATAATTTAAATTGCCCACTCGCATGTTTATCTAACTCTTTTCCTTTAGGAGCTCTTTTTATAAATATTGCCATGATAATAGCTAAGAAAAGAACGGCCATACCTCCAAAGAACAATCGTTGAAAATCATATAATTCTAGTGTCATAATACCAATCATTGGACCTACTGAGATGGCAACAGTTTCCCCCACACCAAAATAACCAATCCCCTCGCCTCGACGATCTTTAGGAACAATTTCTGCAGCAAGTGTGGCAAAGTACGTTGTTGCTAAACCAAATCCAGCCCCGTGTATTAAACGAATAAGTAATAACGTTGTAATGCTATTTGAGAAATAATAAGCACCCGTAGATAGAGCAATGATCAGAATTCCTATAATTAAAAGTAGTTTTTTATCAAATCTCGTTGCAAGAATTCCTGCAAAGGGGCGAATTAAAATGGCTGATAACATAAAAATCCCTGTTACCAACCCTACTTGACTAGCTCCTCCCCCTAAAGCCGTGACAAACAAGGGAAGGGTCGGTAATAGCATTTCAAAAATCATAAAAACTAAAGCATTTGAGATCACTACGAAAATAAACGAAAGTGACCAAATTTTATTATGTATAGAAGTCATTTTTTCTCTCCCTCAGTGATTGGTTTATTTATTCGAAGTCCTTTTCTAACAGCTATTCGAATAATAAACCTTCCTGTAAGGGGAAGGTCAAGAGGTAACTTGAATTTGTATTTCTGTCAGGTAATCTTCTTTGTTTTTGGAAATGTAATGGTCAATGATGGTCCTTTCGATGGCATCTCCTATTATTTGAAGATCATGTTTCTTAATATAATCAAGCAGGATTTTATAATACTGAAAGGAATGATTATGATCTCCTCTGTAATAAATGCTAGCATACGTGCCCTTTTGAAAGGTTGTTACTAACGGGCCTTCAATATCTTCTTCCTCCGTTAAGATGAAAATAGAATTATACTTTGTGAACGTTTGATTGTTTAAATCATTTATATCTACAGTAAGTCCGACACCACCAATAAAGATGGAGGAATTCATGTTTGCCAAATTCTCTAATTGCCTCAATGAAACTTCCAACTCGGGTTCTGAATGGATTTTCTCGACCAATCTTACTACTTTTCTCTCTTTTATCTCTTTTATTTTCACTACTTCTAATTCAGTTATTTCTTGAGCTAATGTAATATCGTTCATACGATTTTGAAATCTACGGTTCACTTGTTCTAGTTCGTTTATTTTTTGCTCTGTTAGTTTTTTCTGCTTCTCTAATAATGCCAAGAAACCATCAATATCCCTATGGTCTAGGTGACTCTTGATTTCCTTCAAAGAAAAACCTAATTTCTTTAAATACTGAATCGTATTTAGTTGTTCAAACTGTTCGGTTGAATAATATCGATACCCATTATTTTCATCAATTTGAATCGGCTCTAGTAATCCAATCTCATCATAATATCTCAGTGTTTTCATCGTCACATTATGTAGTTTTGCTATTTCTCCTATAGTGAACAAATTTTTCATTAAAGTATCCTTTCTCCATCACTTTTTGATAACACTATCATACCCTCTTTGCACTCACATTTATTTAAGAAACCAAAAGAAAAAGACATTAGCATAGTGATTTCACATTTAATTCACTTTTGCTAAAGTCCTTTTATATAATTAATTTGGAAACTTTCTCTCTACCTTCTAAAGCTACATTTCGCCAACAACAGTGTATCTTTCGTTGATGCTTAGGATTTTCAATTTCGCCTAAACGGCAATTGCGTAATCAGCATAGCTAATTGAATAGGAATCCTTTCAAAGAAACATAAAAAACAAATAACGAAACAACAATACTAAAACATCCACTTTAATCTCGGATACACCCATAACAAACAGCATTGCCCCTAGGAAAAGCATCATATATGGCATTGCTTCATAATTTCCAGAATAACGGGTATACCTGTTTACTATTATTTCTTTTTCAAAATGATCCTTAATGGCTCCTAATATTTCTTTTTTCTCTTTATGTAAGCAATCACTCTTTGTTTATTGGATATTTTATTTATGTGCTGCTGTTAGAGTATTACACCAATAATATTAGACTCTGTTATGTTGTCTTTTTCTTTTGAAAAACAAGTATAAAGGAATAAATAATATACTAGCTGAACCGACTAAAACTAGTAATATTGTTGCAGCATTAGGGGTATTGGTAGCATCTTCTGCTAAGGTGTCTGAATCTTTATATCGTTCTTGAATAACCTGTCTAAACTGACCTAAATCGTACTCGGAATTTATAGACATTTTCGCGGGATCATTTACAGGTTTCACTTTTCCTTTATTAAAAATATACCAAGCATCTGCAGGCATCTCATAAATTAACTTTAAAGAACCGCTGTCGATAGAATCTAGTCCGATAGCTAAATCTTTGCCATAGCCAAATACTGAAAATTCAAATTCCCCGTCTTCCCTCTCATATACACCAATTACATTTACAGGTTGTTCATCTTGATATATGACGGAAATCCATTCATTTGCTTTTTTAACACCGTTATTTAAGTTTTTTAGTTTTTCATTTTTTGAGACAAATTCGGGAGATAATATATTAACTTCATGTAGCTCACTAAATCGAATATTCTTGGAATCGCTAATAAATCCATAAAGTTCTGCGTCTTCATCATCAACCTTGTCGATAACATATTCATAAAAATGATTGTCTGCATATTCTTGTGCTCCAGCCGGTATAGATGAATTGTTGCTAGCTGAAACATGAGTTAAAGCTAACATAGACATTAAGAACATGGTTAAAAGGGATAAAAATATTAATCTTCGCATTCTAACACTCCTCTCAATTTTAGAATGAACAAAGGGACGGTTCCGTTGTTTCCTCTTACACTTTAAAAACTAACTTTTTTGATATGGAAAAGAAACAGGAGAACCGTCCGGGACTGGTGAAAAAGTACCTTTTATAATTAGCCAATTTTAGTTAATGACAAAATTTCAAAGTCAAAACTAAAAATTCAATGAATTTTTAATGATTTTAACTTTGAAGGGGGAAAA
>NZ_JAGKSQ010000019.1 GCF_017939705.1 Halalkalibacter suaedae
CCCTTCGAAAAGAGGGTTACGAGGTGGATTATGATGATTTTTGGGATGTCTAGAGAGAAGGAAAGAGGACAGGAATCCGCTTAAAGTAATTTCCGAAAAATTTTTATGCGGTACGCAGATTTTTTTTTGGAAAGGGAGTTTTTCTAGAAATTAACCCCAAACGTAACAGGCCAAGCGTTACAGGTGAGTTGTTACGCTTGGCCTGTTACATGGGCGTAACAACCTTAAGGTGCTTTAGAATAGGTGTTTCACCTATGTTTACAACCCCAACTTTAACCCTGTTTTGCATTTCTGATTTGACCGTTTTTCCAAAGAAAATAACTACTATTCCTGAGATGTAAAAAAGATAGTTTCTTCTCTTAAATCTCTTCCGAAAATGTTAAAAAATGAAAATTATTCCGCTTGCGATATTCAGTTTACTGAACGTTAATCCACTCATTGAAACACCAAAATTTATTAGGGTGTGTAAATGGGCATTCTGAATAATTCACTCCTATTATTTCAACTTTGAATTTTTACGAATTTCATTCAAGTACGGAAAACGCCCTAAAACAAATTACAATATTTGGGATATGAACACGACATATAACTAACCTTATATGTCGTAACCGCGATAACGGTTTTCAAAATACTGATATAGGGTAACTCGATTAATTTGCATTTTAAAGAGACTACTCGTAAAAACACGGTAGTCTCTTTTAGGTGTTATTGTTTCAATTCATCGAGTTATACTTTTTTATATTAACTTCAGTTTCATCATCTATTCATATAATTCATTACTGTTTGTTCCGCCTGTAACTGATTAATATCATCGACAAGAACACGTGCCAAACTCTCGCTTCCGACTTGAACATTAATGATCGCCGGTCGTCTATCTCTTTCGCCAAGTGCCTGAGTCTGCAAGTTACGTGAGTATCCCTCAGTAGAAAAAGACGTTTGTTCTACCTTAGGTGTAACGGCTTGTGCCATTTCAGAGGCTTTCTTTTTAAGACCGTTCATGGTATAGTCCATACCCATTTCTAATCCTTTACCAACAGAATCCCCAATAGCCATTGTTACTTTAGATGGGGAATTAATTAATAGTGCAGACTCTAACGTACCTTTTATACCGTTAGCTATTTCTTTAGCTTTTGCCCATAACGCATTTGCTTGTTCTGAAATACCATCAATTAAACCTCGAATAATATTTATACCAATTTGTTTAAGGTTTATCCTTGTGAATTTAGAAACTATATTCGATGCGACCTCTCCCGCTTTGTTCAAAAGATTATTAAACCATCCTACCGCACCATCATATAAACCCTTTACTTTCCCGACAGCTTTTGAAAGCATAGATCCCATAAGTTCAACAACACTTCCGACCATTTGACCGACTTTTCCAAGTGTTCCACTCTTCAATAGCTCGACAAAATTAGTGAACTGAGCTTTGAGGGATCCTACAATTTTGAGAGATCCTTCTTTCATTTTTTCTAAATCTCCAGTAAAGAGCCCAACTAACACACCGACAATTCCCATGATCACATTTTTCATGTTTTCAATGGTTTGGGTCATGTAATTTGTTAAGGTTTTGATTTTGTCCATTGCCTGGTCTTTTAAATTAGTAAAAAATCCAACGGTTAGATTCACGAAATTCCTAATGAACTCTCCCAAATCAGAAAAGGTAACAACGGCATTTTCTTTGATTTCATCCCAATTTTTATAAAGGGCTATACCTATAGCGATTAAACCGACTATAGCAGCTACAGCAATCCCAATAGGACCTGTTATGATAGCCATAGCTCCACCTGCAGTTGCGATTGCTCCACTCACAGCAGTAAAAACGGTGATAGCTGATCCTATAAAACTAATTAATGTACCTATTACTAATAAAACAGGACCAATCGCCGCGGCTATCGCACCAATAACAACCGCTATCTCTTGTCCTTTTGGTGATAATTCACCGAACCAATCAGCCATCTTTTGGATTGCACTATTTATTTTCGGTAGCCATTTTTCAGCCATGTCTAACAGGATCAATCCAAGAGGCAGGATAGAATCTTGTAGATCTCTCAGTACACTTACAATTCTCGAGCCGAAATTGTCATACATAGCATCTCCGGCTTTTTGAGTTGCCCCTTCAGTTTCTCCAAGTAAATCCTTTGTTGTCCCTAATGCTGTGACAACATCTGATTCAAGGTCTTCCCACTGAGTACCAAATAGAGCAACACCTGTTTCATTACGAAGTATTTCATCATCCATTCCAGATAAGGATTCCATGACCTGGTTGAATGCCTCTTTCCCTGCTTCTCCACCCTCTGTAAAGGCTTCCTGCATATCTCCAGCATTTAACTTAAGGTTAGCGAAAGCTTCGCTCGTCGATTCAGAACCATCCTTTGCCCTGATGTTGAATTCCTTAACAGCGTCACCCACTTTATCTAACGAAAACGCCCCAGCTTCAGCTCCTTTTAGAAGGGTATTAACCATATCATCCGAACCCATACCGAGAGCCGAAAACTGCGGAGCATATTCATTTAGGGAATCTAGCAACTCCCCACTGTAATCTCCACCTTCTTGGAAGCCTCTTGTCATCAAATCAAATGCTTCATCAGCATCTATACCGAAGTTCTTCATCAAGGTCGAAGCCGTCTTGGTCGATTCTTGGATATCAGCACCAAAAGCATCCTGAAGAATATAGGCGTTTTCAGTAACGGTTTTTAAATCTTCATCATTTAAGCCCTTTATGTTCTGCTTGACAGTAACAAGCGACTGATTTACATCTTCCATACTTTCGCCAAACGCATCATTAAAAAGTTCTCTAGCCACACCATCTAACTCTTTAGCTTCTTCAGCAGTTAAACCGAGTTGAGCTTGTATCTTACCTTGTGCAGCTTCTACATCGCTTGCAGATTTTAATGCGATACCACCAAGTGCAGCCATTGGTAAGGAAACAGAGGTAGAAAGCGTCGCTCCAACTGAACTCATCTTATCGCCTGTCTTTTGAAAACTCTCTCCTGTTTCTTTAGCTTTATCTGCTAAGGAGTTGAAACCTTTTTCCGTTGACTTCAATTCACTCTCAAAGTGATTCAATTTACTCTCTGTTTCAACAAGTTCTCTCTGGAATGCCCTGTACTGAGCCTCACCAATTTCACCACTTTTGAATTGCGTTTCGACCTGAGATTGTACACCTTTTAATTGATTAAGTTTATCGCTCGTCGCACCAATTTGTTCAGTTAGCAATTGTTGTTTTTGTGCTAATAACTCAACAGATTCCGGATTAAATTTCAATCCTCTCTCAACTTGTCTTAGTTCGCCCTGCAAGTCTCTACTTTGCTTATTTACACCTTGGAGAGCTTTGTCTAAACCTTTCGTTTCACCATCTATCTCAATCGTAATCCCTTTGATGTTTTTAGCCATTTTCTTCACCCTCTCGAATAAGAGAGGCACAAAAAAGAAGCCCCTCGTTTTTTGAGTGGACTTCATGAGCCTTAAGTGGTCGTCTGAGCGACTTTTATTTAATTATTGTAAGCATTGATTGTTTTACAACGGGTACACTTTATTTCAGCTTCACCGCTTATTTTCCCAAGTGTTTTTTTGCATTTCATACAGTGAACAACTTTCAGTTCCGTCTTACTCATAATCTTTCATCCCACCTAGCACAGTCTGCACACGATTGAAAGCTAAAGTAAGCATTTTTTCATCTCTTCGTTTATGTGCTTTTATCACGTCATCACAAGCCTTTTTAAGATCATAGAAAAATTGTATCTTAGTTTTTTTTTGTTGTTGCATTTACACACACCTCAGAGACTTATCGATTTTAGACAACAAAGATAACGTAACGTGATCGCATCCTGTTCGAACAATCGATTTTTTGTAAGCTGGCACTTCAACCAAGCTAATTTCATCCAGGTCAGCTTTTTTTACAAGACGGTACTCATAATGACGATATTCATCCATTTGCACACGTGCATTACGAAATCCTATTGATACATGACTTATAGTACCTTCTTTTACTAAATTATAGACAAAGCGCCCCTCGCTACTATCAGGCAATTCAATACTGAACGCTAAGCCTGTCTCATCTTCCAGAAGAGTTAAGTCCCCCTCGATTTCATAATGATTTTTATGAAATAACAAGACTTTTTGTTTTTTTGTTGCTATAGATCCTAAAAACGCCCCACGCTGGAACTGTTCGTAAAAGCGTATATCGTTCTTCTCTTCAATAAATGCTTTATCATTCCAACAAATGGCATAACCAGAAAGGATAAGTTCTGCCATTCTATCTAGTTAAATTGTGTTTAGATAAAAATTCAGCTAAGTTTTTAGTCGCTTGATGATATCTTTTGACCACATCCTCTTTAGGACCATTTAGCCTTCTAGTTCTTGTTGCTTCAGCGGATTCGTCATATTCTTTTATAAGCTTGTCCATCTGGATTTTCTCTTGTTTGTTAAGTTTTTTCGTTTTTTCTGCAGATAACATTTGGTCAGCTCCTATTTTCAAATTTACATAGGGTGCTGCTAAACACCCTATACGATCACATTCATTGGGAGAGGGCATCATTACTTGTGCTTCTTTAAGACTGCATTGATTTGGCTGATCAACGCAGTCCGCTTTTCTACTTCTTTTGCTATTGCCATCCTTGATTCGCTTCCTGGAAGTGCTGATGCTGTTTCATATCTCATATGTAATCACCTCCTTTCAATGGGCCGGTTAGTGACATCTACATTTTTGTAGTACTACAATAGCGTGATAAAGGTAAAAGCCTTGATTTGTAGTAATTCTTTTCAACTGTAGTACTACAAAAAAACTACAAAAATTTTTTTGAGGTGTGCGTTTGCCTCCCCTTCCCCGGTATCCCTAATTTGTCTAAAATCGGTTAATGGTAGGGGGGCTATAGATTCCAGTTGATCTTAGAATTCAAATCGAAACCACAATCGATACCTAAAGCTAAGGCTAGTTTCACCATAGCCCGAGATCTGATCGTATTGTAATGAGCTGCACTAATGACTGGACTAAACTTAAAAGAATAAACTTGTTGATCTGTGGTGTATTCGCTATCTGGATGGGTATACCGTTCTTTTATCAAGAAACGTTCTTTTTCCGGTAGCTTCTCAATTGCTCTTTCTACTTTTTCTACCGATTGAATTTCACCTATTTCTTTTGCGATTCGATAACGTTTTAGCTCTTTAGAAACCTTTTCTTTAACCATTCTTTTTTCGCTTGTAGAAAGGCGATCTAACATGTAACAACACCCCCTGTTTGAAATTGCTGCATGTATTCATTTTTTAACTTGCCATCAATAGGTGCTCTTTCTTGAACATAAATGGCGTAAATTCGTTTCAATATGTTTGTCGGGATAGGGTTACCAGTGAAAACTAATTGCCGATCTGATTCATTTAACTGGTTCACTGCTTTTACCAATCGTCTCTTTCTTTCTTCTGCTCGTTTAAGGCATTTCAGAAAAAACTCATGCTTTTCTATCCGTTTAATTACTTGTTGCTCAACACCCATCTGTTCTCTGACGATTTCACCTGTTTCGAGAACATAGCTTTGAGGATAAGAAACTACCTGTTGATTTTCTTCAATCTCATCTCGGATGTCCTTAACCACTGCTTCATAACGCAAATAGAAAAATACTTCTCGCTCAATAATTTTGTACCAAGGTTCTTCCATGCTCTTCACCCTTTGCTATATTCAATAACCTTCGTCTAAAAGGGGAAATGTCTATCTATAGCTGGTATGAATGCTAAAATGTTTCCGTTATTAGATTCTGGTAAATTACTAAGGTGTTCATATGCTACATTCTCAAAATCTTCACGATCTACTCCACGTTCTTCTAGCTGATCCATAGCACTCATGATTCTAGTAGCTTGTTTTTCTGTTACTGGATAATGATCTTGTCCTAACATTTCTTTAAAGACAGATTTATAAATTTCAAAAAAAGGATGGACGGCTTCGTTTTGAAAAAAGGAAGTAGTATTTTTTTTATCTTTCTTACCTTCTTTACTTTCTTTATTTATATTGTTGGGTGCTCGTTGCTCTCTTGTTGCTCTCATCTCTTTTTCATTGTTTGATTCATCGTTGCTTTCATAGTTATTTGGGTTCTGATAAACCCCGTAGTTATCAATGGTTATCAACAAACCGTGCGTTGCTTTCGTTGTCGTAATCATTGTTGCTTTCGTCTTGGCTTCATCGACTGCTTCATTGGGTTTTCGTAACCAATCAATAATTTGATAAATTTGATCTTTTGTCGGCTTTTCTTTTCGAAAACCTACGTACCAGCTGCAAGCCTCGCGGATCTCTGGAATAGAAACAAACAACTGTCCTCTTTTTAACTGTTTGAACTCTTTGTATTGAGCTCTGTTTAAAAGGTAAAGCCAAACTTTTAAATACAGTGGCGGCTTATCCCATATTGAGCTTTCAATAATTTGACGAGACAAAATTATGTAGCCACCTGGTATTAACGGCTCGTTCATATCACCTCACCTACTCTTATTCTTCGAAGTCAGTTTCCCATTTTAAAAGTGTTTCCACTGCATCTTGCTGGGAGAGTCCGCCCGCTTCAACTTGTTTGAAAAGCTGTTTAATAAAGTATTTTCGCCTGTTTTCCTCAATTAGCTTAGATGTATTAGGGTTTAAACGAACTCGAGCTCGAACCCCTTCATACATTGATTGTCCTAAATTAAAGAACGTGTGCCTTTCTGAACAATTATCAACCGTTGTTTCAATAACGTTTTGAATTGAGACCTCTTTATAATCACCTTCGTTTTCTACCTCAATAGAATCACCGTGACCAAGATCCACATAAGAAAACCTTCCTTGAACCTTGTAAGCAAGAGCAATAGTATCAATCGCATAATTAACAGTCAGGCGACCTATCAAATAATCAGCAGCCAACTTTCTCACCTCCAGCATCAATTACAAAAATTTCATCAAAATCAATTTCTAGAACTTCAGTTATTTTTTTTGCTGTTTTCGGACTAGGGTTTCGACTTCCATTTGTTAACTGCACCATCATAGTCTGGGACAAACCAATTACTTTACTAAATTCCGTTTTGCTAAAGCCTTTTCTCAGTAATAGCACATTGAACTTCTCGTAATCTTTCACTTTAATTTTCAAAGTCCCCGCCCCTCCTTTCTTGCTGCTAGTACGATTTTAATTCATTTTCTTACTTATAGCAAGTTAATAGATATAAAATGTTTACTGTTAGCAAGAAATTGTATAGTATTGTTATAAAGGAGTGAGAAAATGAATGCTCAAGAATTTGGTTCTTACCTGAAAGGATTAAGGAAACGACAGGGATTAACACTTAAAAAATTAGAAGAATTAACTGGATATTCGAATTCGTATTTATCGCAAATCGAGACGGGTAAGAAGGGTATTCCTTCACCTGAGATACTTAAAAAGTTAGAAAGTCCATTGGGAGAGAAATATTCACAGTTAATGTTTAGAGCTGGATATTTTGAGTGGATGTATGATGAAGAGGCCGATCCTATGTACGACACTCAAGACTTAGGATTTGTACTTCATCAAAAGAGGGTATTGTATGGAGATATTGAGTTGACTGACCAGGATAAAAAACTGATTACACTTTATATAAATGCTCTTGTTTCTGAAAGAACAAAAAAAGCCTAGCAGCTCCCAACCAGGAGTTAACTAGGCTTTTTGATTACTTTGAAGGATCCTATTAGATTAATGTATACAGAAACTACAGTTCAACAGGTATTAATGTAAACATTAAAGGTGGTTTATGTATGCAATAACTATAGTTAATGTTTACATAAATCCTAAATTGAAAATATCTGAACAAAGTTGTCATCCAGAAACTCAGCCATTTTTGAAGCCTGAAAACTCCATGTCTGTCCTTTTGACCTGGGATAAAACACGAAACCTCCATTTTCACTATCTAGGATCCGTCTGAATCTTATTGGATAGAGAACATTCTCCTTGATCCATTCTTGTTTTCGATTAACACGAAGCTCCAGATCCTTCATGTTCCAGTAGACACCCGACAGTTCTTTACTCTTTAGTTCTTCAAACTCTAATTTTGTTATCAAAACATACTCTTCAGGGATATCTATAGTTAGGCTCACATTTAATCTCTGCAAGAATGACCACTCCCTATCCGTATATTTATTGAATTTCACATACCGCAATCAATATAGTAAATGAAATTAAGTCCTGTCTTTAGGTTGATCTTCTTTTTTCATAAATTCACATTGTAATAAAAACCTAACTAACAGCTTCATAGCTTCATCAGATGGTTGTCCCCAATTTTTATTCTTATCCATAAGGCTTATTCACTCTTTCAATCAAATTAGTATTATGTTGAAAGTCTAACTATATATCCTCATACTCTGCCGATCCCTACCGCACTTCCGTTTGCCTTCGCCCTGTCCTCGGGCCGAGGCTATGTCCTCACCCATTAGACACTTACTCTCGTTCTCATCTCTTCTTTATTTTTCATCTTTTTTCGTCTATAAGCTTGACATCTTTTCGCTCTTCAACAGGCAATGCAAGAGGTAGGAAAACGGCTGGAAACAGTCTTCGCCCCTATACGCAGGCAAAACTGAATAAACAAGTTAAGCTGCATATAGAAGCAAAGTCGATATTCAACAGGCGTAGCCCTCAGCAGGTGTCCGTATGTATAACCCTTCCATGACTTCCGATCTCTCAACCGATCCAAGCTTTCTACATACAAAATCGCCCCTGTATGCTGGTCAACGCAAAGTTGCGTTATCCCTGCCTGAACACCCTAGCGCCGCAACGCTAACGATTACCGTCCCAAACCTTTCGCTTTCGCTGGTAGTCCCCACCTAGACTGTCACACGGAATGGAAGGTTGTCCGTTTTGTTGTGACACGCTTAATTTTATGTGCATCGGCTCAGCTAACCTGTTCAAGTTTTGTTTTACAACGTGTGTTAGGCATTCCACGTTGCAGAAAACAAAAAAGCATACTCCTTTAACCTGTTAAAAAAATAAGAGGTTAAAAGAGTATGCTCCACAATTCGTGAAAATATACCAAAACAAACCTATTGAAATATCAATAGCGATTGGATATAATGAACACATCTAATAACCTGTTGTCTGAGAACAGGCAAAGTCATTTCCGTTAGCGTGCTGGTAACACCTAACATTATGGAAATGGCTTTTTTATTTGTCCGATCTATTAAGTTAAGATTAATTGTAAGTCTTTCATTCTCATATTTCAACAACAAGCGAAAATAATTTTTGAAGATGCCATGGAGCGGTTTTTCGTTTAATCAAAGTCTTAAGAAAAAATAGGGGTCGATTTTACCGATCCCCTTTTGCTATAATTAGTTATCAAATGTTTTGATCAGAAGTCACGGTGTCTCCAGCACTGTGGCTTTTTTTTTCAAGATTACGACTAATTCTATTCACTTCCCATACAATTTTCACTTCATTCTTCAACCTTCGTTTTTTACAAAAGTTTCAAATATCGTATCTCTTATGTGACTGGTTTTTTCTACTTCACATTTCAGTTCATCTACTGTGTATTGCATAAGTTTTGCCAAAACTCTAGCTTTCCTAGAATGCTCTCTATAGTAGAGTTCTTCTTGACCTCTGTCTTCGACTTCCTCCATGGTTTCAACTAAATGAATAAATTCCAATTCTACGTCCGCTATCAACGATACTAAATTCCTAATTGCTCCCATTTCAAAATCTAATTCATAAGCAAGACTCCTGGCTGTTACTGGCTTGTCATTCACTAGTAACCCTCCCTTTTTCTACATTTTATTAAAGAAATAAACGTATTTATTGTAGAAAATCTACATCTTTATGTAGATAATTGTAGGATAGAATATATAACTTGTCAATTATTTCTTTATTTTTCCATAGTTTAATAGGTATAATTAAAGAAAAACTACAGAAATAGAAGCGGGTGGAGAATTTGATCAGTTATAAACCTTTAATGAAACTAATGATTGACCGTGATATTCAAAAACAAGACCTACAAAAAAAGATCGATGTTTCATGGTCCACGATCGCTAAATTAAGCAAGAACCAATATGTTTCACTGGAAGTCATCGATAAGATTTGCACAGCTTTAGAATGTCAGCCAGGAGATATTATGGAACATATAAAGGGAGACAGCGAATAAGTACCCCTAAAACAAATTTAGGTCGGTGCTTTTTATCGTTGAGAGAGGGGAGAAACAGATGAAAACGGAAACGGATAAAAAGATACATGAAAATGAATCTGCATTAATTGAAATGAACAAACAACTAATGAAGTTGGAAAAAGTCATTCAAAATATGACTGAAAAACGCGGAAATATCTTTATTGAATGGTTAGAAAATCAAAATAAATATTTAGAATGGGAAGAGAATTTTGACCCTTCCTATTTACGTGCGTATAAGCGTTCAGAGATTATATTTGCTAACTTTGGCTTCAATGTAGGAGCTGAGTATGGCGGTATGCACTATGGTGTTGTTATCAAGGATAGTTCTAAGCACAACCCTAATGTGAACGTTGTTCCTTTAACGTCCCTGGAAGAAGGAGAGACTGAAGAAAACTTGCACAGAGACCGACTATTCATAGGGCAAATAACTGGACTCAATAAAAAGAACTCGGTAGCAATTCCAGATCAGATGCGTCCAATTAGTAAGATTAGAATTGTCAAACCTAAAAAAGCTTACCACCAAATATTTAAACTCACTAATGACCAGATGGATCTACTCGATGAAAGAATTAGACGGATGTACACTAAACTTAGACCAGAAGAGAAATAAAAAGACAACCTTGAAAAACATAACGTATTAGTGTAGAATAGTACTCATATGTTTCAAACAAACGGATAATAATAATATTGCCCTTTGAGTTTATAACTCAAGTGCGGCCTAAAAGATTCTAACTGATCGCCTTAGCGTGATCCCAAAAGGAAAAGCCACTTCTCTTCGGAGGGTGGCTTTTTACGTTCAAAAATTTCATTATATTAAACTTTTCAATAAAAATTTAAAAGTTGAGGTATACGATAAGGTCAATGTCATACATTGTATTACAGCGGTAATACCGCTATTAGCGTAATTAATCAAACCCTTATCGTTCAAAGGATACAAAGGTGTATACAAATCTCAAACGAACACGCTAACGAAGGTCTTAACGAAAAAAAAGCTGAAGTGCTCCCAACACTCCAGCTGCTACACACGTTATGATAACAGTAAAAATTTCGCTTAGTTTGGATCCTTTTTAGAAGGATTCTTTTTTTTATCTCTGTATCTCATAACTGTAATTAACAACATACACCCGTTCAAAAAAATAGTTATTGTTCCAAAAAAGATACTAAATGCGAGGGTGGTTACCGCAATGCCTTCCAAATCACAATCACCTCCAGACCTCTGGAGAATAACTGTTAACCTAAGTGTGTAGATAGTACATTTTATTTGCATTAACTGTTTATATTCGTTGTTTAATTATTAATGTATAAGTTATTCAACATTATTACGTAAAATAATCATATGCCGTAATTATGCAAAACAAAAAAGCCTTATATATAAAGGCTTTTACTCGTCGAAAACGGACCCATATTATACATATTTTTATACATACTGATAAATCAAGGGTTTTGAGCTCACTAGATTGAATCTATGTTGCATAAAATCCTGCATAAATCATTCACCAGGAGTCGTATAGATGTAGCCGATCGTATCACCGGAATTGTTGTACACCTGGTAGCAGACTTCGCATTGAGTCATCAGCATAGGCGGACGATATACTTTTGTTAATTTATAGTTACTAAATACATCCACGCTACCACTTGCAAAAGTAATTTGAACCCCTTCACCATCTTCTGTAGATTCTGCTCTTTTAATTGGTGTCGCAATATATAAGTCGTTTTTGTAATAGTGGAAGAATAAATGAGGCTTGGCATTAAACACAAAAACCTTAAATTCCTCCCAAACTTTCTCGTTCGGCTCAAATTCATAAGGTGTTAACTCTTTTTCAAGAACGTCACGCAGTACAGCAGATTGCTTATCCCCTGTTTCCTCCATACGTCCCTCTATCTCTCCCCAAATTTCCTCTGACAACGTGAGAGAAACCTTTTTAGTGACACCAATAGAAGGTCTGCCAACGGGGCGATCAGCTGGAGGAGTAAAGTAAGCACCGTGGATCATGTTTTCTAATTTACCAACCATTTTAGCGACATGGCCATATTCATTATCACTAATAAGACCACCTCTAAAATATGCGTTAATTACTTTGAAGGCAGCTTGAACGAAGTCATCGACCTTTTTTGTTGCATCAGGAGCGAAAATATCTTCTCCTCTTATTTGTTCTAAATACTCCTTACCCAACTTTTCAACTTCTAATTTTGCCTCTTCAAAGTGATTCATATCGTAACTCCTCTTTTATTTAAGTTACTCATATAATAATAAAAGTAACTATAATAGTCAATATTTTTAGTTACTTTTATTTACTTCTTTTTCTTCCACCTCTTTAACCATCCGCTTGTAAACTTCAATGAACCGATCAAGAGCTTCTTTACTTGGTTGAGGTTTGCTCATGCAAATCATTATTCCCATACCCACACCACCTTTTTTCCTCATTATGCACACAACCAAATTTCATTGTGTTATTTTTAAAGGACAACAAAACGCTTGTCTTTTCAATACAGAACGCATTACATAACGCTACTGGAGGGCGGAATGAATGGAAGAATATAACGAGAAAGCTTATAGTACAAAGGAAATTAGTGAGCACTTAGAAATCGGGACCAGCACACTTAGAAAATGGTGTTTGTCACTCGAAGAGAACGGATATGACTTTGCAAGAACAGAAGGGAACAAGAGACTGTTCGTGGAAGGTGATCTAGTCTCTCTTAAATATTTCAAACGCCTGGTTCAAGATGAACGTTTTTCAATGGAGAACGCATCAAAAGTTATTATATCAAGGCATTCAAGTAAAGCGTCCGAATCGAGAACGCCTAGTGTTCTACCGCAAGACGATGAAAATAAACGTTCTAACGAGCGTTCTGATGAAATGATACAACAGCTGTTAGAACACATGAAAAAGCAAGAAGAACGTATGGAACAACAGGAAAAATTCAATAAAGAACTACTGGAACGACTAGATAGACAGCAAACTTATATAGAGGAACGGTTAAACGAACGAGATAATACCCTTATACAATCGTTAAGAGAAGTCCAAGAGACAAAACAGTTAATAGCCGCTGCCAAAGAGGAAGAAAACAAGAAAGGATTTTTCGCACGAATATTTGGCAATAAATAAGACCCGCCAACTTTGGCGAGTCTCCTTTTTTTAGTCAGCCACCCATCTCTATAATTCCACACACGATCTCCTGAGCTTCCCCTTTGCTATGTTTTTCAATGAAATCAATCAAGAGAATCTCTAGCACTCGTTCAAGATAAAACGGATGATTAGGATAGATTTTTTCTATATCAGCGAGTAACACCTCTCCACGTAATGCAAGACGTCTGTTTATCTTGAGAAAGTACGTCTCTGTTTGATCGTCAACTGGTGTTTTCCTGATCGGATAGAGCGGAATTTCTTCAAACGTGATCTCGCTATACTTCTTAATCCTTACATTAGGCGTTCCCCGGTCATATTCCAAGAGTAGTTTATAAGTACCTCGAATGTCCTGCTTTTCCCTTACAAACCCAATGAAATCAGACCAAAGGTGGTTAATAAGGTCAGACAGTTTAAAGCGTTCTTCAGTGAGTTCTCGAACATCTTCACATAAGATCATGGCTCTAAAGTAAACATCACGTGGTAGCATCAAACGTAGCTCTGTATTCTGCGGAACAAACACACGTGTAATTAAGTTCGATTTACTTAACTCCTGGCTAATTAGGTTTCGCTCACTGAACGCCCTCAACATGTACGCCCCCTTTTATAAAAAAGATAGAATCCGTTAAAATCCGATGAGTCGCTTCTCTTATGCTGCAGCTCCACTTTATGGAGTAATTGACGATATGCCGATATAACTCTTCATCAGCTTTCACATGAACAATAAAATCAGTGTGTTCGTAAGGGCGGGGATGGAATTCTTGATTTCTTTGAATCTGGATTTGAATAATTTCCGTACAAAATGCCGTCATGGACATTCTTCTAGAACGAGCATTCCATAAAATAAACTCTCGATCCTGATCTGTGATCGGTACCCGAATATCAACCTTCTTATCTGAACGAGTTTTGCGATTAATAGAAGGTTTTCTTGGACGTCTTTGTTCATTAAGCATTGGATTTAGTCTCTTCATTCCGTCTCTCTCCTTCCTTAATTTTGTTACATTGGCCGAAGTAAATTTGGTCCCCTCGTCCTCTTGGTCATATTGGAACAAGCGTTATCCTCGTAGGGGATATTGACGTCCACTCACACTGATCGAGACCTCTTGATTACTCGAATGAAACATCTTAGGTGCAGCTGTCGGTTGTTCCTGGACTCGCCTTGGTCTTGCCCTAGTCACCTGTGTTTCTGGTTGCACCCGCTCCTTCAATTTATCAAGTCCTATGTTCGTCTTTTGGTTTAACCATAAATCCTCATCTGTTTCGTTCCAAAGTGGCTGCGGTAATGTCATCCCTCTTTTTATAAAAGGCTCTATTATTTTGGAAAACTGTTCAGTATGGCCAGCGATAAAAAGTGCTGCACGAATGATCTGGTTACGATCTAGATGAGTCGCATTAAACAAATTATCAACGTATTCCTTGTAAACCTCCTCGTATCTAACAGTTGGTCGATACATATAAACCTCCCTGGCGTCTCTGTGGCGTTCTTAGACACTCCTTATACGTTTAGGTATCATCAGACTTATTTCGTTGCTCTGACGTCCTCCTGTGCCTTTGATAAAGGATACTCATCACCGCTTGTCCACTATTCACACTTTTTATATAAAATCACAATTAAGTGAATAAAGGACTTTCCTAGTGACCATAATGATCCTATTAAACAATCAAAAAGGAGCGGGTTGATATGTTCGGATTAGGGAAGCAACGTTCTAGGTTTGGAAAGTTTTTAGATAGACACAGTATTCTTCAAGAGGAGATCGCCAAAGAAAGCGGAGTAAACAGGAATACTATTTCGAGGCTGACAAAGGCAGATGACAACAGACCCAGCATGAAGAATGGATCATTGATAATTAGGACCCTTCGAAAAGAGGGTTACGAGGTGGATTATGATGATTTTTGGGATGTCTAGAGAGAAGGAAAGAGGACAGGAATCCGCTTAAAGTAATTTCCGAAAAATTTTTATGCGGTACGCAGATTTTTTTTTGGAAAGGGAGTTTTTCTAGAAATTAACCCCAAACGTAACAGGCCAAGCGTTACAGGTGAGTTGTTACGCTTGGCCTGTTACATGGGCGTAACAACCTTAAGGTGCTTTAGAATAGGTGTTTCACCTATGTTTACAACCCCAACTTTAACCCTGTTTTGCATTTCTGATTTGACCGTTTTTCCAAAGAAAATAACTACTATTCCTGAGATGTAAAAAAGATAGTTTCTTCTCTTAAATCTCTTCCGAAAATGTTAAAAAATGAAAATTATTCCGCTTGCGATATTCAGTTTACTGAACGTTAATCCACTCATTGAAACACCAAAATTTATTAGGGTGTGTAAATGGGCATTCTGAATAATTCACTCCTATTATTTCAACTTTGAATTTTTACGAATTTCATTCAAGTACGGAAAACGCCCTAAAACAAATTACAATATTTGGGATATGAACACGACATATAACTAACCTTATATGTCGTAACCGCGATAACGGTTTTCAAAATACTGATATAGGGTAACTCGATTAATTTGCATTTTAAAGAGACTACTCGTAAAAACACGGTAGTCTCTTTTAGGTGTTATTGTTTCAATTCATCGAGTTATACTTTTTTATATTAACTTCAGTTTCATCATCTATTCATATAATTCATTACTGTTTGTTCCGCCTGTAACTGATTAATATCATCGACAAGAACACGTGCCAAACTCTCGCTTCCGACTTGAACATTAATGATCGCCGGTCGTCTATCTCTTTCGCCAAGTGCCTGAGTCTGCAAGTTACGTGAGTATCCCTCAGTAGAAAAAGACGTTTGTTCTACCTTAGGTGTAACGGCTTGTGCCATTTCAGAGGCTTTCTTTTTAAGACCGTTCATGGTATAGTCCATACCCATTTCTAATCCTTTACCAACAGAATCCCCAATAGCCATTGTTACTTTAGATGGGGAATTAATTAATAGTGCAGACTCTAACGTACCTTTTATACCGTTAGCTATTTCTTTAGCTTTTGCCCATAACGCATTTGCTTGTTCTGAAATACCATCAATTAAACCTCGAATAATATTTATACCAATTTGTTTAAGGTTTATCCTTGTGAATTTAGAAACTATATTCGATGCGACCTCTCCCGCTTTGTTCAAAAGATTATTAAACCATCCTACCGCACCATCATATAAACCCTTTACTTTCCCGACAGCTTTTGAAAGCATAGATCCCATAAGTTCAACAACACTTCCGACCATTTGACCGACTTTTCCAAGTGTTCCACTCTTCAATAGCTCGACAAAATTAGTGAACTGAGCTTTGAGGGATCCTACAATTTTGAGAGATCCTTCTTTCATTTTTTCTAAATCTCCAGTAAAGAGCCCAACTAACACACCGACAATTCCCATGATCACATTTTTCATGTTTTCAATGGTTTGGGTCATGTAATTTGTTAAGGTTTTGATTTTGTCCATTGCCTGGTCTTTTAAATTAGTAAAAAATCCAACGGTTAGATTCACGAAATTCCTAATGAACTCTCCCAAATCAGAAAAGGTAACAACGGCATTTTCTTTGATTTCATCCCAATTTTTATAAAGGGCTATACCTATAGCGATTAAACCGACTATAGCAGCTACAGCAATCCCAATAGGACCTGTTATGATAGCCATAGCTCCACCTGCAGTTGCGATTGCTCCACTCACAGCAGTAAAAACGGTGATAGCTGATCCTATAAAACTAATTAATGTACCTATTACTAATAAAACAGGACCAATCGCCGCGGCTATCGCACCAATAACAACCGCTATCTC
>NZ_JAGKSQ010000001.1 GCF_017939705.1 Halalkalibacter suaedae
GTCCCAGTGTGGCCGATCACCCTCTCAGGTCGGCTACGCATCGTCGCCTTGGTAAGCCGTTACCTTACCAACTAGCTAATGCGTCGCGGGCCCATCCTGTAGTGATAGCCGGAGCCATCTTTTAAATGAGAACTATGCAGTTCCTATTATTATCCGGTATTAGCACCGATTTCTCGATGTTATCCCAGTCTACAGGGCAGGTTGCCCACGTGTTACTCACCCGTTCGCCGCTAACCTCTGGGAGCAAGCTCCCATTAGTCCGCTCGACTTGCATGTATTAGGCACGCCGCCAGCGTTCGTCCTGAGCCAGGATCAAACTCTCCATAAAATTGGTTTGAGTTTAAATAGCTCAATACTTGTTGCTGACTTTTTAAAAAAGTCTAAATTGACGAGATATCATTACTGTTGAAATCAACAGTAAAATCTCTATTTCGCTTGGCTTTTGTTCAGTTTTCAAAGAACTCGTTCGCCGCCTGTTCAACAGCGACTTTAATATCATAACAAATCTCAATGTCGATGTCAACAGCTTTTTTCTTTGTCGAAAACAACTCGTTCAGCGACGTTTTTTAATATAACACAAAACAAAATATAAATGCAAGAGTTTTTCCGAAAAAACATAAGCTAGCCTCTCTCCCCCCTCCAAATGAAGAGAAAGACTAGTAAGCTTTCCTACTTCCTAAACATTATTCATCATTTCATAAATAGGCATGAGCGTTAATAAAAATAATAAAAAAACAAATCCACCTACAACTAAAAATGCAACTGGTTGGATTCTTTTCAAGTACTTTTGAATTAAGTATTCTAATTCCAAATAAAGAATCTCACTGTACTGAATTAAATCTGTAGCTAAATACCCTGTTTTCGATCCATTTTCTAAGACAAATCCTAGTTCCTTCAAATATAAAGGTGACACTCTTATTAAATCAGGTAACGTATATCCTTCGCGAAGACCATTCATTAAGTTTATCCCTTCTAATTGAAATAATGAATAATAATTCTGCTGCTCAAACTGCTGTAAGGATTGCTTAATAGACATCCCCGCACACAAAAGTCTACCTAACTGTAATGAGAAGAAATAAGTAATAAGCGTCTGAAGGAACATACCTAAGATAGGAACGGATATAAAGTGTAAAGCTAAATCGTAAGCCGATTTTGCTTTTAATTTAATATAGTAAAAACCAAAGACCACAAGTAAGGAAATGAAAATGAGTGGGAGAGTATAAGGGAGATAGTATACCCCTTGTAGCAAAAGCTCTGAGTATATCGAAGAGGATTGAGTGGTTAGGAAATAAGATTTGAAATTCGGAAGGACAAACTGATACATGAACCCAAGTAGAAACAAACAAAAGCTTATTAAAATTAGTGGGTAACTAATTAATTTTAGAAACTGATGTTTAAATTTCATTTGTTGCTCTAAATAGGTTCCCGCTTGAATGAAACCTTGAGAAATATCGCCTTGTTTTTCATAAAAATACAGAAAAAGAAGCGTGCTTTTTGGTACTTTTATAAGAGAGAAACTCTCGTGAATCGTATAACCTTCCTTGAGATGTGCCAAAACAACATCCAAGCTGTGCTCTATTTGTTTAGGGACATACTGTTTAATGAAGATGAGGGAAATGTCTAAAGGGTAACCCTGTTCCAACAATCGTCCTATTCTTTTCAAAACATTCGGGATCCTTTTCATAGTATCACTTCTCAAATGAAATCTAACCATTTAGAAACCTCCATAGCTCTTTTTCACTAAGAAAGCCGAGGGCCCAAGCCTTTTTTGCTTGTTTTATCAATTCACTTTTATCCCCTTCCTGCTTCTCTATTGCATTAGTTAGTTGTTTGCCCCTTAACACACTAAATAAGGCCCCTCTTGCCTTATCACGGTACTTTTTGCAGGTAATACTACATTCTCCATCACAGAACCAACAATAGGTTGTTACTAACTGCTGAGTTGAGACCAATCTACAACACTCAGCTAAATCTTTCGGATCTACACCCAGGTTCATCATTCTCATTATTGCCGAGTAACAAGTATTTGCATGAACAGTTGCCAGAACTAAATGCCCTGTAAGTGAAGCTCGAATGGCAAGGGACGCTGTTATCTCATCTCGGATCTCTCCAATTAGTATTACATCTGGATCGTGCCTAAGGCTTGCTCTAAGAACCGTCTCATACGTCAGTCCAGCTTTGAGATTGATCTCTGCCTGAACAACATTAGTTAGGGGACGTTCTACAGGATCTTCAATTGTAATAATAGACTTACATTCCAGCTGGGTGATTTGTTCGATTAGTGCATACATTGTTGTCGATTTTCCTGAACCGGTAGGACCCGAAAAAAGACATAAGCCACTTGTGAAAGAACAAACATCGTCCAGGACCGATTTCATTTTGGGAAGAATAGATAGAGAAGTGATTGAATAGGGGGTTGTGTGTGGGAGAATTCGAATTACTAGGCTTTCCTTATCTCTATTAGGTAATGTTGAGAGTCGAAGAGAATAGATTGAGGATTGTTTACGATGCTGCATTGCGGAGCTTTGTGGCTTACGCTTTTCACCAATATCCATGCCTGAACGATACTTTAAATGGCTAATCAGTCTTTCGCCAATACTCAGTTTCAGTTCTTTCCATTTTTCAAATCGACCATGGAGGCGATAAAAAATAAGACATTGCTTACTTTCAGACAGGAAGTGAATATCTGTGGCTTTACTACTTATCGCTTCATCAATTAAAGATAAACTAAACCGTTCAATATCTTGCAACAACTTCACCTCTTTCCTTATATATATAAAATACATTCTACAATATAAATTGATTTCCTTTTTTGTGTATATTGTTTTTTCAAAACGTCTATACTATTTATTGTCGGGCAGGAAAGTATTAATCGATGGGCTATCGCCAAGTGGTAAGGCAACAGACTTTGACTCTGTTATGCGTTGGTTCGAATCCAGCTAGCCCAGTCATGAAAAGCCAAGAGGATCATCCTCTTGGCTTTTTCATTTGTTCATAATTCATTATGACAAGCATATGGTTACAGTGAATTCTTTTTTATAGAGGTGTTCTTATGAGAATCTTAAGAGAGTTTAGGGAATTTGCTGTGCGAGGAAATGTCGTTGACTTGAGTATCGGAGTGATTATCGGAACGACATTTGCCAAAATCATTGAATCACTTGTTGATGACGTAATTATGCCGCCATTTAGTCTGCTATTTGGACAAGTTGATTTTTCTAATTTGTATTTAAACCTCTCTGATAGGCGTTTTAATACTTTTGCTGAAGCTGAAGAGGCTGGAGTCCCTATGTTAAATTACGGAATATTCTTAAACCACGCTGTTCATTTTATAATCGTTGCTTTCGTTTTATTTTTAGTTGTCCGCCAAATTAATCGCATACGAAGACCAGATGAAGACCCATTACTCGAAATGAAGACAAAGAAATGTCCGCATTGTTGTAATACTATTGCTTTTAAAGCGACGAAATGTCCATTCTGTACGTCATCACTTAAAGATCCACGAACTAATTCTTCTTACTCATATGAAAAGCGAAAATCATCGTTTTGATTTTCGCTTTCTTTCATTAGACTTCTTTATTCTGATTAAACTTGTTGAAGGTTGTTTTCTTATCCATTTAATAAAACGTTTTAATTCTTCATCATCCCTCAGTCTCTCAATAGAGGTTAATCGCTCACAAATTTCCTTATTCGTGTAAAGAGCATGAATTTGTTTGTGGCAAGGAATACATAGTTGGACTGTCGGGAGGAACGTTCCACCTTCCTCCTTTGGGGTTAAATGATGAATCGTAAGCTCTACATCCTGTCGTTCACATAACTCACATTGTCCGACTCTCTTTTTCATAACGCTCCCCTTGTTACAAGAAGTTGGAAAATAACATTAGTGATCAGTTAATTCCCGCTTTGTTCATCCGGTACTCTGCTCTTCCTTATCTGTCCGTAGGCAATTACTATATAATTCAACCCAATGATAAATGCGATGAACGGTCCAAACAGAAACTGTCCTTCAATGAAGAACCCCATCAAGAAAAGAGTCATTGCAATTCCTGTAACGAGACAACCTAAAAGAAAAAATGATAGCATCCATTTTCCCTCCTTTTATGTCAATTAATTTTATTTACCTTTAAACTTTCAAAAAAAAGAATCCACACTTACGTCTAAATTTGCTACGATAGATGTGATGGCTGAACGAGAGGAGAACTGATTTCATGCAAGTAGCATACTATCAAGAAAACGTAATTAGTTTATCCACCTTCGAAAGAGAAAAGTGGCAACAATTGTATAATGCTAGTATTCGTCAACAAGTCACATGTATACATTGCCAAAGCCCAATGCGGTTTCAAATAAGCATTTGCGAGCCACCAACATTTATTCATACGAGAGCGACAGAAGAATGTATACACACTGCTAAGGTAATGGAAACGAAATTATCGAACAAACTAAATGAAGCAGAAATTGAAATAAACAACATAAATGGGTTTAACCTACCTGTAAAGAAAACAATTACTGATAGTCAGTCTGAACATGAAGGCCATTGGAAAGAGCCAGAAAATGCACGTGCATTACCAACCTTTAACAAGACTCACTCCTCAACCCATTCATGGACAGGCTATCGTCAAACATTAGCAGACAGTGGAATCTTGCTTGATGATGCACAGTGGTCCGCCGTTACGACTACTGAAGGGCCTCTACTCATATTAGCTGGTGCGGGTAGCGGAAAAACAAGAGTACTTACAACGAGAACTGCATATATGCTCACTGAGCTTCACTATGCACCTAAAGAGTTCATTCTCGTTACGTTTACTGCAAAGGCTGCAAAAGAAATGAAAGAACGTATGGCAATATACCCTGGAATTGATGCTTCCATTCTCCGGCAATTGATGATCGGGACCTTCCATAGTATATTCTATAAAATTTTACTCCATCATGATCCACAAACCTGGGCACCTTCATCCCTCTTAAAGATGGACTGGCAAAGACAAGCCATGATTAAAGAAGCCGGCCGAGAAATAACCCTTGATGAAAAAGAGTTTGCTTTTGATCAAGCCTTGACACAAATAAGCTGGTGGAAAAATCATCTTCTTTCACCAGAACAGGTCGAAGCAACTAGTCCATGGGAAGAAAAGGTATCATACTTATACAAACGCTATGAAGAGATGAGAAAATCAAAAGGAATGTTTGACTTTGATGACATGCTTTTAGGTGTATATGACCTCTTTCTTGAACAACCTCAGATACTACAACGATACCAAAAACGGTTCTCCTATGTTTCTGTAGACGAATTTCAAGATACAAACAAAGTTCAATATGAGCTGTTAACGATGCTGACCAAATCTAAGAATATTTGCGTTGTTGGAGATGATGACCAGTCAATCTACGCGTTCCGTGGAAGTGATCCAACGTATATCCTGAATTTCAATCGTGCCTATCCGAATGCAAAGACAGTTATTTTGGACCAGAATTACCGTTCAAATCATGAAATTGTCTCGGTTGCCAATAACGTCATTGCGACAAATCGAACAAGATTCCAAAAAGAATTGGTTGCACAGCGATCGACCACCAACGTTCCTTTTCTTTTTTTTCCATACGATGAAGAAGAAGAAGCAACGATGATTGTTACAGATATGAAACAAAAAATTGAAAAAGGAAGCAAGCCTTCAGATTTCGCTATTCTGTTTAGAACAAACACATCTGCCCGTGCTTTAGTTGAGCGATTAATTGAATCAACTCTACCATTTCAACTCGAAATTGATGGTGAATCCTTTTATCGTCGCAAAGCAGTCCGCAAAGTGTTGTCCTATATGAAGTTATCAATCAATCCTGATGATACTGAAGCAATTAAAGAATTAATTGGGGCACTTTTCTTAAAGCAACAGGTTGTCCAAGAGGTGAAAGCTCTTAGCATTATTAATGATTGTACACTTGTTGAAGCCCTTCCTCTTATTCAGGGACTGCAGCCTTTTCAGCTAAAAAAACTTCAGTCCTTACCTGGAAAGTTCAAAGAGTTAATAAAACAATCTCCTCTAGACGCAATTAACTTTATTGAACAGGAAATGGGCTTTGCTGATTATGTAAAGAAGCAAGGCAACGAAGGAAACAAGATGGAACGTGGTTCAGATGATGTTCGGGACTTAAAGGTCGTTGCTAACCTTCATGAAACGATTGTTGGTTTTTTAGATTATATTAATCATATGATCGCAAAATATGATGAACACCGAACTCAAAAAACAACTGACGAAGCGATTCAGCTTTTAACTATTCATCGCTCCAAAGGTCTTGAGTATAACCATGTTTATATTGTTGGTGCAGTTGAAGGTGGCCTTCCTCATGATTATGCACTTGATGCATGGCGTGAGGGCAATGACAAACCTCTTGAGGAAGAACGGAGATTGATGTATGTCGCAATGACAAGGGCGATTGACACATTAGCGATCTCTATCCCTTCTAGACGAAAAGGCAAAAAGGCTATTCGCTCACGTTTCGCTCGAGAGTTAAATCGGTTAGCAGCATCGACTAAATCAACTGTGAGAGGATAAATGCCATGAATAATAAAATCATTTCAGATACAGAAGCATGGGTGATGGTGCAACTTAAGCATGAATCTTCTGGCCATGATTGGGAACATATTAGACGTGTGACAAGACAAGCCCAAGAAATTGCAGCAATCGAGGGGGGGAGCATGCTAATTGTTACATTAGCCTCTCTACTTCATGATTTAATCGACGATAAGGTCGTTGCAGATGAAATTGAAGGGATTCAGCAGGTGACAAACTGGCTACAAAAGATGGATATAGATGAGTCCGATCGTCAGCATATCCTCACTATTATTAAGACGATCTCATTTAAAGGTGGAGGTCAAAAGCCAGTTGAATCATTGGAAGCTCAAATTGTTCAAGATGCAGATAGACTTGATGCCTTAGGTGCCATCGGAGTTGCCCGAACATTTATGTATGCTGGAAACAAAGGTCACCAAATGTATAACCCAGAATTCGCCCACCGTGATACGATGACGGTCGATGAATATCGTAAAATCCCTTCTAGTGCGGTTGGTCATTTTTATGAAAAACTACTTAGACTAAAGGATTTAATGAACACAAAAGAAGGAAAAAAACGTGCTGAAAAAAGGCATCACTTTCTTGAAGAATTCCTTCAGCAGTTCTTTCATGAATGGGGTGAAAGACCTTAAATATACACGCACTATTACTATTCTCATATTCTTAAAGAGGCTGGGACATAACTAAAGTGTCTAACTTAAAAACCGAGCAAGCAATCATGTAGCGGATGAAATATACGTAGACTCCCGCGGGATGATAAAGAGACCACTGAAAAAGTCCCTTTGAGCAGATTCGAGGAAGAAGCAATGGCTCCACTCGTTGCACGTCTGCTATGAGAAACCCACTCATAGCAAGGCTTAAGACAATGCAACGGTTTCGCTCATTGCTTAAAGGCCACTAAAAAAGGTGGAAATCACACCTTTTTTAGTGGCCTCATGATAAAGCCAAAGGTGAGGCCCCGCAGTGCAGAAGCACGAGGAGTCTCACCGGCTTCCCGCGGAAAGCGAAGTATATTTCAGGAGCAGTTTATGTCCGCTAACTACCATTGTTCGAATTTTCTATTAGTTAAATCACTTTTGTCCCAGCCTCTTAAACAAATACATGTTAATTCTCCGACATTTTCACCGATTCTACTTGATCAAGATTAAATTCCAATCGTTGTTCAGGGTTAGCTTCTGTTTGGCAAAATACTAAGTTTCCTTCGACACTTACCGTTCCTGTATAAACCGCATCAGCTACTTTCAAATCAAGCTTATTCCCTTGATTCTGTTGCAGCAACTGGAGTTGGTCTTCCATCAATATTCCTTCTTGGATCTTGGCTAAATTCACTTCATATTCCTGTTCATTGGATCCCAGTAATTCCTCCACCTGTTCCTCAACAGATTCCTCTTCATTTTTCCACTTATGATAAACAAATAACTGGTTTTCTGCCTCAACCTCGATTTCCTTTGGCTGGTAGATATACAATAATGGGAATGCACGTTTTGTCATGTCGCAAGCTCTCCTTCCCTTTAAATGATTTATATAATCACTATACGAGACGAGGACTAATAGTATGAGTCATCTTTGAAATAATTAACATGACTAAATATGGATAAGCCTCATATACTTTACAAATCATTTCTAGTTAGGGGTGTCAAAATGGAAAATGAAACGAAACAGCATTTAAAAGAAGCATTCGAATTATTTCAAGATGCGGTAAAACAATATGAAAAAGAAATTCACTCCGATGAGAGTAACGGAGATTCTGTGAAAACAATGAAAATTTATTTAAAAGAAAAGCAAGAAATTATTGAATCCTCACACTTCCTCAGTAACAATAATCAAACAGTAATTCCGGAGGGCCATGTTGTCACACTCTTTTACAAAAGAGAGCCAGTACAACAACATACTCACTATCAATCCCGCCCTGTCCATATTCGACCATGGCTGGCCTATCCGCTCCGCCACATCTGGTAACATAATTCAAAAAGGTGTCCTAAGATTACTGTTAATCTTAGGACACCTTTTACTTATAATGATAAAATATTATAACCGCTATCTACGTGAATCATTTCACCCGTAATTCCTCTAGATAGGTCACTCATCAAAAAGAGAGCCGTATCTCCGACTTCCTCTTGGGTTGTTGTTCGACGAAGAGGGGCACGTTCTTCAATCTCCTTAAGAACATCATTAAAGCCACCGATTCCTTTTGCTGCCAATGTTCGAATTGGACCAGCTGAGATCGCATTAACACGGATGTTTTCTTTCCCTAAATCATTTGCTAAATATTTCACACTAGCATCTAGAGACGCCTTGGCAACTCCCATAACATTATAATTACGAACGACTCTTTCTCCACCCAAATATGTTAGTGTAACAATACTACCACCTTCAGCCATAAGTGGTCGTGCAGCCTTTGTAACCGCAGTTAATGAATAAGCACTAATATTTTGTGCTAATAGGAATCCTTCACGAGTTGTATTCAAATACTCACCTTCAAGCTCTTCCTTATTAGCAAAGGCAATACAATGAGCGATTCCGTGAATCGTACCAACTTCTTCCTTAATTTGAGCAAACGTCTTCTCGATTTCTGCATCATCTGTCACATCACAAGGTAAAATAATATGGTCGTCTCGATCAAGGGTTTCCATTAAGCTGCGAACATTTTTTTCTAATCGTTCCCCTGCGTATGTAAAAATTAGCTTTGCACCTGCATTTGCTAGTGACTGAGCTATCCCCCATGCAATACTGCGTTTATTTGCTACTCCCATGACGACATATGTACGATTTTCTAGAGATAATTGAATCATTTCTTCCCCTCCATTGTTAGTTGTTCTTAATACCAAGTACTAATTATTATAGCACAAATCTCTCTCTCTAATGTTCAACTTTTTTTTCTTCAACCCTTCTTTGTTTCGATATTCTTTTGCTCATACTGACATGTAGGACATGTGTAGATCACATTTTGATTTGATTGAGCAGTAAGTACAGCAGTTATCTGATGTTGGTTTGTGCACTTAGGACAAGTAACAAAAATATCCATGATGACCCCTTCCTTCCAATGAGTTTGCACTTATCATCCCACAAATCACAAAAAACAATACTAAAGAACCTTCGCCCCTAGGATAGAAAAATGCCCATATTTCTAAGCTTTCGCCGAGAAGATATGGACATCTTACTAAGTTTAATCATAGGATTTATTTGATAGAAATGTTTTTGGTACTTCCATCCCTCTTGTTCCTCGTAAATCAACCTTTTGCTCTTCTTGTGGATACATCATGATAAAGCTCTTAGGATTGGCATTGGCTAAGACCCTCGGAAGTCTCTCTAGTTGCGGGTGCCAAGCAACTGTTCCTCTTCTCGCACTAAAGACAAGAACAACATCATCCACTTTCAAAAGCGGCATATGTTTCTGATGCCATTCATTCCAATTTTCTAGTTTAGTTAAAGTCACCTGAGCATCTGGTTTCACTTTTTGGAATCCTTTTTTATAGACCAATGTCTCATCTTTAATGACATAGACAGAAATAGTTGCCCCAAGCTGATTGGCCATTTTTTTAGCTACTCTAATTGGTTCATAGAAACCCAATTTATGATCAAATCCAGCAGGAATAATAATTACAATTCGTTTTGTTGTGTTTAAAGGATGACCTAACTTTGATACTAGAACCATTTGCGATGTTCGCTCAAGTAATTGATCCAATATCCCACCAAATATCTTTTGCGGTGTCGAAAGCTTCCCGTTCCAGCCTATGACAGCAGTTGTGATTCTTGTTTCTTCCATTGCTCGAATCATTCCTGTAGTAATATTAGGATCAACACGCGTTAACATATGAATTGGAACCTCTGCTCCAGCAGCATACGTCACTGCATGACCAAGTAATTTTTCAGCTTCAACAATTTTCGACGAAGAATCTTCAACCGCTCCCTGGGCTACAGATAAGGTATATAGTGACTCACTTGACTGCCCTCTAATAATAAAGGCTAAATCCATTAATGATTCCATTGTATCTGGATTGGCAATAGGCACCATGACTCTAAGTGGTGCACTAGATGGCTCATACGGCATTTGCTCTTCTTGAAGAACAATCGATCTAGCATTCTTCTCAACAAGGTATGGACCAATCATACATGTGACTAAAATCATAACAATAACAGCATTTACAGTTGCTTGATCAAATAGTCCAAGATCAAAGCCTACTAGTGTTGCTGCAAGGGTTGCTGCAGCTTGAGGAAGTGTCAACCCGAAAATAAGGTTCACTTCTTCTTTTGTATATTTATATATCTTACCTGTGATCCAAGCAGCAACATACTTACCGATAATAACAAGAATAATGACAAGAGATGCTGTAATCCAGGCTGATGGTTCCGAGATCAATACTCTTAAATCCATTAACATCCCCACTGAAAGTAGGAAGAAAGGAATAAATAAGGCATTCCCTATAAATTTAATTCGATTCATTAAAGGACTTTGTTCAAAAATAAAACGATTCAATGCTAAGCCAGCTAAAAAGGCACCAATAATTGGTTCTAAACCAGCTACTGTAGCAAAGTAAGCAGAAACGAATAGAACAGCCATCACGAATACATATTCAAGAGCCCCTTCGCTGCTTAGTGTGCGAAAGAAAAATTTAGTTACAATCGGTACAATGAGAAAAATCGCTGCAACATAGATCGCCATTGAAAGGATGAGGGTGAACCAAAAATCAACAGATATGGCTCCTTGAGTGGAACCAGCTACAACTGCTAATACTAGGAGCGCCAAAGTATCAGTCATGATACTTCCCCCAACGGACGTTGTTACAGCCTTATTTTTTGAAATTCCTAATCGACTTGCAATCGGGTATGCTAGTAATGTATGAGAACCAAGTAACGACCCCAGTAATATCGCAGCAGCTAAAGGGTAACCATAAAAATATGTGGCTCCTATTCCTAGTAGAAAAGGAAGATTGAACGATAGCAAGCCAAATGTTAAGCTTCGACCGCGATATTTCTTAAAACCATCTAAATCAATTTCTAATCCAGCAATGAAAATAATATACAGTAATCCAACCGTACCTAATAACACAATGGTTGGATCGCGATCAAGAATCCCTAATCCATTTGGTCCTACGATAACGCCTGCAAAAATGAGTCCTATAATTCCCGGAATCCGTAATCTTCTCATAATAAGTGGTGCAATGAGAAAAATAACCATCGCAATAGCGAATATAAGAACTGGATTTGTAATTGGTGATAGCAATGAGGACGTCCCTCCTTATTTTTTATGTATCATAAAGCCTC
The DNA here is from genome assembly GCF_017939705.1 of Halalkalibacter suaedae. Lineage (GTDB taxonomy): Bacteria > Bacillota > Bacilli > Bacillales > Bacillaceae_D > Halalkalibacter > Halalkalibacter suaedae. The sequence continues at coordinate 11,817 of NZ_JAGKSQ010000001.1, forward strand.
GATAAATCAAGTTTCATTACTATCTTATCTCAACTGAAAGCTTCAATTTTAGGAGGAATAATATGAAAATAGATATTATCGGTGATATCCACGGTTGTTACGAAGAGCTTCTCCTACTTTTAGAAAAACTAGGATACCAAAAGAACAACCATTTTGTCCATAGAGATGAACAAGATCGAAAGCTAGCATTTGTTGGTGATCTTACAGATCGAGGGCCAAACTCAGTTGCTGTTATCCAACTCGTTTCGCAATTAGTCGAGGCTGGACAGGCTTACTATGTTCCAGGTAACCATTGCGATAAATTATACAGGTATTTCCAAGGAAGAAAAGTTCAAATCACCCATGGCCTTGAAACTACCGTCGCTGAACTAAAGGAGCTTTCAAAAAAAGAATACAATCGAATTAGAGAACAATTCCTGACTCTTGTCGATAAATCTCCCTTATACCAAGTTCTCGATAACCGTCAACTAGTGATTGCACATGCTGGCATTCGATCTGAAGATATCGGTACTGTTAACAAACGGGTGAAGACCTTTGTTCTTTATGGAGACATTACTGGGGAAAATAATCCAGATGGAACCCCCATAAGAAGGGACTGGGCTCAAAAACATGAAGGGAAAGAATGGATTGTATATGGTCACACCCCCGTCCGTAAGCCTCGATTTATTAATCGAAGTGTAAATATAGACACTGGGTGCATTTTCGGTGGTGCACTAAGTGCATTTCGTTACCCAGAGATAACGACTATTCATGTTGACTCCCTTCAACCATTTGTTCAAGAAAAATTCAAATCCTTTGATTAACTTTTACTTAACGAATATACCATTGAAACAAAGAAGCGACAATAAATAACGGGTCTCAATAAGGAGTTGATCCTATTGAGACCCGTATTCATTCTTCTACTCTTGCTTGCTCTAATACGAGAAGCATATCCTCCGGCAAATCTGCTTCGACAATCACTTGGCGTTGATGAAAAGGATGAGTGAATTCTACCTTGTAACAATGAAGAGCTTGACGTTTCATTATGAGCTTACTTCCACCGTATAAATCATCCCCCAAAAGAGGATGATCAATTGATGAGAAATGCACTCGAATCTGATGTGTTCTGCCAGTCTCTAGCTTAATGGCAACTAAGCTATATTCGTCAAAAACATCTTCTGTCTCATAATAGGTAATGGCCCTTTTTCCATCTTCTCTTATCTTTCTAGTGATAATACTTTCAGGATTCCGTCCGATTGGTGCATTAATGATTCCTTCTTTGTTTACTAGCTTACCATGGACAATTGCTTTGTAGTATCGATGTAGCTTATCATCCTGCTGACATTTTGATAACTGATCATGGGCAAAGCGGTGTTTTGCAATGACTAATAGTCCAGATGTGTCCTTATCCAGTCGATTCACTGCATGAAAAGTACTTAAGATTTGTTGTTCATTGAAGTAACCTATTACGGCATTGGCCAGTGTTCCTTCTGTGTACAGTCGTGAAGGAATTGTAGGCATTCCGGCCTTTTTATTAATTACTAGGAAGTGATCATCTTCGTACAAAATATCCAACTTGATATGTTCAGCGAGTAAAGTGTCACTGACTTTCTCAGTAGGTAAATAAAGACTGACCAGATCACCTTTTGAAATGACTGAGCGAACAGTTACTTCCTTTTCGTTAACAAGAATTAATCCCCCATTAAATTTTATGTCAGCTAATCCACGCTTAGAAATCTGGCAAGTTTGACGTAAAAATTCTCTAAGTAATTTCCCATCGTCACTCAAGCCAACTTGCCAGGAAAGTTTCGCTACATACTTATTCACGGATGAACGATTCCTTAACTCGTTTCCAAAAAGGAAATGGTCTAAAACGAGCAAATCGGATTTTTTCATCAGCCACTCTACATTGAAGGGAAGTTATACGTCGATGCTCCAACGTATAGTGATCAACGGTCACTTGAATATCGACATCATTAAGTGGCTTTAATAAACATGTATGATGTTGTGGTAAGACAAGTGGTGACCCGATTGTTCGATAGACTCGGTTGTTTATTGAAGCCATTTCTGAAATCTGAATGGTTGGAAGTGATGGGTGTAGGATCGCCCCACCTAATGCCTTGTTGTATGCTGTACTTCCAGAAGGCGTCGATATACAAAGGCCATCCCCTCGAAAAATTTCGAATGTGTCTCCTTTAATATCAACGTTACTTACTAAAGAACCACCTATGCTTTTGATTGTGCATTCGTTCAAAGCGAGATGTCTTTCTACTTTGTCTTTCGCTTTTATTATCACTTCTAGTAAAGGATATTCGACAATATGATACGGTGTCTTCGCAATGTGAGTAACCAATTTTTCTACTTCCTCAGGAATCCAATCCGCATAAAAACCAAGATGTCCCGTATGTATTCCTACAAATGCAGTTTCATCTAGTCGCTCAGAATAGTCATGAAAAGCCTGTAAAAGTGTGCCGTCACCACCAACAGTGATGACAAGTTCCGGTTCAGAAGCATCCTCTTTTAGACCAAAATCGGATAAGTATTGGTTAATTCGATTTTTCAAGCTATTTGAAATGTCATCACCTCTTGAAGTTACGGTAAATTTCATTTCCCCTGCCTCCTCACTTTATAGCTATCCACCAAGCTCTTGTTTAGTCGTAATGATTTCTTGTGCATCTCTAACTTCATCACGTATAAGCGACATCTCTTCATCCAGTCTAAATGCTGCTTCGGCTGCTCGTTGTAGCCTCATTTTGATATCTTCAGGTATTTCCCCACTATATTTATAATTTAGAGAATGTTCGATTGTAGCCCAAAAATTCATAGAAAGGGTTCGGATCTGCATCTCAACTAGAACTTTCTTTTCTCCATTAATGGTTTGTACTGGATAACACAACACGAGATGGTAAGAACGGTATCCACTAGGCTTCTTTTCGATAATATAGTCACGTTCCTCTATAATCTCGAAATCCTGTCTGGATCGAATGAGCGAGACAACCTTCTCAATATCTTCCACAAACTGAGTGACAATTCTTACACCAGCCAAATCTTGCATTTCTTCCTCAAGTCGATCAAGAGGAATATTCTTACGTTTGGCTTTATCTAGAATACTTGAAACAGGCTTAACTCTAGCTGTTACAAACTCTATTGGCGTATGTTTTGAAGTTTGTTGATATTGTTGGCGGATTCCCTTTAATTTAATTTTCAACTCTTCAATTGCTTGCTTGTAAGGAGTCAAAAAAATTGTCCAATTGCTCATCAAATCACCATCCGTGGTTTTTCTTTATGTATTTACGACAAAAATAATTCCTGTACAGCTTTCTCCATCTTTTCACCATAATTTCCATTACCTTCGATGTTATCAACGAGATAATTCAATTCTTCACGCAAATTTGTCAATGTTAGCTTGTAATCGTTCGCTAACAACAACACAAATTCAGCTTCTTCTTCTCGGAATTTCTTTAATTGTGGCCAAGTTTCTTGCGACAACATAACATAATAAAATTCAGTTTCATCTTCAAGAATGTAGATAAAATGAAGATGATCCGAGTCAACGAGCATTCTGTCTCCAGCCTTCAATTGCTCTGTTATTTGCAAATCTAGAGTTTCTGCTATTTCGGCAATATAAGGATTACCATCTTTAATTTGAGTGACATATAGCTTTTTCATTATAACCTCCACACTAATAAACCTATCATTTCATTCCATTAGTAGTGTACCATAATTTCAAGTAGATACGTACCTATGGCATTGAGGTTTAAAAACGACTATGCCATACTATTTCAATAAACGAAAAGAGGACGTGATGTGATGAGTCAAGAAGTTGAAATTGAAGTAAAGTCAATGGTAGATAAAAACGGATATCTCACTTTATTACAAGCATTTGGATTAAACCAAAAGGATGCGATATGTCAGCATAATCATTATTTTGAGAGTAACAACTTTTCATTAAAAGAAAAGGGTGCTGGACTTCGAATTCGTGAAAAAGATGGACAATACACTCTTACCTTAAAACAACCCCACACTATCGGGAAACTTGAGACGCACCAAACATTGACGGTCGACGAATGGTTAACAGCAAAGAAAAAACATATCATACCAGTAGGAGCCGTCCAAGACCAATTAAATTCTTTACAAATTCCGATCAATGAATTACGGTATGTCGGGACATTAACAACCCATAGGATTGAAATAAACTATAATAGTGGATTACTATGTTTTGATAGAAGCGAGTACTTTGATCAGTCAGATTATGAAATTGAATTTGAAGGAAAAGATGAACAGCATGCACTTCAAACACTAACTGATATGCTAAGAGAAAACGGTCTATCACTCATAGCTACCGAAAACAAAGTTCGTCGCTTTTTCAGACGAAAACTAGAATTGAACCAATAGAGAAATCTACCAATTGTTGACTTGAGTCTGGTCTGGTATGATGGGAGTAATCATTAATTTTTCTTATAGAATAATAACGAGGTGGATGGTATGGACCTTTCATTCCTGCAAGTCAATAATATTCATGCATTGCAGATGAGATCGAACATCAATAAGCAGCAAAACATATTCCAATCAATGTTCTCATCGTTTTTACAAGAACAAATGGACAAGCTAGATATAAATCCAAGTCCTACTAATCCTAGTCTTTCAGGATATTCTGGTCTTTTTCTAAATCAAGCCTCCTTTCAAGCAGCACCTATTAGCCAAACACCTGTGGCAAAAGCAGAGCTGAAAGTCAGCACTTTGTCTGAGCGTGAAACTCAATTTCAACCATTAATTGAAAGTGCAGCAAAAAAATACAATCTTGATCCAAAGCTAATTTACTCAGTTATAAAACATGAATCCAACTTCAATCCACAAGCAAAAAGTCATGCAGGTGCGACTGGTCTTATGCAGCTAATGCCAGCAACAGCTCGTATGCTAAATGTTCATAATAGTCTTGACCCAGAACAAAACATTAATGGTGGAGCAAAATACCTCAGACAGATGCTTGATCGTTATGATGGCAATATTCAACTTGCTCTCGCAGCTTATAATGCAGGTCCGGGGAATGTAGATAAACACGGAGGAATCCCTCCATTTAAAGAAACCCAAGCCTATGTTCCAAAGGTATATAATACCTATTTAACAACGTAAATAATGATTATAATCAGGTGTCACTAAGGTCGTTCGATCTTTGTGCCATCCTTTTTTTTGTCAAAATAAATCGTCAAATTTGATGTTCCTAGGTCATATTGCTAGAATATGATATAAGAATGATTGTTTAAACAACAACTTCCTTTCAAAAGGAGAATTAACATGACTCAAGATTTATCACCATATGAGCTACTAGGTGGCGAGGACGTTTTGTCTCGCTTAGTCGACTCATTTTATGCGAATGTTTCAAAAGACCCTGATCTTTCACCTTTGTTTCCAAATGATTTGGGTGAAACTGCTCGAAAACAAAAACAATTTCTAACTCAGTTTCTTGGTGGTCCATCCTTATATACAGAAGAACATGGACATCCAATGTTACGAGCTCGACATATGCCATTCATTATTACTCCAATCCAAGCAGAAAGATGGTTAGCGTGTATGGAGAAGGCTATGGATGAGATTAATATTGAAGAGACGATTCGTGAATATATGTTACACCGACTAACAATGACTGCCCATCACATGGTGAACCATCCATAAGAAAGGAGAATGACCATTGAACCAAAAGGATTCAACTACATCTTGTAATCAGCAGCTTGGCGTTTGTGGTCTACATCCTGATGAGCAATCAATGATTAAGCGCCATAAACCAATTGAACTTTATACGTTCATTGATCCACTTTGTGCGGAATGCTGGGCATTTGAACCAATACTGAAGAAATTACAAGTTAAGTATGGAAATTATTTCAAACTTCGTATCCTAGTTGCTGGTCGACTAGAGGCTTGGAATTCTTGCATGAAAACAGCGAAGGGCCTTTCAACGGCGAAACAAAAGATTGCAGCAGTTTGGGAACGAATTGCTGAATCCTCTGGGATGTCCTGTGATGGTGATATTTGGTTAGAAACCAAAATACAGTCTCCCTATTTGGCCTCAATCGCGATTAAAGCCGCCGAACTGCAAGGACCACAAGCTGGTACACGTTTTCTTAGAAAAATGAGAGAAGCGTTATTCCTGAACAAAGAGAACATTACCGAGCAAACCGTATTACTTGAATGTGCCAAGAGTGCAGGACTAGATATTCAAGAGTTCAAAAATGATCTATCTTCCCCTAATGCAGCAAAAGCATTAAAGAATGATATTCATACAACAAATGAAATGGAAGTAGATGTTGTTCCTACTTTTGTTTTCTTTAATGTTAATGATGAAGATGATGGGATCAAAGTAACCGGAAATTATGCTTTCCATGTATATGAGGACATTCTTGAAAATTTACTTGGTTTTAAACCAGAACCTTGTCCAGCCATTACTATAGAGGAATTTTTAAGAAGATATGACTTTGTCTCTACAAAGGAAGTCGCTGTAGTTTTCGATTTATCTGAGGAGGATGCCGCAAAAAAATTAAAAGCCCTTATGCTTCAGCAAAAGGTCGAAGCGGTTCCCGTAAAATATGGAGTGTTTTGGCGAACACTCACTTAAAATAAAAGACCATTGAATGCTCTTAGGTAGCTGAAAAATAGAGTGACATTTTTCAACTACCTAATCCTTTCAACTGGTCTTTTTTTTATCACATTTTCTTATACTCCAACACATATATACATAGAATGAAATAAAGGTAATTCGTCTGAAATGTAATCTTCTTCAAAGGAGTTGTGAATAGTGAGAAAATTTAGAGTCGGTATCGGAATTTTTTTCATATTAGCTAGCTTTTACTTTTTTCTACTTTCGATTATGCAAGTATTCCCGATTTTAATCTCAGCACCTTTATTATTTGCCTCTATTTTCTTTACCCTCTCTCCTCTCTCAACACAAAAGAAGTTCAAAGGTTTTTAATACAGAAAAAAGAAGTCTCGACCAAGCTGCGGTTGAGACTCTTTTAATAAGAACTATTCTTCTAATAACTTCTCCATCTCAACTAGGGTAGCTTCAAATACAGCTAGTGCCTCCTCAATTGGCTTAGAAGAAGTCATATCAACTCCGGCATGCTTCAAGACTTCAATTGGATAGTCAGAGCTTCCTGCTTTTAGGAATTCTAGATACTTAGTAACAGCTGAATCACCTTGTTCAAGAATTTGTTTTGATAACGCAGCTGCTGCACTATAGCCTGTTGCATATTGATAGACGTAGAAATTGTAATAAAAATGTGGGATACGTGCCCATTCAAGTCCAATTTCTTCGTCGATAGTAATGTCATCACCAAAGTACTTCACATTTAAATCATAATAGGTTTTTGAGAGTAACTCCGGTGTTAATGCTTCACCTGAAGCAGCCTTCTCGTGAATCAACTGTTCAAACTCAGCAAACATCGTTTGGCGGAATACAGTACCTCTAAAGCCCTCAAGGAAATGATTAAGTAAATAGAGCTTTTCTTTAGGGTCTTCTGTGACCTTAACCATGTAATCATTTAGAAGGGCTTCATTTAATGTTGATGCCACTTCTGCCACAAAGATTGTGTAATCACCATAAATGTATGGTTGATGTAATCTTGTATAATAACTATGCAAACTATGACCAAACTCATGAGCTAATGTAAATAAATTATTAACATTATCTTGCCAATTCATAAGAATATAAGGCATTGTTCCATATGCACCAGAAGAATAAGCACCACTACGTTTTCCAACATTTTCCTCAACATCTACCCAACGTTTAGAAAACCCTTCTTTAATGATAGCAACATACTCTTCACCAAGTGGAGCCACTCCCTTTAACACAAGCTCCTGAGCTTTTTCATATGGAATCTTCATATCAACATCTTTGACTAATGGAGTATAGAGATCATACATATGTAGCTCATCTAGACCTAGAACTTTCTTCCGAAGCTTTACATAGCGATGTAATAAATCCAAACGATTATTAACTGTTTGAACAAGTTGATCATAAACAACTTCCGGAATGTGGTTCTTACTAAGTGCAGCCTCACGAGCCGATTGATACTTTCTTACATTCGCATAGAATAAATTTCGTTTCACTTGACCATTCAAGGTTGATGCGAATGTATTTTTGTACGTACCATAAGTATCATACACTGCTTTAAACGCATCTCTACGAACTCTTTGGTCGCTGCTCTCTAAAAAACGAATATAACGGCCATGAGTGACCTCAATCTCTTCACCATTCTCATCTTTAATCGTCGGAAAAGATAAGTCTGCATTATTTAACATACCAAAAGTTGTACTAGGGCTGCTTGTCACTTCACTCGCTTGTGCTAAAATCGCTTCCTCTGCTTCAGATAATACATGTGCTCTTTCTTCATTAAGTTCAGCAAACATTTGTTTGTACACATTTAATCGTTCATTCTTGCTAAGGAACTCTTCAATTCTTGATTCCTCAATCGCTAACAATTCAGGTACCATAAATGAAGCCACCTGACCAACCTGTGAAGCTAAGCTCGCCGCACGATCATTGAGACCCTGATAATACGAATTCGTCGTATCCTGATCATAACGCATATGGGCGTACGTATAGACACGTCCTAATTTCTCTGTAATTTCATTTTGCTTTTCCAGTGCAACTAAAAGAGTTGTTGCCGAATCGGCTAGCGTCCCTTTACAAGCTTGCAAATAAGGTAATTGCACCTGGATTTCCTTAAATTCTTTCTCCCACTCTTCATCAGTAGAAAAGATAGCTTCCAAATCCCATGTCTGCTCAACCGGGATGTCCTTACGGGTTTTTAACTTATTAGCCAAATGCTACACCTCCAAATACATACATTTAATTATATTCTTCTTTAATGCTCATATTCCTTCTCAACTAATCTAACATGATGATTCCATTTTAATCAATTGATGTGCAAACTTTTGATCTAGTAAGATCGCTGACTCAGAGTTTTTTGGAATGACGACATCTCTAAGTCGACAATAAGTATCTTGGTCCTTGCTTATACACTTCAAGTAGTTAACTTGGACAAGCCAGCCAAAAAAACCATCAATTGCTAAAGTCCAGTCTAAATGATTTTGTACTTGACGATGAGGAAATATACCTTTTCTTATAAAGGCTTGTAAACAAAGAACAGCTAGTCTGCTTGAAAATGGTTTATGAAGTGGTTGGAATTGTAGACATTCAAGGAGGAGAAAGGTTTGCCAAAGATAGGCCGAGGATTCAATTAAAAAATGATAATTGGTTGCCCAACCTGCTTCAATTGGAAAGAGAGTTGGAGGAATTTGATGTCGATATAAAAACTGACGATAAAAACGTTCAGTCTGTGAGGGATAAGGGGTTGGATGATGATAGCGCCAATGCTTTTTAATTGTGAGCCATTCATTTAAGGGGGGTTCTTTTACGGAATAAAGAAAATGTTCAATTGAAGTTTGGTGCAGGGAGGTTTCTTCATAAGCAGCAATGACCTTCTTTGATGAAAACGGGGTGATTTGGTGTAAATGACTAATCTTCTCTTGCTCTGGGCAATAGTAGGAAAGGCGATACTTATTAGTTGCAAGTGTTTTTGTAGCAAACCATTCAAAGGATTTCAACGTGAACGTCCTAGTTCCGTTTCGTTTTAACCGGTTCCCTCCCAGTATCCATATTGGGAAAATACCTTGCTGAAGATACCCGTTTGTTCTTTTTTCGATTAGGTGTGGTTCAATTGGAGAGCATTGAAATTCAATCGCGTAGAGGTTTTGTTTGTAGCGGAAGATCAGATCAGGTCGCTGTCTAATTAAGGGGAGATACAATTCCATTTTCACTTCGATTTGTTGTTTCTTTAGCCAATCGTACAAATGCTTTTTGCCTTTTAAGTGATACATTGTTTCCGCTTCAGGCAAGTATTCACATTTTTCATTAGAATAATGTGAAAAATGCCACTGTTTTTTCTGACCGACTTTTAACATAACCTGTAATTGACAAGCTGGACAATAAAATCCACTCTTGTTACGAAGCTCTTTTAATTCTTCAACTGGCCATTCATCTACTAGAGATATAATTGTGCCACTTTTGAGCTTTGCATTAAACATAACCCACCTCCCAGTTTGATTTCCTATGTACTATTCGGAAGGTTGGGTATATTTCCTGCATATTAATCATATCTTTACAAAAAATTAAAATTATTTTCAATTACAGCATTGGTGACAACAATCTAGAAGTAGATTCAATTATTTTATGAAAAAAGGACCGTTTGTTAAATGTTTCATAGTTTAGCTTGTTCGAGTGCTCAATATCATAAATAAAGTCACTCACTAATGTGTTAACACTGCGAGTGCGGTAGAGATAGGCATTCACTTCAAAGTTCAAGTGAAAGCTACGCATATCCATATTTGATGTTCCAATTGAAGCAATTTCATGATCAACAATGATCACCTTACTATGCATAAACCCACGATGGTATTCATAGACAGAAACACCTGCATCTAATAGTTCTGGAAAGTATGATCGTGAAGCATGAAAAACAATCCTTTTGTCAGGACGATTCGGCACAATAATACGAACATCAATGCCACTAAGTGCGGCAATTTTGATTGCACTCAGAATATCATCATCTGGAATAAAATATGGACTTGCAATCCAAATTGATTTTTTGGCTGAAGTAATCATCGAAAAGAATAGCTTTTTATTAACTTCCCATCTTGAATCTGGTCCACTTGCTATCATCTGAACTCCACCATCAGCATGTTGCGAAGTCAAAACTGGAGATAGATAACTCGGGTTCAGAATCGTTTTCCCTGTTACATAATACCAATCTTGAAGAAAAATGAGTTGAAGCGTCCTTACAGCTTCACCCCTTACATAAAGATGTGTATCTCGCCATAAACCAAAGTAAGTATTGCGACCAAGATATTCATCCCCTATGTTTAAACCACCGACATAACCAACCACACCATCAATTACGATAATCTTTCGGTGATTACGATAGTTCATCTTATGATTTAGAAAGGGTAATTTCACTGGTGAAAAAGCCGCGACCTCCACTCCTGCTTCCTTCAATTCTTTTAAATATCCTTTAGAAAGCTGCCAGCTGCCTACAGCATCATAAAGAAATCTAACTTCGACTCCTTCTAACGCCTTCTTAACTAAAATTTCTTTAATTTCATGTCCAATTTCGTCATGTCTTACGATATAGTATTCCATATGTATATGATGGGTAGCCAAGTTAAGTGCTTTAAGAATATGAGCAAAGGTTTCTTTACCATCTGTTAACACTCTTGTATCGCTAGCAAATGATACTGGATTTTTCCCAAGACGATGAGCTAATCGAAAAAGAAGTTGCTGATGTTCACCCATCTTTGACATTTGATCTTCATTTAATTGCCGCTGCCCTTCAATATGTCTGAATGCTTCTTCATCTTCAATCGCTTTCTTAGAAAACGTACGGTTTTTTTTGTGATTCTGACCAAAAAGTAAATAAAAGAAAAAACCAAATAGCGGAAATGCCGCTAATACTAGTAACCATGTCAACGTTTTTGTTGGATGTCTATTTTCAAAGAAAATGACTATCGCAATAAACAGAACAGATAACGTGAAAGCAACAGAAAAAGCCCCTACAATCCACCCTTCCCAAAAAGTTCTAGTCATGTATAGAAAGGCAAAAATAATCGATACAAAAACAAGAATATTTAAACGAGTTTTCATTAGACACTCCTGCTTTAGCTGAATTTTATTTAAGAAAAAACGAGTTGATGATTTATCAACTCGTTCTCAACTATTCATTACTTTGAAAATGCTGATCTAATAACTGGAAGTGCATTTTCCTTCACTATTTCTTTTCCGTATTCTTTCATACGGTAAATTGAGATGTCCGATTCAAAACCATATTCTAACATTTGGCTTAGAATATCATCTTGTTCATCTTCATTGTAGCCTTCATCATTAAACAATACGTGTAGATAGTAAGTCCCTTCAAAATGATAAAGCTCATTATATATATCATCAACATACACATTATGACTCAATGAAATTACATCTTCGAAATCTCTGAAGCCGATCACAATTTCAAGTTGTTCGTCTTCTATTGATAGGCTTTCCTCTTCTTCTGCAATTAAATCTAGAACCGTTTGTTCATCACTATCCTTATCTTGTGAAACTGGGATTTCAAGCTTCACATGTCCATCAGAAACTTTACCACGTGTCACAACTATTTCTAAACCTTTATCTAGTGCGTGAACTTGTATCCATAATGGGCCATCCATTTCAAAATCATCATTATCGTTAGCTTCGTTCATCATTTCGAAGAAGAGCTCTTCTCCACGCTCACGATTGTACCAAATTTCGTCTCGATCAAAACCTCGATCCTCAATATCATTATACGTAATAAAAAATTTTAAGGTCGTTTCATTGACGCGTTCAATATCCATAATTCGCTCTCCCTCCTAGTGTCGAGTTACTATTCAAGCTAAACTAACTCCCATGCATTAATCATATCAATGATGGAATGAAAGATCAAAATACAATTGAGCTTGACCTCTTGTATCTATTCTATGATAAATCCGGTGAAAATGGAAATCTAAAAAATCAATTTTTCTGATATTTTTCTGACAATACTTGTAAATGCCATTAAGATAAGTCTTACAAGTATATTTAGTTTATCAGACATATTTTCAAAGATCGAGCCATACGATTTAAAGAGACAAGCTTCAAAATTGTACTATCACATTACTGATCATTATATGTGGTGTCAATATCTATTATGAAAATAATATCGTAAAAGTTAAAGGATGATGCATACAATGGATAGTGAATTCTTGATTTCCCTTCTGACAATCATTGGTATCGACATTATTTTGGGAGGGGACAATGCGATTGTCGTCGCGTTAGCATGTCGAAATCTCCCTGATGCAATTCGTAATCGAGCAATTATTCTTGGGATTGGCCTTGCATTGATCACAAGGATGTCCCTGACCGTTGTTGCAGTCCAGCTTCTTGAAATCCCTTTTCTTCTCGCTACCGGTGGTGCCCTGCTCATTTACATAGCTTATAGCTTGCTCACAGACCAAGGGGACGATCAAGAAATTGAAGGCGGCACAAGTCTCTGGTCAGCCATTAAAGCAATTATCATTGCAGATCTTGTTATGGGTTTTGATAATGTTATCGCCGTTGCAGGTGCTGCTCACGGAGATCATTTGCTTGTCATGATTGGTTTGATTTTTTCGGTACCAATTATTATTTGGGGAAGTCAAATGATATTGAAAGCATTTGACCGGTTCCCTATTATTGTTTATATAGGTGCCGGAATATTAGCTTTTACAGCTAGTCGTATGATCACACATGAAGACATGCTAGCCCCATTATTTATTAATCATCCAATGTTTGCAACGCTCTTCCAATCGGTTGTCATTGTCGGTGTTATTTTAGCAGGTGCCTACAAAGTAAGGAAACAACAACACACATAAGAAAAAAAAGAGGGGTGTTCAACGATCATAGATCATTTGAACACCCTTGTTTTATTAATTTACTAAGCGCTGAGCTTCTTGTAAATGAAATGTACGGACTTTTCGAGGTAGAAAGCGACGAATTTCCGCATCGTTATATCCTACTTGTAAGCGTTTCTCATCGAAAATAATGGGACGACGCAGTAGTCCTGGATTATCACTAATAATCTGAAATAATGTTTGCAAAGGTAATGTCTCTAACTCAACATTCAGTTCCTGGAAGACTTTTGAGCGGGTAGAAATGATTTCATCCGTTCCGTCCTCAGTCATACGCACGATTTCCTTTACCTCTTCAACTGATAAAGGCGATGCAAAAATATTTCTTTCTTCAAAAGGAATGTTATGTTCTTCTAACCAAGCTTTCGCTTTTCTGCAAGATGTACAACTAGGTGATGTCAATAATGTGACCATTTTTGTGGACCTCTCCTTCTAATTTGAGATTTGAGATCTATGCGAAACTATGCTGTTCTTCGTATTAATAATCTCATTATACATAAGTGTTTAACTTTTGTATAGCTTCTTAACAACCATCAATACGTGTGAAACATAAAGAACTTTCGTTAAGGGTTTCACAGCATATATACCCTACTAGAAACTCTCTAAACCCATTATACCTAAAAATCTTTTCTAAACAAATATGTTTATTAAGTTTTTTAAAATTTATTTTATTTAATAATTATTATTGTCAACGGATTGTCACAGAAAAAGGTGTTTAGATAGAAAATATCTAAACACCTTTTTTATTCAAATCAATTATGCAATTGTTTTTCGTGTTTGTGGCATTGGATTTCGCTTGTTTCCAACTTTCCATTCCTTAATATTCTTTTTTAGAAAATCCTTTAACATCTCTCGCTTCTTTTTCTTCTTCAAGTCTCGCTTTTTCATTTAGATTCATCCTCACTTTAGTCTAATCATAAACTACAATGTAGCCTGGTCTTCCTTCTCTTCTTCATACGTTAAGACCTGATCGACATCTTCATAGGAGGCACCATATAGCTCTTTGTCTTTATACGTATGGATATTTTCATACGTGTGCTTCATCTTTTCGAAAATACTTCTCTCAGATTCATTCGTTGGGGACCAGTAGAGAATTTCCAACTCATTTATTTCATTCGTTGCCAAAGACCTTCTGCGGTACCCGACAGACTGTGCATGCTTAAACCCTTCTCGGTTATAAAAACGCTGTCTTTTTGTTGAGTCAGTATCTTTATAATCAATTGGTTCAACCTCAAGAATAATTGGCTTATTTTTTTCTTTTAAGGTGTTGAGTAATTTTTTCCCTAAACCTTGACCTCTTGCTTTTGTTGAGACAAAAAGATAATCGACAAAGACGAAATCATTTGTTTCTACAAACATCATAACATGATTCGGTCCTTCATCCTTATGGTAAATATCTGCTTTTTCTTTTAGTAACAATTCCATATGCTCTTTTGATTTCATTTCTTCTATAGGAAAATATTGATTTAACTTTTCATACCAATTCACAATATGACCTCCAGCCACTCGTTTCCTTTAGTATATTCTTCTTACCCAATTCTATAAACTCGAGTATTTGATGAAATAGTTGGAAATACTGCGATGATTGTCCCTTACAGTAGCTTATGCAATCGAGACATAGATTTCCACTTGATCGCACAAATATTAAAAAGGTCTCAATAAGTCAATCGTTTGACTAATTGAGACCTTTCAAATCGTTTTATGGCTTATAATTAACTCCAGGCGTGTAACGATTTGTTGCATTCCAAAGTAAAAATTCATGAATATTTTCTTCATTTAATGCTCTAATTTGTGCCTCAACTTCCTTTACACCATATTCAAGATAATTACCTGAGCCTAACCAACTTGCTGTGAAATCTTGGATCCAAGGTCTCGAAGTCGGACGATTTTCAAGTTGCTGCAACACTTGGTTTTCTACTTTTGCATAAGCCTTAGTCAGTTCATAAGGATATAGATCTGGTTTATCTAGACCAAAGTAAGGAGTCCAGTGACTTGGATAAATCATAGAAGAAATTACATCAACATTGGAAGCAATTTTTGAAAAGTTCTGTCCAATGCCTGGGGCTTCTGTAATGGTAGCTGAATAACCAAATATATCTACTGATACATCGACATCATATGAGCTCAACTGCTCTTTTGCATAAGCTACGAAATCCGTCACAGCAGCTACACGTTTCTGCACATTATTCTCTTGTCCACTATACTCCCCAGTATCGTAGGAAAGAGTGTCATCTCTTCTTTCAAAACCTTCCGGAAAACGAACATAGTCAAATTGAATTTCTTTAAATCCCATTTCCGCTGCCATCTTTGCTATCTCAATGTTATAATCCCATACTTCCTTCAAAAATGGATTTACAAAAGATTCTCCACGTCCGTTTTTCCAAACCTTTCCATTCTCAGTAAACGAAAGCTCCGGTCTTTTATTTGCTAATTCAGTATCTTTAAAAACAACGACTCTTGCTATAGGGTAAATTTCATTTGCCTCGAGTGTTTTCATTAATTCTGTTGTATCCCCAATGAAATTTTTGGATATTCCATAATAAGGAGAATCCTTTTCTGGTCTATACGTTAAATAACCATGGTCATCCTTAATATCGATCACCATTGCATTAAGTTCTGTTGAGTTTAATAATTCAAGAAGTGTTTCAAACCGCTGTCCCCCAGCAGAGTTACCTGTCACATACACCCCCCTTACACCATCTTCAGGATAATCGAAGCTATACCCAGAATCATATATAAACCTTACTAATTGTTCAGGAATCGTTAGTGCTTTTTTAGTGATTTCTTTATGAAAATGATCCCTTGCCAGTGCTATTGTATCTTCATCAGCCTGTACATAATAAGGAGTGAGAAGACCTAAAATAACACAAAGCAAAACACTTACCAATTTTCCCCTCATTATCCTCACTCATTTCTATCTGTAATTGTTGTTCTTATGACATATTGTATGTACTAGTCCTCGTCTTTAGCATCCCAATCTTCGGGAAGTGGTTCTTCATCTGTTAAAAGCTGCTTTTTCTTCTTTTCAATTTGCTCTTTATGCCAAGCAAAGTGGTCTTGGTTCACTAACAGTTGATTTCCGTCATTCATCGTTTTAATATTACCTTTCTTTACTTGTTGCTCAATATAGATATAAGGTAAATCTAAATAATCAGCTAATTCCTTTAAAGTAACATACATATGATTAACCTCCCAACAAAGTATAACGTCAATCGACTTTTTTTGTCACCCTTTTCATAAAAAATTGAAATTTTCTCTATCTTTCCCACCATAAACCATCTGAAGAAAGTTTATATCAATATGAAAAAAGGTCACTGGTTAAGGTAAAAAAACTACCCTTTTCAGTGACCTAAGAGATTACTCATTTTTTTCAGGAAATTGGAAGAACATAGAAAATAATCATAAAGAAATGTAGAACCGTTCCCGCTAAAACAAATAAATGCCAAATGGCATGATGGTATTTAAACCCTCGCCATACATAGAAAACAGTTCCTAATGTATAACAAATCCCTCCAAGTACTAAAAGCAGGGTTCCTGTGAATGGAAGAGTTTCCGTAATTGTCTTAATAGGTATAATAGCAAGCCAACCCATTGCTATATAAAATATAGTTGATAAAAAAAGGAACTTTTTCACAAAAAACACTTTGAAAACAATTCCAATAGTGGCTAGTCCCCATATTACACCAAACAAAGTCCACCCTAATCCACCTTGAACGACAATAAACAGTAATGGTGTATATGTCCCAGCAATAAACAAATAGATCGAGGCGTGATCAAATATTTCAAAAAGATCTTTAATTTTCCCTTTAGGTAACGCGTGAACCATTGTTGAAGAAAAATATAACAGGAGCATTGTAACACCATAAATGGTGAAACTAACAATATGGATGGCAGAACCATACAGTGATGAGAATACAATCAACAAGACGAGAGCAGCAATACTAACCAAGACACCAAGACCATGTGTTATTGCGTTTGCTATCTCTTCATTTTTTGAAAAAGTATGCGTAGTTGCCATTAATAATCCCCTTTCAAAAACAAATATCAATTAATTATAACATATAATATTAGTTTTTCATTCAATTTTAATCATATACATTTGTCAAAATGCTGACATATCTATATAATAGAAAAAATACACTTTTTTATTTCAATTGAAGGAGGAACGGTTATGAGACATGTGACATTAACACAGTTGTTTGACCACCCTATTACTCAGAAATATGTGAAACGATCGGGAATGGCACATGCCATTGCTTGTGCCTATCATGCTTATCGCTTAGCAAACGAGTATCATGTTGATCCAGACAAGGCAACAAAAGCGGCCTTCCTTCATGATATTGGACATTACACTTGGTACCGAGACGGTAAATGGGATTATGAATTATATAAGCAAAACGACATCCACGCAATTAAAGGGTCGGAAAGAGCCCACAAACTTCTTATCCGACTTGGAGAGCACCCTAAAATCGCAAAGGAAATCGCTCTTGCTGTTCTTTTTCATACAGATTCCTTTCTACCTGAAGGACAGCTCGAGTTAGATCCCTTACAATATGTTGTCGCACTTGCAGATGAAGCAGACGAAGAACCAGGTGGAGAACATCATTACCGCACGATCACTGATGAACGAGCAAGACATCTTCTTACACTTCTTGACCTTAAGCTTGATGCGAAACAAACTACCTATCATGAAGGCCACTCGATTGAGAAAACGAACTGAACATAACGTTCGTTCGTTTTCTCTTGCTTGACTTGAGAAATTCAGTCATGATAAAGTTGCATTTATACCCATCCTAAAAAGGGGAGTAGCGACCGTTCATTCGGTTAATGAGTCGTCATGACGGTGGAAAAGCCACTCGGTTCATTAAACTTAAGCCACCTACTTAAGTACGCAAGACCTTTTTATGAGAGTCTTATCAGGACTTTCATAAAAAGGTCTTTTTTATGTCAAAATATAAAAATAGAGGAGGAATAACAATGATCTTTGTTTGGTTTATACTTGCAGCCATTATTACTGTTTTCGCTTCAATTAAATTATCAACCTATGCTGATACAATTGGAGAGAAATCATCACTAGGAGGAATGCTTGTAGGAACAATTTTTCTTGCGGGGGCAACTTCCTTACCTGAGGTCACAACAAGCATATCTGCTATTGTATTGGATAGTCCGGATCTCGCTGTTGGAAATGTTTTTGGTAGTAATATGTTTAATCTTTTGATACTTGCAAGTTTTGATCTTTACTTTAGGAAGCAGCAAATCTTTCAAGCTGCAGCCCATTCTCATTTATACACGGCTAGTTTAGGATTACTATTGGCGGTTGTATCCCTTTTAGCATTATCTTTGCAAATCCCCATTTCTTTTTTAGGAGTCGGATTAGATGTTTGGATCATTCTGGTTACATACGCTCTTGGAATGTGGTTAATCTCAAAGCGATCTCAACCAACTCCAGATCAGGCTCCTGCCGATGCTTCAACTACAGGGGAAGATTACAACTTTTCAGGGATTTCATTAAAAAAAGCAACGATTGGTTTTATTATTGCGGCTCTGATAATCATGGGGGCTGGCACCCTACTTACCATTGCAGGTGATCAAATCGCAGTTGTTACGGGGCTCGGAGCTAGTTTCGTCGGTAGTTTTCTAATTGCACTAACAACATCGCTACCCGAGGCTATTGCCGTTCTCGTTGCACTCCAGTTGCGAAATCACAACTTAGCGATTGGATCAATCCTTGGAAGTAATTTATTCAATTTGCTTATTTTAGGTGCAACCGATATTTTTTATCAAAGTGGACCAATCCTTTCTGCTGTATCATCGGTTCATCAAATTACTGCAGCTGCAGTTGGAATATTGTCGGTTATTACCCTTTATTCGTTGGTGCGTAAAAAAACAAACAGATCATTCCGTTATGGCGTTCCATCCATAATCTTAATTTTTATTTATTTTATATCTTCATATCTTATTTTCATCCAATAAGAATGATTGTTTAATTTGTGAAAATCAATTCTTCCATCATATCCTTTGAAAGACCACCATTAATTCTTTCGACGATGATCCCCTCTTCATTAATGACTAATGTTGTAGGGATACCGATCACTTGGTAGGCTTTCATGACCTCGCCTTTCTCATCTAAGAGAGGATCGAAAGTAGCTTTAAAGTACTGAAGGAATGGACGAATATCTGACTTGCTTTGTTCTTGGCTAGTCAAATTAACAACGACAAGCTCCCTTCCTTCTTGCTTTAAGCGTTTTTCCATCTCAACAATCAACGGCATTTCATCTTGGCAAGGAGAACACCAAGTTGCAAAGAAATGTAGAACAACATTCTTTCCTGCATAATCTTCTAATGAAATTTCTTCCCCTGAAAGGGTATTTAGCGAAAAAGGAACTGCTACCTGTCCAACTTGGACTCCTGACTGAACAGTCGCCGCAACCGATTCCTCAAGTCGTTGATAGACCGTTTCAGATTGACTATACATGAATCCAACACCACATAATAAAATAATGAGAACACTTCGATAAAAGGCCTGATTTCTTCTTTTCATTGTTCACTCCTCTTTCCATGTTCAGTGCTATAATGTAACGTATGTCCATATGAACAAAAACATGCAAAAGGAAGGAATACTAATGACCAAAATTCAACTATTTCAACTTCTCTCAATTGCTATATTAGCAATCTTATTAGTGCTAGATTACCAGTTTTCTTTTGACCTTGTTTGGATTTTGTACTTACTACTTGGACTAAATCTATTATTTTGGGTCGTGCGTCAATTAGAACGAAAAAAGCAAAAAGAGTCTGAATAAGAAACACCCCCTCACGCAAGCGATTGGGGGTCATATGATTGCTCTGTAGTTGCTTCCAAATCTTTGATAAGCTCGGCTATTCTTCTGGCAGCATTCGGTTTTTTGATTTTTTTGGCATTATGAATGAAATAATTATAATAATGCTCGTCATTAAATAGCTGATACAAAAGACGATTTACATGGGGGAGTGTCTCTGCTTTGACAGCTGTTCCTGTCTCGATTAAAAACTGTGCATTTTCTTCTTCATGCCCTGGAACAGGTTGATATATTAAGATCGGTGTTTCACATGCTAACGCCTCAGACATTGTCAATCCTCCCGCCTTCGAAAGAATGACATCACTTGCCCGTAAATATTCAGTAAATTGCTTAGTGAATGGAATAATATGAAGAGTATGTTTGCTACACATTTTCCTGAGCTTCTTTTCCATTCCTTCATTTCTACCAGTCAAGCAGAGAATTTGAATTTCCTCATCTATCTCCTCAAGTGACTGCACAATCTCAACAAACTTCCCTATTCCCAATCCTCCACCTGTAATTAGTAAGGTTTTTTTCTCTGGTTTTAAAGCAAGCTTGACCCGTAACGAACGTCTTGGTAAAGAGACATCTGGTACTTGCTTAATTGGTATTCCTGTACAGAAGAATTGTTCACTAGGAATATTGTATTCTTCTGCAAATTCACTAAAATAAGGTGATGCCGTAAAGTAACCATTAACCTCAGACCTGAAATACGCTGGATGTAGTCCTAAATCAGTAATGATTGTATAAAGAGGAAGTTGTAAATTCTTCTTCGTTTTTAATTTTGATAAAAAAGCAGTGACAAAGGGATGCGTTGACACCATAATTGTTGTTCGCTGCTCTGTTAAAATTGTTTGTAATTTTTCACAAAAACAAGCCCCAAGATAATCCATTAATAAAAACCACGAATAATCAGCTCCATATTTATACATCTTCCCCCACAAATTAGGAGTGCGTTTCAGAATATGAAGATAACTATCCAAAAAAAGTTTATGCAAAAGCGGATGAATGCATTGAAAGGTATCTACAACATCAACCGTTTCACCTTGAAGCTCAAATTGTTCTTTTAGTGCATGAGAAGCTTCGTTATGACCATTTCCTATTGACGCAGAAAATATCGTTATACTCATAAACGAACAACCCCTTTTCAGCCTAAATTGTCATATTCTCTTAGTGTTCACTGTTTTGTGAAGAACATTCGTATTTTGTAACAATAAGACTATCTCTAGGTTTTTGGGGAAAGATTTGATATGATCTTTTTAGTGTTAGAATGAAAGGATGGACAAGATGAAAACAGTATTTTCAGGAATTCAACCAAGCGGAACGTTAACACTTGGAAATTATTTAGGGGCAATGAAGCATTTTGTAGATATGCAGGATGAGTATAACTGTTATTTCTGTATTGTCGATCAACATGCCATTACAGTACCGCAAGATCGACTAAAGCTACGTGAGAATATTCGAAGTCTAGCTGCTTTGTATTTAGCTGTTGGAATTAATCATGAAAAGGCCACTCTATTTATTCAATCAGAGGTACCAGGACATTCTCAATTAGCATGGATTATGCAATGTATTTCCTACATAGGTGAACTAGAACGTATGACTCAATTCAAAGATAAGTCTGATGGAAAAGAAGCAGTCTCTTCGGCCTTATTAACATATCCACCACTAATGGCGGCAGATATCCTCTTATATAAAACGGATATTGTTCCTGTTGGTGAAGATCAAAAACAACATCTTGAACTGACAAGGGATCTTGCTGAGCGTTTTAACAAGAAATATAATGATATCTTCACCATTCCAGAAGTTCGAATCCCAAAAGTCGGAGCACGAATTATGTCTCTAAATGATCCTCATAAAAAAATGAGTAAATCAAATCCAAATCCAAAAAGCTATATTTCAATGCTTGATGATGAAGCGACAATTATCAAGAAAATGAAAAGTGCTGTTACAGATACAGAAGGGACCATCCGTTTTAATCGTGAAGAGAAACCTGCTGTATCAAACCTACTTTCAATTTATTCTCTATGCTCTGGTGAATCAATTGAAGAAATTGAGCAGAAATATGTTGGAAAAGGGTACGGTGATTTCAAGTCAGATCTTGCGAGTGTTGTTGTTGCCACACTTAAACCCATTCAAGAGCGCTACTATCAACTATTAGAGTCTACTGAGCTTGATGACATCCTAGACCATGGAGCTTCAAAAGCAAACGAAGTAGCGTCTAAAATGGTTCAAAAAGCCGAGCGAGCAATGGGTCTTGGTAGAAAAAGAAAATAACAAAAAAAATCACAGACAAATAGGTTTTAACTTTATGAAAAGCCGAACAATCATAGGTCTTGAGAAAAGCTCTTGAAACTTACTTCGCTAAGTATCGATTGTTCAGAATTCCAGTTAAACACTAGTAATACCCTAGCTTTTTTAAACCTTAGAAAAAAGGCTTTTGAGAAATAATTCTCAAAAGCCTCAGCCTGTCGACAAAGTCTCGCAAAAACGAGACAGTCGACAGGCTTTTTTGTAGTTGAATAGATGGCCATGATAAATCCTTCGAATCCGCTACCGGAATGGGGCACGCACCCTCCGGCGGGCGTGGAACACCCATCCTCCAGTGCCACCAACTGAAAATAGACGGAATTACGTAAAAACGACTTTGAGAGTCATTTTCTCAAAGTCGTTTTGTCTACCGTCTGAGACTTTTGAGAAATGATTCTCAAAAGTCTTTTTGAATTATTTACGGATTGAGTTTACTACTCTTCTCAAAGAAAATTAACTAACAAAGTAATTGAGTAACCTTTAATCTAACAAAGCGGACGAGAGGGAGTTGAAGCAACATATAATGGTTACTACACTATATGCAAAAAAAAGACTGGGACATAACTAAAGTGTCTAACTGAAATACCGAACAAAGCAATCACATAGCGGATGAAATATACGTAGACTCCTGCGGGATCATAAAGCCAAGGGTGAGACCCCACAGTCGAAGACGAGGAGGCTCACCGGCTTCCCGCGGAAAGCGAAGTATATTTCAGGAGCGGTTTACGTACGCCAACTATATTATTCGAATATTCTCTTAGTTAAATCACTTTTGTCCCAGCCTCTTTAAAAGCTTATTTACTTAGTAGCCACCATTTTTCTTCAACACTTTACCAACTAGAAAAGAAAGACCTAGTGTTCCAACTAAAATAACGACTGTCATTATTTGCATAACTGTGTAAGCGAAATTATCCATATGTATCCCTCCTTAAATAGGACCTTTCCATTATTATAGGAGAGTTTATATTCAAAGTAAACTTGAAAAAATGAACATTTATTGATTGATCATAGGCTATTATTTTATTTAACACTTTCTCCTTGCTCTAATTCCCATAACTTCTCAAAGAAGGCTTGTCCTTTTACTAAAGCTTCACAAAGATTAAGATGTTTTTCTGACCAACCATCACGTATTTCTATATACAATTGTTCCCAAGCCTCATCCCGATCTAACATCTGTATCCGAACATAGTCAGTTGGGGCCCACTCTGTATACCAATACCTGACTTCTGCATCAGTACCTGAAGAAAATAATTGATCTAGAGCCATATACAATAATTGTTTTAATTGACGTTCCTTTCTAGTCAATCCCCTTAATTCATCAGGATGGGGTGAGAGAATATGATATTCCTTTTCAATTCTTGTCTCAAGCTGAAATTGCACAAACATATTTTGTTTTAACTGATCGTACACAATTTGCTCTTGTCTCGGTGTCAAACGACTTTTTCTAATAGGGGTTTTATATCCCATCGTATCAACAGCAATAATTCGTTCACCATCTGTTGCAATAAAACAGTAATCTAGCTGAATCCTTGACATGTTCTTTCTTAAGTAACTTTGGTTGTGTACATGCTCTAAAACGTCATTGGGCAAATCTGATAAATCATTTTCAATATAATCAAATAGTTTTTCACTGACGAAGATTAAGATGGCCTGATCTAACACTTCAATTCGATCATCACTACGCCATTCATGAAAATCGCATACATTGTAGCCATTTTCTTCGCCTTCAAACCAATTGACCCATACATCACGGATATGGACCATAGATAGCCCCCCTAACTGTAATTCGTATTGTATCCACAGTATAGGCAGAGGCAAACCAATTTATTCCACAGACAGATAATTCATTCCGTTCTATTTTTTTTTCGCTTCTTTCGCCAAGTTATTTCGAATGTTATTGAGACTAGAATAATTATAATACCAATTAAGAATAAATAGAACTCAACCCGCTTGACAACAAAAGACATATACATTGAAAATCCATAACCAGCTGTCAACAAGTTTAAGAAGGCAACAAGTGTCACTCCACCAGTGACAGCAAGTGCGAAGCCCAGGATTAAGAAGAACAAACGGACCATGTTATTCCCTCCTTTCGGGTTTACTTAATGTTTTTCTACCTATCTCTCCTTCATTCGAAAACTTCGATCTGTGTAATAGAACCTCTGCATTTTCGGTTAACATTTTTTTTGCACTATCACTACTTAAGGTAGCAGACTCAACAATTTTGTAACCTGTGTAGTAGCCTAACCAAATTGGAATACCCGTTTTTTTATCTCCATACAACAAATAATGATAGTTATTTCTTCCTACGACGAAGAGATTCGCCTTAATCCACCTTTCAAACCAATCGGGGTTCCAATTTTCATCATGATACTTTGTCCATATTGCACAAGCATGTGGTCCAATTTCTTCCCTTACAGCCAATTCCGCGAGTCCTTCCATTACCATTGATTCTAGAAATGTCATTGACTCTTCTGTTTGGTTCGTCTCTGATAATCGACAAATATGATGGTATTCATGTGTCAGTAGTGCACGTAGATCATCTTCTGTTAATGTCGGACTAATAAAAAGTATGATTGCATTAGATAGAGAAATCCCTGTTTTACCACCTAGCTTTTCTATTTCTACGGAAGATTCACGATTAATTGGTAGAACATACACCTTTACATCCGGTCCATTCCATTTTTGCTTTAAATGGTTTAATTGATTTTGAATAATCGACCAAGGGTGAACTTCCTTCCAAAGATCTATTTCATCAGATAAATTCTGAGTAGGGTGAAATAATCCGATCTGTAAAAGGTGGTAATGCAGTCCTGCTACATCTGTTGTCTGGAAAATATCAGATAGTGGGTCGACGATGGTCTGTTGTTGCCAAACCATTCGCTCTTGTACTGTCGGTAATTCTAAGCTCTTAAGCAAATAAGCGTAGAGCCACTTATCTGTTCTCACAACTCCCATTAATTGACCTCCTTCTTACTGTTACTATTACTATATGTAACGAAACAACAAGATTGAACCAAGACTATAGAATTGTATGAAAGTCTAACTATCTGTATGTATTTGTAGCGTGTAAAAAGATAATGGAGAGATAAGAACGAAACCAAGCTAACTCGAATAATATATAAAAACATGAAGGTAGGAGTAGGTGAGGAAATGAGTGACAATCTCCAGAGCGGAATTTTACTAATTGTTTCTATTTTACTATTCATTAGTTTCACAACAGGGTTATGGACTAGAAACGAGGATGACAACGGGGCACCAGCAAGTCCACTATTACTATTTGATCAATAAACTGTTTTAGAGGGAGGGGTTTGAATGTATCAAAATAGGCCACCTCATCATAACCCCTATAATATGAACACACAGCAGCATTATCAGCAGCAAGCACCTCCTCCACCACCTTATCGGCCACCGTCTAAATCTGAAAATAAGAGAAAATCCCATATCACCCCAAATACACTTGCAGTTATTGCCGCACTGCTCACAAATGCATTAGAAGTTCAATCTATTTTGGTTGATAAAGACAAAACCATTCAGGTACTTCTAGAAGGTTCCCTAAGGGTACAACAAAAATCTGAACTTGATCGAATTGTTGATCAAGTACGAGATGTGCCCGTTGGAGATTTTATTTCATCTCTATTAAATGAAAAATAACAGCAGAACAAAGGTTGCTGTTATTTTTCGCCGTTTATTTTATTTAAAATGTCATGTTCCAACTAAAATAATCATTATTGGGGTTTTTGTTGTAGGTTAACTTTGCATCAAACTTATTGCCATTTTTACTAGTTAATCCTTTTACCTTTACTTCCCCGTTTTTCAAAAGTGTCTTTACCATCGTCTGTGTCGGCTTTTTTTTCATTGAAGCTAAATATTTGTCATTTTTCCAAATGACAAACGTACAACCGTTCTTCCAATTACTACAGCCGAAGCCCTTTTTCCCTTCAATAATTGCATTCTTACAAATTGGGCATGAACCAATAATCGCAGATTTCGCTCGTTTACTGGTCACTTCATTAATAATAATTGAATTCTCTTGCTTCATACGATTAATGACTTCATTTGTAAAACCGAAAATAAAAGAGAGAAATTCTTCTTTTGAAACCTTTCTTTTTTCAATATCTGCTAATGTCTTTTCGAGTCTACCTGTAAATTCAAGATCAAACAATTCTTGAATTGGTAAAGTTTCGACTAGTCTTACTCCAAGTTCGGTACAAACAAGATTTTTTGACTGTGCGGTAATATAACCGACGTCTTTTAATTTCTTAATCGTTTCTGCCCTAGTTGCTGGAGTTCCGATACTATAACCAGCCAAAATCGTCTCCATCATTTCCTCGCTCTTCTCTTCCTTGCTTTTCCTTCCGCAAGTTTCCATCACTCTGAGTAAGGTTTTTTCAGTATGAGGCTTAGGAGGTTTTGTCTGATGATTTTTGATAGTTAGCTCATCTATCTTCACATGTTCATGGAGTTGAATAGCAGGTAAGGTTATATCTTTTGATTCTATTTTCTCGACCTTCTTCCACCCCTCAATTAGTTGAACCTTTCCTTTTGTAAAGAAATGCCCACGTAACTCTGCTTGATTTACAACTATTTTTAGTTTTGTTTCTTCATATTCGGCAACAGGCATAAACTGAACAATAAAGCGATTTTTAATTGCTTGATAGACAAGTTCCTCATCCCTAGTCAATTTTTTTGGAATTAAATATGTCGGCATAATTGCACTATGACTTTCAACTTTCGAGCCATTAAATACCCGTTTTAACTTAGCAAAACGAATATCACTTTCATATGGAAGACCCTTTTTAATAACTGCAAGAACTTTAGCTGCTTTATCAGTTAAGCTCTCATCTAAAACAACACTTGATGTTCTAGGATACGTAATAAACTTTTTCTCATATAATGATTGAGCTACTTTTAATACTTTATCTGACGTCCACCCCTGATACTTACTAGTCATATATCCTTGCAAATTGGATAAATTAAAAAGAAGTGGCGGATACTCTTTTTTTCTCTCAACCTTTTTATCAATAACAGTGGCTGACTTTCCTTCAATCTCTTTGACTATGAGCTCCAAGGGCAAACGTTCCTTAAACTTCTCTGATTCCTCAACATAGGAACCTTCAAATTGCTGTCCTGTATTTGTCTGAAATAACGCTGTTAAAGTAAAATAATCCTCTGGCTTAAATGTTGCAATCTCCTTATCACGATCATAGATAATTTTCAAAGTAGGTAAAAGCACCCTTCCGATATTTAATGCTTTACCGGAACCTTTTTGATATTTTAACGTTGCTACAGACGTTAAATTAATACCAATGACCCAATCAGCCCATTGCCTACTAATCCCTGCGTCTTGAAGTGGTTTTAATGCTTCATTTGGCTGAAGCTGATTTAATCCTCTTCTGACCTCGTCAGGTGTCCATTCATTTAATAGCAACCTAAATACATTTTTTCTTACAGGGATATGTTGAATAATTGTGTCCCCGATAATTTGTCCTTCTCGGTCATAATCACAAGCTGAAATGATTGCATCAACATCTGATCGTTTAATTAATTGTTTAATAATAGCTAACTGCTTTTTTGCACCATAGTCAGCTTTCTCACGATTTTTTGGGTCTGTCTTCACCTTATATTTAAACGTCTCTGGTACAAAAGGAAAGTTTTCCATTTTCCACTTTGCCATTTTCTCGTCATAATCCTTTGCATCATATAATTGTAATAAATGGCCAAATGCCCATGTAATTAAATAACCCTGTCCTTCAAAATATCCTTCTTGTCTCTGTTTAACTTGAAGTGCCTCTGCAATATTTTTCGCTACAGAAGGTTTCTCAGCGATAATGACCTTTGTCAATATGCTTCCCCCTTTTTATTCATCATTCAACTAAAATTCTATTATAACAATAGTGCGCAAGTGAAAAAAACACACTTTCAATCGCAGACATGGTACTATACTATCAGAAACTCATTATGAAAATTAGGAACCTTACTTTTTTCTTATAAAGGAGACTATCATGACTACGTTACATAAGTCGGCTCCCTTGTCATCGTACACCCAATTTACAAGGACTGAATGGGCCAAACTAACAGATACAACAAATGAAATTCTAAATGCCAGTGAACGTGAGAGGCTTGGTAGTATTGATGAAACCATATCAGCTGAAGAAGTAACCGATATTTATTTACCATTATCACAGCTCTTGTATATGAATATGGCCCATTCTCTGTCCTTGCACCAGAAATTAAATACCTTTTTGCAAAAGGAAACGAAGAAAGCCCCCTTTATTATCGGAATTGCTGGAAGCGTTTCAGTAGGGAAGAGTACCACAGCTAGACTTATCAAAGCATTAATTGAAAAATGGCCAACTAAACCCAAAGTCGAACTAGTCACAACAGATGGATTTCTATATCCAAATGAGACACTAGAAGCTCGTGGTTTGATGAAACGCAAAGGGTTTCCTGAGAGCTATGATATTGAACGTCTGATTGCTTTTTTAGGTGAATTAAAATCTGGGCAGTCAATTGTAGAAGCCCCGCTCTATTCACATTTAAGTTATAATATATTGGATAAAATTCAAAAGATTGAAAATCCTGATGTCGTTATTGTAGAGGGGATTAATGTTCTTCAAGTAAATAAAAAGAACCGTTCAACTCCACAATTATTTGTGTCTGATTTCTTTGATTTCTCTATTTATGTTGATGCTGAAGAAGTGAATATCCAATCATGGTATATAGAAAGATTTAAATTATTGAGAAATACAGCTTTCCAGCACCCCAATTCATTTTTTCACAGATATCGTCACCTTTCTGATGAAGAAGCTGTGACATTCGCTAAGCAGATTTGGGAGACAATCAATGCAGTCAATCTCGAAAAAAACATTCGTCCAACAAAGCATCGAGCGGATTTAATCTTGAAAAAAGGGGTCGGGCATAGAGTCGAGGAAATATGTCTGAAGAAAATGTAATTTTGAAATACGATGAACTAATATTATGTAGATACTACTATGAGGCTGGGAAATAACTAAAGTGCCTAACTGAAATACCGGACAAAGCAATCAAGTAGCGGATGAAATATACGTAGACTCCTGCGGGAAAAAAAGCCAAAGGTGAGACCCCACAGGCAAAGCCGTGGAGGCTCAGCGGCTTCCCGCGGAAAGCGAAGTATATTTCAGGAGCGGTTTACGTCCGCCAACCACCATTGTTCGGATTTTCTATTAGTTAAATCACTTTTGTCCCAGCCTCTTCATTTAAAATGATCAAATAATTGCGAAAACCAGTCTGTTAAGAAGAAAGATTGATTGTTGCTCCCTTCCACCTCTTCTGCTAAAGGAGGTACTTCAATAGATGCAGCGGTAGTTTCTATTGCTTTTGGAACGAGATCAAGAATCTCAGTGTGTATTCTTTCATTCCTTTCATTATTAATTCTTAACAAACCAGAATTATTTACTAGCAATGAGATTGTTTCTTCCTTCGCCTTAACAAAACGTATATCTTCTAGAAGTTCAAATTCTTGTCCACCCTCTGTCTTAAATCGTTCTCCCTCATAAACAAACCCAGTTTCATAATCATTGAATCCGAGTTCCATCAGTGCTTCAGTATCATGATAAGCAAATGAGGCTGAAGGAGCCTTTAATGTGACGACAATTAATTCCATCCCATCTCTTTTGGCTGTTGTTACAAGTGTATGTCCAGACTGATCGACATAACCATTCTTTACTCCGGTGACATACTCATTAGAAAGTAGTAAACGATGATGGTTATATAATGTCGTCTCCCACCCTTCACCAATCCACTCTAATTCTTTTGTACCTACAATTTCTCTGAATAAAGGATTTTCCATCGCATACCTTGTAATCTTGGCCATGTCATATGCTGTTGTCACGTGATTTTCGTCAAATAAACCATGCGGATTGGTGAAGTTTGTTTCATGAGTGCCAATGATATCCTTAACGAAACGATTCATTTCTTTTGCAAATTCCTCTTCACTTCCTGCAAGATGGATAGCAATTGCGGTGCCCGCATCATTACCTGAATTAATTAGCAGGCCTTGAATCAGCTTTAATAAGCTAACTTG
The DNA here is from genome assembly GCF_017939705.1 of Halalkalibacter suaedae. Taxonomy (GTDB): domain Bacteria; phylum Bacillota; class Bacilli; order Bacillales; family Bacillaceae_D; genus Halalkalibacter; species Halalkalibacter suaedae. The sequence goes on from NZ_JAGKSQ010000001.1 coordinate 42,474, forward strand.
TTCATTTTCTAGAAGATATACCCTTGTACCGATAACCTCCGTTGCTTCCTTAGTCACAGTGACAATATCGTCTAGGTTCGCTTGTTCAATTGCAACAATCGCTGTAACAATTTTCGTTATACTTGCAGGATACATCTGTTGATCCATATTTTTATTATATAAGGTTCGTCCACTCTCACGATCCATAACAACGGCTGCTTCACTATGAAGGGGAAGCGTTTCTTCATTTTCAGCAAGGCTAACACGAGGAAACACTAGCAAGCTACATAAAAGAAATAGGATAATATAGTTGACTCGTTTTTTGACTTCTCCCAAACTCTCCCCTCCTAAACAGTTATCAATCTATTATAACGAATTTTCATTACAATCATATTTCATTTTCACTACAATATTGAAGATTATCTCTGGTTGTTACAACTTTCTTGCGCTCCACCATGTTACCTCCTGTCATTTTTCCGATTCCTTAACACTAAATTTTTCGTTACACAACTGTAAAGAAGCAGCTTAAACCTAACTGCCTCCTCACTTCCTACTTCTAAAAGAATCTCTTGGAAAATGTTAGTTAAGGAAACTAGCAAACTTATTTGATAGGTTTGTAGAGTAGATTTTCCAAGGAGGGAATAACAAATGAAAAAACTAATCATGACATTTTTTGCAGCTACTTTCTTATTTATTGGTGCAGAAGAAACATCAGCACAAACTGCACATACAGTAGTTTCTGGAGATACATTTTATAAATTGGGACAAGCATATGGCGTTTCGGTTAATCAAATTAAACAAGCAAATCATAAAACAACAAATCTCTTAATGATTGGAGAACGACTAACCATACCATCATCCTCGGTCTCAGCTGCTGACAAAGATCTATTAGCACGTCTTGTCCGTGCAGAAGCTGAAGGTGAACCATATGCAGGTAAAGTTGCGGTTGCCACGGTTGTCTTAAATCGTGTAGCCCATAAGGATTTCCCTAACTCAATCAGAAGCGTGATCGAACAAGTAACTTCAACTGGACATTATGCCTTTTCACCTGTACAAAATGGACGAATCAACCGTGCTGCTGATGCATCGTCAAGACGAGCAGTTGACGAAGCTCTCGCATTTCGCGGACAGGGTTCAGGCTCAATTTATTTCTATAACCCAAAAACAGCAACAAACAAATGGATTACTTCACGTACTCAAACAGTAAGAATCGGTAATCATATTTTTGCTAAGTAAATCAATTTAAAAGAAAGATGGGGTGTCCGAAAAAGTCAAAACCAGACCTTTTCAGACACCCCTTTCAACTACTTATATAGAACTTCACTCATTTGCTTATTCGTATTTCAGTCGATTTTAACTACTTTTATTTCCGTCTTGAAGCTTTGTGATAATCGTTTGGTGCAAAGCTAGTAGTTGGGTAACCTCTTCTTCAGAGATGGTCATTAGCCCTTCCATCTTTTTAATATAAAATTTATGAATCTCTTTCGCCTGCTCTTCACCTTTTTGAGTTACTTTAATTTTTAATGTGCGGCGGTCACTCTCTGAGCGTTTTCGCTCAATCAGCTCTGCCTGAACAAGGCGATCTACAATTCCACTCATCGCACTTTTCCCAACCTGTATCATCTCAGCCAGTTCCGTTAATGCGATATCAGGGTTTTTAGCTATCATGCGAAGCACAAAGCTCTGAGCAGCTGGTAGATTAAGATCATTTTCCTCTTTCCATACTTGTTGAAATATAACGCGATTCACTTCCCGTATTGATGATAATATTGTTTCGACTTTTTTTTCTGGGTTCAAATTAGCACTTCCCTTTATTAATCGTTTACATGTGAACTATTTTACGTACTATTAGATAAATGTCAATCTCGTTTCTCTCTAAGCATTCAATAACTTCATTTACTTGTGTAAATAAAACTAATTCTCTTTGATTATATTGATTTTATTCTTAAATTTGATATAAATTAAATGAAGACGATTCAAAAATAGTTACAATGAATTGGAGAGAATTCTCAATGGACACTGCAAATTTCGACCTAAAACAATTAAAAATATTTAAAGATGAAGTCACTCGTTTCATGATGGCATATAAATTCGCCCTTGATGAAATTGATACAAAAATTGATATACTAAAACAGGAATTTGAGTATATTCATGAGTATAGTCCCATTGAACATGTATCCTCACGGTTAAAAACTCCGGAAAGTATTCTTAATAAAGTCTATCGAAAAAAATATCCTCTTACTCTTAGTGGGATTAAAGAGAATATTAGAGATATTGCAGGAGTCAGAATTACCTGCTCCTTTCTTTCTGATATTTACAAGATTAGTGATATGCTTCATCGTCAGAAGGATCTCCATGTCGTAGAGATCAAAGATTACATTTCACACCCTAAACCTAACGGATATCGAAGCCTACATCTTCTTGTGCAAATCCCTGTCTTTATGTCTGATCGAGAAGATCATGTCTATGTGGAAATCCAAATTAGGACAATTGCTATGGATTTTTGGGCAAGTCTTGAACATAAGATTTTCTATAAGTACAACAAGGAAGTTCCAGAAAGACTTATTAAAGAATTAAAGGAAGCGGCTGAATCAGCGACTGCACTTGATAAGAAGATGGAAACCATTCATCAGGAGGTTTCTGATATTAAGGCAAAAGATGAACAAGATCATATCATCCCATTGACTATAAATAACGAGAAACTGAGTTTACCAGTCGGGTTTTTAGAAACCATTTTCGATAAGAGCTCACTAAAATAATAGCTTAAGGGTGCCTCAAAAGGTTAAAAAACCTGATGAGACACCCTTTTTATGTTCCATTTTTCAATATTGACATAAATCCCCTTACTATAAACCGAATAGGAATAAGCACCAACTCCGGAATATTCAGTAAGAGTTCGATTATCCAACCCCTTTTACCTTCCTTGCTTTGTCTACTCATGGACGTTCCCACCCTCAATCATGATTAATCATTATAGACTTATTATTATTTTATCATCTCACTTAAGTGGAATCCATTCCAAACCTTTTTTTCTATTTTTTGTAATTTCCCTTGACTAATAATTCAATTGGTATTATGGTTAATTACATAAGTAACTAACCAATGAAGATAGGTGAACAGATTGGATCTTGAACTGCATGAAGATAAACCCATTTTTCAGCAAATTGCTGAGAAAGTCGAAGCAAGTATCCTTGATGGGTCAATTAAGGAAGGAGATCGAATTCCTTCTACAAATGAATTCGCGAAGTACTACCAAATTAATCCAGCCACAGCAGGAAAGGGGATTAACCAGCTAGTCGAGCAAGAAATCATTTACAAAAAGCGAGGGATTGGGATGTTTGTTGCAGATGGGGCTCGAGAGATAATTTTACAGAAACGAAAAGATGATTTTTATGAGAAATTCATTATCCCACTAAAAAAAGAAGCAACGAAAATTGGCTTACCTAGGGAGACATTACTTGCACTTATTTCTAAGGAGGATCAGGAATGATTGAATTTCAACAATTAACTAAAACATATGGATCCAAAACAGTATTAAAGGAGTTAAATCTAACCCTTACACCTAACAAAATATATGGTTTACTTGGGCGAAATGGTGCTGGGAAAACGACAATGATGCAATTACTTGCTGGTCACATCCTTCCTACAAATGGAAAAATTTTAATTAATGGAAAGACTCCCTTTAATAACAGATCAATCCTAAATGAAATTTGTTTTATTAATGAGAGCGGAAATTTCAAACAGCGACTAAAGATTAAAGATGCCCTTAAAATAGCCTCATTTTATTATCCTAATTGGTCTAATGAAACAGCCTATTCGTTGCTCGAAATTTTTAATTTAAATAAAAAGTGGAACGTAAAAGGCTTATCAAAAGGAATGGAATCAGCCCTTGGGATAACGATTGGACTTGCAAGCCGTGCAAATATCACCATTTTAGATGAACCTTATATTGGTCTTGATGCTTCTCACAGATATAAATTCTATGATTTGCTATTGGAGGAATATGAAAACTATCCAAGAACTTTCATACTCTCTACACACTTAATTGATGAAGTAAGTGAATTATTTGAGGAAATCATTCTAATCAAGGATGCTACTCTGCTTCTTCATAAAACGACCGAAGAAGTGAAAGATCTAAGCTTGAAAATCAATGGTCAGAAAGAACTTGTCGAACAGTTTTCTAAAGGTAAGAAAATCCTTTATGAAAAGGAGATTATCGGGCAAAAAACAGTGATTTTATTTCAAGAGGGGTTAAGTGTAGATCAAGCAAAGGCGATTGGACTAGATGCAGAACGATGTGATATTCAGGAATTAATGGTTTATTTAACTGGGGAAAAGGAGAGAAAAACCAATGTATAAGGATCTTCGTGCTAATTTTTACTTTTTCATGTTGGATTTCCGGTTTGCCACTACCGTCTTCTGGTCCATTTTTATTGCTAGCTCTCTTGTACTCTATTTCATGGCAATGTCATTTAATAGTGGCAGTATTGTTATTTCTCCTAGTATGGCGGTTTATGTGTTCTGTGGAATATCTGGCTTCCTACTAACAAAGGATACTTTCCCTTATTCCATTAAAATGGGATCGACCAGATTAGGCTTCGTTATTAGCTCAATCTCCTTTTCTTTAGTCTTAGTGATTTTCATGTCTTTAATCCAATTTTTTATTACATGGGCTTTTAATCACTTAATTGAGCTCGGTACTATCAATAATTTCGTCATTCTATCAGCAGCCGAAGCAACCTCGCTTACATCTACTTGGTATAACTACTTGTTTGTCGACGTTGTTATTAATCTGTTCTTTTTATCAATTGGCTTTCTACTAGGAACAATCTTTTACAGATTAGGCTTACTCGGTGGAGTAACAGCCATTGCCCTATTTGTTATCTCCATTTTGATTCCTACAGTTCGAACAACGATTTTAGAGTTTCTTTTCCAAATTGAAAATAGTAAGATCGCTTTAAACTATCTAGGGGTTGTTAGTATTTCTTGTTTTGCTTTTGTTATCATCTTGGGTCTTTTAATAAAAGCACCGCCACTTTCGAAGGCAACAAAATAAAAAAAGCTTGGGACATAACTAAAATGTCTAACTGAACTTCCAAACAAAGCAGATCACGTAGCGGTTGAAATATACGTAGACTCCTGCGGGACACAAAAGCCAAAGGTGAGACCCCACAGGCGTAGCCGAGGAGGCTCACCGGCTTCCCGCGGAAAGCGAAGTATATTTCAGTAGCGGTTTACATCCGCCAACTATCATGTTCGAATTTTTTTACTTAAATCACTTTTGTCCCAGAATCTTTTTACCTATCTAAGACGAGTGGAAAACGATTCCCTCTTCTCGTCATTTCTTGTTACTCTTTTTTTAACTTTTTCTGATCAAAAAGAAAGACTATTGCATAGTAGATAATGGCACAGCCAGTGATAAAGAAAAGGTAACTCATCAAATATCCTTTTTCAGCATAGTGATGACCATCTATGATTGCTGTCAAATACATTCCACCAAACACAATAAGTCCAAACCAGTATAACAATTTTCCGACCCTAACCTCTGTAGTTTTATGTTCAGCCATTTATTATCACCCTTTATTATATGATTGCACTCAATGCATATTTTAATCATACCATTTTCAGCTCTTTTCGACACAACCAATGTATCTAATTAATAGAAATGGCTTTTATAGTATTTTTAATTTCTGCCTTCTTTCTCATTGATGATTTTTTCTACTTGACTGTCGATGAAATCATAATTAAAATACCAAAAAACACTGAAGCCAATATACCAAATGGCTAATATCCCTAGATGATCAGAAACATTCTCTAGAAGGGGTTTATTTGAAATGAAATGAACCCAGGCAATAGATACAACCAAGAAACTGCACGGGACAACAATATGTACTAAGGCATATATTGCTTTTTTCATCTTGTTTATATTCATATATTCTCCTCCAGTGATTGAATCCTAGACTAGAATTTTGTTTTCGTTTCTTTCATTTTAGTCAGTAACTGTTCTGCATTTTCTTCCATTAATATTAAATCTTTGAATTCCTTTTTTACGAAACCTTCTTTAATCATGTGATCAAACAAAGAAATCATTGGGTTATAATACTGATTAACATTGTGAAAGGCACAAGGCTTACTATGATAACCTAATTGTGCCCAAGTGAAGACCTCAAACCATTCCTCTAATGTTCCTGCCCCTCCAGGTAAGGCAATAAACCCGTCTGCTAGCTCCATCATCATTGCTTTTCGCTCATGCATTGTCGTCACAACGTGAAGCTCAGTTAATTTTTGATGTGCGATTTCAACGTTCGATAGTTTTTCAGGAATGACACCAATCACTCTACCTCCACCTTCTAAAACTGCATCAGCAACTGCCCCCATACAACCAACACTAGCACCTCCATAAATCAGGTCAATCCCATGATTTACCAAAGTCTCACCGAGCCGCCTTGCTTCATTCATATAAATAGGATTATTTCCTTCACTAGATCCACAATAAACCGCAATTGACTTCATTTACTTCATTCCTTTTTTAAAATTTTCCATTTCACATATCGATTCTAACATTAATTGTAAATTAAAAAAATCAACTGCTTTGTCCTTCTATGTAAATAGATGCTACCTACGGAACTTAAAAATAAAAAAGGATAAAAGAAAATCTTTTATCCATGCCTCACTCTAATATGATCTTCTATTTTATCCATTCTTTCTTTTACCTCTTCTTCTGTCAATTCATGTTCTACAATATAACGATTGCGTGGATGAACACGGCACTCATCTGAACAACTACGCAAGAAGAAATGTTCATTTTCCTCTGATGCTAGGATCTTTTTATTACATTCTGGATTTGCACAATTGACATAACGCTCACATGGCTCACCTGAAAAGTGATCCTTCCCAACAATAATATGCTCTTCCTGGTTAATCGGTACACTAATTCGTTCATCAAACACATAGCATTGTCCATTCCATAGCTTACCTTTTACTTCGGGATCCTTACCATATGTTACGATTCCTCCATGTAATTGCCCAACATCCTCAAAACCTTCTTCTAGCAGCCAACCAGAAAACTTCTCACATCTTACCCCACCTGTACAATAGGTCAGTATCTTTTTATTTTCGAATTGTTCTTTATTTTGGCGGATCCATTCAGGTAATTCACGAAAAGAATTAATATCAGGTTTCACTGCACCTTGAAAATGTCCAAGATCATATTCGTAATCATTCCTTGCATCAATGATAACGGTGTCTGGTGATTGCATCTGCTCAAAGAATTCTTTTGGGCTAAGATAATTTCCTGTTAGCTCTAGTGGATCAATATCGTTCTCTAGTCTTAGCGTTACAAGCTCTTTACGATATCTGACATGCATTTTCTTGAAAGCATGTCCATCAGCTTCATCTTCCTTAAAGATCATATCACTAAAACGCGGGTCACTATGAAGAGCTTCTTTATACTTATCAGTTTGTTCTTTAAGGCCAGAAACAGTACCATTCATTCCTTCATCTGCAACCAAGATACGCCCCTTTAATTCAAGCTCCTTACAAAACTCCAAGTGATCCTTCGCAAACTGCTCAGCATCCTCGACAGCTACATATTTGTAATATAACAAAACTCTATAGTCTCGTTCATTCATTATTGTTTCCACCTTTCCTTAATACAAGCTTCTTCTGCTTTTTAGACTATTATACCTTATATGATAGCTATTTGCTCCTGACGAGCCCATGGTACATCCAATTATATTAAAATCATAAATGAAAATATAATCAAGTTAATTTTAATCTATTTATGTTTGACTTGCAGTAAAAAACTGAATGAAAGCAAGCAACTTTCATTCCATTCATGGTAAAATAGTATTACGCATTTAATTTTAGGCACTCATAAATAGGAGATTATGCTCATGATTACTCCATACTTATTATTACTAACCATTACTTTTCTCATTGCAATTCTTCTTAACTATCTTCGTTTTAAAGGGAGTATTACGTTTAATAAATACTTACTTATTGCTTCAAGTCTATTATTATTTGAGTTCCAGGGATTCTTTTTGGGTTACGATGCTCATGTAATTCTTTATTTATTTATCACATTAGCTGCTTTCTGCTTCAATGTATACGGTGGTGTGATTTCTGCTTTTCTTGCAAGTTCAATCCTATTTATTCACACAGCTGAATTAAATTTCTTTCTCATTCTAGGTTATATCTTGTACGGTTTTTTCGTAGGGTATTTCTTACATCTCCTTCAACCGGCAATAATTAAAAGAGAATTATGGAAGAAAATGCTTATTAAGAATTCTAAGCAACTGAACGTGTTCAGAGAAGTTAGTACCTCTATGCAACAAACATATGAACTAAAAAAAATCCTACAAATCATTGTAACCTCAGTTACAGCAGGACATGGACTAGGCTTTAATAGAGCAATTATTTTATTAGTGAACGACTCCAAGACGAAGCTACAAGGAATTATGGGTGTTGGTCCAATGTCTGCAGAGGAAGGCTATGAGACATGGGAAAATATTACGAAAAACAAACATAGACTTGTTGATTTAATTAAGATTCAAGGTGAAGAAAAAACACTTGATCCAAAATTAAATGAACGAGTTCAGGGACTTGAGATAGCGTTACATCCAGACAATTTTTTGTATCAGACGTTGGAAACTGCCAAGCCGCAACATATTAAAAAAATCAATCTATCCGATCCAGCCCAAGCTTTATTTTCTAAGACCTTTAATATCGAGGAATTTGTTGCTTTTCCATTAATTCATCGGGGAGGAAAGGTCGGAATATTGCTAATAGATAACCCTGTAAATAAAAAACAGATTACGGCTGAACAAATCGACAGCGTTGTTCCACTTGCAAACCAAGCTGCTATTGCCATCCAACAATCTCGAATGTATACACAAATTCACGACATGGCTTTGAAGGATGGTTTAACTGGTTTACTCAACCAACGTGCTTTCCAGTCAATTATACAAGAATGTTTCCCGGTAACCGATGATGAGCTTTTATCAATCGTTCTTTTGGATATTGATTCATTTAAGCATTTTAATGACACAAATGGTCACTTACTCGGTAACGACGTATTGGTATTGTTAGCACAAGTAATCCAACAATCAACTAGAGAGGGAGATTATTCATTCCGTTTCGGTGGTGAAGAATTTATTGTTCTGCTTCCCCACACAAATAATTTCGATGCCAAAATCATCGCTGAGCGAATTCGTTGTAATGTTGAAAAAACCACATTTCCTTATGGGGAAAATCAACCCCTTGGAAAGTTAACAGTAAGTGTTGGAGTTGCTTCGACTGCGATATTAAAGGAAAAATCAACAAATCAGCTGATTGATGCAGCAGACAAAGCCCTCTACGAAGCTAAAGCACAAGGAAAGAACCAAGTTGTCTTCTATAAGGAGTCAGAAAATCATGAGTGAATTTATTATAATTATTACCGTTCTATTATTTTCGGTAACAATTTTAGCAACGAGTCGCTTTTTCTATTTATTAGAAATTCGCCAGACGAATAAGAAATTAATGCACAAATTAAATATTGATATACTCGAATTAAATTATTCCTTTGAACAAATGGTTTTTTTCTATTCGTTACCAAGTATTTTTCCTACGATCAAAAATGCACATAAAAAGGATTTGATCATCGAATTTGACTATCAAAATCATTTATTTCAGCAACTGAGTGGCATCAATGTTTTTATTAAATCAGATAAAGAAAAATTACTACTTGCCTATCTACCAACTAACGATTTTCGCTTACCCTCATTAGACCTTTTGTTACAACAAGGAAAGATCGATGAAACAGAATATAACAAAATCAGTATTTTCAAATTGATTCACCCTAAGACACTACAAGAAATTAAAGATGAGGTGTACAAGCAAATTCGCGTTGGCCGTTACGAGAAAATTGAGTAAATGAGGCGGGGACAAAAGTGATATAACTAACAGAAATTCCGAACAATAATAGTTGGCGGGCATGAGCCGCTTCTGCAGTATACTTCGCTACGTGACTGCTGTGTTCGGTCTAGCAGTTAGACACTTTAGTTATGTCCCAGCCTGATTTTTTTCCAAATGATTTTTTTAATTATTTTTTAGTCCTCTATACTTAGCCGTTGTCAACTCTTGAATATAGTCCTCAAGCTCTGGCATCATGGCTTCTTTCGCTCGTTCAATAGCTAATTTAATATTATAAGGAACCCTTCTGAATTGAATTGAAAATGTCTCTTCCTGCTTAGAGAGATACTCTCCTTCTAAAATGACATAAGAAGCTTGAGTCAAGTCCAGTGGATTACCAACGCTCCCGACGTTGAATAAGGTCTTACCTTCAAGATGTTGGATAAAAGCATTGTGTATATCCCCGTAGCCAACAATATCAGGTCGTCTAGTCCCCTCAATATTCTCCGTCTGATCACTATTTTCAAATAGACTTACTCTCTTATCATATGAATCCCAAGGCTGAACTCGTTCATAAGCACTTCTAGGTGATGCATGAAAAAGTCTAATGAATTTCCCACTCATCCAAAACTCTGTAGAAAATGGAAGAGATCTCAAGTATTCATTTTGCTTATCAGACAACTGAGCCTGATGCCATTGTATCGTTTTATATTCAGATGGACTTGTAATAAAGTCATCCCAATTACCCATGATAACGCTTTGACAGGATTGCTTAATTATATCTACTACCTTACTCGAATCAGGTCCTTTTCCAACTAAATCTCCTAGACATATGATCTCATCTATACCCAGTTCATTAATATCATAAAGTACGGCTTCTAATGCGGGAATATTTCCATGAATATCAGAAATGACAGCTATTTTATTCATTTGACCCTCCTACGACCTAAATAATAATGTGACTGTTTAAAGTTCTTTCAACATATATTCTTCATCGATGTAATCTATCCCTATTTTAAGTGCCTTTTTTTCATACGCAAATACTTCAAATCCTAACGATTGATATAACTTTTTTGCCTTAGGGTTCTTTACAGAAACGACCAAATGGACCAGCTCTATCCCTTGTTCCCTTGCTTTTTCTAATGCATATATAAGTAATTGTTTTCCGATTCCTTGCCCTCGTGCACTCCTACCAACATAAAAACCACCTAATGATGCTTTATGAGACATTTTTTTCATAGAAGAACGCGTTAAACTAATCATTCCTAACAGTGTATTATTTTCAAGGACACCATAGAAATCTGATTTACGTAGCTTCGCCTCAAAAAAAGCGAGCGGTTGTTGTTCTTCTTCCTCTACACTTGCAGCAAACGCATTGGGAGTTTCTTTTAATCCTTCTAAACGTAGATTTCTGAATTGTTCAACCTGTTTTACTGTCAATTTTATGATCATTATTATTAATCCTCTCTAATTAATTGTTATAAATGATTAAATAAAGGTTTTCTTTTCGTAAAAAGGGAATATGTATTTAGTATTACATATAAGAAATAGACTCGAAAGGAGTGGGACTGATGAAATCTTCTCAGAGACGGATCGAACGTATTCGTTCAAACTATGTGGACCAGGTCATTAATAGCACGACGAGACCTATTGAACCAATTGAACGTATACAAGGAGCTACGAACCAAACTCAACATCCAACAGAAAATCACCTACTTTCCTATCAGCTTTATTATCAATCAGTTGAAGAGTTAAAACAGGAATTCCGACGATTTTATCATCAGGAGAAAGATCTTAATCAAGCAATGGCATTACTTAATAAAAATGAAACGCTACTTACCCAAACAAATCAATTAATTATTAAATACAATCAAGCTGTTACTACACTAAGGGATTTTGATCAAATAGCAGGAACACAGCATGTGAAAAGGATTAGAGATTTATTTGAGGAATACAGATTTGATTTCAAAGACATTGGAATAACAACAACCGAAAACCAGTTATTAAAACTAGATCCGACTCAATTCGTTAGCTATCTCTCAAGTTCAGAAGATACTGCCGCAAACCTCATTAGCCGGTTTAAAAAACTAATTCTTAAGGAGTATTACACATTATCTAAAATCAAACCAAGTCATTCAGAAAAATTTGACGTCTATGAGCCACAACCTCAGCTTGGCAAAGGAGTAATGATTGAAGAGCAATGTTGACCTCATTTCCTCTTAACTATATGCTTGAGAGAATAGAAATCGATACAGAAAAGAGGATTGGTTCATGGAAGTTATTGTTTCCCACATGAACTTAAATTTTGATGGTTTAGCTAGTCTGGTCGCAGCAAAGAAGCTGTATCCAAGAGCAATAGTCGTACTTACAGAACAACAGCAAACCAACGTCAAATCATTTATAGCGAGCTATAGAGATCAGCTAACCTTTTCTTCATATGATAGCATTCAATGGTCTAACGTACGATCATTAGTATTAGTTGATGTAGCTTCACTTAACCAAACCGGTATCCCAGAAGAAAAGGTACCTAACGATATTGCACTTACGATTTATGACCATCATCCAAATGATGAAATTATTCAAATCGGAACTAAAATGATCAAAAAACGTGGAGCAACAATTTCAATTCTCGTTGAATACTTAATTGAACAAGCCTTTTCCATTAGTCCCTTTGAGGCAACCTTATTTGGTCTTGCTCTCTATACTAAGACGAGAAGGTTCACATCGACACAAACAACTTCTGAGGATTTCATCATTGCAACATTTCTTATCAAGTCTGGAATGGATCTTAATTTGCTTAATCAATTTTCTAAGCCGATTGTAACAGCCTTGGAAATGATGTCCTCTCCTGTGAAAACTGTTCTAGAAAACGAAACAATTGAGACGGTTCTTGAGCAAATGTTTCAATATGGCCATAATGGATTTCCAGTTATTGATCAGAATTCTCTTTTGGTTGGCGTCATTTCACGCCGTGATGTCGATAGAGCCATTCATCATCACTTGGGACAGGCCCCAGTAAGTGCATATATGTCTAGCCCTCCAATAACATTAAGTGACAGCTCAACAATAGACATGATCCAATCAACGATGCTGAAACATGGTATTGGTCGTATACCGATCATGGCGAATGAACAGCTCACCGGGATTGTATCTCGGACGGATGTAATTGAGCAATGGCAAGAACGAGGAATGTATGATGGAATCTCAATAGAGGAGAATAGTCAATCACTCGCAACAAAATTACAAATTCAATTACCTGATCGGATTTTTAGACTTCTTCTCCAAATAGGTGAAATTGCCGATCAAGAAAAGATCAATTTGTATTTAATTGGTGGAATTGTTAGGGATGTATTACTCAATCGTTCGAATGAGGACATCGACTTAGTTATTGAAGGAAATGGAATTTCCTTTGCGGAAGCTATAGCAAGTCAATTAGGTGGTTCAGTAAAATCACATAACGAGTTTGGAACAGCAACATGGACTTCATTAAATGGTGAAAAAATCGACATCGTTACATGTCGTACCGAATATTACGAAAGCCCAGCAAAATTGCCAACCATTAGACCTTCTAATATTCGTGAAGATATCAGTAGACGGGATTTCACGATAAATGCTTTAGCAATAAAATTAAACAAGGGATCGTTTGGTTTGTTGCTCGACTATTATCAAGGCCAGCTTGATTTAAAGAAAAGGAAAATTAGAGTTCTTCATTCCCTTAGTTTTGTTGAAGACCCCACTCGAATATTTCGTGCTGTTCGTTTCTCTCTTCGATTTGATTTCCAGTTCACGAAACACACTTTTCAATTAGCAGTTGACGCTGCTAAATTCGTCAAAAAGCTAAGTCCTAAAAGGATTTTACGTGAACTACAACTATTATCAAGCGAAGGCTTTTTAATAAGTGGCTTTGCTTTACTCGACCAATTTCAAATATGGGAAGCCCTTTTCAACAAAACGATTTCTTCTGAAGCAATGAATCGATTTAAACGGCTTCAGGCTAACGATATAACCGACCCTTTTCTTTACTTAATCGCTTTTATTTATTCAAGTGATTTTCGCAACGAGCATGTGAGCGACTATGCATTAACAGCAACTGATCAACAGCTATTAACAGAAATTGAGAAGCTTCAAGTAATAAAACTCGAAGAACGAACAGGTATGATCCATCGACAACTGCAAGCATTTAGCAAAGAATCTCTTATGTTCTACGCACTCATTACTAATAACGTCAAGATAGCTTCTTACGTGCAGAAGCGAACTAAAGAAATACCTTTTCTTACCGGACAAGACCTAATTCAAGAAAGATACTCTCCAGGTCCAGTGTTTAAGGACATTCTTCTAGATGCTTTTTGCTTACAACTAGATCATCATCTTACAACAAAGGCCGAAGCAATTACCTGGCTTCGTTCTCTAAGGTAGCCAAAAACGATAATAAGCATTTTGCTTTTTATCGTTTTTTTTTGCGTTGACTTCTGCATACTTACCCGTTGATTTACCTCATACTAACTGTTAAAAGCATTAAATGGAGGTCTTCCATGAAGAGAATTGGTTTCTTATTCGTGTTCTCCTGTGCATGTCTATTTCTTATTAGTCATATTGTTTTTCAAGAATATAAAACAGAACAATCTGATCCACCACTGAGTATTCAATCAGAAGATTTAATTGTACTTCCAGAGGTTAACGATCCACCCAAGCCACCTCCTAAAAAGGAGAAAAAGAAAAAGTGGACACTCGAGAATACAGAGCCCCTTAACGTCTTATTAATCGGGATTGATGCTCGAAATGACGAACCTTCAAGGACCGATACGATCATGGTGGCCAAGTACAATCCTTGTAATAAGACCGCAAAGATTGCTTCAATTATGCGAGATAGTTATGTAACTATTCCAGGTCATTCTAAAAATAAAATAAACGCTGCTTTTGCTTTTGGTGGGGAACCATTACTTCAACAAACGATTGAAAAGAATCTTGATATTGCAATTGATTATTATGCAATTATCAACTTTGAAGGTTTTATCAATATGATTGATTCTGTTGTTCCAGATGGACTAGAGGTTCCTATTGAAAAAGCAATGGTCGATCCTCATAATTCCATTCGCTTCCAAAGTGGTACTCAACGTCTGAATGGAGAAGAGGTACTTAAGTATGTCCGTTTTCGAAAAGATGCTGAAAGCGACTTTGGAAGGGTAAGAAGACAACAACAAGTGCTAACTCTTCTAAAAGATGAAGTTCTGTCTTTTTCTGGGCTCACCAAAATCCCTAGTATCATTGGGGCAATTAGACCACATGTAGAGACAAATATACCGCCAACTAAGTTTTTGAGTATTGGACGAGATTTAGTTTTTCAAAAGATTGACGAGATAGACACGATGACGATTCCAATTAATAACGGCTTTGAAAACAAGAATTATCAGCATGCTGGTGCAGTACTTGAATTGGACTTGGCTAAAAATAAAAGTGAACTTAGAAAGTTTTTAAACGAGTAAAGAGTGCCAATTAAGGTCGGTGACCCTTTTGGCACTCTTCGTCATTAATTTATATATTCTTTAAAAACTAGTGTGGCATTATGTCCACCGAAACCTAAAGAGTTACTAAGAACAGCTCGAACCTTTTGTTTACGTGCTTCGTTCGGAACATAATCCAAATCACATTCTGGATCTGGAGTAGAATAATTAATTGTCGGAGGGATCATTCCATCGACTATTGCTTTGACGGAAAGAATCGCTTCAACAGCACCAGCTGCTCCAAGTAAGTGACCTGTCATTGATTTTGTTGAACTAACTGCCATTTTATAAGCGTGATCACCGAATACCGTCTTTGCAGCCATTGTTTCAAACTTATCATTGTAAGGCGTACTAGTACCATGTGCATTCAAATAATCAATATCAGAAGGCTCTAGTCCTGCATCAGTAATAGCCTGTCGCATAGCTCGAGCCCCACCTTCACCTTCAGGAGCCGGTGCTGTTACATGATAAGCATCTCCTGTTGCACCGTATCCACTAATTTCAGCGTAAATATGAGCCCCACGTTTAAGTGCAGAGTCTAAACTTTCTAAAATTAGAATACCGGCACCTTCCCCCATCACAAAACCATCTCGATTAGCATCGAACGGTCTTGAGGCTGTATTAGGATCATCATTTGTTGACACTGCTTTGGCAGCACAGAAACCAGCAACAGACATATTTGTAATTGGTGCCTCGGCACCACCAGTAATCATGACGTCTGCATCCCCACGCTGAATAACTTTGAACGCATCTCCAATTGAATTCGTACCGGATGCACAAGCCGTTACAGAACACGAGTTAATCCCTTTTGCTCCTGTCATAATCGATACTTGTCCAGAAGCCATATCTGGGATCAGCATTGGAACAAAAAATGGACTTACACGACGATAGCCCTTTTCAATAAATTGGCGGAAATTCTGTTCATATGTTTCCATACCACCAATTCCAGAACCGATCCATACACCTACTCTAGGAGCAATATCTTCAGTAATTTCTAAATTTGCATCTTTTAAAGCCATCATTGCAGATGCAACTGCAAACTGGGTAAATCGATCCATTTTACGTGCTTCTTTTTTGTCCATAAATAACGCAGGATCAAAATCATTCACTTCTGCTGCAACACTAATTGGAAAATCATCTGGATTCACACGAGTAAGTAGACCAATACCTGATTTCCCTTCGATTGCATTCTTCCAAGTTGTTGCAACATCTAATCCTAAAGGGGTTACCGTCCCCATACCTGTAATAACAACACGTCTTTTTTCCATCAATTCTCTCTCCTTTGCTTAGTTAGAAAATTAATTTACCTACCCCATCTAATCGCAATCGAGCCCCACGTTAGACCAGCACCAAAACCAACTAATACGACAACGTCACCATCTTTGATCTTTCCATCTCTCCACTCATCGACTAATGCCATCGGGATAGAGGCCGAAGAGGTATTTCCGTATTTTTGAACCGTTTTGGCCATCTTTTCTTTAGGTAAATCTAAGCGTTCGCGGGCCGCTTCCATTATTCGTATATTTGCTTGGTGTGGTACAAGGAAATCACAATCTTCCTTAGTCAGTCCAGCTTTTTCTAGAACCTTTACTGAAGATTCTCCCATTTGTCGAACAGCAAATTTAAATACTTCTCTACCATTCATCTCTAGAAAGCGTCCTTGCTGGTTAATATGCATTGCCCCAGCTCCATCTGCCCCAAGTTCAAACGAAAGAATTCCACGATCAGAAGAAACAGGTCCCAAAACAGCTGCACCTGCACCGTCCCCAAAAAGGACAGCTGTATTTCGATCACTAAAATCTGTGATTTTAGATAATTTCTCCACACCAATAACAAGGATATTTTTATATGCACCTGTTTCGATAAACTGTTGTCCTGTCACAAGGCCATAAATAAATCCTGCACATGCTGCACTTATATCCATAGCAGCTGCTTTTTTCGCTCCTAGCTTTTCTTGAATCAATGTAGACACCGTTGGAAACGGCATATCTGGCGTTACCGTTGCTACCAGGATCAAGTCAAGTTCCTCTGCAGCAATCTCTGCATGGTCTAACGCTGCCTTCGCTGCTGCATATGCCATATGTGAACTATCAACATCGTCTCCTGCGAATCTTCGTTCTTCAATTCCTGTTCTTGTTCGGATCCATTCATCACTTGTATCTACTTTTTTCTCAAGATCTATGTTCGTTACAACTTGGTCTGGAATATAACTTCCAATACCTAATATACCTGCCCTTGTCATCTATCCATTCCCCTTTCGCAACATTCAACACGATTTTTTGGGTTATTATTAGTACCTAGTACTAATTTTAACTTATGTCATCAATTATGTCTATATGTATATAGAATTAGGCCTTCGTCTTTACACAGGAGATCAGTCCAACCCATACACTATTTATGAGGAAGAAAAGGAGGATTGATTATGGCTGATCGAGAGCAACCCAAAACAGATTTCTTTACAGATTTGATGTTTGGTCGACCCGTTCCCCCTCCTGAGTCATTAGACCGTAAGGAAGAGGAAGAAAATAAGGGTGCAGAGCCAGAAAAGGAAGATGAGAAAGGTCCAGAGCAACAGCCAACAGAAACGCAACCCCCTAACCAAATGGAATCGATTTTTGCCCTGGTTCAATCTCTGGCTCCACTAATGGGCTATGTGCAAGGACTTTTCTCCCAACAAAAAAAAGAAGATTCCTCAAGTACTTCAAAAAAAGAGAACGCTAACGACTAACGTTTGCGTTCTCTTTTTAATAAGAATATTGTGTATTCCTAGAATACGATTACTCTTCTACATTTTTTTGTAGTTCGTCCATTAAATCTGTAAAAAATCCATCAATTTGATTTTTCAATGACTGCTCATCTGGATTTTTTGGTTCCATTTCTTTTATTTCTGCATATGTTTGTAAAAAACCTTCAATATCACCTGTGCGAATTTGAGCAATGCTATAACTAACAAAAAGGCGAATATTTGGAGCCCCACTCGTTCTCATCAATTCGACGAATGGTCTAAGCTTTTTGATTGCTTCCTCATTCTTACCTTCTTTAACAAAAGTGTAGCCTTGTTTCATCTCCATCGCAAAAGCTTGTAGTTTTTCATTTTTCTCCACCATATTATCTACTCCTTTGTAAAAAAACAAAAGCTCTACCGGTTAACCAGTGGAGCCTTCTATTACATTTACATTATTTCGTTGCATCCTGCTTACCAAGTTCGTAAGCCTCTGCCATTACATTCATAAATAATTCGAGCATTGGTTGAAGGTCTTCCATATTCAACTCAATTCCCTTTTCATCTAACATCTTCTTACCCTCAGGTAAATATTTCATTGCGATTTGCATAAACTTCATATTCATTTCTTGATTTCCCACGTTTTTTCCACCTCTTTATGTACTTTTCTCTATTACGATACTATGATTACGGTAATGAAAGCAAGTGAGTTACATAATAGGACTTGTCGGTAAATCACCTGTTTGAATATATTCACGAATATGTTCGGCAAGTTGAGTTCTGACCTTAGTGGGAACTTCACTTCCAAAATTGCCAAGTGAGATAACACCGTCTTGGAAATCATACACAAAATTCCCTTCTTTCAGCTCACCTTTACTGTATTGTTCTGCAATCTTCTCATAAAGCTTGTCAACTTCTTGGACTGTACTCGTTAGGACCGTCGCTTCTCCAAGGTCAACCTGATCTCCAACGTATCCGATTGCAAAAATACCTGCTTCTTTTGCCTTTTCTATCACTTGAACATGATACCCATCTCCGGCAGGATAGACGACATCAACCCCTTTTCCTATCATGTCATCAAAAAAGGTTACTGCTTTCTCAGCATTTGTCCAGTCTTCTACATAGTTAATCGTCACATCAGTTTCCGGATTCAATGACGCACCCTCATAATAACCTTCAACTTCGGATTGCCATGGAAACGCAGCAATGATACCTACTTTTTCCGAACCAGACATTGTTGATGCAAGCATTCCTGCAAAAAAGCCCATAGCATACCCATCAAAATGCAAGCTGGTAACATTATTTCCCTCAACATGTCCGTTGAAGCTTACAAAATGCACGTCTTCATACACTTTCCCTAAATTAGTAAAAGGCTCTGCGAAAAAACGACCATGACCAAAAATTAATGTAATTCCAGCTTCATTAAACTCAGTTACTGCTTTTTCTACCTTAACTTCCGTATCAATATCTTCCTTAAAAGCTACTTCGACATTCAAATTGGCATGAATGTTTAATAATCCTTGATACCCTTTACTGTTCCAGCCCTGGTCATCTATCGTCCCCTCTAACAAAAGACCAATTTTAGGGGAAGTTCCTGACTCTAGCGATGGTGAGCAACCTGAAATTAGCATGACAATGATTAAGATACTATAGAAAAAATGGTGAAGCTTCATGTTGACACTCTCCTAAAATAAAACAAAGGTTTCGTTTTTTTAAAA
This sequence comes from Halalkalibacter suaedae, assembly GCF_017939705.1. GTDB lineage: Bacteria > Bacillota > Bacilli > Bacillales > Bacillaceae_D > Halalkalibacter > Halalkalibacter suaedae. The sequence goes on from NZ_JAGKSQ010000001.1 coordinate 62,288, forward strand.
GTATAAACTCTTATTCGTTAAAGTTATGCTCACTTCCTCTTTTATACACTACAATATGCCTAGTTGTCATATGATTGTAATCTTATTCGAATAAAGATGAAACAAATCCATAACACTGTTATAATAATACAAGACTATTTGGAGTAGAATCGAGGAATATTTTATGACCTATAAAAAAGCCGTGGAAACACGCCGTACATTTGCAATCATCTCCCACCCAGATGCCGGGAAAACTACTTTAACTGAAAAGCTCTTACTTTTTGGTGGAGCAATTAGAGAGGCAGGAACTGTAAAAGGTAAGAAAAATACAAAACACGCGATGAGTGACTGGATGGAAATTGAGAAACAACGTGGAATTTCAGTTACAAGCTCTGTCCTTGAGTTTCAATATGATGGATATCATGTCAATATATTGGATACACCAGGACATGAAGATTTCAGTGAAGATACGTACCGAACCCTAACTGCAGCAGACTCTGCGACAATGCTTATTGATGCGGCCAAAGGCGTAGAAGCCCAAACAAAGAAACTGTTTAAAGTTTGTAAAATGCGTAACATACCGATCTTCACCTTTATGAACAAATTAGATCGCCAAGGGAGAGACCCCTTTGAACTAATGGAAGAACTAGAAGAGTTACTAGGAATTAAATCATATCCAATGGGCTGGCCAATCGGAATGGGCCAATCATTTTCTGGAGTCTACGACAGACTTAACAAGAAGCTAGAGCTATATAATCCGGAAAATCCGAAAGACATTGATGTGATCCAGTTAACTGGACCGGATGATCCTAAATTGGATGAAGCAATTGGAGACGAGGGATTAGTGTCTCAGTTTCGTGAAGAACTAGAATTACTTGATGTTGCTGGAGATGACTTTGATTTAGATCTTGTTAAGAAAGGAGAACTTACACCAATTTTCTTCGGAAGTGCAATTTCTAGCTTCGGTGTTCAAACCTTTTTAGAGCATTTTCTTAAATTATCACCATATCCTGCCCCACGTGAAAGTACAAAGGGGATTATAGACCCTATGGAGAATGAAGATTTTTCTGGCTTCATCTTTAAAATACAAGCAAATATGAATCCTGCACACCGTGATCGTATTGCCTTTTTGCGGATTACTTCAGGGAAATTTGAACGCGGCATGACTGTTAAGCATGTTCGAATCGGAAAAAATCTTAAACTTGCACAACCAACACAATTTCTAGCCCAAAGCCGAAGCATCGTGGATGAGGCATATGCTGGAGATATTATTGGTTTGTTTGATCCAGGTAACTTGAGAATTGGTGATACATTGGTTGAGGGAGAAGGATTCCAATTTGATGAAATGCCACATTTCTCTCCCGAATTTTTTAGTGCAATTTCAGTTAAAGAGGCACTAAAGCATAAATCATTCGAAAAAGGCCTCCATCAATTAACGGAGGAAGGTGCGATCCAACTGTTTAAGACATACAATCGTTTCTCCGAACAGCAGATTGTTGGCGTCGTTGGTGTTCTCCAATTTGAAGTATTAGAATACCGTCTGAAAAATGAATATCACGTTGACATTCAATTGGAACGACTTCCATTTTCATTTGCTCGTTGGGCAAGTGGACCTCAGCAAGCAATGGAAGCCTTCAAAAAAGCACAACGAAACCTCGTCACAGATCGCGATGGTCGAATCGTTGTTCTCTTTGAAAATGAATTTCAAATGAGAACCGCAATGGAGAAATATCCTGATATTTCCTTCTATGAAAATTCGTTTATTAAAGAAGAATAAAGCAGGAATTGGTGCATACCCCTATACCAATAGCTCAGTAGAAACGTCTTTGAGAAGTTCTCAAAGGCGTTTTAAGTGTATCATGATTCTTTTCTTTCTTTAATGTTATATGCCCTCATCTCGTAAAGGACGGACCTTGCAATTCTCCACACTAAAACAGTACTTCAACTACGTGTTGCAATTTTGTCCGCATGATTTTGTCAGTTTTTTGTGACTAAGTAACCTTTAGGAAACACATATAATCCTGAATCTTTATTGTATTGTCCTGTACAAGCGTCCCAATCCTCTCCAAAAAGTTTTAATATTCTCTTGATACATTTACGTTAAGAGCAGAGAAATTCCATCTTACCTTTCATCACAGCGGACGGGATGGGCGGGCCGACTCCTGCAGGAAGAAAGGGCAGGTGGAAATCCACCGGCGTAGCCGGTTAGTTCCACGCCCGCCTGCGGAAAGCGTGCCCCCCATCCCGGTAGCGTGTTCAGAGCGATTTTTCCGGTTAGGTATTTTAGTTGAGTAAAAACCGATCACACATAAAAATGTAAAGAAAAGTAAAATATACTCTTAGTAAACAACTAAGGGGGCAACAATGAAAGAACATAATATAAAATTAACAGCAGCAGAAATTGGTACATTGTGGTCAAACTACATGCAAGAAAGCAGTACAATACCAATGTTAAAATACTTCTCTAAAAAAGTAGAAGACTCAGAAATCAAACCTTTAATCGACAAAGTACTAAAAATATCGATGGAGCATCTAGATAAACTAGAATCCTTTTTCAAACAAGAGAATTTCCCTGTACCAGTTGGTTTTTCAGAAAAGGATGTAAATCTTGATGCACCCAGGTTATTTTCAGATACATTCATGCTCTACTTTATTAGAAATATGGGTAAAGCGGGGATTGCTGCACATGGGATGTCATTTTCCTTTACAGCAAGAGAAGATATCCGAGAACTATTTTTAAAATGTTTGCAAGAAGCAACAGAAATTGAAGATGAAGCCAAAAATATAATGCTTTCAAAAGGGGTTTTCGTTCGACCACCCTATTTATCCAGCCCTCAATCTGTCAGTTTTGTTGAAAAAGAAAGCTTTCTACGAGGATGGTTTGGGGAAAGGCGTACATTAACAGCAGAAGAAATTTCTCATATTTTTATGAACTATCAAAACAACATCTATGGCCGAGCATTATTAATTGGTTTTTCCCAAATCGCCCAAGATAAGAAAGTAAAAGAGTACTTCTTGAGAGGAATTGATTTAGCTGGAAATATTTTAGAGACATTGAAGCTTTTATTTGAAGAAAGCTCCCTTCCTTCTCCAATGACATGGGATACTGAAGTCACAGATTCAACAACTTATGTGTTTTCCGATAAGCTTATGCTGTTTAATTCAACAGCATTAAATGCGATTTCTCTAGGTAATATGGGAGGCTCAGTTGCCCTCAGCATGCGACGAGATTTATCAACCAAATATTTAAATAAAATGGCGAAGATCGGTCTATACGCGGAGGACGGTCTCGAATTAATGATTAATAATCGTTGGTTTGAAAGGCCCCCACAAGCGATTGATCGTGCTCACTTGGTTGAGAACAATTAGAAAAATAGGATGTAAAAAAGGTCCCCCCTTTTCTACATCCTATTAGCCTCTGCTTCGTCGATAGAGGATCTCTGCAATAGCTCCACAAATAAGAGCAATAATTACGCTAATTCCCCTCATTGACATTAAGACCTCTCACTAAAAAAAATGAAAAGATCGTAACGAGAGCAAAGATAAGTAAACCTACGACTGATTTCATGACGTGTTCCTTTCTACTCTAATTCCTGCTGCTTCTGCCATTGTTTCATATGTTCCCGTTGCTTGGCAAGACCATCTTCAATCGAGGTTCGCGCTTGGAATTGTAATTTGTTAAATGCTTTGTCTGAAGTAAGGTGAGCCTGTATATACTCTGCCTTTAAGAAAAAATGCTGACAATCTAATAATTTCACAGCATTATACCACTCGTTTTCGTTCCCTGAAGCGAGGTGAATGATGTCATCTTTTTCAGTTGATTGACCAGCGAGCACTAAGCCCTCAACACAATCATCAACAAAGAGTAGATCTACAGTTGATCGATCTTTTACTGGATTATTGTTCCCCTCTAAAATTTGTTGAATTGTCATATCAGGACGTTGCCAAGGGCCATACACGGTTGGAAGTCGGAGAATGATGTAAGGTAGCTTTTTTTCGTTGCATGTCTTTATTACAATGTTTTCACCAGCTAGCTTTGTAATCCCATATGCTGATGTAGGATTCGTTGGTGTCGTTTCACTTATTTTCCCTGGGCGTTCTCCGTACACTTCTACTGAAGAAACATAAATAATTTTTGTCTGTTTAGAACATTGTTCAACGACTTTTTTTGTTATATGGACATTATTCTCAATGGCTTCTGCCAGCTTTAGTTTACTGTCTGATTTTGTTGATGCAGCTAAATGATAGACTACATCAACATCTTTAACAAGTTCCTCCAAATCGACGTCCTCAATTTTAGAATCGTGAACAGTGAGCAACGCATTTCTACCTATTTGTAACCATTTCTCCTCTTGTTCCTTTTCTCTTCCATCACTCTCGATCTTATCAATCACAATGACTTCGATTCCTTCTGAGAGTAATCGTTCGCATAAATGAAAGCCAATAAACCCTAAACCACCAGTAACAAGAGCCCTTTTCATACACATCTCCTCCATATCTCACTTTATGTATTAAACCCCCTCTTATGACTTTCGAGAGGATTTAGAGAACAATTTCATGCTTTTGAAAAAAAGGAAATGCTGATTGGGCAGCTTTGTAGAATGATTTTCCATTCCCATGAATACGTAGATTAATCAACATATTCTGATCTGCTAAATATTGCTGAAATGGTCGACTATGAAGAGACAGCGGAAAACGCTTTTCTTGCATATCACAGTGAATGGATAAAGGCGGAATCTCCTTTTCTAATGGCTTTGGTGTAATGGATTCAATCCAATTTTCATTTATACATACTTCTTCCTTTCTATAAACCTCCGCTAACTCTTTGACGAATCGTTTAAAATATAATTTACTCTCCTGTTCTTGCTCATAATGAGCAACTAGAGATAAACAAGGGTTGACCAAATAACAAGAGCGAGTGATCTTCTTATTTTGTTCCATCCATCTCAAGGCTAGTAATGCACCCGCTCCTTCTGCAAATAGATGAATTTTCGGGTTTAGAATTTCTTGTTTTATCACTGAATAATACATTTGAATTAAGCTATCATAAGCATCGAAGTTACCCCAATGTACGTCTCCAACCGGTGGGATCATAATTGTATATCCACGTTGAAGTAAATCTTCCATAAATTGATTCTTTTCAGGATGCTGCTCCCAATTGTTTGTATCCTCTTCTACTACCGTACCGTGATCACTTAGAAGAAACACCGCAAAACCATTTGGACGTTCTGGAAGGTAAATGACGCTCAATCGTTCATCTATGCCGAAAAACCGTGCACGTTTCATTGTTACGTCTCTCCCATCATTCAATGTTCTATCTTATCTTTAATACGGTATGCACTAAATTATGAAAATGGAAGTACATTTATAATGAACATGAAAAAGAGGTGCTAATGATCAATGATCATTAGCACCTCTTTGTTTAGTCTATAATCCCGCTCTTGGCTTTTGTTTCGGTGCCCATTTCCGATTATGGTTTTGAGTATCCGGAAACGTATCTCCCGCACTCATCTTTAATGATTTTGGATTTTGAACCATATCGCCAGTTTCTCCAATTTCAACATAAATACCATTGTTTGGAGCTTTTTGTCCTGGTTCAAATTGTCGACTTTGTCCCATGTCAATCCCTCCTTCGCTTTTAGATTACCCATTAGCAAAGGATTCATGAGACTGAATTATTTCGTCATTAATGCAACCAAGATTGCTTTTTGAGCATGAAGACGATTTTCAGCTTGATCGTATATAACCGAGTGATGACCATCAATTATTTCTTCAGAAACCTCTTCCCCACGATGGGCAGGAAGACAATGTAAGAAAATGAAATCATCTTTTGCTAAACTAGTCAATTCAGAATTAACTTGATACTCAGCAAATTGACTCAAGCGTTCAGACTGCTCCTGCTCATATCCCATACTTGCCCATACATCAGTATAAATGACATCAGCATCCTTAACAGCTTCTCTTGGGTCATTCGTTTGTTTAAGTGTTGATCCAGTGTCCTTTGCAGCTTCCTCTGCTCTCTTAAAAATCGTTTGGTCGACTTCATACCCTGTTGGTGTTGCAATCGTTACATCCATGCCTAGCTTAGCACCGATAGCTAATAGTGAATGTGAGACATTATTTCCGTCACCAATATAGGCAAGCTTGAGACCTTGTAGATTCTGTTTATGTTCATAAATGGTTAATGCATCAGCTACAGCCTGACATGGGTGGTACGCATCTGTTAATGCATTTATGACTGGAACCTTTGCGTGTTCAGCTAATTCTTCAACAAGCTCATGTGAATTCGTCCGAATCATTATTGCATCAACATAGCGCGAAAGAACATTAGCCGTATCTTTCACAGGTTCCCCGCGTCCTATCTGCATATCACGAGGACTTAAGAAGAGGGCATGCCCTCCCAATTGTGTCATTCCGACTTCAAATGAGACACGAGTACGAGTAGATGCATTTTCAAAGATCATACCTAGTGATTGGCCTTTTAATACGTCAGAATAAGCCTTTTGATCATTTTTAATCGTAAGTGCATATTCAAGTAAGGCTTCGACATCGCTTGGAGAATAGTCGAGCAATGTTAAAAAGTCTCTTCCATATAATGCTTTAATATTTGCAGCAGTAATTGCTTTCATATAAGTCACATCCTTAGTTAATGAATTCTTTTTCTTTGACCCACCAATCTTGGATCGCATGATACTGCTGTTTCTTCACATTCATTGCACGAAGCATCATCTCAAGTGTTGTCAATTCCGAAATCACAGCACATCTCTGTTTGAGAGCTTCTTGACGCTTCACTGTACCTTCCTTCGTCCCAAGCTTCGGTAGACTAATCAAGGCAATCGCTTCATTGGACTGAACCCAATCATCAAATGAATTCTCTACTAAATCAAACCCGTACTGTTCTAACTTTCCTTTGTATTTACTGAACTCTTCTTGATGCTCTTGGGCAATATCAATGAAAATGGATCCCTTTTGTGTGAAGAATTTCGGTTTCGATTGTGACCAAACGAACGCTTTAAGAAATGCTTCATCAAGATTATCACTCATACTCATTAATTCACCTGTTGATTTCATTTCTGCCTCAAGTAATGGGTCTAGACCAGCTAACTTTTGGTAAGAGAAAACAGGTGCTTTAACCGTATAGAATCCTGGATCCGGTAAATATCCTTCAGCCAAATGAAGTGATTCTAGCGTCTCACCAAGAAGTAACCTTACAGTGTAATCAATTAATGGCTGCTTTGAAATCTTACTAAGAATTGGCACCGTTCTTGAAGCACGCGGATTAATTTCAATCACATATAATTTTTCTTGAAAGTGAACAAACTGAATATTAAAGATCCCTTTAAAGTCCATTCCTTGTGCAATTCGTTTCGTGTAAGTATAGACAAGCTCTTTCACTTCATCTGTAATACTGTAAGGAGGTGTTACTGCAATACTATCACCTGAATGAACACCCGCACGTTCCACATGTTCAAACATTCCTCCAATACAAATATTCTTGCCGTCTGTTAGTGCATCAATTTCTAATTCCGTGCCTTGGTAATATGCATCAATTAATAATGGATAGGAAATAACCTGCTCTTCATCAGCTAAATAGTCAACAAATTCTTGTTTAGATTGAAAGAGCATCATCCCTTGCCCACCGATGACATAAGAAGGTCGAATCAAGACTGGATAGCCAATCTCATTTGCTTGGTTAAGAGCATCTTCCCCATTTTCCGCAGTAACACCAGGAATATGAGGAACATTGACCTCCTGCATAAACGAATAAAATCTGCCACGATCTTCAAGCTGGTCAATCGTATCTAGATTAGTTCCATATAGCTTTACGCCGGCTTGCTCAAGTCCTTCAACAAGCGAGATCGCTGTTTGACCACCAAGTTGGACAATTACACCCTCTACCTGCTCAAGTTCAATGACATGAAGAACATCTTCAACTGTAAGTGGTTCAAAATAAAGTCGATCAGCTGTTGCATAATCAGTGCTAACTGTTTCGGGGTTATTATTCATCATAATTGCCTCGTAGCCAAGCTGATGAAGACTCTTAATTCCTTGAACAGAACAGTAATCAAATTCAATCCCTTGGCCAATTCGAATAGGACCAGAACCGAGTAATAGAATTTTTTTCTTATCCGATGCCGTGTCTACATCTGACTCTCCAGACCAGCTCGAGTAGAAATAGGCCGTTGATGCTTGAAATTCACCAGCACAAGTATCAACCATCTTATAAGAAGGAAACAGTGATAGCTCTTTTCTTTTTTGCCTTACAACTTTTTCCTCAATATTCCAGACACTTGCTAACCATTGATCAGAGAAGCCTGTTTTTTTGATTTTCTTCAAAAATTCAACATCAATATCTATAAAAGAAATAGCTTGAATTTCCTTTTCTAATTCAACCAAACGGGCAAATGATTTTAGGAAAAATTCATTAACTAGTGTTTGCTCATGAATTTCTTTTAAGCTGACTCCTCTTCTAAGTAGCTCTAATAGAACAAAGAAGCGGCGGTCATCAGGATTGATAACTAGATCCCATAATTGCTCGGTTGTCTTTTTACTTACGGTCGGCAGGGTTAATCCATCTGTTTTCAATTCTAATGAACGTACGGCTTTTTGAATCGCTGCCTCTAAATTACGTTCAATTGCCATCACTTCACCAGTTGCTTTCATTTGTGTACCAAGCTTACGTTCTGCATGGACAAACTTGTCAAATGGCCATCGTGGGAATTTAACAACGATATAATCAAGAGCTGGTTCAAAACTGGCATACGTATGTCCTGTGACAGGATTAATTAATTCATGTAGGTTATAGCCTAAACTAACTTTTGCAGCCATACGTGCAATTGGATAGCCAGTTGCCTTAGACGCTAGTGCAGAGGAACGACTAACTCTAGGATTCACCTCAATAAGGTAATATTGCTTACTGTTTGGATCTAGTGCAAATTGAATATTGCATCCTCCAACAATTCCCAATGCACGGATGATTTTAACTGAAACAGAACGAAGCATTTGATATTCGACATCTGTTAATGTTTGTGAAGGTGCAACAACAATTGAGTCTCCTGTGTGTATACCTACAGGATCAATATTTTCCATATTACAAATCGTAATACATGTGTCATTGCCATCACGCATAACTTCATACTCAATCTCTTTAAAGCCGGCGATGCTTTTCTCGATTAAACATTGACTAATTGGACTAAGTGAAAGACCTGCTTTAATAATCCGTTTTAATTCATCCTCATTCGCTGCAATTCCTCCACCAGCTCCACCTAATGTATAAGCAGGACGAACAATAATTGGATAATCAACCTTATTTGCAAAGTCAATCGCTGCTTGAGCTGTAGTGACAATATCACTATCTGGGACAGGCTCTCCTAATTCATGCATTAAGGCACGAAAAGCTTCACGGTCTTCACCTTTTCTAATTGATTCTATTGGTGTACCTAGAAGCTCGACTTGATATTTCCCAAGTAATCCATGATCGTGAAGGTCCATCGCTAAATTTAAGCCGGTTTGGCCACCTAGAGTGGCTAAAATCCCGTCTGGCTTTTCTTTCTGTAAGATAGCCTCAACACTTTCGATGGTTAATGGTTCAAAATAAACTCGATCTGCACATGACTCATCTGTCATAACCGTTGCCGGGTTATTGTTAATAAGAACGACTTCAATTCCTTCTTCTCTTAAGGCTAAGCATGCTTGTGTTCCTGCATAATCAAATTCTGCCGCCTGCCCAATGACAATTGGTCCTGACCCGATAACTAATACTTTTTTTAGATGTGAATATTTAGGCATATACGTTCTCTCTCCCCTTATGTTGAAGCATTTCTATAAAAACTTGAAAGAGTTGGTCACTATCGGAAGGACCTGGATGTGCTTCAGGATGAAATTGTACAGTGAAAATAGGATGCTTTGTATGAATAAGACCTTCAATTGATTGATCATTAATATTCATATAACGAGCTTCAAATCCAGTACCCGCTAATGATTCTTCTTTGACAACATAACTATGGTTTTGTGATGTCATATACACTTGCTTTGTCTCCATATCAATAACTGGCTGATTCGCCCCTCGGTGACCAAACGTTAATTTCTCCGTATCTCCCCCAAATGCAAGTGCAAGTAGTTGATGTCCTAAACAAATTCCCATCGTTGGAAATTGTTCAGCTACTTTCTTAATTGTTGGTAGAAGAGATTCTAGTTGCTTGGGATTTCCAGGTCCATTTGAATAAAGGACACCGTCAGGGTTTAATTGTTTTATTTCTTGTTCAGTTGTTTGATATGGAACCAAAGTCACCTTACAACCATTTTTCACTAATGAATCAACTATTGACTTTTTATAACCAAAATCAACTAAGACAATATGATGATCTCCTGTACCAAAGGTTTGCGGCTCATCACATGATACTGTTGGCACAACATCGATTTGATCAAGAGAGGTATACTTATCAAATGACAGAGTCGATGGATCTGTTGTGATAATCGCCCGCATATCACCGTGCTCACGAATGCGTTTCACAATGGCTCTAGTATCTACCCCACTAACGACTGGGACACCGTGCCCTTCACAATAAGAAAGTAGAGAAGACCCTGATTCATAGTGGTAGCCCTCACTAGATAACTCACTTACAATCAGTGCATCGACCTGTGGAATCACACTTTCAAAATCAGATTCATTAATACCGTAATTGCCAATTAACGGATACGTAAACACAACCATCTGGCCTTTAAAAGATGGATCTGATAAAACCTCTTGGTACCCCGTCATTCCAGTGAAAAATACAATTTCTCCATGTACCTCTGTCTGATTACTATGAATGATACCTTCAAACATTTCCCCACTCTCTAACACGATAAATCCTTTCATTTCCCCACCCCACAAACGAATACTTATACTCAATTACTAATTTTTATACATCCACTTTCAAAATCAAGTGCCCTAATCGCTCGTTATGCACCATTTTTAGGACACCATATATCTAGCTTTATATTTAAGCGTGAATTTGTTGTTTGTTATCTGTCTTTGTTAGAACCTCTACTAAAATCGCCAATGCACTTTCTATTTGTTGCTCTGTCACGACTAATGGTGGAAGGATCCGAATAACGTTCGGTCCAGCAGGTAAAACAAGGAGACCACCCTCTCTACATGCTTTAATCATTGGAGCAACCTCGATCTCACACGCAATACCGATCATTAATCCAATTCCACGAACCTCTTTCACAATCGATAACGATGCTAGATGCTGTTCAAGCTTCTTCATAAACCAATCACCTTTTGCGCTAACTGCTTTCAACATGTCTGCTGCAAAAACTTCTGTTAGTACAGCTTCAGCTGCTGCCATTGCTAAAGGATTCCCTCCAAAGGTTGACCCATGACTTCCTGGTCCAAAGGCATCTTTAAGTGATGCTTTACCAACCATCGCTCCAACAGGGAATCCGTTGCCAAGGCCCTTAGCTAGAGTGAAAATGTCTGGTGATAATCCCCATTGCTCATAAGCAAAAGCTGTTCCTGTTCTCCCGATTCCAGTTTGTACCTCATCTATAATGAGAAGACAACCGTATGCTTCACAGATTTTCTTTAGAGCGTCAGCAAACTCCTGATCCATAAGACACACGCCACCCTCACCCTGTACAACCTCAACCATTACAGCTGCAGTCTCATTTGTCACTGCCTCTTCTAATGCATGAATGTCGTTAAGGTCAATATACGTAAATTCCTGTAAAAGGGGACCAAACCCAGCATGAATTTTCTCCTGCCCTGTTGCCGCCATCGTTCCGAGCGTTCTACCGTGAAATGATTGATTTAATGTAACTATATGATGCTTACCTGTTGCTTTTCGAGCCAATTTAATCGCAGCCTCGTTTGCTTCGGCACCGCTATTTGAGAAGAAAACATAATCTCCAACACTGTGATCAACCAGCATTTGCGCAACCTTTTCTTGTCCCTCGAGCTGGAAAAGATTAGATACATGCCATAACTTTTCTAATTGCTTCTCAACAGAAGCCAACACCTTTGGATGACAATGTCCTAAGTTACACACAGCAATTCCTGCAACAAAGTCTAAATATTCTTTTCCATCGACATCAGTTAAAACGGCTCCGCTTCCTTTTTCTGCTTGGATTTCCCATTTTGCGTATGTTGGAAAAAGTGCACTCATTATTAGTCCTCCTTATGATTAAACATGTGCCTTCACCTTTGACTTCACTATTACCGTTCCTTTAACTGAACCGTCTTTTCCAACTGTCGTAGCTTTACCATTCATAATCATAACTGATTGAAGTGTATCCGTTAGCGTTGATAAAGCCGCTCTAACCTTTGGAATCATTCCGCCATAAATGGTACCGTCTGAAATATAATTTTCGATTTCAGTTGCGGTTACTTGGTCTAGACACTTGCCATCTTTCAATATTCCATCAACATCAGTGACAAAAACAAGCTGTTCAGCTTCTAGCTCTTTGGCAACAGCTCCAGCTGCACTGTCTGCATTCACATTGTAATGTGTTCCACTTTCATTGATTCCTATAGGAGCTATAACAGGGATCAGTTGTTGATCCATAAGTGAGTTTAATAGAGTTGTGTTAATCATGATTGGTTCTCCAACAAAACCAAGCATTCCCTCATTAACCGCCCTCACTTCTATTAATTTCCCATCACAACCAGAAAGGCCTACTGCTAAGCCACCTGCTCGTTGTATACTTGTGACAACCTGTTTGTTTACTTTTCCACAAAGCACCATCTCAGCTGTTTCTAATACTTCTGATGTTGTTTTACGAAGACCATCTACAAACTCGGATTTAATATCTAATTTTTGGAGCATTTCATTAATCGCCGGGCCACCACCATGAACAATAATAGGCCTTTTTCCGGCTTGTTGCATATTGACAACACTTTGGAAAAATTCATTTGAAAGCTCTGAAATTGTACTCCCGCCACACTTAATGACAACAATCTCTCTCAATTTATGTCAACTCCCCAGTAAAAGCTTTTATGATCGGTAACCGGCATTGATTCGGACATAGTCATAGGATAGATCACAACCCCAAGCCTTTCCTTTGCCTTCTCCTATATGCAAGTCGACCTTAATTTTAATCGTATCATTCTCTTCCATATAGGCTTTGGCTTGTTCTTCAGAAAATGTCACAGGTTGACTATTAATAAGTGTTTGAATAGGCCCAATGGCAATATTAATCGTCTCTGGATCTATTTCACAGCCACTGTAACCAACTGCACAAATAATACGCCCCCAATTTGCATCGGTCCCATAAATTGCTGTTTTGACTAAATCAGAACCCACTACTTTTTTGGCGATTTTTCCAGCGTCCTCGTTTGACAGAGCTCCAGTTACTTCGACCTCAATTAGCTTGGTTGCCCCTTCACCATCTCTAGCAATTTGTTTAGCAAGTGACTCACATGTTTGCTGAAGTGCTTGATAGAAGTCATCCCAGTCTGGATGTGTCGGAGTCAAGTAATCATTCTCTGCTAATCCAGAAGCCATTACAACGACCATATCATTCGTTGAAGTATCTCCATCCACTGTGATGCGGTTAAATGTCTTGTTCGTTATATCCGATAATGCTTGTTGAAGAACCTCTGATTCAATTAATGCATCTGTAGTCACAAATGAAAGCATTGTTGCCATATTAGGGTTAATCATTCCAGACCCTTTTGCCACCCCACCTATTGAAATGGTTTTTCCATTTACTTTTGTTTGGTAGCATACTCTCTTGTTAATTGTATCTGTAGTTAAGATCGCTTGATTAAAGGCCACTGCCGCTTCCTCTGTTGATTCAGGTTGTAAGTTCAAAATACCTGCTGTTATCTTATCCATCGGCATGTATTCTCCAATGACACCTGTCGAAGTAACAGCTGTATAATGCTCAGGAATATTAAAATGCATCGCACTTTCCCTTCGCATTAAATATGCATCCTCAATCCCTCGTTTTCCCGTACAAGCATTAGCATTTCCGCTATTCACGACAATTGCTTGAAGCTTCCCTTCTTCGGCAATGCTTTCTTTCGTCACTTTGATAGGTGCAGCCTGTATTCTGTTGCACGTATACACAGCTGCTGTTGTTGCAGGTACCTCACAGAAAATTGCTCCTAAATCATATCGTTTTCGTTTCACACCCGTATGTATCCCAACGGCTGAGAACCCTTTTGGTGTAACAATGCTGCCATTTTCAAGTTCTGTAACTGTATTAGCAACGATTCCTTTCATGATGAACCACCTTCCTATTAAGGATACATCGGAACAATAGCTAAACCTGTTCCCTCTTCATATCCATTCATTACATTGAAATTTTGAATTGCCTGACCTGCTGCACCTTTTACTACATTATCAATAACTGAGACAACGGTTATTCGTTCTGTTCGTTCATCATAGGTAATACCGATATCACAATAATTACTTCCGTACACTTCTTTCGTAGAAGGGAATTGCCCCATTGGTCGTATCCTCACAAATGGTTCATCTGCGTATACTTGCTGATAAAGGGCTCTTAGTTCTTGCTCAGATGTTTTCTTACTTGCTTTCATATACATCGTTGACATAATTCCACGAACCATTGGAACAAGATGTGGTTGGAAGGTGACAGTCGTAACATTGTTGTTCCATCCGTTTAGAATTTGTTCGATTTCTGGTACATGTTTATGCTGGTTAATCTGATAAATTTTAAAATTTTCATTCATTTCACTATAATGAGTCATCATCGAAGCAGATCGTCCAGCTCCTGATGTTCCTGACTTTGCATCAATAATGATTGAATCGACATCAATTAACTGCTTCTTTACAAGTGGGGCTAGCCCGAGTAATGTTGCTGTCGGATAACAACCAGGGTTTGCTACTAATTTGGCTGAACGGATCTTTTCACGATTCCACTCTGTTAGACCATATACTGCCTGTGTTAGAACAGATTCAGAGGCCGCTTCTCTTTTATACCATTTTGTATAAACAGTAGGATCTGTTAGTCGTAGATCTCCTGATAGATCAACGACCTGGCAACCTGCCCCGATCAATTGCTCTGACACTCCAGCAGAAACCCCAGGAGGTGTCGCTAAAAAGATCACATCGACTTCATTTTTCACATTGCCTATATCAAGGGTTCTTAATTCTTGCTCGTAAATCGATGCAAGATGTGGATACGATTCATGTATATTCATTCCTTCTTTTGATGAAGAATAAAGAACAATATCCTTGATATGTGGATGCAGGTTAAGTAGCCTTAATAACTCTGCACCACCATAGCCTGTAGCACCAACAATACCAACTCTCATTGCAACCTCTCCCTAATCCATTTTATCTCTTTTTTAGTCTTGCTACCCATTATATCTATGTATAAAAATTAATTCAACTGTATTTTTATTTTATTTCTGCCCATTTTAAAATTTCAGAACATTATATTTCTAGCTCACTTTTTCTGTGTCTGTCATCTTCTTAAAAAATGGACTTTAGATTAAATGAGCCCGGGGCAAAAGTATTTGAACTAACTTAACCCCCCCACAACGTAGGATGGCGTAAGGACATCGCTCCGAAATAAAAAAAATGCTACAAAAAGGTCTCGTTAGACCATTTGCAGCATTCTGTATTATTTATTCATTTCTTCAAATTGTTCATGGATTAAGTTAGAGGTTGCCTCTATTTGCTCGCCCCATAAATCATTTTGTTGGCTGTAGATATACCTGCCATCTTTATCCAAAATACTGACTCCTCTATACGAGAGATCATCATTTCTCATTTCAACATGTTCGAGCACTTCATATGTCTCATCTGTTAAAAAGGTTAGATTAAATCCTCCTGCATCCTTTAAGGCTTTAGAATTTTCAGGCGTGTCCACACTAATTGCATAAATATCTGCATCAAGATCATCAAATAAATCCAAGTTCTCTTGCAACTGAACTAGTTGCTTCTGACAAAGTCCTCAGCCTACCTCTGTAAAATGAAATAAAATCGTTGCACGTTCCTTGTTAGTGAGTGTTACCTCTTCACCTTGCTCATTAACTACGACTAAGTCCCCTTCTGGAGCTTCTCCTTGTGTTGAAGAACCACACCCAGCTAATAATAGAAGAGAAAGGATAGCAAATACCCATAATTGTGTTGATCGTCGCATATTACCACCTCATTTCTTAAATCTTACAATAGCAATTAGTTTAATCTTCTAATCAGTATATCGTCAACTAAATTGCATGCTTACTCAATTGTTGCTTTTAAATCTGCAATAATGTCTTCTTGGTTAGCTTGAAGACCATTATATTTTCTAACAACCTTACCACTAGGATCAACTAAAAAGAAGCTTGTTGGATGAATAATATCTTCTTCACCTGGGTCTTGAACAACGGTCGCAAAGCTTTCCTTCGCAAATTCAGATATTTCATCGGAATTATAACCTGATAAAAAATGCCAAGAATTCAAGTCAGCACCTACATTGGTTCCATATGACTGCAATACTTCAGGTGAGTCCGTTTCTGGATCAACGGTAAAAGAAACAAATGTTACTGGTATCTCGTCGTTAAGCATGGCTGTTTGTAGTCTTTGCATATTTGGCGTCATCGTTGGGCAAACCGTTGGACATGAAGTGAAGATCATGTTTGCAAGCCAATACTGACCTTCAAGCTGCTCTGTTCCATAACCTTCGCCAGCTTCGTTAGTAAATTCAAATGGAGCGACCTGAATATCAGCACTTGAAATATCAAATTCTGACGACTTACCATTTCCAAGCTCATACACCCATCCACAGCCACTTAACACGAGAATGAGCAATAATGTTGCTACTATTTTTCTCATAAAATCATCCTTATCTTTTCTATGGTCTAACAGTTGGAATATCACTAATTGTCAATGGGCCATCTTGTTGCTTTTCTTTCTTTAACCATTGTTTAAACACATAGCCAATCGCGATACCATATACAAGTTCTTGCATAACCTTCATCATAACTCCGGCTAGTTGCTGATCCATTCTCGCATCTAAAAAGGCAAAAGAACTTGGACCAGAAAAGAGGGTCATCGGAACATCAACACCACTCGGCAAACAATAAGACATTACCGTTGCCCATATTGCAGGATCGGTGTAGGTACTATACATCGCTGAACCTGCAAAAATAATTAATGCACATGCTGGAGTAATTAATAGCCCATTCGCAAAAATATAACCGATTCTCTTTAAATCTGACAACGGTGAAAGATTAGGAAGAGGCGCAATCATATGCCACCACATTAACAATGACGCAGCTAATAACAAGTATTCGTACAAGCTATGCAACACCGTTGCTTGCATTAAGGTGTCAAACATAAAAGGAAGATGGTAAAATGAAAAAAGCCCATTAAATAAAAAGAGTGCTACGATTGGACTCCAAACAAATTTAAATATGTTCCCAAGTAATCGATTTTCATATTTATTAACGATCGCTTGTAAAAACCATGCTGGTAAGCCCAGCAAAATAAGAGGTGTTGCTACAAAGTATGCGAAAACCATCTGCAGCATATGGAAGCTAATCATCAAGTGACCAGCGATATATAGCGGACTTCCCCATCCTAAGTAAAGGGCGAGAAGTCCAAAGAGAAAGTAGATCTTTTGTCTATTTTTAACAGGTGTAGAACCACTAAAGCGATTCCGCCATTTTGTTATAAGTAAAAAGTAAACCACAGCAACAACAATTAAACCAAGCAATAACTCCGGTGTCCATAATGCACGAAAGCCAAAGTTTTCATTAAGTTGCTCCACTTTATTTCCTCCTTTGTGGATAGATACTAACTAATTATGTCCATGCTAGTATCATATCATATCTCACAAAGAAATTATTTGAACGAATCTAGACAATTTACGTTTTTTAGGTACTTTTTGTACATGCTCTTCAATAGTCACAATACGAAAGGAAGATTGGATGAAGAAACAGCATTTAATTGCCCTTGATCTTGACGGGACACTACTCACTGATAATAAAACAATTTCTGATAAAACAAAGTTAACCATTCAAAAGGCAAGAAACGAGGGACATCTTGTGATGATCTCGACAGGTCGACCTTACAGAGCAAGCGTCGATTACTACAAGGAGCTGGAGTTGGACACAGCAATCGTTAATTTTAATGGTGCTTTTGTTCATCATCCGTTAGATCAGTCTTTCGGTACATATCATTCACCACTAGACCTCGCTACAGCGAAAACGGTTATTGAAACATGTGAAGCATTTAATGTTAGTAATATTATGGTGGAAGTGATCGATGATTTCTATCTACGAACATTTGATGAAGTCATGGTTAAGACCTTGCTTGCAGGACAAAACCCTGTGGAGCATGGCAATTTACTGCATATACTTAAAGAAGATCCTACAAGTATTCTCATTCACCCACAAGATCATCATGTGGCAGAACTACGTGATCTTCTCAAGGAAGCTCATGCAGAAGTGATTGACCAGCGTGTATGGGGTGCTCCTTGGAATATCATTGAAATTGTTAGAGCTGGGATGAATAAGGCTGTAGGTCTGAAAAAAGTTGCCGACTATTACAATATTCCAAAAGAACGTATTATCGCCTTTGGGGATGAAGACAATGACTTCGAAATGATTGAGTATGCTGGACAAGGTGTCGCAATGGCAAATGGGATTGATCAATTAAAATCACTCGCAAATGCGATCACGCTATCAAATGAAGAGGATGGAATTGCCGTTTATCTTGAAGAAGCCCTTTCATTGAAATAAGAATACATACAACGGATTCGGTCATGCTATAAAAAAATGAAGGAAGTGACCTAATCATGACTCCTAACAAGAAAAATGAAGAGATCATAAACAGCCGTCTTAAACAAACATCTAAATCAAATCGAATTGATACAGTTACAACTGGCGATATGGCATTGGAAAAAGCCACACGTAAAGCGTTAAAGGATTAACTAGTGTGAGTTCTAAACGATATGGATCTATGTTTTAACAAAGAAGAAAGTCAAAATACAATTGTCATGATAAGTCGCTCCGATCACGCTACCGGGATGGGGGGCAGCACCCGCCGGAGGGCATGGAACTAACCGGCTTCGCCGGTGGATTTCCATATTGCCCTTATTTCCTGCAGGAGTCGGCCCTCTCCCATCCCGTCCGCTTTTTCAGAGCTGGAATGGGAAACTATTTTCTTTTCCTTTAGAGACACAAATTGCTTATCGTTTTTGTAAACTATTTCAGGCACAGTTTATTTCCTCTTTTATCTACTTAGTAAATTAGTAATTCATATACCTAAATATCACGTGAGTCGTTGTTTGGAAGGAAGAATAAGAGACAGGAAAAGACCCATAATATGGATCATCTTTTCCTGTCTCTTATTTGTTTTTCTCTTTTTCATGATTCCTTCAAAATAACTACAAAAATTGCAGTGACACCCGGTAGTTTCAAATCAAGAGAATAGTTATATTATATTTTATTTAACAAGTTGAAGGGTACTTCGTTATACTAAGTACGGTTTGAGAACTCTTACGGACATATGATCCCTTAAACCTCAATAATTCCCCTTCTTTACCATGTTTACGGACATATGATCCGTTATTTCATATAAATCGTAAAGAAATGCCACTTATAAGAGCGAATAACGGATCATATGTCCGTTACTACACGAATTCTCGTTTTTCTCATTGTTTAGCGGAACCAATGTCCGTAAGCAAGTCTAGGATCTAAACCACGTCCCTTTTATAAATTCCGAGTAGAAAGAACGTCTCCACACGTTCTAGTTATAGCAGAAGTTAAGACAAAACAACTGTTTCTCTCAATGCTTTGCGAGTTCACTAATGAAACCTTTTGCAGTGGCTTCAGGAAAGGGGCAGGTTGAAATCCACCACCCGCACAGCCGGTTAGTTCAACGCCCTCCGGCGGGTTTGTGCCCCCCATCCCGGGAGCATGTTCGAAGAGACTTTTTTCAGCCACCTATCTATTTCTAGCTTAAGCTTGTTCAGCCATTTACCAGTATTCATCATATTATTTTTTCAGCCCAAATTGTCCCAAACTAGGCGTTTTGCTTCTTTTTTTTCGGGTTCCCACATATGATAAAGCAACCTAACTCATTTGAGTGCGAAGCCGTTAAAAGGAGTGTGCATATCATGAGGAATTCGTTTATTGATGTGGAGTTTACAGATGTTTATATTGAGTTATCCAAGCCTGTGCTACATCAGTTTATTAAAAGAATGATGGGTCAGCACTATTCCCTTTATTGGCGCTATGATGCCAAGACGATTTATCTCATGGTTGAATTGGATGAATCGGTACATGAACTTCCCTTTCTAAGAAATACTGATTTTCTTACCCTTTCAGCTAGCTCTCTCCATATTTATGATGAAGTATTAGCAAGCGCTTTGGAAAAGCTTATTCAACATCAAAAAGGCACTGGAATTGTCAAACGTTCTACTGAGGGTCCTCTTTACATCACCTCTTACCAATCAGGCGATATTGAGTCCATGATCGAAATTGATGGGAGTGAAAAGGTTATGATGAATAAAAACGGGTCGATGATTCAGTACAAAGATGACGGAAAGGCATTGGAGCCTAAAACCATTTTTAACATGATGAACCTTGAAATTGATTATGTGCTTATGGAACTACATGAAGCATTAATTGAATCAAATGATTATTTAGTTGATACCCATAAAAAGAAATTAGAAAAGTTATTATCAAGACGTGAACAAGTCGAACAACTTCTTTAATCCTAATCAAGGATGAAAAAAGCAAGCACAAACGGTGCTTGCATTTTTTCGGGACCGCCCACCTCTTTATCTTCCCATTTCATTACAAATTAGTCTTGTCCTTCTTTTTTATCTCCCTTACAATCATGATACATATCTTATTCGTTACGAATTGAAAGGAAGTCAATTTTAATGGCAACAACAGCATTACTAGAACAAAAAAAACCTTTTACACGAGGCTTGATCACCGGAGCTTCCATTGCACTTGGTTATTTACCTGCAGCTCTTACATTTGGTTTCCTAGCAAAAAGTACAGGCCTATCCTTTGTTGAAACAATGGCAATGAGCATTTTCGTCTATGCAGGTGCCGCACAATATATGGCTTTGACTCTTATAGCTCTTGGTACTGGTGCACTTGAAATCATTTTTACAACCTTCATTGTTAATATACGCCATCTTTTGATGAGTGCCTCAGTCCAGAATCAAGTTGAGGAAGAACATCCTATCATTAAGGCCATTTATTCATTTGGAATGACAGATGAAGTGTTTGCTGTGACAACAACACAAGAGGGCACATTAAAAACTGGTTTTATATTTGGTGTATCCGTCATTGCATACGCAAGCTGGGTTGTGAATTCAGGAATTGGCTTTCTCGTAGGAGCCTTATTACCTTCTGCCCTTCAACAAAGCATGGGAATTGCCCTATATGCTATGTTCATTGCTTTACTCGTACCTTCCTTACAAAAACATCGTAAAGTCATTTATTTAGCTCTTAGTGCTGCACTGCTCAATAGCTTCTTTAGTTTCTTTTTACCTAGTGGATGGTCGATTATATTGGCAACTCTTCTAGCGTCGAGCGGTTATGAGCTAATTTCAAGAAATAGAAAGGATTTGCAAGCATGAATATCTTACTCGTTATAGCTGGAATGGCAATTGTCACATACATACCAAGAATGCTTCCACTCGTCTTTATGGATGTCGAAAAAATTCCTTCCTGGCTTCAATCAATTCTACGTAATGTCCCTTACGCTGCACTGGGAGCCTTAATCTTTCCAGGTGTGTTGACTGTCAACGAAAATATCTGGTTTGGTATCATTGGAGCGGCAACCGCACTTATTGTCGCATTGCTTGGAGCAAATCTAATTATTGTTGTTTTAAGTAGCATTTGTGCTCTCATCGTTCTTTCCACGCTTCTTTAAAACTTTATCTATTATCCGCCTGCCCTTCCCTTCTTCACTTAGAAACGATACAATGGAAGAATGGATTCTTTTCCAACAAAGAGGTGAATGGACGATGGCAAACTCTTTATATATTGAAATGGAACAAGACGTATTATATACATATAAACAAATTATCTCTTCTCGTTACGTAACAAATAGGTCACTTGAGCTTATAACAAACGATGCGAAGAAGAGAATCTCCGTTCGAGCAGCGACGTCAGCTTGGCGTCCCTTACTCGGCTATATCGATGGCGTGTTCCGGCTTTCTTTTGAAAAAAAGTCTTATCATGAATTTGAACGTCGCTTTTTATACTTATTTGAAGCTCTTAACGACGATTTACTCGAAGTAGCGCCATATGATGATCAAGCCTTTTTAAAGGCACTGATTCGTCTAACGATCGAATATGCTCATGTCGAGGAATCACCTTGGCCTGAAATATTGTTCCAACATACAAAGAAAATGGAGATTGCACAAATTGAATATATTTATGATGAACTTACTGCAATAGATCAAAAAGCATGTTCGCGATCTCTAGCAGTGATTTATTCTTATATTTCAATTGTTGTTGGTAAAGAAATGACTGCCCTAACCTTATTGACGAATCAACCAAGTACCTTCACTGAACAAGAACTCCATCCTCACTTCGCTTTACTGAAAAAACGCTCACGATGGAGAACACTTGATCAATGGTTTAAGAAGTTATTCCCAAAACGAAATCATGGTCAATTCGGTTCACTGCAACCGATATGGGATGAATTACAAACTGCTTATTCATCTAATTCCGATCAACAAGAATCTATTTGGAATAGATGGCTGTTATCCCCAAATGATCAACGATTTCTACAATTATGTCGTCATTTACAGAAAGAACAGGAGCATGCTCTTGTCGAGCAGTTACTCCCTGAACTTGAAAAACGTCTTCATCAGTTAGAAGCAGCCAAAACCTATGAAAAATGGCTGCTACGCTATAAAAAATTCGACCTAGCCAAGGAGTATTTTTTGAAACATGAGCTAGAGCCTCTAAGAATGCGCAATGAAAAGGTAGAGCTATTAGATGCAATTAGTAAAGAACAACCGTTATTAGCTCGCCCGATCTTCCATCAAATGGTCGTTCGTTTAGTTGAAAAAAAATCAAGGGTTCACTACCAACAGGCTGCTTCCTACATTAAAAACCTGCAGCTACTATATGTAGGGCCTGAGGAGGAAGAGCGGTTTAAATACTTCCTTACTAAACTAAAGAAACAGTATCGAACGTATCGAGCGTTCGTAGAGGAGCTGAAACAAATTGACCTCTAACGTCATCGTACATGGTGGGTGGCTAAATGATTCCTTCTTCATATGGGGAGAACAGCCACCTACTTCACGTTTTGATCAGATTGTGAGTTTTCAATATCCGTTTTTATATTCACCTTTTGAATTAAAACTGTTGTTATTTCGAAATGACCCTATCTCCTTTTATGGAACTTTTGTAGATGAAGATAAGGCAATCATTGATGTTCCAATCAAAGCAAGACAATATGCTTCCTTGGCTGGACAGACAACGATCTATCAAGCCGAATCTACGATGGAACTCTATTCTTTCCCCATTGAGGGCATTATATTTTCAGTAGAATCACTTATCGAGCAATTAGCATTTTTTGATAGCATTAGAGAAGATCGTGCAATCACACTCGCACCAGACTTTGTAAAATGGTTAGACCTAATTGATTTCATTAATGAAATGATCGCAGAGGGGCATTTCTCACCAACAGAGTTAGGTAATTGGCAGCTTGATTCCTTTCCCTATACAGCTTGGTTCTCATCAATTCCTCGCTCCGGTCGTGCCATTCGTCCAAATACCGCTTATATTAACAGTCAAGAGAAGGAAATGACACAACACCAGTTTCAAGGAATTGTCAACAGTATTGCTGACTTGACCATTCGTAAGCTTTTAAAACGTTCTTCCATCAGACCTGCTTACTTAACTTGGCAGCAATCACTCGAGCCAGGACTACAGAAACAAGTCAAAAAACTTGAAGAAGACGGGATTATCCACTCAACACTTGCAACAGAGGATTTTCAAAAACAAATTGGTGTACTTGAGGTGAAACCTTTCTTATCTGGACTTGCCTTAAAGGAACCAACCACAAAGGACGGCAAATGGAAAATTTCGCTTTGTATGGTTGACCGAAAACGACCATCATTAATGGTTGAAATGGATCAGCTCCAGCAGGGTGAACACCCTTGGCACGAAAATCCAATTGCACAATTAAAGATTGACTTAGCAAAAGCTAAAGAACAATTGCCTCTTCTGTCCTCACTAAGTCTATCTGCACCAGTCATCATGCTAGACGTTGAGGAAGCCTATGAATTATTTACAAATGAGGATCAAACGTTAAAACAAATTGGTTTTCGTTTAATTGTGCCTAAGTGGATGAATGAACAGAAAAAGCCTCGAGTGACAATGCAAATTGAAGAGGAGCAAGCGGGATTAACAGCTAGTGAACCTCTATTAGATTGGCAAAGTGTTGCATCATTTACTTATGAAGTTGCACTAGGTGATCAAAAAATTACTCAGGCAGATTTTGCAAAATATGTGGAGAATCAAAAGCCCTTCTTATATGTAAATGGTGAATGGATATCGTGGGACCGTTCGCTCGCCGAACAGCTTAGAACATACCTAGATAATATTGAAGGAAAAACCTCCTATTTAGAGACATGGAGAATGGATCAAGAGGACGAATTAGAGGTTATTGGACAAATTGACATTGGTGTAACTTGGGGAGATCAACTAACAAGCACACTTAAAGAACTCTACTCAACAAATCCTTCAACAATACCAATTCCAAGTCGCTTTTCTGGAGAACTAAGAACCTATCAGCATGAAGGTGTTTCATGGTTAGCCCATTTAAGACGGGCTGGTTTTGGAGGTTGTCTTGCAGATGATATGGGGCTAGGAAAATCTGTACAAACGATTGTTTATATGCTGTATGTAATTGAACAACAGCAAAGAGAAAATAGTGATCAAGCACCTTTTTTACTAATCTGTCCTACTTCATTAATTTATAATTGGGTGGAAGAATGTGAGCAGTTTGCTCCAACATTACGTGTGTTTGTTCATCACGGCCATATTAGACTTGATGAAGACATGTTAGATTCCCTTAAAGATTGGGACCTAGTCATTACATCCTATCAACTTTCAGTTCGTGATGAGGAATTATTTCAACAAGTACGCTGGAACGGTCTTATTCTAGATGAAGCACAGCATATTAAAAACATTGAGACAAAACAACGTCGTGTGATCAAACAAATCAAAGCGATCCATCGGGTTGCCCTTACCGGAACCCCAATCGAAAATCGATTACGTGAGCTTTGGTCACTTCTAGATGTTCTCAATCCGACATATCTAGGTTCCTACCGAGATTTCCAGTCACGCTTTATGAAGCCAATTGAACGTGATCGAAACGAGGAACAGCTTAAGAAATTACAAAAGTTAATTCGACCACTCATTTTAAGAAGAAAAAAATCAGATCAGTCGCTTGATCTTGGACTACCAAGTAAAAACGAAGCGATTCATCGCGTACACCTTAGTGTTGAACAAGCCGCCCTGTATCAAGCCGTTGTAGAAGATATGATTGCTAAATTGGATGAGGTTACTGCATTGGAAAGACGTGCTCTTATTTTGCGGAGCTTAACTAAACTCAAACAAATTTGTAATCATCCTGCTCATTTTCTAAAAGAACGTTCGATTGCCGAACACGAATCGGGAAAATGGGATGAGTTAATGTCATTAACCGATCAAATGCATCGTAATGGCCAGAAGGTGCTAATCTTTTCTCAATACAAAGAAATGGGTTACTTAATGGCGGCTCATATTGCTGAGCGTTATGATCAGGAAGTTCCATTCTTACATGGTAGTTTAACGCGAATTAAAAGACAAGAAGCTATACAAACCTTCCAGAAAAATGAAAAGGTCCAGTTCTTTATCCTTTCATTAAAAGCTGGTGGGGTCGGCTTGAACTTAACAGCTGCTTCTAATGTCATCCACTATGATCGTTGGTGGAATCCGGCCGTTGAAAATCAAGCAACAGACCGTGCCTATCGAATTGGTCAAACAAAGGATGTCACTGTTCATAAATTAGTTACAGTTGGAACACTTGAAGAACGAATTGACCGAATGCTTCAGCAAAAGCAAGCCTTAGCCGATCATATTTTAGCTGCTGGTGAACAGCGTATCACTGAGCTGTCAGATGATGAAATTATTGATTTGATTAAACTTTCATAGGGGGAACTTTTATGAAGAAGCTAGAAGAACCTTTTCACTCCTTTTGGTATGGAGACCGTCACGAAAATAATCATAATGAGAGACCACAACAACTACCACCTACAACTGAAGAACCGTATCATTTACTGAAAAAAGCAATTCAAAAAGAAGCACAAATGTTAATAGCTAAATAAGAAGAGGTGTAACGAATTACTTTTCGTTACACCTCTTTTGTTACATTATTTCACTTCAACCATCGTCACTTGTTTGAAAATACTATCAGCAACACTCTCACCATTCACTGCAGCAACAACAAGCTCAGCCGTAAGTTCGTACTCCCCTGCCAAAGTACCATCAAGAGGAATCAATTGTTCGTACGTTTTAGATTCACCTGGCTCGAAGCCTTCAGTGATAATCGCCATTGTGAACATTTTACCATCCGAATAACGATATACTTCTTCTCCATTTGAACGCAACACTACTTCATACTTTTGTCCTGAAGAGAAATCAATGGACTGCTTTTCTTCAAGATTATTGGTTACGGTCATTTTCACATGTAAAGCTGACTCGTCCTGTTCTGTCGTTACCTCAAAGCCCCAGTCTTTCAATTCATTTTCCTCCTCATCCACTTCTTCTATAACAGGTGCATTTACACTTTTACCACATGCCGATAATAGCATGAGCAGAGCTAGTATTATAAACAAATACTGTTTTTTCAATTAGGTTCACCCTTTCATTCTTTGCGAAATAACCCAAAAATCCCTGCCGTTTCAATGATATTTGTAAATGCCTCAGGATCAATTTCCTTTATTATCTGCTTTAGCTCATATAATTCATAACGTGTGATAACGATCATCAAAATTTCCTTATCGTCTGCTGAATATCCACCTTTAGCCGGGATTCGTGTAACACCCCTTGTTATACGCTCGTAAATGGCCTTTATGAGTAATTCCGATTGTTTCGTGACAATCATTGCGGTTAACTTCACATGTCGCGTATAAATCGCATCAATGACGCGTGAGGAAACATACAAGGTGACAAGTGTGTAAAGTGCCTTCTCAGGATCAAATAACCATCCTGATGTTATCACAATTATACTGTTAAGTGCGAAGAAATATATTCCAACTGGACGATCACTAAATCTCGAAAGCACTAGTGCAACAATATCAAGTCCACCTGAAGAAGCCCCCCATTTCAAGGTTAGTCCAGCACCAACGGCAAGTAGCACACCACCAAAAACCGCATTCAACAAAATATCAGGAGAGAATTGCCAAACTGGAAGAGCCTCTAGAAAGAATGTTGTTAGGACAACATTTAAAAAACTGTAAATAGTAAAGCTTTTCCCGATTTTCATCCAGCCAAGAATCGTGACTGGAATATTCAGTAGCAATAAGATAATCCCTGTTGAAATCGGTAAGACTGTAGCTAGTAATTGTGATATCCCTGTAAATCCACTAGCAAATACATTAGCTGGTATTAGAAAAAAGTTCAATGCTGCTGCAATAATAAATGCACCAGCAATATTAATAATTACTTTTTCAGCTTCTTTTCTTAACTCCATTTAGGAAACCTCATCGTTGGATAAATGACGTTCAAACCACTCTATTGACGATAGAACAGCTTTTCTTGAGACTTTGTGAGCAGTTCGCTCCTCTGACAGGAATTTCAAGTGCTGTGGATGATCTTGATATCTGCTTTCGAGTTCTTGATATAACTTCTCCGAAAATGGATATGGTACAACCTGATCCTCTTTTCCATGCCATATCAGGAGCGGTCTTCCATCGAGCTTGTCAAATTGTTCCGATAAATCAAATGGTTTAATTTGACTAAGAACATGGTTCTTCATTGACTCGACATCTAATCCCCTATTTTCAACAATCGAAAGCTGAGCATTCATAAATGCTTGGTAATACGCTGTTCCCATAAAGGACACGGCTGTTTTAATCCAATCGTATGTCGCTAGGGCACCGTACATCGTTATGGCTCCCATCGATGTACCGATAACACCAATTTGATCATCAATAAGTCCTCTTCTTTTTAACTCTTCTTTCATACCTTCAAGTTCTTTAATTGAATTAATTACAATTTCCCAGAATTTCAGATCACGGTCATTCTGATCATTTTGTCTTTCCCCGTGGTGTAGAGCATCTGGTAGGATGACGCGGAATCCTTTTTCTGCCAACAAGTAAGCAATATGTAGATTATGTTCCTTTGCACTTGTATAGCCGTGAAAAAAGAAAATCGTTGAAAGCTCCTTATCCTCACTTCCTCCCTTTACTACATGTAACGAAGGAACGCCACCTATTGATTCATTTGTTATTAAAATCATTTAAACACCTCATCACTAATCTTTTTCCTTATTATAGCATTTCCATTTTCCATATAAAAACTCAAAGCACAACAAAAGAGTCGCATTAGCGACTCTCTTGTTGTGCTTTGTTATAATATTCAACACTCGTTAAGGCACCTTCACTAACCATTTTATTATCTGCATAATCATATGGTCTAGAATGTCCTATCGATTTCTTTTCCACTTTATCCTTTACAGGTGTATGGCTCAAATAACTTCTTACCTGTCTATATTTGTTGCGAAGCGATTGACGGAGCTCTTCATTTCGTAATAATAAAGTCGTTGTTCCTGCTGCACTTGCGACAAATACTAACGTCTTTTTCATTTTCATGATTATCTCCCCTTCATTTAATACTTACTTATCTATTCCCACAAGCTGTTTTTCTAAACATTTATAGGATTTGATGAAAAAGGATACTCTAAAATAAGACTTAAATGAAAGAGGTGATTGTATGTCTCGCACTGGTGATAACAACAAGAAGAAAAAGGATAATAATGCTTTAAACCATCAAAAAAATGAGCAAGCTTTAGACAACGCTCGTCACGGGAAGCACACCTACTCTAAGAAAACAGATCATCTTTAAAAAAGAAGAGGATGTTTGCGGGACGGTCGTTGACCATTTGCAAACATCCTCTTATTCATTATTTTTGCTTCAATTCTTTGCTATCCTTGACAATCCATTCGGGTCCTGTCTGCACATCCCCCGTCCAAGCAAGCATACCACCAGAATAGTTCATTACATGTTGGAAACCTTGTTCCTTCATATATAAAGAAACATTTTGACTGCGTCCTCCACTTCGACAAATAAAAAGATATGTTTGTTCTTTATCCATTTCATTTGCAAACTGCGGAATTGTATTCATCGGAATCAAAGGGATACCAGGAATATGACCTTGATCATATTCATCAAGTTCACGTACATCGATAAAAACAATGTCCGATTTCTTCTCCAACAATGCCTTTAATTCGTCCACTTCAACTTGCTTAATACCATCTTGTTCAAAAGTCAAATCGTTCACCTCTTTCTAAATTAACATACAAACTTATTCGGTTCATGTCAATCAACTGGTTTGCTACGTAACCCCCATAGTCTATAGGAATGAGAAACAATGACTTTTCCTACTGCATATGTAGGAACAGCTAATAATAATCCCAGCACCCCTGCAAATTGCCCTGCAACTAACAATAACAAAATAATTGTTAAAGGATGTATATCTAGTTTCCGTCCCATCACCTGTGGTGAAATTAAGTTACTTTCAATCTGTTGAACGATCAGAACGGCAATAATGACGAATAAGGCCATTAGCGGCGAGTCAAGTAATCCGACAATTAACCCTGGGAATGTTCCAATCCACGGACCGACAAATGGAATAACATTTGTAAACATAGCCACTAGAGCAAGCACAAGTGCATATTCGATCCCTATAATTCGATACGCGATATACATTAATATACCGACACAAACACTTACAATGATTTGTCCTTGTATATATGAACTAAGTGCATTGTCCATATCTTTTAAGATACGTTCTCCTTCATGTCTTTGCTTATTCGGTAGCAATCGTAACACTTGTTTCGGTGCTTTTTCCCCTTCTTTTAGCATGTAAAAAAGAATGAAAGGTATAATTACTAAGATAATGATCACATTCGCAATAAAACCTAAGAAACTCGCAATATTTGAACCAATTGTTGAGGCAATTTCATTCAAGTATTCAGCAAAATCGGTCGTGATCCGTTCAATTGAAAACGTTTCTCCTTGTTGGAATCTTGATATGTATTCATTTTCTTGCAACTCTAAAAACATCGATTGAATTTCTCTTATAAAATAAGGCATGTTACGAACCAGACTGTTAAATTGCTTTTGAAGCTCAGGACCGATCAAAAAGATAAGAATTGTAATTAGGGCAATCGCTCCTAAATAGAGAATTAGAATCGATAAGCCTCTTGGAATCCATCTTGATAATAAATTAACAAAAGGACGTAATAAATAAAATAATACTCCCGCTAAAATGATCGGTGCAAATAAGGTCTGCACAAAAACAACAATAGGCATGAATACCCAATCAATGAGAGTACCTAGGTAAATAACTAGAAAAACCATAATAAGCCCGAGTAATATTCTAAACCAACGACTTTTTAACATTTAGACTCTCCCCTCCTTAAGTAAATTATACGAGTATTATACCATTTTCATCCATAGGAATCTTAACTTAATTGAACAATCCCTATATTTTGTTAAAGAGATTTCTACACACAAGAGATCCTTTCTGAAGTATAATTTCATAGTATTTCAAAGAATTGGGGTGTAGATATGTCCTCTACAAAAAAAAACATTAGAAATCTTTCTCTCTTTGCCTTAACTTGGCCAATATTTATAGAAATCATGTTGCATATGATCATGGGGAATGCTGATACATTAATGCTCAGTCAGTACTCCGATGATGCCGTAGCAGCTGTTGGCGTAGCTAATCAAATCTTAATGTTTGTTATCGTCATGTTTGGTTTTATCGCGACCGGTACTAGCGTTCTCGTTGCTCAATTTCTAGGGGCAGATCAAGAAATAGAATCTGGCAAGGTGGCCGTTGTATCAATTGCCGCAAATCTCGTTTTAGGAATCCTATTAGGAATCTTTCTTATTTTCGCTGGACCAAAAGTATTACTCGCAATGGGATTACCTGAAGCTCTTCTTCCTCAAGCCAGTATGTATTTGATGATTGTTGGTGGATTCTCTTTTCTCCAATCTGTTTTTATGACCATCGGTGCGATATTAAGAAGCTATCAGTTTACAAAAGATGTCATGTACATCACCATTGGGATGAATATATTAAATATACTTGGAAACTATTTATTTATTTTTGGTGCTTTGGGCTTTCCTGTTTTAGGAGTGACAGGTGTTGCCATTTCTACAGTAGTAAGTCGAATCATTGGTCTACTTGTGATTTGTTTTATTCTACACAAAAGGATTAAAAACAATCTGCCATTTTCATTTTTGTTTAAGCGGTTTCCCAAAAGACAATTACGTGATTTGTTAAAAATAGGAATCCCTTCTGCTGGTGAACAACTTTTCTATAATGGTTCACAACTTATTATCACCTATTTCATACTTAAAATTGGTGCTGAGGCATTAACGACCAAGGTCTATGCACAAAACATTATTATGTTTGCCCTTCTTTTTGGGATTGCAATCGGACAGGGCACACAAATTATCGTAGGCTATCAAATTGGAGCACAGCAAATTGAAGCAGCCTATAAAAGATGCATTCGAAGTTTAAAAATGGCTATTGTCGTTTCTATTCTTCTATCAGGTATTTTTTATCTAGTCAGCAATCCCATTTTGCATATTTTTACTGATGACAAGGAAATTGTTGCATTAGGAAGCCTGCTTATTTTATTAAATATCATTTTAGAGCCAGGTCGTTCCTTTAATCTCGTCGTCATTAATTGCCTACGAGCAGCGGGCGATGTAAAATACCCTGTCTATCTCGCAGTCCTGTCAATGTGGGGAATAAGTATCCCAGTTGCCTATTTCTTTGGTATTTACCTTGAATGGGGACTTGTTGGGATCTGGATGGGGATGATTGCTGATGAATGGTTGCGAGGATTCCTCATGCTAATGAGGTGGAAAGGCGGAAAATGGCGTCAGATGGCCTTTGTTCAATCAAAGAAGGAAGAGAGTGCTCTCTCATCTTAAAAATTACTCTATGACTTTCTATGGTTTTCATGTAGAATTTATAAGAAGGAGGAGGAATCACTATGAAAAAACGACTATCTATCTCTCTATTAACTCTATTCTTACTTTTCCTCACGGCGTGTGGTCAAGGTGAGAGTCAAGTCGAGCAAGAAGAACCACTTATAAGTGGAAATGATACTGAGGATGTAACATCAGAGCAAAGCGAAGTTGAAGGAAATGAAAATGAAGTGCCTGCCGAAGAGTCCTCAGAAGAAGAGTTGAATACAGAAGGATCTGCTGTTGAAGAGCCTGAGTCACAAACAATACATTTATTTTTCTCTGATGATCAAGTAATGGATATGTATTTCGTTGAACGTTCTGTTGAATCTGACGCAGAACAACCATTGCAAGAAGCGTTAGAACTATGGATTGCAGGGCCAACGGAAGAAGGATTAGTATCACTTGTTCCAGAAGACACGACAATTCAAAGTGTTGAGATTATTGATGGCACCGCACATGTCTCATTTTCTGAAAATATACTAGAAGCTCAAGTAGGATCTGGTACAGAAGAAATGCTACTCCAGCAAGTTGCCCTAATCATGGAGCAATTCGGCTACCCAAAAACACAGCTTCTTATTGACGGTGAGGTAAGACCACAATTTTTTGGTCATATTGATACAAGTCAGCCAATCGTTGCTGACTCACCAGATAACTACGAAAAGAAAGAATAACCTAACAAAGGTCACTGAAAAGGTCTGGTTTATGCCTACTTCAGTGGCCTTTTCTTTTACCTTTTTTATGTTTTTTCAATCTAAAGTCGAACGGTCAGCTCCACAGATCTTTGGTTTCAGTTTTAATATAATAGTTAATAGCCCTCCTAAAAAAATATCCCGCTAATCACTATTGAGAGACTCTTCCTTTTTTCTACTATTTTTCTTGTTCTTCTATCTATGGTATGATCATTCGGTACAAATGAATAGAATTGAGGGATTATGTAATGAAAACCGTCGTTACGACGCTAAATGCTAAATACATTCAC
This sequence comes from Halalkalibacter suaedae, assembly GCF_017939705.1. GTDB lineage: Bacteria > Bacillota > Bacilli > Bacillales > Bacillaceae_D > Halalkalibacter > Halalkalibacter suaedae. The sequence goes on from NZ_JAGKSQ010000001.1 coordinate 95,434, forward strand.
ACCTGTCTTGCCCTTCGCTGTTTGAAAGCTTACGCTGAACCGGAATTTCCAGTTGAAATGGTTGAATATACAATTAAGGATCCAGTCATGAATATCGTTTCCGACCTATATGAGCGCAAACCCGATGTGATTGGTTTCAGCTGTTATATTTGGAATATCGAAGAAACAACTAAAGTAATTAACATGCTTAAAAAAGTTCTACCTAAAACTAAAATTGTGATCGGTGGCCCTGAGGTTTCATATGACTCAAGAGAATGGCTTGAGCAGTTACCAAATGTTGATTTCATCGTCATCGGTGAAGGTGAAGAAACCTTTAAACATTTGCTTGAAGAGATTTCAACAACTCAAAAATACCATATGGTGTTTGGACTTGCTTATCGTAAAGAGGACGAAATTATTATTACTGCCCCACGTCCAAAGCTAAAGCTAGATGAGCTTATTTCTCCTTACCGTTTTCCAGAGGATATTGATGGTTTATCAAAACGAGTAACCTATTTTGAAACAAGTCGTGGTTGCCCTTACAGTTGTCAGTTCTGTCTTTCATCAATAGAAGTTGGGGTACGCTACATTAATATTGAGCAAGTAAAAGCAGATCTTCTCTATCTAATTGAGAGCGGAGCAAAGCTAATTAAATTCGTTGATCGAACATTTAATATTAAACGTGATTACGCTCTTGAGATATTTAAATTCTTAATTGAGAATCATCAACAATGTGTGTTTCAATTTGAGATTACGGCTGACATTATGCGGCCAGAGGTTCTGCAATATTTGAATGATCATGCTCCAAAGGGGATCTTTCGATTTGAGATTGGCGTTCAATCAACAAATGATGCAACAAATGAACTTGTCCAAAGACGCCAGAATTTCGAGAAATTAACACGAACTGTTACGATGGTTAAAGAGGGCGGAAAAATTGATCAACATTTAGACTTGATTGCTGGTTTGCCGGAAGAAGATTACCAATCTTTCCGAAAAACATTCAATGACGTATTTGCCTTGAGACCTGAGGAAATGCAACTTGGCTTTTTAAAGATGCTTCGTGGGACAGGCCTACGTCTACGTGCCTCTGATCATGACTATGTCTATATGGATCACTCTCCATACGAGATTCTTGAAAATAATGTCCTTACCTTTGATGAGATTATTCGTATGAAAAGAGTCGAAGATGTATTGGAGAAATATTGGAATGATCATCGTATGAATCGTACAGTTGAATATCTCGTCAAGTATGAGTTCGACTCAGCATTTGATTTCTTTCAATTATTTGGTGATTATTGGGATCAGCAAGGCTGGTCAAGAATAGGTCATCAACTTGAAGACTTATTTACTAGGCTACATCAATTTTTAAAATCAAACGGAACCAGAACTTCTCTTTCTACAATTGAAGGTATTATGATGATTGACTTTTTTGATAATCAAAAGCTGAAACCACGTAAAACGTGGTGGCCTTTCTCCTTAGGTAAACAAGAGCAGGCTATGTATTTATCACTCATTGCCGAAAATCCAGAGCTCGTCTCTGAGGATTTCGCTGAATTGAATTTGAAAGAAAAGGACCTACACAAGCATACAATGATTGAGAAGATATCATTCAAGTTGACTGAAAATGGTTACGAAGATGAAGCAAGTCTGCTACTTGCACACTTTGATCCAAAAGCAAATCAATCTAGAATTTATACAATTCCACTTAAGAATATGTATCAACCTCAAGCAAAGTAAAAAAAGGCCACTGAAAACCAAATGGTTTTCAGTGGCCTTTAAGCAATGAGCCGAACCGTTGCATTCTCTTAAGCCCTGCTATGATTGGGTTTCTCATAGCAGCCGTACAACGTGTCTAGCCATTGCTACTCCCTTGAATCTGCTCAAATGGACTTTTTCAGTGGCCTCTGCAAATGTGAAGGATGAGATCCCACACAGTGAAGGAGGCCACTAATAAACGTCACTTTTTGAGTTGGTGTTTGGAGTGAAAATAGGAGACAGGAAAAGATGACCCATATTATGGATGATCTTTTCCTGTCTCCTTCTTTATTTTTTCACTTTTTCGTTTTTTAGGTCTATGTTTCTGAACTTACATGCCGAAAAGACCTGCACTAGAGGATTTTTCGTAACCTATATAGTTTCTTTCATTAGATTCAATATTTCTTTGACAGCTATTAGAACAAGAAACTGCGTGGTTACCTCAGCTGCACCTACTACCTTTTGACAAGAGGATAGAGTTTCATCCTCGTCGTTTGAGTTAGGCTTGTTCGGAGCGACTTTTTACGACCGCTTTTTTTAAATACCAAAAACCTGTCGCCCGTCTCGCTTCGCAAGACCTGGTCGACAGGTTGAAAGTTTGACGATATCAAACTTTTCACTACCTGAAAAATGAACACTTTCAGTGACCTCGCGAAGCACGAGGATGCTCACCGGCTTCCCGCGGAAAGCGAAGTATATTTCAGGAGCGGTGTTCGCCACACTATCTAGATTTGTTCGGGTTTTCTTTCGGTTGAGATACTTTTAACTCAGTCTTCTTTTTCTTTAATTAACTAGTAACGAATGTTCTGCTAGCGGCTTAGCATCCGGTTTCCCAAAATAATACCCTTGAACAAGTGGAATATTAATATCTTTACAAAAATCCACCTCTTCCTTCCTTTCAATTCCCTCCGCTAAAAGCGTCATACCAAACGCATCTGCCACTTCAACAATTTCTCGTATCCTTTGTTGTTTTTCACTACTTTGGTCACAATGATCAATTAACTCTCGATCGATTTTTGCGAAATTAGGCTTCAATTCTTTTAACACTTCCAATGTTGAATAACCCGAACCCAAATCGTCAAGAGCTACTTTCATTCCAGCAGCTTGATAGGTTTGAAAGATCTTTTTGAGATGATTAATATCATCAATCTTTTCTGTTTCAACTACTTCAAATACTAGATCATTAGGATCGACGTCATGCGATTCTACCACTTTAAACGTACTCTTTAAACAATGAGTAGGATCATAGATGGACGACGGTAGGAAGTTAATAAATCGTTTAATTCCTTTTGAGAGAAGCTTCGAACTCACTTCAATTGAAGCGATTCTTGCTTGACTGTCCAAATTAGACTGAAGTCCAGCTTTTTGAGAAAAGGCAAATAGCTCTCCAGGAAAAAAAGCATGCTGTTCGGATACTGGTCTTAATAAAAATTCATATCCATACGCCCTATTTTCTCTTAAATTAAAGATCGGCTGCATATGCTGGGTAAATAGCCGTTGATTGATAATCGTCACATACTCACGATTCGTTAAACGTTGATAGAACTTAGGAAAGGCTACCATATTCGGAAAACGATCATTTACTAATTCATTACTTATATAACTACAAAAAACTTGTTCCTGTTCAAATAAAGTAATATTTCTACCTAAATGGTCAAGAAGAATGTCTAGTTCTTCATACGTGGCATACCGAAGCTTAAAAATGCTTCCTTCCTCTATAAAGTTTAACCCACTGGTCTTTAGCTTTGTTCGTAGACGTTCCTCTTTACAATAGAAAAGAACATATCCACTCGTTTGTAGTTCAGGAAATTGACTACAACTCTGACAATCACTCATTTCATCAACCTCCGAAATAATTTCACAATAAAAGTACTCTTTTAATTGTATACGAAAATGAGATAGTGTGGGAGACTTTATTGAAAAAAATTATACTACTATTATTTTGAAACGAATAGATAAAGGGATAGACCTTTCATTTACCTTGTTTTTCCTCTTTCCTTGCTATCCTTTGTTCGATGTTTCTTTTTCTAATCGATGATTTTCCAAAAGGATTTTCATAATTTCTTTTGCCGCCTCCGGAATAACCGTACCAGGACCAAAAACCGCCGCTACCCCCAAATCAGTTAAAAATGGGATATCCTCCGTTGGAATAATTCCACCAACAATAACGATTAGTTGATTTTCTTTGATCTTTTGAATTTCTTCCATAAGTTGTGATGTTAATTGTTTATGTCCTCCAGCTAATGAACTAAAACCAACAATATCAACTTGCTTTTGCACAGCTTGGTTGGCAATCTCTTTTGGTGTCTGGAACAACGAGCTCATATGAACGTCAAATCCTAAATCATTAAAAGCAGATCCAAGAACCTTTATACCTCGGTCATGACCATCCTGCCCCATCTTTGCCAAAAGAATAGACGGCGTTCTTTTCAACTTCCTAGTGAACTGATCCATTCCACGTTTCATTTTCTCTACTTCGTTCATACTCTGAAATTCTTCTTTATACACTCCCTTTACATACGTAATCGGCTCCTTAAACCTTCCAACAACCTTCTCATATGCCATCGAGATTTCTCCTAATGTCGCACGGGCACGAGCGGCTTCGATTGCAATTTCAAGCAAATTCCCCTTGCCAGTCTGTGCACATTCAGTTAGTGCCTTTAAATAATGCTCGACATCAGTTTGGTTACGTTTTTTCTTGACGATGTTCAAGCTAGCAATTTGACGCTTACGCACTTCCTCAGAAATAGAACGCAGGTCAACCTCCATTTCCTTTTCAAGCTGGTAGTTAGTTACACCAATGATTGTCTCCTGCTTTGAATCAATTCGAGCCTGTCTTCTCGCTGAAGCTTCCTCAATCCGCTTTTGTGGAATTCCTTGTTGAATTGCATGAATCATCCCACCTACCTGTTCAATTTGACGAATATGCTCTAAGGCATCCTCTACAAGTTTGGCTGTTAAATTCTCAAGATAATAAGATCCTCCTAAAGGATCAACGACATTCGTAAGACCTGTCTCCTTTTGTACATACAATTGCGTTTCTCTAGCTAGTCGTGCCGAATATTCACTAGGGAGAGCTAATGCTTCATCGAAGGCATTGGTATGAAGGGATTGCGTATGTCCTAACACTGCAGCAATTGCTTCAATTGTCGTACGAATTAGATTATTATAAGGGTCCTGAGCAGTTAAACTCCACCCAGACGTTTGAGAATGGGCTCTCAAAGACATTGACGTTTCATTTTTCGGCTGAAAGGGTTTAATTAATGTTGCCCAAAGCAAACGTGCAGCACGTAATTTGGCAACTTCCTCAAAATGATTCATTCCTATTCCCCAAAAGAAAGATAATCTAGGGGCAAACTCATCAATCGTCAGTCCTGCTTCAAGACCTGTTTTGATATATTCAATTCCATTACAAAGCGTATAAGCAAGTTCAAGATCAGGCGTCGCTCCAGCCTCCTGCATATGATATCCTGATATACTGACATTATGAAACTTAGGAATTTGTTCTGAATTATATTTTAGTATGTCCGATGTAATTTTCAATGCAGCCTTAGGTGGATAGATATACGTATTCCTAACTAGATACTCTTTTAAAATATCATTTTGAATGGTTCCAGATAACTTCTTTAATGAAACCCCTTGCTCCTCGGCAGCTACAATATAAAAAGCCATAATTGGCAAAATCGCCCCGTTCATCGTCATTGATACAGACATATGATCTAAAGGAATACCATGAAACAAACGAATCATATCTTCAACCGTATCAATAGCAACGCCTGCTTTACCCACATCACTTGCTACATCCGGATGATCTGAGTCATATCCACGATGTGTTGCTAAATCAAAGGCAACGGATAAGCCTTTTTGTCCTGCTGCGACATTTTTTTTATAAAATGCATTACTCTCCTCTGCCGTTGAAAAACCAGAATACTGCCTTATTGTCCATGGTCTTGCTTTGTACATCGCTGGATAAGGTCCTCGCAGAAAAGGAGGAATTCCCGATACATAGTCTAAGTGTGTTAATTCCTTTACATCTTTTTCGGTAAAAAAAAACCTCTCCGTCGCTTCTGCTTCGTTGGAGGGGGGGGTGCTTAGTTGTAGGTCAGAAAATTCCATTTTAGAAAAGTCTATGTCCATAGCATCTTTCCTCCTTATTAATAGCATCTTAACTAGTAGGAGAAGATGTTCTCTCACTCAAAAAACGATGGAGCTCGACAAATGACGCCTTGTTAATGAGTTGTCTTTGAAGTTCCTTGATTAATAAATCAACCTTGTCATTCTGATGCTTCTTTTGTTTTTTCTTTTTTGTTGATAGTGACGGCTTGAGTAAATTAACTCCAGTAAGCCACCTATCAATCACACCTTCTTTAATGGCCTGATCCATTCCGCCAGCGGCTTCAATCTTCTGAAATTTCTCCCACGCTTTCTTTGCTAGTTCCTCTGTCAACTGTTCGACATACCAAGCTCCTCCGATACTATCAAGTGGAAAACTTAACGATGCTTCATCTCGAAGGATAAGTGTCGTATTACGGGCAATTCGTTCAGCAAAAGAAGTTGGTTCCTCGTCGGTATGTGGACTTACATGTAGACTATTCACGCCTGCTAACAAACTAGCAAAAGCTCTGGTTGCTCCTGTAACAATATTCATAGAAGGATCGGTTTTGTTTCTTGTTAATTCTGATGTTTTCGCATGAATAAATGCCTTTTCGGCTTTTTCACCTGCTTGTATTTCCCTCATAATCGCTGCCCAGAGAACCCGAAATGCTCTGATTTTACTTATTTCGGTAAAAAACTGGTCACCAATTGAATATGAAAAGGCAATTCCCGTACTAGCTTCGATTGCCGCTACTCCATGCTGCATCGTCTGTCTTACGTACTCAAGTCCAGTCGACAGGGCAATCGCTATTTCTGATGAAGGACAAGCTCCATGATTATGATAGAAATGTGTCTGGACTAGAATTGGTTTGATCGAAGGCATATACCTTTTTGTCCATTGAACCGCTTGTGCCATGTAAAGATAGATATCTTCGTTTGCATAAGATAGCAAACCATTATTAACAAATTGATGGAGCGGATCGGCACCAATAATTCCTTTAAAAGAGTTAATGTCTCCCTCATCAATCAAAAGTTTAAGAGCAGCAAGAATTGGCAGGCTCACAACCCCTGTATCGAGATGAATTCTATGCTTAGTGAAGTCAATACCTCTAAGTAATGTTTCAATATCATTGACATTTTTAAGGATAACCCCTTCGTTTTTCTTGGCCTGGTTAACTCCTTTTATACTTTCATCTAAACAAATATGGTAGACATCGAGTCCACTAAGAAAGCCAAGTCTTGCTTTAGCATTTACCATCCTTGGATCTTGTCCTACGAGTTCCTGGCTAATTAAACAAGGCTTCAAATGAGAGGTTGTTCCCCTGACGTAAGGGTACCTTCCAGGCTCTGTTAATGGGATCATTGAATCATCTTCACTATCCCTGCGATACATAAGCTTCATTCTAATTCCATCTTCAATTTCCGTTTCTTGTTCCTGCTTACTCAATGTTTGATTGACTAGGTTCTGCCAGTTCTCATTTGTTGGATAAGGAAAGTCACTGTTGTTCACTCTAGTTGTGCCTCCAATGGAATGTCTTTAGATCCTGAACACGATCTGGTTTTTCATAGCAGGCGTGAGACATGTGAAGCCACTGCTTCTAAAGAGCTCATTCTTAGCAGCCCGTTTTCCTTAGCTTCCTTTGTATATATTGTATTTTCACCTATGCATGAATATGATTAACGGTTTACCTACCTTTACAAGAAAAAAAGTCTAAAAAGGCTATCCTTTTTAGACTTCATTTAACTATTCAAATGGTAGGTATACTTCAAAACCGTCTTCTCGAATTGTTTTACCTTCTCGATGTGCGTAAAGTAACTCATTATATTTTGTAGAATGCGTTAAAAAGGCTTCCTTATCTCTTTTTTCGAGGGCTTGATCAATCAACCCTTCTAGTTGGTTTTTATTATAATGATAAAGAGAATACTCTAGAATTGCCTGTGCGTAGAGAGAATGAACGGTCTTTTTGGAACGTCTCTGTAATGTTCCAATCAATTGTAATTGCTTCATCACCTTTTTATCCAATGCGAATTGATTTTCCATAGTACTTTACCTCCCTACTTTAACTTACAGACTATATACCCTCTCCTATTTCAGCATAAACGCTGTAAACTCCTTCTCAAAAAAATCTATTAATTTTTACTTTTTACGTTTAACTAGAACAACATAAGGGTATAGTTACTTGTTTGTACCTAATTCAGCTTAAAATGATCGTTTATGAGATCATTTCATCTTAGTTTTTAACACTATTTTTCTAGCATTAATTGATTTCGCCATTCTATTATTTATCATGTATAATACGTTTATTACTTATTCGCGAGAGGAGATTGACCTAATGGAAGAGAGCAGCAAAAGACTCGCACATGCCTTTTTGCAAGGGGACATTCACTCAAGCTGGCAAATTGTTCAAGAGCATATCAATCAAGGTATGAATAGTTATTATATCTATGAACATCTTCTATCGAAGGCGATGTACTCGATTGGAGACATGTGGGAGGAAAACATAATTACTGTTGCAGATGAACATATCGCAACTGGCGTCTGTGACTTTATTTTGAGTCGTTATGCGTTTAATCATATTAATACAAATAATCACGATAAAAGAGCGATGTTTTTTTGTGTGGAGGGTGAAGAGCATTTCTTAGGAATTAAGATGGTTAATGCCCTGTTTCAAGAAAATGGCTGGGACGTTCGTTTCTTAGGTCCTAATCTACCACTTGAATATGCCCTTTATTCTATTCAGAATTTCAAACCTCATGTTGTTGGTATCTCTGTATCACTTTCAACTCAACTTCCACAATTGGAGGAGTATGTAAACAAAATAAATAGCTTAAAAGAGCGGCCAGATATTATTATCGGTAGTCGGCTAGGACCAATGCTCTCTATTTTCGAAAATATGCCCAATGTCCATTTTATTCATTCGTTACAAGAAATAAGAGCTTGGTTTGAGGAAGTGCCATTACAACTATCTAATTAAACAGGAAGGAGTGAAAGTCATGGATGTAAAGTCAGGAATGCCAGTACCTTATTTTGAAGTAAATCAGCAGTTAGATATCCTCTCGCATTCAGAGCATGCTTCTAGCCTATTTGCCTCGGTACTTAATTTCCTTTCTCTCGTTGATACTGGTAGTAAGAAGAAAGTCATGAATCAGCTTCTTTCCAAAACGGCTATGCAATCTTTTGAATGTAATTTACGCACGTTTCATAATCCATTAACCTTATTTCAAATCTACGCCCAATGGGATGATGGCATCGGTAAGATTGTATGTATTGAAAAGGAAACTGAGTATCGACAAGCAACCCATATTCTTCATAAGCTACGTGAACAACTCCACTCCGCAGACTTTCATGATTATGAAAACCAGATGCGGAAAGATTTACTGCCGTTGCTTAATGTTAATGTAAGTGATCTAAATCGTTTGTCACTTAGTGAATACTCCGGCTCCTTAGCTGATATACCGACTAAAATCGAAACGGTTTTAGATTTGTTAAGTGTTCTTCGTCCAGAATTAATTGAAATAGGGAAAAGTGACTATCTCGACCTAGTCACAAATGAACTTACAAATATTCGTGCAATCATTCATTACCTGCTTGCAGTTGTACCCGAAGAAAGATAAAAAGGAGTGTCCGAAAGGTATGATTTTACCCTTTTTGGACACTCCTTTGATTGTGGCATGTTGAACTAGTAATTCCATCTATCTTAACCTACTGCTTAATTGGTAGCTGGATTGTCACAGTGGTTCCTTCCCCAAGTTCACTATCAAACTTCATTACCCCTTGATGACTTTGTACAATACGATAGCTAACCATCATTCCGAGTCCGGTTCCCTTTTCCTTTGTTGTGTAAAAAGGTTCACCAATCTTCTCCAGACGATCTTTCGGGATTCCCTTTCCTTCATCGCGGAAGGTCAATTCGACTTTCTCATTTACCAATCCAGCCGAAATATAAATATTTCCTCCATCTGGCATAGCCTCAATCGCATTTCGTACAATATTAATGAACACTTGCTTAAGTTCTTTATCGCAGCATTCAATATCTGGTAATTCTAATTCAAATGAATGAATAAGTTGAATATTATTCATAATAGCTTGGGTTTCAAGAAGCATAATAACGTCTTTCAAAATCGTTGTCACACTACCAGCTTCAAATGTTACTGCGTGCGGTCTTGCAAGAACAAGTAATTCATTAATAATCAATTCAATCCGATTAAATTCATTAGACATGATTCCTAAATATTGTTGATTACTCGCACTATCTGCCTGCATTAATTGTAAAAATCCTTTTAAAGCCGTCAGTGGATTACGAATTTCGTGAGCTATTCCCGCTGCCATTTCACCTAGTGCTGAGAGCATTTCTGATTTTCGTAATAAATTCTCTGCGTTCCGCTTATCCGTAATATCCTCTGCGACACGCAGGAATTGCTGGATCTGATATGATTCATTCAAAATCGGCATGAATGTGACATCTTCCCAACGTTCCTCACCACTTCGAGTCACATATAAGCTAGTCCCGTCCCATCTTTGTCCTTGCTTTGTCGCTTTCCAGCTTTCATCAAGACTAATTTTGGTCTGCTCATTTCGATAGATATCAAAGATCGATGTCCCTTTTAAATCTAATCGACTAAGTCCCATATTCTTTTCATACGTTTCATTTACATAATCAACAATCCCATTTTGATCGACAATCATAATACTTGCAGGACTTTGCTCGAGTGCAAATGATTGAATTTTCATCGTTTCATTCAATTCTTTCATTTCAGTAATATCCAAAAATGTAATGACTACCCCGCGGATGAAGTTTTCCTTTGTCCGGTAAGGATGCAAGCGAAGTCGGTACCATCTACCATCCTGACTCTGAACAGTTTTTTCCTTTTTATGGTGTGTACTTAACACATTTTCTGCGTCTTGTATTAATTGATTGTATACGAGATTATGTGACAAATGAGCAAGAGGTCTACCAATGTCAACCTCTATCAAATTGATTAGTTTTGTAACTTCAGGTGTAAAGCGTTTAATATTAAGGTGCTCATCTAAAAAGACTGTAGCAATCGTTGTACTTATTAATAGGTTATCAATATCATTGTTCAGATCAGTAAGCTCTTTGATTTTGTTCTGGTGCTCGACGTTTACGTTCACCAATTCCTCATTAACTGATTGCAGCTCTTCGTTAGAGCTTTGTAATTCTTCGTTTGCTGCGATCAATTCTTCATTTGTTGATTGATATTCCTCATTAGAAGTTTCAAGCTCTTCAATCATTGTCTGTAATGTTTCTTTCGTATAGGCAAGTTCATTCTCCAGATCAACGATGTGCTGGTGAATGTTCTGATCATGGTCATACTGTCTTACTTCAGTGATTGCTTGTATCGTGCTATCTGGCTTTTCTTCATTGATTAAAATAACGCATAGCGAAGCTGATTTATCATTTCCTATTGTTAAAGGTTTGACGGTTAAACTGACATATTCACTTTCTTCATCTGGAGAAAGTTGAATATGATCGAAACTAACTTCATCTTCTTCCTCTATTCGTACCTTTTTTAAAGCTGTGCCAATTGCAATAGATAGGTTAACCGGAACTAGCTTCAACACATTGAAAGTGACATTCCCAATAGGAAGCTTCGCATACTTTTGGACATTTCCTCCTGTTAATACGATCTCATTTTCATGATTTACGACTAGGCTTGCCGAAGCAAACTGATCGAGAATTGTTTCATAGATCGGAGTTAATGGTTTTTGCGAAGGATTTGCTTCTTGATATGGGACAAAACTCTTCGCTCCCACTTGTTTTTCTGTTCTCGTTGTTTTTTGTACTCGTAGCATATTACTGTAATCTCTCTTTGTTGAATCAATATATCTGAAAATTTTCCACTTGTGGTGCACGGGTTCAAATAAATCTGTTAGTTTACCAATTGTTTCACTTGGCCCTAAAAACATAAATCCATCTTTTCTTAAAGCAAAATGAAACATTGATAATACTTTTTGCTGCAAATCGGTTTGAAAATAAATTAACATATTTCTACATGTGACTAAGTCTACATTAACAAATGGTGAATCCTTTGCAATATTATGGGGAGCGAAAATAATCATCTGCCTAATTTCTTTTTTGACATGATAGGTCGCTCCATCATAATCAAAAAAACGCATGATTCTTTCTTCAGAAACTCCTACAATCGCTTGATCCCCGTAGCTTCCGGTGCTTGCAGTCGCGATCGCATCACGGTCTAAATCTGTTGCAAAGATTTTGACATTAAAATGTTCATTCACTTTGTCTAAATACTCTCGAATTAATATTGCAATTGAATAGGCTTCTTCGCCAGTTGAACAACCAGCAATCCAAACTCGTAAGTCATGTTCGCGTTGTTCAATCTTTTGATTAATTAATGCCGGAATGACCTGGGTTGCAATTACTTCAAAAGCAGCTTGGTCTCGAAAGAATTCTGTTACATTAATAAGTAAATCTTTTTGAAGGCTGACAATTTCTTCTGGATGGTCTATTAAATATTCTTTGTAATCTTCTAAACGATAAAAAGGGAATTGGTTAACCTGAATCCGCTTTTCGATTCGTCTTAATATTGTTGCCCGTTTATATGAAGTGAAGTTTATTCCACTTTTCCGTTGAATAAATGAGCAAATCTGCTCAATGACTTGATCTGTTGCCTCTTCATTTGAAAAGTGCAACTGCTCTTTTTGTACTTGACTTACTTTTTCAAAAATACTAGACATATTTTTGGGAGTATCAACATAGTCAACCTTCCCTGTCTCAATTGCATGGACAGGCATCTCATCAAATTTAGCACTGGAAGCTTGCTGTGCAATGACAGTGCCACCAGATTCATAGACATTAACAATCCCTAATGAACCATCATTTCCTTTTCCTGACAAGACCACTGCAATGCTCTTCTCTCTTCTTTCCTTTGCAAGTGAGGTGAAGAAATGATCAATAGGATATGTCAGTGATTTTTGTTCCTTTAGTTCTTTAACCTTAAAATATTCTCCATCAAGTTCAATTAATGTTCTCGGCCTAGCTAAATATATTTGATTAGCGGAAAGCTTTGTTCCGTTTTCTATATGCTGTATTGAAAGCTTTGTTTTTTTGGCAAGCAGTTCATCCATATAGCTCTTAAATTTTGGTGATAAATGTTGAACCACAACATAAGCCATCCCAGAATCTGTTGAAACATGTTCAAATAAATGTTCTAATGCTTCAAGACTTCCGGCAGAGGCACCAATTCCAACAACATGAATACGTTCATCTAGCTTTTGTACTTCTTGCTGGTCCTTTTCCAGTAAACTCAAATCACTCACCTGCCATTCTTCTTTCAACCAAAATAGAAAATTTCAGTAGATTTCATTTCTACAACTCGAATATTATACCATTAGTAATCTAAACGGAACAATAAGTAGCGAGGATTTATGTAGATTGTCTACATATTGTTTTCTTTCTCCCTATCACAATTCCCTTTCAGTTACAAAAAATCATTAATAAATAATTGTATTTCATCACTACCAAGGCTATAATAAGAACATAAGTTCCCTTTTGGAGGTGGATGATGTTGAAGCTAACATCCGAAGAACAGCGTATGATTCGTTTATTTATTTTGCTAACCATTTCAAGAAAAGCACTCGAAACTGACTGGATCCAACTAGAAAAAGCTTCACTTCGCCTACAAGATCCATATTTAGAATTAACACGTGCGACACTTGATCGAATTAGCAAGGAAATGTCGGAAATCAAACAGTATATGTTTCGCCATCAAATGAAAGTAGAAAAGCAGAAGAATGATGGGTTATTTACAGAGTATTTTTACCATTGTCGAGGTTATAGTGGAAGCATGCGTATCCTTAACACCCATTTAAAAAATCAAGTTCACGACTATATTACATCCTGTTTCACGACAATAAGCCGACCATCATGAGGTCGACTTATTGTGTCTATGACATTTTCTTAGCTTGACTTGCTTTTTTACTTCTGTAAATCATCTTTGTTAGTCGAGGGGCAAATTGAAAGAGAATAATGCCCGTTATCGCCGAGATTAAAATGAAGACACTACTAAATGCTCTAACAGTGCTCGTAGCAAGTGCAGCAAAAATAATTGAGAACTCTCCCCGCTGTGTTAACGAAAGCCCTGCTCTGAGAGCAACCTGCTTAGAAAGACCAAATAATCTTCCTCCATATATACCGACAATTAGTTTTGCAATAATTGACCAGATAAAGACTGCAACTAACAGACCAATCATTGGTACCCCTTCATCAAACGAGATTGTCGTTCCAAAATAGACAAAAAATAATGGAAGTGTTAAATCACGAATCGGAATAATAAGACCTTCGAGCTGGTGAGTTCGACGCACCTCGGCAATCATAATTCCTGCTAGAAAAGCACCAAGTACTTCTGATAAGTCAAGATATAGAGCGAATCCTCCATAGGCTAAAGCAAGTCCAATCACAAAGACAATAAAAACATCCTTATTCATATGACGATCAAAGAAAATACCTAACTTGCCAAACAGAAAACGACCGATAAGAAGAGCACTGATCGTTAATCCAACTATTTTTCCAAGTAATAATAACATTGAACCAAATGTCAATTGATCTCCTGTTGTCACCCCTACTAGAATAGCCACTAGTACTGGTGCAACTAGATCTTCAAAGATTAATAATCCTAAAATGAATTCTGATTCGGGGTTTTCCATTCGCTTCGAGCTTTCCAGCAATTTAGCTGTAATCGAGGAGCTTGTTGCATAAACAACTCCACCAACAATGAAGGAAGGAATCACATCAACACCCATCACTAAACAAATAGCCGTTGATACGCCAAAGTTTAGTAATACATCGATAGAACCAGCCGGAGTTACTCGTTTGGCGACATTCACTAAATCCTTAATCGGAAATTCCATACCAAGCATGAAAAACAAAAGAACAATACCAACTTCACTAGCAAAATGTAATAAGTGAGACTCAGACAACAATCCTGCTAGAACGATCCCTAACAATATATAAATAATCACTTCTGGAATTTTGTACTTTGCACCAAGAAAACCCGTTACAAATAAAAGTAGTAGAACAAGGCCCGCTCCGAGTAATTCCGGAAATTCCACTATGATTACACCGCCTCTCATTTAACAGAGCCGTTTGAACCCTATAATCTCTACTTTTTTCCAGTTATCATCGTCGTGCCCCGCTATCTAATCTTGAACTGCTTCGAGACTATCAAATAGCTTCCTGCCAACAATAGAACTCCAGAATTCTCGCATCTCGCCTTCCTCTAGCATTTCAACTGTTACTGGGTACACTTCTTAAATCTATACCCATTTCATGACAATTTAACTCTTATATAGTTTGATTTTGTTAATAAAGATCGGTTGTTCATTCTTCTATATGTCTTTTAAGTTGGACAAAAAAAGGCATCCTGTCAAATAATTGACAAGGATACCTCATTGATGTTATTCAAAGTTAAGTTAAAACATTAACCTAATACTTTTTTAATTGCTTCTAGTACACGATCAGCTTGGAAAGGTTTTACGATAAAGTCCTTTGCACCTGACTGGATTGCATCAATAACCATTGATTGTTGTCCCATCGCTGAGCACATAATAACCTTAGCTCCACTGTCAATCTTTCTAATTTCCTTTAATGCTTGGATTCCATCCATTTCAGGCATAGTAATATCCATTGTTACTAGATCTGGACTTACTTCCTTAAACTTTTCGATTGCTTCTGCACCGTTAGCAGCTTCACCAGCAATTTCAAACCCATTTTTTGATAGTATATCTTTAATCATCATTCGCATAAATGCCGCGTCGTCAACAATTAGAACAGATGCCATATCAATCACCTCATTATTCTATAAATTAAATTTCAGATACCTGAATGACTTTTTCTAAATTTAATAAAGTAAAAAGTCTTTTTTCCAATTTTACTACTCCACGTAAATAATCCGTTTCTACTCCACCAACCACTTCTGGACTTGGTTCAATTTTCTCGACCGGAACATCAATTACATCGTTTGCCCCATCGACAATGAATCCCATTTCAAGGCCATCTTTTGAAACAACGAGTATACGAGTTGAATCGTCATACTCTTTCTCTTCTAAACCAAAACGTGTACGAAGGTTCAAAATAGGTGTAATAACCCCGCGTAAGTTCATAACTCCAGTAACGAAAGGAAATGTACGTGGAATTCTAGTCACCGGCTGCATTCTCTCAATTGATTGGATATAATCTACTTCAATTGCATACTCTTCATTTTCCAATTGAAAAACAATTAATTTCAGATCTGATTTAACAGCTGCTTCATTTGACAATGTAAGAGGCCTCCCTTCTAAATGAATTACTTAATGAGTGCATTTGTATCAACAATAAGAGCAACTTGACCATTACCGAGGATAGTCGCTCCAGAAATAGCGAAAATATCCTTCAAATAGTTTCCAAGTGACTTAAGAACAATATCATGCTGTCCAATTAAGGAATCAACCACTAATCCAGCAACCTTGTCTCCCTTATGCACAATAACAAGTGAGAAAAGCTCTTCATCAATAACATCACCAGGTACTTGGAATACTTCTTTTAAATAAACAAGAGGTACAACCTTCCCTCTAAAATCAATGACTTTTTGTCCGTGAGCACTGTAAATATCACTCTTGCTAATAATTGCGGTCTCAACAATTGACGATAATGGAATCGCGTATTTTTCATCTCTCACTTCAACAAGCATGACATCAATAATTGACAATGTTAAAGGTAACTGAATTGAGAAAACCGATCCTTTTCCTAAGACAGAGTTAACTGTAACGACGCCACCTAAAGATTCAAATGTATTTCTGACAACGTCTAAACCAACACCTCTACCAGAAACATCAGTGATCTTCTCAGCTGTACTAAATCCAGATGAGAATAGTAATCCAAATACTTGCTGATCTGTCATCTTCTCGGCATCTTCCTCAGTTACAACACCATTTGACAATGCTTTATTCAGTACTTTCTCACGGTCAATTCCAGCACCATCATCTTCAATTTCAATGAAAACATTATTACCAGAATGGTATGCTTTTAGAACAACAGTACCTTCCTCTGGCTTACCATTTGCCACACGAACAGCAGGTGTTTCAATGCCGTGATCAATTGAATTACGCAGAAGATGCACAAGTGGATCACCGATCTCATCGATAATCGTACGATCAAGCTCCGTTTCAGCACCAATAATTTGTAAATTCACTTGCTTCTTTAGATCTTTGGAAAGACTACGAACCATTCGAGGGAAGCGATTGAATACCTGCTCAACAGGCATCATTCTCATATTTAAAATAATTTCCTGTAAATCTCCTGAAATTCTAGACATACGTTCAACTGTTTCATTTAGCTCATTATTACGAAGCTCACTAGCAATCTGTTCAAGACGTCCTCTGTCAATAACAAGCTCTTCAAATAAATTCATTAACACATCTAGTCTTTCAATGTTTACACGAATTGTTTTATTACCTTCTGCCTTTTTCGCGGGAGTATTTCCTTCTTCTTGTTTTTTAGAGGCAACTGGTTGCTTTGAATTTGAAGTTGCGATATTGGCTTCTTCAGATGAAGAATTGTTCTCCTCATTCTGTTCCTTTGATGGTGCTGAAATATTCATTAAATCCAGTTTCTTTACATCAACATTTGTAACCTCAGACACTTTAAGGATTCGCTGCTGGATTTCTTCGCCGCTAGTCTTTGAAACAATTGTAATTAAAAAGCTTTGATCAAACTTTTCTTCTTCAAGTTCTTCTGCAGGAGGAGTTGATTTAATCACTTCACCAACTTGTTCAACAACATCGAAGACCATGAACACACGAGCAGCTTTTAACATTGCACGTTCGTCTAATGTCACTTCAATCTGAAATGCTTCAAAACCTTGTTCAGCCGATTGGTCAAGTATCGTCCGTTCATATTCATCATAACTCTCGTTAGAAAGAACCTGAACTGGAGGAGCAGACTCACTACTCTCGGTAATTTGATCTGTTGTAACAGGAGATTCGCCTTTTTCAATCTGTTCTAATTGTTTAACAACAGTTGAAACATCTCGTTTCCCGTCTCCACCCTCAGCTATATGATTTACCATTGCTTCTAGATCATCTACGGCAGAGAATACAACATCCAATACAGTTGATGTTGCTTCTAGCTTTGAATTACGAATTAAATCAAGTACATTTTCCATATTATGAGTTAAATGAGCAAGATCCTCAAATCCCATTGTTGCAGCCATGCCTTTTAACGTATGAGCAGAACGGAAAATTTCTCCAACAATAGACAAGTCTCCAGGGGCTTGCTCCAATTTTAGTAAATTGTCGTTAACGGCTTGTAGATGCTCTTGACTTTCGTCCAAAAAGACATCTAAATACTCTGAATTAACCAAGATTATCACCTCGATGTATGAAATAACCGCTGAGTTTACTTAATTTGCAAACGACAAACGGAGCTTTTTTTTCATAATAGCACATTTTTCGTCAAAAAATGCAGATTCTTAGTAGTAATTCTGAAATAGTTTTATTGAATATTAATTTGTTTAAGGAATTGCTCATATTCTGTACTTATTAATGGTTTAGAATAAAGAAAGCCTTGTACCTTATCACAGCCTTGATTTTCAAGGTAGGTACGCTGTTCGTCAGTCTCTACACCTTCAGCAATAACGGTTAGATCCATAACATGAGCAAGCCTAATGATGAGGGAAATAATTCCTTCACTATTTTGCCTATTTCCAATATT
The DNA here is from genome assembly GCF_017939705.1 of Halalkalibacter suaedae. GTDB lineage: Bacteria > Bacillota > Bacilli > Bacillales > Bacillaceae_D > Halalkalibacter > Halalkalibacter suaedae. The sequence continues at coordinate 113,991 of NZ_JAGKSQ010000001.1, forward strand.
TTTCACAAAAGATTGGTCAATTTTGAGCTCATGAACAGGAAATTGACTTATGTATTGAAGAGAACTATAACCAGTGCCAAAGTCATCTAGGCTAATTTTAACTCCTATGGAAATCAGTTGTTTAAGAACTTCAAGAGTACGCGTAACATTAATAGAAACACTTTCAGTTACCTCTATTTTCAATAAAGAAGGATGAAGCTGTGTTTCTTCAAGAATTGAAGAAATGACTTCTACAATATTATGTTGCAGAAATTGACGTAACGATAAATTAACAGAAATTGGGGTTGTCGGCAGACCTTTTTCGATCCACTGCTTTTTTTGAATACAAGCTTCACGCAAGACCCATTCCCCAATATCAACAATTAAGCCTGTTTCTTCTGCAATCATAATGAATTTGTCCGGTGGAATCGTGCCATTGTCTGGATGATGCCATCTGACAAGTACCTCTTCCCCGCAAATTTGATTTGTTATTAGCGATAACTGTGGTTGAAAAGCAAGAGAAAATTCACCATTTTTAATTGCTCGACGCAAATCATTTTCAACTTGGAAATGCTCATGAAAATAATGAATCATATTACTTTTGTAATATTCAACCGCATTGCTCCCTCTACCCTTGGCTCTATCTAATGCTAGGTTAGCCGTTTTGACGAGGGTTTCTGCATTATTCGCATGTGATGGAAAAAGGGAGATACCAATACAACCAGTAATCATAAATTCATAACCATCAATTAGAAAAGGGGATTTAATTTTGGAGAGGCATTTCTCAGCCATTGAGCTCACCTGGCTGTCGCTAGACACATTCGTCATTCCAACTATGAATTCATTGCCTCCAACTCTAGCAACAAGATCGTGTCCATTTATTAAAGAGACTAGACGTCTGCTAATCTCTTTTAGAGTTTGATCACCAACCGTACGACCGAGCGAATCATTGGCTTGCTTGAACCGATCTAAGTCAATAAATAATATGGCGCCTCTTTCATCGTTCTCTTTTGACAATAGGATCATTCGCTCTAACCACCGCATGAAAAAACGGCGATTAGGTAATCCTGTTAATTCATCTATATCTGACATGTTAATGAGATTTGTCTGACTATTCGCGGCCAGCTCTCGAACGATACCCATCACTCCATTAGCCTTTTGGTCCACTTCAATTGGAGCAAGCGTAAATTGGACGATCAGCTTACTATGCTGTAGCTGCGACTTAATCTCGACTTCAAACGTGAGAGAATGACCTTTTAATGCTTCTGCCATATACCACTTAACTCGATCATGGTCCTTAGGATAAAAAAGCTCTAGAAGCTCCATTTCTCGTAATTGTTCTTCAGAGTATCCAGTTATTTTTACTGCCGAAGGGTTGACTCGCAGGCATTGACCAGACCCCTCGAAAACAAAAATAGCATCGGAATGATAACGAAAGAGTGAACGATATTCTTGTTCACTCTTTCGAAGTTTATTTTTTTCAATTTCTGATTGATCCATTGCTTCCTTCACATCCTTAGTTCATCATTCCTAATCACTAGTCAAAACTTGAAACAAAGATGCGTTTAAGCGTTATATGTTAGTTGATAAACATAGCAGTAACAGAAGGAATGACTTCTAGATTTTTATGCTCCACCGTAAAGGAATGAGGAGTAATATACTTCGCTTGCATTCCTAGTAAAAGGGCTGGAGCAATTTCATTTATAAAATTATCACCAACTGATAGAGCTTGTTCTGGTTTAATTTCATACAGTTTAAGTAGTTCTTCAAAAATCGGTGTCGTTCGAGAAGGTTTTTTAGCCGATGTAATAATATGATCAAATACACCGTCTAATGCTAATTCCTTTAAAAGACGACCAACATCCTCACTATCGCTATTGGTCATTAGCACAATGTTTTTCTCTTTCTTTAATTCAATTAAGTTCTCTCGTAATCCTTCTAGTTTCTCTAATGTAAATTGATCTGTTACCATATATTCCTTTGTAGCCAAGTAGCTTGGATAACAATCCTCTACACCAAAATGCTTGGCCGTTACAAACGGAAGCCACCATCCATCTCCAATTGCAATCATCTCTTCAAAATCAAATTGAAGCACATCTGAATAATATTCTGCTACTTCGTCTTGTGAGAGCAAGTTCCCATCCCAGTCACTTGCAGCTGAAACCATTATAGTCATTGGATCAATTGTTAAAACTAAATCTCTTTTTGAATCATAAGCCTTCCCGATTGTAACCGGGTGATTTCCCGTTTTCATACGTTCATAGTCACTAGTGAACTTTTCCTTCAGACTAGAGTCGACATGCTGTTTAAGTTGCTCAGCATAGTAGTCAAAATGATCTGTTCCTTCATATAATGTTCCATCTAAATCAAAAATAACAAGCTCTATCTCATTGCTCATTTCCATTCTCCTTCCAATTATACAAGCCTAATTTCTATATATTAACATAAAAAAAAACATTCTACATGAAAAGAAAGATGTCGGAAAATATATCAAACGTGTTGAATTGTAAAGAAGATTAATGTAATTTTAATATATTGTGAAGGTTGTCAGATGTCTGTTGATTTAGGATCAACAATAATGCATAATCACAATGTACGACAAAATACTACATAACAAAGAGGGGTTGAACGGTTTGAAAAAGTTTTTATCATTGCTTTTAGTTCTTGTTCTTGCTTTTGCACTAGCAGCTTGTGGTGCTGAAGATGAAGAAACACCTGCTACTGAAACACCTGCTGAGGAAGATACAGAAGCACCAGCTGAAGATGAAGCCGCTGGAGAGTCGGTTGATAAGCTTATTATGGGGTTTGTACCATCACAGGATTCAGATACAATTGCTGATACTGTCGAACCACTAGCTAATCGTCTTGGTGAAGAGTTAGGTCTTGAAGTTGAAGGCCGTGTAATGACTGATTATAATGCTCTAATTGAAGCAATGGGTGCTAACGAAGTTCAAGTCGGCTTTATTCCAGCATTTGGTTATGTCCTAGCAAACGAACAATACGATGCTGAAGTTATTCTAAAATCAGTACGTCATGGTAGTGGGACATACAAAGCTCAATACATTGTAAGTGCAGACTCTGGAATTGAATCTTTAGAAGACCTAGAAGGCAAGGTTTGGGCTTTTGCTGATGCAACATCAACTTCTGGTTTCTTATTCCCAGCATCAGAGTTAATGGATCAATTTGATATTGCTTCTCCTGAAGCACTTCAAAACGAATTCTTTGCACAAGGTATGCAAGTAGGTGGCCATGATACGGCTGCTGTCGCTGTCTATGAAGGAGATGCAGATGTTGCAACAACTTTCGATGATGTGCGTACTCAATTAGTAGAAGAATATCCAGACATTATGGAAAAAACAAAAGTTATAGGCACAACTAAAGATATACCAAATGATACAATCTCTGTAACTGCTGAACTTGATGACGAATTAGTTACACAAATCAAAGAGGCTTTTCTTTCGTTTAATGACGATGAAGAAATGATTAAAATTATGAACGAGGTTTATAGCTGGGATGGAATTACTGAGGCTTCAGATGACGAGTATCAAATAGTTAAAGATACGTATGCTAAGTTCAAGGATTCTATCTCATTCTAAAACAACAATTGATCAACTTTATAAGTTTGTAACTTAAAGGGGAGTCATAGCTCCCCTTTTTTGTTCGACACCGAATGTAGGAGGTTTTCAAGTGATTGAATTCAAAAATGTCTCCCTAGAGTATCCAAATGGAACAAAAGGGCTAAAAAATGTAAATGTGAAAATTAATGAAGGTGAATTTATTGTTATCGTTGGGTTATCTGGTGCCGGTAAGTCTACCTTTATTCGTAGTATTAATCGTCTTGTTACACCTACTGAAGGTGAACTACTAGTAGATGGACAAGATATCCTGAAATTTAAAGGGAATGATTTAAGAAAGCTTCGTACAAAAATCGGAATGATTTTCCAAAATTATAACCTTGTTAGGCGCTCAAATGTCATCAAAAACGTATTAGCTGGAAGACTTGGCTATACAGGAACGTTGCGATCAATCTTTAATTTATTTAAAAAGGAAGATCTTGCTTTAGCTTATGAAAGTCTAAAGCGTGTCAATATTGAAGAAAAGCTGTATAACAGAGCAGACGAGCTAAGTGGTGGTCAACAACAACGTGTTAGTATTGCCCGTGTTCTGACACAACAGCCTAAATATATACTTGCTGATGAGCCGGTAGCATCTCTTGATCCCCCTACTTCTCATCAAGTTATGAAATACCTAAAGAAAATTAATCAAGAAGATAACATTACAACAATTGTCAATCTTCATTTTATCGATATGGCTATGGAGTATGCAGACCGAATTATCGGGATGAGAGCAGGAGAAGTTGTGTTTGACGGACCTGTCTCAGAAGTATCAGAACAAACATTTGAAGAAATTTATGGCCGCACGATACGTGAAGATGATTTACGTAGTAAGGGGGATGCAGAGTGACAAATGGTAAGAAATTAGCCACTCAAGCCCCAGCAATCCTACCAGCAAAAACGAAAGCAAAACTGACAGCTATTTTTGCTATTGTTTTAGGGTTTTTCTTGCTTAGTACGATTAAAACCGATGCAACGATTGGAGAACTAGCTGAAGGTATTCCAAATATGGCACAAGTATTTGTGAAATTTTTTCCACCAAATTTTGAGATAATAGGCCCTATTCTTAATCCAACAGGACCATTAGCAGAAACGCTGCAGATGGCAATCATTGCAACGACTATTTCGACAATCATATGTATTCCGTTAAGCTTATTAGCCGCTCAAAATGTGACACGTAACAAAGTATTATATACCACTGTTCGAACTTTCTTAAACATTTTAAGAACGATCCCTGATCTTGTTTTAGCTGTAATTTTTGTCGGATTGTTCGGTATCGGTGTGTTTCCGGGTATTATCGCATTAGTTATCTTTTCACTAGGTATTCTTGCTAAGCTGATTAGTGAAACGATTGAATCAGTCGATATGGATCAAATGGAGGCAATGAGTGCTTCTGGTGCAAACGTATTTCAAAAAATTTCATTTGCTCTTATTCCACAAGTGCTTCCACAATTCACTTCATTTGTGCTATATGTATTTGAAATAAATATTCGTGCCTCTGTCGTTCTTGGACTAGTTGGTGCCGGTGGTATTGGTCTCGTTCTAAGTCAACAATTGAAGTTCTACAACTATCCTAACGCAATGATGATCATTATCGTTATCTTTGCTGTTGTAGTCATCATTGAATACATTTCAACAAAGATTAGGGAGGCGATCGTCTAATGAGTCTCGTATTACCTCCAAAAGAAAAGCGTTCACCTTTTAGCATTATCAAGAAATGGATCTTTCTAGCCGTTCTCTTAGTAATTTATATTTGGACGTTTGTCAGTATTGACGTTGATTGGGTTAGGGCCTATGAAAGAATGATTAGTAACTTTCATCGTGTTATTCCTAAGCTGTTTAGTCCTGATTGGTCTTCAATAGGAAAAGTTGGAGAGGCAATGGTTGAAACACTCTATATTGCCTTTGCAGGATCACTTATGGCAGCAATTATCGCCGTTCCTTTAGGTTTTCTTGCGGCACAGAATATGGTGAAAAGCAATGTAGTTACAACAATCGGAAAATGGATTCTTAGCGGAATTCGAGCATTCCCTGATTTAATCTTAGCCATTATGTTTGTTGTTGCAGTTGGGCCAAATCCTTTTGCTGGGGTACTGGCAATTGCAATTGGTTCAACGGGGATGTTAGGTAAGCTTTATTCTGAAGTACTTGAATCAATGGATATGAAATTTATCGAAGCAATGGAAGCAAGTGGAGCCAACAAAATACAAATTTTGTTTCATGGGATTATTCCACAGATTATACCGGAATTCCTCTCATACGCTATTTTCAGATTTGAAATTGATGTTCGTGCATCAACAATCTTAGGTATTGTTGGAGCTGGTGGTATCGGTACAATGATTCAATTTGCTCAAATGAATCGAAACTGGGAGCAAATGGGGATGATCTTGTTAGTTATCATTGTTGTCGTTACGTTAATTGATTTCTTATCCGCATCCATTCGTAAAAGAATCGTTTAAAATAAAACTGAGTAGATCTTTAAGAACTACTCAGTTTTGTTTTGTCTTTTATTCCTTTGATCTGGCTGATATATAGGCCTCTTTCCCATTATTGGATTGACGCAGTTTGACTAATTGTCTAAAAGCATCTAAGATCCTCTGTTCATCCTTTTCAGTAATTGTGATCGTATGCAAAGGATGTTCTAGATCTCTCAAAACATATAGAGAAATCGAGGTAATCAGTTGTCCTGTTTCCTGCTCATAGGCCAGTTTATAGAGATAGAGCTGTGCTTTATAATGGTCAACTAACTCAGCACCAGAGTCATGAATCCGATTGGTTTTAAAATCTATGATATGTAATTGTCCATCCTTCTCAACTACCTTATCAATTTCCCCAATGATTTCTGCCCCTTCAAGCATTGTAACAAATGACCATTCATTGGCAACAGGTCTACCTAAAGCCTTTCTTTGAACGTCAGTATAGTTTTTCATTAAAAGCAACATTTCTTCCTTATAGCTAGTGAGGCTCTGAATGTCTGCTTCTTCTAATGTTTCTTCAATCGCATTTTCGATCGACAGACCCAAATCTCTTAGCTCACAAGCTCGGTGAACGAGAGTCCCAAGAATCGATGGGTCTATCTTATTTCCTTCGTTCGCTACGTTAATTATGGTCTTGCTTTTTTCTTTAATTGAATAGGGAACCCCAATGACAAATCGATAATAATAATCGACTGGGTCGTGAATAAAAGAAACGATTTCTGAAACAGTAAAAGGAATCGTGACTGGCTCTGGTTTCAATTGCTCTATTTCCTTTAATTTTGGTGCTTCTTGAATCAATGGTTCTTTCTGTTCGGTTATTTCTGAAATAAGCATCCGCTTTGAGAGATCACCTTCTTCTAGTGCCTGCTCTGTCATCTGAAGCCACGTATTCGCAGAAGTAGATTCCTCACCTATCATATATAAATAATCACGCGCTCTTGTCATTGCTACATAGAATAAACGTTTTGATTCTTCGCGGGCTTCTGCATCTGAAACATCCTTCACTAGAGCAAAGCCAGGAGACTCGTAAACCGTTTCCTTTTGATCTAACTCCAACTCGTCCTGTTTTAACTGGAGAACTAGTCCATATGTAGGATGAAAACGAACACTCCCCTGATCAGCACGTGTTTGACGCTCAATCTGAGGCAAGAACACAATAGGAAATTCTAAACCTTTTGATGCATGCACAGTCATAATTTGAACAACATCACCATTCACTCTTTCAACCTCTGAGTCACCTTCTTTTTCACTTAGAACAATTCGTTCCTCTAATTCAGCAACAATTGTTTCCAAGTCTGTTTCGTGACTAGCTGTAATCAACTCGATTAATTTTTCGACATTCTTTACTTTTTGTAAGCCATTTGATTGCAACAGTAAAGAAGCTCTCAGTCCTGTTTCGATAAACAATTCATATAATTTATGCTCAATTGATTGGTGAAGGACAAAAGGTGTCCAGCGATTTAGCCATGACTGAATAAGCACGCAGGCTTCCTTGATTTGATTAGGTAACTCTATACTGTTCTCATGCTCATAAACCAGTTCAAATAGCGACTGATTTTCCTGAATAGATTCCTTCAGTGTATAAAAATCATCAAGTGTTAACCCACACAAGGGACTTCTGAGCACAGCTAATAAATAAAGTTCTTCGAATGGCCGGTTTAACCAACGGAGCAACGTGATAAAATCAATGATTTCTTGACGACCATAAAAACCTATCCCTCCACTAATCACGTATGGAATATTCTTTTTTAGGAGGGAACGCTCCAGTAACAATAGATTGGTTCGCGTTGGGATTAGCACCACCATATCTCCCCATTTAGGTGATCTCCAATCTCCATTGAAAACGGAGGGTGATTTCTCTGTCATCATTTCGAGCATCCGGTTTGTCAGAATATCGTATTGGGTTTCTTCTCGCTCTTCATCTTTTGGCAAAACGAGTAATTCCACTCTTTGTTCGTTATCCGTTTGACCACTACGAGCGGGATCTAACGGTGCATAGACCGTTTCATAGGATTCCTTTCGCTCGCTGGCCATAATCTTCTCAAACAAATCATTAACTGCATGAATCACTGGAGCTGTTGTTCTATAGTTTGTATTCATATGAATAACCTCTGCATCAGAAAGACGTGTGGCTAGTTCCTCACGCTCGTTCATTAAACGGACATTCGCCCCTCTGAAGCGATAGATGGATTGTTTTTGATCACCAACAATAAATTGATAAGCAGGTTCCATTCTCTCTAGCATTTCTAATTGTAAGCGGTTTGTGTCTTGAAATTCATCAACCATGATATGACGAAACTGTTGTTGACAGGCATTTTTAATGACTGGATCTGCAAGAAGTGTAACTGCTTTTTGCTGCAGATCTGTAAAGTCTAGCAAACCAGCTTTCTTCTTCTCTAATGAATACCGGCTATAGAATTCTTTTAACAAGATAATAAAGCTTTCAGTATACGTCTGCACTTCACTATCAATAACAGGGGTCCCACCGATCTGTTTCCATTTTTCTTTTAACGGCTTCCAGTACTCCTCAAATAATTCAAATAATGCAGGGGCTTTTTCCTGCCATGCCTTGCTCGTCTTTGAGGGCATTACATCATGTAGTAGCTCCATGTACGTTGCAGTATCATCTTGTAGCTCCAGGTTTTGAAATGCCGCAGAAATTCGTTCAAGATGTTTTTTTTGAGCAGCAGTTACTTCACTTAAAGGTGGGAAATTGTGTATACATCGCAAAGCCTCTTTGTGGAAGTTGGCTGTTGCTTTACGTTGTTCCTCTCTTTTACCTTCACATTGCTTCTCAAGCATCCTCTTTGCCTCAAGTGATGTGATGGCATCCTCTCCTACAACAAACTCTCTTACATCATCATGAACTTGTTCAATTGTTTCAATTAACTGATTTTTACTCATCATCTGTAGAAAGGAAACTGCATGTAAATTAAATGCTCTCTCCTCAAGAATGGCATTGATCAATTCTTTCTTCTTTGATTTGGCTTCTACTTGATCAATAATTCTTGTTCTTGGAGGCAAGTCGGCTTTCAGAGCGTGTTGTGATAGCAATCGTTGACAGAAGCTATGAAAGGTTGAAATGAGTGCCCGTTCCATTGATTCTTTTTGCTGGATCCAATAGAAACGTTCTTGTTCACTACCCGCTTCTTCCACCTTCTCAATAATTCGCTTACGGATCCGATCCTTCATCTCACGAGCTGCCTTTTCAGTAAACGTTATGGCAACCATTTCCTCAACTGTTGCACCAGCTGGATGTTCCTTATCTACAAAATGTAGCTCACATAAATGAATAAAACGTTCAGTTAAAACTCTTGTTTTTCCGGAACCAGCACCTGCAGAAACTAGGATAAGCTTCTTGTCACTTGTAATGGCTTGTTGCTGTGGCTGATTAAAATCCACGTTCATTCCCCCCTTCCCTTTATAAATTTCTTTGCTCAGCGGTTGCTCGACAGATTGAGTGATACTGACAGAAATTAGAGCATTCTTCAGGAGCAACATGATAAGCAGATTGCAACCCTTGCCAAAGCTCTTTGATTCGTTCAACAAGCTCATATTTTTCAAGAAACTCATTTGTTCCTAGCTCATCTTCTTGATTGCGGCACCGAGATGATACTTGGTACTTAGAGTCTTTCCCTACATGCTCCGAACGCCATATTCCATTACCCGCTCTTTTCGCTGGCTCTTTTTTTAATGAGATATATGAAGCACCATCTGCAATCATTGTTTGATTCTCCAATCGCTCTAACTCCTCACGAATAGCATAAGCATATAGAGGCAATTGTAGCTTTAATCCAGACTTAACCTCTTCCATCTTGATTTGAGCAAATCCCGTTTTATAATCGTAAATAACAAAACGATTCCCTTGTCGATCAACACGATCAACCTTCCCAACTAAAATTAACGATTCTTCGTCCGAGATTTCCAGTTCTAATCGTACAGGTTTTTCAAAGGCCATAATCTCCATAGTTGCGAGTTCTTCATTGTCCCAAAAATGCTTCTTCTCTGCTTGCCACCACTGCTCAAGTCTCCTTTGCCATTGTTGTTTCATTAACAGCAAATCAAATTTAGAAATTTCCGGGCTCTGACTTTCGACATAGTCCCACTTTTGTTCAAACATTGCTAATAGCCTAGAAGGAACCTGTTCAAGCACCGACTTCTCTACTGATCCAAACGGTCGGCCAATTAAGTTAAATTCATGATAGAGTTCTTCAATAAGTGAGTGGATTACTTGACCAATTTCAAGCGGAGACACTGACTCCTGCTCTTGATTCGGTTCATTAACTTCTAATGCTCGTTCCATTGCGTAACGAAACGGACAACGTGCATAGCTTTCTAGCTCGGTTACTGAAACAACCTGCTTCCGTTGCTTTTCTTGATGGGCTACCGACAAATGCTCCTCCGCTCCCTCTATTCGCCGTTGACGGTCTTTTATGACCTGTAGCGATTGAGGTATGCCTTCTGATTGAAAACCCTCTCCAAGGAAATACGCTAGCTTCTCCAAATGATTTTGTTCACTAAAGCTAAATCCGTTTGAGAGACGCTTTTTCCAAGACCACTCCTCTTCAACTAGATCCAACTCGGTTAAAATGGGCGAAGGTAAATACGGATGGTTCGTGTCAACACCCTTAACATAGGTAAAGAGAATAACTTCCGACACATAGAACAATTGCTCAAAATGTGCGAGCTGTTTCTCTTGAAAATGTAGTTGAGTCGGTGCACTAAAACGAACTGGTAGCTGGACTAAATCTCTCTCTTGAACGTACCCACTCAAATGATGAGGGGCAGGAAAGGCACCCTCATTCATTCCAACGACAAAAAGTTTCTTTCCTTTAAATAAGCTGATATCACGAAAGCTATGAATCGAGACACCTTTCTTCACTGCTCTTTTACTGAAAAGCGTTAATGAATCACCTTGCTCTCGTAGCCATTCAATAAACAAATCTGGAGTAATAAGCAGATGTTCAAGTCTTTTTTCAACAAGCAACGCTTGATAGGACTCGATCCGCTCTCTAATCAGTTCAAAAGCTTTGTATTCATCTACCATTCCTTTAAGAGTCGAAGCCGGTTGATCGTTACTGAATTGTTTTTCCCAATAAGCAAGTAAAGGTAACTCATTCATTATTTTCGCTAATCTTGATAAATACTCGACAAAGGAAGCCTGCTTCGGTAAACGCAGCTCAGTAATCATTCTAAATAGCGACTCATGCTCTTGATCAAGCCACTCTCGACTTTGTAGGAATAATTGCTTTTGTTTCGCAAATGTTAGTCCACTAATATGATATAGCTTGAGAATTTGCTCAACTAAGGGCAACTGTTCCCATTTTGTTTTTGACCGATCATTACCTTTAATGATTGAGAGTAAAAACGAGTATATCGCAGTCGAAGCCACCGGTCGTTTTTGAGCTATATTTACTGGAATGTGATACATCGTCGTATAACGTTCAAGCTCAGCTAATGCGGTGCGTTCATCTACTAATAAAATCCCAATCTCCTCGTAAGCTTCCTGACTTAAATGAATCTCTTCCATAATCCCTTTCCACTGTTCCTCCATTGTCGTTGCTGAGATTAATTTCAGCTCAGAAGCCTGCAAATGGGTATGAGGGGTACCTAGTTGCTCAACAAAGCCAATCTCCTTTAGTTCACTAACGGTGCGAGCAGTAATATCGAATCGTTCATGATGCGGTAGAAAGATTTCTATCTTGACATTCGCCTTCTTCAAAGCCTCAATGAGAAGAGCTTGCAAGGGACTGAAATCAAAAAAACCATCTACCATAATGATAGAAAGATTACTATCATTTGAGTGATTAGTTAAATGATTAATTGCTGCTAAAATTCTGTTCTCAGGATCTAACAATCGCCTTTCGTCTACTACCTTTTCTTCATATTGACTAAATAAAGAAGATAGAGAATGTAAAGATACCGGTAGGTCCTCAATCGATAAGCCAAGTCGTTTAATTTGTCCATAAGTGTCAGCATAGCCATTCGCCTTAGCTATATCAATCTCGTCATTAGCAAGAGCCTTGTGTGCCTCTCTAATAAACTGTTGAAAGAACAGAGAACGCTCTTGTTCCGAAATAGAAAGATAATTCAATTCTGCTTTATCTAAAATATAAGTTGCCAGATCATCGAAGGTACTAATGAGCAGACCCGGTTGTTTTTGGCGGGCTTGTTTTAGCCAAGAGAAAGAGGGCAATAAATAAAAAGCTGGTTTATTCTCTTCTTTTTGAATCTCATAAGCCCTTTGAAGTCTGCTTGAGTTTGCCACATCACGCAAATGAGTTGCGTAAACCACTTGCTTGCTCAATTGACATCTTCCTCCCCTTTTAAACGGATCATATCAATATGCAAAATACCGTCTAAATCATAAGGATCTGAAACCTTATTGAATCCAAATGATTCATAGAACTGTTCTAAATAGCACTGTGCGTGGATCAATATCGTATCAATGTTTAATCGTTTCTCAGCAAAACTAATGGCTTCTTTCATTAGGAGTTGACCATACCCCTTTTTCCGAGCTCCTTGATGCACAATGACACGTCCAATCGAAGCATGATCCCCTACTACTCCCGCTGGGAAGACACGGCTGTAAGCAACGAGCTTGTCCCCCTCATATCCGAGCAAATGGTACGCAGCCTGATCCTTCCCGTCCAACTCATGATAGGGACAGTCCTGTTCAACGACGAAGACATCAACCCTAAGCTTCAACACCTCATATAATTCATTCGTAGATAAGTCATCAAATGTTTTTATTAGCCAATCCATCGTATCCCTCTCTCTTACCTTTTGGGTCTAGTTTACCATGATAAACAAGAAAAAGAGAGCTATACGGTTAACCCGATAGCTCCCATTTTTAGAAGGTTATAACACCAAAACCAATAAGGACAACGACAATTAACGTGATTGCAAATAAAATCCAATAAGTCATGGCTTGCTGCCCAAGTGTTCCTTTTTTCGTACGAACGAGGATCATTTCCATAGCATAGATAAGAACTAGGGCAATGATACCTTTGACTACATACACAGGCGTAAAACTATACCCAATCAACGTACCAATACCAGAAACAATCATAATGACATAAAATAAGCGTAGGATCATATGTACAATTTTCGACGCCTTGTTCTTGCCAGCCTTAAGTAAAAAATAACTAATGACAAAAAGCAAAATCGTAATCGCCCACGAACCAGTGTGAGACTGATAAAAAATATTCAATAATGTTTGTGACAAAAAAACAACCTCCTTAAACGTTTTTCATTGTTAAGTATAATCTAGAAAACAAGATTTAACCAAGCATAAATAAAAATTACTATAAAAGATAAGGATCATACTGAAAACCTTGGACTCGTTGTCTTAAGTATAAATAAATGTTTAAAGCCTACTATGTAGGAATCTCATAGTAGGCTTTAGGGCAATTGGTTTGCGGCTCGGTATCTTAGTTCAAATCAAAATGCTTGCCGTTCACTTCATAAACAACCCATTCAGCAATATTCGTTGCGTAATCAGCAATACGCTCAATGTAGCGACCAATAAAGGCGAGCTGAGTCACTTGATCAACTTCCATATTTAAGTCCTTATTTGAAAACAGTTCACGGATAAATTCACCATATAAATGATCGACTTTATCATCCATTGTTGCAATCTTTTGGGCCATTAGAAGATCCGTTTTTTCATATGCTTCCAAGGCTTGATTGACCATCACTTGGGCCATTCCAAACATTGTAACAATATGATCTTGATAGGTTAAATGTGCATTCGAATTCATCCTTTTCGCCTGCTTTGCCATATCAACTGCTAAATCGGCAACTCGCTCTAAATCACTTGAAATTTTTAAGGCAACAATCAATTTTCTTAGATCCGTTGCAACTGGTTGTTGTTTAGAAATAATTAACGTTACTTGATCGTGCATATGCAGTTCTAACTGGTTGATTTTGTAATCTTCAGTAATGACTTTTTCCATCATCGCGGTATTGGTTGAATTCCAAGAATCTATTACAGTAAGAAGCACACCTTCTACTTGTCTACCCATTTCTAGTATCCGCTGCTTCACTGTATTAAGTTGTGAGTCAAAACTAAGCCGAACTGTCATATCAAATCAAACTCCTTATTAACCAAAACGTCCAGTGATGTAATCCTCTGTCCGTTTGTCAGATGGATTAGAAAAAATAGTATCCGTTTCATCATATTCAACAACTTCTCCATTTAAGAAGAAGGCTGTTTTATTAGAAATACGTGCTGCTTGTTGCATATTATGAGTAACAATCGTAATTGAGTACTCTTTTCTTAGCTCTTGAATAAGCTCCTCAACTTTTAATGTTGATTTCGGATCAAGAGCTGATGTAGGTTCATCCATTAAAATAACATCAGGTTCAATTGCTAAACAGCGTGCAATGCAAAGGCGTTGTTGCTGACCACCAGATAAGCCATACGCATTTTCACTAAGACGGTCCTTAACTTCTTCCCAGATATAGGCACCACGTAAGCTCATTTCTACAATCTCATCTAGGATTTTTTTATTTTTAATCCCATGAATTCTAGGTCCGTAAGCAATATTGTCATAGATTGATTTTGGAAATGGATTTGGCTTTTGAAACACCATACCTACTCTTGTACGAAGATCTTCTACTTTAAATGATTTATCAAGAATGCTCTTACCACGATAAACGATATCTCCAGAAATACGAACAGTCGGAATTAGTTCAACCATTCGGTTTAAGGTTTTAATATATGTGGACTTCCCACATCCAGAGGGTCCTATAATCGCAGTTACTTCCTTCTCATAAATAGAAAGATTAATATTTTTAAGTGCTTGATCACCGCCATACCAAAGGTTTAATGACTTAGTATCATACACAATTCGTTGGTCTTTCATTTCATTTTCAGGTGACTTACTCTTAATACGATTATCTAATTGCTTTTCAGTTGTTGAAACGAGTCCCATAATTACTAACCCCCAAAAATTAGTATCTTCTTTGAAATTTATTTCTAATAATAATAGCGATCGAATTCATAATGAATAATACTAGAAGCAAGACAACAATTGTTGCAGCAGCTAAATTAGCATATTCAGCTACTAAAGCTGAGTCAATTGTCCAGTAATAAATCTGCATTGGTAATATAGTAAATCGATCTAAAATACCGCCAGGGAACGGAATTAACAATGCTGGAATTCCGATTACGACAAGCGGAGCAGTTTCTCCAATTGCTCTTGAAAGTGATAAAATAACTCCTGTTAAGATTCCCGGTAATGCAGCAGGTAATACGATGTTTTTAATTGTTTGCCATTTTGTTGCCCCCATACCGTATGATGCTTCACTCAAGAAACTAGGCACCGATCGTATCGCTTCTTGACTGGCCACAACAACAATTGGAAGGACTAATAGTGACATCGTTAATCCACCAGCTAAAATAACCCCACCTAAATCCATCGCTCTTACAAAAACGGTTAACCCTAAAATACCAAAAACAATCGAAGGTACACCCGCTAGATTGGCAATATTCGTTTGGATAAAGGAATGTATCTTGCCTTTTTTTGCATAAGACTCTAAGTAAATTGCTGTACCAACACCAAGAAACATCGTAACAGGTGCAACAATTAACATCAGCCATAACGTTCCAAGTATCGCTCCCATAATTCCAGCTTTGTCTGCATTCGTTGAGAGTTTACCTGTAATGAAATTTAAATCAATCCAGCCCATACTTTGTGAAACGACTCTGGCAATTAATACAACTAGAACAACTAAGCCGAAAGTAGTTGCGAGAAAGAACAAAATCTTAGCTAAGTTATTCGTCAAAATTCGTGAGTTCATCTTTTTTTGAACTTCAAGTGGATTAATATACTTCATTTTTAATACTCCTCCCTGAATTTACGAGAGATATATCGTGCAAATAAGTTCATTAGAAATGTAAAAACAAAAAGTGTCATAGCGACGGCGTACAAACTATAATATATAGTCGAACCGGCTGGAGCGTCTCCACCAGTGACTTCAACAATATAGGCAGTCATTGTCTGCATAGATTGAGTAATGTCGAATGTAAAGTTCTTAGAGCTTCCACTTGCAATGGTTACGATCATTGTTTCACCAATTGCACGAGAAATACCGAGTACAAATGATGCAATAATTCCAGATAATGCTGCAGGAATAATTACACGACCTGTGACTTCTAATTTCGTTGCTCCAAGTGCTAAGGCTCCTTCTCTCATTGAGTTAGGAACTGAACTCATCGCATCTTCAGATAAAGATGCTACCATTGGTATAATCATGATACCCATAACAATACCAGGACTAAGAATATTTGTTGCTTCCAAACCAGGAATGAAAGACCTTAGAATTGGAGTAACAAATGTAAAAGCGAAAAAACCATAAACAATTGTCGGTATTCCAGCAAGTACTTCAAGTAGGGGCTTCAACACTCTTCTTGCCTTGTCAGAAGCATACTCACTCAGAAATACCGCTGTCATTAAACCAATTGGAACGGCTACAATCATCGCAATAAATGATGAAAGAATCGTACCTGTTAAGAGTGGTAGTACCCCAAATAACGGCTCTTGACTTAATGGCTTTAATTCTGTTCCAGTAAAGAAGTCTAAAAATGGTACTCGTCTAAAGAATTCAATCGTTTCACTTAAAAGTGTAAATAGTATACCTAGTGTTGTTAGAATTGAAATTGATGCAATTAGTAATAATAATTTCGGTATTAGCTTTTCTATAATGGATCTAATGTTCCTAGAATTCTTTTTGTTCTGTATCATCCCTTGTACATCAACGGTCTTACTTATCTTTGCATCCATTTTTAGGATTTCCCCTTTCATCCCTATAAACCTATTTAAAGCAAAGCAAATGAAATAATAAAGCATAGGAGGAGATGAGAAGTAGCGAGCTACTCCCATCTCCTACAGTAACTATTAACTTATTTTAATCCTTCAAGGAATTCAACATACGATTGAAGCTCTTCTTCTGGAAGTGGAGCAAATCCAGTTTCACCAGCAAACTCATTTACATTGTTTACTACATAAAGAGCATAGTCTAATACTTCAGGTCTTTCTTTAGCACTATTAACATTTAAATATGTGAATACAGGACGCGTAAATGGTGCATATGCAGCATCTTCACCGATTGTCTCTAATGATGGCTCAACTGGGCCTTCACCAAAATCAACGTTAACAGCCTTAAGCTTATCTTGGTTGTTTACGTAGTAACCAAAACCAAAGAATGCAATTCCATTCACATCTTCTGCTACTAAATTAACAAGATTCGAATATTCTTGTTGAAGATTAACTGAATCAACTAGATCTTCTTTTTCTAGAATTTTCTCATAGAAAAATTCGTACGTACCATGGTTTTCGTTAGGACCCATTGGCTTAATCTCTTCATCTGGGAAACTCGGATCTAAATCAGACCACTTAGTTACTCCACCATCATGCTTGAAAATACTAATTAATTGCTCATCTGTTAATTCTGTAGCCCAATCATTTTCAGGGTGAATAACAAATGTTAATCCATCTAATGCTACTTTGAACTCTTTTACTTCGATTCCAAGGTCATCAGCGATTGCTTGTTCTTCTTCTTTAATTTGGCGTGAAGCATTATTGAAATCTGTTCCACCATCAACTAAGAACTTTTGGAAACCAGCACTCGTACCTGCACGACTCACAGGAACAACTACTCCTTCTTGCACACTTGTTTGATATTCTTCAGCTAAAGCTGACATTAAAGGATACACAGTACCTGAACCATCAATATTAACTTCACCTTCTAAAGCTGTTTCTTCTGTTTCAGCTTCTTCTGTCTCAGTCTCTTCTGTTTCAGCCCCTGTATTTTCCTCAGGTGCTTCTTCATCAGTACCACATGCAGCTACGAATGCCATAAGAGTTGCCATTACTAATAACAATAAAAGTTTTTTCACTCCATTGTCCTCCCTTTTCTCTTTAACCAAGTATATGTAGAAGGTGTTTCCCTCTCACAATTGCTAGTATAGTGGGACAATATTAAGTGCGTATGACTAGTTTGTAAAGGTTTTGTAAATGTAAGTAGAAACTGCTCACTTTTTGGCAAATTTTGTTCCTTATTTGTCATGATTTCCTTTTAGTGACGGGCTTCATCAAAATTAAATAGGAAATATATAGTATCTAGGTTTTTTTCTTTATTTGTTTAACTTTCAAAACACAACCTTAATAATCAATACATTAAAAAGAGATTGGCAATTAAGTATCCAATCTCCCTAGGGTTTATATTAAAATGATCATCAACAATTACTATTTTACAATCAGTACAGGCTTCTCTACCCTTTTTGCAATTTTATGACTTACACTTCCTAGTACGAACGTTTGAAGTTTATTTAATCCACGACTTCCTACAACAACGCAGTCATACTCTCTATCATTTGCGAACTTAACAATGGCAGGGCCGGGTTCGCCGTGGATAATATGAATGGTAAAGTTGATATTTTCCTGCTTCAGACGTTTAACGATCGGAGCTAATTTTTCCTTTCTTTTTTGTTCAACCTCAAATTTACTATTATAAGCAAGAACATCAGCTTTTGAGGTAGAACCACTAACAACATAAACAACGTCTAGTGTGCTTTCATTCGATTTTGCTAATTCAATGGCTTTTTCTGCAGATCGCAAGGAGTGGTCAGAACCGTCAGCCGCTAACAAAATATGTTTAAACATAATAGTACCCCCTTTTGTTTATTGTAATCGCTTACATTAGAAAAGTGAATCCTCTTTTTACATTTTATTTATAATAAGAAAAAAGGTGCTGCTAAACATAGATTGTTTAGCAGCACCTTCTAATTCATTTGTATTAATGTCCTGAAGCCTTAGAAAGACCACCTATTTTTGATTTTAATTTTTCACTCTCTGAATTTAGCCCGACAAATTGAACATGAACATGATTCTGTTCAAATTTACCTTCAATTTTATCTAGTGCACCAATTGCAGAGTCATCCCATAAATGGGCATTTGTTAAATCAATTTCTACTGATCCGCTCTCCTGTTTAAAATCAAACTGGTTAACAAAATCAGTAACAGAAGCAAAGAAGATTTGTCCAGTAACTTTGTAGGTTGTCTTTTTCGATTGTGTTGTCTTTTGGACATCAACCTTCGATATCTTTGCTGCAAAGAAAATCATACTTAATAAGACACCAGCGAAGACACCAATAGCAAGGTTATGGGTAATGACAACCGTAGCAACGGTAACAACCATAACAAGTGCATCTGTACGTGGTAGTTTGTGAATATTTCTTAGTGAACTCCAATCAAACGTACTAAATGCGACCATGAACATCACACCAACTAATGCTGCCATTGGTATTTGAACGACAATTCCTCCAAGCACCAGGATTAAGAACATCAAAAAGACACCTGCAACTAAAGCTGAAAGACGTCCGCTTCCTCCTGATTTAACATTAATAACTGATTGCCCAATCATTGCACAGCCAGCCATTCCACCGAAAAAGCCTGCAACAATGTTCGCGATACCTTGACCACGACTTTCTTTATTCTTATCACTTTCTGTATCTGTCATATCATCAACGATATTTGCCGTTAATAATGACTCTAGTAAACCAACAATAGCTAAAGCAAGTGAATACGGAAGAATAATCATTAACGTTTCAAATGTAAAAGGAATATTCGGAATCAAAAACAGCGGTAATTCCTGAGTTAGAGCACCCATATCACCAACTGTCGAGACATTAAAGCCTGCAAAAATAGCAACAGCTGTAATTAATACGATCGCAGCTAAAGCCGATGGTACAGCCTTTGTAATACGTGGTAAGCCATAGATAATAACTAGAGTAGCGGCAACAAGTGCATACATTAACCACGTTGCACCCTCAAATTGCTCCAATTGAGCCATAAAAATAAGAATCGCCAATGCGTTAACGAAACCTACCATAACTGACCTTGGAACAAACTTCATCAGTCTTGCCAGCTTAAAAACTCCAAATATTATCTGTAAAACTCCTGTTAAAATAGTTGCAGCAAGTAAGTACTGCAATCCATGATCGGCAACTAATGTAACCATGACTAATGCCATCGCTCCAGTGGCAGCAGAAATCATCCCTGGTCGTCCACCAACAAAGGCAATAACTACAGCGATACAAAAGGAGGCATATAGCCCAACCATTGGATCAACACCAGCAATAATCGAGAAGGCAATTGCTTCTGGAATTAATGCGAGTGCGACAACTAGGCCAGCAAGTACGTCACCTTTGACGTTGCCAAACCATTCCTGTTTAATTGATTGAATGTTCAATCGTGCACCTCTTTCCTAGATTTTTTTTGTTCGACTTTTGACTCTCACAAAAGTCGGGGTCCGTTATTCACAAAGTGTATCTTACCATCATCTGCTCTTTTTTTAAAACGTTATGTAAGCGTGTATCATCTTAATTTGTCTTTCATTTTCTCTATATAACTCTATTTTCCACACTCTTACACAATTACTCTTTTACATAGAGGTAATTAATGTATTAGATAGACATTCCTAATATGAAGTAATGATTTAAAGCATGTCTGACCAAAGTAGATAAGGCCTACTATAATGATCTATAGTAGGCCCTTTCATATTTAACAGCACGAAGTTGGTTTAGCTGTCACTGTTAACGGAATTGCTTTTTTTGTTTGAGGTCTATTAGTTGTACATACACCTGTCTTTGGGAGATCAAGTTCAACTCGCTCGGCTGCATCAAGATCGCCTACCAGTTTAGCTACAACAGATCTAACTTGCTCATACCCAGTTGCCAGTAAAAATGTAGGGGCCCTGCCATAGCTCTTCATACCAACAATATAAAGATTCTCCTCTGGCTGACGTAGTTCCTTCTCACCATGTGGTCGGACAGTACCACAACTATGGAGGTTTGGATCAATTAATGGAGCAAGTGCCGGAACACTCTCAACAGCTGAATCATAACTGATTCTAACTTCCTTTAGGAAATCAAAGTCTGGTCTTGCTCCTGTATTTGTTATGATTTGATCGATTCCTGTTAACTCTTTGTACTCTTCTCCTAGCTGCCCTTTTACGACTAGTGTGTCTTTCCCGCTTATTTCTTCTATATAAAATGGAGTAACGACTTCAATCATTCTAGCACTTACAAGTTCCTTTATTTTTAAACCTAATGCACCTCGAGCTGGGAGAGCATCAGCCTCACCTCCACCGAATGCTTCCTCTACTGTTTGCTTGCGCAACGCCCACGTGATTTTTGTCGTTGGTTCTTGTTTTTGCAATTCCGATAACTCAATAATTGAATTAATTGCTGAATGTCCACTTCCTACAACGAGAACTGATTTACCAGCGTATGTCGAACGTTGCTTTGATAGGACAGCAGGAATACCATAAGTGATCTTATTACTAAATCGTTCTTCACCTTCAGCCATGATTCCCCCAGACCCAACCGGATTAGGATTTTGCCATGTGCCTGTTGCATCAATCACTGCTTTCGCTTCAATTGTCTTAATTCTTTGCTCTTGTTCATATCGAATTGTAAAGGGAACTTGATCGCGGCCTTTTGTTTTTAACTTATCGATTCCTTTTCGTCCGACAGCCTTCACTCTACTATTGTAATGAATGAACGGCTTTAGTTGTCGATGATTCGCAAGAGGCTTGAGGTAAATGTCTACTAGCTCATCTCCGGTATGAAAGTCTTCATCATTTGGATGAAGCCAACCATCCATTTCAAGCAATTGCTTTGCTGCCTTATTAACATTAAATTTCCATGGAGAAAACAAATGAATATGACCCCATTGTCGAATAGACGCTCCAACTTCATTTCCGGCTTCAAGTAAGACAAATGGAATGTTTCTTTCAATTAAGTGAGCAGCAGCCGCAAGACCGACTGGACCTCCTCCAATAATAGCAACGGGTAAATGACTCATGTATATCCCTCACCTTCTTATTATGGATACAAAGTATAGGATTTCTCTTCTGAAACTATCTTGAACTTGTTAATCTGATATAAAATAAACTAACCCAGTCAACAAGCGTTATTGTTGAGTCAGTCTGCATGTCTAATCAATCATTGCTTTTACTTTTTCATACCCAATGATTAAATCAGACTTCCATGGAATAACAGACATTCTGGCGGCACGTTCAGACACGATGTTCATCCATCTCATTTCTGTTGCTGCACGAGCTTTTAATATCGGATCAATTGTATTTGTTTTTGCAAAGCTTTGGTTAATCACCCACCAGCTCGGATAAATACTTGCCCTTTTTAAATCCTCTTCCAAACGTATCGCTTCATAAACAGGTGTTGCCTCAGGCAGGGTTACGATGATGACATCTGTTTCGTTTCCATTTCGTAAACGCGGCAATAACTTGTTAACGGACTCTGGAATTTCTCCCGTTGAACGTTCTAATTCCTTGTGATAAGATTCAGCGGCATCTAAGAGCAGCAGCGTATGTCCTGTTGGAGCTGTATCGATAATCACAAAGGAATCCTCTGCTTGATCAACAACAGCTGCGAATGCTCGAAAGACAGCAATTTCCTCTGTGCAAGGAGAATTTAAATCTTCTTCGAGAAATGCAAGCCCATCTTCATCAACTGTATCTTTTGCTTGTTGAAGAACTTCTTGCTTATAACGTTCAACTTCAACCTTTGGATCAATCCGGCTTATCGTTAGCGACTGTTCCGATTCAACAACAACATGTGCCGCTGGGTCTGTCGTAGTTAAGTGGACTTGATAGCCTTTTTCAACTAAGCCGACAGCAATGGCTGCTGCAACGGTTGTCTTGCCGACCCCACCTTTGCCCATTGTTAATACAACGCCACTTTTTTTCTTACTTACTTGCTCAATGAGCTCCGAGAGATTCTCAGCATTTACTTCTGTATTAGAAGTAATCGTTTCAGTAATTAGGTCGTCTTTGAATAATGCTCGTAATGAGTTGACACCAGTAAGTGGATATGAGACAAATGGCAATTCATACGTAGGTCTCTTCGAATCTACTTGAATCTCCTTCAAAGCTTTTTCCTGACGTTGAAAAAAAGTAGTTGATACCGTATCTTCTTTTACAAATTGTTGCAGTTTGCCGTTTATCAGCAATTTCTGATTTGTTAGACCGACATCCATTAACTCTTTCGCCGCTCGATTTGCCTCTTTAAGTGCGGATTCCTCTGGTCTAGCTACTAAAATAAGTGTTGTTAACTCTGAATTTGCCAGTGCTTTGACCGCTTCTGTGTATAAAGATTTTTTCTCTGCCAGTCCAGATAATGGTCCTAAACAAGAAGCTCCGTGTGTACTATCTTCTAGGAAGCTTGACCAAGCAGATGGCAGCTGTAGTAGTCTTAACGTGTGACCAGTTGGTGCTGTATCAAAAATAATATGATCATATTCACTCGTTCGAGTTTTGTCTGTTAAGATTGAAGCAAATTCATCAAATGCTGCAAGCTCAACTGTACATGCTCCAGACAATTGTTCTTCCATCTGTGCAACGACTGTGGCTGGAAGCTTATCACGATATGGCCCAATAACTTTTTCACGGTAGGCACGTGCAGCTTCTTCTGGATCAAGATTAATAGCATACACATTATCCACTGTTGACAGTTTGGTTGTTTGAAATTCGATATCTTCTTCAAAGACATCCTGAAGATTTGAAGCAGGATCCGTACTAACAATTAATACTTTTTTACCTTGATCCGCAAGGGCAACAGCAGTTGCACAGGCTGTGGACGTTTTTCCAACGCCTCCTTTTCCAGTAAAAAAGAGATAAGGTGTCTGACTATCTGTTATTGGTTGGAAACGAGGATAACTCACAGCAATTCAATCCCCTTTTTTGTACTTTTATCTTTGGAAAGTTGTTCTATCGACATATCTGTCCATGTTGCAAATTCCTCTACTGATGGGTATCTCCCGACAAGCCTGATTTCATCATCAACAAGAACTGCCGGTAATCCGTCCATTCCTTTTTCATTTAAAAGCCCTTGGATCAGACTATTTTCAACAAATGCTTCTGGCTCAGATGTTAAATTAAAGCGTTTAATATCGACGCCGTTTTTTTCTAATAAAAAGATTGCACTGGCAACTCTTGTTAGCTCTGGATCAACTGATGGACCGCATACACCTGTCGTGCAACACATTGCTGGATCATAGATTCGTAATTTAGCCATCCTATTCACTCACTTCCTATTATAAAAAGCCGAGTTTCCTCGACTTTTCATTTTTTATTTACCTGTTTCAGCAAACGTTTTGATTCGTTCACCAATTTCATCACGAACTCGTTGGAAGAATGCCCATTTTTCCTCTTCCGTACCTTCTGCCTTTGCTGGGTCATCAAAGCCCCAGTGATCACGTTCTTTGTTTGGTGGAGTTGCTGGACATACATCATTAGCATGACCACAAAGCGTCACAACGAAATCCGCTTTCTTCAAAATCTCTTGGTCAATTGTATCTGATGTTTGGTTAGAAATATCTACATCTACTTCAGCCATTGCTCGAACAGCGTTTGGATTAACTCCATGTGCTTCAATCCCTGCAGAATAAACGTCATATTTGTCACTTAAATATGTTTTTCCCCAACCTTCAGCCATTTGGCTTCTGCAAGAATTTCCTGTACATAAAAAATAAATAATAGGTTTTGACATTGAGTATGGCTCCTTTTAATTGAGTTTGAATTTTATAAGATAACGATAAACCAGAGATATAAACCAACTAGTGTAATGAACAGTGTCGGAACAGTTAGGATGATCCCTACTTTAAAGTAATAACCCCAAGAAATCTTCATTCCTTTTTGAGAAAGAACATGGAGCCATAGCAGTGTTGCTAATGAACCAATTGGTGTAATTTTTGGACCTAAATCTGAGCCGATAATATTGGCATAAATAAGAGCCTCTCTCATCACTCCAGTCGTATTGGTCTCAGCTATAGCAAGAGCATTGATCATGACTGTTGGCATATTATTCATGATTGAAGAGAGAATTGCTGCGATAAATCCCATTGACATTGTCCCAACAAATAATCCTTGCTCGGTTGTTAATTGAATCAGAGAAGCCAATACATCTGTTAATCCAACATTACGTAGGCCATAGACAACGACATACATCCCAATTGAAAAAACAACAATCGCCCATGGTGCACCCTTGATAATGCCGGCTGAGCTAAGTTTGGGGTGCTTGGCACTAATTGAACGAAAGACCAAATAGAAAATAAGAGCGATAGGCATAGCAATAAAGGATACAGGTACTTCTACAAATTCACTAATAAAATAGCCAATTAATAAAACAGCTAAAATCAACCATGAAAGTTTAAAAAGTCGTTGGTCTTTAATGACCTCAACTGGTTTCTTTAATTGAGTGACATCATAGTCTTTTGGGATGTCTTTACGGAAATAGAGATAAAGCACTAAAATACTTGCCCCTAATGCAAAGAAATTAGGAACGATCATTCTTGTTGCATATTCAACAAATCCGATTCCGAAAAAATCTGCTGAGACAATATTAACTAGGTTACTAACGAGTAATGGTAATGATGTCGTATCAGCGATAAATCCACTTGCCATAATAAACGGCAAAACCATTGCTTCTTTAAAGCGTAACGCTCGAACCATCGCAAGAACGATTGGTGTTAAAATGAGGGCTGCCCCGTCATTTGCAAATAATGCGGCAACAATTGCTCCAAGAACAGAGACATATAAAAACATTTTCAAGCCATTGCCTTTTGCAAATCTGGCCATATGTAGTGCGGACCATTCAAAGAAACCAATTTCATCTAATATTAAAGAAATGATAATAATAGCAACAAATGTTAATGTTGCATTCCAAACAATTCCTGTTACTGTCACAACATCATTAAAATCAACGACACCAACTAAAAGAGCTAAGACTGCACCAATAGATGCAGACCAGCCTATTGATAGATTTCTAGGCTGCCAGATGACTAAAACAAGTGTAAACAGGAATATTAGAATGGCTAAAATAGTCATTCTACCTTCCCCCTCGACGATTACTCACAACAAACACGTAATCCACGTTTTTCTAATTCTATTAATTTATTTTTTTGACTTGGTACATGCTTTAGTAGTTCATCAACCATCGTATAGGCCTCGTGTTGCTTGTTGACCCTATAGAAAATCCACTGGCCTTTTCTTTCCTCAACAACTAAGCCAACATCTCTAAGCTTACGTAAGTGCTGACTAACAGAAGGCTGACTCATTTGAAACAGTTCGACAAATTCGCAGACACAACATTCATCCTCTGACATCATCGACATCATCGACAGTCTTGTCTTATCACCGAGAAGTTTTAGTATTTTTGATGCAATGTCTAGTTCTAATGTAGAGATAACCTCGCTCATTTGCTTTCCTCCCTCCTGCTTTTTATTGTATAAGCATATACTTATATATGCAACTACTATTTTCAATTACGTCTTTTTGAATCATGCCTTTCTCGTTCAATGAACAAGACGAGTTCTGTTATTAGCCGTCTCTGCTCACGACCTGTGGCCAGGCAAATATTCTCTTTCATCTTCTCGAGCTTATTTACATATTGCTCATTCACTTTTGATACTCTCCTTCTGTCCGAATCCACGCTTCAAAAAAGCTTACCTGCCAATGGCAAGTAAGCTTCATTCTAATTATGCACACATTCCCCGTTAATAAACGTCTTTTCAACAATCGCTTGGCCAGATAGGGGATGAGCATTCCAAATGACAAGATCAGCATCCTTGTTTTCTTCTAGTGAACCTACTTGATTCTCAATGCCTAAATGCTCAGCTGCTCGTATTGTTATTGATTTCAACGCAGTTTCTTCAGATAGTCCGTATTTGACAGCTGTTACAGCAGACGTAATTAAATGATCAATTGTCACAACAGGATGATCGGTTGTGATCGAGAAGGGAACACCTGCTTTCTCTAATTCAATTAACGTATGGAAGCCTTTGTTATTAAGCTCTTGCTTCGTTCTTGATGTCATTGTCGGTCCAACTGACACCCGAATATTATGACTTGCTATATAGGAAGTGATCAAATGACCTTCCGTACAATGTTCAATTGTCGCATCAAGATCAAATTCTTTGATTAACCGAAGGAGCGTGACAATATCATCAGCACGATGGGCATGGGCACGTAGTGGAATCTCTTTACGGAGGACTTTCACAAGCTGTTCCATACCTAGGTCACGGTCCTTAATCTCACCAGCATCTACTTTCTTCATATAATCCTGTGCTTTCATAAATTGCTGACGAAATAAAGCAGCAACACCCATTCTTGTAATCGGTAACTTTCCTTTCCCACCATGAACACGTTTTGGGTTTTCCCCAAATGCCGCTTTCATCCCTGATGGTGACCTAACAATCATCTCGTCAACAATGGTTCCTTGCGTTTTCACAATCGACATTTCACCACCGATTACATTCGCACTCCCAGGCATAATCTGAACCGTTGTGACACCAGCCATTCTAGCATCCTCGAACCCTCGATCAAATGGATTGATTCCATCTATCGCACGAACATATGGTGTGGTAGCACTGGTCGTTTCATTAAAATCATGTCCAGCTTCACCTAACCCTTCAGAAAATACACCTAAGTGAGTATGTACATCAATCAAACCGGGCGTCACATATTTCCCTGCGACATCGATAATCTCTGCTTGTTCAGGAATAGCAAGGTTTGTACCAACCTGAACAATCTTTCCTTCATTGATAAGCACAGTTCCATTTTCAATTATTTCACCTGTGCCTATTAACACAGTCCCATTTACAAATGCTTTCATTCTCTTCACCTCTTCTTTATTCAGCTACACGAACTATATTAGTTAGAGTATAACACAAAAAAACTCTCCATCAGAATACCTGATAGAGAGTTTTCATTTGCATTATTGAGCGACTGGATAGACGCTCACTTGCTTACGATCACGACCAACGCGCTCGTATTTAACAACGCCATCTACTTTTGCAAATAGAGTATCGTCGCCACCTTTACCTACGTTCACACCAGGATATACGCGTGTACCGCGTTGGCGTACAAGGATTGAACCACCAGAAACAGCTTGACCGTCAGCACGCTTAGCGCCTAAACGCTTAGACTGTGAGTCACGTCCGTTCTTTGTACTACCTACCCCTTTTTTCGATGCGAAAAATTGAAGATTCATTTTTAACATGGAATTCACCTCCCGTGTTTATCATTAATTTCGATAAATTGACTGTATTCCTCAGCTATCGATAAAAGAGACACTAGCATCCCTTCAAGAAGAAGCTGGACTTTCTCAAATGTTGTGCTGTTTAAACCTGTTGGTACACAACAGCGGAGAAAACCACCATCCTCTTCCATCTCGACGTTAAGCTCTGTACCACATAATGTGGCAATCGCATTCACAGTTCCAATGGATACTGCCGAAGCACCAGCACAAACGAGGTCATGACCATACGGACCAGAGTCTGCATGTCCACTCATCGTAAAAGAGTCAATATCATTGTTATTATTTCGGAGAATCTTTACCGTAATCATCGGTTACTTACGCGTTAATCTTTTCGATTACCACTTTTGTGTAAGGCTGACGATGACCTTGCTTACGACGGTAGTTCTTCTTAGCCTTCATCTTCCAAACGATGATTTTCTTTTGACGACCGTGTTTTTCAACTTTAGCCGAAACCGTAGCGCCCTCTACAAATGGAGCACCAACTTTAACATCATCGCCACCTACGAATAAAACGTTATCGAAGCTAACTGTTTCACCAGCTTCTGCGTCTAATTTTTCGATGTAGATTTCTTGGCCTTCTTGAACCTTGATTTGTTTACCACCAGTTTCAATAATTGCGTACATACTTGCACCTCCTCATATACTCAGACTCGCCATCCTAGGTAGGCCTAAGCCGTTTTAGAACCTATTCTGTGCGGTTGTAGTTGTTTGGGTGCGACCAAATAACTAACAAACGAAATTGTACCATATGAGCACGAATGATGTCAATTAGATTTTAATCGTTCAAGCTGTCTTGACGCTTCTTCCATATCACCAATATAACGGATTACTGGTCCTTCTAGTAAGCGTTTATTCGGATAGATCAGAATGCGAAATCCCAATGCTTGTTCAAGTCTTTTTAAGTGCTCACCTTTCTGCCCGGCAAAAACAGTTGAAACAACCGAAGGGATTTCGACAACAACGGCTTCTTCAATCGTTCCTTTATACTCCCATAGCTGTCTTTCTAATTGAAAGGCCTGTGCTTCGTCTGAGAGAACGACACCTTTCCCGTGACAGGTCGGGCATGGTTTGGATAAGCTATCTTGAAGATTCTGTCTGATTTTCTTTCTAGTCATTTCAACTAGACCTAGCCCCGTTAACCCAACTAGATTTGTTTTTGTACGATCTTTTTTTAATTCACGTTCAAACAAGGTTAGAATATATTCACGGTCCTCTTCTCTTTTCATATCAATGAAATCGATCACGATAATACCAGAAATATCTCTGAGCCTTAGCTGTCTAGCGATTTCTTTTGCTGCCTCACTATTTGTATGACGAATCGTATCATGTAAATCGTTCTTGCCTGTGAATTTACCTGTATTCACATCGATCACGGTTAACGCTTCTGTCTGATCAATCATCAAATAAGCACCATTCTTCAGCCATACCTGCTGCCTAAGTGCACGTTCTAGCTCCTTATCAATTTGGTAGCTCGAAAAGATATTTTCCTTTTCTCGATAAAAGGAAAGCTTCTCTTGAACATTAGGATAAGGATTCAAAAGGTCCTTCAATAATTGGTACTCTTGAAAATGGTCAACAACGATCTCACTTACACCCTCATTAACCACATCTCGCACAACCCGTTCAACGAGCCCGGTGCTCTGGTATACGAGAGCTGGTGCGACCTTTTCATGTTCTTCTTTGTAGAGTTTCTTCCAGTAGGATCGTAAAAAAGTTAATTCCTTTTCAACTTCCTCTTCTTGATGACCCTCACAGGATGTCCGAATAATCAGTCCTTCCTGTCCTTCTCTTAAAGTCTCTCCAATCGAGCGCCAGTGCTCTCGTGCATCAGGGGAGGAGAATCTTCTAGACACTCCTACATATCCACCTTCAGGCATATATACTAAAAACTGTCCAGGAAATGATATGACCCCACTTAACCTCGGACCTTTCGTACCAAACCCTTCCTTTGTCACCTGGACAAGAACTTCTTCTCCTTGTTGGACAAATTCTGATATGCTACGTTTCTTTTTCTTCTCTTCGTCTTCTAAAGAAAGATGAAATGAGAGCAAATCATCTCGGTACAAAAATCCATTTTTCTCTCTTCCTATATCAACAAAAGCGGCTTGCATCCCGGGTAATACCGTGACTACGCGGCCACGATAGACATTGCTTACAATCCGCTGATCTAGCGTTCTCTCAATCATAAGCTCAGCAACTCTTCCATCTTCAATAATTGCTGCTCTTCTTTCTCTTGTGGCTAAATTAAATATAATCTGCTTCACTCGGATAGCCCCTTTACACCCTTTTCTTACTCATATTGTACCATGATCCAGGGGTAAAATGCCTGAGGCTACTGAAAAAGGTCTCGTTTTCAAGGCCGCTGAAAAAGGTATGATTTTCACTTTTTTCAGCGGCCTTTAAGCAATGAGCGTAACCGTTGCGGTGTCTTAAGCCCTGCTATGAGTGGGTTTCTCATAGCAGGCGTGCAACGTGTGGAGCCATTGCTACTTCCTTGAAACTGCTAAAAAGGACTTTATCAGCAGTCTCTGATTTTCACCTATCTTGAGTAGCCTTTAAGTAATAAGTGCTACCGTTGCAAAGTCTGAAACCTGCTATCAGAGGATTTATCATTGAAGCCTGCAACGAGTGAAGCCATCGCAGTCTCCTTGCTAAAAGGAACGTTTTAGTGGATCAAAAACCTCTATCTGTGGTTCCGAGAATCAGTAAATCCAAAACGTGAAAGCGGGGCCTTTAGATCATTTTTTGTGAACAATAGTTCAAGCAATTCTTTTTCTTCAACCATTGATGTCGTTGCCTGCTTTGTATGAAAGATTTTAAACGAGTGCCTGTACCCTCTCCGACACTTTTTCATAACTTCTTTTAAAGTAAGCGAATCTCTCACAGGCAACAGTGATTCTTTCAAATAAGGTACATTCATCTCCATTGATCTTCGTGCCATCAAAAATCTCATAAACTTATAATGTCTTTGTTTCCATTCCAAATAATTTGAAATGATTAAAAAAGAAAGAACAATCCATAAATTCAGATGAAATGGGAGATAAATGAAACTTAGAACGACCAAACTGATTAATCCGATACAAGAAGCATAGCGACCAATCGTCAATGCTTGAACATAAGGATAGCGATACGTAAACCACATCTGCAAAAGCCTTCCCCCATCTAAGGGGAGAACGGGAATAAGATTAAATCCTAAAATCATTAAGTTATGCCAAATAAACAATTGGTGATCATACAATGACCAAAACGAAAAATTCATCATTAGATAGGAAAGCAACATCATCCATAGATGTTGAAATGGACCAGCCAAAATCACGATTACCTCTTCATGAAATGGTCGATTCCCTGTATCATCTACTTCAGCAACCCCACCGAACGGCAACAGCTCTATTTTGTTAATTCTCCAATTAAAAAAATTTGCGGCAAACGCATGACCCATTTCATGAATGAATACGATCGTAAATACCATTAACACCTCTTTAAAATAACCAGTCATGACACCTATACCAACAACTAGCCAAAATAAAGGATTAATTTTAATCTTTGAAAAAAGATTATTCATGTTAATTAAATGAGATAACTTCGCTTGGATCAATGTATTGTTCACCATTTTTCAGTGCGAAATAGAAAATTCCTTTTTGAGCTTCTTCGTTGGTTTGAACGGTGCCAATGATTGTTCCAGCTCTAATGTTGTCGTAAATATTCACTTCAATTTGGTCAAGCATGCCATAGATCGCCTCAGTACCATCGTAATGTTCGACAACGACCGTTTTGCCTAGTCCTTGCTCTGATTCTTGTCCAACCGACTTAACCGAGCCACTCTTAACAGATTCAATTTCTGCATGCATCCCTGTTTCAATCATAATCCCTTGCCCGTTTTCAGTGAACGGCTCACTTATCGTTCCTATTGCTGGGAGGGCATAGATCATTTCGATATCTTCATTTGGATCGCCTTGAGCCAGATCCTGTTCAATTGGGACAAGGGCTAGTGGACGTCCAAATTGTTTTTCGTACCAATTTGAGATGGCTGCAAACTCAAATTCATATTCGAAAGATTGTTGAACAAACTGTTTCGCCTTTTCTGCTTGAGGTGTTGTTGATTGAAATAAAATCGCAAGCATTAAAAAGAGACAGATTGCCATCATTAAACGAAAAACAAATAAATCTTTTCCTTTTGTTGGAGTCGGTGTTTTTCTATTAGTATCTTGCGGAATATAAAAGTCTGGTTCCTCTCTTGAGTCCTCCTGCCGATTCATAAGCATAGGTACAGTTTTCTCCCGCTGCTTAACGTTGTATTCAATTGTCCTTCTTCTTGAGTCTAGTTCCTTCCTAACCTTGCTTAATCTTTTAGACATTCGCACCCCATCCTTTTACCCGATTATTACTTAACTATATGACTTGTCCCCTCTTGTTATGCCATAATAGAATAGAACTCTAGTAAAAGATCGGAGGCATTATATATGAATAAACGTAAACTAGGTCATTCTGATCTCTATGTCAGTGAACTTGGGCTAGGTTGTATGAATATCGGTCAAGACCGCTCAACGGCTAGACAAACAATTGAAACTGCTCTTGAGCTTGGCGTAAATTATTTGGATACTGCTGATTTATACGATCAAGGTTTAAATGAAGAGATTATTGGTGAAGTGATAAAAAATAAGAGAAAAGATATTATCCTTGCAACGAAAGCCGGAAATCGATTTGAAAAAGGAAAAGAAGGATGGTCATGGGATCCGTCTAAATCCCATATTAAACAGGCAGTAAAAGATAGCTTACAGCGATTACAAACCGACTATATAGACCTTTATCAACTTCATGGGGGAACGATTGATGATCCAATTGATGAAACCATCGAGGCGTTTGAAGAGTTAAAACAAGAAGGTCTCATTCGTTACTACGGACTGTCATCGATTCGTCCAAATGTCATCCGAGAGTACATCGAGCGATCATCCATTGTAAGTGTCATGATGCAATACAGTCTATTGGACAGAAGACCTGAAGAACTATTTCCCTTGTTTGAGCAAAAACAAATAAGTGTTGTTGTTCGTGGTGCACTGGCAAAAGGTCTATTAACGGATAAGCCTCTAGCACCAACAAGTAGCTATCTAACATACTCAGCTGAAGAACTTGCAGCCGTTAGGCATTCACTAGATAACCACACTCGTTCAAACAACTCCATTGCCCTTCACTACTGCCTTTCTTCTGAAGTCGTTGCCTCTGTCCTAGCCGGTGCTAGTAAAGCTGGACAAGTAAGAGATAATGTTCAAGCGATCCTAACAGAACATTTGAGCGAAGCAGAGAGAAGGCAGCTTCAAGACATCACCAAACAAGACTTATATCAGGATCATCGCTAACTAAAAAGGGTGATTCAATGGTTAATTACGACCATTGAATCACCCTTTTTTTGATCTCTTCTTATCAGCTTGTAACTCTTACTTTATCTTTTAGAATTTCTCGAACGACTTGGCTAATCTCAGGAATAATAATACGATCCATAGCAAGCTTAACCGCACCTGGTGCTCCTGGCATTGAGAAGATGACCTTTCCATCCCGAACTCCTGCGGTTGCTCTACTTAAAATTGCGGCCGTTCCAACATCTTCTGTAAAGCTTAAATGACGAAAGATCTCACCAAAACCCGGCATCTCTTTATCTAAGCTATCTCTTACCGCTTCATGTGTTGTATCATTCAATCCAATACCCGTACCACCAGCAATTAGGATAGCGTCGATATCTGCTCGAATGGCCGCAATTTTAATCCAATGTTGAATCTGCGTATAATCGTAATCAATTGTTTGATACTCTGTTACACAATGTCCCTTTTCCTCGAGCATTGTTCGAATTAATGCACCACTTTTGTCCTGACCATACGACTCACAATCAGACACCGTTAAGATCATGCAACGAATCGTTTGTGTCGCTTCATTTAGTTGTTCTTCCAATGTCATTCTAGTGTTCCTCCCTCTCAATCAAGCATTCTTTTCTAAAATCATAACATAGCCACTAACATCGTTGAATGCTTTCATCGAGATAGGTCATCTAATGGTCAAATAGTTAAGAATGCTAAGGCAAAAGCCCCTCACCTTCATGTAATCCAAATAACCAAGTATTATCTGAAATTATGACTGAAAATGACTTTTTAATGGAATAGAAATTCCAAAATCAGAGAAAAGACTTGCATAATTCTTCATACAAATTTAATATGAAATTAATAAATCCATATATAAATAAGTAGATTACAAACTAAATGGGGGTTCCTATGTATTCACGATCCGTTGCTTTAATTGAAGATGAGCCAAGTCACGTGACTTTAATGGACTATCACCTTAATGAACTTGGAATCAATGTTACTAGCTTTACAAGCGGACAATTATTTCTTCAAGGAATGTCTTTAGTACAGCAAGAATTCTCACTGATAATAATTAGCGACCAATTATATGACACTCCAATTCTTCCTTTTGTCCAGGAATTAGAGCAAAGTAAACTAACGACAGTACCTGTGCTAGTTATGACAACAGGACGCCAGGAACAAGTTCGTTCAGATACATGCGAGGTTCATTATTTACATAAACCGTTCGCTATCCATGATTTTCGTCAGGCAATTCAAGGCATTTTGCAAGAACCTACGTTAATTGTTTCCTCATAAAATAAGAAGGGCCCCAAATGGAGCCCTTCTTATTTTATCTAACGCTGAAAAATTGCTTAATCTTTGCAAACATTCCTTTGTCTTCATCAAGCGACATAAGTGGAACCGTTTCACCAAGAATACGGCGTGCAATGTTACGGTAAGCAATCGAAGCTTTGCTTGTCGTATACAATGCAATCGGCTCACCTTTATTCGAATGCTTAATGACCTCTTCATCATCAATGACAATTCCAATCAAATCAATTGATAATACATTAGCAATTTCATCAACATCTAACATTTCACCGTTTTTCATCATATGACCACGAATGCGATTAACTATTAATCTAGGAGGTTCAATTTGCTTTTCTTGCTCTAGTAATCCAATAATCCGATCAGCGTCACGGACAGCTGAAAGTTCTGGTGTCGTCACAACAATAGCACGATCTGCTCCAGCTATCGCATTTTTAAATCCTTGCTCAATACCTGCTGGACAATCAATAATGACATAGTCATACTCCTGTTTTAATTCATCAATGATCACCTTCATCTGAGCTGGTTCAACCGAAGTCTTGTCCTTTGTTTGTGCAGCCGGTAATAAAAATAAACAATCAAAACGCTTATCCTTAATTAATGCTTGTTTCAGTTTGCAACGACCATCAATAACATCTACAAGATCGTAAATGATGCGATTCTCTAAACCCATGACAACATCAAGATTACGCAGACCGATGTCAGTATCTACTAAACAGACTTTTTTTCCAGAAAGTGCAAGTGAAGTACCAATATTGGCAGATGTCGTTGTTTTACCAACGCCACCTTTTCCACTTGTAATGACGATTGCTTCTCCCACGTTCAAGACCCCTTTCTATTGCCTTAGTTTATTTGTTCTTCATTTTTATTTAAATGTTGATGTGTATGTACAAGTTGTTGAACTCGGCCAATTTGTAACGAGATACGCTCATCTAAAAATGCACTTGCCATAATAGGTTCCTCTTCCCCGTCTCTTTCAAATTGCTTCATAGCTTCTGCAATCTTCAGCTGTGATGGGGCCATTAAAGCAGCTGAAATGATTGCCTTTTCATCTCCATTAGCTCCTGCATGTGCAATCCCGCGAAGGGCACCCATAATATAGATATTACCAGTAGCAACCACTGTCCCACCAGGATTAACATCGCCAATCAGCAGCAGGTCTCCCGTTACTTCGAGGACTTGTCCAGAGCGGACCATCCGAGTTAATGTAACGGTTTGAGATTTCCTTCGTAACTGCTCTGATTCTAGCTTTGTTATGACCTTGCAATTAAAATGATCAATCGCTAAATTACGGTCTTCTGTAATAATTTGCTCGATTTCCTGTTTGTGTTCAGGCTGCAAATAACGAAAACCACTTTCCACTTTAACTAATACATCAGGTCCATCTGCTTGCTGATAATGTTTAGAAGATAGCTTTTCTATTAATTCATCAATTAAACTCTGATAGGAACAAGTATCATCTAATAAGAAAATAAGTCCCTCTTTTGTTCCTTTTATTGTAACGTTTTGCTTTTTTTGAACCATTAGTGTGTTCACCTCTGCCTCACTCACCTTCGTTGCTCCCATTTCACTCTCGCTCAATCGTTCTAACGGAAAGATGGGCTAGTACATTTATTCAACAAAAAGCAGGTAAAACCCTCTTTTTTCTAAGGATTTACAAATAAAATCTTATCTTTCACGAAGGCTAGCCTGCTTCTTAACATGTTCTGTTATTTTGTAAAAAGGATAGAATAGAAGAATAGCAAACACACTATTCAAAACAACACTTGGGAGCAAACGGCTCTGTGCAAACAAAGCAGGAGCTAAATCAGTTCCCCCAATTAACAGAAAAAGACCGTATTGGTAATATTCAAAAAAGACAATCGCAACAACAATTAAACCTAGTTGTGCCAACAGTGAATCTTGAACACGTTTATATGGAAATACGAGAAAATAACCGATTAACCCAAGACCAAATAAATACACACCTAGAAGTTGAGTATAAACAATGTCATACATCAATCCAAAGATAAGTCCATATAGAAGACTAGACGCTCTGCCAAAATGAATGCCTACTAAAATAACGAGTACAATTAAAAACCGTGGGACAAATTCAACTATATCACCTTTGTCATTTGGGACAAGCAATTGAAAAAGCGTCCCTTCCATCACAAAAAAGAAGAACACCAGTCCCGGAATATAAATTCGACTCACGTCACTCGTCCTCCTCAATTAGATCAGGATCAAGCGTTGTACTCGTTCTTTCAACAATATAGACATAGTCTAACCCGTGAAAATCAGCTGTTGGCTCGATAAAAGCATTTTGAGTTAAGCCGTATTCATCCGGTTCCACTCTGACAATTTCACCAATTAACAACCCACTTGGATAAAAAGTACTTTTCCCTGACGTTGTTACCATTTGTGTTTCTTTCACATCAGCATCAATGTCAAAGATTCTCATTTTAATTAGACCAGTATCTTCTTCGTATCCTTCAATTATACCAGAAACCGGTTGATCAATTGAGACTTCGACCGATACACGATTTGTCCGATCATTATCAGAAAGTAGTTGAACCCTTGAAGAGAATTCACTTACTTGACTCACTTTCCCGATAAAACCACCCTTTGAATCTACTACAGCCATATTTGGCTTAACACCATGCTCTGAGCCTTTATTCAGACCAATATATTCTGTCCAACGATCTGGACTTCGATGAATAACTACTGCTGAACGGATTACATAATCATCAAGACTTTCATTTAAATCGAGCATACCTCTTAGTTTATCGTTTTCTGTTCGAAGATTATTTCTTTCAATTGAAATTTGTGCATACTCCTCAAGTCTAGCTTTTAATAGCTTGTTTTCTTCATAGACTTGGCTCATATCTTTAACATTTTCAAAGAAACCCGCTACAGCGTATGCGGGTTTCATGAAAATGGTTTGCACCCAAGCAACAGAATCTCGGATCATTTGCTCGGGACCCGAGACTCTTTCACGGTCAGACATTGAATAGCCGATTAAGCCGACTAAAATAATGATGCTAACCAAAAGAAGAATTAATTTTTTATTTGAAAAGAAGGAGGGCATAGCTGACACCTACTTACCATTTTCTATCAGAACGTGATGTAATACCATTTTTCGATCTAAATAAATGTAAATTTTCTAATGCACGACCAGTACCAATCGCTACACAATCGAGAGGGTTTTCAGCCACAACAACTGGCATATTCGTCTCATCACTTAATACGCGATCTAAATTTCGTAGTAATGCTCCACCACCGGTTAAGACAATTCCTCTATCCATGATATCTGCTGCGAGTTCTGGCGGCGATTGCTCAAGGGTATTCTTAACTGCTTCAATGATCGTCTGAACAGTATCAGATAGAGCCCCAGCGATCTCCTCTGCCGATACAGTGATCGTCTTTGGTAGACCTGTAAGTAAGTCACGACCACGAATGTCCATGTCGGCAACACCATCAGGAGCACCTGCTGAACCGATCTCAACCTTTAATGATTCAGACGTCCGTTCACCAATCATTAAATTATACGTCTTTTTCACATATTGGATAATGGCTTCATCCATCTCATCACCAGCGACACGTATCGATTGGCTTGTAACAATACCACCAAGAGAAATAATCGCAACCTCAGTTGTACCACCACCAATATCGACAACCATGCTACCAGTTGGCTCCCAAACGGGAAGGTCTGCACCAATAGCAGCCGCAAATGGCTCCTCTAGCGTGTAAGCCTCTTTTGCTCCAGCTTGTTTCGTTGCATCTTCAACCGCTCGTTTTTCAACAGCTGTAATCCCAGACGGTACACAGACCATCACAGATGGTTTACGTGCAAAAACAGAACGATTTCTTAACG
The DNA here is from genome assembly GCF_017939705.1 of Halalkalibacter suaedae. GTDB lineage: Bacteria > Bacillota > Bacilli > Bacillales > Bacillaceae_D > Halalkalibacter > Halalkalibacter suaedae. Next base: position 152,699 of record NZ_JAGKSQ010000001.1, read on the forward strand.
CCTGTCGTATAAAATACTTTAACATTGTAGCTGTTGTATCAAAATCTGCAATAACACCGTCTTTCATTGGTCTTACTGCAACGATATTACCAGGTGTACGACCAATCATATTCTTTGCATCATTTCCGACCGCTTCAATAGAACCTGTATCAGTCCGAAGAGCAACAACAGATGGTTCCCGTACGACAATCCCCTTATTCTTAACGTACACAAGTGTATTTGCCGTACCTAAATCAATTCCTATATCTTTTGAAAACCCACCAAACATCTATGTATCTCCCTTCACTACAATTCGAAAGTCATAAGCATCATTATATCGAATTATCCATTAAAAAAATAGCCTAAGTTCCCCAAGTTCAGTAATATTACATAAAGATAATTGGGCAACAATACTATGTTACCACTCTTAGTGCTCCTATGCTATCAATATCATTAAAAATCAAGGATAATGTCCATCCTAGGTTAGACGTATCCTTGCTCCTTTAAACTAACGAACTTCTGGTCGCCAATAATAATATGATCGAGTACATCAATTCCTAGCACCTTGCCTGATTCATGAAGTCGTTTGGTTACTTCAATATCCTCCCTGCTCGGTGTCGGGTCACCTGAAGGGTGATTATGCAAGCAAATTAAAGAAGCAGCAGACCGCCTAAATGCTTCCTTAAATACTTCCCTCGGATGAACAATACTCGCATTTAAGCTACCTATGAAAATCGTTTGACGATGAATCACCTGGTTCTTGGTATTTAAATATAAGCAATCAAAATGTTCCTGAGTTAGAAAGCGCATGTCCTCCATTACATAATTAGATACGTCCTCGGGTGATCTGATTACATAGCGTTCCTCTGTCTTCATACAATGAATTCTTCGCCCAAGCTCAATTGCTGCCGAGAGCTCAATCGCTTTGACTTCACCGATTCCATTAATCGAGCATAATTCTTCAATTACAGCATCCTTTAACAGGACAAGTCCGTCGAAGGTCGATAAGACTCGCTGAGATAACTGGAGAACCGATTCATTCTTCGTTCCACTTCGCAATAATATGGCTAAAAGCTCTTGATTAGAAAGGGCACGTGCACCTGATTTCAGCATTCGTTCACGAGGCCTTTCATGAACAGGGACATCACTAAAGAGGAGTGATTGTTGGGGCAAAGGAAATTCTCCTTTCTACTATGCACGGATAATGGGGATTTCATGTGTGAACTAGCTTTAAATGTTAGGGGAAATATTCAATTGCTTAAGTGCTCTTATCGTTTTCGCTAAAGGCAAACCCATTACGGTATAATAATCACCATGTATCGAATGAACGAGATAAGCCCCTAATCCCTGGATTCCATATGCTCCAGCTTTGTCAAAGGGCTCACCACTTCTGATATACATAGAAATGTCCTCTTCGCTAAGGGAATAAAAGCTAACCTCCGTTTCTGCATAAAAATGCAAGCTCTGCTCTAATGAACAGATCGAGACACCTGTGTAAACAGTATGTGTTTGACCAGAGAGTTGTTCTAGCATCGATCTGGCTTCATCAACCGTATTAGGCTTTCCTAAAATCATGCCACGATGGTAAACAATCGTATCTGCACCTAAAACGACCGCGTCCTGTGAACGACTCCAAATATCTTCAGCCTTCTGAACAGCTAAACGCTGAACAACTTCCTCCGGTTTCAAGCCTTCGTCGACACGTTCTTCCTTTTGACTTGATTCAATTGTAAAAGTGTACTTTGCTTGTTCTAGGAGTTCTTTTCGCCTCGGGGAACTTGAAGCTAAAATGAAAGATTTCATGAAGGGACACCTCGTCAATAGTTTTATTCTATTGTACAAGGATAAGTTAAGAATACCAAATTTTTCTTTTATCCACAATTTAATTTTTCCTTATTTTTGAAATTAGTATAATTACTATACATCAAATAATTCCTGTTAAAGAAGGCCGGAATATAAGTGATGCTGCCTACTTTTACATACCTAACAGACAGGAAAAGGACGTGGTTTAGATCCTAGAACTTGCTTACGGACATTGGTTCCGCTAAACAATGAGAAAAACGAGAATTCGTGATGTAACGGACATATGATCCGTTATTCACTATTATAAGGGGCATTTCTTTAAGATTTATATGAAATAAAGGATTAAATGTCCGTAAACATGGAAAGGAAGGGGAATTATTGAGGTTTAAGAGATCATATGTCCGTAAAGAGTTCTCAAACCGTACTCAGTCTAAGGAGGTACCCTTCAACTGGTGGAAATTCCACTACTTCGTCATATCTTCTGCTAAAAAGAGCCCTTTTTCAATGGCCTCATCAAAAAGCCAAAGGTGAGCCCCCACAGTCATAGACGAGGAAGCTCACCGGTTTCCCTCGGAAAGCGAAGTATTTCAGTAGCGGTTTACGTCCGCCAACTATTTGTTCGGACTTTCTAGTGTTAAATCACTTTTTCCCTTCCTAGCCTCTTTAGTAACTTGACACTTACAATGATTTAATTAACAGCTCATACTTTACTAGAACTTCAAGTAAAGACTGTTGCGCATTCCAAAGGTCTTTCTCCTCCGAAGATGAAAGAGCTTTCTTCAGACCATCTTTTGCGAGGACGAGCTTATCCCCGATCGCGAGTGCGTGAGTTTGAGCTTCTTTAGAGAGTTGTGAAAAGGCTTGATTACGGCTCTCCTGCAAAGAATTTAATTTTTCATCCAGTTGCTTCATACGATCTTCCGTAATCATGCCCCCACCATTTAAGCCGTCAATGGAAAGTTGGATTGTTTCTTGATAGATCGAGATTGCTTCAGTAAACCATTGCTTCATTTCTTCACTTTGGCCCTGAACTGCTTGACCATCAACTCGGTATGATTTAAGATACGTTTCTTGACCGTAGCCTTCGTATAAACCACTTAATTTTGTTGCTTGTGCCCTGTCCCCTGCGACTCCAATAAACATGTAGATAGGGTCGGTTTCCTCGGTTAAGACAGCGGCTAGATTTTTCTCATGAAGCTTAGCGACAGTATCTATTCCTTGTTCACGCTCAGTAAATGCAGCACCTTGAACAACCTCAAGTGTTAGTGTTGGTAGGCCTGAAGTATTTTCAGAAAAGCTTGGCACAGCACCTGTCGTTGTTTCATTGCCTTCAACTTGTTCATTGTTAGTGAAAACATTAAGCATGACTAGACCGAGACTAATTCCAACAATGACTGCTGATACTAATGCTGCGACAAGCATAAATGGAAAGGGCCCCTTGGGACTCGACTGTGGTTTCTTTTTTCGTTTAAACGGAAGCTTTGGACTGTTTTCCCGATTTCCATCATCCCAATAAGGTTGTCCATTACGTCTTCGAATGTCATGCTCTTCAGTAAAATCAATCACATTTTGCGGGGGCAGATGATGAACTTGTTTTTCATCCTGTGGTTCGGTGGTTGCTGCGACTTCTGTACTTTCACGGATCGATTGCTCTTTTCCATTTAACTTGACAGAGATTGACTGCTTCTTTTGTTCCATTTGTTTATGCACCCCTTTCTACCAATTAACGAATGATATAGTTCATTCTATTAAACCAATCCGATTGATAGAACAAAAAAATAAAAAAAGTTGTTATAAAGGAATCGAATCGATACCATATAACAACTCTCATGGATTGCACACTTATTGGTCTTCTTTTACTCCATAGTACAATGGATTAGATTTATTACTAGGATCTTCATGATCATGTGTCGGTAAATCCTCCTGCAATTCAGAAAGTCCAGGCAAATAATAAGTAGAAACTTCGATTGTATATTGAAGGTCATCAACTGTCTGATCAAGCAAACGTACTTCCTGGTTCCCTGAAAATGTCAATTGATTAACAGTAGTAATTCGTTGAAGCTTCTCAATCTCCTTTAGAAACACCATCATCTCATCATAGCTAGGCGAAACAACAGTCATTTGGGAAGTAATCTTTTCGATACCTTCTGGAGTTGGCACCTCTCCCTCATTAACCGCATCAGAATCAGTTACATCTGTTTGTTGTTCTTCCATTCTAGTATCCATTTCTTCTTCCAATGTAGCGGCTTCATCTGATTCGAGACCTTCAAATGAACTCATTGAAAATTGATAATTTAAAATAAGACTTTCAGAAAGAATTTCCGACCTTTCTAAATCTAATAAGAACTGATCCAGAAGAGGTGCAACAGGTACCTGTTTTTGAAGACCAGTTGAATTTAACGTTGTAATTTGAGTTTCTCGTTTAGCTAGTTCAGACTCAACGGATGCTAAGAGCTGTTCCTCTGTTTCAAGCTGTTGTGTTGACCTATCCAACTCAAGCTTTAACGGCTTCACGTACGTATAATAGAGGAAAAACGGTATCGCAATGAGTAATAATGTTATAAAAGCGATTAATAATCGCTTGACCCCTGGCTGTAATTCAACCATTACTCATCTCCCTCCTCTTTCAGCAATTCTGCTACATTCAGTTTCACAGTGAAATCCGCTAGATAGCGAGGAAGGATCTCTTCCTCTGAATCTTCTACCTCTTCCATCTCTTCAGCTGTGATCGAAAGCAGATTCGCTTCTTCAATGAACGTGCTATCTGTTAGCTCAAACAAATAGGCTGACACTTCAGCAGGAGTATCAAATTGAATTGAAATTTGAACAGTTCCTTCATCAACAAAAGTATAATTCATGAAATAACCACGCTCTGGCAGCTTTTCTACAAATCGAGAGAGAAGATCAGCACTTGACATTTTCTGTTTCTGAATCCAGTTAATTTGGCTCTCGATAACATCTATTGTCGATGCCTCTGGGGTTTCCTGTAGCTTCTGTTCTTGAATTCCGCGTAACTGCTCGGTCACTTGTATTGTTTCCTGTGTTGTCTGAAGTTCAGTTTTTAATGAATTGTAATGAAAGAAAAAGATAATTGAAGAAATAATTATAATAGCAAGAATCACAAGAATGACAATAAGTGATGTGAGACTTCTCTCTTTTCTCTTAGGTAGTAAATTTATTTCAACAATCATTTCGGCACCTCTTTTAAAGCTAATCCCATTGTCGTTAAATAACGAGGAGCAATTGAGAAACCCGCTTCATTAAACAGATCAGTAGCACTCTCGAGTTTAATTGGTAAGCTCTCATTCATCTGATTGTAGATATGCTTGATGTAAGGGTGATCACCTGTTAAAACTAGATGAGAAACTTCGGCCTCACCTTTATGAAGCGAATATTTATAGAAATTCAGTATCCGTTCAATTTCTCCAATGGTATCTTGTAAATCACTATATAAAATCATTTCATCCCCAGTAAAGTGGAGCTGAACCATTTCCTGACTTTCTTCAATTTCAAATTGCTCGACGTGTCCTGCATTAACAAGATGATGCACGTATTTAGGTTTATGCTGGTGAAAAATACTAACACCAACTGCATCGACATCAAATTCGATAAACATGAGATGTTCTTTCGGATCAACCCGGTCAAGTGTAAATAACAGCCGGTACATTGCAAGAGCATTAATTTCAATTGAAACAGGATTGATTTTCGCTTCCTCCAGTACACTTACGTATTCTTGAATGATTGGTTCTGGGGCAGCAAAGAGCAATATTTTCTTACCATTATCAACATTATCTAACGTCACATAATCAAAGAAAGGATTTGCAAACGGTAGTGGAATGCTATTACCAAGCTCCATGAACAAATACCCTTTTATTTCCTCCTTTTTTATAGAGGTTGGTATTGAAAGCTCCCGAAAGAATACATGAGCATCCGGAACAATAAAATGAACGTCCTTCCTCCGCAAGCCCCATTCGTCGACACATTCCTCTAAAATCATAACTAGACGGTCACGATCAATAATTTTTCCATCTCGAATCACTCCAGTTGGCAAATACTTCTCACCAGAGGAGAGTGGATCAGTAATATCATTATGATTCATCATCGCATAGCGAATCACATGATCTTTGATGATCAGGCTGACTGACTTTGATTTTTTAAATTTAAACATGTGTTCTCCTCCTTCTACAACTGATGCCAATACCAAGTAATTAAATCTTCACCAACGAACAGGCTAACTAAGGCCCCGACCACGATAAAAGGTCCGAATGGAATCGGTTGTCCACGCTTTGCCTTTTTTAAGGCAATGGCAATAATCCCAAAAACCGCTCCAACAAACGAAGCAAAAAAGAGCGTTAACAAGGTAAGCTGCCAGCCAAGGACAAAGCCAAGAACAGCAAACAACTTAATATCGCCTCCACCCATGCCCCCTTTACTGACAACAGCGATAAGGAACAACACCCCGAACCCTACCAATGCTCCAACGTAAGACTCCCACCATGGAACAGCTGGAAATACTAATCGGTAGATAAGGAAGCATCCTCCAAAAAAGAGCAATACCTTATCGGAAATAATCATATAAGCCAAATCAGAAACAAGAATAATCATAAGCAAGGAACAAAATAACAAAAGTAATGGCAATTCCTTTGACCAGCCCACTGCTAAAAATGAGATCGTAAAAAGAGATGCCGTTGCAAGTTCAATTGCAGGGTATATCAAAGAAACCGATGTCTTACACTTTCGACAACGACCACGTAAAAACAAATAAGAAAAAACAGGAATGAGTTCAAAAGCCTTTAACTGATGACCACAAGACGTGCAATGAGACGGTGGTGCCACAATCGATTCACCTTTAGGAATACGAAGACCGACAACATTAAAGAAAGAGCCGAAGATGAGGCCGAAGATAAATACTATAACAATGTAAATCATGTCCATGTTACCCATCCTTTTTGAAAGAGGATGATACTGGTGAGAGTATCATCCTCTATGTTTGTAAATAATTTTATTAGCTCTACTACTAGTTTCAGGATCAGTCTGTGTTTTCTTCTCCTTCTTCAGCTACTTCTCCAGGTAGAGTTACATCCCCTCTAACTAATTGTGAAGCATCTTCAGTAGAACCAGTAATATAGTTCATCAATGTAACTCGGTATTCTCCATCGACCAAATTAACAGTCACAGCATCACCTGTATATGCATTATCAGTTGAAGGATCACTAATTACTCCTAAGTAATCATTCTCTTGTAAGACAGTTAAAGTAACTGCGTTATCAGGGTCATTTTCTGTAGCAAAATATAATTTCGCTGCATTAGCAATCTGCTGAGCATTAGCCACGTGAGCATCTCGTCTTGAATTCTCCATAATATTCCCAATAGAAACAACCGCAATCGCCGCAATAATCCCAATAATAACAATAACGACTAAAAGTTCAATAAGTGTTAAACCACGTTCGTTCTTCATTACTTTCAATTTTTTAAACATCCATACATTCCTCACTTTTCGTTTTTTTTGGTTAAATAGCGATGTTAACCTCATGATCAAAGACGTAGTCACTTACTCATAAATAACTAAATGAATACTGCTTTCATACCTAACCTTTTACCTATTATACTACTATCCGACAAAAAAACATACTAGTTTTACAGTTAAATTTCCCCATAAATTTGAAACATTGGCACCATAATCGCAATGACAATAACGCCGACAACTCCGGCTAATAAAACGATCATTAATGGCTCAATTAACGATTTTAGGCGGTCAGTAATGTTCTCGACTTCTTGTTCATAAAAATCGGCGACCTTTTCAAGCATTAGATCAAGTGAACCGGTTTCTTCCCCAATTGAAATCATTTGAACGACAAGGGGTGGAAATACCCACGACTTTCGCATTGGCTCGGTTAACCTTTCACCATTTTCAAGAGCATGACGCGATTGTTTCATAATTGCGGCAATTACTTCATTACCAACAACTTTCTCAACTATTTTTATCGCTTGTAAAATAGGGACAGAGCTTGAAAAAAGGGAACTAAGTGTTCGCGTCATTCTTGCCAATGCTGCAAGCTGTAGCAATTTTCCAAATATCGGCATCTTAAGAAGTACAAGATCTAAATAGTAGCGACTCTTTTTATTCTGCTTAATCATCTGTAGAGCAATGATAAATATAAGTACAATAACCAGTAAAACCCACCAATAAGATTGTAAAAAGTCACTAGAGTTTAAGACAAATAGAGTAATCGCTGGTAACTCTCCACCTAAACTTGAAAGCATGTTCGCGAATGTAGGAACAACCGTTGTTAGCAAAAAAATTACAACACCGATTGCAATAATTCCTACAACGACTGGATAGGCGAGTGCGGAAATGACTTTTTGTTTCGTTTTATGCTGCTTCTCAAAATGAATCGCTAAACGGTCTAATGCTTCATCCATTGTCCCGCTCAATTCCCCTGCTTTGATCATATTAATCACAATCGGAGGAAAGATTCTTTTATGTTTAATAGCAGCTTCAGAAAAAGGAAGTCCTGATCGAAGCTCTTCTTCAATCACTTCTAACGCTTTACGTAGTGCTTTACTACTCGTTTGTTTTGAAAGGATATTGGTTGATTCAACGATCGACACACCAGCTTTTAATAGTGTAGAAAACTGGCGTAAATAAATCGCAAAGTCTTGTAGTCTGACAGGATTTCCAAATGAAATCTCTTTATTTAATCCTGTTGCCTTTACCTCTTCTAGCTCTTGGACAGCAATATGGCGTTCTTTGAGTTTAATAGCTGCTTCTCGCTTGGATTGACTAACAACCGTTCCTTTTTTTACTTTTCCGGAGAGGTCTCGACCAGCATATTTGAATTGTGGCATTAGTTACTCTCCTTTTGTAAATAAGGTTCAGCGATTTCTGCGGAGATCTTCTGCTGCTCGACCAATGTCTTGATTGACATATCTAATGTATGCATCCCGACCGACTTACTCGTTTGCATGACATTTTGAATCTGATAGATCTTTTCATTACGAATTAAATTCGCAACAGCCGAATTATTAATCAATACTTCTGTCGCAGCACATCGACCTTTACGATCTGTCGTTACAAACAAACGCTGCGAAACAACTGCCTTTAAGACACTTGCCAGCTGGATACGGATCTGGGCCTGTTGAATGGGTGGAAATACATCAATGATTCGATCAATTGTTGAAGGACCACTTGTTGTGTGCAATGTCCCTAAAACAAGATGGCCTGTCTCCGCTGCCGTAATCGCCGTTGAAATTGTTTCAAGGTCTCGCATTTCTCCAACCAAAATGACGTCTGGATCTTGCCTTAATGACGCTCTAAGACCATTAACAAAATTATTCGTATCAAATCCAATTTCACGTTGATCAATAATACATTTTTGATGCTTATGCAAATATTCAATCGGATCTTCAAGCGTAATAATATGGCGACTCATATGTTCATTCATATAATGAATAAGAGCTGCTAATGTCGTTGACTTCCCGCTACCAGTTGGTCCTGTAACTAGTACGAGTCCTTGTGGCAGCCCTGCAATCTTCTCTAAAATCGCAGGCATCTGCAGAGATTCTAATGTTGGAATCACCGTTGGAATGACACGAATTGCAAGACTCAAACATGATCGCTGGTAGAAGGCATTTATTCGAAATCGAGACACTTGAGCAATCCCATAAGAAAAGTCAACCTCACCATTTGACTCAAGCTTTGCTTTTTGACTATCATTTAACAATGCCATCGCCATTCCTTCAGTATCCTCGGGGAGTAACTTATCTTTACCGTATCGTTTCAAATCACCATTTATCCGAAAAATGGGGGGGACACCAACTGTAAGATGAATATCAGAGGCATTAAGCTGAAATGCAGCACGAAGTAAATGATCAATTCGTTCCTTCATCTATGACATACCTCCGTCCTTTAATCACTGGTCACGACACGTAATATTTCTTCAGTTGTTGACAATCCTTGTTTCACTTTTAATAATCCATCATCAATTAAAAAAATCGTGCCCGCTTTAATTGCATACTCCTTAATCTCACTTGAACTCCGGTTATTCATGATCATTTTCTTAATTGTTTCATCAATAACGAGAATTTCATGGATTGCGAGTCTTCCCTTATAGCCAGTCATATTGCAAATCGGACAACCTTTCCCTCGAAACACGGTCGTTACCTTCATCCCACGTTTGGCAAAGATCATTTTCTCACGTTCTGTTGCTTCGACTTCTGCTTTGCAATCCCGACAGATGCGACGAACTAAACGTTGTGCGACTACTCCACTTAATGATGAAGCCACTAGAAACGGCTCAAGCCCCATATCAATAAGTCTTGTTACAGTACTAATTGAGTCGTTCGTATGAACCGTACTTAAGACTAAATGACCTGTTAATGAAGCTCGAACGGCAATTTCTGCAGTCTCAGCATCACGAATCTCTCCGACCATTACAATGTCCGGGTCTTGTCTAAGAATGGCACGAAGTCCTGCTGCAAAAGTCATTCCTACCTTGGCATTCACTTGAATTTGATTAATTCCTTCAAGCTGGTACTCGACCGGGTCCTCAACAGTAATAATATTTACTTCCTCAGCGTTAAGTCGGTTTAAACTCGCATATAGCGTCGAGGATTTCCCAGATCCAGTTGGACCTGTAATTAAAACGATGCCTGTTGGTTTCTCAATCATTTCGTTAAACCGCTTTATATGAATCTTATTAAATCCTAATTTATCAATATCGTTAATAGAAGCTCCAAGGTCTAATATACGCATAACAACCTTTTCACCATAGACCGTTGGAAGAGTTGAGACACGTAGATCAACGGGATGGAATTCAAGGCTTACTTTAATCCTGCCATCCTGGGGAACACGACTTTCAGTAATATCTAAATTAGCCATAATTTTAATTCTCGCAATGAGAATATTTTGCATATGCTTTGGCAATATTCGTTCTGTTTTCAAAAGCCCATCAACGCGGTAGCGAATGAGTACTCTCGTTTCTTGAGTATCGATATGAATATCACTTGCTCGTTGCTGAACAGCACGTAACAATAGCTGATTAACAAGCTTGACAATGGGTGCCTCTTCATTTGTTACTTCATCTTGTTCCTTTTCATTAATAACACCTAAATCATCCAACAGCTCATCGACTGCATCATCATCTGTATCATAATATTTATGGGTTGTTCGAATGATATCGTCCTTTGTGGCAATGGCTACATCAATTTGGAAACCTGTTGATAGGCGCAACTCATCAATTGCATAGTAATCCATTGGATCTGCCATCGCAACAAGGAGCTTATCGCCTTCCTTTTTCAGCGGCATAATGAGGTTTCTCGTTGCCATTTCCTTTGGTATCATCTTAGTCACTTGCGGATCAATCGGATATCTGTATAAACTGACATGCGGAATTCCAAGCTGAAACTCAAGAACTTCAATCAATTGCTGATCTGTGATAAAGCCTTGTTGAAGAATGGCATCACCAAGCTTTTGATTAGCTGACTTCTCAGCCAATGTTTGCTTCAGTTGCTTTTCCGAGATTAATCCAGATTCGACTAACAAATCACCTAATCGCTTCCTAGTCTTGGCCATCTTCATTCACCTCTTCTTCTCCCTTGACAGGTTCTGTTTCATCATTTTCGACAATCGTTTCTAAGTCTGAATCTTGATCAATGTCTTGGCTCTCTTCACTCTCTAAACTTTCTTCGCTTTGATCATCACTTTGCTCGTTTGTATTAGTCAGCCCTGGAGAGGATCCGCTGACCTCTTGATCGAGTAAGCTTCTTTCAACAACGCGATGAATGGGACGATAGAAATCTTCTGTCACTAATTCGCGTTCAATCAATGATCCATTTCTGTCTATTTTCTTTCGATAGACACTAACGAAGTAGCCATCGCTTCCTTCAACTACTGTTCTACTTGATCCCTTTTGTACTTTGGCTGAGTATTGCAGTATTGTCCTCGGATGGATTGTTTTCTCATTTTCTAGTTCGGTTTCGTAAGTATGTTCTAAAGGAGGTCCTTTAATCATTATGACTAAGCGATTAGCTTCTAGCTCGAAGTTCAATGTATAGGTATTAAGAGTAGTATTAACAAAAACAAAATCATCGTCTTCATCTACAAGAACGTCGAAACCGACTTTGGTATACTCAGGCTTTTCATTTCCAATCGATCGTTCAATAACATCAAAATCGGTTTGAAGAACCGCTTCATATAATACGGATGCGACAATGGAACGTGCAGTATCATTTTGTTCTGTCATTCCCATTTCTGTAAGAACACGATTCATTGAAAATGATTGCTCACCTTCTATCGAATAACCATCAAGCACTGTAACAATTTGATGTATTCCCTCAAATATATCTGTTTCAATTGTCGCCGTTGCCACTGTTTCTGGGGCTAGGGCTGAATGAATTTTGTATTCTTTTAAATTAAATGATAGATTCTTAAGTTGTAAATGGGCCACTTGCTCGGTGATATCAGCTATTAATTGCCTAGTATCAATCGTCTCTAATTGAACAGGTAGTGCTTCTACCGCTTCTAAGAAATAAGACTCATTGATCTTTGCAATTAACCCCTTTGTTGCTGCATCTTCTGCTAGTGAAACACTTTCCACGATGTTAAAGTCAATGGCTTGATGTGACAAGATAACCTCATGTTCCGCATATTCCAACGTCACGGTTGTACCTTGCCGCCATAGCTCAACCTCTTCTTCAAGAACAGCTCGTGCCGACTCTGTAGTAAGTCCAGCTATACTTGTTGATGCAATAATGGTGTTCTCTTGGAACGTTTCCTCACCTACTATAAGCTGAAGAATGAAGGATGCCACCATTGTGAAAAGTAGAACACCGAACAGACTGCTCCCTAACAAGATGAGTGTCTTACCATAATTTAATTTAGTTTGTTGTTGAACACTCATTTGAACAGCCCCTTATTATTACTCAACGCTCATTGATAGTTGGATGAATGCTGCTTGACTGTTAGATTGAACCGCCTTAATAACTTCTTCAGTTAAGACGTCTCCTTCACTTACTAATAATTCACCATCTACACCATGGATATTGTCAGTTACTATTTTCCCTTTTAATAGCTCAATTTGTTTTTGGATTACTTCATCATGTTCAACGCTATCTTCCATCTCCGGTACAGCTACTTCTCTACTCGAAAGATCTGTTGTTTGTCCCAGACTCTTCGTAAATTGATTCAAACTATCTTCATGAACAATTAACATCTCTTTACCAATCGTCACCACATTTTCAAACGACAATATCGCATCTTCGCGATTATTCAATTCAATAGCTGCTAACCTGCCATTTTCGTCATCCACATAAAATTCGACGACCTCTTCTAATAACTCACCTTTTCGAGTCATCACTTTATTACCAATCATTTTGATATTTCGATTTACTAGTGTATTAGCAATAGGAATTTCAGTTAAATCAATAATATTGTTCTCATGTTCGATTGTTACAGCATAGTCACCTACACCAATAATTTTTTTGAACGGAACAGCCTTCATCGTCACTTGCCAATTCTCATTTTGAACTGTTAAAAAGTCAACAGTCTTATTTTCTGGATTGATAATTAACGTCTTAACCGTACCAACTGTTTGCCCGTCCTGAATACTAATTAATGGTAGTCCGATAATCTCCACACTTTTCTTCATCTTCTCTACTCCTTCAACGTTTCACTCAAAACGTTATTGAATTTGGTTTAAATAATAATTGATCTCTTCAAGCAACACAGGTTGATGTACATAGCGTTCTCTCAAATCGAGCATAAGATTCTTCAGTTTTACATAATCCTGCTGACTAATGTATAAATCACGAAGCAATGATGCAAATAGGTAGTAATCACGCGGATGTAATTTATTTTGAAGATTCCCTAGAAGAGTTTGCTCATACAATTCTTCACCGTTCTGCTTTTTAATCCAAGTTAATTCCTTTAGCACAAGTGACAATATGCCCGAATCCATTCGCTTTCCTTCAGCTTCCGTTCCATTAGATAAAGAGCTCTTATCAATATCTGTCTCATCTGCTGTTGCTGTATCCTCTAGCTTCTCGGGTGCTTCATTTGGTCTTGTTTCAACACGTACATCAGAATCAGTTTCTTCATTCTTTAATTCTTCAAGCACTTCTGTCTCTTCTTCAGTTGCATCAACTGTCTCATCATTTACTAAATCATCGATTTCTTCAAATGTAACTTGATTTGGATTAATGACATTTTCTTCACTTTTTTCTTCTGTTTCGACAACATTTTTCGCAATTGTTGGAACATCAATCGAGAGTGGAATACCTTCTTGTTCTTCCTTTAATAAGATCCCTTCATCTTCGACCTCAGCAAATAATTGTTCGCGATTTTCAAACAGTTGTTCATCTTCAGAATCACCACCATCAGTTAAATCAACAACCTCTCTCTTCTTAGGTACTTCTCTCTTTCTTAGCAGAAAGTCAAATTCATCTTCAGATTCGGAGTCTTCCTCGAAGGAGTTGGATACTTCATTGATCTCATCTTCAACTAATTCTTCAGTTATATCTTCTTTAGGAATCTCAGCTAAATGATCCAGAACAGGAATTTCACTAGTAAGATCGAGATTCACTTCTTCTTGAAGAAATGTTTCTTCTTCCAACTCCTCCAATTCTATGTCGTGGTGTTCAGCCTCCACTTCCACTTCATCAATGTAATTCACTTCAACTTCATTTTCGATCTTCTCATCTTTTACAGTCTCATGCCTTTCGATCTGTGAAAATCCTACATCATCAGTTTGATTTTCCTGCACTAGGATGACTCTAGTAAAAAACAAATAAGCTGTTAAAGGTAAGAGAGTACAAACAGCAAAAATCGCTACCCATGTTGAACCTAGGTTGACTAAAGCTAAATACAGTAAAGTCAATAGTAGTGTGTTCAGGATAACGATATACCTGGCCTTCTTCGTTAACGCAACAGGTAAGAGAGGCAATATAAAGTACAAAACTAAAGCTCCTACAAATGGAAAAATATAGATCATTTTAACTACCTCATTTTTATATTCTCAATTGCACGATAAACGATGCGTCTTTTTCCTTATATAGTGTATAATAAATGACAATAGATTAAAAGAAAAGACTAATTTGTAACCCATTAGAACTAGTTCCTTATTTAGGGAAATGTTAGGAGAGAATTTCTTTGCGTAGAGCGAAATTTCATAAAGATCAAAAAGGTTTTACATTAGTGGAAATTCTGGTCTCATTAGTATTATTATCCATTGTACTACTAAGTTTTTTAACGATATTCACCTATACAAATCAAGTCGCCGTCCGTAATAACGACACATTAGTCGCCGTAAATCTCGCAAAACTCACTCTAGCAAGACTTAAATCTGATCCATTTTCATATATTGAGTCACCTAATCTCTCTCCTTCACCTTCATACGTCCTAGGAACAAAAGCATATAATCATAGCTCTTGTACAAATGAAACATGTGAGTCTTTCTATCAACCACTTGTTAATGATCGTGTTTACGCAGTTTCAATTACAGCAAGTCAATCAACTTCCGAGAAAACAAATCATTTAATTAATGTTCATGTAACAGTCACTCTTCCAGAGACACCAATATCTAGTAAAGTAGAGGGCTATGTCATCTATGATTAAAAACCTACAATCACAAAGAGGGATTACACTTATTGAGATATTAGTAACGTTAGTATTAATCACCCTCATAACAATTCTAGCAGCGAGCATGTTAACTAATGGACTAAAAACGGCTGAGAGAGTTAAGGTTGAAGCCGAAATTAGGGATGAAGCTGATTACTTGATGGTTCAGCTACTCAATGAATTGTATTTACTTAAGACAAGTGAAATCCAATCCAAACAACTTCAAGACCCTGCAAATCCCTCACACTCCTATTTAGTAGTACGGAAGACGGGAAGCAGCACAAATCACCAACTCGGCTTGGCAGATGGAAAGGTTCTACTTGAATCAGCAACCCTCGAGCCAAGTAGTGATGACATCCTACTTGAACCCGAATCACAAATTAAAGAAATAAAACAGGGGCATTATCAAATCACATTAGTATTAAAATCAACAGTAAATAATAGGGAACTCGAATTAACGACGGAAGTTCAGATCATTACTGATAAGGAGGGTGAATAATGAAATATCTTAATGAGCGAGGTTATTCACTCCTTTTAACACTCGTTATTACACTCATTTTTGGATTACTTGCGACATTATTACTCTCAATGACAATGGGCGGCTTCCTACGAACAGAAATTAGAGAAGATGTTGTCCAAGTTGAGGAAGTTACGGAAAAAGGGTTAGACCATTTAAGCCAAGAAATACAAACGAAGCTAGAGGAAATGATTGGTACCTCCGGAATACCAAGAGAGCAATTTATTACAAAATTAAATGAAACACTAAACAACTATACATGTACGAGTAGTAAGCTTGAAAACAGTGGCGAAACAGGAGACTATTCCGCGTGCCTCTCAGCGATTGAACCAGTCACAAACGCAGACGGAACTGAGAATGAATTACGAAAGAAAATCACTTTATTGAGTAGAGGTATAGTTGATGGGCGAGAAAGAGAACTTAAGACAACTATGGAGGTTGGATCTCAATCTGTGCCGGATGCGTTAAATTATGCGTTAGGGGCACATATCCTATGTAAAAGTAATGATTCTTCTTGCTCCCAAATACCAGGTGAAGGAAACATGTTTTTGCACGGTGGTGTGGATATTTATGGAGATGTAAAAGTAGATGGAGATTTAATAACAACGGATCGGGGTTACGCTTTTTTTAGCGGCAGTGAGCAATGGATCGATTCACTTTATCCAAGTATCCGTGGAACTAAGCCTTCTCAAATAGGTAATGTCGTTTTGGGTGGAAATGTTTACTCATTTAATTCAACTCCAACATATGCGAATCATATAAGACGTAACTCATTCTCATCTACTTATACAAAAAAAACTAACTCATTACAAGATGCCTTTACCATAGCTCCACAGATCGTTGCACGACAACCAACACGAAAAACCCATAACATTTTAGAGCAAAAGAAAAATAATGAATATGCTTATAATGATCCCGGAGTAACATATTTATCGGGAAGTCATAATGTTACTACCTCTGGGTTACATTATCCTAACAGACGAGTGTTTATCGGTTATGGATATGGATGGTACGGTACAGAAATTCGTGGCTTAACTTTGACTGGAACCAATACATTTGGGAACCTTTTTGTAAATGGTGATTTAAAGCTGACAAGTTCAAATTCGAGGGAAACAAGCAAGGCAACCTTCCTAAACGGATTATTTGTTGATGGAGACTTGACGATTGGAAACAACTCATCAAGTTATGACCCAAGTAATTACGCAAAAATACAATTATTCGGAAATATCTATGTAACAGGTGATTTAATCATCAAAGGAGCAGACGCCGAAGTGGACGCCATTATTAATGTAGGAGGTAAAGTCATTGATGAAAGTACAAAGGTTGAAAGATGGAGTAATACCCTCGTAGAACATTCAAGGTTAGCAGGGCTTCCTAAAGGGGAAAAAGAAATTGGTTCGTTAATTGTTTTCTCAAAAGGAACAATAACAATCCGTAATAATAGTGTATATCAAGATGATCCAAGTGAAATTAAAGGTTATTTCTATTCTGATGATGCATTTGAAATGTTCGGGGTAGGATCTAACATTAAAATTATTGGAGGAATATCAGCACGAAGAATTGTGCTAAATGGAGTAAGAGGAATGTCAGACACTAGCTCTTTTCCTAATTCTGTTCGATATGGCAATAGAAATGATTGGTATTATTACCATAACAGGACAGCCCAGACAAAACAAAATTCACGTCTTCAAGTCATATATAATGAAAAAATCGACAAGATTTACTCAGACTTACAAGCAAATGAACCAATCATTACTTCAATCGATAAACCAAAACTGTTAAATCGTGAAGTGGTCGAATAAATATAAAAAGCCTCAATAATCCGAGGCTTTTTATTATATTTATATTTAAATTAGCTCTTCAATTATAGATTCAGCTTCCTTAACAGAATAATAAGTCGCCACCCGGTCACGGCCCTTCTGTTTCGCTCCGTTATACATCGCACGATCCGCTTTACGAATTAGAGTTACCGCATCACTCTTCTCATCCTCTTCCGCAGTTTCAGAGCTTGCCACTCCAATACTCGCTGTCACATTAATTCTAGCAGTGACATGCGACGATAGATCTTGTCTAACAAAAAAGGGGGATTCCTTTAGAACAGCTTGAATTCTTAGCCCTACTTGATAAGCCTCATCGACTGTTGTATTAGGAAGCAGTAAGACAAATTCCTCCCCGCCATACCTGGCAACAGTCACCCCTTGTCTAACCGTTCCGACTAACCGGTTCGCGACTTCAATCAGCACTTCATTGCCGCTTTGATGACCATATGTATCGTTAATTCTCTTGAAATGATCCAGATCTAACAAAATAAGTGAAGCAATCTGATCTTTTTTCTCAAGTGTTTCATGAAGGACTTTTTCAAAATATCTATAATTATATAAACCTGTAAGTGGACAATGATAGCTTTGCTTACGACTTTTCTCTAATTGCTTTACATTTGAAAGGGCGATCGACAGCATATTGGCGATAATTTCCACCACCATCACTTGCTGTTGGAGAAAGGCTTTTTGCTTTGATGAAGCAATGGTTAAAACCCCTTTCACCGTTTGCTGAGACTTTAATGGAACAGATATTATTGTTTCAAGATGATTCGGTAGATTCGCACCTAGTGATAACCATTGTTGACGCATATCTGCCATTTCTATTTTTTCGCTTTTGATGACCAGCTTACTAAAGGCATCACCATATTTTAATGTCAAAGGCACAGCTTCCTCACCTTTTTGGTGCATATAGCTTAGCGATAACTTCTCCTCGCCTACTCGATATAAATATAGTTGATCCCATTCCAAAAATAGCTCCAGTCGTTTACAAACCCTATTCATCAACTCTTGCTCTGTCATACTAGAATTGAGTTCATAACCAACGTTTGTCACTTCCTTCAACAGATCGTTCATTCGTTCCGTACGTGTGTAAGCTCTAAGAAAAAAAGATGATACAAAAAACACAATTCCTGTAAAGACAACGGCTAGGATTCCAATCTCCCAAAATAAAACGACAAGGATCAACGCCGTTGGTAGAAGGACACAGCCAATAATCAGCTCACGCTTCAATCCTTTGACTACATTTTGATTTTGAATGATGAACACATATCTTTTCACAGTAAAAATAAGAAGATGATTCACGAAATGAAACGTTAGTGCATACAGCAAAATTGCATGCCCATGTAGTAAGAAAGAAAACGACTCACCCGTTTGACCTCCGACAATATAGAAGGCTAGTGCTGAAGTACTAGATGTTATAAAAAAAATTAAAGAGTTGATTGGAATACGATAAAGGGTTGAGCGATTTAATCCTGATGCAATTAATGCAGCTACTACACCAATTTGAGTCGTTACAACCTCAACTCCAAAACCAAATACGATGAATATAGCAATGGCTAACCATTGAAATAATGTTAGATTATGATTGCGATAATAGATTGGAAACATTGCAGTTACTATAACTAAAAGTAGGAATGATAGCACTTCTAAAGATATAAATGCAGAAAAAACCTCCACTTGTCCAAGTGCAAACAAAAAAAGAGTGAACACAACTAACCAGCCTGACCATATCCATTTATTCTTTTGTGCTGACAATCTGTCCACCTCTTTTTTATATAGTTACATTTGATTCATGTCTTTTTTACTATACCATTTTTTTCTAACTGTGGAAACAAAATAGAGAGATCCACAAACAATTAACATTGTCCGATTATCTAACATCTTCATCTCTTCATCAAAGGCAGTCTCCCAGTTTTGATGATACCCCTTCTGATTCAAAGCAACCGGTGACTGGTTATATAATGTGGTTGCTTCGGCTGCTCTAAAAAAGTCAAAGCTAGTAAATGTAAAATGAGCGTCCATTTCAGAAAAGGGCTCTAACAAAATTTCCATATCTTTTTCTTTAGTTGCAGCTAATAAAAATCGGTATTTTCTATTCGGGTAATGTTGCTTTAATGTATTCGCTAGTGAAGCAAGTCCTTCTTTGTTATGAGCACCATCTAATACGATTAATGGATGATTCGATATTTTCTCAAACCGACCTAGCCATGTTGTTTTTTGCAAACCGCGAATGAGCTCTCTTTCCCCAATGGTGAATCCCATGTTCTTTAGAAGATCAAGAACAGCTATAGCGACAGACGCGTTTTCGCGCTGATGAGGACCTTGCATAGTAAGTGTAATGACTCTGTTTTCTTTTGATTGATATTCAAACACCTGCTTTTCCTCAGAACTCTCCATTAGTAATTGAGTGAAGTCCTCTCCTAACTGATAGTATGGACTTGAGGTTTGCTTCGCCTTTTCACGAATAATTGCACGTCCTTCTGCTTGTGAAACGCCAGAAACAATCGGACAGTTTTCTTTAATAATGCCAGCTTTTTCAGAGGTGATCTCTTCCAAGGAATTGCCTAGAATATGCATATGGTCAAAGCCAATCGATGTAATAACAGATATAAGTGGTGTAATCACATTTGTAGAGTCAAGTCTACCACCAAGACCGACCTCAACAATAACAAGATCTACTTTGGCGATTGTCGCAAAGTAAAGAAAGCCAATTGTCGTGATTACTTCGAACTCAGTTGGACTTCCTAAATCACTTTCAGCTAATTCCTCCACGAGTGGGCGAATCCTATTTGCACAATTGACAAGAGCCTCTTCTTCAATTGGTACTCCATTGACAGAAATACGTTCTTCAAATGTTTCAATATAAGGAGAGGTAAATGTCCCAATACAATATCCAGCTTCTTCAAGAGCATGTCTTAAAAAGCTAACGGTTGATCCTTTGCCATTTGTTCCACCGACATGTATCGTTTTCAACCTTTTTTCAGGATGATCAAGTTTATCAAGCATCCATTCCATTCTTTTTAAGCCTGGCTTTATTCCAAATGGTAATAAACTATGAATCCAATCAATTGTTTCTGAACTTGTTTTCATTAATTCTATTCCTCCCCTGCTTTTTCTATATTAAAAGGCTGTCATAAAAAGGCTATACCTTACCTTTTATGACAGCCTAAGTGATATCTTGGTGTCGTCTTTATTTTGTCATTTAGGCTTTTAATTCAGCAATTCTCGCCTGTACAGTATCACGCTTAGCCTTATAATCAGCTTGCTTTGCCTTTTCTTCCTCAATCACTTTCTCTGGTGCCTTCGCAACAAAACCTTCATTGCCTAACTTTTTCTCAACTCGTTCAACTTCTTTATTGAGTTTTTCTAATTCTTTATTTAAACGAGCAATTTCGGCATCTAGATCAAGCAGTCCAGCGAGCGGCAGGAATAATTCTACCCCTGTTAAGACTTGGGACATTGATTTCTCAGGAGCTGTTATGCCTGTTTCAATTACTAATGTTTCAGGGTTACAGAACTTTTCAATATAACTTTGTCCGCGTCTTAATTGATTAAGTGTTGTTTCATTATTAGCACTGATCAATAATTCGATCTTTCTACTCATTGGAACATTTAACTCTGCTCTTGTGTTGCGGACAGATCGGATAATCTCTTTGATCATTTCCATATCTTCGACAGCTTCATCAAAAATTAGACCTGTATCTCTTACCGGCCATGCTGCAATCGTAATTGATTCGCCCTCATGTGGCAAATGCTGCCATATTTCCTCGGTAATAAACGGCATCATTGGATGTAAAAGTCGCATTGTCTGATCCAACACATGTGCTAAGACGGAACGTGTCGTTTTCTTAGCGTTTTCGTCTTCACCATTTAGCGGTAATTTTGCCATTTCAATATACCAGTCACAGAAATCGTCCCAAATAAAGTTATAAAGAACTCTACCAACTTCACCAAATTCATATGCATCAATAAGGCGTGTTACATCAGCAATTGTCTGCTGAAGTCTTGTTAGAATCCATTTATCAGCAATCGACTTTTCCCCACTAAAATCAATTTCTTCGTACTTCAGACCATCCATATTCATTAAAGCGAATCGTGAGGCATTCCAAATCTTATTACCGAAGTTCCACGTAGATTCGACCTTTTCCCAATAAAAACGCAGGTCATTTCCCGGGGAACTGCCTGTTGATAAGAAGAATCGTAGTGAATCTGCCCCGTATTTGTCGATAACATCCATTGGATCAACACCATTACCCAATGATTTACTCATCTTTCTGCCTTCGGAATCACGAACCAAGCCATGAATTAAAACATCATCAAACGGTTTCTCACCAGTAAATTCAAGTCCTTGGAAGATCATTCTTGAAACCCAGAAGAAAATGATATCATAGCCAGTAACCAAGACATTAGTTGAATAAAAACGTTCAAAATCCTTAGAATCTGTCTCAGGCCAACCCATTGTTGAAAATGGCCAAAGGGCTGAACTAAACCACGTATCTAATACATCTTCATCCTGTTTCCAATTTTCAATATCATTTGGAGCTTCATGACCAACGTAGACTTCGCCTGTTTCATTATGGTACCAAGCAGGAATTCTATGCCCCCACCATAGCTGACGAGATATACACCAGTCACGAATATTTTCCATCCATCTTAAATAGGTCTTTTCAAATCGATCCGGTACGAAGTTGACCTTGTCATCGGATTTTTGTAATTCAATCGCTTGATCTGCTAATGGCTGCATTTTCACAAACCATTGTGTTGACAAATATGGCTCTACAACTGCCCCACTTCGTTCAGAATGACCAACAGAGTGCATATGATCTTCAATTTTAAACAAAATGCCTTCTTCTTGAAGATCTTTAACGATTTCTTTACGACATGTAAAACGGTCTAATCCCTGGTATTTACTAGCATTACTGTTCATTGTTCCGTCTTCATTCATTACTAAAACCCGCTCAAGATTATGGCGATTTCCGATTTCAAAATCATTCGGGTCATGGGCCGGAGTGATTTTCACTGCACCAGAACCAAATTCCATATCTACATAATCATCTGCAACAATTGGAATCTCACGGCCAGTAATCGGCAATGTTACTGTTTTTCCAATCAAATGTTTATAGCGTTCGTCTTCTGGGTGGACAGCAACAGCCGTATCACCAAGCATTGTTTCAGGTCTAGTTGTTGCAACTTCTATTTGACCACTACCATCAGTAAGTGGATAATTCATATGATAAAAGGCACCTTGTACATCTTGGTAGATAACCTCAATATCAGAAAGGGCTGTTTTCGTTTGCGGATCCCAGTTAATGATATACTCACCGCGGTAGATTAATCCTTTTTCATAAAGATTCACAAACACTTCGCGTACTGCCTTCGATAGACCTTCATCTAATGTAAAACGCTCACGAGAATAATCTAGGGATAACCCCATTTTAGACCACTGATTGCGGATGAACGAAGCATATTCTTCTTTCCATTCCCAAGACTTTTCAATAAACGCTTCTCTTCCTAAGTCATAACGGCTTTGACCTTGTTCCTTAAGCTTTGCCTCTACCTTGGCCTGTGTTGCAATGCCAGCATGATCCATTCCCGGTAACCATAATGTGTCGTACCCTTGCATTCTTTTAACGCGGGCAAGGATATCCTGCAATGTTGTATCCCATGCATGTCCTAAATGTAGTTTCCCTGTGACATTTGGTGGGGGGATGACGATTGAATAAGGTTGTTTCGTTTCATCTCCCGCCTCGAAAAATTTACCTTCTAGCCAGTAGGAATACCATTTAGCTTCTGTTTCTTGCGGATTGTACTTCGTTGGCATTTCTTTCTTTTCCATTTTCATCCTCCTAAATCTAGACATAAAAAAAACCCCTCCATCCAAAGGACGAAGAGAGTTGCTTTTCGCGGTACCACCTTTGTTTGCAGTATAGACTCATACTGCACACCTCAAACTGATAACGGTCAGTGTCCGGCCAAGCTTACTGATGTTCAGCAAGGCTGCTCATAGGCGACATTCAATTCGTACATCTTAAGAAATCTCTCAGCTATTGATTTCTCTCTCTTGAAGGTTCCGAATTTACTCTTCCTAATCAGTGCGTTCGTGTATATGTGACTTTTATTTTAGTTGAATCGTTTGTATTCGTCAATATTAGCTTCGCCCAAATTTTAATTTTCCAAACAGAAACATCGCTTACACACTTGCACTCTCTTCCATTCATAAACATACAGTAGTAGTAAGAGCTAAGAAAGTGAAAGTGAGGTACAATATGAAACGTCGATTCCAACACTATCACCCTTACTATAAACCAAGTTTATGGATGAAAATAAAATTGTTGTTCAGCCAGATCCTTCTACCATTAATTTGCTTTCAATTAATACGTACATTGTTGCTTCCAACGACATTTGATGTCATTCTATTGACTTTAATGATTGTCTTTTATGGTTCATTAAAATTACGTCTTATATAAAAATGTGTCAAAGTGAGGACACTCTATATTCCATTTTAACAGATTCGAAAAAAGCCACTGTAAAAAGGGTGAAACATCCCTTTCCAGTGGCCACCTATAAAGAAAATAACGTCTCTTATAACTAAAGAGGACGTTATTGTTGTTCTGCTTCAACGGTACTAGCCATTAGCTTCTGTGTTAGACGTTGAACTCTCCTCATCGAAGTTAAGCGTTTTTCCAATCGCTGAACATGCTCAAGCTCTCTCATCTCTCCTTGACCATTCGCATATGCTTCAACTGCATAAGCAATCGGTTCTGGGAAATTTAAGTATGCACAGGTCAAATGCTTTTCTTCCTCTAACAATGGGAGATGACTTTCATATCTCATAAACCATCTTAGTACATCATCCTCGGACCAATACACTTTAGGAAAGCTATACCGACAGAAGCTAGCAAGATCTCGGGCCGGTGTATCAATCGCTGCTCTTTCAAAGTTCAAGAGTAAAGGTTCATTTTCTGGTGTAAACATAGCATGTGTACGTTGTATTCTGCCATGGCAAAGTACCGTGCGATATTTCTCTTTCTCTAAACAAAGCTCATACCATTTCTCTAAATGAACTTTGGCTGACTGAGCCATTTGATCAAGCATGTGAGCATGTGTAATAAATGTTAATTCAAAGGGTGACATATATACTTTTTGTTCAGCTTGATCAGCAAAGCGATTTAATTCAAGCCTTCTCATTTCCCAGCGACGCAACAGCTGTTGATAGGAATCATCGATATTATCCTTAATAAATGGTTGTGTCTTAACAGAGAGCCGATGAATAACACCTAACTGAGAAGCCAGCTTATCTTCCTTCGGTTCCCTTGCTGTGTATTCAATTTCTTCAATCCACGGCATCACATAATACGTATGAGTTCCTGTCGTAACCGTATATTCTCCGTACTTTGTCGGCAGAACAGGAACCATCTGTTTATAACCAAGCTTTGTTAATTTGCGAATAGAATGTACAAATTCATCAGCTTGCTGGGGAGGGACAGTGGATTCCTTTAATGCAAAGACACCCCTATTTGTTGTTACCTTCTTAATTTTCCCTAAATCTTCAACCTCGGTTGGATATAGGTCATAATAAAATAAAATCGACTCATAACTTGATGCAGGTTGCACTTGGATCATGAAGCTAACACCTTCTTTTTATCAATGGTTACACTTATGATTTGCACAAGTTGTTTTGATTTTTCCCAATCCTCTTTAACAAGGTCAATTCCACGCTGGATCTCAACATCTGTTGGCTTCTGCTTCATCAGATTTACTAACGAGTCAAGCTCAAAAGGTTTCAGACATTCTGATAGCAACAAAAGAATCTGATCTTTTGTCATTCTTGGATCTTCAAACAATTGCTGAAGGAAGGTTTCAACTGATTCTTTTCCAGATGTATCAAGCCATTCTTTTAAAAAGAGCGAGAAAGAATAATATCCTCTTTCAGGTTCGCGAACCGTTCCATATAAAAATATAACATTAAATACCTTTTTAAAGTGGGTAACAGACGTAATCGGATCGAGAAGTGGTAACGTCCCTTCAGTCAAATTACTCAAGGAAACGGCCTTTTTCATACGAACATCTGCTTCTCTTAGGACCGAAGATAGAAAGGCTTTCTGCTCTGGTAAGAAATAGGGCATAGACTTATACAGCTCTTGATATATTGGTCCCTTCAATTGGATAGGTTCAATATCCTTATGTTCCTCGAGTCCATAGTCAATCATTGACGTAATGACCTTCACAACATTTGCCTCTTGTCCTCTAATTGGGTAGGGTTGTTCAATGTCATCATGAACAGTAATCCAACCATCCTTCCACTCAATCGCAGCCTTTTGCTCCCCGCTTCTGATCATTCGATCAATAAGGACATAGGGCGTGTCACTGCAGTGATCACGCCATTTAATATGCCAATCAAGAAGGATTTTATCAGACCAATAGTGCAGCCGTTTGTGTCCACTCTCTGTTTCAATGAGTGTTTCATTAACAAACTTCACATTTTCCCACTGATAGTGCTCCTTAAGACAATCCAACAATTCCATACGATAACTCCTTTATAAGGATTCGACTGAAACAGGAATGTATAGAATTTGACCTTCTTCAACCTGTTCGCCTTGAAGACGATTTGTACGCATTAATTGACTTGTGCTAATTTCATATCGCTCTGCAATTATATCTAACGTTTCGTTCTCTTGAATAATGCACATTCTCCACTTTGAGAAACGCTCTTCACCTTTTGATAGCATCTTCGTTAAATAAAGGGCATTTTCTTCTCTAGGAGTAACGGGTTCTGACTCATTGCCAGCTTTAGTCTCTTCTGTTTGCTCATTAGAAACAGTAGCTAATTCCTTCAATGGAGCAAGGTTAATTTTTGTTTCTGTTTGACGAACAGCAGCAAATGGTTCTTGCTCTTCTATTTCGTCTATCTCGTCTAATTCTTCTAGGTCTTCTTCATAGTTTACAGGCTCTAGCTCTTCTAGTTCTTCAACTTCCTTTACTTCTTCTACTTCTGGTGCTAATGATGCAGAAGGTGATTCCTCAGCAGGCTCTTCCGCTAGTGCTGCTGATGGTGTATAAAGTTCCTCTTTTGGTTGTTCCTTGCGTTCAAAACGAGAAACAGGCGATGGAGCAAACGATGGTGTCGTATCTTTTGGAATAGGTTCTCCCTCCGCTTCATTCACTGGTTCATTATTTGGATTAATTGGGCTAGTCGTTTCGCTTTCAGCTTCTCTTTTTGCTTCATAGGTAAATGCTGTCGGGACAGCTTCTTCCAAATCCACACGTGGTTTCACTTCTTCTTCCTGTTGGTATGTCATTCCGCTAATACCAATATCAGCAGTTAATTGAATGCAACTTTTCTCAGGTAAATCATAATCAAACGATTCAACCTGAACGTAGACATCATCTAGATTTTGAATTCGACTACTTGGAATGGTAACATCAATTGGAAAAAAATGTTTAATTTCACCAATGCCATTTGGCGAAACAGTCACATCTCCCGCAGACCTGAAAGATACTTGCTGTTCAAGGGAATGCCCGACATCAACAGAATCGTCAACCTTAGCTGAACGATACTCTCCTAATAATCGCAATCCACCTCTAATATAGACATGGAGGTCTTTTTCCTCAATGACAATTTCAGGTTCAAGGGACATCCCTACGATTTCTTCTACTTCTTGACCTTTATTTAACCAAACCGATTCCTCAATTGAAAATGATAGCTTTGATGGATGTTCTTGTGACACTTTCATTCCTCCTCATCATAGTCATATCTACTCTTCTGTAACGTTCCTAGTCAGTACAATACCACTCTATGACAAGTTCCTAGTGATTATGCTTGGTAAGGGAAATTTAGTGAGACAATTTGTTTACGATTAGGATAATTATTGCGTTTATCTAGCAAAAATAACTCAAATCAAAAAAGTCCTAACCGGCTTATGACCGATTAGAACCTCATTTCTCTTATTTAAGTGTAGAAAAAGCATGAGTAGCAGCCTCAATTGTTCGATCAATATCGGCCTCTGTATGTTTAGTCGATAAAAACATTCCTTCATATTGAGAAGGCGGTAGAGAAATACCTTGTTTAATCATCTCATGGAAGTACTCTGTGAAATACTCTAAATTGGATGTTGATGCTTTTTCGAAATTGGTTACTTTCTCACCTGTAAAGAAAAACCCGACCATTGATCCAGCACGATTGATATGGTGAGGAATTCCATACTTCTTAGCAGCCTCAGATAGACCAGAAGCTAGACGTTCTGCTAGTAGCTCAAAACGATCATAGTCGGCTGGTGTTAGCTGAGACAACGTTTCATACCCAGCAGACATTGCAAGAGGATTACCAGAAAGAGTTCCTGCTTGATAGATTGGTCCACTTGGTGCAATTTGCTCCATAATTTCGCGTTTCCCACCATACGCACCAACTGGTAAGCCACCACCGATGACTTTTCCTAAACAGGTTAAGTCTGGTGTCACTCCAAAGGTTCCTTGAGCACAATGATAGCCTACACGGAATCCTGTCATGACTTCATCAAAGATAAGTAATGTTCCATAATCCTCAGTAATTTTTCTTAATTCCTCTAGAAAACCTGGTTCAGGAGGAACGACTCCCATATTTCCAGCAACTGGCTCAACAATTACCCCTGCAAGGTCATCACCGAATTTTTCGAAAGCAAGACGAACACTCTCGATATCATTATAAGGAACCGTCAGTGTGTTCTGAGCGATTGATTCTGGAACTCCAGGACTATCTGGCAGGCCTAATGTCGCTACACCTGAACCTGCTTTGATTAGTAAAGAATCACCATGACCATGATAGCAACCTTCAAACTTCAAAATCTTACTTCTTCCTGTATAGCCTCTAGCTAGTCGGAGAGCACTCATCGTTGCTTCAGTTCCTGAGTTAACCATTCGAACAACTTCGATCGATGGGACCCTGTCAATGACTAATTTTGCTAGTTTCGTTTCAAGCAGATTAGGAGCACCAAAGCTGGTCCCTTTTTCAGCGGTTTCTTTTAACGCGTTAACAACCTGTGGATCTGCATGTCCTAAAATGAGAGGTCCCCATGACAAGACATAATCAATATATTCATTTCCATCAATATCGAAAATATGGACACCTTCTCCACGGTCCATAAATATAGGATCCATCTTCACCGATTTAAAGGCACGTACAGGACTATTAACTCCACCTGGCATCAACGGCTTCGCTTCTTGGAATGCTTCTTTCGAACGTTCGAAATTTGTCACGATTTGCTCCCTCCTATGACTGTAGCCATTTCGCTACGTCTTTTGCATGATACGTTAAAATTAAGTCAGCTCCAGCTCTCTTCATACTCGTCAGTTGCTCAAGAACAATCTCTTCCTCGTTGATCCAGCCTTGCTGACTTGCGGCCTTCACCATCGAGTATTCCCCACTCACATTGTAAGCAACAACTGGGGCACCAGAAAAGTCCTTCACTTCTCTAATAATATCTAAATAAGATAGGGCTGGTTTCACCATCAACATATCTGCCCCTTCTTCAATATCCGATTGAGCTTCTCTTAACGCTTCTAAACGATTAGCAGGATCCATTTGGTATGTTTTTCGGTCACCGAATTTTGGTGAGCTGTTTGCTGCATCACGGAATGGACCATAGAAAGCAGAAGAGTATTTAACGGCATAGGACATGATTGGTATATCCTCATAGCCAGCCTCATCAAGGCCTGCTCGAATCGCAGAAACAAACCCATCCATCATATTTGAAGGAGCGATAATATCTGCACCTGCCTCTGCTTGTGAAACGGCAGTTTTTGCTAGCAGCTTCAGAGATGGATCATTGAGAATTTGTCCATCCTCAATCACACCACAGTGCCCATGATCAGTGAACTGGCACAAACATGTATCGGCAATAACAATTAACTCAGGGTGGTTTCTTTTGATTTGTCGAATGGCTTGCTGTACAATTCCATGATTATGATAAGCCGTTGATCCTTGGTCATCCTTTGTACTCGGATGAGGAACACCAAAAACAATAATTGCAGTAATTCCTAAGTCAACCGCCTCCTGCACTTCCTTGTCAATTAAATCTAACGACCACTGAAAAACATTTGGCATTGATGGTATTTCATTTTTTATATTTGATCCTTCAACAGCAAAAAGTGGATAAATCAAATCTGTTTTATGTAAGCGAGTTTCTTTTACCATATTTCGAATGCCTGCATTTCTTCTTAAACGACGGTGACGAGTAAATGTGGTATTCATTAGAATATATCCTCCTTAGAATGAGCGATTATAGCATGAATCATTTCTTCAATTGTGTATGTCGATGGCATTATTTCAACCTTCAAACCGGCTTCAATCGCTGTTTTTCTTGCAACAGGACCAATACAAACAATCTTACTTTCAATCGTAGCAATATCAACATTTACTTGTTCAAGAGCTTTGACAAAATGCTTAATCGTAGATGAGCTTGTAAACGTAATATAGGATGGCTTCTGCCTAATGATATCGCTAAATGTACTATTCACTTTGGGCCAATACGTCTCATAAACGGTTAGATCCTCAACATAGGTACCTAATTGACGTAGCTCATCAATGAGGAGGGGTCTGCCAAGATTACCTCTTGCAACAACGATATGATCACCTTTTTTAACTTTCCCTGAAAGGGCAGCAACTAGCCCTTCAGCTACATAATCAGCAGGTATTAAATCTGCAGTGATTTCAAATTGTTGAAGCATCTGCTCTGTCTTTTTGCCTACAACAGCAATTTTCACTCCTGATCTACTACGATTATTAAATGGTCGGTTATTCTCGAAAAAGAAGCGAACTCCGTTAGCACTTGTAAAAATCAGCCATTGATATTTCGATAGTTCTGATTTCACTTGTTCAATATGCTCTAAATTAGAAGGGCGTTTAAAGGCAATAAGCGGAACCTCTAGTGGTGTTCCGCCATACTTCCTTATCAGAGTTGATAAACTTTGTGCTTGCTCCTTTGCTCGTGTCACGAGAATCGTTTGACCAGCTAAAGGGCCTTTGCTCATCCTTGATCAAGTTCTTTCTTTACTTTATCAAGAATTTCCTTAGCCCCTTGCTCTAATAATTTCTGTGCCGCTGCCAACCCGACCTCGACTGGATCTACTCCTACGATTGTTTCCTTTATTAGTACCTTGCCATCTGGTGATCCAACTAACGCTGTCAAAGAGATTTGATCGCCTTCTGTTACCGCATAGCCTGCAATAGGAACTTGGCATCCGCCTTCCATCTTATGCAAGAAGGTACGTTCAGCAGTAACCGTACGTGCAGTATGGTCATCTTGAATATGCTTAAGTAGATTAATTAAATCCTGATCATCCGCACGACATTCAAGCCCAAGAGCCCCCTGTCCTACAGCTGGGACACATAATTCTGGGTCTAAATATTCTGTAATAAGATCGTCTGGGAAGCCTAAACGCTTTATACCTGCAACAGCCAAAATAATCGCATCGAAATTTTCTTCCTTCAGCTTACGAAGTCTTGTTTCAACATTCCCTCGAATCCACTTGACCTCAAGATCTGGGCGTGCAGCTAGAATTTGAGCGGAACGTCGTAAACTACTTGTTCCTACAATCGATCCAGCAGGAAGATCAGCAAGTGGGATGTCATTATTAGAAATAAAAGCATCACGTGGATCTTCACGTTCAGTAATTGCAGCTAAAGTAAATTTATCTTGTAATACTGACGGAACATCTTTCATGCTATGTACGGCTAAATCAATTTCCTTATCCTCAAGTGCCTGTTCAATCTCTTTAACGAATAATCCTTTTCCACCAACTTTGGACAAGGTCACATCGAGAATTCTGTCACCTTTAGTAACAATTTTCTTTACTTCAAATTCATAAGGGAGATTCAATTTTGATAATTGATCAATCACCCAGTCGGTCTGAGTTAATGCTAGGTTGCTTTTTCTAGAACCAATGACTATTTTTCGCATGCTGTTCCTCCAATTTCCTTTATGTTAGTACCATATATGAAACGTTGAATATTGTCCCGATAAAAAGTAATTAATTAATAAAATTAAAAATCCAGCAATCGCTAATAATGCCATATTATATCCTCTTATCAATTTGACCACACGTTGATATAAATAAACACCATATACGGCAAGTACTAACAAAGAACTAATTACTTTTGTATCAAGAAGAATAATTTCTCCTAGTTGACTATAGGCCCAGACAAAACCTAGAATAAGTCCAATTAATAATAGTGGCCATGCGATGATGACAGCTATGAATGAAATGCCATCTAATTTCGATAATGCCCCGAAGCGTCCTAAACGCTTGCCCCATATCTTCTTTTTAAGCATTTGATGCTGTAGAACATATAAGAGCTGACAAGCAAAGGCAACAGTAAAAGCTGCATAGGATAATAAGATCATCGAAATATGAATAACGAGGAGTTCTGAAGCTAATAAATTGGATAACGATTTTGGTACATCACCATCCGGTGTGAATAGACTAAATGTCATCATACTAAAGCCAATGACATTCGTAAAGAAAACAAGAAAATCTACTCTGAAATACCAGTTGATCGCCAAAGATATCGTTACAATAATCCAAGCGTAAAAAAATAAACCTTCAAAGGGCGTCAGTAACGGAACCCGATTTAGTTCGAGTGCACGAAAAATAAAGAAAACCGTTTGAAGGACCCAGACAATAGAAAGCAACCAGAAGGCAATCCGATTGACCTTCCGGTTGTTTTGTAAGAAATCAATAAAGTACCCAAATACACTAAAGCTATATAGCACAATCGTAATAGGATAAATCCAATTCATGTTAAGTCCTTCTTTCTTAAGAACGGACAACAGCTTTACGTTGTCTTGCTACAGATACATATTCTTGCTTGTTTGACTCCCATTGCTTCTCCGCTTCTACTATTCTTTCATCTTCTTCGTGTAAGGCAAGTTCATTTTCCAAAGCAAAGATTTTAGTGAACAATGCTAATGCTTGCTCAGCATCCTCTTCTCCGGCTAATTCCTTGACTCTTGTAATTGGGTCACGTAAAAGCTGGTTCACGATACTTTTTGTATGCTTGTTTAATACCTTCTTTTCCCGTTCAGTTAAGTTAGGCATCTTACGTTCTATACTTTCCATCGTTTCAGCCTGAACACCCAATGCTTTTGTTCTTAATGCTGTAATTAAAGGGACAACACCAAGTGTATTTAACCATTGTTTGAACTCTTCAATTTCCACTTCAACCATTAATTCAATCTTCTCTGCTTCTTGTCGGCGCTCAGCCAAGTTGGCTTCAACGATATTTTGTAAATCATCAATATCATAGAGATAGACATCGTCAAAGTCTGCAAGAGCCGGATCTAAATCACGTGGAACCGCAATATCAACCATAAACAATGGATTGCCTTTACGTTTCTTTAAAGAACCTGCAAGCATTTCTTTCGTTACAACAAATTGTCTTGCACCAGTCGAGCTAATCAAAATATCCGCTTCTGCTAATGTCTGTTGTAATTGTTCGAATGGTCTAGCTTGACCTAGAAATTGTTGAGCAAGCTCTGCCGCTTTCGCTTCCGTACGATTAATGACTGTAATCTTATTCGCACCATTTGCATGCAAATGTTTCGCAGTAAGCTCACTCATTTTCCCTGCACCTAAAATAACGACATGCTTCCCAGCGAAATTGCCAAAAATATTCTTTCCAAGCTCTACAGCTGCATAACTAACTGAAACGGCATGCTCGCCGATCTCCGTCTCAGTATGTGCTCTCTTTCCTAATGTGATTGCTTGCTTAAATAACTGGTTAAAAATTGTACCAGTCGCTTGTTGTTCCTGTGCTAATAGGAAACTTGTTTTCACTTGACCCAAGATTTGAGTTTCACCCAAGATCATTGAGTCGAGTCCACAGGACACACGAAATAGATGCTCAATAGCATGTTCATTTTCACGGATATCTAAATAAGGAAGAAATGCTTCCTTCGATAAATCAAACCAATCTGCTAAAAATGTCTTTGTGTAATGGCGACCTGTATGCAATTGGTCTGCCACAACATAGACTTCCGTACGGTTACATGTCGAAACAATCGTACATTCTAAAATGCTTTTCATTTTCCGTAATTGAGACAACGCCTCTGGAAGCTCTGATTCTTGAAATGCGAACTTCTCTCTCATTTCGACAGGAGCCGTTTTATAATTGAACCCAACAACAAGAATATGCATCCTGACGTTCACCCCCTAAATCTTTTCCATACAAATAACATCATTTTTTATCTATATTTGTCATTTCACGTTTGTAAGTAACAGACTATATTATAATAACACGTCTACATTATAACATGTCTAATCTAAAGCTCAAAAAAAATTTGTGAACAGATGATGAAGCCTATGCTATGATGATAATGTTTCTAATATTGGATAGCAAATGGTTTGCTTCCTGCTATCTATATTCTAACCAATGGTTGGCAATGTATGAGAATAACTTGATATACATAGGAGTGATAGGATGCAACAAAGATTGTTTTTAGGGAGCCTTTTACTCGGGGTGGGCTGCTACTATCTTCTTCAGCAATTTTCTTTCCCAATGCTTAATCGCTACTTAACATGGCCAACATTATTACTAGTGTTCGGAATCGCTTTTCTAATACAGGCATATCGTGGAAAGGAATATTCCTTTCTATTCCCTGGAGCATTACTAACTGGTTTAGCCATTCATTTCCATAGTGTAGATCAGTTTCACTGGTGGCCCTCTCATTGGGGAGCTTACTGTCTTATTATCGGCGTTTCCTTTTTATTATCTTATTTAAAAACAAAAAAGGACGGACTGGTCCCTGGACTCATTTTTATATGTCTTTCATTAGTTGCCTTTTTGTCATTACAAGATATCTTTTCATTTGCAAGCTCGCTTTGGCCTGTTATTTTAATTGTTATTGGTTTCTATCTATTGGTGAAGAAAAAATAATTTTCTGTATTAAATAAGAAGACAATCGCTTAGAAACGAATGCCTAAATTAAAAACGTCTTTGAGAATCAATTCTCAAAGACGTTTTTACTATAGACTTGAGCCGTGTCCGAAACCCACTATCAATCAATCTTTATTCTGGATTTTCAGTCGTTTCAAACTCAGTTGTCACAGTCTCTTTTTTATTTTGAATATAATATTGAATCGTCTTCCATACTTGCTCTTTTCCTTGAGCCGTTTCGGAAGAGAATAATAGAAGCGGATCTGACTCTACCTTTTCTAAGTCTTTTTCAATGATTTTAAGATGCTTTTGCCACTTCCCTTTTGGGATTTTATCACACTTCGTAGCGACTAAAATAACTGGGATCTCAAAGTGCTTGAGCCACTTATACATCATCTTATCGTCCGCAGAAGGGGCATGTCTAAGATCGACTAGCTGAACGACAGCCTTTAATACTTCTCGATCCTCTAGATAATTTTCGATCATTCTTCCCCATGCTTCTCTTTCTGGTTTAGGAGCACGAGCGAACCCATAACCAGGAACATCTACGAAATAAAGTTGCTCATTTATTTCGTAGAAGTTTAATGTTTGCGTTTTGCCGGGACGTTGTGATGTACGTGCTAATCCTTTGCGGTTAATCATCTTATTAATAAACGATGATTTCCCTACATTTGAACGACCCGATAAGGCGATCTCTGGATATCTTGTTTTAGGGTATTGTTCCCTCTTTACAGCCACATGGGCCAAGTCAACCTTTGTTACTTTCATTCCATTTCTCCTAACGCATGCTCAAGAACTTCATCTAAATGGGAAACAAGAATGTAGGTCAAGTCACTTCTAACAGAGTCTGGTACATCCTCTAAATCCTTTTCATTGTCTTTTGGAATAATGATTGTTCGAAGTCCAGCTCTATGAGCACTCATTGATTTTTCTTTTAAACCTCCGATAGGAAGTACGCGCCCTCTCAAAGTCATCTCGCCTGTCATTCCTACTTCTTTCTTAACTTTTCGACCAGTTAACGCCGAAACAAGGGCAGTTGCCATTGTAATGCCCGCAGACGGTCCATCCTTTGGCGTGGCTCCTTCAGGAACATGAATATGAATGTCATTCTTCTCGTTAAAGTTTGGATCAATATTGAGATCCCCAGAACGAGAGCGAATATAACTGAATGCAGCCTGAGCTGATTCTTTCATGACATCACCGAGTTGCCCTGTAAGTGTCAGCTTCCCTTTACCAGGTGCAACAGAAACTTCAATAGAGAGAGTATCTCCACCAGCCGAAGTATAAGCAAGTCCTGTTACTGCCCCTACCTGATCCTCTTCCTCTGCCATCCCGTAGCGGAATCTTGGCTTTCCTAGAAGGTCTTCTACTGTCTTTGCAGTTAAAACGACACGCTTCTTTTCTTGAGAGACAATGCGTTTAGCTGTTTTCCGGCATAACGTCGCCATTTGTCTTTCTAAACTACGTACCCCGGCTTCTCTCGTATAATAGCGAACGACCTTTTGAATCGCTTCATCCTTAACTTGAAGCATTCCTTTAGTTAAACCATGGTCTTTCATCTGCTTAGGAAGTAAGTAATCCTTCGCAATTTCTATCTTCTCTACTTCTGTGTACCCGGCTATAGAGATAATTTCCATACGATCTAGCAGTGGTCCTGGAATTGTCCCAATATTATTCGCTGTCGTGACAAACATGACCTTTGATAAATCGTACGCTTCTTCAATATAGTGATCACTAAACGTATTATTTTGTTCAGGATCCAACACTTCGAGAAGAGCAGCAGATGGATCACCTCTGAAATCATTAGCCATTTTGTCGATTTCATCAAGAAGGAATACAGGGTTAATTGAACCTGCCTTTTTCATTCCTTGGATGACTCTTCCTGGCATTGCCCCTACATACGTACGGCGATGTCCGCGAATTTCTGCTTCATCACGAACTCCACCTAATGAAATGCGGACGAATTTACGATTCAATGAACGAGCAATTGATTTCGCAAGCGATGTTTTCCCAACACCCGGAGGGCCCGCTAAGCAGAGAATGGGTCCTTTTAATTCACGAGTTAATTGTTGAACAGCTAAGTACTCTAATACCCGTTCTTTGACCTTCTCTAGTCCGTGATGATCTTCATTTAAGATTTCTTCGGCACGAATAACATCTAATTGGTCCTCAGTTTCAAACGTCCATGGTAATTGGATGAGCCAATCTAAGTATGTTCTTAACACCGAACTTTCAGCGGAGTTCGCTGGCATTTTCTCAAAACGGTCTAATTCCTTTAAGGCTTTTTCTTTAATATTTTCAGGCATGTCCAACTCTTCAATTTTTTCACGAAGTGTTGAGACCTCTCCAGAACGCCCTTCTTTGTCACCAAGCTCTTTTTGGATTGCTTTTAATTGTTCACGCAGGTAGTATTCCTTCTGTGTTTTTTCCATTGATTTCTTAACACGCTGCCCAATCTTCTTCTCAAGACCGAGGACCTCTTGTTCATTATTGAGGATCTCAATTAACTGAAGCAAACGGTCTTCCACCGAAGTAAGTTCAAGTAATGTTTGCTTTTGAGCTAACTTTAGAGGTAAATTTGCTGAAATAACATCTGCAAATCTACTTGGGTCTTGAATATCCTTAACGATCGTTACTGTTTCAGCAGAAACCTTTTTTGAAACCTTCGTATACTGCTCAAACATCGTTAATAGATTTCTCATTAAAGCTTGTAACTCAGTTGTTGGCGATACATCTTCTTCATCTTCAATAACCGCTTCTACATATAAATACTCATCCATTTCTAAGTATTTCTCAATGCGTGCCCGCTTCAGACCTTCTACATGGATTCGAACAGTTCCATTCGGTAATTTAAGAAGATTTTTCACTTTTGCAAGTGTTCCTACACGATATATTTCTTCCTCTGTCGGATCATCGATTGAAATTTCCTTCTGAGTTGCTAATAAAATTTGTTGGTCCTCTTCCATGACCTTTTCTATCGCTTGAACGGACTTTTGTCTTCCTACATCCAAATGCAACACCATTGACGGGAAAACGAGTAAACCGCGTAACGGTAGAAGCGGAATTTGTCGTTTATTTTCGACCATCCGCAAACACCTCCATCTATCCTATTTCCAAACCCATACTAAATCACCTTTAATCGTTTGAGACCAAGTGGCAGTTGAGTTGGTGATTATTATTGGATTTGATCTTGTTCAATTCTATCTTATCACTAATCCTTTGTCTAATCTTACACAGGTGCAATCGTTGGATTAAATTCACTGCTAGCAGGAATCGTCTCTTCCTCTTCCTGCTCTTGCTCAATCGCAAGCTCAAGAACCTCATCTAAATGTTCGACAGAAATGACTTCAACTCCTGTCACCTTTTGTAATATTGCTTGCTCATTCTCTTTTGGAATAATGACAACTTTTGCTCCAGCAAGCTTAGCCGCTTCAACTTTCGCAACAACTCCACCAATCGGTTTTACCTTACCATGAATCCCTAGCTCACCTGTCATCGCAACCGTATTCTTTACTTTTTCTTTCCGGATTGCCGAATAGATCCCTGTTGCGATCGCTATACCTGCAGATGGACCATCAACTGGTCCTCCACCAGGAAAGTTGACATGAATATCAAAGTCTTGAGTTGGAATTCCCATACGCCGAAGAACAGTAACGACATTCTCAACTGAACCTTTCGCCATACTTTTTCTTCTAATTGAACGTGCCTGGTTTCCGGTACTCTCCTCCTCTGCAATCCCAGTTACATTTACTGTACCCTTTCCTTCGTTTTCTAGAACATTTACTTCAATTTCAAGTAGGGCACCTAAATTGGGACCATACACAGCTAGTCCATTAACAAGACCAATCGTTGAATCATCATGAATCGCTCTTTCTGGTCTAGGAGCTAATTGACTTGCATGCAGGACCCATTCAATATCCGCAATAGTCAGTTCGTTTCTTCCATCAGCATTCGCAATCCCCGCAGAGATCTGAATAATATTAACCGCCTCACGACCATTTGTTGCATAACGAGAAATTCTTTCTAAGGCTCCCTCTTCTGTTGAAAAGTTAATTTTTTCTGCGGCTTTTTTCGCAATTGAAATGATTTCTGCTGGTTTTAATGCACGAAAATATACTTCGAGACAACGTGAGCGAATCGCCGGTGGTAATTCATCAGGATTTCTTGTTGTTGCACCAATCATTCTAAAATCTGCAGGTAAACCCTTTTGAAAGATCTCATGAATATGTCTTGGTATTTGTTGATTCTCTTCACTATAATAAGCACTTTCCAAAAATACTTTGCGATCTTCTAATACCTTAAGTAATTTATTCAACTGAATTGAATGCAACTCACCAATTTCATCAATAAATAATACCCCACCGTGTGCTTTCGTTACTGCACCATGCTTTGGTTGAGGTATACCCGCTTGTCCCATCGCTCCTGCCCCTTGGTAGATTGGGTCATGGACAGAACCAATGAGTGGGTCTGCAATTCCGCGCTCATCAAAGCGTGCAGTAGTCCCATCTAATTCAACAAACACTGCCTCTTGTGAAAACGGAGACTGAGCATTTTTCTTCGCTTCTTCTAAAACAAGACGAGCAGCCGCTGTCTTACCAACACCAGGTGGTCCATAAATGATCACATGTTGAGGATTTGGACCACATAGTGCAGCTCTTAAAGAGCGAATTCCTTCTTCTTGGCCAACGATGTCGTCAAATGTCACAGGACGTACTTTCTCTGCCAATGGTTCACTTAAAGACACTGAGCGCATTTTACGTAGTTGCTCCATCTCTTTCCGTGATTCCCGGTCAATAGAAACCTTTTGATTACGTTGGCTTTTTAATAAATTCCAAAAATACACGCCAATGATGATACCAAAAAACAATTGAATCACCAAAGCAATTCCTGTCCAATTCATAAGAAACCTCCCAGAAGTATCGTTGTTTATTTTAGTATGACCGGGAAAAACAACACTAATCAAAGAAACTTCTGTGAATGATTGGATATAAGAAAAGAAGATGTCCTAAAGGTCATTACCCCTGGACATCTTCTCATATTATGCACTCTCTTTTGGTTCAGATTTAGACAGAGTAATTTCTTTTCCATCGTCTGTTAATAAGGTAGGATCTGCATTTTCAGTTACGCACTTATCGTGAATAATGCATTTTACAATATCCTCACGTGAAGGTAAATCGAACATCACATCAAGCATAAGTGTCTCGATGATTGAACGCAACCCACGTGCACCTGTTTTTCGCTCGATCGCTTCTTTTGCAATTTCGCGGAGAGCTTGTTCAGTAAATTCAAGTTCGACATCGTCAAGCTCTAATAATTTCTTATATTGCTTAACTAGAGCATTTTTTGGCTTTGTTAGAATTTCCACAAGAGTATCAACATCTAATGGTTCTAAACTTGAAATTACCGGTAAACGTCCGATAAATTCAGGAATTAAACCAAAACGTAATAAATCTTCAGGTAGAACTTTTGCTAAGTATTCACCTGGCTTTAAATCATCTTGCTTCACATCTGATCCGAAACCAATGACTTTTTTACCTAGACGACGTTTAATGATTTGCTCTACTCCATCAAAAGCACCACCACAAATGAATAGGACATTTGTTGTATCAATTTGAATGAACTCTTGATGTGGGTGCTTACGACCACCTTGAGGAGGGACACTTGCTGTTGTACCTTCCAGAATCTTAAGCAAGGCTTGCTGCACGCCTTCACCTGAAACGTCACGTGTAATTGATGGATTCTCTGATTTACGTGCAACCTTATCAATCTCATCAATATAGATAATTCCTTTTTCAGCCTTCTCAACATCATAATCTGCTGCTTGGATTAATTTTAACAAGATGTTCTCAACATCTTCCCCAACATACCCAGCTTCTGTTAACGATGTTGCATCAGCAATCGCAAATGGTACATTAAGAATTCTAGCTAAGGTTTGAGCTAGTAATGTCTTCCCGCTACCAGTTGGTCCAATCATACAAATATTACTCTTTGCAAGCTCAACCTCATCTGAACGATTCATTGAATTGATACGCTTATAATGATTATAAACGGCAACAGAAAGTGATTTCTTCGCACGATCCTGTCCAATTACGTAATCGTTTAGAATTTGACGAATCTCGTTAGGCTTAGGAACCTCTTGAAACTCAACTTCTTCTTCCGTTCCTAATTCCTCTTCTACAATCTCCGTACATAACTCGATACACTCATCACATATATAAACACCAGGACCAGCAACAAGCTTCCGGACTTGGTCTTGTGTTTTTCCACAGAAAGAACATTTCAACTGTCCCTTTTCCTCATTAAACTTAAACATGTAATCACCCCTCAGTAAATATTGTACCATCCTCAAGCATTCTTTGTCTTAATGAAGGCTTATCTAAAAAATGGACACGACGCCCTAAGTAATCACCTTATGTTTGCACATTGTAACACAATACCCCTGCTCTGCACTAAACAAAACACTTATTGCAAAACAAGAAGCCCAACAAATTCACTAAGCCTCCTTATTATATCCTAATCATTATTATTCCTCTTTCATATGTACACGGAGGAACCATTTATTTATTTCATATTATGTATGGATTGATTATACATTCAATATTCGTATAGAAAAACCCTTTTTCTTTTGAAAATTACGTCTTTAAACGAGATGATCAGTTAGGTTGTGTCCATTTCTTTCTTATAGCTTTCACAAATATGACGCACCTCATACATCACGACCGATACGTTCATAAGTGAAATGATTGAAAAACAAGGCACGAACACGTTCGCGCCTTGTTTAAATAGATTATTCAAATCAAACTTGTTTTATTACGCTTTTTTGCTGTTTTCTACAAGGAATTCAACAGCTTTTTGAATTTTCAAGTCACCTTTAATTCCATCAAGTCCACCTTGTGCTGCAAAGATATTCTTGATTTCATCAACAGGACGTTGATACATTTCAGCCATCTTTTCAATTTCCTTATCAACATCTTCATCAGATGCTTCTAAGTTCTCAGCGTTAGCAATAGCTTCTAGTGTTAGGTTTACACGAACACGCTTCTCGCCGTCTGTTTTGAACTGCTCTCTCATTGCTTCTTCATCTTGACCAGAGAATTGGAAATACATATCAAGATTCATACCTTGAGCTTGAAGACGTTGCTCAAATTCTTGAAGCATACGATCCACTTCTGTATTTACCATTGCTTCTGGAAGATCGATCGTTGCATTTTCACTAGCTTTTTCAACAAGTGTATCGCGAACTTGATGTTCAGCTTGGTGTTCCTTATCCTTTTGAAGCTTTTCTTTTAATGAAGCTTTTAACTCATCAAGAGTTTCAACTTCTTCATTAACGTCCTTAGCAAACTCATCATCTAGTACAGGTAGCTCTTTACGCTTAATATCGTGTACTTTCACTTTGAATGTAGCAGCTTTTCCTGCTAAATTCTCTGCATGATACTCTTCAGGGAAAGTAACTTCTACGTCTTTTTCTTCTCCTGCTTTAAGACCAACTAATTGCTCTTCAAAACCAGGGATGAATTGACCAGAACCGATTTCTAGTGAATAGTTATCAGCTTGTCCACCTTCAAATGCTTCCCCATCAACGAATCCTTCAAAATCAAACACAGCTGTATCGCCAATTTCAATTGAGCCTTCTTCAAGTACAACAAGCTCTGCTTGACGTTCTTGAAGTGTTTTAAGTTCAGCATCTACATCTTCGTCTGTTACAGTTGTATCTGTTTCTTCAACTTCTAGACCTTTGTATTCACCTAATTGTACTTCAGGCTTTACAACTACTTTCGCAGTGAAGATAAGATTGCTTCCCTTTTCCATTGTTTCAATATCAATGTCAGGGCGATCAACTGGCTCAATCTCTGTCTCATTAATAGCAGCAGCATAAGCTTCAGGTAGCAAAATATCAAGTGCGTCTTGATATAGCGATTCTACACCAAATTGC
This sequence comes from Halalkalibacter suaedae, assembly GCF_017939705.1. GTDB lineage: Bacteria > Bacillota > Bacilli > Bacillales > Bacillaceae_D > Halalkalibacter > Halalkalibacter suaedae. The sequence continues at coordinate 195,278 of NZ_JAGKSQ010000001.1, forward strand.
TTTTCGAACATTGAACGTGGTACCTTTCCTTTACGGAATCCTGGTACGTTTACTTTCTTAACAACCTTTTTAAATGCTTGGTCAAGAGCCTCGTTAACCTTTTCAGCTTCTACTTCAACTGTTAGGACTCCTTCATTTCCTTCTAATTTTTCCCATTTTGCAGTCATTTCGTTCCCTCCAACTATATACATCTTCTTCGTTTCCGAACAATAGATTTCTTCTATGATCATTGACAACCACTCTAGTATACCATAACGTGCGACCAATTCAAATAATACTATTTATCAGTTGAATTTCTACCTTGACGTTGATAGACAATCGCTTCGATTTCCTTAACCTCATTACATTTTTCATAAATATGATTCTGCTGAACGAGGTTTGTCTCAGTCTCAATAGGATTGTCAATCCCCATTCTTTCCGCAGCACAGCAATAGAAAACAGATGACCAAAATTCTTCATCAGCCGGTTCAGGTAGAAATGGATAGATTGAGAGCATATGTGACCAGGAAAGATGCTTCGCCATTTCAAATAGAAGAGGATCTTCCTGTTCCAATCTCGCTTCTAATGCTTCTTCAATTCGTCTTCCAAATGACTCGTGTCGTTCATTATCAATCTCAGAAGGGCGAACCATTCCTTCATAACTACCCTTTTTAATATGTATTTCCTGACTACAGTCCTTGTCGTGTAGCGCTTGAAGAGCTAAACTCTGCAACGCATAATCACGGTTTTTCCCTTCAACATATTGAATAAGTAATGTAATGGCTTCAGGATGGGAAGAATCCTTCAATAGGGTTAACGCAGTCGACTGCAATTCTACGGATGTTGATTCTAACATATGTACTATATCTTCCTGTAACGGGATCGTCTCTGGCTCGATTTGTCCCGGCCATTCTTGATCGCCTACCATTTGTCTACTGAAATGAAGAAGTTGATAGAACGACTCTGCGTATTGGGCCGGAAAACGATTTTCCGACAGTACCGCATCTAAAATATCAACAACTTCTTGGTATTTACCTAACTGGACGAGTAAAGAAATATGTACTTGCAAGTTATCATAGTAGTCGCCAATTCCCTCACGAAGTAGATCATTTGTATAACCAACAGCTTCTTCAAGTCTACCAAGCTCAACTAGGCTTAACATTTTACCAAAGAGCACTTGTGGATGCTCTGGTTCATGCTCCTCGGCATGTAAGAAAAATTGATAAGCAGCCTCCCCGTCCTTGACTTTTAGTGCATCCATGCCTTTTTCAATTAGTCGCTTCACAAGGCCTGGGTATAGTATAATATTTTTATCCTTCTTATGTATTCGCTTATCCACGATGGAACCGCTCCACTCTTTATGAGTTTTGATGGATCACCTCATCATATTCCATTAAGTTTATCAGTTTCAACTTAAGATAACAAATCCATCAGGGATATTTACATGCATTTTTGTTAAAACGTTTACATTATTTATGTTAAAAAGGGTCCATAAAGGTGAAACACCTATGGACACCTATTTGCTACATTCTTATCTTTTTGCTTCATATGCAGTTATTTCCGCATCGTAATTAAGGGTAAGTCCAATTTCATCCCAGCCATTTAGAAGCATTTCTTTCCAATAAGGGTCAATAGCGAAACTAGCTTCGAATCCCTCTCCTGAAACTTTTTGCTCTTTTAGGTTAACTGATAATTCTAATTGTGAGTTGGCACCCTTTTGAAGAAGTAGAGAAACCTTTTCTTCTTCTAAACTAATTGGAAGCATACCGTTTTTCACACAGTTATTATAAAAAATATCGGCAAAGCTCGGTGCAATGATAACACGAAAACCGAAATCAGATAGAGCCCAAGGTGCATGCTCACGTGATGAACCACAACCGAAGTTATGACCCGCTACTAGAATACTTGCTCCTTTTGTATGAGGTTGATTTAGTTCAAAGTTAGGATCAGGCTCCCCATTTGCAAGGAAACGCCAGTCGAAAAATAAAAACTGACCAAAACCTGTTCGTTCAACCCTTTTCAAAAATTGTTTTGGAATGATTTGATCTGTATCCACATTCACGCGGTCCATTGTTGCGACAATTCCTGTATGATTAACAATTGGTTCCATCCTTTTCCCTCCTTAGTTAACTACTTTCTCTTTCTTCCACTCACGTATGTCAACAAAATGTCCAGCTATCGCTGCAGCAGCCGCCATTTCAGGACTAACAAGATGTGTTCTTGCTCCCTTACCTTGACGTCCCTCAAAATTCCGATTGGACGTCGATGCACATCGATCACCTTCAGGCACAATATCAGGATTCATTCCTAAGCAGGCACTGCAACCAGAATGACGCCATTCGAAACCAGCTTCCTCGAAAATTTTATCTAAACCTTCTGCTTCAGCCATTTTCTTTACCTTTTGGGAACCAGGTACAACGATTGCACTTACATGGCTTGCCACTTGTTTTCCTTCTATAATTTTCGCGGCTGCTCTCAGATCGCTAAGTCTAGAATTTGTACAGGATCCAATAAACACATGTTGAATCTCGATGTCTTTGATTGGTGTGCCAGATTCTAGATTCATATATTCAAGAGCTTGCTTAATCGCACGTTTATCTGTTTCGTTTTCTCCATCTTCAGGATATGGTACAGTTTGAGAAACACCAATCCCTTGCGATGGATTAGTTCCCCAAGTAACCATCGGCTCAATTTCAGATGCGTCAATTGTTACAACACGGTCATAGCTTGCACCTTGGTCACTAGCAAGTGCCTTCCATTCCTCTACAATGGATGCATATGCTTCCCCTTTTGGAACATTAGCACGACCTTCCAAGTAATCAAACGTCACTTGATCAGGGCTGATTAGTCCTGCTTTTGCACCTGCTTCAATTGACATATTACAAATGGTCATTCTTTCTTCCATCGTCAATCCACGAATCGCCTCACCTGTGAATTCAACAACAGATCCGTTTCCAACGTTCACACCGAATTTACCTATGATCGCTAAGATAATATCTTTGGCAGAAAGTAAAGGGTTCAATTCCCCAGTTACTCGGATCTCAAGTGTTTGTGGTTTTGATTGCCATAATGTTTGCGTTGCTAGTACATGCTCTACCTCACTAGTCCCTATACCAAAAGCTAATGCACCAAACGCCCCGTGAGTTGACGTGTGACTGTCTCCACAAACAATTGTTTTTCCAGGCTGTGTTAAACCAAGCTCAGGACCGATAACATGAACAATACCATTCTCAGGATGCTCTAAGTCTGCTAATTCAACACCAAACTCCTTACAGTTCTTTGCTAGCGTTTCAATTTGAACACGTGAAATTTGATCGGTAATATTGTAGCGATCCACTGTCGGAACATTATGATCCATTGTTGCAAATGTCAAATCAGGTCTACGGACTTTCCGATTTGCTAGACGAAGTCCATCAAAGGCTTGTGGGGATGTTACTTCGTGTACTAAATGAAGATCAATATAGAGTAGACTTGGCTTCCCCTCTTCCGCCATAACCTCGTGCTTTTCCCAGATCTTTTCAATGATCGTTTTAGCCACTTATGATTCCCCCTTTTTCTTTTTTTAGTTTAAGTTAGAAGGAAAGGTGCTCGAAAAAGGATAACCTTTTCGAGACACCTTTCTACTTTTTAACTAGCATTTTGTTTATTATTTTGTAATGCTTCGATTACTTTATCAGTCATTTGTATCGTTGATAGAGTATTAGAGTCATTCGTTAAATCAGCCGTACGGTAGCCTTTATTCAAGACCTCGTTAATCGCATCTTGGAGAGAGGTTGCTTCATCATACAGGTCAAATGAATACGCCAGCATCATTGCAACAGATGAAAGAGTAGCTAACGGATTGGCTAAGCCTTTTCCTGCAATATCTGGTGCAGATCCGTGGATCGGTTCAAATAGACCAGGGCCATCCTCACTTAAACTAGACGAAGGAAGCATTCCTAAAGAACCTGTAATCATTGAGGCTTCATCACTAAGGATATCTCCAAACATATTCTCCGTAACGATGACGTCAAATTGTCTAGGATTTCGAACTAGTTGCATCGCTGCATTATCAACTAACATATGTGAATAGTCTACATTAGGAAAATCCTTTGCAACTTCTTCAACAACCTCACGCCACAAGCGGCTTGATTCAAGTACATTTGCCTTATCGACTGATGTCAAATGGCCACGACGTTCACCTGCTAATTGAAACGCCTTTCTGACAATACGCTCGATTTCAAAACGAGAATATTGTAATGTATCGATAGCAATCTCTTCGCCATCAACTATCTTTCGTTCACGAGGTTCACCAAAATAAAGACCACCTGTTAATTCACGTACAATTAACAATTCAACACCTTGAATGATTTCATCCTTTAGTGGGGAAGAATCTGCTAAAGCATCATAAATTGTGACTGGACGTAGATTGGCAAATAACTGTAGTTCTTTTCTTAACCCAAGTAATCCTTTTTCAGGTCGTTGATCCCCAGGAAGTTGATCCCATTTCGGTCCGCCAACAGCTCCAAGAAGAACTGCATCACTCTGACGACAGGCTGATAGAGTTTCCTGAGGAAGAGGGGTGCCGTTTTTATCAATGGATATTCCGCCGATATCGCCATAAATTAATTCGAATTCATGCTGATATAAAGCCTCAATTTCCTTTAACACACGAGTTGCAGCCTCACAGACTTCAGGACCAATTCCGTCACCAGGAAGAATGGCAATACGCTTTTTCATCGTTATTCCTCCCTTACACGTTATTTATTACATTTAATTGTTGCTCTTGATAATTTTTTCGATCAATCGTTCGATTCACTGCATTTATATAAGCTTTTGCAGATGCCTCGAGCACATCGTTCGCTGTTCCACGACCCGATGTTTCAAGCTCCTCATATTTAACGGTGACATACACCTCTGCAAGCGCATCTCGGCCACCTGATACAGATTGAATTCGATAATCAGTTAAGATAATTGGTGCATCGATGACTCTCTCTAACGTATTGTAAATTGCTTCAACACTACCAGAGCCAGTTGCCGCCTCTTGAATCGTTTCACCATTAGGATTCTTCATCGTAATTGTGGCTGTTGGAATATTGGTTGTGCCGTAATTTACCTGAAGCGTTTCTAACTCATAGTGAGGTACAGCGACACCAACAGAAGCCTCTGTCATAAGAGAAAATAAATCATCCTCAGTAATATCTTTTTTCTTATCTGCAAGCTCCTTAAATGCAACGAAGATCGTTTGTAATTGTTCATCTGTACCTGTAAACCCGAGTTCTGTCAGCTTTTCTTTAAACATATGGCGACCAGAATGCTTCCCTAGTACCATCCGGTTAGACGAAACACCAACAAGTTCTGGTGTAATAATTTCATAGGTTTCTTTGTTTTTCAGAACCCCATCCTGATGTATGCCAGATTCGTGGGCAAATGCATTTGCTCCAACAACTGCTTTATTATTAGGAACGACCATGCCTGTTAACTTACTTACAAGAGCACTCGTTCTCTTAATCTCATTCAAGGTTAATCCCGTTTTTGCTTGGTAATGGTCTTGACGTATTTGAAGAGCTACTGCAATTTCTTCTAATGAAGCATTTCCAGCTCGTTCTCCAATTCCATTAAGGGTACACTCAACTTGACCAGCACCGTTTTGGATTGCCGCAAGAGAGTTAGCTACTGCCATCCCAAGATCATCATGGTTATGAGTAGAAAGGATTGCTTTGTCAATATTCTGAACATTTTTCGTAACGTATTGAAACATTTCGCCAATTTCATAAGGTGTTGTATAACCAACAGTGTCAGGTAAATTAATGACCGTTGCTCCAGCATCAATTACAGCACGAATAATTTTAGCTAGAAATGGCAATTCTGTTCGACTCGCATCCTCTGCAGACCACTGAACATGTGGAAATTTAGCTGCTGCAAATTTCACCGAGGCTACAGCATGCTCGATGACCTGCTCAGGAGTCATACGCAACTTATACTGCATATGAATCGGTGAGGTTGCAATAAACGTATGAATCCTTGGCTCAGCACTATCTTTAAGAGCTTCCCAAGCTGTATCAATATCACGTTCAATTGATCTCGCAAGTCCTGTAACAGAGCTCCCCTTTACAGTACGTGCAATCGCTTGAACAGAAGCAAAATCACCTTGTGAGGAGGCTGGAAAGCCAGCCTCTATAATATCTACTCCAAGTCTTTCAAGTTGTTTAGCAATTTCTACTTTTTCTTGAAAGTTTAAGTTAACCCCGGCAGATTGTTCTCCGTCACGAAGCGTCGTATCGAAAACATTAATTTTTCGCACTACCGCCCACTCCTTAGATGTTAGACTTTGCTTTTACAAATGGCATCATTTCGCGTAATTGGCGACCAACTACTTCGATTGGGTGTTGGCTTTCAGCTCTTGTGATAGCAGTGAATTCTGGACGATTTGCTTGGTTTTCTAAAATCCAACCTTTTGCAAATTTACCTGTTTGAATATCTGTAAGAACCTTTTTCATTGCTTTCTTCGTATCCTCTGTAACAATTTGTGGACCAGCTACATAATCTCCCCACTGTGCTGTATCAGAGATTGAATAACGCATTGTTTCAAGTCCACCTTCGTACATTAAATCAACGATTAATTTTAATTCATGTAAACATTCAAAGTAAGCGACCTCTGGTTGGTAACCTGCTTCAACTAGTGTTTCAAATCCTGCTTTAACTAGTGCAGATGCACCACCACACAGAACTGCTTGCTCACCGAACAAATCTGTTTCTGTCTCTTCTTGGAATGTTGTTTCTAATACTCCTGCACGTGCAGATCCAATTTGCTTAGCATAAGCTAGAGCAATATCTTTTGCATTCCCTGTAGCGTCTTGGTATACAGCAATTAGTCCTGGTACACCGCCACCTTCTTGGAATACACGACGAACTAAGTGACCTGGCCCTTTTGGTGCTGCTAAGAATACATCAACATTTGCAGGTGGAACAATTTGATTAAAATGGATGTTGAAACCGTGAGCAAATGCTAAGATTTTTCCTTCAGTTAACTCAGGCTCAATTTCATTTTTGTAAACAGTCGGTTGAAGCTCATCTGGAAGAAGGATCATGATTAGATCTGCTTTCGCTGCTGCTTCACGAACTGAATAGACATCAAATCCGTCATTTACGGCTTTATCCCAAGACTTACCTGGACGAAGACCAATAATTACATCTTGACCACTCTCACGCATATTAAGTGAATGAGCATGCCCTTGTGAACCATAACCAATAACGGCAACCTTTTTATCCTTCAAAATTCCTTCATTTACGTCTGAATTGTAATAAACCTTTGCCATAATCAATCTCTCCTCTGTGTTTTGTTAGTTTTTATATTTGAATATCATTATTCAACAATTATTAGTTAATCAGGGTAAGTCGATGTGGATCGATCGCTGATTTTTTTGTGCTACGATTAAAGGCTGTAATTCCTGTACGGGCGAGTTCCTTTATGCCGTAAGGACGAAGAAGATCAATTAACGCCTCAACCTTTTGGTGATCTCCAGTAATTTGAATCGTTAAACTCTCGCGACCAACATCAATTGTTGATGCACGGAATGTGTTTACAAGTGCTACTACTTCCCCACGTTGTTGTGGTGTAACAAGAATTTTTATTAAAGCAAGCTCGCGAGCAACAATCGATTCATCGGTAATGTCTTTAACCTTTAGCACATCGACTTGTTTGTTTAATTGCTTAATCACCTGCTCAACATTTTGCATACTATCAACCGCAACAACAAAAGTCATTCTTGAAATCGCGGGGTTTTCCGTCATACCAACTGTAATACTTTCAATATTATAATGGCGTCTTGCAAACAAACCTGTAATTCGATTTAAGACACCAGAAGAATTATTAACAAGTGCTGTTATCGTACGTTTCATGGCTTAATCCCCTCCATTTGATGCTGGCCTTTTCCTGGAGAAATCATCGGATACACATTTTCTTCTTTTGCTACTCTAACATCCATGAGTACAGGTCCTGGGTATGCAATCATTTCTTCTAAAGCTGATTTTAAGTCTGAAAGCTGATCAACTCTCATCCCTTTAATATCATAAGCTTCCGCCAATTTAACAAAGTTTGGCTGGATCGGGAAAAGTGAGTTAGAATAACGCTCACCATGGAACAATTGCTGCCATTGTCTTACCATACCTAATGACGCATTGTTGACAATAACAATTTTCACTGGAAGGTTTAGTTCCTGTAGGATTGATAATTCCTGTGCAGTCATTTGGAACCCTGCATCACCAATTACAGCAACAACAGGAGTTTTCGGTTCTGCAAACTGTGCTCCAATCGCCGCTGGGAAACCAAAGCCCATCGTGCCCAATCCTCCAGAAGTAACCCAACGATTCGGTTTATTAAAGCGGTAAAATTGGGCAGACCACATTTGATGCTGTCCTACATCAGTTGTGACAATTGCTTCACCATTTGTCACTTCATGAACAAGCTCAATTAATTGCTGTGGCTTAATTGTTTCACCATCTTCTACGTACCAAAGAGGGTACTCCTGCTTCAATGCTGCAAGCTTTTCACGCCACTCAGCAGTATCACCTCGTTCGCCGCCTTCTTCGATTAACATCTCTAAGGCTTGCTTTGAATCACCAACAACCGGAATCTCCGTTTCGATATTCTTACCGATCTCAGCTGGGTCAATATCGATATGGGCGACACGAGCATTAGGTGCAAAGTGAGCTAGATTCCCTGTTAAACGGTCATCAAATCTAGCACCAATACTAATTAAAAGATCTGACTCATGAATAGCAATATTGGCTGTATATGTGCCATGCATCCCGCCCATTCCTAAGAACAGCTCATGATCACCAGGAAAACCACCAAGACCTAGTAATGTGTTAACAACTGGAATCTTATTTTTCTCTACAAAGGTTAACAGCTCACTAGAAGCTTTCCCATGTAACACCCCAGCCCCTGCAAGAATAACAGGTTGTTTCGCATCCTTAACCGCATCTAACACTTTACGAATTTGTAATCTGTTAGGAACAACAGTTGGTTGGTAACCAGGAAGATTAATTTCTTTTTCATAATCAAAGGTTCCTGTCATAAGTGAAATATCCTTCGGTAAATCAATCAGGACCGGTCCTGGTCGACCTGTTGTTGCAATATGAAATGCTTCTTTAATAATTCTCGGAAACTCATCTACAGATCGAACTTGATAGTTGTGTTTAGTAATTGGCATCGTAATTCCAATCATATCAGCCTCTTGGAAAGCATCAGTTCCAATTAAGTTCGAAGCGACCTGACCTGTGATAACAACTAGCGGGAGAGAGTCGATCATAGCATCTGCAATCCCTGTTACTACATTGGTTGCCCCCGGACCTGATGTCACAATACAGACACCCGGTTTACCAGAAACTCTGGCATATCCCTCTGCTGCATGAATCGCACCCTGTTCGTGTCTTGCAAGGACATGATGAATTCCTGTTTTATATATCTCATCATAAGTTGGAAGGATTGCACCACCAGGGTAACCGAATATTACATCAACACCCTCTTGTCTAAGAGCTTCAATTAACATACTCGAACCAGACATTTCTTGATTTTGCTTAGTTACTTCTTGCTTTTGTTCAGTATCTTTCATTCTTGTACTCATCTCCTCAGCCTCCCTAACTTATTTAATACTAGTTCGTAACATTCTGAATTTAATCATAAAAAAACCTTTCCACCCCACATAAAGCCAACATGTTATTTTGCGGCTGAAGGGGTGAAAAGATTCTTTCCACGGTACCACCCTTATTCATTGAGCAGACATGCTCAATCTTATGGATAAGTTTTCACTTATCACGTTTTGGTAACGAGTGCTGTGAAACACTCGATCAGCCTTAGTTGGGAATCCGTTCAGGCTAATGCTCAGAGGTGAGTTTCATTAATAGGGACAACACCGCATCTCAGCAAAAACGGCTCTCTGTGGAAGTCCTCTATTAACTACTTATCCTCTTCTACGCTCTTATCTATTAGATTTTCATGATTCCGCCTGTATTAGCGGAAGTAACAAGCTTAGAATATCTAGCTAAATATCCTTTTTTCACTTTAGGCTCAGGTTCTACCCAACCAATCTTTCTCTCAGCCAACTCTTCATCTGAAACAAGTAATTTAATTGTACGATTTGGTAAATCAATACGAATCTTATCACCATTCTCAACGAATGCAATTGGACCACCCTCGGCAGCTTCTGGAGAGATATGACCAATTGAAATCCCACGAGATGCACCTGAGAAGCGCCCGTCTGTAATAAGTGCAACCTCTTTCCCAAGTCCTCTTCCAGCAATAGCTGAAGTAGGTGCTAGCATTTCTGGCATCCCAGGTCCACCTTTAGGGCCTTCATAGCGAATGACCACAACATGACCTGCTTTTACTGTTCCTGCATTGATTTCCTTTTGAGCTTCATCCTGTGATTCGAAGACAATTGCCTCACCTTCAAACACTGTAATTGAAGGATCAACTCCCCCTACTTTAATAACTGCTCCATCTGGGGCAAGATTACCAAATAGAATTGAAAGACCTCCTACAGGACTATATGGATTATCTTTTCTACGAATAACATCATCATTCGTAATTTCAGCATGTTTTACGTTTTCGTAGAGGCTCTTACCTGTGATTGTGATTCTTTCAGGATGAATAGCTCCTTCAATAGAGCAAAGCTCCTTGATTATCGCACTTACTCCACCTGCTTGGTGGACATCATCCATTGAGTAATCCGAAGCAGGACTAATCTTACTTAAATAAGGAACTCGTTCTGCTACTTCATTAATACGATTCAAATCATACTCAATTTCTGCCTCATTTGCGATTGCCAGTGTGTGAAGAACGGTATTTGTCGATCCACCCATAGCCATATCAAGTGCAAAGGCATCATCAATCGTTTCCTTTGTAACAATATCTCTTGGTTTAATATCTTTTTCTATTAGATTCATTAAATGCTTAGCTGCATCTTTAATGAGTTGATGACGTTTTTCAGATGTGGCTACTAATGTCCCGTTTCCAGGTAGTGCCAATCCAAGCATCTCCATAAGGGAATTCATTGAGTTAGCTGTGAACATTCCAGAACAGGATCCGCAGGTCGGACAAGCACTTTGTTCAATCTCAAGTAACTCTTCTCTTGTCATATTACCTGACGTAAATGCGCCTACTCCTTCAAAAACTGATACAAGCGATAGACTCTTTCCATCTTTCGTTCGTCCAGCCTCCATCGGTCCACCTGATACGAATACTGAAGGAACATTTGTCCTTACAGCTGCCATCAACATTCCTGGTGTAATTTTATCACAGTTTGGAATAAAAAAGACACCATCAAACCAGTGGGCATTTATGACAGTTTCTGCTGCATCGCAAATGATCTCTCGACTTGGAAGTGAATATCTCATTCCAATATGCCCCATCGCAATTCCATCATCAACACCAATTGTATTGAACTCGAATGGAATGCCTCCCGCTTCTCGTATTGCTTGTTTTGCTACTTCGGCAAATTTATTAAGATGCATATGTCCCGGAATAATGTCTATATATGAATTACAGACACCGATAAATGGTTTATCCATCTCATCTTCTTTGACGCCAGCAGCCCGTAACAAGCTACGATGGGGGGCTCGATCGATCCCCTTTTTAATCATATCACTTCTCATCATACCCGCTCCCCTATTTCAATGCTTCTCTATTTACTTGTATTGTCCTTTGAAAAAAAGCTCTACTCAGAGAGGACATTTGTTTTTTATATAGTAGTTGTTTGAGGTTTATCATACGCTCATTCAGAGTGATGGTCAACCACTTTTGCGAAAATAATTTGACTATTTTGATAGTTGTTTATTTTGTATACGCTTACACTATTGATAGAACTAGTCTGGAAAACTTAAAATCCACTTCTGTCTATTTTAGGCATATGTGGCTATTTTATAGGGCATCCTAGAAACGGGTGATTATACATGTTAAAGAAATCCAAAAACTGGGTTAAACTCTCAAAAAGGTTTCCATTTATTCGCGTACGAAAAACGAAAAAAGCATCATTGGTTTTAGTTGAAGAATTGTGGCAGGCCTGTTATTCAGATGCTGAAAAATATCTCTACACAGAGCTACGGGCCAAAATGTACTATCCAACCCCTCACTATTGGATTAGTAACATTAAGGCAAACATCGCACTTGTTCCTTTTAAATTAGCGTTAATCGAAAAGAAAAAAGGAATAGACGAGAAAAGAATCAGCAAAGCATTAAAGAAACAGGGCTGGAGTGTATTATTCTATCAAGCAGATGACCTAATGAAAAATGAATTCGAATATGTCGATCGTGTTCTTGAACATGCCTCGATTCAAGGACATATCTCTACACCTTCTTGAATCAATTTCTTCACCAGCCACTCTTAGTGCACTTCAACTGCTATGATTGCTCATTAGCAGTTGAAGTGCACTATTTACTCAACAAAAAAACGCCCCTCGTGACTTAAGTCAACGAGAAACGTTATTTACAGATTTAAGTATGTAATTTAGTATGGCGTCCCAGGAGAGATTCGAACTCCCGACCGACGGCTTAGAAGGCCGTTGCTCTATCCTGCTGAGCTACTGGGACATGGAGCGGGTGATGAGAATCGAACTCACGACATCAGCTTGGAAGGCTGAGGTTTTACCACTAAACTACACCCGCATAATTAACTATTTCTGACTGTGTTCATTCACTAACATCTTGTGACGACATTTATTAATATAACTAAATTAAGTACAAATGTCAACTCAATAAATGATTTTTTTATTAAGTTATTATAATTAATCACCGTATTAAGAGGAGACAACTGAAAAAGGTGGTTACTGTACCTTTTTCAGCATGCTACTCTATCTTCTTTATCTATACCGTAAACTCATAAATCATATCCTCAACTCGTACACCATCTTTTTCAAAGAAGGTAACAGTTGTCTTATCATCTGTTCTTTCGCATATACAATATGTACGGATACGTTTACCCATTGGTAGTTTAATGCTACCAGGGTTAATATAGATAATCCCGTTTTGCTCAAAGGTCGTTGCAATATGAGAATGACCAAAGCAGGCGATGTCAGCTTGTTTCTCCTCTGCTCGGTAGGTTAAAGGAACAGTTGTCATTTTTACATTGTACAAGTGGCCGTGAGTCACATAAATCGAAGTTGCTTCAACTGTCTCAATGATTTCCTCTTCAAAGTCATCACCAAAATCGCAATTACCCTTCACAACTTTTACCCCGGTCAAAGCCTCATTATCTCGATCTAACTCAGAGTCACCACAATGAATAATAATATCAACTTCCGTCCTATATCGATCGACAATTTCCTTTAATTCTCGTTGCCAGCCGTGACTATCACTAATAATCAATGCCTTCACTAAGGTTTCCTCCTTCCGCGTTAGCTCCACTCATGCTCATGAGTAAACACCAACTGAATTGCTTTCGCTCGATGACTACGTTCATTTTTTTGCACTGGAGAAAGCTCTGCCATCGTTTTTTGAAGCTCTGGAATAAAAAAGATCGGGTCATAACCGAATCCGTTTTCACCAATGACTTCCATTGTAATTCTTCCTTCACACGTACCTTCATAAATCAAGGTTTCCTCGTTTGGCCGTGCTACAGCCATTGCACAAAAGAAACGAGCTGTTCGATCTTCACTAGGTAGGTCTGCTAATTCGTTGAGAACTTTATCAATATTAGCCTTGTCATCTTTTTCTTCCCCAGCGTATCTAGCAGAATAAATACCTGGACGACCATCTAGTGCATCAACAATTAAACCAGAATCATCAGCAATAACCATTTTACCTAATCTATTTGAAAGAGCCTCTGCCTTCTTTTTAGCATTTTCAGCAAAAGTTTGTCCATCTTCAACTACCTCTTCAACCTCGGGGAAATCTCTTAAAGACTTAACTGACCAATTCTTACTGCCAAATAGCTGCTTAAACTCTTTGACTTTCCCTTCATTTAAGGTTGCAATAATCACTTCCTGTTCCATAGTACCCTCCTTATTTTTGTGCTTTCATTCGTCCATTAATCTCACCTAGTATTTCTTTTTGTGTCGAAATTAACGATTCAATTCCTTTTTCGGCTAAATCGAGTAACGAATGTAACTGTTCCCTAGTATAGGTTGCTTCCTCACCAGTCCCTTGAAGCTCAACAAATTGCCTTGAACCAGTCATGACAACATTCATATCAACCTCAGCCGCAGCATCCTCTACATAACTTAAATCAAGAATCGGCCCATGCTGTTGATCAATCCCTACTGAAATCGCAGCCAAATAATCCTTAATTGGCCATGCTTTGATTTTCTTTTCTGAGACAGCCTTGTCCATCGCCAAAGCAAGAGCGACAAATGCACCTGTAATTGAGGCTGTTCTTGTTCCGCCGTCAGCTTGAATCACATCACAATCAATCCAAACCGTTCGCTCTCCTAATTTTGAAAGGTCAAGTATTGAACGTAAGGAGCGTCCAATTAAGCGTTGGATTTCCATCGTCCGACCTGCGACCTTTCCTTTAGAAGATTCTCTAATCGTCCGCTTCTCTGTTGCACGCGGCAGCATCGCATATTCAGCTGTGATCCATCCTTTTCCTTGCCCACGAAGAAATGGTGGTACTCTATCTTCAATACTAGCTGTACAGATGACTTTTGTTTCACCCATTGAAATGAGAACAGAACCCTCGGGATGCTTAACGAAATTTGGCACAATCGTTACATCACGGAGATCTGTTTGGAGACGACCATCTTGCCTCATACTGACACCTCCTGCTACCTAATCAGGTAATGATTAAAAAGGAGAAGCAAATAGCTTCTCCTTTTTTTGATATTTTTTATTATAAATAAATTTATAGTCTACGTCCAATAGCTGCCAATTAGTAGCTTCCTGTGTTCACCAGCTCAGGTCTTGAAACAGGCTCTGCGGGTTGTCCCGTTTCTGTTAAAACATTTGCCTCACCATTAACTTGTATCGCCACTTGCTCGACACCTTCTTGTTCAGTTAATGTTAGCGCTAGCATGTTTAGCACTTCAGAGGATACCGCTGTTGATTGCAACTGACTTAACACCGATTCATTAAAGTTTACTGTCACAACCCCATTATCATACTTCGGTTCGTCAAGCAGTGCGACCCCTTGACGGAAATCAGTTAATAACTCAGTTTGTAGTGAAGGTCCCTTGATCAGCTCATTAACAGCTGCAGCAAGTGATTCCTCCTTAAGACTAACTCGTCTTGTCACTGGGACATAGTAAGTGTTGTCCCCATTTTGGGCAAGGAAGTAAAGGGTGACCCCTTTACTATTAACCACATCTGTTACATTTCCTGACTCAATATTGATGCCATCCTCACGACTAACACCTTCCCCAATAGGCGTTCCATTCACCGGCATCATTGCTTGATCATAACCATTTACTTTAATTTGGACTTTTTCGACGTTTTCAAACTGTGTCAATGTCCATGTAATTGATTGCAGGATTTGCATTTCCATATTTGGATCATAGTCCTTAAACTCACTAGAGAAATCAGCAATTGCTACGCCATCCTTTAAATTAACATCAACAATCGTCCCAGCAGGAATGACTGCTTTAAATCCATTCGGTAGCATCTCAGAAATAGGCCCACCATCTACTAAATACTCTAAAGATTGACGAAGCACACTCTCTGTTTTCGGAAGTTCTATCGTTTGCGGGACAACCATACCGTTTGCATCAATCAAATATAATTCTCTCGCCACATTCTCCACTGCTGCTTCTCCATCCTCACTACCTTCTTCACCTTCTTCGTTTCCATCCGCCGGCTCTTCTTCAGACGGTTCCTCATCAAATACTAGCTCCTCACCATCTTCTACATAGCTTGTAGGTGGTGTATCCATCTCATTCGTCGCTTCATTCGAACCAAACGAACAAGCCGTCATTGTCATCACAGTTAATGCAAGAATGGGAACCCCTCTTCGTATTACTTTTCGCATTGTTTTCCCTCCTAAGATAGTTTGTACTCTATATATACGAGCCCCCCAAAAAGAATAGACCAAGTTTTTTAGAAAAACTTGGCCTCCCCCGGCTACACAATGTAAGAAATCTCATCTTAGCCTTCCTCTATTATTGCCAAGCTCCGGTGTACGGGGGAGGCCTTAGTTTTTCTTACCTCCCCTAACTCCAATCTCTTTCACCCGACGTTAATGATTCAATCAAGAAAGTCCGTTTTCAAATAAAAAAACCACTAGAGCATATCACTCTAATGGTTTTCACTATTTTATACCTTGGCCCAATGTGATTGATTCCACTCTTTCAACATTGACCTCTAACCACTGATCTGCAAGCCTTTTAAATCTTTCAGCACTACCTGTTGTAAAAAAGCTGTGTCTTGGATTGCGGTCTTCAGTAAAAAGGAGATTCTTATGATAAAGAAGACTACTAACCTCTCTAGCAGTTTCGTCACCAGAAGAAATGAGATTGATATCTTCTCCGACACTCTTACTAATTACCTCACGTAGTAATGGGTAATGCGTACACCCTAATATCAATGTATCGAAGTTTCGATGATCTAAGGGCTTTAATGTCTCATTTACAATTTTCTCGGCTTCTTCACCAAAAAAGATCCCTTGTTCGACTAACGGAACAAACGGGGGACAAGCTAAGCTATCTACTTTAATTTCACTATTGATTGATTTCAGTGCCTTCTCATAGGCCTGACTTCGAATGGTGCCAGTTGTCCCAATGACTGCTACGTGATCTCGCTTTGTCACCTTCAACGCACTAATTGCACCAGGGTGTACGACGCCTACAACAGGAATGGTTAACTCCCTCTTTACCTCTTCCAACACAACAGCCGCTGCTGTGTTACAAGCAATCACCAACATTTTCATATCTTCTTCTAGGAGACGAAAAATCATCTCCCAGGTATACGTCCGAACCTCTTCTACCGTTCTTGGGCCGTATGGACAGCGTGCTGAATCACCAATATAGACAATTTCCTCTTTAGGTAATTGCCTCATGATTTCTTTGGCTACAGTTAGACCGCCAACACCCGAATCAATAACTCCAATAGGTCTATCCAACAACATTCCCTCAATTTCTATTTAACTATGAACTTACTGATTCACTCGTGATGTTTTCATTTCCTCATGCAAGACGTGTAAGCTCTTCTCTAAGAAAGTGACTTCATCTTGCGAAAAATTGGTTAACACATTCTCTAAATAATCTTGTCGCTTGTTAATTACTTCTTCGATAATTGTTCGTCCCTTAGTTAAAAGATGGATACGAACAACTCGTCTATCATTTTTATCTTTAACTCGTTCAACAAGTTCATTTTTTTCCATCCGGTCTACTAGATCCGTTGTTGTACTACAAGCGAGATACATTTTTTGGGATAATTCACCAATTGTCATATCACCATATTCATTTAACCATTGTAATGCCATAAATTGTGGTGGAGTGATTGGAAATTGCGTGAGGATTTCGCGACCCTTCTGCTTGACCATTTCCGACACTCTACGTAATGAACGCTCGATCTGCTCTATTTGGCGACGGTCCACGTTGCACACCTCCTATTGCAGCTCCATAGAAGCTGTTCCTATTATTGTCGCTTTTTTCTTATAAAAATGCAAGTATAATTGAAAACGTGAAAAAACACCCTTTATCAAATGAGTGTTTCAGCCTAGCACAATGTCTATATAACTAAGATTAGTCAATAAGCTTATTTGTAAGAGTGAGAATACACGTGACAAGTTGCTTCGACTCCGCTACCGGGATGGGGGGCAGCACCCGCCGGAGGGCATGGAACTAACCGGCTTCGCCGGTGGATTTCCATTTTGCCCTTTTTTCCTGCAGGAGTCGGCCCACCCATCCCGTCCGCTCAATTAGAGGATAAATGAGAATTGACTTACTTTCTAAGCCCTCTTTTTTGAGTACAAGTATAAAACACCTCAAAGATTTTAACTAAAGATGCTTGAGTCCCAGGACTTCGGTGATTGATAATACTCCACAAATAATATGAGGTCAATCCATCATATTGGTAATAGTCAGATTTAAGAATTAGTTCTATAATTTAATCCTGTTCATTTTAGTTTTACTGCTAGGTATAAAAAAGTTAACAAACAGGCACTAGTTTAAATAAAAACACCTTTGAGATGACCATCTCAAAGGTGTTTCGTCTAACAATTTTCTTGTTACATATCTAAATACGCTCTTACCTTTTTCTCTACTTCATCAGCTGTATCTAATGTAAGCATTTCATTGGAGAACGCACTTAGTTCTTCCTTAGAAAGAGTAAGTAACTGACTTCTTGCAGGTAGGATTGATGTTGCACTCATGCTGAATTCATCTAATCCTAAGCCTAGAAGCAATGGAATGGCGATTTCGTCTCCGGCCATTTCACCGCACATTCCAGCCCATTTCCCTTCCTTATGAGCTGCATCAATCACCATTTTAACAAGGCGAAGGATTGCTGGATGATAAGGCTGGTACAGATATGACACGCGTTCATTCATACGGTCAGCAGCCATCGTATATTGGATTAAATCATTTGTTCCAATACTGAAGAAATCAACTTCTTTAGCAAATAGATCTGCAGCTACTGCTGTTGAAGGAATTTCTACCATCATACCAACTTCAATCTGATCAGATACATCTACTCCATCAGCAACTAACTTGTCCTTTTCTTCATTGAGCATCGATTTCGCCGCACGTAACTCTTCTAACGTCGCAATCATTGGAAACATAATTTTTAAGTTCCCAAAAGCACTTGCACGCAACAAAGCACGCAGCTGTGTTTTAAAGATTTCTTTTTCCTCTAGACATAAGCGAATTGCACGGAATCCTAAGAATGGGTTCATCTCTTTAGGAAGATCTAAGTAAGAAAGTTCTTTGTCACCACCGATATCTAACGTTCTGATAACGACAGGCTTTCCTTCCATTCGTTCAACAACTTCCTTGTATGCAGTGAATTGCTCTTCTTCGGTTGGAAGCTCAGTACGGTCCATATAAAGGAACTCGGTACGGTATAAGCCAACAGCTTCTCCCCCGTTATTCAGCACACCCTCTACATCTTTTGGAGTACCAATATTCGCAGCAAGCTCTACATGCACTCCATCCTTAGTCACAGTTGAATCATTGACTAATTTAGCCCACTGTTCCTTTTGCTCCTGATATCTTTTACGCTTATCAGTGTAGAATTGAATTTCTTCTTCTGTTGGATCAACAATAATATTTCCGTCTAAACCATCAACAATCACAGTTGTTCCTGTTGATATTTTAGTCGTTACTGTTTTGGCACCAACAACTGCTGGAATTTCTAATGATCTAGACATGATTGCGGAATGTGACGTACGTCCACCAATATTGGTTGCAAATCCCTTAATAAATTCAGGGTTTAATTGAGCCGTATCAGAAGGCGTTAAATCTTCAGCAATAATAATCGTTTCTTCAGAAATTGTTGCTAAGGATTGTACCTTAACTCCTAGCAGGATACCTAGTACGCGCTTTGAGACATCTCGAATATCAGCTGCACGTTCTTTCATATACTCATTATCCATGTTTTCAAACATCGTAACGAACATCGTTGAAACTTCTTGCATTGCAAATTCAGCATTTTGATTATCGTTTTGAATTTTCTCTTTAACAGAATCTATTAGCTCTGGATCACTCAAAACAAGAATATGGGCAGCGAAGATCTCTGCTTTGTCTGGACCTAGGTCCTTTTCTGTCTTGTCTTTAATCTCACTAAGCTCTTGCTTCGCTTGAGTTAAAGCAGCTTCAAAACGATTTACCTCAGCTTCAATATTGCTAATTTCTTTTCGTTCAATCGTTAAATCTGGTTCCTCATGTAAAAAAGCTTTGGCAATCGCAACACCAGCTGATGCTGCGATACCAGTTAATTTGTCATGCATTCTTATTCTCCTAACCCTTCCTTGATTACACCTTCTAATGCTTGTAATGCTTCATCAGCATCAGAACCTTCTGCTTTAATTGTCACTTCTGCTCCTTGACCAACGCCAAGAGACATAACGCCCATAATTGATTTTAGGTTAACTGATTTACCTTTATATTCTAATGTAATATCAGAAGAAAATTGTCCTGCCTTGTTAACTAACTGTGTTGCTGGTCTTGCGTGAATTCCTGTTTCTGCTGTAATTTTAAATGTTTTTTCTGCCATGATAAATCGACCTCTTTCTAATTATAATATGATATCCTTTTGTCCCTAACAGTATATGCACTTTTCCAGGTTCTCTTCCAAACATTATGAAAACGATTAACTTTATTTTAATAAGATAAAAAAAACCAACCATAAGTAGGTATCGCACATGATGCATAAAAGGATACACTTACCCTTTATTTCTCATATACACTGCCTTACTCATGCCTGATCATGTCAGTAACACGTAAAATAAGTGTAACCATTATGTATGTTATCAGAACCGTTGTTAGTTTGATTTAATGTTAGGACTTTTGGATTGCCACAACACATAAGTTTGTGGGCAATACCATCTTTACTAATTAGTATAGCACATCCTTTTAGATTTTCAACTAATTCGCAACACTGAAAAATGTTCTACTGCAAAGTTAAAAAGAAATAACACATCAAATCAGATACAGACATATACTATCGAGACTAAAACCCTTCAATACGTGGGACTGAGTCCCCACATCGCTCTCAGCCCGAGCAAGAAGGAGTGAACTCATTGAAAGGAGCAGAATTCGGACCTAAACCCTTACTTACAAAAAGAGAACGCGAAGTCTTCGAATTACTTGTTCAAGACAAGACAACAAGAGATATCGCACAAGAACTTTTTATAAGTGAGAAAACAGTCAGAAATCACATCTCGAATACGATGCAAAAGCTTGGGGTCAAGGGGCGGTCTCAAGCAGTAATCGAACTAATTCGACTAGGAGAACTTGAAATATAAACACGCAAATTACTTTGCTCAGTGTGTTTTAGTCATGGGAAGAAGCGGTCTTCTCAAGAACCGCTTCTTTCTTCTTCAGACAAAAGAGCCTTCCTGTAAAAGGAAGGCTCTTTCTCTTATGCACCAAAGAAGTTTTTGAATGATTGTAACGTCGTTGAACGATTTAATGCTGCGATAGAAGTAGTCAATGGAATACCTTTTGGACAAGACTGAACACAGTTTTGTGAGTTTCCACAGTTGGCTAGGCCACCATCGCCCATAATTGTCTCCAAACGCTCTTCTTTATTCATTTCACCCGTTGGATGTGCATTAAATAGTCGGACTTGAGAAAGAGGTGCAGGACCAATAAAATCAGATTTACTGTTTACATTTGGACATGCCTCAAGACAAACTCCACATGTCATACATTTAGACAATTCATATGCCCACTGACGCTTCGTTTCCGCCATACGTGGTCCTGGTCCTAAATCGTACGTTCCATCGATAGGGATCCATGCTTTTACTTTTTTCAATGAATCAAACATTCTACTACGATCAACCATTAAGTCACGTACAACAGGGAATGTCTTCATCGGTTCTAAGTGAATTGGTTGAGTCAGTTGATCAACTAATGCAGTACAGGATTGACGAGGCTTCCCGTTAATTACCATTGAACAAGCACCACATACTTCCTCAAGACAGTTCATATCCCAAGCAACCGGTGTTGTTTGCTCCCCTTTTGTATTAACTGGGTTACGACGAAACTCCATTAATGCCGAAATAACATTCATATTTTGACGATAAGGAACCTCGAACTCTTCAATATATGGAGCACTGTTTTGGTCGTCCTGTCTCGTTACTTTAAACTTTATTGTTTTTCCACTCATGATTTAACAGCTCCTTGCTTTTTTTGAGAATAATCTCGCTTACGAGGTTTAATTAACGATGTATCAACCTCTTCATACGTAAATTCAGGGCTATTAGTCGCTGCATTATAGGTTGCCTTCGTTGTTTTTAGGAAGTCTTCATCGTTACGCTCAGGGAAGTCCGGCTTATAATGAGCCCCACGACTTTCATTACGGTTATAAGCTCCAAGCGTAATAACACGAGCTAGGCTTAACATTCCATCAAGCTGACGTGTAAATGATGCCCCTTGGTTACTCCATTTAGCTGTATCATTGATATTGATATTTTTGTAACGTTCCATTAATTCTTGGATCTTCTCATCTGTCTTCAGAAGCTTGTCATTGTATCGAACAACAGTAACGTTATCTGTCATCCATTCTCCAAGCTCTTTGTGAAGAACATATGCATTTTCTTTTCCATCCATCTTCATGATATCATCAAATGCTTGTTGCTCTTTCTTAACTTCATTTTCAAATAATGATGAAGACATAGACTCGGCTGATTTTTCTAAGCCATTCATATACTCAACCGCCTTAGGTCCTGCAACCATCCCTCCGTAAATTGCTGAGAGTAGAGAGTTTGCTCCTAAGCGATTTCCACCGTGCTGAGAGTAGTCACATTCACCAGCAGCGAATAATCCAGGGATATTTGTCATTTGATCATAATCAATCCACATTCCACCCATTGAATAGTGAACAGCAGGGAAGATCTTCATCGGTACTTTACGTGGATCATCACCCATGAACTTTTCATAGATTTCAATGATTCCACCTAATTTAATATCAAGCTCTTTTGGATCCTTATGAGATAGATCAAGATAGACCATGTTCTCACCATTAATTCCGAGCTTTTGTTCAACACAGACGTCAAAGATTTCACGTGTCGCAATATCACGAGGTACGAGATTTCCATAGGCCGGATACTTTTCTTCAAGGAAGTACCATGGTTTTCCGTCCTTGTAAGTCCATACACGTCCACCTTCTCCACGAGCTGACTCACTCATTAGACGAAGCTTATCATCCCCTGGGATTGCGGTTGGATGGATTTGAATAAATTCACCATTCGCATAATGTACACCTTGTTGGTATAGCTTTGCCGCTGCATAACCTGTATTGATTACTGAGTTGGTTGACTTACCAAATATGATACCAGGTCCACCTGTTGCCATAATGACTGCATCAGCCGGAAAACTACGAATCTCAGAAGATCTTAAATCTTGTGCAGTAATTCCACGACAGGATCCTTCGTCATCAACAACAGCTGAAAGAAATTCCCATCCTTCATACTTCGTAACTAATCCACTCACTTCATGGCGACGTACTTGCTCATCTAGTGCATATAATAACTGCTGACCTGTTGTTGCACCAGCAAATGCAGTACGATGATGCTGCGTTCCACCGAAGCGACGAAAATCTAGTAAACCTTCAGGTGTACGGTTAAACATAACACCCATTCGATCCATTAAATGAATAATACCAGGAGCTGCTTCCGTCATTGCTTTAACAGGTGGTTGGTTTGCTAGGAAATCGCCACCATATACAGTGTCATCAAAATGCTCCCACGGAGAATCTCCTTCCCCTTTTGTATTAACGGCTCCATTAATTCCTCCTTGTGCACAGACCGAGTGTGAACGTTTTACTGGAACTAATGAGAAAAGATCAACAGATACACCTTTTTCAGCTGCCTTAATCGCGGCCATTAAACCTGCTAAACCACCACCGACAACAATAACTCTACCTTTAGCCATGCTTGACCCTCTCCTTATCTATTAAATGTTTGCTAAGTCTGGATTGATAAATGCAAGAATCGCACGAATTCCTACAAACGTTAATGCGAAGAATATACCGATTGTCACATATGTTGCAATTTGTTGAGAGCGTGGAGTTACTGTGATTCCCCAAGATACCGCAAACGACCAAAGTCCATTTGCAAAGTGGAATGTTGCTGCAACAACACCAACAATATAGAAAGCAATCATGAATGGATTACTGAAAATGTCCGCCATCATATCAAAGTTCACTTCTGCCCCAAATGCAGCTGCAATTCTAGTTTCCCAAACATGCCAAGTAATCCAAATTAATAGAAACACACCCGACCAGCGTTGGATTCGAAACATCCAATTCCGGAAAAATCCATATCTAGCTGTGTTATTTCTTGCCTGGAAAGCAATGTACAACCCATAAATAGCATGATAGAGGATTGGAATAAAAATAACAAAAATTTCAAGAACATAACGGAAAGGCAAATTCTCCATAAAATGGGCTGCTTGATTAAACGCACTTGCTCCCCTTGTTGCAAAATGATTAATAACAAAATGCTGGATTAGAAACACTCCAATTGGAATGACTCCGAGTAATGAATGTAACTTACGGTTAAAATACTCACGATTACTTGCCATACCTTTTCCCCCCAATTTTTATCCTATCAACATACATAATTTCAAGCTGCTGCTTTCTCTTCCTAAATGATTTCAATTTGGTTTTAAACGATCCTATTTGTCACCAAATCTTCATCTTTATGAAACAATTAGTGAGAAAACCGACAGATTAATTGTACTCTCATCATGAACAATGGTCAAGAAAACGTATACAAGTTTTAACGCTTATACGCACAAAACAAGCAAGTAAATAAAGGTAGTAAAAGACAAAAAAGGATTTGCATGTTTCCTTCTACTAAATGAAGAGAAGTAAAAGGAAACGCAAAACCTTTTAACCAATGATAATTCGTTCTGTTGGATACTTAAAATGACTCTTTGTTTCCCTTCTTCTAATTGAAAATAAGAAGGCAATCAGGCCGACTCTACCAATAAACATTAGGATCATTAAGACACATTGACTAGGGAATGATAGACTCGGGGTTATTCCCATCGAAAGACCACATGTACCAAACGCTGATGCTGTTTCAAAGATAATCGCAATTAAACTAAGGTCATTTTTAGCTTCGAAAGCAGAAATTAATGTTACAGCAACGAACAACAGTACGAGGAAGACAGATAGAACAATAAATGCCTTTTGTCGATCTTCTGGGTGGATTTCCCTTCCAAATACCTTAACATCTTCCTTACCTAGTGCAAAACTACGTATCGTTAAAAACATGACCGCAATGGTTGTTGTTCGAATCCCTCCACCCACACTAGAGGGACTTGCACCAATTATCATTAATGCCGACATAAATAAGAGGGTGGCTTTACTTAATTCAGAAACATCCATTATAGCTAAACCGCCACTTCTTGCGGTTGCGGAATTGAAGAGAGAGTGAAACAACTGCTGATGCCATTCTAACCCTACATAATAATGCCCTGTTTCTAAAGCCCAAATCCCAATCACACCAATGATAAAAACAGCAAAGTATGTTGTTGTTGTGATTTTCGTAAATAAGCTGAACTTGAAATTCGGATTTTTTCTAGAAATATATTCTCTTAATTCCAAAAGCACTGGAAAGCCAATGGCTCCCGCAAAAATCAGTAAAATCACGACTAGTTGTACATAATAATCATTGGCAAATGGTATTAATGATTGCCCTGTCACATCAAAACCAGCGTTCGTAAAGGCACTAAGCGAAGCGAAGGCCCCCTGATAATACGCTTCTAGAGGGGTATCAAAATAACGCATAAAATACGTTCCTAAAATAAGTGCTCCAATAAACTCAATAATTAAAGCAACAAACAAAATACCTCGCATTAAATTGACTAGTCCAGCGAAATTATTTTGATTTTGGTCAACCATAATAAGCATACGTTGTGAAAGATTGATCTTTCTTCCAAAGAGCATCCAGACAAAAGTACCCATTGTCATAATACCAATTCCGCCTAGCTGCATCGCTAAAGCAAGAAAAAAGATGCCAATATCACTAAAAGTGTCTGGTATATTTACTACTGTTAAGCCGGTTACACTAACAGCACTTACCGAGGTAAAAAGAGCCTTAGAATACGTGACATCAGTCCCTGGAAGATGTGAAATCGGCAAATAAAGTAAAATACTGAACAGAATCATCGCTATAACATATGCAATTATTATGACTCGAAATGGTGAAAGAAACTGATTTAAACCTGACTTCATCGTTTGTAAACCTCCGTAATGCGTCCGAGACTTAGTATATCATTTTCAAAATTACAAGGCTAGAAGTGGTAGAGAATTCTTCAGTTTCTATTTATAATAAACAAGGAGAGAGGTGCATACATACATGGAAGATAATTGGTTTGGCTATGATTTAATAAGGAATGATATATTACGGGATGTATTAGGAAAAGAGCATGACCCCATGCTTTATTGGGTTGGAAAGTCCCTTGCTCGCAAGTATCCATTACAATCAACTGAAGAACTTATTACTTTTTTTGAAAAAGCAAATTGGGGAATGCTAGAGCTTATTCAAGAAAAAAGACATGAGTATACATTTAAGTTATCAGGCCCTTGGATGGGCAAGCTTGACTCACGCTGTTATCAGCTTGAAGCTGGTTTTCTTGCTCAACAGCTTGATACATGGAAAGATAAAAGTACAGGTGCTTCATACTCTACACATAAAGGAAACATTATTATCGAAGTCGAGATTGACCGAGGATAAGAAAGAGGCCACTGAACAAGGTAGGTTTTACCTTACCTTAATTCAGTGGCCTTTTCTCCATTAACAAATGACATACTATTCTAATTGAAAAGCTTTATGAAGCATTTCAACCGCTAGAACCATGTTTCTTTCATCAACAACCGCTGATACTTTGATTTCAGATGTACTAACCATCTTAACAGCAATCTCATATTCAGCTAATATTTCAAACATTTGAGCAGCAACACCAGGATTTGAGACCATACCTGAACCGACAATTGAAACCTTTGCTAGTTCTTCCTCAAAGTGAATATCCTTGAAGCCTAACTCCTGTTGTACTTCTGTTAAAGCAGCTAACGTGTCTTTTAGTGTGCTTTGGGTGATTGAGAAAGATACATTCATGAAGTCTTCTGTATATTGATGTTGAATAATAATATCAACATTAACCTTCTTATTCGACAGTGTTGTAAATAACTTTGCAAGCGTGTTTAATTTGTTTGGTAAACCCTCTACTGTCACCTTCGTTACATCATTCTCAAATGCAATTCCTCTTACTAGCAAGTTCTCTTCCACTGTCTCTTCCTCCCCAATCATTGTTCCCGCTTCATCACTCATACTTGATGCAACAAGGAGTGGCATCGAATAATTCTTGGCAAATTCAACCGATCTTGGATGTAGTACACCAGCACCCAAATTAGCCATTTCTAACATCTCATCATAAGAAATAGAGTCTAACTTTCTCGCCTTAGCAACATAACGTGGGTCAGTAGTGAATACACCCGTTACGTCTGTATAAATTTCACAGCACTCTGCTTCGATTGCAACAGCTAACGCAACAGCTGTTGTATCTGAACCTCCACGTCCTAATGTGGTAATTTCAGATTCACTGATCCCTTGAAATCCAGCAACGATCACAATCTTTCCAAGAGAGAGCTCTTCTACTATACGCTCATTTACAATTGAAGTAATTTTTGCATTTCCATGGTGAGCTTCGGTTTGAATACCCGCTTGCCAACCAGTTAAAGAGATCGCATCAATGCCCTTTTCCATGAGTGCCATCGTGAGTAAGGCGATTGTAACCTGCTCACCAGTCGATAACAGCATATCCATTTCTCTCTTGCTAGGTTCAGCAGAAATTTGCCCAGCTAGATCTACTAGGTGATCTGTTGCTTTTCCCATTGCTGAGACAACAATAACTAGCTCGTGCCCCTCAGCTGCAGCCTTCTCGATTCGATTTGCGACATTCTTAATTCGTTCAACGGAGCCAACCGATGTCCCTCCATACTTATGAACTAATCTTCCCATCTATTTTCATCCTTTCTTTCTCACCTCTCTAAAGAACAAAAAAAGCATCAGCAAGGAAAACCCCTCACTGATGCTAGTCATACCAATCCGGTACCACACTGCTCCCTGTTCTCTCGTGAGATAGTTCTCCACATCCATTTGGGTAACGGATGTGACAGCCCTATGCTTCTTAAACATAGGTCCAGCATCAGGACGTATGAGACGTCTTAACACTTCGGCGAATTCCCCTTTCCACTCTTGTCGTCGGTTTCTCATCTACCTCAAAGAGTATACTGTTGGTTTTCGCGCCTCTACCATCACTTCATGATGAAGTGCGGCATATTCAATTAATTCTTATCTTAACAAAGAGTTCTACTAACGGCAATAGACGTTATTCCTGTTTTAGTGATTTTACGATTTCTTCCGCTACATTTTTGGGAATAGAAAGCTCTCTGAAATCTTCTACTGACGCTTCCCTCATTTTTTTTATTGAACCGAAATGTTTAAGTAATTGCCGTTTTCGCTTTTCCCCAACACCAGGTATGTCATCAAGTGATGATTGGAAGAAGGTCTTACTTCTTGTTTGACGGTGAAACGTAATCGCAAAACGGTGGACCTCATCTTGGATTCGTTGAAGTAAATAGAATTCATGACTATCTCTTTTTAAATGGACTAATGCCGGTGGATCACCCATCATTAATTGTGACGTACGGTGTTTATCATCTTTTACTAAACCACAAACTGGAATGGATAAACCTAATTCGTCGGAGACAATTTCCTGTGCCGCACTAATTTGTCCCTTTCCCCCATCAATGACAATCAAATCGGGCAGCGGTAGCGATTCTTTTAAAAGACGAACATAGCGTCTGCGAACAACCTCACGCATCGATTCATAGTCATCCGAACCGACAACTGTCTTGATTTTGTACTTACGGTAATCTTTTCGACTCGGCTTGCCATCTAAAAAAGTGACCATTGCCGAAACCGGATCTGTCCCTTGAATGTTTGAATTATCAAAGGCTTCAATTCGATAAGGTGTAGCAATACCTAATTTTTCTCCAAGGCTCTCAATTGCTTTGATTGTTCTTTCCTCATTCCGTTCAATAAGTGAGAACTTTTCTTTTAATGCAACAGCTGCATTTTGATTGGCAAGATCAAGAAGCTCTTTTTTCTTTCCCCGAATCGGATGATGAGCTTTAACCGATAGAAGCTGTTCAACTAATTCAGTCTCAACCTCTGGGGGAATGAGCAACTCAGCAGGCTTAATATGTTCTTTCTTCATATAGAACTGACCAATGAATGTCATTAAGTCTTCCTGAGCCTCTTTATAAAATGGAAAGATTGACACATCTCGTTCAATCAGCTTCCCTTGACGGATAAAGAAGACTTGAACACACATCCAGCCTTTGTCATAGGCAAAGCCAAACACATCACGGTCAATATGATCGTTAATCGCCATTTTTTGTTTTTCCATGACTGCTTCCATATGAACCAGTGTGTCTCTTATTTCCTTCGCCCGTTCAAAATCGAGATCCTCCGATGCTTTCATCATTTTATCTGTCAGCTGTGATTTCACTTCAGAGTGTCCTGAGCGTAGAAATTTAGCGATTTCTTTGACAAGCATTTGATTTTCTTCCTTGGATACATCTTTCACACAAGGGGCCAAACATTGTCCGATATGATAATACAAACAAACCTTATCAGGAAGGGTGCGACATTTTCTTAGTGGATAGAGTCGATCTAATAGCTTCTTCGTTTCTGAAGCTGCTCCTGCATTAGGATATGGCCCGAAATACTTTCCACCATCTTTTTTAACCTGTCTAGTAATAATTAGTCGAGGATGTTCCTCGTTCGTAATTTTCAAGTAAGGATATGATTTATCGTCTTTTAGCATGACATTATATTTCGGATCATATTTTTTAATTAAATTTAATTCGAGAATAAGTGCCTCAATATTAGAAGATGTTACGATATATTCAAAGTCAACAATTTCGCCAACAAGTCTTTGCGTTTTCGCATCATGAGATCCTGTAAAATAAGAGCGAACTCGATTTTTTAACACTTTTGCTTTTCCGACATAAATAACTGTATCCTGACGATCCTTCATTAAATAGCAACCTGGTTGATCAGGGAGAATCGCTAGTTTTTCCTTTAACTGATTCATCGGATTCACCTCACCTTCTATTGTTCGCTAGAAGTGAAAAGAATGCAAGTAAATTAACTTTAGTAATAGATGGCAACACAACAAAAAAATCTGCCCATAAAAGGCAGATTCTTAGGAATTAAAGATGCTTGTTAAGAAGCTCAGCTAAAGCGTCTTTTGGTTGGAAACCAACTACTTGATCCACAACTTCGCCATCTTTTAGAACTAGAAGTGTCGGAATACTCATTACACTGTATTTGCTAGCAGTTTCTTGGTTTTCATCCACATCTAATTTCGTGATTTTTACTTTATCGCCCATTTCTGAATCAAGTTCTTCTAAAACGGGTGCAATCATTTTACAAGGTCCGCACCAAGGTGCCCAAAAATCCGCTAGAACTACACCTTCACTCGTCTCAGAAGCAAACGTTGCATCAGTCACATTAACAATTGCCATAATTAAAAACCTCCTCTTTCCTAATACGTTATTACACCGTAAGTATACCATCACATACAAATATTGGCGAACAACTTGCTCAATATTTACTATCCCCTATTTTAGTGATATTACTATTACACCAAAAGGAACATATAAACAATACCTGCTAATATGAATGCTCCACAGCAGACATATAGGATTTTCATTAATGTCTCCACTATTTTTGCTCTCCTTATTGCTAGCGAGCAATAATGCTAGCACCGATAACATATGATAAACCAACTGAAATGATCATCGCAATAAATCCTACAGCCCGGTTATCATTAGCGATTTCCTGATCAATTTTAAAAGTTGGGGTGAGAAATTCAAAGATAAAATAACTAAACAAAAGTAAAACGAATCCTAAAACACCCCATCCAAGCATTGTAAGTAGTGTATCAGAATGTTCGATGGAATGTCTAAATATATTAGCAACTCCAAATATTTTCCCACCCGTTGCTAAGGAAACGGCAATATTGCCATTCTTTATTTCTTGCCAGTTATTGTAGGTCGTTACTAATTCGAAAATCGCGAGAAATAAAATGAGTGCAAGAAGTGAAACACTATAGTAGGCAGTCGTCCGAATCCACTCATATTCAAATAATGCGTCCATATTCCTCTCCTTTCTTATTTTAATTCAACGACGGTATTTCCTAAACCACCTTCATTCATGCCACCATCGCGTTCATTTTTCACTTGTGGGTGCTTTTTCAGCAATTGTTTGACTCCTTTACGAAGTGCACCGCTCCCTTTACCGTGGATAATCGACACTTGATGGTAACCAGCAAGCAAGGCATCATCAATATACTTCTCCACTAGTCGCATCGCATCCTCATAACGCTCTCCTCGCAAATCGAGCTCTGCCTTTACATGATGGTCATTTCCTCGAATCATTGCCAT
Organism: Halalkalibacter suaedae; assembly: GCF_017939705.1. Taxonomy (GTDB): domain Bacteria; phylum Bacillota; class Bacilli; order Bacillales; family Bacillaceae_D; genus Halalkalibacter; species Halalkalibacter suaedae. The sequence goes on from NZ_JAGKSQ010000001.1 coordinate 226,356, forward strand.
TGGTTTCGTTTCAACTTGCTTTGGTTTATCGATTAGTTGGAGATCGTCTTTTTTTACCTTCATCTTCATAATACCGATTTGAACTTGGAATTCTTCATCACTCATTTTCTCAACGACAAATCCTTTTTGTCCAAAGCTTAGAACCTTTACCTCATCACCAGCTTCAATATTTTGCATTGCTTTTGCAGCGACTTTCTTAACTTTTTTCTGCTTTGGCGTTAAGCTAGGTGTGGCAAGATCAAGATGCTTTTTCGCATCAATAATTTGATGTTCTTTTACTGAGATACCCTCTTTTTGAAGATCTCTTAACTCCTCAATAATCATCTCAGCTTCCTCTTTCGCTTGCTGGACGGCTTTCTCAGCTTTCTCTTCTGCCTCTTTCAATAACTGTTCTTTTCGCTCCTCAAAGCGTTCGAGTTCTTCTGTTAGTTCTCTTCGCAAGCGATCTGCTTCATTCCGAATCGCTTGAGCCTCGCTCCACTCGCTTTCTGCAGACTTTTGGCTTGTTTCTAATGAAGCAATCATTGATTCAATTTGATTTGTTTCACTATCGATTTGTTCCTTGGCCTTATCGATGATACGTTCATCTAATCCAAGTCTTCTTGAAATCGCAAAGGCATTACTTCTCCCAGGAACACCAATTAGTAATCGGTAAGTTGGACGTAATGTCTCAACATTAAATTCGACACTTGCATTCATTGCTCCTTCTCTGTTGTATGCGTACCCTTTTAGTTCGCTATAATGAGTCGTTGCCACAACACAAGCTCCGCGATTATAGACGTCATCAAGAATAGAAATCGCTAGTGCAGCCCCTTCTGTCGGATCAGTTCCAGCACCTAATTCATCAAATAAAACAAGACTTTGAAAATCAACTTTGCTTAGAATATCTACAATGTTAGTCATATGTGATGAAAATGTACTTAAGCTTTGCTCAATCGATTGTTCATCACCGATATCAGCAAACACCTGCTTAAATACAGCGAGCTCAGAGTCATCTTCACCAGGAATATGGAGCCCAGATTGAGCCATAAGCGTCAGCAAGCCTACCGTTTTTAAGGTTACTGTTTTACCACCAGTGTTAGGACCAGTGATAATCAGTGATCGGTAGCTTCCACCAAGTTCAATATCAATCGGAACAACCTCATCATCTTCTAGTAACGGATGTCTTGCTTTTTTGATATACATATATCCTTTTTCATTTAACTTCGGTTCAGTAGCCTTAATTTGTTTTGCGTACCTAGCTTTTGCAAAGATAAAGTCTAAGCTAGCCAAGACTGAAAGATTTAGTAAGATCTCATCTGCCACGAGTGCAACTTCTTCAGAAAGCTCAGCTAAAATTCGTTCGACTTCCCTTTCTTCCTTGCCCTTCGCTTCACGCAATTGATTATTAAGTGTAACAACTGCCTGTGGTTCAATAAACAGTGTTGCACCTGATGCAGACTGATCGTGCACAATCCCACCGAATGAGCCACGGTATTCCTGCTTAACTGGAATAACAAATCGATCGTTTCTAATCGTAATGATTGCATCTGAGAGCATCTTTTGCGTACTCGTAGACCTAGTCATACTTTCAAGTTTAGAGCGTACACCTGATTCATAACTACGAATTTGCTGCCTGATCGTTCTAAGTGCAGGACTTGCCGAATCTAACACATGGCCATTATCATCAATACATTGCTTAATCGCATGTTCAACATCAGTTAACGGCACTACTTGTTCTGCATACCCAAAAAGCAATGGAATACCTATTTCTTCTTCTGCAAACATCGTAACAAGGAACTTCTTTAATCGACGTCCGCCATAGATGGTACTCGCTACTTCATTAAGCTCAGAAGCCGAAAGGGCCCCACCAATTTTCGCTCGCTTAGCATGTGCGGTTACATCAAAAATTCCACCTAAAGGTACCTGTCCTTTTAATCGTAAGACCGTCGCCCCTTCAGCGGTTTCCTTTTGCCAACGGTGCACCTCTTCTAATTCAACTGAAGGGTGCAATTCCTCAAGCCTCTGTTTACCAAGCGAAGATGAAACGTGCTCCCGAATTTGTGCCTTCACCTTCGCATATTCTAATACACGTAGTACTCGTTCCATATGCTGTACTCCTTTTTATGCGTTCTATACTAATTATGACGCTTTAAAAAAGCTTCAATCTTCTCAAGCGGCCATGTATTCATGACAGAACTCCCTTTTAGCATTGCACTTCTAGCAACACCAGCTCCGTAATGCATATCAGTCAATGTTTCTCTTCGATGAGCATCTGTATTAATCGCAAGGATGACCCCTGCCTCTTCAGCTTTCTTTAACCAATGTGCCGCTAAATCAAAGCGATACGGACTCGCATTCAGCTCTAGAGCGGTATTCGTCTCCTTCGCTAAATTAATTAATTGCTCGACATCTACATCGTACCCTTCTCGTCGACCTAGAATTCTTCCTGTCGGATGAGCAATCAAATCAACATGTGGATTTAATAATGCTGTTTTCAAACGACTCATAATCGTCGCTTGATCCTGCTGAAACGATGAATGAATTGAAGCAATGACAAAATCAACCTCAGCTAAAAGTTCATCATCATAATCTAATGTACCATCCGGTAAAATGTCCATTTCAATCCCTGTCAAAATCGTAATATCGTCGTATTGTTCGTTTAAATCGCGAATTAATTGATGTTGTTCTTTAAGTTGGTCAACAGATAACCCATTTGCTACTTTTAGAAACTTTGAGTGATCTGTGATCGCTATATACTCATATCCCATACTTCTAGAAGCCTCAACCATCTCCTTGATTGAATGGGCACCATCGCTCCAAGTCGTATGCATATGTAGATCACCTTTGATATCATTCGTTGTAATATAATAATTGGTTTCATCCTCCATCGCAAGTTCGACTTCTCCTTGATCCTCTCTTGCTTCTGGTGGGATATAGGATAGACCAAAATGATTAAAGAATTCGTCTTCTGTTGTAAACGTCTTAACTTCTCCTGTTTCGACATTTTCGACACCGTACTCACTAATTTTTTCTCCTCTTTTTTTAGCAAGCTGTCTCATTTTGACATTATGATCCTTTGAGCCAGTAAAATGATGTAATGTCGTTGCAAATTCTTCTTCTGTAACTAAACGGAAATCAATTGAGATCGGAAAACCGGCCATCACTTCAACAGATACCTTCGTGTCACCACTTGCTATGACTTTTGTTACAATCGGAAGTGCTAATAACTGTTCACGCACTTCGCTAACATCATCAGTCGCTATGATAAAATCTAGGTCCTTCACACTTTCCCTTAACCGTCTAAGGCTACCTGCTAAAGAATAGCGAATAACCCCTTTCATTGAAGCCAAGCTTTCTTGTACTTGTTCGGCGACTGGCAAAACGAGGGGCAGAGCTAATCGTTCTGGTCGAACCGTCGCTTCCTCAAGGGCAATAAGGATTTTCTCCTCCGTCTTTTTACCAAAGCCAGCTAATTGCTGAACCTTTTTGTCAAGACAAGCTTGTCTTAGTGATTCGACATCAACGACTTCAAGCTCTTGGTAAAGCTTACCAATTTTCTTCCCGCCTAGTCCTTGGATGTTCAAAAGCTCCAATAAACCAGAAGGAAGCTCTTCAGTTAATTCTTCATACATACTTGATTTTCCTGTTCCTTTTAACTCCATAATCACTTCCGCAGTCGCTTTTCCAATGCCATTCAATGTTGCCGGTTCTTCAATTTCATCTAATGTTCTCTGATCGGCTTCAAGTGCCTGTGCTGCCTTGCGATAGGCAGATATTTTAAAGGAATTCTCACCTTTTATTTCAAGATAAATCGAAATCATTTCGAGGATTTTAATAACTTCTTTTTTATTCATTGTCACCCGATCCTTTCATCTTCTCTATCATACCGATAGTTCATAGTGAAAATCAACGAAGAGGATTAACAAAAAAAGACCTGAACTCCAAAACAAAATGTTTTAGAAAGATCAGATCCATCTATATAGTATTCCCTTCCCATAAATCCTTAAGCCATTCTGACAAAAATGGTGTATGGTTTAAAATAAACTGTGCTGCAATTGAGCGTTGTATCTCTGCTTGCACAAGTTCAACCGGCACAAGTGCGGCAACCAATAAGATGATAAACAAAATTAAATAAGCTTCAACAAAGCAAAATACTCCGCCAAGAAATTGATTAACAGATCTTAGAATCGGAAGATGTGCTAAGAAATCTAACATTGAACCAATTAAATGCAGGATGATCTTTGTACTAAAAAATAAAAGTGCAAAAGCAATCCCAGAATAATAAACATGTTCAGCATCAAATGAGCTAATGATCATTCCAACTGTACTATCATCTGAAATTTGTGGGTATGGAATCCAAAGACGGATGTAGGATGCTAACTCTCTGAAATATGTATAAGCAACGAAAATAGCAACTACAAAGCTAATTAGATGGATGATCTGTAGTATAAACCCTCTTCGTAGCCCAATGAAAAAGCTACCAATCAATATAAGTATAAGAATAAAACTAAGCATGTCACTCGTCTCCTGTCGTTCTCCGTTCCTGTTTCAATTCTTCTAATTCTTGTAAAACCTTCATATAATCATCTACTACATTGACAGCTGTTAAGACAGCAAGCCTTGTTGTATCTAAATATGGGTTTAATTTCTTTATTTCTTTCATTTTCTGATCAACAACTTTTGCCACTTTCTTCACATGTGCCGGAGGCTCTTGCCCGACAACCGTATATTGTTGACTATAAATCGTTACAGTTATCCGTTGCTTTTCATTCTGCATAGACTCGAAAAGCCTCCTCATCTCATTCTGCTAATCTCTGACAAAATCCTACCTTCTATCATAACACGAACTAGTAAAGATGGAAATAAAAAGAGAGTGAAAAAGGTTCCTAACCTTTTTTCACTCTCTAAGGAACAATTAAAGCCAATTACCCTCTTAAGCTAGCTCCAATTTTTTCTTCAAGCTGCTCTAACACCTGCTGATGTATTTTCGTTACTTCATCATCAGTTAACGTTCGTTCAACATCTAAATAAGTAAGTGAAAATGCTAACGATTTCTTACCTTGTTCCATATGCTCTCCCTCATATAAATCAAACACACGGACGTTCTTTAGCAAGTCCCCACCAGCTTGTAAAATAACATCTTCTACTTCTTTAGCTGAACGCTCCTTGTCAACCACTAATGCAATGTCACGAACCATTGCCGGAAAACGAGGTAATGACTGATAAAGAACAGAATTTGTTTCAAATGATAGGATTGATTCCAAATCCAACTGGTACACATACGTCTCTTTTAAATCAAGTTCCTTCTGCTTTGCTGGATGAACCTGACCAACAAATCCAATCTCTTTTTCATTCAAAGTAATCATTGCTGTACGACCAGGATGCATATCAGTCTTTTGAACTTGCTTAAATTGGACAGACTCACTCAGACCAAGCTCTAAGAACAAGCCTTCTAATATTCCTTTAACGACAAAGAAATCAACCGTCTTTTTCTCTCCTTGCCAAGAGTGCTCATGCCACAAACCAGTCAAAGCTCCAGCAACCATTTCCTTTTCTTTCGGTTGCTTCGTTAATGTTTCTTCCTCACTTAAGAAGATTGAACCAATTTCATATACATGGACATCTTGATTTTTGCGATTGAAATTATAGCTGAGGACATCGAACAAGTGCGGAATTAAGCTCGTTCTCATCGTACTTCGATCTTCACTCATTGGCATAGCTAACCGAACATCAAGTAGACCTTCGGATTGTCCTGCAAAGCCTTTTGCCTTTTCAGGGCTTGTTAATGAGTACGTAATGACTTGTGATAGCCCCGATTGTTCTAAGACACGACGTACACGACGACGCTTCTTTTGATAATCAGTGAGTGCACCTTGTGTTGTTGCACCATATGGTAAGGTTGTTGGGATATGATCATACCCGTATAGGCGAGCAACCTCCTCAACCAAATCTTCTTCAATTTGAATATCAGCTCTGCGTGTCGGTGCTGTAACAAGAAGAGTTGTATCTTCTGTTTGTTCATACGTAAATCCTAAACGATCCATGAATCTTTTCACTTCATCAATCGTGACATTCATTCCTAGTCGGTTATTCATTCTCGCAAGCTCAAGCTCAACTGTTGCAGGTTCAACGTTAAGTTGATCCTGTTCAACGACTCCAGAAACAATTGTGCCTCCCGTAAGCTCAGCAATTAGACTCGCCGCTCGTTTTCCGGCTTCAAGGACGCGATTCGGATCAACACCCTTTTCATAACGAGCACTAGCATCACTTCGTAGCCCAAGTTCCCGAGACGATTTACGAATGGTTGTCGGCTTGAAATAAGCAGCCTCTAATAATACAGTCGTTGTACCTGAATGAACCTCAGATGTTGCTCCGCCCATCACACCAGCAATCGCAACAGGTTCATGTCCATTTGTAATAAGAAGATGCTCACTCGATAACGTACGCTCCTGATCGTCTAATGTAACCATTTTCTCACCATCTTGAGCCCGACGAACAACGACTTGCTTTGAACCGAAACGATCATAATCGAACGCATGTAATGGTTGACCGTATTCTAAGAGTACATAATTCGTTACATCGACAACATTACTAATTGGACGAATTCCCGCAGCGATTAAACGATTTTGAAGCCAAAGTGGTGAAGGTCCTACTTTGATATCCTTTATCATAATTGCACCATAATAAGGATTATCATCAGGTACATCAACTTTTACAGAAATATAATCAGACGCCTGCTCTTCATTTGCCTTTATGTTAAGCTCTGGTAATCTTACTTCTCTTTCATACAGTGCAGCAATTTCATAGGCTACCCCAATCATATTCAAACAATCAGAGCGATTAGGTGTTAAATCAAGCTCTAGTACCTCATCGTCTAGGTTCAGTGCTGCTAATGCATCACTTCCAACTTCGACCTTTTCACTGAACACATAAATGCCTTCAGCAAATTCTTTTTGCACGAGTTTGCTCTCAATCCCTAATTCTTGCAAAGAACAAATCATCCCTTGCGAAACCTCGCCACGGAGCTTTGCCTTTTTTATTTTAAAGTTTCCTGGTAGGATCGCTCCAACTTTCGCTACAGCTACAAGTTGGCCTGCAGCTACATTTGGTGCCCCGCATACGATTTGAACTGGTTCTTCTTCACCAATATCAACAAGACAGACATTAAGCTTATCAGCATTTGGATGCTGATTGCATTCCTTAACATGACCGACAACTACGCCTGAAATCCCTTTATTTAACTTGTGAATGAAATCAATTTCAATTCCTCCACGTGTCATTTTTTCTGCAATATCCTGTGGACTAACATCTTGAATATCCACGTATTCCTGTAACCATTTATATGAGACAAGCATTTACATATCCTCCTTTACGCCCGTTTGAATTGTGCAAGAAAACGCACATCATTTGTATAGAAATGACGAATATCATCAATATCATATTTCAGCATGGCTAGTCGCTCAGCTCCCATACCGAATGCAAATCCACTATATTTCGTTGAGTCAAACCCACTCATTTCAAGAACACGTGGGTGAACCATTCCTGCTCCTAGCACTTCAATCCAGCCAGATTGCTTACAAATACGACAGCCTTTACCAGCACACATTCCACAAGATACATCTACCTCAACTGAAGGCTCTGTAAAAGGAAAGAAGCTGGGACGAAGGCGAATTTCTCGATCTTCCCCGAAAAATGCTTTAGCGAACTGCTCTAGCACGCCTTTTAAATCGCTCATCCGAACATGTTCATCAACATACAAACCTTCAATTTGCATGAATTGATGTGAATGGGTCGCGTCATCGTCATCACGTCTGAACACTTTCCCAGGACAAATAACCTTTACTGGCCCTTTCCCTTCATGTTTCTCCATCGTACGTGCTTGTACCGGCGAAGTATGTGTGCGAAGCAGTAATTCGTCTGTGAAATAAAACGAATCCTGCATATCACGAGCCGGATGATCCTTCGGAAGATTCAATGCTTCGAAATTGTAGTAGTCAACCTCTACTTCTGGTCCTTCAGCAACAGAGAAACCAAGTCCAAGAAACGCATCCTCTACTTCCTCAACGACAATTGTCAACGGATGTCTTGAACCAGAACTGACCGGACGGCCAGGTAATGTCACATCAATACTTTCTTCAGCAAGCTGTTGCTCAATTGCTGCTTGCTCAAGCAGCACTTCCTTTGCATCTACCTCAACCTTGATCGCATCACGAACGTCATTTGCCATTTGACCAATCACTGGTCTTTCTTCAGCTGATAATTTGCCCATACCACGTAGAACCTCGGTAATCGGCCCCTTCTTACCAAGATAGGCAACTCTAACTTCTTGCAATGACTTCACATCTTCAGCAGCCTTCACTTTAGCTAATGCTTCGTCTCGTAATTCCTCTAAACGTTCTTTCATTTGGATCCTCCTTTTTTCTTTTTCCACATAAAAAAGAGCCTTCGCTCCCGCAAAAGGGACGAAGACTCGTGGTACCACCCTTAGTTACATGCAATCAGAGTGATCACAATGTTTCTTCATTGTCTTAACGGTTTAACCGGAACACCTTCACAAACCTACGTCTGTGATCCAGTGTCTGCTCCAGAGTGAATTCAGTCCTTCCTACCATGAAGATGCTTGCAGTCTAGGACATCTTCTCCCTGTAAGGCGGTTATGGGCGTACTACTCTCTTTCGTTGCATTTTTACAATATCCACTTATCTTTGCTTTTTCATTATAGAGAAAGTTTTGAATCGTTGCAACCGTTGTTAGCCCCTTAAATAATACAGAAGAACGCCTGTTGCCACTGCGACATTTAGTGATTCTGCATGGCCATAAATTGGAACATATAGATTCTGGTCTGTTCGGTCAAGTATTTCCTGACTTACACCTTCTCCTTCATTCCCGACAATTAACGCAAATTGTTCTTGAGGTTCGATAGCTGAGTATGAGCTAGCTCCCTCTAATGCTGTTCCAAATACAGGAATCCCCGCTTCCTTTAACCACTGGATCCAGACGAGCAAATCACCTTTTACTACTGGTAAATGAAAAATCGATCCTTGTGATGATCGAATAACTTTACTATTAAAAAGATCAACACTACCTTCTCCTAAAACAACCCCTGTCATTCCAGCAGCGTCTGCGGTACGGATCATCGTTCCAAGGTTTCCTGGATCTTGGACACGGTCTGCTAATAAATAGCGTCCTTCAAGCGTATCAATAGCAGGAGATACTGGCAGTTCACAGATCGCTGCTATCCCTTGTGGACTTTCCGTTTCAGAGATCTCTTTCATCACTTGATCACTAACAACAATCATTTCACAACCATTAATCAGTTCATTACTAGGTGCCACTATCTCCTCTGTCATAAGGACAACTTGAACAACAATCGGCGACTTGAGAGCTTCTTCTATTAAATGATGACCTTCCACCATAAACATACCAGCTTTCTCTCTACCTTTTCTCGTATGTAATTTCTTCCATGCCTTTATACGTTCATTTTTAATCGAATCAATTCGTTTCATCCCTAACTCCTTTTTTCATCTACTATCCTTAAGACATCATACCGATTTTTTTTAACATAATCCAGTAAAGGCTGAGACATACTAGCGATAGAACCATTCATTACCACATAAAAGGAGTGCGATAACTATGGGTTTTAATCTACGCGGTGCCATTATGGCCAATATTCAAGGTAGCTCGGAACAAGAGGTCGAAGCAACAATTAGCGATGCCGTCTCACGCGGTGAAGAAAAAATGCTTCCAGGATTAGGTGTAATGTTTGAAGTATATTGGAAACATGCGACAGATCAACAAAAAGAACAGCTTTGCGAACAAATTAGTCAAGGACTACAATAAATCGGCTTGTTGTCATCGAAAGCATACGGAATAACGAGGCTGGGACTAAAGTGATTTAACTATAGAAATCCGAATAATGGTATAAAACGCCCCTGAAATATAATCAGCTTTCTACGAGAGACTTATTTCAAGAGCTACGTAATACTTTATTCTGTATTTCAGTTAAACACTTTGTTATGTCCCAGTCTCGTTATTTTAATAATAAAAATAGCAGCTGTTGCCCAAACAAGGGAATGGTGTACTAAATATGTGGTCCTGTCTTATCGATTTCTTTATATGCCTTCCTATTTTGTGTGGATTCACTTTCCTTTATTGTATTTTAAAATAAATTTTGAAACATAACGTCTGAACCTCATTCCGGTATAGCCCTTTTCAACTTTATATTTTATCGATATTGTGACCTTTGAGGGAACCAGGATCCACTTAATCCTGTTTGTTACAGCTTTTCATTCTTTTAGGGGAATGAGGATCCATTCATTTTTATTATTCGGACTAACAACAAAAGGAAACCAATTCTCATTTCACTTCATACAAAGCGGACGGGATGGGAGGGCCGACTCCTGCAGGATGAGACGGGCAGGTGGAAATCCACCGGCATAGCCGGTTAGTTCCACGCCCTCCTGCGGAAAGCGTGCCCCCCATCCCGGTAGCGGGATCGAAGCGTCTTATTATGACTCTAGACTAATCTCACTTACAAAAAAAACTTGTCGACGGCCTCTTATAGAGAATTTGTCGACAAGCTTCCTATATCCTATTTAAACTTAAATCAATCAAACGTAATTTTCGCTACAGTGTCTTTATCAAGCTTCTTAATGACTTCAACAATCAACTTCACTGCATTTTCATAGTCATCACGGTGAAGCATCGCTGCATGGGTATGAATATAGCGTGTTGCAATCGTAATCGAAAGAGCAGGTACTCCATTTGCAGTTAAATGAATTGCACCAGAATCTGTTCCTCCACCAGCCATTGAATCAAACTGATATGGAATATTATTTTCATCAGCAGTGTCTGTTACAAAATCACGCAGTCCTTTATGTGAGACCATTGATGAGTCATAAAGAACGATTTGTGGACCTTCACCCATTTTGGCTAATGCTTCTTTCTCTGTCACTCCAGGAGTGTCACCAGCAATACCCACATCAACACCAAAGCCAATATCTGGTTGGATTAAATGAGCAGATGTACGAGCCCCGCGAAGACCTATCTCCTCTTGCACGGTTCCTACACCATACACCGTATTTGGATGCTCTACTCCTTTAAGCTCTCGTAACACATCAATTGCGATAGCACAACCAATTCTGTTATCCCATGCTTTTGCCATTAAGTATTTCTCATTCTTCATGACAGTAAATTCACAAACAGGTACAACTGAATCTCCTGGGCGTACGCCGAATTCAATCGCTTCTTCCTTACTTGATGCACCGATATCAATAAACATATCCTTTTTATCTGTCGGCTTTTTACGTGCTTCTGGAGTTAAAATATGCGGAGGCTTTGAGCCAACAACCCCAGGAATATTACCGTTTTTCGTCATAATCGTTACACGTTGTGCGAGCATAACTTGCTCCCACCAACCACCAACGGTCTGGAAGCGTAGGAAACCTTTATCATCGATGCTCGTTACCATGAAACCAATTTCATCTAAATGGCCAGCAATCATGATTTTTGGACCATCGGCTTTTCCAACCTTTTTTGCAACTAAACTACCAAGACCATCTGTCGTTACCTCATCAGCAAATGGAGTAATGTATTTAGCCATGACCTCACGTACTTCGCGTTCATTCCCTGGAATACCATTAGCATCTGTCAAATCTTTAAGCATTTGTAAACGTTCATCCATTATGTATCGCTCCCTTTCATTCTACTTCTACAGTATACCGAAAACTATTTCGCTACTCAAACTAATATCCTTCATCCTGACGCTGATGATTAACTTTATTCTTCTCCAAATAAGCTGCTTCTATTTCAGTAATCGTGAAATCCAATTGATCTCCTAATGATAGAAATGCAGTGAATAATTTTTGAAAGGCATCCTTCGTTTGAAATTGCTCCAATTCATGAGCACAGTTGAACACATACAAAAATTGTTCCGTTGTTGTTCTAGGTGCATCATTGCTATAATCTAACGTAACATTTGTATGTCCTAAGGCTAGGCCAAGTGTAAGGACGAAATGAAGACCATCAACGTATTCCTCTAGAATAATTTCCTTTTCGGAGCCTGCTTTTTTGCTCCAATATTTGAAACATCTTGTTTCATTGGCAAGTTCACCTAACTCGACAAAGAAGGCAAGCATTTTTTCTGCAAATAAAGATTTTCCTTGAAGTTTGTGCTCGTCAATAATTCGATCATTAAGCTCCTGCTGAATATGGAACATTGCTTGTACATCCATGTCATTACCTCCTCTCTTCAAAAAAAATAACTATTTTTTTAAATAAAAATGCAACCACAAGTATTCTTCATACGTATTGTACAATACAAGTCTCTTTGCTTTCATCTTTTCTTTGTGTAAACTAAAATGTAACACCTCATAAGGAGGACTGTCTATGATTTATGTATTTAGAATCTTAATTCTTATTGCCTTGCTCATTCTAACGTATAGTGCCTTTAAATACCTATTTCACCCACGCCGAAAACTTGAACAGGCTCACGAAAAAAAACAATACTTTTTCTATGATGATGATAAGGATGTCCGAAAAAATTTCTTACTCACGTATAAAGGTGTAATGTTCGAGGGCGAAAAGTATTTAGGAACAACAAATGATTCGTTTGATATTGTGACGGTCTACATTTGGGTCAAACACCCAGAGAAATTAGCTGGCCTAACTAAAGAGGATTTCACATTTATTACTGACGATGTCCAGGTTCGATACCCAAGTACAAAAGTCGAATGGAAAAGTCCAATTAAAGAATTTCTTAAAAAAAACTAGAAGATCATCGACTCACGTGATCTTCTAGTCTTTTTTTTGAAAAAATGCCTCCCACTCAATCGTTGTTCGCTTCTTTCTTAACCCGAAAAATAACAACACTAAAAACAAAGCAAAAAACACCGTACCTTGTAGAGGTAACTCATGGATCATGCCACCAAATGCTGTGTAAATAATCGCTGGAGGGATGCTAAGAATGATCGACTTCTTTGAATATTGTCTAAAGGATTTCGTCGTTTCAATTACATACAAAGAAACTAGATGAAAATGCACCAACGGCATCACGCGCATGACCATTAATTGAGCTAGATTTAATCTAGTTGTATCCTTTACAAATTTATGTTGCAATCGGCTTAATTTCTTTCTAAACCGAGGAAACAGATAAATGATGTAATAAAACACCATACTTACTAGGGACAATCCAATTATTGAATAAAGAGAACCATAAAAGATACCGAATATATAGCCACCAACTAAACAAACAAGCAAAACAGGAATAAATAAAACTTGTCTTACTACATGAAGCATAATGAAAAAAAGGGGAGCCAGCCACCCTGATTGTTCAATGAAGTACTGTGAGCGTTCAAGATACTCTTGCATGTATTTTCGCCTCCACTCTATAACGAGGGCACTTGAAAAGGGATACTTCTTTACTTTTTTCAGCTGCCTTTAAGCATGAGAGGAACCATTTGCTTTGTCCAAAGCTCGTTTGTTTACGTTTTTCTAGTAGGAGAACAACGTATGGAACCATTTTCTCAAATCTGCTAAAGGCACTATTCATACGCCTCCACTCTATCCTATGCAGAAGTGGACAGGATGATGAAGGTTACGCTAATGATTTGGGCAATGATGATCATAGGTAGCCCTAATGAAAAACTTCTTTTCTTCGTTTTATGACGAAAAAGGTTCATCCCAGTGAACACACCAATGCTTCCACCAATCAACGCAAAAAGAAATAATGTCCTTTCTGAAATGCGGTACTGGCCTTTTTTTGCACGTTGTTTATCTATGCCCATTACACTAAATCCTATTACATTAATCAAAAGAACATACACATACCATGCCACAGCGATTCCCCCTAAAAATTATTTTTCAAAAAAAAAAGTACGACATGACGTCGTACTTTCCTTTTATTTATCAATTAAGCATTTAAGCTTGTTTTTGCTTTATCAGCAAGTTGAGCAAATGCTTGCTCATCGTTGATTGCAAGATCAGCTAAGATCTTACGGTTAACATTGATTTCAGCAAGCTTTAAGCCATGCATGAAACGGCTATAAGAAAGACCATTCATACGAGCTGCTGCGTTGATACGTGTAATCCAAAGCTTACGGAAATCACGCTTTTTATTACGACGATCACGGTAAGCATAAAGTAATGACTTCATTACCTGACCTTGTGCTGACTTAAATAACGTATGTTTAGAACCGTAATACCCTTTTGCTAATTTTAAAACCTTCTTACGACGACGACGAGCGACATAACCGCCTTTTACTCTTGGCATCGAAGTTCCCTCCTTAATCCGAACAGATCAATTATTTTTTGTACGTTAACATTGAACGAATACGCTTGAAATCACCAGAACTAACCATTCCAGCTTTACGTAACTTACGCTTTTGCTTTTGAGACTTGTTTCCGAATAAGTGACTAGTGAATGCGTGCGAACGCTTAAGCTTCCCAGATCCAGTCTTCTTAAAACGCTTAGCAGCGCCACGGTGAGTTTTCATTTTTGGCATAACTCAGGTCCTCCTTTAATCTTGTTCAAGCTATCAGCAGTAATTACTTTTCAACTTTAGGAGCGAGCATTAAGAACATGCTTCGTCCTTCCATCTTAGGCATTGATTCAACTACTGCGATGTCTTCACACTCTTTTGCAAGACGCTCAAGTACTTTTCTTCCGATCTGAGAGTGAGTAATTGCACGTCCGCGGAAACGAATCGCTGCCTTTACCTTATCTCCCTTTTCAAGAAACTTACGAGCGTTACGAAGCTTCGTATTAAAGTCATTATCTTCAATTGTCGGGCTCAAACGAACCTCTTTAACATTGATGATCTTTTGCTTTTTACGAGTTTCCTTGTCTTTCTTTTGTTGCTCATAACGGAATTTACCGTAGTCCATGATACGACACACGGGTGGTTTCGCAGTTGGGGATACACAAACTAAGTCAAGGTTGACATTTTGAGCCATTTCAAGTGCTTCTTGTTTTGGCGTAATCCCAATTTGATCTCCATTTGCTCCAATAAGACGAACTTCACGTGCACGAATCCCTTCATTGACCAACATATTGTCTTTACTAATAATGAGCCACCTCCAAAGGATTTTAACAAACTAAAGCAACCTCGGTTTCCCGATGCCCTCTTTTAAACAAAAAATAAGTGTGGGCATACTACGCCCACACTTGTTGTGTCATCTAAAATGAAACTCATCATACCTGTCAACAATCCGTCAATCAGGTGAGAAGCGGGCGCTTCTTCTTGCCTTGTTCGTAATATTCAATTGATTACTGATTAACTTTATCATAATCGGTAGAAGGTGTCAACACCTGTTAGTTATCGACTATAATAGTGTACCTTCTCTATTGTAGAAAAGCAATATCTATTTATTGGACCATTGAAAAGATACGTTATGGATCTTAGGGGAACCGTCATTGGCTTAAACTTGCTATGAGTTGATTTCCCCTAACAGGCGTACAACGTGTGAAGCCATTGTGACTACCTCGAATCTTTTAGCCCTGATTTTACTTTCTTACTTCAGTTTGCATTTGAGTAATGAAGTCAGCCAAAGCAACTGAGGCAGAGTCTTGTTCGCCATACTTACGGATATTAACAGCATCTGCTTCCATTTCTTTATCCCCGAGCACAAGCATATAAGGGATTTTTTGCATTTGTGCTTCACGAATTTTATAACCGATTTTCTCATCTCTTTCGTCAATTTCAACGCGAGCACCGGCAGCTTGAAGTTGGTCTTTTACCTTATTTGCATAGTCTAAATGTACATCTGGTGATACTGGAATAATTTGCACTTGAACAGGTGCAAGCCAAGTTGGAAAGGCACCCTTATATTCTTCAAGTAAAAAGGCAACAAATCGCTCCATTGTTGAAACAACCCCACGGTGAACAACAACCGGACGATGATGCTGACCATCCTCACCAATATACGTTAAATCAAAGCGTTCTGGTAATAGGAAGTCTAATTGTACAGTTGATAGTGTCTCATCTTTTCCTAAAGCTGTTTTGACTTGAACATCTAATTTAGGACCATAAAAAGCCGCTTCGCCTTCAGCTTCATAATATTCAACATCATCCAGCTCATTCATTGCATCCTTAAGCATGCCTTGAGCCTTCTCCCACATAGCATCATCATCAAAATACTTTTCCTTATCTTCTGGGTCACGATAAGATAAGCGGAACTTATAATTTTCAATACCAAAGTCCTTGTAGACTTCACGGATTAAATGAACCACTCTTAAAAATTCGTCCTTAATTTGATCTGGACGACAGAAAATATGAGCATCGTTCAGCGTCATTCCACGTACACGCTGCAAACCAGATACCGCTCCTGACATCTCATAACGGTGCATCATGCCAAGTTCCGCGATTCGGAGCGGTAATTGACGATAGCTTCTCATATCTTGCTTGTACACCATCATATGGTGTGGGCAGTTCATTGGGCGGAGCACGAACTCTTCATTGTCACGTTCCATGACAGGGAACATATCATCCTTATAGTGATCCCAATGTCCAGATGTTTTATAAAGCTCTGAACTACCTAGAATTGGTGTATACACATGTTGATAGCCAAGACGTTCTTCTTTATCAACAATATAGCGTTCAATGATACGACGCACAGTAGCACCCTTTGGTAACCAAAGTGGCAGTCCCATACCGACCTTTTGAGATAAAGCAAAAATCCCAAGCTCTTTTCCTAATTTACGGTGATCACGTTCTTTCGCTTCTTCTAGCAAACGAAGATGTTCCTGTAAATCCTCCTTGCTAAAGAAGGCCGTTCCGTAAATTCGTTGAAGCATTTTGTTTTTACTGTCACCTCTCCAGTAAGCACCAGCAAGACTAAGTAGTTTAAATTCTTTAATTTTATTTGTTGATGGAATATGGACCCCACGACATAGGTCAAAGAATTCACCTTGCTCATAGATCGTAAGCATTTCGCCCTCTGGTATCGCATCAATTAATTCTAGCTTGTATTCATCACCAATTTCTTGATAACGTTTGATCGCTTCTTCTCTTGTTACTTCAACTCGATTAAATTCAAGATTCTCTGAGACAATCTTCTTCATTTCCTTTTCAATCTTCAGCAAATCTTCTGGTGTGAGTGATTCAGGTGTATCAATGTCATAGTAAAAGCCACCCTCAATAACAGGACCTACACCAAGTTTCACATCCTTAAATAAACGTTTAATTGCTTGTGCCATAACATGTGCCGTACTGTGTCTAACGATTTCCAATGCTTCCTCTGATGCTTGTGTGACAATAGCAATTTCTCCATCTTCATTAATTGGAGTTCGTAAATCAATCAATGTATTATTAAATTTCCCCGCAATTGCCTTCTTTTTTAAGCCTGGGCTAATTGAAGCTGCAATCTCTTCTGTTGTTGTTCCTTGAGGGAACTCTTTCACTGCTCCATCAGGGAATGTAATCTTCACATCTGCCATACTTGTCCACTCCTTAGTACTAATTTTTTTCATAAAAAAACACCCATCCCTCCATATAGAAGGGACGAGTGTGGTTTCGTGGTTCCACCCTTGTTCCCACTGCAGTGCAGTGGCTCAATACAATAACGGCTGCATGCCGGCATTAGTTAATCCATCCTAGGATGTTTCCCCAATGCTGCTCTGAGGTGGTAAGTCCGTTGTCCTGTTAAGAGGCTCTCACCATTTGCCTCTCTCTCTGAAAACATTCGATCCGTCTCGTGTCCTCGTCATCACTCTTGATCATTTAATTCTGCTATGTAGTATTATAGGGAGCACGAGATAGAAAATCAAGTAACAATCGACATTTTTTATTGCCATTCTTTTTCATATAGCTTTAATGGATAGAGCTTCAAGCGTTCTTGAAAAATAGATTGGATCGAAAGAACGACACCATGATCCGGATCATCTGTAAAGACATGAACAACTCCCGGTGCCATACTTACAAGAGGACTAATTACCATATCATCTACTTCAACCTCTTGTTCAAATATAAGATCATCTTGCAAATAAAAGAGAATCTCTTCTCTCGTTAGCTTACGGAAATGCTCATCATAGAACGTAAAGTTTTCATTATGAACAATATACAAGACATCAATCTTGGCACGGTTCATCTGAACATGTTGACGAAACTCTTCAATCATATTCTGATATTCCTGCTCAAGCATGTACTCATCAATTGCCATTTCAACACAATCAATCAGAATTTCCCCATAATCACGAAGTCGAAAGGTTAAAAATGGTTCATAGTAAAAGGTTGTTTCCTCTTCTAAGTGTTTTGCAAACGCATCATAGATATAGGCTCTACGATTAAAAAAAGGTTTCATTTGAGGGAGATCCTCTCGATCACCTTCGAGTATTGAGGTTGCCATCGCAAGAATTTGCTTTTGCTCTTCTACATCCTTAAAGTAAAACATTGTTTCAATAATGTCCAGGAGCCATTCCTCTTCTTTCGTACTAATTACATAATCGGTCAATACCGATGCGAGTAGAGGATGAAACGAATCATAAAAGTTAATCTCGTTATGTTCATAGTTGAGTAGAATCGTATCGTCCCCTTCTGCTTTTACAGCACCACCTAGACCATAATTTGCGTATTTACAAATATACGCTTGCAGTTGTTCTAATAATTGCTTGCAATCATGTTCTTGTTCAAAATGGATTGCTATCAACGCTTACTCCCCCTTACATATAACGAACACCCTTCTTCGTTTTACTTCTCGTCCATACTCAGACAGGCTCTACTTTCATCCTATGTAGATGTTTTAAAAAAATGATTATTATTTCTTCGTTTTGCCACGAATAAATAACTAATACAATCAAAGCTTTCAAACAATCAGAAAAAACGCCCTGGCCAGTGGCCAGAGCGTCCTATTAATTCTGCATAACAAAGTCATTTTCAGCAATTTCTTCATCATTAAATACTTTTAGAATATTGTAACCAGTGTCGCGCTGTGCAGGTATTTTTCCAGCTTCACGAATGAGTCTTAACGTTTCATTTGTGTTAACCTTATGAGTCGCCCCAGCAGCAGAAACAACATTCTCCTCCATCATTGTGCTACCGAAGTCATTACATCCGTATTGTAATGATAACTTCCCAACTTCTGGTCCCATCGTTACCCATGACGCTTGAAAGTTCGGAATATTATCTAGGAATAAACGAGAAATCGCGACATTCTTTAAATAATCGGTTGGCGTTAATTTCTTCGTACGATGCATCCCCGTATTTTCCGGCTGAAGTAACCATGATATAAAGGCAGTGAAACACTCTGTTTCATCCTGAGCATCACGAACTCGCTGAAGATGCAGGGCACGTTCTTCAAATGATTCTCCAAATCCGATAACCATCGTAGCCGTACCGTGCATGCCAACTTTCTTCGTTGCCTTCATTGCTTCAATCCATTGCTCCCAAGTAACCTTAAGACGACTAACTCTAAGCCTAGTTTCCTCGGTCAGGATTTCTGCACCCCCACCTGGCATACTATCTAAGCCAGCTTCGTGAAGCTCACGAAGAACTTCTTCTACAGAAAGATTGGAAACTTCAGCAATCTTCCAGACTTCAGCTGGAGAAAATGAATGCATCCAGATATTGTAACGTTCCTTAATTTCACGAAGTAAGTCTGTATAATAACTAAGTGGTAAATCCGGATTTGTTCCACCTTGCATCAAAATTTCTGTTCCACCAACAGCTAGCGTTTCTTCAATTTTCTTAAAGATTTCATCATTACTTAATACATAACCCTCTTTATGACCAGGTGCTCTATAGAAAGCACAAAAACGGCAATACGTATCACAGAAATTCGTATAATTGACATTACGTCCAATGATAAACGTAGCGACTGGATCTGGATGCCACTTTTTCATTACCTTATCAGCAGCCTCGCCCATTTTCTCTACTTCATCACTCTCATAAAGAGCGACAGCATCAGCCATAGACAAGCGCTCCCCGTTCACAGCACGCTCTAAAATTGCATCTATACTCATATAATTAACCTCCGTACTCTATCAATATAGGATAGTATCATCCTATCACAGTTCAATCATCCCGGAAAGAGAAGACAATCCTGATGGCAAAAACTACAAATCTTTTATCTACGACGACGATTGTCACCTTCAACAGTTACGAATGTTGTAAAATGTTTAATTCTCTCCATAATTCGCTTCGCCTTTAGCTCTTCAATTCCACCTTTATCTGAGTAAGATAAGTGATCTTCAAGTTCATCATAATCATAATTCGATGTGAAAAGAGTAGGCAATTTTTCAAGCATACGATGCTGAAGAATTGCTCCAAGAACATCGTCGCGAATCCAACCAGAAATCGTTTCAGCCCCAATGTCATCAAGGATCAACACTTCGGCTTGTTTGACCATATCTAATTTCTTTTGGAAGGATCCATCTCCAATCGATTGTTTCATTTCTCTAAAAAAGTCAGGAGTGTACACTAAAAAGGTTTGGATGCCTTTTTCTCTAAGTTCATTGGCAATCGCACCCATTAAATGGGTTTTGCCGACGCCAAACTTCCCATAAAAATAAAGACCATCGCCGTCCTCACCTGGTCTTGCTTCCATCGCAAAGGACAGTGCTCTTCGACTCGCTTCCTCTCTCTCTGAAATATCATCAAGTGAATCGAAGGTCGCAGAAAGGATTTCTTTTGGAACATAGAATGACTTAATTAATTGTCTCTCTTGTTTTTCCTTATCATGCTGTTCCTTCTTAGAACAGGCTTGATAGGATAGATCCAATGTACCTCTTACTACAGTTAACTTAGGTTGATACCCCTGCATCATATTTGGGCATTTAGAGAGACCAGGACACTCTGAACAATGATGAAGCTCTTTTTTATATTCATAGAGTTTCATAAGACCTTGTTCAACCATTTCTTCTGACACTTCATCAAATTGCTGCAGTGCCTTACTAACAAATGGATCTTGTAGTAATGCTGTTCTTGCTTCATCTAGCTGCTGTTGAATGTTCTTATTTTTTGTCCATTGCTTAAGTGATGATTGTAATGACTCCATCCCTCTAGTCCCCCTTACTTTTTCATTTTCCTGCGCTCTTCAAGTAATTGTGCAAAGCTTTTTTCTTTCGCCTCTTCATCATTTGTCGGTTCTGATTTCTTTGGGACTTCAACTGATTTATCTTTTTCCTTCTCAGCTAATAGCCATTTAGGTAATTTATCCCGACGGACAGCTCCTGTTTTTCCTGGTTGCCGCTTGTATGATGATGCTGTCGACTGTTTAGGCTTGTTTTTGTTTTGTTCCTGAAGAGCTAATTTCATAGCCTCTGGCACCGTCTTTACTTTTTTTCGTGACCAATGCCCGGCAATTTTATCGATTAGTGCCTTTGAAAGCTTCATATCATGACTCCATAGCATTAAATCAAGCAGGACATTAATTACGCCAGGATTTAAATTATGATCCATCATTAATGATTCAATAATTTTCACATCGGCCAACGCAACCTTAGCACCGTCAGATCTTATTTCTAACAAGGACAATGGTGGTGTTGTTTCATAGAACTGAACTGTCCGTTCCTCGTCAGTCGTTGGTACTTTCCCATTCATTTGTTGATGAACAACTGGCTGGGTCCGCATAGCTAAGGCAGGTGGCTCCGTTCCATGTTCAATCTTGTACCATTCTTGAACCTTTTTCCGTAATTCTTCTATATTCAATTGGTCATCATGCAAGAGTGCTTGAAGAACAATACTGCTCATTTCAAGTGGCTCAATTCGATAGACAAAAGCTAACCTGCTAATAGCTTGTCTTACTTCTGTAGTAAAAATTTCGCTTGGATTAACCGATCTTGAGACACTTTTTTCTAGTGTATCAAAGTCAAAATCATGATCAAAAGTAAGAGATGATGATGATGCTTTTGTTATAAGTTCTTGCCCTGAATCAATCGTTAGGGCATTACTCGTTTCTGATTTCAGGTTGGAAACCATTTCAGAATGATGTAGGGATGCAAAGACTTCATCAAATGCATACGTCGTTTCCGTATATTCATCCTTATCAACTGCATCAAGGATAAATCGTTCACGAAGCTGCCTATAATGGGTCTTACCAAGCCGGTTGAAAAGATAAACACTTAACACATCATTTTCAAAAAACTGTTTTGGTGTCATCGGCGGCTGAAGTTCATATAGATAGGTTGTACCTTCATCATCCTTACGCTTAAACGTCTTCAATAGCCCAATACCCTCAAGCTTCTTTCGCTCTTCAAAAATAACCTCTAAAGAAGTCCCGAGAAGCAGCATCAGCTGTCTATGCGTTTGTTCACGACTCCAATACTGATCTTTCTCCAACTGAGCTAAAAGGGTTCCATAAAAGCTATTGGCAATCGCCCCAATTAACGGCTGATAGAGCAACGTTAATGTTAGCTGGTCCAACTCTGTTATATACTGGCTTGTACGAACAGAAAAGCGATCAACTGGTAGAAGTTGCTTCCAATGCCAAGTCATCTTTATCCCTTCTTTCTCTTGGTGTAGAAAGAGTAAAAAGAGCTTGCAGCATTATTTTGCTTTAAGCTCCTTCGTTACTCACTCTTATTCATAAGCTCTGTTAATTCTTTTATAAACACATTGATGTCTTTGAATTGTCGATAAACAGAAGCAAATCGAACATAAGCCACATCGTCAACATCCGCTAATCTTTCCATAATTAGCTCACCGACATCATGACTTTCCACTTCATTCTTCCCTAAGTTACGAAGCTCACGTTCTGCTCCGTTTACAATCTGTTCTAGTGTTTCTAATGGTACCGGTCTTTTTTCACATGCACGAATCAAGCCTCTTAATAGTTTATCTCGGTCAAATTCCTGTCGTGTACCATCTTTTTTAACGACAATAAGCGGAACTTCCTCAACCATTTCAAATGTTGTAAACCGATGGTTGCAGTCCTCACACTCACGACGGCGTCTAATTGATCGTCCTTCATGGCTTGGCCTTGAGTCGAGCACACGCGTTCCATTATATTGACAAGCTGGACATCGCATGAAATCATCTCCACTAATTTAAACTAGCATTGTCATAATCATATAAAAAAAGATGAAATAAGACAAGTGTACTACAATAGTTCTTTCCCTAATCCAGATCCAATATATGTGAGTTCCTTATCTATCTTCTTGTACATATCTAAGACAACTTTTTGACTGTGACCTAAATCAGTAGGAAGGGACGTATCAGTTGAACATGATAAGTCAATTGCTGTTTTGAATGGTTTAACTGTAATAATGGTTAACACAAGCATCTTTCGCTTGCCTTTCTTCATTTTCGCAACAATTTCTCCACGCTCGACTTCAGATCTAGCAATTTCCCAGCCCGATTGAACTAAGATCGGTTCAAGTGCTTGCATTGCTTTATCCTTTGTTGTTTTATAATAACGTGTTTGTAGGTCCTTCACATTATGCTCTTCAGTCGTTTCAGTTCTAATACTAAAGAATCGTTTAACATTATCTAGCAATCCCATGAAATCGTCCCTTTCCCCTATGTTCTTATCTCTATCATACCATAATTACTATTCAAGCTGTTAGACAATCAGTATAGAAAGATTTGTAGAATCGACGTATACTAAATCCTCTTAACTTTCCCATAGCTAGGCAGTCGACAATTATGTAAGGGTAAGTTGCCAGCATGGCCATGGTAAGATGCTGCGACTCCGCTACCGGGATGGGGGCACGTTTTCCGCAGGCGGGCGTGGAACTAACCGGCTCTTCCGGTGGATTTCCACCTGCCCTTCCTCCTGCAGGAATCGGCCCTCCCATCCCGTACGCTTTGTTCAAGAAAATATAGAATTCTCCTTCCTCTTAAACCGCCTTTGTACTAACAATTGCGAGGAAAAATAGATCATTCTATGTCAAGAATATTGGCCATTAAAAATGGGAAACCAATTAAAAAGCTCAAAAACGCCCTTGAGAATCATTTCTCAAAGACGTTTTGTCTAAGGTCTAACTAAAATACCAAACAAATCAATACATAGCGGATGAAATATACGTAGACTCCTGCGGGATCTAAAAGCCAAGGGTGAGACCCCACAGGCGTAGCCGAGGAGGCTCACCGGTTCCCCGCGGAAAGCGAAGTATATTTCAGGAGCGGTTTACATCAGCTATCTTGTTCGGATTTTCGTTTAATATTTGACCGGCCTCTTTGCTACAATGTTTGAACCTTTGATTTCATAATTTTAATGGGTCCCATCCCTCTTGGTACCTCGATGACTTCACTTGTTGTTGAGTCAAGAGCTTCGGCGATATACGTCGATGCGATGTTTGGATCCAAATGACCACAAGTATACACATCAATGCTTGCATAACCATGTTCAGGAAAACTATGGATCGTTAGGTGTGATTCCGAAATAATTACAACTCCACTTACTCCTAGGGGAGCGAATTTGTGAAAGGCAACTTCTCTCACCTCTGCTCCAGCTTTGAGTGCAGCATCAACAAAAACCTGTTCAATGAAACTGATATTATTTAATTTATCAACATTGCATCCCCAAAGTTCAGCAATGACATGACGCCCCATCGTGTCCATACTTTGAGTCCCCCTTCACAGAAAAATTCATGCCTTTAACAGCATGTAATACGTTAAATCACATGGGGGAAGTTAGTCCAAAAAGGGTCTAACCCGTTTTGCAATCTAACCAATATACTTTCAAAAAAATGGAATGTAACCAAGTTGTAAGTGATTCTTCACATTGGCTCGTGAACTTAACAATATGGTTAGCTTTTTCAGCTACTAACATAACTATACAGGAATGTCCCAGTTTTTTAAAATCGCATGTAGCTGATTCTCTGTCTCCAAAATAGATCCACCGTTATCAATAATCGCATCTGCACGAGCCTTTTTATCAATTAAAGCTTGTTGTGATAAGATTCGTGATAATGCGGCTTCCTTGTTGATGTTATCTCTTTCCATCAATCTAAAAAGCTGAGTGTCCTCGTCAACATAAACAAGCAATACTTTTTCAACAAGGTGAAAAAGATTGCTCTCGTATAGTAGAGGGATATCATATACAATCGTTTGAAAACCGCTAGCAAGATAGTGCTCCTTCTGTTCATTCATTCGCTTTCGAACAGCAGGGTGAACAATTTGATTTAAGACATCTCTTTTTTTTTGATCAGAAAAAATAATTTCACCAAGCTTCTTCCTCTTAAGAACCCCATCGCTGTCGAGGACCTCAGAACCGAAATGAGAAACAATCTGTTTCAAGCACTCCGTTCCTGGTTCAACCACTTCTCTCGCAATTACGTCAGCATCAATCACTGGGAGACCCAGTGATTTAATCATTCGACTAACTGTTGATTTCCCGCTAGCAATACCGCCCGTTAAGCCTATTAACATTGTCGATCTCCTTTATTTAGAAACTACTTATACCAAGAATGATCAGAAGTAGCCCAGGAATGAACGAAAATTTCTTGATCCATTTAGAATCTGCAAACTTACGCCCGCTCTTCATTCCGAGTGAAACAAATAATGCACTCATTAATGCAACACTTAAGGCCATTAAAAACGGAGAAAAGCCAATTAAGGCAGCTCCAATACCTGCACCAAAAGCGTCGAGTGACAGAGCAATACCGAGTAAGATCGCTTCTCTACCAGTAATTGTCCCCGAATGATCTAAATCAGCAGTCATCGGCTTTCGCAGAATCCTAATTACTACACCTAATACCTTGATCTCAAAATTTAAAATAATTTCATCTTCTTTAGTTATTTCCTTATTTTCAGCAGGTCTGACTGCTTGATAAGTAGCCCATGCACCGATTAGGACTAAAATAATACCACCAATCATCTCTGAAACTGCAGGAGACAAATACGTTTGGATAAAGTTTCCGAACACCATTGCAATTAATATTGATGTAGCCGAACAACCGGCTATAAATAACAATGATCGTATCGGTAATTTCATTTTTCTTAAACCGTATGTTAATCCTACCCCGAAGCTGTCAAGACTAACGGCCAAGGCAAGTGCGAGTAGGGAAAGAATTCCAACCATCGTTATAAGCCCCTTCCATTTAGAACGTTACGATAGTATATGGTTAGGGCTTATCTAAAGTACTGTTATTTTTGACAGTTCGTGCAAAAATGTGTTCCTCTTCCTCCGACAACCGTCTTTGTCACAGGTGTTCCACAATTAGGACAATCCTCACCTTTTCGACCATAAACAGCTAGTTGCTGCTGAAACATCCCCATCTCGCCTTGGCCATTCACATACGATTTGACAGAGCTGCCACCTAAGTCAACAGCCTCCTGTAATGTGTTAATGATTGCTTTGTGAAGAAGCACGACTTCTTGATCGTTCAGCGATGCCGCTTCTCTATTTGGTAAAATCCCTGAACGAAACAACGCTTCATCTACATAAATATTACCAAGACCTACAACAGTTTTCTGATCTAATAACACGACTTTGACATTTCTTGTTGTCTTTTGAAATGCTCCTCTTAATACATCAACTGTAAACATTTCTGAAAATGGTTCAACACCTAGCTGAGACAAAGGCATGGAATTCTGCTCAGTCCCCTTTTTAAAAAGGTGCATCGTCCCAAACTTACGAACATCCTGATACCTAAGCTCAGTCCCATCAGTAAAACTGAAAATGACATGGGTATGTGCAGTTAGATCCTCGCCAGCTTGAAATAGACCGTATCTTCCTTCCATTCGTAGATGAGAGACTAAAGTGATATCATCTAACACAAACAAAAGAAACTTAGCCCTTCTTTCAACTTCATGAATTGTTTGTCCAATCAAAGCCAGTCTGAATTGCTCGGGATCATCTGGCTTTTTCACAATATTAGCCCATTTGACCTCAACATCCTTAATTGTTTTGTTTAATACAAGTTGACGTAATGTACGCCTTACTGTTTCAACCTCAGGTAATTCAGGCATGTACCTCTCTCCTTACTTTGCGTCGTACCATGTATCCCCAGAAGAAACATCTACTTTTAACGGTACATGTAGTTCAACTGCATTTTCCATGACATCTCGAATCAATTCCAACATTTCATCATGTTCTTCTTCAGGTACTTCAAAGATTAATTCATCGTGCACTTGTAATAGCATTTTACTTTTCAGTTGGCGTTCGTCCATTTTGTCAGCCATATGAACCATTGCCTTCTTAATAATATCAGCAGCGGTTCCTTGAATCGGTGTGTTCATTGCTGTACGTTCAGCAAAGCTACGCTTATTAAAATTACGACTCGTCAAATCGGGAAGGTAGCGTCTACGATGAAGCAAAGTGGAGACATAACCATTTTCTCTAGCCTTTTCGACGATCGAATCCATATATTCCTTAACCTTAGGGTAGCTTTCAAAATATCTTTCAATAAATTGTCCAGCTTCCTTTCTTGTGATGCCTAGATTTTGCGAGAGACCAAAATCACTAATACCATAAACAATACCAAAGTTAACAGCTTTCGCACCTCTTCGCATCGAGGATGTGACCTCCTCTTCGCTAACATGAAAGACATCCATTGCCGTTTTCGTATGAATATCCATATCATGCTGGAACGCCTCGATTAATCCATCATCCCCTGCAATATGAGCAAGGACTCTCAATTCAATCTGGGAGTAATCGGCTGCAATCATTTTCCAACCCGGTTCTGAAGGAATAAAGGCTTTACGGATTTTTCTTCCTTCCTCCAGTCGGATCGGGATATTTTGCAAATTAGGGTCTGTTGAACTCAAGCGTCCTGTTTGTGTCAGTGCTTGATTATATCTCGTATGAATTTTGTTCGTCTCATCTTTAATAACCTTAAGTAGCCCTTCAATATATGTCGAATTTAATTTACCTAATTGTCGGTAATGAACAATGTATTCAACGATTTCATGCTCTTCAGCCAATTTTTCAAGTACATCAGCTGATGTTGAATAACCTGTCTTTGTTTTCTTGAGAGGTGGTAAGCCAAGTTTCACAAAGAGAATCTCTCCTAATTGCTTTGGTGAGTTAATATTGAATGCCTCGCCAGCTAATGAATGAATTTTCTGCTCTAATTCCTGAAGTCGATTATTTAGATCCTCACCCATTTGCTCAAGCTGCTGTTTATCAACCTTTACCCCATTTTTCTCCATATGTCCAAGCACAATCGATAAAGGCATTTCTAGTTCCGTATAGAGCTTTTCTTGTTCGTTTTCTTGGAGTTCCTTTTCAAATACTGGCTTTAGCTGATAGACCGCTTCTGCTTTTCGAACAAGATGTTCAGCTAGCTTATCGATCTCGGGAACCTTTTGCTTTGCCCCTTTACCGTAAATGAATTCATCTGCCTGAACAATTGATTTTCCTTGTCTTGATGCGACTTCATGAATATCATGAGTTGCAAGGGATGGGTCAAGTAAATACGAGGCCATTTGTAAGTCAAACTCAACACCTTCGAACATAATTCCTTTCCAGCCAAGGGCAACAACAGAACGTTTAGCATCAAATACCCATTTCTTTTTCGTTTCATCATTGGCCCATTCAACAAATGCAGTTGACTCTAATGCTGTTTCCGTTTTTATGAAAAAACGACCATTTTCATTCACAATTGCTATTCCTTCAATAGTAGCTTGATGATAGTTTTCACTTAATACTTCTACAATGACAGAGGATTCGTTGGCGAGATGCTTGTCCGTAATCTGATCAACAATAGAAAAAGAAATTTCTTCTACCTCCTCCTCCACAGCTGATTCTTGATCGAACTTCGAAAGCAATGAAGTGAACTCAAGTTCTTTTAGTAAACCTACAACCTTATTTGTTTCATAATCACCAAATGTATACTGATCGAATGATTCTTCAAGCGGAACGTCAACAAATATTGTTGCTAATTCTTTGCTCATCAATGCTTGTTCACGATTTTCTTCTAATCGCTCTTTCATTTTCTTCCCGGAAATTTGATCAATTGACGAAAGGACCTCTTCTACGGTTCCAAATTCCTTCAAAAGCTTCAATGCTGTCTTCTCACCAATACCAGGAACTCCAGGGATATTATCTGAACTATCGCCCATTAACCCCTTCATATCGATGATTTGTTTAGGGGTAATTCCATATACTTCATCTAGATGAGCGATATCATATGCCTCAACATTTGTAATTCCTTTTTTCGTAAGAATAACGGTTACTTTGTCTGAGATTAATTGCAGTAAGTCTTTATCACCTGAATAAATCTTCACTTCCCAATCTTCTTTTTCACCAGCTTGTTTTGCCAAGGTTCCAATAATATCATCGGCTTCATAATTCTCTGCCTCATATCTAGATATGTTAAATGCATCTAGAAGCTCCCTAACTAATGGGAATTGTTCTGATAATTCAGGTGGAGTCTTTTGGCGTCCTCCCTTATATTCACTGTATGTTTTGTGACGAAATGTTGTTTTTCCAGCATCAAAAGCGACAAGCATATGTGTCGGTTTTTCCTCCTCAATAATCTTAAATAGCATCGTTGAAAAACCGTATACTGCGTTTGTGTATACACCTTTTTGATTGTTTAATAAAGGCAGGGCGAAGAAAGCACGATAGGCTATACTATTTCCATCTATTAATACGAGCTTATTCAAATTAACTGCTCCTCTCATTGTCTAACTATGTACATATATTGTAGCATAGCCTGCTAAAAAGATGAAAAAAGAGGAAACCTGATTTAGAGCGACATGGCTCTTTGGTTCCCTCAAACAAATATTATTCTGTGTAGCCCATTAAGATCCTCGCATATGGCGAATCTGCTGGTAGGACAATGACCGTTTCTCCGTTAATTGTCTTTTCATATGACTGCAATGTTCGATACAGCTGATAGAATTCTGGATCTTGGCCAAAGGTTTCATTATAGATTCGAGCAGCCTCTGCTTCACCCTCACCTATAATCTCATTTGCGTCTGCATTCGCTTTAGCAACCATTTCCTTTACTTCACGATCAGTATTTGCTTCAATTCGATTAGCATCTGCATCCCCTTGTGATAAATACTCCTGTGCCTTCGTTTCGCGTTCAGAAATCATTCTGCGATATACCGCTTCTTCGTTTTCTTTCGGCAAATCTGTTCGCTTCATTCTTACATCAGTTAAATATACTCCATAATCACCACTAGCAAGGGCGTCATTTACACGCTCTCGAACTAAATCATTAAAGCTTCCTCTAGACGTATCTTTTTCATTAATAATTTCTTCAAAATTAAGCTGACCTAGCTCAGCCCGAATCGCAGAGAAGATTTGTTCACCCATAATCGCTTCAACTCTTTCAATCGTTACCCCGTTTGAGATCATGAGTTGTGGATCTTCAATCCTCCAAACTGCATAGTGATCGGCTAACATTCGCTTTTTATCTTTTGTATTAATTTCAGCAGGTGGAATATCATAAATCATTTGATATTTAGGCAATGTAGTCACAGACTGAATGAAGGGGATCTTATAGCTTAGTCCGGGTTCATCTTCAATTCGAACCACTTCGCCAAATTGACGCACAATCTTGTATTGTCCTTGCTCTACAATAAACAGATTACTTAATAATGTTGCAACAATCACAATCAAAATAATCGCCACGGCAACAAGCTTCCCATATCTTCGCCACTCATCACTTGGACGTCTTTTTTCATTTAAATCGACAATATTATCATCACTCATTAATTTGTTCCTCCTTCCGCTGTCGTCTGCTGCTGTCTTTCAAGCGGACGAATAGGTAAGTAATTAACAGTATCATTTCCATCCATAATGTAGATTTCTGTATCTGGTAAAACACTATCTAATGTCTCAAGAATAAGACGCTGTCTCGTCACTTCAGGATTTACCAAATATTCATTATAAAGAGCATTAAACTTAGCAACATCTCCACGAGAATTCTCGATTCGTTCGGTACGTGTACCTTCTGCTCTAGACATAATCGCATCAATTTCCCCTTTTGCTTCGTTAATTAATTGATTACGATATCGATCAGCTTGATTGACTTTCGTTAGTCGCTCTTCCCGTGCATCTGTCACCTTAGTGAAAGCACGCCTTACCTCCTCTGTCGGTAATTCAACATCTTGAAGCTTTACATCCTGGATGCTTATTCCAATTTCATAGACTTCTAGCAAGGTAACTAGCTTTTCAAAAACCTCTGCTTCAATCGCAGGACGTTGGTCAGTCAAGGCATCATCTACTTTAGAGCTCCCTATTACACCACGTAATGTTGCTGAGGTCGCATCATGAAGAATTTGTTCTGGCTTTTCTGTACTGTATAGATATTTCTCAGGGTCAGTAATTCTCCACTGAACAGCTAAATCAGCAAAAATTATGTTCTCATCCCCTGTAATCATTTTCGCCTCATCCGAAAATTCAACCACTTCTCCGCCTTCTTCTTCATAACCGACTTGGAGATTATATGTTCCTCTTGATAAAATAACGACTCGTTGAATCGGCCAAGGCATCTTAAATTTCAAGCCTGGCTCAGTAATGGTTTCCTCTACTTTACCAAAGGTAATTAAAGCCGCCTGCTCTGACTCATCAACGGTATACCAGCCCGTAATGAGGAAAAGTGCTAAAATCGCAATACCAACTAAGGAGATAAATCCTACTAATAATTGCTTTATCGTCATCAAATCACCCTTTCCTTACCTATTTGTAAACATATACGAATAAATGAA
This sequence comes from Halalkalibacter suaedae, assembly GCF_017939705.1. Taxonomy (GTDB): domain Bacteria; phylum Bacillota; class Bacilli; order Bacillales; family Bacillaceae_D; genus Halalkalibacter; species Halalkalibacter suaedae. The sequence continues at coordinate 257,879 of NZ_JAGKSQ010000001.1, forward strand.
TCGATCGGTTTCATTTATCATTATAATACTGAGAAATGAAGATCATGCTTTCATAAATCAAAACAGGCTGGGACAAAAGTGATTTAACTAAAAGAAAATCCGAACAATGATAGCTGGCGAAAGTAAACCGCTCCTGAAATATACTTCGCTTTCCGCGGGAAGCCGGTGAGCCTCCTCGGCTACGCCTGTGGGGTCTCACCCTTGGCTTTTTCATCCCGCAGGAGTCTACGTATATTTCATCCGCTATGTGATTGCTTTGTTCGGTATTTCAGTTAGACACTTTAGTTATGTCCCAGCCTGTTTGCTCTGCGGCTAGAAGCTCTTTTGAACCCCCGACATAGCCAGGGGTTTTCTAAACCATTGAAAAAAAGAACGAAAGCAATTAATGCCTTCGTTCATAATGGGGATGTAACCTACGGCAGAATGAAGGGATGAATCATCATTCGCCATGGGATAGATAAAACCGTTCGTAATTCATTTTAATATACAATATTTAAGCTAGAATGAACCTATTGTAAATATTGTGTAAATTCCGAACAAATTCGACCTATTCCTCAAAGGAGCGACTAAAGAAAATAGAAAAGGCTGTGCCCTTTCCTGGCTCACTTTCAACACTAATTCTGCCATGATGTGCTTCAACGAGATGCTTTACAATCGCAAGTCCTAATCCAGTTCCACCTGAGTTTCGACTTCTTGCACGATCCACCCGATAAAAACGTTCAAAAATTCGCGGAAGCTCACTTTCACTAATTCCAATTCCGGTATCACGTACTTGCAACATCACATTCTCATCTGAATCCCCATCTAATGTGACTAGAATCTTCCCTCCAGCTTGGGTATAGGTGATGCCATTATTAATCAAATTGATTGCAATTTGTTTGATTCGTTCCGGATCTCCTTTAATTGAACAATCCCCACTTGTGATTAACTCTAGGTCAATCTTCTTTTCGTTAGCTTTATCTCTTAACAAGACAACTACATCTTCTATAATGGCTTTGACATTCGTTTGTTGCCAATTAAGCTTGAAATATTGTTGCTCAATTCTTGATAATTCAAGCAAGTCATGAATCAACCCTTGTAAGCGCTCACTCTCTTTATAAATAATACCAAGAAATTTCCCTCTAAGCTCCTCTGTATGCATCGCCCCATCAAGAAGAGTTTCTGTAAATCCTTTTATTGAGGTAACAGGTGTTTTCAACTCATGAGAGACATTTGCAACAAAATCTTTTCTAACTTGCTCGAGCTTTTTTAACTCGGTAATATCATGTAAGACTAAAGCAATCCCTTTTAGTTTTCCACTATCACTAACAACAGGAGCACCATACACATCGAAATGACGAATTTCTAATAGAACAGGAAAACTGATTTGTTTTCTTTGTCTTTTTTCAGTTATAAAGACGTTCTGTATGATCTTAATAAGCTCTTTATGCCTAATGACATCATGATACAATTGATTTACCCAAAGTTCTGTGTTTTCCTCAAAAATAAGTTGACACGTGCGATTAATAAGGGAAATATCCCCTCTAGTATTTATCAGAATTAGGCCACTTCCCATATTTTCAATTAATGTCTCCATGCGTTCCTTTTGGGCTTGATGGCGCCTAGTTAATTGCTCCAAATTATAAGCTAAAACATTGATTGATTTAGATAATTGACCAATTTCATCCTGATTCCCTTCAAAGGTCCTTGCTTTAAAATTACCTTCTGCAAGTTCAATAGCAACAGAGGTCGCATTCTCAATAGGTTCAATCATTTGGTTTGCTAATCGATACGTGATAAATACGATAATAACAAAAGCTAATGTAAAACAAATACTAATGATCGTCCAAATTGATTGAGTCATTTCTGACATACGATCAGTTGATAAGCCTAACCGAAAATAGCCAATCGTTTCGTTATCTTGTTTAACCCCTACAGCATAATAGAGCAACTCGTCTTCAACCGTAGTACTATAACGAATTTTGGAGCCATCGTTCCCATTGATCAGTTCTTGTATTTCAGGTCGATCTAGGTGGTTCTCCATTAATATCGGGTCCGTAGAAGACTCACCAACGACGGTTCCATCTAAGGCGATAATTGTAACTCTAGCATCAAGCCTATCAGAGATGATCTCAGCTTGACGTTGCGAGAGTATTGGATCAATTCCGTCTTTTGATACGAGGTCTGAAGCCAAATGTGCCTCTTTTTCAAGTCGGTCCTTCATATTGTTCTCGTAATGATCTCCATAAATATGACCAGTGACAAAACCTAGACCAGCCATGACTAGCATTGTAATTGCTAGAACGGATAGGACTAATTTAAAACGAAGTCTATGCATCAAACTGCGGCTCCTCAAGTTTATATCCTAGGCCACGTATTGTTTTGATGTAGATTGGTTTCTTTGTATTTGGTTCAATCTTTTCACGAAGGTGGCTAATATGAACATCAACAATCCTTGTGTCACCTACAAACTCATAGTTCCAAACGGCATTTAATAATTGGTCTCTCGTTAATACGCGTCCTTTATGATTACCAAGATAGAGAAGTAGTTCAAATTCTTTTGGCGTTAAATCAAGTGATTGATTTTGATAATGAACCTCGTAATTATCTGGATAAATGTGAACGTCACCACATGTAATGACATTTGCTTCAACACTTATTGTATCATCATCAACGATTTTTAATTGACTTACTCTTCGAAGGATCGCTCTTACTCTAGCAACCACTTCTCTTGGACTAAAAGGCTTTGTCATGTAATCATCTGCCCCTAGCTCCAAACCAAGAACTTTATCAAACTCATCATCTTTAGCTGTCAGCATCAGAATCGGTAGATGTATCTTATTCTCTCGAAGTCTCTTACAAACATCTAATCCATTTACCTCAGGAATCATTAGATCAAGCACCATTAAATCAAATGGTTTTGATTCAGCTAATTTCAGTGCTTCTGCTCCATCAGAAGCTGTAACTACTTCAAAACCTGCTTGCTCCAAATTAAATTGCAATAAGGTTGCAATCGATTCTTCATCATCTACAACTAATAAGCGTTTTGTCATGGTTCTCCTCCAAACACATTTACTCAATGTGAGTCAATTGTAACGATTATCCATCCAGAACGTCCATCCCATTTTTTATCTCTTTTAATCAATTATAGCAATTTTGAATGTATTCTACTATTTCTTTTTCAGATTAAATAAAACCCTCTTTTTTCATAGTGAAAAAAGAGGGTTTAAAATCATGATCATTCTGGGAGTGCTGACATTACATTTCTAACAGACTCAACAGATTTTGCGAGGGCTTCTCTTTCATCCTCTGTTAAATCCAATTCAATAATCTTCTCAATTCCGTCTCCACCGAGAATGGTCGGTACACCAACATAAAGATCTTCATAACCATATTCACCCTCAAGATAAGCAATTGTTGGCAAAATACGTTTTTTATCTTTAATAATAGCTTCGACCATTTGTGTAAGAGATGCTGCTGGAGCGTAGTATGCACTTCCGTTACCTAATAGTCCGACAATTTCACCGCCGCCTTTACGAGTACGCTCGACAATTGCATCGAGACGCTCTTTAGGCATCAACTTCTCAAGAGGTATACCACCGGCAAATGAATACCGAATCAGTGGAACCATATCATCACCATGGCCTCCAAGAACGAACCCAGTTATGTCTTCAACGGAAAGATTTAACTCTTGAGCCACAAATGTGCGAAAACGAGCTGTATCTAATACACCAGATTGACCCATAACTCTGTTTTTCGGGAAGCCTGATTCTTTAAATACTGTATATGTCATCGCATCAGCAGGGTTTGTTAATACGATGATATAACAATTCGGAGAATACTTAACAACTTCCTTCGTTACAGCTTTCATGATGCCCGCATTGGTATTTACAAGATCATCTCTACTCATCCCTGGCTTACGTGCAATTCCTGCCGTAATAACAACCACATCTGAGTCCTTCGTATCCTCGTAACTTGATGTTCCGATGATTGTAGAATCAATACCGATTACCGGAGTCGCTTCAAGCATATCAAGGGCTTTGCCTTTTGTCGGGCCTTCCATCTGTGGAATATCAACAAGGACAACATCGCCTAGTTCTTTTTGTGCGACCATTAGAGCAGTTGTCGCACCAGTGAAGCCGCCACCAATAACGGAAATCTTTCTACGCTTTATTGCCATGATTTAATCTCCTCCACTATAGCTTAATTATAGGTTGTTGATTAATTCTGTAGCAAAACCTGAGCAAGAAACTTCTGTAGCACCATCCATTAGACGAGCAAAGTCATAAGTAACTACTTTACTTGCAATTGTTTTATCCATTGAAGCCATGATCAAATCTGCTGCTTCATTCCAGCCAAGGTGACGAAGCATTAATTCACCTGAAAGAAGAACAGAAGAAGGGTTCACCTTATCAAGTCCAGCATACTTAGGTGCTGTACCATGTGTCGCTTCAAAAATAGCATGTCCTGTATCGTAGTTAATATTTGCACCTGGAGCGATACCGATACCACCAACTTGTGCAGCTAATGCATCAGAAATATAATCTCCGTTTAAGTTCATTGTTGCAACAACATCAAACTCTTTCGGTCTAGTTAAAATTTGTTGTAAGAAGATATCTGCAATTGAATCTTTAATGATAATTTTGCCAGCAGCTTCAGCAGCATCTTGTGCTTTATTTGCAGCATCCTTACCTTCAGACTCAACTAACTTATCGTATTGTGCCCACGTGAATACCTTATCACCAAATTCACGTTCAGCTACTTCATAGCCCCAGTTCTTAAACGCTCCTTCAGTAAATTTCATGATGTTTCCTTTATGAACAAGCGTTACGCTCTTACGTCCTTCATCTAAAGCATACTGGATAGCAGCGATAACTAAGCGTTCAGTTCCTTCTTTAGATACTGGCTTGATTCCGATACCAGATGTTTCAGGGAAACGAATTTTTGTTGCTCCCATTTCATTTTGAAGGAAATCGATCAGTTTTTTCACTTCATCAGAACCTTCTTGGAACTCGATTCCTGCATAGATATCTTCAGAGTTCTCACGGAAGATAACCATATCTGTATCTTCAGGACGTTTAACAGGTGAAGGTACACCTTGGAAGTAACGAACTGGACGTAAGCAAGTATAAAGGTCTAGCTCTTGACGAAGTGCCACATTTAGTGAGCGGATCCCTCCACCAATTGGTGTAGTTAATGGACCTTTGATTGCAATCATGTATTCACGAACAGCTTCAAGAGTCTCATCTGGCAGCCATGAACCTGTTTCATTAAATGCTTTTTCACCAGCTAAGATTTCTTTCCAAACAATTTTCTTTTCCCCATTGTATGCTTTGTCAACTGCAGCATCCAATACACGTGAAGCTGCTTTCCAAATATCAGGACCAATTCCATCACCTTCGATATAAGGGATAATTGGGTTATTTGGAACATCAAGAACACCATTGTTTACTTTAATTGTTTCTCCGTTTGACATTACGCATGACCTCCTAATTGTTTTAAAAAACTTTCTTTCTAATGGAACGTGAAAAAATCTATGTATATGGGGGCAATACCCCCATCATACGCTATTATCGTTGATCAATTGAAACATAGCTTTGTTTTTGTGGGCCAACATACTCTGCTCGTGGACGAATCAGACGGTTATTACTATATTGCTCTAAAATATGAGCCAACCAGCCTGAAGTACGACTAACAGCAAAGATTGGTGTGAAAAGATCACTCTTAATACCTAAACTATGATACACACTAGCAGAATAGAAATCGACATTTGGCAAAAGACCCTTTTCACCAGTCACAATTTCGTTAATCTTTGTCGACATTTCATACCACTTTGTTTCACCAGTGATTTCTGTTAGACGCTTAGACATGTCTTTTAGATGCTTCGCACGTGGATCACCTTTTTTATAAACACGATGTCCAAAGCCCATAATTTTTTCTTTGTTGTCCAATGCTTTTCGAATATAAGGTTCAACATTTTCAACCTTATCAATTTCTAAGAGCATATTCATTACCGCTTCATTAGCTCCCCCATGAAGAGGACCTTTTAATGCACCAATAGCAGCAGTAATACCTGAATAGACATCAGACAACGTGGCAACACAGACTCGAGCAGTAAAGGTAGAGGCATTTAACTCATGGTCAGCATGTAACACTAATGCCTTATTGAACGCATCAACTGAGATATCATCAGGCTCATTTCCAGTTAGCATATATAGAAAATTAGCAGCAAAGCCCAAATCTTTACGTGGACTTACTGGTTCTAGACCTTCGCGGATTCGAGAAAACGCTGTCACAATCGTAGGGATTTGTGCTTGAATCTTGATTGCCTTAAGATGATTCGCTTGTTCTTCCATAACGTCTGCGTTTTCATCAAATAATGCCAGACTTGAAATTGCCGTGCGTAAAGCAGCCATTGGATGAACCTTTCCAATTGGATAAGTTTTCATTTGGTCAATAACCTCTTTAGGTACTTCTGCATGATTTGCTAGTTCCGAAGTTAATTGACTCAGTTCAGCTTCTTTTGGTAATCGTCCATTCCATAAGAGGTAAATAACCTCTTCAAAACTCGCATTATCTGCTAAATCATCAATATCATATCCCTGATAGGTAAGGACACTTTCGATTATAGAGCTTACACTTGATGTTGTTGCTACAATACCTTCTAGACCACGAGTTGTACTCAAATTAACCTCTCCTTTTCTCTATTGTATTGTTCTAAACTAGTAAATGCTTACATTTCATTACAATCTAAAAAAGCATTTATGCAAGTAGCTGTCTTATGTAAAAAGAATGACTCACAAGTTTCATTATAACGATTAATTACACTTTTGTGAACGTTTTAGCTTAAACTTCTTTACCAATTTATTAACTCGGATTTAGAAATACACTTGTGAGTCATTTATTAGGTGTTTATCTTCTATTCATAATAATGAAATTTCCATTTTTGATCATACGATTTATCAATTTTGTTAACAAAACTTTAGCCGTCGCTCTCGTTTGAGGAATTAGCAAAAAGAAACCAATCGCGTCGGTTATAAAACCAGGAGTTAGTAGCACAACACCGCCTACTAGGATACATACACCGTCTAGAATAACTCCACTTGGCAGCTGCCCTTGTTGCATCTGTAACTGAGCTAATTTAATCGTCTGTAGTCCTTCCTTCTTAGCAAGCCAAGCTCCTAGAACACCTGTACCAATAATTAAAGCAATGGTTGGCCAGACACCTAATGTATTTCCAGAAACGATTAGAAGAGCGATCTCTAGAGCTGGGACAAGAATGATAAGTATCAGCAATAATCTAAACATCTCATGCTCCTTTTTTGTATAGAATCTTTTTAAAAAAAGAAAAAGAGAAGGGGACTCCCTTCTCCTCTCTCTAATTATAGTACACTCGTGTGACCTCTGTAAATATTACCGCGTGAACTATCAACAGTAATCTCTTCGCCTTCTTTAAATAAATCAAGTGCTTCTTCTACACCAACGATCACTGGTGTACTTAAGCTTAATCCTACAACAGCTGCATGTGAAGTTAATCCACCTTCAACAGTAATAACTGCTGCCGCTTTTTCGAACGCAGGAATCATATCTTTGTCTGTGCTGAAAGTAATTAGAATTGATGTTTCAGTTGTTTTTGCATTTGCTTCTTCAGCATTCTTAGCAATGACAACACGACCAGCCGCAGTTCGACCACCAATTCCTTGGCCTTTTGCTACTACTTCGCCAATAACATGAACCTTCATGATATTTGTTGTTCCCGTTTCATTAATTGGTACACCAGCAGTAATGACAACCAGGTCACCTTGCTTGATCGAACCATTTTGAAGTGCATAGTCAACCGTTGATTCAAACATCTCGTCAGTTGATGCTGCCGTTTTACCTAGAACAGGAGTTACCCCCCAAACTAGATTTAACTTACGAACAACCTTTTCACTACTTGTCACAGCGATAATCGGTGAAAGCGGACGATATTTCGATACAACTCGAGCAGTATGACCACTTTCTGTAGCTGATAAAATTGCAGCTGCCGATAAATTCGAAGCAGTATGTGCAACAGATTGACCAATCGCACTCGTAATTGATGTATTAGCTTCCTTTGTTTTCTTTCTTAAGATCGCTTCATAGTTCAATGCTTTCTCCGTACGTGTAGCTATATTATGCATCGTTTGAACTGACTCAACTGGGTAGTCCCCAGCAGCTGTTTCACCAGAAAGCATAATAGCATCCGTTCCATCGAAAATCGCATTAGCAACATCACTTGCTTCAGCACGTGTTGGACGTGGATTGCGTTGCATAGAGTCAAGCATTTGAGTTGCAGTAATAACAGGTTTAGCAGCTGTATTACACTTCTTAATCAACTCTTTCTGTACAAGAGGTACTTCCTCCGCCGGAATTTCAACCCCTAGATCTCCACGTGCAACCATTAGGCCGTCAGACACTTCTAAGATTTCATCGATATTATCGACACCTTCTTGGTTTTCAATCTTAGGAATAATATGGATTTCACTACCATCATTTGTATCAAGCAATTCACGAATTTGAAGAACATCAGATGCACGTCTTACGAATGATGCAGCAATGAAATCTACACCTTGCTCAATACCAAATTTGATATCTGCTGTATCCTTTTCTGTAATTCCTGGTAGGTTAACACTTACATTAGGTACGTTAACCCCTTTCTTGTTCTTCAACGTGCCGTCATTCATTACCTTAGTGACAAGCTCGTTATCTCTAATTTCAGTAACTTCTAGCTCAATTAAGCCATCATCTAACAAAATCTTAGAACCTGGATGCACATCATTAACTAGACCAGGGTATGTAACAGAAATCTTCTTATTATTACCTACTACTTCTGTCATTGAGACGACTAGCTCTTCACCTGTTCTTAACTCTGCAACTCCACCCTCAAGTGTTTGTGTGCGAATTTCAGGTCCTTTTGTATCAAGAAGAATCGCTACTTTCTTTCCAGTCTGCTCTGAAGCAATTCGAATGTTTTTAATTCGGTTACCGTGTTCTTCGAAATCTCCGTGAGAAAAATTCAAACGAGCAACGTTCATTCCAGCCTCTATTAACGCAACAAGTTTTTCAACCGATTCACTTACAGGTCCTATTGTACAGACAATTTTTGTTTTACGCATAAATGCCTCCTACTTTCTTCTTATCCTAGTTTTTATATTATATTGATAATTCTTGTGATAGCTTGTACATTTCCAAATCAATTGCATGTTTTCTTGAAAGAGCTTCATCAATATCATGATAAACAAGTTCATTTCGCTCAATACCTACTGTTACACCAGCCTTACCTTCCATAAGAAGATCAACAGCCTTTGCACCTAGACGGCTCGCTAACACTCGGTCAAATCCTGTTGGTGAACCACCGCGTTGAATATGACCTAGAACCGTTACTCTCGTTTCAAGGTTCATTTCTTGTTTAATTCGGTCACCAAATTCAAACCCGCTACCAACACCTTCTGCAACAATAATAATACTGTGCTTCTTACCTCGATCTTGACCGCGTTTAAGACGACCAATAATATCTTTCATATCATAGTCAGCCTCAGGAATAACAATTGTTTCAGCTCCGTCCGCTAGTCCTGACCATAAAGCTAAATCTCCTGCATGGCGTCCCATGACTTCAATAACATATGTACGTTCATGAGATGTTGCAGTATCACGAATTTTGTCAATCGCATCAATCACTGTATTAAGTGCTGTATCGAATCCAATCGTAAAATCGGTACCTGGTATATCATTGTCAATTGTCCCAGGGACGCCAATCGTTGGAAAGCCATGTTCAGTTAATTTTTGGGCTCCGCGATAAGAACCATCTCCACCAATAACCACTAAACCTTCAATACCAAACTTATTTAGCTGTTCAATACCCTTTTTTTGACCTTCTAATGTCTTGAATTCTTCAGAGCGTGCTGTATATAGCATCGTTCCACCACGGTGAATTATATCTCCTACTGAGCCAAGTTCCATTTTTTTAATATCCCCAGCCATTAAACCAGCATACCCATAATAGATCCCATACACTTCTAGGCCATGGTAAATCGCTTTTCTTACTACTGCACGAATTGCAGCATTCATTCCGGGTGAATCACCGCCGCTTGTTAAAACTCCAATACGTTTCATAATGACATTCCTCCTCATTAGATTTATTATATGTTAGAAAAGTTCCATGCTTCGCTTTAATAGCATGTGTACTTTTACCCTCAATATATCATAATACCCCTAAATTAATTCTCACTACCATTAAATTTAACATCGTACCCGAGTTTAAAAATACCACTTTAACTTAATAAACACAATACAGATACTACCAAAAGAAAAACTACATTCTCAAGTGAGAATGTAGTTTTTCTTTATATAATAGGTATGGCATCGTTTACATGTGTATATTGTCCGATTTTTTTGTATTTTTGATAACGTTGTTCAACAAGTTCATCTTCACTTAATTTGGATAGCTCAGCCAAAGATTGCTCTAATGTCACATCAATTTTTTTCGCTTGTTCAGCAATATGTCGATGTGCACCACCCTTGACCTCACTAATAATTTCATCAATGATTCCTAACTCTTTTAAATCGGGTGCTGTAATTTTCATTGACTCCGCTGCTTTCTGTGCAAGTGATGCATCCTTCCACAACAACGCAGCTGCACCTTCTGGTGATATTACGGAATAAGTGGCGTTCTCTAGCATATGTAAGTGATTACCTACACCAAGTGCAAGTGCTCCACCACTTCCCCCTTCACCAATAACAATACATACAATCGGAACAGTGAAACCAGCCATTTCTAACAAATTTCTAGCAATCGCTTCACTTTGGCCTCTTTCCTCAGCTGCTTTTCCAGGATAAGCCCCTTTTGTATCAATAAAACAAATAATCGGTCGCTGAAATTTCTCTGCTTGTTTCATTAAACGCAACGCCTTGCGGTATCCTTCTGGATGAGGCATTCCGAAATTTCGGTAAATGTTTTCCTTCGTATCTTTTCCCCGTTGATGTCCAATCACCGTCACTGGCTTCCCTTTATACTTGGCAATCCCGCCGACAATTGCAGCATCATCGCCATACAATCGGTCCCCGTGCATTTCTAAGAAATCGGTAAAAAGATGCTCAATGTAATCACAAGTTGTCGGTCTTTCATTGTGTCTTGCAATTTGAACTCTTTCCCAAGGCTGTAGATTTCCATAGATATCCTTTTCCAACTGCTCTAGTCGGGACTCTAGCTTTCTAATCTCATCCGATAAATCAATTTCTTTTTCTTCAGTAAACGAACGAAGCTCAGAAATTTTATTTTTCAGTTCGATAATTGGTTTCTCAAACCCTAAATCATTTGCCATTAGAGAAACCTCCTTCATGTATATCTAAAATTTTTGTTAACGTATCCTTCATCTCGTTTCTAGGAATAACACGATCTAATTGACCATGCTTTAGCAGAAACTCGGCTGTTTGGAAATCATCGGGAAGCTCTTGCCTAATTGTCTGTTCAATAATCCGTCTACCCGCAAAACCAATTAACGCCTTCGGTTCAGCAAAATTATAATCTCCTAAAGAAGCAAAGCTAGCAGACACACCACCTGTTGTTGGATGGGTCATAATTGATAAAAAGAGTCCCCCCTTTTTACTTAGCTTTTGCAAGGCTGCACTTGTCTTTGCCATTTGCATTAAACTTAGAACACCTTCCTGCATTCTCGCTCCACCTGAGGCAGAAAATAATAATAACGGTGCCTTACGTTCAATCGCTTCCTCAACCGCTTGGGTGATTTTTTCACCAACAACAGAACCCATACTTCCCATTCGGAATCTTGAATCCATGACAGCGATCACTGCTTTAAATCCGTTAATCGTTCCATACCCTGTCACAATTGCTTCGTTTAGTTCTGTTTTCGTTCGATCTGCTTCTAATTTCTCTTCATAAGTAGGGAAATTTAAAGGATTCAGACTCAGCATGTCCTTATTTGTTTCAACGAAAGAGTCTTCATCAAACAAACTAGCAATTCGCTCATAGGCTGTCATTCGATGATGAAAGCCGCATGAGTCGCAAACGAGAAGATTTTTCTTTAATTCTTTTGTATACATAATTGTTCGGCAAGAAGGACACTTCGTCATCAAACCTTCAGGTACCTCTTTTTTTGCTCGTTCAGAGGGAATCGTCGCATATCTCTTTTTTTTCTTTAGGAAATCTTTAAGCATTCTTCCACCTCACTGGACTTCTATCACTTTTTGGATTGTATGGTTTCTATACTCTATTTATTACAGAACAAATAGTTAAAATCGACTATTCATTAAATGTTTCGTCAGGGCATCAACCGCCGCTATCTGATCACGGCGTTGTAACGCTTGATAAATTTCATCATGTTCATCGATCGCTATAGGCACTCGACCTTCTCTTTGCAACGATTTCTGCAACGCTACTTTATTGTATTGAACGAGTGAAATCCATATATTGAAGAGTAAACGATTTTGACAACCTTCTACAATGGTCTTATGGAACAGATAATCCTCTTCAACTGGCCATTCACCGTGAAGCCATTCTTCCTTAGCACGAGTGATATACATCGATAACTGCTCAATCGCTTCATCAGTCATTCGTTCGCACGCTAATTTCAATGCCTCAATCTCAACAATCTTTCTCGTTTCAGAAAGATCATTTTCAGCTTTTTCGTCTTTAAGTAAAAAAGATAAAAGAATATCTACTAATCGGTAACTGTTTACTGGTTTAATGAATGTACCTTCGCCACGACGGGTTTCTATAAAATCTAGCAGTTCTAAAGCTCGAAGTGCTTCTCGCACAGACGATCGTCCGACATCCAAGCGGTCGCTCAGTTCTCTTTCAGACGGAAGGCGGTCTCCTTCCTTTAACTGATCGGCATAAATAATCTCATTAATTTGTTTAATAACTTCAATATACACTTTAGGCTGTTCAACTGCCATTGGGCATTATCACCTCGGTTTTCTATTACATTATGATTTATCGCCAATAATAGCAAGTTTTTGGTATATTCTACGACTATTGCTGAACAACCTTTTTCTAATGTCGAATATGTAATACCACTTCCTATTCTATGGCTTTTCATACTCTCCCTTTTAGAACCGTTCTTTCGTATCCTCGAATTGGTCTGACCACTTGAAAACATTCTTAATTATATAGAACTTTTCCCTACTAGCCAAGTAGTATTTATCGACGTAATCTGACATGCTCTTCTCCTAATAACTGCTTTAATTGAATTAAGCACTGTTCATTTGGACTCACTTTATACTCATCAGATAAGTGTTTTGTTGCCTTAGTTTGCTCATAGAATAAAATAACCGATGTCGATCCTTTATGCTGGTGTAGAACCTTTTTGACTTCATTTAGTAGCTCTGGACTTTTCCCCGAAGTAATTCTTAAAAACAACCGCTCATTCTCAGCCGAGGTCCCCCCTAATGTATTGAGCGGGATAATACGGTCTACAATAATTTGTCTTCTTTTGTTAGAAATATCAGTACGGCCTTCAACAAAAAACAGCTCTCCTTCAGTTAATTGATGTTCGAGCTTCTTCCATGCAATCGGAAATAGTGTAAGGTCAGCTTCCTCCGATTCATCAATCAACTTGGCAAATCCCATTGGGTCTCCTTTTTTAGTTCGAATTCTTTTGACCCCACCTAATAATCCAGCAACCCTTATTTGGCCTGAATGTACAAAGGCCTGCTTAATTGTCACCCTCCCTAATTTCTTTAACTGTTCGAAATAAGGTTCAATTGGATGCCCAGACAAATAGAACCCTAGCGCTTCTTTTTCAAACTCTAGTTTTTCTTGATCTGAAAAAGGGGGGATTCCTTTATCATAGTCAGGTACTTGGACATCCAGGGTGAATAATCCTTCTGTCTCCTGCTGAAATTGCTTCACACTTTGAGCAAATTGAACGGCAGAATCGACCGAATAGAGTAATACAGCTCGATCCTCGCCAAATTCATCCATTGCACCTGCCTTAATAAGACTTTCGATCACTTTCTTCGTTACACCCGCTCCAACATGGAGAGTAAAATGAAAGAGATCATCAAGTTTATTTTGCTTTCGTTTCATCAGAATTTCCTTTACAGCCTGCATCCCCACATGAGCAATTGGCAAAAGTCCAAAGCGTATTGATTTTCCTTCGATTGAAAATAACGCCTCACTTTGGTTGATTGAAGGAGGTAGAATATCAAACCCTGCTTCTTTGCATTCTTGAATTAATTGGGCAAGCTTCTCGTGTTGATGCCATGTAGATGATAGTAATGCCGTAAAGAAAGCTAGTGGGTAATGCACCTTCAAATAAGCGAGTCTATAGCTTATTAAGCTATAGGCAACGGCATGACTTCGGTTAAATCCATAATCAGCAAAACGTTCAATTAATGAAAAGACATCAGATGCAACATGATTGGAATACCCTTTTTGTTCAGAACCTTTGATAAAAGCCATTCGTTGCTGCTCTAGTTCATTCTTTTTCTTTTTACTAATAGCCCTTCGCAGAATATCTGCCTCTGCTAGAGAAAAATCGGCCATCTTCGAAGAGATTTTCATAATTTGCTCTTGATAAATGACTACTCCATACGTATTCATTAAAATCTCTTCCAAATCAGGATGAGAGAAAGTAATTTGTTCTTCTCGATGCTTTCTTTTAATATAGGACGGGATAAATTCCATTGGGCCTGGTCTGTAGAGAGCATTTACAGCAACAATATCTTCAAATTCAGTCGGTTGAAGATTCGTTAACACTCTTCTCATTCCAGTTGATTCAAGCTGAAACACACCGGTCGTTTCTCCCTTTCCTAGTAATTCAAATGTTTTCTTATCATCTAGTGGCAGGTCTTCAAGACTAATCACTTTGTTCTCTGATGTCTCTATGTTACGAATGATTTGTTCTAATAGCGTTAAATTACGTAAACCAAGAAAATCAAATTTAAGTAGCCCTAATTCTTCGACAACATCCATCGTTGCTTGAGTCAATGATATTCCTGTTGAACCCGACTGTAGTGCTAGAATATCCGTTAGTGGCTTATCGCTAATGACAACACCTGCCGCATGAGTCGAGGCGTGCCTAGGAAGCCCTTCAAGCCGAATCGAGAACTCCCATAATTGCTTAGCCTCTTCTGATTGGGCGATCAGCAAAGAGAGTCGTTCACTTTCTGCAATTGCTTTCTTTAGAGTGGTCCCAGGGGTCGAAGGAATTTCTTTGACGATTTGTTCAATGACATATTGCTGCACACCAAGTGCCTTACCAACGTCACGCACAACCGCCTTCGCAGCTAGTGTCCCAAAAGTGATAATCTGAGCAACATGGTCCTTCCCATATTTTCGTTGGACATAGTCAATAACTTCATCCCTTCGATGGTCCGGAAAGTCAATATCAATATCAGGCATTGAAACACGCTCATGATTTAAGAAACGTTCAAATAATAAATCATATTTCAATGGATCAACATCGGTAATCTCAAGTACATATGCAACAAGAGACCCTGCTGCCGAACCTCTTCCAGGTCCAGTTAGAATACCTTGGTTTTTACTGAAATTCATAAAGTCCCAAACAATAAGAAAATAGTCACTAAACCCCATTCGAGTAATAACCGAAAGCTCTTCTTCTAACCTTGCTTGAATAGTCTCTGTTATTACATCAAATCGTTTTCGAGTACCTTGCTCACATAATCTTCTTAGCTTTTCAACCGACCCTTGTTCACCTGAAGGATATTTGGGCAATTGAATATGACCAAGATCTAATTTGACTGTACAGCGTTCAGAGAATAATTGTGTATTTGCTAATGCCTCTTCATTGCCTTCAAATTGCTGTTCAAGCTCTTTCGGACTTTTTAAATAATACGATTGTTCTCTTCTCGATAATGGATATTCATCTGCTTTTTTTCCTTCTCGAATGGATCTAGCCACTTGGTATGCCCCTGCATCATCCTTTTCCAAAAAATAAGCAGGGTGGGAGGCTATAAGAGTCAACCCAGTTGCGTTTGCAAGTTCACATAAATATCGGTGCTTCCTATCATCCTGTTTAGAATCTCCTTGCAATTCAATAAAGCAATTTTCATAATCAGCGAACCACTCTTTAACAAGAGCAATAGCCTCAGCCACATCACCATTTTCTAGAGAGAGAGTAATAGGCCCATCGATATAGGGTAAAACAACAATTAGATCACCTATATACGGCAACAATTCTTCTTTGGTTAAGAAACGAGCCTTTTCTTCTTTATGACAAATCAGCGTTGAGAGCTTCATCAGATTTGCATAGCCTTGTTTATTTTTAGCATAGACGCGAAGCATTTTATTCATGTTATTAATCTGTATCGTTAATCGAAGTCCAAATATCGGTTCAATCCCAAACTTAAGACAGGCCCGATAAAATGGTACAGCTCCATACATGACATGGTAATCAGAGAGTGCCAATGCTTGATACCCTAAATCTTTTGCCTTTTCAACTAATTTCTCAATACGATTAGTTGAAGATAACAGACTAAATTCACTTACTACATCAATAGGAATCATCTTGACTACACCTCCTCTACTCTAAATTGTTTCTCTAAAGCTTGTCATAAATCATGAAATATCCGCTTATACATGTAGTAATCGTGAAATTGTTTTTTGACGAAAGGATGAGTCCCATGCTTAATCGAGAATTTTTAGCCACAATCATTATCGATTTCTTCGTAGCCTTTGGTGTCATCATAGGAGGAGCTATCATTGGGGCTATTGGGGCCTTTCTAATCGGGAAGCCTCCATTAGCCGTCATGCAGAACTTAGCTGGCAATTTAAAAATATGGGCAATCGTTGCCGCCATTGGTGGAACCTTTGATGCAATAACTAGTATCGAACGCGGGCTATTTGAAGGGACTCACGATGATATATTCAAAACTGGTTTTATGATATTCGCCGCCTTATGCGGAGCTCAGGCTGGTACTTCACTTATTCAATGGCTGGTTGGGGAGTCGTTATCCTCATGAGAATCCCACCATTCTATGAACGAAAAACATTTCAACGCTTCTTTGCCGGCTGCATCCTGGGAGTCCTTCTAGGATGGACCTTTTTTATTTACCAATATGGACAGGTATACAATGAGCTAGTACTTCGGCTGTCAGAACAACAAGCAATCATCGAAAACCTTGAAGAGAGAATTGAAGAGCTTAACAGTGAGCAAAGCAAATTAAATGAAGAAAATCAAAAGAAACTAACAATCCAAGAAATTGAAATTGAATTCAATAATGACAGGCGTCTAAGGCTTAATCAGCTAACCCTTCTAGAGTTAAGAAAACAAGTACTAGAGGAAATTCAGCATATTGAACGGAAGGATCTAGAATCTGTGGCTAATACGAAAGATTTGTTAATTAGCACCCTTGAAAACAAAGTATTTGTGATCGATCAAAATCGTTTTCAAGTGAAAGTGGACGGAATCTTTCTTTACACGAAGACACAGATACAATTAACGATTATCCCATCTAGTACTTAAGATCGTAAACTAGTTAAGTCGTTGCTTTGATTAATTTCAATATAATTTCCTCTGTTTCTGCCCATGAATAGGCGGTTGCTCCTGCCGCCATTGGGTGTCCACCCCCATGATGTTGTGCAGCAATTGTATTTATCACAGGTCCTTTTGAACGTAATCTTACCCGAATCTTATCATTTTCTTCAACAAAGAAGACCCATGTTAACAAGCCCTCCACATCTGAAAATGCATTCACAAGTTGAGAAGATTCTGCTGAGGTCACCCCGAATGTAGTGAGGATCTCCTTTGTTAGCCTAATCACACCGACACATTCTTCTAAGACAACAAAATGTTGAAGAATATAGCCTTCTAGTCGGGTTATTTTAAGCTCTTTTTTATGTAAATTTGAATAAAATGCATTCTGATCAAATCCTTGTCCAATTAATAAACTTGCTCGCTTTAGTGTCGCAGGAGTCGTATTCGTATACCTAAATCTACCTGTGTCACCGACAATGCCTGCATACAATAATAACGCAGATTCTGAACTAATGGCCATTTGAGTTGTCATGATAAATTGAACAATCATTTCACTCGTTGAGCTAAAGGAAGTGTCGACCCAACTTAGATCACCATAAGCCTCTTCGTTTGGATGATGATCGATTTTTATTAGAGCACCTCCGTTGGAATAACGTTTATCACTAATTCGATCGGTATTAGCTGTGTCGCATACGATCACAAGTGCTTCCGCATATTCGTGATCACCGACCTCTTGCATTCGACCTAAGAAAGTAAGAGAAGGTTCCTCTTCCCCTACAACGTAAATTACTTTCTCCGGGTAATGCTCTCTTAATACCTGTGCCAGCCCAAGTTGAGAACCAAGTGCATCCGGATCTGGACGTTCGTGACGATGGATAATAATCTTCTCATATTGCTCAATTAACGCGTGAATGGTTTCAATCATGTTCATTCCTCACTCTCTGTTCATATTTCCTTCACTAGCATAATCTCTTCGCTAACGTTACAATAGATTCTAGAATCAACTGAAGCAGGAGGATCTTATGGGAAAAATTTTTATTATTATTGTGGTTCTTGCCGCTGTTTTTTACCTATATAACAAAGTAAAAACATGGCGAACACCAGACTCTTTGATTAAACGTATATATGAAACTAAAACGACACTATCCTTAGCTGTTTTCTTGACTGCCTTTGGAGCAAACTTACTTTCCTCACCTAGAACTACAATTGATTGGATCGTCGGGATTGTCTTTGTTGTTTTAGGGGTAATTAACGGGATTCATGGCTATAAAGCATATCGCCATTACACTCCACAATTAGAACAATAATACAATTACGAAATATACATTAAGCCTGCTAATTTATCTCATAGCAGGCTTATACCTTGAACAACTATTCAATAAGCTGGGCTCTCATGATTGCCTTGCCAACAATAACTTCCTCGTGATATAGCTCTACATCAATCTTTCCATGCTTACGTCCTATTTCTAAAACCTTTGGTAAGATATGAAGCGTACTTTCAATCTGTACTGGTTTAATAAAATACAATGTAATATCCTCAACGACTAAATCGCCCTTTTTATGCTTTCGTAACACTTGTCGACCTACTTCGGTCACGATCGTCGTCATCACACCATAGGAAATTGATCCGAGTTGATTCGTCATTTGCGGAATAATTTCACATATGAATGATAGACGATCACCAGAGGAGCGATCTTCAATTCGACTAGTCACTATTTCTTCAATTGTTTCTCCAACATGCGGCTGGCGCTGAACCATCTGCAATGCTTTGAGCACATCTTGCCTACTAACCACTCCAATTAGTTTACTCGCTTGATCAATCACGGGTAATAACTCAATCCCTTCCCAAACGAGCAAATGAGCTACTGTAGCGATTGATGTTTGTTCTTTAACGACGATCGGGTTACTTGTCATCACTTTCTCAATTGGGGTTGATTTAGATGCTCCAAGCACATCCTTTGCTGCAACCATTCCCTGGACCTTCATCTGGGCATCAATTACGGGATAACGACTATGCCCTGTTTTTTTATTTAAATCATGCCACTTCTCTACTGTATTTTGCATAGTCAGATAAAAGGTATTTACAATTGGAATAAGGATATCATCGACTAATACAATTTCTTTTTTTATTAATTGATCATAAATGGCTCTGTTAATCATTGCAGCTACGGTAAATGTGTCATAGCTCGTTGAGATAATTGGCAACTCAAGCTGATCAGCTAACTTAATAACTTCACTACTTGTATCAAAGCCACCAGTGATTAACACCGCTGTTCCAGCTTCTAGACCGACCTTATGTACTTGATCACGATTCCCGACAATGAGTAAATTGCCTGCCTCTACATAACGCATCATTGCATCAAGCTTCATTGCCCCAATGACGAAGCGATTAAGTGTCTTATGTAATCCCTTTCGTCCACCTAATACCTGTCCCTCAACAATATTTACAACTTCGGCATAAGTAAGCTTTTCAATATTTTCTTTCCGTTTCTTTTCAATCCGAATCGTCCCGACACGTTCAATTGTACTAACAAGTCCTTGATTCTCAGCTTCCTTAATTGCCCGATAAGCAGTACCTTCACTCACGAGTAGAGCTTTCGCAATTGACCGAACTGAAATCTTTTCACCTATTTGTAACTTTGTAATATAGCCTATAATTTGTTCATGCTTTGTAGCCAATATAAGCCTCCACATACTTTTCCAATTTCTAATAATATAACTATAGTATACGTCTATGTAATTGAAGGAGCAAGGACTTCCCATGACCCTCTTAGCTTACCGTACAACCTCTCCGCGATAAGCCTTTCTTCTGAAAAAGAGCGTTATGAAACGTCTTTTCACGTTCATAACACTCTTTTGATTACAATTCCATGCTTTCACCGCTCTTAAGGAATAAACCTTTTTTGCCTGATAAATTCTCTGTGAACTCGACTGGATCCTGTTCAATTCCAGGAAACGTATTGTAATGAATTGGAACAACACGCTTGGCCTGTAACCATTCAGATGCAGTTGTCGCATCTTCAGGTCCCATTGTCAAATTATCCCCAATAGGCAGGAAGGCAACATCAATGATATTCCGCTCTCCAATGACCTTCATATCTCCAAATAACGCAGTATCTCCAGCATGGAAAATGGTCTTCCCCTCAGCCTGAAATAATATTCCGGCTGGCATGCCTGTATAAACGATCTTCTGTTCTTCTTCAATAATATAAGACGACCCATGGAAAGCTTGAGTTAATTTAACATTACCAAAATCAAATTGGTGTGCCCCACCAATATGCATTGGGTGACAACGTACGCCTTGCCAACCTAAATAGGTTGCCAGTTCGAATGTCGCAACAACAAGAGCGTCATTTCGTTTTGCAAGTGCAACTGTATCTCCAACGTGATCATTATGTCCGTGTGTTAATAAGATAACATCAACCTTTAAAGTATCAGGATCAAGATCGGTTAAAGAATTGCCAGTTATAAATGGATCAATAATAATTCTAGTCTTTCCTGTTTCAATTAGAACGACTGAGTGACCATGATAACTAATTTTCATATGTATCTGCTCCTTCATTTAAATAGTTTCTTATTCTGCTTATTATACAATAATTCCTCATTCACGTATTCTTTCCTGCTTATCCCTGAAAGATAACCCTTTAATATTTGTTGATTTTCCTCTTTCCATTAGGATGGAAGGACCTATTGCTGTAGGAAGAATAGGGCTCATAATAATGTTGATTAAGTTCATAACTCTGCAGATCCCGCTCATAACGATCCTAAATCCGCTCATAAACCTCTACATCCCGCTCATAATTAGACCAGTCTCTTGAGATACAGAACATTTCGGTGGCTTGAAAAGTGACTTCTTCAGAAAAGCCTGAGGAACTGGTTGGAATTTGGGTAACATAGCGGGTGTAAGAGTGCATATTGAATAAAAAGCCAGCATTCAATGAAAAATGATCACTTTTTCATAAATCTAGTTTCAACACGGATGTTAGTCAAATAATAAAAGTTACGTACGTATCAGTTGCTAGATCGAAGCTGGGCAGGCTCATAATAGTCGGGATTGGGCTCATAACTCTGTACATCCCGCTCATAACGATCCTAAATCCGCTCATAAACCTCTACATCCCGCTCATAATTAGACCAGCCGCATGAGAACAGAACATTTCGGTGGTTCGAGAAGTGTCTTCTTCAGAGAATCGTGAGGAACTGGTTGGAATTTGGGTAACATATTGCATGATAGAGTACATATTTGAATAAAAAAACATCCACTTCAATGAAAGTTATCCTTTAAATTCATATATCTTGATTCAGCATCGATGTCAGTAACATGATAAGAGATAGATACGTCTCAAGTTCTAGTTCGGGCTAGGCGGCTCATAATAGTTAGGATCGGGCTTATAACTCTGTGCATTCCGCTCATAACTATCCCAAATCCGCTCATACTCGTTGCACGCCTTCTATGAGAAACCCACTCATAGCAAGGCTTAAGAGAATGCAACGGTTTCGCTCATTGCTTAAAGGCCATTAAAAAAGGGCAAATGGAAATCCACTGGCGAAGCCAGTTAGTTCCATGCCTTTCTGCGGAAAGCGTGCCCCCCATCCCGGTAGCGTAGTCGGAGCGACTTACCATGAAAACTATTCTTTCGTTAGTAATCATCTACCTTCCTTTCTTATTTCTACATTTGATGATATCGTAAATAGAGATAATCGCATTTAAAAGGAGACAAATTGATGATTGAACAGCGTTTAAGCTACCTCAAACAACACTTACAACAAAATGACATTGGCATGGCATTTATCCAAGGCAAAGCAAATCTTTTTTACTTTACTGGATTCCGATGTGAACCACACGAACGTCTCGTTAGCTTGATGGTCTTTCCAAATGCTGAACCCTGCCTCGTATGTCCTAATATGGAAGTTTCTCTTGCAAAGGAAGCTGGTTGGCAGTTAGACATCATTGGCTACAGTGACCATGAAAACCCTTGGGAGAAAATTCAGCAGTTCACAAGCGATATTTCATTTCAAGGAACCATGCTCGGAATTGAAGGAGAGCTACTTTCATTCTCTAGAGCAGAACAGCTAAAGAACGCGTTCCCCCTTACTGAATGGACAAAGCTTGACAATATATTCATGGATCTGAGACTTATCAAAAATGAAAAGGAAATCTCAGTTCTTAGAGAAGCAGCAAAGCTGGCTGATTTCGGAGTCGAAGTCGGAGTTCATGCCCTTCAGTCTGGTCGAACTGAAATGGAAATCCTATCAATGATTGAATTTGAATTAAAGAGGAAGGGTATTTCTGAGATGTCTTTTGGTACACTTGTGTTAAGTGGCGAGCAGTCAGCAAACCCACACGGGAAACCAAGTATGAAAACCATTCAAAAAGGGGAATTTATCCTATTTGATTTAGGTGTCGTTTTAGAAGGGTATTGTTCTGACATTACTAGAACTGTTGGGTTTGGGGCAATTTCTGATGAGCAACAGAAGATCTATAACACGGTCTTAAAGGCACAGCTAGATACACTCGAAATGTGCAAGGAAGGTACAATTCTCGGAGAACTTGATAGAAAAGCTCGTTCGATTATCACAGATGCCGGCTATGGGGATTTTTTCCCTCACAGAATTGGACATGGTCTTGGAACTGAAGTTCATGAGCTCCCCTCTCTGAATGAAAATAACAGTGATGTGTTAAAGGTCGGCATGTGCTTTACGATTGAGCCAGGAATTTATGTGCCGAGTGTCGGCGGCGTCCGGATTGAAGACGATGTACTGATTACTACTGATGGATACGAGTGCTTAACAGCCTATCCAAAAGAATTGCAAATGATTAAATAAAACGAAACAGAACCCTATTGAACAGGCTTGAAGTCCGTTCAATAGGGCTTTATTTTTCTTCAATTAGACTAAGACTGATTACTATGAATTCCATACCCATGTAAATAATTCGCCTTCCTCATTTATAAACCGAATATCCATGCGTATTAAATTCGGATAGCGTTGCTGAGCTCTTTTAAGGAGATCATCAACCTTCTCTTCTTCATCAACCTTTAATAAGTCGACAATTTCATTTACCTTGTCTTTTGCTTTGTTTCCAGTTATAACATGCTCTTCTTCCCCGTACTTGTATCGACTAGGACTAGCATATTCCCATTGATAGTTCGTTCCTTCTTCTACGAACATGACTCTAATTGATGCTGCAGCTGGATCCTTCGCTTGAGCTTCTAACGTTAACACCAAACTACTAGATACCAACATGAAAGCAGCAACAAGAAATATCCATTTTTTCATTATGCTCACCTCATTCATAAGATGTAACATAAAATGGAATTTTATACATAATTACCGATAACGATTTATAACATCAACACCACCTGTTACTTCCAGAACCGTCCCTGTCACCATATCTGCATTCTCGTCACACAAAAATAAAATAGCACGAGCTATGTCCTCTCCTGTTCCAGATCGCCCAATTGGTGTTTCATGATCTTGATGGACTCTCGCTTCTTCTATTGTCGCTTCCTTCATTTCACCTAGAATGTTTCCTGGACAAACCATATTAGCTGTAATTCCATATTCCGCTTCTTCAATCGAAACAGTTTTCATCAGTGAGACAAGTCCCACCTTTGCAGCTGCATAGGCAGAGCGATAAATCCATCCAGGAGCACTATTAGCTCCTTGAAATCCATATGTAATAATTCTCCCAAATTGTTGTTTTCGCATGATTGGTACGATTTTTCTTAAGAGATGATAAACGGCACTTAAATTCCCTTCGGTCATTTCATACCATTCTTCTTCGCTATAATCGACAAGCTTCTTCCGTTCAAATACGTAAGGCCCTGCATTATTAACTAAAATATCAATTCTACCAAATCTCTCAAAGGCATTCTCCACTGCTTCGTAAATTTGCTCTTTTTTGGTCACGTCAACTTGAATAAACTGAAGTTTCTCGTCATAGGCTTTCCACTTTTCACGAAGTGCAGTAATTACATTTTGATCACTTCGGTATGTAACTGAGACAGAGTAGCCCGCTAATAATAGTGATTCCGTTACTTGAACTCCAATCCCCTTTGTCCCAGCAGTAATAAAGGCATGCCGCATTCAAGTTCCACCTCTCCTCTAAACTAACCTACGATAAAATCATACTATGTTTTACGGAGATAGTAAAAAAAGAGAACACACTCAGGAGGTTAATTTTTTCCCATTGAGTGTGTTCTCTTTTCTGTTTCATTCTTTATTTTTTAGTTTTTTCGTATTGTTGATCCATTTCGTCTTGATGACGTTGCTCTAACGTACCATGGCTATAAGAATCCATCACTTGTTGATGTACATCCATTTCTCCCTGTGCATCATAAATTCCGCTTGTTAATTTATGCTCTTTCATGGCATATGCCTCCTCCTAGGTTTATTCCAACAAACCTAGTATTCGGCAGATCCTGACATTTTATGTGAGAGAAGGCTTATAAAAGTTCTTTTACTTTTGCTAATGCCAATTTCACTTGATCAAAACCAGTTCCGCCGGCACTATTTCTTCTGGCAACAACTGTCTTCGGATCAAGCACGTCATAGATATCCTTTTCAAACAATTCACTTGCCTCTTGATAATCTGTGAAAGGCAAATCAAGTAGAAAGACTCCTTTTTGGATCGCAACTAAGACAAGTTTTCCAACAACTTCATGTGCTTGTCGAAATGGCATTCCTTTTGTGGCTAAGTAATCTGCGAGTTCAGTCGCATTAGAAAAGTCGTTGTGAACAGCCTTTTCCATAGTATCCTTATTGACAGTCATTGTTTCAATCATTCCCGCGAAGATATTTAACGATCCCTTGACGGTTTCAACTGTATCGAACATTCCTTCTTTATCCTCTTGCATATCCTTATTGTAAGCGAGAGGGAGACCCTTTAATGTTGTTAATAATGAAAAGAGGTTCCCATATACTCGTCCTGTCTTTCCACGAATAAGCTCTGCCATATCAGGGTTTTTCTTTTGTGGCATAATGCTGCTACCAGTCGCGAAGGTATCATCCATTTCGACAAATTGAAATTCCTGTGTTGACCACAAAATTAATTCCTCGCAAAGACGAGAGAGATGCATCATAATGAGGGAAGAGTTGCTAAGAAATTCAACGATAAAATCTCTGTCACTAACTGCATCTAGACTATTGTGATAGATATCATCAAACCCTAATAGTTCAGCTGAATAAGCACGGTCAATAGGAAACGTCGTCCCAGCTAATGCCCCTGCCCCAAGTGGTGAGATGTTAACACGCTTGATGCTGTCCTCTAGACGCCCGTAGTCTCGTTCAAGCATCCAAAAATACGCCAACAAATGATGGGCAAACGAAACAGGCTGTGCCCGTTGTAGGTGGGTATAACCCGGAATAATGGTTTCTACATGTTCCGTCGCTTGTTGGTAAATCGCAGTTTGAAGTTTTTTAACTCCATCCATGATTTCCTTAATTTGATTTCGCAAATATAAATGCATGTCTGTTGCCACTTGATCATTTCGGCTTCGTCCTGTGTGTAGCTTTCCGCCGACAGGACCAATTTCATCGATAAGATGTTTCTCAAGATTTAAATGGATATCCTCTTGCTGGACAGAAAACTCCAACTCGCCCTTTGCTGCTTTTTCACGAAGAACACCAAGTCCTGCTTTAATTTGTTCTACTTCATCGGCTGGAAGGATGCCACATTTGCCTAACATCGTTACATGGGCAATGCTTCCTTCAATATCCTCATTTACTAATGCTTGATCGAAGCCGATCGATGCACCAAATGCATCGACCCACTCCTCTGCTGTTTTTGTGAAGCGTCCACCCCAAAGCTTTGACACTAGTTTGTGACCTCCTTCTTTTCCTTATTAACCATGCTATTAACCTTTGTAGAAAGTCCCCATAATGAAATGAAGCCAACTGCTGCACCGTGATCAAATTCATCATCAGTTGAGTATGTCGCAAGCTTTTCATTATATAGTGAGAAAGGAGATTTACGTCCTTCAACAATGGCATGACCTTTGAATAATTTCACACGAACAACGCCTGTGACCGTCTTTTGTGTTTCTTTTAGAAACGCTTGAAGTGCTGGTTGAAGTGGAGAAAACCAAAGCCCATCATAAATTAATTCAGATAGTTTCTTAGCAATAACTGGCTTGAAGTGTGCAACCTCTTTCGTCAATGTAATATCTTCTAATTCTTTATGTGCTTTTATTAGAGTCATTGCACCTGGACACTCGTATACTTCACGAGACTTAATTCCAACAAGTCGATTTTCAACATGATCAATACGTCCAACCCCATGCTTACCAGCAACTTGATTTAATTCTAGAATTAAATCATCTAATTGATATGATTTTCCGTTAATAGAAACCGGGACTCCTTGTTCAAATCCAATTTCTACAATATCAGCTTGATCTGGTGCATCCTCAATAGAAACTGTTAACTCATATGCACCCTCTGGAGGAGTTGCCCATGGATCTTCTAAAATTCCACACTCATTTGCACGTCCCCATAAGTTTTGATCGACAGAGTAAGGATTATCTAAATCAACTGGAATTGGTACATTATTTGCTTTTGCGTAAGCGATCTCTTCGTCACGAGACCAACCCCATTCTCTTACTGGTGCAAGTACTTTTAAGTTTGGATTTAGAGCTTGAATCGACACCTCAAACCGTACTTGGTCATTTCCTTTTCCAGTACATCCATGTGCAACAGCCGCAGCTCCTGTCTGTTCTGCAATCTCAACTAATTTTTTTGAGATTAGCGGGCGAGAAAGAGCCGACACGAGTGGATACTTTTCTTCATACATTGTATGTGCCTGAAGTGCTGGTAAAACGAAATCCTCTGCAAATTCCTTCTTTGCATCAATAGAGTATGATTCAATTGCACCAACGTCTAGAGCCTTTTGTTTAACGAAATCAAGGTCTTTGCCTTCACCAACATCAAGTCCTACAGCAATAACATCGTATCCTTTATCTGCTAACCATTTAATCGCAACAGATGTATCTAATCCGCCTGAATATGCTAATACCACTTTTTCTTTACTCATTTCTCATTCCCCCAGTGAATATTCATACTTAAAATATTATTTTTATACAAGCACATCCAAAAAAAGGGGTGCTCATATTTAGCACTTTATAATGTATAAAACCAACTACATTTCTTATTAATATTCATTACTTTAACAGGGGTGCTTGGTTTTGGCAAGTCATTTTTATTCTTTTTTTATGAATTAATTTTCTTTTTCATTTTAATAAAAATACGTTTTTCAGATAAATAAAAGGATGATCTAGACACTTACTTCTAGATCACCCTGCTTTTTTATGCATTTTCTTCTAATAATCTTCTTTTTTGATAGAAATGTTGACCGACCTCAATAACCTGTTGAGATAAACGATAATTCATCCCGGCTCCTAGTGCGATCCCTAGTAATGGCACGCCCTGTATCAATTTTTTTCTCAGCATAGTAATAACAAAGCTTTTCGCTAGCTGAGAAGACATCTGTTGAAGCCATTGCTCGTTGAATACTGTTTCATCTCCTTGATAGAAGATTTGATCATGCTGATGCTCTTCAACCTCCTGCCAAAGCCTGTCCCATTCTGAATGTTGGTACGCTTTAGGTAATGTCGCAATATGAAAAAGCTTTAGCATGACCATCTGCTCCATTGGATGTCGACTATCGTAACCATAAACAAAAGAGAGATGTTGTAATGAACGTAATTGAATGATTGCAAGTGCAGGAAGATCAGCGAGTAACAGGAATAAACCACCCATTCCTGTTAATCCACCTTGACCAAATGATAACAAGCGTTGTTTTGCCATTAACTGTTCAGCCAGATAGTCTAGTTTTTCTATTGGTAATCTTCGTAAATCGTCTACAGAAGAAAGCGATGAATCAAAAATTCTTGCATGTGTAATAACGCGTCTTTTCGTTTCTTCAAATGACCGACTCTGTAATAACCATGATTGTAAATGTGCCAAACAACTATCCATTTTAGCTAGCCATTTTTCCTTTTTCTCTTCATTAATTTTTGAGAGCATGCGTTCATGGTAATAATGATACGATTGTGCTACATCACTACTCTCTATTAGAAAATAGCGTTCTTCCCATTCTTGTAATTCACTTAATCTGTCACTCACTATGATCTTCCTCCTTATCTTTTTTCGTGTACAATTTCCGTTTAAACATTGGAGAGTAAGTCCACGGTTCTCGAGCGTGTTCTTGAAGTATATCAAAGCCATGCAGTAACGTATTCATTTGTTTAAGATGATAGAAAAAGATCGCTTCAGCTGTTTTGGGAGAGACAGCACTTCCATAGCCTTGAGACACTTCACCAAACTGACTAGCGACACAGTGCTTAAGTCTTAATAATTCGGGATTATCCCTTGCGATTCCTGCTTCTTTTGCTGCATCATAGATTAGTTCTAGGCTGAGAGGTAAGTGTCCTATTAGTTCACCAACTGTCGTGTGTTCTGGAGCAATTGCCTCTGTAAACAACTGTGTTTTACCAACATCATGTAACAAACAAGTAGCTATTACAATATCTTTATTGATATAAGGATAGAGGGGAAGCAGTTGGTAGGCACTTTTAGCAGTGTGAACAACATGCTCAAGTAGCCCCGCATAATAGGCATGGTGATACATTTTTGATGCAGGAATGGTTGTAAATCGATCGCGGAACGATCGCTGCCCAAATACCTGTTTGATAATAGCACGAATTGTTTCTGATTCAATTTCTTCCATTAGAAGTCTTAAATCTTGCCAAAGGTCCTCTCGTTGAACACCTTTTCTTGCTAACAACTCAGTCACGTTTACTTTATCATCCTCAGTTGCTAATCTAATTCGATTAATATGTAATTGCCTTTTTCCTCGATATCTTTCCATCGTTGCTTCAATCTTTACGATCACTTTACGATCAAACATCGATTTTTGTTCATTGGTAATATCCCAAAGGCGTGCTTGTATGTGCTCAAGATTACGTTCTAATAAGAAAGTAGCATAGTCGCTTCCGTTTGATGCTTGTTTTATCTCTCTTTCACGAATAAAAAAGAAATCAGTAACGACGTCTCCCTCACTAACATCCAGAATAGACTGCATCAAATCATCCCCCCTTAAGCTCTCTCTCTACTCTATGCTATACATATTGTCCGGAATGACAAGACTTAAATGAAAAAAGGATGTCCCTAGTGGCTATTCTTTGCCTTTTAGGACATCCTTTTAACTTAGAATACACTACTGAGATAATCTTACAGTATCTCTGGCAATCATTACTTCCTCATTTGTTGGAATGATTAGTACTTTAACAGGTGAATGTGGATAGTTAATGAATGCTTCCTTTCCACGTACTTTGTTTAAGGCTGGATCCCAGTACACGCCCATAAATTCAAGTCCTTTTAACACTTGTTCACGGATCACATCACTATTCTCACCGATTCCAGCCGTGAAAATAATCGCATCAACTCCACTCATTCGTGCAGCGTATGAACCAATATACTTATGAATTCTTGAAGTAAAGACATCGAGTGCAAGCTGAGCACGAGAATTGCCAGCTTCAGCCTGACTCACAATATCTCTTAAGTCACTTGAAAACCCTGAAACACCAAGTAAACCACTTCTCTTATTAAGTGTATCAAGTACTTGATATGCATCTTGATTTGTTTTCTCCATAATGTATGGAATAAGTGCTGGGTCAATATTACCTGAGCGCGTACCCATTGTTACACCTGCAAGTGGTGTGAAACCCATTGATGTATCGATTGACTTTCCACCTTCAATTGCAGCGATACTTGCACCATTACCTAAATGACAAGATAATAGACGTAGCTGTTCAATTGGACGACCTAGTAATTCAGCCGCACGCTCTGAAACATATTTATGTGACGTACCATGGAAACCATATTTGCGAATACCATAGTCCTCATAGTATTCATAAGGTAAGCTATATAAATAAGATGCTTCTGGCATCGTCTGATGAAAAGCAGTATCAAAAACAGCCACTGCTGGAACATTTGGTAACACATCTTTAAATGCTTTAATTCCTACAATATTTGCCGGGTTATGCAAAGGAGCTAATTCAGAAACTTCTTCAATTCCTGCCAGAACCTCGTCAGTTATTAACACAGAATCATTAAATTTTTCACCGCCATGTACAACACGATGTCCAATACCATCGATTTCATCCAGGGATGCAATTATACCTAGACCTGTTAATTTCTCAAGTAAAATCTTCACTGCTTCAGCATGATTTGGAATCGCTCGTGTCTCTGATTGCTTCTTTCCTTCTACTTCAATCGAAAACACACCATCCTCTAAACCAATACGTTCAACCAAGCCTACAGTCAGAACTGTTTCTTCTGGCATAGTAAGTAATTGGAACTTTAAAGATGAGCTACCTGCATTTATTGCAATAATTTTTGACATTCTTTAAACCCGCTCCTTTTAAAATAGATCATATATCATTTAAGCACCACGACAAATTCTTTTCAAGGATATTCTCCTTATTTCACTGTTTTTCGCTTATATTCATTCTATTCAGAAAGGTAAAGCCTTACATTATTCAGACACTTACATTATACCCAGTTCAGATGAAAACCACTTATTAATTTGTTGAATCATATCAGCTAGTGCTTCTTTCTTTGAAAAGGAAGGTAGTTCTGCAAGTAATGCCTGTTGTGGTTGAATAATATCCGAACCTTTTTTCTGTAGCATAAAAATACTCTTACCGTGTTGTTCTGCCTGAAACATACTATCAGGTAGCTTTAGTAAACCTAAAATGGTTGCTTCTTTTTTGATAAATTGGTGGAGGCTTTGAGCCTGCTCACTTTCAAATAAAAAATTAGGAACAACAAAGAATAAAAATCCGCCATCCTTTGTTTTCTTCAGCGCTTGTTCAATCATAAGGTGGTGAATAAAAGAATGCCCTTCAGCTGCATTTAGATTATACGAACTTGCCACGTCATCTTTCGGATAAAACCCAACCGGAAGATCTGTAACAACCAGGTCAACCTCTGGAATGGCAAGTGGCTCAATACTATCTTGATGAAATAAATCGAGTTCATGTTTTTGTAAGTTCGCATTTACAAATGCTAACTTCACCAACGTTTCATCCACTTCAAATCCCTTTGCAACCATCTTGGTTGTTGAATGATTTAACAAGGCACTAACTAAATTACCTGAACCTACAGCCAAATCAAGTAATGTAACAACTTCCTTTTTATGTATCACTTTATTAACAAGATAACTCAAAAATAGACACACGGCATCTGGAGTCATTGAGTGGTGGGACTGAACGGCTCCCTTCATTCCTTTTAGAACAGCAAGCTGGTAAGCTTTGCGAATGTCTTCTGGCTCGTATTCGCTATCGCTGCTAACATCCTCTAAGAAATCTGCCAAAGCCTTTACCTTTTCATCCGTAAGTGGTTGGCAGACATCTTTTTGAAAAAGATTCTCCCCAGCCTCTGCCAGGCCCTCTAGATAAGTGGAAGTCCAGTTCTTTTCTAAATATGTCGCTGTTTCATCTAAGTAAGAAAATAATCTTTCAATTTCTGTTTTTTGCATGTATTATCCATTCCTTTTACTTCAACAAAAAGAAGCCTGCTGCCAAAAACAGTAGGCTCCTTTTCGTAAGAATTTATTTTGCTGTTTTGACAGCCTCAATAGCCATTTCATAATTTGGATGATTTGTTGCTTCTGCTACATATTCAACGTATGATATTTTATCATTAGAGTCAATAACAAAAACAGCCCGAGTCAATAAACGAAGCTCCTTAATTACCACTCCATATGCTTGTCCGAAAGATAAGTCACGATGATCTGATAATGTACTTACCGCTTCAAGTCCTGCAGCAGCACACCAACGTTTTTGAGCAAATGGTAGGTCAACACTTAATGTAAGCACCTCTACATTTTCAAGTCCTGCAGCTTCTTCATTAAAACGTCGAGTTTGTTGGTCACACACTCCCGTATCAATAGATGGAACAACACTAATTAAGCGTTTTTTTCCTTTTGAATCGGCTAAAGTTACCTCAGATAGATCATTTGCTAGAACAGTAAAATCAGGTGCTTGATCCCCAACTTTCACTTCACTACCTAATAAAGTAACTGGATTATTCTTAAATGTTACTTGTGCCATTAAACTTCCTCCTCTACCGTTTGTGTTCTATGTACAGATTCATTTTACATGAAAGAGAATAAAAATAACAACATTTGGAACCTAAAATTAACAAAAAAAGAATGGGCATTGCCCATTCCATTTTGTTACATTGTTGAATTTGGGTTATTGAAGTTGGTGTTATTTGGATCAAAAGACGTATTTGTCGTTGTTGTTTGGTTTGTAGGCTGTTGTTGTGCAGTTGTTGACTGGTTAGTGGCATTTTGGTTCTGACCACCTTGACCATTTTGACCACCAAGCATTTGTTGAATCTTATCAACTACTTGCGGAGCAAAGTCAAGAAGCTTCTCATAAAGATGTGTATTGCTATCAAGATGTACCATTTTTACACCTTGGCTACTTACAACTAAGAATGCGATTGGTGTAATAGATACACCACCACCACTACCTCCACCAAATGGATGCTTGTGCTCTTCATCATTGTGATGCTCAATTACAAATTCACTACCACCAGCAGCAAACCCAAATCCTACTTTTGAAATTGGCATGATTACACTACCATCAGGAGTTTCTACCGGATCCCCTACGATGGTATTTACATCTACCATTTCTTTTAAATTTTCCATTGCTGTTTTCATTAAACCTTGGATTGGATGATCTGTCATGACTATTCATTCCTCCTGATTACATATTTTCTTCAACCGAATGTGACTGCTTAAACTTCGGTCTTCTTCTCCAATGTTTAAGCAACATTAGACCTGCAATCATAGCTTGTCCGATTCGAAACGAAATCATGCAAGAAAGATTCGTATGTGTAATCATCATTTGAAAATGTGGGTCTACAGATAGTTTTGGCATTTGCTGAAATCGCATATACTTTGACAACACACCGACAATTGCCCCTTTCAATGACCATACAACCCCTGTCAGCTGGGCCGTATAAGCGGCATCAGCGACACCAATTCCTGAATGCCATTCGAAATTATGGACCTTAACTTTTTTTAGAAAACGTTTGATAATTTTATGTAACCCAACTACATGATCCAAAAAATCCCGCAACAATCTTAATTTCTCAACTACAATTTGTGGTGTAATTCGCCCTTTTTTCTTTGATTCGGTTGGTCCAATCTGTTGTTCTTCTTCTACTTCAAGTGAAAAGGAATCATCATCGAGTTTAATAACTGGAGCTGAAAAGGTATACACCCTTATCCACCAAACATAAACCTTGACTTCAAGTAAATCATCGTCCTTACGATGACGATACATCGTTTGCACTTTCACTTTTGTGACAATTATTATACAAAAAAGAATAAGCAGTATAGCAATGATTATCATCCAAGTCATAATATCTCCCCTAGACGGTTCTATTGTAAATAGTCTCTCCCGCTTCTCAGAAAAATAAACCTGTTATTTATCGCCACGAGATAAGAAAAACCACCGAAAAGGAAGAATGTCTCTTTTCAGTGGTCTTGTCTAAAGCTTATTTGTTTGTATCTAGGAGGTCACTTTTTTCAAACACGACATACGTATCAGCAATTAAATCATGAAGGCCCTGTTTTTTAGTCGTAAAGGCAATAAATAAATAGATGACTCGCAACATGAAAAATAATTGATGAATAAGACGCCCGACCCCTTCTCTGAAAATAACTTGAGTCCAAGTTAAGTCACTTCCATTTGTTGAGATCACTTTCAAGCCTAATACCATTTTCCCTAATGTTTGCCCGTAATATTTCGTCATTAGTGCAAAATAGAGAAAGAACACAGACGCTGATAGGAGCATATACGGTGAAAAGATCAAGTCATTAACACCGATAAGCCTTAAAGGAAAACTAACCAGTCCATTTATTGATAGGACAACAAGTGCATCGAGCAAATAGGCCCATAACCGCATCCAAAATCCTGCAAAATGTAAGGAATTCACCTTTGTACTTGGAGGTTTTATGATCGGCCGATTCACCCTCGCACGTAGACGTCCATTCACATAGCGCGGTGATTGTCGTTCAGTGAATGCTACCATCTCACTACCTCCTATTCCGTATATAAATATTTAAGTGTTGGAGAACGATCACTGGATAAAAATGTTTCTAATATAGATAATTCATGATCAGATTTAACTAACTCTTGTAGGGTCATTGAAAACAGACTAGGTATGCCGCCTTGTGCTTCATATTTTACGACCGGGTAATCGGCATCTAGATATTCCTTCATCATTGCAATCGTATCGTCAAAACTCCCGATATCATCGACAAGATCAAGTTCTAATGCCTGCTTCCCACTATAGATTCGACCATCTGCTACTTGTCTGACAAATTCTTCAGATAATCCTCTACCCTCCACAATGATTCGAACGAATTCATCATACGATTCATCAATAATAGATTGAAGAATTTCACGTTCCTCGTCAGTCATCTCTTTCGTTGGTGACATAATATCCTTAAATTCACCGCTTTTTATCGTGTTAACTTTCACTCCATACTTTTCTGCTAATTCACTGACATTGATTGACTCCATAATGACTCCAATTGAACCAGTGATCGTTTGAGGGTTGGCAATGATCCGATCTGCCGGTGCTGCGATATAATATCCTCCAGAAGCAGCCATACTCCCCATAGAAATAAATACGGGTTTGTCATATTCCTGCTGTGCCTCAACAATTCTGTCATAAATCTCAGCACTTTCGACAACTCCGCCTCCTGGTGTATCAACTCGAATAATAATTCCTTCAACGACAGGATCCTCAGCAGCATGTTCAATTTGCGATAAGAAGGTTTGATGATTATAACCAGCAGCAGCAAACAAGCCTGTGTCTCCGGTATCTTGAATTGTTCCATTTAATTCCAATACTGCAATTTTGCCTGTTACGTCTGCCCCCTCTTCAATTGGTTGCTGAATCCAGTCTTGAGCGATTTCAGATAGTACATTGGAATCATTCCCCATCGTCTGAACTGTGTTTGCCACAACAAATACCGTCAATAGCATAGCAACGGCAATCAATGCTAACCATCGTTTTCTACTCAAGTAGTCGTACTCCTTTCCGTACATTCATTCATTATGTATACTGAGGATATAATAACATAAACCATTTAAGAAATAATATTGTAGGAGGTCAATTATGAATAACGGAGCTAAGAATGTTTTTTTATTTTATAAGAAAACGCCTGAGATGGAAGAAATAAGTAAGACGATTACTGAAGAAGCAAAGTCATACGGATACCATATTGTCTCAAATGCAAAAGATGCTCAAATCATCATAAGTATAGGTGGGGATAGTGCTTTCTTACAGGCTGTGCAGAAGACAAATTTCCGTGAAAATTGTAATTATGTTGGCATTAGCACAGATTCTCTTGGTTTTTATACAGATTTTACAATTAATGAATCTAGGGAATTGTTTAACTCATTACAAGAAGAGCAAATCTCTATAAGACAAGCCCCTGTATTAGAGGTCATTATTAACGAAGAAACACCTTTCTATTGTTTAAATGAATGTACCATTCGTTCAAATGTCATCAAATCATTTGTTATTGAAGTATTCATTGATGATATGCATTTTGAAACCTTCCGCGGTGATGGCATGATTGTCTCAACACCTTCAGGTAGTACGGGATACAGCAAATCCGTTCGTGGTGCTGTCATTGATCCAGACCTACCTTCCTTACAAGTTAGTGAAATCGCCTCACTTAATAACAATAGTTACCGGACACTTGGTACATCCTTTATTTTGGGACCTAATCGCAAATTAACACTAGAAGTCGTCCAAGATGGCAACGACCATCCAATTATTGGTGTTGATAATGAAGCTTTAAGTATCCGTCACGCCAAACAAATTCATCTCTCATTGGCGAATAGGGAAATAAAAGTAGTACAAAAGCAAGAACACTCTTTTTGGAAAACCGTTCAAAAAACGTTTGTCTAAATGTTCGAATATGAAGAGGCTGGGACAAAAGTGATTTAACTATAGAAAATTCGAACAATCATGGTTGGCGGACGTTAACCGCTCCTGAAATATACTTCGCTTTCCGCGGGAAGCCGGTGAGCCTCCTCGGCTACGCCTGTGGGGTCTCACCTTTGGCTCTTCATCCCGCAGGAGTCTACGTATATTTCATCCGCTACATGATTGCATTTTTCGGTTTTTCATTTAGACCCTTTAGTTTATGTCCCAGCCTCTTCTTCAGACTTTATATAAAAAGGTCAGGATAAAAGTATTAGCAAACTATTTCAATCTCATGGCAGAGAAGTTGAAGGAATTTCGATTTATCCTCTAATTAAGCGGACGGGATGGGTGGGCCGACTCCTGCAGGAAATAAGGGCAAAATGGAAATCCACCGGCGAAGCCGGTTAGTTCCATGCCCTCTGGCGGGTGCGTGCCCCCCATCTCGGTAGCGGATTCGAAGCTCTTATCATGGCACCTCACACTAATATCAAAAACTTGTCGGATTTGTTCCAGAGAGACTTTGAGCTGAAGAAGGTAACTCCTAAGTCACCTTCTTTTTTTCTATAAATTATTTTGATACATGATCGACCCGTCGACGACGGTCATTAATACCTTTGAATTAGGAATTTCATCAGCGTCAATCTGACAGAGATTCTGATCAAGGATTGTAAAATCAGCGACAAATCCCCTATCAATTACTCCGCGTGTATCCTCTTTTTCAATTGCATACGCACTTCCGCTAGTAAAAAGTTGGATTGCTTCAAATGGGGTTAGCTTTTGATCAGGTAAATAACCTTCATGTTTGTCAGTCTGTTGCTTTCTCGTCACTGCTGCATGGATCCCTAGTAACGGGTCAACAGGTTCAATAGGAGCATCTGAACCACCCGCACAGGCAAGACCAGCATTAAGTAGCGTTTTCCAAGCAAATGAATAAGACAATCGCTCACTTCCTAATCTGTCAATGACCCACGGGAAATCTGAGACAACAAAACGTGGTTGTAGATCTAAAATGACAGGGAGCTTTTGCATTCTCTCAATTAATTCCTCATTTGCGACTTGTACATGGATGAGTCGATCTCTTCCACGAGTAAGGGGGTATTTTTCAATCGCTGTTAAAGCGAAATCTAGTGCCCCATCTCCAATTGTATGAATGGCAACAGGGCGATTCTTTTCTCGCGCTCTTTTAACAATAGCATGTAGTGTTGCTTCGGAATGCATCGCAACACCAGATGTCGAAGGATCATCTGTGTATGGAGCTTGTAACAATGCCGTACGACCGCCTAATGCCCCGTCAGCAAATAGCTTAACAGCACCTAACTCAATAAAAGGTGTGACCTCACCAAAATCGTAGCCATTCTCCTCCATTTCATTTACTGCCTCATGATGGACTAGAAGATGTGCTCTAAACTTCTTATCCTTACCATTTATCGTTTTTAAAAATTGATCAAACGTTTGTTTAAACCCATTATAATATGCTAAATCCTCTGTATGACCGCCCACAAGTCCTTTTTCTAGAAGATCATCGATAGCCAATGTTAATGCTTGTCTTAGATAAGCTTCCGTTACATTAGGTATCACTTGTTTCACTAGTTCTGTCGCAGCATCTAACAAGTAGCCTGTCGGTTCTCCGTATTCATCTCTAACGATGACACCACCCTCTGGATCCTCCGTTTCCTTCGTTATTCCAGCTAGCTTTAACGCTTCTGAATTCACTAGCGCTGCATGTCTGCAAACTCTTGTTATGTACAACGGATTATTTGGTGCAATATCATCGAGTTCATGTCGATGGAAAATTTTCTGATCAGGGAAATTATTTTCATTCCATCCCTCCCCTAATACCCATTCGCCACTTGGCAGTTCACTAGACTTTTGCCTAAGGTTATAATCTATTTCATCAGCCGATAGCATATTAGA
The DNA here is from genome assembly GCF_017939705.1 of Halalkalibacter suaedae. Taxonomy (GTDB): domain Bacteria; phylum Bacillota; class Bacilli; order Bacillales; family Bacillaceae_D; genus Halalkalibacter; species Halalkalibacter suaedae. Next base: position 296,275 of record NZ_JAGKSQ010000001.1, read on the forward strand.
TAAATCTAATCTGATGATTTTCTCTCCGTGTCCTATTAAATGTAAGTGACTATCGACAAATCCCGGATAGACATAGCCACCCATCACATCTTGCCACTGTTGTATTTCTTCCTTGTACTTATTAGTTAATTCTTCCTTTGAGCCAACATCAATGATAATGCCATTCTTTACAAATAGTGCCTCAACCGATTCATTTTCAGCTCTCATTGTTAAAAATGTCCCATTATACCATAAAGTTCCCATCATCATTCCTCCTCATCTTGTTCTTTTATCCTGCCAGAACTTTAATCGACTTGCAAATTATAAACAGCACAAAAAGGAGAGTGCGTCAGCACCCTCCTTTAAATCCATCATTTTATAATTATTGTTGTTGATAACCACCCATTTGCTGTTCAGCCATTTGAACAAGACGCTTAGTAATTTCACCACCAACTGAACCGTTAGCACGTGAAGTTGCATCAGCACCAAGTTGAACACCAAATTCAGAAGCGATTTCATACTTCATTTGATCTAAAGCTTGTTGTACACCAGGTACAAGAAGTTGGTTTGAGTTTCCGCTGTTGTTACTTGCCATGTCTCTCACCTCCTTTGTACTCATAGAATGAGTCGGAAGTGGCCAAAACATGCAAATTTCTTTACTGGTAATTGTTGTGAGTGCTAAAATTCATTGATTAAAATAGGCTTTCTATTTCTTCTTTTGCCGCTTTTGTACCCGATATAACAACCTTCTCGGTTCGATTAACTGCATCATTCACATACGTTTCAATATCTAGGTACTGTTCAAATTTATTTGCATGTTCACGCTTCGGTTTTGTCTTCGAATCAGGCGGTAAGAAAATGGTACAGCAATCTTCGAAAGGTAAAATAGAGGTCTCGTACGTTCCTATTTTTTCCGCAATTGAAATCACTTCTAATTTGTCCATCGTAACGAGAGGACGGATAATAGGTAATGTTGTTACTTCATTAATAGCATTCATACTATGAACGGTTTGACTAGCAACTTGTCCAAGGCTTTCGCCTGTCGCTAATGCGAGAATCCCTTCATTATTTGCTATTTTTTCACTAATTCTAAGCATCATTCTTCTCATAATTGTCATTTGAAAATTACTAGGCATTTCTTCGCGAATATGTTTTTGAACGTCTGTAAACGGAACTAGATGCAAAGTGATGTCACTGCCGAATTTAGTTAGAGATTGGGCCAAATCCATTACTTTTTGTTTTGCACGTTCATTTGTATAAGGTGGACTATGGAAATGAATTGCCTCAATTTTCGCACCACGCTTCATTGTTAAATATCCGGCAACAGGACTGTCAATTCCTCCAGATAAAAGAAGAAGTACTTTTCCACTTGTACCAACAGGAAGTCCTCCTGCACCTGGGTAAACTCCAGCTGTTAGATAGGTTGCTGCTTCTCTAACTTCAACACGAATATTTAAATCAGGATTGTGAACATCTACTTCAATCCCATCTGTATTCGCTAGAACATATCCGCCAATTTGGTGATTTAGTGTTTGAGAGTCAATCGGAAATGGTTTGTATGCTCGTCTTGTCGTGACCTTAAAGGTTTGGACGGTTTCATGATGCTCCTTCAATACCTTAAGTGCACCTTCCTGCATCTTTTCTAAATCATTTTCGACCTTTAGAGCTAAACTGAATGAATGAATACCAAAGATCGTTTGTAGCTTTTCTACAACACGATTATGGTCCTCTCCATTCAGTTCAATAATAATTCGACCGTAAGTTCTCTTAACGGAAAGATTTGCAATTGGTTTCAAACTTATTCTTATATTTTGCAGCAGTTGCTTTTCAAATGATGATCGGTTCTTTCCTCTAAGTGCCAGTTCACCAAAGCGAACTAGGATATGATCATATGTCATGGGCGAATAACCTCCAATAATTCCGGTATAATAATACGTAACTGATGTACTAAATGTTCAACCTCTAGATTCGTTGTCTCGTATGAGAAACTGACCCTAATTGCTGAATTTGCTCGTTCATCTGAAAAGCCCATGCCTTTTAAAACATGACTAGGTTCACTTGCCTTTGAAGAACAAGCCGATTTTGTTGAAACATAGATTTCTTTTTCTGCGAGTGCCTGAACGATCACTTCTGGCTTTAGGGATAGGACAGAGAAATTAACAATATGTGGTGCACCATCAGTTGGACTATTTATAACAACTTCCTCGATTGTTTTAAGTCTGTTAATAAATTCTTCTCTTAATTTATATAGAGATTGATTCAACTCAACCCTTTTTTCTTCAACAAGCCTTAATGCTTTAGCCATTGCAACAATTCCTGCAACATTTTCAGTTCCTGTTCGCAATCCAAATTCTTGTGAACCCCCATGAGTTAAAGCCTTAATATTTAACCCTTTACGAATGTAAAGAAAACCACTACCTTTTAATCCATGTATTTTATGTGCCGACCCTGTACATAGATCTACCTTTGCCTCAGTCAGATCCAATGGAACCTTCGAAAGGCCCTGGACATGGTCAACATGGAAATAAATCGTCCGGTATTCATTTAACACTTTGCCAATTTCCTCAATTGGTTGAATAGCACCTGTTTCATTATTTACATGGTGAATTGAGACAAGTATCGTGTCATTTCTGATTTCCGAGTATAGATCCTCAAGCTTAATCTTACCTAATGAATCAACATCTAGATACGAGACCTCAAATCCATCCATTTCAAGTTCTTCAAAAACCTTTAATACAGACGCGTGTTCAACCCTTGTTGTAATTAGATGCCTTCCTCGATTTTTCCTGGCATATGCTGTTCCTTTTAGTGCTATATTATTCCCTTCTGTACCTCCAGAAGTGAAAATAATTTCATCACTGTCTACACTCAGTGTAGTAGCCATTCTTTTTCGAGCTTCTGTCAAAAGCCTTTCAGCCTTTACTCCTAAAGAATGAAGTGAAGACGGATTTCCAAAATAAGTCGTAGCCACTTCTGTAAATGTATTTATAACTTCATTGTAAGGTTTGGTTGTTGCACTATTGTCTAAATAAATCAATATATCCCCCCCTTACTTGTTTTAAGCATTCATTTATGTTAGCACAATATTGCAAAATAACAAGTGAATATAACTAAGGTTACAGAACTTTCCTTTCTCAATAAAGGAGCAGTCTTTTTCAAAACGAATATAAAAATGTCCCAAAAGTCATTGGACCTTTAGGACACTCTATTATGCCGGCATATATTCCTCAACAATACTGATGACATCTGGTTCAAATGGCTTAATTGCATCGACAGCACATTGAAGGGATTCCTCGTATTCGTACTGTCTAAATAACTGCTCTGCCTCGTTTAGCTGTTCATTCACCTTTTGACTTTTACTTCGGTACCGGTTTCCATACTGAATCACCTTTTCTGTCAGTTCGACTCGATGGATCAGTTCTGTAATCTGAACATTATTCTCTTCAACCATAGACACCGCTTCTTTCACGAGAGCATTAACTTGTCCTAGTTCAAGTGGAATCTGATCTAATTGTTGAAACGCTTCTATTAACTTCTGTTCTGATTCATTTAATTTTTCGATAAAAGCCACTGGTAGCCCTGGAATATTGCTTTTCTTCAGAATTCTTTTCGTATCGAGCATCTTATCGCGAAGATATTCTAGGGTTTCTTGTGCTTTCCACTCTTCTTCCCTCATTGCAAATAAAGTCGCCTTCTCTTCATCAATTTCGTCGAGAAGATTTTTCATTTGCTCTTGCCATTCATCAACAAGTTCCCTAATCGACGTAAACGTCTGTTTGTCCTGCTCAATTAGATCAGTGAGTACAAAAAGCTGTCCCGATAACTCTTCAACTCCATTTCTCATTCTCTTTTGTGCAGAAAGTTGCTTTTGAGGGATAAGATAACTCTCTTGAATAGTTAATGTTTCGGCTAAAAGAGCATCCACTTCATCTCGTCCTTGTTGGATTAGCTTCTCTAATTGGTCATGCTTTACTTTTACATATTGCTTCGATTCGACTTCAAATTCAAGAACTTCGTATAGTTTTTCTAACTGGTCAACCTGTTCAGAAACTCTCTCTTCTACACCTTCACATTGGAGGTTAGTGACCTTTTCCCTCAAACTAGCTAGATTGCCCTCAATCGATTCCAGCTGAGTAGGAATTGAGAAGGCCTCAAGCTGATAGCCGTCCTCTTCCATTTCAGCGATGCCACGTCTAATTTCTTTAAGATCAGCCGGTATGACCATATCAATCTGAACAAGTAGTTTAGGATAGGTTTCAAGAAGGTTTTCTACTTCGCCCATTTGAGAATTGGACTGAACTAGAAATTCTCTAGCTTCAATATAACTCCCATCGTTCGTTGAAGCATCATATGATTGAAGCATCTGCTCAATATCTTCTACTTTGTTCTTAAATGATGGGAACCCTTCTCCGATAGAGGCCCTTTTCTTTGATAGCGTTTCAGTTAGTTCCATAAATCTATGTCGAACAATATCAATTTCTGATCGATTGTATTCTTCACTTTCAATTAAGATTTGAATATCAGCTAGCATTTTCGTAAGTTGATCTTCAATCCCATTAAGTCGGTTTTCCGTTACCGACAATAGTTGTTTCGCTTTAGAAAAACGATGCTTTGAAGCAAAATCCTCAATATCGAACAACTTTTCTTCAATATCTGGTAAGATAACCCCAACGATATCATCCCATTCTGTTCTCCATGTTTCGAATTTTTCTTCTGTCTGTCCTGACATTTGTAATTTCTTGACCTTCCCAATTTCATCTGGTATCGGCCTATGTAAAATATCATTTTTCCATTCTTCAAGTCGATCCACTTCTTTATATGTCCGCTTTCTTAATATCATACTCGCACTAATTAGAATAAGAATAATGGCAAAAGCCAGAAAAAAATAATTCATACGAGACTCCCTTCTGTGACTGTAATAAAATAGATGCTATAGTACTCATTTATCAAAAATCGACAAGATATCGCTTTTTTACGCTTTTTATTCTTAATTATGATACCATGAAAATACCTATTTTGTATGTTTTTTTTAAGGATTACACGCATTTGGAGGGATTGTTATGATTTATGATGGACATGTACACACCCCGTTCTGCCCTCATGGCACATCGGACAGCATGTATGCTTATTGTGAAATGGCTGTAAAGCATAATCTGAAAGGGATCACTTTTGCGGAGCACGCTCCACTTCCACCTTCTTTTGTCGATCCTACACCTAATCAAGACAGTGCGATGTTTCTTTCACAGCTCCCTGCCTATTTCAATCAGATTAAAGAAATGAAAAAAGAGTTTAAAGGCCATTTGATCATTTCTACAGGTTTGGAAGTGGATTATATTGAGGGATTTGAACTTGAAACGAAGAAGTTCCTTAATGAATATGGACCGTTACTTGATGATAGTATTCTATCGGTGCATTTTCTGAAAATCAATGATGACTACGTTTGTATTGACTATAGTCCCGAAGTGTTTGCTCAAGCTGCTATTGAACTAAAATCAGTAGAAAACGTTCATCACCTCTACTACCAGACAGTCCATTCATCGATTAAGGCTGATTTAGGAGCCCATAAACCAACAAGAATTGGACATATGACATTGGCTAGAAAGTTCCATAAGAAATTCCCAGTAACTGAGTCTTTTTCAGAAATAACCAACGGCATTTTGTTAGATATTATAAAAAAAGGATATGAGCTCGACTATAATGGAGCTGGCTCGATCAAACCATTATGCCGGGAACCCTATCCAAATAAACAGGTACTAAACAGAGCAATTGAATTGAACATACCACTGGTCTATGGATCTGATGCACATCAAGTGAAAGAGCTGTTGAATGGCTTTGAACAACTTAATAAAGAGGCACGATTACAGCAGCCGAGTAGGTTAGATGAGTTGGGCAGATAAGGATGATTGGTAAGGTTGACTTTTTACTTCGCCACATAACCAAGTGTGAACCCACCTTGTCAGATGTTCCATGTATCTATCAATGAAATAAGGTTCATTCGAAGAAAGCTGGTATAATTCCCTTAAGTAATGCGGGGATAGATAAGGCATTGTAATCATTGTTCTTAAATGAATAATTACATAATCAACGGGCTGCCTTTGAAACTCCCCCCCTGTCATTCCCCTCTTAATTAATTGCTCAAACTCATGCTTTTCCTTTCTAAGGTAAGTCGACATTAACTCTCTAACTAACACAGAATCAAGGGTCATTTCCCGGTGGACCATTCTTGCAACCAAATATTGTTTAGACTGGTACTCAAGCAAGGCCCTTATGACCTGTAACAGTAAATCCTTCAATGATTCGCTTTCCTTTTGTAGCTCACTTTCTAGTATGTGTAGATAATCTTCAAAAAACTGTATAATTAATTGTTCATATAACCCTTTTTTCCCTCCAAAATGATAGGAGATAAGTGCCACATTAACGTTTGCTTTCTGAGCGATATCCCTTACAGAGGTTCCAGCATAGCCTTGAGTGTGAAACAAGCGAATAGCAGCATCTAACATTTTTTCCTTAGTCGTTTCCTTCTTCATCTAATTTCACCCCTTTAGTATAAAGCGTTCGACTTTTTCGTACATAGTCCTTTAAACTTCCCTCGACAATACTAAGAAACTTTTTGACAAATTTCTTATTTTGTCTTCTAATAAATAGTATGTAAAATGACAACAAGATGACTAAGAGGAGTGGTTAGGTGTTTGAGACAAAGAAGTATAACGGAACAATCAGTGAACAATATCAGTTAGTAACAAAGCAACTATCTGCATTGCTGACTGGAGAAACAAATGTCATTGCTAACTTAGCAAATGCAAGTGCACTCCTATCACAATTTCTCCCTAATATAAATTGGGTTGGCTTTTATTTATTAGAAGAGGGAGAACTAGTATTAGGTCCCTTTCAAGGGTTACCTGCATGTGTACGTATTCCTATTGGAAAAGGAGTATGTGGAACTGCAATAGCAAAAGAAACGACGATCCGAGTAGATGACGTCCATGAGTTCCCCGGACATATTGCTTGCGATGCAGCTTCGCGATCTGAGATCGTCATCCCACTTCGTTCGGGTGATAAAATCATTGGCTTACTCGACATTGATAGTCCAATAACCTCCCGCTTTACAGCAGAAGATCAATCTCATCTAGAGATCTTTGTAAAAGAGTTAGAAAAGCATATTTAATATTAAAAGGTATGAAAGGTGCTTTTATACACCTTCCATACCTTTTTCTTTGTTCCAATCACTAACAACCACTTGGTTTTTCCCTGTTTCTTTTGCTCTGTATAATGCTTGATCCGCCTCTTTGAATAAATGATCTAACGACGGTGGGTTTTTATATGCACTCCAATGTGAAACCCCTATAGAGACTGTAACCCTTGGACTTGTTTCAATTGCTACCGTTTGAACAATTCGTTCAGCTATGGTGATCGCGATGCTTAGTTCAACCCTCGGAAGATAAATGGCTAATTCTTCTCCACCCCATCTGGCAGCAATATCATCGGTACGAATATTTTTTTTCATTACATTTGCAACTTGAATAATAATATCATCACCGACTTGATGACCAAATGTATCATTAATTAGCTTGAAATTATCGATATCTAAAAGTAAAAAAGCACCTTGTCCATCCTTGTACATAGAATCTTGAATTCGCTCGTCAAGGTGACTACGGGAATATAATTTCGTTAGATGATCCGTGATGACTAATCTCTCGAGCTCCTCATGAAGCATTGAATTTGTAAAAGCTAATGTCGAATGGTGGACCAACGATTGCAAAAGTTTAAAATTTTCAAAAGTAAAATAATAAGGAAGTCGATGAACAGCCAACACCATTCCTTTTAATTCATTACTTTGTATCATTGGTACGACCAGCATCGACTTATACTCAGTCAAATATTGCTTTTCTTGACTTTCTAAATCACCAAAATAGATCGGATCTTTTTCACGCTTCATTTTGGTGATTAACGAATCAAGTTTCACTTGTGTGTCCTCTTTCAAGAATAGCTCTGTACTACCTTCTAATACAGTCGATTCTCCCTTTGGATGAAACATAATAAATCCTACATGCTCCGCACCAAATGACTCAATAATTTGTTGAACCATGAAGTTAATCGTATCAGCTAATCTCAAGTTTAAATTTAACTGATGAGACGTCTCATTAATTAGTTGCAAATCATGAATTAAGTTACGCGATTGTTGATATAGTTCCGCATTCTCCAGTGCATTCCCACCAGTGTCTGCCAACATCTGAATAAAATCAATTTCTGACCTTGGTAATATCACTGTCTGAGAAGACTTAATTTCCATGACCCCATAGACGCCCTGCTTTCCTCTTAAAGGAACATATAGCGTCATTCGTTCACCCGTTTGATCAATTTGAATATCCCCTGTTAAATATGCATGTTCTACAATCTTATTCCCAGTTTCTTCACCGTAAGTAAGCGGCTTCGTCGGGATATCAGCTTTTACCTTCCACTCCTGTGAAAGCAGGAGGTGGACGAGAAAACTAGGATATGCTGTATGAAGAGCATCGATAATCTCACCAAGTATCTCTTCAATATTCATCGTCGAATGAAACTTCTTCGTAACTTGCATTAGAATATTTCTACGTTTGGTTTTCTTGTTTTCTTGCTCTAGAATATAACCCTTTTTGAAAAGAGGAAGCAGTTCATTGAACCAATGACTATAACTGTTCCTCGCTGCTAAAATTTCACCTTTGTCTTCGAACAAGAAGAAACAGGCGGCAACTAATTCATCCTCAACAAAAATTGGACAGCCTAAACAATGAGTCGCAATCTCACCAAATAATGATTCGCCATGAACGACTCGTAATTGTTCCTTCATATTATCGTCAAATAAAAGCAGGAGATCAGTATGATTTATTCTTCGCTGCAAGTCACCCTTTAAGCTAATGAAGCAATCATCATGTTTTTCGAAAATTAATAGTTTGTTTTTCCTTTGACAATGCTTTTGATAGCAGGAAGCAAACGCCTTTGTTAACACAGAAAATTCAATTTCAAAATTAGCTTTAATTAGCAGATCTTTAAAATGAATCCCTTCGCCTTCTTCAATAAAAGCTACGAAGCCAACAACTAAACCTTTTAGAAATGCACGTAACTCTATTTCTGATTGGGATGTCGAGTCAAAAATCATTCCTAAATATAATTGGTTTTCGCCATCATACCCACTAAAAGGTACCGCAATTTGCGTGTAATCATTGAATTTATTGACTAAAGGATTGTTTTGAAAAACTCTCTCAAAAAATTGGATAGGCTCAATCATCCTATCAGGGATATCGCCTAACCTATGCATAGTAAAAATACGATTAGTAGAGGCAATAAAAATAACAGTCTGTTTAAAAGAAGGCGTGTGAACATCTATATCCGAAACTAGTTCTTTTAAGTAAGAACTATACTTTTGCAAACGACTCTCGAAAAATGTAAGTTTATCCATTAATTCCACCACCACACACTTCTTTATGAATAGTCTAAAGGTCCCTTAGCATTCTCTCACTCTTCTTGTTTTATCTCTGTTACTGAAAGAAAATCCAGTCTTGAAGCTCTTTTCTATAATAAAATCAATATAGGTCTTTGTACATCAATTATAAAACAACTTTTTCCATTTTACTATGAATGATCCTCGCTATTTCAATCTTCTAAGTCACCTTACACTATATGTATACATCTTGTGTTGACTTTATCCTTATTCATTCGTATAATGGAATTTGTGTGAAATAAGACAGCCAACGTAAACATTCTTTGGTTTCATTTTGTTCCTCGACTGCGGCTGAATCAATCGAGGTGCATCACGTAACTTCAGCTGTCGAAGCGAAGATGCATGAAGGCGAAATGATCTTAGTTTGAGATTACAGGTTGTTATTTTGCAACAACAAAATAACAAGGAGGAGTCAAATTATGGCTCGTTATACAGGTCCATCTTGGAAATTATCTCGTCGTTTAGGAATCTCTCTAAGCGGTACTGGTAAAGAATTAGCAAAGCGTCCGTATGCTCCAGGGCAACACGGTCCAAACCAACGTAAAAAACTTTCAGAATATGGTTTACAACTTCAAGAAAAGCAAAAGCTTCGTCACATGTACGGTGTGAATGAGCGTCAGTTCCGCAACATCTTTGATGCTGCTGGTAAAATGAACGGAATTCACGGTGAAAACTTCATGCTTTTACTTGAGTCTCGTTTAGATAACTTAGTTTACCGCATGGGTCTTGCTCGTACTCGTCGTGCAGCTCGCCAACTTGTAAACCATGGTCATATCACAGTAGATGGTGGACGTGTTGATATTCCATCATATCGCGTGAAGCCAGGACAAGTTATTGCAGTTCGTGAAAAGTCACGTAACCTAGATATCATTAAAGAATCTCTTGAAGGAAATGACTTCGTTCCTGCTTATGTAACATTCGATGCAGAAGCACTTCAAGGAACTTATACTCGTTTACCAGAACGTGCTGAGCTACCTGCTGAAATTACAGAAGCTCTTATCGTCGAGTTCTACTCTCGTTAATAAGAAGAAAACCAGTCCAATGGACTGGTTTTTCTTTGTTCCAAAATAAAAGAGACTGAGACATAACTAAAGTGTCTAACTGAAATATCGAACAAAGCAATTACGTAGCGGATGAAATATACGTAGACTCCTGCGGGATGAAAAAGCCAAAGGTGAGACCCCACAGGCCTAGCGTGATGCGGCTCACCGGCTTCCCGCGGAAAGCGAAGTATATTTCAGGAGCTGTTTACGTCCGCCAACTATCTTTGTTCGGATTTTCTATTAGTTAAATCACTTTTGTCCCAGTATCTCTTTTATTTTTTTAATTTAATGAATTTTCTTTTCCCTACTTGAATAATCATTCCATCTTCTATCTCAACTTGCAACTGAACATCCTCTACCTTCTCTTCATTCAGTTTCACTCCACCATTTTGCACCATTCGTCTCGCTTCTCCTTTAGAACTTAGCATATTTAGTTCAACTAGAAGATCGACAATCCAAATCGGTGATTCACCATTCCAAGTTACCTCTGGAATATCTGTAGGAAGTGAGCGTTTTTGGAATACCGTCTGGAAATATTCTTTTGCTTCCTTAGCAGCTTGTTCACCATGATACATTTCAACTAGCTTAGCACCAAGATTCATTTTGGCATCTCTCGGATGAATGCTACCATCCTCCAGTCCTTGTTCAAGCTTCTCAATCTCTTCCATTGGAGTATCTGTCGCTAATTTATAGTATTTAACCATAAGTTCATCCGGAATCGACATTGACTTACCAAAGATTTCGTTCGGCGCTTCATCAATTCCAATATAATTTCCTAATGACTTAGACATCTTTCTTTCACCATCAAGACCTTCAATTAAAGGAAGCGTTAATGCCACCTGCTTTTCTTTTCCATATGCATCTTGAAGATGTCTACCCATTAATAGATTAAATTTCTGATCTGTACCACCTACTTCAACATCACATTCTAATGCAACCGAATCATATCCTTGCATAAGCGGATAGAAGAACTCATGAACCGAAATAGGCTGTCCCGATTTATAACGCTTTTCGAAATCATCTCTTTCAAGCATACGAGCAACAGTCATATTCGCTGAGAGCTTCACAACATCTTCAAAATTCAATGGTTTAAGCCATTCAGAGTTGTAGTAAATTTTAACTTTATCCATATCAAGTACTTTTCCATATTGCTCAACATAGGTCTCAGCATTTTTCTTTACTTCTTCATCCGTTAATTGCTTACGTGTTTCAGATTTGCCTGTTGGGTCGCCAATTCTACCTGTGAAATCGCCAATAAGCATTTGAATCTCATGACCTAATTCTTGAAACTGCCGTAACTTATGTAGGGGCACCGTATGACCGATATGAACGTCTGGAGCAGAAGGATCCATTCCCAACTTGATTTTAAGTGGTTTCCCTGTCAAAACAGACTTAGTAATCTTCTTGCGGAAATCGTCTTCTGGAATAATTTCAACTACTCCTCTTTTCAAGTGAGCAAGTTGTCTTTCTACTTCCGCTTGTTGTTCAGTAGTTAATACCTTTTCCTGTTCCATTATCATCAATCCTCCTATAAAATAAAAAAAGACCCCTCCCTATAAAAGGGACGAGGACCTCGCGTTACCACCCTTGTTGAAGAAAAGAGAATAATCTTTTCAACCACTTAATTACGATAACGGTATTGACCGTTCTTCTCAAATAAAAGAAAAGCTCCAGGCTGTAATTCATCCATATCCTATGCACTGATTCACACCACCATCAGCTCTCTAAAGCAGGGAAGACAGGATTACTTCGACCATTCAACGCTTATTATATTCAGTTCCAATGCTTTCTTTTTATCATATTCATTTAGATGTTGTCAATATTACAATTTTCAAATACAAAAAATTCCATTCCCGCCTTCGACAGCGTGTGATATAATATATGAGGAAATTAGGAGGTATATAATATATGAAGAAATATAGCTCGATTGTCATAGAAAAAGTTAGAATGGTATCGAAAAAGCTATACATTAGAAACATATTTCTATCAATAGGAATTACATATCAAGTATTCTGGAATCTATTTTTAATTGGTCTTGTACTTGGTTGTATGTTTGTATTCTTTCTTGGTGGTACTGCTGCCGGCTATTTTGCATCTCTAGTAAAAGATGAACCTCTTCGTTCTGCCGAAGAAATGAAATTAGCTATCTATGACTACGAGGAAACGAGTCAAGTCTTTTTTGCTAACAACGTTTTTCTTGGTGAACTTCCTTCAGACATTGAACGCCATCAGATTTCATTAGATCAAATCTCAGACCATGTTAAAGATGCCCTTATTGCAACGGAAGATGAATACTTTTATGAGCATGATGGAGTCGTCCCAAAAGCAATTATGCGAGCAACTTTTCAAGAGATTGCAAACTCCTCTTTACAAACAGGTGGGAGTACATTAACTCAACAATTAATTAAAAACCAAATTTTAACTAGCGAAGTTTCATTTGACCGAAAAGCAAAAGAAATTCTCCTCGCAATGCGGATAGAGAATTTTCTCGAGAAGGATGAAATACTTGAAGCTTATTTAAACATCGTTCCATTCGGTAGAAATGCTTCTGGTCGTCAAATTGCTGGTATTCAAGCTGCTGCCCAAGGAATATTCGGAGTAGATGCTAGTGAGCTATCGATACCTCAAGCAGCTTATATTGCTGGTTTACCACAAAGTCCCTTTGGCTACACTCCTTTTCTAGGTGATGGGACTGTTAAAGAAAATCTTGAACCTAGTATTAATCGTATGAATATCGTACTTTCTCGAATGCATGAAGCCGGTTTTATCACAGAAGAGCAGCTAGAAGAAGCACGTTCGTATGACGTTCGAGCAAACTTCACAACGGCATCTGCTGCACCAATTGAACAATTCCCTTACTTGACATATGAAGTATTGGATAGAGCCGCAGATATACTAATTGAACAAGAAATAAAGAAAAACAATATTAATCTAGAAGAATTATCAAATGAAGAGCAAGTTGAAGTTCTGCAGAGTTATAGGGAACAAGCAGAGAAGAAGCTCAGGGGTAATGGTTACCGGATTCATACAACAATAGACAAAGATATCTATTTATCTATGCAGGAATCGATTCAAGACACTAATTTGTTTGGAAGAACAAAAAATGGAGAACAGGAGCAAGTTGGAGCTGTTTTAATTGAAAATAGTACTGGAGCAATTAAAGGCTTTGTTGGAGGTCGAGAAGAAGGTGGCGATGACCACTATAACCATGCTACACAAGCTAGAAGACCTAATGCCTCCACAATGAAACCACTCCTTGCTTACGCACCAGCAATGGAAATTGGAGCTGTCCAACCAGGCATTGTAGTTCCAGATACAGAAGAATTTTATGCTAGTGGCAAAGAAATAAATAACTTTGATTTCCGTCATTTAGGACTTTTATCAGTTAGAGAATCATTAGCTAGATCACGTAACGTTCCAGCTATTAGATCCTACAAAAAGGTTCCTTATGAACAAGCTAGAAATACATTATTGCAGTTAGGCTTTTCAATTCCTTCAGATGCTCCCTATGAGTCCTCTGCTCTAGGTGCATTAGATGTAACAGTTGAACAGAATACAAATGCCTATGCTACGTTTGCAAATAATGGTACCTTTGTTCAATCGTATATGATTGAACGGATCGAAACAACCGATGGTGAAATTGTCTATGAAAATGAGCCGATTACACGAGAAGTCTTTTCGCCACAAACATCGTATCTGATGATAGATATGATGAGAGATGTTTTACGCGGAGTAGGAACAGCCTCTTCCGTACCAGGAAGACTCTCTTTCTCTGCTGATTGGGCTGGAAAAACAGGAACATCTCAGGATTCAAAAGATTCATGGTTTGTTGGAACTAATCCTAATGTGACACTTGGTGTCTGGATTGGGTATGATGATCAACAAGAAATCGAAGGTAATTCAGGATCACGCACACAACAAATTTGGGCAAATTTAGCTAATTCAGCCTATTCAATCTATCCAGAATTAATGGCACCGACTAACAGATTCGAAGTCCCAAGCGGTATTGTAAGCAGGTCAATTTGTAGTTTAACTGGACTTCTACCATCAAGAATTTGTCAAGAAGCTGGATTAGTTACAACAGATCTATTTAATGCGAAATTTGTACCACAAAAAACAGATGATAGCTTAGAAAATACTAGATATGTCACAATAAACGGGGTAAATTATTTAGCATTAGATTCGACCCCAGTTGAATTTACCGAAGAAGGTGTAATGATTTCTGAAGATTTCTGGGATATTGATGACATAGGAGATTATTTACCAGACTCAATGAAAAGCTTAGTGACTGGAACGAAAGCAACTCCTAATAATGGTAGAGCTCCAGGTAGTGTTAACAATGTATCAATTAGTGGTCAAACCTTAACCTGGTCTACTCATCCAGATAACGATATAGTCGGCTATAAAGTATATAGGGCAGAAAATGGATCAACTAATTACCAACTAATTTCAAATGTAGTAGGAAATGAAACGACTAGCTTTACTATTCGTGGAAGTGCGTATTCCTATTATGTTACTGCTGTCGATTCTGCTGGTAGAGAATCTAGTCGGTCCGCACTAGCCGAGGGCACAGATTACGTACCTCAAATAATAGTGCCAGAGCCTGAACCTAAGCCAAAGCCTGAACCTGAACCTACTGATGATGAAACACCTGAAAATGATGGTGATAATAGTGGGGAAGAAAATGAAAACGATGAAGGAAATGGAAACAGTAGTGGTAACGATAATGATAATGATGACAACCCTGTAGACAATTGATAGTAAGGGAAACGCTCAGTCGGAAAAACCCGCTGAGCGTTTCTTATGGTCTTCTCTAATCAATGTGCCAATGTAAATTCTTTGACTTCTTATCAAACAATAATAAACAGAGGTCAGGACATAACTAAAGTGTCTAACCGAAATACTGAACTTTTATTCCAGCCTCGCTAAACTGTTTTTTCTTTTAAGAGTTGTATTGAAACTAAACCCCTCTCTAATAATTTTGAGAGGGGTTTAAAATATTCAAGTATTCTTTAATCTTCCATCGTAGACAAATCACCTGTTGGTAGATCTAATTCCCATGCCTTTAACACTCGTCTCATAATTTTTCCACTACGCGTCTTAGGTAACTTCTTTCGAAATTCGATTTCTCTAGGTGCTGCATGGGCTGCAAGACCACTTTTCACAAATGAACGAATTTCTTCTTCAAGCTCATTGGACATTTCGTATCCATCTCTTAATGCGATAAACGCTTTAATAATTTCTCCTCTTACCGGATCCGGTTTGCCTATGACCCCAGCCTCAGCAACAGCTGGATGCTCAACTAACTTACTTTCAACTTCAAATGGTCCTACACGTTCACCAGATGTCATAATGACATCATCGATTCTTCCTTGGAACCAGAAATAACCGTCCTCATCCATATAAGCTGAATCTCCCGAAACATACCAGCCTTCAATTTCAAAATAACTTTTAAACTTTAGTTCGTTATTCCAAATGGCTCTCATCATTGAAGGCCAGCCCTTTTTGATAGCCAGATTCCCCATTCGATTAGGGGGTAGCTCGTTTCCACGGTCATCAATAATTGCTGCATGAATACCTGGTAATGGTTTCCCCATCGAGCCTGGACGTATATCCATTGATGGATAATTACAGATCATTTGGGCACCTGTCTCCGTCATCCACCATGTATCATGGATTCGTAAATCAAATACCTTTTTTCCCCATTTAACTACTTCTGGGTTTAAAGGTTCTCCCACACTAAGCACATGGCGAAGCTGTGATAAATCATACTTTTTCACAACCTCATCACCGGCACTCATTAGCATTCTAAAGGCAGTTGGCGCACTATACCAAACAGACACCTGATACCGCTCAAGTGTTTCATACCAGTCTTGAGGACTAAACCGTCCACCACGCACGACATTTGTGACACCAGCTAACCAAGGTGCAAAGATCCCATAGGAAGTTCCAGTCACCCAGCCTGGGTCAGCAGTACACCAGTATACATCCTCCTCTTTTAGATCGAGTACCCATTGTGATGACTGATAGTGCTGAACCATTGCATTGTGAACATGGAGCACGCCTTTTGGTTTCCCTGTGGAACCAGACGTATAATGTAAGATCAATCCGTCTTCTCGATCAACCCATTCAATATCAAAATTCTCACTTGCTTCTGTCAAACGATCATTAAAGTTTAGATAAGCTTCTTCCTTTTCTTCGTATGTGTCTGCAACAATAAATATTGTTTCAAGGTTCGGAAGGTCGGCGACCGGAACTCTCTCTAATAGTGCAGGGGTTGTGATTAACACTTTTGCACCTGAATCTTCAAGACGATCACGGACAGCCCCTTCCATGAATGCTTCGAATAGTGGACCAACAATAGCCCCTACTTTGATTGTTCCTAAAAATGCAAAGTAAAGTTCTGGTGAGCGTGGCATAAAAATGAAGACACGATCCCCCTTATTTACTCCAGCATCCTTCAAAACATTAGCTGCTTTATTTGAATACTCTTTTAATTGTTGAAACGTATAAGCTTCTTCTCTATTTGCATCACTATAATAGAGGGCCACCTTTTCAGATTTTTCTGATTCAGCATGGCGATCAATTGCTTCATAAGCGAGATTGACCTTTCCTGTTTGACTCCAACTAAACTGCTTCTCGACACTATTCCAATCAAATGTTTGAACAGCTTCATCATAGTTTACTAGGTTATGATTTCCTTTTTCGGTTGGAAGCGCTTGCATATTCATCATACATCTTCCCCTCTATATGTATTTTCAGTATTAGTATAATACAAACAGAAAATTTATTCAATTTCAAATTGTAAAAAAAGGGATTATATGAGAAAATAGTAATGATTCCTAACCTATTGTTATTTAATAATACTGTTTAGGAAAGCGTTTCCAATTTGAGTTTAACTAAACTCTGAAGGTGGCCTTATTACAAATATGATACACCACAAAACCTATTATTCTAAGAAAATTCAATATAAAGGACGTGATCTATTCATCGAAGGTCCTATTCCTCCAGACTTCCTTTCCTCATTAAAGTTCCATTCTAAATTAACTTCTTTTAGAATCGCCGACGAACAGAAAGAAGCATTAATTGAAATTGCGGGCCTTGATGAAGGAAGAATTAATATTGTTCGCGATGACGATCTTATTGTGGGTTATGTTACTTTTGTTTATCCAGACCCCCTTGAGCGTTGGTCTGAAGGAAAAATGGATAACCTAATTGAGCTTGGAGCGATAGAAGTTGCTCCGGAATATCGAGGTGCACAGTTAGGAAAGAACCTTTTACGCCTTTCAATGATGGATGATGCGATGGAGGACTATATTATATTTACTACGGAATACTACTGGCATTGGGACTTGAAAGGTAGTGGGTTAGATGTCTGGAAGTATCGCGATATGATGGAGAAGATGATGAATGCCGGTGGGCTTGAGTGGTATGCTACTGATGATCCTGAAATTTGTTCTCATCCTGCAAATTGTTTAATGGTTCGTGTCGGTAAAAGAATAGACCAAGATTCGTTACAGCGCTTTGATCAAATACGATTCCATAATCGATTTATGTTTTAGGAGGCTGTGATATAGATGCTGATTAGTCAAATAATGAAACGAAAGATATTTACACTTAATGAAAGATCAACAATAAAAGATGCGATGCAGCTTTTAGAACTTCATCAAATCCGTCATATCCCTATTGTTGATGACAACCAACAATTAGTTGGAATTGTATCAGATAGTGATGTCCGCGATGCAAGTCCATCTATTTTTCATTCAACAGATCATCTTGAAGATTTTTTAAAGCCTCTTTCCTCAATCATGGTCAAAAACGTAATCACTGCACACCCACTTGATTTTGTTGAAGAAGCATCTGTATTATTCTATGAACATCATATTGGGTGCTTACCGATCGTACAAAACAACCAACTAATCGGTATTATTACCGAAACAGATATTCTTCACACATTGGTTGAATTGATGGGGGCACATCAGCCAAGTTCTCATATTGAGGTAAAGGTCGAAAATATCACGGGTAAGCTTGCTGATATCGCAGAAATTTTTAAAACAATGAATATTACGATTACAAGTGTGCTTGTCTACCCTTACACTGATCCCGCTTATAAAATTCTTGTCTTCCGTATTCAAACAATGGACCCTCGGCGAATTGTACGAATCATTGAAGAAAAAGGCTATGACGTAATATGGCCAAAAGGACCTGAACAGCTATGATGAGAGATAGTGTTTATATTTATTCGAGTGATCAATTAGCTTATCGATTTAGTGAAAACCACCCCTTTAATCACTTACGATTAACACTCACATTAGATCTATTACAAAATATTAGTGCCATTTCTAAAAATGATATTGTTGCCCCGCGTATAGCAACTGATGAGGAAATTTCTCTCATTCATGATCCGATTTATATAGAAGCGGTCAAACAAGCAAGTATAGGCACATTAGATAACTCACTTAATTTTGGTCTAGGAACAGAAGACACTCCGATATTTGCGAATATGCATGAAGCATCTGCATTACTTGTAGGCGGAACATTGCAAGCAGTTGATGAAGTAATGGAGGGACGAGCAAACCATGCACTTCACCTTGGTGGTGGACTACATCATGGTTTTAAAGGTCGTGCGTCAGGTTTTTGTATATATAACGATAGCTCCATTGCAATTGAATATATCAAAAAAAAATATGATGCAAAGGTCTTGTATGTCGATACAGATGCACATCATGGTGATGGTGTCCAAATGGCCTTCTATGACGACCCTAATGTATGCACATTAAGCATTCATGAAACAGGTCGCTATCTATTCCCTGGAACTGGTCAAGTTCATGAAAAAGGTGCCGGGAAGGGATATGGCTATTCAATCAATGTTCCTTTAGATGCCTTTACAGATGACGATTCATTTCTTTCAATTTACGAAACCGTCTTTCGCGAAGTTACTGAGTTTTTCAAGCCTGATGTTATCCTTACTCAGAACGGGGCAGATGCACATTTTCTAGATCCGTTGACACATCTTTGTTCATCCATACGTACTTACTCGAGAATCCCCGAGCTTGCACACGAGTTGGCACATCAGTACTGTAACGGGCGATGGATTGCTGTTGGTGGAGGAGGCTATGACATCTGGAATGTCGTACCACGTGCCTGGGCTAATGTTTGGTTAGCTATGACTAATCAAACAGAAAAAGCAACCGGCCAGATTCCACTTAAGTGGTTGGATACGTGGCAAGGCAAAGCTCCACACCCACTAATCAATACTTGGGATGATCCTTATCAAACAATCCCTGTCATTCCTCGTAAACAAGAAATAACAGAGAAGAACCAAAACACATTGGAGAAGGCTCTCTTTCAAATTAGAAATGAAATGAAAAGATGACCAAAAGGTACGTTCTGAAAGACTAACAAAATTCTTAAAGGCCTGCTATGAGAGTATCATAGCAGGCCTTTAAATTAGAACGTATCTGCCCCATCATGGGAGGGATCAGAAATAACGATGACGACGCGTCGATTCTTTGCTAAATTTTCAACAGTGGTATTTGGTACAGTAGGTCGTGTTTCACCGTAGCCGATTGAGCTAAAGCGAGTAGGGTCTAACTGATTGTTTTCAATTAAAAATCGAATCACACTACTTGCTCTTGCTCCTGATAACTCCCAATTTGAAGGGAATCTTGGTGTTGAGATAGGGCGACTATCTGTATGTCCCTCTACCTTCACCAAATTAGGAACCGCTCCAAGCAGAGTGCCAACCTTCGCTAAAAAAGGTTCTGCCTCAGGAAGAAGATCTGCCTCTGCAGATTCAAACAACGTTCTCTCTTGCAGGACTAAAACGACACCACGATCATCTCTCGTTGCAGAAATATTCTCTTGTAACTCATTTGTTTCTAAATACTCGTTAACTTCTGCTAACAGTTGATCCATATTGTCTTCATCTTGGTCAATCGGTTCACTCTCTGGAATCTCTTCAGTTTCAGTCTCTTCAAGGGGATCTTTATCTTGACCTTCTTCACCTTGATTTGGATTTTCAAATTCAATTGCCGATGGCATAAAATCAAGAATTTCTCGTTGTTGAAAAGAGTCAGCAATCGCCTTAAACTTTTGAGCATCCACAACAGACATAGAAAAAAGTAAAATAAAGAAAACCAGAATTAATGTCATAAGGTCGGAAAAAGTTACCATCCACTTCGGAGCACCTGGATCTTCTTGCTTTCTTCTACGATGCATTGTCCATTTCCCCTAAACCTTCATCATCTCTTTTGTCTTTGTTACTGATAAAGGCACCTAGTTTTTCTTGAAGAATCTTAGGGTTTTGTCCAGACTGTACCCCAATTACACCTTCAATAATGATTTGCTTAACAAAGACCTCTTCCTCCGTCTTATTACTCAGCTTAGTAGCCATTGGAAGGAAAACAAGATTTGCTAATATGGTTCCATATAATGTCGTCAAAAGCGCTACAGCCATACTTGGTCCAAGTGAAGAGGGATCACTCAGATTTTGAAGCATCAATATAAGACCAACCAATGTACCGATCATACCCCAAGTCGGTGCATACTCGCCTGCTTTTTCAAGTATAGCTCGTCCTTTTCGATGACGTTCCTCCATGGCGACAACTTCAGCCATCATAATATCTTTAATAACATCAGGCTCAATCCCATCCACTGCTAGGAGAACTCCTTTTTTAATGAATGGATCTTCGACTTCTTCTAGCCCCGCTTCTAAAGCCAATAAGCCTTCACGTCTTGCCTTCCCTGACAAATCTACAAAGGTATCTATTAGCTCCTGAAGATTGTGATTACTAGTGTTAAATGCTTGCTTCATGACCTTAGGTACTACTTTTAATTCAGCAAACGAGAATGCAATTACGGTTCCCGCCACAACTCCTCCGACAACAATTAGAACCGAAGCAATATCAATAAATGAAATTAAACCAGCAGCCCCTCCGCTGGAAAGGATGGCCATCAGAATTAAAATTGTTCCTGCCGCCATTCCAATAGGTGTCATTACATCAAATTTTTTCATCGTTCTCTCCCTGCCTGCAAAAGCAAAACTTCTCTATGATTTTGTTGATTGCCTCATTTCAATACGGTGTGGCAAGACAACAATGTGATCACTAACCTCTTCTTTATTCATATACTTGGTTAATAATCGCATTGAAACAGCACCGATATCATAAATCGGCTGAACTACAGTTGTTAATGTCGGACGTACCATTGTTGATAATCTAGTATTATCAAACCCTAAAACCTCGATGTCATCTGGAACTGATAAGCCTTGGTCCTGTGTTGCATGAATGACACCTAGGGCCATTTCATCTGTAGCAGCAAAGACAGCTGTTGGCTTAATCTTAGCCTCTAATAGAGTATTCATTGCTTCAATTCCAGAATCATACGTATAGTCACCGATCGCAACAAGATTTTCATCGAATGTTAAGCCTGCATCTTCAATTGCTTGACGATATCCAGAGAACTTCTGATACCCGTTAATTGGATCATCTAAAGTCCCTGACACCATACCAATTTGCTTATGCCCCTTTTCGATAAAATGGGAAATGGCATCATAAGCTGCCTGCTTATAGTCGATATTGACAGAAGGAATTTCATTTTCCTTGTCAAATGTAGCAGCTAACACAACAGGAACCGGTGATCGCTTAAACTCTGTAACATGATCCTCGGTAATTTGTCCACCCATAAAGACAATTCCGTCAACTTGTTTTTCAAGTAATGTATTAATTAGATGTATTTCCTTCTCTTTATTTTGGTCGGAATTACAAAGAATCATATTATACTTGTACATCGTCGCGATATCTTCAATTCCCCTTGCAAGTTCAGCAAAGAAAATATTTGAGATATCCGGAATAATTACCCCAACAGTTGTTGTCTTTTTGCTTGCTAATCCTCGTGCCACTGCATTTGGACGGTAGCCCAATCTTTCAATTGCTTCAAGTACCTTTTTTCTTGTTGTTGGTTTTACATTAGGGTTTCCGTTAACAACTCGTGAAACAGTTGCCATTGAAACACCTGCTTCTCTTGCTACATCATATATTGTTGTATTCACTAGTGATCCTCCTCATAGTCCAAACATTAATTTTAATGTAATCATACGATACTACGTAGAGGTTCGCAATGTCTTCTCTACTTATATCGACAACGTTCCTGGTTATTTTCATGATTTTTTCATAATTTTCATAGGAAAATAATGAGAAAAGCACCTAAAAGGTCGATTTATGACCTTTAGGTGCTTGATAAAGTCTGATCAATTATCTTTTATATAAGCCAGAAGCTTGAAGCTGATTTACAAATTCATTGAATTGAGGTATGTCCATTTGCTGAGCAGAGTCAGAAAGTGCGACTGCAGGATCAGGATGAACTTCAGCCATTACTGCATCTGCACCAATTGCAAAGGCAGCTTTCGCACAAGGAAGTAATAAATCTCTTCTTCCGGTTGAATGTGTAACATCAACTAAAACTGGTAAATGAGTTTCTTGCTTTAGAATAGGAACAGCAGAAATGTCTAACGTATTACGTGTCGCTGTTTCATATGTTCGTATACCACGCTCACATAGCATAACCTGGCTGTTTCCTTTAGAAACAACATATTCAGCTGCATGGATAAATTCAGAAATGGTACCTGACAGCCCACGCTTCAACAGGACAGGCTTATTAACGGATCCGACCGCATTAAGTAATTCAAAGTTTTGGGCGTTTCTCGCACCGACTTGGATGACATCAACATAATCTAAAGCCATCTCAACATGCGCTGGATTAATAATCTCACTAATTACAACCATACCGAGTTCATCCGCAACACGTCTTAGAATTTGCAGGCCTTCTTCTCCCAAACCTTGGAAGTCATATGGGGACGTACGAGGTTTAAATGCCCCACCACGTAGTAATGTGATCCCACGTTCCTTAAGAGCCTTTGCAACTGCATAGACTTGCTCATAGCTTTCAACGGCACATGGTCCCATGATCAAACGTTGCTCACCATCACCAATTGTTTCTCCCTTTAAATCGATAATTGTATTATCTGGGTGCTTTTTACGAGAAACAAGTAATGCCTTACTATTATCTTCTTCTTGTAATTCCAAACTAGCTTTGAAGATTTGTTTGAATAGATGCTGTAATGTTGCTGTTTCAAATGGTCCTTTGTTATTTGCTGCAATATGATCTAGCATACTCCGTTCTCTTACTGGATCAAATCGATTAACGCCTTGTGAACTTTTCACTTTACCAATCTCTTGAACGAGTTCAGCACGCTTGTTAATCAATTCTAGAAGCTTCAGATTCACCTCGTCTAAGTCTGATCTCAACAAATCTAATTTCTCATTACTCACTATACTCCACTCTCCCTCTTGGCTTCTTTATTGTTTTAACGTTATTATAAAGGAAAATAAATAAGATGTCACTACTTTCCTCTTTATTAATTAAACGCTTTTAAGCACTAAAGTGATTTGATGTTTTTCTTACCTTTTAATAAAAACTCTAGTAGAATAACAAGATACTACAAAAACCATTATGAATGAAGGTGTTGATCTTCATGACAACAAAACCATCTACATCTCCTCTATTTGCCCTAGACATTGGTACTCGCTCTGTTGTAGGACTTCTCTTAGAACCACAAGGCGATACATTTGAATTAATTGATTCCTATACTAAGGAGCATGCAGAACGTGCCATGCTTGATGGTCAAATTCACGATGTTCCCTCTGTAGCCAAAGTAATTGAGGAGATTAAGCATGAACTTGAGCAAAGACACGGTCCATTAAAGAAAGTCTGTGTCGCTGCAGCAGGTCGATCTCTAAAGACGATTCGATCTCGTGTCGATATTGATATTCAAACAAAACCAATGCTGACAAAGGATGATTTGCTTCACTTAGAGTTAAGTGCCGTTCAACATGCTCAATTTCAGCTCGCAAATGAACAAGAGGACTCCAATACCGACTATTATTGTGTTGGATATTCAGTTTTGGTTTATCTATTAGATAATGAGCCAATCGGAAGTTTGCTTGACCAAACTGGAAAAGATGCTTCAGTAGAAGTTATTGCAACCTTTCTACCAAAGGTTGTTGTTGAATCTTTATTAGCCGCACTAGCAAGGGCTAACCTTGAACTTGAGGCACTAACACTAGAACCAATCGCAGCGATTAATGTATTAATACCTCCGTCCATGCGACGATTGAATGTCGCCTTAGTTGATATTGGTGCAGGTACGTCAGATATTGCACTAACTGACGAAAATACAGTTATCGCTTATGGAATGGTTCCAGTTGCAGGGGATGAAATCACTGAAGCAATTAGTGATCATTTCCTACTAGACTTCCCTGAGGCTGAAATTCTCAAGCGTGAGTTGACTTATAACGATACAGTCGAGATTACTGATATTTTAGGAATGGAAACAACATTAGACCGAAAAGATGTCATTGAACCAATTGAAAATTCAATCAAACAACTTGCCCGAACGATAACAGACGAAATTCTAAAGCTAAATGGGCACTCTCCAAAGGCTGTCATGCTTGTTGGAGGAGGAAGCTTAACTCCTAAATTACCAATCTACATTGCTGAGTTTCTTGATCTGCCAGTAAACCGAGTGGCAATACGAGGAGCGGATGCCATTAAGAAATTGGTGGTACAAGACGGTATAAGCTATGGTCCCGAGCTTGTAACTCCTATTGGAATAGCTATTGCCGCGAAAGAAAACCCGATTGAATATATAAGTGTCACTGTAAACAACCGAACTCTACGTCTGTTCGATGTGAAGACTTTAACTGTTGGTGATGGTCTCCTAGCTGCTGGAATTGATATTGCCAAGCTTTACGGAAAACCAGGACTTGCTCTAATGGTCACTGTTCAAAATCAATTGATTTCTGTTCCAGGAGAACATGGGGAACCACCAATTTTAATTAAAAATGGCGAAAAAACGATGTTGGATGCTCCACTCGCTCCAAATGATAAGTTAATTGTCGAAAGGGGTAAAAGTGGACAGCAGGCATCCATTACTATCGAAGATTTGCTCGGGGACGTTCCATTACTTTCAATTACGCTAAATAATATGAAAATGAACATTCCCGCTTCGATTATGTTAAATAGCAAGATTGTTGAACCTGAGACTCATGTTAATGACAGAGACCACATTACCGTTGAGCAATTATCAACAATAAAGGAATTAGCACGATTAAGGCATATTCCGCTCAAAGCTTTTGAACCTTTTCGTATCCATGCAAACAATGAAACCTGGGAATTTACAGAGCATATTCCAACGATTACAGTAAACGGCAAAACAACGACAATTGATGCGAAACTTGAACAACATGACATTGTTACCATTGACGAAACTAGAACTGATCCAAATCACAGTTATCGATTAGACCAACTTCTTAAATTAAAGGATATTCCCTTTCTAAAGGAACTTGATGTTTTTTATAATGATGAACCTCTCTCGCTATCTAAATCAATTGTTGAGGTCTATCGCGATGACAAGCAACTTAATTTAAATGATTCGATCTTTGCTAACGACCGTCTGATTCTTAGAACCAAAGAAATAGAACCCTTTATTTTGCAGGATATTTTCACTGTCATTGACATTGATATTGCCTCATTTTCAGGGAAGAAATTATCAATCGAGAAAAATAATGAAGAAATTAGCTTTAGTTGTCCTTTAGTAAATGGAGATCGCATTAATATTTATGTAAAAGACAGTTTTGCAGCAAAGAGCTAAATAAAGAGGGGTGTCTCTTAAGGTCAGCTTTGACCTTAAAAGACACCCCTTCAATATTTTATAATTTATCATCTTCCTCAACTTTAGCTTGGATATCGTCAACTTCCTGCTTCACTGTTTCCGCAACTTCTTGTTCTGCAGCATTTACAGTGGAAGTTAAATCCTCAGCTAATTCATCTCCAGTTGACTTCGCACTTGCTGCGACTTCCTTCACCTTATCAACGACTTGATTCGATTGATCCGAGACTACTTTAGCAATCGTGCTCGATTTATCTTTCGCATATGAAGCCCATTCACTGCCTTTGTCATACGCTGTCGTCGTGAATTGACTTGTTTTCTCTCTCGCTAATTGTGCTTGTTCGTTCAGGTCACTACGTAATTCTTTACCCGATTTAGGTGCTAGAAATAATGCAGCTGAAGCTCCAACAATACCACCAATTAACGTACCAATAAAGAAATCTTTAGTATTCATATCACTCATATTAATTCCTCCTCTGATTTAGAAACTTTTTGGTTTTTTTTATCCTTAAACTTTGCATATAGATCAATCGCAACATTTCCCCATTGAACAGCTTGTGCAATCTGATCAGATTGTTTCACTGCCTGAGTTGAAACCGTTGTGGACATATGTCGGATCGATCTTGTGATCTGACCAACAGAGTCACCTAGTTCCTTTACAGAGGAAAACACAGTATTTAATGATTGCGATTTTTCCTGGAGATCATCAGCTAAACGATTCGTTCGATGAAGAAGTTCCTCAGATTCTCTTGTAATACCCTTCATTTGAACCTCAAGTCCTGCCACTGTATTTGCAAGGTGATCAAGAGTACGGTTAGCTGATTTCAACGTACGAATAAGGTAAATAACTAAAAAAGCAAAAGCAATAGCGACGATAAAGGCACTTATGTACAATAAGTTCATTTCTTTTCTTCACCTCCTACTATACATATAGATGGTCTAATGAACTTAATACCCATTTTTACATTATTTTAAACCTACACCTTTTAAACATTCTATTTTCAAATAAGGTTATCCTGCATCTTTTTCACAATTACTGTTAAGTTGTCGAGATTTCGTATACAATAATCGAGAAGGTGAAGGAGGATAATAGATGAGAGATCAAAGAATTCATACGCTTGCAAGGAAACTAATTACCTATTCTGTCGATTTAAAAAAGGGAGAAAAGGTCCTAATTGAAAATTTTGGTTTACAAAGAGAACTTGTAACCGCATTAGTTGAAGAGGCTTACCGAGTCGGCGGTTTACCATTTGTCCTTTTAAAGGATCATCAGGTTGATCGTTCTTTGTTACTCGGGGCACAGGAAGAACAGCTAGCGATGACCGCTGCATTTGAAGCACAAGTCATGAGTGAAATGGATGCATATATTGGGCTTAGAGCTGGGGATAATATCTCCGAATTCTCAGACGTCCCAAATGACAAATTAGCTCTCTACGGCAAAACGGTTGGAACGAAGGTGCACAGTGAGATTCGTGTACCAAAAACAAAATGGGTTGTACTAAGATATCCAAGCCCAGCGATGGCTCAATTAGCAAATATGAGTACAGAAGGCTTCGAAGACTTTTATTTTAATGTATGTAATCTAGATTATTCTAAGATGGATCTGGCAATGGATGGGCTCGTTTCTTTATTAAACAGAACAAACAAGGTTCAAATTAAGGGACCAGGTACGGATCTATCTTTCTCTATTAAAGACATTCCAGCGATTAAATGTGCTGGCAAATTGAACATACCTGACGGTGAGGTGTACACTGCACCTGTGCGCGATTCCGTTAATGGAACGATTACATACAATACAGCTTCTCCATATCAAGGGTTTACGTTTGAAAATATTTCTTTCACATTTGAAAATGGAAAAATAGTTAAGGCGACTGCTAATGATTCAGAACGAATTAACAATATTCTTGATACCGATGATGGATCTCGTTATATTGGAGAATTTGCTATTGGCGTTAATCCGTTTATCAAACATCCTATGAAAGATATTTTGTTTGATGAGAAAATTGATGGAAGTTTCCACTTTACACCTGGCCAATGCTACGATGTTGCACCAAATGGAAATAACTCTTCCATTCATTGGGACATTGTCATGATCCAACGTGAAGATTATGGCGGTGGCGAAATTTACTTTGATGATGTTCTAATCAGAAAAGATGGACGTTTCGTTATCCCAGAACTTGAGGCATTAAACCCTGAGAATTTAATTTAAGACTAACACCTTTGTACAGAAAATCGCTCAGAGTTTTAAGCTCTGGGCGATTTTTGATTTACTCTTTTATAGCGAAAATCTATTATCGTACTTAATTTCAAATGACTTACATTTCTCTAGTCGCTTTTAGTAGCATAATTTCCATTTACTACAATTACATCCCCAAAAATATGTGAACTATTGCTCTTTGTTCACAAAAAAATGGCCCAGGTCGTCATGTGATTATAATCTACGGCCGTTTCTGAAGGATTATCTATTTTCCCAATTTCTCAAGTCAACTCTCTTTATTTTCCCTGAATCGGTTTTTGGCAACTGAGGAACAAACTCTATCTGTCTAGGGTACTTGTAAGGTGCAGTTATTTCCTTTACAAAATTCTGCATCTCCTTAATAAGCTCAGGTGAACCCTTTACTCCATTTTGCAAAACAACAAATGCTTTAACAACATTTCCTCTTATTTCATCAGGACTTGCAACAGCAGCACATTCAACGATAGCTGGATGATTCATAAGTGCATCCTCGATTTCAAATGGTCCTATCGTATAACCTGAACTTATGATCACATCGTCACTTCTACCTTGGAACCAATAAAAGCCTTCAGCATCTTTGCTAGCGCGATCACCAGTTAAAAAATACTCACCGTTATAGGATAGAGTCGTTTTTTCAGGATCCTTGTAATACATTTTAAAGAGGGCAGGCAATTCTTTTTTTATTGCAATGTCGCCAACCTCTCCTGTTTTCACTGGAAGACCCTCTTCATTAATAATTTCTATTGTTCCATCAATGATTGGCTTTCCCATTGAACCGACTCGATGCTCTGCACCTTGAACAGTTCCAATCAAAAGCGTACTTTCTGTTTGACCATAGCCATCTCTGATTTGGATATTAAATGTATCCTTAAAGACGTCGATCACTTCTCTGTTAAGAGCTTCACCTGCAGAAACCGCACTTCGTAAATTCGAAAGATTATATTGAGCCAAATCCTCTGCCTTGACCATCATTCGATACTCAGTTGGTGTACAACATAAAACACTAATCTGTTGATCCTGGAGCAACTGTAAGTATGTCGCCGCAGAGAACTTCCCTTGATAAACAAACCCTGTTGCTCCAGATCCTAGTATAGAAAGAAAAGGTGACCATACCCACTTTTGCCAACCCGGAGCAGCTGTTGCCCATACCATGTCTTCTCCATTGATATTAAGCCATTCTTTTGCCGCAATACGAATATGGGCATAACCCCAGCTATGCGTATGGGCCACACCTTTGGGATTGCCTGTTGTTCCTGATGTATAGGCTAAAAAGGCTAGATCATCACGTTTGGTTGTCTCATTATTGAAATCCTCCGAGGCATCATTAAGTATCTGGCCAATCTCTAGCCATCCCGGTTCCAATCCTCCGAAGACAATTTTATGATTAAGGTACGGGAGATCAACATCAATTGCATCAATCTCTTCTGTGAAATCCGTATAGGAGATCACAGCTTTAGCTTCGGAATGATTTAATCGATAAGCTAGGTCCTTAGCTCGTAGTAATTCAGAGGCAGGAATAATAACAAACCCTGCTTTTAAACAGGCCATATAGATTGTATAAGACTCTATTAAACGTGTAGTCACAACAAGTACACGATCTCCCTTTTGTAAGCCTAAATCATACAAACCATTCGCAAGTTTATTTGATTCTTTAATAAGATCATTATATGAAATGGTCCTTTTCTCTCCTAAATCATTCAGATAGACCAATGCTAACTTATCTGAAGCATGCTTCTCAATCTCTTGAGTGATATTATAATTTTCTAGTGCAATTAGATGATGCATCGTATTAACCATTGGAAATTCAACCTCAATTCATTAAAGTATCAAAATCTTATTATGTAGTGGTTTATGATATTACTAGTTCCATAGTATACTATAATCAATTAAGCATTTAAAACTAATAGAGCTTCTATTAAATTATTTTTAAACAAAAACAAAAGCAGTTCAATTTTTCGCAAATTGAACTGCTTTTTATTGTTTTGTGGACATAAACTAATCAATTGCCACAGAATAATTTATACAAGCTTTTCATAGGCAGCTTGAAACTTTTGAACATCCCCTGCTCCCATGAATAAGAGAACACTATTTTCGTGCTTTTTCAGTAGGTCTACAGATTCTTCAGAAATTAAGTAAGCACCATCAATCAGCTCTTGGAGATCTTGAATCGTCAATACACCCGAGTTCTCGCGTGCTGATCCAAAAATATCGCATAAATAGACATAGTTTGCCTCACTTAGTGAAGCCGCAAATTCCTTCAAGAACATCTTCGTTCGAGTAAAAGTATGTGGTTGAAAAATAGCGACAACATCCTTTTGTGGATATTTTTGCTTAGCAGATTCGATTGTTGCTGCAATTTCAGTCGGGTGATGTGCATAGTCATCAATAAGAATTTGATTATTAACGACCTTCTCGCTAAAGCGTCTCTTTACCCCTTGGAATGTTTTAATATGTTCAGCAGCTACCTGTGCCGGCACATTTTCATAGTGGCATAGTGCTATAACAGCTAAAGTGTTTAGAATATGATGGTTCCCAAACCCTCGAATTGTAAAGGCTCCATATAAATTATTACGGACAAACACATCAAAGTGCGTTCCCTCAGGAGTGACTTCTACATTCCGAGCTTGAAAATCATTGTCCTCATCAAAACCGTAATAAACAACAGGAACATTCGCTCGAATTCCTTGTAAATGTCCATCATCTCCACAAGCAATAATTGCCTTCTTCACCTGCATCGCCATCTCCTGAAAAGCAGAGAAGACATCATTGACGTCCTTAAAATAGTCCGGATGATCAAAGTCAATATTTGTCATAATACAATAGTCAGGATTATAATTTAAAAAATGACGTCGGTATTCACATGCTTCAAAGACGAAGTAGGATGAATTTTCCTCACCTTTGCCAGTTCCATCTCCAATTAAATAAGATGTTGGGTAGGCAGATCCTAACACGTGAGATAGCAATCCAGTTGTTGATGTTTTACCGTGCGAACCAGTTATGGCGACACTTGTAAAATTTTGAATGAACTCTCCTAGAAACGTCGGATATTTCTTGACTTCTAGCCCAAGCTCTCTAGCACGAACCATTTCTTCATGATCTTCCCCGTATGCAGCCGAAACAACGATTTTTTGATCGTCTTTAATGTTTTCTCGCTGAAATGGAAGTAAATCAATTCCTTTTTGTTCTAATGGTTTCTGTGTAAAAAATGTCTTCTCGACATCTGAGCCCTGCACAGGAAACTTCATGTCATGAAGGATCTGTGCCAAAGCACTCATCCCTGAACCTTTTATTCCAATAAAATGATATGTCATAGTTGGACCTCCAAATTCCACAGCGTTTAATTATGTCCACACCGTCGTTCATTACCCCACATAGAGAAAAAACGAAACACTTGCCCACCGTTCTCCTCTGTTCACCCAATAGTATATGTAATAACATGAAGAAAAGACCCACTGAAGCCTGCAGGTCTTCCCATCTACTCTACAATGACCAAACGTGGATTGTCACGGAAGCGTCTCCCAGACTTTGCTTCGTGTTCTCCATTTAAAAGAACATTATCGCCTGTAAAGGCAATATTAATCTTTAAGAGACTCCCGCCTACTCCGTAAATATCTACAGGCACACCAGCTTCTTCATATTCACGAATTCGTTGATCCGTAAATCCACCAGTCGCTATTATTTTCACATGATTAAATCCTTCGTTATCCAATGCCTCTCTTAAAGCAAAAAGTAAAGTTGGATTTGCACCACGTGGATCAAATGCTCCCATTACTTCTGGCTTACGACAGAAAAATTGATCAACCATTGTTCCTGACGTATCAACCCGTACTCCTTTTAAGTCCGCACCAAATTCTCTAGCAACTTTTAGAGAATCTGTAATGACATCGTTGTTGTAGTCTACCAATGCCATTAAATCATCTTCTGGAAACGTTTCTTTATAGGCACGAGTCGCTTCCACTACGTCACCTTGGAACAATTGAATCAACGCATGTGGCATTGTCCCCATCCCTTGCTTGCCCCACCACTCATTCATTGCATGAGTCGCTTGAGCCTTAGAACCACCAATAAAGGCAGCATAGCCATCTCCCGACTGTTGAGTGAAGTGGTCATCACGATCTCCCATGAAGATAACTGGCTTTTGCACACCAGACTTACGGGCTGCTTTGACAACATTGTAGACATTTGTGGCTACAGACGTTCTTCTAGCGAAAATCCCATCAATAATTCCTTCTAAAAAGCCAAAATCTTCATAGCGTCCAGTAATTGTAAATACTGTTTCAAATGGTTTTATTTTATCGCCGTCTTCTAACGAACGAAGCTCAAGCTCTTCCGGATTATTTGCAAACGTACGAATGAGTGCAATAACTTCATCTGTTCCG
This sequence comes from Halalkalibacter suaedae, assembly GCF_017939705.1. GTDB lineage: Bacteria > Bacillota > Bacilli > Bacillales > Bacillaceae_D > Halalkalibacter > Halalkalibacter suaedae. Next base: position 329,120 of record NZ_JAGKSQ010000001.1, read on the forward strand.
CATAATACTGCGTGTTCCTTTTGAAAGAACTGCATTGTTACTTTTTTATCTGGACGATATTTCTTAATAATTTCTTTTGTTTTCAAAAAGTAGACTGCAGAAAACCAGCCCTCTTTAATACGTTCATCAAACTTAAATGTTTCATTTGTTAATCTCTTTATTTCACCGTTTAGTTTCAGTGTGATTTCTTTCATCGCATCTGAGCTCCTTGTGTTTCCTTCTGTTAAATCAAATGCCAATATCTTATTATCATATAGAACCTTCTCCTCGAAAACAAGAAGAAAGTTATCTACAAGACACTAAATGAGGTTGGATCACGTCTTTTTTTGGTGCCTTTAAACAATGAGTAGAGATCTTCCGATATATTTCACCTTGCCATGAGTAAGGTTCTCATGATTGTGAAAATCCGTTGCTATTTTCACGAATCCGCTAAAATAAACTTTGAATCGTCCACTTAAACTTCGCTCTCATGATAAAGAATCTCTTCCAATTTAATGGAATCAACTAGAATGTGACGTGGTTTGCTTCCCATCGCTTCAGAGACAATTCCGTAATCCTCCATCATATCGATTAACCTTGCAGCACGATTGTAGCCAACTCTGAATTTCCTTTGTAGTAGAGAAGCTGAAGCACCGCCTTGATCAATTACAAAATGACATGCTTCTTCAAACAAGTCATCTTCTTCAACCGTTTCTTGTGATGCTACCTTTACAAGCTGTTCACTTTCAAGTAAATATTGTGGCTCTCTTTGTTTCTTGACATAAGCAACAACTGCATCAATTTCTTCGTCTGATACAAAGGTTCCTTGGACTCTGACTGCTTTGGGTGTACCATTTTCTTGGAAAAGCATATCGCCACGCCCGAGTAGACGCTCGGCACCACCAACATCCAAGATCGTTCTAGAATCCGTTTGGGATGAAACAGAGAATGCAATACGCGTTGGGATATTCGCCTTAATTAAACCAGTAATAACATCAACAGACGGTCGCTGCGTTGCAAGTAGTAAGTGAATTCCACACGCTCTCGCTTTCTGTGCGATTCTACAAATCGAATCCTCAACTTCTTGAGGTGAAACCATCATAAGATCGGCTAATTCATCAATTACAACTAACATATATGGTAAGGCTGGCTTTTCAATAGACTCAGAATACAGATCATTGTACCGTTTTACATCTCTAACACCGTATTGGCTAAACAATTCATATCTTCGTTCCATCTCTTGTACAACCCACTTCAAAGCAGCCGTTGCCTGCTTCGAATCTGTAATCACAGGTGTAATTAAGTGAGGCAATCCATTATAAGGAGCGAGTTCAACCATCTTTGGATCAATAAGCATAATCTTGACCTCATCTGGATTGGCTTTAAACAATAAGCTAATTAGGATGGAATTTATACAAACACTTTTTCCAGAACCTGTTGCACCAGCAACAAGTCCATGTGGCATCTTTTGTAGATCTGTTACAATTGGCTGACCTGAGATATCTAGACCTAAGGCCACAGTTAGAGGTGAGCTTGATCTAACAAATACATCTCTTCGGAGTATTTCACGTAAGAAAACAGGTGCAGAATGACGGTTAGGCACCTCAATCCCAATTGTATTTTTCCCTGGGATAGGAGCCTCAATTCGAATGTCCTTCGCAGATAGGGCGAGTTTAATATCGTCGATTAATCCTGTAATTTTCGTTACTTTTACGCCTCGACCTGGTTGTATTTCTAGTCTTGTTACAGATGGGCCTTTTGTAACATTAACGACTTTTGCTTCAACATGAAAGTTTTGCAGTGTTTCCTCTAGCATCGCCGACTGGCTTTCAAGCCATTCCGTTTCATCATCCTGCTTAACATTCGGATAATGTAGCAGATTAATTGTAGGATAACTATAATCTGACTGCGGGGTAGCAGGACTAGGGTTCTTCTTGCCACGATCTTGAGGCAGCATCATCACATTAAAAGGAATCGGCGATTTTTTGTGTTCTGTTCTAGCAAATTCTTGCTTATTCTCTTGTTCACTAGCAGGCTTCTCATCACTTGATTCTACGACCACTTCTTTGGCAGCCTCTGCGTTCTTTTCAGTCGCTAGACTCTGTTTCGACTCTGTTTCAGGCACTTCAAAAACTGGCTCTATTTCGACCTTAGCTAAAATTTCTTGGTCTTGTTCATTTGGCTTCTCAAGTGGTTGTGATAAATCTCTTTCCCCTACTGAAATCTCTGCCTCTGCTACTTGGTCTGGTTTTATTTCTTGATCTAGTTCTTGTTCTTGATCTAGTTCTTGTTCTTGATCTAGTTCTTGTTCTTGCTTTAGTTCTTGCTCATACCGATGATCTGGAATATTCCTAATATTAGTATCAACCGATTCCTCGTTCATATCCTTTGCTTTAGAAGAAACCTCCATTGGAAACTCTTCTTTAATATAAATAGATTCTGACTCTTGTTCTGGTTGATTCGGCATGTTTTCCTCATATATAGTCATATGCGTATTGTGCTTCTCTTCATCTTTAGAATGCTTCAAAGGCGGTGAAACACTTGGTTTTTTTTGTTGACCAAACCCATAGATAGGTGAAGGGGTTGTAGACCATTTATAATGTTGATTACTGAATGGCTCTTGTTTCACCTTTTTCTCAATTGTTTTTTTAGGCTGAGATTCTGGCTTTGTTGTAGGTTTATCTAAATGAACATTCCTCTTATCACTAGGACGATCCACATCGACAGGAAAGCGAAACTTACCTTCCTTAGGATAATGGTATATCATTTTCGAATTTTCTTCGCTATGATCTGACTGGTGGATGCGATAGGATTTTCTCAACTCCTGCTCCGGTTGTTCATTCTCGATGTCGTTTTCAGAAAAATATTGTTGCAGTTGTTTAAACCAATTGTGCAACATCCCCATATGGTTCACTCACTTTCTAATGGACTCTCATGAAAAAGAAACTGGGACAAAAATAGGTTTTACCTAAATGAGTAAACGATTAATCAAAGGTGTAGAAACACACAGCTCTGAAATATAATCCATTACCTTATTGATTGGTTCGGCATCTCAGTTATAAACTTTAGTTATGTCCCAGCCTCTTTACAATAATTCGACTATTTAAGCTCAAATGGTGCCCCAATTTCATAAGAGTTATCAAGAACTAGAATTCCTTTTTCTTGTGGTGCATCAGGTAAAGCTAACTCTTTTGCGGAGCAAATCATGCCAGAAGAAGGAACACCACGGAGATTTGCATCTTTAATAATTAAACCACTTGGCATCACCGCACCAACTAAAGCGACAACTACCTTTTGATTTGCTTCTACATTAGGGGCACCACAGACAATTTGCAGTTCTTCTTGTCCAACATTTACTTTGCAAATATTTAATTTATCTGCATTCGGATGCTTTTCCATTGTCTCTACATAACCAACAACAAAATGATTCTGCTTTTGTAGGTCAACATCATCATTGACTCCATTTTTTGCAAAAGCTGTTTTGATTAGCTCCTTCATTTCATCTGATAGCTCAACTGCTCCATGGTCCTTTATTTCACCATAACTCGATGCTTTAAATATATTATAGCCGATCACTTCATTCGTATCTGAGTTGTAGATTTTCACAACATCTCCAAATGTACTAAATTGACGTTGCTTTAGTTCAACATCCTTAATTTTCAATATTAACACGTCACCAATACCTTTTTGATTATAAAATACGTTCATTTTTTATTGCTCCTTTTATCGTAATCTCTTTATTTTAACATAACACTTATTTCGGTCTACGCTGTGCTAAGATAAATGTCGGTTCAAGCTCTCCATCCTCGTATAAAAATGGGAGTGCAGTAACAGGTACACGTCCTTCTCCAAAAAACTGTAGAGCAATTTGTGCGAGAACGTCATAACCCCTTTCATTAACAAGATCTGCAAAAATCAAAACATCCTGATGTGGAACCGCAACAGCTAATTGACCTGCCGCTTGATCACTCATCTTCTCAAGCAGTGATTGATCTAGAATACGACTCGCATCATAACCATCTTTTGCACGTAAAAAGTAAAACTTATTCCCTGCCACAATGTCTTCTTTTAATGGCTGTGGGAGTGACCTAACGTTAAACATAGCCATTTCGCGGATTTTTTCTTTTGTTAACGAAGTTCCCTCTAGTAGGTCATTGTAAATAAGAGTATATGATTCCCCTAAATCAATCACATAATATACTCTTGTTTCTGCAGTATGCTCATCAAATAATAAAGCCTGTCCTTCCTTTGTTTCTTCAGGAAACGATGTCGAACGAATGACAGGGAAAATATTTTTTTCATTTCCACTAAGCACTGGCTTTGTTCGCATTGCCACTAGACCAACCTCAACATAGCGAATCACCTCATCAATCGAAGTGAATTCATTTCTTTCCCACTTTGCAAGTAATGGTTTTAGGGCAACAGTCACCCCTTTTTTTATTTCTTTATCTTCAATTCGTAATGTTGATTCATTATGATCATAGTAAATAGACCAACCATCCCGTTCAATACGCTCCTCTATTTCTTTGCGAAAACTTCTCATATCCATACTATTTTCTCTCCTTTACATACTTCATTATTAGATAAAAATGAAGGTCACTCTTATAATTTCACGAGTGACCCCCATAACTCAACTAATATGTGCTTCGGCTTTTGTCAAGAAATCTTCAATTTCATCTTGAGATTTACGATCTTTACTTACAAAACGCTCAACTTCTTTTCCATCTACATAAGCCAGAAAACTAGGAATGCCGAAAATATCCAACTCTGAACATAAATCAATAAATTGATCACGATCGACGTAATAAAAAGAGAAACTTGGAAAATCAGCTTCAATTCTTGGTAAAACAGGTTCAATTACTTTACAATCCGGACACCAATCGGCTGAAAACATAAAAATTGCCGCTTCCTTTGATGCAACCGTTCTAAACTCTTCAATGTTCTTTATATGCTCCATTATTCATACTCCTTATTGATCAATTTTCATATCGCCTAACCGAATATACCCAAGCTTTCTCATCAATTCCGATACAGCCAAACTAATTAAGGCAGGGCCGATAAAATGTAAAAAAGCGATAACTAGAATTAAATTCCATGAAAAGCCCATATCTGTAATCGTAATAATTGGACCGACTAAACCACTTGTTCCCATACCTGCTCCAGCAGGCAGATTTGTCATTTGAAATCCAACTGTTGCGATAGGAGCGAGAATGATGCCTGCCACTACTGGCGGAATTAATATCAGCGGGTTTTTTATAATATTAGGCACTTGTAGCATCGACGTACCAAGTCCTTGGGAGATCAGACCAGACCAGCCATTTTCACGATAGCTGCTAACCGCAAAGCCAATCATTTGAGCAGCACAACCTACTGTTGCAGCACCCGCTGCTACTCCGTCTAGCTCAAGCATGATCGCAATCGCTGCACTAGAGATTGGTGCCGTTAACGCAAGACCCATTAATGTTGCAACAATAATACCAAGTAAAATCGGCTGTTGTTCTGTTCCCCATTTTATCCATTCACCGAAAAAGACCATTCCTGATTGTATCCAAGGACCGATGAAGTAAGCAGTGAAAAAACCTGAGACAATTGTAACAAATGGGGTCACAATAATATCAATCTTTGTCTCCTGTGAGATAAGCTTCCCCACCTCAACTGAGATGACGGCAGCTACAAAGCTCCCAGCTGGACCACCAAGCTGTGCACCCGCTGCACCCGATATAACAGCTGCAAACAAGACTAATCTTGGTGCTTTTAATCCATAAGCAACAGCGACACCGATAGCCGGACCCATTAAACCAATAGCTAACGTCCCCATCTCAATAAAAATCTCACTTAAAAATGGGAGACGATCTCTAAAGGCATGTTCTCCAAGAGTTCTAATAATTAAACCAATGATTAAAGATGCAAAAAGGCCTAGGGCCATATGACTTAGCCCTGTAATAATATAGGTTCTCCAAGAAAGATCAATACCTTTTTTCTGGATGAATTCTTTCACACATTTTCCTCCCCAAAAGAAAGATCAACTATTTTGTTTCATATGATTGCACAATTTCGGTCATTGCTTCAATATCATCAATAAGCGTTTCATATGTAGAAAGTGTAGATACCTTTGCTCCACCAAGAGCTACAGCAACAAGTAGTCGATCTTCTTCCTCTTCTTGTATCATCAGAAAAGAAACATACTCATCGGTCGTAACTTCTTCGAACAAAAGAAATTCTTGTTCTTCTAGCTTATCTCTCTCTAAGAGGACAGTACTTGTTTGTGGCTCATTCGGTTCATGAAAGAAGACATAGAGCTGCTCTTCATGTTCGAGAACGATATTATACTCATCAATTGTTTCACTTACTTCAAACTGAGGAGGGAGATAAAATGTTGCTTGACCTTCCTCTGTATTCGTTTCGTTTTCTTGTTGTGATAGCTCTGATTCATATGTTTCTAGCCCTTTATCAATCGTTTCCTCTTCTGTTATTGTACATCCGACTAACATTACCATACAACATACTATACTAATTCGTATTGGCCAATGGTTTAAGATCAAAATAAGGACACTCCTTTAAGCTTATCTTGGACATCTCTCCTTAATCATAACCCTAAGCTAGAAAACTGACAAGAAAACATTAATATGGACAAAACTCTACCTAATTCGTTAACGATTCTCCTTTGTATTGTCCGTACAAAAGTTTGACAATATGTGAGAACATTTCCTTTCGACTAACCATTCCCCCGGTAAAAACACCAATAGCTCCTTGATTCTTGCGGATATCTTTCTTACCAGTGTACTCAGCCATCAATGGACCCAGTTCTTCTCCTTTTAGCAAACGCACTCTTATTTCCTCAGGTAAAGGAATTCTCGCACCGCCTGCAATCCATTTTCTACCATCACTATGAACTAAGACGCCCCAACTGCAAAGAATCATGCCACCAGATGTTTCGACAACCCCTCCCTCAAGACCGAACGCAAGCAATGAACCTGTTTCTTGAAGTGCTGCAAGTGCTCTATTTGTTGCTCCTAGAATCGTCTCTTCATCCGTAAATGGTTGGTCAGACACTTTGGAATCGACATCAATACTGACAAAATGAAATCCCTCTCTAATAAGAGTATCTTGAACAGCATGAATCTTCGCCGGATTTTTTGAACCAATAGCAATTTTCATTTTACCCTCCTAACCCAAAAATGGGTGTCTCAAGTAGATTTATGCCGAGACACCCATTTTGCTTATACTTGTTCTGTTATACTCTTAACCGTACTTGCATCAGTTGTCTTCACTAATTTTACTAATAATTCCTTAGCGGCCGCATAATCATCAATGTGAATAATCGAAGCAGCTGTATGGATATACCTTGAGCAAATACCGACTACTGCAGAAGGAACACCGTTACCAGATGTATGGACTCGACCAGCATCTGTTCCACCTTGAGAAATAAAATATTGATACGGGATATTGTTCGTCTCTGCGGTATCTAAAATAAATTCCCTCATGCCTCGATGAGTTACCATTGATCGGTCTAAGATGCGAAGTAATGCTCCCTTGCCTAGTTGTCCAAACGCATCCTTTCCACCGGTCGCGTCATTTGCCGGGCTTGCATCTAATGCATAGAAAATATCTGGCTTGATCATATTTGCGGCAGTTGCCGCTCCTCTTAAGCCTACTTCTTCTTGAACAGTAGCACCTGAAAAAAGGACGTTTGGCAACTTCTCGCCCTGCAGTTCCTTTAATAATTCAATTGACAATCCCACTCCGTAGCGATTATCCCATGCCTTAGCAAGAATTTTTTTTGAATTAGCCATAGGAGTAAATGGACATATCGGAACAATTTGTTGCCCCGGCTTAATACCAATTTCAAGTGCATCCTGCTTATCATCTGCACCGATATCAATATACATGTTTTTAATCTCCATTGGCTTAGCTCGCTGTGATTCTTCTAATAGATGAGGTGGGATCGAACCAATCACCCCAATAACTGGACCTTTGTTCGTCATAACCTGCACTCTTTGTGCAAGTAGAACTTGACTCCACCATCCACCTAATGTTTGAAAACGGATAAGCCCTTTGTCATCAACAGATGTGACCATAAAGCCAACCTCATCCATATGCCCTGCAACCATAACGGTAGGTCCTGTTTCATCACCACGCTTCACACCGAAAATACTACCTAAACGATCTTGAACAATCTCGTCCGTGTATTTTTCCAATTCTGAACGCACAAATTTCCTTACATCATGTTCAAAACCAGGCGCACCTTGTAACTCCGTTAATGTTTCAAATAATGCTAATGTACTGGAATTCATATAAACTCCTTTCGGCAACCGTAATAGTATGTACTTCTTCATTTTAGCTGAACTCTTCTTATATTGCCACAAAGACAGTGAATGTTTGGAAAAAACATTAGAGTTGGGTATACTATTTTTTAGAGGATATGAAAGGATGATGAAGGTGAATGCGAAACGTTTATTAATTGGAATTGGAATTGGTGTTTCAATTGGACTTCTTCTTAGACCTTCAATTGAGCAAAAGAAGCTTACACCTGAAAAGGCGCTTAAGCTGGTTAAAAAAACTGTATCTCAAACCCATACAATTACCGGTTCATGGATCCATATGATTCCTGAACAGGTAACTCGACAAAACACTACATATGAAGTGTACCGTGGTGGTATCTCGACAAAGGAAGCCAATGACACGAAGCAATATGAATTTCTCGTAGACCGCACTACAGGGACTTTGTTAGACCTAATTGCCTCATAACAAAAAAGAGTTAACGCAAAAAAAGCACCAGCGTTAACTCCTTTGTTATCACAAGGTAAACCTTGCCTCACATCTATAGATCCTCATGCCTTTATTAGAAAACCTCTCTTCATATTCAGTCATGATGTTTCCTTCAATTTCGCTCTTGTGTAAATCAAGACTAACTTCGTGCAAAGACAAGCCATTTTGTGAAAAGCTCTCCAATGAATATTCAAACAATCCTTGATTGTCTGTCTTCAAATGAATATCTCCATCTGGTTTTAGAACTTGTTGATATAGACTCAGGAAATTCTTATACGTTAATCTTCGCTTTTCATGTCTACTCTTCGGCCAAGGATCAGTGAAGTTAATGTACACACGATCAATTTCTCCCTCTGCAAAAAAATCAGTTAATTCGATAACATCTTGATTTAGAAGTCGAACGTTCGATCGATCACTTTCTTTTAATCGTTCAAGAGCCGTTAAAATCACTGAATCATATTTTTCAATTCCAATAAAATTAATATTCGGATGTAATTCAGACATCCCTGTTAAAAATTGTCCTTTTCCTGTTCCAACCTCAACATGGATAGGATGATTATTATTAAATAACTCAGCCCATTTCCCTTTTTGAGATGCCGGATCTGAAATAACAAACATAGGATTTTTGTCCAGCTCTTCTTTTGCCCACGGTTTATTGCGTAAACGCAACTGACTCACTCCTTTTATCATGCATATCAATATTTCCAACGTAAGAATAGTGTGTTACAAGCATGGGTATTCTACAACTAAGGTTTAAACCCTAGCAAAGGAGAACACAAATATGCCGATTACTACTGAGGATAAACTACATTTGCTTGCAGACCTACTTCGAAATCAAGCTTCAGAGCAGTATATGACAACAGATGAAGCTGAGCAGATACAGCGGCTCATATCAACTCTTTCAACAGAACCAAATTTGCAGCCTATATTAAAGGAAACGCTATCTGCAATTGAAGAAAAACACCAATTAAATCATCAGCCATTTGCTGAAAATGATGTCGTTCAATGGATTAATGTCCTTAATGTCGAATAATTCGACGGTATTTGAGCAAATTTCCCAGGAAATCCTGTAACGAGTTGATATTACTTTACAAATTTTGATTATAACATACAAGTCAATAAAAAAAGGATGTTTTTCATAAGGGTTACCTTTGAAGAACATCCTTTTTAGTTATTTAGTTAACAGCTTGTGTAAATCATCTGTTAATTGTTCAACTTGCTCTACTTGCCGTCTTTCGTAATGCCATAGAAGAACAGAAATAGATTGAGATACTACATACCAATGCATCCTTTGCCGCAATGAATCATCCAATTCAATTCCGTATTGCTGTAGCCACTTTCCCCATTCAGCCTCTGGAATATAAGAGTAAAGGAGTAACCCAAGATCAAGTGCTGGATCAGCCACATTGGCCCCGTCCCAATCAATTAAGTACAAATGCTCATCTTCATCATCTAACATCCAATTATTATGATTTATATCACAATGACAGACAACAAATTGCTGATATCGGACATTTTCTAATCGTTCATGTAAGTAGGTCATACCCTGTTCAATTGTTTCATCTAAAAGATGATACGTCTGAAGTTGAAGTCGAAGGTTCTCAACAATAATATAAGGAGTTAAAGGCTCATTTCCAATTCGTTTAAACATATCTAAAAGCTCACTAGAATTATGGATTTTTGCTAGTAATGCAGCAACTCGATTTCCTTTCATTTCGTTCGCCTTCAACTCACGTCCTTTTAACCAACGCTGTGCTGTAACAACATCCCCATTTTCTAGCCTTCTAGTCCAAAGTAACTTAGGTACAATTCCTTCGGCCGAAAGAACAGCTAAAAACGGAGAAGAGTTCCGCTTCAAGAAAACCGTCTGATCACCTTGATGAGCGATATATGCTTCTCCAGTTGCCCCTCCAGCTGGTAATACCCTCCAGCCATCACCTAATAGTTGTTCCACCCGATTCACCCTCAATTTCATCAACTGTCATCTTAACTTTCCCAATTTATAAGAAAAAAGCGGCTTTGCCGCCTTTCCTAGAGTCAAATAGTTCTACTCTCTTGGATAGCATACGATTTATTTTTGTAAAAAGCTAAGCAGAATTGCATTCATTATGCACTGCTCACTGTTCATTTACACATACGAATGTTGAGATAGGATCTACTAAAACATAGTCTATGCCCAATCTATATAATGGTATCAGAGAAGCATGTGTACCGTCAACGACAACTTGCCAATTACCTTTGAATGGAAGAGCAATTTTCTGCTCTTTATTCGTTGCATTAAAAATAACCAATAAAATTTGATCTTTGTCCTTTAAAGTAAAAGAGAAACAACCCTGTATACTTTCATGGATTGAAAATGCTTCTTCTACCTCTTTAAATGTCTCTAAATGAAAAACGGGATAATCATCCCTAAATAAGATCAAGTCCCTTATATATGTGACATACTTATCATTTTTCACTCGTTCATCCCAATTTAAAGCATTAATCCAGTCTGGAGAATTATAGCTATTTTCAACTCCATATTTCGTTCTAAACCATTCTTGTCCCGCTTGTAAAAAAGGAGTTCCTTGTGACAGCAGTACAATCGTTGTTGCTAAACGATGCCGTTTTTCTAATATTAGCCTAGACTCATTCGGATGTAGAAGTTTTAACTTATCCCAAAGAGTATGATTATCATGGGATTCAACATAATTAATTGCTTGGCTCGGATATTTAACTAAAGAAGGACTTCCTTTCAAGCCATTGATGAAAGCTTCACTAGCTACTATACTTCCGCTAATGAAACCAGCATTTGATTCTTCAAAGGTATCTCCTTTTATTGAATCACGAAACTGATCTTGAAAAAAAGAAATGTCCGGGAGCAAATGAGCTTGCTCAATAGACGCCAAACCAGTAGGCTCATGTGCTGTCGGGAGTACCCAACCTTCTCCGAGAATAAGGACATCCGGCTGAATGGAAGTTGCTAGTTGTTTTATTTCATGCATTGTATCAACATCCAAAATGCCCATTAGATCAAAACGGAAACCATCCACGCTAAAGACTTTTAGCCAATGTTCAACGGCATCAACAATTAATTTTCTAGCCATTTTACGTTCTGAAGCATAATCATTTCCTACCCCAGTGCCGTCACTTACATCGCCATTACTTTCATAACGAAAATAATAACCAGGAACAAGCTTCTCGAGTGCCGATTCCTCGCGAATGTATAAATGATTGAATACAACATCAACTATCACTTTTAGCTGATTTGAATGAAAAGTCTGGATCAATTTTTTTAATTCATTTACACGAGTAAATGGTTCATAAGGATCTGTTGAATAGCTACCTTCGACTGCAAAAAAATGAGTTGTATCATATCCCCAATTATAAGTTGCACGCCAATCGCTCTCATCAACACTTCCATAATCCTGGACTGGTAACAGTTCAACATGTGTAACCCCTAAATGTTTAATATAATCTAATCCTGTTTCAAAATGTTGAATCGTTCTAGTCTTTTCTTCGGCTAATCCAATATATTTCCCCTTTTCTTTCGTTCCACTATTGGGGCCAATTGTAAAATCTCTAATATGTAATTCATAGATGATTGGCGGTTTCTTATCGAAAATGGAAACACCATCAACATCTTGTTCCTCTATTATGTCTAGATAAGCCCGTTCGCCATTGATTGAAAGCATCTTGGCATATGGGTCAACAGCTAGATTCCATGAGTGATTGACTTCTACATTGTATAAATAAAAGCCCCCAAGTCTGTTTTGATCCAAGGATGCTTTCCAAATTCCATTCTCTGTACGGCTACATGAAAATCTCTCAAATCGATCAGTATGCCAATTATCATATAATAAAATCTCTACATTTGTTGCTGTGGGTGCCCACACTTGTAACATCAGCTTGTCTTCGAATCTACTTAATCCAAGATCTGTACCATTATAAAAAAACTGATTGTCAAACTCGATTGTTCGAACAACATCTGTAATCATCAAGGGGATCTTTTGTTGCCCACATCCAACGTAGCATTGTTCACCAAATGGAAAGAGGAATGGAAAAGATAATTCGAGCATATTAGAATCTCTCTTCTCGATGTTCAATGGGTATGTCATTGAACCAACAAATAAGGTCCATCCTTGTTCCTTCCCAACCGTCCCTTGAAAGAACAAATGGATCTGATTTATCTTCACTAGTTCAGCCTTTGTCATTATCCAATTGACAAATGCCTCTTGTTTTTGCTTCAATGAACAAAACCCCCTTTTTAATCTCTACTACTAAAACGTATGATACGTCGATATCATGCATGATAACTCGGAGGAATTAAATGTCAGATTACAAACAAACGAACGAAGTACGACTACTTATCTCTTGTCTTGATAAGCCAGGGATTGTCTCCTCGGTTTCAACCTTTCTGTTAGAACATCAAGCCAATATTATTCAATCAGACCAATACACAACCGACCCTTCAGGTGGGATGTTTTTTATGAGAATTGAATTTGATCTATATGGCCAGGACCAGACATTTGAACAGGTTCGCGGGGCATTTGAGGAAATTGCTCAAACCTTTGAAATGGATTGGAGAATGGAGCTCGCCTCTAGGCAAAAAAAAATGGCAATCTTTGTTTCGAAAGAGGATCACTGTTTACTTGAGTTATTATGGAAATGGCGAGCAGCTGAATTACAGGTTGATATCCCATTAGTCATTAGTAATCACGAAGATTTACGTAGTGAAGTCGAGGGTTACGGTATTCCCTTTTATCATATTCCTGTTACCAAGGCGACAAAGGCAGCAGCTGAACAGCAAGCAATTGATCTCATTAAGAAACATCAAATTGACTTCATCGTCCTTGCACGTTACATGCAAATTCTCTCTCCTACTTTCGTACAAGCATTTCCGAAGCAGATTATTAATATCCACCACTCATTTTTACCAGCATTTATTGGAGCCAATCCATATGCTAAGGCTTTTGAACGAGGTGTCAAATTAATTGGAGCAACAGCCCATTATGTAACAGATGACCTTGACGAAGGACCAATCATCGAACAAGATGTTCTACGTGTGAATCATAGATACACGACTGAACAATTAAGAGTCGCTGGAAGACAGGTAGAAAGAATTGCACTGTCTCGTGCGGTATCTTGGCATAATAATGATCAAATTATTGTCCATGGCAACAAAACAGTTGTCTTCTAAAAAAAGTTCGAGGGTACTGAACAAATTCAGTGCCCTCGCTTCAATTTAACTTCTCCAATTCTTGATTTATATAATGGAACTCATTTAATGTCATCTCTTGCTCAAGAAAAATAAGCTGTGCTCCCTCTCTAGGCTCCGGAAGCTGTTGTTCCCCGTATTTCCTTAGCCAATAGTGTAAGGCCAATGGTAGGCTTTCCCGAGCCTCTTTGAATGTATCTCCATATGAAACACAACCGTCAAGATCAATAAGTTCAATCATTAATTCCATTTGACCATTCCATTTGTAAACTTTACGTACAATCCAATGAAAATCACTAGCTGTATAAAACACATCTTTCCCCTTTCAATCTATTGATTATCTCTTTCTTCTTCTTCTTTTTCTTCTGGCACTTCAGGTTTAGTACTATTTAGTAAGAGTAATGCACTTATTCGCATTTGCTGACTTTTAATTGGTGAAGGATTTTTCTTTAATGCCTCAAGCCACTCTGCAAATTTTCTACGATCAATAAATTCAGCCTTAACCCCTTGCATTTTATTGTCAATTATACTTTCACGGTTTAAGACAACCTGTCTTACAGGAAAGGATAATTCGGCTGTATCAAGTAATGTCTTAATCACACCAGTCATCCGTGTTAATGATAGGAGTGGACTTATTCTTCTTTTTCTTGATTCATTTATATATTCTGTCCAAAATTTACCTGACCCAGCTTCAAATACACTGTGCTCCTGTCCTTCTAATATTGATATACAGATAATTTCGGTTGGACCTACTAAAAGAATTTCAAGATCGATCGGAGCCTTTTTCAAATAAAACACAGGCTTGTACATCAAAAAATAATTATCAGGTATGGTTTGTGCAAAAAAACGGAGCCACTTATCATCAACATAAGTAGCATCATCACTCGCATTTTCAAATGAGGAAGAGCTAGCCCATTTGATTTGCATTTTAAATAAATCATCCATATATTTATCTTTAAGCTGATCAAGAGTGATGTTGAGCACCTTCGAATCATCAATCTTTTGATGGTGCGACCAGCTCTTAAATCGCTTTAATGCTAGTTTGATTAGATCTTTCTTTGGAGCAACTTCATTTATCTCGTCTTCGTCCAAACGAGCATATTCAGATTGCTCCCACTCCGATTTCAAATAGAACCATCTTTCTTTTTTCATCCTTGTGTACTGACTAGGATATCGATGAAGATCTAACTGGTAACGAGAATTATAATCTTCAAGTTTGATTAAGTGAGCCACGCTCGTACCTCCAGCCTTTATGTGTGTTGTCATTAGTATAATAGATGAATAAGAACTGGGGCAATGCTTGAAACAATAATGCAGATTTTATTTGAGCTCAAACGTTTCAACCCGGTGGTATTTTGGCTCATTTGTTAAAACACTCTTGTACAGCACAATTTCATTAACGACCCACTTTGAGCTGATATCAGAGCATAGCTCCTCCAACTGGAAGCGATCAGCTCCGGTCCATTGTCTAGCTAATGTAATATGTGGTGAGAAAGCTTTCCGATCTAGTTGAAACCCAACGGATTGACATAATTGGTATAATTGTTCCCTATACCGATATAAAATCGGTTGTTCCTGCACCCCTAACCAGAAAATTCTCGGCTTATTTTCTTGACCGAATAAACCAAACTCAGAAAGTGCTAGAGAGAAAGGGATCCAGCTTCGTATTAATTCTTTTCCTTGTTTTATAATCGTTTCTAGCTGTTCCTTTGAACAGGCACCTAAAAAAGCAAGCGTGATGTGATAGTCCTCTTGATGCACCCAGCGTTTAAAGGATAAAGTTTCCCGTTGCTGGTCCTTCATCAGATGCTCTTTGATTTCTTGCTTCAAGATCTCTGGTAATGGTACGGCGATAAAATAATGTGATTGCATTCTTGGTCTGCCTCCTTGCGCTATTATTCTATGCTTGCCCACTTTCCAGAAAGTTAGAACAGCTATGATAAACTAAATAAAAAGTTCCAAATAAAAAGGAAGTGTCATAATGAAAGTTGTAAATAATATCTCAGACCTCATTGGTCAAACTCCCCTTTTAAAATTAAATCGGATCAGTGACCCAACCGGAGCAGCAGTCTATCTAAAAATGGAAATGATGAATCCAAGTGGAAGTGTAAAGGATCGGGCTGCATTTCAAATGATTGTCCAAGCTGAAAATGATGGTCTGCTATCACCTGGGGCGACAATCATTGAACCAACCAGCGGCAATACAGGAATCGGAATTGCCATGAACGCTGCTGCTCGGGGATACAAATCAATCTTAGTCATGCCTGATACGATGTCAAAAGAGAGAATCAATCTCCTCAAGGCATACGGAGCTAAGGTTGTGTTGACAAAAGGAGATCTAAAAATGCCTGGAGCAATTGAAAAAGCACATGAGCTAGCTCGGACGATCCCTAATAGCTATATACCAATGCAATTTGAAAACCCTGCAAATCCAAATGCACATCGATACACAACAGCCTATGAAATTGAACAAGCCCTTAACTCTATTAGTAAATCTCTTTCAGCTTTTGTAGCAGCCTCAGGAACAGGGGGAACCATCACCGGTACAGGTGAAGAATTGATAAAGAGATATCCAGAAGCATCAATCCATGTCGTCGAACCAGCAGGCTCTCCCGTTCTGTCTGGCGGAAAGCCCGGACCACATAAATTAGTTGGAACAAGTCCTGGTTTCATTCCACCTATTTTAAATACAAATGTTTATAATATGATTCATAAGGTAGAAGATGATGACGCCTATAAGACTACGCTTCGGTTGGCACGTGAGGAAGGAATACTAGTTGGTCCTTCTTCCGGAGCAGCTTGTTTCACTGCCTTAGAAGTCGCTAAGAATCTGAACCCAGATGAAGTTGTCATTGCCATTGCTTGTGATACTGGTGAAAGGTATTTATCAACAGACCTATTTGATTCAGAAAAATAAGCCAAAACGAACGATTAGGATGCCTCTCGAGGGTCACTTATCCTCTTTGAGACACCCTAATCGAATATCTGTTATTTTACTAGTTCATAAATTGCCTCTGCATAAATCGCTGTCATTTTTAACAGATCATCAACCTCGATATATTCATCCTTTTGATGTGCAACATCTTTACGACCAGGGAACATTGGACCAAAGGCTACCCCTGTCTTTAATGAACGTGCATAGGTGCCGCCTCCAATTGCCAGCAGGTCTGCAGCATTCCCTGTTTGACGTTCATAGACTGCCTGAAGTGTTTGAATTAGTGGATGATCCTGTTCTACATAATTTGGACCCATATGATCAACTACCTCAAGCGTTGCACCTAACGTTTCTGCTAATTCATTTAGCTTCGTTAAACAGGTCTCTCCTTTTGCAGTGACAGGATAGCGAATATTAATCCCAATTTGAGCTTGACCATTTGACTGACAAGTAAGAAGACCAGGATTTAGCGTCAGGGGACCTGAAACCTCGTCATTCAAGTCTAACTGAATTGTTTTACCATGATAGTCTTGTTTTAATGACTTAACGAACTCCAAATAAGACTGAATGTTTTCCGCTAGCTCCACATTAGTGACGAGAAATGATGCTAATTCAACTCCTGCATTTAAACCATTCTCAGGTGTTGATCCATGTGCGGCTTCTCCAATATATCTGAGTATTAAAATGTCATCTTCAAAACGTGCTTCACCATTGTGATTTTCCTGCATCAGATGCCTACGAAATTCTTCTTCGATTTGATCTAAATGTGGTCGTTCTCCCTTTAATGTTACCTTCGCATCATCAGGTACCATATTAAATCGTTCGCCTGAATGAAAATTTACTATTTCAATGAGGCTTTCCTTTTGAGGATGACCATTCCATGAAAGAGTAACATCCATAATCCCCTTTTCAGCATGAATTATAGGAAAGTCAGCATCAGGCGCAAAGCCAAATGTCGGCATTTCTTCATGCTTAAAATAATGTTCAACACATCTCCAATGACTTTCCTCATCGGTTCCTATAATCATTTGGACTCTTCTTGTTGTTGGTAAACCAAGCTCTTTTAACAAGACAATTGCAAAAAGCGCAGCCATTGTCGGACCTTTATTATCAATAGCACCGCGTGCAAAAATTTTCCCCTCCCTTAGATCAGCAGAGAAAGGAGGAGTCGTCCAGCCATCCCCTGTTGGAACGACATCGATATGACAGAGAACTCCTAAACTTTCTTCCCCAGTACCGTATTCAATTCTTCCAGCGTATCCGTCAACATTCTTTATATGTAATTGATAATCTTTACCTTTATTTAACAAATGAGTCAAAGCGTGATCTATGCCTTTACCAAAAGGAGCTTTCTCACTTATAGTTGTTTCATCTAAAACACTGTTTATCCTTAGGAATTCCTGTGTTTCACTAATAATTTTCTCTTTTCTTTTTTCCACTTCTGATTGCCAATTAATCATTATAATTTATTCACACCCTTCATTTTTTCACGCACAACCCATTCACTGACTTTGCTTAATTAATCAGATTATTGTAGAATACATAAATAAGAGGTATTTACCATCATGAAGAATACAAAAAGTTCCTTTTAAAGATACCTTTCTTAGTAGAATAATGCAAACAATCGTATCCTTTTGTTCTTTTGTTCTTTAGGTCTTCAACTAAAATACCGCACCCGTAATGACATGCATGAATAAGCTATTCATTACATAGACTCTACTTAAGTACAAAGTCATGATTATGAAGAAGGAGTGGTTTTTTGAAAACTTCAACTGATCGTATGCTGACACGTATTAAGTCAATCTACCTTTATATTAAACAAAGGGGGTCCGTCACAACGAATGAACTAGTTGAAGAATTCGGAATTACTCAACGGACCATCCAACGAGATTTGAATGTGCTTGAGTACAATAAACTCGTTGAAAGTCCAAGCCGCGGAAAATGGACAACAACACAAAAGAAAATCCGAGTATCATAACCAATAAGCAACCCAGAGGTCCCTTTCCTCTGGGTTGCTTATTGGTATTGGCAGAGGAGTCTCCCTCTGCTTGTATCTTATTATTGATAAAATTGATCGGCTATCTTTCTAAAAAAAGCAGATCCCATTCTTCCTTTTTCAATTCACGATATGTACCTGATTCTAAATTAGGATCGAGAGCCAAATCAGCAATTTTTATTCGCTTTAAGTATGTAACCTTCTTTCCAACTGCTTCAAACATTCTTTTGACCTGATGAAATTTTCCTTCTGTAATGGTTAGTTCTATTTCCGATTGAACTCCTTTTTCAAGGATCACCAAATCAGCCGGTTTTGTGACGTACCCATCATCTAACGTGACTCCTTCTCGGAACAACTGTATATCTGTTTCGGTTACTTCCCCTCGTATTGAAGCACGGTATGTCTTAGTAACATGCTTTTTAGGAGACATAAGCGAATGAGAGAACTGACCATCGTTCGTTAATAATAATAGACCCTCTGTATCCTTATCCAGCCGTCCGACAGGAAATGGTTCAAATAAGGCATCCTCATGAAGTAGCAAATCAATAACCGTTTCATGCTCAGCATCTTCTGTTGCTGAGATTACCCCTTTTGGTTTATTCATTAGCAAATAAATATAACGTTTATACTTTACCACTTCCCCGAAAACAGTGACAATATCTTGCTCTGGGTCAACATGGTGCTTCCCTTCTTTTACTGGTTGACCATTTACATGGACCCCTCCTGATTTCATCACTTTTTTTACTTCTTTTCGAGTACCATAACCCATATTCGACAGCAATTTATCCATTCTCATTCTGAGGTGTTCCACCCTTTCCTTCAAGATCTTCAGCAATTTTTTTTGCGAAATGTCCAAGATCGTTCTCTACATACCCACGTATCACACCAGACACGGTTTGTTTTATCATTTGATCTACTAAAGAAGCTGAGAGGTTGTTCATTTCCAGTTCCTTTTTTAGTTCGATAATCATCCGAACAGCAGCCTTTGTGGCCATTGAGTTCGCACGAAGAACATCAGCTTCAGAACCTACCGTTATTTTAACAGCTGGAAACCATGTCCGAATCTGGTCAATCTCATCTTTAAAGCCTTGTTCTACTACAAACAATGCATCTTGGTCGCGCTTTGCTTGAAGAGCATGGCCTGCTAACTTCAATGGAACGACCTTTTTTCCGTGACTATATGTGATCACGTCTTCCTTGCTTAATGCTGTAGCCATATGATAAATAGTTACACCTTTTTTTAGCAAGGGACCAACTTCTTCAAAAAAAGAAGAGTAACCTTCTGCAGGCAAACAAAGAAAAAGTTGGTCAGCATTTGCTAGATTCTCTTTTGTCGATACTTTTAATGATGGACGAAACTCAATAAGAGCATCCACAGTTTTACGATTTCTTCCATATATAAAGAACGATTCCTTTGAATTTACCATTGTCACTAGCAATGAAGCAAGTCTACCAGAACCAACGATCACTTTCATATATGCCTCTCCCTTCGTTTCAGAAAAATATATTTATAAAAATCCAGCCATGAAAGCCATAGCTGGATTTTTTATAATATGCATTCATTGTGAGAAGGTGCCCTCTTACATACTCTGTTCTTCAGTTTCAAACATATAATGTCGTGTCCTCATATTAACATTTAAGACAATACCCATTGCTAGCATATTGGTAATAAGTGCACTTCCCCCGTAACTAATGAAAGGTAGCGCTAACCCCGTTATTGGCATTAACCCAATCGTCATAGCGATGTTTTGGAACACTTGAAAGACAAGAAGACCAATAACACCTGCAACCAAATACGTCCCATATAGATTATTGCATGTTAAAGCAATAATAATCATTCTGTAAAACAATAGGAAATAAGTTACAATTAGAACCATTGCACCAAGAAAACCAAATTCCTCACCAATCACTGTAAAAATAAAATCAGTATGGATTTCTGGTATGGTATCACTTTGAGTTTGAACACCTTGCATAAAGCCACTTCCATGAAGCTGACCAGCTCCAATTCCTCTAATTGCCATGACTAGTTGATAACCATATGAACCCTGGTGCTCATATGGACTTAACCAACCATAGATTCGCTCTAATTGGTGGGGTTCAATGAATGTAGAGAACAGTTCGAAATGATTATTATGAAGCCAAATCAAAGTGAGAATTCCAGTAAACGCACTAAGACCAAGAAAAAGAAGGATTCTCCAAGCAACGCCGGAAAGCAATAGCATTGTTGCAATAACACTCGCAACAACTAAGGCTGTTCCTAAATCAGGTTGAGTTAATATAAGGAAAAAGGGTGGTAAACCAACTGCAAATACTTTTGCAACAATAATTAAATCCGATTTAATATCCTTTTTCCCTCGATCGGCAGTGATTCGAAACAATAAATGGGCTAAGGCAAAAATTAAGATGATTTTCATAAATTCGGAAGGCTGAGGTTCAGCGATCCCAATATCAAGCCACCGTGTTGACCCGTTTTTATACACACCGAGTGGTGAGTATGCGACTAACAAGAGTGCCACTAAACCTAACCCGTATAAGGGAATGGACAGATACTTGAAAAAGTCGTAATCCAAGATCATAACTCCAACCATAATAACAACGCCAAGACCATAAAAAATAAGCTGTCTTTTCACATAAAAAGTCGGATCATCACTATATTGACCTGACCCACTGTATATTGCTAGCAAACTCCAGCACATAAGGACAAACATTAAAAAGAGCAATGTATAGTCTAGCTGTTGAAAGCCTGTTTTTCTTTCCTCCATTTGATCCTCCACCTATTCAACAGCTATTTCAGGATTAGATAAACTAAGCCGAAAGCTGCATTTCGTCCATATTTTCTTTCAGTCGTTTTTGGCGAATCGTATTTCTTGAAATATTCGCTAGAATCGCTAAAGAAACGAATGTAATAAAAAGAGACGATCCGCCGTTACTTACAAGCGGTAGGGGTATACCGGTAATTGGCAGCATTCCAGTTACTGCTCCAACATTAAATAACACTTGAATAGCAATTTGAAACACAATTCCAAAAGCCAATAAGCTCCCAAAAGGACTTTTACACTTGGTACCAATCATCACACCGCGAAATATAATAACCATATAAGCAACGATAACGAATAGAACACCAAATATACCAAGTTCCTCCGAGACAATAGCAAGGATAAAGTCTGTGTGTGGTTCCGGTAAGTAAAATAACTTTTGAATACTTTGTCCAAGTCCAGTTCCACTTAATCCACCATTCGCCATCGCGATATACGCTTGGACCAACTGCAAACCAGAGCCATTTGCATCAGCAAAAGGATCCAAAAAAGAAACAAGTCTTCTTAAGCGGTAAGGCTCCGTTACTGCTAGTAGCATAAATAGAGTTGATCCAACGAGTCCAAGTCCAACTAAATGTCTTAGCTTAGCCCCAGAGAAAAAAACAATTAGTAACGTGACTAGTAAAATGGAAGTCGCTGTACCTAAATCAGGTTGACGCATGATCAGACCAAACACAATAGCGACAACGACTAATGGAGGCAAAACCCCTTTTATAAATTGATCGATATATGCTTGTTTCTGCGAATATACTTGTGCTAAATAGATAATCATCCCAATCTTCACAAACTCTGAAGGCTGGACTCTTAATGGACCAAAATCAATCCAGCGCTGGGCACCATTAACCGTTGCCCCGAGTCCTGGTATGAGAACCATTATTAAAGAGATAATTGCCATTACAATAATATATGGTGAAAGCTTTTGATAAAAGCGATAAGGAATATGCATAATTAGCAGAAAAAAGAATGAAGCAATACAAAACCACATAAATTGTCTTTTGACAAAAAAGTAAGGATCATTAACGTCTGCTAAGGAGAGCCCTTTAACGTAACTAGCACTGAAAACCATCACCAAACCAAAAGCGGCTAGTAGGAAGGTTGTTATAATAAGTATCCAATCATTATCTTTTCGAAACGAATAGTTCATTGCACCCTCCAACCTCACATAAAAGCTTCTAGCTTCTCTATTATTTAGTACTAATTATTTAGCTATACGTTAGTATTCCTTAATTATATCAAACGACTTATATGAGAAAAAGAGGCTTTCGTTGCCAATCTATGTCGAAACGAGCATAACGCATTAAGTTGACCCATTCATTTTCTTATTCTTATTTAAAATTCGGAATCGATTACCAAGAACTTGTCCAGCTAGATTAGTACGGTAAGACAAAAACATATAAATAATTAATCCAGCTCCTGCCCCCAATATTAGAGTAGCAAATTGCCCGAAACGAGATGGCTCCGTCATAAATTCCTTCATACCCACATTAATCGTAATAACACCAATTGCCATAACAAATGAGAATAGTGAAATAAGGATCGTTCGTTTTAAGATAAAGCGATAATTAAATTCTGCATATTTACCTATCGCCCAAACTGTAATGCCGAGTGAGGCAAAATAGCCAAGATATGTAGAAAAAACTCCACCAAGCGGACCCATTAGAACGAGCAGCCATTTTGTTGTCATTAATTTCATCGTTAAACCAACTGCTAGAGCGATCACTGCGTATTTCTGTTTATTGATTCCCTGCAATATTGCTGCCGTTACCGCAAATAAAGAAAAGAATAATGCGATTGGGGCATAATAACGTAAAATAAAACCGCCTATTTCTATATCTGCCAAGCCATATAAAGAACCGAATACAGGATATGAAAGAACAGATAGACCTACAGCAGCCGGAATCGTTAAGAATAAAATGATTTGAAATGTTTGGGTAATCTGTTTTTGTAATATTCCTTTATCTTGGTTCGTGAATGATTTTGTAATCGTTGGAATCAACGTAATTGACAATGCCGTCGCTAAAGCCATTGGAATTAAGATAACCTTATGAGCTGTTCCTGAAAAAACAGCAAAATACGTTTCAGCTACAAGCTTATCCCAACCATTACTTGTGAGTGTTTTATTAAAGGTAAACATATCAATTAATTGATACAAGGGCAGTGCTAGACCCACAAATGAAAGGGGTAATGCGTAGGCAACCAACTCCTTGTACATGCTTTTAAATGAAAGCTTGTGATCAACCTTACTTAGTTCAATTTGTTCTTGGATTGATTGCTTTCTTTTGAACCAATAAGTTAGCAAAACCGCCAGCCCGCCAAGTGCACCGACAAATGCACCAAACGTTGCAAAACCAACTGCTTTTCCTGTATTTCCATTCATGACTTCAACAATGACAAAGGTAATTGACAAAATAAAAATAATACGTACAAGCTGCTCTACCACTTGAGAAACAGCCGTCGGTCCCATTGATTGAAAACCTTGGAAATAACCACGAATCACAGACATAATTGGAACAACTATTAGTGCAACACTGACCATTCGTATTGTAAAAACAATATCTTCATAGGAGTTACCTTGCAAGTCTGATGTATCGACAACCATTGGAGCAAGCTTAGGTGCAGATAAGAAGAGTAAGAGAAAAGCAATGAATCCACTTATTGATAAAATAAAAAGTCCTGATTTGAATAAACGGTGTCCTGTATTGTAATCACCTAATGCATGATATTTAGAGACAAACTTTGAAATAGCTAATGGTACCCCAAGTGTTGCCAAGCTTAATAAAACAGTATAGGGTAAATATCCATACTGGTATAATGCAATCCCGGTTTGGCCAACAATGGCTGTAAAAGGGAAAATGTAAATGAGGCCAAGAATTTTCGAAGCGATTGTGGCAGCTGTTAAGATAGCCGTCCCTCGCATTAATTTTGAATCTGACATCCACGATTCCTTCTTTCTAGTCGATAAACTCTAATGCATTTTACCATATCCACAGACGAGTTGCTCAGTAAAACATTCCATTTTGTGAATAAACATGCTACTTTTGATTAAATAGTTCGGCTACAGATCTTAATGAGGTGAAATAATGAAACAAGATGTAATTGTTATTGGAGGCGGTCCATCTGGACTGATGGCGTCGATTGCCGCCGCTAAACACGGTGCTCAGGTCCTTTTAATTGATAAAGGAAACAAACTAGGGAGAAAGCTAGCAATCTCTGGTGGTGGACGATGTAATGTGACAAATCGAATGGAAATTCAAGACCTTATTGCCCACATACCTGGAAATGGACGCTTCATGCATAGTCCTTTCTCTGTTTTTAATAATGAAGACATTATTGACTATTTTGAAGGGCTTGGAATTGCATTAAAAGAAGAGGACCGCGGCAGAATGTTCCCTGTTAATAATAAGGCGACCACTGTAGTTGAAACGCTCCTCAATCAAGTAAGGTCTCTTGGTGTTCAAATTAGAACGAACACAACCGTTAGAACAATTGAGTATGAGAACGAAGCCGTTAAAGCCGTTAAATTAGACAATGGTGAACTTATACAAACGTCTGCTGTCATAGTCGCTACTGGTGGGAAATCTGTACCCCATACAGGTTCTACAGGAGATGGTTATCCATGGGCTGAAAAAGCAGGCCATACAATTACCGACTTATACCCTACTGAAGTGCCTATCACGTCAAATGAGCGATTCATCAAAGAGAAGAAACTTCAAGGTGTATCCCTAAGAGATATTGAACTAACCGTGTACAATCCAAAAGGAAAAAAGATTAAAACTCACGATGGTGATATGATTTTTACTCACTTTGGTATTTCAGGGCCCGCTACCCTTCGTTGTAGTCAGTATGTCGTTAAAGCTCTTAAGAAATTTAGTACACCAACAATCAAAATGGAGATTGATTTATTTCCAAAACAGTCTAGTGAAAGCCTCTTTCAGGAAATCTTATCAGAGGTCAAAGATAATCCAAAGAAGTCTTTAAAAAATACGTTAAAAGGACTTGCTGTTGAACGCTTCTTACTTTTTGTTTACGAATCACTTTCAATCGACTCCCAGCTAGATAGTCAGTCAATTCCGCACGACCAGTTAAGAGCCATTGTTAAGATGTGTAAACAGTTTGAAATCGAGGTTAATGGAACTCTATCGATCGAAAAGGCGTTTGTCACTGGCGGAGGCGTCTCAATCAAAGAAATAGAACCTAAAACCATGCATTCAAAAAAAGCAGAAGGCCTATACTTTTGTGGAGAAGTTCTCGATATTCATGGGTATACAGGTGGGTATAACATTACAGTCGCTTTTTCCACAGGCTATACTGCCGGTAAGTCAGCAGCGGAACATGTTTTGCACAGATAATATCCACATTACACACAGATTTAATAATTATTTACCCACGATCGTTCAATTTTCTACAAAAAACGCGTAGTTTCACGCCTCGATCAAAAATGAGCGGTGTGGATAATCGGTGCTTATCCACACACCTGTCCACAAGTAGGTGGATAAATAGATGAAAAAAGGGTGTCTTTCGTTCAGTTGAACGAGAGACACCCTTCATTTTTTGATCTATCCTACAACAATGTTTACAAGCTTACCAGGTACAGCAATAACCTTACGAATCGTTTTATCTGCAATTGCTTCAATTACTTTTTCATCTGCACGAGCAATCTCTTCCATTTGTTCACGTGTTGCATCTGCTGGAATGATTAGTTTCGTACGTACTTTACCGTTTAATTGAACAACTACTTCCACTTCGTTTTCGACAAGCTGCGACTCATCATATGTTGGCCAAGCTGCATATGATATTGTCTCTGAATGTCCTAGCTTTTCCCAAAGCTCCTCAGCTACATGAGGGGCAATCGGTGCCAGCATTTTCACAAAGCCTTCCATATACTCTCGCGGTAACACGGTTTGTTTATATGCTTCATTTATGAATACCATCATTTGTGAGATCGCAACATTAAAGCGAAGCTCTGTCATGTCTTCAGTTATTTTCTTAACTGATTGGTGATAGGCCCTTG
Source organism: Halalkalibacter suaedae (assembly GCF_017939705.1). GTDB lineage: Bacteria > Bacillota > Bacilli > Bacillales > Bacillaceae_D > Halalkalibacter > Halalkalibacter suaedae. Next base: position 355,823 of record NZ_JAGKSQ010000001.1, read on the forward strand.
TTAAACTCTCCTCACCGTTTGTTGCTTGAATCGCTTGATTTAACTCACCAGTACGCTCATCAATAAACAATCTCCATACTCGATCTAGAAAACGACGAGCACCATCAAGACCATTTGTTGACCAAGCAATCGAACCATCTAACGGTCCCATAAACATCTCGTACAGACGTAGTGTGTCAGCACCATGGCTTTCAACAACATCATCAGGATTTACGACATTTCCTTTTGATTTACTCATCTTTTCATTATTTTCACCAAGGATCATTCCTTGATTATATAATTTCTGGAATGGTTCTTTCGTTGAAACAACGCCGATGTCATATAAGAATTTATGCCAGAATCTCGCATATAGTAAATGCAAGACAGCATGTTCAGCTCCACCGATATAAATGTCAACTGGAAGCCATTTTTCTAATTTATCTTGATCGGCTAATGCTTCTGTATTTGTTGGATCAATATAGCGTAAATAGTACCAGCAGCTACCAGCCCACTGTGGCATTGTATTTGTTTCTCGACGTCCTTTTAGACCCGTCTTTGGATCAGTAACCTCAAGCCATTCTTTTTCATTAGCTAGTGGTGACTCGCCTGTCCCTGAAGGTCTTATTTCTTTCATTTTTGGTAAAACAAGCGGAAGCTCCTCTTCAGGCAATGCAGTCATTGTCCCGTCTTCCCAGTGAATAATCGGAATCGGTTCACCCCAATAACGTTGACGACTGAAGAGCCAATCACGTAAACGATAGGTTACTTGTTTTTTCCCAACATGATTTGCTTCAAGCCATGTAATCATATTAGTAATTGCGGCTTCTTTTCCAAGTCCATTTAAGAAGTCTGAATTCACATGTTCGCCTTCACCTGTATATGCTTCCTGTTCAATATCTCCACCAGAAACGACTTCACGAATGTCTAGATTGAAAGCTTTCGCAAATTCAAAGTCTCTCTCATCATGTGCTGGAACAGCCATAATCGCACCAGTTCCATAGCTAACTAATACATAATCAGCAATCCAAACTGGAATCTTTTCACCATTAACAGGGTTAATCGCATAAGCACCAGTAAAGACCCCTGTCTTCTCTTTCGATAATTCAGTTCGTTCAAGATCACTCTTAGCCGCAACTTTGACCTTATACGTTTCAACATCCTGTTTTTGATCTTCTGATGTTATAATGTTCACTAATTTATGTTCAGGTGCCAACACCATGTAAGTTGCACCGAACAATGTATCAGGTCGTGTTGTAAACACCTTAACTTCCTCATTCTGATAGCCGTCTACCTTAAAGGTAACTTCAGCCCCTTCAGAACGACCAATCCAGTTACGTTGCATATCTTTTATACTTTCAGGCCAGTCAAGCTCTTCTAAATCTTCAAGAAGACGATCTGCATATGCTGTAATTTTCAACATCCATTGCTTCATCGGTCGACGTTCAACTGGATGACCGCCACGCTCACTTTTCCCATCAATGACTTCTTCATTTGCTAACACCGTTCCAAGGGCTGGACACCAATTGACAGCAACTTCATCAATATACGCCAAGCCTTTTTCGTACAACTTCGTGAATATCCACTGCGTCCATTTATAGTAACCTGGATCTGTCGTATTCACTTCACGATCCCAGTCATAAGAAAAACCAAGAGCTTTAATTTGACGACGGAAATTATCAATATTTTGCTTTGTGAAAATAGCTGGATCATTCCCAGTATCAAGAGCATATTGCTCTGCTGGTAAGCCAAACGCATCCCACCCCATTGGATGAAGCACATTATATCCTTGCATTCGTTTCATTCGCGATAGAATATCAGTTGCCGTGTAGCCCTCTGGGTGACCTACATGAAGTCCAGCTCCTGATGGATATGGAAACATATCCAAAGCATAAAACTTTGGCTTATTCTCTTCTTCCTTTGTTTTAAATGTTTTGTTTTGTTCCCAGTACTGTTGCCATTTCGGCTCAACATGCTCGTGTGAAAAAGACATTTCTTCTGCGCCTCCTAATAATGTGTATCTTCTCATACGTCATTAAACGTATAGTTAAGTCAAAACAAAAAACCCCCATCCCTAACAAACCTGTTAGGGACGAGAGTTTAATCCCGCGGTACCACCCACATTAATAAATGTACATATAGACATTTATTCACTTAAAACGCATAACGGGCGTGATCCGTTGAAAACTACATAACGATTCGCTTTCAAAACTCAAAGGCGAGTTCACAATAGAAGTTCGACTGACTCGCACCTTCCGTCAGTTCTCTGCATTCCCAACTATAGCTACTATTCCTTGTCAACATTAACGTATGAACTTATTAGTATTGTATGAATTCAGAACCTCGCTGTCAAGCAGGTCCATAAGAAATTCACTCATATTTCCGAAGTGACAGTTTGATTCTCATCTAAGATCACATTTGTTTGCGGTCTTTTTAGAGGATAATCATAAATAGTTAGAACAGCAATGGCCAGTAGAAACAACATCAGTAAAGCATAAATAAGCATTGAAATCGAAAACAGATCGACAATCATACCACCAAGTAATGGCCCTACCATCCGACCACCTGTTGCAACACTATTGACAATTCCTTGATAAAATCCTTCCTTACCTTTAGGTGCAAGCTTATTGGCAATCGTTGGAACAGCCGGCCATACAAACATTTCACCGATTGTTAGGATAATCATTGCCACTAGAAACATTGAGAACACACTCGCCTGCAATAACACCACGTACGACAGCATAAAGATAATCACACCAATAATCATTTGCTGCTTAAGGGTATGAACCCACTTTCGAATGACCCAAGATAACAATGGCTGAACACAAACGATCATCAAGCCATTAATTGTCCACAAGAAACTATAATGTTGTAGTGAAATGTCCAATGTCTGCATATGAACAGAAACATTTGCCTGCCATTGCGTGTAAGCAATCCAACAAATAAAAAAGGCAATTGACAATAAAGTCAACGCTTGGAGTCGATAATTACTTCGAAGAGATAGCTTCGGCTTAAACGAAATGGCCGCATGCGATTCCTTCGATCCCTCTCCAATCGTACGAAAACAAATAAGAATGAATAAAAGCAACCCGATATACATGATAGCATTAGCTGAAAAAACAGCAGTTAACTGAATAGAGGCTACAACACCTACGAGGGCTGTTCCAAGGGCAACTCCAACATTCTGAGCAACATAAATGGCATTGAAAGCTCGTCTTCCCCCTTCAGGCCATAAGCTCCCCGCTAGTGCATACATGGCTGGAAAGATTAAGCCAGTTCCAAAGCCAATTCCAATTAACAAGAACATGTAGAAATAGAATGTATTAAAAAACACAAGGACTAGAGCACTAACTGATGTGACCGTAACGCCTAGGACCATTGTTTTAAACGCACCAATTTTGTCAAACATTCTACCACCAATTAAGTTACCAATCACACCTGCACCTGCATTTAACATAAGAACAAAGCCAGCCATAGTAAGTGATTTTCCAAGTTCCTGATGAATGATAATGGCATTTAATGGCCATAGAAATGAGGCACCGGTAACGTTGATAATCATCGCTATAATAAGTAACCAAAGTGACTTCGGCATACATGTTTCCCCCTCTAAAAATATCCCTTCGCCATCTTAGGTTATTCCACCAGAAATCGCAATACTTTTTCAACTAATAATTTCGACAAACGAAGCTTTGTTGTTAGAATGAGCTCATGCTAAAATAATAGGATCATTGAAAGTAAAGGAGAACGCTATGTTAGAGTCGGACCAAAGTCAAATGATACCGGAAATATTCGGAGAAAAACGATATTATTCCTGGAATCACTATTTACGTAATCAATTCGGTGAAAAAGTATTCAAAGTTCCATTGGATGCAGGGTTTGACTGTCCTAATCGAAATGGGTCTGTTGCATATGGGGGCTGCACATTTTGTAGTGAAAGAGGTTCTGGTGATTTTGCGGGAGACCGTCAAGATGATCTTGTTACTCAATTCAATCAAATTAAGAATCGGATGCATCAAAAGTGGAAGAGCGGTAAATACATCGGTTACTTTCAAGCCTACACAAATACCTTTGCTCCTGTAGAAACATTAAGGGCCTATTTTGAAGCCATTCTTCAGCAGGAAGGTGTTGTCGGACTTGCGATTGCAACAAGACCTGATTGTCTTCCAGATGATGTAGTCGAGTATTTGGCTGAATTAAATGAGCGAACATTTCTTTGGATCGAGTTAGGCTTACAAACCGTTCACGAAAAAACAGCAACACTTATTAATCGTGCACACGATTTTCAATGTTATGTTGAAGGCGTCAATAAGCTCCGAAAACACAATATAAATATTTGTGCCCACATCATCAATGGACTTCCTATGGAAAATGAAGAAATGATGATGGAAACAGCTCGTGAGGTAAGTAAGCTTGATGTCCAAGGAATTAAAATTCATCTGCTTCACTTATTGAAGAGAACCCCTATGGTGAAGCAATATGAAAAGGGACTACTTGAACTAATGAGCTTCGAAAGTTATATAAAAACAGTCGTTGATCAACTTGAAATTCTTCCACCAGATATGATCATCCATCGTTTAACTGGTGATGGTCCTGCCGATCTGATGATTGGCCCGATGTGGAGTCTCAATAAGTGGAAGGTGTTAAATGAAATTGAAAATGAACTAAGACTACGAGGAAGCTGGCAAGGGAAATATTTCAGTAATGAAAGAGTGATCGAATGAAGCTACTAGGTATTTTACCATTTGCTCGTTTTTTATTAGAACAAGCACTAAAGCCGGGGGATATTGCGATTGACTGTACGATTGGAAAAGGGAACGATACCGTTTTTCTTGCAAACCTAGTTGGTGAAACAGGACATGTGTATGGATTTGATATCCAAAAAGAAGCAATTTCCTTTACAACAGAGCGCTTATTGAAACATCAAATCAATGATGTATCGCTCTACCAGCTAGGTCATGAAAATGTCGGAGCGATCGTTCCAGTACAAGAACACCACAGGGTAAGAGCTGCTATTTTTAATCTTGGTTATTTACCTGGTGGAGATAAATCCGTTGTCACCAAACCTGAATCAACCATTACTGCCATTAAAGGCCTGTTCAAGATGATGGCAAGTGGTGGCATCATCGTACTTGTGATCTATCATGGGCATGAAGAAGGAAAAAAAGAAAAAGAAAGTATTGATTTATTTGTGGAAAACTTCAGCCAGCAAGAAGCCCATATTCTAAGTTACCAATTTATTAATCAAGCTAATAACCCTCCCTATATTGTCGCGATCGAAAAGAGATAACACTTGACTTCTACTTCTAAACGCTAAAAAATAGGAAGAAAGTAGAAAATGAGGGGGGAATCATTTTTGACACTATTAGATAAAATATTGAATCATAATGATGAGTTTGTATCTACAGAGCAATATGTTAAGTTTCAGACAACAAAGTTTCCTAATAAAAAGGTTGTCATTCTTAGCTGTATGGACACTAGGTTAATTGAATTATTACCTTCTGCTATGAACATCAAAAATGGCGATGCGAAAATCATAAAAAATGCAGGTGCCATCATCTCACATCCTTTCGGAAGTGTGATGAGAAGTATTTTAGTCGCCCTTTACGAGCTTCAAGCAGATGAGGTAATGATTGTTGGTCACCACGGCTGTGGGATGGCAGGGCTAGAATCTAAAAGTGTCCTTGAAAAAGCTGCGACAAGAGGAGTAGATATGCAACAGATTCGAGACCTAGAGTTTCTAGGTATTGATGTAACAAGCTTTCTAAAAGGATTCGATAAAGTAGAAGATAGTGTTCGACATAGTGTGGAAATGGTTAACAAGCATCCCTTACTACCAAATGACGTCCCAGTTCACGGTCTCGTTATTCATCCAGAAACAGGCAAGCTAGACCTTATTATCGACGGCTATAAGAAATGATTAACTTCACCAAAAAGGAGAAAATTACACCTTTTATATCATACAAAAAATGCCCTTGAGAACTGAATCTCAGAGGCATTTTTATGTATATTCGTCTTTGCAACATTAGCAAGAAGACAAAACGTCACCAATTAGTAAATACAAAGGACTTTCAAAAGGAAGTTAGTTCTCGTTTCTACTCATATAAAGCGGACGGGATGGGAGGGCCGACTCCTGCAGGATGAGAGGGCAGGTGGAAATCCACCGGCAAAGCCGGTTAGTTCCACGCCCGCCTGCGGAAAGCGTGCCCCCCATCCCGGTAGCGGAGTCGAAGCTCCTATTATGGCAACTCCTCTGTTTTATCAACGTTTCCTTCGCATCATCCAGCTATTAAGGTAGAAGATCATCGTAGGTAATCCTCCTAGCTTAATCATTTTTTTGGATTTCTTCTTCATTTCCTTATCCTTTTGAACCTTTTCATCGGAAATATACATAGCTAAGATTCCTTTTAATATCATACGATGAAACTCGGGATCTGGTAATGAAGATAAGCATTCTTCTGCCTTCATGACGAAAAAGCGAAAACGCTCAATCATTTGTTCTTCATTCTCATAATAAAAAAGGAAATTCAACTCATCATCAGCAATATCTTCTTCTTGGTCAATAAAATAATCAAGGAGAAGATGGACCCCTTGGACCCAGGGGAAATAGCCGTTTTTTAATTTAATTGCCGTTTCTTTAGTTAGCCCTTTTCTTGTTGCATATGTTGCGAGAGTATAAATTCCAAGTGTTGAACCAGTACAAGCCGAAAATTCAAACCATGTCATATCAGGAACCAAGTCCTTATGAAGATTAAACCATTCTTCCAATCTTGGTATCCGTTCTTCTTTTTTTACATGCTTATGTACTTGGAGGTCACCATAAAACCCGCTTAACTCAAGCATTGCTGATTGTACAACTGAAAAGGAGGGAAATGTCACAAGCACCTTTTGACAGGTCTGAATAAGCTCATGTAAATAGCCCCCATCCTCCTGTTCCTCATGATACAAATAATAGTTTTTCGGTTCTGCGCCTGGGGTTAGTGCATCCAATAACGCTTGGTGTAATTGTCTAAAATCATTTGGATCAAGAGCAGGACTTTGATCACATAAATTATCTAAATAGTCGCAAATAATTTGATAGGCAATAATAAATTGGATTAGCTCATCAAAGCGTTCTGCTGCTAAGCCAAACACCCCTCCACCTTCACAGTGAAATTCTTTCTTCTCCAGGGCATCCATAGCTTGAGAACGAAGCTCGCTATTCGGAATTTGTGTTGCTCTTACTTTCCACTTGTCAAAATGAGTATGAACCGTTGGTAGCACTTGTCGGTAGATATCAATTAATAATGGGATTGGTTTTGTTGGAACAGTCAAACGTTCTCCTCCTAATTTCTTTCTAGTCTAACAAACAGGATAGATATTAAATACATTACGGAAGGAGCAAGTTTAGAAAACCTAAAGCATGACGAAATACATCTTTCCGTTCAGGTTCATTAAATACCTCATGGTAAAGTCCATCCCATTCCTTGTAATATTTATCTGTTAAAGTTAAATGGTCAAACCAGGCACGCACTTCAAATTTATCCACAACATAGTCTTCCCCACCTTGTAGAACAATTAAAGGAAGATCAGGAAATTTCTCAGGGTATCTCTGTGCCGTTCGCATTGCCTTAGACAATTCCTGATACCATCTAACTGAAACCTTCGTTACTCTCAATTCATCTTTGAGGTATTCTTCTTTCACTTCATCATTTCTTGTTAGGTGCTCTGTTTTGATTCCTGCATTTGCACTTATTGTCGGCATAACCCTATGGATTACTTTAATCCCAATTTCCTGAGTTTTCGAAGGTTGTTGCTGAAGACCTAGACATGGAGACGATAATATAACTCCTTTAATTTGCTTTGAGCCACGCTCCATTAATGTCCTGATAACGATTAATCCACCCATACTATGTCCGAGTAAAAATACAGGTAGTTCGGAAGTTCTTGCTTCATCTATCCATTCCTCTATTGTATCTAAATAGGCATTAAATGATTGCACATGACCTCGTTTTCCTCTTGTCCGACCCTGACCTGGTAAATCACCCATAACAATATCGAAACCATGATCGTTCCATTGCTTCGCTAACCATTCATATCTGGCATGATGTTCACCAGCTCCATGAACAATTACGATCACTCCTCTTGGATCCTCAACTTCCCATTTCCACACGATGCATTCCCCCTTTGGCGTCATTTTAGAAAATAGAAACATGAAGACATTATTTACGTTACAATTAGTATATCGATTTTTCACATAAACGCAAAGGAGATGAACAAATGATTTATTCGTATAAAGGCGTTTTTCCAACAATTTCTCCAAGTGCTTTCATTGCAGATGGAGTAACAATTACTGGTGACGTAACAATTGGTGATGAATCTAGTATTTGGTTTCAATCCGTTATTAGAGGAGATGTCTCTCCAACAAGAATTGGAAATCGAGTCAATATACAAGACCAATCTATGCTTCACCAGAGTCCCTCCTACCCACTTATTATTGAAGACGATGTGACAATTGGACATCAATCAATGCTACATAGTTGTACTATTCGTAAAAAGGCACTGGTTGGAATGGGTTCCATTATCCTCGATGGTGCTGAAATAGGAGAAGGAGCCTTTATAGGTGCAGGTAGCCTTGTCCCCCAAGGAAAAGTCATACCTCCACATATGCTAGCCTTTGGTAGACCCGCAAAAGTGATTAGAGCTTTGACTGAGGAAGATATTAAAGACATGACTAGAATAAGGGATGAATATGTAGAGAAGGGGCAACATTATAAGTCCCTCCAAAAATAGCATAAAGGTGGTCTCATAAGGTCGTGATATTCCTTTGAGACCGCCTTTTTTTGTTGGACTTTTACGGAATATGTCAAATTAGATTAAGCAACATTAACAATTAAATTGATAATCTTTTACAAAACTTTGATTCTTGCTCAATATGTGGACACTACAATAAAACTATACGATATTAGAGGAAATGGGGGGCACTACATGTTCAGACACATGGAAAGGCTTTATGAGGCAGATTGCCATATTTTTCATTTATTTAATCAAAAGAATCAGTTGCTTAAAGGGATGAGAATGATCACTCATGCTGGGGGTGCACGTTTTACAACGATCACAACCCTTTTCGTTTGCTTATTTTCAAATGGACTCATTCAACAGACTGCCTTTTCTGCTTTTCTATCTCTCGTTTTTAGTCATCTTATCGTTGTTCTTATTAAACGTTTCCTTCCTCGCAATCGTCCTTATCTTGTCTTACCAAATGCTTTTGTTGTCGAAAATCCATTTAAAGACCACTCCTTTCCATCAGGACATACAACCGCTATTTTTTCAGTTTCATTTCCTTTCATGATTATCTATCCTTCACTCATTATTCCATTACTTCTTCTAGCATGTCTTGTTGGTCTATCACGTATTGTACTCGGTCTACACTACCCTTCAGATGTTCTTGCCGGGGCAACAATTGGAATGTTATTTGGTTGGCTAAGCTTACTACTCATTACAAGCATACTCGGTTATTAAACGGGAGGTATTTTAATGAAATTAGCATTGTTCACCGACACCTTTGTCCCTCAAGTGAATGGAGTAGCTCGAACTTTAAAGAGACTTGTGAACCACCTTGATAAACGTCAGATTGAATATCAGCTGTTTGTCCCAGACTCAATAGAAAAGACTGATTTATTCGCAAGTAATATTCAAACATTTACTAGCTTACCTTTCTTTCTTTATCCTGAATGTCGAATGGCTCTACCAAATGTTTTTAAAATCCGTCGGAATCTAGAATTATTTGAACCCGACCTGATTCATATAACCACACCTTTTAACATCGGATTGTCTGGACTACACTATGGAAAGAAACATAATATTCCAATGGTTGGATCATATCATACACATTTTGATCACTATCTTCGTTATTACAAGTTAACATTCATGTCAGAAATGCTATGGAAATATCTAAGATGGTTTTATTCTGGATTCGAAAAAACATTTGTCCCTTCAGTTGAAACGAAGAACCATCTTCAATTAAGAGGCTTTTCGTCGATTGATATTTGGAGTCGAGGGGTCGATTGTTCTTTATACGACCCCGCCAAGCGAAAAGAAAATGATTCTTTGTCGGCAACTTCTTCTAAGTACACACTGCTTTATGTCGGGAGGATGGCTCCAGAAAAAGATCTAAATACTCTTTGTCAAGTAATGAAACAGCTTCCCCAAGCTCTTAGTGAACAAATTCATTGGATTTTTGTAGGTGATGGCCCTATGCTGCCTGAACTAAAGGCAGCGTTTCAGACAGCAAACGTAACCTTCACTGGCTATTTACAAGGTGAGGCCTTAGCCTCCGTCTATGCTAAGGCTGATTTATTCGTCTTCCCTTCTGTAACTGAAACATTTGGTAATGTTGTTCTAGAAGCATTAGCCTCTGGTACTCCTGCGATTGTTGCTAATAAAGGAGGGGTAAAAGAAATTGTGCAACATGGAAAAACGGGGATGGTTTGCGAAGCAGGTCAGGCTGAGTCATTTGTAAATGCAATCTCCCAAGTACTTTCTCAGCGTACTATAAAAAACCAAATGGGATATGATGCAAGGGCATATGCAAAAACTCAGTCATGGGACGTAATCTTCGACGGGCTCCTGCAACAATATGAACGAGCGATTTTCGATAAAAATAAACAACGACTTGCCTAAAAATTCATTTAAGCTGAATAAGATTGATTATTATTATCAATACTATATAAGAAAAGAAGAGACCTTCATAAAGGGTTACGACCTTTATGTCATCTCCTCTTTCCAAACGTTCTAGTGTTGAGGTTCAAATGTCTTACAGTCCGTTTCCTCTTGAGACTCTGCTTGTTCACCCTTATGACTAACAACATAGATGCGATCAGCCTCACACTGATTGCCGTGTGCCCAGTGAACACAGTTATTTACTTCACATAATACATCTTGTGCCATTGAAATCACCTCCTCATTATTTATGTTTACCAAATCAGTACTAGATCATACTTAAAAGACCACTGATAATTTCCAGTGGTCTTTTGCTATCATCATGCCGTTTTAATTTTTAATTAGATTCTTACTCATGTAAAATCGGTCAATTATAATCCAGCTTGTTCCTTCAGAACTTGTGCCTTATCTGTTTGCTCCCAAGGTAACTCAATATCAGTACGCCCGAAATGACCATACGCAGCAGTTTGCTTGTAAATAGGTCGGCGTAGGTCTAACATTTTGATGATACCAGCTGGACGAAGATCAAAATGATCTCGAACAAGCGTTACTAAAGTTTCTTCAGACACTTGTCCGGTTCCAAACGTATCAATCGCGATCGATACTGGCTGAGCCACACCAATTGCATAAGCTAATTGAACTTCACATTTATCTGCAAGACCAGCAGCAACGATATTTTTAGCGACATAACGAGCCGCATATGCACCGGAGCGATCAACCTTTGTTGCGTCTTTACCGGAGAATGCTCCACCACCATGACGTGCGTAGCCGCCATATGTATCAACAATAATCTTACGTCCTGTTAGACCAGCATCTCCCTGTGGTCCCCCAATAACGAAACGACCTGTTGGATTTATAAAATACTTTGTATTTTCATCAATCAAGTTCGGTGGAACAACATGATTGATTACGTATTCTTTTAAATTGCGTTGAATTTGCTCAAGACTTACCTCTGGATGATGTTGAGTTGAGATAACAATCGTGTCGATTCTAGCTGGCTTCCCATCCTCATCATATTCTACAGTTACTTGTGTCTTTCCATCTGGACGTAGATACGGCAGAATTTCTTCTTTACGTACCTCCGTTAGTCGACGAGCAAGCTTATGGCTTAGCGATATAGGTAGTGGCATAAGTTCTTTTGTTTCATTATTGGCATAACCAAACATTAGACCTTGGTCTCCAGCACCAATAGCTTCTATTTCTTCATCTGACATTTGACCTTCACGTGCTTCTAAGGCTTGGTCTACCCCTTGAGCAATATCGGCAGACTGTTCATCAATTGAAGTTAAAACAGCACATGTTTCAGCATCAAATCCGTATTTCGCACGAGTATATCCAATTCCTTTAATCGTATCTCTTACTGTCTTAGGAATATCCACATACGTACTAGTTGTTATTTCACCAGCAACTAAAACTAAACCAGTTGTTACGGATGTCTCACAAGCAACACGAGCATTTGGATCCTTTTTTAAGATTTCATCTAAAATGGCATCTGAAATTTGGTCACAAATCTTATCAGGATGCCCTTCTGTAACTGATTCTGACGTAAATAAACGACGACCTCTTTGTTCTGTCATTTCAATTTCCTCCTTTGAACACAGCTTCTCTTATAGCATGTGCTATTTTTGAGACGGCACTCATTCCCTTTAAAATGGGAACACATTCCTGTAAAGACGCTATAAACGAAAAAACCCTATTCCTAATAGAGGAAAAGGGTTGAATGTTTACCTTTTGCCTCTTATCGTTCAAGGCATATGCCTTGCAGGTTAGCACCTTTTCATTCATGGCATTAGAATGATGGTTGCTGGGCTTCTTCGGGCCTGTCCCTCCGCCTACTCAGGATAAGAGTATCCGTTCGACGCATATCATATCGCACATGTCGATAGCTGTCAACCTTGTCAACATTATTATCATTCCTCTTTTTTCCAATACATATAACAAAAACGTTAAAAAAAGAGACTTGGACATAACTAAAGTGTCGAACTAATTCCCGAACAAATCAATCACTTAGCGATTTACGTCCGCCAACATCATTGTTCCGATTTTCTATTAGTTACATCACTTTTGTCCCAGCCTCGGTATGAATTAATAGGGTGTATCGTCGCCATTCCTACGTCGCTGTTCTGCTTCATTTTCATTCCTTAGTTCTTCTCTCATCTGTAATCTCATTAGTTCATTTTGGTTATCTCTTGGTTTCACTTGACTATATACCCCACTAGCTGTTAATCCGATTATTAATGCCATTACAACCTGTTCTCCCCATTCACGAGGAATAAACCATAGTATGCCTGCAATCCCGATCGCCAAAAGTGCTCTGTAGCGTTTATCAATAGAAAATGCATTGCCAATAACTGTTACTAACGCGGCAACAACAGCAGAGACAGTAGCTAGATCGAACATAGATACCTCAGTCAAAAAGACCGCCTCCCTTTTCCACTTTGCTTTATACTATGCAAAGAATAAAAAAAAGGAACAGTAATTAGATGACAAGAAGGAAAGCTTAGCTTTCTCTCATCCAATTAGCTGCCCTAGTAAGCGTTCTCTGTTGTGCTTTTAACGGAAATTGATGTTCAAACATAGGAAATAACCAAAATGTCACGTCTTTTTGGTGCCGAATACATTCATTATTCAATCGATAGGCATGTTCAACTGAAACATGTTGATCTACAAAGCCATGTATAATTAGTAGACGGGGAACTAACTGATTGATTCTACTTAATGGTGTTCTCCAAGAGAAACGTTCTGGATACTTTGATGGCGTCCCACCTATAACACGCTTCATCATTCGACGTAGGTCAATTCGCTCTTCATATGTAAGCACCATGTCTGAAACTCCACTCCAACAAGTCACCGTTTTTACTTCATCTCTTGCAAGTGCTGTAAATAATGCCATAACTGCACCTCGAGAAAAGCCAACGATATGAATCGATCCTGAGTCAACTTCTGGCATAGACTTCATGACGTCGAATGCCGCTATCGCATCATTTCGGTCATGCCCACAGAAATCCTCATGACCTTGCCCTCCTTTATTTCCACGATAAAAAGGAGCAAAGACGACCATTCCTTCTGATGCCCATTGGATCATCCGTTGAATCCTAACCATTCCGACATTTTTAATGCCACCACGTAAATATAGCAATCCTGGCCATGTCTTGTTGCCATCTGGTATGGCCAAATACCCTTTTACGGGCATTTCATCACTTATATACGTTACTTCATAAAGACGTATTTTCGGATGGGGAGATGGAATTCTAGTTTTGTTCATTGAAGTACATCCCCTTTCTCCATCACACTTTAAGTAGTTGTTTCGTTTGTAGTTGCTCTAACGTAAGCTTCAGTACTTGATCTTTCATAATGAAACTATAAGCGGGATCAGCTTCTATCCGCTTAGGTAATGTTGAAATAAGCACAGGTCCTTCTGTTTCTAGATAATCTTCCTTCTTTTGTATAGCACTAATCGTGGCAAAATAGATCGCCTTGCTTATTATTTCATCTGTACAGCGCACTTGATAATGTCCTATATCAAAAAGCTCTTCAATTAGGGCACCGGTTTCTTCCCAAACCTCACGATGAACAGCTTCTACCTCTGTTTCCCCTTGCTCGATTTTTCCACCAGGGAATTCTAAGCCCCTCACCTTGTGATTTGTCAGTAACCATTCTTGCTGATAACGGCAAACAACCCAAATATGCTCTGGTTTTACATTTGATTTTCTTTCAAATGCTAGTTGAACCAAACAGCCATTCTGATCTTTAAAATTAACCATTTGTGTTCCTCCCCTTCCAATACTAGTACTTGTAGTATAGCGAGGAATGATCAAATGCGAAACTATTTATCCCCATGTTGTCTTGACTGTTTCCTCAGGTCTAATCGCAAATAAAATGACAACGATTGTTAATAAACAGATTCCTGCATTTAAAAGAAACATAAACGAATGGCTTGTCTTCATTAAAATTGAGAATACGGGTGGGCCAAGTGCTACACCTAAAAAGCGCATGCTACTGTAAAGCGATGTGATCGATCCTCTTTGTTCCATCTTAATCCCTTCTGTAACAAGTGCATCTAAACTTGGCAGGGCAATTCCAATTCCCACACCGCTAACAAATAATGCGGTTAACAATAAATATATATCCTTAGAAAATGACACAGAAAAAATGGCAACTGTTAATAATCCAATTCCTACTACCGTCATCCATTTCATCTTTTGTTTTTCCTGCCCAATGGCTTTTCCTGTTGCAAAGGACGAAAAGCAAAGAGCTGCAAGAGGAATAGCAAGAATGATCCCCTTTTTGATTCCATCTATGTGATACGTTTTCTCAAGCATATCTGATAAATAGAAAAGCACCCCAAACAAAACAAACATGCAAATGCCTCCGACCACAAAAACAGCATAGAGCCATCTACCCTCTCGTCTAAAAATGACTTTAATGCTTTTAAGAAACTCCATAAATTGAAGAGGCTCTTTTTGAATTGGTGGCTCCTTTACTAAGAAACTCATTGCTGCAATCGAGATTAAACAAAAGACAGGTATAGCAAAAAAAGGCATGTACCAAACGATTAATGCTAATGCTGCACCTAAAATCGGACTAAGCACCTTCCCAAGCGTGTTAGCAGTTTCAATCATTCCAAGACCTTTACTTACATCTTTCTGAGCTGTAAACATATCTCCAACCAAAGGCATGACAATCGGTGCCGCTCCTGCTGCTCCAATTCCTTGTAGGAATCTCCCGAAAACAAGGACTGCATACGGGCTATCCATTTGCCATGAAGCAAATGCAGAGATAAGTCCACCAATTCCTGTAATAACTAGACTCGGAATAATTACTTTCTTTCGCCCTATATGGTCTGAAATATACCCGGCAATAGGGATACATAAAATCGCAACAATTGAATATACCGTTATAAGCATACTGACTTGAAATGAGGTAATCCCAAGTTCCTTCTCAATCTGTGGTAATACCGGAATTAGCATGGAGTTTCCTAAAGTCATTACAAGTGGAATAGAAGAGATCGAAATAATATCCCAAGTTTTCTTTTCCTTCATTAAAGGCTCCCCCGTCCTGCTGACAAATTAATGTAATGATAGTATGGGGAAGTCACCTTATTCTATACATACCTACTCTAATGAATATTTCCCATCTTCCTTTAATGATTGATACAACTCATCAAGTGTTCGTTCAGAAAATTCACTAAGATTTGCTCTTCTATGACTAAATTCAGCTAGTAATTTCTCTCCTTGAACACCTTCGCCAACGATATCTTCGAGGACATCGGCTAAAAGATCGTCTTTTTTCAAGGCCAAATCTCCCTTTAATAACACACTCACTTTTTCTGAAAGCTCTGTTATTGATAGCACATTTGTAATCATGGCAGCTGGGTGATTCTCCTTACTCGTAATGACTACGTCAATCAGTACATTGCCATTCTTCTCGAGAATGCTATTGAAATAAGGATAGTATTCCTTTGAAACGACTGCCTCTATAAACCAAACCTGAGGATTCTCCATATTAATAATTAATCCATCTTCAATCGGTACAATCTTCTGTTCAACATGGCCCTTTTTCCCATCAAGTAAGCAAAGTGAGATCAATCTAAATGTTTTCATCATAGCCTCCAATCTATTTTTCGGTGTTCATCGATTTAATAAAAAGGCCACTGAAAAGGGAAAAGCGTACTCATTTAGTCGCCTTTAAATCAATCCTTTTCAATAGCCTAACTAGCACTTTTTTCATTTACGAACTCTTAAGACTTTGGTAACATGCTTCATATTCCTTCTCTTGTACCCATTTAAGAAGATCTGTTTCTTCACGTGTCAATTCTCTTCCAAGCTTACTCTTGCAATCACTGACAAGCTCGAGATATAGATTTTCTATTAGCATTGAATAGAATCCCCTTTTCATTCATCTAGTATCATTCTTTTAGTATATTTTCTAACTCTTTACATTATGAGTAATAATAAAAGAATTCAATAATAATCGAAAATTTCCTGCAAGTCTATATACAGACTAATGATTTATCTTTCGATTGATTCTGGTTCCTATGCTCAATTTCTTCCTTCAAAAGACCTATGAAATCCTCTTCTAACTCTAGGTTCACTGCACGCTCATATGCTTCAATTAACACTTCATATTCTAATTCATTCATTTCTTCTTTTCACCGCACTATTATAAATTATCGTAAGCCGCTTTAATTCGATCAAGACCTTCTTTCAAGGTTGCTCTTGGACATGCCAAATTGATTCGTTCGAAATCTTTTCCTTCAACCCCGAAGATAGAGCCTGGATTTAAAGCGACCCCTGCTTCTTCAACAAGCCATTTCTTCCGCTCTGTAGGAGATAAGCTTAATTTCGAGCAATCAAGCCATAACAAGTACGTCCCCTCGGAATTCATTACACGTAAGGTCGGAAGATGCTCTTTCACATAGTCAACTACAAAGTTATAATTATCTTCAACGTACTCCATTAATTCCTCAAGCCACTGCTCTCCATGGTTGTAAGCCGCCTCTGTTGCCACCTCTGCAAATGAATTAGTCATATTCGCAAATGAGTTTGATAAGTGATTCGATAACTTCAAACGAAGCTCTTTATTCTCTACAACAACGTAAGAGGTCATTATTCCAGCTAAATTAAATGTCTTACTTGGTGCTAGACAAGAGAATGTTCTACCTGCTGCGTCTTCATTTAACGAAGCAAAAGGAATATGCTTCTGCCCTTTAAACAACAAATCAGCATGAATTTCATCTGAAACGACTAGCAGATCATATTTTTTACATATTGCTGCTAATGCCTCTAATTCTTCTCTTTTCCAAACCCTACCTACAGGGTTATGTGGATGACATAGTACAATCATTTTCGTCTTATCGGTGATACTCGCTTCTAGTTGAGCTAGATCCATCTCATAATGGTCACCATCAAAAGCAAGAGGATTAGCTAGAAGCTCGCGATTATTCTTGTTGACTACATCATAAAAAGGGTAATATACAGGGGTTTGAACAATGACTTGATCACCAGGTGCTGTAAAGGCTTGAATAATAAAACTAATTGTCGGAACAATTCCTGCAGTATAAATAATCGAATTCTTATTAATTGTCCAATCATATCTTCGCTTTAGCCAACTTTGAACAGCAGCATCAACACTCTCTGAGTGTGCTGGATACCCAAATATACCATGCTCCACCTTCTCATGTAGGGCATCAAGTACTTCCTGCGGTGCTCGAAAATCCATGTCCGCAACCCACATCGGCAATAGATTTTCGCCACCGAAACGTTGCTTAGCCATATCCCATTTCATTGAATCTGTTCCTAACCTGTTGATAACCTTATCAAACTGCTTACTCATATACACACTTCCTCTCAATGCAAAGCGACTGCAAAGTATTTAATTTACTCTACCTTCTTAGCCAATAGTAATTATTCAACACTTCAGTTGAATATCCTTTTATTTATATTGATTTTATCGTTTTAAGATCAAATAGTAAATGATTCTAACTTAGAACAAAACCATTTTCAAAAGATGAACTCAACTATAAAGACTGCTAGAGTTATGATAAGATGGTAACAATCAGGTCAATTTTTAAAGAGGATAGGTGTAAAAAAATGAGTGTTCTTACAGTCAAAAATCTTAGTCATGGTTTCGGTGACCGAGCCATTTTTCATGATGTTTCTTTTCGTCTTTTGAAGGGCGAACATATAGGACTTATAGGTGCTAATGGCGAAGGAAAGTCCACCTTCATGAATATCATAACAGGTAAGTTAATGCCTGATGAGGGTAAGGTAGAGTGGTCCAAGAAGGTTCGAATTGGCTATTTAGATCAACATACCGTCTTAGAACGCGGAATGACAATGCGTGATGTATTAAAAAGTGCTTTTAAATATATGTTTGATCTTGAAGCAGAAATGACTGCGATGTATGACAAAATGGGTGATGCAACTCCCGAGCAATTAGAAAAAATGCTTGAAGAGGTTGGTGTCATCCAAGATATTCTAACAAACAATGACTTCTATACGATTGACGCTAAGGTCGAAGAAACTGCAAGAGGTCTCGGTCTTGATGACGTTGGTCTTGATCGAGATGTGACTGACTTAAGTGGTGGTCAACGGACTAAGGTATTACTCGCTAAGTTATTACTTGAGAAGCCAGATATCCTTTTACTTGATGAGCCAACAAACTATTTAGATGAGCAACATATTGAATGGTTGAGACGTTATTTACAAGAATATGAAAATGCATTTATTTTAATTTCGCATGATATTCCCTTCTTAAATAGTGTGATCAATCTAATCTATCATATGGAAAATCAGGAATTAAACCGCTATGTCGGTGATTACGATCATTTTCTCGAGGTTCATGAAATGAAAAAGCAACAGCTTGAATCAGCATATAAAAAGCAACAGCAAGAAGTCGCACAGCTGAAAGATTTTGTTGCAAGAAATAAAGCTCGTGTTTCCACGAGAAATATGGCAATGTCCCGTCAAAAGAAGCTCGACAAAATGGATATGATCGAGCTTGCCCATGAGAAGCCGAAGCCAACCTTCAATTTTAAAAATGCAAGAACAACTAGTAAGCTTATCTTCGAAACGAAAGACCTTATAATTGGTTATGATGAACCACTATCAAAACCACTTAACCTAAAGATGGAACGTGGTCAAAAAGTTGCACTTGTCGGTGCTAATGGGATTGGTAAGACAACCTTACTTAAAAGCATTCTAGGACTTATTAAACCAGTATCTGGTGAGGTCGAGCTAGGTGAGTATCAAGAAATTGGTTATTTCGAACAAGAAGCAAAAACACCTGATAATACTTGTATTGAAGAAGTATGGGCCGAGTTCCCTTCCTTGAGTCAAGCTGAAGTTCGCTCAGCATTGGCCAAATGCGGCCTAACCACCAAACATATTGAGAGTAAAATTATTGTGCTAAGCGGTGGTGAGAAAGCCAAGGTACGACTTTGCAAATTAATTAATCGTGAAACGAATATTCTCGTCTTAGATGAGCCTACGAATCACCTAGATGTCGATGCAAAAGAAGAACTAAAAAGAGCCTTAATTGATTATAAGGGCAGTGTCCTATTAATTAGCCATGAACCTGAATTTTACCAAGATGTCGCAACAGATATCTGGAATTGTGAATCATGGACAACAAAGCTAGTCTAAATAATAAAAGTTGAAACGGGGGTGTCCTAAAAAGGTCTAATTTTAACCTTTTAGAGCACCCCCTTTTAAGTTCTGTTAATTCTTATATTCGAAATAATAAATCCTCGGTAGATGGACAAACCTGACATAATCTTGAAGTAGTGAACCACCAACAAAAGCAACCAATTGCCAATCCATTGCTTTCAACATAGCCATCCCTCCTACAACTATGACTATGTTGAACTGTGATTAATTGACACAAAACACTTATAACTTTATAAAATAATCACCCGCTTGGATCATTCCGCGGCGTTGATCTAAGTCTTCAATACTATCTGTAGACGTATAACTAATCTCCTCGTTTGAGTTACTTATTATGAATTGTGCTTCCTCACCATCATTTTGTTTTAATGCCTTGATTAGCTGCATAAGCTCTTGACGTTTCACTATTTTGACATTTGTTGCACAGGCGAGTTTGCGACACGGTTCTGAGACTTGTTCTGTTGATGTGATAATAATCGCCTCATCTGCATCATAATAAGCCTTTGCCGCATAAACCTCTTGAACGGCAACAAGTCCCATTTTTTCTGTTAATCGTTTCGCTTGAACAACAAATTTCCGATGATCATTGTCAACGAAAATAAGATCTGCTCCAAAGTCCCGGCTTTTCTTTGTTAGATAAGTCTCCTCAAATCCCAAGGCGGTTAGAAGCACAAATAGATAATATTCAAATTCATGACCTGTCATTTGATCAATATCTTTAATTGTAATTTTTCTAATATCATATCGTTTCTTTTTACGAAACGTAAATAGAATCAGGATGATAATAATGGCTGTCAATAGATATAGCCAACCAGGTATGTAATCAAACAAGAAATAACAACTCCTTTTACATAATCTTTCTACTTTTGGACAATTTATAAAAAAAATGATCGCTTTTTAAAGGAAGTGTTATTTATGTCAAAGAGTAGATTTTCTCTGATCTCTCCCATTCTCCTTTTTATTGTCACCTATACTCTAGTCCAACTATACGATTACAATGCAACATTATTTGGAATAACTTTGGCTGTTATGCTGATATTACTTAGTGTTGTTATATTTATAATGCCGTTAGGTGGTAACGATCGATATCCATCTACTGAACTCATGGCCGTTGATTCGTTATCCCAATATGAATTTAACCTGCTTCTGATGCCCATCTTTCAAAGACAGGGATACTCTGTCAACAAAATGAAAAAGCAAAAGAGAGGTTTAGCAGATTTAATCCTTAGAAAAAAAGGAACGAAAGCAATTGTCTATGCTAAAAAAACAATGACGATGATTGAGGAGTCTTATCTTAAAGAAGCTCTCGCAACAAAGCCCCTATTTCAGGCAACAAAACTCATTGTTGTAACAAATAGATTTTTTACAAAAGATGCCAAATCCTTTGCACGAGCCAATAAAATTATTCTCATCGATCGCGACTCACTAGATGCTCTACTTGAAGCGTATATAAGACAAAAGCATAGTCATCGTTTTATTTTCCGTGTACGTTCATTGTTTATCAAGCCAGAAGTCTAGGGCACTTACTAAACGATTGGGGTTAGCGGTAAGGTACTAAGAAAAAGATGATAACCATTTTTTCAGTAGCCTCAGTATATCATAGACACTTCTCTCGCCTCCCATTACCGAGCCATTAGAAATACAAAAGGCTGAGCAAAATGGTTGCTTCACCATTTTACCCAGCCTTATAAGAAATCCTATAGTTTAAATTTATTTATTTGGTTTTCGAGACTCTGAATCGTCTCAGCAAGATTCTTAGATAATTGACCTAATTCAATGGCTGCTGCAGCTTGCTCCTCTGTTGTTGCCGTGACTTCCTCTGTTGTCGAAGACGAAATCTCTGCCACTTTCACCATCTCTTCGATCGCTTCCTCAACTCGATTCTTCGTAGCATTTATCTTTCCAATCGAGCTTTCAATATCATGGATATTAGTAATGATTCCATCTGTGTCGTCAATAATTTTCACGAACGATTCCCTAGTTGTATTAATCGCACTAGATTGTTGATCAAAAAGAACAATCGATTCGTTAACAAGTTCAACTGACTCATCTGTCACATTTAAAATATTGGCAATCACCTTTTCAATTTGAATCGTTGATTGCTTTGATTTCTCAGCAAGTTTGCGTATTTCTGCCGCAACAACAGCAAACCCTTGACCTGATGAACCTCCAGCTCTTGCCGCCTCAATACTTGCATTTAGCGACAATAGATTCGTTTGATCACTAATATTCCGAATCAACTCGATGATATGTCGAATTTCAGCAACGTCTTGGCTTAACCTGACAATTGTCTGATCAACACTTTTGATGTTTTCACCTACTTCTTGATTTTTACCTGTTAATTCGTTCATTGATTCAAGCGAGTGACGACTTAGCTCCTGTGTTTTTACTGTAGCACCCGAAACATTTTGTACATATTTCGTAACCTCATCTATCTCAATAGACAGATGCGACATTTCTTGATTCGTATGATCTGAAAAATTCACTTGTTCAACCGCACCTTTTGCTAACTCTTCAATAGCAACCGCAACTTGTTCTGCGGTTTGCGAAGATTCTGATGAGATTTTGTTTAAGTTTTGAGCGTTTTCCACTGCATACTTAGATACTTTTTTATTTTCCATGATAATTATTTTGAAGTTATTTACCATTTTATTAAAGCTTTGCCCCAACTGACCAATTTCATTTCGGTATAGATAATCTGAATGAACATTGAGGTTGCCAGACTCCGCCACTTTCATTTGCTGAACAATCATGTTCAAAGGCTTCGTAATACTCTTTGTAATGAAATAACCTATGATAATAGATAGAATAACGAAAATTGCTATTACTAAGTAAACGAAATAGATAAGATTGTCCATTTCCTTCATTAAAAATGATTCCGGAGTTGTTATACTCACATTCAAATCACTTGCACCCTCTGTAATTGTTTCAATCGTATTTCCTGTATTAATTGCTGAATAGCTTGTCCCAACTACTTCTTGTATATTACTTGATATTACTTGACCACTGGTATTCGTAATATAAATATTTTGTCCTGAGTCCTCATCGAACTGGTCAAATATTTCATTAAAAGCAGTGTCCTCCATACTCAAGAAGAAAAAGCCAACATTTTCTCCGGATTGACTAGATAATTTTCTGAATACATACATATGGCCAAAATGATCTTGATAACCAGACAAAACCTTTTCTGTGTTAGCTTCTTCACTTAATGTAGTAAAATCATTAGCAATAAACTCATCTACACTAAACTCTGAGTTCTTATTTCCAAAAATGGTACCATCATTTTTTACGAAGAAGAAGTTTGTCACATTGGAATAAGAAAGGGTTAAGCCATTTAAATATTTTGCGGCTTCTTTTTGTGCCATTAGCAATTCATATTCTTCGACCTCACTATAATCCCGCGTCAAAATATCAATAAGACCTTGATTAGAAAATGGCAACATTGACACATTTTCAACTTCTTGAAGAACTTTATTAACACCATATGTTACTTGTCCTGCAATTTCCTCTGTCATCGCCGTTGTTTTGTCAAAGATCGTTTCTTTCGATATTAGATAGACAAGATTACCAACAATAACACTTGGTATAAGACTAAATAAAATGAAAAAAATGATTAGCTTTGACTTTAATGTTATTCGTTTCTTTCCTTCCTTGTTACCCTCTACCTTATTCTCCTTGCCTTTTAATAAAAAACCAAATCTACCTTTTTTGTTTTCATTTTCTGTTTTGCTGTTGATTCTAAAAGGATTTCGCTTCATCTTTTGATTGGCGTTCTTCACCTTTTTTGATCGCATCCCCATCATAATCGCCCCTTGAACTATTCATTTTTCTGACTCAATCAATACCTCTCATTTGTATCCGCTTTCAAAATAGGTCATTGAAACTATTAGTCTGGATTTATGTAGATAGTTAATACTATATCTTTAGGCTCATTAATCGTCAATATCCGACTTTATCTTAATTCACTTTATACTATAGATATTTGACTTTTATACATAAATAAAGTTCTGCCAAGGTATTACCTCAGTAGAACTTTTATAGAAAATATAACTAACTATTGTTTACGAAAACGAGCGAATAAATGTTTGTGACCACAATATTGAATCCGCATGAATCGAAAATAACTTATTCTGATCAATATTTATCTTTCTTGAATATTTCTCAATAAGATCCCAATCAGCATTTTCAATTGCTAATACTGTATCTAATGCATCCTTATATTCGTTTTCTAGTCCTAAAAGAGCCTCTTTAATTTTCTGATCTAAAGGCAAATCACTGATAATTACCAGGAGTGACCGATTGAGCAAAGTATCCATTAATGAGAACATTCCTGTCAAAAAATACGAAGACGCATCGTGGTTCTTATTACTCTCAAAGGCAATTAACTCACATGCCTTTGCTCTTGTTAAACATAACTTAGTCGTCTCATTAAGCTTGTTCATATTTAAAGCACTTGCTTCAGTAAACGCTAATAAATATATCCACTTTCTTATTTCATCAAAGCCAAGTAGAACAATTGCTTGTTTTACTGAATTAATCGTCGTCGTTAATTTGAATGCTGGTGAATTAATCAATTTAATTAATTTATATGAAAGCGAAACATCATGTTCGATAATTGTAGCCAATGCATGCAGATCAGGCTCTTGTTTAGACAATTCGTAGAGGCTCTCAACAAATACGCTATTATAGACTGGTATATCCTCTGAGGCAACGATTACCGGTTTACTAAAAAAATACCCTTGAAAATACGTGTATCCATCTTCTAAACAAGCCTCATACTCTTCCCTTGTCTCGACCTTCTCTGCCAAAAAGATCACATGAAAAGGTTTTAGGTTTCTAATAATAAATTGTTGTTTTTCGCGACTAGTTGTACGAACATCAATTTTAATGATATCGATCACTTCAAGCAAATCAAAAAGCAAAAGAGATTGTTCATTGAAGACGAAATCATCTAAAGCCAATTGATAGCCCAACCCTTTTAATTCTCGGCAAATATCAACAATTTCTTGAGTAATCTCAATATTTTCAAGGATCTCGACAACAATCATTTCTGGTGGGAAATAAGTAACTAAACCTTCTTTAAGTAGATTCTCAGTAAAATTAATAAAGCAAGGTTTCCCTTCTGACAATTGTTCGTACCCTATTGTCAGAAAACTATTTATTAACACACTCTTCGTTGCTGAATCACCATCAATTTCATTGAAAACATTTTGATCGCTACTACGGTATAAAAGCTCATACGCATATACCTCTTCATTACTAGTTAAAATAGGCTGCCTGGCCACAAAAACCTGCACGATCATCCCTCTTTATTTAGATATCATGATTTTAAAATTATCCTAACACTCTAATACAATCATTAATTAATCGAATAATATCGTATAGATCCTCTAGTGTACTCTCAATGGAGTCAATTAAATCTAACTGCTGTTTACTTAAATCTTGCATTTGTGAAATACCTTTTACTATTTCAGAAATATTATCTTTAATATTGATAATGGATTCATTTATCTTATCTGATGAGTCCGAAGTATCTTTAGCTAAATTGCGGATTTCATTTGCAACAACCGTAAAACCCTTTCCTGCAGCTCCTGCACGTGAGGCTTCAATACTCGCATTTAGTCCGAGGATATTGGACTGTCTAGAGATTCCTTTTATGCTTTCAAGAATCGCATCAATCTCATCTGAATTACTTCTAGCAACTTCTGAAAATTCAAAGAGCTTGGTTTGTGAAGCAGAAAGTTTATTGGCTTGAGCAATAATTTCGTCAACCATTATCTTAATTTTAGCAGCAATCTCATTTAACTTCTCTATACTTTCCTCAATCTTCAGTATGACTTCAATATTATAAGCCATCCCCATTGCACCAATAACTCGACCTTCATTCATGATTGGTGTTGTCTTACCAAAAAAGTGAATACCATATACTTCATAAGGTGGTCTCCCCATACCGCCCTTCCCTCTTAATGCACCCTGGATCACATCATCCTTTTTAGATACTGGGTCTCCGGCTTTGTTAGGCAATTCAAGCTCTGGATGATTTAGTTGCAATAACCATTTATCATGATCGCAAATAGAAATAGCAATCGCGTCTCTCGATGCAGCTTGAAAAAAAGGTGCACTTTCAACAAGACTATTTAAAATCTCTTGGTCTGTTTTTTTACGCTCTGACATCTTTTTACCCACCTTTTATAAATAAAGCTTTATTAATAAAGCTTTGTTCGTTCTATCATACTACATATTTATCATCTTGTAGGAAAGAAAGTCTTCTTCCTTAAAAAATAAATGAGTCTAATGGATCATTTTTCCAAGTTCGGACTAAATACATTCTGTAGGACAAGAGTAACTGCTCCAATAACGGTTCCATTATCCCCTAGCTTTGATAAGACAATCTCTGTTTCTCTAGCCTTGGGTGTAAGGGCACGCTGTTTTACAACAGCACTTAATGGTTCCAAAATATAGTTCTCTGCCTTAGAAACCCCTCCACCAATAATCACTTTCGTTGGATTAATTAGATTGATTAGATTAGTCACCCCTATCCCTAGAAAACTTCCTACTTCTTTAAGGACCTCGGTTGACAAGGCATCGCCTTCAATTGCACACTCATGAATCAGAGCACCCGTAATTTTAGTTAGATCGTTCTTCACTTTATTTACAATAAGCGTCTTTCTACCAAGTGAAATTTCTTTGATGACTCTATCACGTAGCGACCGTCCACCAGCCATTGTTTGTAAGCATCCATAACTACCGCATGAGCATTCCACTCCATTAATATCCACTATCATATGGCCAATTTCACCAGCAATATTATGTTGACCGTGAAAAAGCCTATTATTAATGACAATCCCTGCACCGATCCCAATCCCTACATTAACACACACGACATTCTCTATCCCTTGACCATGACCAAACCATGTTTCCCCTAAGGCCAAAGCCCTAGCATCATTTTCAACATAAGTTGGTAGTTGAAAGACATCTTCTAAAAATGACTTAATCGGAACGTCACTTAAATGAAAATTAGGAGCAAACACGGCAATACCTTCTTGATAATTAACAATACCGTGCATCCCAACACCAATTCCTATAATTTTTTCTTTAGATACATTCGCCTTATTTATTATCGTTTGAACAACCTCTATTAGTGCTTGAAGTAGATAATCATTTGTTAAATTATCAGGTAAGGATGTTCGATGCTGCACAACGATTTCAGCATTCAAGTCTGCCATAATTGCTCGTACATGATGGCCACCAACATCAATCCCAATGATAAATGAATGTTCAGCATTAATTGTTAATAATATTGGCTTTCTCCCACCCTTTGAAATTCCAATTTCACTTTCTCGAACTAGGTTAGACTCGATTAGTTCACTTACAATATTTGTGATTGTCGGAGGGGTTAATTTAGTCTTTTTCGCTATTTCTGATCTTGAAATCGGACCATACGTTCGAATCATATTTAAAATATTTGATTTATTTATTGTTTTCATCCATTGGAAACTTCCTGTCACATTTGAATGACTCACCTACATCGCCACCTTCTTCACAGTTCCGATACCTTCTATACTCAAGTTCATTATAATGACAGGATCTTACGGAAGTAAAGCGAACCTTAATCATTTAACGCTGCGGTCGTTACAAACTAAAAGATCATACAAAAAAACAAGCATTAGAAGAAAGCTTGTTTTTTTGTATGATCATAATTTTTTTCATAGTCACTGATGCACTAATTTTCTGTAATCAAGACAACATTTCGCACAGCCATTCCATGAGTAAAGCGTTGCTTGGGTCTCTACACAGGAGGCACACCGCAAACACTCACAATATGGACATTCCTTTCCATTAGTTGCCGTAACGTCTAAACTACCACAATCAGCACAGCGTTTAATTGCCATAGAACACCCTCCTTTTTTACTACTATATGGACGGCATTTGTTTGTTAGACCGAGCATTAGTATCAAAATCATCTCTAAAAATTTATCGTGAACAAGTGAAATTTCATGTAAGGAGCCTAATTAGTAATGATACAATTTAGCATGTAAGTGAAAGGTGGAATTTTCTATGAGGGGATTATCAAAAAACATCTTATCTATTGGAATCGGTGCTTCTATTGGGACCATTGGTCGTTATTCCCTAAATGTAGCTACATTGGAAACAGGATACCCTTTAGGTACCCTTATTGAAAATATTACAGGTAGTTTCGTATTAGGCTTTTTAACAGCACTGTTTGCTTTTTATATACCAAAAGAATGGGTGAAGCTTGGACTTGGTGTTGGGTTATGTGGTGGGTTTACAACAATGTCTACCCTCGCTGCAGATACGACATTCTTATTCAATGCCTTTTCACCTATTCATTCGGCAATCTATCTATCGCTATCAATGTTTGGCGGGATTCTTTTAGCGATAGTTGGTTTTAGTGTCGGAACATTAATTGCTAAAAGAAGGTTGATTAAAAAGGAGGGGACAGAATGAACTATTTTTTACTCGCTATGGGTGGAGCCATCGGTGCGATTGCTCGCTACCTAATCGGCTTAGCTCTTGTGAAAAAATCGCCAATATCATTCATCCCTATCGCAATGTTGTCTGTAAATCTTTTAGGTTCATTAGGATTAGGAGTATTCTATGGTCAATTTTATGGAGAAATCCCCCGAGGTACATATACAGATCCTTTCTTTTTAGTTTTCGGGCTTGGCTTTTTTGGTGCTTTCACAACATTTTCTTCCTTTAGTGTAGAAGCAGCCATGCTTTATCAACAAAAGCAATGGAAGAAGCTATATCTATATGTAGGTTTAAGCATATTCGGCTCAATCACGTGCTTTTTATGTAGTTTTCTGA
Organism: Halalkalibacter suaedae; assembly: GCF_017939705.1. Taxonomy (GTDB): domain Bacteria; phylum Bacillota; class Bacilli; order Bacillales; family Bacillaceae_D; genus Halalkalibacter; species Halalkalibacter suaedae. The sequence continues at coordinate 384,496 of NZ_JAGKSQ010000001.1, forward strand.
TTCTATCCAGCTAAATTGAAAGAGACTAGGACAAAAATGAATTTACTAATAGAAAATCCTGCAATGTTTGTTGGCGAACGTAAGCCGCTCCTGAAATATACTTCGCTTTCCGCGGGAAGCCGGTGAGCCTCCTCGGCTACGCCTGTGGGGTCTCACCCTTGGCTTTTTCATCCCGCAGGAGTCTACGTATATTTCATCCGCTACGTAATTGCTTTGTTCGGTATCTCAGTTAGACACTTTCGTTTTGCCCTAGGCTTGTTTTCACTTTCGTTTCAAATATAGATTTCTACTGAAGCTAAACAAATCTATAATGTTTTAGGAGATTCTGATATTGGTAAATGAATATAAAAATTCGTACCCTCATTCACCTTGCTCGTGACGTTTAATTTCCCATTAAGTAACTCAATTATCTTAATGACAGTAAGCATTCCTAAACCGGTCCCTTCTCTACCCTTCGTTGTAAAATAAGGCTCACCCAATCTAGATAGCTGCTCCTCTGTCATGCCTTTCCCATTATCAGAAATAACCAATACCAGTCCATTTTCCTCTGATTTTGTTTTTATAACTAGCTTTCCCTTTTCTGGCATTGCTTCAATGCAATTTTTCGTAATATTAATTAAGCATTGCTGAAACATTTGTTTCTCGCCATAGATCATGAAATGGTCGATTTGTTTAACTATTTCGACTCCGTTCATATTTGCTAGTGGTGTGATGATTTCTATTATTGCTTCAACCTCTTCTTTTACATTAATTTCTTCATTATTTTCAGGAGATGGCTTGGCGAATGTTAAATAATTGCGAATAATGTCATTAGCTCGGTCGATTTCACTTATTGAAATTGCTAGAAATTTCTCTCTTTGATCTAAAGGGATGTCTTGCTGCTGCATTAATTGCAGAAATCCTCTTACAACCGTTAATGGATTACGGACTTCGTGGGAGACAGAGGATGCTAAATGACTAACAACTTCCATCTTCTCAGCTTTTATAATCCTCTTACTAATAACCAAATTATCTTGAAAAACTTCATAAAGATAGATGATTAAACTTGAAATGCTAAGGGTTAATACGATATGTATTAAAATGAATAAATTGGAAAAAGAAGCTCCAAAGATAATTGTTGAATTTACTAAGGCAATGATCAAAGCCAGAACCGAAAGACAACTTCCAATTAAAACTTTCCGCTTAAGTGAAGACTCACTGAAATAAGCAGTAAATCCACTGAGGATAATTAGTAAAATGGTAACAACAATCACCGTTGCAAAGGCACCCGAACCTCCAATCATAAACCGAAAAGCAACTGTTACCAACGTCAATAAGATAGCTACCGGTATTCCCCCATATAATCCACCAATAGTTAAGGCGACTAATCTTAGATCAAATAGATATCCATTCATAATTGTAATCGGAAAAGAGATACAGCTAATAATTGCTAGTACCGATGAGAGGAGATAGATCAATTTTTTCGTTTTCGTTGAGAATTTGTGAGCATGTAGTTCATATAAAATAGGAATAAATAGTAAAAAAACAATAAGAAAAAGAATATTTAATAATAGCGGTTCTAAACCATTTATTTCGTATCACTCCCTTCTGACAAATGTAAGATAATCTACTGCAATTTAGCACCATCCTATTATAACAATACTATAGTCTCATTTCTTCATTTTTTTAAGTAGATTCATACCACAATAACCCTTCTATATTGATGTTATTTAAGTGTTTATGAAGGAGATAAATTGACTTATTGACAATTGAAATAAACAGGAGTAAATTCTATTCAAATCAATTAAACTAGGAAACTCCAAAATCGGAGGAACTTCAGATGAAGAAACTACTAATAAGAAAAGAGCGGAATCATGTCAAGTATTAAAAAGGGATTCTTGCATAAGCAAATCCAAATGTCTCCACCACAAATTTTGGCTATAAGTTTTTTAACTGCTATCCTTTTAGGCACTGTTTTGCTCATGTTACCTTTTTCAACAACCGAGCCAATTAGCTGGGTAGACGCTCTGTTTACAGCTACATCTGCAACAACCGTAACTGGTCTGGCTGTTGTTGACACTGGCACGATTTTCACTATTTTTGGCCAAATTGTCATTTTGATCTTAATTCAAATAGGTGGACTTGGCTTAATGACGTTTGCAGTTTTAATTATTGTAGTTTTAGGAAAGAAAATTGGATTAAAAGAACGGATTTTGATGCAGGAGGCACTTAATCAAACTTCAATTGGTGGGGTGATACGACTAGTTAAAATTTTATTTATTTTTGCTTTTTCAATTGAAGCGATTGCGGTTATATTGCTTGCAATACGTTGGGTTCCAGAGTATGGATGGGGATATGGGATTTATACGAGTATTTTCCATGCTGTTTCTTCATTTAATAACGCGGGCTTTTCATTATGGCCAGATAATTTAATGCGATATGTTGGAGACCCTGTTGTTAATATTGTTATTTCTTTGCTATTTATACTTGGAGGAATAGGCTTCACTGTCTTATCCGATTTATGGCGCACAAAATATTTTCATCAATTATCATTGCATACGAAATTGATGCTGATCGGAACTTTCGTCATTAATACCGTTGCAATGCTAGTCATTTTCTCATTAGAATATTCTAATCCATCTACACTTGGAGCACTGAACTTCCACGACAAGCTTTGGGCTTCTTATTTCCAAGCAGTTACCACTAGAACAGCAGGCTTTAATTCATTAGATATCGGAAGCATGACTGATGGTTCGATTGTTTTTATGTTACTATTGATGTTTATTGGTGCAGGTAGTGCATCAACTGGGAGTGGGATTAAGCTTACAACCTTTATTGTCATTGTTATGGCCGTTATTACATTTTTAAAAGGGCGTAACGAAACAGTGATTTTTAACCGAACGATCAAAAATCAAATTATCATTCGTTCATTGGCGATTGTAATTATGAGCTTAATGGTTATCTTTCTAACAATCTTTGCATTGTCTATAACAGAAAACGCTCCATTTTTGATGATTATTTTCGAGGTTTTTTCTGCATTTGGTACAGTCGGATTGTCTATGGGGTTAACTGCTGACCTTACATCTTTAGGAAAAGAAATCATCATCGTGTTAATGTTCATTGGTCGGATTGGTCCTTTAACACTAGCCTTCTCATTAGCCAAAACGCAAAAGTCTAGCATTCGCTATCCTGACGGTGAAGTGTTTACAGGGTAGTGAATTCATGCAGTGAATGACTCAAAAGGTGCAACACCTTCTGAGTCAGTCTTTTTTTAGAATGATAATTTCTCTTAAACGTGTTTAATGACGAGAGGATGGATAATTATAATGACTACCAAAAATTATGTAATTGGCTTAGATATTGGGACAACTAGTGCGAAAGCTGTGTTGTTTGAAAGAAATGGTTTAGTGGTAGCTGAAAATGAAAACGCATACCCAGTTTATCACCCAAACCCTTCATGGGTTGAACAAGACCCGTACGAAATCGAACAAGCTGCCATTGCCGCTATTTCAGGTACGATCGAAAAAAGCGGGATAAACAAAAATGAGATTATTTGTGTAGGTATTTCTAGTGCCATGCACTCTTTAATCTGTATGAATAATCAACATGAACCCATCTCTCCATCTATCACCTGGGCCGATGGTAGAAGTGCTACACAGGCCAATCACATCAAGGAGACAGTTGGTGAACGTATTTATTTAAAAACTGGTACCCCTATTCATCCAATGTCTCCATTAAGTAAGTTAATGTGGATGAAAGAAACAAATTATCAACCCTATCTAAAAGCAGCAAAGTTCATTTCTATTAAAGAATTTTTAATTTATAGATGGTTTGATCAATACATCGTTGACTACGCGATTGCTTCAGCAAGTGGTTTTTTTAATATCCATACATTTGAATGGGAGGAAGAAGCTCTTGCTCTAGTCGGGATTACAAAAGAGCAATTATCAGAACCTGTCCCACCAACAACCATTTGCCAAGGACTCACATCTACTTTAGCAGAAAAGTTTCAACTTCCAGATGATCTTCCATTCGTAATTGGTTCAAGTGACGGACCTCTTGCAAATATGGGAATTGGTGCAATTGAACCTGGGGATGTTGCCATTACGATTGGCACAAGTGGTGCGATTAGGCAAATGACATCTAAGCCTCAAACAGATTCTCTACAAGAGGTATTTTGTTATGGAGTGACAAAAGAATTATGGATCATGGGAGGCCCAACAAATAACGGTGGGATTGTTTTTCAATGGTTGAAAAATGTCCTAGGTGAAGTAGAAATTCAACAGGCATTCGATTCTGGAGGAAATGCTTATGACCTCCTGACAACCCTTGCTCAAAACGTAAATCCTGGATCAGAGGGTCTTCTGTTTCTACCGTTTCTAAATGGAGAAAGAGCCCCTTACTGGGATGCCGATGCACGTGGGAGTTATATTGGACTAACCCTCACTCATCAAAAGCCTCACATGATTCGAGCTGGCTTAGAGGGAGTCATTTATAGTCTTTTCAGCATCGGTGAAACATTGGAACGATTGGCCGGCAAACCTGTTAATCTTTTTGCAAGTGGAGGATTTGCCCGTTCTTCATTATGGCTACAGATCTTATCAGATATATTCGGACAAGAGATTCAAGTACCCGTTAGTCATCAAAGTTCAGCCTGGGGTGCAGCCTGGTTCGGGTTGTATGCATTAAATGAGGTACCATCTCTAGCGGCTATCAAAGATTCAATTCCAATGAATCAAACATACAAACCAAATAGTGTGAACCACAACACATACAGCGAGCTGTATAAAGTGTACCGAGAACTCTATTCTTCTCTCAAACCACACTTTAGTACACTTGCCTCTATTCAGAGAAATGTCTAGGCATTAAAAAGAGGCCGGGATATAATTAAAGAGGTTGGGACAAAAGTGATTTAACTAATAGAAAATCCGAACAATGGTAGTTGGTGGACGTTAACCGCTACTGAAATATACTACGCTTTCCGCGGGAAGCCGCTGAGCCGCATCACGCTACGCCTGTGGGGTCTCATCCTTGGCTTTATCATGAGGCCACTGAAAAAGGTGTGATCTTCACCTTTCTTTAGTGGCCTTTTAAGCAATGAGCGAAACCGTTGCATTGTCTTAAGCCTGCTATGAGTGGGTTTCTCATAGAAGGCGTGCAACGTGTGGAGCCATTGCTGCTTCCTCGAACCTGCCCAAAGGGACTTTTTCAGTGGCCTCTTTATCATCCCGCAGGAGTCTACGTATATTTCATCCGCTACGTGATTGCTTTGTTCGGTGTTTCAGCTAGACACTTTACTTATTTCCCATCCTCATATTTGTCCCGACCCCTTTTTAGAAGTACTGTACATTCTCCCTTTTCATAACTAAATTTCTCAATGCTTTTGTTACCCTCTAAACTCTTGATACAGTATACTTATATTTAACAAGCTTTATTTACCTATTTAACTCCACTTAATTGAATGACACTCGAACTAGTAATTCTATCTATCACACGTGACACCTCAAAGTAATTAACTGATGAGTCATTTATTATTGCAAAAGAATATCAGGAAAATCGAAATAACGGAGGTGTATAACTTTTATCGTGGGCTAGCTTCTCAGAATGGATGGGAATTCCTGTTTCCTGTCACTGTGGGTTTAATGGTAGCTACTGCATGCAAAACAGGTTGCTTAATGTGTCTTGGAGCCGCTTTAGGATTTAGCTCAGTTTGTCTTGCTGCTTGTGCAGCAGATCATTTAATAAATTCACAATAGAAATACGAGGGGATAGTATGGAGTGGTATAACTATGTTTCTCTTACTACATTGACTCTATCAGCGGTATTAATACTAATTATGTATATTAAAAGTAAGCAGTCAAAAAAAGATAACAAAGGATTAGTACCTGCTCTTGTATTCCTTGGAGTATTTTCCTTGTTAACTGCTGTAGGTATGATGAATTTAGGATCTTTACTTTTGTATGCTTTAAGTATTATTTGTTTTATTATAGCAGCAAGAATGTTCTTTAAATTAAATCAGAATTAAATCAAAATAATAGAGGTATTAGGAAAATCCTAGTACCTCTATTTTCATTATAGAAGTGAAGAAACGGAACGAAAAGTCGCTTATGTAGTCGCTTGGATCATTTCTGTGACAGCAACTACTGGAAGCTAATACTTTACTAAAATAAAAGGTTTTACCCCTTGTTCCTCACCCATTAATTTCATGTTCCAACACTCCACCTGCAGAGGTACTTAGTTAAACACAGAAGCTATGAATATGAACAGTGCTAATCCTAAACCGTTGCCGAAGGACTTGGCCATGACGTACGAACCCTCATAGAGACATACGCACACATAATACCTAATTTTCAAGAGGAAATAGCCAATAACTTTGGATCATCGTTTTACAACAAGGTAGTAAAAAAGGATCTATTCAAAATATGTGATCACAATGTGCAATTCACTTTTTATGTAACCATTTCAATTTACTCCACAAATAAAAAAACGTATTTCTAGAAAATAGAAAATACGTTAAAACCCTTATGGTTGGTGGAGCCAAGGGGGCTCGAACCCCTGACCTTCGCACTGCCAGCGCGACGCTCTCCCAGCTGAGCTATGGCCCCGATTTAATATAAATCACCTGAAACCATAATCAATCTTAACTGATGACAAGTTCTATTATACGATTTCCTTTGGAAAGCTGCAAGTCCTTCCGTCATTATAAAATAAGGTCAAGCAGCCACCAAGCCACACCAGCAATGACGCTAATAACGAAAGAGCTTAGAATCATTTTAATATTTAGCTTTCGGTGCTTCACTACGTCAAAAATTAACCAACCACAGAAAATAGAAAAAGCAAAAATAATAATTGACATTCTTTTATCTCCAGTCTTATTTCTTCATGCTATCTTACCAGAATTAAGATTGATCAGGCAATAGAATGGCTATACTGAGTAGCGAAAGAGATTGGGGGTTTTCCTATGTTTGAGGTCATCCAGAAAGTTGTAAGAATACGAAATTACACATTAATCCTTGCTGCAATATTCATCTTCGTAATAAGTTCTCTCATTATTCATCTAATAGAACCAGAAACATTCCCAACACTTTTTATTGGTTTTTGGTGGGTAATGACAACCGTAACAACAGTAGGTTTCGGTGATTATGCTCCTGTGACGGTGGCAGGGAGAATTTTTGGTATCATTTTATATTTAGTCGGTATTGCTATTGTCGGGGTTTTGATCGGGAAAATTGTCGACTCTTTTAGTACGTATCATAAATTAAAGGAGGAAGGTCGTTTGAGTTACAACGGAAAAGATCATTTTATTGTTGTTGGTTGGTCGTCCAAAGCGAAGAAAACGACCCAGGAGCTCTTAATCGCTAAAGAGCATAGCGATATTGTTATTATTGACAAGCAATCAACCTCTCCCTATATTCATGCTCGTGTGCACTATATTCAGGGTGATCCGACAACGCCTGACACCTTGAAAAAAGCGAATATTCTTCAGGCGACCTCTGTTTGCATTTTCGCAGCAGAGCCGATAAATGATGCGATCGAAGCCGATGGGAAGACGTTATTAATCGCTTCAGCAATTGAAAATTATGCAAGCGAGAATAATCACCCCATCTACACGATTGCAGAAATCTTAAAAGAAAAGCATATTCCAAATTTCAAGCATGCAAATGTCGACGAATTTATCGTTTCGAATGAAGTTTTCTCTGAATTAATGGCACAGTCAGCGATCTATAACGGGTCAACTAGATTGTTTATGCAGTTACTGACTCGCCATCGTGGCGATGATATATGGGAAATCCCGAAGAGACCGGATTGGGTTATTTACGATGATGCCTTCACTGCACTAAAGACCCAAGGAGCTAATCTTATAGCCGATCACGAAGATCTTTCGATTATCCGACGACTAAATGACCGAATCCCTGTTGATGCAAAATTATATATTATTTGTGATGAAAAAACGTATAAAAAGGTGATATCTTAACCATTGACTAACGTAAACAAAAGGAGTAAATTAGCCATAGTAATCCGCACTCTCTGAAAACTGAAGGAGTCTTTTATGAAAAAACAATTTGCAGTTATTGGTTTAGGTCGATTTGGCAGTTCTGTTTGTAAAGAGCTATATCGAATGGGACATGAAGTATTAGCGATTGATACAAACGAGGATAAAGTTAATGAATTTGTTAGTTCATCAACACATGCAGTCATTGCTGATGCAACAGATGAGAAAGTCTTAAAGAATCTAGGACTTCGTAATTTCGAACATGTTGTTGTTGCGATTGGAGATAACATTCAATCTAGTATTCTGTGCACATTGTTATTAAAAGAACTAGAAGTGCCTCAAGTATGGGTAAAAGCCCAGAACACGTACCATCACAAAGTGCTTGATAAAATTGGGGCTGACCGGATTATTCATCCTGAATATGATATGGGGATCCGCATTGCTCAGCATTTAACCTCTGAAAAAATTATTGATTATATTGAACTGTCTAGTGAATACAGTATTGTCGAACTGATTGCAACAAATAAAATTGCTAACCAATCGATCATTGCATTAGATATTCGTGCAAAATATGGCTGTACTATTTTAGCAATCAAACGTGGGGAGGAAATGAATATCTCTCCATACCCGGATGACGTTATTGAACAAAATGATATCCTTATTGTGATTGGTCATAAAAATGATTTAAAACGTTTTGAGGATGACGGACTATAAAAAAATTCTTAATTTAAGCTAAAGGCCGTTGGAAGGTTTTAACCTTTTTCCAATGGCCTTTGTTTGAAATCATTTATGATAACAAAGTCATTTCCAATTCTTGAATTAAGCTTTGTGCTGTCGGTATATATTTTGAATCAATAGAGCCATCCTTCTCAACTGGCTCTGTAAATTGATTAAATGAACTATTTATATTCATGCTTATTAGTCCATTAAAAACATCAGGATTATCATCTAAGCCTTCTTGATATTTATGATTTAGTAAATAGGGCTGGCCAATTTCAACAGATACCCCACGTTGATCCAATTCTCCATCTACTGCCCTAAATGGGACACGTAAAAAAGTGTAGCCTTGCTGATCTCCCTGGTCGATTTTGTAATCAAAGCAACCATGATCATACTCCCATCCACCACCAATGCTATAGCCTAATGGTTTCAATTTATCTTCTAAGACCTTTAAATTAAATTGTTTTCCCTCAATTTTTGATTGAACAGCAATCATATAGTCACCAATCCCTTCCAAGGTTATCTTGCTCTTATCGTTCCCTGGATTAATGATCGCTATGAAAAAAAGATGCTTAAAAGTCCTAATGACTTTTAAGCATCTACATCAGTTTATTTTAAACGAGCTTCAAGCTCTTCCTTCTCTTTTTCGAATCCAGGCTTACCAAGCAATGCGAACATATTTGTCTTATATGCTTCTACTCCCGGTTGATCAAATGGATTAACACCAAGTAAATACCCACTAATTCCGCAAGCCTTCTCGAAGAAATAGACAAGATAGCCGAAGTGGTATTCATTCAATTCTGGAACCGTCACAATTAAATTCGGAACCCCGCCATCAGTATGTGCAAGTAATGTACCTTGGAATGCCTTTTTGTTAACGAAGTCCATTGTTTCACCAGCTAGATAGTTTAATCCATCTAAGTCACTAGAAGCTTCCTCAATTTTCACTTCTTCACGGACCTTGTCCACTTGAATGACAGTTTCAAATAGATCACGACGTCCATCTTGAACGTATTGTCCCATTGAATGAAGATCTGTTGAGAAGTCGACAGATGCTGGGAAAATTCCTTTTCCATCTTTCCCTTCACTTTCACCGTATAATTGCTTCCACCATTCAGAAACAAAATGCAATGATGGCTCATAATTGACCATAAGTTCAATTGTTTTACCTTTGTTATAAAGTGCATTACGGACAGCAGCATATTGGTACGCTTCATTTTCTGCAAGATTCGGATTGTTGAAATCTTCACTCGCATCTGCTGCACCTTTCATCATTGCTTCAATGTCTAATCCACTTACTGCAATTGGTAATAGACCAACAGCAGTTAACACAGAGTAACGTCCACCAACATCATCAGGAACAACGAACGTCTCATAGCCTTCTTCATTTGCTAGCGTCTTAAGAGCACCCTTTTCACGGTCTGTAGTTGCATAAATACGCTTGCGTGCTTCTTCTTGTCCATATTTCTTTTCAAGGTAGTCACGGAAGATACGGAATGCAATCGCAGGTTCTGTTGTTGTTCCAGACTTTGAAATAACATTAACAGATACATCCTTGCCTTCGATCAGTGCAAGTAAGTCCTTTACATAGGTTGAGCTAATATTTTGTCCAACAAAGAAAATTTGTGGTGTTTTACGAGCTTCTTTTGATTGAATATTGTAGAAGGAATCATTTAGTGCTTCAAGAGCCGCACGTGCACCTAAATAAGAACCACCGATACCAATTACTAGTAATACATCCGTATCATTTTTGATCTTTTCAGCTGATGCTTGAATACGTGCAAATTCTTCTTTATCATAATTTTTCGGTAGGTCGATCCATCCTAGATAGTCGCTTCCTGCCCCAGTTCCATTATGTAATGCTTCATGAGCTTCTTTTACAGCACCCTGTAGATAATCAATTTCATGTTGATTGAAGAAAGTAAGTGCTTTTGAATAATCAAATTGTACTTTAGTCATTTTCTATAATCCTCCTAAAATTTATTCTCTCTTTTTCACTTTATCGAATGAAAGCCGAAGAATCAAGCTATTAACGAAAAAAGGGGTTGTTTTAAAAGTTATTGTCGAAATTTTCGGACAGAACTTTAAGCAATGGTTGATTATAAAAATGTATTAAAAGCCATGAGAGAAGCGCTTCTCTCCTCTCATGGCTCGTAGCAAACAGTGCCATTTACTACTACTATTTTTTATTTTTTAGACAGCCTCAAGTTTTTAAAGTGCAGCCTTTAAAATTTCACGTACATCTGCCTCGTCGAGTTTCTTAAAGTTTCCAAATGGTCCACGATTTGAAGCAAGCTCTGCCATGCGATCAATTTGGCTGTTATCAATATCATAGTCGACTAAGCGATTTGGTGCTCCAAGAGATGTCCAGAATGCTGAAAGCTTTTCAATTCCTTCAAGTGCAACTTCCTTATCCGATTTCCCAGTTGGATCAACACCTAATACTCTTGTCGCTAATTTGACGTGTCTGCTTATTTTCTCATCTAATGCATAGCGTAATGTATGTGGAAAGAGAATTGCTAGTCCTCCTGCATGTGGAATATCATATACTGCTGAAACAGCATGCTCAATATTATGCGTTGCCCAGTCGCCATGCAAGCCCATTTGTGTCACACCATTTAATGCCATTGTTCCACAATATAGAATCGTTTCACGAAGGTCTTCATTTTCAAGATCATCAAGAAGCTTTGGACCTGCTTCCATTACAGTCAAAAGGATGGATTCCATCATTCGGTCTTGAAGCTCTGTGTTTTCAGATTTGTGGAAATAGGCTTCAATGACATGACTCATCATATCAACAATCCCATATACCGTTTGATCTCTTGGAACACTTACCGTATTTGCCGGATCTAGAATGGAAAATGTAGGAAAAGAGAAAGGACTACCCCAACCTAACTTCTCATTCGTCTCCCAGTTAGTAATAACAGAACCAGCATTCATCTCAGAACCAGTTGCTGCAAGCGTGAGAACTGTTCCAAGTGGAAGAGCCCCAGTTGGTTGCTGCTTCTTTTTAATAATATCCCAAATATCACCATCGAACTTAGCTCCGACTGCGATTGCTTTTGACGCATCGATAACACTGCCACCACCAACTGCTAATACAAGATCGATTTCTTCCTCTTTGCACAGTTGGATTCCTTTATGTACTGTAGTAAGACGCGGATTAGGCTCAACGCCAGCAAGTTCAGTAATCTTAACTCCAGCCTCTTTTAATTGGGTTAGGACAAAGTCGTATAGCCCATTCTTTTTAATACTGCCTCCACCATACACGAGTAATACGTGCTTAGCATACTGCTTCACTTGATCTGCTAATTGCTCATTTTGGCCTTTACCAAAAATCAACTTTGTTGGATTATGAAATACAAATGGATTCATTTTCGATTCCTCCCTTTCTTTCATCACCATTATCGCCAAATTCATATCAATTGTAAACGATTGACACTTGTGATCACGAATAAATTTCGGTTAACTCCTTATTCTATACAGTGAGACACGGCATTTCATTTTGTTGTGTACATTACAAATGTTGGAGGTGAATGATGTGAGCGGTATTCAACGTACAGCATTAGTTCTTGCGATAATTGGTGCGATCAACTGGGGCCTAATTGGTTTCTTCCGTTTTGATCTAGTTGCGGCTATCTTCGGTGGTCAAGCAGCAGCATTCTCACGCGTAATTTATGCCCTTGTTGGTTTAGCTGGTCTATACTGTATCTCCATTCTTTTCAAACCAAGTGAGGAGCTTGAGAGAGCCCCTGAACCACAGCGTTAATAAAAAGGAAAGGATCTGATTCGAAACGAATCAGATCCTTTTTTAAGAAAAGAAAAAACAGGGGCGCTTCCGCCCCTGTTCTTATTCTTACTTCTTCGCTCTCTTGTTAAGATCAGCTTGAATTTCGTTAGATTGCTTCAACCACTCTTTAAGCTTATCTTCTAACGTGTTGAATCCTTGCTGTGGAGCTTTTTGTTGTGCAGGCTTACGGTTATTGAAGTTACCGCCGCCACCACCAGCTGGACGTGGTTTGCTAGCTGGACGTGCAGGACGCTCAGGTGCTTCCTGAGTTGCACGAATTGAAAGTGAAATCTTACCAGAACCCTCCTCAACATTCATGATTTTAACCTTTACTTCGTCGCCGACTTTAAGTACATCATTGATGTCCTTAACAAAGCCATGTGCCACTTCTGAGATATGGACTAGTCCTTGTTTCTTTTCATCAATTGCTACAAACGCACCAAAAGGCTTGATACCTGTAACTTTTCCTTCTACAATCGTGCCTACTTCATAATTTGACATACATATACATCTCCTAGATAATTTTTAACCTTTTAATTTTAACACAATATATCACTTTAAGCAAAAAAGCTTCTTACCCATTTAACTTATTTTTATTAACTATTGCTAGAAATAGAAAAAAACTTATCTCTTTTCAAGTTTCCCATGAGACAATTCGACCTCATCTAACGAAATATTTAACTCTCTTTTGTATTTCACAAGCTTATATTCGTTAATTTGGTCGACTAATGTAATGACTCTTCCGTTTTTCCCCATTCTCCCTGTTCGTCCAGCACGATGAACATAACTATCTGGGCTTGTTGCTGCATCCAACTGAATAATATGTGAAACATCGTCGACATCCAAGCCTCTTGCTGCAACATCGGTTGCGATCAGAATTTGAATGTCTCCCTTTCGAAATAGTTGTAATGCTTTTTCACGTTCAAGCTTTGATTGGTCTGACGACAAAGCTAACGACTTAATCCCTCTATAAGAAAACTTCTCTGCTGTTTCGTTCAACTTGTCCAACTGATTAACGAAAACAATCCCACGTTTAATCTCCTCTGCATGAATGATCTTTCTAGCAGTATCAATTTTATTTCTTGTTTCGACTCGGATAAAAAGATGATCAACATTCTTCGTTTGAAGGACACCACCCTCTGCTGCCATTTCAACGACAAAAGGAGCAACATCGGCAACTTGATCAGCAAACTTAGGAGGAATTGTCGCTGAAACAAATAAATACTGTGTATCTCGTCCAGCTCTTTTAGCAATTTGCATCGTCGCTTCCCATGAAGATTGTTCAGCCATCATTCGATCAGCCTCATCTACAGCGACTACTGACACCTCATGAAGTTTCAGCTTCTTTAATTCAATTAGTTCTAACATTCGTCCAGGTGTTCCAATTGCAAGCTGCGGCTTCTGTTTTTTCAATTTTTCAATTTGACGCTTTACATTAGCCCCACCGATAAAAGAACCAATTTCAATTGGTGCATTTTTTGTTAACCCTTTTGCCACCTCGACAACCTGCATTGCTAGTTCCTGTGTTGGTGCGAGAATCATGACTTGTAATCCTTTTTTCTCCGGATCAACCTTTGCAAGAGCAGGCAATAAAAAGGCTAATGTTTTCCCTGTTCCTGTTTGTGATCGTGCAATAATACTCTGGCCATTTAATGCTTCTGGAATCATTTTCTTTTGTATATCCGTTGGTTCGGTAAGCCCCTGTTCTGCTAATACAGTTGCTAGTGTAGTTGGCAATTGGTCGAACGTAAAAGAATCATTCATACTATCCCTCTTCCTTCAAAATCTTCTATGCTTGAAATCTTATCTTTTTTTTCAAATGAAAACAAATTTTAATTTTTTTCTAAAATTTATGTATAGTTTCAAAACATTTGTCCATAATGGGTATTACAATCGTATCCCCCTACGAGATAAATTATTTAAGTGTCCCAACGCTGTTTGGGACACTCTTTTTTGTATTAAGTTAGATTGAACATTACAAAGGGTGTCTCAAAAGGTATTGGTTTTGAGACACCCTTATTATTATCCCCATTAAAATGATTTCAATAATCTTGAAATCCTTTCAATTGATTGTTCTAAGTTATCCATTGAGGTCGCATAGGAACAACGAATATGCCCTTCCCCACCCTGACCAAAAACCGAACCAGGAACAACAGCTACTCTTTCTTCTAACAGAAGCTTTTCTGCAAATTGTTCAGATGATAAGCCCGTTCTTTCAATTGATGGAAACGCATAGAATGCCCCACCTGGAGTATGGCATGTTAAGCCAATTTCTGCAAATGACTTCACGATATAGTTTCGACGTTGTTTATAGGACTGTTTCATACGTTCCACTTCATCTAAGCCACTTCTTAATGCTTCAAGAGCCCCATATTGTGCCATGGTCGGTGCACACATTAGGCTATATTGATGAATCTTTAGCATTGCCGCTAACAAATCTGGTGGTGCCATTACGAATCCTAATCGCCATCCCGTCATCGCAAACGCTTTTGAGAATCCTTGAATTAATATCGTTCTATCCCTCATTTTCGGTAACGAAGCAAAGCTAACATGCTTTTCATCATATGTTAACTCCGCATAAATTTCATCAGAAAAAACGAGAAGATCATGACGTTCAATCACAGAGACAAGATCTTGAAGCTCTTTATGATTCATCGTTGAGCCTGTAGGATTATTAGGAAAACAGAGCATAATCGCTTTTGTTCGATTTGTAATTGCTTTTTCAATTGCCGATGCGGACACCTTGAAATCATTTTCAATCGATGTTCCGACCGAAACAGGCACTCCGCCTGCCATTTCAACTAGAGGTGCATAGGAAACAAAGCTCGGTTCAACGACAATGACTTCATCGCCTTCATCAAGAATTGCCCTCATACCAATATCAATTGCCTCACTTGCACCTACTGTGACAAGTACTTCGGTTTCAGGATCATATTGAACAGCGAAACGCTTATCCATATATAACGAAATTTCTCGACGTAATTCAAGCAACCCCGCATTCGCTGAATAAGCAGTAAACCCTCTTTCAAGCGAGGAAATGCTCGCCTCCCGGGTATTCCATGGTGTAATAAAATCAGGCTCCCCAACACCAAGAGAGATGATATTTTCCATCTTTGAGGCCAAATCAAAAAAACGACGAATTCCTGATGGTTTAATTGATTGTACACGCTTGGATAATCTAGAATTTTGCTTAGTTTGTGAAATCATGGTGTCACCACAATGCGACGGTCTTCTTCTCCTTGATCAAACACAACACCGTCATGCTTATACTTTTTCAACTGAAAATGTGTCGTTGTTGAGATAACCGTATCAATTGTTGAAAGCTTTTCTGAAACAAAGCGTGAAATTTCAGACATTGTATTCCCTTCAATCACAACAGATAGATCATAAGCCCCAGACATGAGATATAATGCTTTCACTTCAGGAAATCTATAGATTCGTTCAGCTACTTGGTCGAAACCAACTCCACGCTGAGGAGTTACTTTTACATCAATCACTGCAGTTACTCCCTCTTGCTTTTCAACCTTACTCCAATCAATCACTGCTGAATAACTAAGAATAATCTTGTCATTCTCTAATTTTTTTAGTATGGACGTTACCTCATCTTCGGTCATATCAACCATTTTCGCAAGGGTCGGTAGAGGAATTCGCCCATTGCTTTCAATCACTTGCAGAATTTCAATCATCTTATCATTCATCTCTCTATCCCCTTCCGCTTTAAAAACACGTATGGTATCTGTTTATTTTGTTCATCATAACATATCAGACGAAATTTAATTGAATTTTCTTAGTAAAAAAAGGCTACTTTTCTACACTATTTTTCAACCCGAAAGGAATGATACCTATCATGCCTTTATCAGATTCACGATATGCACTCTTAGTGATTGATATGATCAACGATTTTGAATTTTCTACTGGTAAAGAGCTCTACCCATTTGCACTCGAAGCAGGTAAACAAATTTCCATCTTAAAGGAGAAGCTCAAAGCTAAAAATATTCCGATCATTTATGTTAATGATAATTACGGGAAATGGCAATCTGATTTCAGGCATCTTGTTTCTCACTGTGTTGAACAACCTGTCCTTGGTCAACCCATTGCTAAAATGATGTGTCCTAATAAGGAGGATTACTTTATTCTAAAACCGCAATTCTCGGGATTTTTTGCGACACCACTTGATTTATTACTTACTCATTTAAAGGTTGATACATTAATTCTAACAGGTGTAACTGGAAACATGTGTGTCTTGTTCACTGCAAATGATGCATATATGAGAGAATATAAGCTTATCATCCCATCAGATTGTATTGCCTCGGAGACAGTTGACATTAACGATCAATCGCTACAAACAATGAAGAAAGTCTTAAAAGCCGATATTCGCCCATCCACTGAACTATTCAAATGAAAGTAAGAGAGGTCTTAATCATTAGCGAATGCTAACAATTAAGACCTCTAACTTTAAGCGAATATTTGCTTTAATGTTTCTTTATCATGCTCAAGCCAGTACTTCATTAACCTTTTTGCACCTTCTAAGTCATGAAGCTTCGCTTGGCCGCATTGCTTTTCTGTAGCAGCAGGTACATCAGTAATGTCAAGTGAGTACTTCATTGTTTTTTCTAGTACATCAATAATCTCATCGACTGTTGGTGTCCCACTCATGATCAAATAAAAACCAGTCTGACAGCCCATTGGAGACAAATCAATGACATCGAAATGGTCATAGTCTTCAGCAAAATGACGAATATTTAATGCAAGTAGATGCTCCATTGTATGAATAACATCTGGTTTCATCGCCTGCTTATTTGGTTGAAAAAAACGAATATCAAATTTATTAACTTCACCGTCAGAACCTACAGGAATCGTTCCACAAGGTCGAACGAATGGTGCCTTTACAATCGTATGGTCTAATTCAAAGCTTTCCACAGTTGGCATAAAAACCACTCCCCATTCTTACTTTTCTAGTACTTCCTAATAGTATACAAGAGTTCATTCTATCTGTCTAAACCCATTGTTTGGGACATTATTTCCCTTGTTCTTCGACCGGGATCTGATGGGCAGTAGCAAACACTCTTATCTCAGATTCTAAACCATCAGGTCCAAAGCGATGAAGTTTAATTCTCATCCCAGATTTCGGATAGATCAAGACAATTGTTCGACTACCGATAGCAATGACTGTTATTTTCTTAATATCCTCAGCCCTTAGCACACGATTTACAATTGTTTTTCCTAAAATAACAATTCGATAGGTTAATTGTTGCTGCTCAGGAATAAACTTATAAGAGGTTGTAATTACAAGAAGAAGTACGAATACCACACCATAAGCAAACCATTGATATGAATGATCTAGCATTGATCCATAGACCATTGCTAGTAAGATTAACAAAAGCCACAGAAACATAGGCTCTTTTGCTTTATACATTTTCTCTACTCCCCTTCCACATACTATTATACATAAGTTTTAATGATCTAAAAGAAGGGAAAGAAGATCAACAGTAAAACAAGTAAAGGAGAAAACAATGAAATCATTTACACGTATTTTTTTTAAACAATTAAAAACAGATCCAATTCTTGATTGGGCTGCTACACTTGCTTACTATTTTATGTTATCAATTTTCCCACTTTTAATTTTCATGCTAGCATTAATTCCATATTTTAATTTGGATGTAGACATGATCTACTCCTTCATTAACGACTATGTTCCAGAAAACCTTGCAGAACTACTGTCAACTACCATACTAGAAGTAATCAACGAACCTCAGGGTGGACTCCTTTCCTTCGGGATCTTGGCGACATTATGGTCGGCATCAAATGGTATGAATGCCTTAATACGTGCTGTTAATCGCTCTTATAATATTGAGGAGACTAGAGGCTTCCTGAGACTTCGTGGACTTTCAATTTTACTAACAATTGGCATGATTATTGTCATTGTCGCAACACTCCTATTACCTGTATTCGGTAATTTAATTATTACTGGTCTTGAACGCTTTTCACTACTCCCTCATGACATCGCAGTAATTCTAAACATACTTAGATGGATTATCGGAATTGGCTTAATGACGTTAGTGCTAATGTTACTCTACTGGATCGGTCCTAATATTAAATTGAAGTTATCTCAAGTAATTGTTGGGGCTGTTGTTGCTACAATAGGCTGGCAAATTATCTCGTTTGCCTTCTCCACATATGTAAGTAACTTTGGAAATTTCACTGCAACTTACGGAAGTCTCGGAGGGGTTATCATTTTAATGCTCTGGTTTTTCTTAACTGGTTTGATTTTAGTTATTGGCGGTGAATTAAACGCAACATTATATCTTCATAAAAGCAAAAACAATAATAAACCTACAAGTTAGTAAAATGATTTCGAAAACGTGTATAAATTATAGAAAATTGGTGATGATGGTAGCAAGAAACACGCTTTACCAACGATATGAGGAGATGATTGAACAATGAACAAAACAGAATTAGTACAAGCAGTTGCAGAGCGTTCCGAACTTTCAAAAAAAGATGCAGGGCTTGCAGTTAATACAGTCTTTGAGATTATTGAAGAAACACTGGCAAAAGGTGAAACCATTCAACTTATTGGTTTTGGAAACTTCGAGGTAAGAGAAAGAGCAGCAAGAAAAGGAAGAAATCCACAAACTGGTGAAGAGATTGATATCGCTGCAACAAAAACACCAGCCTTCAAAGCAGGTAAGCAATTAAAAGAAGCCGTTAAGTAAGCCGTAACATATGAGAGGTTGATTCATCCTTATTCAGCTGAACAAATCAAATTAACCTCAAAAATGTCCAAGGGCACTAAGAAGGTAAAAGCATACCTTTCTTAGTGCCCTTTTTCATTTACCCCAGTTCATTCATATCTACTATTACTGTTGATATGGCGAATCCTCAGCAGGCTTATTGTATGTAACATACGTTCTTGCAAGCATGTCATGTATACTTCGTTTATCTTTTCGAAACGCAACCATAAAAACACTGACAATAAAGGCGATTCCGAGAGTAATTGTGTAAACAAATATTCCAACTACTGAACGAATAAGCATCGTTCCAAAGCCAACGTTACTACCATCTACCTTCACAATCCGGATCCCACAAATACGCTTACCAACCGTATAACCAGCCCATAGGACTGGAACAATCAGCCCATACAGAAGTTCTCCGATTCCTTGAATAGAATTAATAATAAGGTCCTGCTGAGTCATTTCTGGAAAGACCTCAACTTCACTTCCCGAAACAGGAATGATTAAAAAGACAATAAAAAAGACAAACGTGATAAAAATGCTGTCCAGTATTCGTGCACCGACACGAATCCAAAAACCAGCTGGACGTTCAACCATATGATCAGCCTCCCTAAAATAACAATCTTTTACATTATAACAAAGATACATAGACAAAAACAAAACAAAATGGAGTACCTTTATTGTAAACCAAACTATGTTTTTGTGTTGACAATGATTAGTAATACGACTATTCTACTAATAAATACTAATTTATGAGGTGAACCTATTGACTAACTCCACGATTCAAACAAAGCAGCTCGTACTAGTAGCAATGTTTGCTGCATTAATGCCAATCGGAGCTAACTTTACATCTTTTCTTGTTATTGGACTTGTACCTATTACGCTCCAAACCTTTTTCTCAATTTTAGCAGGAGCTCTTCTCGGTAAACGACTTGGAGCACTTGCTATGATTATTTACTTGATCACAGGTCTTGTTGGGTTTCCGGTATTTGCTCAGTTTAAAGGGGGACTCGGGACATTTCTCCAGCCAACTTTCGGATTTTTACTGTCCTTTGTTATTTTGGCATATGTAACTGGACTTATTATTGAAAAACGTCAGAAAAAGAACCTAAATACATTTTTAATAGCTTGCTTCGTTGGTCTATTAATAAACTATGTGTTTGGTACACATTATATGTATTACGCTACTCAATTCCTTGCTGGGTCTGACGCTGTCAGCTACCGTGTTGTTTGGGGTTGGATGGCCGCACCACTCGTAAAAGATATCATCTTAACCTTTTTCGCTGCTATTTTAGCGACAAAAATCTATCATATTGTCCAAACTTCCAAATCATCACCCAATCAGAAGATAGCATAGTCTACGAATCACTAAAGAGACTGAGATATAACTATCTGACTAAAGTTCCAAAGAAATTAATCCATAGCGGATGCAAGATATGTATACTCCTCCGCTGCAAAAGCAAAAAGCTTAGAAACCGCAGAGTCACTGAGGCCAGCGATATACGTAACTTTGGATTCTGTTGGGGTAAAACAATAGAAGAGGCTGGGACAAAAGTGATTTAACTAATAGAAAACCAGAACAATGGTAGTTGGCGGACATAAGCCGCTCCTGAAATATACTACGCTTTCCGCGGGAAGCCGGTGAGCCTCCTCGTCTACGCCTGCGGGGTCTCACCCTTGGCTTTTTGATCCCGCAGGAGTCTACGTATATTTCATCCGCTACATGATTGCTTTGTTCGGTATTTCAGTTAGACACTTTAGTTATGTCCCAGCCTCCTTTATTTTTTCTTTTTCAGGTTCATGTTTCGTTTGAGATCAACTACGCAAATTGTAATAGCACATTTAGTTTTAATATTCTCTTGATATTCATTTTTAAGAACAGAGAAATTCGAGCTCCCCTTTCATCTAAGCGGACGGATGGGTGGGCCGACTCCTGCAGGATAGAAAGGGCAAGGTGGAAATCCACCGGCACAGCCGGTTAGTTCCACGCCCTCCGGCGGGTGTGTGCCCCCCATCCCGGTAGCGTGTTCGAAGCGATTTTTTACAGCCAATAGCTTCCCAAGACTTGGCGGCCTGAAAGTTTAATGATATTCTACTTTTCACCTCCTGATTTTCCAGTTACTTCTAAAAAAACGAGAAGGTCACCTACTTCCTGCGAAAAGCGAAGTATATTCCAGGAGCGGCTTCCTTACACCATACCCTTCATTTCGTTTTTTTGTTAGCTCAAACACTTATGTCCCAGCCTCTAATATTTTGTTATGATTGTACCTCTAGATAACTAATACGATAGGTTTCATCATCCTTCACCATCACCACTCTTACACTAATGTAATCAGTGGATGGATAACCTAACTCCCCAAACTCACTCTCTCCATAAGTACTACCTTGTTGATAAAATTGTATAGGAGCATCCTCCATCTTCATTTCGATCTCTCCGTCAAGATCATTTATCTTAATGTCTTCTTCCACAATCATCCGTAACCCTGGATTAAAAACTGAATTTTTCATCACATCGTAAAAATTGCTGCTACCTTCCCCGTTAAGGTAGTTTTGCACTTTCTCAGCATATACATAGCGACCGTCTTTCAACATATAAAACTCATTCAAAAACCAGGATACTCCTTCATCAGTCATAAATTCAGAAAGATGTGAACGAATGGACTCCTTCGTGTGATAAAATTCATTATAAAACAACCCGTCCTCAATTGTGTGATAACCAAATAATTCATGAACATTTTCTAAAAACAAATCATACTGAGCGATTGCTTCTTGCTCACGAACCTGATTAAAACAGCCACTCAGGCTTAGTAGAAGCAAGAGTAACGTGAAAATGTGCTTGTTCATTTTCTCACTCCTTTTCTCTCTTATAATATAAGACGAGCTAAGCAATGAAAAAGTTTCAATTTTATTGAAAAAAACCCATGAAATTTACATAAAAAAACATCTCAAAGGGGATCTCCCTTTGAGATGTTTGATTATCTCTTACTACTCATGCTCAGCAATTTCTTGCTCAAGTAGATCGAGCATTGCATTACCTTCTTCGCCAACTACTTCTGTACGGAAGTATTCACGAACTGGCTCTGCAAGCTCACGGAATGCAGCTGTTTCTTCTTCAGTTAATTCATATACTTCTGTTGGATTTTCAGTATCATTTTTAATCTCTTCTAGTAATGACTCATTCATTTCTTTCTGCATATCAAACACTATTGGTTGCATTTCTTCAACTGTCTCATCAATCATTGCACGAACATCCTCAGGCAAATCATTATAGAAAGTTGGATTAACTGTTGCCATTGCAACATAGTTATTATGATTTGAAATCGTCATATCGCTTTGAACTTCATGGAATGCAGCATCTTGGATAAAGAAAATTGGATTTTCTTGCCCGTCAACAACGCCACGATCAAGTGAAGTATAAAGTTCAGACCAGCTCATTGCCTCTGGTGTTGCACCATAAGCTTCATAAGATTCCTGAATTAATGGAGATTCTTGAGTGCGCATTTTAAAACCTTCGAAATCTGCAGGTGTACGTAATGGTGAACTACCAGTCCACTGCATTGCACCTTCTGTAAAGAAAGCGAGTGGCTTAATATTATGTTCTTCATACATACCAGCTAATTGAGTATTAAGAGCTTCACTCGTGTTTAAGATTTCTTGTGTTTTCTCTTGATCATTTGGGAAAAGGAATTGAAGAGCAAATACTTGACCTTCCTCTACCATCCCACCAGTGAAACCAGGAGATACAATTGCGAACTGAACAAGTCCATCTTGAAGTTGTTCTACTTGGTCTACCTCACTACCTAGTCCACCAAATTCATAGACATCGATATTAATTGCACCATCAGACTTTTCATTCAATTTTTCAGCAAATTGCTCTGCATATTCATATTGAACTTGACCATCTACTTCTTCAGTAACAAACTTCCAGTTATACGTTTCTTCAACAGCAGCTTCATCTCCGCCACCAGTATCTGTTCCTGTATCACCTGTATCTGTTTCTGAATCATCAGAACCACATGCCGCTAATGCCACTGAAAGTGCACCAGCCATTGCTACTGTTTTCCATCCTCTTTTGTTAAAAATCATCGAATACCCCCTAGGTAATTTGTTTTTCTATTTCAAGGAAAATCTACAATAAGAATAACGAGATCTCCTCAAAAAATATGAGTAACACCGATACGATAAAAAGCATCACAATATACGGTGGTGTTCCTTTAATAACATCCAAATATGACTTGTTAAAGACCGCACTGGCGGTAAATATATCTACCCCAAACGGCGGGGTTGCAGAACCAACTGCTGCTTGGAACACAATCACAATTCCTAAATGGATTGGATCTATTCCGGCAGTCATAGCTACCGGATAAAAGATTGGTGTTAAGATTAGAATAACAACAATCGGATCAACAAACATACATCCTATAAAGAAGAAAATTGAAACAATAACTAAGATCTGAATGGCTGATGGATCTGACCCAAGTACGGCTTCAGATAACATTTGTGGGATTCTCTCATATGAGAGGATCCAAGAAAAAGCTTGACCAGCAGCAACAAGAATAAAAACAGCTGAAGTAACTAGTCCAGTTGACAAAGCAATTTTCGGAACATCTGGAAGCTTTATCGTTTTGAAAATGAGAAGCTCAAGAATTAAAGCATATAAGACCGAAACCCCAGCAGCTTCAGTTGGACTAAAATAGCCCATATAAATTCCACCGATAATAATAGCTGGAAAACCTAATGGAAGTAGTGCTCGGGATGTGAAATTGAATCGTTCCTTCCACGAGTACTTTTCGGCAAGCGGAATATTAAAAATTCTCGCATGAATATAGCTATAAACAGCAAACATGGTAAAAACAAGTAATCCTGGCCCTATACCTGCGATAAATAAATCACCAACAGATACTTGCGGTGCTGCTAATGCGTAAATAATCATTCCAATACTTGGTGGAATTAATAACGCAATATCACTTGAATTGATAATTAGTGCAATTGCACTAGAATCCTTGTACCCAACAGATAACAATCTCTGTCGCATCGGCTTACCAACAGCAACAACTGTTGCTTGAGTTGATCCCGAGATGGATCCGAATAATGTACAGGCAGCAGCAGTTGTTATTGCATAGCCACCTCGTATATGTCCAATGAATGCTCCGACAAAGTCTAGTAATCTCTGAGACGTCTTTCCTGTTGACATAATATCAGCAGCAAAAATGAATAAAGGTACTGCAAGAAGTACATATGAAGATATACCTTGCATCATTTGTTGAGCGATGAACATTGGATCTACGTTAGGAATAAAGAATAAAACAACAACAATCGAGGCTGCAGTCATCGGAATCATCATCGGGAAACCAAGTAATAGCAACACAATCATTATTATTAACATCGTAGCAATCATCGTTTGTCCCCCAATGTATTTAATTGTTTAGTTACGAATAGTCCTTCTTTTCTTGGGCTAGATACACTTCTTTTTCTTTAATATTCACCCACATATTACGTAGGAATTGAATTCCACCAAGAGCAAGCCCGATTGGGACAAAGAAGGCAATTGTATAAACTGGAATCTCCATTGCTGTTGTTAAACGACCTGATTCAACAAGAGACATAAAATAATCAAAAGCAAATTTAGATAAAACAAACAATATAAGAGCAGTTAAAGCTGGAATGAATATCGCTAATGCCTTGCGAATCGGGAATGGTGCTAAATCAAAGAATGCCGACATGCTAATATGTCTACCATAACGGGCTGCATAACTAATTCCCATGAACGTTGCAACAGTCACAGCAAAATGGCTAACTTCACCTGCAAATGACCACCCGTCACCAGTAATCTCCCGGCTAGCTACATTTCCAATTACCATAATTGCAATTAATATAATTGAATAACTAAGTATTACTTCTTCTAGTTTCACAAGCCAACGGTCTAACGTTTTTAATAGCTTCAAGGAATTTTTTCCTCCTTTTCTCAAGTAACAAGCTCGTAAGCAATTGGGCACGGTCACTTCAATAACAATCATACTGGAAAGAACTTACCAACTCAAACGTGATAAACAGGCTTCAGTAAGGCTTAGATTCCATATATAAGCCTCAGCGTTCCTTAAATGTCTGATCTAGAATAATTCTCGACTGAACGCCCACATGGTCTTAGATACTCCAAGTAGGACAAAAAAGACCTTCTCCACAAACATTTAATCTATTGGAAACTACTTGTCCTCTAGATTTCATGTTATAGAAAAGGTCTTTTTTCTTTATTCTTCTTTATTTAATACTATTTGAGCCAGTGTTCTTGCCATAGCACCTGTCCCACCTAATGGGCCAAAGTGAGTGGCTTTTGTTTGCCAAGCCGTTCCAGCAATATCTAAATGAACCCATGGCGTATTCTCAGCAAACTCACCTATAAATAGACCAGCTGTTATGCTGCCTGCATTGCGACCTGGAGCATTATTTAAGTCAGCGACATCACTTGTTTTAAGCATATCTTTATATGGTTGATAGCTCGGAAGTCTCCAAATCCATTCGCCTGTTTCGGCTGAAGCTTCTAGCACTTCCTCCATGAAATCCTCATTATTCGTAATCGCACCTGTCGTACATTCTCCTAAAGCAATTAACACAGCACCTGTTAGTGTTGCAACATCAATAATCGAGGTAGCACCTAGTTGCTTAGCATAGGTCACTCCATCTGCTAAGATTAGACGACCCTCAGCATCGGTATTGCGAACCTCAATTGTCTTTCCACTGAGAGAGCGTATCACATCACCCGGTTTTAAGGCAGATCCGTTTAATAAGTTTTCACTCGATGGTATAACCGCTAGTACGTTCACTTTTGGCTTTAGACTACCGATAATATCCATCGCACCAATAACCGCTGCCGCTCCTCCCATATCCATTTTCATCGCATGCATATTCTCACGAGGCTTAATAGAAATACCACCCGAATCAAACGTTAACCCTTTTCCAACTAGTCCGATTGTCTCCTTACTACTAGGGTCTCCTTTGTAGGAAAGGACAATCATTTTAGGTGGTTGATCACTACCAGCAGCAACTGCAAGTAAAGCACCCATTCCAAGACGTTCCATATCCTCCCGCTCTAAAATATCTAGTTCAAATTGATGTTGCTCGGCTAATGTTTGCGCTTCTTCCGCTAGGTCAGTAGGTGTAAGGAGATTCCCTGGGAGATTGACAAGTGCTCTAGCTCTATTTGTTGCTGTCCCATATAAGTAGCCAAGTTCACCAGCTTCTTGCAGATTAGAATCCTTGCTTTCGCCGTAGATCGTTATCGACTCTAATTGCTTTTCTACCTGATTCGTTTTTTCTTTATAATGCAGGACTTCATATTGACTTAATGCAATTGATTCACCAATAATCACTGCTACATCATCTAATGAAATGGCATCGTTCTCAAAACTTGATGCAAGAAACCCAACATGTTGGACACGATCCTTCTTTAGCTGTTGTCCGCATTCAGCTATCTTTTCACGTAGCTGTTCAATTGAAGCATGATCCTTCTTCCCAAGTCCAACTAAATAGACAACCTCAGTAGTAATTGCACCAAGTGTGTGAATCTTTGTAAGCGAATTCGTTTGTTTAATCTTTTTAATCTGTGCTGCAAATTCTGAATTCATACTAACAACATCATTATGTAATTCTTCACCTTCAAATAAACCAATAACTAACACATCATCTTTCTGCTCTGTTGTATAGTTTGAATAAGATTGAATCATTTTATACACTTCCTTTCATTATCATGGACTCATTATACCTAAATCCTATCTATTTCGAAACACGAAATAGAAAACCGATCGAATATCTTCAGTCAATTTTCTATGCTATAATGAAGAAATCTTACTATAAATTTGCTTAGCCATACTTAAAATGAGTATATATCTTAAAGCATTTTTTACTGGAAAGGACGTTAACAATCAAATGGAACTTCTACATAACTTCCCTCTGTGGGCTTCATTGTTTGCCATTGGCTTCGCCCAATTTGTCAAAGTCCCGCTAGCTTTTATTGCCACAAGAAAATTCGAGTGGGCATTACTAACAAGTACTGGCGGTATGCCAAGTTCACACTCAGCTGCCGTGACTGCTCTTTCAACAGCAATCGCTCTTGAATTCGGTTTAGATTCGCCCGTCTTTGCTATTACCACTGTCTTAGGAATTATTGTCATGTTTGATGCTACCGGTGTGAGACGCCATGCTGGTTACCATGCAACAGTCTTAAATCAATTAGTAGGTGATTTTAATAAATTAGTTTCAGAAGTGAAGACATGGCCAAAAAAAGAAGAAGATGAAAAGAGAAAGGAATTAAAGGAACTCCTCGGACATCAGCCAATTGAAGTCTTTTTCGGTGCCTTACTTGGAATCCTGCTTACATTAGTTCTTCATGTCGTCATTCACTAATCTTTTTTAGTGCAAAAGGGTGTCCCTAAATGGACACCCTTTTGTTAAAGATCTAATTGATTTCGGAATACTTGAACTGCATCATTTTCATTTAAACGTGTTAGTTCCTCTTCAGAAAGCTTCCCTGTTCCCTTCTTAACTATAAACACTTCAACCTCTTTTTTTCCCCATTTGCTGTATACATCTTTGACCGTTTCATAATACAAATCAATCTTGTGTCCTTTGATTGCTGATCCTGTATCTGCCACAACACCATACCCATAGTCTGGAATAAATAATACAGTACCAATCGGATAAACACTCGTATCGGCGGCAATCGTCGAGTACAAATCTCTTTTCACTTGGACACCAGAATACGTAATTCCATAGCTTGGGTGATCAGGGTTCTTCCCTGTCGATTCAACCCCAGCTGTGTAACCGGTCGCCACAACCCGCTCAGACGGATACTTCGACCAGTCGATCGCTTCTTCTAAAGGGACGTCTGTTGATTCCACAATTTCCTCTGACATTGACATTTCTTCGGTCTTAACAAATGGTAAGGTTCTCTTATTAAAAAACGATTTCTTATATGCACTATTTCTGGCTGTATGTAACTCCTCCTGGTCCTGATCTGTTATTGAAACCTGTTCATACATCCAACGTTGAAGTTCAGCTGCACTAACCCCAGAAAAGTTTCCAAACGTTGTGAAGAACGCGGCAATAAACAAACCACTCATGATTACTCTTCGCATACATGTGTTAAAAGTTTTCAAATCTCTTCACTCCTCTCATGGATTCATCATCCCCAGAGAAAGAGTAGTTTATACAATTAATTGGATAAACAATTGAAAAAATATAAAAAAAAGACCCCATCAGGGATCTTTTTAAAACATTTGATATCCACGAACACGTAACATTTTAATGACAATTCCAGCAATAATCGCACCAATAAACCCACTGAATAAAATAATAATATCAACAAGTTGCAATGATGTTAAGTTATCCCAAAGTGCAGGAAAAGCATTTGTTGAATCAGTGAAATAATCAAAGAATTCAACCTTATCAACAATCAAAATGACAATAATGGGATAGCCTAACGCCATAACCCAAGTAGACCGTAAAATCATATTTAATAGAAATCCAATTCCAAAGAAAAGAACTAGAAACAGAATAATTGAAATCATAAGCTGTGGTATATTCACAGATTGCACCTCCATGCTCTCCATTATTTTACGAATGGAACTGGTCCAAGTCAATACGTTTTATTTGAAGAAAAAACGAACAATTTATATGTAAGAAGAGAAACGATAAAAGGCCACTAAAAAAGAATTGTCTCTTTTTTTAGTGGCCGTCACTCATTACATTGGGTTTTTACCTCTTTTTAGGACAAGACCTGGTCCGCCAAGTAGGAAAAGATAACGATTATCAATCATCTTTTTCATGAAATTCGCAGACGTTCCAAATAACTTTCTTGATCCAACAACACCAATTGCTTCCTTACCACCTAATGAAGCAACAGTCCCTTTGATGTCTGGTGTAAATGTCTTCAAGGAACCACCAGTCATTAGTGACTTAATGTTGCTTGCACAAACTTCTGCCATTTGCATAGCAATTTGTGCAGTAGGTGGGTATGGACGATTAATTTCTTCATTAATAAGCAATGCACAGTCACCAATAATGAAAATGTCCTCATGTCCTGGTGCACGTAGATCTGGCTCAACCTTCACACGTCCACGCATGGCTTCAAATCCAGATTTCTCAATAATTGAGCTTCCTCTTACACCGGTTGCCCAAACAATTGTTGATGCTTTAATCTCATCACCATTAGCAAGTGAAACACCTGTTTCAGTTACTTCTTTAATTGGGCAGTTGATTTTGAATTCAACTCCGCGGCTTTCAAGGAGATTCATTGCATATTCGACTAACTCAGGATCAAATCCAGGTAGTGCAGTTGGTGCTGCTTCAATGACATACAACTTCACTTTCTCACGAGGAATATCGTAATGTGCACAAAGCTCAGGAACACGTTCTGAAAGCTCTCCAATGAATTCGATTCCTGTGAAACCAGCACCCGCAACAATCACGGTTAAAAGTTCATCTTTTTTCTCAGGAGAGTTATTATATTTAGCAAACATATATTCAATATGTTCTTTAACCTCACGTGCTCCGTTAACAGTCCATTTACTGAATGCATGTTCGTGAACCCCAGGAACACCAAATGTCTCTGCTTCTGAACCAAGTCCTACTACTAGATAGTCATACTCTAATTCACCATTAGATAAGACAACTTTTTTCTCTTCTCGCTTAATTTCTTGAACTTCATCTTTCACAAATTTAATCTTATTTAGATCAAGTACACTATTAATTGGCATACGTGTACGTTCCGGAGACAATGTTCCAGCCGCAGGTTCATGTAACCAAGTTGTTTGATAGTGGTAATCGTGTTTGTTCACTAGGGTGATATTCGCATCATGACCAATTTGTTTTGTTAGGCGTGTTGCTGTAATCATCCCACCGTAGCCAGCGCCAAGAATGACAATGTTTGGCTTTTTCAAGAGAATCACTTCCATTTTCATTATAATTTTTATGACTGTCAAATTACTGTGAATAAAACATTGTGAATATTTTCACGAAAAAATACAAATAATTAGAACGTTAGATAATTTCACAAAGAGTTCACAACATATAATTTTTATTCTATGTCTTTTCCAGTTGTTTTTCAACTACTTTTTAAAATTTTCGACAAATATCAAGCTTTTTTCCGATTGTTTTTTTCTTACTCTTAATGTAAGCAATTTCAAGTGAAATATGCTATAGAACGATTACCAGATATATCTTTGGTCTACCTTTCTTTTTTTACCTTTTTATGCATATAATTAAGGGTATGATCGATTTTTGGAGGTGGAGAGAGGATGACAGATTCGTCTAATATGTATGATATTACCGTAATCGGAGGTGGTCCTACTGGATTATTTGCCGCTTTTTATGGTGGTATGAGACAAGCTAAAGTAAAGATTATTGAAAGCATGCCTCATTTAGGAGGACAGCTTTCTGCATTGTACCCTGAGAAATATATTTATGATGTAGCTGGATTCCCAAAGGTTAAGGCTCAAGAGCTAGTTGATAACCTTATAGAGCAAGCAAACCAATTTAATCCAACGGTTGTTTTGGAACAAACGGTAAGTGAATTAATTCAACAAGATGACGATACGTATATGATCAAAACAGATCAAGAAACACATTATACAAAGGCTGTTATCATTACAGCTGGTGCAGGTGCTTTCCAACCTCGTCGCCTTGAAGTAGACGGTGCAGAACACTACGAAGGGAAAAATCTCCATTATTTTGTTCAAGACCTTAGCGTCTTTGCTGGACAACGCGTTCTCGTTTGTGGTGGTGGTGATTCAGCAGTAGACTGGTCTTTAATGCTTGAACCAATTGCTAAAGAAGTGACAATGGTTCATCGCAGAGATAAATTCCGTGCTCACGAACACAGCATTGAGCTTTTGAAAAATTCAAAAGTAAATATTCTCACACCATTTGAAATTACAGAGCTCAAAGGGAACGATGATAAAATCGAGCAAGTGACACTACAGGAAATTAAAGGCGATCAAACAAAGACTCTTGACGTCGACGCCGTTATCGTCAATTTCGGTTTTGTTTCATCACTTGGTCCAATTAAAGAATGGGGACTTGAGATCGAAAAGAATTCTATTATTGTAAATACGAAAATGGAAACAAACCGTCCAGGTATCTATGCAGCAGGTGATGTATGCTCATATGAAGGCAAAGTCAAACTAATCGCCACTGGTTTCGGTGAAGCACCTACAGCAATCAACAACGCTAAAGCATTCATCGATCCAAAAGCAAGACTATTCCCCGGCCACAGCACAAGCCTATTTTAATATTTAAGAAGACACCTTGGAGAAATTAATTCTCCAAGGTGTCTTTTATGTATAATAGGTTCTTCTATAGAGGTTGTATTTGTCCTTTCACCCATTTTAAGAGATGTAAAAAAACACAACTAGAGAGGTTGAAAAGAACAATTCCCATTATTCCTCTAACAAAGCGGACGGGATGGGTGGGCCGACTCCTGCAGGACAGAAAGGGCAGGTTGAAATCCACCGGCAAAGCCGGTTAGTTCAACGCCCTCCTGCGGAAAGCGTGCCCCCCATCCCGGTAGCGGAGTCGAAGCGTTTTACTTCGGCAATAGAAACTTTCATCCATCAAAAATTTTTCGACAAGCTCAAAACTTACCCTCTTCCGAATAATTAAACTTTTAATACTGACCCAAAAGTCCTTTCCTCATAGCAACTTTCTCACATTTTATAAATACAAATAACCCAACAGCAAGATACAAAAATGAATTACTAAATAATATTGCAAAATCAGCTAAAGCAATCTCTGTTAACCTTAAGTCATCAAGCATAACAGTCCTAACCATATTGACCCCTTTAACAAATGGAGCAAAGACTAGAAACGGGGCAACCGATAAAGGAACAAACACAAGACCCATTAACACAAACTGGAATATTTGCAGAAATGACTCAATTTGCTTAACGATGATTGCCAAACCAGCAATCATAAAACTGACTCCAATCATACTAATCATTGTTACTAAAATTATAGGAATGGTTGTCATCGGATTAAGATTTAACCATTGTCCAGATGTCAGCATAGCCGCTAAAAGCAAAAGAACCATAATAACCATTTGGAGTGAAAATTGACCGATCATACGAGCGAGCAAAATCTTCCATACACCTAAAGGGGACATATACAATTGTTCTAACGTTCCTCGGGTCGCCTCTGTTACTACAGAAAACCCAATAAAATTCATCGTCATCATTGTTAGACTCCAAAATACTACACTAACAATTGAATATTGAACATTTGAATCAAAACTAGCGGGATCCCCAATAAACATAATCCCAAAAAACGCCGCGATAAAAATAATATAAAATGTCATTAGTAGGGCTAAAGTATTAGGCAAATAACGCTTCATTTCAATAAATTCCATTCGGACATTAGCAGTAAGTACATTAAGCCATTTCAAATCGTTTCTCCCCCTTAACAATTTGCATAAACACTTGTTCAAAGTCAATAGAGGTTCGATCAATACTTTCAACAACAACACCTTCTGATCTAAAAATGTCAAATAGCCCATATATATCTTCACTTTTTTCTAAATTCACCGTTACAACAGTTTGATGCTCTCCACTCTCAAAGCTGCTTAAAGGAAAGCGCTGAATCATCTGTTGCTTTAACTTCATATTTAATGAACCAGCTATTTTTATGGCATATGCCTTAGTATCAAAAAGGTTAAGGAGGTTTTCCACTTTTTCATCAATGATCACTGTGCCCTTATTTATAATGACCGTGCGATCACACAATTCCTGTACGACTGGCATATCGTGTGAACTAATGATGATTGTTCGCTTTTCATCTTTGACAATGTTTTTAAGGATCTCTCTTAATTCATAACTAATTTCAACGTCCAAACCTAAAGTCGGTTCGTCCAATAAAATAACGTCTGTATTCGCCAACAACGTTACGGCAATTGCTAGTTTTTGTTGCATCCCCCGAGACAGTCCATTAACAAGCTCATTTTCCTTATGTTTTAAATGGAACTGTTCTAATAACTTTTCAACTTGAGGTGCCACTTCCTTACGAGAGAACCCACGATTACCTGCAAAGTATTCTAAATTTTCGCGAACTGTTAATCGCCAATACAAATTACGGTTACCTTCTAACACTGCACTTATATGACGAAGTGCTTTTAATCGCTGGGTATTAATATCTAAACCATTAATTGATATCGTACCTGCGTCAGCTTTCAATAATCCACAGATCATCTTAATCGTTGATGTTTTACCTGCACCGTTAGGCCCTAATAGACCAAGGACTTCTCCACGATATACATTAAAGGTTACATTATTTACAGCTGAAATAATTTCTTTCGTTTTTCTTTTAACGTATGATTTTTCAATTCCCCGAACTTCAATGATCTTCTCCACCAAACCACCCTCTCTTTATTGCAACTGGATATTACTACCTTTACATCCATTATAAAACAATAAAGATAAACTACTACCTACCTTAAGGTGGAATTCGAATCAGTCTTAAGTTGGAGATTGGATCAAGACCTATCGATCCCGTCCTCTCTTCTTACGTCACAAGAAATTTTATTGTATGTACAAAAAAGGTCAGACAAAGTGTCTGTACCGACTTAAAACAATAACAAAGATAGATAGTGTGCTGACACCGCTCCTGAAATATACTTCGCTTTCCGCGGGAAGCCGCTGAGCCTCCTCGGCTACGCCTGTGGGGTCTCACCTTTGGCTTTTGCATCCCGCAGGAGTCTACGTATATTTCATCCGCTAAATAAATGCTTTGTTCAAAATTTCAGTCAGCCACTTTAGTTGTAGTCTTAGTCTTAAACAAAAGAAAAAATACCCTTGAGAATTAGTTCTCAAGGGTATTTCGTCTAGATTCTATGACTCCTGTGTAAGGGGCCATTTGTGTATTTTAGCATTCTTCCGGGGTACCAGCTTTAGTTGCGGTTCGGAATGATGAACCACAGCCACAGTTTGCGATAGCATTGGGATTATCGATTGTGAATCCGCCACCCATCATATTTTGCTTGTAGTCAATTACTACACCTTTAACAATTGGGGCACTTTCTTCATCGATTAGAATTTCCAATCCATCTATATCTAATTTCGTATCATCTTCATTTCTTTCGTTATCAAAACCCATACCATACGATAAACCGCTACAGCCGCCACCTTTAACACCGACGCGAAGCATTAGGCCTTCTTCACCTTCTGCCTCCATCATGCTCTTAATATGACTTACTGCGGATTCAGTTAATGTAATCATAACATCCCTCCTAATTGCTGTTAGGATTATTATACCTCATCTAATCCTTGAACCTCAAGGCAGACTACTCACCATATTCTCAGCACTCTACTGATTGTCGGAGAAAAGGGGATGCAGGTTTTGTCATCATCATCATTTGATTATGTGCTGTATCTAGTTCTTGACTATAATGTAATACAAGCGGATGGTTCATTCCATATTTTCTTGCTGCAACAATCATTTTAGTACGGAGCTCTTCTATTTTATCCATATAATCTTGTCTTTTAACAGCTTTGCTCATCCCCATCACCTCTCCGCTTATAAATTCATACGTGCTCTTTTATTATTCCCTTAAGTTTACAAAAATAACATATTGAACGCAACACTACTTAATAAATTTCAAAAAATTTCCTTACATTATTCAACAGAATTGCGTGACATTTAACAGATGCTTTTCTATTTCTTTTAATAAGTGCTATCTGATAGTATAATAGACAGCGATACGAAATATATCTCTGTACTAACTTGTTCTACATGTAGAGGGCTAGTTCCTCTTTTCTACTTATAAATTCTAACATTGTAATCATTTGTTTATAAAATTCTTGATTCTATAACCAAATGAGAAACGGAGGATAACAAAATGGGAATCATGCTAACAGATAGCAAATTACAGAGCATTGCAGATAAAATTAGCAATGGTGAACGACTGACAATGGAAGATGGAATGTACTTATTTGAAACGCCTGATCTCTTAGGGGTTGCTCAATTAGCTAATCAAGTAAATATGAAGAAAAACGGCGACAACGTCTATTTCATTCAGAATATGTACATCAATCCTACAAATGTATGTGAAGCCAACTGCGGCTTCTGTGGCTTCAAACGTAAGCCAGGTCAAGAAGGTGCCTACACAATGGATAGTGCAGCATTACTTGAGTACGTTGATAAGCGTTGGAATGAAAACATTCGCGAATTTCACATTGTCGGTGGACATAATACTGAAGTCCCGTTTGATTACTATTTAGATACGATCCGCACACTAAAGAAGCATTATCCGAATGCTTCTGTCAAAGCATACACTGGTGCCGAGATCGAATTTTTCTCTAGAATCTCTGGATTATCAATGAAAGGTGTCTTGGAAGAACTCATTAAAGCTGGTCTAGACACATTACCTGGTGGTGGTGCTGAAATCCTAACTGAGCGTTACCGTGCAAAAATGAGTCCAGATAAAGCATCGACTGATCAATGGCTAGAAGCACATGAAATTGCACATAATCTTGGTCTTCGTACACATGCGACGATGCTCTATGGTTCAATTGAGTCAAAAGAAGAACGCCTGATTCATATGGATCGTCTACGTCAGCTACAAGACCGAACAAATGGATTTATGGTTTTTATTCCACTTGCCATGCAGCCTAGAAGTGTTAATGCCGGAATCAAGAGAAGAACAACTGCGTACGATGATATGCGTACATTGGCAATCAGCAGATTGATGCTAGATAATTTTGACCATATTAAAGCATATTGGATTAATATTGGTGTACAGTTAACACAAATGGCCTTAACATTTGGCTCTAGTGATATTCATGGAACGTTAATTGAAGAACGTATCTCTCACGCTGCTGGTGCCCTAACATCACAAGGGATCACAAGAGATGAATTGATTCACCTTATTAAAAGTGCCGGAAAGACACCAATTGAACGAGATACTTTCTACAATATCGTTAAAACGTATTAAAAGGGACAACATCTCTTCACAGAATAACGAACAAAAAAACACGCATGGAGGCTAGATCCACCATGCGTGTTTTGTCTTGTCTCTAAAAAAGGAACCTATTCCATTTAAATAGAGCCAAATCAATTAAGCTGATTTGGCTCTATTTTATTCTAGCAAAAAGAGTATCACTTATTTCCGTTCGAAAAAACCTTCACAAATAATTTCCGCTCCACCACTCATCAGCACATGGCCATTTTGTTTCCAAGTAATTCGTAGGTCACCACCTAATAAATGAACAATAACCTCTTCGTCCTTATGACAGTGTCCATTAAGAATTGCTGCAACAACCGCCGCACAAGCTCCTGTTCCACAAGCCTGCGTAATACCAGATCCTCTTTCCCAAACACGAAAATGAATCTCATTTTTTGAAACAATCTCGACGAATTCCACATTTACCCAATCAGGAAAGCGTTCATCCTTTTCCATTTTCGGACCAATTGTTTCAACATTTGCCTTACTAATATCCTTAACAAACATAATCGCATGTGGATTTCCCATTGAGACAGCAGTCACAAATAACTCTTCACCATCAAGTTCAAAGCACTCAGAAATTACTTGATCTTGTTTCCCACCAAGCATTGGAATGTTTTCACGTGTCAATATCGGCTCTCCCATATCAACTGTCACATTTACAACTCGACCCTGAACCACCTCAACGGTTGCTTCAACAAGGCCTGCTAACGTTTCAATTTGAAATGTTTTCTCCTTTACATACCCATGTTCAAAGGCGAACTTGGCAACACACCTAAGACCATTCCCACAGTTTTTTGCTTCGGAACCATCATTATTAAAGATTCGCATTTTTACAGGGGCGATCTTGGACGGCGCTACTAGAATAAGTCCATCTGAGCCGATTCCCTTATTTTTATCTGCAACCTCTACCGCAAGTGAAGCAAGGTCTTCTTCAAGTAGTTTTTCTTTAAAAGCATCAACGTAAATATAACTATTCCCAAGTCCATGCATTTTCGTAAATTGCACGCTAGCTTCCGCCCTTTCGTAGTGGCTTGTCTGTCCAAAAATAATCTTGATCTGCTTCTAAAATCGTCATACGAGCGTTACAGCATGGCATAATTAAAATCGTCTTTATGCTTTCTTGTGCACGCTTAAATTCGGATTTCTTCATATTTGTTAACACATTATCCGCTCCACAAAAGGGGCATGTCTGTATATAAATATCATCAAATAACCGTTCATACGGCCATGTGTTGATAAATGGAATCATTTCCAAGTTAAACACTTCCTTTGTTGTGAGCCTAAAACATTGGATTCTCTTCAAGATGAAGATAAATATTCTCGACTAATTCCTCATTGGTTTCACCAGAGACAAATTCTCCATTAACAAGAGCAAACGGATCTAATGCACATTGCCCACAATGATTTAAACAGCCATATTCAATAATATCTAAATTAGGATCACGTTCAAGCATTTCCATGGCTTTTTGTGAACCACTCGCTAAATTACTTAAGCAAAATTCAATAATTGGACGCATTATTTCACCTCATTAATCTTCCTCTTTATGCTACTCTCGCTTTAAAAAGAAGTCAATTATGACAATTTAATTTATTTAGAAAAAAGTTCATAAAATTGTTGTTTTTTTGTCGCTTCCTGCTATAATCAAAACTGACCAGGGTCACTTTTGAGGAGCTTAAATAGATGAATGAACGTGCCAAAAAGGAACGAACCAAAAAACGTATTGAGGATGCCGCCTTAGCTCTTTTTAAAGAAAAAGGTTTTTCTCGAACCACTGTACAAGAGATTACTCGTGCAGCTAATGTTGCAAAAGGAACATTTTTTAATTATTTTCCTACAAAGGATTCAATCATGCAATCGCTCGCAAATGATCTTTTAGAAACGGTTTTACCTTTTTTAGAGCAACCACACTTTAAGCAGCGAACATTATCTGTTCGCTTACATGCCTATCTTCAATTTATTCTAAAAGATTATGACCAAGATCCAGCACTGACAATTGAAATGTGGAATCATGTTCTTAAAAAGCAGACGTTGCTACTTACACATTGGGAGAAATTACTTACTCACGCTAAAGAAAGAGGAGAATTCACCTCTTGTGCTTCAGTTGAGACTTGGAAACATATCATTCATGGTTTGATTTCTCATGGCATGAAAACCTTTACGACTGAACCTACTAAAGCCCGACTACTCGAAAACGTGATGACTTTGGTCGAGACAGCACTTGATGCAATCACCGAACAAAGGGGACATTCACTTATGAAAAAGCTTGTTATACTTGGTGGCGGTTATGGCGGGATGCGTATTATTCAACGTTTACTACCAGACGAATTACCTGAAGATGTTGAAATCATTCTTATCGATCGTCTACCTTACCATTGTCTTAAAACAGAATATTATGCTTTAGCTGCTGGTACAGCCGCAGATCATCATTTACGTGTTTCTTTTCCTGAGGATGCAAGAATTTCAATTAAATACGGGACAATTCAATCTGTTGATCTATCAGGAAAAACAGTTGAATTAGAGGATGGAAGCTCAGTTTCATATGATAAATTAGTCATTGGCTTAGGCTGTGAAGACAAATACCATAATGTACCTGGTGCAGAAGAATTTACAAATAGCATTCAAACAATGGATGCGACAAGAAAAACATATGAAGCCATTAATAATGTTCGACCAAATGGCATTGTCTCAATTGTTGGTGGGGGATTAAGTGGTGTTGAACTCGCCAGTGAATTACGTGAAAGTCGACCAGATCTCACAATTAAGCTGTTTGATCGTGGTGAAATTATTTTATCAATGTTCCCATTAAAGTTAAGTACATATGTACAAAATTGGTTTATCGATCATGGTGTCGATGTGATCAATAAATCAAATATCACAAGAGTCGAAAAAGGGTTCATCTATAATCATGATGAAGCCATTGAATCAGATGCAATTATATGGACAGCTGGTGTTCAGCCAGTTGAGGTAGTAAGGAATTTAGATGTTGAAAAGGATCCACAAGGACGTGTCGTTTTGGCACCTCAACATTTCCTGCCGACTGATGATGATGTATTTGTCGTTGGTGACTGTGCGAGCCTACCTCATGCTCCGAGTGCACAATTAGCTGAGGGCCAGGCTGAACAGATCGTGACGATTTTGAAGAAGCAATGGAATGGCGAATCCCTTCCAGAGGAACTTCCTCAAATTAAATTAAAAGGTGTATTAGGTTCTCTTGGGAAAAAGCATGGCTTTGGACTTATGGGAGAACGAACTCTTCTAGGTCGAGTTCCAAGGGTTCTAAAAAGCGGAGTACTATGGATGTATAAGTATCACTCTGGTGCTTAATAAATTTAATGGAGCCTTAAAGAGCAGCTTATTCACTCTTTAAAGGCTCTTTTTTCAACTCAATTCATTGATTTTTTTAAAGATCTCTTTTAAATTTGGGTTACCCTCTGCCACTACTTCACCGTTTAATACAACTAGCGGATAAAAATACTCATCATTTTGTATTGCTTCGGAAAATTGAATATCGATTTCTTTTTCGCCAGGCTCTTCAATATCGATATAGCTCATCTTAAACTGATGAGTTGGGTACTTTCTGGTTACTGCAGCTTCAAGCCATTCCATCGTTTCACGTGCACTAGGAAGGTGAATGCAGCTAGCACATTTCTCCTCAGCACCGTACACAGTCATTGTTATTGTAATCATCTCTAACAACTCCTCATCACATTGTCTCATATCTTATGATAATGATTTCTCTAGAAAAGAACAATCGTAAGTTTCCCCTTTAACTACAGGCAATTATCGAGTTGGTTTAGGTATTTCCATTCATTTACCTCAAAAATAAAGCAGGATCATGGATTTTTTTTGCTATGGCTATTATAATAGGAGTAGAAAGGAGTTGTTGAATATGGAAACAAGTACTGATGTAATTGAACAAGTAAAGGAAGTATTAGATAAGCTTCGTCCATTCTTACTAAGAGATGGTGGGGATGTTGAGCTTGTAGACGTTGAAGATGGTATCGTTAAAGTACGACTACTTGGTGCTTGCGGTTCGTGCCCGAGTTCAACAATTACGTTGAAGGCTGGTATTGAGCGTGCATTACTTGAAGAAGTACCTGGCATAAAGGAAATTGAGCAAGTCTTTTAATACGCTGAAAAGCCCGACATGATTATGTCGGGCTTTTCTTTATTACATCATAAATTCATCATACAGCGTCTCAGCAGAGGCTTGCGATGCGAAAATCGCATCATCTTCATCTATTGGATGATAGAAATCATATAACAATAATGAAAGCTGCTGCGGATTCATCGGATCTCTGGCAATCGTAGCTTCCTGAATTGTTGAAACAGTTGGTGTATGCGGATTTCTGTAAATCACATACACCTGTTGTCCCTCATACAACTCATTAATATTAAGCATTATGCAGTTCCTCCTTAAGAAAAAGGTATTTCTTATGGTATCCCCGCTCCTTAAACATTTATTCAGCTGAATGAGACGATGAATGAAGTTGCTTCTTTTTCACTTGAATTCCAGCACTAGCTGGCTTTAACACACTTACCTCTAAATTTGGAAAAGAACGCTGAAGCTGTTCCTTGATTTCTTCTCCTCGATTCATAGGGGCAAGGCACAGCATTGTCGGCCCCGCTCCGCTTAAGGCAGCTCCATAAGCAGCTGTCTCTTGCTGAACAACCTCAATGACTTTTTCCATCTGTGGAACAAGCTCTTTTCGGTATGGATGATGGAATAAGTCTTCATTCATCATTTTACCGGCCATCTTCCAATTGCCTTGCAAAATGGCAGCGACCAGGACATTCGCAACACTGCTTGCACGAACAGCATCTCGGAAAGGAAGCTCTTGAGGTAGAACTCCTCGAGCCTTCTTTGTTTTTAATTCCTCAGATGGTACTAGTAGCACTAGGTCAACCTCTGGAATTCCTCCATAAAGAACATCAGTTGCATCTTCTGTATGTGTTCCGATTACAAGACCACCGTAAACCGAGGCTGCCACATTATCAGGATGACCCTCCCAGAGACTTGAGAATCGTACTTTATCGTCAACCGACATTTTATCACCAATTAGTTGGTTCGCGAGTTCTACACCAGCTACAATAGCCGCTGCACTGCTCCCAAGACCTCTTGCTAAAGGAATATCACTTGTCATGACGACGTTACACGGATTAAGTGTTTCGCCTAGTTCTTTCGCTACATGCAGTGCAACCTCACAAATTAGGTTATCTTCGCCTTCAGGAACTCCTTGAAGCTCTCTGGAGTCCGATGAAAATGACCACTCTGAAGCCGGTGTGACCTCTAGTGTTAAGTAACGATCTACAGCTAAGCCAACTGAATCGAAACCAGGACCTAAATTTGCAGAACTACCAGGAACCGTTATGATGAACGGGTCTTGGCTCATGACATAACACCGCCTTTAAGGTGAGAAAGAAAGGCTGCTTGATCATTAGGTAATACAACCGGTTTAACAGAAACAGAATCAATCGCTGTATTAGGATCCTTCAACCCGTTTCCAGTCAGGACACAAACAACCGTTGAGCCTTTTTTAATTTCACCTGATTCAATTTGCTTCTTCAAGCCTGCAATTGAAGCACATGAAGCTGGTTCAGCAAATACTCCCTCACGACTTGCTAAGAGCTGATAGGCTTCTAAGATTTCTTCATCAGTAACAAAGTCAATCGCTCCATTAGATTCTTCAGAAGCTGCAACAGCCTGCTTCCAGCTCGCTGGATTTCCGATGCGAATCGCTGTAGCTACTGTTTCTGGTTCTTGGATAATTTCATTTTTAACGATTGCTGCTGCACCTTCTGCTTCAAATCCACGCATTTGTGGCAGACCTGTTCCTTTTTTCTCGTTATATTCTTTAAATCCTTTCCAGTAAGCAGTAATATTTCCTGCATTCCCAACTGGGATGGCTAGAACATCAGGTGCCTTTCCTAATGCATCACATACTTCAAATGCAGCAGTCTTTTGCCCTTCAATTCGATATGGATTCACTGAATTTACAAGAGTGATAGGTTCTGTTTTACTAATTTCACGGACAATATCTAATGCATTATCAAAATTGCCTTGAATTTCAAGAACTTCAGCACCGTACATCACAGCCTGAGCAAGCTTTCCAAGAGCAATCTTTCCTTCTGGGATAACAACGATACATCTAAGTCCAGCACGTGCCCCGTAAGCGGCGGCTGCTGCTGAAGTATTCCCCGTCGAGGCACAAATGATTGCCTTGCTGCCTTCTTCCTTTGCCTTCGCAACAGCCATAACCATCCCACGATCCTTAAACGATCCAGTAGGGTTTGCCCCTTCATACTTAACGTAAATTTCTACACCCCACTCTTTTGATAAGTGCTCAAGTGGGACTAGAGGTGTATTACCCTCCTGAAGTGATAACATCGGTGTTTTTTCATTTACAGGCAAAAACTCTTTATATTCGTGAAGCAATCCATTCCAACGACTCATATTATTTTCCTCCCTCTACTCGGTAGCAGCTTTCAATCGATTCAATGACATCAAGCTCTGATAATTTATTGTATAAGTTAAGATAGTTTTCTTTATTAGTATGATGAGTAATGACAATAACCTCAGCAACCTCTTTGCCCTCTACTGGCATTTGTAAAAGCTTCTCAAAGCTTACCTCATGACTTGCAAACAGACTCGTTACCGCTTGGAATGTTCCAGCCTTATCAAGAACTCGAAGACGTAAGAAGTATTTTGAGTCGATTTCCTTGTCTTCTTTCAATGATCTTTGATGAAGAGGTGCTTGGATCGTTTGACCCGTCACACCAAGACGCATATTCTTCATTACAGTTACTAAATCTGAAACAACCGCTGTTGCAGTTGGTAAGGATCCAGCTCCTGGTCCGTAGAACATCGTTTCTCCAACTGCTTCCCCGTAAACGTAGACTGCATTATATTCATTGTGCACAGACGCTAATGGATGCTTATTAGGAAGTAATGTTGGTTCTACACTAATCTCCACTCGCCCATCATCACGCTGTGCTAAACCAATTAGTTTCATCGTATAGCCAAGTTGGTCGCAATAATCAAGATCTGCTTTTGTAACAGAAGACATCCCTTTAATACTAACATCATTTAAGCTAATATTCATTGAGAAACCAAGGTTAGCTAGAATCGCCATTTTTCTGGCCGCATCTAAGCCTTCAACATCCGCTGTTGGATCGCTTTCTGCAAAGCCAAGCTCCTGAGCTTGTTTTAAGACGTCCTCGTATGAGCTACCATCTTGTGTCATCTTTGTTAATATATAATTAGTTGTTCCGTTAACAATCCCCATCATTTTAGTGATTCGATCAGCAGATAACCCGTCAGTCAAACCACGTAAAATAGGAATTCCACCGGCAACACTTGCTTCATAAAAAAGGTCACAGCCATTTTCAGCTGCTACATTTAATAACTCTGTACCATGAACGGCCATAAGATCTTTATTAGCAGTAACAACATGCTTACCACTCTTTAGTGCCTGAAGAAGATATTCCTTTGTTGAATCGACGCCACCCATCACTTCAATAATAACATCAATTTCTTGATCGAACAGAACATCCTCAATTTGATCGGTTAAAAGGGAACGGTCTACTTCGGCTGGTCTTTGCTTCTCAATATTCCGAACAGCTACCTTCCGCACTGTTACAGGACAGCCGACTTGATGACGCAATTCTTCTTGGTGTCGTTCAATAATAGAAATGACTCCTGATCCTACTGTTCCTAAGCCAAGTAATCCGACGCGAACCTCCACTGACATTGTTCTACACTCCCTTTTTCTCTCCACTCTCTTTTGTACTCCTTAAACGAACAATCGTTTACCTATAATGGACATTATAGACCTCTTTCCGTTTAACTACAATAGACTTTCCGGAGTTTTTTTAATTTTTCTTATTTTTTCTTCTTTTCTAAAAACAACTAATTTTAAACGTTAATACAAAAAAGAACAGGTTCTATTTAAGAATCCTGTTCCTTTTGATTATAGCCAGCTAATTCGTGGAATTTGCTCGCCCTCGGTTTGCCTAGATACTAAATAGTTCGCTGCAAATTCTTTTAAGAATTGTTCATTTTTCTTCTCATCGTCTAGCAATTTCAGAAATTCAAAGCGACTCTCTGCTTTTTCCTCATGAATTTGACTCTTATAATAATTTTCAATCGTTTCAAAATAATGCAAAGGAAATAATAATCTTGCGTATAATAACCTCCATGAAAAACTTGTCAATGGTTCATATTGTTCATACCCTCTTAAAAATGAGTCGAGGTTCTGCCATGGAAAAACATCCTTCACTCTACGTTGGTCACGGATCCACTCCGCTATATCTCGACAAGGATGATCATATAACCATTCCGTAGGTTTCTTCACGATCGAACCTTGCTCTGAAATTGGAATCCATGTTCTGTCAGTATAACGTCGATGACATATCGTCGGAACTTCTTGATCACGAGTAGAGTCATCTAATGTAGCATCAACAGCATACTGGATCGCATTTTCAGTCAGTCCCATGAAGTATGGATACGTAAATAGAAATGCTTGATCAACATCTGTTTGTGGACCTTGAAAAAGCACTTGTTGGTACCAGCCTTCTAACTGTTCAAGTCGAGCTTCCCATAAATGGGCCCATTGGCCGAAGTATTCGTATTCTTTTTCATATTTCATTTGTTTTCCATAGTAATGTACCGTAGCTAAATGTGCCCCTTTTTCCTCTAAGCTATTTAAGTAGAAGTGAGTTTCAGCTCTCTGTTCAGGTAATGCACAAACATACAC
The DNA here is from genome assembly GCF_017939705.1 of Halalkalibacter suaedae. Lineage (GTDB taxonomy): Bacteria > Bacillota > Bacilli > Bacillales > Bacillaceae_D > Halalkalibacter > Halalkalibacter suaedae. Next base: position 429,450 of record NZ_JAGKSQ010000001.1, read on the forward strand.
TTCCTGTCCATCAATCAATGCAACTCGCTTATTAAATTTTGTGTTGATTGGCTCTAGAACTGACGTATCACCAACCGAACGTAAGTATTCTGTGAATGTAATCATATCCTGTTCATCAAGCATGCTTTCTTCCTTCGGTAACAATAGATAGGATTGATTCCCTGTTCGGAACCCTTCATATCCCCCTAAAGAGAAACGCTCTTCACAGTAAAGACCATAAACATCATAAAGATTCCGCTCAAACATAATTTCCCCTCCAATTTATGCATTCCTTTTTCTAGTCTATGACCTAGGTGAATAAATTGTGTCTTCGGATAGTAGACTAGTATTATCCTTTCTGTCACAATAAAGCTGAAGATGATTTCAAGAAGGTAGAGGTGAGCGTATGACACACAGAAAAATGGACGAAGTTGAGACAAAAGCTCGAAATTGGCTGGAAGAACGAGGCGTAACATTAGAAGACATTGCAGAACTTGTTTATTTTCTTCAAGTCAAGTATCATCCGAATCTTCAATTATCGGATTGCCTAGAGAACGTTGACCGCGTTCTCCGCAAACGAGAAGTTCAAAACGCTATTATTACTGGTATTCAATTAGATGTTTTGGCAGAGAAAAAAGAGTTAGAAGAACCATTACAAGGCATTATCGACCGTGATGAAGGACTCTATGGAGTAGATGAAATCATAGCTTTATCGATTGTAAATGTATATGGTTCGATTGGTTTTACGAATTATGGTTATATCGATAAGCAAAAGCCAGGTATTCTAGAAAAGTTAAATGACAAATCTTCAGGAGAATGCCACACCTTTTTAGATGATATTGTCGGAGCCATCGCAGCAGCTGCCTCCAGTCGTCTAGCACATAGTGCAGCACATACTGAATAACAAGATAGTTCTCTTTGGGACACCGCTCCTGGAATATACTTCGCTTTCCGCGGGAAGCCGGTGAGCCTCCTCGGCTACGCCTGTGGGGTCTCACCTTTGGCTTTTGTATATTCCATCCACTAAGTTATTGGATTAGTTGGAATTTCCGTTAAACACTTTACTTTAGTTATGTCCTAAACTCTTTTAGTCCAGGACAAATCAAAATGCCTATGAGAGATAACCCTCATAGGCATTTTGACATTGAATTTCTCTAAAGTCCTCTTCGTTTGATTCAACGGCACTTATGGTTTGTATTTGTAAGGAAAAATTAAGCATATTCTCATTGCTCTCTAACTAAGCGGACGGGATGGGTGGGCCGACTCCTGCAGGAAACAAGGGCAAAATGGAAATCCACCGGCGAAGCCGGTTAGTTCCATGCCCTCCTGCGGAAAGCGTGCCCCCCATCCCGGTAGCGAAGTCGAAGCCTCTCATCATGACCATTGTCACTAATACAAATGTTCGTTATAGAAGTTTCTTAGAACTTCCATTCTGCTAACGAGTCAATGGCGTGTGTTGGTTGAATATCGTAGCTAGCAACTTCTTCTTTTGTAGACACACCAGTGTAAACCATTAAAGTATCCATATCTGCTTGAATCCCAGCTAATATGTCTGTGTGGTAATTATCACCGACCATAATCGTTTCTTCCTTTGTTAAGCCCATTACCTCTAACGCTTGCTCTACAATAATGGATTCTGGTTTTCCAATAAAGGTTGGTATCACTCCTGTTGTGACAGACAAAACGGATATGAGCGATCCTGCACCAGGTAACAAGCCTCTTTCAGTAGGTAGTGCCACATCACCATTTGTTGCAATAAACGTAGCCCCTGCACGGATATTTAGGGCCGCTTTAGCTAGCTTTTCATACGAGATAGCCCGATCAAGACCCATGACGACGAACTCAGCACCTTCCTCGACAATTGTATGACCTTCCTCTTTAATAGCAAGATGTAACCCTTCTTCCCCAATAACATACACTTTTGCATGCTTCTGTTGTTCTGAAAGGTAGGTCGCTGTTGCCATACTTGTCGTAAAAACATGTTCTGTATTAGCTGGTACATTCATTTCGCGGAGATGCTCAGCTACTTTTGATGGGTGTTTAGTTGAATTGTTTGTCACGAACAAATAAGGAATCTTTCTTTCCTCCAACTCCTTGACAAACGTGACAGCCTCTTCAATTTTTTCACTTCCTCGATACATCGTTCCGTCTAGATCAATTAAATAGCCACGATAGCTCTTCACTTTGCTCGCTCCAATCGTTCCTATGTTATTTTTTTCTTTATTTTATATACACAAGCGTTAGAATCTTCCTTAGCCATACAGGATTGTCGTTCAATGTCCTCTGTCTTAAGTAAACGTTTAAACAACTCATGCTCACATTGACAAGCAATCGGGTATTCCTTAGCAACTTGGGCAATCGGACAATTGTATTCAGTGAATTCAAACGAGCCATCTTCCTTTTGTTCGTATTCAACCATGTAGCCGTTCTCGCTTTGGATCTTTGCAAGTGCTTCTACTCGTTCTGCAAAAGTCCCTTGCATATCGTCATTATACTTTTCAAAAAGACGATCCTTTCGTTTCGAAAACACCTGACTGACTAATTCTTGTCCACTTATTTGCTCGATATCTTTTAGAATTGTGAGTGATAGGTCAACATAATTTCTTGGAAAAGATTCTTTCCCCTTTTCAGTTAAAGAGTATTTATACGTGGGACGCCCCATCGCTTGACGTATTTGATTTGAGATAATAAGTTCTTCTTTTTCAAGTTCTTTAATATGACGGCGAACAGCCATCTCTGTGATTCCAAGATCAACAGCCAGATTAGCTACCGTCTGTGCTTCGGTTCGCTTTAGGATCGTTAAGATTAATTGGCGAGTCGACATTTCTTTCTTCAACAGTGTTCACCATCCTTTTCCCTTATTGTATGCGATCAACAGGAAATTGCAAAGAAAAGGGCTTTTTAAGGGTTTGTCCAAAAGGTATGGTTTTAACCCTATTGACAACGCTACTCTTATTAATCTTCTGGAAGAAATGCAGATACTGGGCCAAGTTCGGTCTCAAGATACCGACGCACCTCGATTGGAAATTGTAGTAATGCCTCCTGGTTTGCCTTAAATACCTCTACAAGACGCTTATGATCAACTTCATAAAATTGTTGAACAAGCTGCTTTCTCTCCTGAATAACCCTTTTTAGTGCAAGTGCATGTCCATTATTTACAACCTTCTCATCCTCTAAAATATCAATAATGTCTTCATACCCTCCAGGATCTCTCATAATAAATCCATCTATCATGCTATTGCCAACATCAATAATTGATTCAATTGTTACCGAGGCAAGCCTTTCAATCGCTAATTGATTGGTTAATGTGTCAGCTTGTTCAATGTTTGGGAAATGACGAAGCGTTGTTTCCATATAAGATAAAGTCTTTTCTATTTTTTTCCGATCAACAAAGTACATTATGATCCCCCTCATCTTTCTATTCATGTAATTATAGTATACATGATCTGGACAGATTTCATTGATGTCATTATACACAAACTTATTTCTATTCTATCTTTTACTATGGTCTTATTTTTCTACAGAAAAACAGCCCCGTTAAGTACGAGGCTGTTTTTCTGTTTTTTCCTTTATTCTCTTAATTACGAAATAAGCACAACCAAAATTACAATATTCATACAAATAGTCGGGTAAGGTGCTGATTTTCGTATCAAAAGTCGATTTTTTATGACGATCCTCAAAAAAGCCACGCAGCCGTAGCTGATTATAGCCCCAATCTCCGACAATGTAATCGTATTTGTTTAGTACATCGCTATAGCGTGCTTTAAATGCCTCTTCGTCCCAGCCATCCTTCACATCTTCGATAATTTCATACTGCAGCCCTTGAATCCGGACCATTTGTCTCACCTCTATTATTTGCTTTTTTTATTATATCATATGTCTGTTTTCACAACAGCCAGCATTTTCTAGCGTAAAATTACAGCGTTTAGGTCATTCTGAACATAAAGGGGTGAGATGATAATGAAAAAGAATTATTTATTAATGACTGGCCTAGCTACATTACTTATCACAGGATGTCAAACGGCTGGTGATGATCCAGAAATGTTACAGCGAGCAGCCAGTAATCGTGACATGGCACAGCCATTTAACCAATTAGATGCTGCTGATAATGATTACAACTCATATGGTTATACCCGTTACCAAAGGACGCAAATTGAACCAAACAATCAACAGCAATACATTCCGATTGTCAACCGCGAAGAATTATCGGACGGGATTGCTCGTCTAGTCTTAACAAATGATGACGTTCATGAAGCTGGTGCTCTTGTCACAGATAAATATGCATTAGTTGCCTACACGACTGATTCAGAAGACCGGGACTTTGTTGCCGATCAAGTAAAACGAAGTGCACTATCAATCGTGCCCCGTTATTATGATGTCTATATTACAGATAACCCAAATCACTTTGATGAAATTGAACGCTTCGAGCAACTCTCAACTGCAACACCTGAAGTGAACAATACGATTGAACAGACAATTGATGAGATGTTAACTTCACCACAAGGTCATTATGATGAAGAGCTTGATGCAAACCACAAAGTACTTGAGACGCATCGTGAAAACATGATTACAAACTAAGACCATATTCAAAGCCCGCGATGAGTTACCTCATTGCGGGCTTTGATTGTTATTGAACTTTTGCTGCTTCGGCACGAACCTGTGCTTCATTAACCTGCTCGTCAGCATGGTAGGATGAGCGAACCAAAGGACCTGCTTCACAATGGTTAAATCCTTTGCTCAGAGCGATTTCTTTAAATTCAGCAAATTCATCTGGATGATAGTATTTTTGAACCTTCAAATGTTTCTTCGATGGTTGCAAATACTGTCCGATCGTCATGATATCTACACCAACTGCACGAAGATCATCCATCGTTTCGATAATTTCTTCCTTTGTTTCTCCAAGTCCAATCATTAAGCTGGATTTGGTCGGAATATCTGGATGTAGCTCCTTTGCCCGCTTCAAAAACTCAAGAGTACGATCATATGTAGCACGAGCTCGAACTCTAGGAGTCAGACGGCGAACGGTCTCAATATTATGATTCATAATATTCGGTCTAGCTTCCATTAATGTTTTTAGGTTATCAAAGCTACCTAACATATCGGATGGCAAGACCTCAATTGTACAGAACGGATTACGTCTACGTACGGCACGAACCGTTTCAGCATAAACGGCAGATCCACCATCCTTCAGATCATCACGAGCCACTGCGGTAATAACAACATGCTTTAAGCCCATTTGCTCAACCGACTCTGCTACTCGTTCTGGCTCTTGAAGATCAAGCTCATTTGGTAAGCCTGTCTTAACTGCACAAAAACGACAAGCACGTGTACATATATCTCCTAAAATCATAAAGGTTGCCGTTTTTCTTACTGCCCAGCATTCGTGAATATTAGGACAACGTGCTTCTTCACATACAGTGTTAAGCTTTTGTTCACGCATCATTTTCTTTAAGCCTGTATATGATTCATTTGTATTTAATTTAATTTTAAGCCAGTCAGGCTTTCGAAGATGTTCTTCCTTCTTTGCCATATCTTTCACTCCATCCAAACGTGCATTTTGTCTCATCCTCTTTACTTTACCATGTTTTGACGAAAATGACCAAGTAATGAGGGTTAATTTCCAATGATTCACACTGATGATTTTCCTTTTTTACACCACACTATATTTTAGAGAGAAGAGCATCGAAAATGAAAGGAGCTTCATATGTTATTCCTAAGGTTAACCCTATTATTTGCAATCATTGTAGCTGTTTTGACGCCAATGACCACTCTTGCGGCAGAACAGGAAGAGCTAACAACTGAGCAAAAATATGAAAAGCGCCTAGAGCTTTATCAAAAAATGGAATCAGTTACTACAATCCCTTGGGCCTATTTCGCTGCAGTGGATACGTATGAACGCGGCTTAAGACGTTCACAAAAGGACCTCCCAAAAGAAGAAGGCCTAGTTGCGATCTACTATTCAGAAGACGAATGGGCTGGACAACTCAATCCAGATAAAAAAGACACGAACCCCATCTCCATTGAATTTTTTGGAGGCGTTGGTCTTGATGGTGATGGTGATGGATTAGCAGACCGAACAAATGATGAAGATATTTTGTACACATTTGCACATTATCTTGAATCGTTTGGATTTACTGAAGAAGATTTCAGAATTGCGTTATGGGAGAAGTATCAACGAGTTCAATCAGTAAATATTACGTACGGCCATGCAAAAGTCTATCAGAAGTTTAACACATTAGATTTAGATGACCATGCATTTCCAATGCCACTTCGCCATAACTTCAGCTACAACAATACATGGGGAGACCGTCGTGGTTGGGGTGGCCGAAGAATTCATGAAGGTACAGATATTTTCGCCAACTACAATGTACCGATACAAGCAACCGCCTATGGTGTTGTTGAGATAAAAGGATGGAATAGTTATGGAGGTTGGAGGATTGGGATTCGTGACCTCGATAATATTTATCATTACTACGCTCACTTAAGTGGATTTGAAAAGGGAATTGAAGAAGGCTCAATTGTCTCTCCTGGAGACGTTATTGGCTATTGCGGAAGCTCGGGATATGGAAAGCCAGGTACACAAGGAAAATTCCCACCGCATCTTCATTATGGGATGTACCGGGATAACGGTTATACAGAATGGTCCTTTGACCCATATCCATCATTGAAGAATTGGGAACGAGAAGCACGTAAGAAAAAATAAGTAGAAACAGGCTGGGACAAAAGTGATTTAACTAATAGAAAATCCGAACACTGAGTTGGCGGATGTAAACCGCTCCTGAAATATACTACGCTAGGTAATCACTTTGTTCGGTATTTCAGTTAGACACTTTTGTTATGTCCCAGCCTGTTTTTTATTCTCCACTACCACTATTTGTCGGTGTATCCGATGGAATAATCATGCCACCTTCTGAAAAGACATCAGGTACATCACCTTGAATATTAATGATCCCGATTGGAATTTCTGTCTCTACCGAATCTTCATTCGTTGCAAATGGAATAACAATTCTTACATCAACTACAATTTTAAAATTAATTAGCATCGTTGTATTATTTATCCCAGTTTCAATAATTTCATAAGAAAGATTCGTTTGAGCATCACCAATGACAGAGAAACGAACTGGAATCTGGGGACCAAGTTGGGCTAACAAGACATTGTTCGTTGCCTGACCAAGTGGAATTTTATAGACGATTCCACCTTCATTTGTTTCAACAACCTCATCATCTTCCATGTAGGGTGTTCCGTGTTCAATATCGTCTAAGCGATTCTGTACCAAATTACCTGCATCAGATACAACCTGATTATAAATTTGTGTATTAAATTGTGTCGTTAACGTATCTCCAACTCTTTCTTGGATAAAGAGCTTCGATTGATCCAGTTGATCAACAATGCTCGTATCAACGACCTCATTAATCGCTTTTGCTGCAATGACTTTTGTTTCTGTTGTTGCGATATCTATTAAGGTTGGTCTAATCCCCTTATCAATAATCCAAAAACCTTGGACAGTTAAAGCCACAAATACAATAAATGATAGCAATAATACATAGCGATAAGGCAACGGCCCTTTGCGAGGACGTGCTTGTATTCTTCTAGGTGCTCTCATGCCAATATCCCCCTTTGTGCCATTGTATGCACTAAAGGAGGACAGTTTGACCAAAAATTAAATAAGCCTAGCTTTTCCGATCATACATCCTAAATTCGTGGGGATATTTGTTTTTTTCATCCACCGTACCAGCATCAACAGATGTAAGCATCCATTCACTTTGTTCTATGTTAGGAAAATACGTATCGGCCTCAAAGACCGCATCAATATATGTTACATAAAGACGATCAACCTCTTCCCAAAACAAGGAGAAGATTTCTGTTCCACCGATGACAAATATTTCTTTATTCTCTTCGGCTAACTCAAGAACTTCAGCCTTTGTCGTGACGACTTCACAACCCTCTGCCACGTAGCTATCATCTCTTGTGACAATGATGTTTCTTCGGTTTGGCAATGGTCGACCTATCGATTCAAAGGTTTTTCGACCCATCACAATCGTATGGCCTGTTGTCACTCTCTTAAAAAAAGCTAGATCGGCTGGCAAATGCCAAGGTAATTGATTCTCTTTTCCAATTGCTCTATTTTGGTCCATTGCCACAACAAATGAAATCATACAGATACCACTCCTTTAATATGTGGATGTGGATCGTAGCCTACTAGTTCAAAATCATCAATTGTAAAATCAAATATCGATTTCACATCCGGATTTAGCTTCATTGTTGGCAATTTACGCTCATCTCTTGTCAGTTGCAACTTAACCTGGTCAAGATGATTCAGATATATATGTGCATCTCCTAATGTATGTACAAATTCTCCAGGCTCTAAGTCTGTTACTTGAGCAATCATCATTGTTAACAAAGCATAGGAAGCAATATTGAATGGTACTCCTAAAAAGATATCTGCACTACGCTGGTATAACTGACACGAAAGCTTCCCGTCATTCACGTAAAATTGGAATAGACAATGACAAGGAGCGAGAGCCATATCATCGATTTCTGCAACATTCCATGCATTTACAATTAAACGACGAGAGTCTGGATTATTTTTTATTTGGTCGATGATCTCACTGATTTGATCAACGGTCTTGCCATTCGCTCCTTCCCATGAGCGCCATTGCTTACCATATACAGGACCTAGATCACCATGTTCATCAGCCCACTCATTCCAAATACGGACAGAATTATCTTGTAGATACTTAATATTCGTATCGCCTTTTAAAAACCAAAGCAATTCATGAATAATTGAACGAAGATGAAGCTTCTTTGTTGTGATGACTGGAAAGCCCTCTTTAAGATCAAACCGCATTTGATAGCCAAATGTACTAATTGTCCCAGTTCCTGTACGGTCGGTTTTCTCATTGCCATTAGCTAGTACAGCCTTACATAAGTCTAAATACTGTTTCATCTTACATTTCCCCTTACAACTCTGATTTTGCCAGCATTGTCTCGATCTCGACAATTGTGATATTTAAATGATCCATTAGATCAATATCATATGGATCGACATCAACACCGTTTTCCTTTATCACTCGTATAACTGGATGCGTCGATAACTCCTTATTTTGTTTGACAACAATCCCAACACGATCGTCACTTAGAGTTACTGTTAAACCAACCGGATACATAGCAATTGTTCGTCTAAACGCCTCTACTAATGACTTATCAAATTGATTTTCAACACCACTGTACAATAATTCTAATGCTTCGTGTGGCAACATTGGTTTTCTATATACACGTGACGATGTCACCGCATCAAACACATCAGCGATCGCAATGATTTTTGCATACTCGTGAATCGAATCTCCTGTTAACCCTTGTGGATAACCTGATCCGTCGAGACGTTCATGATGTTGGAATGCACAATGTGCAGCTAACAAAGGAATATTAGGTAATTTCCTTAACACATCGAATCCTGCCTGAGCATGTGCTTGGACCTCTTTAAACTCGTCTGTCGATAATCGACCAGGCTTTTGCAAAACATCTAGCGGAACAACCATTTTACCTACATCATGTAAAATTGCCCCTAATCCAATCTCCATCATTTGCTTTTCATTATAGTTTAATTCAATCGCAATTCCCAAGGTATAAACCGTAACATTTAATGAGTGCGTAAAAACATAGTCATCATAAACAATAACATCTGATAAGACAGATAAAACATGCTTGTTCAATTTCAAATCATCTAAAATAGCATGAACGACTTGACTAAACCCTTTACTAAGATGTTCTCCGCTGAACGTTTTATTTAATCTCATATCATCAGCAATCGAAGTGAACTCAGATTTTATAGTCTGAATTGCCTTTTGCTTCGTTTCTTCTTTAATCATATCTGAGTGCTCTATATCTTTCGTCCGTTCATCTTGAATATATACAATTGGAATCCCTAGTTCATTTAATCGTCCTAGAACTCTTTTCGTTAAAGTAGCCCCTCGATGCAGAAGAATTTGACCATTATCGTTATATATCGCCTTACCGAGCTTTTCGCCCTCACTAATGGACTTAATCGACACTAACCTCATTATAAACTCCCTTTTCGACAAAAAAATATGCTATCTCCAATTTTACAACATTCTCCCCCAACCGTCTTCTATTTAAACGAAAAATAAACACCAAAAGGTGAAATAATTACCTAATGAGACTTAAAGACGATTATTTCATGAAAAGACCCAAAGGTACATTTCCTACCTTTGGGTCTTTGTTTTACATTTTTAATAAAGCGTCCTTACCTTTCATTCCTGTTGTAATTCCTAGTTGTTCTGCTTCTAGAGTTACTGATTCAAGAGGTGCCTCTAGTAATTGGTCAATTGTCCTAACACCAACAGCGCGCCCTGCAATAATTTTACGTTCTTTTAATTTTTCGTTTAGCAGAGCGACATCAAGTGCTCCACACATAATATAGCCATTATCATTCATGACAGCCATGAAATTTGTTTTAGGAAGCTTTAATGTAACTGCAATAAATGTTTTGTCTTCAATTTGAATTGGACTCATATCTAACATACAACCACGTCCTCTCACTCATATTTATATAGTACGTTATGAATGATCAATCGAAGTTGTGATAGAGGCTTATGTCCAAATTTCATTTAGCTTCCATGCCAAAACATCACGTAGCATTTCTGGCATGAAATAAACTTTCTCTTCAGCTGCTGTAATGTCTGGAAATAAGAAACCAAATGTATACATATCTAAAGTCGCAAGCGTGTAAATCCGCTCCTCTTCTAATGGGGCACCCATAATAGAGACAGCTATCACTTCATTGTTTTCATTTAATTGATAGTCGATTCCCGTAAAGATTGTTTTCCCTAGCACCTTCCCCCGAAATCCAAAACCCTTCAACTCTAACTCAGTTATTTCCTTTGATTGTGCTCGTTGTAGAGTCCGGAGAAGCTCATCACCTTTAAGTCGTACTGTACAGGGGTTAATAGGATGAGGACAAACAGTAAGTATATCTTCCTTCGTTAATCTCCCTTGAGGAATCGACCTCAACAGCACTCCTGCATTAATCATTCCGATTTCTTCATTACACCAGCTTGTGACTGCATCACATAAGAGTTGAACGATTTCCGTTGTGTGTTGCCAATTAACTTCAAGCTCTTTTGGTAGAGTTGCTATTGTTTCAGATAACAGAAGCTTCGATCGCTCATATAAATTAATTAAAAGCTGATCAGTCTGTTGATCGGTTTTCCCAAAGTGATTAAGTAATATTGATTTCTTGTCTACGATCTGTCGCCGATCCAGGTCAAAATCAATCGTTATTCTTCCTAAGAAAGCCCCGTGCTTCCCAGCTTGAGCAATAAGCGTTTCGTTGATGATTAGACCATCGATCAGAACATGGTGAGTGTGTGCTCCAATAATTACGTCTATCCCTTCAAATGCTTCAGCTAGTTTTTGATCTTTATGTAAACCTAAATGCGACATAAGGATAACGATATCTGCTTTGTGTCTCAGAGTAGGGAGATATCGTTCAAGTGTTTCAACAGGATCCTTTATTAACCATCCTAATTGCTCATAAAAACGATAAAAAGGGGCTGTTAAACCAATAACCGCTATTTTCGCTCCATTCGGCATCTGATGGATTACATAGTCCTTACACCATCTTGGTCGCTCGTTATTTGGTTCACGTAAATTAGCAACTAACACCGGAAAGGAAGCATGGTCATAAAGGGAGGAAAGGTCCTCCTTTGCAAACGTAATCCCTTCATTATTTCCAATCGTTACATAATCAACATCAGCTGCATTCAAAAGCTCTACATTCCCTTTACCAGATGTCGCCTCCGTTATTGGATGGCTCCTGTCAGCATGATCTCCTAAATCAAGGTAAAGTGTCGATGCATCACGTTGACTTTTAACATAGGCAACAATCTCTGACCAATGCTCGAAACCACTGTGTATATCATTGGTATGAAAAATGGTAATCCGCTCAGTTGTCATAAAACCCTCCTTTTAACCTTATGTCATGAGCAGAATAATCAAGAAAACAAATCTAGTTGTCTAGGAGCAAGCCCCCCATATTCAATCCCAAGTAAATCTATGAGCTGGGCAGCATTATCAGCAGCATCCCCACCAGAATTATTATTAAAGATAAGATAAATATCATCTGATTTCAATAATGACAGGTTCTCCATCCATTGCTCTAACTCCTCTTTATTATAGCGATACAAATAACGCACATCTCTCCAAGAGCCGTTGCCGGGGTCATTCCAGCCATGTACATTACGACCATGAAACCGTATTAACGTTTTCTCTTGCGATGTAACCTCAAGAATCGTCGGAATCGATCCTGGTCCTGCTTGAGGCTCATCACAAATGCTATGAATCCAACCTTCATTACGCATGAATGCTAACGTTTTCGGCTTGAATTCCGGACGAAACCAGGATTGATGTCTAAATTCTAACGCAACAGGGATATCTTTGAATTGCTCCCTTAAATAGCGAACCCATTGGACATGCTCTTTCTTGCAATCAAACCAAGGCGGAAACTGACAAAGAACCATTGCTAATTTATTTGCATGAATCAGCGGCTCGAGCGATCCAATAAAAGCCGTGAACATTTCTTCTTTTGTCTGAAATGGTGCAAACCCTCTCTGGTGCCCAGTCATTCCTTGATAAGCCTTAACAATAAATTGAAAGTCTTTCGGAGTCTCTTTTGACCACTTCTCCATATTCCTCAATGGTTGAATAGCATAAAAGGATGAATCTAGTTCCACAATAGGAAAATGGCCTGCATATGCCTCCAGCTTTGAACGCGTGCCTACAGGATAAAGAGAATCATGATCTCCCCAACCAGCTAAGCCTATGTAAATCATCGTCTATCTCCCCTATGTAAAAAAAGTGATCCACAATCCACTCTCTCCACCATTGCTGATGTCGAAAACGAATGTGAATCACCCTCTTTGATCATAAATATATTAACCGATAGAGCCTTCCATTTCAAAGCTGATCAGACGGTTCATCTCAACAGCATATTCCATCGGAAGTTCTTTCGTAAATGGTTCAATAAAGCCCATAACGATCATTTCTACCGCTTCTTGCTCAGGAATACCACGGCTCATAAGATAGAACAATTGCTCTTCTGATACTTTTGAAACCGTCGCTTCGTGCTCAAGTGTAATATTGTTATTAAGAATTTCATTGTAAGGAATAGTATCAGATGTCGACTGATTATCCATGATTAGAGTATCGCACTCAATCTTCGCTTTTGAGCCTTCTGATTTACGACCGAAGTGACAAATACCACGGTACGTTACTTTACCACCATGCTTTGAAATCGACTTAGAAATAATCGTCGATGAACAGTTAGGTGCTAAATGGTGAACTTTCGCCCCAGCATCTTGGTGCTGCCCTTTACCTGCAATAGCGATAGAAAGGATGGTACCCTTTGCTCCTTCACCACGCATAATAACAGCAGGATATTTCATAGTCAGCTTAGAACCGATATTACCATCAACCCACTCCATTGTCGCACCAGCATCAGCAACCGCACGCTTAGTTACTAGGTTATAGATGTTTGGAGCCCAGTTTTGAATCGTTGTATAGCGGCAATACGCATCTTTTTTAACGATGATTTCAACAACAGCACTATGAAGTGAGTTCGTTGAATACACAGGAGCTGTACATCCTTCAACATAGTGAACAGAGCTATCTTCATCAGCAATAATTAATGTACGCTCGAATTGTCCCATGTTTTCAGAGTTAATACGGAAATAAGCTTGTAATGGTGTATCAGTTTTCACACCTTTTGGTACATAAATAAATGATCCACCAGACCATACAGCAGAATTTAATGCTGCGAATTTATTATCAGAAGGTGGGATAATTGTACCGAAATGCTCTCTAAAGATCTCTTCGTGTTCTTTTAGGGCATTATCCGTATCTGTAAACAGAATCCCTTGTTCAGTCAATTCTTCCTTCATACTGTGATAAACAACTTCAGATTCATACTGTGCTGAAACCCCTGCTAAATACTTTTGTTCTGCTTCAGGAATACCAAGCTTATCAAACGTATTTTTAATTTCTTCAGGAACCTCATCCCAAGACTTCTCTGATTTTTCTGATGGCTTTACATAGTAAGTAATGTCATCAAAGTTTAATTCAGCTAAGTCACCACCCCATTGTGGCATTGGCATTTTATAAAACATTTCTAACGATTTTAAACGGAAGTCCAACATCCATTGTGGTTCGCTTTTCATACGCGAAATTTCTTCAACGATTTCTTTCGTTAATCCGCGTTTTGAACGGAAAATTGAAACATCACGGTCAGAGAAACCATATTTATATTCTCCGATATCAGGCATTTTCTTAGCCATTTGAAACCCTCCTTAGGTTTTGAAACTATTTTGTATCCTCGTCTTGATCCTTAATGCCCTTCTCCATTGCTTTCCAGGCAAGGGTAGCACATTTAATCCGTGCCGGGAATTTGGTCACACCTTGGAGTGCCTCAATATCCCCTAAATCAAAACGATCTTCGTCATAGTCTTTTCCTAGCATAATTGCTGAAAAAACTTCTGACATCGCAACCGCCTCTTCTGTTGTTAAGCCTTTTACAGCTTGAGTCATCATCGAGGCAGAAGCTAGACTGATTGAACAACCTTCCCCATTAAACTTGGCGTCAGATACTTTTCCATCTTCAATTTGCATTTGAAGTTGAATACGATCTCCACAGGTTGGGTTATTCATATTTACCGTTACAACATCACCATCAAATTCTCCTCGATTACGAGGATTTTTGTAGTGATCCATAATTACTTGTCTATATAAAGTATCAAGATTAGAAGACATCGCCAAAGTACTCCTTTGTTTTCACTAATCCTGCTACAAGTGCATCAACATCTTCCTTCGTATTATAGAGATAGAAGCTTGCGCGTGCTGTTGCTGATACATCAAGCCATTTCATTAAAGGTTGAGCACAGTGATGTCCGGCTCTTACCGCAATGCCTTCAGTATCTAGAACTGTTGCAACATCATGTGGATGCACGTCGTTAATGTTAAATGTAACAAGACCTGTTCGATGTTTTGGACCATAGATTGTCAAACCATCAATTTCCGACATTCTTTCTGCTGCATATTGTGCGATTTCATGATCATGCTTTTCAATTTCTTCTAAACCAATCTCCTGTAGAAAGTCTATGGCGGCGCCTAAGCCAATAGCACCAGCAATAATTGGTGTTCCGCCCTCAAACTTCCAAGGAAGCTCTTTCCAGGTTGAATCCTGTAAGCCAACGAAATCAATCATCTCGCCACCAAATTCAATTGGTTCCATCTTTTCTAGAAGCTCCTTCTTACCATATAGTGAACCAATACCAGTTGGTCCACACATTTTATGTCCAGAAAAAGCGAAAAAATCACAATCAAGATCTTGAACATCCACTTTCATATGCGGGGCACTTTGAGCACCATCCACTACCATTATAGCACCATTTCGATGTGCAATTTCAGCAATTTCTTTAACTGGGTTAATTACACCAAGAACATTTGAAACGTGCATAACCGATACTATTTTTGTCTTATCTGTAATTGTTTCTTCTACATCCTTTAAAGCAATGGTTCCATCGGTTTGTAACGGAAGATATTTTAACGTAGCCCCCGTTACTTTAGCCACTTGTTGCCAAGGGATAATGTTACTGTGATGCTCCATCGGTGTAATGACAATTTCGTCACCAGCAGTAACGTTATTTCTAGCGTAACTAGATGCAACGAGATTCAGTGCAGTCGTCGTTCCACGTGTGAAGATAACTTCCTCTGTAGACTTTGCATTAATGAAGGCACGAACCTTCTCACGTGCACCTTCATATCCATCTGTCGCCAATGTTCCTAATGTATGAACACCACGGTGTACATTAGAATTATATCTGCGATAGTAGTCTGCAACTGCTTCAATGACTTGTGTAGGCTTTTGAGATGTTGCTGCACTGTCTAGATAGACAAGTGGATTTCCGTGTACTTGTTGATTTAAGATCGGAAATAGCTGCTTTATCTCTTTTGCATTCATTATTTAACTTTCCCTTCAATTGCCTCACGTAAGCGTGCCTTTACAGATTCAATTGGTAATTGCTCTACAACTGGAGCTAAGAATCCATGAATAACAAGACGTTCTGCTTCTTTGCGAGAAATACCACGACTCATTAAGTAATACATTTGAAGTGGATCAACTTGACCAACAGATGCAGCATGTCCTGCTGTTACATCATCTTCATCAATTAATAGAATCGGGTTCGCATCTCCACGTGCTTTTTCGCTAAGCATTAGAATACGTTCTGTTTGAACACCATTCGATTTAGTTGCACCATGTTCGATCTTCGTAATCCCGTTAAAAATCGCAGTTGCAGCTTCACGCATAACACCATGCTTAAGGATGTGACCTTCAGAATGTTTTCCATGATGAAAAATTTGAGTTGTGAAGTTTTGCTTTTGCTTACCACGACCAATTGAGACTGTTTTTGTATCTGCCCATGAACCATCTCCAACTAAATGAGTTGTGTTCTCAGAAATTGTATTACCATCGTTCATTTGGCCAAGAGCCCAATCAATTCGAGCGTCCTTCTCGACATGAGCACGTCTAACAACATATGTTGTTGCATTGCTTGACAGCGTATCAACCGCTCCGAAGGCCACCTTTGCACCTTGTTTTGCATATACCTCAGCAATGATATTCACAACAATCTCACTGTCTGTTTGAGTTGTATAGTTTTCTACATACGTAACAGAGCTATTTTCTTCTGCAACAACGACAACATGGTTGTTATAGCTTGCTTCAGCTGTTTCAAATGAGAAAATAGTTTGTAATGGAATTTCAACTTGAACATTTTTAGGAACATAGATGAACACTCCACCGTTAACTAAAGAGGCATGTTGAGCAAAAAGAAGATTTTCTTCTGGCTTAACTGCTTCACCAAACAAATATGGCTTCAGCTTATCTCCATGATCAGTTGCAGCAGTAGCCAAGTCAGTGAAAATAACTCCTTTTTCAGCTAACTCTGCTGTTACATTTCTATATACAGCCGTTGTATCTTGCTGAACAATTAAATTTTGTTCTTTTGTTTCTTGATCGATTAACGCTTGAACACCCTCTGGTAGTTGATCAACAGACTCAACAACATCTTTAACACCAAGATCAAAAGTAGATTTTGTGAAGTTCCAGTTTGTAATTTTTGTTTTTTCAGGCTTAGGAAGTTCAGCCGTTGCTGTTAATTCCAATCCTTTTAATCGAAGGTCACGTAACCATTCAGGCTCTTTTCGAGCGTTAGAAAATGCTTCGACCTTGTCTTTTCCGATCAATATCTTCGTCTCAACAGACATACATTTACCCACCCTTTGCTTTAAATTCTGCTTATTCTAGTATATTAAGCTTCTTGATTTACAGTCTCGTCTTCAATGCCAAGCTCTGCTTTAATCCAGTCATATCCTTCTGCTTCTAACTTCGTAGCTAGTTCAGCACCACCGGATTTAACAATTCGGCCTTGCATCATAACGTGTACCTTATCAGGTGTAATGTAGTTAAGTAGACGTTGATAGTGAGTAATGATTAAGCAACCAAATTCAGAACTACGCATTGCATTCACACCTTGAGAAACGACTTTAAGTGCGTCAATATCTAAACCTGAGTCAATTTCATCAAGAATCGCAATTTTAGGCTCAAGCATAAGAAGCTGCAGAATTTCATTACGCTTCTTTTCCCCACCAGAGAAACCTTCATTTAAATAACGTTGAGAGAATGATTCGTCCATTTCAAGTAGAGCCATTTTCTCATCTAACTTACGAATGAATTTCATAAGTGAGATCTCGTCACCTTCTTCACGCTTTGCATTGATTGCAGAACGTAAGAAATCTGCGTTTGTAATCCCACTGATTTCACTTGGATATTGCATAGCTAGGAAAAGACCTGCTTGGGCACGCTCGTCCACTTCCATTTCAAGTACATCTTCTCCCATTAATAGAACCGAACCACTTGTAATTTCATACTTAGGATGTCCCATGATAGCTGAAGCAAGTGTAGATTTCCCTGTTCCGTTTGGTCCCATAATTGCATGAATTTCTCCGCCGTTTATTTCAAGGCTGAAATCTTTTAAAATCTCTTTCCCTTCAATTTCAACATGTAGATTCTCGATCTTCAAAAATGGTACTGACATAATCCATGACCTCCAATGTATTTCGCTTTTTATTAGGTAAAAAACGTTTTTTCATAATTTATTGATTCTCAATTTATTATCATTATAATCTTATAACAAATCTAGTATAAGTTCAAGGTGAGTGAACTACAATTACACTATGCCCTAAGCCAAATTAATTCATTCTCAATTACCCGAACAAAAAATAGAGTAGCACCAGCATAGGTACTACTCCTTCTTATCATATCATATATATAAGATTCTAGCGAAATCACATGATTTCTCATTTTATACGATCATTTATTGAAGCTGATTATCTTGGCTTTGACTCAGCTCGGAAATTGCCTCTTGAACTAATGTAACAGCCTGACTCATCGCAGCACCGCCACCAAATGCCGCAGTCACTCCAACGATTTCAAGAATCTCATCCTCAGAACATCCTTCATCCAAACATCCCTTTGTATGATAGATGATACAATATTCATCTTGAGAGAAAATACTGATTCCTAAAGCAACCATCTGCTTTTCTTTTTTCGTCAGCTTTCCTTCTTCAAAACATGCCTCAGTAAACGCGTTATACTTTTTCGCTATTGAAGGCATCTTTTTTGTAAATGTACCAATTCCTTCTTTGTATTCTTGTAAAGCCATTTCAATTGGGCTTGATTGCTGTTGCTGCTGATCCATTTAAAGACCTCCTCATGTTCAATTATTAACAACGCTAGTATTTGTAACTAAAAATCAATTTATTCACGCAGAAAAAGCCCATCTCTCCAAATGGAGAAATAGGCTGGGACAAAAGTGATTTAACTAATAGCAAATCCGAATAAAAATAGTTGGCTGACATAAACCGCTCCTGAAATATACTACGCTTTCCGCGGGAAGCCGGTGAGCCGCATCACGCTTCGCCTGTGGGGTCTCACCTTTGGCTTTTTTTCCCGCAGGAGTCTACGTATATTTCATCCGCTACTTGATTGCTTTGTTCGTTATTTCAGTTAGACACTTTAGTTATGTCCCAGCCTCATTTCTACGCTATTTCGTCTGTTTTCTGTTGGCGACACTTGGAGAATGTGTATCGTATTTGAGGAGAAGCAAATTTCCTTTTTCCACTATACAAAGCGGACGGGATGGGTAGGCCGACTCCTGCAGGAAATAAGGGCAAAATGGAAATCCACCGGCGAGCCGGTTAGTTCCATGCCCTCCTGCGGAAAGCGTGCCCCCCATCCCGGTAGCGAAGGGCGAAGAACACCCCGTAACTCCTAATGAAAAAACCTGTCGACTTTCTCGCTTTTACGAGACTTTATCGACAGGCTTCTGATCGTTTGTTTAGTTATTTACTGGAATTACTGCACCGTTATACGTTTCATCAATAAATTGTTTAATTTCATCAGATTGTAACACTTCAAGTAATTTAGTTAACTCTGGACGCTCAGCATCTTCCGAACGAACAACGATTAAGTTAGGCTGAAGAACATCTTCGCCTTCAAATGCAATGCCGTATTTCTCAATATCTACTCCACCTTCAAGTGCGTAGTTTAGATTAATAACAACAGCATCTCCTTCACCATTCTCAAAAGATGGAGCTAACATTTTAGCTTCTACTAACGTTTCACCGAATTGAAGGTTCTTAGGATTTGAAACAATATTTTCAATTGTCGCAAGCTCTCCTTCTGCCACATCTAATTCAATCAAGCCAGCACGTTCAAAAATAGGAAGAATACGACCATGGTCACTAATAGAATCACTCATAATAATATTCGCACCTTCAGGAAGCTCTTCTAGACTTGAATATTCTTTTGAATAGACACCGATTGGCTCGTAGTGTACTTCACCAATACTAACAAAGTCAAAATCATCATTTTCGTCTAATTGCATAGCTAAGTATCCAGGTGTTTGGAAGTAATTCGCATCAATGTCTCCATCGCGTAAAGTTGTGTTTGGTAGAATATAATCTTGGAATGTGACAATTTCAAGATCAATTCCTTCTTCAGCAAGAATCGGTTGTGCCGCTTCAAGAATTTCTGTATGCGGTACTGCTGAGGCTCCAACTGTAATCGTCGTTGTTTCCTCTTCCTCTACTGATCCTGTTCCTGACTCTGTTTCTTCCTCTGCTGTTCCACACGCTACTAATGATAATGCTAATGCTGCAGTACCTAATACTGTTACAAATTTCTTCATTTTCATTTCCCCCACTCTTATCTTTTATCTGTTTTATGTGAAAAGTAATCACCCAACCATTGCACAATAAATACAATGATTAGAATAACTACTGTTGCCACCAATGTAATTAAACTATTGTTTCTTTGCCACCCTTCTAGATAGGCAAAGTGCCCTAATCCCCCCGCACCGATAGCCCCAGCCATTGCTGTGTAGCTAATTAAGGCAATCGATGTAACGGTAATTCCAGAAATAAGAGCTGGTAAGGATTCAGGGATTAATACTTTACGAATAATATCCCAATCGTTCGCTCCCATGGCCTGTGATGCTTCAATCACACCTTTATCAATTTCTCTTAGAGCAATCTCAACCATTCTAGCGTAGAAAGGAGCCGTACCAATAATTAATGCTGGCAAAGCGGCATCTGCACCTAGCATTGTTCCTACTAACACTTTTGTGAACGGAATAAGTAAAATAATTAAGATAATGAAAGGAATTGACCTAAATACATTCACAATCGTACTGAAGATGAAATTAACTACTCTATTCTCCCATAGGCTTCCTTCACTAGTTAAATAGAGAACCAAGCCAAGAATAATACCAATAATGAATGTAGCAACAACCGAGATTGAAGTCATATAGATCGTCTCAACAGTTGCTTCCCAGAGCTTATCTACTTTTACTTCTGACAGAAATTGCTCAATCATGGGCAATCACCTCCACTTCAACTCTCTTACTCTTAATGAAGGATATCGCCTTATCGATCTCATCATTTTCTCCATTTAGTGCAATGAATAATGTTCCATACGAACCTTCATGGATTTTGGTGATTTTACCTTGAACGATATTCACTTCTATCTCAAAGGTTCGTATTAATTGAGTAATTAATGGGCGCTCAGCCTCTTCACCGACAAAGGTCAGTTGAAGAATGCGTCCATTAGGATGTTCAGCAAGCATTTGCGAGAATGCTTCTGTTGTTTCCTCTGGTTCTGTAATTTGCTTAACAAACTCTTTTGTCATTTGTTGTTTAGGATTTCTAAACACCTCTAACACGGGACCTTGTTCAACAATTCTTCCTGCTTCCATCACGGCAACCTGATGACAGATTTTACGAATGACATGCATTTCATGTGTGATTAAAATAATTGTCAGCCCTAGCTTCTCATTAATGTCTACAAGCAAATCAAGGATCGAATCCGTTGTTTTCGGATCAAGAGCTGAGGTCGCTTCATCACATAGAAGAACTTTCGGATTATTCGCTAATGCTCTCGCAATACCAACTCGTTGCTTTTGACCACCACTTAATTGAGATGGATAGCTATCTCCTCTTCCTTCTAAACCAACCAGCTTAATTAATTCCTCAACCCTTTGCTTTCTTTCTGCATTTGCCACACCAGCAATTTCCAAGGGGAAAGAGATATTTTCACGAACTGTACGTGACCAAAGAAGATTAAAATGCTGAAAGATCATTCCAATTTCTTGACGAGCTTTCCGCAATGATTTGCTTTTGAGTGAAGATAACACTTGATTATCAACAATCACGCTACCTTCTGTTGGACGTTCAAGCAAATTAAGCATTCGTATTAATGTACTCTTACCTGCACCACTATATCCAATCACACCGAAGATCTCGCCCTCTTCGATTTTTAAATCAACACGGTCAACAGCCGTAACAAGACCATCCTTCGTTTTAAATACCTTTCGGATGTCTTTTAGAGATATCATTGCCATCACCCACTTTCCCAATAAAAGAACTCAGCTTTAGTTCGGTATCAATCTAACAGGCTTGCATAGACCATGTCAACAGGTACCGAATGATTAGAAAAAACCTCTCTATCCAATGATGAACAGAAAGGTTTCAAAAATGCCTCTCTCTCATCTCTCAAAGCAATGCTGCTTTGCAGGATTTAGCACCTTGTTAAATGATTTATAATCATTTACCGGTTGCCGGGCATCGTCGGGCCAGTCCCTCCGCCTCTCTGGATAAGAATTACATTATACTGTTAGGTTTTTTTACATGAGAGAATAATAGCATACTAGAAAAAAAGATGTCAAACAAAATTAAGCGGCACTTTTTTCCTTTTGCTTATCGATCTTTCTAAATACAAGTAAAAAATAAGTTGAGCCGAGTAAATACAGGACAGCAGTAATCGTAAACACATACGCATAACCATAATAAGCACCATAGACCATAACAATCGACGTAGAAACAGGACCCATTAATGCCCAGCCTAGCTGAAAGACTGACTGACCAACGGAATTCGCTAATCCTTTCATAGAATCATCGACCGTTCTCATAATTAACGCCATTTGGATCGGGTTACCTGCATTCATTAAAGCTTGTCGGAATAAGAAGCCAAGAACTGCTAACCAAAGCGTTTCAGTATAAGCTGTAATGAGTAAAAATGGTAATGATGCCATTTGTAGCATGACGACTGCCTTCACTTCGCCAAAGCGTTTGACGACAGATGGACCGATCATAAAAGCAACTGCTGTCATCGCTTGCCCAAGTGAAAGAATGATGCCAACAAGTGAGTTACTAATTTCGAAACGATCACTGAAGTATAAATTCAAATATGGAATAACAAGCCCTGAACCAAACCCAATTAAAAGGTTAGCCACAGCGAACAAACCAATCCATTTTAGGCTGGAGCGATAGTCTGTGAATACTTTTCTAAAGGAAAGCTTTTCCGTTCGTTTGACCTTTTTTTTCCTTTTCTCTTCTTTAATAAAAAACATTGGAACTAATGCGATAAAGAACATGAATGCTCCAATAAGCAATGTAAATCTAACACTTTCAAGCATCGACATATTAAAGAATGCGTGTAATGTATCAGATAATGTTCCTCCAAGGGCATTCCCTAAAACATTGGCAACCATTATGATCGCAAAGTTGAAGCTAAACAAATGAACACGTTCCCGTTCAGTAGAATTCTCCGCTAAAAGAGGAATTGAGGAAACTTGAATACAGGCCATAAACAAACCAGTCATAAACGCCGTTGTCAAAAGACTGCTTTCATCTATTAGTATCGCACGTAATAATAAGCTTGCTGCAGTAAAAATAGCCCCAATAATAATGATTCGTTTACGTCCAACTTTATCACTCATTAGACCCGCAGGCAGCAGTGCAATTGCACTTGCTGTCGCTTGCATCGCAATTACTCGCCCATTCACTTGATCATCGAAACCAAGTTCACGTATATAATAATTATAAATAACCATGAAAATCCCCATACCAATATTGGATAGGACGGACGACAATAAAAACAATCTGACATTTTGATTGTAGCTTTTCAGTTGTTTACCCCAATCCCCAACAAACCGACCCATATGTCACACCTAGCCTTCACTTTTATTTCGCCACTCTAAATAATAGGCGAAATTACATGAAAAGAAAAGTCCTTTATCAATTATTTTTGACAAAGGACTTTCCTTTTTTTTTAACACCAGCCTTCTTCACAGCTGTCTACATATGATTTAACTTGATTAGGGTCTTCTTGTTGAAAACGAAAGATTTTGTCTTGATCAAATTCAAACCCTTCAGCCATTTCATGCTGAAGACCTTGATTTGTTTCAATTACTTTACCAACCTTAGCATCTCCCATATAAAGGGATAACGCTCCATCCTCATATCTACCCTTTACCTGACTCGTTACATCGACACGTACGAAATCCATCGCTTTAACCTCCTTACAGAAGTTAATTTTAGTATGCCACTGCCTTGACGAAACAAACATGAGAAAATTAGTCAAAAAAAGAGGCCAGAACAAAAGTGTCTAAACTAACTTTAAAACCGAACAACGGTAGTCGGCGGTTGTAAACCGCTCCTGAAATATACTTCGCTTTCCGCGGGAAGCCGGTGAGCCTCCTCGTGCCTCGGCACTGCGGGGTCTCACCTTTGGCTTTATCATCCCGCAGGAGTCTACGTATATTTCATCCGCTACGTGATTGCTTTGTTCGGTATTTCAGTTAGCCACTTTAGTTACGACCTAGCCTCTCTTACAAAGTTAATCTTGTTTAATCATTTCGCCGTATTTTTCAGCGTCCATTAATTGATTCAATTGATCCTTATCTGTTGGTTCGATGACAACCATCCAAGCTTTTTCATATGGAGATTCATTAACAAACTCTGGCGAATCGTCTAACGTTTCATTTACTTCAACAACTTTACCGCTAATTGGGGCATATAGCTCAGAAACCGTCTTAACTGATTCAACACTTCCGAAAGGCTCGTTCGCTTCAATCTCATCTCCAACCTCAGGAAGCTCAACAAAAACGATGTCTCCCAACTCCGATTGTGCAAAGTATGTAATTCCAATACGAACCTTATCTCCCTCAACCTTTACCCACTCATGTTCTTCTGAATACTTTAAATCCGTTGGTAACTGACTCATTCGAAAATCCCTCCATTTTATCTACTTACTCAGACTCATTATACCTACTATAAGGACAAAACAAAACGTATTATTTCCAATTTTGCTCAAATTGGTCTTCTTTAAAACCAAGCGTTACGTTCTTACCGTCTGTTGTAAGAGGGCGCTTGATCAGCATGCCATCTGATGCTAACAAGGCAAGGGCTTCATCTTCAGAAATAGAAGGCAAACGATCCTTTAATCCAAGTTCTCTATATTTTTGGCCACTCGTATTAAAAAATTTCTTTAGCTCGAGCCCACTCGTGTCGAGAAATGCCTTCAGCTGTTCCTTTGTCGGTGGATTTTCGACAATATGTATATCATTTACCTCGATCCCTTTCTCATCAAACCATTTTTTCGCTTTCCGACATGTTCCACATTTAGGATACTGATAAAAAGTAATAGCCATGATTCATTTCTCCTTCCGTTTTCTTCTCATATTATCTCTTAATAAGTGCCTAATCACAAATGATTAGGCACTTCCCATATATAGGTACTTTCTCCTTGTTATGTTGAGAATAGGAACCGTTTTCTCCCCCCACACTAGAACTGTATCCGAATGAAGGGATACGTTGCACATTACCTATGTGTAGCATCCAAAGGAGGGTATACTATGCAACAGCAGACAAACATTAGCCAGAATCAGCAAAGCCAACAAACAATCATGTCTCAGCCGCCATCACTTATTACTACGAAAGACCAGCTTTATCTGTCAGATATGCTTTCTTGGAATCTTCTTGCAATGAAAAAAGCACATTTCTTTGCACAACAATGTCAGGACCAAGAAATAAAACAAACCCTTGAGAATGCCGGTATGATGCACCAACGTCATTATCAAACGATTTTGAGTCATCTAAACACAACAAACCCACAGCCATCGATTCCGGTCCAATAAATTTTTCTTAGGGGGATTAAAAATGAGCAAAAAAATTCAGAATCCAGAAATGCCAGTGCCAAAAACACCACAAATGTCTGAACGTGATTTCTTAAATGACCAATTAACGACGGAAAAGTATATGACAAATAGTTATAGTGTTGGGCTAAATGAACTTAGTAACAACCAACTTTATCTCGACATTTCGAGTATCTTTAATGAAACTCAGAACTGTCAACGAGAAGTATACAATGTCATGTTCCGTAAAGGCTTTTACTCTTTAGAGGCTGCTGATCAACAGAAGCTCAGCCAAACGTATCAACAATTCTCAGGTTATACCTCACAATTCCCATATCAGCAATAAAAAAAGAAGGGTGCACCAAGGGTTTTTCACCTTTGGTACACCCTATTTTAGTTGGTTCTCCCTAGTCCTGCTCCTTCATTCTAGAAGTTAGCTGATTGAGCTCTTCTCCGAGATCAGCAAGTGAGCTTGAAATACTCTGTAGTACTTCTACAGAAGCCAGCTGTTGCTGTGAAGCACTAGCAATATCTTCACTACTCGCTTGAGATTTCTTTGTGATTTTTGTCATATCACTAACGGAGCTGCCAACTGATTGAGAATGGCTGACCACTTCCTGAGCGGTTGCAAGCATTTCTGAAAGTTGTGTTTCAACCCCTTTTGTCGCAGAAACAATTTGATCAAACATTGTTTTAGCAGAAGCAATCGCCTCACGACCTGAAAAGACCTCTTTTTCATTAGAAGAGACAAGCTCTACTGCCTTAGACGTTTCTTTTTGGATATCTTGGATAATTGCGTTAATTTCTTTCGTTGATGTTTCCGTCTGAGCAGACAATTTCCGGACCTCATCTGCCACAACAGCAAAACCTCTCCCGTGTTCACCAGCTCTTGCTGCTTCAATCGACGCATTCAAGGCAAGCAAATTCGTCTGATTTGAAATCTCAGTAATCGCTGTTACAATTTGACCAATTTTAATCGAGCGATCTTCGAGTTGATCAATGACATTGGCCATTTCCTTAAAGGCCTGAAAGATGGAAGTCATTTGAACTGTCGCCTTTCCAATTACATCTTGGCCATCAATCGCCCCTGAAACGGTATCAATCGATGATTGACTTACTGATTTCGTTCGATGAACAATCTCATTAATACCTTCACTCATCGTAAATATTAATTTCTCACTTTGCTCTGCATGTTTCAACTGAACCTCAGCACCTGAAGCTAATTCAGTAATAGCACCTGCAATATCTTGACTAGCTTTAGTTGACTCTTGAGAGCCTTCTTTTAGTTGACGGACAGATTCAAGAACTAGTTCAGCCGTTCTCGTTAACTGCTCGACAACCTCATTTGCTTTTTGTCGCTGCTCTTCTTTCTGTTGCTCAAGCTGGATTGTACTACGATTTTTAAAATGGATTAGCAGTACACCTGCACCACTCATCAAAATTAAATACACAGCATGAATCATTAGCAAGGAAAAATAATAATCATCGGTTCCACATAAGAGACGCGGAAAGAAAAAGTAGCCTCCAAAATGCTGAACAGCAAAAATGATTGCACTAATCAAGACAAGTTTGATCGAGTTAAAAAACGTGATAAAGGCAATAACCATAAAGATTGAAAAATGATATTCAACTAGACCGTCGCCACCCGCAATCGTGGAGATGCTAGCAAATGTTAATGTTAATGTTAAAAATAATGGTAATCGCTTACTAGATTTGTCTCGGTAATAGAGAACAGCACTAATCGCTAAGAATAACAAAGGTAGGATAAAAAAAAGATTTTGGAGCATTTGTAATGGTGCTGTGATCTCTGTAATTCCTCTTAAAAGAAGATAGGTATCTAAAAAGCCAAAAACTCGGTGAAGCAAGTGTACTAATATAGAAATACCAACGACGATGATCGAAATTAAGAAAATGATTTGATTTCTCTGAGACATAACGAACTCCCCTTTACATTGATTCATTAGTACACCATTTCTATCTGCAAATGTTTTACTGATGTTATTAAAATTTTAATCTATAATTCGACAATATTCTACACATTTTTTGTCGAATTATATTTTTTTATTTCATAGAGCTGTATACAATTTACTTATGCCCTTATTACTAACTAATGGAAAAGACCACCGAAAAACGGTGGTCTGAGACTGTAGACAAAAACCTAGAACCAACTATATATGAGATTAGTTACAATCTCTTGAATGGTTGGATGCACACTGTGATTGCCAAAATCATATCGGTAATTTTCTACTTTCATTAGATAATAGGGGACTACACCTGTTAGAAGGAATGTGTTGAAAAGGAAGGACGATCCCATTCATTATACCTCTAACGCAGCGGACGGGATGGTGGGCCGACTCCTGTAGGAAATAAGGGCAAAATGGAAATCCACCGGCGAAGCCGGTTAGTTCCATGCCCTCCTACGGAAAGCGTGCCCCCATCCCGGTAGCGGAGTCGAAGCGTCTTATTATAGCCTATAGCCCTTCTTACTAATAAAAAAAGCTTACTAATTCCTCTCAAAAGATCTTTGTCAACAAGCTAAGACCACCGAACAAACGGTGGTCTACAAAACTATCGGTATTTTTTATTCCCTATTCAACAACTTCAACCGTCACTTCAATATTTCCTCTAGTCGCTTTTGAATATGGGCAAAATTCATGAGCCTTATGGGCCAACTCTTCTAGCTGAGATTTCTCAACACCAGAGGCCTTCACCTCAAGGGTAACAGCCAATTTAAAACCATCGTCTGTCTCATCCTTAAGTAAGCTGACATTGGCAGTAACCTCAGACTCTAACTCAACACCAGCATTTTTCGCCATAAGGTTAAGGGCACCATCAAAGCAAGCCGAGTAACCTGCGGCAAACAGTTGCTCTGGGTTCGTTGCATCCGGAATTTGCTTTGCTCTTGGTGTTCCTGGCATGGCAACATCTAAGTTGATTGTCCCGTCTGATGATTGAACCTTTCCTTCTCTTCCTCCGACTGCACTAACTGATGCTGTAAATAATGGTTTTGTCATATCATTCATCTCCTTTTATTTGTTATAGGTTTATGTAAATCTCTTTCGATGTTATCCTATTCGCTACGTTTTACATCATTCCCTTATTACACAAACTAAAACATAAACGGACCAAAATCCTTGAAAGAACGCTCTACCTTTGTTAATAGTAGTATGATGGAGAAAAGGAGGAAATAAAATGGAACAAAGACTAGAAATTAAAACAAACGCCCGCGACCAAATGATTGAAATCACATCAGATATTAACAAGTGGATTCAATCGATTGGCATGAACAGCGGTATCGTCATTGTCTCATCACTTCATACAACAGCAGGGATTACAATCAACGAAAACGCTGATCCAGATGTAAAAACAGACATGCTTCGACGCTTAGATGAAGTGTACCCTTGGGAGCATCCAAAAGATTTACATATGGAAGGAAACACAGCCTCACATTTGAAAACAAGTACCGTCGGCCATGCTCAGACACTAATTGTCTCGAATGGCAAACTCATTCTTGGTACATGGCAAGGTGTCTATTTCTGCGAGTTTGACGGACCACGAAATCGCTCGTGTGTTCTAAAGGCAATCTTTGATTAATCTTTACAATAAACAGAGGCTTGGACATAACTAAAGTGATTGACTGAATTTTCCAAACAAAACCTCTTTTAGTGGTCTCATGCAAATGTGAGGCCACTGATAATCGTAATTTTTGATTAGTTGCAGGTGAAAAATAGGAGTACAGGAAAAGATAATCCATAGCATGGGTCATCTTTCCCTGTACTCCTTTTGATTTTTTCTCTTTTATGTTTTTCATAGCCAAAATTATACAGTATTCTCTTGATGTTCACTGTGAAGAGCAGAAAAATTCTATCCTTCCTTTCATCTAAGCGGACGGGATGGGAGGGCCGACTCCTGCAGGATTAAAGGGCAGGTTGAAATCCACCGGCCTAGCCGGTTAGTTCAGCGCCCACCTGCGGAAAGCGCGCCCCCCATCCCGGTAGCGGAATCGAAGCGACTTTTATGGCTACTCTCTTTCTATCTCTAGTCAAGAGTGTTATTTATGTACCCTCAAGAATCTGGACTGATTTCTCGATCCCCTGTGTCTTAATATAATCCTTGCCCCAATTGTACATCGAATCAAGAATCGGCATCAATGTCTGTCCTTGCTCTGTTAGGGAATATTCCACCTTAGGGGGAACTACCGGATACACTTCCCTGTGAACGATAGCATCTTCTTCCAATTCCCTCAATTGATTAACAAGCATTCGCTGAGTTATACCCGGAATGAGTGTTTTAAGTTCCCCAAAACGTTTTGTTCCTTCTTTCCCCAAATGCCATAAGATGATCATTTTCCACTTCCCACCAATGACTGTGAGTGTTAGTTCCTTTTCGCAATTAAAAATCCGTTCTTCCATACGTGACATAGCTAACCCCTCCTAGCCCTTATTATAACTGACAGTATACTTTTAGGCACTATGTAAAGTTTAAGTGCGTACTATTCATCGAGTAAATTTAACTATACACTTCTTAATGAAACATAATAAAAACGTAGGAGTGATTTTAATGGAATTACAATTAGCATTAGATCTAGTGGATATCCCTGGTGCAATCGAAGTCATTAAAGAGGTTGAGGAGCATATTGATATCGTTGAAATCGGTACTCCTGTTGTTATTAATGAAGGGTTACGTGCAGTAAAAGAAGTTAAGTCAGCTTTCCCTAATTTAACTGTCTTAGCTGATTTAAAAATTATGGATGCGGCAGGGTACGAAGTAATGAAGGCATCAGAGGCCGGTGCAGACATCATTACCATTCTCGGTGCTGCTGAGGACGAATCAATTAAAGGTGCAATTGAAGAGGCAAAGAAACAAAACAAAAAAATCCTTGTTGATATGATCGCTGTAAAGGATTTAGTTAAGCGGGCAGAAGAGCTCGATAAGCTTGGAGCAGATTATATTTGTGTACATACAGGCTACGACCTTCAAGCTGTTGGACAAAATTCATTTGCTGATTTAGCAGCAATTAAGAGTGTCGTAAAAAATGCAAAGACAGCTATCGCTGGTGGAATTAAATTAGATACAATCGCAGAAGCCATTCAAGCGAAGCCAGATTTAATTATTGTAGGTGGCGGAATTGCTGGTCAAGATGACAAGAAAGCCGCTGCAGCGAAAATGAAAGAATTAATGGCACAAGGCTAAACCAATGGAGCCAACTCAATATCTAGCTAAAATTCTTGAAGAATTACAAGTCGCTGTGACCACTATTTCAGACCAGAATGCCCACAAGCTAGTTGAACGAATTGCAGCAGCTAACAAGGTATTTGTTAGTGGTGCCGGAAGATCTGGCTTAATGGGTAAGGCATTTGCGATGCGGATGATGCATATGGGAGTCGACGCATATGTTGTCGGAGAGACTGTTACCGCCAACCTAGAAAAAGGTGATTTATTAATTATCGGTTCTGGTTCTGGTGAAACAAAGAGCTTAATCCCGATTGTTGAA
The DNA here is from genome assembly GCF_017939705.1 of Halalkalibacter suaedae. Lineage (GTDB taxonomy): Bacteria > Bacillota > Bacilli > Bacillales > Bacillaceae_D > Halalkalibacter > Halalkalibacter suaedae. The sequence goes on from NZ_JAGKSQ010000001.1 coordinate 460,531, forward strand.
AAAGCAAAGAGCTTAGGTGGAGATGTTGCTGTCGTTACACTGTCATCAGAGTCAACGCTCGCCAAGCTAGCTGATCTTACAATCATCTTGCCTGGTTCTCCAAAGGATCATTCTGGAAACAGCAGTATAACCATTCAACCAATGGGTTCTTTATTCGAACAAACATTGCTGCTTTTTTATGATTCGCTTATTTTAAGCTATATGGAAAATAAGCAGCTTGATTCACAAACAATGTACGGAAAGCATGCGAATTTAGAATAATAAAAAAAGTGACTCAAGGCCATTCTTCGACCTTGAGTCACCTTTTCCTTTTATATCTCTTCCTCTGTCTTATTCCAAAGTTGTTGATTTAAACCACTGATAATCGTGTAGCTAAAAAACGCAGCAACACTTCCAACAATCCACAATAAATAAGGAACAAAATAACAAATAATCAAAAGACTCGCTAGTAGTAAAACGACAGAGATCGTCGTACCTAATTTACCAATAGTAAATAGAAAGGCATTTTTGACAATTGATTTTTTTGAAAGCCTGAAGTTCACCGTAATCGGAAAAAGATATACCGTCATTCCAATAAAGAAGAAAGTGCCGAAAAATAACAATCCTACTACGAAGCCATTTTGGATATATGTTGTCGTAAATAAGACAAAAAAATCTATAATTAATAAGGTACCTAGTCCTAGCCAGATAATTCCAACCCAGAAATAATCAGCGAAATTCTTTTTGAAACTAGAAATAAACAGCTTTCCAATTTCATAATCAATGCCAGTAGTCTTCCACTCTCTTACTACATGAAATAACGCTAGTGTTGAAGGATAAATCGTAATGATCGGCAAACAAAACAAAATCCAGAGCAAGTTAAGAAAGAGAAAAGCTGTAAAAACCTCTAACGTTCTTTGTAGTTTATTTGCTATCATCCTTTTCTCCCCTAACTTGTAGTCTGTTTATAAAATCATTCGCCTAAATTAAACCAGCCATTTTGAATCGCTTGCTTATACCAATAGAAGCTCTCTTTTTTCGTACGTTCAAGTGTTCTGTAGTTAACATGAACAATCCCAAATCGCATATTATATCCTTCCGCCCACTCAAAGTTATCAAGCAAAGACCACGTTAAATAGCCTTTAATATTCACACCTGAGTTCATTGCACGATTCAATGCTGTTAAATGCTGTTTCAAATAATCAATTCTACCTTGATCATGAACACGTCCATCTACAGGTTCATCGTTATAGCACGAACCATTTTCCGTGATATAGATCGGCACCTGCCCGTACTGCTCAGTAATATAGCATAGTACCTTGTAAAATCCTTCAGGATAGACATTCCAGCCGATATCTGTCTTTTCATACCCTTGATCAACACGCTCGTGGTCAAATAAGCCTTCGTTCTCCTTATAGCGACTAACACTACCTGTATAATAGTTAATTCCTAGAAAATCAATTGGTTGGCTAATGATCTCCATATCACCGTCAAGGATAGGAACGGTCACTCCTTTTTCTTTAAACCAATCTACCATAAATTGCGGATATGTCCCTTTAAATACAGGCTCAAAGAACCACTCAATGAAGAAGGCATTTGCTCTCGCACATGCATCAATATCTTCCTGTTCATTACTAAATGGCTCGTTCCACTCAACATTTGGAGCATAGCCAATCTCACCAGTTGTTCCTAAATCTCTGAACTTCTTAACCGTTTTCCCGTGTGCAACATGAAGATGGTGGGCCACATTTGTCGCTAACTGTAAATCGGTATACCCCGGTGCATGTGCTCCAATATAATTCGATAAGTAAGAGACACACCATGGCTCATTAAATGTCAGCCATTTCGTAATCTTTCCATCAAATTCATTGAACATTGTTTCAGCATAGCGAACAAATGCATCAATCGTAGCCCGGTTATCCCAACCACCTTGATCTTGAAGAGCTTGTGGGAGATCCCAGTGATACAGCGTACATAACGGCTCAATTCCTGCTTCATTCAGCTTGTCAACCAAAGCATGGTAATAAGCCAACCCTTCTGAATTAACTTCGCCTGTTCCATTCGGAAAAATCCGAGGCCACGCCACAGAAAAACGGTACGCTGTAATACCAAGATCCTTCATAATCTCAATATCCTCTTCATATCGATGATAGCTATCACATGCAACATCACCATTATCTCCATTGTAGACCTTACCAGGAGTTTTAGAGAAGGTATCCCAAATCGATACACCTCTTCCACCTTCGTTCGCTGCACCTTCTATTTGATAGGAAGCGGTAGCCGCCCCCCAGATCATCTCTTTAGGAAACTGAATAATTGTCATTCCTTTAACCTCCGTAACATTAAGTATCTTTATTTGCTGCCACAAGATTCCCTTATGATTAATTCAGAATCAATAAATACAGGCTCTATTCGTTGTTTTCCATTGATTACATCATTTAACATATATGCTGCTAATTTACCAAGTCGATCTTTATCCTGCTTCACTGTAGTTAATGAAGGATTACTGTAGCGACACGCATCAATATCGTCGACTCCAATCATTCGAATATCATGAGGAACGTTAAGACCACTCTCTTTAATAGCTCTAATTGCACCAAACGCCATTAAATCAGATGCAGCAAAGACCGCTTTTGGGTATGGCTCTTTCTGAAGCAGAACTTTCATCGCCTTATAGCCACTTTCTTCGAAGAAGTCACCATGTTGGATCCATTCTTCATTAATCGCGAGTCCTAGCTGCTTCATTACATTTCTAAAGCCTTTTTCTCGAAATTCAGCAATAGTAGAGTCAACCTTGCCACCAATAAAGCCAATTTCTCTAACATTGTGTAAATACAGGTGCTGAACAACTTTTCTTGATAAATTAACATTGTCTGTCATGACAAAGCTAGCTTTGGGGCCATTTAATTCCAAGTCAATTCCGATGCAGGGAACCCCTTCCTCAACAAGCTCATAAATGGCATCCTCAATTTCTTCACCACCAATAATCAAACATCCATCAACATGAAAATGTCTGCATCTCGCTAAGTAGCTTCCGTTATCTTTATAAAACTGTTCATTTGAAAACATAATGATGTCATAACCTAACAGCCCAATCGCCTTTTTGAAAGAAGTGACAACCTCGTTAAAAAAAGGATGAGTGAAATCAACATTTACCTTCCCAGCATAAATCAATCCAATTAAGTTTGATCTTTTCGTAGCCAGTGATTTCGCAGAAAAAGTTGGTTGGTAGCCTGTTTCATTAATGACATCCATTACCTTTTTCTTTGTCTTTTCACTGATTCCGTTGTAGTTGTTCATGATCTTGGATACAGTTCCAGGCGATACACCTGCCATTTTCGCGATGTCTTTTATAGTTAAGTTCATTGTATTCCCTTCTACTTGCCTTCTTTATAAATTTGATAGATATACTGTTAGATTACTCATCATTTTGAAACGAATCAAATAATTCTTCTTTTCTTACTTTACAGCCCCGTCTGTAATACTCGAGATAAAGAAACGATTAAAGAATAAGAAGATAATAATAAGCGGTACTGTCGCCCAGAAGACTCCCGACATAATCATTCCAAAATCAATATTGAATGTGTTACTTAGATTAGCAAGAGCAACCTGAATCGTATAGGCTTCTGGGTCTCTTAATATTGTGAACTGCCATAGGAATTCGCCCCATACAGCCGTAAAGACAATAATGCCAAGTGTTGCAAAGGCTGGCAAAACAATCGGCAACACGATACTACGATAAATTCGAAAGTTTGAGCATCCATCTAATTTTGAAGCCTCAATTAATTCATCGGGCACCGATCCACTAATATACTGTCTCATCAAGAAAATACCTAGCGGGTTTAGGAAGAACAAAATCATAACCCCTTGTAGCGTATCAAGTAATCCCGCCTTCGAGATTAAATAGTATTGGGGTATTAACCCTAGTTGTGGTGGGATGACCATTGTTAATAAAATAGCGACAAAGAATGCATTCTTGCCTGGGAAGTTGAATTTAGCAAAAGCAAATCCAGCTAGTGAACTAATCATTAATACAACGATCGTCACTACTGTACAAAGGATAATGGTATTCCACATCGCTTGAAAAAAATCAATCGTCCCCAACACTTTTTCGAAGTTTTCAACAACCATATTCCCTGGTGTGATCGTCGGTGGGATTGAATTATATGCAGCACTTGGACGAGTCGCCATGACAAACATCCAATAGAACGGAAATAACGAGAGCAATGAAGCTAATGAAAGAAAGCCATATACGAAGATTCTGCCTAATGAAAACTTTTTTGTACCAGCCATCTCACTCATCGGTTGACTCCTTTCTTCTTTCTGCCCAATCCACCTGAAGTTACTAACGTATTAATAGCAGAAAAAACAACAATAATAAGTAATAAGATAATCGCCGTCGCGGAAGCAGTACCAAACGACTGTAATTTAAATGCATCACGGTATAAATACATAACAACTGTCATTGCTTCATCTCTAGTAAATGCTGAAGCTCCTAAGAAAACCGTTGGCTCAGCAAATAGCTGTAATGCCCCAACTGTTGAGAAGAAAACAGTAAGAACGATGAATGGCTTTAAAAGCGGCATTGTAATATAGAGAAGCTGTTGTATCTTATTCGCACCATCAATGGTTGCGGCTTCATATAGATCATTCGAAATGCTCTGAAGACCTGCTAAATAGATGATTGTATTGTAGCCGACCCATCTCCAAAAAACCATGATAGAGATTGCTATCTTCGTTCCCCATTCAGACGCCGCCCACTTAATTGGGTCAAGTCCAAATAGACTCAACACATAGTTAGCTAATGAAGATTCATGATTACTGAATAGCACACTGAAAATAAGTGCAACTGCAACCATCGAGGTAATGTAAGGCATAAATATAGCCACTCTGAAGAAATTTCTGAAACGAAGAAACGATAGATTTAACAAGAACGCCAATATAATCCCGACTACTAGCTGTGGTGCCGTCCCCATTAACCCGATGATAATGGTGTTATATACAGCTTTCCAAAAAAGCGGATCTAGTAGAACAACTTTAAAGTTATCCAATCCTACAAATACCATTGGACTTAATCCATTCCATTTTTGAAAGGCAAGAAACATGCTAAACAATGCTGGATAAAGTCCAATAACAGCAAATATAATGAAGAAAGGTGCAATATAGAGATAGCCTGAGATAAGATCTTTTTTCTGTTCTGATACAAACCTTTTCTTCTTAGCTACTTTTTCATTTGCAGAAACCATTTTCACTCCCCGTTCCTAATTGAGACTTTAATAGAAGAGACTCAAAAGGTAAAATTATACCTTTTGAGCTTCTTCCGAAAGTAAGAGCTAATTTCTATCGAGGTCTGACAAAGGCTCAAACTAAATTAAAAAGCGATAGTGTTGAAATACCGCTCCTGAAATATACTTCGCTTTCCGCGGGAAGCCGGTGAGCCTCCTCGCGCTTCGCACTTGCGGGGTCTCACCTTTGGCTTTACATCCCGCAGGAGTCTACGTATATTTCATCCGCTAAATTATTTATTTATTCGGAATTTCAGTTAATAATTTCGTTAAGCCCCGACCTCTTAGATCAGATCTTATACAACCTTCTTGGTTTCTTATATTAACGACTAATTAAATCTTGTGCTCTCTTCACAGCTGCATCCCATTCTTCTTCTGGATCAGCACCATCTTGAACATTATGCAACGCATTTATGACTTCTTGATGAACCGGGAAGTATTTTTCACCTTTATAAACCGCACCTTCAATATCTTGTGCTGCCTTAGCGAAAACTTCTGAAGTGATTTGGCCACCAAAGAATTCATCCTCAGTCGCTGCGAACTCTTCCATCTCATAGACTGCTGTCGCAGATGGGAATAATCCATGGCTTTGGAACGATTTCAATTGATTTTCTGGTGATACAAGCCACTCAACAAAATCATATGCCTCTTGAGCATGTTCAGTATCTCCTGGAACAGCAATGTAAGAACCACCCCAGTTTGCAGCAAATTCAGTAGGAAGAGCAGCAACACGGAATTTACCTACCGCATCCGTTGCATTTCCTTCCATCCATCCTTTTAACCAGCCGGCACCAAGCTCAGCTGCGAAATCACCTTCATTTACAGCACTTGCCCACTCAGGTGTCCACATTTCATAATTTCCTACTAATCCTGCTTCATTTAACTCAACTGCATAATCATAAGCGACCTTAACTTGATTGCCTTCTTCTTCAATTAATAATTCACCTTCAGGATTTAGATATGTTTCTACTGCTGGGTCAAGAAGAGCTCTGTAAGCCATTTCCATACTATCAACAAAAGGCTTACCCGTATTTTCTTTCACTTGTAACCCGGCTTTTTTAAACTCTTCTGGTGAGTTGATTAACGCCTCAACTTCTGCAGGGTCTGTTGGTAATCCAGCTTCTTCAAAAACATCGGTACGATAATATAATGCTTTTGGACCAATATCAGTTGGAAGAGCAAATAGGAATTCTCCAGAAGCGTCTTCTCCAGCATTCCACTTCCAATCTAAGTACTCATCTTGTACATCTGCAGCTCCATAATCATATAAATTCTCAAAACGATCTTGAGCTACTTTAAAGCGGTCAAATTGATCAACTTCCAACATGGCGATATCAGGAGCTCCACTTCCTGCAGATAATGCAGTAAATAAAGCATCATGGTGTTCAGCCGTTTCAGCAGTTCTAAATTTAATTTTCACATTAGGATTTTGCTTTTGATATTCTTCAACAAGTGCATCATAACCAGTGGCACCGAACGCCCAAAACGTTAGTTCAACTTCCTCTTCGCCACCCGCATTACCGTCTTCTGTATTTGTATCACCTTCATCTTCTGAACTACTACATGCAACTAAAGAGATTGCTAGAATGAATAGGAATCCAATCGATAACCAATTTTTCAAGTTTTTCATTTTTACTTTTCCCCCTCTAATTTTTCATTCTTAAAATGATCTTACTGCAACACCTTGCAAAGCTTGAGTAAGATTCACCCCCAAAAAAGTTGTTTTAGGAAACCGGTTTCTAAACTATCTAAAAAAAATCACTCAGTAACCGCTTTCATTTATGATTGTATATCTACTATTTCCATAAATCAACTACTTTTTTCCTTTTTTTATCAAAATTAAGAAATCGGTTTCTTTGGCTTGTCCACATCTTAGGTAAAAATACCCGAACTAGCATAACATTATTGAGTGGTCCGATTTAGAAAAAGCCGACACGTAACAATTGTACGTTCGGCTCACTCTAGTACCATCTACATCTCTCTTCTTAAGGCAGATAAGACGTTGATTTTCGTAGCGTTTCTCGCTGGTCTAAGTCCAGACAGCATTGCTACACTGATACTAATAATAGATGCAGTAGCTAATAGTTCAAGTGGGATCGACGAAAACGTAATGTCCATAAATTCTTCTGTTTCTGTTACTTTGGCTAAAATCAATGGGATAAGTTCATTTGCAGCAAAGCTAATAAGATACGAAATAGCAACACCAAGGATTACCCCAATAATGCCAATTGCAGCACTTTCCATTAGAAATAATCTACGGATAATAGCTGGATTCGCTCCTATTGCTTTCATAATGCCAATTTCTTGCGTCCGTTCAGTAACAGCCATCGTCATTGTATTAAAGATACCAATTGATGCAATCATAACCGCAACCGTCCCAACAATCACAAGACCGACTTTTAACGCAGTAAAAAATAATTTCATTCCATCTACTCGCTCACTAATTGAATCAACCCAGTATCCCTGAGTCTTCAACTCATTTGTTAACCCTTCGACATCCTGAACATCTGTCGCATATATACTAATATTACTACTCTGTATTTCTTCACCTTCAAAAGTTAGAATCTCACTTTTCCGTTCGTACATATCTGACACAAAAATAGTAGAATCCTGCAACCAATCCTGTGCTGGTTCTTTACCTATACCAACGATGACAAATGTATCTTCAAAGCCTTCCTCTTCTTCACTTATCTCTAGTTGAATATTTTGGCCAAGTAAGCTTCCTTCATATTCAGTAGCCTCTTCACTATTTTGCTTTAGTAGCATTTCCTTTGTATGAAATCCTACAATAATTTCGTTCGATTTATTAGGAAAACGACCTTGGTCTAGCTGATAGTTTGCTTTTTGCTCTTGCTCAAAATCCGTTACTACTACATTACCCTCGCCAGCATATTCATCTAATGTAGCTGTTAATATATATGGAGAATGAGTACGCGTAACTACAGCCTCAACGCCGTCTAATTCCTTTAGCTTCTCGATGTCACTTGCTTCAATCTCTTTACTTTCGCCTTCGACCTCTCGACCCCAAATTGATATTTCATTTATAATTTGATTTTTTGTCATTTGCTCTGTAATCGATCCTTGTAATCCAAAGCCTACTGAGGCAAGCACAATCAAAAATGCACAGCCCATTGTTGTGGCCAAAATTGTCATCGCCACACGTAATCGATTTTTCTTCATGTTTCGCTTAATATAGGCAAGTTGATCCTTAAATTGCATGACGATTCCCCCCTGTAATTAATTCTCCATCTTCAAGTACCAACGTCCGGTCGGCAATCATCGCCACCTCTTCATCATGTGTAATCATTAAAAAAGTCATATTACGCTCTTTGTTCAACTTTTTTAACAATGCCAAGACCTCACGTTCCGTTGCTGTATCCAAGCTCCCCGTTGGTTCATCTGCTAGAACAAAGCGAGGATTTGTGATGATCGCTCTAGCAATACCTACTCGTTGTTGTTGTCCACCCGATAACTCATTTGGGTAGTGGTTTCGATGATTTTCAAGACCAACCTCTGTAAGCAAAGCATCCACTTTCTCTTTTCGCTCCTTCTTTTTTACACCCTTAAGAATTAATGGCATTTCAATATTTTCAAAAACAGTTGCACTCGTTATCAATTGGAAGTTTTGAAAGACAAAGCCAATATGATCTAGACGAAAGGCTGCCCATTCCTTTTCTGAAAGCTGCGTCACATCTTTATTTCCATAAAGAATACTCCCTTCCGATGCATGAATAAATCCTGCAAGTAAACTCAACAATGTCGATTTTCCTGAGCCACTCCGACCAACAATTGAAACCATTTCCCCTTCATGAACAACAAAGGAATTATTATTCAAAACGGGTATTTCCTGCTCACTGCTTCCCTTCCCAATTTGATAAGAGAAACTAATATTATCAACTTTTATCATAGAGAACTCCCCTTGTACTGTCATTGCCGTACTAGTTTAATTAATACAGTTAATACTGTAATCTTTTTTACAAAAAAAGTCAACATCCTTTCGAAATAACCTTTTAAATAAAAAAAAGCCACCAAAAGCAGAATTTTGCTTTATAGCGGCCTATCAACCTAATTATTTATTTTTTGTCACGACTAAATACAGAGCTGGAACGATAATCAGCGTCAATAACGTTGAAAATAAGATTCCAGAAATAATTGTTACGGCAAGCGGAGTAAATAACGCATCTCCAGAAACAGCAATAGGTATTAATGCAACGATTGAGGTAACAGCCGTTAGTATAATCGGACGAATACGGGCTTGCCCAGCCTCCATAACAGCGGTTAATTGATCAATGCCCTCCTGTTTTCGTTGCTCGATAAATTCAATCAAGACAATAGAATTACGCACAACAATACCAGTTAACGAGACCATTCCCATTACCGCTAGAAAGCTAATCGGGGTTTGTGTAACAAATAGTCCCAAAATCGCACCAGCAATCGCTAAGTAAACAGCAACTAAAACAAGAAATGGCATTGTCAGCGAATTAAACTGAAAAGCAATCAGTAAATATACGAGGAAAATAACAATTGTAAATAAGACGGTAATCTCTGCAAAGAAACTATTCTGATTATCATTTTCCCCACCTAACGTCATCGTGTAACGATCATCTTCAAGTGATTGACGTTCTTCTTCTACAATCTCTGTAACCTCTTCCTCAAGATTTTCAATTTCTCCCGGGAAGGCTCGTAAAACAATTGCTCTTTCGCCATCAATATGTGCAATACGCTGTAATGTTTCACTATCCTCTGAAGTTAAAAATTCTGTTAGTGACACTGGCTCAGGTCCCTGCTCACCACTTTTCATTAGCTGTAATTGACCAAGATCCACATCCTCTTGCTGCATTCTGTCAATATAGACCTTCATATCATACTGATGTAGCCCATCTTCAAAAGAACCTAAAGGTATCCCATCTGTGGCAAGACGAATTCGTTGACTAACCTGATCTAATGTCACATTCGCATCAGCTAGTCGCTCACGATTCGGAACGTAGAGTATTGTCGGTTCTGGTTTCCCAATATTATCGACAACGAGCTCTGTACCTAGCCCCTCTATTTGTTGCTTAATTCGATCCCGTAAACTGATAAGCTCTACCATTTCAGGACCCTTGATTGTAACTGTCACAGGAGCACCTGTTGGAGGGCCTTGTTCAATTGTCTCTAGAAAAACAATGGCCTGTGGAAACTGGTCGCGTAGCGTTTCTGTCCATTCACTAATGAGTCCTTGAGCAGTTTGATTTTCACGATCAACTCTTGCAACAATTTGACCTGTATAATCTCCACTTTGGTCAAGTGAACTATTAAATAGCTGAGGAAGCCCAGTTCCTGCAAAAATACTTGTTTCATAGACACCTGGATCCTCCTGAATGAGATTTGCCATATCTTCAAGTGTGTCATATGTGTCCTCAAGTGTTGTACCGATTGGTAATGTCACATCAATTGTTACTTCTTCACGATCAGCTGATGGAAAGAATTCAAAAGGCGTCAAAGCAATTAGCCCAAAGATTGCTGTCGTACACAATAAACCGATAATCGAGATGACCCCTGGTCGTCTTCCAACAACAGAAAGCACCTTATTCGCATAAAAGTCTGCTAAACGATCAAACGGCTTTCCGAGTAAGCCATTTTGACTCTTCTTTGTACCCTTCTGTTTTTTATAAAACAGAAACCTCATCATCGGAACGAACAGAAGAGCGACAATCGTTGAAGCTAAGATTGTTGTAATTAATACAGTTGGTAGTGCTCTGATAAAAGCCCCATTTCCTCCACTTAAAAAGACGAGTGGAAGGAAAGTAAAGACAATCGCAAGCGTAGACGTCACGATCGATGTCCATATTTCTTTCACTCCGTTAATCGTTCCATTTAATGCTTGATCACCTAATTGATATCTTCTTTGAATATTATCATTTACGACAATAGAGTCATCGACCAATATTCCAAGTGCAATAATTAAACCAATAATAGAAATTTGATTTAAATCAACGTCAGCAAAAGGTAATGGAATTAACCCAAACAGGACAGACAGTGGTACAGCTAAAGCGACAACAATTGCACCAGATATAGTCAGTCCAAGAGAAGTAATAACAATAACGGCAACGACCGCAATTGCCAGTGAAACAAACAATCCTTCGAAAATATCCTTCACCATATTTGCTTGTGAATAATAGTCAACCAGTTCTACTTCCACTGGCAATGAAGATGATAGCTCTTCTATTTTGTCTTTTACTCGTTGATCCACAGCCGGGATATCTTCACCCTGCATAACAAAAGCGGTAAATGAGATTGATGGTTTTCCATCATATGTAACGATATCCTCTTGTTTTTTCGACTCCATTTCAATTGATCCAACATCTCGTAGATAGACAGGATTTCCGTCATTGTCTTGACCTACTAAAACTTCACCAAGTGCCTCTACCTTTCTTTCTTGTTCAATTCTCAATTGAAAGATCGTTCCATCCACCTCTTGCTTTCCTAGAGGTGTTGGCTCGAGTTCATCTTCGATTGCTGTAAGGATATCCGGTAGTATAAGACCCTTTTCCGCTAGAAGCTCTGATTCGATCGCAAGTGTGATTTGCTCATCAGTCACTCCTTTGACAACAACATTTGCCACTCCTTGAAGACCTTCAACCTCGTCTTTCCAGCGTTGCATTTCGCGGTATAATGGCATTAGTGTTTCCGAATCATCTGCTGTTAGATGATAAGATACGAGTGGTGTATTATTCTCAATTTCTCTCACATTAGGTGTTTGAACACCATCAGGAAAACGACGTGCAACCTCCGCCACAGCTTGACGAACATTTGAGATCACTTCTGCTTTGTCTTTTTCCTCGGCAACCGTTACGATAATGGATGTAAAGCCTGCAGAAGACGATGACGTAAATTCTTCAATTCCGTCAATCGATTGTAATTGAGCCTCGATCGGATTTGTGACCGTCCTCTCAACTGTTTCAACCGAAGCTCCTGGGTATACAGTCGTAATTGAACCGATATTAAGTGCCGTTTCAGGTAACTCCCTTTGCGGTAGTGCAGTGAACGTATACACACCGACAATGACTAATAACAGAAACAAAACCATAAATATTTTCGAACGATGTAATAGCCAACTAAGCATGGTTTCTCCTCCAATTCGATTATGTTTTAAAGTTAAAATAATCGCCTTTGAACTACAGGTCAATTTTTGACCTCAAAGTCATTTTTACAGTGAATTAACCAATAAGTCAACTAATTTGAATAATAATATATGAGGTGAAGCAATGAACAAGCGCCAAGCAATCCTTGAAAAGGCCGTTGAACTCTTCGGATCAAAAGGCTATCAACAGACATCCATTAAAGAAATCGCTGATCAACTCCAGATTTCAAAAGGATCGGTCTACTCCTATTTCGAATCAAAAGAGGATTTAATCATTTCTATTTACGAACATTATCAGCAGCTCACATTTGAACGAGCGTTTATCGTCTCTTTAGATTCGACTCTCCCTATTGAGGAACGGATCGTGAAACAATTCAAAGTCCAATTCGAGGGCATTAGTGAATATAAATCCTATATGATGATGCATATGCGTGGAGAAGGAGCCAGCAGCAGCGATAAATTAAAAGGTCTTGAACATCGAATGAGAGGGCGCTTTTTCACATGGCTTGCACAAAGCATTACCGATCTTTTCGGCGTGGAAATCCTACCATATAAATGGGATCTCTGCTGGATGATTCAATCGATCTACACGGCATACATGAGATTATTCGCTTCCGAGCAGGCACCGTTAAAACCAGAGCAATTAGCCCAGCATCTCGTCACACAAATGAAGCAGCTTGGTGAGAGCTATCTTAAGGGTGAAAGTCTCCCACTCTTAACAGAGGAGCATATGGCACCCTTTGCCGTTAAGATGGACGAGGATGGGGCATTCGTACCTTTTAAACAAAGAGAAGAGGCTTGGAAGAAACTCTATAAAACAATTGATACATTTAAGGGCGAGGAAAAAAGAAAATATCAAGAATGTGCAAATCGAATTTCCGAAGAAGCGGGAAAAGAACGTCCTGAATGGTTAGTGATAAAGGGACTCTGTTTAGTCATGAAAGAGGAACCGTCCTTGGCAGACCCCGTTACTGAATTAGAAAGCTTGCTTTTTGAATAGAATTTGGCTCTAATTAGCTGTCTCAGTGAGGCAGCAGCTATGGAGGTAGACAAAAGAAAGTAGATTTCCATTTCATCTCTAACTCAGCGGACGGGATGGGTGGGCCGACTCCTGCAGGATGGAAAGGGCAGGTTGAAATCCACCGGCACAGCCGGTTAGTTCAACGCCCTCCTGCGGAAAGCGTGCCCCCCATCCCGGTAGCGAATTCGAAGCGTATAATCCTGGCCAATTCACACTATGAACGTTTTCTTTGGGGTAGCTTTCAACACTCTCTCCCATATCTCTTGACTAGACAAGAAAATTCAGACTACAATACGGTAACTAGTTACTTCGATAATTAACTATTAAATACCGAATCAAGAGAGGTGCTCCTATGACTAAGGATAATGAAGAAAACAGCTGCCAAATCACACCAAATACTTCCGAAAGTATTGACTCTCAAAGTCCAAACATGACAAAAGAGTTCAAAACAGACGGTTCGTTCAATCGACAACAAAACAGATTTACGGTTCCATTTGGAGATCATTCAGATGAATTACCCATTGAAGCAGGGCGTTATCGTCTCATTTGGTGCCAAGCCTGCCCTTGGGCTCATCGTAGCGTTATTGTGCGAAACATCCTAGGCCTTGATAAAGTGATTAGTCTAGGCATGGTTAGCCCCATTCGCCCCACTCTCCCACATGTTGATTGGGAATTTTCTTTAGATGAGGGTGGCGTTGATCCTGTTCTCGGAATAAAATATGTAAGTGAAGTGTATAAAAAAGCTGATCCAAGCTATGAGGGTCGGCCAACTGTGCCAGTTATGGTTGACTTAAAAAACAACCAAGCCGTTAATAATGACTACTTCAAACTAACAAATTATTTTGAAACAGTTTGGGCACCGTTCCACAAAGAAAATGCACCTGATCTCTATCCTAAAACCTTACGTGATGAAATTGATTCGTTAAATGATCTGATCTTTCACGACATTAATAATGGTGTCTATAAATGTGGCTTTGCCCGCTCACAAGAAGCATACGAGGAAGCCTATGATAGATTATTTGCACGCTTAGACGAATTGGAGCAACGACTTACAACAAATCGTTTCTTATTCGGTGATTTCATAACTGATTCGGATGTACGCCTATATGCAACATTAATTCGCTTCGATGCTGCTTACTTTACTGCCTTTAACACAAATCGTAATCTCATTCGTGAATTCCCGCATCTCTGGGGTTATCTTCGTGACTTATATCAAACACCAGGCTTTGGAGATACAACCGACCTTGAAGCAATCAAGCTGCATTATCATGTTTCTATTACGATATTCCAAAATAAAGGTGACACTAAAATCCTTCCAAAAGGACCAGATGTGAGTATCTTTCACTCTGAGCATAATCGTCATTTACTGAGTAAGTCTAAAAATAAATTTCTAATAAACGAATAGTAGGTGTAGAAATGAATATCCGTGATGCAAAGAGAAGTGAAATAGATGAGATTCGAAACCAGAGAATTACTTCTTATAGTGAACATGCTCAGTCAGTTTCAGAAGAACACTGGAATGCCTTAAAAAAGGCTATTTCCTCAGAAGCAGACATTGCACCTGACGTGGAATTAATTGTAGCGGAAGAAGATGGTGTCCTGTTAGGGAGTGTTGCCTTATTTCCTCCAAAAATGGATGCCTATGAAGGATTAGTTGCTGAACTGGACTATTCAGAAATACGGATGTTAGCTGTCTCTAGAGACGCTCGTGGAAAAGGTGTGGCTACTGCCTTGATTACCGAATGCATTAAACGAACGAAGGAAAAAGGCTACACCGCGATCGGTTTACATACAGCTGACTTCATGAAAAGTGCAATCAATCTATACACTCGACTTGGTTTCGAGCGATTACCTGACTATGATTTTGAACCAGCTAATGATGGCGTTATTGTGAAAGCATTTCGGCTTTCGATTTAAGATAAAGAAGAAGTCAGCAAATTGAGGCTGCGACAAAAGTGATTTAACTAATAGAAAATCCGACAATGGTGGTTAGCGGACGTAAACCGCTCCTGAAATATACTTCGCTTTCCGCGGGAAGCCGTTGAGCCCTCCTCGGCTATGCCTGCGGGGTCTCAACTTTGGCTTTACATCCCGCAGGAGTCTACGTATATTTCATCCGCTACATTATTGGATTGTTTGGTATTTCAGTTAAACACTTTAGTTATATCCCAGCCTCAGTACATAGAGTTTTTAGAACACTATGCGGACATTTGATCCCTTAAATTCAATTAATCTTCCCTTTTTGTCACCATTAGGGACATATGATCCGTTATTTCATATAAAACTAAGAATAATGACAATATTTACACTCAATAAAGGATCAAATGTCCGTTATTACACGATTTTTCGTTTTTTCCATTGTTTAACGGAATCAATGTCCGTAAGTAACCTACAGGATCTATATTCATAGTTATTCTCTCACATCTCTTTAGTTTGATCCTTACTCAAGCCTAGGCTTAGTCGGATCACAGTTCGGTTCCTCGAGTTCACTTGACTCCGCTAGTTTTATTAAATAATAGCACTCCTCTCTCATCATATGATCTGCCATTAAAGGAGCAAATGTACCCAACGCTTGCTGGCTTAGTTCTAACTCTTCAATTTCATCTAAAAAACCCGTAAAGAGCTTCATCTCTAATGAGACATCCTTATTAAATCGTTCTAGTGCTGGAAATGAAGACAGATTCGTTCTTAAAAACCCCGTTAATTCAACAGCCTTCAAATAAAAATGCTCAAAGTCCTTCGTGAATTCATCACTTTTCTCTTTGATTTTCTTTTCAATTCGATCCATATTATCAGAAATGGCTCCAGCATGCCCTGCAGCATCTAAAAGCCACAATAGATGGTGATGTAATTCATGTGAAATTGGCGGGATTTCTCCTTTCTTCAAATAGCCCAAAATCCGGACATACTCCTCTAGTTCATTAACCATATGATTAATGAATGTTGGTCCTAATCCAAGCTTAATTTTACCAACTAAATGTCTTTCAATTAAGTGTAATTTAAAATCCCGAAGTCTGTTCACTTCTACTTCTGCCTCATTACTTAGCGACATTAAGTCATCCGTCTCAACTCTTTTTAGAAGTTGATCAAACGTTTGAATGAAATAGCTAGCAACCTCAATCTCCTGCTCTTCTGCTGGTGCCAGTGCATCACGGATAAAACGGACATGATCACCTAATATTTGTAGCCAAAACCCATGTTCAAATGCTGCTGTTTGCTGATAGGTTGTCACTCGTATCTCCCCTTTTCATTAACCTCATAAGAAGAATATAACGATTTCATTCATTTATTCCTTTTTAAGGGAGAAACTTTATATATAAAAGAACCGCATGACCTATGCGGTCATGCGGTTCACGGTATATTGGTGGAGACGGAGGGAGTCGAACCCTCGTCCAAGAATAACGACACTTACGCTTCTACGAGCATAGTTACTGTATTAGCATTTCGCCAACAATTCAGCCCAGTAACAGGCTTCCTTTTGGCTAGTCTGATTGATCTCTTCCTTCACCCTCAGACGGAGGGTAACCGGCGTAGCCCACTTAGAGTGAGTCCCAGGTCCTACCACATGGGCGATGGAGGTTGGAACCGCAAAGCAGTATTAAGCTGCTAGTGCGAAGTTATTGTTTTCTTTGCCAGTTAATGGCTTTGGCGTTTTAACGAGGCCGACCCCCTCGACTCGCAACGTAAGCACGACCTATCCCTGTCGAATCCAGAACGTCCCCAATATAGAAGCTCGTCACAAACTTTTCATTCATGAACCGAGTTGATTAATCGTTTGATTAATTTCTTTAGCCTTGCTGAAGCCCAGAACTTATTATCGCTCTGGACTTCCTATTATAGCATAGCTGTTCATTGTTGCAACTGGTAATTTTTATCCATTCATTCGATCCTTTAATGCACGCTGTACTTCACGATTAGCATCCTTACGCTTTAATGTTTCGCGTTTATCAAAACTCTTTTTACCTTTTGCCACACCAATCAAAACTTTTGCAAACCCATTTTTAATATATACTTTAAGAGGAACAATCGAGTACCCCTTTTGTTGAGTTTGCCCGATTAGCTGATTAATCTGCTTTTTGTGTAAAAGTAATTTTCGAGCTCGAACCGGATCATGGTTATAGCGATTCCCTTGCTCATATTCACTAATATGAGCATTGTGTAAATACGCTTCACCATTTGAGATACGGGCAAATGAGTCTTTAAGATTCATTCGACCAGCCCTCATTGATTTAATTTCTGTTCCTTTTAGAACAAGGCCCGCCTCAAACGTTTCTTCAATAAAATAATCATGCCCAGCTCGTTTATTTTGTGCAACAAGATTACGATCCTTATCCTTTACTGCCATATGCCAACACCCTTTTACGTCACGTCATATGTTCATGATATCAAAACGTAAAGATCGGCGTCAATTTCAGAGTCACTAAAAAAAGTGTGTTCTTCACTTTCTTTAGTGATCTCTATGCAATGAGCGAAACCGTTGCCTTCTCTTAAGCTTGTTATGAGCGGGTTTCTCATAGCAAGCGTGCAACGTGTAGAGCCATTGAAACTTCATCGAATCTGCTAAAGGGTTTATTTACTGGCTCAACTTTACCCAAACTTATTTCCGACGCTTTTTCCCTTTTTTACGCTTAACACCAGGTGCATTTTCGAAAAATTTCTTTTTCTTACGTCCTTGTCCTTGGCCTGATGCTGTTTTCTCTCCAGCTTTTTCAGCCGGCTTTCCATTCCCACCACGAGCTCCAGCTCCAACACGACCGCGGCCTTCACGTTTTCCACCAACAATGACTTTCGGTCTGTCTCTCGGTTCACGACGCTCTCTCGGCTTCATTCCAACAACCTCAAAATCAATTGAAGCCTCATCGACATTGACGTTCGCTACCTTAATTTCAATCTCATCACCAATTCTGAACGTTTGTCCCGTGCGTTCACCAATCATCGCATAATGCTTATCATCAAAGCGATAATAGTCATCAGTTAAGTAGCTGACATGGACAAGACCTTCAATTGTATTCTCAAGTTCAACAAATAGACCAAAGTTCGTTACACTGCTAATCATTCCTGTAAAGGTCTCACCAATCTTATCTTCCATATACTGAGCCTTTTTCACGCTGTCTGTGTCACGCTCTGCTTCAACAGCACGACGCTCCATTTCAGATGAGTGACGAGTTAAGTCAGGTAGCATCTCTCGCATCCGCTCTTGTGTTGCTTCATCAATATTACCCTTGATTATATACTCCCGAATCAATCTGTGGACGAGTAAATCAGGATAACGACGGATTGGTGACGTGAAGTGAGTATAGAACTCCGTTGATAACCCAAAGTGACCTAGGCTGTTCACATCATACTTCGCTTGCTTCATAGAACGAAGCATAACTTTACTAATAACTGTTTCCTCCGGTTCGCCTTTCACTTCTTCTAGAAGCATTTGCAGTGCACGTGGGTGAACCGTATTGGCATTTCCTCGAACAACATAACCAAAGTTTGTAATAAATTCTAAGAACTTCGTTAGCTTCTCTGCATCTGGGTCTTCATGAATACGGTAGACGAACGGAAACTTTAACCAGTGGAAATGCTCCGCAACGGTTTCATTTGCTGCTAACATAAATTCCTCGATTAACTTCTCGGCAACTGAACGTGTTCGCAGAACGACATCTGTCGCAGTTCCCTCTTCATCTACTAGCACTTTCGCTTCTTTGAAATCAAAGTCAATCGCACCACGATCAAAACGCTTTTTACGTAGTACTGCCGCAAGCTCCTCCATTAATTCAAAAAATGGTACAAGTGCTTGATAATGACTTCGTGTTTCTTCGTCTTTATCAACCAAGATTTTATTTACGTCAGCATAGGTCATTCTTTCCGTTGTTTTAATCACACTAGGGAAGATTTCATGCTTGACGACTTTCCCGTTATGATCAATTTCCATCTCACATGAGAGTGTCAAGCGGTCAACCTTTGGATTCAAACTACAAATTCCATTTGAAAGTCGATGTGGAATCATCGGGATTACTCGGTCAACGAGATAGACACTCGTAGCTCGATCCGCCGCCTCTTTGTCAATTGGTGAACCTTCTGTAACATAATTCGTTACATCAGCAATATGGACCCCTAAAACATAGTGACCATTTTCTAAACGTTTCACATGAACAGCATCATCTAAATCCTTTGCATCTGCTCCGTCAATTGTCACGATTGTTTCATCTCTTAGGTCTCGTCGACCTTTCATATCTTCAGGGTCAATCTGATCAGGTACACCGTTTGCTTGTGCTAGTACCTCATCAGGGAACTCAATGGGGATACCATGCTTATAAATGATCGAAATAATATCCATACCAGGATCATTTTTGTGCCCTAGCACTTTCACAACAAGACCCTCAGCACTCATACGTCCTTCTGGATACTTGGTGATCTTGACGACAACCTTATGCCCATCAATTGCACCTTTCTTATGTTCCTTAGGGATAAAAATATCATTCGCAATTCTTTTATCATCTGCAATTACAAATCCGTATGAGGTTTGGTCCGAATACGTTCCAACAATTTCAGTTGTCCCGCGTTCAAGAATTCTAATAATTTGTCCCTCAGGTCTAGACCCAGAGGATTTTTGGTTTAAGCGGACAAGAACCGTATCACCATTCATTGCACTCGCCATATCAGCGTGAGAAACATAGACATCGTCGATGCCTTCCTCTTCAGGAATAATGAAGGCGAACCCTTTCGCATGCCCTTGGACACGTCCACGAACAAGGTTCATTTTTTCTGGAACTCCAAAGCGGTCTGTCCGCGTTCGAACAATAAGCCCACGATCCTCCATCGCATTTAATGATTTGACTAGTTCTTTAAATTCATCACTGCCATCGACATGAAATGCTTCTTCAATTTCAGCCATGGATAGTGGCTTTTCTGCTTCACGAAAAAAACTGGTTAACTTTTGAATCTGTTGTTCATTCATCATGAAAACTCCTTTTCACTTCCTACTCGCTCCAATCAAGACTCTCTAAAAACTGGAAGACGTCTTCATGAAGCTGTTCCTTCTCTTTATCTAACGTTATCACATGGCCAGATTCTTCATACCACTTAAGCGATTTATCCTCTGACTCGATTTCATCTAAGATCGTCGTTGCACTACTTGTATCAATCATTTCATCATTACGAGACTGAACGACAAAGGTTGGAGCATATATATGATCCAAATGACCATGGATCTCGTTCATTAACTCTCGAAGAGCATACAATGTATTCACTGATTTCTTTTTGAACACATTCATCTCTTCTTCAATTTGTTCAGGCCCTTTTTTTAAATGCTTTTTATATTGTTCGGCGTAGTGAAGAACTCCTTGATAAATGGATTCTTCGGTTTTGGGTTGCATTGGTGCACACATTGGTATGATACCCTTTATCGGCATAGTATATCCTAGCTTGAGGCTGTACAATCCCCCGAGTGATAACCCTGCAACAGCAATTTCATCATGACCTTCCTCTTTTAGGAAATGGTACCCTCCAAGAACGTCCTGCCACCAATCGTCAGGACCAGCCTCTACTAATTTTTCTGGCGGTACACCATGCCCTTTATATAACGGAGCATGACACGAATAGCCGTGCTTCTGTAGCGATCGACCGAGCATACGGACATCTGCAGTCGTTCCAGTGAATCCATGTAATAACAATACGGCACGTTTCCCTCCTTTAAATGTAAAAGGCTTAGGTGCCACTGCTTTCATCATCATCTTCCTCTCTGTCTAGAAAACCTTCAATTCTGTTAATAAGTATTTCTTTTTCAAATCCATGACAAATTAAGTGCTTTGACTGTGGCAAGAAGATAATATTCTTCGTTTTAGAACAGATTGTCTTATAAAGAAAAAGTGCACTTTTCGGTGGGACTATGCCATCTTTTTCCCCTTGTACAATTAATGTCGGGACAGTTACTCCCGAAACAAACGGTTTAATTTTCTTGACCGCTTGCATAAATTGAAATACAGCAGACATTGGCGTTTCAATGATTTTCTTACGATAATGCTGATAATGTTCATCATTTACCAATTCCCCACGAAGGCGAAGTCTAACCACATCTTTTAATTCCTGCAAAAGCTGCTGCGGATTTACATAATAGGCCGCGGCACTTAACAGGACAAGCTTTTCGACCTGATACTTTGCTGCTATATAACAGGCCAACATACCTCCCATCGAAAAACCAATTACATATACCTTCTCACAGCGTCTTAGTAATTCCTTCACTGCTAGTTCTGCCTTAAGTACCCAGTCAGCATAGGTGACATCTTTAAGATTCCCCTGAGGTCCATGGCCAGGTAAGGTAGGGGTATAGACCAGCCATTTTTTATGCTTTAGAAAATAGGTTGCGACAGGTTCAACCTCCCACGGCTCCCCTGTGAAGCCATGTAAACAAAGACAACCAATCATTTCATCACCTTTTTCATTTAACAACTATGTAATATAACAAAAAGCAGTAGGCATAAACCTACTGCTTCCTAATTATAACAAATATGAAACGGTTACGGTAAGGACAAAGAACAATACAGCTAGGACAATTGTCGCCTTATTTAAAACAGCATCAATTCCACGAGCTTTTTGTTTCCCGATTAACTGTTCAGCACCACCTGAGATTGCTCCAGAAAGCCCTGCACTCTTACCTGATTGAAGAACAACACTTGTAATTAAAGCGATTGAAACAATAATAAGTAAAATCATTGCAAACATTTGCAAAATCTACACCTCCAAGTACCATATATGCACTACTTATAATGTACCACAAACAAAATAAGAATCTCAACAAAAAAAAGTCATTGCCTGTCCATCTGAGTTAAAATCTTCAATTTTCTCTCTATTTTGAAAGCTACCTCTCACTTAGTGAGGGTAGCTCCTAGTCCATTACTACTGCAACGGCCCGAATCGGTGAACCTGTACCCCCACGTATTTTTAATGGAAGCCCAATATACAAGAATCGCTGATTAATAACTTTATCTAAATTACAGAGATTTTCTGTATTTGTTATTTGATACTCACGACAGACAAGATGACCAGAATATTTTTGATCGTCTGGGTGATCAATTGAAGGGGTATCAATCCCGATATTCTTCACCTCTTGTTCTGCTAGCCATTTAGCGGCTTGATAGCTTAGTCCTGTATGCTTCGTTAACCACTCATTTGTTCCAAACGTTCTCTCATAATGCCCTGTATGAATCAGTACGATTTCCCCTGGTTCAATCACCTGCTCTGATTTAAGCAATGCATCCTTAAGCTGTGCTTTTGTAATTTGCGAATCTGGTGAGACATGAGATAAGTCTAAACAAATCGCCGGACCAAAGAACCACTCTAGTGGCATCTTATCAATTGTGTCTCCATCTGGATCATATTCATAAATGGCATCACTATGTGTTGGCCCGTGTTCATTAAATATCAGATTATTATTGGCAAAGGCAAAGCCCATCTTCTGTTTCGAAACCTCATGTGTGACATTTGGGAAAATTAAGGTCTGCTGTTGAAGTGGTAATACGGGCATGCCCTGATAAATTTCTTGAGATAAATCAATGATTCGTTGACTCATCATGCCCCTCCCTAATCGTTGAAAATATGTATATAGTATAAAATAACAGAGATTAGGGTTTCTAACTTCATTTTTGTTCGATTATCTAACGTAAGTAATCGTAAGTTTGTCCGAAAAGTAGACATTCAACAAAGAAAATACCCCAAAGGTAGAATCCACCTCTGGGGTATTGATGAGGCCACTGAAAAAGGTGAACCTTTTTCAGCGGCCTTGTATTACTCAATTACTTATTCTTCAGGTTATAGAATGCAGACAAACCACCGTAAGTTGCTACGTTAGCAAGCTCGTCTTCAATACGAAGAAGTTGGTTGTACTTCGCTACACGGTCTGTACGTGAAGGAGCACCTGTTTTGATTTGACCAGCATTTGTTGCAACAGCGATATCAGCGATTGTCGCATCTTCTGTTTCACCAGAACGGTGAGAGATAACTGCTGTGTAACCAGCACGCTTCGCCATTTCGATTGCTTCAAATGTTTCTGTTAATGTACCGATTTGGTTAACTTTGATTAGGATTGAGTTACCAATTCCTTTTTCAATACCTTCAGCAAGCTTCTTCGTGTTTGTTACGAACAAGTCATCTCCAACAAGTTGGATCTTGCTTCCAAGACGGTCAGTTAAAAGCTTGTGACCTTCCCAGTCGTTTTCGTCTAAACCATCTTCAATTGAGATGATTGGGTATTTTGCAACAAGATCTTCGTAGAAAGTAACCATTTCTTCAGAAGAAAGAACTTTACCTTCACCTTTTAAGTGGTACTTTCCGTCTTCTTTGTTGTAAAGCTCAGAAGATGCAACGTCCATTGCAAGACGAACTTCTTCACCTGGCTTGTAACCAGCTTTTTCGATTGCCTCGATAATTGTTGAAAGAGCTTCTTCGTTTGAAGAAAGGTTTGGAGCGAAACCACCCTCATCACCTACAGCTGTGTTATAGCCTTTGCTCTTAAGTACTGCTTTAAGATTGTGGAAAATTTCTGTGCCCATGCGAAGAGCTTCTGCGAAGTTCTCAGCACCTACTGGCATAACCATGAATTCTTGAATATCTACGTTGTTATCAGCGTGCTCACCACCATTGATGATGTTCATCATTGGTACTGGAAGTTGCTTCGCGCTGAATCCACCAAGGTAAACATATAAAGGAATACCTAGAGCGTCAGCAGCAGCGTGTGCTACAGCCATAGATACACCAAGGATTGCGTTAGCACCTAACTTGCTCTTGTTTTCAGTACCGTCTAGCTCGATCATTAGGTTATCAATACCAAGTTGATCAAGTGCATCAAAGCCAACAAGTTCTGGAGCAATGATTTCGTTTACGTTGTCAACTGCTTTAAGAACTCCTTTACCCATATAACGGTCTCCACCATCACGAAGCTCAACTGCTTCATATTCACCTGTTGAAGCACCACTTGGAACTAAAGCACGTCCCATTGCACCTGATTCAAGATATACTTCTACTTCTACTGTTGGATTACCACGAGAGTCTAATACTTCGCGTGCGTAAACATCTGTAATCATTGTCATTATAAGTCACTCCTTAATTAGTTTATTGAATGAATTCAATTTAGTTTGTCTAATTCCTACTAAAGCATGCTAATTTTACAAAAGCTTTACTTAATTAACGCTTCACCTGTCATCTCTTTTGGTTGTTTCCCACCAAGAAGAGCAAGTACGGTTGGAGCAAGATCAGCTAACTTACCATCTTGACGTAACGCAACACCCTCTTGTGTCACAATAACTGGAACACGATTGGTTGTATGGGCCGTCATTGGTTTACCCTCATCAGTTAGAACTTCATCTGCATTACCGTGATCAGCAGTAATGACAGCAGCTCCACCTTTAGCAAGAATCGCATCAACGATTTTGCCAAGACATTCGTCTACAACTTCAACCGCCTTAATTGTTGGCTCAAGCATACCTGAATGACCAACCATGTCTGGATTAGCAAAGTTTAAAATAATCGCATCATGATTGTCAGCCTCAATATCTTTAAGTAACGCGTCCGTTACTTCATAGGCACTCATTTCAGGCTGTAAATCATATGTTGCTACTTTAGGAGAATTAATTAAAATTCGATCCTCACCTGGAAATGGTTCTTCTCGTCCGCCACTAAAGAAAAACGTCACATGTGGATATTTTTCTGTTTCCGCAATTCTAAGTTGCGAAAAGTTTTGTTGAGAAAGAACTTCTCCAAGAGTATTATCAAGATTTGTTGGTTCAAAAGCAACAAATCCTTTTACTGATTCACTAAAGTGAGTCAAGCACACATAGTGAAGATTTTCTGGATGGTTTACACCACGATCAAATCCTCTAAAGTCCTCATTAGTGAAAACCTGAGACATTTGAATCGCACGGTCTGGACGGAAGTTAAAGAAGATAACTGCATCATCATCCTTAACCGTTCCAACTGGTGTTCCGTCTTCCTTTGTAATCACAGACGGGATAATAAACTCATCAAAAATATTACTCTTATAGCTATCTGAAACGATATCTAGTGGATCTGTGTAAGTCGGGCCTTCACCGTATACCATTGCTCGGTACGATTTCTCAACACGGTCCCAGCGCTTATCACGGTCCATTGCATAGTAACGACCATGAACGGTTGCAATTTCACCAACACCAAGGTCTTTCACTTTGTTCTGTAGACCACGAAGATATACTTCTGCCGATGTTTGGCCAACATCACGTCCATCAAGGAAACCATGGATGTATACTTTCTCTACATTCTCTCTTTTCGCAAGCTCAAGAAGTGCAAAGAGATGCTCAATATGACTGTGAATCCCGCCATCTGAAAGTAGACCGTAAACATGTAAGGCACTATTTTTCTCCTTAACATGCTTCATTGCGTCAAGAAATGTCTTGTTTTCAAAGAAGTCTTTTTCACGTATCGATAAATTCACACGTGTTAAGCTTTGATAAACAACTCGACCTGCACCAATATTTAAGTGACCCACTTCTGAGTTACCCATCTGGCCTTCAGGAAGTCCTACTGCTTCACCTTGTGCCTCAAGGGTTGCATGTGGGTATTGATTCCAATAACGATCGAAATTTGGTTTCTTCGCTTGGGCAACAGCATTACCATTTTCTTCATCTCTCATCGCAAATCCATCAAGGATGATCAGAGCGACTGGCTTCTTACTCATTTACCTTCCTCCAATAGAGACAGGAATGAAGCTGTTTCTAAGCTCGCACCACCAACAAGTGCACCATCGATATCAGATTGTGCCATATATTCCTTAATGTTAGCAGGCTTTACACTTCCACCATATTGAATACGAACAGCTTCGGCTGCATCTGTCGAAAATGCTTCAGCAACCACTTTACGAATATATGAACATACTTCGTTTGCATCTGTTGCAGAAGAAGATTTACCTGTTCCAATTGCCCAAATTGGCTCATATGCAATGACTGTATTTTTCACTTGTTCTTCAGTTAAGCCAGCAAGACCTGCCTCAACTTGAACTTTGACAACATCGTTCGTTTGACCAGCTTCACGCTCTGCATCTGTTTCTCCGCAGCACATGATTGGCACTAAGTTATGCTTGAATGAAGCATGAACTTTTTTATTGACTGTTTCATCTGTTTCAGCAAACATTTCACGACGCTCAGAGTGACCAATAATCACATAATCGACGTTCATATCAGCTAAGGCTTCAGGACTAATTTCGCCTGTGAATGCACCATTTTCTTCAAAGTGAACGTTTTGAGCACCAATCTTAAGATCAGTCCCTTTCGCTGCACTTACTAAGCTTTCTAAAAATAACGCTGGTGAACAAACAACAGCATCCACTTCACTGTTTGCTGGAACACTATTCTTCACTTCTTCAACAAATTGCTTTGCTTCACCAAGTGTTTTGTTCATTTTCCAGTTACCGGCAATAATTGGCTTACGCATCTTTTCACCTCGTTTAATTTATGGGAATTACTTATCAGTTAACGCGTCTACACCTGGAAGTACTTTACCTTCCATGAACTCTAGCGACGCACCGCCACCTGTAGAGATATGACTCATTTGATCAGCCATTCCAAACTTTTCAACCGCAGCAGCAGAATCTCCACCACCAATGACAGAGTAAGCATCGCTATCTGCTAAAGCTTGACCGACACCTTTTGTCCCTTTTGAAAAAGCTTCTAATTCAAATACACCCATAGGTCCGTTCCAAATAACTAATTTAGAATTTTTAACTACTTCACTGTATGTAGCAAGTGTTTTAGGCCCAATATCAAGTGCTTCCCAATCAGATGGAATTGAATCGATTGGCACAACTTTGATATTTGCATCATTAGAGAAGTCATCAGCAATTGTTACATCTTGCGGAAGATAGAGGTTAACACCATTCTTCTTCGCTTTTTCCATAAATGATTTTGCTAATTCAATTTTATCTTCTTCTAAAAGCGACAAGCCAATTTCATGACCTAATGCTTTAACAAATGTATAAGCAAGTCCGCCACCGATAATCAAGTTATCTACTTTATCAAGTAAATTGTCGATAACACCAATCTTATCCTTAACCTTTGCTCCACCAATAATCGCTGTAAAAGGACGCTCAGGATTTGATAATGCTTTACCTAATACTTCAAGCTCCTTCTCCATTAAAAGACCAGCTGCTGAAGATAGGTGGTGTGCAATTCCTTCTGTTGATGCATGAGCACGGTGAGCTGCACCAAACGCATCATTTACATAAACATCAGCAAGTGCTGCAAATGCTTTTGCAAGTTCCGCATCATTTTTCTCTTCACCCGCATAAAAGCGAACATTTTCTAGTAAAAGAACATCACCATCAGTTAGAGCGTTAGCCGCTTCTTCTGCTACTGGTCCATGTGCTTCGTCTACTTTCTTCACGTCTTTTCCTAGAAGTGCACTTAGACGTGCTGCAACTGGAGTTAAACGTAGCTCCTCAACCACTTCACCTTTTGGACGACCAAGATGTGAAGCTAAAATAACTCGAGCACCTTGCTCAACAAGAAGTTGAATTGTTGGGATAGCTGCACGAATACGAGTTTCATCTGTTACTTCGCCGTCCTTCATAGGTACATTAAAGTCAACACGACAAAACACTTTCTTTCCTTTTAGGTCAAGATCACGGATTGATTGTTTGTTCATTTTAGTAGACCCCCTCTAGTATGATTGATTAATCTTAACAAGCGGAAAAGAGGAGGAGAATATACCTTCTGCCTCCTCTACCAACTTCTACCTATTATAGTCCTTTGTTAGCGATGTATTCAACTAGGTCTACAACGCGGTGAGAGTAACCAGACTCATTATCATACCAAGAGATTACTTTAACCATGTTACCTTCCATTACCATTGTTGAAAGGGCATCGATTGAAGAAGAATGTGGGTTACCATTGTAATCAGTAGATACTAATGGCTCTTCGCTGTAGTGAAGAATTCCTTTAAGATGTCCTTCAGCAGCTTCCTTAAGAGCATTATTTACTTCTTCAGCAGTAACTTCTTTATCAAGTTCAGCAACTAAGTCAACTAAAGATACGTTAGGAGTTGGAACACGTAATGCTCCACCATTTAACTTACCTTTAAGCTCAGGAAGTACTAGAGCAACGGCTTTAGCAGCACCTGTAGTTGTTGGAATGATGTTTTCAGCAGCTGCACGAGCACGACGGTAGTCCTTGTGTGGAAGATCAAGGATTTGTTGGTCATTTGTGTATGAGTGAACAGTTGTCATCATACCACGCTTAAGACCAAACTTATCGTTAAGAACCTTTGCGAAAGGTGCAAGGCAGTTTGTAGTACAAGATGCATTTGAGATAACCTCATGGTTAGCTGCATCATATTTATCTTCGTTAACACCCATTACGATTGTAATATCTTCATCAGATGCAGGAGCAGAAATGATTACTTTCTTAGCACCAGCTTCGATATGCTTAGCAGCGTCTGCACGCTTTGTGAAGAAACCAGTTGATTCAACAACGACTTCAACACCACGATCGCCCCATGCAAGGTTTGCAGGGTCACGGTCAGCTGAGATGTTGATTACTTTTCCATCAACAACTAGTGAGTTACCGTCTACAGATACTTCAGCGTCTAATTTACCGTGTACTGTATCATACTTAAGTAAATGTGCAAGCATATTAGCATCAGTTAAGTCATTGATAGCTACTACCTCTACATTTGGGTTCTTAAGTGCAGCACGGAATACGTTACGTCCAATACGTCCAAAACCATTAATACCTATTTTTGTTGCCATGTTCAATCTCCTCCAGTTTTTCTAATTAGATTTATCAAAAAGGGTTATTAGCCCTTTTATCTACGGTAAATGTAACAATGATTCAGCAGCTGCTTCATCAGTAATCAGTACATCACTAGGGCGATATTTCATATATGAAGCAATCGCTTCCGCCTTTGAATCTCCGCCAGCAATGGATATTACATACTTATCATCATTCTCTAAGTCATCTAGCTGAAGACCAATTGTCCGCTGCTTATGAATAGGTTTCCCGCTTCGGTCAAAATAAAAACCAAACGATTCTCCTACAGCTTCTTCTCGGTCAAGCTTATCAACAAAAGAAAACTGAGAATCACGACGAAGTGCCATTGTTCTAGCATCACCAATTCCGTGAATAACTGTTGAAGCAGATTTAATCAGCTTTAGGATATCCTGTACTGATGGTTCTAATACAAGAGATGTGTAAGCTTCCTCACTGATTTGCTCAGGCACATGTAGAAGCCTGTACTGTGCTCCAGCTCGAGTCGCTAACTGAGCACTTATGGTGTTCGCCTGGTTTTCTACTTGTTCTCCAAGCCCACCCCTTGCTGGAACAAACATCACATCGCGAAGCTTCGGATCTGGCATCATCATCTCAGCAACAGCTGCAACGGTTGTACCACCCATAACTGCAACGACATCTTTATTTCCTAGACGTGATTTTAAAAGACTTACACAAGACCGTCCCATCTCTCTTTTAACCCATTCATCCTTATCACTGTTTCCAGCAACAACAATGACTTGTTTTACTCCGAGTTGGGCTTCAAGACTTGTCTCAAGCTCCCTTAATCCAAGGAGCTCCTTCATCACATCTTCAAGGGTTAAGAATAACGTTTCCCCTTCGGCAGTTACACTCATCCCTGCCGTGGCAAAATGAACAAGTCCCTGTTCTTTAAGAAACGTAACCTCTCCTCGCAAAACCCTTTCGGAAATTTGCAAGTTCTGGGCCAGACTTCTTCTGCCAATCGGCTGCATTAATTTTATGTATCGTAGGATTCTGTAACGCTTGATCATGACATCAAGCAAATCGGGCAATAACTTTTTTTGCATGTCTAATAATCGTTTCATCGAGTCTAACCCCTCGCTTGTAAGTGGACTCTTTTTGTCCCGCATAGACGTTTCGTGTCCCGATACTCCCAAAAAAAAGACGTAATCCTTTTTACTCTTATATAGTATCAAGAATCACTCTTTTTCACAAGTTAAAATTCTCCAATTTTCGCTTGAAGGTAGCTTTTAACTTTATTTTCAGATATTTGACCAAAGTCAATTTCAACTCCATCACTTACGACAACAGGGATCATAATCTGATATTTTTCGAGTAATTCATCATCCTGATATATATCTACAACCTTAATCTTAAACGTAAATTCAGATTGTAGAGTGCTAATTTTGGCAATGGCCTTATCACAAAGTGGGCAATCAAGCTTTGAGTAAACGGTGATCACTTGCATTTGTTATCCTCCTCTTTTGCTTCTACTTTAGTTGTACCAAATGTAGCTATCCTTCACAAGTTTGAGCGAAAAAGGGGCCCCAACAGGTTGACACACCTTTGGAAACACCCCTTATCATTAAAATTCTTCCTCGTCCTCGATATCAATATAAACATTTGGATGGGACGACACCTCAACACCCTCTGGTATTTCCAAGTATAAAATCGTTTCTCCATACCAAACAGAGGATCCCATACGATCATGATCGATCTGTTTTTCTGTAAATTGAGTAATCGTGAATTCTTTTTGTTCCTCTGCAAAGGTAAGCTCATATTCCTTTGGAGGAACTAATAGCAACTCATTTCCGGTTTGTTGTATCTCAATTGGTTTAATATGTTCTGAAACATCTATACCGTTTATGATGTGATCTGTTGCATAAAAGGCTCCACGTAGCTGCCCCGGCTTTTGTATTCGTTTGACTATAATAGAAGGTCCATAATAGTCATCATCAACAGTAAAGTGAATGCGATCACCAATTGGTATGCTCCATTCCTTAAGCTTGTAATCTTCTAACTCATCAAACCGACTTTCTTCTAACAAATTGTACAAATCAATTTGTTGTTCTGGCTCTTCTTCAACCATTTCAAACCTCACTTCAGAAGTTGGAGTGTAGGCGTAAATAGCAACAGAAACTAGTAGCAGAACAACATATATAAATACGAGCGGCCTTAGCATATTTTGACCGAAAAAGATTCCAATCCCTCCGAATGGTTTTGAGACACTTAGAAAAATAACAAGCATTGTGATAAGCAAGACGATTAATAAGAGAAACATTACCTAACCCCCAATCGATTTGACCCTACGATTGATAGCGAAAATAGAATAAGTGAGATGATAATAATTTTAACTGCAAAAAGAGAAAAGGATGACTCAGTAAAAAGATGTTTATTCAGTACGGAAAGAATGAAAGGGAGCTCATTTTGACCAGCTCCAATATATAAGCTTCCGAAACCAGCTGCCGGAATAACAAGAACAAGTATCTTATGAAACTGAGCAAGCATCCCTACGAAATAGCCTACAGCACAAACTAGCAATACATATAAAATCGTGGCTCCAATCCCAACGAAAACCTCAACTGGTGCATCCAGGAGTGAAATGGTTTTCAGTGACTCAAACCCTCTAAAATAATAGAGAATAGATTTCAAAGCAAATCCTGAAAGCATAGACGTCAGTCCACCAAATACACTAATTGTCACGAGAAACGCAATATTGGCTAAATGGCTACTTAAACGATTCGCAATAAACGTAAAATCATCGTAACGATAACCTCTTGTCGTAATGAGGACTGACGTGATAAATCCCCATAACAATGTGAAAGCGATCATCATATCGGCAGAGAAATATCGGATTGTCATAGAAATTTGATCAGAACCTGTTCCGTACATTGACGAACCATTTGATGCAAAAACCATGGCAATAACTTGTAACAACATTAATGTTCCAAATACACCAAAATAAGATTTCAGCTTAAACAAATATTGTTTTTTTGCAACCTCTTGTAAGCTAATTCTCTTTAAAGACATCGTCAATTCCTCCTTTCGTTTTACTTGTCAGATAAACACACAAGTCACTTGATCGAACAGCCGACAGTTCTAATCCTGAAGCTTTGATCTCATTTTTCTCACTTTCATAGAAGTCATCTTCTACAACGACGTACGTGCTATCAACACCGACTGTTTTTGAGTAATAAACATCTCTATCCTTTGTCCACTGATCAACAAGGTGTTTGGGTCCAGTCATCCCGATTGCCATACTTTTGAGTGTTGATAATGACGTGTGTAAGCAAACTGTTCCTTCCTTTATTAAAAGAACGTCCTCAAGGATGTCTTCAATCTCATCCATATGATGACTTGATAACAGAATCGTTCGCGGATGTGCTAAATAATCCTTTAACAAAGCTCGATAAAAATCAGCTCGTACGGCCGTATCCATCCCTGTTGTCGGCTCATCAAATATTGTCAATGGACAACGAGCGGCTAACCCAATAATCATATTGAACGTACTTTTCTTTCCTTTTGACAAACGGTTGTGACGTTGACCGGCGTTAAATGAAAAGTAATCAAACAAACGAAGAGCCAGCTCATGATCCCAGTTAGGATAGAAGCTCTTTGCCACTTGTAAAACCTCCCGTAAATCAAGCGTTGTTGGTATACCCATTTGATCATCTACGAGAATTGTATTTGCTGAGACAAGTAAGCTATTAAACGGATTTTCAGAGAACACTTGTATTTCTCCGCTCGTTGAGTGTGTAAAACCAGCAATTAACTTCAATAACGTTGTTTTTCCAGCACCGTTTCTACCAATCACACCCGTTATAATATTTTCTTCTATTGTAAACGTAACATCTTGTAGTGCCTTCATATTTCCAAAGGACTTTGAGACCTCCTTACAACGAACGACACTCATCCTTCTTCCCCCTCCTTTTGATTCGCCTCTTTAATCATTTCTAGTAGTTCCGTTTCATCTACATTCAATTGCCTAGCCTCTTTTACTAAATCAGCTACTAACTGTTGCAATACTCCATTTTTCCGTTTTTGTAAAATGATTTCTTTTGCGTGTTCAGAAACAAACATACCGAGTCCTCGCTTTTTAAATAAAATGTCGTCGTCTACTAATAAATTTAAGCCCTTCGCTGCCGTTGCAGGATTAATCGTAAACATGTCTGCAAGCTGATATTGTGAATAAACCTTTTCGTCTACATGGAGATTTCCTCGCAGGATTTCCGATTCAAGCCAATCGGATATTTGAACATAAATCGGCTTGTTTCCATCATGATCAAGTATCAAGCACTTCAACTCCTTTCTAGCATACTGCATTACTGTTGTAATGCAGTATATGATAAATTGTAAATAAATTCAAGTGAATTCACCTAATAAATAGAAATAAACCTAGTCTTCCTCTTTCTAGAGATACTAGGGTAGTTTAACTGTTTAGAAAATCGGTTATCATGAAAGCAGGGTTTAAAACTATAGATAGGGAATAGTATAGTATAAGAAGAAGTGTTATTATTTGACCTTCTTTGACCTATTAAGTATGATGTATACATAATCAGAAAGAAATATGAAGGAGGATTTACTAATGAATTTAATCCCTACAGTTATCGAACAAACAAATCGAGGTGAACGTGCTTACGATATTTACTCGCGTTTGTTAAAGGATCGTATTATTATGCTTGGAAGTGCTATTGATGATAATGTAGCAAACTCCATTGTTGCTCAGCTTCTTTTCCTACAAGCAGAAGATCCAGAGAAGGATATTTCAATTTATATCAACAGTCCAGGTGGGTCGATCACAGCTGGTATGGCTATTTATGACACAATGCAATACATCAAGCCAAAGGTATCGACAATTTGTATCGGTATGGCTGCATCAATGGGTGCATTCTTACTTGCAGCTGGTGAGAAAGGAAAGCGATTCGCTTTACCTAACAGTGAAGTGATGATTCACCAACCACTTGGCGGAACACAAGGTCAAGCGTCAGACATCCAAATCCATGCAAAACGTATTATCGAAATGCGTGAGACTTTAAACAAGATTCTTTCAGAGCGCACTGGTCAACCGATCGAAGTGATTGAGCGTGATACGGATCGTGATAATTTCATGGTGGCTTCAAGAGCACAAGAGTATGGATTAATTGACAAGGTTATTCCTGCTTCAAAGTAATTACTAATTGAAGTTAGTTTACATGTTAGACAGAACGCCTTTGAGAAATTTCTCAAAGGCGTTTTTGCTTAATTTAATTGTAGTTGGTGACACCGAACAATTCGAGACTCCTGCGAGAAGTGGCGTGACAAAGTGAGACAGACGATAGGTTATTGGCATTTAAAGAGAGTGGCCATAATATGTCGCTTCGCACACGCTACCGGGATGGGGGGCACGCTTTCCGCAGGAGGGCGTTGAACTAACCGGCTGTGCCGGTGGATTTCAACCTGCCCTTTTTTCCTGCAGGAGTCGATCCGCCCATCCCGTCCGCTTTGATGACAGGAGAGATGGAATTTTTTTCTCTTAACAGTGAATATCAAGAGAATATTAAAACTTTTTGGGTGAGTATTTAAGTATAACGGATCTTTTCGGCATACAAGTTCAGAGTGCCACTACAATTTTCATAGTTAACTTCAAACAAATCATAACTCTAAAAAACGAAAACGAGAATAAAATAAATAAGGAGACAGTCTAGGTTATCCAAATATGGGCCACCTTTTCCTGTTCTCTATTTTCTTCTCCAACAACAACTCAAAATGATCTTTATCAGTATCTTTTTTTCCGAGATGGCTCACGGTTCTCCCGAGGGAAAGTAGCAAGGTGAAGCGGAAATCAACTTGTCCCTATACCTAACCTACCTTTTTTATCTAACTTTTAACTTTTCCACAATTTTAAATTAGAGTCTAAGTCAAACTAACAAAAAACACCCCCCACCTTTTTTCGTTAAAGGTAAGCGGTGTCTTAGTTTTCTTTACTTATTCTTGTTCAATGAATGCACATAGAACCTCTAAAGCTTCATCTTCATCTCGTCCTTCAGTAATGAGCGTTAACTCTGTTCCATTACTAATAGCTAAACTCATTAGACCCATGATACTCTTCGCATTCACCTTTTTTGTATCTTTTACAATAAAGACATCAGATGAAAAACGGTTAGCCTCTTGTACAAATAAAGCTGCCGGTCTAGCTTGCAATCCGGTTTTTCTGTTTACTGTAATCTTTTTTTCAGCCATCACTACAACTCTCCCTTCAAAACGATCGTATTATTTTGATGCATCAAACGCTTCCCCATTTCGTAATTTGTTCGCGATTTCATCAATTTTTCGTAATCGGTGGTTAACCCCTGATTTACTTACTTTACCACTCTCAACCATCTCACCGAGCTCCTTTAATGTTACATCTTGGTGAAGAACACGTAGTTCAGCAATTTCCCGTAACTTAGGGGGTAATTCTGCAAGTCCTAACTCACGTTCAACAAATCGAATATTCTCCACTTGACGAAGAGCAGCTCCCACCGTTTTGTTTAAATTGGCTGTTTCGCAATTCACGAGGCGATTAACCGAATTTCTCATATCCTTCATTATTCGCACATCTTCAAAATACAGGAGTGCTTGATGTGCCCCAATGATATTCAGAAACTCAGTAATTTTTTCGCTCTCTTTCATATACGTAATGAACCCCTTTTTTCGTTCCAATGTTTTTGCATTTAATTGATATTCGTTCATCAATTCACATAAGGAGTCATTATGCTCTTCATAAAGAGAAAAAATCTCTAAGTGATAAGAGGACGTTTCCGGATGATTAACTGAGCCCCCAGCTAGAAAGGCTCCACGCAAATAAGCTCGTTTGCAGCAAGACTCTTCGGTTAGATCCTTTGAAATAGTTCGTATAAAAACAAAGCCCTCCGCCAAGATCCCTAATTCTTCCAATAGATTCTTAGCCTCATGCTGCATTCTAACAAGATACACATTGTTTTTCTTGAGTCTCATTTTCTTTCGAACAAGTAGCTCAACAAACATTGACGGATATACTCTCTTAATTAACGTGTAGATCCTTCTTGCGATCGCAGCATTTTCCGTTGTCACATCCAAACTTATTTTCATTTGACTAAAGGACAGAGAGCCGTTCATCCGAATGAGTGCAGCTAATTCCGCTTTGGCACAGCAGTCATCTTGTTCAAGTTGTGTTAATTCCTTCTTGGTTGTGGCTGCAAAGGACAAAGCCCTCACTCCCTTCAGCTCTTTTACTTCTTATTAGACTTCATCCGCAATAGGGCCTCTGATACTTTCAAGGCATCATGCCTTAGCTTTTGTTGCCGCTCCAATACGAAATGCCCTTGGGTAATAGAGATTCCAATTTCCCTTATACGATCCTCATCGACCTTAACCGGAACAGCTCCTTCTTCCTCGTAAAGCTCTCTTACCTCGGAAGATACAGGTGATCCATGGACAAGAATTTCATTAACTAGTCCGTCCCCGCAATGATCGACAATGGCTTGAATATGGTCAGCAGCAGTAAATCCATCGGTCTCCCCATTTTGAGTCATTACGTTACAAATATACACTTTTCTGGCGTTAGATTTCTTGATCGCATGTTGGATTCCTGGTACCAATAAATTAGGAATCACACTCGTATAAAGACTTCCTGGACCGAGCACGATCAAATCTGCTTCTTCAATTGCACTGACACTCTCAGGAAGTGGGTTCACATCATTCGGAGTTAAAAAGACTTTGCTGATTTTCTTTTGTTCTAAAGGAATTAAGGATTCCCCTGTAACAATAGTTCCATCTGTCATTTCAGCATTTAAAACAATACTCCGATTTGCAGCTGGATATACATTTCCACGGACATTAAGAACTTTACTTATTTCCGTGATACCACGAGCAAAGTCCCCTGTAATTGAAGTCATTCCAGCAAGTAGTAAATTGCCAAGCGAATGACCTGATAATCCATTCCCATTAGCAAATCGGTGCTGAAAAAGTTCTTCTACAAGCGGTTCTACTTCAGAAAGAGCAATGAGAACGTTCCGAATATCCCCAGGCGGAGGAATATTGAGTTCTTTTCGCAGACGACCTGAGCTCCCACCGTCATCTGCCACTGTAACAATGGCAGTAATAGAAACAGGGAATGTCTTTAATCCTCTTAGCAGGACGGATAGTCCAGTTCCCCCACCTATTACAACCACATTTTGTTTCTTCACTTAGCCATTCCCTTTGCCTTTTCAATATCTCGATGACTGACATGAAGAACATAATCATCAGCAAATGTTTTCCCGAAATACTCTGCTAATGTCACCGACCGGTGTTTACCGCCTGTACACCCAATTCCTATAACAACCTGACTCTTTCCTTCGCGCTTGTACTGTGGAAGCATAAACTTTAATAGATCTGTTAGCTTTTCAATAAATTGCTGTGTCTCCGTCCACTTAAGAACATAGGAGGACACTTCTTCCTCAAGCCCCGTTTTTGGTCTCATATGTTCGATATAATGCGGATTAGGTAAGAATCTAACATCAAAAACAAGATCTGCATCTATCGGAATACCATACTTGAATCCAAAGGACATGAGATTGACAGAAAAAGGATGCTTTTCATTTGTTGAGAAACGTTGAATAATACGTTCTCTCAATTGAATTGGCTTCAAATCAGTTGTATCAATAATCTGTTGGGCCCGACCTTTTAGCTCTTCTAACATCTCTCGCTCTAACTTAATTCCAGCAAGTGGCAAGCCATTAGGAGTTAAAGGATGAGAACGACGTGTTTCTTTATAGCGTTGAACAAGCTTAGCATCCTTAGCATCTAAATAGATGATTTGCAATTTGAAATTCAAATGCGGAGCGAGGCTAATAGAGTCAATCGCTTCGAAGAGATGATCGAAAAACTTTCTCCCACGTAAATCAATAACAAGAGCAACCTTTGTCATCTTGCCTTGAGACCCTTCAATTAATTCAATGAACTTTGGTATTAGTGCAGGAGGAAGATTATCGACGCAAAAATAGCCTAAATCTTCGAAACTCTGGACTGCAACAGTTTTACCGGCTCCTGACATTCCAGTAATTATAACAATTTCAATCTCTTCACGTTCGATGCTCATCCCATCCCCCTCTTTCAATCATTATGTAATAGCTGGATCTAGTCTATACGAAGTGAGCTTGAAATCTTCAGTGTAGTAGAAGGTGCCATATAATATTCCTTTGTTCTGGAAAATGTGCTTAAATATAAATGAATCTCCCTCAGCCATTGGTAAGTTGCAAACTTCGCTTTGCTGCTTCCATTCAAGATGACCTTCTGGTGACATTGCAAGCTGTTGACCTTGAAAATCATTTGCTTGAAATGTAAACATCATCCATTCATCTATAGGTTGATCATCCCTTGTGATTACCACAGTAGATACTGCACGTAATTCAATATCCTTTACAGCTAAGCCTGTTTCCTCTCGAAATTCACGTGTAGCTGCTTCTAGAATGGTTTCACCAGGTTCCATTTTCCCACCGGGGGCAACCCACCAAAGCTTGCTAGGCTTTTGCAAAAGTAACGCCTCGTCATTTTTTAGTAACACACAATTCGTAATTCGTTGCAATAACCCCACCTCACTATGACTACATTATACAATTAATTGAAAATTCCCGCTAGCTTAAGCGGAATGACATAATATTCAATATAAGTCTTAATCCTCCACAATCTGAAAAAGAGTCTTATATGTAAAGGTATTCATTTCCGATAAAGACATGAGTATAAAAAAAGGGCACGGACATGAAGTCCGTGCAAAATATATAAAAAAGGGGGTCAATTACTTATTTATATCTTACCCTTTTTATATTTCACAACTGTTACAGAAGGATTAAGAACGAGTGACGATTCGTGTAGGATTCTCTTAAAATAGATGAAATTAAGTTATTTACACATAAACCGTTTCATTACTTCTGTTTTTCTGCAAGACTTTCAAGATAATGCTGAACATTTTGAGCAGCGAGGCTTCCATCTCCTGTTGCTGTAACGATCTGGCGAAGAGACTTCTCACGAATATCACCAGCAGCAAATATACCTGGTACCTTCGTTTCCATTTCTTCATTTGTTTCAACATATCCTGCTTCATTTGTAATCCCTAGATTCTTAACACTCTCATTTAACGGTAGCATTCCAATATAGATGAAGACACCATCAGTCTTAAATTGCTTCTGCTCACCTGTTGTCGTATCTTCAATCGTTACACTTGCCACCTTACCATTTTCACCATTGATCTCATTAACAACGTGATTCCAGATGAACTCTACTTTATCGTTATCAAATGCTCGTTGCTGAAGAATCTTTTGAGCTCGCAGTTCATCACGTCGGTGAATGACTGTTACTTTAGAAGCAAAACGAGTCAAATACACAGCTTCTTCAACAGCTGAATCTCCACCGCCGACAACAACTAATTCCTTTTGTTTAAAAAAGGCTCCATCACAAACGGCACAATAGGAAACTCCACGGCCACCTAATTCTTTTTCTCCGGGAATTCCCATTTTTTTGTACTCAGCTCCGGTTGCGACAATCACCGCACGAGCTTTATATTCCTTAGAACCAGCCTTGATAATCTTAATGTCACCCTCGTCAATAATTTCTTTAACATCACCATAGCCGTATTCAGCACCAAACTTCTTAGCATGCTCGAACATTTTTGTCGATAAATCTGGTCCAAGAATATGGTCAAACCCTGGATAGTTCTCAACATCCTCTGTATTGGCCATTTGGCCACCAGGCATTCCTCGCTCAAGCATAATCGTAGATAAATTAGCTCGAGAAGTATAAACAGCTGCAGTCATCCCCGCAGGGCCTGCACCGGCAATTACAACATCATAAATTTTCTCTTCAGTCACTTCATTCACTCCTTATTACAGATGCTTATATTCTTCAATTATCATTTATCATTCATATCGTAAGCGAACGGTTCAAATCTGTCTAATTTCCTGCTCAGGTTTCATCGCTCCACATTTCATAATGGATTGTAGATAGATTGTCCTGCTGAGTATAAAGTTCCGCTTGCTCACAACCTAGGAATGCAGCACGTTCAATGATACTAATTGCATTGTCTTTCCCTGCATGGTAGGCAGCAACTCCCAAACAAAACAATAGCGTCGGACGAATTTCTAATTCGTACTTATTGAAGTCCCTTAAGCGTTCATACGCCAGCTGATATTGACCAAGATCACATAATGTTTCCGCTACCTTGACATAGTGATCTCCATCCATTGGATATACACACTGTAATGACTCAACCATTATTTCTGCCTCTTTAGTTTGCCCATCTTTTGCATAAAACAATGCTAAATTACAAATAGCAATCAAATTACCAGGATCCTTTTCCAAAACGTCTAAAGTAATCATGTACGCTTCTTCGCGATCAGTCCCTAAGCGATAAAGAGCCTCGGCAAGATGATTCTGAGCAGCCCAATAGGTTGGATGCTCTTTAATAATCGTCCTTAACAAAGGAATTGCCGTTTCCACATTGCCCTCTCTAAGCAAATAATGTGCCCGCTCGTGTTGAGCGAGAAGCTCATCTTCTTCCTCAACTAAGCCATCAAATTCATCTTCATCTCGTTCAAACCGAAGCAAATCAAGTAGGTTCTTAGCATCATCTGTGAACCGTTCATCATCACCTAATTCGAGATAACGCAGCGTCATTCGTTCAGCCTTCTCAAAAAAACCAAGATACGCATAATTATTAGCCATGAAGAAATAACACTCAGCAATTTCATCGTTTTCATTCACTAATACCTGCTGTAAAATTTCATTAGATCGTTCGTACTCTCCGATTTCCGAAAGGACTGCAGCTAGTTGAACATGAAAAACCGGTTCTTTCGCAGTTAATTTGACCGCTCGTTCAAACAGTTTTATAGCTCGGTGCAAATGTTTTTTACGGTAGGCTTCAATGCCCCGATGAAAGAAATAGTCTCCACTTCGAAACAATGGAACTACTTTTTGGTTTTCCTGTTCATTTCCTGTTACATTCATGCTGTTCCGTTCCCTCCAGCTTCCTTAATTCATTCCTATAAGTATACACTATTTTCATTCTTTTTGGGCGATAATCACTAAATCGGCTAGAGTGGTTTTAAATAAAGATAAGCGACGTTAAGTAGTACGAACCTTCTTACAAACGCCTGACGAACTATAACCGATATGATTTATTTGATATAATTAGATTAGACAGCTTTTCTGAACTAGAAATTTGGTAATCGCTATTATAAAAAAAGAATGACTGATGGAGGTTTTCTAACTATGAATAATGATATTAAACAAATAATTGTTGATCATTTAGTTGAACATATATCTCCATTCTTAATCATTTTATTTGGCTCAACAGTAAAAGGAACCGCGAATGATCAAAGTGATGTTGATGTAGCATTCTTAAGTAATTTAAAGTTAGATCAATATCAATTATTTATTATTTCGCAAGATCTTGCTTCAAAACTAAATCTTGATGTAGATTTAATTGATTTGAACCAGGCCAGTACCGTTTTTCAAGCCCAAGTCATACATACTGGTAAGATGATTCATTGTTCGGATGAATTGAAGAAAGCTAACTTTGAATTAAAAGTACTAAAAATGTACGCTAAATTAAATGAAGAACGTTTACCTATATTGAGAAATATAGAAGAAAGTGGGTCAATCTATGAACAATGATGTCATTTTAAATAAAATAAGTATTATTGAAAGATGTATAAAACGAGTCAATGAGGAATATGAGGGTGAGCCTCTGAACTTAAAAAACTATACTAAACAAGATTCTATTGTTTTGAATTTACAACGGGCGTCTGAGGCAAGTATAGATCTCGCTATGCATATTGTTGCAGAAAAAAAGCTAGGCTTACCACAGAATAGCAGAGATGCATTCACCCTTTTAGAAAACGAAGGCATTATCCCAACACCACTTTCTGCCAAAATGAAAGCAATGGTCGGATTCAGAAATATCGCCGTTCATGATTATCAAGAGCTTAATCTATTGATACTTGAAAAGATTCTCGAAAAGCATCTACTTGATTTTAATGAATATACAAAAACGATTCTTCTTTATTGATTTAATCTAATCTCCAATAGATGGTATTACTACTTTTAAAGAGGTAGAGGTAGATACAGGGACCCGCTAGATCTCCATTACACTTTTGCTGAGGCCACTGAAAAGATGTAGCTTAAATCCTAAGATTACTTACGGACATCGGTTCCGTTATTTTTGTCTAAATCGTCATTTTTGTTACTTAACGGACATTTAATCCTTTATTTATTGTCCTAACTGTCATTATTTTAAAATTCATATGAAATAACGGATCATATGTCCCTAAAAATAATAAAAAGGGTGATTATTGCGATTTAAGGAATCTCATGTCCGTAAAGAGTTCCACAAAGCGTATACATCTCCCTTTCTAACAGATTCAAGCATCTGACCATGGGCATCTATTTATACAAAAAGCCTGCCGCTAGTCTCTTTTTAACGAGACCGTATCGACAGGCTAAGGTCATGGATTATACACACTTATGACTTATGACGTTCTTCAAGTACATTAAGCACTTCATCAAGCGGTAATTTTTGTTCACGTAGAAGGACTAGAACATGATAGAACAAATCCGCCACTTCCCATTTCAACTCCTCGGGGTCACGATTCTTCGCTGCGATAATGACTTCGCCCGCTTCCTCGCCAACCTTCTTCAAAATCTTATCAACGCCTTTTTCAAATAAATACGTTGTATATGCTCCTTCTGGACGATCAGCTTCACGCTTTGCAATTAAAGCTTCAAGCTCATCGAGAATGGCAAATCGAGTAGGGTTTGTCTTGACTGATTGATCAATTAACGAATCAGAGAAGCAAGTGTAGTCTCCCTTATGGCAAGCCGGCCCTGCTGGAACCACAAGGACGACAAGACTATCTGCATCACAATCATACCGCATATCAATGATTTGCTGTGTATTACCAGATGTTCCGCCTTTATGCCACAGCTCTTGACGCGAACGTGAGTAGAACCATGTTTCTCTTGTTTCCAACGATTTTTCAAGCGATTCCTTATTCATATAGGCAAGCGTTAATACTTCCTTACTCGCTGCATCTTGAACGATTGCTGGCACCAGTCCATTTTGATCAAAGACGATCTTTTCTATTGTCATCGTACGGTCACTCCCTTTTCTTTTAAATACGATTTCACTTCTGCAATCGATGTTTCCTTATAATGAAAAATTGAAGCAGCAAGTGCAGCATCTGCCTTAGCATCATCAAAGACATCCTTGAAATCTTCCTGTTTCCCTGCACCACCAGAAGCAATAACCGGAACCGTTACAGCTTCACTTACAGCCTTTGTTAACGCAAGGTCAAACCCATTCTTTGCCCCATCTTGATCCATACTTGTCAAAAGAATTTCACCAGCACCTAGACGAACCACTTCCTTTGCCCATGCAATGACTTCCCACTCCGTCGCTTTACGACCGCCATGTGTATAGATTCGCCATGAACCTAGCTCTTGATCGTATTTAGCATCAATTGCAACAACAATACATTGCGAACCAAAGAAATCGGCTCCCTCTTTAACAAGCTCTGGTCGATTGACAGCTGCTGTATTAAGTGAGACTTTGTCAGCACCAGCACGAAGGACACGTTTCATGTCTTCAAGTGAGTTAATTCCGCCACCAACTGTAAACGGAATCGCTAGCGTTCCAGCAACTTGTTCAATTACTTCAACCATCGTTTCCCGGCCCTCATGAGAAGCAGAAATATCTAGGAAAACGAGTTCGTCCGCTCCTTGCTCATTATAAAAAGCAGCTAGCTCTACTGGATCACCAGCATCACGTAAGTCAACAAACTGCACTCCTTTAACAACACGGCCTTCCTTGACATCCAAGCATGGAATAATTCGTTTTGTTAGCATCTATTTAACAACTCCTTCAAGAGCCTCTTTCAGTGTGAATTGATTTGTGTAAAGAGCCTTGCCAACAATCGCCCCACTTACACCCTTACTAGCTCGACTACGAAGCTCAGTTAAATCCTCAAGTGAACTAACACCACCTGATGCAATCACCTGTTTGCCAGTCGCTTCAGCAAGTGCAGTAATGGCTTCAGTATTCGGTCCAGACAGCATTCCATCACGAGAAATATCAGTAAAAATAAATACCTCAGCACCAAAGCGAGCTAGTTCCTGAGCAAGTGTTTCAGCTTTAACAGAAGAGGTCTCAAGCCAGCCCTCTGTTGCAACATAACC
This sequence comes from Halalkalibacter suaedae, assembly GCF_017939705.1. Classification (GTDB taxonomy): domain Bacteria; phylum Bacillota; class Bacilli; order Bacillales; family Bacillaceae_D; genus Halalkalibacter; species Halalkalibacter suaedae. Next base: position 504,904 of record NZ_JAGKSQ010000001.1, read on the forward strand.
ATCTCTTGCATCAAGACCAATGACAATCCGATGACCACCATATGTTTGCAGCATTTCCTTTGTGAATTCAGGGTTATTGACTGCAACACTCCCTAAAATGACACGATCAACACCTTGTTCGAGGTAGTAGGCAACGTCTTCTGCTGTTCGAATACCGCCACCAATTTGAACCTTTGCGTCAAGCTCCTTAGCAACTCGGATAACATGCTCATGGTTCACACGCTGTTTCGCCTTGGCGCCATCAAGGTCAACCATATGGATCCATTCTGCCCCGCTTTCTGCGAAAACCTTTGCCATATCAAAAGGGGAATCACCATAAACCGTTTCTTGATCGTAGTCGCCTTGCACAAGACGAACACATTTCCCGTCTCTCATATCAATCGCCGGATAAATAACGAACTCACTCATTTGCTTTTCCTCCTTTTTCCACAAGTTCTCCGAAATTTCGAAGAATCGACATTCCTACATCACTGCTTTTTTCTGGATGAAATTGTGTTCCTAATACATTTTCACGACCGACGACAGCTGGTACAACCCCGTCATATTCACTCGAGGCGATTAGTACATCTTCATCATCATGCTTCACGACATATGAGTGAACAAAATAGACATGACCAACTTCTACATTTTTCAGTAGCGGATGCTCTGGCTGATCAAAGCGTAATTGATTCCAGCCCATATGCGGAACCTTATAGCTCTGACCTTCACTAGTCACTCCACTAAAACGCTCAACACGACCTGGTAACAGCTTCAATCCTTCTGTTTGACCATGCTCCGTGCTTTCTTCAAAGAGCAGCTGCATCCCAAGACAAATGCCTAATAGCGGCTTTCCTGACGTTGCCCATCGACGTAAAAAATCGCTTAGCCCCATTTGGTCTAATGTTTTCATTGCATCGGGAAAGGCACCAACACCTGGCAAAACAAGCCCATCCATTTTTTCCAATTCATCGATTTGATCTGTTAGAACATAGTCTAATTGCAAACGCTCAAGAGCTTTGCTAACACTATGCAAATTTCCCATTCCGTAATCAACGATGCCGATCATCTTACAACATTCCTTTCGTGGACGGTACACCTTTTACTCTCTCATCAATGCTAGTCGCTTCATCCAATGCACGTGCAAGTGCCTTGAAGACCGCTTCAATCATGTGATGTGTGTTATGACCGTAATGAACGATAATATGTAGATTCATTCGTGCCTCGATCGCTAGCTTCCACATAAATTCATGAACGAGCTCAGTATCAAACGTGCCTACCTTTTGACTTGGGAATTCAGCTCGAAATTCAAGATGCGGGCGATTGCTTAAATCGACAACAACTTGTGCTAACGTCTCATCCATTGGAACGAACCCATTGCCGTAGCGACGAATTCCTTTTTTATCACCCAATGCATCCTTTAACGCCATCCCTAGACAAATTCCAATATCCTCTGTTGTATGATGATCATCAACTTCTGTATCACCATCTGCATCAACAGTTAAGTTAAAATGACCATGCTTTGTAAAAAGGTCGAGCATATGATCTAGGAAAGGAACACCTGTCGAAAGCTCAGATTTACCTTCCCCATCAATCGCATAATCAAGCTTAATCTTCGTTTCACCAGTGTTTCTTTCAATGTTTGCTTGTCTCATTACTTTCCCTCCAAACGGATATCAATTGCTCGGGCATGGGCTTCAAGTCCTTCTAAGCGAGCAAGAGCAGAAATTTGCCGACCATTTTGTTCAATTGCTTCTTTACTATAAGAAATGATGCTCGTTTTTTTCGTGAAATCATCAACATTCAAGGGACTAGAGAAGCGAGCAGTACCGTTTGTTGGCAACACATGATTCGGACCTGCAAAATAATCACCAACAGGCTCTGAGCTATATGGTCCAACGAAAATCGCACCAGCATGGCGAATTTTTCCGACTAGCTTCATTGGATCCTCGGTTAAAATTTCAAGATGTTCCGGAGCAAGCTCATTGACCACATCAATTGCTTCAACTAAATCTTTAGCAACATAAATGACACCATAGTCCCGTATTGATGCCTCGGCAATCGCTTTTTTAGGTAAAGTCTTTAGTTGCTTTTCAACCTCAGCTGCTACTGCTTCAGCAAGTGTCTGTGATGCTGTCACAAGGACAGCAGAGGCTTGCTCATCATGTTCTGCCTGTGACAGAAGATCAGCAGCAATATAGCGTGGATTGGCTTGTTCATCAGCAAGAACGACAATCTCACTTGGTCCAGCGATCATATCAATGTCAACCTTGCCAAACACAGCACGCTTCGCTAATGCAACATAAATATTCCCAGGTCCAGTGATCTTATCAACGGCAGGAACAGACTCTGTACCGTAAGCTAAGGCAGCAACTGCTTGTGCCCCGCCTATTTTATAAATCTCTTCCACGCCGAGTTCACTTGCTGTAACAAGCACACTTGCAGGCAGACAACCATCTGCTTGACCAGGAGAAACCATTGCAATACGCTGTACTCCAGCAACCTGAGCTGGAATTACATTCATCATAATCGATGATGGGTAAGCCGCTTTCCCGCCTGGCACATAGACACCGACAGAGTCTAGTGCGGTAATCTTTTGACCAAGAATCGTTCCATCTTCCTTCGTCGTCATCCATGATTGACGTGTTTGACGTTCATGGAAATCTCTAATATTATCGATCGCTTGACGAATCGCACTTATAATGTCATCACTAATCTCTTTATAGGCGTTCTGCATTTCTTGCTCGGTTACTCGTAATTGTTGAAGTTCAGCTCCATCGAATTTCTTCGTCAACGAAAACAATGCTTGATCACCTTGCTCTCGGACCTGAGCAATAATCTCTTCAACTGCCTGACGTTGCGTATCTGTCCCTGTATCTAAGTCTCGCTTAATACTAACAGTCCCATCAACTGCTACGATCTTCATTCCGTTCCCTCCTCGATTACCTTGGAAAGACGTTCTACCATTTGATCGATCCGCTCATCCTGCATTCTGTAGCTAACAGGGTTGACAATTAATCTTGAGGTAATCGGAACAATCGTTTCAAGCTCAACTAGGCCATTTTCCTTTAAAGTACGTCCAGTCGAGACAATATCGACAATTCTGTCAGCAAGACCAATTAATGGGGCAAGTTCAATCGAGCCATTCAATTTAATAATCTCAACTTGTTCACCCTGCTCCTTGAAATATTGTGTAGCTAAGTTAGGATATTTTGAGGCAACCTTTGGATTAATATCCTTCTTCTCATAACCAGGAAGTCCAGCTACTGCCATATAGCAAGCACTAATCTTTAAATCGAGCACTTCATATACTGTCCGCTCTTCTTCAATCATCACGTCTTTCCCCGCTACACCAACATCGGCTACACCATGTTCGACATATGTCGGAACATCCATTGGCTTTGCAAGGATGAAACGCATGTTTTCTTCTGGGACATCTATGATAAGTTTGCGGGAATCATCAAATTCTGATGGGAGCTGATAACCTGCTTTTCTGAGCAATTCAACCGCTTCTTCGAAAATACGCCCTTTCGGCATTGCTACTGTTAACCATTCAGTCATCTTAAGCCTCTCCCTTCTTTGCACCAATATAATAAAGAACCTCAATAAATTGCTCTGACATGCTATCGACATCTTTTACTCCAGCAATATCCTGAAGCACGACTTTTGAACCTTCTTCTCTTAATGTTGCTGCCTGTTGAAAGGCTTCCACACGACGTTCCTTACTGAATAGGATGCATGTTTGCTTTGTTTCCTGTGTTTGTCCTAATGCCTCAACAAGTAGATCCAATCTAACGCCAAAGCCTGTTGCTTGACCAGGTCTTTCAAATTTACTTAGCAGCTCATCATAACGGCCACCACTGCAGAGAGGAACACCTAAATTACCTCCATAGCCCTCAAAGACCACACCAGTGTAATAACTCATATGTAAAACAAGATTGAAGTCAACCTTTACATAATCAGCAATTCCATAGCTCTCAAGTACACTCCATAGTTCCTCAAGCTCCTCAACAGCACGAAGTCCTTCTGCACCTTGAACTAGCTTGCTTGCTTCCTGAAGTGATTCTTTGTCCCCACGCAGCTTAAGCAGACTGAGAAGGCGGCGCTGATCAATTGATGACAGGGGCAGGCTTTTGACATGCTCACGAAAACCAACATAGTTTTTCTCATATAGGTAACGACGTAAGACATCTGCACGCTCCTCATTACCGACTATTTCTAATAAGAGAGCATTCACATAGCCAATATGACCAATAGCAACCTTGAAATGTGAAAGACCCGCTCGCTTTAATGCAGCAATCATTAACGCAATCACTTCACCATCGGCACTCACTGTACCATCACCGATTAGTTCTACACCTAGCTGTTCAAACTCAGCTGGCTTCCCGCCCTCATGTTGCTGTGCCCGATACACCGTTGACTGATAGGCAAGGCGAAGTGGATAGGCTTCTCCCTTTAAGCTTGAGGCAACCAGCCTTGCAATCGGTGCTGTCATATCTGGACGAAGAACAAGCGTATTTCCTTGTTGATCTAAAAGTTTAAACAACTGCTGATCAAGAATCGCTGAGGCAACACCAACAGTCTCATAGTATTCTAAAGTAGGTGTTTCAATCATTTGATAGCCCCAGCCAGTCATTTCACTTTCCAATTGATCACGAATCAGTTTCTTTGTCGCATACATTGTTGGAAGGGTATCACGCATTCCAATCGGTTTCTCAAACATAAATGGTTTAGACAAATCAATCACTCCTTTTAAGCTATCTTCTATCAAAACGCTTTAGTTCGCTAATATGCTAATAAGATAAAGTATATCGTAAGTTTACAACGATCAGCAAATGTCGTCAACCGTTTACTATAGGAAAACTTGAAAGACAAATGAAAAAGATCGTCAACTGTTTACAAAGGAAGCAGCATGTACGCAATAAGCCGCTTACTCATAGCAAGCTTAGGACAATGAAACAGGTACTCTCATTGCTTAAAGGCCACTAAAAAAGGTGAAATCCTACCTTTTTTAGTGGCCTTTAGATCAATATTCTTTGTTGCTTGTCCGAATCGTTTGCATTGGATTTCCACCAACAAAGGTTCCAGCCGGAACATCTTTATGAACAAGTGTCCCAGCTGAAATCACTGCACCGTCCCCGATCGTTACACCAGGAAGGATCGTCGTGTTCGCTCCAATCATGACATTATCACCAATGATCACATCACCAAGGCGATATTCCTCAATCAAATATTCATGTGCAAGAATCGTTGTGTTATAACCAATAATTGAGTTTCGACCGATCGTAATACGTTCAGGAAACATAATATCCATCATCACCATCAACGCAACAGCGGTCTCCTCACCCACATTCATCCGCAGTAGCTTTCGGTAGAGCCAATTTTTAACGTGTAAAAAAGGCATGTAGCGTGAGATTTGAATAACAATGAAGTTTTTTACAACCTTCCAAAATGGGACGGTTTGATAAATATGCCAGAGAGAGTTTGCTGTTTTGACAGGATAACGCTCTGTATTCCGACTCACTTTTTCTCAACTCCAACAATCGTTAACAGGTCCCTCATATTTTCTAGTATGTAATCTGCTTCAAAAGTAAGGACTTTTTCAGGTCCTTTTATAGACCAACCAACAACCGCTGTCGGTATGCCAAGATTCTTGCCGGCAAGAATATCAAAGTGGCTGTCTCCAATCATCATTGCAGATTCTTTTTGGGAACCTAATTGCTTTAATGCCTTTTCTAATGGTTCTGGATCGGGCTTAGCTTTCTCAACATCATCTAGACCGATGACAACATCAAAAAATTGATCTAGCCCTGTTAAGGCAAGCCCCATCAAAGCCGTTTTGCGAATTTTCGTTGTCACGATTGCTAGCTTATATCCACTCTTATGAAGCTGTTCGATTGTTTCAAACACACCCTCATACTCCGTCACAAGTTCATCATGCTTTGCATGATTAAATGTTCGATAATGAACAATCATCTCATCAACAAGCTCGGGATCCACCGTTTTGAAACTATCAACAAGCGGTGGACCAATAAATTCAATTACCTTCTCACGGGTATACTCCCCCGGACGATAATGCTCAAGCGTCTGCAAAAACGAAGCGATAATTAATTCGTTTGTGTTAATTAACGTTCCGTCTAAATCAAATAGTAGTGTATCAATGTTCATAGGTTGCTTCCTTTCCTTCAAGTGCTTGCTTTTTTTCTAATCGGTTCCAAACAAAAGCGACGACGATTGTTAAGACAATGGCTGTAACAAGTCGAACGAGCAGTAACGGCCAAACAGGAATTCCAAGAGGAATGAATATTAACGTATCCTCAATCACAGCATGACAAGCAACAAGAAAGATAAACACTAAATATAAATCCTTTTTCGAGACACCGTCTTCCTTCGCAGCCTGAATCATGACACCTGCTCCGTACGCCATCCCAAATAACAGGCCTGACGCTAACGTCGTTGATGTGTTTTCTTTAATACCAAGCATTCTCGTAAAAGGAGCCATTAGTCTTGAAACAACTTGTAGCCAGTTACGCTCTTTCATCACTTGAACAAAAATCATGAGCGGAATGACAATCATCGCTAATTGAAGAATACCAAGTGATGCACTTGAAATCCCTTGCCATATAATCGGAAGCCATCCTTCTACTTGAGGTTGACTAGCTGGAATCAATCCATATTGTGCTGGTTCCTGCCCACCATTCCATAACCAATGAATAAGTAATGCAGAAACAATAGCTAAACCAACTCGCACAAACAGAACAACAGACATGCGAATGCCGACCTTGGTTGTAACAGCCGACTCAATAAAGAGATTATGTGAAAATGAAAGCATTACCGCTAAAATAAACACTTCCTTCACAGATAAATCCATTGTAACAATGGCTCCGATACTGGCATATAGATTCATGACATTTCCTAAAACTAACGGAATAGCAGCTTCACCAGGTAAGCCAATCCAGCTCATGACTGGTGCAAGCATCCTGGCTAACCAATCAAGAACAGGTGTAAATCCAAGGATTGTGACAATTAGTGTAATCGGAAAAATAACTTTTCCAAGCGTCCATGTCGTTTGTAATCCAACTAGAAAGCCTCGCTTTAAGACACCCATCGTTTCTCCCCACATTTCCCTCTGTTATTTTTTCTTCTTTTTCTTTGTCTTTTTCGTTTCTTGTACTGGTAACGCCGGGTCATGATACCTCGGCGTATCTGGCTTCATTCGGCGATAAATGAACATTGCAACAGCGGCAATAACTAGAACGATTGAAATCACCTGTGCGGTTTTTAAGACACCGCCAATTAATAAGAAATCTAGACGAATCCCTTCAATGAAGAAACGTCCAATTGAATACCAAATAACATACGTAAGGAATATCTCCCCTTGAAGAAGATTAACCCGACGAAGCCATAGTAAAATAGCAACCCCTAGTAAGCTCCAAAGCGATTCATACAAAAAGGTCGGATGGAAATAACTCCAGCCATAATGGGCATCATTAATATACATTTGATTAATGATGAATTCAGGTAAAAACAGTCCTTCAAGAAATTCTCTTGATACAGGCCCACCGTAAACCTCCTGATTCATGAAGTTCCCCCAGCGACCAATTGCTTGACCTAGCAAAATTCCCGGAGCTGCAACATCGGCTAGTTGCCAAAATGAAAGGTTATTCTTTTTAGCAAATATATATGCGGTGATCACAGAACCTATTAACGCCCCGTGGATTGCAATTCCACCCTCCCAAATATAAAACACACGAATAGGGTCATCTGCAAATTGATCCCAACGGAAAATAACATAGTAAATTCTCGCTGAAATGATTGCGATTGGAATCGCATACAGGAGTAAATCGGCAAATGTATCCTTTGGCATCCCTCTTCTGACAGATTCTCTTGAGGCGATTAAATAACCAAGAAATACCCCAACCCCAATAATCAAGCCATAATAATACACAGTGAGTGGACCTATCTCTAAAAATATTCGATTTAACGGCTCAATTTTCTCCTCCAAGCCTCTCACTCCTTCTATTTTCTATTGTAGATCGTCATGATCCCCTTCTTCAATGACGGTTGATAAACGTTGTGAAAATTCCTGAGCTGCGTCAAATCCAAGACGCTTTAAGCGGAAATTCATTGCCGCAACCTCAATAATAACGGCAAGGTTTCGACCTGGACGAACAGGGACCGTTAATTTAGTAATTTCACTATCAATAATCTTCATTTTCTCTTCCTCTAAGCCAAGGCGGTCATAGGCTTTCTTCTGATCCCAAAGCTCAAGATTGACACATAGCACTATTCGTTTAAATGGTCGAACCGCTCCCGCTCCAAATAATGTCATGACATTAATAATCCCTAACCCACGGATTTCAAGTAAATGTTGAATCAACTCTGGCGAACGCCCAATTAGTGTCCCCTCAGTGTCTTGACGAATCTCAACAGAATCATCTGCAACAAGACGATGTCCACGACGAACAAGGTCAAGTGCTGTCTCACTTTTACCAACACCACTATTCCCAGTGATTAAAACACCAATTCCATAAATATCAACGAGTACACCATGAACTGCTGTTGTTGGTGCAAGCTGGCTTTCTAAATATGTCGTAATGCTACTACTTAGACGTGTTGTAGGTATTTGTGAACGGAGGATCGGAACACCAACCTTTTCAGCTGCATCCAGCAACTCTTGAGGTGCGTCCATTCCACGAGTTATAACAATTCCAGGTGTATCATATGTACAAAGCTTTTGCATACGTTCTTCTTTTTCATGTGACTGGAGATGCTGCAAAAAGGTTAATTCCGTTCGACCGAGCAATTGCAATCGTTTCGCTGGATAGAAATTAAAGTATCCGGCTATTTCAATCCCAGGACGAGAAATATCACTCGTCGAGATGAGGCGATAAATTCCTTCTTCCCCTGCTAAAATCTCTAGTTTAAACTCTTCGATTAAGTCATTTGCTGTCACTTTTACCACTTTAACATCCCACCTTTATTTTTCTGAAAATACCGTCTTAAGTGAGTACCCTTACCATTCTAGCATGATCACTTGGACTTAGCCATCTTTACTGGAATGACAAAAAGGATGTTCCAGACTGATACTGAAACACCCGATGTCAAATAACTATTTTGCTGCCACATTAGCGTCTTTTTTTCAGTGGTTTTAAAACAAACGTTTGAATAAGGGCAATAATAACAGCTGCAAGCACTGCTGTGCCAAAGCCATCGATAATGAATGCATCACCCATAATAAATGCAGTAATCATTAACGTAATGCCACTAATGACAAAGAGAAAGAGTCCTAATGTTAAGACCGTAATTGGTAAAGTGAAAAATACAAGGATCGGTCGAACAACCGTATTCATTAATGATAGCAAGAGACTAGCAATGATTGCTGCACCAAAGCCAGACAACTCAATCCCAGTAAACAAATAAGAAATTCCCATTAACACTGCTGCATTAATGATTAGACCTATCAACCATTTCATACTACGAGTTCACATCCTCCTCATTTGGGATAATGTAAATACCAATGATATAAGCAAGTAGAACAGGAACACCTGTTGAGACAAAGAATAAGACAACAGTTAGAATTCGGACAATCGTTGGATCAATAGAAAAATATGATCCCAAGCCTCCACATATTCCTGCTAATTTACGATTATACTGTGATCGATACAATTTCTTCATAGTTCACACCTCAATCCATTCGATCCTTCAGAAGAACCGAGCCGGTATTTGTTAATGCATTGAGTTTTATTCTTGGTGAAGACTCTTGATTTCCAATAAAGGACAAATGCTTCTGAGCAAATTCCTTCTTTTCTTCTAAAATTTCATGGTCATCTAAACCAATAGTAAACCCACCAACATTCGTCTTCAGCTTGCCTTCAACCCTAATCGTTTTAGGAAGAAAGATATGAATACTACCTGTTGCTGCTTTCAAGTCGGCATAGCCTGATTCTTTCAAGCCATCAAGCTTGTAGGTTATTGAGCCATTCACCGTTTCTGCATCAATATCTTGTATTTGACCCGCAATCGTAATTGCACCGTTCAATGTCTTCACATCTAACAGGTCAACTGTTGATCGCTTCATCTCAATTGCACCATTCACGGTTTCGGCTAGAACCTTCTTTGCATTGATCGCTACACAGTGAAGAGATCCATTCATCGCATTTACATCAAAAGTATCGACATCTATCTGTTCCCCAGTAATTTGGCCATTAAACGTATACAGCTTAATATGAGTAAATGTTTGTCTTGGTACGAACACAATCGTTTGAACTTTTATCGATTTTGTTTTCGTATGGAAAAGCATCCGTTGATCTGATACTTTAAACGAACACTCTTCTAAAAATAGCCGCTTCGCTTCTTCACGGTCCTTTACACGATAGACCTTTGCCTTACACTCGACGCGAATGTCCTGTTCATCCCAAGGCTTAAATGTAATTGAACCATTTTCAAGTGAAACATCAATTGAAGTTGGAGCTACTTCTCGATGCTGAAAGATATGATCAACATCAAAAGACGCTCCAAAATTAAAGTCTAAGTCAACGTCTTTAATTTTCTGGATAGCACTCTCAATAAAAGACGTAAAAAGATTTGTCGTTGATGATGTTGTATGACGTACTCGTTCTCGAAATGATTCGCCTTCCTCCCAATCAACCTGTGTAGACACTTCTGTAGAAGTCTTGGATTGATTTTCTTGGATCGGGTCTTTCTTTTCCATTGCTTCAAGAAGCTTAATACCCTCGTCTGCCGTGATCTTTCCGTCTTCAATCATCTTTAAAATCATTTTACGTTCTTCCATTGAACTTACCCTCCTAAAATTTTTGAAAAAGAATAGTCATGTTAAAACGACTGGACCGTGATATTTCCCAAGGTGACCTTAAGGTTTTTTAGCAGTTTTTTCAACTTGGTGTTGAGTCCAGAGCCCAGTGGCAATGGCTTCTCTCGCTGCCCGAGGCTGGGACAAAAGTGATTTAACTAATAGAAAATCCGAACAATGGTAGTTGGCGGACGTAAACCGCTCCTGAAATATACTACGCTTTCCGCGGGAAGCCGGTGAGCCTCCTCGTTTGCACTGCGGGGTCTCACCCTTGGCTTTTGCATCCCGCAGGAGTCTACGTATATTTCATCCGCTACGTAATTGCTTTATTCGGTATTTCAGTTAGACACTTGAGTTATGTCCTAGCCTCTTAAGATTTTGCAGCGGTTTCGCTCATTGCTATATAGAGAAAAAGGAGGTACGCCTTTTTCTCTATATGTATATACGGACGTTCCGCTCTTCATGTTTCACTGATTTTTAATTATTTTGTAATTCTTTTTCGCGGATGGTTTCTTCCATTCGTTTGCGGTCTCGTTCTAGGATTGGTTTAAGGTACTTTCCAGTGTAAGAACCCTTGACGTCAGCTACCTCTTCTGGTGTTCCTTGTGCTACTAGCTTTCCGCCCTTGTCTCCACCTTCTGGGCCAAGGTCAATAATATGATCGACGGTCTTGATCACATCTAAATTGTGTTCAATGACTAAGACCGTGTCGCCGTTATCTACTAGACGTTGTAATACGGTTAGGAGGCGGTCAATGTCATCGACATGTAGTCCTGTTGTTGGTTCATCAAGAATATAGAGTGTTCTCCCTGTTGCTCGTTTATGAAGCTGTGAGGCAAGCTTTACTCGCTGTGCTTCACCACCAGATAATGTAGTAGCTGGCTGACCTAAACGAATATAACCAAGACCAACATCAACAAGAGTCTGGATTTTACGACTAATCTTCGGGATATTCGAGAAGAAATCTAAGCTTTCTTCAACAGTCATTGCAAGCACATCTGAAATCGCTTTGCCTTTATATTTAATATCAAGCGTTTCACGATTATACCGTTTTCCTTCACACACTTCACACGGAACATAAACATCTGGCAAAAAGTGCATCTCGATTTTTAAGATTCCATCACCACGGCACGCCTCACAACGTCCACCTTTAACATTAAAGCTGAAACGACCTTTTTTATAGCCTCGAACTTTCGCTTCATTCGTCATTGCAAACACATCACGAATATCATCAAAGACTCCTGTATACGTCGCTGGATTCGAACGAGGCGTTCGACCAATCGGTGATTGATCAATATCTATGACCTTATCAATTTCTTCAAGACCGATCATTTCGCCGTGTTGTCCAGGTTTGTCCTTTGCCCGGTGAAGCTTTTGTGCCAATGCTTTGTATACAATCCCATTAATCAACGTACTTTTTCCTGAGCCCGAGACACCAGTGACGGCAATAAATTGTCCAAGTGGGAATGTGACTGATACATTCTTTAGGTTATTTTCACTCGCTTTTTTTACAGAAAATGAACGACCAATGGATTCTCTTCTCTTACTTGGAACAGGAATAAACTTCTTCCCAGATAAATATTGCCCCGTTAACGAGTTAGGATCGTTCATAATCTCCTCTGGCGTGCCTTCAGCCATAATTTGTCCACCATGCACACCAGCTCCAGGACCAATATCAATGATATAGTCTGCTGCCATCATTGTGTCCTCATCATGTTCGACTACAATTAATGTGTTCCCAAGGTCACGCATATGTTCAAGTGCCTCTATGAGCCTGTCATTATCACGTTGGTGAAGTCCGATTGAAGGCTCATCAAGAATATAGAGAACCCCCATTAACGAAGATCCAATTTGAGTGGCTAATCGAATCCGTTGTGCCTCTCCTCCTGATAATGTGCCTGCTGCTCGTCCTAGAGAGAGATAATCAAGACCAACATTAATAAGAAAACCAAGACGGTCATTAATTTCTTTGAAAATTAACCGAGCAATCGCTTGTTCCTTCTCCGTTAGTTCAAGCCCCTCAAAGAATACCTTCGCATCCTTGACTGATAATGACGCAATTTGTCCAAGATGATGTCCACCGACAAAGACAGCAAGAGCCTCACGCTTCAACCGGTAGCCTTTGCACGTTGGACAGTGCTTTTGCATCATATAGCCTTCCATTTGCTCCCGTACATAATCAGAGCTTGTTTCATGGTAGCGACGTGAAATATTGCTAATAACGCCTTCAAACAATACTAGGTTCTCTCGCACTTGACCAAATTCATTTTCATAATGGAAAAAGATCCGTTCAGATCCACTCCCATATAGAATTTTATCAAATAAGGCCTCGGGTATTTGTTCAACAGGGATATCCATATTAATTTGATAATGTTCACAAACAGCCTCAAGTAGTTTTGGATAGTATTGAGAGCTTGTTGGCTCCCATGCAGCAATGGCATGTTCACGCAATGTCTTGGTTCGATCTGGTACGACAAGGTCCACATCGACTTCGAGCTTAGATCCTAGTCCGTCACATGTTGGACAAGCACCAAAAGGACTATTAAATGAAAACATGCGTGGCTCCAGTGCAGGAATTGAAAATCCACATTCAGGACAAGCGTGATGCTGACTGAACAGTAATTCCTCATCGTCAATCACATCGACAAGAACTCTTCCATCCGATAGAGCAAGAGCTGCCTCTAAAGAATCAGCCAAACGCGTATGTATGCCCTCTTTGATTACAATTCGATCGATCACGACTTCAATGCTATGCTTCTTATTTTTCTCGAGCTCAATCTCATCCGCTACCTCACGCATCTCTCCATCAACACGAACACGGACATAGCCTTGCTTTTTGACATCTTCAAGCACCTTCACATGCGTCCCTTTGCGACCAGATACTAGTGGTGAAAGGATTTGCATTTTCGTACGCTCTGGGTATTCAAGCAGGCGATCGACCATTTGCTGGATCGTCTGTGATGAGATTTCAATGCCGTGCTTAGGACAAACCGGTCGGCCCACTCTTGCATACAATAATCGTAAGTAATCAAAAATTTCAGTTACAGTACCGACGGTTGAGCGAGGGTTTCGACTCGTTGTTTTCTGATCAATTGAGATCGCTGGTGACAAACCTTCGATTGCATCGACATCTGGCTTATCCATTTGTCCAAGAAATTGTCTTGCATAGGCAGAGAGAGACTCAACGTAGCGTCGTTGTCCCTCAGCATAAATAGTATCAAACGCTAGTGAGGATTTCCCCGAGCCTGACAACCCTGTTAACACAACGAGTTTATCCCTTGGAATCGTTACATCAATATTTTTTAAATTGTGGGAACGTGCCCCTTTTACAACGATTTTTTCAAGTGCCATTGTTTCACCCCTCCGCTTTTAATTCAAGAACAAGATCACGAAGCTCTGCAGCTCGCTCGAAATTAAGCTCACGTGCCGCTTCCTTCATTTCTTTCTCCATTCGTTCAATCATCGCTTGCTTCTCTTTCTTATTAAGCTTCGTCTTAGGAGTTGAGTAACCAAGCTTATCAGTTTCTTCAGCAACTTGAGTTGCTTGAATAACCTCTGGGATTTTCTTTTGAATCGTCATCGGTGTAATTCCGTGCTTCTCATTATGTGCCTGCTGAATCGTCCGACGTCTTGCCGTTTCATCGAGTGCTAGCTGCATTGATTTTGTAATCTTATCTGCATACATAATGACATGTCCGTTCGAATTACGGGCAGCTCGTCCAATCGTCTGAATTAACGAGCGATCTGAACGCAAGAAGCCTTCCTTATCTGCATCCAAAATGGTAACAAGCGAGACCTCTGGTATATCAAGACCCTCTCGTAATAAGTTAATCCCAATTAATACATCGAATGTCCCCATCCGTAGCTGACGAATAATTTCAATACGTTCTAATGTTTTAATCTCCGAATGTAAATAACGAACACGAATGCCAATTTCTTTAAGATAATCAGTCAAATCCTCCGACATTTTTTTCGTTAATGTCGTCACGAGCACTCTTTCATTTTTCTCGACCCTTGCATGAATTTCACCAATTAAGTCATCAATCTGTCCCTCAATTGGTCGAACATCAATTGTCGGATCAAGCAACCCAGTTGGACGAATGATTTGCTGAATCATTTCAGGTGTATGCTCCATCTCATAAGGTCCAGGTGTTGCTGAAACATACACTGCTTGACTTACCTTCTGTTCAAATTCAGGAAATTGCAACGGTCTGTTATCTAGGGCAGATGGCAAACGAAAGCCATGATTAACAAGAACCTCTTTTCTCGCTCTATCCCCGTTGTACATTCCCCGAACTTGCGGAAGCGTAACATGAGATTCATCAACAATTAACAGAAAATCCTCTGGAAAGAAGTCAATTAGCGTGTAAGGAGTGGCACCAGCTTCACGCAGAGTCAAGTGGCGCGAGTAATTTTCAATCCCCGAGCAAAAGCCCATCTCACTCATCATTTCAATATCATAGCGTGTCCGTTGCTCAAGCCGCTGAGCTTCGAGCAGTTTACCTTCCTCATGCATAACCGCCAAGCGTTCCTCTAGCTCCTGTTCAATATTCGCAATCGCCTTCTTTAATTTTTCTTCACGGGTAACGAAGTGGGATGCCGGGAAAATAGCGACATGATTTCGTTCACCTTTAATTTCTCCGGTTAATGCATCAACCTCAGTCATCCGATCGATTTCATCACCAAAAAATTCAACACGAATACACTGCTCGTCCCTTGATGCGGGGAAAATCTCAACAACATCACCACGAACACGAAACGTCCCGCGAGTAAAGTTAATATCATTTCGATCATATTGAATATCGACAAGATTACGAAGAAGCTCATTTCGATCCATCTCCATCCCAATTCTTAATGAGACAACAAGATCACGATATTCTTCCGGGTTACCTAAACCATATATACAAGAAACACTCGCAATAATAATGACATCACTTCGCTCAAACAACGCACTAGTCGCTGAATGTCGTAGCTTATCAATCTCATCATTAATACTCGCATCTTTTTCTATAAATGTATCAGAACTAGGCACATAGGCCTCAGGTTGATAATAATCATAATAACTAACAAAATACTCTACTGCATTATTAGGAAAGAACTCCTTAAACTCACTATAAAGCTGCCCAGCAAGTGTTTTATTATGGGCCATAATAAGCGTCGGCTTATTGACAGCCTGAATCACATTCGACATCGTAAACGTCTTTCCCGTCCCCGTCGCCCCAAGCAACGTCTGATGCTTCTCGTTCCTCTCAATACCCTCAACAATCTTCCGAATCGCCTCAGGCTGATCCCCCTCAGGCTTATACGGCGACACAAGCTCAAAAGACTCACCCAACCAAAACAACCTCCCTCACAAACTGTTAATAAGTAGAAATAGTATAACACACTAGAAGAACTAGAATCGAGGCGAGGTGCTTACCTAAAGGACACAAAATATCTCTATCCTCACACAATCATCCTGCGTACGTTGACCGACTCGATCGTAGTTCTTCTTGGACCGCATATAATCTTATCTCCGCACACCCCTGTTAAATCCCTTATCCGATAAAGAAAAGCGACTAGCTTTTCCTCCTCTAATTTAACAGGGGCACCGAAGCTGGAACCAAGGCGAGGTGCTTAAAATAGGAAACATACTTTCGCTATCCTCACACAACCATCCTGCGTACGTTGACCGACTCGATCGTAGTTCTTCTTGGACCGCATAAACTCCTACTACCGCACACCCCTGTTAACCTAGTAGAACTCGAAGCGGCACGAGGAGCAAATCAAGAGGACACTAACTCTCTATATCCTCTCTAAACCATCATGCGTACGTTGACCGAGCCGCTCGTTAGTTCTTCTTGGACCGCATAAACTCCTACCACCCTACATTCCTGTTAAATGTTCTTCAATAAAGAAAAGCGACTAGCTTTTCACCCTCTAATTTAACAGGGGAGCACCTAGTAGAACTCGAAGCGGCACGAGGAGCAAATCAAGAGGACACTAACTCTCTATATCCTCTCTAAACCATCATGCGTACGTTGACCGGGCCGCTCGTTAGTTCTTCTTGGACCGCATAAACTCCTACCACCGCACACCCCTGTTAAATCCCTTATCCAATAAAGAAAAGCGACTAGCTTTTCCTCCTCTAATTTAACAGGGGCGCCGAAGCTAGGAACCAAGACAATCAGCCTACAAAAAACAAGCTATCTCCATCGACTCTATAATTCATGAAATTTCAAAACCATACCTTTTCACTTCACCTTACTAACCATTCCCCACAACACCCACAAAAAAACAAAAAAGCCGAGTTTCCCCGACTTTTCTCACATCCCCGGCTTACGCCTTAATTGTTTTCTCGCAACAAACACTCCCAAAACAAGTGAAACAACGGCCAGTACAACATGAAACCATGATTGCATATGAACGTTTAAGACAAAGATAGCGATCATACATGTTACGATCACTCCACCGAAAACACTAAATGTAACTCTTGTAACAATAATCATTGCCAAAAAAGGAATAACAAAAGCAAGTAATAATTCCAACATGAGAACTCCTTCACACAATCCATCCAATATGTAGATCATACCATTTAATTAGATTATAATCATTTTCCTTCATCTTCACCATTATCTTTTCCTGACAATTTTAAAATAAGGACTGAAAATCGGCTTATAAGCTCAATTTCAGCCCTTACTTTTTAATTATCTTTTAACCATGAATTTAACCGATCTGGAAAGTTCGTAATGATTCCTGTAACACCCCAATCCATCATTCTACTCATATCTTCCTTTGAGTTAATTGTATAAGGGTGAATCCTTAGTCCACGCTCATTCACCTGTTTTACATAGTCCTCATTAATTCTGTTCATATTTACTCCAACACCAATGGCATACGCTTGAACAGCTTCTAATTGTTTCTTTGCTTTTCGTCCAAGGTTTGGTCGACTAATTAGCTGAATTAGTGGAACTTCCGGCTCCATCTGATGGAATTTTTTTAGGCTTTTTTCGCTAAAAGATTGAACGATCGTTTGCTCCTCCAACTTATACGTTCGAATCAAATCGAGCAGTTTTTTTTCAACCCCTTGATTTAATTCTGGCTCTTTTATTTCAATGCAATAATTAATACTCTGGCCAAAACGCTGAAAAACCTCTTCAAGAGTAGGAACCTTAGCTCCTATGTATTCATCGCGTGCATGCTCAGGATATTCCTTATTGAACCATGAGCCAGCATCTAATTCTTTTATCTGCTTAAGAGTTAAATTATTTACCGACCCCGTTCCATCTGTTGTTCGTTCAACAGTAGAGTCATGCATAACAATTAACGTTCCTTCCTTACTCGTCTGCAGATCAAGTTCAATGTAATCTGCATCCATTTTTTTGGCAAGGTCAAAAGAAACCATCGTGTGCTCTGGTGCAAGACCCGATGCCCCGCGGTGAGCAATCTTCAGCATCTGATTTAACGGAATGGCAGATGAAGGAGAAGGAAAAATCAATGTCAACGCTAAAATGAAACAAACACCTAGGATCATATTTTTCTTCGTCATATGAATTCACTCCACTTCTACACCAAAATAGTCACTTAGGTTTAAGGTAAACAAATTCATGTATTTTATCCTTCAAATATTTTAAAAGCAGACAAAACAAAAAACCTTAAAGGAAAACCCTTTAAGGTCAAATTAGAATATCGAGTTTTGTAATTCGTGGCCATCTTTGACAAGTAAGACTCCAATTTGATGATGCTTCCCGTCATACAAAGCCGTTTGGGCAAAGCGAACTTCACCATCGAAATCCAGCACCTCTAGCTTACAAAAAGCAGAATTAATTTGTAATGCCTCATAGAAAGCTGTTTCTGAATGGACATACACCCCATTCACCTTGATAATGACTTCCCCAACGAGGAGATTCATTTTTTCGGCAGGGCTATCAGGCAGGACTCCAACAACGACACATCCCTTTGGCTGCTTCGTAAAGAAGGCTGGCTGGCTGTCATCATACTTTTTCTCTTTAATCGAGAGTAACTCGCGTGCAACAATGATTCCGAGTCCGAGGGCGAAAGCAATCATTGGGGCGAAGTAGGTTCCAACAGCTAAAAGAGCAGCAACTAAACCGACCGCAATTACTTTCAGTCCAGTTGATTGAATCCGGTAACGCGGAATCGTCGAACGAATTGGCTGTTTAAAACCAATTAAAAATGGGATAAGCACGGGCTGCAAATCAACATTAGCAATTTGTATAACCGGCCAGTATTCAAAGCTAGGAACCATTCCCTCTGGCAAAAATAACACAACAGGAACAATCCATAATCGTTTAGATACATGTAGCCCAATCCACTTTCCTCGCTTACTCCGCTCTAATCTTGGAGAAGTATAGGTTGCACCATTTGTCCTGATTAATATTCCTTCCCCTATTACTAAAAGAGCCAGTAAAATCGCAATAACAGTAACAGATGTTGTTGATAATGCTTCAAATACGAGACTAAGAAAGTCAATCGTACCAAGGAAGGGCTCTAAACTATGCAAAATCAAAATTGCGCCTAAAACATAAGAAGGTGATACGAGACGTGTTTGCAATGTAAGTGCAAACAGCACATACACACATACAAGAACAATAATGAAATTAGGCGTAATGACTAGCCCAAGGAGAATAGTCACACTTGATAGATAGAGTCCAATTAATAAAGCAGGCAAAAAAGGAATCGTAAAATCTGCTATTTTTCCATAAACACGTGTATGAAAGGACCCACGCTCTGCTTTTATCCGTTGAATTGATAGAAAATAAATTAAAATGAATCCTATATACAATAAGGGATTCGCAAAAAAATAAGCGAAAAAGATACCGATACTCTGTAACAAATCGATCACCATAATATGTACTCCTTCAACCAAAAACCTAGTTTAATTTTCAAAAAAGGTACATCCAACGTTATTTACGTGGATGTACCTTATATTCGACAATTAGAAAGCCGTTTCCTTTATTCTTTCTTAGTTCGTGGCTTGTTTTATAATTAAATCAAGTGCTGCCTGGAACTGTGCATCGTTTTCTTTATCACGAACATTCTCCACAACGACTTCTTGAATGACACTTGCTGTCTCTTGATCAATTTGACCAGTTACCCCAAGATCATTAGCTGCTTGGAATTCTTCAACAGCTTTGACTGTTTGCTCATCAAAATAACCATCTTCACGGCCCGTGTCAAAACCAATTCCTTTCAACATACGTTGAGCATTACGAACCTGTTCACCCATTGTATCTAAAGCGAGTGGATCCTCTATTGAAAGAGGTGCTGCATAGAAATAGTCTGGCTGTTTCACTTCAACAGTTGGCATAACACCTTCACCGTTTATATCATTTCCACCAGCTGTCAACCACTTGTATACAGAAAGCTTCAATTGACTTCCATCTCCAAGTGCTAATGTTTGTTGAACCGTTCCCTTTCCAAAAGTTTGTTCACCAACAACATCATAGTTTCCACCTTCAATTAATGCACCAGCAAGGATTTCGGATGCAGACGCAGAAGACTTATCAGTGATCCCTACAATCGGATATGATTTGCGTTCTTCAAGGGTAGAAATAACACGCATCTTTTCGCCATTACGATCTTGAATTTGAACAATTGGCTGTTTGTCAGGAATAATCAACTTACCAATATCCTCAACCTGATCTAAATAACCACCAGGATTACCACGAACATCAATGACTAAGCCTTCCATTCCATCACTCTCTAAACTTTCTAACGCCTCTTTAAATCGGTCAGCAGTATCAGCAGAGAACGATGAGATTTGAATTAACCCAATGTTTAATGAATCCTTCTCAATCATTTCGTAATGGACGGTTTCAATTGGAATCGCATCACGAACGACAGGAATATCGAGTAACTCACTCGAACCAGCCCGTTCAATCGTTAACGTAACCGTTGTTCCTTTTTCTCCTCTAATTTGCATAACAGCTTCAGATAAAGAAAGTCCCTCTATCGTTTCGCCATCAATCTTCAGAATTTTGTCATTTGGCTGAAGACCCGCTTGCTCAGCAGGAGATTCTCGCATTGGAGTAACAATCGTCACCTTACCATCAGTCATCATGACCTCTGCCCCAATTCCCTCAAAATGAGAACCAAGTGCTTCAGTAAACTGATTAGCTTCTTCTTTACTCATATAAACAGAATAAGGATCTTCTAGCGTTTCTAGCATTCCTTTAATTGCTCCTTGAAGCAATTCATCCTCACTTACATCATCAACATATTGTTCTTCAATAATAGCAAGTGCCTTCTCAAATTTCTCTGAGAACTCACCTTCTGTCAATGTTCCTCCAGCAACCTCGACAGCTTCAGGGTCAGGGGTATCACTAGCCATTTGGTCTGATTGAAAATATATAGCAAACGCACCTAACCCAAGAATAACTGCAATAATCATTAGTAACTGTTTCTTATTCAAGTTTACCAACTCCCCATGTACAGTAAAAGGCACCACACCAATCCACGTGCAATGCCTACCATATCAATTTATCTTATGAATCAATCGTACAAGTTATGTTACATTTTATATTCTAGTCAAAGTAGTAATAGAAGTCAAAGCATAGTAAATAGGAATATTTACTAGTGTTATCATAAAAACCTTATCGAATGCAAAACAGACGATAAGGTTTCAAAACAATGTTAACGAGGTATATATTTTAATGGATCGACCGCATTAGATTTAGCACCATTCCAGCCACCTTCATGTACTTCAAAGTGAAGATGAGCACCGAATGATTGACCTGTGTTACCCATTAATCCTATACGTTCTCCCTGTGATACACGTTGACCAGTCGAAACATCACGTCTTTCAAGATGGGCATACAATGTTGTGATTGAACGGCCATCAACAACATGTGCAATCAAAACCGTATTTCCGTAACTTGAAGAATAATAAGATCTTATAACTGTTCCGTCAGCTACAGCTACGATTGGAACATCTCCACTGCGTCCGTTTTTCCCGATATCAATACCATAATGCATTCCATTATCGAAGCTACGATAACCAAAGCCCGATGACATTCGGCCTGTTGCTGGACGAATAAATCCAGAACCTGTTGCTTCAGGAGCACTATGCACTTCATTCGATCCACGAGAGGTTGTTGATGGTTGTGCCGATTCTGAAGCCTTACGTGCTTCAGCTTCACGTTTCATACGCTCTTCATATGCAGCTAGTTCACTTTTTAATGCAGCCTCTTGAGAACGCAAAATCTCATCAGCGTCTTCAAGTTCACCTAACTCTGCATGAAGATCATCCTCTTTCGCTTGGAGATCTGCCATTACTTTACCCTTTTCTTGACGTTGAGTCTCTAATGTTGCCATTAATTCCTCAAGCTCAGCTAAATGACTTTCTAAATTAACGAGCTCCTGCTCAACCTGTGCTTTCGCCTCAGCTAATTGTTCTTGATCTGAAATATGCTTGTCTAAAATATCACGATCTTGTTGAGCAATTACAGAAAGAGCACTTACACGACTAACAAAATCACTGAATGTTTTTGCACCTAAAATAACTTCTAGATAATCAACCGACCCACCAGTTTGGTACATCGTTCGAGCACGTTCTTTAAGTAATTCATCTCTCTTAGCTATACGTTCTTCAAGGATGATAATTTCTTCTTGAAGTGTTTCAATTTCTTTCTGTACAGTTGAAATCTCATCTCTTTTTTCGCGAACTTGTTGATTCGTTAGGGCTGTTTCATGATCAATTCGTTTAATTTCATCATTTAACTCTTGTTTTTCAGCGTCGATCTTTTCAAGCTCAGCCTGAGTCTTTTCAGCCTCTCCCTGCTTCTCGGCACGCTCACCCTCAACTTCTGATATTTGTTCCTGCAGTTCACTATTCGCTAATGCATTATTTGTAAAGTTCCCACCAAACGAAGCCGATGTAATTAAAATAGCAATGGCCGTTAGCCATATCTTTCTTTTCATACGGTCGTTCCCCCTTATTCGATTACACTCTTAAAAACTTCCGAACTGACATCATGCTTCCCCAAACACCTATAAAAGCTCCAATAGCGATTAGTAAAGCGGCAATTTGCCACATATAAGGGAAAACAGGTAATAACACAAAAAGTCTTTCAATTTGACCAACAAAGCGGTCATTTATATACGAATAGCCAAACCCTATAATAACCGTAGGGATTAAAGCTCCGATTGTCCCAAGTAATATACCTTCAATAAAAAATGGCCAACGTATGAAACCATTCGTCGCACCGACAAGTTTCATTATTTGAATCTCTCTTTTTCTCGCAACAATTGTAAGTTTAATAGTATTAGCAATTAAAAACATCGCCGTAAACATCATACCGACCACTAAAACTAATCCAACTGTCCGGATTAAGTTCGTAACAGCAAACAGACGCTCAATCATGTCTTTCCCATAATCAATCTTCTCGATATGTGGTAGATCTTCAATCTGATTAGCAACAGTCTCCGTTAACTGCGGGTTCGCAGCTCGGACAATAAAGGAATCGTTCAGTGGGTTTTCTTCCCCGCGAATTGATTCAAAGACAATGCCGCCATCATCCATACTATCAATCAACTGATCTAGTCCTTCTTCTTTACCAATGAATGTAATACTTTCAACATTATTAAGCTTCTCAAGCTCTAGCCGTAATTCTTCCTGCTCATCTGCTGTGGCAGTTAGATCAATGAAAACCTTTATTTCCACATCATTTTCAATATCTGATGCGATGCTGTTTACATTCATAATTAGAAGAAGAAACACTCCAACGATCAACAGCATGATCGCAACCGCACTGATTGACGCAAAAGTCATCCAACCATTACGGACTAGATTTTTTGATCCTTCTCGGAGATGTCGGCCAACAGTTCTAAGTTTCATAACCGTAGCTCCCCCTTAATTCATCCCTTACAACTCGTCCACCCTCAATAGCAACAACACGTTTTTTGATCGTATTAACAATGTCTTTATTATGGGTTGCCATGACAATCGTTGTACCACGGTGGTTGATATCATCTAAAATGTCCATAATTCCCCAAGCTGTGTCAGGATCTAAGTTTCCAGTTGGCTCGTCCGCGATAAGAACCTCTGGATTATTAACAATCGCTCTTGCAATTGCCACACGTTGCTGTTCCCCGCCAGATAATTCAGTGGGTAAGAACCTTGCTTTGTTTTTGAGCATAACGATATCTAAAACATCCATTACTTTGCGTTTTATCACCGTTGGGTTCTCTTCAATAACCTCGAGAGCAAATGCAACATTTTCAAAGACTGTTAGAGATGGTAATAGTTTAAAGTCCTGAAAAACCACACCGATTTTTCGCCTCATATATGGAATTCGCTTCTCTTTCATTTTTGCTAAATTTACGCTATCTATTAGAATGTCGCCTTTTGTTGGTTTTTCTTCACGGTACATCATTTTAATAAATGTCGATTTTCCCGCACCACTTGGTCCAACAACATAGACAAATTCACCTTTTTTAATCGTAATATTTATCCCATTAATGGCTTTAACATTATTAGGATAAGACTTCCAGACGTCTTTCATTTCAATCACATTATCACATCCCTATGTGTTTCCTCATTTGGTTTAATAGTTCTAGGTGTCAGGTGGCTAATGTCTGGCTTGTCCGAAAAATACTGTTGAAAATTATTCAATTTATGCAAGTTATGTCGTTTGCTGAAATTATTATACCATTTATTAAAATAAATGGTGGCTAAATAATGTTACAATTTCATTTCATGATCTGACACATTATGTAAAACATTAAAAAAACAGTCGAAAATTTGACTGTTTGGATGCCTTTTTTATTTGAATAACCTACTCTTTTATAAATAAAAGGGTTTGTCTCAAAAGTATAATGTATCCTTTTGAGACAAACCTCAACATATTTTGGCTTTATCATAAAGCCTTTTCTGTTATTGGGACTTAATCCACTTCGTAAGATTTACGGCTTCTTCTTCAGTTAAATTTTGTGGTACTTGGCTAACCATTGTACCTTGTCCTTCATGAAGAACAGTCAAAATTTCTTCCTCGGTCAATTCGGTTCCCGCTAAAGCTGGACCAACGGCACCCTGTAGGTTTTGACCATGACAGGCAATACAGCTTTTCTCATACGCTTCTTCTGCTGCAGTAGCATCAAAATCACCGGTAGCTTCTTCTCCACCCGTTGTTTCCTCCTCTACTTCCGGAGTCGTAACTTCAGGTTCTTCCTCACCAGCTCCACAACCAGTTAGAGCAACTAAAAGCCCCATTGCAATCAATAGCTTTTTCATTTTTCTCCCCCCTCTCACTTTTTATCAAGGAGTTTCCTCCAAGCACAGTATAATGAAAGCTTTCCTGTTTTACGCTTTTTAACACCCAATCTACATTCTCTTAATATAGAAATAGTTGATGAACATTTTGCCCACCAAGAGGTGTCACAACACTTTACAATATTGTGACAGAGAGTGTTATCAAGACTATCCTATCCAATAAGGGGAGAAATCATTCAATTAGGCTCTCTTGAATCCTTCACCAAGAACCTCTGTCGCATTTGTTACTACTACAAATGCTTTTGGGTCAACCTTCTGAACAACTTGTTTTAGCTTTGTCACTTCATTTTGATTAACAACACACATTAACACATCACGTTCCTGCTCTGTATATCCACCATAGCCGCTTAGTCTCGTAACGCCGCGGTCAATTTCGTTCAAGATCCGCTCCTGAACATCCTCCTGATGGTTTGAAATAATATAAGCGACCTTTGCATAACCAACACCCATTTGGACGACATCAATTGTTTTACCTGTTACAAATAAACTAATTAGTGCATAAAGAGCAAGTTCAAGTCCAAACACCACTCCTGAGGTAATAACAATAAATCCATCCATCATAAATACACCTGCACCTAAAGAAACACCGGTATACTTCTGAATGATTTGTGCTGCCAGGTCGGTCCCACCTGTGCTTGCACTTGCCCTAAAAACGAGTCCAAGACCTAGTCCGACACCGATTCCTCCGAACAATGCCCCAAGTAACGGATCCTCAAATCCGACAGACCAATTTCGTGTTACCAGCACAACCAATGGTAAAAATGCCGTCCCGACAAGTGTCTTGATTCCATACTTAAATCCGCCAAGTAAAATAATGCCAATAATAAAAAGAGGAATATTAAAAGACCATTGTGTAAATGCTGGTTCAAAGCCAAAAACGTACGCGAGAATCGTACTAAGCCCACTGACTCCCCCAGAGGCTATTTTATTTGGTAGTAAAAATAAGTTAAATGCCATCGCCACAATCGCTGAACCACTCAAAATATATGTATAATCGATAATCCCCTGCATTAAACGACTTGGCGGCATCTGCCTTCTCCTTACCTTCATAAAAACTCACACTCCCTACTCTACTCATAATCCTTGCGTAGTATAGCACTAGCCCAAGTTCCTTGTAAACGAGACTCCTGTACATCGGCAAAGGACTAAAGAGTAAGTACTCAAAGCTTATTATTGGTGGAAATGAGTTAATTATTAATGGTCGTTGTTTGTTCAATGGTGAATGAAGTATTTAATGCAGGTGATCGCACTTGCTTATGAGCGGATTCTGCTTCTTTATGAGCCGGATTTACTCTTTTATGAGCCGGATCTGACTAGTTATGAGCCGATTTCTCAACTTTATGAGCCGCACCCAATTGGCTGGCTTTTTATTCACTATATTCGTCCTATAAAATCATCTAGCTAATTGAAATTCCAGCCACATCCCCAACCTTTTCAAAGATGCAGATCGCCTCACCCCTCATTGCAGCTTCTTACCGAGGATGATCGCACTTGCTTATGAGCGGATTCTGCTTCTTTATGAGCCGGATTTACTCTTTTATGAGCCGGATCTGACTAGTTATGAGCCGATTTCTCAACTTTATGAGCGGCACCCAATTGGCTGGCTTTTTATTCACTATATTCGTCCTATAAAATCATCTAGCTAATTGAAATTCCAGCCACATCCCAACCTTTTCAAAGATGCAGACCTCCTCACCCCTCATTGCAGCTTCTTACCGAGGATGATCGCACATGCTTATGAGCGACTTCTGCTTCCTTATGAGCGTGATTTACTCTTTTATGAGCCGGATCTGACTAGTTATGAGCCGATTTCTCAACTTTATGAGCGGCATCCAATTGGCTGGCTTTTTATTCACTATGTTCGTCCTATAAAATCATCTAGCTAATTGAAATTCCAGCCACATCCCAACCTTTTCAAAGATGCAGACCTCCTCACCCCTCATTGCAGCTTCTTACCGAGGATGATCGCACATGCTTATGAGCGGATTCTGCTTCTTTATGAGCCGCACCCGCATCTACACCTAGTCCATCCCACCCATCAAGCAAAACAAAAACCCCTCCACATATAACGGAGAGGTCCATTCATTCTTATGAGGATTTGCCCATAGATTGGCGGAGGTAGGCGTCGATGAATCCGTCCAAGTCGCCATCCATCACGCCATTGGTATTTCCAATTTCAAAGTTAGTGCGGTGGTCTTTTACCATGCTGTATGGGTGGAAGACGTAGGATCGAATCTGGCTTCCCCAGCCGATATCCTTTTGCTCGCCGCGAATTTCCGCAAGCTCTTGCTCCTGCTCTTCAATTCTTAGTTGGTAGAGCTTTGCTTTCATCATTTTCATTGCTTGTTCACGGTTCTTAATTTGTGAACGTTCACTTTGGCATGTCACAACCGTATTAGTCGGTAAGTGTGTGATTCGAACTGCAGAATCCGTTGTGTTGATATGCTGACCGCCGGCACCACTCGCTCGGTACGTATCAATTTTTAGATCCTCTGGAGAAATGTCGATCACGACACTATCATCAAGCTCTGGCATTATTTCACACGAAACAAAGGATGTATGACGACGACCCGATGAATCGAATGGTGAAATCCGCACTAAGCGGTGAACGCCTTTTTCCGCCTTTAAATAACCGTAGGCGTTATGACCTTTGATGAGTAGTGTGACACTTTTCACTCCAGCTTCATCTCCTGGAAGATAATCCATTGTCTCAACTTTAAAGCCACGATGCTCGGCCCAACGTGTATACATTCTTAAGAGCATCGATGCCCAGTCCTGAGACTCGGTTCCACCAGCACCTGGATGTAATTCAAGAATGGCATTATTTTTGTCATATGGCTCACTAAGTAAGAGCTGCAATTCAAATTCACTGACAGCCTTTGACAGTTGTTTGACACCTTGCTCTAACTCTTTTTGGAGCTCATCATCCGCTTCCTCTTTGACAAGATCATAAGACACTTCTAAATCTTGAAATTCAGCATCTAGATCAAGGAAAGTATTTACAGATTCCTTTAATACATTGCTTTCATTAATAACGACTTGGGCAGCCTCTTGATTATTCCAAAAGGAAGGGTCTGTCATCTTTTCTTCTAGCTCTGCGATCCGCTCTTGCTTTTCATCGAGGTCAAAGAGACCCCCTAAATTCAGTTAGTCGTTTTGCTATTTGTGCTAGTTCTTGCTTTACCTCTACTAATTCCATCTGCCTCACCTGTGCCATAGCCTACCTAAAAGTTGCAGTAGGCTAACCTTTCTTTAAATATATGAGCTTATGCTCCACAACAATTCTTATGCTTCTTGCCACTTCCACACGTACATTCATCATTACGTCCAACAGATACACCTTTTCGAATTGGCTTTTTCTTTTTAGGCGCTTCTTCTGTACTTTGTTGAACAGCCTTACCTTCAGCTACTTTTTGACGTTCTAGGTTTTGTTGAACCTGTGCCTTCATAATGTACATTGCGACTTCTTCTTCAATTGAAGCAATCATTGCTTCAAACATTTCGAAGCCTTCAAAACGATATTCACGTAATGGATCGATTTGTCCATATGCACGAAGATGGATTCCTTGGCGAAGCTGGTCCATTTGATCAATATGATTCATCCATTTGCGGTCAACAGTCCGAAGCATAATAACCTTTTCAAACTCACGCATATGCTCTGGTGTAAACTGCTCTTCTTTTTTGTTATAATCAGCAGTAATTTTCGCAGTAATTAATTCAATCATTTCTTCAGGGTCCTTGCCTTTCAACTCAGACTCTGTAATATCCTCTTCGACAAGCAAGTTAGCTTTGATGTAGTTAACGATTGCACTTAAATCCCAATCCTCATGTACCTCTGCTTCAGGTGTGTGCAAACGAACCGTACGCTCAATAACTGACTTGATCATGTTCTCAACAATGTCACGAAGATTTTCGGACTCAAGAACCTCAAGTCGCTGCTTGTAAATAATCTCACGTTGCTCACGCATGACATCATCATATTGGAGGATTTGCTTACGAGCATCGAAGTTATTACCCTCGACTCGCTTCTGAGCTGTCTCAACCGCACGGGATACAAGCTTACTCTCAATCGGTTGGTCCTCTTCCATGCCTAGACGTTCCATCATCGCTCGCATATTATCCGATCCGAAGCGACGCATCAATTCATCTTCCATTGATAAGTAGAACTGAGTTGAACCCGGGTCTCCTTGACGACCAGCACGCCCACGTAACTGATTATCAATCCGACGACTTTCATGGCGTTCTGTACCTAATACATGAAGCCCACCTAGTTCTAGCACACCTTCACCAAGCTTAATATCTGTACCACGACCAGCCATGTTCGTTGCGATCGTTACCGCACCTTTTTGGCCAGCGTTTTCAATAATCTCTGCCTCACGTTCATGATTTTTCGCGTTTAAGACATGGTGCGGAATTTTCCGCTTATTTAATAATGAAGAAACCAGCTCAGATGTTTCAACACTCACAGTACCAACAAGCACTGGCTGTCCTTTTTTGTGAAGCTCTTCAATCTCTTTAACAACCGCTCTAAACTTAGCTTCCATTGTTTTAAAGATTAAATCAGCATGATCATCACGAGCGATTGGCTTGTTCGTTGGAATGACCATAACATCCATCCCGTAAATATTACGGAATTCCTCTTCCTCTGTTTTCGCTGTACCTGTCATCCCAGCAAGCTTTTGATAGCGGCGGAAATAGTTTTGGAATGTAATCGATGCAAGTGTCATACTTTCCTTTTGGATCTGCATTCCTTCTTTTGCCTCAATCGCTTGGTGAAGTCCGTCACTATAACGACGTCCCTTCATTAGGCGACCAGTAAATTGGTCAACAATCACTACTTCGCCATCTTCAATTACATAATCAGCATCACGCTGCATAACAACATGTGCCTTTAGCGATTGATTTAAATGGTGATTTAGTTGAACATGCTTTTGATCGTATAAATTCTCAATTCCAAATGCACGTTCAGATTTGTTAACCCCTTCTTCTGTAAGCTGAACATTCTTTGTCTTTTCATCGAATGTATAGTCCTCTTCCTTCTTTAGAATTCGAATAAAGGAATTCGCTTGTTGGTAGAGCTGTGTTGAGCGTTCAACAGACCCCGAAATAATAAGCGGTGTTCTCGCTTCATCAACTAGGATCGAATCGACTTCATCGACAAGAGCAAAATGAAGAGGTCGTTGTACCATTTGTTCTTTGTACAACACCATATTGTCACGCAAATAGTCAAAACCTAACTCGTTATTTGTGCTATACGTTACATCAGCAGCATAGGCGTTTTGCTTGTCTTCTTTTGATAAATTCGATTCATTTAAGCCAACCGTTAATCCAAGAAAGCTAAACAGTGCTCCCATTGTTTCGCAGTCACGACGTGCAAGGTATTCGTTCACTGTTACAACATGTACACCTTTTTCTGTGATTGCATTGAGGTATACGGGTAGGGTTCCAACTAACGTTTTCCCTTCCCCTGTTTTCATCTCGGCTATATTCCCTTGGTGAAGGGCAATCGCACCAAGTAACTGAACAGGGTATGGTGTCATATGTAGTACACGTGTAGATGCTTCACGAACGACTGCGAATGCTTCTACAAGCATCTTATCAACGCTTTCGCCATTTCTATATCGTTGCTTGAATTCTTCTGTTTTTTGACGAAGGTCGTTATCAGAAAGTCTCTTCATCTCTGGGGCTAACGCTTCTATTTCCTCAACTAGCTTCTCATTCTTTTTTAGTTGACGCTGGCTCGGGTCTCCAATTACTTTCTTTAATAAACCTAACATCGTATTCGTCCTCTCTTCTTTCAGCTCGACTTGATCGAGCATGAAGCATTTATCCACTGTTTTTAATTTTATCAATAAATAGCAGGTCTTACAAGATCAGGACTCTTGACAAATCGTGTATCATTTATTGTCTTTGTGAAATATTATGTCTTTCTCCTCTGTCTACTTGCATACAGTAGTGCTGAGGGGGGAAGCCAATGGCAATTTTAAATTGGGGAGTCGACTCAGCAGCTGCTGTCACCGACGACCTTTATCAATGTGTTGTTACTAATTTTGGGCAACCAGACTTCTGGGGTCGCTATTTAACGACAATTGCAAACGTTAGTGACGGGTTAACTCGGGAAGAAATTCGATTCATCCAGGACAAAGGGATGAAAGTCATGCCGATCTACAATAATTTTTCGGAGGCAACTGGTTCGAGAGCAGGTGCCGTTGCAGCGAGAAATGCAATTTTCCGTGCACGACAATTGTCGATTTCTGAGGGAAGTTTTATTTTTGCTAATGTCGAAAAATTTTTTCTTGTAGACTCTGATTGGATTACTGCCTGGGTTGATACATTTTTCGAAAGTCCATATCGACCAGGTATTTATGCAGACCCGACTGAAGGACCTTTTAATGAAGCCTATTGTGCTGCAACAGAAGCAAGTGAACGGGTTCGTCAGCAGACCGTAATCTGGAGTGCTGAACCAGAGCCCGGCGCGACAACCAAACGTGGTGCTCCAAGACGCTTTAATCCGAAAAGACCATCCTGCGATGCGAATGTTTGGGCATGGCAATACGGACGGGATGCTTCTGCTTGTCCAATTGACACCGTACTTATGCAATCACGTTTGTTTGAAACCTTAACTTAATTGAAGAAAAAAATGTCCGAAAAGACTATTGCTCTTTTCGGACATCTCCCGTTACTTTTAAGCTTCTGGCTCAATCAAACCATATCTACCATCTTTACGCTTATAAACTACACTTGTTGAGCCATTAACTGCATCTGAGAACACAAAGAAATTATGGCCAAGCATGTCCATTTGTAAGATTGCTTCCTCAGCATCCATTGGCTTTAGGTTGAAACGTTTCTTTCTAACCACTTCAAGCTCGTCTTCTTCAATCGGTGGACCTGCTTCCTCTAATGGCTCAAGCTCATTCTTAAACATATACTTCAAGCTTCCTTCTTGACGAAACTTGCGATTTACTTTTGTTTTATATTTGCGGATTTGTCGTTCAAGTTTCTCTACAACCTTGTCAATTGCAGCATACATATCTGTGTGATTATCCTCACCACGAAGCAAAAGCTGCGGCATCGGAATTGTGATCTCGATCATATGCTGTGAGTTCAATACTTGCATTCGAACATTCACATCTGAGATAGGAGTCGTATCAAAGTAACGCTCGAGCTTTCCTACTTTCTTCTCTACATACTCACGTAAAGCTGGAGTCACCTCTAAGTTTTCACCACGAATATTGTAATTCATCTTGAACTCCTCCTTTTCTATCTATACCGTACATATTCTATTTACCCCAATGTAAATCCTTCTTAAACATTGTAAATAAAAAATAATTTTTTTATTTATTTTGATTATTTGAACTTTATGTTTCTATCTTAGGGAAAAAACTCATTTAAAACTGATAAATTACAACAAAAAAGGCCTGGACAAAAGTGATAGAACTAACTTAAAACTTGAACAGAGGGGACGGAGTAAGAGTAAGGATACCGCTACTGAAATATACTTCGCTTTCCGCGGGAAGCCGGTGAGCCTCCTCGCGCTTCGCACTTGCGGGGTCTCACCTTTGGCTTTACATCCCGCAGGAGTCTACGTATATTTCATCCGCTAGTTTTTTGCTCGGTTCGTAACTTCATTTAAAAACCATTTTATCCCGGTTTTTTTATCAAGAATATAAAAAGTCCACCCTGGACGAACCAGGGTGGGCTTGGATGGTTAGAGCTCATTCATTTCCTTAAGGAATGTGAATTAAAGCTTAACTACGTTCGCAGCTTGAGGACCACGAGCACCTTCAACGATTTCAAATTCAACTTCTTGACCTTCGTCTAAAGACTTGAATCCTTCAGACTCGATAGCTGAGAAGTGTACGAATACGTCATCTCCATCTTCACGCTCGATGAATCCAAAACCTTTTTCTGCGTTAAACCATTTTACTTTACCTTGCATGCTTTCACATTCCCTTCGTAACTATATTACTGTGGTATTTCCACACATTTACTATAACAGCGCTCATAAACCTTGTCAAACGCTTTACAAGCCTGCTACGACGCGAAAAACAGTGCATTTTGACGAAAAATCAGAATAAAATGACACCGCTTTCGACATTTATATATATATCACGAAAACGTCGCTTTTATTCACCAAAATACAACAAACTTATTAACCAAAAATTTACATAAAAATGTATATAAATTTCCAAATAGGTATTGCGCTAATCATAAATTCCTAATACAATTGGATTAGAAAAACAAAAGAATACTATAGACAACAGTTGACCACTGATTTTTGTATATATTTTATTAAAACTAACCCACACGCTCATTCTTGTAGTCTTCAATCACTACTAAATGGGTGTCAGTGCAAGCCAAAGGTCACCCAAACGGGATCCCCTTATCTTTGTTGCAAGCACTAATATATTAATAGATAGAAGGTCGCACACTTCATCCTCGAAGCGTGCGACCTTCTTTTTATACCCACCACATATCCGATGGCTTTTCTTCTATTAATATATTGTTCAAGTTCTTAACAGCCCTTGAAAATCCTTCTTCAATTGACATGATCGGATCCTCATGTTCAATACTAACCACATAATCATATCCATACGTGCGTAAAGCACTAATCATATTAGACCATTCCTGAATACTGTGACCGCAACCTACTGAGCGAAAAGTCCAAGCTCTAGTTTGAACTTCACCATATGGCTGCATATCAATTAACCCGTACATATTAACGTTGTCTTGATCGATATACGTATCCTTTGCATGGAAATGATGAATCGCATTTGCTTTGCCTAAAATCTTAATTGCAGCAACTGGTTCAATCCCTTGCCACCATAAATGACTTGGGTCAAGGTTGGCACCGATCGCATCACATGTTTCTTCTCGTAACTTTAGTAGAGTGTACGGCGTATGAACTAAGAAACCTCCATGGAGCTCCAAGCCAATTTTGACGTCATGATCCTTTGCATACTGACCCCATTCCTTCCAATACGGGATGAGCTTTGTTTCCCATTGCCATTTTAAGACATCACCATATTCATTTGGCCAAGGAGTGACTGGCCAATTTGGGTATTTCGCCCCATCATGATCACCCGCAGTTCCTGAGAAACAATTTACGACAGGAACTCCCATTAAACTTGCAAGCTTAATTGTTTTCACTAACGCTTCATGTGATTCACGAGCAAATGATTCGTCTGGGGAGATTGGATTGCCGTGACAGCTAAATGCACTTATTTCAAGACCACGGGAGCTAATCTTCTCCAAATATTCCTTACGTCGATCTTCACTCTCAAGCAGCCTGTCAATGTCACAATGGGCATTTCCTGGGTACCCACCTGTTCCAATCTCCACAGCCTTAACTCCAGCCGCTTTCACATAATCAAGCATCTCATCTAGATTCTTTTCTGAAAATAATACGGTAAACACACCTAGTTTCATTATTTGCCTCCTCTATGCTAATGTAATGCTTCGATTCGTTTCACTGCTTTTATAGATCGCATCAATGATGGTAGAAACCTGCATCGCTTGCTCAGGTAGTACAACTAATTCCCCTTCTCCTAAACAGCTGTCGATAAAGTTTTCTAGCTGATTTAGTCCAGGGTCTTCCTCACCTGGAATCCATTCAGCTTGACTGTTGAGGAGCATGCCATGCTTTGCCTGATTAAACTCAAACGGAAACAGGTCAATCCCGCCTGTATGACCGGAAATACTGACTCCCTCAACATCCTCTTTGATGTTCGCTGCCCAGGATGTTTCAAATAACAATGTGGCTCCGTTCTCAAACCTAATGTAGGCAGTCACATGATCATCAACCTCAAACGTACTTGCGTCGAATGTGCCCCATTGATTGACTTGGTTTGGCATCTTACTTAGATGATTATAGGTTTTTCCGATTACTTCAACCGGCTTCGGGTTCCCAAGCAACCATAGTGATAGATCTAAGAAGTGGCAGCCCCAATCTATTAAACTACCTCCACCTTGCAATTCTTTATTTGTAAAAACACCCCAGCCTGGTACCTTCCTTCTTCTTAATGCTCTGGCACGGGCAACGAATGGTTCTCCGATTTCATTTTGTTCAATCAGCTTCTTCGCTGCTTGAGCTTCCTTCATAAAGCGATAATGGTAACCTATTGCCAGCACTTTGTCAGATTGCTTTGCTGCAGAGATCATCGCCGCACATTCCTCTCCATTCATTGCCATCGGTTTTTCGCAAAAGACATGAACACCAGCCTCAAGTGCAGCAATCGTGATTTCAGCATGAAACTTGTTTGGGGTACAGATCGTTACAGCATCAACATCCTTTAATAATTCAAGAAACGTTGAATAGATCTTTTTTATCCCAAATGTCTCAGCAGCCTTCTCAGCCGTTTCACTATTGACATCATATACACCTTCAAGTTCTACTCGATCTGCCATCTGAACATATGCAGGGAGATGTCGCCCTTGAGCAATTCCACCTGCACCAATAATGCCCATCTTGATCCTTTTCATACTATTCTCCTTTTTTATAGACTCGTAATTTTCTTCGTTTCACTTGATTCAAGTGCTGAAAGAACAACCTGTAATGACTTCAGTCCTTCTTCACCTGAAATAGCAGGCTCGGTATCTTCTAGAATACAAGAGACAAAATGATCAATCACCTTTGAGCTAGTTTGGCCACCAATTTCGTTTGATTGAATCCCGCCTAACTCATACTTAACGACTTCACCTGTCTTATACTGAATAATTAGAGAAGCAGTCGGGTCATCCTCGAGACGCAAGATCGCTTTCTCACCATAAATAATCGTTGAATTATCTTCTTTCGCTACATAAGACCAGCTCGCAGCAAGTGTACCAATAATGCCACTTTCTGATTTCAATATACATACTGCCGTATCATCAACGTCTGTCTTGGCCTTTGCACTTGTTTCAACAAAAGCCCCAACTTCAACAAAGTCTTCTCCAAGAATGTAACGAAGTAGATCTGTTTTGTGCACACCAAGATCACCCATCGCTCCAATAAATGCTTCTTCCTTTCTAAAGAACCAGCTATCCGCTCCGTCCACACTCCAGCCCTCTGGACCACCGTGACCGAAAGCCGTACGGAAGCTATAAATTTTACCAACCTCCCCATTTTCAATAAGCTGTCTAGCCTTTTGGTGTGAAGGGACAAAGCGTTGATTATGAGCAATCATCAGCTTTTTATTCGCTTCCTTCGCCGCTGCTATCATCGCCTCTCCATCAGCACGCGACGTTGCCATTGGCTTTTCGCAGAGGACATGCTTTCCTGCTTTCAGAGCCGCAATGGAAACAGGTGCATGTAGATAATTAGGTGTACAAACACTAACTGCATCAATGTCTTGATTAGTAAGAAGCTCCTCGTAGCTTGTATAAGCAGTAGCCTCATACTCTTTTGCAAACTCGTTCACTCTATCTTCAACAATGTCACACACAGCGATGATTTCAACCTGGCCATTATTGGCATACTCACGTAAATGTCGAAACTTTGCAATACTTCCACAACCGATAACCCCAATTTTTAACTTTGTCATTATACTCTCTCCTTTACGCCTCGTTTTTTGGTGAAATTTCTTCTAAAGGCTTTGCATTTCCGTAGACTGGATATGAACGATTAACTGGCTTTGCCCATTGAACCGCATTTTTGATTACATGCTGAATTTCCTTATTATGATAGGTTGGATACGTTTCATGACCTGGACGGAAATAAAAGATCTTGCCATTGCCACGTTGATACGTACAACCACTTCTGAATACTTCTCCACCCTCAAACCAGCTCATCAAAATCAATTGATCTGGCGCTGGAATGTCAAAATGCTCTCCATACATCTCTTCTCGCTCAAGCTCAATGTACTCGCCAATTCCATCGACAATCGGATGACTTGGATCAACTACCCACAGACGCTCCTTGTCATCAGCCTCACGCCATTTCAAATCACAAGACGTTCCCATCAAAGTTTTGAAGATTTTTGAGAAATGTCCTGAATGAAGCACAATCAAGCCCATTCCTTCTAGAACTCTCTTCTTAACCTTTTCTACCACTTCATCTGCAACCTCATCATGTGCAAGATGGCCCCACCAAATTAACACATCCGTCTTACTTAACACATCATCTGTCAAACCATGCTCTGGATCATCAAGTGTTGCTGTAGTCACTTCAACTTGTTCTTCTTTTAAGAAACTAGCAATCGCCCCGTGAATTCCCTTAGGATAAATCTCTCTTACAACCGGATTCTTATTCTCATGTCGATTCTCATTCCAAACTGTTACGTGTACCATATTAGTTCCTCCTCATTATCTCTAAATTTTTTATGAAATCGATCCCAGATTCTTATAAATCTATCTGTGAAATCGATCCCAGATTATTGTGTCGCAAAATGTGGGATCGTTCCCACAAAAGGTTAAACAGATTCTCTACTAATGACTTGTATCGGTAATTCTATAATCTGTCTTGCCTCGTTCATATTCGGATTCGCTAGCATTGCTAGCATTAGTTCCATTGTTTTCATGCCCATATCCCGTGTCGGTTGACGTATCGTTGTTAACGAAGGTTCAAGCAACTCGGCAATCGGCTGATCATCAAAGCCGATAACAGCAAGCTCGTTAGGTATTCGTATTTTGTGATTTTTTGCTTCTCTTATAATGCCAGCAGCAACTTCATCGCTACCTGTAAATATCGCAGAAGGACGATGGTCCATCTCAACAAGCTTTCTCAAAAGGGTCTTGCCACATTCAATACTGTAAAGATCCCTAAATAGCCATTTTTCATTGACGACAAGTCCTGATTCAGCTAATGCCTTTCTAAATCCTTGCTCACGATCAATTCCAAGTTCGCTCGATGTGCCGCCACAATAGGCAATTTCTTTATGTCCTTTTTCAATTAAATGGCGTGTTCCTAAATAACTACCCTTCACTTGATCTAGACGGACAATCGGAACAGTCGCTTCAGACATATATTCATTACACAATATCATCGGACCATATGTTTTGAAGGAATCAATCGTTGCCCAATCATTTTCAATTGCTGTGAAAATCAAGCCATCAACCTGCTTTGTTAGCAATAAATTTAAGAAGCTGAGCTCCTTCTCTTTATCATGGTGTGTTTGACAAATAAGTAATTGAAATCCGTACTTGACTGCAATCATTTCTAATCCCTCAATCAAAAATGGAAAGAAAGGATTTGTTAGTCTTGGTACGAGCACTGCAATTGTATCCGTCTTTTGTGTACGCAGTCGTTGAGCTGATGAATTGGGATAGTACTCTAATTGCTTCATTGCCTCATAGACAAGTCGCTTCTTCTCATCTGTTACATATGGATGGTTATTGAGCACTCTTGATACAGTTGATCTCGATAACCCTGCTAATTTAGCGACGTCTTCTATCGTTGCCATCAGGCCCTCCTTTGCTATAAAAATCACAAAAAGTTGAAAACGCTTTCTATACTATTACGCAGTTTAATTTTAATCTATAACAGAAACATCTTCAATACCTTTTGTGATTAATTTTCCTTTTGATTTATTTAGTTTTTTGTTTTCAGTCGGTATTCCTTTGGAGTCATCCCTTCCATCTTTTTGAAGACCTTGATGAAATATTTATCATTTTGGTATCCGACTGCCTCTGCAATCTCGACATTCCTTAAGGAAGAATGCTCTAGTAATTCCTTCGCTTTCTCAATTCGGATATTCGTTAAATAGTCGGTAATGGTTTCATTAAATTCCTGTTTAAACCGACGCGAAATATACTCCCTGCTTAAGAAAAACAGTTCGGCAATCTCCTGTAACTTGATATCCTTTTGATAGTTGGCACGTATATATTCCTCAATCAAATGCACGGTGTCCTTTTCCTTTTGCTGAACGTTCAAAAGGGAATCTGGGATCTCATCTGAAGTATGATATTCCCTTTTCCACTCTGTTACAGCACGAAGTAGTGTTTCATTCATTTCACCAGGATTAATTGGCTTTAAAAGATAGTCGAAGCCTCCATAGGTAATCGCCTTTTTCGTATACTGAAAATCGCCATGGCCACTGACAACAATCGTCTTCGCCTGAAGGTTGGAGTTGTGAATCCATTTCAAAAGCTCGACTCCGTCACATCTAGGCATTCGCATATCTGTAAATATGATTTCTGGTTGATGCTCTGAAATTAGTTGCATTGCTTCATTCCCATCACTTGCCTCAAGGATCGTTTCAATCCCGACCTTTTCCCATTCAGCGAGTAGCAATAAACCTTCGCGAACATGCTGCTCGTCATCCACGATAATCGCTTTCATGTATCTCACCCTCCATCTCTAGCGGAAGCTCCATCGTAACCAGTAAGCCCCCATTCGTATGATTTTCCAGCTTAAACAAGGCTTTGCCTGCATAATAAAGATTTAAGCGAGCATAGACATTTCTAAGTCCAATGTTCGAACCATAATCACCTAAATGACGATCAGCCTTCAGATGCTGATCGATTTGTTGAAGACGCTCAACGCTTACTCCAGGTCCATTATCATGAATGGTCACGAGTAAACAACGATCACTTCTTTTACAGGTAAGGTTCACTTTTCCGATTCCATCACGTGAGTCAAACCCATGCTTAAAATAATTTTCAATAATTGGTTGCAGGATCATTTTCGGTACATGAATATCAAGTGCAGCTTCATCAATATCGATGACAAATTCAAGCTGATCACCAAACCGCTGTTTTTGAAGGAGCATATATGCCTTTGTATAATTGACTTCCTTTACTAACGGAACAATATCCTCCTCCATATTCATGCTATACCTCATAATCTGTGAAAGATCAGTGAGCGAAGAGTAGATTTCTGGCACCTTGCTTTTTAACGCCATCGTTCCAATCGACTGCAATGTATTATATAAGAAATGGGGATTAACTTGTGAATGAAGCACCTTTAGCTGATTTGTTTTGTTTTCCAGCTCAAGCTTGTATTCCCTATTAATAAGTTGATTTATCTTTTCAATCATCGACTTAAATCGGTCACCTAAAAGACCAATCT
Organism: Halalkalibacter suaedae; assembly: GCF_017939705.1. GTDB lineage: Bacteria > Bacillota > Bacilli > Bacillales > Bacillaceae_D > Halalkalibacter > Halalkalibacter suaedae. The sequence continues at coordinate 544,951 of NZ_JAGKSQ010000001.1, forward strand.
CATCATTTCCTAATGAACGAAATTGTACTTTCATATTTCCTTTTTCAACCTGCTTAATATTTTGAACAAGTACCCGGAGCGGTGACGTGATTCTAAATGAGACAAAGAAGGTAGCGAGAACGACTAGAGCTAAGCCAACAACGCCAAAAAAGATATTAATCATAACAACACTATAAGCACTCTCGTATAATGTCGTGTTCGGTATTCGCTTGACTAAGATCCAGCTTCCCGCTGCCTCAGAAACCGTATCATAGACCATAACCCCATCAAAGGCTTGATCCGTCCAGGCAATCGTTCCACTTTCCTCTTCTGACTCTAGTAGTCTGTCCTTCCAGCCTAGCTCCTCTTGCCCATTAAACCCAATATCTGATTGATAAATAAATTGACCATCTTGATTTAATATATAGAATTCCTCGGATTCGCCGTGGTAGAGAAATCGGCTCAATTCATTTATTTTATTTGGACGAACCTCTAAAGAAACATAGGCAAGAATTCGGTCTGATGGCACATCTCGAAAAGCACGATGAATGGTAAAACGATTGAATTCATTTAATGGCTCAATATAAAGATTCGCTGGATTTTCACTCGCTCTTTTATAGGATCGAATTTGCTTTAGGTCAACAAGCTCTGAATAGAATATAGCGGAACGTTTTGAAACCGTTAACATTTCTTGGTGCTTTACAATTGACATCGACGCCCTGTAGACACTTTCTTCGCTATATAAAAGTGAATGCATCACATTATGAACAACCCCTCGTGAGACGTAATCCCCAATCTGATCTCTTCTAAGATAGTTCATAAACTCTGGGTTGCTATAAAACGAAAAAGTAAAATGATTTAGATCTCGCAAATAGCTTTCCATATTAATCTTCCCCTGATAAAGAAGATTAACATTTTCCTGAATCGATTGGTCCCTTAACGATTCTTTCGTATAAAGATAAGTAACGATAATTGACGTACCAAATGGGATGATCGTAATTAATAATAATAGGACAATTAGCTTATTTCGAATATTATTTTTAAACACGATCATACCCCCAATCTCATACATCTAGTATACGTCAGCAAGCTTCATCCGTATAGAAAAGGTTGATCAAAAATAGCTTCGATCATCGCCACTGTAAAAGTCCTTTTTTGCAGATTCAAGGAAGCCGCAATGGCTCCACTCGCTGCACGCCTGCTATGAGAAAGCCACCCATAGCAAGGCTTAAGACAATGCAGCGGTTTCGCTCATTGCTTAAAGGCCACTGCAAAAGTAAAAATCATACCTTTTGCAGTGGCCTTTTCTGATCAACCTTTCTCACTGTTATTTTAAATTATCCCATGTTGCTTGGAATTTCTCTAAAACTTCTTCGTATTCAATTTGACCTGCAACGTATTCTTGAATAGCTGCTGCAAAATCTTGGTTTGCTCCATCAGGCCATCTGAACCATGTCCATGGAATTGTCTTATCCTCAACAGAGTACTCTAAAATCGACTCTCCCAAAGCTCCTAAGCCAGTAGGTTCGATATTATCAAATGCCGGAATGAAGGCAAATTCCTCTGTCATATAACGCTGTCCTGTTTCAGATGAAACCATCCAATCTAGTAATAGCTTCGCTTCTTCAAGATTTTCAGAGTTTTTGTTTAATGCCCAGTTATTCGGTACTCCAACTGGAATACGGTTTGCACCTTCAGCATCATTAATTGGAATTGGCAGGAACGCCATATTCATTTCTGGATTGATTTCATAGATCATGTTTTCAGTCCAGTTTCCTTGTTGAAGCATTGCTGTCTCACCAGATGCAAATAACGTAACTTGCGTGTTGTAGTCTGTAGTTAAAGGATTTGGATTACCATATTTAATTTCCGTATCAATTAAAGTCTGGAATTCTTCAAACTGCTTGTTGCCAATAAATGATTCAGTACCAGCACTTAATCCTTCAATGAACGCAACCGGATCTTCTTGTTGAGCAAAAGGAATGTTCAATAAATGCTGTCCAATAACCCACCATTCAGCATAGCCAGCAGCAAATGCTGTAATGCCATTTTCCTCAAGCTTCTTAACTGCGTCTTGTAATTCACTCATATTCGTTGGCGGCTCTGTAATCCCCGCTTTTTCAAACAAATCTTTATTATAAACAAAACCATAGCCTTCAAGATTTACAGGCATACCATATAGTTTGCCGTCCTCATCTGTCATTGGTACTTTACCAATTGGTAAAAGGTTTTCAACCCATGGCTCTTCAGAAAGATCTGCTAAATGCTCTTTCCATAGACCTAATTCATTAAAACCACCATTATTGAAAATATCAGGTTTTTCACCAGAAGCAAATTTCGCTTTTAATGCAGCACCGTAATCTGCTCCACCACCAACTGTTTCTAAATTCACTTTAATATTTGGATGCTCTGCTTCAAATTCTTTTAACATTTCTTGAAGCTGATCTGCAATTTCGACTTTAAATTGAAAGAAATTCAATGTGACTACTTCCTCGTCACCTGATGCAGCATCTGTCGTCTCTTCACCAGTATCAACTTCTTCATCCGTTTCTGTGCCACCGGTATCATCGGACGAACACGCCGCTACAATCGTAACAGCAAAAACCATTGTTAAGAAAAGAAAGAATAAACGTTTCATTGCAATTGCCTCCTCATATCCCCTAATTTTATCTTACTATATTTATTTTTGTAGCATGAAAGCTACAAAATGGTTAACAAATTTGGTACGTGCTATTTAATCGATCCTGCAGCAATTCCTTTAATAATATGCTTCTGCAGAAATAGGAAGAAAATAACGATTGGCGTAATCCCAAGGACAAGCGCTGCCAGACCCATATCCCACTGCTTCGTATATTGTGCAAAAAACGAGCTCGTCGCGAGTGGAATCGTTCGTAATGATGCATCCTGAAGTACTAGTAGTGGCAGGAGATAATCATTCCAAATCCAGAGCGTGTTCAGTATGACAACGGTTACAGTTATCGGCTTTAATAATGGAAACACAATTCTCCAAAAGACACCAAACTGTGTACACCCATCAATCCGAGCTGATTCCTCGACTTCCACTGGCACTGTCTTAACAAAGCCATGAAAAAGGAAGAGAGAAAGCGGAACACCAAAACCAAAATACATGATGATAATACCTGGAATGCTGTTCATGATCCCTAGCATTCCACCAAGTTTCACAAGTGGAATCATGACCGTCTGGAACGGAATTACCATTGCTGCAACGAAGCAGATAAAAAGAATCTTGCTGAAGTTCCCTGGTGTACGAACCATCTTCCAAGCAGCCATTGAGCTAATAACAACAAGCCCTATATTACTTAATGCCGTAATAATAAAGGAATTCCAAAATGCCTTCGGAAATTCTAAGATTTCCCACACCTTGACATAGTTAGAAAACAACCATTCAGTCGGCAGTGCTGCAGCATCCATTAAGATTTCAGAGAAACTCTTTAAGGAGTTTGCAATGACAAAGTAAAATGGAACAAGAAACAGAATAGCTAGCAAGATGGCAAATATCTCTAAAACAAAGGTTCGTTTCGTATATTTTTTTCTCATTATGCTTCAACCTCCCTTTTCTTCGTAAACATCACTTGGAGGGTCGTAAAGATTGCTACGACTAAGAAGAATAAGATCGACTTAGCTGAGCCTAGCCCGTAATTATTGTTCGTAAAGGCTTCCTGATAAATATTAATGGCAACAGATTGGGTCGAATTAAACGGCCCACCTCCAGTTAATGAAAGATTCAAATCAAAAATCTTGAAGGCCATCGAAATCGTTAAGAAGAAACAAATCGTGAACGCCGGTAATATCAATGGAATAATCATTTTTGTTAACAACGTAAATGCGTTGGCTCCATCAATTCTCGCTGCCTCTAGCAACGATGTATCGACACCCTGTAATGCCGCAACATAAATGACCATCATATATCCACTAATCTGCCAAGCGAAAACAATAACAATTCCCCAAAATGCTGTATTCGCATCTCCAAGCCATGCTTGCTGGAAGAAGGCAATTCCTGTTATCTCACCTATTGCCGCAAATCCTCTAACGAAGATAAACTGCCAGATGAACCCGAGTAACAAGCCACCAATCACATTCGGAATAAAGAAAGCCGTTCGCAAAAGATTTCTCGTTTTCAGAGCTGAGTTTAATAGTAATGCAAAGGAAAATCCGATAATATTGCTAATTGCTACAGCCGCAAACATAAATTTCGTTGTAAATAAGAAGGAATCAAAGAATTTCTCATCATCTGTGAAAATCTTTTTATAATTATCTAGTCCAACCCATTCAATTGTTGAACTAATCCCATTCCAGGATGTAAAGGAATAATACACACCCATAACAAACGGAATAATTTGAATGAGAATAAAAAAGAAAAGGGCTGGCCCGACAAAGCCGGCATAGGACAAAATCTTCTTCATTTTCGCCTTCGTTCGTGTCTCATGCTTCGTCTTTGTGACCGTTGTTACTTTTGTCGTTTCAAGTCTACTCACGTTGTGTTCACCACCCTGTTTGTAATCGCTTTCATAAACTTATTATAAAGGGCTTCAACATCAATAAACACCGACTCAATTGACTAAAAAGGTACACTCTCGTGACCAACAAAATCGACTCAGTCGCTTTTGTTGGTCACTGGAGTGGTTCCATTGCTTTAAAGCCTACTGCTGAAACGGTCATGTATAAATAAAAAAAACCAAAAAGTGCACACTTTTTGGTTCTTTTATCTAATGATGTTTTAACTGCAGAAAGACAGAGAATTCGGCTTGCATCCAATGCAAGTAAACCTGAATAGGACCCGCTATCCCCCTGCTCTTAACCTCTCAAATTTTCTTTACGGACATCTATTCCGTTAATCAGCATAAAAAACAAAAAATCAGGAGGTTACGGACATTTAATCCGTTATTTAGTGATATAACCGTCAATTTTCAAAGATTTATATGAAATAACGGATCATATGTCCGCAAAAAATGAAAATAGGAGCTTTTTTCGAAAATAACGGATCATATGTCCGTTAAAACCCTGACATGCACCTCAGGCATCAAGCATCACAGCTATTACCATTTGCTCAAATCACTCTCACACCACCTGATTCCACACACTAACTAACCAACAAAACGCTCCTCTTGGTTTTGTAGCTTAACAGCAAGTGCTGAAAGCTGTTCAACTGAACGTTGGAGTGTTTCAGTTGCATGGATTTGCGATTCTGAGATTTGTTTAATTGAAGATATACTATCCTCACTAACATTGGCTTGCTCTGCTAGTACATTAATTGAGCTAACAATTTCTAGCGTTCCACTTGAGATCTCTTCCATCGTGCTCGTCACCTCAAATACTTGTGTACGCATTTTTTCACTTTGTGAGGACACTTCTTTAAACTGACTTGACGTTGTTTGTGAAAGATCCTTCGTTTGTTGGATTGATTGATAGAGCTCATTAAAGCCATCAAGTGAACTTGTGACATTCTCAGTGATTTGCTTTAATTGCTTAGCAATTTCATCAGAGAAGGCGTTCGTCTGCTGTGATAGCTTTTGAACCTCTTCTGCGACGACTTTAAAGCCATTCCCATGCACTCCCGCACGAGCCGCTTCAATAGAGGCATTGATCGCAAGTAGATTCGTTTGACTTGAAATGCTGAAAATATGCTTCATAAACCCTTGAATCACACTCGTATTTTCTTTGACGCTCTCAAGCTGTTTTTGGAAGAAGTCCATTAAAGTTGATACATGATCAATGTTTTGTTCTGTTTGATCAATATAATCGGTTCCTTTAGTGGCATGGGCATTCATTGTCTCCATACCCTTCTTTAATTCCTCTAACGAGTGATGAATCTCAACCGTACTTGCCGATGATTGCTCTGTTACCGCTGAAATCGACATCGCATTTTGCTGTTGAATTTGAACGAGTTCCTGCTGCCTCAAAACAACCTCTTCCATTTCAACATTCTTCTGACCTAATTGCTCTCGTTCACTCCCAATTTCCTTAGCGGCTTCGATGATTTCATGACTAATCAATTTGGTTTCAGTTAGATTCTCCTCGATTTTCACCCTCATTTTTTCTAAAGAGGTTTGCAACTCGCCAATTTCATCAAAGCGTGTTGTTTTTCTCGATTCAGAAAACTCACCTTTTTCATATTGCTTCATTTGTGACTTTAGCTGTGACACACCCTTGTTTAAATCACGGGCAAAGACAATCATGAAAACAGCTGGAATTGCTAGTAAAAGAATAATCAACATCAGTGTTCTTGACGTACTCAAGTTCAGTGTCTCTGTCACTTCTGAATTATTCGCTTCGGTAATTTCTCTTAAATGAAGAGTTATATTTTCATCGATTCTTGATAAATGTGATTCAATTGGCGTTATGACTGGTGAAATACTCCCAGTAACAAGCTCGTCCCAATTTGACTGATAGCTTAGAAAATAATCTTGATGTAGCTGCTGCAATGTTTCTCGCGACTCCTCGATTTGAGCGATGTAGGGTTCTAAGCCCTCATCATTTAGAAAGTTCTTCGCTCCCTCCCAATTGGAGGCGTTTTCAAAAATACGAGTAATGTTTTTGCTCTTCTGATCTGAATACCCTGTTGCCATCATATCGTATTGGATGGAAATCACACGTTGTAAATCATTCATCACAAGACGGTACTCCTCTTCAATCGCTATGTACTCATTGGCCTGATTAATCGTTGTGTCAATTTTGTTATTAATAGAAAATAAATAGAAAATGGCAATAATCGATACAACTACTAATAAACTGATCATCAGACTCATTTTTCTCAAAGTCGTACCTAAAAGGAGCTTCTTCCATTTAAATGACTTCTCTAGATTAGTATTCTCTTTGCTTTTTGACCTTTTAACTCGCATCGGAATGGCTAATTTCCTTCGTTCCTTCTTCCCCTTACTTCCCCACATGTCTCTAACCCCTCTCAATCAATATGCACATATACACAATAAACCACAGCTACTCCGCTACCATTCTTCCTGCAGTTAGCTGCGGTTTATTGAGATAGATTTAGTTGCTGTATTACTTTACTTTGTACACTCTTGCTTCAAAAGGTTTTAACGTCCACTCACTCGCTGATTCCACTTCGTCCACTTGATAGTTGTTTAATAGTAGCTCACTATTTTCAACAAAGGCAGGAACAGTGATTTCTGTTTCCTCAGCAAATAAATTAGCAATGATCAGCATTTTTTCATTACCGTCTGTTCTCGTATATGCGTAAACCTTTTCATGGTTTTCTAGAATAAGCTCATAGCTACCATATACTAGCACTGGGTTTTCTTTTCTTAATTTGATCATTTTCTTATAGTAATGATAGATAGAATCCGGGTCTGCCATTGACTCTTCAACATTAATGTCTGTGTAGTTAGGGTTTGTCTTTAACCAAGGGGTGCCAGTTGTGAAGCCAGCATTGGCTTCTGTGTTCCACTGCATTGGCGTTCTTGAGTTATCACGACCATTTTTCCAGATGACTGCCATCACTTCTTCATGAGTCTTGCCTTCCTCAAGTTCGTTGCGGTAAAGGTTCTTAATTGCAACATCATTGTAGTCCTCGATCGAATCGAATTGAACATTTGTCATCCCGATCTCTTGACCCTGATAAATAAATGGTGTTCCTTGCATGAGGAAATACATCGTTGCAAGAGCTTTTGCCGATGCATCTCGGTACTCTTCACTATTACCCCATGTCGAAACAGAGCGTGGCTGATCATGGTTTTCTAAAAACAAAGCGTTCCAGCCCATGCCATCTAGCCCTTCCTGCCATTTCGTAAACGTTTCTTTTAATGCGGCAAGATCTAGGCCACCTTCTGCACTTTTCCCCCAAAGGTCTAAATGCTCAAATTGAAAGATCATATTGAAACAGCCGTCTTTTTCGCCAACCCAGTCCTCTGCCTGTTCAAGCTTGACGCCATTGGCTTCACCAACAGTCATGATGTCATACTTATCAAAGGTCTCACGTTTAAGCTCCTCAAGAAAGACGTGAATTCCTTCACGATTCATATGACCTTCAAATGATGGTACATACTTCTTCTTATCTGGGTTAGGCATATCAGGAAAACCAGGAACCTTTTTAATATGCGAGATTGCATCAACACGGAAACCATCGATTCCTTTGTCTAGCCACCAATTAATCATTTCATATAGATCTGCTCGTACTGCAGGGTTTTCCCAGTTCAGATCTGGTTGTTTACGAGAAAAGACATGCATGAAGTACTCCGCTGTTTCTTCATCATATTCCCAAGCAGAACCACCGAAAATTGATTCCCAGTTGTTTGGCTCCTTACCGTTCTTACCTGGATCCCAAATATAGTAATCACGATATGGGTTATCCTTAGACGCTCTTGATTCAATAAACCAAGGGTGCTCATCAGACGTATGATTAATAACTAGATCAAGAATTAGTTTCATTCCACGTTGATGGACTTCCTCTAAAAGCAGGTCAAAATCAGCCATCGTTCCGAAATCTTCCATAATTCCTTTGTAGTCACTAATATCGTAACCGTTATCATCATTTGGCGAGCTATAGATAGGACAGATCCAAATCACATCAATCCCTAAGTTCTTTAAGTAATCTAATTTCGAGATAATCCCCTGAATATCACCGATCCCGTCACCATTTGAATCCATAAAACTGCGCGGATATATTTGATAAGCGATCGCTTCTTTCCACCACTTCTTCTCCATGTAACATCCTCCTTGTCTCTTATAAAAATAGCATAATTTCGCCATTTGTGCAATCGCTTGCATTAACTTTGCATAAAATGTTTTTAACCTTTCTATTTCTCTTTTGAACAGTTAAGTATATGTGTTGATTATAGAAAAAGAGGATATCTAAGAAAATTAATTTAGAATCACTAATCAGACCAATACCCTTCCTTATTTTACCCCTTTTTACCAGTGAATCATTCACTGCAATCCTGTAGAATTTCTCCCCTTCGTTTGCTCAATGAAGGAGAATTCCATCTTGAACAGAGCACACGTAAAAGCCACTGAAATAGGGACAATCCATCCTTTTTCAGCGGCCTTTAACTTGATTATATTAACTTTCTACATGTTTGCCTCTTAATCAGGCGATGAGGAATAATAACCTTACGATCCTCTAATGTCGGATCGTAAATCTTTTTAATTAAACACTCCGTTGCTCTAAAACCTAAATCATAAATATGAATATCAACTGTCGTCATCGGTGGTGAAGATAACTCAGAAATCATCACATTGTTAAAACTAACAATCGAGATATCCTCAGGCACTTTTACACCCATATCATCAAGCATCCGCAGGACACCAAACGTCATAATATCATCAGCGACAACAAGGGCTGTCGGTGGTTGTTCATTAGACATCAGCTCAATTACCGCATCCTATCCACCTTCTTTTACTTCTTCATGATGCACCATATAATCTTTGCTAACAGGAATATTGGCGTTGGTCAAGGCTTGTTCATAGCCTTTCATATGGTCAATTGTGACAACATAATCAAGGTTTCCACCGATAAAGCCAATTCGCTCATGACCAAGCAGGATCAAATACTCGGTTACCGTTTTCGCTGCTTTGAAATTATCATTATTGACATATGTCACTTGTCCTTCTTCAATATCATTCGGTCTTCCAATTAAGACAAATGGAAAGCCTTGCTCAATTAAAAACGGCATAACCTGGTCATCAACTCTAGAGTAAAGAAGCAAAATACCATCAACCCGACCACCATAAACCATATGCTTCACTTCTTCAAGAATCTCTTCCTCTGTCTGACCTGTCGAAAGGTATAAGCCATAGCCTTCTTGATAGGCTTTCATGCTTATGCCTCTAATAACCTCAGGGAAGAAGGGGTTCTGAAAGGCAATCTTTGCTGTATTCGGCATGACAATACCTAATGTATTTGTACTTTTATTCGCAAGACTTCTCGCATTTAAATTAGGATGATACCCTAATTCCTTCATTGCTTCTCTCACGCGCTCTTTCGTCTTTTCGCTAATTCGTGAGCTATTTGCAATAACACGAGATACCGTAGACGGTGCTACATCAGCACGCTTCGCAACATCTTTTATCGTTACCGCCATCGGTATCCACCTCCTCCATATCCATTCCACTCTATTTTAACGATTGAAACCGCTTAAAACAAACTAAATTTTACATAAATTCACAGAATACTAAAAGAAAAGAAAGAGGCTAGGACAAAAGTGATTTAACTAATAGAAAATCCGAACAATAAAGGTGGCGGACGTAAACCGCTCCTGAAATATACTACGCTTTCCGCGGGAAGCCGGTGAGCCTCCTCGTCTTCGACTGTGGGGTCTCACCTTTGGCTTTTTGATCCCGCAGGAGTCTACGTATATTTCATCCGCTACGTGATTGCTTTGTTCGGTATCTCTATTAGACACTTTAGTTATGTCCTAGCCTCTTCGCATCTTCAATTAGAGATTATCCTTTTGTTGCACCAGCTGTTAAACCAGTGACAAGGTAACGTTGAAGTGCTAAGAAAATAATCGAAATCGGAATGGCAATTAAGATCGCACCAGCCGCGAATCGGGTAAAATTATTAGCGAATTGATCATTAACAAAGTTGAACAAACCAAGTGCTAATGTGAAATTCTCCGGACTTCTTAAAATAATACGTGGCAGGATGAAATCCATGAATGGTGTCATGAAATTAAATAGGGCAACTACAGCTAGAATTGGTTTAGCAAGCGGAAGCATAATCGTAAAGAAAATACGGAAATGTCCAGCTCCATCAATTTTCGCTGATTCATCTAACTCACGTGGAATCGTATCAAAATATCCCTTAACTAAGAATGCATTCATCGGAATCGATGCACCGACATAGATAATGATTAATCCAGTTAATGTGTCTAATAGGTTGATTGTGTTTAGTAAAATGTACAAAGCAACCATCGCCATTAATACTGGGAACATTTGAAGTAGTAAGAATGCATATAAACCATTTGTTCTACCAATGAAACGGTAGCGTGAAAATGAATAGGCTGTTAATGAAATAAATAACACAGAAAAGAATGATGTTGCTGTTGCAACGATTAATGTGTTTTTATACCATGTTAAATAGTCACTTCGCGGATCCGTAAAGAGCCATTGATAATGAACAAACGACCAATTCTCAGGAATCATTTTTGCACCATACAGACTAGTACCCGGATTTAGGGAAAGCCCGATCGTCCATAGTAATGGATAGGCAATAATGACAAACATGACTGCAAGAATGGCATAAATCCCGATTACTTCTAAGTTGCTTTTTGTTTTACGAGTCATTAGATTTTCCCCTCCTCTTTAAAGGAACGTGTGCGACGGAATTGGAAGAATGCAAATGTTGCTACCATCAATCCAATAATAATTGAAATCGCCGCGGCCATATTAAAGTTCTGTGTTTCAAAGGTTAATCCATATACCCAAGAAATGAGGATATCGGTACCCCCTGCATTTTGACCACGAACTGCCGGTCCACCTTGATTAAATAGATAAATGATATTGAAGTTATTAAAGTTAAACGAGTATTGCATAATCAGTAGTGGTGCTGTCGCAAACATAACATGTGGGAATGTAATGTTGCGGAATTTCTGCCAGCGCGAAGCCCCGTCCATATCTGCTGCTTCATACCAATCAGAAGAAATACTTTGCAGGATCCCTGTGAATAATGCGAAGACAAATGGGAATCCAAGCCATACTTGAATCATGATCAATGCTACTTTTGCATAGAACGGATCAGTCATCCATGGCAATCCTGTACCGAGTAACGGTGTTAAAATATCACGGTTAATTGCACCGAAGTTGTCATTGAATAAGGCAGCGAAAATCAGGATTGTTACAAAACCTGGTACCGCCCAAGGCAAGATTAATACTGTACGAATTAGTTTCTTGAACTTGATTCGTGGATCGTTAACAAGAATCGCTAAGAATAACGCTAGAACAATTTGCAAAGTCGTTGCAACGAATGTCCACACTAACGTCCAAACTAGTACCGTCAAGAACGTATCTCTCCAGATTGGAACGGTTGCTAGTGAAGCGAAGTTATCAAAGCCAACCCAATTTAGTAGATTTTTCGGTGGTGCATTATATAAATTGTAGTCTGTAAATGCTAGGAAGAACATGAATAGCAATGGGAAGACAACAACAAATATAAGCAAGAATAGTCCTGGACCAACGAGTAAATAAGGGAAACCCTTATCCCACGCATTACGGAATCCTTCACGTATGTCTGGGTTCTGCCAACCTTCTTGTATTCTCTTTGCGTCCTTATATGCATCGAATAGATTGGCTACATAAAATGTCAGAGCAAAAGATGTTAGAATCAAAGCCATGATGCCTTGAGATAGTAGTACACGCGAGTCATCTAAGCGAGGGATTTCCCCCAACGTAAATAAACCCCAAAACCCAATATTTAAGAAATTAAAGAAAATAGTTATAAAAGCAGCAAAGAGAATAAATAAGATTGAACCTTTTATATAACGACGGTTATAGATTTGCCCCGCTCCTGGAATGATGGAAAGGAGTGTTGCCGTCTTTGGATTATGTTGTTTTTGTTGCTGCACACGATTGGATGTTTCTTGCTTGTTTTCCATGTCAGCTTCCTCCTGCCTAAAGATTGGACAAAGACCGGGACAAAAAGGTTTGAAGAAAATCCGAACAAAAGGGGGGTGACGTAAGGACACCGCTCCTGAAATACACTTCGCTTTCCGCGGGAAGCCGGTGAGCCTCCTCGGCTTCGCCTGTGGGGTCTCACCTTTGGCTTTTGCATCCCGCAGGAGCCTACGTGTATTTCATCCGCTAAGGGATTATTTTGTTTAGAATTTTAGTCAGACACTTTAGATATGTCCCAGCCTCATCCTAGAAAGTGGTCTTATTGACCAGCCTTTGATAATTCAATTTGTTCTTTGATTTGATCAACAGCTTCATTTAAAACAGCTTCAGGATCATCACCTTGAGAGATGAACTCAAGAGCTTCAGCCATTGGATCCCAAACTTGAGACATTTCAGGGATGTTAGGCATTGCAACAGCATGTTCTGCTTGTGCTAAAATACCGTTACGCAATTCATCATCAAGCTCAACATCAGAACGAGCAGGTAGCTCACCAGCTGTTTCGAAGTACGTTAAGCTGCTTTCAGCGTTTGTAACAAATAGTGCTAAATCTGTTGCCCAGAATTTCTCATCACTATATTCTGAAACTAACCAACCTTTTACACCTGAGAATGAATTTAATGGCTCACCATTCATTGTCGGTAATGTCGCAACTGCTAGCTTATCACCAAGAGCTGCTTGATAATCTGGAATACTCCAAGGACCTGTTACAACTGCTCCAACTTTTCCATCTTGGAACAATCCGTTCATAACGTCACCAGTAATTCCGTTTGGTACATATCCTTCAGTGAACCATGATTGAATTAATTCTGCCCCTTTAACCGTTTCCTCCGTAGCCAAACCGATATCATCGGATTGAAGAGCACCATCAGCGTCTGTACCAAACACATAACCACCTTCAGCAGTTAGGAAAGGATAAGTGAAGTAGAAATTTGTTGCTTCCATTAAGAAGCCATACTCATCTTGACCAGCATTTGTTAAGTTAGCTGCGATTTCCATTAACTCTTCCATTGTTTCTGGAGCTTCTGGAACTAAATCAGTATTATAGAAAAGACCGTAAGTTTCAATAACTGCCGGAACACCATATAATCCACCTTCATACGAGAACGCATCAAGTGTACCTTCTGGATATCCTTGTAGCTGTTCTTCTGTTAGCTCAAGCTCTGCAGCTAACCCTTGTAAGTACACATCACCTAAACGATCATGTGGTTGGAAGAAAATATCCGGACCACTACCAGATGGACCATCTAATGATAATGCTTCTGTTTGATCTAACATTGAGAAAGGAACTAGCTCAACTTCAATTCCAGTTTCTTCTGTGTATTTTGCAGTAATAGCCTCATACGCATCAATCTGAGACTCTTCATCATTTACCCACATTGTTAATTGTTCTGGCTTCGCAGGCTCTTCGCCTTCAGCAACCGGTTCTGCTGCATTTTCTTCTGGTGCTACTTCCTCATCACGCTGCGGTCCACATGCAGCAAGCATCAAAGCAAGTGTGATGAATAAAACTAAAGTTAATAACGCTTTCTTTTTAAACATTCTGTACGCCCCCTAAAATTTATAATTTTTTACTAATTACTGGTGATTAAGCTTAGGTTTTCCCTTTTTTTCACCTCCATACCACATTTTAGAAATGAGCTATTTAGCGAAAAGTGGGCAACCGTTTGCATGAATCGTTTTAAAAAAATGCCCCGCTCGCTCATTTGCTGTGAAAACGGTTGCACTTGATTAATTTCATTATACTTGCCCATATCTCTGTTGACAATACCTTTTTTAAAAAAAGTTTGTTTTTTTATTTCATTTCCTTTTTAACTAGTATTTCGTCAATTTGTGCAAACGCTTGACACTGTGTTTCATGGTTTAGTATCTTTGTCTTAATGTAACTACTAATGCTTTAAAATCCAAATTAAATAGAGGCTAGGACAGTGTTTGAAATAAATGAAAACCCCAACAACTTTGGTTAGCGTAAGGAGGCCGCTCCTGAAATATACTTCGCTAATTAATTGTTCTCTGCGGAATTTCAGTCAGGCACTTTATGTCCTCGCCTCTTTATTTGTAGCATACTATTCTCAAAGGAGTGTTGCACAATGTTAAAAGAAGCCATGTATCACAGGCCTAAAAATGAATTTGCGTATGCAATTGATGAACAGACTCTACATATTAGAGTAAAGACGAAAAGGAATGATGTTGAACAAGCCCATTTGATTTATGGGGATCCTTATGATTACAACCTTGAGGAAAAGTGCTGGATTTCTCAAAAAAAAGAAATGACCTTTAATGGAAGTGACGGCCTACATGATTACTGGCTTGTGGCGGTCACGCCTGAGCATCGCCGGCTTCGTTATGGCTTTCAATTGATAAGTGGAAATGAAACACTCTTCTACACAGAAAAGGGCTTTTATGAAAAAGAACCGAATGACGCTGGCTTCTTTTTCTGCTTTCCATACTTAAATAAGAAAGATGTTTTCACACCACCACAGTGGGTGAATGAAACGGTCTGGTATCAAATCTTCCCTGAACGATTTGCAAATGGGGATTCCTCAATCGATCCAGAAGGAACGCTAGCATGGGGAAGTACCGAACCAACACCAAAGAATTTCTTTGGCGGTGACTTTCAAGGAGTAATCGATCATTTAGACTACTTAGAAAAGCTTGGCATTACAGGCTTGTATTTCACCCCTATCTTCAAAGCATATTCAAATCATAAATACGATACGATCGATTACATGGAGATCGATCCACAATTCGGTGACAAAGAAACATTTAAAGAACTCGTCAACAAATGCCATGAACGAGGGATTCGCGTCATGCTTGATGCTGTCTTTAATCATAGTGGATTCTATTTTCCACAATTCCAAGATGTGATCGAAAAAGGCGAGCAATCACAATATAAGGAATGGTTCCATATTCACAGCTTCCCGCTGAAAACAGAAGAACCAGCGAATTACGATACATTCGCCTACGTACCAGCAATGCCAAAGCTTAACACCGAGCACCCTGACGTGAAGACCTATCTCCTAGATGTCGCACGTTACTGGATCGAGGAATTCGATATTGACGGCTGGCGCCTAGATGTCGCCAACGAAGTCGATCATGCTTTCTGGAGAGACTTCCGTGCCACCGTCAAAAAAGCAAAACCAGACGCCTACATCCTAGGTGAAATCTGGCACGACTCAATGCCATGGCTCCAAGGCGACCAATTCGACGCTGTTATGAACTACCCATTAACAACAGCGATTACCGAATACTTTGCAAAAGACAATATCAGTGCAACCGAATTTGTCCAAGCCGTCACGTCTGTCACAAATATGTACCCAGAAACCGTGAACAATGTTCAGTTTAATTTGCTAGGAAGTCACGACACCCCACGAATACTTACATTAAGTGGTGAGAATAAAGAAAAGGTCAAGCTGCAAATGCTTGTTCAGTTCACAATGGCAGGAACACCTTGTATCTATTACGGTGATGAAATCGCGATGACAGGTGGACAGGATCCTGGTTGTCGTAAGTGCATGGAATGGGACGAAGAGAAGCAAGATCAGGATATGTTTGCGTTTGTACAGAAGCTGATTTCGTTGCGTAAGGAGTATAAAGGATTGCGGATGAACGATGGTTTTGGGTTTATTGAAGGCTTTGAGAATGAGGAGGTAATTGGATATAGGAAAAAGGATGAGGCAAACGAGTACTTGGTTTTGATAAATAGTAGTGAGGACAAGAAGACTGTTGATTTGCCGACGGCGTTTGTTAACAGGAAAGTGGTTGATTTGTGGATAAGTGAGGAACGAACTTTAGCTGAAACGATTGATGTTGAGGCTGGTGGGTTTTATTTATTAGCTTTGAATGATTAACTTGAGGTAACCAATATATAATTGGACTCTATATGGAGCAATAAGTTACGCTCAATACTATAAAGGCCAGTGAAGAAGGAATTCCTTTTCACTGGCCTTTATCTATAAATAAACTCCCTACTTCAAATTCAAAACCAGGAAGAGTATGAACAGAAATCGTTCCTCCCTTATCAAAATACGTCGGTTTTCCAAAACCATCATCTTCAAGCAAGAAAACCGTAATCAGTTGATCGCTCGGGTGTACAAGCCAGTATTCTTTCACACCATATTTCTCATATATCTTATGTTTACGGATATAGTCATTGGATGCGGTGGAAGGTGAGACAACTTCAATAATAAGATCAGGAGCACCCTTGCAGCCACGATCATCTAACTTGGTTTGGTCGCAGATGATGCTAAGGTCGGGTTGGACAACGGTATAGGTCTCGTCGTCCCTGTTCGGGTTATGACCAAGTCTAACATCAAATGGAGCAACATAGACATCACATGGGTGATTTTTTAAATAGGAATGGAAAGTAGAGACCAACTCAACAACAATTCTCTGGTGCTCTCTAGATGGTGCAGGTGTCATAGCAATAGGAACACCGTCCATGAGCTCGATTGACTCTTCTTCGGGCCAGGTTAAGTAATCCTCGTATGTATACTTCACAACGTCTTCTTGTCGCTTAGCCATTTGAACGCCTCCTATTTTCTTGTAGTATAGCATAGGAGGTAACCTAGAATAAAAAAAGAAAAACCAAGTCACTTAAATGACTTGGCTCATGTACTACGTTTATCAATAAATGCCCCTTCATTCGTTCCTACATCATAAGGGTTATCATATTTACGATTAATCTTTTTCTTGTGCTTCATCCGATCAATATCTAATTTCAACTGATTAGTTAGACGAGCTAGACCTTGCTCAATATCACGATTGAGCTTTAGTAAGTGGTTTCCTACTTGTTTCTCTTCTTCTGTTACAGCCGGGGATTGAATCAATGTGATAAACTGTTCTCTTTCTGCTAGAAGACTTTCAATAGTAGTAAAAGCCACTTCCCTCTCATCTCCATCCACCTTAGGAAAGCGATTAAGTTGATCTAGCAAACGTTCAGAAACATCAACTAACTGAAGCCAATTACGATCCATGACGCTTCTTACGATCGATCTGCAAGGCTTCCTTCCATGTATCACGGAAGTCTTTAACGAGGCCTTCAGCTTCTTTTAGTTTTACTAGGCTATTTTCTGTATTGGCTTCTGTTAATCTCGTTAAAATGAAATCGTAAAGTGCCATCATGTTTTTTCCTAGGTCTGTATCTGTTTTAAGAGTCACCATTAATTCTCTTATTATATTTTGGGCTTTGATAAGATTTTCATGTTTCAACTGAACATTATTGTCCTCAATTGCCTTAGATGATAGTGTAATAAATTTTAAACATCCGTTATAAAGCATTAGAGTTAATTCTCCTGGTGATGAAGTAACGGCTTTATTTTGTTGGTATGCTTGTTGTGGATTACTGATTGCCATAATAGTTGTTCATCTCCTTATTCATTATTGGCTCATGCCCATACCTAGTTGATTCATTAGTGCACTGCTCTGAGCATTTGCTTGGTTCATAGCCGTTTCCATTCGTGTAAATTGAGCCCAGTATCGGTCTTCAATTTGAGAGAGTCTTCTTTGAAAATCTGTAATTTGTTTATCTACGTTTGTTAATTCTTTACCTATTGTAAATTGTTGGCTTGTTCGATACTCATTTCCAGCCTTATCAACAACTTTGTCCATAACCCCTTTTAGTGAGGTTCGAAGCCTTCCGATTATTCCAGTCTCACTCTCAGTTAATGCCTTATTTGTTAGATCTGTACTTGGTAGATTATTAAATAACTGATGAACAGAATCAGGATCTTCAGCTAAAGCGGCTTTAAGCTTTGTTTCATCTATTTCTAAACGTCCTCCGGCGCGAAAATTATTGGTCGTTGTAATTCCTATTTGAGTAATTTGATTAAACTGCCCAGTTGTCTGCACAGGAGTATAAATATTATTTCTCATAGTTGTTAAGGCACTACTTAATGTTTGATCCCTTCGCAGTAAACCACTTTTAGCCTTTTCATCCCAAAGTTCAGCTTCACGTTCAGAAATTTCTTGACGTTGCTCATCTGTTAAAGGTGGAAAATCACGATAGGTTGGTTCATTTACTTTCGCTTGAATTTCAGCTATAGTTTCATTGTACTTCTCTACAAACGCCTTTATTTTATTGAAGGCATCATCAGTATTCGAGGTCACTGTTACTTGCTCAAATACCCCATTTGTTGTAGCTTTCACACTAAATGCAATGCCCCCAATAGTAATACTGTTTGATCTAGATTCCTTTTGTATAGTATCGGTTGGAAAAAGAGGATTTTGAAACTCGACATCCGCATTTTTTCCGCCTACTTCATTTCCTTGATGGATATGTAGGACGTTATTTAAAAAACTAGTATCCCCACCAAAAACTACTTGATTCGTATTTGTACCATCCTGCTTATTAAAAGTTCCGGTTTCTTTCCTTTCAATAACTAGCTTATCAAAAGCAGAGTCATAATATGCACGTACCCCTATGTCCGAGTCATTAATTTGTTTAAGCATATCATTCAAGGATTTAGACGTATCAACAGTAATTTCTGCTTTTTTTTCTACTCCATTAGCATCATATGTCGAGATAGAAAAAACACTGTTATGATAAGCACTAACATTACCAATCGATGCTCCTTGTGTATCAAGAGTGGTCGAAGCACTAAACTGCGTTGGAGGAGGATCACCTGCCACTGTAATTTTATTTTGACTAATATTCGTTGTCTTTGTGGCAATACTGTTTACTCTGAAATTATAAGTACCATTTTCTACACTTGAATTAGCTGTAGCTGTAAACATACTTGTATTTGATGAAGTTGCTTCACGAGTATTTAAATTTGAACGCAATCGAATACTCGCAGCCGACTCTTCAAGAGCACGCAATTTTAAATTCATCTCTCTATATGAATCTCTTTGCCATTCTAACGTTTGCTTTTTTTGTGAAAAACGATCCAAGGGCTGACGTTCAACTTGCATTAATTGCTTAATAATTGATTCAGTATCAATTCCGGATGCAATTCCACCTATTCTCATAAACTCTCTCTCCTTTTTAGATCTTTTTATCTATGAATAAACCCAGTGTCTCTTTCATTGCCGCATACATATCCAATAATTTTTTTGGGGGTATCTCTTTAACGACTTCGTTTGTGTTCTGATCAACAATTGTGACATAATATTCATTTAATTCCTCATGTAGATTGAATTTCAAGTTTGTATTTGTCACTTTCAGAAATTGGTTGAAGGCATCTACTTTTTTATCTAGTTCTATTTTAGAGTATGTTTGCGTTTCTTTAAATTGTCTCTCATTTACTATTCCCTCAATACCTTTCCTCTCTTTTTTTTCCAGTAAAACATCTGAAGATAATTTATAAGCACCTCTTAAAATCTCCATGTTATTACTCCCCTTCAATTTTTATTATTAATTATATCGGTTTTTTTAAAATATAATTTAGTAATTCCATAAAAGTAAACGACAAGTCTTAAAATTCTTTGATTTAAGAGATAATTCTTAAACTAATATCCATCTAAAAGAGCGGAAAAGGTAAGACGGAAGAAGTGTATATAATAAGAGGATTTAAAGTTGATGAAAGATATTAGTTAATACTAATAAGGTAAAATTCTTTAAATAGATTAATTCGAGGAGAATGGAGGAGGAAGACTTGAAGTTAAAAGATTTTAACAATAAAAGATCTCATTCGCTTATTATGTATAATTTGAAACCGAGTTTGTATGACTATTAATACACACCTGTCATAGCCGACAACGTCTCTATATTATATAATTTCACGATCAGAAAAATAACAAATTAAATTAGTTTATATGAATATTTTTTGCGTTTTTTTATTTATTCCTTAAAATGTTATTACTTTTTAATAATATTAACAAAACACCTTTTTTAAAGTTCTATAAACTAATGGTACAAGAATTCAATGTACCATTAGTTTTATTTAATGTTCGTCTAGAAATTTATTCAATACACTATTCGAAAAAGGTAAACAAAGTACTTTTATTAGATCTATTAAGTTGTTTTTTTAATTGTTAACTAAAATGGACAAATATGCCAATGTCATCATATCTTTTTCTTTCAACAAATTAATTATACTATCATAATATTTCGGGTCATGTTCAAAGGTTTTTGATAATGACTGTACAAGCTTAATAACCATTTCTATAGTGATTTCGTTTCGATGACTCGCCATTCCCACTAAGTGTATCTTTATTAGAGCATAGTTTATTATCATAATTGAATAACTATCAAATGGAGAATCACCATTTATCGGCATACAATCTTTAAATACATAATTTACAAGAAGGTTTTCTATTATATATTCATTCTCTTTCATGAAAGGCAAATAATATTTTTCATATGAATTTTCATATAGTTTCTGAGTATCTTCATCGGAACTAATATCTTCAATTTTCAAACCAGCAATCATGTCTTTTAAACATTCTAGGTATCTTTTAGAAGTAACTGTTTGGTTTAAACCTAATATTACTAGCTCTTTACATAATCGAAGGTGTATATCTTTTCTTTTGGATATTTCCGTAAAAGCACCAAGAAATGTTTCATCCTCTACGCACTTCAAATATTCACCTAAAATATTAGGTATATCCTTCAGATTATTCTTATTTATACATTCCTGAAGCTCATTATAAAATAAGCCTAGGATTAGGAGTCTCTCTTCAAGAGTATATCTCCTATCTTGGAGGATAGAGATAGTTATATATCTATACTCATTAAAATAGTCCTTCCAATCTTTAATCTCTCCCTTAAACTCGGGCAATAGACTTACAAGGCTTCTAATTTTCAATTCTTGAAAACCCTGCTCAAATTTAATCCCATCCTTGTTTAATAAAATTAATCTTGTAGCTTCAGGACATGATACAGTTAAACTTTGTTCGAATATTTGATTAACTATTCTATTTTTTCTTGGATATATAGCACATGTATTGCTTAAGTAATCTTCACCTAAATTATTATAGATATCACACAATCCTTCCCTACTTAAAAAAGAACAGTTTCCTTGATTCATTTTCATTTTTGCAGCATTAGTATTAGTAGGATTAGAGCGATTCTTAACGAGATTGTCCTTAAATCTAGACTTCATAGTAGGCTGTTTTACTTTTTTATATTTATTATACGTTTCTTTATCAATATTCACCGTCCAACCTGCACAGCATGTGTCTTCACATGCTGAACCAATACAGGAAAAAGATTTTATATATTCAGGAATTAGTGCTTCAACTAATCTAGTAGTCATTTTTAATACTCCTTTTTGAATTAATACTTATAAATAGGAAACTAAGTTCTAGTTAATTTCCTATACATAAATATTAAGGATTTTTAAAAAAAGAAAAGGAATGAAAACCATTCCTTTTCTTTTAAATATATTAACGTAATAATTGTAATACAGATTGTGGTTGTTGGTTAGCTTGTGCAAGCATTGCTTGTGAAGCTTGATTAAGAATATTATTCTTAGTAAAGTTCATCATTTCTTTAGCCATGTCTACATCCCTGATACGAGACTCTGCAGCTTGGATATTTTCCGAAGCATTATCAAGATTCTTAATAGTATGCTCTAAACGATTTTGTAATGAACCAAGATACGAACGTCCTGCAGAAACTGTTTCTAGTGCAGTTTGAACTGTTGTAATTGCAGTGTCAGCTCCGGCTTGTGTTGAGATGTCTGCAGCAGCAACTAAACCTTGTTGTGTAGTTAAATTAACACCTTCCGTAGTAAAGTTAATATCGATTGTTTGTCCAGCATCTGCACCAACATGGATCTTCCCTTTGCCATCTTCAGAACCATCTAATAATTTCTTTTGGTTGAACGTTGTATTATCTTTAATACGTCCAATTTCCTCAGAAAGTTGATCAAATTCTGCTTTTAATTGTGTACGGTCTGCATCTAGATTAGTATCATTGGCAGATTGCACAGCAAGTTCACGTTGACGTTGAAGAATTGCATGAACTTCATTTAACGCACCCTCACCTGTTTGAATCATTGAGATACCATCTTGTGCGTTTTTAGAAGCCATATCTAATCCACGAATCTGACCACGCATTTTTTCAGAGATTGCTAATCCTGCAGCATCATCGCCCGCACGGTTAATACGAAGACCAGAAGATAACTTCTCCATTGATTTACCCGCATTGTTAAGGTTAATACCCATTTGACGTTGAGAGTTCATTGCATTCATGTTATTGTTGATAATCATTATAATTTCCTCCTTGAAATTGGATCCGCCCACATCCTTGTGGTTGGATGTTCTATTAGATTTTGGAGCATTTAGCTTGATGATGTCGGCCGCCATCTTCATTGCTTCCTGCTTATTATATATATCGGTTGTCGTTTCTTGAAGTTTAGTGTTTTATAATAGTTTTTTAGTTTTTTTTAAAACTATTTTCTTCCAATAAAAAAATAACTCTTAATATCATCTAATAAGAGTTATTTTGTGCTGTTGATATTGCCTAATTATAGGTATCTCTAGGTCTTCTTATATCCCTTTAGGGCATCAAGGGATACTGTTTTTGCGGCTGCGTTATTCTCTTCCTGAATCGCTGCATATACTTCCATCCGATGTATGTCAATATTTCTCGGGGCCTCTATTCCAAGTTTTACTTGGTCACCGTCGACAGAAAGTATTTTAATTTCTATCTCGTCACCAATTTTAAGAGCCTCATTTAATTTTCGGGTTAGGACAAGCATTTTACTTTTCCTCCTTCCCTATTGTAACTGCCTCTTTGAAAATAAGATGCTTTGTTTTGTATTCACTATCACTGAGAAGGATTTGTTTTGCTTTTTGGTTTGAAATATTAATGACAATTGGTCCTTGTAGATTCGCTGTTGTCTCAACAAACGGTTCCTTTACTGTCAACATGACATATGTTGCAACATCCTCTTGTTTGTTTATATCGAGTGCTTCAATAGTAGAATCAGATAGCTTCACTTGATAGTTCACTACAAAGTCAAATGGGTTAACAAGAATGAAGGCAATCTCAACACTTGTCGTTGACTGTAAAACAAAGAAAGGCGTGTCCTGATCAAATGGATGAAGAATAAACGACGTTTCTTCCTCAAAAGCCGGCAAGCCCTGTTCAAATGTAAGTACATCCTTTTCCTCTATATTAATTGTTCCAGCATACTTCGTCTCTATTTTCATAATTTCACCTTTTCCTTCTTATCTTGTCTAAAATTATTTTGATTTTCAATACAAAAAAGTCCGTTATGAGTTCTATCATAACGGACTTTCATTGTTAGAAGCAAATAGGTCACTAAAAAAGCACGTTCTACTCTTTTTTTGTGAGTAAACTCTCTCTTATTACAACCCCTTATTCACATTGACCCCTACAGCCTCAAACGAAATCTGATTTTTCTGTGCTACATACACATCTGCCTGCCATTTCGGAATATGAATATCAGGGCTTCTTGGAGTGACTTGAATATTAGGTTCACTTTTTTGAACATTAATATTTACTTCACTCGGCTGATAGTTGAACTTCACTCTCGACATGTTTTTTGGCATGTATTCTAGTGTTAGTTGTTTTTCAGGCTTTTGACTATTTTGTTTAGCGAGTTGCGGTATCGCTTCTCCGCCATTTTCAATTCTCATCAGCTGATTCGTTTGCTGGGCGGTTTTCGCGATGTATTGATAGACGGTATTTTTGCTATCATTTAAAAACTCTTTACTTAACCGCAAAGGTGTTTTTAAATTCGCATCAGCAAATGCCTCTCTTTGATCAATCGTAAGCTTCGAGTCAGAGGTGCTAATCTTCATTAACCCAGTATGCTCTTGACTAATCTGCATATCCGCATGATGCTGATTAATCTGAATCGGTTGGCGATTAGATTGTAAGTTAATTTTAGCGTGTGTTTGCTGTATTTGAATTGATGGCAGTTGCATCAATAATCACCCTTTAACGTAGGAAATCCATTAATGTTGGCTGAATAATTCTTGCACCAGAAGCAAGTGCCGCACGGTGGACGCTTTCTTGTGTTGTTAGATCAATAATAACCTGTTCCATATCAGCGTCTTCATTATCAGACATGATTCGTTTTGCTGTAACTTCTTGTCCCATTAGACGATTTTCCATCATTTCAATACGGTTGACTCTTGCTCCAAGTTCAGCACGTTCAGATACAAATTGGTTGATATGTCCAAACATATTATCAATATACCCTGTTAATTCAGGTCCCTTAACATTTCCATCTTCAAGTGCTTTTTCTAAGCGGATAATGTCACCGAAAAGAGCATTGCTGAACACATTCGCTGGATTAACGTTAACTGGAACCGTCACACCCTTCATCAACTCTATTTCAACGTTTTGAGTATTAATTGAAATTGAATCACGATTTGCAACAACGACATCATTTGTACGAAGGGTTTCCTCTACTCTTGGAGCTGTAGGGTCTTCCATATTTGGTTTAGAGAACACAGCCTGTTGACCATCAGCTGAGACGGTTAGTTGATTATCAGCATTTGAAATGTCCTCAAAAATCTGTACGCCTTCAGCCGTTGTTTCTGAATGTCTAAATGTCTTTCCATTATAGACAAGATCAACTGAGTCAGGGTTTGCAATTGAACCGTTCGTTAAATCAGTAATTGAATAGTTCATTTTCTCCATATCAATGACTGGAGCTGTTGTTGTATTTGTACCATTAAAAATATATTTATTGCTATTTTTCGTATTAGCTAAAGATTGTAGATGTTCTCTAAGCTGCTTAACCTCTTTAGAGATATTAGCTCGTTCTGTTTCATTGTACGTATCATTTGATGCTTGTGTCGCAAGCTCACGGATTCGTTGGAGTACCTGTGTCCCTTGGTCAAGTGCCTCATCAGCTGTTTCTAACCAGTTATACACTTCACCTAAGTTTCTCTTGAATTGATCAACTTCTAGTACCTGCGTTCGGTAACGCATTCCCTTCATTGCAACAACAGGGTCCTGTGAAGCACGAGTGATTTTTTTACCTGTAGCTAGCTGATCTTGAGTCGTTGCTAATTTGCTATATCCATTACTAATATGGCTTAATGTGCTATTTGAAAGCATTGCTTGTGTTACACGCATGATCTCACCTACTCCTTTTATCTACCGACAACACCCATGTTGTTTATAATACGATCGAGCATTTCATCAACCATTGTAATATTTCTTGCTGCAGCGTTATACGCGTGTTGGTATTGAATCATCATCGTCATTTCTTCATCAACTGACACATTGCTGACTGATTGTCTTCGGAAATCAATGCTTTCCTTTAACGCTTCTGAACTATTCGTCATTCTTAATGCTTCCTGAGTATTAACCGCCATATCACCGATAACCCCTTGATAATAGCTACTAATTGTTCCAGTATCGTTATTAAATTGTAACGAAGTATCCTTGATATCTGCGAGTCTCTTGGCATTCGAGCCATCCCCAGAAAAGGCTGCCCAGTTGCCATTTATGAAATTCACCTTATAGTCAGGATTAGCGGGATCTGACTCGTTAAGAAATGCTTGAATCTGAGCATAATCCCTTGGTGATGCTGCGAGTAAGTCTTTGTATTCTTGCTTTTTTTCTTCTGAAACAATTTGATCGATACTTACGCCAGCTGCAGCGATATTATCAAGACTTGCTCGAACTGTTGCATCAAGCTTGATTGCCTTTGCTGCTCCTACACCGGCCGTCACTGCTGATAAATCGAATAGGTCCCCACCGATTTTTACTTCACCGTTACTATTAGGTAATGTAAATCCGATATTATGGACATTGTTCATTTCAGTTGCAAATACTTCAGCAATGCCATTTAACTCTTTTAAAATATCAGGGAATACACCTTTAACTTGATTACTAGCATCTAGATAGCCATGTGCCTCAACTAATGCCTTCATCTCACCTCTAGGCATTTTTTCAAGATCAATTGTATATTCATTAACTTGATTTGTCGTGTTCCCGTTTGCGTCAACAACAACAGTTGGCTCTGAATCAACAAAAGCGAATTTATTAACAGCCGTTTGGTCATTAGCAAATTCCATCGAAAGTTCTTTATAAGCTGCAGCACCTGTACCATCAACTAGCTTAAGTGGCTGACCAGTTAACTGGTTCATATATGGTTGTCCTGCATCATCAATTAGTGTCACAGTAACTGCACCCTCAGCAGATGGATTAGCATTTCCACCACTTTTCTCGCGATCTGCTTTTATATTGATAATTCGAGAGAGTTGCCCAAGTATTGAGTCCTGTTGATCATACAAGTCATTCGTGACATAGCCATTTGGTTCAACTGCTCGTACTTGAGCATTAATGCTGTCTAATTGGCTTAATAATGAGTTAACCTCTGCATTTGTTACGTTAATCTCATTTTTATAATCATTTTGAATCGTTGCTAGTGAGTCGTGCATATAGTTAAATGTTTCTGCAACAGCAACGGCCCGTTGACGGACAACCGAGCGTGCACCCGAGTCTTCAGGGTCAACTGTCAAATCTTGAAGTGATGTCCAGAAGAGATTGATTTGGTTATTCAAGCCTTCCTCTGATGGCTCATTCAAAATATCCTCCATTTTCTCAAGAGAGACGTGCCTTGAATCCCAGTAGGCCTGCTTATTATTTTCATTACGATACTGAATATCTAAAAACTGGTCACGAACACGTTGGATGGAGTCTGCCTTAACACCTGTTCCAATTTGTCCTGGCATTTTCGGGGCATTTAAACCAACGCCTGGATATGGCTCTGTTGTTTTGAAGTTTACTCGTTGACGAGAGTAGCCTTCTGTATTCGCATTCGCGATATTATGTCCTGTTGTATGCAAAGCAGACTGCTGTGTCATCATCGCACGTCTTGCTGTCTCTAAACCATGGAACGTTGATTGCATGTCCATTTTCCTCCGCTTCTACTAGTCCTTTAAGCTTTTGAATCAAATAAAGAGCGACCCCGTTCAAACGGCTTGTCATCTCGATGTCTAGGACTATAGCTAATGTCCTCTTTGTGTGGCACCATCAAATCAAGGGAAAGATTAACAAAACGCAGCGATTCTTCGATTAATGATTGATTTAAATCATTGACAGTCTTTAAATTAACCGCCTGTGCAATAATCGCTTCTTGTAGCTTGGATAGCTGCTGCTGTTCTGTCTCTGTTACATAGTTCTTAATATCGCTGATCGTTGCGTTTTCTGTTGCCTCGCCCTTTTCTTGCAGAAATGTCTGAACAACTCTTGAACGAAGAACCTCAGTTGTCTCAAGCTTACGAACAAGCTTCGTTTCCTCACGAACAAGTGCTTCAATTGAGGGCATGTCGCCACTTTTTATTTTTTCTATTTTACTTTCAGCGATTGTCAGTAATTGGTGGTGAATCTCATCAATTCGTTCTAATAATTGAACAATGGCTTGTAGCGACATGTCTATCCCTCCTTTTTACTCATTCCAATAATCATAAAACTTTGCTGCAACTGCTTGAGCGTCAACCTTATACTCGCCTGCTTCGATCTTTTGCTTTAGGGCATCGACCTTGGCTTGACGTGCAGGATCGACCTGCGTGACTTGCTGCATCTTCAACGCTTCTGTTGAGATTTCGAGCTTGTCACTTTTCGCTTTGATATCATATGCCTTCTCAGTCTTATCCACTTGCTTCTTGTACGGATTTTGTTGAACGGAAAGATATGGATTGATTTTCATATTGTGCACCTCTTTCTATACGTTTTCTATTAGTGTTATTTTCTCCATTAAAAAACGCACCGATACTTAGTACTATTTATATCGGCACGCTTTTATAAAATGTTAACTACTTTTTATTGAGTCGATCATTTAAAGATGAATACGCTCTAGATTTATTTTCTTCCTTTTTCTTAAGTTCATTAAAATCGTTTTCTTTCTGGATCGCTTCAAGTCCACTCGTTATATTCCCTTTACACCCACCGCATAAACGTCCTTCTTTAATCGTGTTCCCACATGATTCACATGGGTAACCTAGATTAGGAAAGCTCGTTGCTAAAATGCGGCCTTCACGAATGAATTGGTGTAGGACATCAATTGGAACTTCGGTCTTCGCATGAACTTCTTGAATCGTTGCCATTCGATTCTGTTTTTTACGCATGAATTTAGACACCGTTTCATACTGCAGCTCCTGCTCTCTATAACAATTATTACACAGCGGACGTAATGCCTTGACAAAGATCCCTCCACATTTAGGACAATTCGCTACTTCTTGCATATATCTGCACCCTTTCATTTGTTGTTATATATCTTAGCAAGAGGCAATCTGTCATTGTTCTAAACAGTAGATTGATTTACCTTGCAACCGTTAATGAAGCCACTTTCTCTACCCCTGCTTCACGTAACGTTCTTGCCGCTTGCCTGATAGTTGTACCTGTAGTATATATATCGTCAATTAATAAAATTTTTTCAGCTTTAATCAGATTTAACTTGTCAGCATTTAAAGTAAACGGATTGACATTGACCTGGCGAAGCCGTTCCTTTCTATTTTTCTTGCTTTGCTTTTCGCCTGATGTTCTAGAGAGTATTGGATGGTCTACGGCCCAGCCCTCCATCATTAAAGCGGATTGATTAAAGCCTCTTGTCAGCAGCCGTTCCTCACTTAGTGGAATCGCAACAGGTAAATACCCCATAAATTCCTGATTATAGACTGATGCCAGTTTTTCACTGAAAAAGATCGCTGCCGCGGCATCGCCTCGAAACTTAAAGGTTGTTAACCACTCTTTTAGAAACGAATTGTACTCATACAGAGACCGATTCCGCTCAAGTAAGCCATTTGTGTCAGCTCGCGACTCCCAGCGTAGACAATCTAGACATCGGTCCTCTTTCTTATAGTCCTCATGAACATCAATCAAAGAACGTGAACAAAGAACACAGCAATCCGTTCTTATAAGTGGTGAAAGCTTAGCCTCACATTGACCACATATTCGTTCAGGATTTTTCAGCAAAAGGATTTTGCTCCAGCTAGGTGCTTCAAAAAAAGACTCATGACATACTAAACAGCGACTCATTTAAACCCAGCCTCTTTATTCATGTTTTCAATTTGCTGTTTCGCCTTCATCATCGCTTTCGTTTTTCCATTATGAAAAAAGCATATATCTCCTTGAGGATAATCAGGGTGTCGGCCAACGCGACCGGAAATTTGAACAAGAGCCGCTTCTGTAAAGACATCATTTTCTGATCCAAGTACAGCCACTTGAACATTCGTAAATGTGACCCCTCTTTCTAGAATGGTTGTTGTTAAGAGAAGAGGAATTTGTTGATTACGGAACTGTGTGATCTTCTCATGCCGCTCCGGATCCTCGGCATGGACGGTTTGATGGGAGAAGCTTTCGTTGTGTAAAAAGGCTGATGTTAGCTGAAGGGTATTAATTGATGGTATGAATAGGAGGAGAGGTTTATTTTGTGCCAGGTTTTCGGCTAGCCATTTGTTTAAGCCATTTGGCCATTTGTTATTGGTTACTTTCTTGAACCAATTTCCAGTCCATTGGAACCTGGGAACAGGGAGTGGGTGATTGTGAAAGCGTCTGGGGATTTTAATTGTTTCAATGTCGGATGATTGAAGTAAGGTGTGATCTGGGGTTGCACTTAAGTAAATCAAAGCAGAAAGTTGTTTTTGGGCTTGTTCGACCGCATACTGCAAGCTTTGATCAAACGAAAAAGGAAAGGCATCAACCTCATCGACGATCACGACATCAAATGCTCTGTAAAATCGCATCACCTGATGGGTTGTTGCAATGACAAGCTGGGCATCTGGAGCTCTGTCTTTGCTGCCACCGTAGAGTGCTGACATTTTAATCAAGGGAAAGCTTTTCTTGAGTCTTGGATAAAGCTCTTTGACAACATCTGTCCGCGGTGTTGCAAGAAGCACTCGATGGCCATGAAGAAAAGCTTCAGCAAGTCCTTCAAATAGCACCTCTGTTTTTCCAGCTCCACAAACGGCCCACACTAGCATTGATTTCTGATTGATCACTGCCTGCCTCACTTGCTTTGAAGCATGTCGCTGGCCTGACGAAAGCTCACCTTCCCAAGTGAGTGCTGCTTCAACTTTCGGAAATGGGAGTTGGGGCCCTGTCCAGCGATAGAGCATTTGACAACTGCTTATTTTTCCAAGAGTGAGACAATGTCGACAATACATACATTTGCTGCTTTGGCATTTTGCACAAGGATGAGACCCGAGTAAGGATTTATCTTTATTTCCACAACGGCGGCATAAGATCTTGCCGTTTTTGTTAATAAGACCTGTTTCTAGCATGAGCGTTTGATTTTCAATAAGTGGCTGTAGTTCATGCTTAGGAAAGGGAATTTCTGTACGAAGCAATCGTTTGCCAAGCATAAAAAGTTGAATTAACTCCACGTGAACACATCCTTTTTTCCATAATAAAAGAGCATAACAGAAAAAGTCTGTCATGCTCTAGGATGATAGATTATAATTGCTTGTTCCATGAAACACCAAGACTACCCGCACCTAAGTGGGTGCCAATAACTGGTCCGAAATAACTAATTGAAACGGTGACATTGCTAAATGAATCTCTGATAGATTTAGCAAGATCCTCTGCTCCATCAGGTCGATTAGCATGAATGACCGTGACTGAGAGTGGTTCACCTTTGTTGACATCTTCCTCTAACAGTTGCTTAATTCGAGCAAGAGCTTTCTTCTCTGTCCTTACTTTTTCAAACGGAACAATTTGTCCTTCTTCAAAGTGAAGAATCGGTTTAATCTTTAATAAATTACCAACAATCAGTTGAGCAGCTGATAGACGTCCACCTCTGTGCAAATGATTAAGATCATCAACCATAAAATAAGCACGCGACGTTTCCTGTAATGCTCGTAGCTCACTATAGATTTCTTCTGCACTCATTCCTTCATTCGCCATTTTAGCAGCAGCTAATACAAAGTAACCTTGAGGAGCACAGCTAATTTCAGAATCAAAACCAATTAGTTCAATCCCATCAACCATCTCTCCAGCGGCTAATGCCGATTGAAACGTCCCACTAATTTTACTAGATAAATGAATGGCAATCACTTGCTTAATGCCATCCTTGACCAACTGTTCAAACAAAGCAACAAACTGCCCAATCGCCGGTTGTGACGTAGTAGGCAAATCTTCAATCTCC
Source organism: Halalkalibacter suaedae (assembly GCF_017939705.1). Taxonomy (GTDB): domain Bacteria; phylum Bacillota; class Bacilli; order Bacillales; family Bacillaceae_D; genus Halalkalibacter; species Halalkalibacter suaedae. The sequence continues at coordinate 576,538 of NZ_JAGKSQ010000001.1, forward strand.
AAAATCTTATCGTAAAATTCCTCGGTTGTTAAATCTGTCTCCTCTTGAAACGACTCATTCCCAAACACGACATTTAAAGGAACCATGTGAATGCCTAAATCCCGACGAACATCTTCACTCAAATAGGCTGTACTATCTGTTACAACAGCAACTGTTCTCTCCATAATAGCTCCTCACTTTTCTATTCCCAATACAAATTTTAACATACATTACTACTCTACAACTAAATACCCCTGCTTTCAACTAGAACCTTTCAGCTCGACACGAGTTTTAAAACAGGAGAAGCGTACCTCCTACCACATCTCATCTCAACCGAAGAAAGTTGACCGAGGCGAGCCTAGAGGTTCTTGCCCCACCTCCATCACACCACTCTCACCCTTTGTTAATGATTCAATCAAGAAAGACAAATGTCTTTCCCCCTCTCCTCAACAAAGGGAGCCGAAACAGCAATGCACGGTTGAAGTATACATACAGAGAGGTGCACCAACTAAGGATCAAATTATTGGGGAAACCTATAGCAAGTGCAATTCATACGGACATTGAGTCCCTTATTTGCCTAAAATACCTCATATCTTCATATTAACGGACATTTGATCCGTTATTTCATATAAAAGTATAAAATTTTGAAGCCTCGGCATTAAATAAAGGACTAAATGTCCGTTACCACTTCATTTTTCACTTTTTCGATGAATTAGCGGAACAAATGTCCGTAAAATAACCTTCACCTTGAAATTGGCAGAACGAGTCCAACCTTAATCTCTAGCATTAACTAACTTTCATTGTTATAGCTCCTTAGCAAAAAAAGATGACCTCCTCCCAGAGATCATCCAATCAGCTATCTAACAATGACATAACCTTTTTTAATCGCTTCAACAACCGCCTGCGTTCGGTCATTCACACTCATCTTTTGAAGAATATTACTAACGTGGTTTTTAACCGTTTTCTCACTGATATACAGCGATTCACCAATTGCACGGTTGCTTTGTCCGTCGGTCATTAGCTGCAAGACTTCACATTCACGACGAGTCAACATATGTAATGGCTTACGATATTCGACTTCTCTGTATCCGATTGAATCCTCGTGCTGCTCATCTTCTCCTGCAAGACGGCGGTAGTCATTTATTAAATTACGTGTTACCTTCGGATGAATGTAAGCTCCTCCAGCAGCAACGACTTTCACTGCTTCAATTAATGCAGCAGCATCCATCTCTTTAAGCAGATAGCCTAAAGCACCTGTTTTCAATACATGATTAACATAGGATTCATCATCATGAATGGATAGGATTAATACTTTTACATCTGGGAATCGCTCGATTAACTCTCTTGTCGCGTCAACGCCGTTCATGTGAGGCATATTAATATCCATCAAAATCACGTCAGGCTGATACGTCTCAACTAGATCCATAGCTTGTGATCCGTCATTGCCGTCAGCAACAATATCAAATTCTTCTTCCATTGCAAGAATTCGTTTAACTCCTTCACGGAATAATTGATGGTCATCGATGATCACTATTTTTATTTTTTTCTTTTCGATTTGGATCATTAAGATCTCACCTCTCTGCTAAACAATAATAGTTTTATAGATTAATGCATTACTTTTCATTTAATGGTATTCCAATGATGACCAATGTCCCTTGATTTGGTTTTGATTGGATATTCATTTCTCCTTTAATCATGTTGATTCGCTCACGCATACCAATTAAGCCAAATGATCCTGCCTTTTTGACCTTTGGATTGAAGCCTTTGCCATTGTCTTTAATTATCATTATAACCTTAGTCGGTTTAATTTCAATTTTCACTTGGATTTCAGTAGGTTGGCCGTGCTTATAGGCATTTTGAACTGCTTCCTGGACAAGACGGAATGAAGCAATCTCTAGTTGTTGAGGCAGCCTTTGGGCTCGTCCAACATGAGTAAACTCAACAATGACACCATTATGGTCTTCAAAGGTCTTCAAATATTTTGCGAGAGTTGGGATTAATCCAAGATCATCTAACGCCATTGGTCGTAAATCATATATGATCCTTCTTACTTCTGCAAGGGAGGATTTTACCATTTTTCGTAGGTCTCGAATTTCATTCAGCGCTTCTTCGATTCCCTTTTCGCGATAAATTCGTTCTATTAGATCAGACCGCAAAAGAACATTTGCCATCATTTGAGCAGGTCCATCATGTATTTCTCTAGATAACTTCTTTCTTTCAGCTTCTTGGGCCTCGATAATCTGTAATCCAAATGCCTGCTTTTCCTTGGCATCCTCAATCACATCACCAATCACCTTCAAATCACTAGCTAAAAAATTATAGACAACTGACATTTGGCTTGCGAGCTGCTCAGCTCTCTCAACAGTATCCTTCAGATTCCCTAAACGTCGTTCAATCTGATCACGACGTTCTCTGAGCTGCAGTTCTTCCTGTTCAAGAACAGCCAATTTCACTTGAAAGTCATTTGCCTGCTCATAGGCCGCTCGCACTTCATCATTCGAATATTTAGCAAAATCTCTACTTACCTCTAGTAAACGAGTACGTGCCATTCGGGAGTGGAGTCGCATACGGTCAGACTGATCGATCACCGAACCAACCTTTATCCTGACTTCTATTAATTCTCTTTCAAGTGCAGATAGTTCCTGCCTAGATTGCTCGCCAATTTGAAATATTTGTTCACGACTTGCATCAACGGTTTCCAATGTTTTATCTAAAATCAAATCGAGGGACTTTTCATTCATAAGCTCATCAACCTCTTTCTCAGGAGCAGCCTCCAAGGCATTGCCACATACTAAACATTTCGTTATCCTTATATTACATCATTTTCAGATGAATAGGCAGGATAATTCTATTATATCTAGTCCGATGAGCTTCATACATACTGTACCAGAATAACATTACATTTAGATGACGTATTTTTGTAAAAATCTCTAAAAGCGAGGGGAAATACTGTGTTAGCTTCATATCAAACCGTAAAAGAATCTGGCTCTCATGAAATTATTATTCAGAAATCACGATTTATCGCACACTTTAACCGAGTACAAACAGAAGAAGAGGCTCAAAGCTATATTGAAAGAATTAAAAAAGAACATTGGAATGCGAATCATAACTGTTCCGCCTACTTAATCGGCGAACGCGATGAAATCCAAAAAGCGAATGACGACGGGGAGCCAAGTGGAACGGCAGGTGTGCCGATGCTGGAGGTATTAAAGAAACGCCAGCTAAAGGATACTGTCGTTGTTGTAACAAGGTATTTCGGCGGAATTAAATTAGGTGCTGGTGGCTTGATTCGTGCATACGGTGGCTCGGTTAGCGAGGGGCTTAACGCCATTGGTGTTGTCGAACGTTCATTAATGAACATAGTCCACACCGAAATTGATTATCATTGGCTCGGAAAAGTTGAACACGCTCTACGTGAATCGAGCTATCGTATGAAAGGAACCGACTATGTTGAAAAAGTTGATGTCCAAACCTATGTCCCAGTTGGAGAAGTCGACACCTTTATTGAATGGATGACTAATTTAACGAATGGCCAGGCAGAGGTAAGAATTGGTGATGAGGCTTATTTAGAAACAGATATTTAAAAAGCGTTGTTTTTCCTGATACGGTTTAAGAACTCTTTACGGACATTAGATCCCTTAAATCTCATTAAATCTCCTTTTTAAAAGGATTAGGGACATATGATCCGTTATTTCATATAAATCTTAAAAAAATGACAGCTAGGACACTAAATAAAGGATTAAATGTCCGTTACTACACGATTTATCGCTTTTTCCCACTATTTAGCGGAACAAATGTCCGCAACTAACCTTTAGGATCGTAAACTTGACCATTTACCTATAAAAAAACTGAATCATCATAGAATCTCTACCAACTAACAAAAAAAGAAGCATCACCTCTAAATGAGGGATGCTTCTTTTTTATATTCGATTACTCAGCAATTGGAGTTTCTTGCGTTACAGCAATCTCATATAGGTACATATTAGTACCATCACCGATTGAGTAGTTGTGTACACGATTGTTTACAGGAACTACTGCTGCACGGTAAAGTGTTGGGAATGCAGGAATTTCATCAACCATAAGTTGTTGCCATTGGTTGTAAATGTCTTTACGGTAGTCAACGTCAAATGCTTCTTCAGAAACACCTTCAGCTAACAAGCGATCGTTTTCTTCACTAGCATAACGAGTGTAGTTATAAGGAGCTGTACGTCCGTATAATCCAGTCGGATCAACATCGATACCTACACCCCATGCACCTTGATAAATATCAATTGCAGGATCATCTGCTTCAACACGATCATAGAACGTATTGAATTCTTGTAAACGACCATCTAATAATTGTACATTCAAGCCGACTTCTTTCCAAGCTTGGATGTAATATTGTGATAATGGCTCAGCAATATCGTCACCACTCATTGAAGCGAAGTTAATTACAAGTGGATTTCCGTCTTTATCTTCACGGATTCCATCGCCATCAACATCTTCATATCCAGCTTCATCAAGAAGTGCATTTGCAGCTTCTGGATCATATGCTACACCAGCGTTTGATGCATCATGGAATTCTGGATGAGATGGTGGAATTAATGTTGTTGCGTTCCAACGTAGGCCATGGTAGAACTGCTCACCAACTGTTTGGTTATCAACTGCATGCCACATTGCTTTACGTAGGTTCACATCAGCCATTTTTGCTTCTGGATCAGGAATTACTTCACCAGCTTCAGCATCCCACTTACCAAGTTTGAAACCAATGTAAGTGTACGCACGATCAGTCATACCTAGGAATTCAACGTTTGACATGTCAGCATTATCAGGGAATTGGTTTACTGGGAATGAATCAACAGTATCAACATCACCTGATTTAAGTGCTTGAACAACAACGTTCGGGTTAATAACTTTTAAGACAACTTCATCTAGGTTTGGCTCACCGCGCCAGTAGTCTTCGTTCTTCGTGTAAACAACAGACTCACCAGGAACAATGCTATCTACTTTAAACGGACCAAAACCGATTGGGTTCTGTCTTACTGCATCAGATGCAGACATTTCAGCAACTTCCATTTCACCAAAAATATGCTTAGCTAGCGGGTATGTCCAAATTGAACCCGTAACTAGTGATGGTGATGAATTAATATAAGTAATTTCTAGTGTTTTTTCGTCAATTACTTTAATACCAGAAATAGAATCAGCTTCACCAGCGTGGTATGCTTCCATACCTTCGATGTTAGTGAAATCAGCACCATAACGAGGACCGTCATAGTCAGGGTGTCCAATCACTAAGTGAGCAAACTCCCAATCTTCAGCCGTTACAGGCTGACCATCATGCCAATTTACATTATCTTTGATTGTAAATGTGAATGTACGGCCATCTTCAGCAACTTCATATGTTGCAGCACCATCTTGAGTGTACACATAGTTAGCATCCCAAGTTAGAAGTGCTTCATCAAACCAAGCAAGTACTTCTGCATCTGGACCACCAGAATAGAAGTTCCAGTTTAATGTCCCTTCAAAAGCCGTATCAGAAACTAGTCCATAAGTAAATGAACCACCTTCCATTGCTTCACCTTCATTTGTCTTGATTTGGCTAAAGTCGTCAATTGAATAAAGACCCTCTTTAGACGTATCTTCAGTTGTTTCATCAGTTGAATCCGCATCGTTGTTCTGTGCAGATTCTTCGTCTCCACCGCCACAAGCAGCAAGTGTAAGCAATAGTACAAGCATAAGAGCAAGTAATGCTTTAGTAAACTTAGACTTTCCCATCATGTTGACCTCCCTATTTTTATCCTCTTCTTTGTCTTGCGTCTGTCGCACGCTTAAGCGCTTGACCGACATTATTTATACTTAACATCAACACTAAAATTAGAATTGATGCAGGTACCCAAATCCACCATCTGAACTCCAATGTTTGCGGATTAGTTGCATAACTAACTAATGTCCCCAAACTTGGTGTACTTTCAGGAAATCCAAACCCTAAAAAGGAAAGGCCGGACTCTAAACCAATATTAGCTGCCAAATTTAACGTCATTGTTACAATAATGATCGAGCTTAAATTTGGCAGGACTTGCGTGAAAATAATCTTCGCATGTGAAGAACCAAGTGTGCGAGATGCATGCACATATTCAAGTTCCTTCTCCTGTAAGGCCTTCGATCGAATAAGCCTTGCGATTCCCATCCAGAGAAAGGCTGTCATAATCATCGCAAATGAGAAAATTCCATATTTCGGTACGATTGCAACGAATACGATAACGATCATTAAGAATGGTAAGATCATGAAAAAGTCTACAATTCTCATAAAGATATTATCAATAGTCCCACCAAAGTATCCTGAAATTACCCCAATTCCAATTCCAATAATCCCACTAAATAGTGTAACTAAAATACCAATACTTAATGAGTTACGAGTACCAATAATTAGTTGTCCAAAAATATCACGACCACCATAATCAGTCCCAAGCCAAAATTCACTGGATGGTGCTTCATGGATTGAAAATAGGTCAACCGAGACAATCTCAGCTTGATCTAGTAGGATCGAGACTCCATATACAAAAAGAACAATTAACGTTAAGAAGATTAATGATACAAAAGCTACCTTATCTCTAACAATTTCACGCATGACTATTTTCCAGCCAGATGGACTTTTTTGAAGATCTTCTGACTTTGATACTGTTGCCGTATTTGTGTTGTTTGTACTCATCTCATCACCACCTCAATGTCTATTTAATCCGAATCCGTGGATCAACAAGACTCAAAATTATATCTGATAATAATGCACCTAAAATTGAGGCAATACCGAATAATAGTGCCAATGCAGTTACGACACTAAAGTCACGTAGTGTAATCGATGATAAGAAAAGCTGCCCCATACCTGGATAACCGAAAATATTTTCAATGAAAATCGCTCCACCAATTAAACCAGTAATTTCATAACCGAAAAACGCGGCAATTGGTAATAGTGAGTTTCTGAAAATATGCTTGTTGTAGACACGTGATTCAGGTGCCCCTTTTGCTCTAGCAGTTAAAATAAATTCTTTTTGCTTCGTATCAATAATTTCACTTCTTAAATATTGAACCGTCGATACCGTCGTAATCAATGCCATCGACAATGCCGGCAATAATAAGTGATTTAATTTACTCATAAAGTACTCAAACGTTCCTGGTGTTAACCCAGGGGTCACACTACCTCCAGTTGGGAACCAGCCCAACTTGAAACCAAATATCCAAAGCATAACTAATGCAAAGATAAATAACGGTGCCGCAAACCCTACATACGTATAACCAGTAATTAAACGGTCTCCCCATGTATCGTTAAAGCGACCACTTGTGATCCCTAATGGAATCGCAATAAGGTACGTTAGTATTAATGTTACTAGTGATAACCAGAATGTGTTGATCAGTCTTTCCCAGACTAATTCAGACACGTCCATCTTGTAGCGGAACGATTGACCAAAATCAAATTGAACCGCTCCTTTGACCCAATCCCAGTATTGAACATGCCATGGATCATTTAAACCGAGTGCTTCACGTCTCTCTTCCATAATTGCTGGATCAATACTTGGATCAATAAGTCCAGTTAATGCATCCCCTGGCATCATTTTCGCCATGATGAAAATCAACACGCTTAGTAAAATGACTTGAGGAATTAATATTAAAATTCTTCGTAAAGTAAATTTCCACATAATTATTCACCCTTCCCAGGCAAAGCTACTTGGTGTGTCTTGGAAACGGGTTGCAGGGGATAAGCTAAACCTTCTTCATCAAAATATCTATCGTAGGCTTCCTTATACTCCGCCTTCACCTGTTCACGGAATGCAAATTGCTCACTCCGTTTATTTGGATCAATATCGGGTATAGCTGAAATAAGACGTTTTGTGTAAATATGCTGTGGATCATTAAAAATATCGTCGGTTGTCCCTTGTTCAACATAACGGCCTTTATACATAATCCCAATATGATCACACATGTGCTTGATAATTCCTAAATCATGACTGATGAATAAATAGGTAAGATTTAATTCCTTTTGAATATCCTGCATGAAGTTCAAGACTTGAGCCTGAACAGATACATCGAGTGCAGAAACCGGCTCATCGGCAATAATTAATTTCGGCTTCAACGCAATCGCACGGGCAATCCCAATCCGTTGTCTTTGCCCACCTGAAAATTCATGTGGATATTTGAGAATGCTCTCAGGACTTAAGCCTACCTTTTCCATTAACTCTTGTACTTTTCTTCGTTCCTCATCACGTCCAAGGTTCTCAAAATTACGTAACGGTTCAGCAACAATATCTGCGACACGTTTTTTTGGATTAAGTGAAGAATACGGATCTTGGAAAATCATTTGAATGTCACGGCGGTAGTCAATTCCGTTTGACTTCTTCATTCCGGTAATATCTTGACCTTCAAACAAAACTTGACCAGAAGTAATTTTATTTAAACCAATAACCGCTCGACCTGTCGTCGTTTTTCCTGAACCTGATTCACCAACAAGACCGTACGTTTGTCCTTGTTCAATTGAGAAGCTTACACCATCAACTGCTTTAATATGGCCAACAACTCGCGGAATCAGCCCTCCCTTAATCGGGAAATGGACTTTTAAATCTTTTACGTCAAGAAATGACATTATACATTCCCTCCTTGATGCTCAGGGAAATGAAAGTCCTTGTAACAAGTACAACGAACAAAATGCCCTGGTTCTACTTCAAGTAATTCTGGATGATCGGCATGTGCCGCTTCACTAATCCATGGAATACGAGCTTTAAATCGGCAGCCCGTTCTCGGAAGATTTTGTAGTGATGGAACAATCCCTTCAATCACGTGGAGCTTTCCACCTTTTTGATCTGCAGAAGGAACCGAATTAAGCAATGATCTAGTGTAAGGATGCTTTGGAGCCTTAAATAAACTATTAACGTCTGTAACCTCGACAATTTGTCCAGCATACATAACTGCCACACGATCTGCCATTTCAGCTACAACACCTAAATCATGGGTGATCAAAATAATACCTGTGTTCATTTTTTCCTTAAGTTCTCTTAATAAATCAAGAATTTGCGATTGGATCGTTACATCTAATGCAGTCGTCGGCTCGTCTGCTATTAAGAAGGTAGGTTCATTGGCAATTGCGATCGCAATAACGACACGTTGACGCATACCACCAGACAATTCATGAGGGTACTGACCAGCTGTATAATCTGGACGTGGAATTCCTACTAGATTGAGTAATTCAATGACACGCTTTTTCCGCTCGTCTGCTGTTTTCTTTGTGTGTAGGAGCAAGGTTTCAGAGATTTGTTCGCCAACCGTCATTAACGGATTAAGGGCTGTCAAAGGGTCCTGAAAAATCATTCCAAGCTCATCACCACGTAACTTATTCAGTTGCTTCGGTGGTAGATTCGCTATATTTTCACCTTTATAATTTATTTGTCCTTCAATCTTCGTACGCTCTTTGTTATGCAAACCCATAATTGAGAACGCTAACGCACTTTTCCCTGATCCTGATTCACCAACGATTGCGAGAATTTCATTTGGATTAACAGAAAGAGTTACATCATCAACTGCAGCATAGTAATCGTCTTTTATCCTAAATGATGTTTTAAGATTCTCAATATTTAATAATGGATTGTTCAAAGTTATCACCCTGACTATAAATATTAATTTTATATAACTATTAGCTTCCCTTAAATTTAGATCTACGAAGGACTCACCGCACTATAGTTTACCATCAAATAGTCTGACCAAATGAAAGGGTTTTATCAATTTTTCTCACCAAATAGTTCAGATGTTTCTTGCCGACAAACGAACCCTAGTTTAAAACATGTGATTATTCAGTCTATTTACCATGAACTAGTTTCATAGAAGCTCCTTCGACCCAATCCGACACTTACAAAGTAAGCTGTTTCGACTTAATAATACATAATAATCTTATAAAATGTTAAAATATCATTTAAATATTCTAAAAATTTTATAAAATTTCACTATATTATTATATGATTTTCTATAATTGATTGCAATACGTATTCAAAATAAATAAGCTAATAGTTTGTGAGAATTTATAACATCGTAAGAATTAATAGGAATTTAACGTTTTATTTGCAACGATCTTTATTAAAATCGTAGTATTTATCTTCAAACTCTTATTTTACAATTTTTTCAAAACTTTTCAAGAATAGTATATACAGAAAACATTATCAGTTTTTTCGGAAAAATCAAAAAAGAAACCCTTGACTAAGCAAAGGGTTTCTTTTTTCGACATTTCACTTAAGACATTTTATAATCACTTTTATCGCTCGAATCAGTTCACTATGTGACATACTTGGCAATTTCGGATTCGTAACAGCAAGCTCATGGCTCGCCGGAATGTGGACAAAGCCGACAGGACAAACCTTTCCTCTTTCCGCTAAGTAATCTAGCAACGTATACATGACTTGATTACATAAATACGTTCCTGCTGTATTTGATATTTGAGCAGGAATACTTGCTTGATTAAGCTCATTTACCATTTTTCTAATTGGAAGTGTGGAAAAATAAGCTGCAGGGCCTCCTTCTCTAATAGGAGCGTCTTCTAGAGTGACCCCTTCATTATCAACATCACCATCACTACAGTTAATTGCAACTCGCTCTGGTGTGATTCGATTTCTCCCCGCTGCCAACCCGAGCATAATGACCGCATCTGGTTTGACCTCTTCATATAATTCGATTAATCGTACGCTGGATTTCGAAAAAGCAACTGGCATTGTTGCACCAATCACTTCTATCCCGTCAACAAACTCTCCATTTAATTCATTTACAATTCGTTCTGTTGGGTTAATCGAATGACCCAAGAACGGTTCAAAACCGGTTACTAATATACGCATATCTAATTTTTCCTCCCATATATAGAAAAACAAGAGGTAGAACTGTAGATTCTACCTCTTACTCTTATTTTATTTCTTCGTATCAAAGGCATCTCGCAACCCATCACCGATAAAGTTAATCGCCAGTACCGTGAACAAAATAGCTAGGCCTGGTGGTAACCACGCTTCAGGGAATTGCGTTAACACTCGTAAGCTCCGTGCTTCTGTAATCATGTTTCCCCAGGTTGGAGTTGGTTGCGGAACTCCGAATCCAATAAAGCTTAAACCTGATTCAACAATAATCATCGTTGCCATCATTAAGGTCGCATTAACAATAATGGGTCCAACCGCATTCGGCAAAAAGTGTTTTGTAATAATACGGAAGTCAGAACAGCCGATCGATCGAGCACCTAGTATATACTCTTTTTCACGTAAGGACAAGAAAGTCCCTCGTAAAATCCGAGTAATATTCGGCCAGGTCGTTAAGGCAATAATGGTCACAAACAATGGAACCGTTACTTTTTCCGCAATCGCCATAATTGTCAAAACAATTAACAGGAACGGGAAGATTAACATTAAATCGGCCGCACGCATGATCAAACTATCAACTTTCCCTCCATAATATCCCGATACAGATCCTAAGAATACTCCAATAACTAATGTAAATAGCATCGCAGATACACCAATTGTTAATGAGATTCTAGATCCGTAAACGAGACGAGAGAAATTATCTCGACCAGAGCTATCTGTTCCTAAATAATTCTCAGCACTTGGTTTTGCCATTGTATTTAATAGATCTGACTTAACTGGATCATGCGTTGCAATAACTGGCGCAAAAGCAGCGATTAGGACGAAAATAACTAAAATTATAATTCCTAAAATCGCTAGTTTATTACGAAAGAAGCGCCGCATAGCTAGCTGAAATGGACTGACACTTTTCACAACTTTTCCTGGTTGTTGTACTGCTGTTTCACTCATCGCGCTTCACCTCAATCGTAACGTATTCTAGGATCGACTATCGCATATCCAATATCAGCAAGTAAATTCCCGATAAGAATTGACACTGCTAAAATTAGATTAATTGCCATAATCACTGGGTAATCTCTGTTCGAAATTGAATCTAGGAACAATGTACCAAGACCTGGATAATTAAATACTGCTTCTGTAATAACTGCACCACTTAAAAGAGTACCAAATTCAAATCCTAGTAATGTAATAATCGGAATTAATGCATTACGTAATGTATGCTTGTATAATACCGGACGCGGGCCAAGACCCTTTGCACGTGCTGTACGAATAAAATCGCTTCCCATAATTTCTAACATTTCCGTTCTCATATAACGCATATAAACGGCCGTACTTGATAGTCCGAGGGTCAGACCAGGAAGAATCAAGTGACGAATTTTATCAACGAAATACTCAAAACCTGTTAGCCCAACAGTTGAAACTGTCCCTTGGGAAGGAAACCATCCAAGCTGAAAGGAGAACACGTAAATTCCAATTAACGCCGCAAAGAAGTTTGGAGTTGCAAGACCGAGAAAAGCAAAAGTAGTTGCACTATAGTCAAGTACAGAATATGGTTTTCTTGCAGAATAGATTCCAATTGGGATAGCAACAAGAATCGTAACAGCCAGTGAAAAGATGGCTAAATGTAGTGTGTTCATAATACGTGTGCTAATCAGTTCAGTAACTGAACGGCCCGTAAATTGCATGGATTGACCAAAGTCACCTACTGCAACAGAAGATAGCCAATTCCAATATTGAACATAAATCGGGTCATTTAATCCCAATGCTTCTCTTCGCTCTTCCAACACCTCATGTGGAATATTTGGATCAAGCATTTCACCAGATAATGGGTCTCCAGGTGCTGCGTACGCTAGTAAAAATATAACAACCGTTACGACAAAAAGCATAGGAATGAATTGTAAGACCCTTCGTGTGATGTACTTATACATGATTGTCCTCCCCTACTCAGTAAAAGGGGGTGCATAGCAGGTCTAGACCATGCACCCATGACTTCTACTTTTTATTAATTATTGTTCAACCCACCATAAGTGAGCATCGTCATTTACCATACGTGGCTTAACTGTCCAACCGTGGAACTTCGTGTTAAATGCAACGTTAACGTTAGCACTGTATAACGGAAGCTCTGGAAGTTGCTCAGAGAAATAGTTAGCCCACTCATTATAAATCTCTTGACGGTATTCTAACTCAAACGCTTCTGGAGTTTTAAGAGCTGCATCTAACAACTCATCACTCTTCGCATCATCCCAACGTAAGTAGTTGTATGGTGCAGTCGAACGGTGGATACCAGATGGATCTGGATCACCAGTTGAAAGTCCCCAACCAGCTAAATACATATCCCAGTCAGTGTTATTTTTCTCAACTAACTCAAAGTGAGCTGCAGCTTCACGCGGGCTACGCATGTTCACTTCAATACCAACTTCAGCTAAGTTTTCAACAATGATTGGTGCAGTACGTTCACGTGTTTGGTTACCAGATGGATAGTCTAAGTTAAGAACCCATTTGTTCCCACTTGGATCTTCACGGAAGCCATCTCCGTCAGTATCTTTGTATCCAGCACCATCAAGTAATTCGATTGCTTTTTCTGGGCTGTAATCATATTGGTTGACTGCCTCTGGATCAAATGCCCAAGAAGCTTCTGGGAATGGTGCATTAATTACCATACCTTGACCGTCCATAAGACCATCAACAAATCCTTGACGATTGACAGCATAAGCAATCGCTTGACGAACTTCTACATCTTTAAGCTTTTCATTTACTACCCAACCAGATTTGTCAGTCCAATCTTCTTGCTCACCTTCAGAGTGGTGAAGCTTAAATCCAATATATTGGTAACCGAAATCTTGGTCTTGAACTAATTCAACATTTTCTAATGCATCGACATCAGCAGCATCTGTAGATGGAACCCCACCAGGAAGACCAACCATGTCGATTTCTTCATTTTGAAGTAAACCAGTCATAATCGCGTTATCAACAACACGCCATACTACGCTATCAAGGTACGGAGCACCCTTCCAGTAATCAGCATGTGCAGAAAGAACATATTGCTCGCCTTCTTGCATATCAGTTAATTGGAATGGACCTGTACCGATGACTGAACCAGCGTCACGAGATGCAGCATGTGCAGGCATATCAGCTACTGGAACATCAGCAAAAACGTGCTGAGGAATAATTGGGAAACTAGTGTATTGTAATGCAGTAATACTTGGCTCTTTGAAATAGAATGTTACAGAATAGTCACCATCAGCTTTAACACCTTCAAATGTGTCAGCTTCACCAGCAACATACTCTTCATAACCAACTAATTGGTTAACATAATCTACACGCACACCACCAGCAGCTGTATAAGCTGGATCAGCAATTGCAGTATAAGTGAATACTACGTCTTCAGCAGTAAATTCTTCACCATCATGCCATTTAACGCCTTCTTCTAATGTATAAGTTAACTCAGTGAAATCATCATTAAATTTCCAATCTGAAGCAAGTTCAGGAATGAATTCAAGGTTCTCATCAAGCCCAACTAACGCTTCATGTGTGAAATCTAAAATATTTGCTTCATATGAATCCGCATAGAAGATCGGATTGAATTGATGCCCAGGTGCTGAGAACATCGCAGCTGTAACTGTTCCACCCTTTTGCGGTTCACCAGTTGCTGCTTCCCCGCCTTCTTCACCTTCTGTTTCTGTCTCTGTTTCTGCTGGATCTTCTGTTTCGCCACCACAAGCAGCTAATAATAAACCAAATGACAATAGTGCAATTAACATGAATAAAAGACTCTTCTTTTTCATCATATCCCCCTTAACTTTTTGAACATAGATTTTTTACCATACACCATTCGTGCAACCTACTTGAGTGCCTACTTACTGAAGAACCACCTCCTTTAATGAATGATTTCTTTTTTCGTTCCATCTTCATTTGTATATAAATGACATGCAACAAAATGCTCATTACCCATATCTGTTAGTTCAGGACGCTCAATTGCACATCTTTCATGTGCTTTCGGACAGCGCGTTCGGAAAGAACAGCCAGACGGAGGATTAGAAGGACTTGGTAAGTCACCCTCTAATCTTATTTTTTCGCGCTTCTTCGTTACATCTGTTGATGGAATCGCAGAAATTAATGCTTGTGTATACGGATGAAGCGGTTCACTATAGAGTGCATCCTTAGGAGCAATTTCAGCAATTCTACCTAAGTACATAACAGCGACCCGGTCACTAATATGCTTCACAACACTTAAATCATGAGCGATGAACAAATATGTTAACTTGTATTCATCTTGTAAATCAGCCATCAAGTTTAGAACTTGTGATTGAACCGACACATCCAAAGCAGATACAGGCTCATCACCGATGATAAAGTCAGGTCTTGTCGACAGAGCTCTTGCAATACCGATCCGCTGACGTTGACCACCGGAAAACTCATGCGGGTATTTCATGCGTGCTTGTTCATTCAAGCCAACCTTCCCTAAAAGCTCAATCACTTTCGCTTTTCGCTCAGCAGATTTCATTGTATTTTGAACAATCATTGGTTCTTCAATTAGTTCACCAACAGTCATTCTTGGATTCAATGACGCATATGGATCCTGGAACACCATTTGCATCTGCTTGCGAAGCGGTCTCAACTTACGATTCGGCAACTTCGTAATATTCTGACCATTAAACGTGATTTGTCCCTCTGTTGGATCAAGTAAACGGATCAGCAGGCGACCCATTGTCGATTTCCCTGAACCAGATTCACCAACAATTCCAAGTGTTTCACCTTTATAAATATCAAAGCTGATATCATCCACTGCCTTGACATGCCCAACTGTACGTTGGATTAACCCACCTTTAACAGGGAAGTATTTCTTCAAATTCCTAACTTCAACTAATGTTTCTCTTGTGTTTGTCATCTCGCTACTTTCTCCCCTTCCTCCGCAAACAGAACACATCGAACTTGATGTCCTTCATCTACGTTGAAAAGCTCTGGAACATCCTTCGTACAGATGTCCATTGCATGCTTACATCTTGGTGCAAAGCGACAGCCTTGCGGAAAGTCATGGGCAGGAGGAACCATCCCCGGGATTGAACCTAATCGTTCACCAGTACTTTCTAGATTCGGCATACTTTCGAGTAGCCCAACCGTATACGGATGCTTCGGTTCAGTGAACAAATTATAGACACTCGCCTCTTCAACAATCTGACCACCATACATAACAACGACGCGATCAGCGACTTCAGCGACAACACCAAGGTCATGTGTAATTAATAGAATAGAAGAACCATACTTCTTCTTAACATCTATCATTAAATCTAGAATCTGCTGCTGGATCGTCACATCTAATGCTGTCGTAGGTTCATCAGCAATTAACAATTTAGGATTACAGGACATCGCCATCGCGATCATGACACGTTGTCTCATCCCACCTGAGAGCTGATGCGGATATTCATTAACAATTTGTTCAGCTCGCGGAAAACCTACTAATTTCAATAGATTAATAGCTTCCTTTAGTGCTTCTTTCTTTTTCATCTTTTTATGCTTCATTAATGGTTCGGCGATTTGGTTCCCGATTGTAAAAACGGGATTAAGTGATGTCATTGGCTCTTGGAAGATCATCCCCATCTCATTACCACGAACATGAACCATCTCTTTCTCTGAAAGATCTAGTAAATTCTTTCCTGATAAAGAGATGCTACCATCAATAATTTCGCCTGGTGGTGAAGGAATTAGCTGCATGATTGATAATGAAGTGATACTCTTCCCACTACCAGATTCACCAACAAGAGCCAACGTTTCACCCTCATCGATATGAAAGCTAACCCCGTCGACAGCTTTTGCCACTTTATCATCACCAAGGTTAAAATAAGTTTTTAAATTTTCTACTTTTAACACGGGCTGTTTCGTTTCCATGTTTACACACCTCATCTATAAAGACTTACAAGCTGCTAGTCTTTTTTTACTATATAAGAGAAAGAATCTTTATACTGCTTTAATTCAATATTCACATCAACTGATAGAATTCCATCCATTGTTGCAAGTTCTTTATTTACAAAGTGGACAAGATCATCATTGTTTTTAAAATAAGCTTGGATAAGCAAATCATATCGACCTGAGAAAGCACCGACAAATCGTACTTCCTGGAAAGTATTTAACCAATTTGCGATCGTTTCTTGCTGTCCTAGTTTAGTAGATATCCCAATGATCACTTGAACATTTAATCCGATCATATTTGGATCCATATGAATAATGAATTCAAATACTCCATCCTTTAACATCTTGTTAATACGTGTTCTAACAGTTCCCTCACTTACATTAAGCATTTTGGCTATTTCTGTATAAGATCGTTTCCCGTTCTCTTGCAAGTAACCTAGAATAGCTACATCTACTTCATCTAACTTCCCCATAAATCTCACTCTTTTCACTTACGCATTTCAAAGAACAAATGCTTAGATATTACGAAAATGAAATTATCGTTAATTTTTTTTGCGGATTTCGTAAATTGGACTAACGTTATTATAAGTCATTATTTTTTTTTATGCAATATTCAATATTATTAAAATAATAAATATCTTGTGAGAAATTATAACATAACTCATATTTTTTTGATTATCGTTAGAAAATCAACTTATACACGCTATTTTTTTCGAAATTATCAGATATAATTACGATAAGTTACGAATACAATACTACGTTGATCTATCAAATATTTTCGTACATTTTTTAAATATAATTTATACAATAAAAATCACTTGTGACTCTATACATTCTATTCATATTTCCTTAATTTTCAAAGTATAGGACTTGTAGGGTATATGACGTAAGATTAAAACAACAAACCCATTCAATGTATGAACATTCACTAATATGTATAATTTTATTTCGACTTTCGTAATAAGTCAGAAAATTCATTGTGTTATAATTTTACAACTGAATTTTCTTCTTTACTATTTACTTAGAAGTTCTGACTTTTATGAACACGAATTACAGTATGACTTTCCCATCTCAGCTCGGGTAATTTTTTGGCTATAAATGAATGATTCCGTATTGGATCGTTACGGGAATCACTTATTAATAACAAAAAAAATGTTTGAGGCATCACCTCAAACATTTCATATTAATTACTATGCTTTCTAACTGGTCGCTTCAGCACAAACCGTCTAAACATATTTATTAGTGGCTTTCTTCGGTTCCCAATGAGTCCAATCAATTCTGCTGACAACTCGATAAGAAGAAGTAAGACGGCGATAATGATAACTGATCCCCAAAGTGCAGCGTTGGAGAAAACGATAGCAGATACTCCAAAGAATATATTGACAACATATATTATTAAAACCGTCTTGCGGTGACTGAATCCCATCTCTAATAAGCAGTGATGTAAGTGTGACTTATCTGGTTCAGAGATCTTTTTCTTATTCAAGATTCTTCTTACAATCGCAAAGATTGTATCGAAAATCGGAATTGCCAGGATTATAATTGGTATAACTAAGCTAAATACAGTAACACTTTTGAATAATCCCATAACAGATATAACGGCAATTGCGTATCCTAAAAAGAGAGCTCCTGTATCGCCCATAAAGATCTTTGCAGGATTGAAGTTAAACGGTAGAAATCCAAGAATACTTCCAATTAAAATAATGGCAATTGGAACAACTAGGTATTGCCCATCAAGTATAGCCATCGCTAGGATTGAAGCTAGAGCAATTGTTGATACACCAGCTGCTAACCCGTCCAATCCATCAATTAAATTAATGGCATTAGTTATGGCAACAATCCATAGTACAGTTAAAATTGCACTTAGCACAAATCCTAATTGAATCTGGACATCAAAAGGTAAATTGATTAATTCTATTCTAAGACCAGACATGACAACAATACCCGCTGCCAATAACTGGCCGATTAGCTTATATTTTGCAGAAAGTGTATACAAATCATCCAATAAACCAACAATAACAATAATTCCTGCTCCTACAATAATAGAAGTAATATATGGTGATTCAACTGGGACAATTAGGAATCCAGCGATTGTCCCTATAATAATAGCAATCCCACCCATTCTAGGCATTACTTGCTTATGAACTTTCCGATAATCAGGTTGATCAACTGCGCCTATTGCTTTTGCAAACTTAATCACAAGTGGTGTCGAAAGAAGCGATACTGTAAAAGCAACAAAAAAGGCAAGAATATATAACTCCAACTGACTCAAACTTACACCTACTTTCAATTTAAAAACGTAAACCACTTAATACATAGTAATCTTATCTTTCAGGGATTTCAACAGAAATTTTGTCCGGGCTGAATAATTACAAACTTTTTCATTAAGTTACAAATGATATTAGTTGTATGGGACTATATTTTTAATGTCCCAAATAAAGAACTAATCATTCCACATTCACCAAAATCCCAATTAAAGGTACTAAATATGCTTACGTGCTGAGCTCATTGCATAGGAGAGAAAACATCGTACTGTCTTAATTAACGAAAGTTTCTCGATTTTTCTGTATACGTACCAATTTTGCTTAGCTGCCTTCAACTTATTAGAAGAAATGGAGTTGGCACCTTTTCGATAAAGCGCTAAATTTTCTTGAAGGCCATATGCTTTGTAGCCACGTTTCAAAATTGACAACCATAATACGAAGTCTTGTCTTGTCCGCATATTAACCATCTTAATGTCTTTGACCTTTTCCCTATTAATCATTACTGTTAAACATCCAATAATTGTATTCCTTAACAATCCTTCATAGTCAATAACCTCAGGGATATGAATTACTTTTCCTGTCCTTACACCGTCTACAGTCATATTTTCGTATTCCGTAAAAGAGAAATCGATATGATTTGTTTCCATAAAATGAATCTGCTTAGTTAATTTAGCTGGAAGCCATTGATCATCACTATCCAAAAAAGCAATGTATTTTCCATTTGAATTTTCTATCGCTGTGTTTCGAGCAATAGCAGCACCCGAATTTTCATTTAAACTGATTAATCTGATTCGATTATCCTCTGCAGCATACTTTTTGATGATTTGACTTGAACGATCTGGAGATTTGTCATCAACCATAATGAGTTCCCAATTCTCATACGTTTGAGCTTGAACAGATTCAATCATTCCCTCAATATATAATTCAGCCTTGTACACAGGGGTAATAATGGAAACTAGAGGATTCTCGTTAGTTTTGTCCATCTTGATACTCCTCCTTAAACTCAATACTCGAGATCTTCCACTGGGATGCCTCTCTAATTACGATCACATTTACTCGTAGCTTGTTATCTCTGTCGTACCATGAAACCATTGCTTCTGTATCTTGTTCAAGCAGTGTATATATAGGACGATTTAAATCTGAAGATAGTGACACGTATCGGTTAATAAATTGATCGTATTCTTCATCTCCTTCTGTTTGTTCAAGAATTTTATGGTTTACAAACTCACTTAAAAAAGGGTCACTGAAATAGCGACTTAAATATTCTTCATAGTCTTCTCTTGTCTTAAGAGATGACTCTTCATTCTCTTCTTTTTCAAGCTTATATAATTTGAACTTAGCGACTTCCATATAAGTCATAATTTCTTGTTTTTGGTTTGGACTTAATTCGGGTATATCGTGCTCATCTTGATATTTAATACTTTCAGTTTGGTCCATAAAAAAGAAACCTGTTAAAAAAAAGACTAGTAATACCATCCAAAATATCCTTTTTACAATTTTCATATTAAACCCTCTCTCCTCTAAACCCAATCATAAACATGAGGATGTGCAAAGGAACTAAATTCCAAAAACACATCCTCTTACTTCTAGAAATATTGTTCACTTATCCGTTCATTGTTGCCTTTGAGTAATGACATATACTCAATCAACCTTGTTTATTATTGAAGTTCCTTCATTTTTTCTATCAAATACTCTTTAACAGAATCCTTTAGATCGTCACGCATAAGAGCAAAGTCAACTGTTGCTTGGACAAAGCCAAGCTTATTTCCGATGTCATATCGCTTTCCTTTAAATGCATATGCATACATATCCTGAGAAAAGGTTAGCTGTTGCAGGGCATCCGTTAGTTGGATCTCGTTCCCTGCACCTGGCGTTTGATTACTAAGGATATCAAAGATTGCCGGGGTTAACACATATCTACCCATAATGGCCAAATTAGATGGAGCCTCGTCCATTGGCGGCTTTTCAACAAGACCATTAACAGTATAAATATCTCCATCCTTAGTCCCATAGTTAATCACACCATAGTTCGATAATAAACTTCTTTCGACTTCTTGTACTCCAATTACTGTAGATTGCTTTTCTTCAAATAAATTGATTAACTGCTTCAAACATGGTTCCTCAGAAACAACAATGTCATCTCCAAGCATAACAGCGAACGGATCGTCTCCGACAAATTTACGTGCACACCAGATGGCATGTCCTAGTCCCTTAGGTTCTTTTTGACGAATATAATGGATATCTGCCATGTCGGAAATGGCCTTCACTTCCGCAAGCTGCTCAATCTTGCCCTTTGCCAGTAATGTTTCCTCGAGCTCAAGTGAACGGTCAAAGTGGTCTTCAATTGCCCTCTTTCCACGTCCAGATACGATCAGGATATCTTCAATGCCAGAAGCGACTGCTTCTTCAATAATATATTGGATTGTTGGTCTATCTACAATTGGCAACATTTCTTTAGGCTGTGCCTTCGTTGCAGGTAAAAATCTTGTTCCTAAACCGGCTGCTGGAATGATAGCTTTTTTCACCTTCATAACAAACACTCCTTATTTAATTGATGTCTTTACTGAACGACGTTTGGCTAGTTCCATTATGATAAACATAATGATTATGACTGCCCAGAAACGTGGCGACGCAAAATCAGACCGATATAATGATGTAACCGCTAAGTGAAACCATAAAATAATTGCATAAAGGTAGTAATTGTTCTCGTTCCGTTTTAGAAATAGTTTTACACCTATTGTGACAAACATTGTTGTAAAAACAATAAATCCAAATATCCCATGTTCAAACAAGATATCGATAAATACATTATTTGATGTCACTGCAACCGAACCACGATGATGAAGGAATTTAGTTAGGTTTAAGAACTCATATCCACCTGGTCCAAAGCCAAAGATGCTATTGATAATCGAATAATCAAACAGCCAGAAGAAAGGCATTACAAGCATATAAAGTCTGCTATGATGCTGAATATCAAAAATAGTTTCCACTCTTCCCAAGATTGGACTTAGGAATTGCATAACTAATCCTGTATTAAATAATCCAATAATAATAAGTGGGATTAAACCATAGCAACTGTAAATGAACACTTTCTTTTTGTTCGGCATTCTTGCAGTAATTAAAATAAGAACAATAAAGGCTATAACCATTGCAAGATTAGCATAACCACTTACTGCAAAGGAGAAGATAAGAACAAACATCCCTGGCAAGAAGAATTGAATAAAATAACGCAGCTTACTCTTAAAAAAGAAAAATGCAATTAATAATCCATCAATAAGAAATGGAACAAGATAACTTGGTTCATCCGTTAAAGACGTCAAACGGAAATTAAAGAGAACATCGCTGTTAACACTATGTACAAACGAACGTGTGTCTAGAGTAAACATTGGATATCCAATCAGGAAATGTAGGAATTGCCAAATCCCAAACAAAATAATTACAAAAATTCCATACACATAGGCTTTAGCAATCGATTCAAGCGTTTGATTTGAAAGCAAAGAGATGAATTTTAGAAAACACACAAATAATATTAGAAACAACAACATGTTAATAACTCTTGTTGGCAGTGAAGCCGTAAAATACTCAACATATTCACTAGAAAGAACCACAGTTAAATTATATGCTCCTGCTAGTATAGCGATAAGACCTGGAATATACAACGCAAGTACAAAAGCTCTTTGTTCTTTGTCTAGTGGGTTTAGTAGGGACGATTGCTTACTAACGTATTTAAAGTAGACAATCAAAAATAACAAACCAAATCCAGATAAAAAGGTAACAAGAACAGAAGTAGGAGCTGGTAACAATGTTTGATAGATCCTTGAAACAGAGAACGGTGCCAAAAACATAAAAATGGCCATTAAAACTAGTATTATTTTTTCAAGATTGCTTTGAAGAAAGTCAGTTAATTTTGCCAATTTAGATACCTCATCTTTTCATCTCTATTATGCTCAATAATCATATCACAATCATTCTATCTGGAAAACACTTGTCACGATCTCGTAAAGAAAACTTATTTCATTTTTTCAAATTAAATACTATAATTGAGTTACTAATACATTTTGGGGGATTTTATGAAGGTTCGCATTTTCTTACCTATATTGATTATAATTTGTTTTATCTTAACAGGTTGCGGGGATCAAACATTAGTTGTTCGAACTCCACTAGAAGGAGACAGTTACATACGCAATAATATACAGGAACTTAACTGGCCTATGTTCTCTACTTTAATATCAAAGAACAGCAACATTCAAGAAGATGATTTTCTCAATTTACAGCAAACATTAACCGAATTTCCTCATACTCGATACATTCTTGTAAAGGATGAATTATTTCGGTTTAATCCTAGGGGACAGATGCTCTATTATACTGATTGGATTGAAGAGGATGGCTATTATAAACTAGATTTGCTTGAGTTTCCCCGTTATGGTTCTAATTAAAAAAAAGATCTCCTTCCTTCTACAACTTAGTAGTAAGAATGGAGATCTTTTTTATTTATATGCGAAAAGTTCTTTAATCGTATCTAGATAATATTTAACAGGCTTTTCAAGATGATTTATTTTTTTTATGAAAAGCATTGTTAGAAGGACGAATCCTATAGGAAGATTAAACATTCTTCTAAACAACGGCCCTTTACTCAAAAAGGTCCTGTAATTCAACCTTGACTCGGTAGTTGGTTTTAAGTGATAGACAACAATATCCGGTTGATAGCTTATTGTGAATCCAGCCCGCCTCATGTCATTAAGAAAAATATTTTCTTCTCCACTGGGGTACTTCGCTCCTAAACCAAAATCCTCATCAAAAGCAATCTTGCCTTTATCAACAACGTTCAAATTCACGAATATTTCAATAGAAGAGATTCGAAACAAATGCCTTAATTTAACATTTAACTCACTTTTTGCTGAATAATTCTTATAATACAGATTTTGTTCAGGGTCAAAAATCTGATAACATACAAGCCCCGAGGTATTAGTGTTAAAAAAGGCGATTACTTTTTCAAAGGCATTCCTATCATACCAACAATCATCATCAGAAAAAGTCACAATAGTACCGGAGACTTCAGCCAACCCAATGTTTCTTGCGTAGGACAATCCTTTGCGGTTTAACTCAATATGCTTATATGAAAACTTATAATGTGCAAGTAACTCTGATACAGTGTCATGGTTTCCTTGTGATACAACGATAACTTCAAATTCCTGTGATGTTTGATCGGCAAGACTCGTAAACAGCCGATTAAGCTCATCTTTTCTTAAACCTAAAGTAGGTATGATAATACTAATCATTAATAATCAACCTCACCTGTACATCTCGATTCATTCTATAGCACCTTACCTTCTATAATACCCTAGCATTGAGTTTGAAGAAAGTCTAAAATCTTTCTTTTAACCTTCTTAACACTTGATCTCTTACCGAAAGTATATTTAGTAATAGACACGCTATAACGTAGACTCCTAATCCAACAACCACTTGTATAATTAGCATTTGCCAACCTGAATAACCTCGAAGTAGTGATAGAACAAAACACATGAAACCTGTAGCAATAGCTATTTTGGTTAATTCCATATAAGCAATTGGAATAGAGTGTATTTGAAAGTGAACAATGAGCCAACCTGATATTACTGCTACGAGATAGGCTGTGACTGTCGCAAACGCTGCTCCTTCAATCCCATACTGAGGAATTAACATGAAGTTTAAAACAATATTAACAATTGCAGCGATCACAACTGGTATAATTTGAAGCTTTGTTTTTCTTTGAATATGAAACATTATATCCACACAATACAGTTTAAAGCCTTTTAATAACGCACCCACTACGATGAATGGAACTAATAAAAGCCCTTGGTTTTGGAACCCTTCTCCTAATAAAACAGAAATAATATTAGGTCCTAATACAATAAAAGCCCCTGCAGCGGGCAAAGCAATAAAAAATAGTAGACTGATGTTCTTTTTAACTTGATCATAAGCCGCCTTCTCACCCTTCTCTTCCATCATTTTCATAGCAATAGGAAAAGCAGCCAAGTTAATGATCATCATTAATGTAAAAATCGATTGCTCTGTTAAATCATACGTACTTGCGTAAATACCCGTTTCTGCTTTTGAGAGCAAATGATCGATGATTAAACGATCCGAGTTATGAATGATTACTCCAAGCAACAACGTTAGTGTTAATGGCGTTCCATAGCTTGCGAATTCTTTTAACAAGGATTTGTCAAAAGCTTTTACGTTTAGTGAAAGCCCCCAAGTTTTAATTGTTGGTAAGATTAGAGCAAGCCAAAAACCAATGATTAAGCCGGCAAGTAGCCCTTGTTCACCAAAGCCTAAATAGATAAGAATCGTCCCGAATAGAAAGCCAAGTGTAGCTCGACTAAAGGCAATTACTCCATATTTCTTAGGTGCTAGCTCTGCACGTGCAAGCGATAAATTCATATTTGCCCATGATTGCGACCAAGAAAGTAATAGGATAAATCCTATACTTACAGCTGAAAATTGCTCACCATAAAAAGCAAAAATAAGTAATGAAAAAATAGCCGTTACAACCATGATAGCCATAAAAGAAAGCTTCACTGTTTCAATCACTTGAGGGGAATGCCCATATTTCGGATAAAAGCGTAATAGGCTCAATCTTAACCATTCAAACATAACTGAATTCACTACAGCGGCCATTGCAAACACTATTGCATATACCCCGTACTGCTCAGGTGTAAGCAAATTTGTATAAACAACAATACTTATAAAACCAATAATTGAAGGAATTCCGTGTGAGAAAAGATAAGCAATTGCGTGTCTTGATAACATTAATTGTTCTCCTCTACCAATAAGTTCTATTTCTTTAATAAGCGTTGCACTAGTGTTCTGGAGACAATCAGTATATTCTTTGGATCCAATACAATTCCTGCGAGCGTCCATGGTATAGATTTATAGGCAAGGCTCCAGTTCTTTGCACCAAGGGCATTTAAGAACAACTGTGATTTTACACGGTGAAGGTTTTTTTTATTTTTATGGATATCTTCTTTATACTTAGTATAAAAATTCAAGTTACCATTAAGTTTTTTTTCAAAGCTTTTGGAAATGTTATCTGTATTGTCTACTCTATATAAGGTTAATGATTGGTTAATAAAAGCCACTTTTGCCTTTTCGGATACACGAACATACAGTTCTAAATCCTGGTAAGAAGAAAAGGATTCATCAAGTCCGTCAAGCTCCTTTAGTAGCTTTGATTCAATCGCCACAGCACTATATGTCCCGATCCAATTCGTATAAAGTAAGGAATCTCGAATCCAACCCTCTTTTCCATGTGAATAGAGTTTCAATTCTTTCCTCTGTTTGAAATCGTAATATGTAAACGCCGAATAGACGAGTCCTGTTTCAGCATCTGCTTGAGCTATTCTTTCATAAAACTTCTCTAGCTTCTCTTCAAGCCAAACATCATCGTCATCTAAAAAGGCAATCCAAGAACCTTTAGCTGAAAAAATACCTTCATTTCGTGCACCACCTCCACCTTTTTGACGTGTGTTTTTCTTATATATAATTCTTTCGTCGTTTAGGTCTGTTATAACCTTTTCTGTGTCGTCGGTAGAATGATCATCAATCACAATAATTTCAAAATCAGAAAATGTTTGCTTCAAAACACTTTCTATCGCTTCTTTCATAATTGCCGAGCGGTTATACGTTGGCATGATAACCGTGAAAAAGGGATTGGTACTCATTTGCGTTACTCCTTTAATTTGTCATAACAATCATTATACTATAATTGTTGCTTGATTCCACGTTAGTTTCCTCAAAAAAAGAAGGTGTTCTAAAAGGGAGCTTTCTCACCTTCCAAAACACCTTTCTATCACTATTAGCTATTTTCCTAAACTTGTCTTAGGATAATAGAATTCAAGAATTTGATTATATTGATGTCCAGCTTTAGCTCGTTCATTAGCACCGTATTGACTCATTCCAACGGCGTGTCCAAAGCCTCTACCATTAACTGTAAATCGGCCACTTTGGTCAGTAACACTATCAATATGATAGCTTTTGAAAATCGAACCACCAATCAATGAGCGTAAAGTGCTGATGTTAACATTATCAAGCTTTAGAGTATACTTCTTAATATCTCCTAAAAGAGATGCATGTATCTGATTTTTAGCAGCTGTACTTATTGCTTGTTCTCCACCTAGGTAATACATATGTGGACGAGATTCCAATTGTTTAAGCCATGCCTGTGATGCAGATGGAAATGCATCCTTTTGAGTTAAGATTACTGGAGCTCCTTTTTGAGCAGCTAATACTGCACCAGGAAGAGCATCAATAAAGACATCCCCTCTAGCAAGGAACACATTACTCTTATCAAAACTAAATTCATCCGCGATAGCCAAGCTTGTCCGGTATCGATCCGAGCCCGAAATACGCTTAATTGAGGATATTCCCAATGCTTTTAGCTCTGCTATAACATTATCAGAAACTGCTGCTGTTCCACCAATTACATAAATAGTAGAAGCACCGCTGTTCTTAACATATTCCTTTACTTCACTGCTCAACCTTTTTGCTTCTGTTAACAAAATAGGGATTTGTTGACTTGCCGCATAAGATGCAATGGATAAAGCATCAGGAGAAGTTGCTGAACCACTTGTGATGATTAATTCCGAAGAAGCATTCACCTTCTCTGCAATGGTAACCGATGTCCCGTAACGAGTAGATCCAGAAATACGCTCCACAGTTAAACCATTTGTCTCTAACGTCTTCTGCACACTTGGATCAATTGCTGCTGTCCCACCAAGTAAGTAAACAGTTGAAGCTTTTAATTCCTTGATTTGAGTTAATACACTAGATGAAATCTTAGCAGAGTCCGTTAATAAAAGTGGTGCATTTAATTTATCTGCTAACACACTACCTGCTAAAGCATCAACAGGTAGATCCCCACGTCCAATAATGACGTTT
The DNA here is from genome assembly GCF_017939705.1 of Halalkalibacter suaedae. Taxonomy (GTDB): domain Bacteria; phylum Bacillota; class Bacilli; order Bacillales; family Bacillaceae_D; genus Halalkalibacter; species Halalkalibacter suaedae. The sequence continues at coordinate 604,454 of NZ_JAGKSQ010000001.1, forward strand.
GAGCTCGTATTCCATCCTTCCTTGGCTACAGCTACACTTGTTTCATATCTTGTTGCCCCAGATAAGGTCGTTGTATCCTCACTAGAGAGGGTTGCTCCATTCTCTCTTCGATACGAACCATCCGAATTTCGGACAAAGTAGTCTACCTGGATAGATCCCTTTGTACTCTTCCCACTTGTGTTTTTGTTAGTAATTGATAGTGTAGGAATCCCAACAATCTTCAAATTAGTATTTCGGAAATCACTCATTGAATTAATATAAGATTTAATATTATTTAGTTCATTTCTGTTGTCTCGGTTCTCAGAGACCGAATTCCACCAAGAATCAGGATTCGCTAAATCAAGTCCAGTTGTATCAATTTGTTGCTTGTCCAAGCTAAAGGCCCATTTGTTCACTGGATCAAATGAATCCGGTTTAGCATCTAGATACGGAACTTGTGTAGAGCCCCAATAATTAGAGTTGGACTCTGTATGCCCACCATTACTTGATGAGTAGACAGCAGAAATTAGTTTTCCATTATACCGTAATACTTGATCGGCAGTTTGCTCGACGGCGGTGTTAGAGTTTCTATATAATGTACTCCCCCAAAAATAACCACCATATACTTGATACCTAATCGTATCATCAATGATTGTCGAGCCATGACCTAATGCATAGGTTCTGGCTGCAACTGCTTGTGCCTTCAACGCCTCGACGTTCCAGCTAGCTGGCATTTCGTGTGGAACAACACCCTTTAGATAATCTTCTAACGGGAGTTTGTTGACAGGTCTAACATACCCATCTTCTTTTGTAAATGTGATGGATCCTAAATAAGGACGTTCGTTAATCTCAATCACATTACTCGTACCATATACAGATGGAGTAACAGTAAGAGAACTAGAAGAGCTAGCAATTCTAGAACTATCTCTATATAGGTTCAATTGGTTGTTTTCGAGCCTTACTGTATAAGATTGATTTGACGTTAGCGTTACCTTGTTATCTTCTGTTAAGACATATGTTCCTTTAATACTAACCTTAACATCCTTTTGATTTCCGAGATGGTTTTTAAGTTTAACAGATACTTCTCTTACAGGAGTAGCAGCTTCTGTGTAGGGAATATGAATTGTAATCGCAATAAGACAGATACTTAAAAGGGCTAGTACAGATACAAAAAGTTTTTTCCGCAATACGTTTCTCCTCCTATTAAAAGCTTTTCTAGATGTAACTCTACATTTCTACAGCATTTTACATCTTCTTTACGTATTCTATCACTAGTTTATTAGATTCGACTAGCTTAATTGATTAAATACGAGTAAAGTCCTAGTGACAAAAATGGCTTATTTTAGACTTTTACATACTTTTTGTTCAAATGCATGATAATAGCAACAACTGACCAAAAAAGGACAAATAGAAAAGCATAACCTACCTTTGAAGGGACAAACCGATGTAGCACATCAGCTATTGTTGAATCCATGCCAATAACATTCAATGTGATTTTACTAACAAAAGTTAGTAAAATTAATTTACCAAAATAAATAAGTAAACTATTCTTTCCAAATGCGGTCAAATATACGACCACAGGATTTTGTTTTGTTAAAAAGTTCTTCTTATCTATTAACCAATACAAGCAACCTAAAAGAAACAATGTCATCCCGGTCGTTACTAAACTAAAAGACGGAGACCAAATCCGTTTGTTAAAATCAATCCATTGAGAGAAGACACAGCCGATTAGGATAAAGAGACCACCAATCAAGAGGAGAGTCATTGTCTTTTTGTTAATATCTTTTCTTATTAAAATTAATCCGATCGCATATCCGGCTAATACATTTGTTAAAGCAGAAATCATATTAACGAAGCCTTCAGGATCAAAGCCACTACTACCGGCTCGGTATAGATGAACGTCAGTAAATAGAAATCGATCAATTTTAAAACTAGCTAGGCAGTCTGCCTGTGGAATGAGTCCCCCACATGTCTGACTTGTTCCGATTAGGAAAAATAGATATAGTGTGCTTATACTAATAGAAAGTAACAAGATATACGGTATCCTTGTCACAAGACGTGTGAGTAGAATGGTAAATAGACCAGCAATGGCAAAGAGTTGCAGAACACCTGTAAAGCGCAAATTATGTATGTCTATGCTCCATGAAACAATCATATTAAATAGCAGCCCGAAAAGGAGTAGCAAAAACGTTCTTCTCATTAATTTCTTCCAATTAACACCTTTGAAATTAGCAATCGCAAGACCAACTCCAAAAAGGGTTAAGAAAGCTGGAAATATAAAGTCAGTGATCGTTAATCCATACCATTCTGCATGTCTAAATAGGGGATAACCTCCATAAGGGAGTGCACTTACAAAAACTGATAATACAACAACAAAACCCCGAAGGACATCTATTGATTCAATGCGCTTTTGTATCATATAGTATTTCCTTTCTATTAAAAATATCTTGGAGCCACTCTAGCTATTATTAAACAAGGAGACTTGAAAATGAAACAGAAATTTTACTTTTTTCTACTGTTATTATTTATTTTAACTGGTTGTACGAATCAACACGAGCATTCAATCTATTACATCCCACACCCAGATGATGATATTTTAAGCTTCGGACCCGCTATTCTAGATGACCTCAAATCTAATCGAGAGGTTTCAATTGTCCTTCTAACCCAAGGCAGGGCAAGTAACGCTATTACATTAGTAAACAAGCAATTAGAACAAGAAGGTTCTCCGCCTATATCTGTTGATCAATTCGGAGAGGCACGGGTGAACGAATTTAGGAAATCGATGCATGTATTAGGACTTACTGACGAACAGTTACATATTCTTGATTTGCCTGACGGTGGATTAGAAGTCGATGCTGTTGTTGACGTGATCAAACAGTTCAATAAGGATTCAATCGTTCAACTGCACCATGCATTTACAGAACTTGACCCTCATCCTGATCATGCTGCTACAGGTCTTGCCCTAAAACAGTTTCAACATTCTACAAAGGATACACTAGCTCGTTTCTATATCCCGATACAGGAACAGGGGAATATTGACTCTAGCAAATCGAATAGCATTAAAGACAACGAGACAAAGGGTATCTACCAAAAAGCGCTGGATGCTTATGGCGTGTGGGAACCTGAAAATAATCTTTATAGTATTGGCCACCTATCCGTACCTACTTATTTTCAGCAAGCTAGCGAACGGATGACCTCTACTTGGAATGAATAAACGGAAAAAGCCTCTCCTTAATCGGGAGGCTTTTTTTACTGAATAGTTTCGAGCCTATAGTAATGATGATGACTTTTAATACCCGAAATAAACCTAAATAGATTTCACAAAACAAAAGTAAAAAAGGGTACTGTTTTTAAAGACCTCTATAGGCTCGAATCCTTATCTGTAGCTTGACTTGTGTTAAAATCATAAAAATCTTGATAGATAATTTGGTCAACTTGCCACTTCACATCCGTTGAAATTGCGTCTCTACCTCCTATAGCAAGAAACGTAAGCTTGGTAGAACTATTTTCCACTTCAGTCTTTAAATATGATTTTACTTTACTTGGAAGACGGTTAGGTTCTACTAGAAGAATCGGCATTGATTCTTTTGCGGAAACCATCCCACCGGCTAACGCATCTGGAAATTTACGTCCAGTTGTAAGTAAATATCCTTTCTTTTCACCTAACTCATTCTTAAAATAATTATGAACCTTTATATTCGTTTCGTATCGATCAGTTCCCGAAATACGAATTGGATTAGGTAATTGTTTCATAGTCGAATCAGAAATAGCTGCAGTCCCCCCTATTACATAAGCACGGTTAAATTGGTATTTTTGTAAAAATGCCTTCGTATCATGCGGAATGCGATCTTTCTCAACAAATACGATTGGGATTCCTAACTTAGCCGCATACGCAGAGATGGACAGTGCATCTGGATAATTCTGTCCTGATGCAATAATAACCTCACCATTTTGCCTTGCGACATAATTGTTAATCATTGTTGCTGTTTCATATCGATTTGAACCACTTATACGATGTACACCAAAGCCCGAATCACGCAAGCTAGTTTCGACTTCTTCTGTTATCGCCGCTTTTCCTCCAACAATAATTATATCCGTTACTTGATATTCAGAGAGAGCCTCTATTAACTCTGCATCAATTGAATTAGAACGGGTTAAGGCAATAGGAGAGTCTAGCTTTGCTGCTAATCCACTCGCTGCCAAGCTATCTGGAAACGACTGATTACTAGCCAAAACAATGTATCTTCCTTGTTTTAAAGATAACGTTGGATTCAATTTTGGATCATTAGCTATTAGCTCGGTTTCGCCTATAGTCTGCCACCCGTATTTCGCCAGAGCAAGTGCTGTTTCAGATGAAGTCTTTCCAGATATGCGACTTTCTGTATGCAGACGGTCATTTGCTAATTGGGCATTAATAATATCTGATTGTGCGCTCGCTTCCAAAAGGTACCGATTTTGTTTGTTAGATAGCGACGGGGCTTGATTCTTAAGCATCGCAGCAACTGAAGCCACAAGAGGGCTAGCCATACTTGTTCCTGAGGAGTATAGGTATGGGTTTGAACTCTGACATTCCGTAAAAGGTTCCATCGTCCCCTTCACACAAGTACTGTATAGATTCACTCCCGGTGCCTTAATATTCACCCAGTCTCCAAAGTTTGAAAAAGGAGCCAACTGCTTATTTGAACTATTAACCGCTCCAACTGAAAGAACTTCCGGGTACGCAGCAGGATACATCTTATTCTGTACACCGTCATTTCCAGCAGAGGCGATAATTAATATCCCTTGCTCTGTTGCAGCCTTTACCGCATCATGTATTGCTTTTGAGTAATCATAGCCACCTAAGCTGAGATTGATGATCGTCGCACCGTTTTGGGCAGCGTACTGAATCCCTTTTACGATGTTCGCATTACTAGCCCCTCGTTTATCTCCAACTTTGACAGGCATTATGAGAACGTCCTTTGCAATTGCAGCAATTCCTATTCCATTATTAGTTTGTGCACCAACTAGACCTGCTACATGTGTACCATGCCCAACAAAATCAGTTACTATATTCGTACTGTCATAGACATTAAATGGCTTATAGATTTTCTCTTTTAAATCTGGATGGTTAATATTAACGCCCGAGTCTAGAACAGCAACAATCGATTGATGTGCTGGACGATAGAGTGACCATGCCTCTGTAACATTCAGTAATGAAAAATCTTTGAGCTGATAATCAAAATAAGTATCATTAACATTTGTATACTCATAGAAAATCTCTTCTTCAACATACTCAACTTCGGGATCATTCTCCCATTTATCGAGCTGGTCCTGGTAGTCAGCTTCGTCTACCGAGATGAATTCAAACATGTCATAATCTTCATTTACTTCTGTTGACTGATAGGAACTAACCGTTTTCTTTTTTATTACGATCTCTTCTTCTGTAGCCAGTCCAACATTAGAAACGATAAAAACTGAAAGAAATATAATAAGGATTATACCTATTTTTTTCAAAGATAAAGCCCTCCATTCTATCGTTTCTCAATCATATCACACTTACATTAGTTTACTATCAATATAGAATTCTATCAAAGAGAATTTTAACGGTTGGACTGGAAGAACTGCCCAACTTAAAAAGAAGCTGTCTCTGAAAAAGAGACAGCTTCTTCTATATTAATTAGCTAAACGTAGAAATGAGTTAATTGCTTTATTAGATACGACTCCACCAATAATATATAAATTGTTAGGATTTGAGCTAGTAATATATTGGTCTAAACTGTTATCAACCGAATCACCAATTAAAAGCAATGTTCCATCAGTCGCATTAACAAGTGAAGCTGCTGATAATGCATCAGGGAAGTTTTTACCCGTTGCCATGTATATCTTATCCATGTTTGTTTCGAATTCATTTAGCACCGCTGATAAGGTTTCATAGCGATTCTTTCCAGACAGACGATTAATAGTTGCTGCTTCGACTTCTAACTGATTATATACTTGATTAGAAATAGCCGCCTCACCACCAAGGACACTAATCTTCTTTCCTTCTAGTGCCTCAATCGTTTCTGAGTTAATATTGTTTTTGTTTGTTAGAACGATCGCCCAATTATTTTGTGCAGCAATCGGAGCTGCTGACAATGCGTCTGCTGGCTCTTGTCCTGAGACAACAAAATACCCTTCTACTTCTCCAACTTGATTGTTGATCTTTTCATTCGTCTCATAGCGAGTGCTACCAGATATTCTTGAAACATTTCCTTTTCCAACAATCTGTTCAGCTTCTTGAAGGGCCTGTGTTGATACAGCTTGTTCTCCTCCTAACACTATAACCTTTTCAGCCTTTAGACGTCTGATCTCAGTAGCAACATTACTATTTAATTTATTTGCTTCCGTTAACAGTATAGGAGCATTATCATATTTAGCCGCTAGTGGAGCTGCTGATAATGCATCTGCAAATTCATACGCTGTAGCAACAATTACTGTTTTATATTGATGTTTAGGATCGAACCCATTTGGGTATATTTCTTTAGAGATCTCAACAGCAGTTGTTTCTCTTGTAGAACCCTTTAAGGTAGTTAATTCAATTTGAGTATCAATAATTTGTTCTTCAGCACTTTGAGGTTTTGTAGTAACAGGCTGAGTTTCTGCTGGTTTCGTTTCTACCGGTTTTGCTACTGGCTTAACCGCAACTGGTTTAATGTATCTTTTTGCACCGTGATATTTAGGACTCCAATATGGATTATTTAATGATGTTTTAACGACACCTGAGCTTGACGCATGAATAAAGTGGTTATCTCCTACGTAAATTCCAGCATGTGATATACCTTGACGGTAAGTGTTCTTGAAGAATACAGCATCGCCTGGTTGTAGATCAGTTTTACTAACAAAAGTCCCTGCTTTATACTGGTCAATTGTTGTTCGAGGAAGAGATACTCCTGCTTTGTTAAATACATAACTCATAAATCCAGAGCAATCAAATCCTGAAGGCGATGTTCCGCCCCAACGATACGGAGTGCCTATTAAACTATTAGCCGTTGACATAACTGTATTTACTTGCGTATTTGCAAAACTATGTATAGGAAAAGCTAATGTAGTTAGAATCAATGTAAACGCTATAATTAGTGATAGTAATTTTTTTGACACAAACGAACACTCCCTACTAATTTACTATGTTCATTCTATCAAACCTATTACTCTGGTAGGTTACATTTACATTACAATTTAGACACATTGTGTCATACTCATCCAAAAAAAGATGCTAGAAAGGGCTCAAACCCTTTCTAACATCTAATAAATTACCTTTTTCTGTAATATTCAACAATACCTTCATAAATGGCATTTGCCGCTTTTTCTCGATATTTAGTCGTTTTAAGCTTATCTGAATCACTTTTGTTAGAGAGAAAACCTAATTCTACAAGAACCGCTGGCATTTTCGTGTTTCTCAAAACAGAGTAATCGTTCGACTTAACCCCTCTATTAGTCGTACCTAGCTCTTGGTATAATAGATTTTGAATTAGTGTTGCAAGTTCCTTAGAATTATTATCCTTAGACCAATACGTCTCCGTTCCATTGGCTGATTCTAAACGAAAACCATTTGCGTGGATACTAATAAACGAACTTGCATTCGCTTCATTAGCAATTTTCGCTCGATTCACTAGTTCAATAAATGTATCGTCTCTACGCGTCATTACAACACGTGCACCTTGAGCCTCAAGTTTCTTTTCTACTCTTAAAGCAACATCAAGTACTAGTTCTTTCTCGACAATTCCGTCGTAAGCTGCCCCACCATCCTTACCGCCATGACCAGCATCAATCGCAATAATTTCACCAGCTACTGGAGAAGAAGAAGATGGTTGCGAAATTGTAACATAGGTCAGACTAATATAGCCCCAGCCTGAACCATATTTAATCTTAGCCCAACCTCCAATTACTTCGTGAATCTCTACTTTAGTTCCATTCGATAGTGCACCTATACGATCACCAGAAACAGGTGCATTTCTTACATTTAAAGTACTACTTACCTTTACAGTACCATATTGAACCGTTTGAGGTTGGTTTGCATTCTGTATCCGATCAACTATTGAGGCACTAACTGCTGCAGTTCCTCCTAAAATAGTTGTTCGTTGATTAGAGTTTGATAAATAGTCAATCACCTTTGATGATGGATTAGTCGGATGCGTTAGAATAATAGGAGCTTGTAATCGCTTTGCGAGACCTGATGCTGCAACAGCGTCAGGGTAATCCTCTCCACTATTTTTCACTGACGTTCCTCGAACAAGAATATTAGCATCACCCGAGAGTCCTGCCCATTGAGCCACTTTAATGCTTGTCTCATATCGATCAGAACCTGAAATACGAGTAATCTTTAAGCCCCGAGATACTAAACTATTTTCAAATGACTGACTGATAGCTGCCGTCCCGCCAAATATTAGGACATTCCTAACAGATTGAGGTAGATCAACCGGTAGTCGGTTTTGATCAGCCAAATAAATAGGGAAGCCTTTATTCGCTGCAACACTTGAAGCAGAAAGTGCATCTGCAACGGTTTTCCCATTCACAATAATCGCCGTGTCATTTGATAATAGTCCAGCCTCTTTGTTTATTTCATAAGCTGTTGTGAAGCGTTCTTTTCCTGATATCCTCTTCACATTGAACTCATTCTTTAGTTTCTCTTCAACAGTACTACTTATCGCCATTGTTCCGCCAAGTAGATAAACCTGTGTAGCTTTTAGACGTCTAATTTCATTAATAATTCGACTATCTAACTGATCACTATCTGTTAGCAGAATCGGTGCATTCTTAGTAGCGACTAATCCTGCTGCAGCCAAAGCATCAGCTGGGTGATCTGACCGGGCCAGGATAACTGTAGGACTAGTTGTCCAACCTTTTTTTGAGATTTCAATCGCTGTTCCTAATCGATCACTACTAGAAATTCGTTCAATTGTCTGATTTGCCGAGACTTGTCCTACCCCAAATAGTAGTCCCAATGTAACTACTATAAGTAAAAAGGGAAGGTGTTTTTTCAGTCTAACTTGCATAATCCCCCTCCTTGTAATGATAAAATTCTACAAATTTCATTCGTGATTTTATTATATCTATTAAAAGCTTTGATGAATAGTAGGTAAATATGTTTATTTTTAGCGAAAAAAGAGGTCAATTCATAAAGAATTGACCTCTTTTCTATTAACTAAACTTTTATATAAATTCTCCATCTCAATAATGTTGTCTGTCCAATTGTATTTCCTTTTGACAAGCTCTCTACCTTTCTTGCCCATCGCTTCTCGCAAGGACTGATCCATTACATATTCATATAACCGAGCAGCTACCATAGAGCTATTCTTACTTTCAACAACAAATCCTGTTTCTCCATCTAGCACTACTTCTGGCAGTCCACCTACATTTGAAACTATAACAGGTATCTCACAAGAAGAGGCCTCAATTACAGCCACGCCAAAGCTTTCTTGTAAACTCAGTGCACAAAAAACATCAATCTTATTTAAGTATTTAGGCACCTCTTCATGAGGCACAGCTCCAGTAAACGTTGTAATTGAACTAATATTATTAGACACGGCTAGGGTTTGCAAATCTTCATATTGACTCCCCTCTCCTACAATGAGAAGCCTAATTCGCTTTGCAGTTTGTGTATGTCCCTCTTTATTGAGCCTATCTACCAATTTCCCAACCGCTTCTATCAGATAATTGACACCATAAATCTCTTCTAAAGTCTTTATCGTTCCAATAACAATATCTTCGTTGTTTTTAAACGTATCCACTCGTTTAAATCGCTCAATATCTACACCAAAAGGAGTTAAAGCAATTGGTTTGCTATGATTGACAAGAGACTCCGTTTTCTCCTTCATCACTTCACTTGTCGAAGCGATAAGAGTAGCAGCTAACAGGTTCTTTTTAAGGATCCGTTGTTTTAACTTACTCTTTGTAGGAAACGAAAAAACATCACTCCCCCATACAGAAAGCAGTGTTGGCTTAAAATTAGTTAGTCTTGATAAAGTTCCGTAACCACTAGCAAAGTGAGCATTAACAATATCTGGATTAACTTCCTCCAAAATCCTTCTAACTTTTCTTGAGGCAATATAGTATCCAATCGGTAACGAGAATTTCAAATGTATCACTTTAACATCTTTATGGAACTTGTTCATTGAAGGAGCGTGAAGAGATATTAGAGTTACTTCATGACCTCTTTCTGCCATCGCATTAACCCATCTAACTGTATGTATGACAGAGGCTCCCGAAAGAAAACATATTTTCATTATTTATCACACTCACTTAAATACCACTATTAATTAAGATGAATAACTAATCTACTATTACATTATCTCCTTTTGAGATTCGTTTGGCAAGGTCGGATACTAATAATAAAAATTTTATTTAAAGTATTTTTCAACTACGTTTACATCATTTCTTAGATAAACTTAATAAGAATAGCCATCGCTAATTATTAAGCAGAAAGCACATCATCATTATTTCTATATTGTTCTAGATTCATCTGTGTTGACCATTACAGAAGTTAGACAATAGAGTGTAGTATTTAGTTAATGGAGTGATTCAAATAGTTGTCCTCCCTCCAGTTCAGCCAAGTGAGTGATTATCCTAACAACGTACCAACCGGAGTAAGCATTGCCTCCTTAATGTAGTTTACTAAATACCTTGATCCAGCCAAACAATGATACCCACAAAGGGATACTTAATAAACTACCCCATAATAAGCCTTTAAAAAGGTTTCCTTCTTCATTCATCACCTTTTCCTCCTTTTCTAAGGATTCTTGGCAAATAACAGAGCACTTATACTAAGAATATGTAGATGACATCTTCTTGCTATAGGTAGAGAAAAAGAAAATAAAAAACAGCTCACCCGTAGGTAAGCTGTTTTTTGAAAATAGTATTAGTTAAGACCACTATATAATGTTTTAAGATCTTCTAACACTTTTGCACTTATGGCACCTTCACCACCGAAAACTGTTACATTACGGAATGAGTTACCAGTAATATAATCAGCTACTTCAGCAGATAAATCATTACCAACAAGGACGATTCCTGTGTTGTGTTTAGCAGCTAAAGCAGAACCTGTTAAAGCATCTGCAAAGTTCTTGCCAGTTGCAACAAAGGTTTGATCTGCATCAGAAGCAAATTTCTCGATTACTGCCAGGTTTGTTTCATAACGAGTTGACCCCGAAATTCGAACAGCTCCAGGAACCATTTCCGTTACTTCATTACCAACAACAGCTGTACCACCGATCACAAACGTCTCATCTACACCAAGACGATCAAGCGTACGAACAGTTGAATATTGAATTTCATTTTTGTTAGCTAATAAAATTGGCATACCAGCTTTTGCAGCGTACGGTGCAATGGAAAGAGCATCTGGGAAGTCAAATCCATTTACTACAACTGCTTTGTCTGTACCATTTGGTGCAACCTGCTTAGCGATTTGCTCAGCTGTTTCGTAACGATTTGCACCTGAAATACGTTCTACTTCAAGATTAAGTGCCTCTAATTCAGATACAACATCTTCACTAACTACTGCTGTACCACCGAGAACAATAACTTTCTCTGCACCAAGTCTAGTAATCTCAGCAGAAGTTGCTGCATTTAATGAACCAGTACTTGTTAACAATACCGGAGCATCATTTTTGTAAGCAAGCGGTAAACCTGCTAACGCATCTGCATAGCTATTAGAATTAACAAGTACAACTGTACTCGCAGTTTCCCAGCCAGCTTTACTAGTTTCAACTGCAGTTTCAAAACGAGTAGCTCCAGAAAGACGACTAACCACTTCATCGACACCGGATACTTTATTAATTGTTACGTTCTTAACTGTTTCGTTACCTGCAACGTCTGTTAAAACTAATTCAAATGTATTTTCACCAGATTCTAGAGAAACCGTTTGTTCAACAGCACGTTCGATTGAGCGCATCTCGTATGGTGATTTGAACTCTTCATACAATACTTCAGAACCATCGATTGAGAAACGAAGCTCATCGAAATTATCCTTCAGTGTAATACTTAGTGTTGCTTCTTCTTCAGTTGTGTTAGTTGGTGCAGAAACTTCAATAACAGGTTCTTGTGAATCCACTATAATCTGTCTGTTAAGATGTGCTTCGTTACCAGCAACGTCCACTGTTTCAATCTTAATATCATATACCCCGTCTGCTTCAACGTTTACAGTCCCACTGAAATTGTAACGATTAGTATCCGCATCGTACGTTACAGGAAATTCTTCACCTGCGACAGTAACTACCTTAATTTCAGAGGCATTTGTTACATAACCCTGTACAGGTACTTCTTGCGTATTATAGTAACCTAAAGTCGATGGATGTGTGATAAATAGAAGCGGCATAGAATTATCACCAATTCCTTTAACTTCACCAACTCCATCATTACGAGCAAAATCTGTCGCTTTGACAGTAATAGTTGCACCTGTTGGTACATCTGTTAAATCTACTTGATAATTATTTGTTTCATTTGAAGGGATAACCTCATCTTTACCTAAAATACTTGTCCCATTAACTAGGATATCAAAGTGAGAAACTCCACTTTGTGCATCCTCTGCACTCCATGTTAACACTTCGCTTTCTGCATCGTAGTCAACTTCGACAACAGGAGCTACTGTATCCACATGAATTGGAAACTGAAGTTTTTGCCACTCAGCATCCGAAAAATCAACTTTTGCTTTAATTTCATAAATATAGATGCCGTCTTCAACTACCTTATTTTTCACTTTTCCATCCCAAGCCGCAGCACCAACAAGATTGGTTGATCTAGTTTGGTCGAAGTTCTTACTAACATCTTTTTGAGTCGTGATCGTTCGTAAGTGTTTACCATCCTTATCCAAAACATTATACTGTACTTCTTTCGCATTTCTTAAGAAAGAAAGGTAAGGCATAATGCTGTTTAACGAAGGTGAGAATGCAAGACGCTCTTCTGCACCAGCGTAGTTGTTTGTTCCCTCAGGCCCCGGCTTAAAGCCTAAGCGCAAGTCCGTGTTAGTAATCATTCCAGTAGTACCATAAAACGTGTTTTCATCGTAGTGCGGGGCGTCAACAACAGGAGCTTGATCCCAATCACCATTGAAACCAACAAATGGTACGCTTAATGAAGGATTTGTATCAGTTGGATCAACAAAAGTAACAAAACCTTCGACAAAATACCCATTTTCAAAGTTTTCCTTAAGCGATTCTTCTGTTCCCTCTAAAATGTTTTGCATTTTCGCTGCAGATAAATCAATTTCAAAATCTACAGTAACTGTGCTACCAGGTGTTACTGTTACATATTGAACAACTTGACCACCCACGGTGTGTTTCACTTCTGCATCAACAATTGGAGCTGCTTCAAGCTCACTTGGATTAAAACCGAGCTCTCCAGAGACAGCTAGATCTGTTTGCAATGTCTTTTCAACATCGTATTGGACTGTTTCATCACTGAAGTTTGTAACATCTAACTTAAATGTCACATGATCTGTTACTTCTTTAAGTGCAACCTTCGCCACACCATCTTCCGGATTTACGACATATGCAGGTGTTGTGCTTGCTGCATGTAAATCCATTTGTCCAGCCCCTTGACGACGTGGAGAATAGTAGTTATTCCATCCAAGCACATCATTTACGTAACTAAGATCCTTTAATGGTGTTGCTGTATTCATTAAAATATTCTTCGCAAGTAGTGCACGTTCTGTACCATTTACACCAAATTCAGCATCGATACGTTCAAGGATTAATGCAGAACCACCAGCTACGTGCGGTGCAGCCATTGAAGTACCACTCATCAAACCATAAGAGTTATCTTCAAGTGTAGAAAGAATATTACCACCTGGAGCTGTAATCTCAGGCTTAAAGTCTAAGTTCGGAGTTACACCCCATGAAGTAAATGAAGACATCGAACCAGCTTCTGGGTTGAGTGTAGTCGTTGCAGCACCTTCTTCAAACTTCATTGTTACTGTTTCGCCATTAGTAAGACGCTCAACTAACGCATCCCCTTCTGATTTACCGATAGAGACGTGCGGAATTGTAATTTCGTTACTTGATGCCATTGAGATGAAACCAGCAACGTTATTGTAAATAATAGAACCGACAGCACCAGCAGCTTGTGCAGCCAATGACTTATCAACAAATGCATATGATCCACGCTGGATAAGAGCAATCTTACCTTGAACATCTTTACCTTCAAAGTCAGCCGGAGCACCTAAGCCTGCATCTACAATTTCATACTCACCAGTCAGTTCAGTTGGATGAACATTTCCAGCTGAAAGATATGGAATCAATCCTTTATCTCCATTACTTGCAGTAAATTCCAACGCTTCCATTTCGATGTAGCTATTTTCACTTGAAGCTACAGAGACAGATTCATTAGATAAAGAAGGAGAACCAGTTAACCCGATATCCGGATTTGAAGCATATGGATTTGCAGCAGCATATCCATTAGAGAAATGTGCAGAGTTACCTGCAGAAATTGAAGCAACCACTCCACTTTCCTGTGCAATACGGATCGCTTTTTGTTCAGGGTCCTCTGCATTAACAAATGCCGCAGTTGCACCTAAACTTAAATTTAATACGTCAACCCCTAATTTGATAGCATCGTCGATTGCCTTAACATAAATATCACCATATGTCGTTTGAATCATCGGATCGTTACCAAATACCTTTAGGGCAAGCAGCTGCGCTTCTGGAGCTACCCCTTTAATACCGCCATTTTCTTCATCACCATTCGCAGCAGATGTACCACCTACATGCATACCGTGAGAAGCTGAAGACACTTGATCTAAGATATCAAAGCTCTTATCAATATAGTTGTAGCCATAAGGAACTTTCTCAGTAAACCATTTACCAGGAGCGTCACTTGCTTCTACGTCCTCTTCAGTGATTTTATAGTCTGTTCCTTCACTTAGGATCATGTCACGGTGACTTGGATCAATACCAGTATCGATAATACCGATAACCATCCCTTCACCTTTATAGCCAAACTCATCCCAAGTTTTTTGAGCGTTGACCATACCCTTACTATATTTCATTTCAGTCGATACTTCTGGACGCTCATATTCATTTACAATATGAACTGCCTTAACTCCGCTCAATCCTTCAATTACTTTAAGATCAGCGAACTGAACCGTACCACTGAAACCGTTATATGCTGCAGTGAAGTTATGAATATAATCCATATCAACATTATTGCTTTCGATTGAGGACTTCACTTGCTCTTGAACAGCCAAAGCATCTGTTTCAATTTCCTCTTGTTTTGCAGCTGATAATTCGTCATATTTCACCCCGGCGTTCACTGCATATGTAAGACCCGGGTTCTCTTCTAATTCAACAACAATACGAACTTCGTCTGTGCTTTTATACGTATTGGCAAGTAGGTCGTTATCAATCTCAACCTTCTCACCAACTGTCGACATCGCAGCACGAGCAGGAAGATCAAGCGACATTCCTTGTGCTTGTCCACTAGTAGCTAGGAAACTGAAATTTGATAGCAAAATAACAGCTACTAAGAAAACTTTAAATACTGGTTTTAATTTTTTTGGCACGATACGTTTCCCCTCTCTTTTTTTAACTCCAAAAAGCTATAGTTAACATTCACCTCCCCTAGTTAATCTAGATTAATAGTTTCTTCGCTTTTTTTAATTTTAGAAAAGCGAAATAATTTGAAATATACTTATAATAATAATTTAGTAGCTTGTAAAAAACTAGTAATATTTCAATTTTTCTTGTTAAATTACCTGACAATCACAAAAACACCATTTATATTAGCATTTCATTCAGATTGAGCGAGGCATCCAAGCCCATCAACTTCTACGCTCCATGCTCAGTAAATGTTACGCCATAAGTTTGCGAACTCCTTTAGCTTTTTTTGACGAAAAAAAAAGAAAGTATCTTTTTCGATACTTTCTTTAACGTTATTTAATTACTTTGGCATTAATTCCTCACATATCTCTATCATCTCTCCTAAATAATCCTTTTGGCCGAGTAACGTCCACGGAATTTCTACTCCTTTTCCTGGAGCAAGTGCCTTCCCTAAGTATTCTTGATTTTCATTTGCTACGATATAAATATCCCAGCTCCATCTTTCGGAGCAGTTTTTATAATCAATTTCAGCTAGATAATGTTTTTTTGAATGATTTCTTTCCATTAGATACACCCTTTCCTTTTCGTTATATAGCCTATTATCAGTTTCGCGAAACTATACATAGTAAAAATGCCTTTTGTAATTAATAGAATAATACGAAAATTTTAATAGTTGACAAAGTTTGTAAGGATATTTACCGAATAAAATTTCATATCCCCAAGATCATTTAAAATAATAGTCTATCCACTTTGTTTAAAAGCTATACACACGGGTATTGATAAATAGACGCACTCAAGAAAGGATGATGATCAAATGGCAACTGTTACTGCCGGAATTCAAGTGTTACCGAACGGAAAAGATATGAACACCGATGGAATGATTCCTGAAATCGTCGATCTTGTAAAAGAGTCTGGTCTAAAGTATCATATTGGACCAATGGAAACTGTTGTTGAAGGAAGATTACCTGAAGTTTTTGAGTTAATAGAGCATGCTCAGCAAGTAAGTATTCAAACAGGAGCAACAGAAGTAATGTCTAATATTAAAATTCATTACAGACCAGATGGTGTAGAGATTAACGATAAATTATAATCTTTGAAAAAATTATCCGATAGCCTGCTAAGAGAAAAACTCTCCTAGCAGGCTATTTTTATGGTCGATCATTATTTGAAATACATCGACTTTTCTAAAAATCGACAAATATATGGTTTGCTCGCAGTGAGCATGGTACAATAACGCTTATCTATTATAGAAGGAGGGCTTTTAATGGGTCATGTCCCCTTTATTGCAATTGAGGGTCCGATCGGTGTTGGCAAGACGTCGCTTGCAAAGGCAGTTGCAGCACAATACCAGTTTCATCTATTAAAGGAAATCGTTGATGAAAATCCCTTTTTAACAAAATTCTATGAAAACATCGAAGAGTGGAGCTTTCAAACAGAAATGTTCTTTCTTTGTAATCGATATAAGCAGCTAGAAGATATTAAAAAGAACTATATCGATAATGAAATACCTGTCGTGGCTGACTACCATATTTATAAAAATATTATTTTCGCTAAGCGCACTCTTTCTGCTTCACAATATGGGAAATATAAGAGTATTTATGATATTTTAACGGTTGATATGCCTAAGCCAAATATGATTATCTATTTAAATGCTAGCTTACCTACTCTACTTGATCGTATTAAGCTACGCGGACGTGAGATGGAACAGAAAATGGATCCTAATTATTTAAAACAGCTATCAATGGACTACGAAACGGCGATGTTCGAATGGAGTCAACTGTACCCAGAAACACCGATTATTAAAATTGACGGTGATGTTTATGACTTTGTCCAGCGTCCTCAGGATCTAGAAGAAATTATTACGATTATAAACAACGAACTGGCGAAAGGAGCGAGTTCATTTGAACCTACGCGATAAATACAACATTCCAGAAAATGCAGTGATTACGATTGCTGGTACGGTGGGTGTTGGAAAATCAACGATGACGACATCACTGGCAAAAGCCCTTGGTTTTCAGACATCGTTTGAGAATGTTGATCATAACCCTTATTTAGATAAGTTCTATGCCGATTTTGAACGCTGGAGCTTTCATTTACAGATTTACTTTTTAGCTGAACGTTTCAAGGAACAGAAACGCATGTTTGAGCAAGGTGGGGGCTTTGTTCAAGATCGATCAATCTATGAAGATACAGGGATCTTTGCACAGATGCACGCAGACAAAGGCACAATGACTAAGGTTGATTTTGAGACATATACTAGTCTCTTTGAGGCGATGGTCATGACGCCATATTTCCCTCATCCAGATATTCTTATCTACATTGAAGGAAGCATTGAAAGCATTATTGATCGCATTCATGAGCGCGGGCGCGAAATGGAGCAGCAAACCCCTCTTTCCTATTGGCAGGAAATGCATGGTCGCTACGAAAAGTGGATTGCTTCATTTAATTCATGCCCTGTACTCCGCTTAAACATTGAAGATTATGATCTCATGAAGGACGAGCATGCGGTTGAATCGATTATTTCTAGAATTTCAGAAACAATAAAAACTAGTACACTAGTTTAAAAAAGTCATTGAGGAACTTACTCCTCAATGGCTTTTTTTTATCAAAAAAAATTATAGATATTTTCCAAATGAAAGATTATAATATTCTAGAATTTAAAATATTTTCCAGGAGGAATGTTATGTGAAAGGCTTTTTCATGTCTATTTTGTTTGTCTTAGGTTTACTAGTATTTCCATCTTCTAGCTTTGCTGCACTACTAGAAAGTGATTTACAAGAATATTTGGCCGAACTTGGGTTAACTGAGGTTGAACTTGAGGAGCACCTTGATTTCTATGATTCGTCCCTTGTTGATTTCGAGGATATTGATGAACTCAAGGAATTTCTTGGACCAATTCTAACGAATGAGAATTTGATTGATTTGTTAGTTAGCTATGAATTAACTCTTGAAGAGGCAACAAACTTACTTATTGAAAATGGAGAATTAGAAGAAGGACAAGCAATTATAGACGTCTACCTGTTTGTAGATGACCTTGACATGGACCTGTACTTTTATAACTTAACTCCAATCACTGATGAAAATTTACAGCAACTTTTGGATCAATATGAATTAACTATAGATGACCTAAACGAATTACTTACGGAAAACGATGACAGTTTAGAGTCCTATGAGTATATTGAAGATTTAGAATGGGCAATTGATTTTTACCTTTATGGTGATGATTACTTAGAAGAGATTGATTTGGAGCTTATCTCCGACTTATTTGACGAGATCGGATTAACAGAGGAAGAAGTGAATCGTCTTTTAGAACACTTGGAATCACTTGATTATGAAGATCCTGCATTTCTAGAACAGTTAATTAATTTATCTGATCGAATGATTGCCTTTGAAGAATTTGAAGCTGCAGATGAGCTTTCAGCCGAACAAATAGCAGAACTTATCGATATCTTCACCCAATTACTAGATGTCCTTGAACTTGACACTACTTATTATTTAGTTAAGGATAATAACAAAGAAGAAGTCAACTTAGAGACCCTTTTAACCATTACTGAAATCAATGGCTATAGCCTATTAATCGAGATTACTAATAAACAAGGTGACTTTCTTGCAGATTTCCTTTTTACAGCTGAAATGTTCGGTTCAGAGATTATTAAGGAAACAGGAAAGGATCTAAAAACAACAGAAGAAGTGATTACAAAACAAAAAGATACTTCATCTAAATCTACACCAGTAACTAAGACTGAAAAAGGGGCTAAGCTTCCAAAAACAGCTACTCCATATTTAAATAATGCCTTGGCTGGATTATTCATTGTTACAATTGGTCTATTCTTATATCGTCGATTTAAGATGACAGGTGTATAGTTTGAGAAAGCAAAGAAATCACAGAAGAAGGATGAAGCGATTCATTCTTCTTTGCATATGTTCGTTATTAATCGTTGGAGGACTATGGTTCTCAACTAGTAATCTCTATACCTTTCTCAAGGGTTACCTAATATATAAAACATATGATGTAACTAACGAGATTGAAATAGACGATACCGGATCCTTTGACGATCAAGTTAACACAAAATTAATTAAAAATGAAATTGACTCTCCTTATCCTGAAATCCCTGAAAAAGGTGATTTAATGGGTGAACTTTATATTCCAAGGCTTGAAGCAACTCTACCAATTTACCATGGTACTGATGAAGATGAGCTAGAGAAAGGGGTAGGACACTATGCAGGTAGTGTATTACCAGGAATAGATGATAATTCTGTTCTCTCAGGTCATCGTGATACCGTTTTTAGAAGGCTTGGTGAAGTGGGCCTTAACGATCTTCTTATTGTAAAGACTGCCACAGGGGAGTACACATACAAAGTAAGGAAAGTTCGCATTGTTGATGCCGATGACCGAACAGTCATTGTTCCAAAGCCTACAGCTACTTTGACAGTCTCAACCTGTTATCCTTTTAATTTTGTCGGGTCCGCACCAGAACGTTATGTACTAATAGCTGAATTAATAGAAAAGGCTAGCTAGTAAATCTTTGAACAACGAAGATTTACTAGCTTTTAAAATTAATGAACTATATCATTCAATGAAAAATTAAATGACTTTCCAGCGTTAGTCAGTCTATGAATAAATTGAACTAAAAAATTCTGCCCCTAATTTTATCTTTGCTTCGTACATTGCTTTCACCACTTCATAGCGAATCACTTTTGCAGCCTCAAAATACCACTCTGACTTTACAGTAGCAGTTATCATATATTCGACCCCATGATAATTATTATTCACTGCCGTAATTCCATATAACTCAAATGGTTGAATTAAATTCCCATCGTCATCAACCTGCAATAACCGCTTGTGTTTCATTGTCACTCTCTCGCAAACTGATTTGAGGACTCTTGAGACTTTTTCAGGGTTTTCCTGATAATGAACAGTAATTCTTTCAGTAATGGTCATCTGGTCTCGGCTATGCTTATGGATCATTTCAATTCGATTATGATTGATCATAAATAAGTTACCTGACCATTCACGAATCGTAATGAACCTTACACGAATATTGACAATTTCTCCCCGATACACACCGTTGATCGTTACAAAATCTCCAACTATAAATTGCTTTTCATATAATCGAATTAACCCTATAAAAATGTCTTTGACAACACTTCGCAAAATAATACCGACTACAATACCAATAACACCTGCACCAGCTAACATGTCCGCAATGTTGACATAAGGCATCAACAGATAAATGATAAAACAAATCAATGCTAGATAGTTCAGTACTGACTTCAGCAAGGTTTCGATTGTTCGATTTTTATCATCACTCGTTAAATCCAATTTCCGAAAAATCCAATGGACCATTTTTTTGAGGATATAGGCTGTAAGAAAGATACTTAATCCAATTAAGATCCCATCAATAACTGCGTTGTTTAGTGTTGGAATCATTCAATCACTCCCAACTATCTTCAAGCATTTACTAGTTATCCTATGCTCACTTTGGAAAATCCGTACATTGACAATATATTAGTATAATGTTAGGTTAATATAGTTGCTTTCATCCATTAGTGATTTAACAGAATAAAGGATATGGAGTTGATTTAGAATGAATGCGGTTATCATTGCCGTTCTTATTATGTTAATACTTAGCTTAGTTCGCGTACATGTTGTCATCGCCTTAGCGATTGGTGCTTTGGCCGGTGGATTAATTGGTGGACTTGGTTTTGACCAGACTGTTTCAATATTTAGTGAAGGATTAGGTGGTAGTGCAACAGTAGCGATTAGTTACGCCTTACTTGGAGCCTTCGCTGTGGCTATTGCAAGGACTGGTTTACCCGAGGTGATGGTGAATGGAGTGATTCGTCTCGTTGGGAAAAAAGGAGACTCTAAGAAAAAGCTTCTATCTAAAGCACTTATTTTCTTCTTACTCGCATTAATCTCATGTTTCTCTCAAAATATAGTTCCAATTCATATTGCTTTCATCCCAATTTTAATTCCGCCGATTCTTAATTTATTGAATCAATTAGGTGTTGATCGCCGAGCTGTGGCGACAATTCTAACATTTGGTTTGACTGCACCTTACATCTTCTTACCGTATGGTTTCGGAGCTATTTTCCACGGAATTGTTGCCGACAATATGGAGGAAAACGGGATGACAATTGAGCTTGCTCAAATTCCACAGGCGATGTTGATCCCAACAATTGGACTTATCGTCGGATTGTTGTTTGCCGTTTTTGTTACGTATCGGAAAGATCGTCATTACGAAGATAGAGCAATCATTGGTTCAAGTGAACAGACACAATCCTTTACAGCCTGGTCGATTACTGCAGCGATTCTAGCTATTGTCGCTACGTTAGTTGTCCAGACTATATCTGAATCGATGATTATTGCTGCATTAGCAGGATTAGTTGTTCTAATCGGAAGCGGCGTTTTAAAATGGAAGGAATCAGACCATGTCGTGACAGAGGGAATGAAGATGATGGCATTTATTTCATTTGTCATGCTTACCGCTTCTGGATTTGCTGCGGTAATTCGCGAAACCGGACATGTCGATTTACTCGTTACGCAAACAGCTAGTATCGTTGGCGAAAGCCAAGCAGCTGCCGCTTTGCTAATGCTCGTTATCGGATTATTCATTACAATGGGAATTGGTTCATCATTCGCAACGATCCCGATTATTGCTACCCTTTTTGTGCCACTAGGTATGGCTGCAGGCTTTTCACCACTTGCGATCATCGCACTAATTGGAACAGCAGGTGCGTTAGGTGACGCGGGTGCCCCGGCATCCGACAGTACGCTCGGTCCAACTGCTGGTTTAAATGCCGATGGCCAGCATAATCATATTTGGGATACATGTGTGCCAACCTTCCTGCACTTTAACATTCCTCTCTTTATTTTTGGATGGGTTGCCGCAATGGTTTTATAGAGTATATTCAAAAAGAGTGGTTTTCCTTTTTGGATATACTCTAAGCAATGAGTGTAGTCGCTACCTTTTTTTAAAGTCTTGAGATGAGTGGTCTTCTCATCTCAAGACGCGTAGCGAACGAAACCATTGCCTCGGTCTTTAGATGAATCTTGAACATACTCTTATAGTGAAAAAAAGATGTCCCAGCTAACCGGGACATCTTTTTTATTCACCTAAATCAACATTATGATACACTTGCCCAACGTCCTCAAGATCCTCTAATGCATCAATCAATTTCTCAAATTGTTCTTGTGCATCTGCTGGTAAAGTCACATCATTTTGTGCAAGCATCGTTAGTTCAGCTACAGTGAAGTCTGTTACACCTACGCTCTTAAACGCTTCTTGGACCGCGTGAAATTGCTCAGGATCAGCGTAAACGATCACAGAATCTTCCTCTTCTAAAATGTCCCTTACGTCAACATCCGCTTCCATTAATAGCTCAAGAACTTCATCTGCATTCTTTCCTTCAACCCCGATAACAGCGGTTGCATCAAACATATAGGCAACAGAGCCACTTACGCCCATATTCCCTCCGTTTTTACCAAATGCTGAACGGACCTCGGCAGCAGTACGATTCACGTTATTTGTTAGGGCATCAACGATAATCATTGAACCATTCGGACCGAAGCCTTCATATCGAAGCTCATCATAATTTTCTTCTGAACCACCCTTAGCCTTTTCAATCGCACGTTCAATAATCGCCTTTGGTACGTTATATGTCTTTGCACGCTCTAACACAAAACGTAATGCCTGGTTAGACTCTGGATCTGGTTCTCCCTGCTTTGCGACTACATAGATCTCTCGACCGAACTTTGCATAAATACGACTCGTATTTGCATCCTTCGATGCTTTCTTTTCTTTAATGTTATTCCATTTACGACCCATAATAAACACTCTCTTTCAGTTTTAAATCTTCCACATACACTCTTTTCCATTATACATCAATTAGCTTATTCGTTTCGAGTGTTTTAACTACAATGACTTTTGTTCACACGTTAAGAGAACCGCTTTTTATAATAAAAGTTATAAAAGGATACTGTCTTCGTTTGAAAGAGTATAAGGCTATGACTATTTACCCTACTAATAAATAATCTTTCTGTTAAAATGAGAAGATGAATTTATTATTAGGAGTAAACTCGCATGTCTATTAACCTACGCACTTATTTTGTTTTGATTTTCTCTATCTTCGTGATTGTCTTTACGCTTGTCATTGGTTTCACAATTAATTCGGAATCTAGTCAAAATGTTGAACGTTATATAAGTGACTCCCTTACCGAAAGAGCAAATCAGATGTCAAACCAATTAGATCATTTTATGTGGTCAAGATATGGTGAAATTACGGTCTTTAGTCAATTTAAAACGTTTCAAGAAGGAACAGATTTTGAAGAAATTGACCATTTACTTGAGGAGTTACAAACGAATTTCCCCTCCTTTTCATGGATTGGCTACACCGATGCAGCCGGAATTGTTCGGGCTTCAACTGGCGATATTCTGCTGGGGACTGATATTTCCGAAAGACCAGTGTTTCTTGAAGCACAAGAACAGACATTCATAGGTGACGTGCATGAAGCAGTCCTACTAGCAGAGTACCTGCCAAATCCATCTGGTGAGCCATTAGAGTTTGTCGATATCAGCTCCCCTATCTTTAACAAAGACAATGAATTCGTCGGTGTTCTCGCGGTCCATCTAAGCTGGGCTTGGGCGGATGAAGTACAAAAATCAGTAATCCAGCCAATTAAACAAGAAGAAGAAAATCTTGATGTTTTTATCGTAAGTAAAAAAGACAATACCGTTCTGTTAGGCCCTGAGGAAATGATCGGACAATCTCTTGATCTTAAAGCAGTGAAAGCAGCACAAAAAGGTTCTAATCACTGGTCAGTTGAAGAATGGCCTGATGGAAAAGACTACTTAACAGGCTATGATCTAGCCGATGGTTTCTTAAATTACCCTGGCTTGGATTGGACTGTTCTCGTTCGTCAGCCTGTTGATGTTGCTTTTTCTAGCGTAAAGGAACTAAGAGATACTATTATTTTAATTGGTTCTCTATCCTGTCTATTCTTTGGCTGTTTAGGCTGGTATTTAGCGGGCATAATCTCTAATCCACTAAGGCAATTAGTAGTTGCTTCTGAAAGACTAAAGAATGGTGAAAAGGTAGATATTCCTGTCATAAGAAGAATCAGAGATATTGAAATTCTATCAACCTCATTAAGAAATTTAATTACAACGTTGACTCAAACTAAATCTGAGTTAGGGAAAATGGAAGAAATCGCTCAACTCGATAAATTAACAGGTCTTCCAAATCGCTTTGCCCTTGATCAATATGTTAGTGAGCAAAAAGAAGCAGCAGGAAATAAGCAGTTTGCCTTTATCTATTTGGATCTGGACGGCTTTAAGCGTGTTAATGACGATCATGGGCACCACCACGGCGACGAATTATTGAAGATTGTCGCCACAAGAATTCAAAGCTGTACCGATGCTTTCATCTCTCGCCAAGGTGGGGATGAGTTTGTGATTATTTTAGAATTAGACGATGCTACTCAGCTAGAGAAGGTTACCGATGTGAGCGATTGTATAAATACAAAGCTTAACGAACCCGTTCTGATAGAAGGCGTAGAAGTGACAATTAGTTGCAGCATCGGCATCGCCTTCTGGCCAACCGATGATTCCGATCCATATCAAGTGCTAAGATATGCAGACAAAGCACTGTATCAGTCAAAAGCAAGCGGAAAGAATCAAGTAACCTATTTTAAACATAGTAAGGACGGAGACTCTGAATAGAGTCTCCATTTTTTGTGTATTCAAGGATCTCTATAATGCCGTGATTCAATGCTTCGACTCCGCTACCGGGATGGGGGGCACGCTTTCCGCAGGCGGGCGTTGAACTAACCGGCTTTGCCGGTGGATTTCAACCTGCCCTTTCCTCCTGCAGGAGTCGGCCCTCCCATCCCGTCCGCTTTATCAGAGGATATATGAGAACTCACTTACTTTCTAACCCCTCCTTAATAAGGGATATATTTAGACAGCTCAAAGATTCTGAATCTGTTAAATACATGACTAAATGAACGGGTATTAAACCAAAGTTGGAATAGAAGTAAATTGCCACTAGAGAAACACCCTTCCTCTAGTGAAGTCAACGACATAGAGTGGATTTATAAAAAAACTCCGTTGAGATTAATTCTCTCAACGGAGTTTTGTATAGTCTGAGAAATAGCTAAAGTGGCTGACTGACATTCCGAACAAAGCAATTACGTAGCGGATGAAATATACGTAGACTCCTGCGGGATCCAAAAGCCAAAGGTGAGACCCCGCAGTGCGAAGCACGAGGAGGCTCACCGGCTTCCCGCGGAAAGCGAAGTATATTTCAGTAGCGGTGTATCCACACACTATCTATCTTTGTTCGTAACTCACGTCGTTTCAAACACTTTTGTCCTAGTCTTTTCTAATTATGCTGTAATAGCTATTCTCTTTAAGACAATAATCACAAGCCCAACAAGTCCGAACGCAACGAGTAGACTCAACATTACACTTGCTGTGAATCCTAATACTAGATAAGAAATGATCGAAATCCCTGCTGTGATTAATGCATATGGAAGCTGGGTGACAACATGATCAATATGATGGCTTCCCGCTCCAGTCGATGACAGAATCGTCGTGTCTGAGATCGGTGAACAATGATCACCGAAAATAGAGCCAGCTAGAACAGCAGCCATCATCGGTAAAAGCAACGTCACATCCAACGTAACAGCCATTTGAGCAGCAATTGGGAGAAGCAATCCAAACGTTCCCCATGAAGTACCAGTCGTAAATGCTGCAAACCCAGCAATAACAAATAGCACAACAGGTAAGAACATCGGATTAAAATTCGCACGCTCAACAACAAGCGCTAAATACTCACCAGTTCCTAGTGCATCAATGATTGAGATAATCGTCCATGCAAAAATTAAAATATAAACAGCCGGCAGCATTGACTTAAAACCAATGATAAGTGCTGATGGTAAAGATGTGCCTTCGTTTGCTTTTGGCTTAAATACCGAAAGTAAAAGTGCGACAACTAACCCAAATAATCCACCGTATACTAGAGAAGACGCCACATCTGTATTCTCAAATACAGCTAATAGGGATAGTTGACCTTCAATTGCTTGCATGCCAGTTACAACCATAAACAAGACGGTTCCAACGATTAACGCAATGATCGGCCAAACTAAATCACCAACTCTACCGCTACTACTCGCTTGAATATCCTCTTGTGCACCTGGAATGGGGCCAAGTGCTGGGTTAAATAAGTCACCCTTCATCGCTCGTTCTTCATGTGTTTTCATCGCTCCAATATCGAGCTTGAACCAAACGACAGCGAGAACTAGCACAATTGCAACAATCGCATAGATATTCATAGGAACCATAATCATAAATGCTTCAAGTGCACCATAATCTGTAATCGAATGAGTCGTGAGAATACCGGCGATAATGGCGATAATATAGGCACCCCAGCTAGAAACAGGGGCAATCACACACATTGGAGCAGCCGTTGAATCAACAAGATAAGCCAGCTTTGCACGCGAGATGCCGTGACGATCTGTGATTGGTCGGCTGACATTTCCGACCGTCAAACTATTAAAATAATCATCAATAAAAATAATAATACCTAAAAAGACCGTAAGCATTTGAGCACCAACACGTGTTTTGACACGCTTCATTGCCCATTCACCAAATGCTCGGCTACCACCTGATCTTGTAATTAAAGCAGCCATCATCCCTAATAAAAATAAGAAAATAATAATGTAAAATTCCCATGTATTAATCGCAAATTGATTATCAATAATCGCGTTCGTTACATTGGCAAAGCTTGTCTCCTCTACCTCAAAATCAAAAATAATTCCCAGCACAATTGCATAAATCTGCGCTGCCGCATCAATCGGGTTAAACTGATTAACCATTAATGCACCAACAATCGATCCAATACCTAGTGAAACTAACACTTTTTTTGTAACAATCACTAATAGAAGTGCTAGAATTGGGGGAATTAACGAATAAATAGTGACCTCCAAAATAGTTAACCTCCTCTAATTTATCAACAAGATAGTAGGTTGCCCTAAAGCCAATGTCTGCTTCCCTCTACCGATACTTTATTTCAGCATACCACTAAAGCATATTATCATCTTTTGAATCGTTTAACAATGTTAAATAATCCCACTGTACAGAGTGCTATATAAACATTTTCTGCTATTTGATCCAACAGAATAAAACCTATTTTTACTTTTTTAATATAATAGAAAAGCTTAAAATACACAAAAAAAAAAGATACTTACGAAGTATCTTTTTCATTGTGTCTTCTTATTTATAAATCGAATAGAAATAATGATTATGTGGCTAATCGTCATAAGAGATGCAAACACCACTGGGGCCATTGCAACGAAAATCAAAGTCGTAAACCCCTCTGCCATATAACCAACCTCATTATAAAAGCTCTTAAATTGAAGAAATAAACCAACACTAGGGACAATAAATAAGATATTGAACCCTGCCGATATCCAAAATGCATAGCCTCCTTGGCGGTAATACACTAAAGCAGAAGGTATGTAAAATAGAATTGCAACAATAACTGATAATGTGATTTGTAATAGTTCAAATTCTCCACGTTCAAGCATTTCCCTACAAACAAAATACATCCATACATAACATAAGACGAATAGTATATTCGTGACATAAGAGACAATCGAAAAAATCGTCGAACTTCTTATTCCCTTTGAATAGGATCGCCACTCACGTGTTGATGAATCAATAAGTTCTTCTTGAACCTCTTCAGTTTCAGGAAAGACAAACTGACATTCCTGACAAACCATTGATTGATTCTCTCTTTTCGTTCCACAACTTGGACAGTAATTAAAGACCATCTTAATTCCCTCTTTTACTCTTTCTTCTTGCTGTATCATCTCATCATACTATAGAGAACTCCCGTTTAAAAGAATACCGAAAAGCAACCTCCTCATCACGAGACAACTGGTAGTGTAACACTTACCTTTGTTCCTGCTTGAGTATTTTTAAACTCGATCATTCCTTGGT
The DNA here is from genome assembly GCF_017939705.1 of Halalkalibacter suaedae. GTDB lineage: Bacteria > Bacillota > Bacilli > Bacillales > Bacillaceae_D > Halalkalibacter > Halalkalibacter suaedae. The sequence goes on from NZ_JAGKSQ010000001.1 coordinate 632,985, forward strand.
GTTCTTGGATTATCCTTTTGGAAATCGATAAGCCTAGTCCTGTGCCCTCGTCTTTTGTTGAGAAAAAAGGTTCACCAATTCTTTCAATAATCGTCATTGAAATCCCCACACCGTTGTCAATCACTTCAATGACAACCGTTTCTTGATTAATCCTTTTCGTTGAGACTATTATTTTGCCCAATGCTTCCCCGACAGCCTCCATCGCATTTTTCAGTAAATTGATGAGCACTTGCTTAATCTGTGATTGATCAACAAAGACTATTGTAGTCTTCGTTTCTGGAACAAAATGGACCTCCACATTATACAAGTGTGCTTCGCCTCTAATAAGCTCAACCGTTTCTTCAACAATCTCCTCCAGCACGGATTTTTCTTTTTTCGGAGCAGTCGGCTGGGTAGCCATAAGAAAATCATTAACCAATTGATTCATTCGATCTAATTCAGTTAGGACAATGTCTTTATAATGATGATTTTGTTCCTCAAACAAAAATTGTACAAATCCCCTTACTGATTGCATCGGGTTTCGCAACTCATGTGCTAACCCTGCTGATAGCTGTCCAAGAAGAGCTAATTTCTCTAACCTCATTAGCTTGTCCTCATGAGTGTCATAGCTCGATCTCGTTGCATTTTCGATAATAACAGAAAGTATTGAAGACACTCTTTTCATACCCTCAATTTCTTCACTTGTAAAGGCGTAAGGATCTGGATCTATCGCACATACGGTGCCGAACAATGTACCATTTGACAAATAGACTGGCACCCCTAGATACGAACCGATATTAGCTGAATAAATAGACTCCAACACCCTTGCACGTTGATCTTCTTTTGTATCATTTATAATAAGTGGTTCACGACCACCTGAAGGGATAAGGTTTCATAACGCATCGTCGATAGGTAATTCCATTCCTTCCTCAATCGCACAGCCTTTATGATTAAATACCTTTATAATCTTAAATGTTTCTTCAATATGACTAACAAAAAGGGTTCGCGTGCCAACAAGCTTAGTAGAAAACCATAATAAATCCTCTACCGCTTGTTCATATCCTGTTGCCATCTGTACTCACCTGCCAATTATTGTTACCATCTATTATACTATTATCTTTTTAAAATAAAGGGAATTCCGTTTAATTCGTTGAAATTTAATCCCAATGACCTATTTCAGCAAACTTGGGAGGAATATTAAATGAAATTAAATAAGGTCCACCATATAGCCATTATCTGTTCAAACTACGAACTATCAAAACGCTTTTATGTTACGAATCTTGGATTAACGATAATTAATGAGACATACCGAGAAGATAGAAATTCGTATAAACTAGATTTGGCTGTGAACGGTCAATACCAAATTGAACTATTCTCTTTCCCTGACAGCCCGCGACGTCTAAGCTACCCTGAAGCAAGAGGACTTCGGCATTTAGCTTTTGAAGTGGATAATATTGAAGAAGCAGTTGCGGAGCTGCACCAAAATCAGATTATGCCTGAACCAATCCGGATCGATCCAGGTACTGGAAAAAGATATACCTTTTTTCATGATCCAGATGATCTTCCCATTGAACTATACGAAAAATAAAACAAAGCGGTCTGATCCGCTTTGTTTCATTTTTTTCTAATTAGAAGTGAGTTTAAGCTTCTGATACGTTTCCTTATTACAAATGATATAAAGGACGGCCTCCTCGGGAATCTTCTCATTTAGTCTTCGGTTAATATCCATTTGATTTCGATCTGCAATTAATGTCGCCCCTTGGCTTAACAAATCCTGAAAAGCATCATTATATGTCAGCCATTGTGGTTTCTTAGAAAGCTGAAATAGATCCTCTCCATGCTGTCGACTAATTAGCTGTGAATACACTTGACTGACCCCTTTGTATAACGCTGAACGTACCGCTAACCGCGAAATCGTTTCCTGGGCTAGGATAAATTCATCAACTTTGACATGATGAAAATTAGAAATATTCTTTTCCGTCATCACTTCAACAGTCGTATGTACATGTGGTGCCAAACGCTCAATTGTGATTGCAATAAGTAATGTCTTCGCATCCTTCAACGAGGGCTCTTGAATGGTATCATCAGCAAAAACAATAACCGCACTTGCTTTCTCTAAATTCGCCTTAACATAAGGTTCCTGAGAAGTCGCATCTCCTTGAATATAATGAATCCGGTTATCACTTAAATCGAATGGAGCTACCGGTAAATTATCAATAATAATAACCTCGACCTTCTCATCAGAATCGAGAATCTCTTGAAGGGCAGACTCTGACTTCTTGTTCCAGCCGATAATAATAATATGACGCTCATCCATATACGTTACCTTCCCTTCCTCTCTTAACTTTCTTAAAATCGCGAAGGAATCCACAATCTTTCCAATCACAACCCCAAGCAAACCAATTCCTATCAAAAACATAAACACCGAGTACAATTTTGCCGGCATCGTCACAGGTGAATAATCACCATACCCAACCGTTGTGAACGTCGTCATCACAAAATAAAAGGTATTCAGCAAGCTCTCAAAAGTGTCCGGTTCAAGAGCATACATAATCACGGTACTCAATAAAATAAAACCCGCTGTTGTAATAAAAAGTGTGAGATTCCTCATTCTAATTAATCCAAGACTAAGTCTAAGAAAAAAATACATACCATTCCTCCTCCCATTTAACAATTATAAACCTTTTCTTCCCATTATAACGTTGTAAACAGTTAACACTCTTCTTCATTCTATACGAAATTGAAATGGTTTGGTTGCATTTTAGTGGATTGGCTGTTGTGAAGTGTGGATGGGAAGAGTGGTATGAGCGGGATCAGGTTAGTTATGAGCAGGATTGTGATTTTTTTGAGCGAGATCAGCAGACTTATGAGCCGCAGCTATTTGGCTGGCTTTTCATTCAACAAAAGTTCTTCTATAAATACAATTAATCTTAAAATCCAGCCAATATGCTAGCTTCTGCAAAGATGATGATCCCTCTCAGCCAGATTTTGGCTGATAATCGTTGGATTGATGAGGCTTATGAGCGGGCTCTAGGTACTTATGAGCCGGATTGCTCTTTTTATGAGCGAGATCAGCAGACTTATGAGCCGAATCAACATTTTTATGAGCCTCAGCTTTTCGGCTGGCTTTTCATTCAACAAAAGTTCTTCTATAAATACAATTAATCTCAAAATCCAGCCAATATGCTAGCTTTTGCAAAGATGACGATTCCTCTCATCAGATTTCGGCTGATAATCGTTGGATTGATGAGGCTTATGAGCGGGCTCTAGTTACTTATGAGCCGAATCAACACTTTTATGAGCCTCAGCTTTTCGGCTGGCTTTTCATTCAACAAAAGTTCTTCTATAAATACAATTAATCTCAAAATTCAGCCAATTTGCTAGCTTCTGCAAAGATGACAAGCCCTCTCAGCCAGATTTCAGCTGCCAACCGTTGGATTGATGAGGCTTATGAGCGGGTTCTAGGTACTTATGAGCCGGATTGCTCTTTTTATGAGCGAGATCAGCAGAATATGAGCCGAATCAACATTTTTATGAGCCTCAGCTTTTCGGCTGGCTTTTCATTCAACAAAAGTTCTTCTATAAATACAATTAATCTCAAAATCCAGCCAATATGCTAGCTTCTGCAAAGATGACGATCCCTCTCATCAGATTTCGGCTGATAATCGTTGGATTGATGAGGCTTATGAGCGGGCTCTAGTTACTTATGAGCCGGATTGTTACTTTTATGAGCGAGATCAGCAGACTTATGAGCCGAATCAACACTTTTATGAGCCTCAGCTTTTCATTTCTATAAAAAAACAAAAAAAGAGCCACATAACGATGACTCTTCCCATAAATAAACATTTATGCACAAAAAAAATAACAAAATTCTATCACACCTATCCAAAACTGTGATTTCGATCACATAATTAACTAGATGTCCTCACTATAATTAAGGTAAATCCAATTAATGAGGTGCTAACATGAATCTGCAGAAAAAGATTTTACTATCATTTGTCACTATTATTATCGTTTTTACCTGTTTGCTTTTTTATACTATTTCAACAATGAAAGATTTGCATCATGGTTCGGTTGAATTGTATGATGATCGTCTCGTGCCGACAGCGTACTTGGCTGAGATTAATAGATTGACAGAAAATACACGCTTATCAATGGTACAAGCCGTTTTGAACGAAGATGCTACGATGACAGAGCAAGCTGTAGCTAATTTAGAACAAATTAACGTTATTGTAGGTAATTATGGTAAGACAAAATTAACGGTTGAAGAGGAAGAAGCACTTAATCGTTTTAAGAAGGACTGGGGATTATTTGAAGTCCGTGTTCAAAACAACAGAGAACTAATTGTCGCAGGACAGTACGAAGAAGCATTAGTAGGAATTCGAGCAGGCGGAGATCTGTATAAGACAGCGGCTTTGGACCTTGTCCAGCTCGTTACCATTAACGATCAAGAAGCAATGAAGCTACTTGAAGAAGGTAAAAGTAACTTCACGACAACGAGAACGACAATTATTATCGGTTCTGTTGTTATTCTACTCGCTGCCATTATCTATTCGTTCTTATTCAGCCGTTATTTAACAACTGCCATTAATAAAATAGTCACTCGACTTCATCAGGTCGCTGAAGGTGATTTAAGTGGGGATGCTCTTTCGATTAAGTCGAAAGATGAGCTAGGCGTTCTTGCATCTGGGATGAATCAAATGCAGACCAACTTACGCCAACTTGTTCAACAAACAACAGATACGAGCCAGCAAGTGTCTGCTAGTTCTGAAGAGCTATCAGCAAGCGCTGAACAAAGCACCGATGCGACTGAGCAAATGGCGAAGCTTGCTTTAGAATCAGCAGAGGGTGCAGAACAGCAGTTGCAACAACTAAATGAGGTCTCCGCTGCTGTTGAACAAATGTCAGCTAGTATGAGTCAAATTGCTAGTAGCAGCCAAGAAATGGCGAATTTTTCCGAACAGGCTGCAGATCATACAACCAATGGCTCTAACGTTATTGAGCTTGTTAATGAGCAAATGCATAGTATTTCTGAAGCGGTATCGAACACTTCGGCATCTGTTAAAAAACTTGGAGCAAAGTCTGCTGAGATTAGTGATATTGTTCATCTCATTACAGGCATTGCCGAGCAAACAAATCTTCTTGCCCTAAATGCTGCGATCGAAGCTGCTCGTGCGGGTCAATATGGAAAAGGCTTTGCTGTTGTTGCAGATGAGGTCCGAAAGCTTGCAGAAGAATCAAAAGAGTCAGCAGCGAAAATCCATTCAATGATTACCGAAATTCAAAAAGAAACCCATCATGTTATTGCATCAATGGAGGATGGAACAACCCGCGTTGAGACCGGCCTCAAGTCCACAAATCAAGTGACAAGAACCTTTGCTGAGATCCAGGAGAGCATCGAAGCTGTTACCAAAAAAGTACATGAGGTCTCCACATCAATCCAAGAAATGACGAGTGTTAGTACACATGTCGTTGAGTCTGTTGAGATCGTTAAGTCTGTTTCAGAAAAAAACGTGGCTGCGAGTCAAGATAGCTCTGCTTCCTCCCAAGAGCAACTAGCAACGATGGAGGAAATTGCCGCATCCTCTATGGCTCTAGCTAAAGTGGCCGAGGAACTTCAAGAATCAATTCAAACCTTTCGAATCTAAAAATTGCAAGAAAAGACAAGCTTTGATTTCGCTTGTCTTTTCTTAGCTAATTTTCTTTAAATTTGAACTCCAAAACCTTACATAATACGATCCCTCATCATCTTTTGATAACTTAATCCCAATTAACGTTAAAGGTGTCCAAATCCGTTTCATCCTTACTAATGGCATGAGTCAGCCTCCATTCAGGTTTCTTTATTTATAAAATTTTCTATGAATTGTTTTTATAGTATAAATTTACCACCGTACATTATAAAGAACAAGCGGCTTTTTTTGTATTTTTTTGTCAAATAAAGAACAAACATTGGTTCTTCAATATTATCGCTATCCTTATATAACTAAAGCGCATTTAATTGTTCGTTATAAGATACAAAAGAAGAGGATCTCTCTTCATCAGAGAGATCCTCTTCTTTCATATCTTTTCCAAAATACTCCTTATGACCCAATCTAGGAAATAAACGCTAAAACGAGTAACATTTCAGTTAATTAATAGCATAGCATTCAATGTTCATGTATAATTATAGTTAATCTTACCTAGCTATAAAAAGGACTGAGTGCTGCAACACTCAGCCTAACAACTACAGGCGGCATGATGTCCGGCTGACCATAGGGATTTGCTTTTGAAATAGCTCACCTTACTTCTATGTTAGGTTTGCTATTTCTTTTTGTTTAGATAGACGACGAACGTTATAACTAGAGTAATGGCACCTATTAAAACCAAACTAAATTGACCGAGCAAACTTAGTGCTTCAAATGTCGTCATCAATAGCTCACCCCCTTTCAACAGGAGTTCAGCCCACACTGCTTCATGTAGTTATTTACAATTATAGCAAACACACGTTCCTATTTCTACTAATTTAATATTAATTCCCGGTGGTTAATAAGCCGGGCTTCTGCATGTATACTAACCACTAAGCATGACAACACTGCTAGAAAATATATAAATAAGAGAGTGATGTTATGAATTATGCGCTATTGATCTTCTGGGGGTTAGTTGTTTTCTTTTTTAGCTGTACTACCAGTTTCTTTCACTTGCTAACACAGGGGACACTTCAATTTAATCTGTTCCACCCTGATTTCTCTGCATTTTTTGAATTATATCCATTTTCATTTTCTAACACATTTCTGGTCATTCAAAAGACAGGTCACTCTCTTTCATTTTTGATCCTCGCATTTCTGTTACATAACTGCTTACGAAATGTGAAAAATGCCATGCTCTTCGCATGTTTATTTGGACTTCTATTGGAGTTGTGTCAACCGTTCTTTGGACGAGACGGGAGATTGATTGATGTCTTTGTTAATGGATTTGGGGTTGCTGTCTATTTTTTCTTATATTTGCTGATTCAAGTAAGAGAGAAGTATACATATGCAACTGAAGAACAGCAGGAAATATAGTATAAAAAAGAGACCACTGAAAAAGGTACGGTTTTCACCTTTTTTAGTGGTCTTTAAGCAATGAGCGGAACCGTTGCTTTTTTTCAGTAGCCTTTTGATAGACCAGATGCTTAGCACGTTGCGGCTTCCCGCGGAAAGCGCAGTATATTTCAGGAGCGGTTTATGTCCGCCAACTATCATTATTCGGATTTTCTATTAGTTAAATCACTTTTGTCCAGCCTCTTATACGCTTTAAACTTCAAAAGCTACTTCACTAACACTGGATCATATTTTTCAACTAGCAATTGTAGGCTTGATATTATTTTCGGTGCATTGCCATTAATATCTATAGCTTCATTCGGATGAAACTCAGTCCTATCCGTTAGCCAAACAGCACTCATTCCTAACTGGATAGCCCCAACCATATCTGTCGTGAAATTATCACCGAACATCACACACTCTTTTGGACTAACATGGCATGAAGACATCCCATATTCGAAAAGATAAGGGGCTGGCTTACCGAAACTTTGTATTTTTCGACCAATCATTGATTCAACAGCGGCAACAAGTGAGCCGGTTTCCGGCACAAGTTCCCCGTTTACCCCTGGATGCGTCATATCCGGATTAGTACCAATTAGGTTTGCTCCATGCAATGCCTCGTTAACAATCATCTTTAACTTTTGATAAGTAAAGGAAACATCACGCCCAATGACTATAACATCACTCACTTCTCTAGAGAAGTCGTCCAATATTGTATGGCCCTGCTTAGCAATGCATTCCTTTAATGTCTGACTACCAATTACTTTTACTTTTGAAAGACCATATTCTTCTAATAGAAAGTGACCAATATAATCAGTTGTCGTAATAATTTCTGTCTCTTCTACATTAATCCCCATTTGATCGAGTTTTGTTTGAATCCCGATCGCATTATCAGAGGAATTATTTGTAATAAAACGAATCTTTTTGTTAATTGTTCTTAAGAGGTTAATTAGCTCATGAGCTCCTGCTGCAGCTTGGTCTCCATGATAGATACAGCCGTCTAAATCAAACAGGAATGCTCCTTTTTGCCAAATGGAAAGCTCATTCAATGGTATGATCTCCTTTACTTCAACAATTCATTTGCTTTTTCCGCTGCGTCGGTAATTGCTTCATCAACTGTTTTTTGTTTTAATAATGCTGCTTGAATATTGTCTTGAACAATTTGATAGACCCTTGACCCAGCAGAACCCGGGAAGTTATACCAAGGAACCATTTGATCAACTTGATCATAGGTTACTTTCGCTGCCGGTACCTCTTCTAAGAAATCTCCCATTAAGCTAGCATCATCTAATGGACTTTGACGTGTAACCATATAGCCAATCTCTTGAGCGATATGTGTTGTCCCTTCTGCAGAAGCAGCAAATTTAATGAAATCCCAAGCAGCAGCTTGCTTTTTAGGATCTTCTGACATCATAAATAAATTGTTACCACCAGCTGGAACGACTCGCTCTTGGCCATCAACTGTTGGGAATACTGCTGTACGCACATCGAAATCAGATTGTGTACGGAAGCTCGTTAATGATGCTGTTGTTGTGACATACATTGATGTATTTCCCGACATAAAGCTTTGTGCCGCTTGTGTTCGGTCAATATTAGGCATAGATTTATCTTCATTGACTAGGTCAACCCAATATTGAAGTGCTTTTCTACCAGCATCTGTATCAAAAGCTACTCCAGATAAGTCATCCTTCATCATTTTACCGCCAGCCGTTTCTACCATTGCTTGATACAACCAGTTACCAGTAATCTGATAATCGAAATAAATACCGAATCGATCATTCACTGTTAATTTCGCAGCTGCTTCTCTTAGCTCATCCCATGTTTTCGGTGGATTTTCTGGATCAAGTCCGACTTCAGCAAAATGATCAGCATTATAAAATACAACAGGAGTACTTACAGCGAAAGGCATACCATACTGCTCGCCATCATCACTTTGACCAAGCGTAAGCATCTTAGGGAAGAAATCAGATGTATCGTAGCTTTCTTCATCCATAAAGGATTGCAATGGAACGACCGGTAATGTATCAATCGCAAATCTAGTGTACACATGTCCATTTGTAATCACATCTGGGAAATCACCTGTTGTTGCACGCATTTGAACTTCTTCTACAATCCCTTCGTAAGAACCTTCAGTAAAGGTCGCCTTAACACGGACGTTATCCTGAGATTGATGGTATTTTTCAACAAGCTTTTCTACAACATCTCCAGTGTGCATGTGCAGAAACTCGATCTCTACGACTTCATCGCTTTCAACCACTTCGTTTGCATTTGTAGAGTCATCCGTTACCTTACCTGTTTCTTCACTTTCTCCACTTGTGCTATCAGATCCTCCACAAGCCGCTAACACTAAAACCGCCATCATACACATAAAAAATAAAAATAGTCCTTTTTTCATGCCTCTCTCCTCCAATTTTTTAATTAATTTTTATGAGTAAAAGGGAGTGAATTACCCTTTCAAACCAGTATGCGTAAAGCCTTCAACGAACTTTCTTTGGGCCACTAGATAGATTGCTAGGATCGGCAGAATTGATAATGTTGCAACAGCCATCGTAGGTACCCAGTCCAAATCATTTTCTTCACGGAATTGAACAAAGGCAATTGGCAATGTTTGCAAGTCCTTATCCTTTAAAACAAGCAGTGGCCAGTGATAATCATTCCAGTTATTAACGAATAAAATAAGTCCAAGAGCAACAAGCACCGTTACCGATAAGCGGACATAGACATGCCACATCGTTTGGAGTTGATTGCAGCCATCAATTGCTGCAGCATCACCTAAGTCTTTCGGTACGGTTAGAAAAGCCTGCCGTAATAAGAAAATTGCATATCCACTTGCTAGCTGTGGAAGGATCACACCCGCAAAAGTATTCACGAGTCCCATTTCATTAATAATCATGTAAGTAGGGACCATCGCTACCTGTGGCGGAATCATCATCGTCATAAGAACAAAGAAAAACAACGGTTCCCTCCCGCGAAAGTTGAAGTTGGCAAATGCATATGCGGCACAGATCGCGATCAGCAATTGCCCTCCTGTCTGAATAACGGAAATAACGGTACTATTCATAAACCACTGAGAAAATGGAATATCTCTAAATACTTGAATATATCCATCCAGACTGAATTCGGATGGCAAAAATAATGACCCTGCAAACACATCAGCTGGTGTCTTAAAAGAGGTTGCAAACATCCATAAAATTGGGATTAATGTCGCAAAAGCGATCACTAGCAGAATCGTATGTCTGCTCGTTTCGAGAAAATAGTCTTTCAGCTTCAATTGTTTTGGTTTCATGACTGTCCTCCTATTGATAGTGCACAAGCTTTTTACCAACCACGAGTTGAACAATTGTAAAAATGACAACAAGAATTAGTAAAATCGTAGCGGAAGCTGTTGCAGTTCCAACACTGAAAAATTGAAAAGCTTCTTGATAGATTTGATACACAGCTACATTCGTAGAGTTATTAGGACCACCCTTTGTCATAACTTGAACGGTCGTAAAAGCTTGAAAGGATGAGATCACGCTCATGACAAACACAAAAAATGTCACTGGTGATAGCATTGGGATCGTCACATTCTTAAATGACTCCCATGTATTTGCCCCGTCCAAAGCTGCAGCTTCATATAAATTCTTGTCTACTCCCTTTAATCCAGAAATAAAGAGAATGACGTTATACCCAAATGAATTCCAAATCCCAACCAACGCTACAGAAATCAATGCAATAGTTGGATCGTTTAGCCAATGAATACCTTCAATACCAAAGTAACCAAGAATAACATTGACTGCACCAACCTGTGGGTTATACATTAAGGTCCAGACAATTCCCATAATCGCAATCGAACTAACAACTGGTAAGAAAAATAATAAACGGTAAAGCACCTTTCCCTTTTTAACCCCTTCAATCAATAAGGCAAGTCCTAGTCCTGCAAGTAAGGAAATCGGTACAGTCATAAGGACATAAAGCCCGGTATTTTTCATTGAAATCCAGTACACTTCATCACTGAATAAGCTCAGGTAATTCTGAAATCCAACGAAAATCTTCTCTGGACTGATCATATTCCATTCATGAAAGCTTAGAAAAAAGGCATAGACGAATGGATACACAAAGAATAGGGCATATAGTCCAAGTGCCGGTAGCAAAAACCAATATGGAATTGTTTTTCTTAAGCGGAAACGAATTGATGACCGCTTCAATTGCTTACTTTCTTTTAATGAGAGTGTCACTGTACTTTGTTCCAATGCTCGGCTCCCCCTTTCTAATACAGTTAATTACTGATCCATCAATATCAACAAGTTCATAGCCTATTAGGTTGGTGAGTGTCGGTGCCACATCAATTGCATTAACCTCGGGTAAATGAATACCTTCCTCTATATCTGGACCACTAGCGACAAAAATCGCTTTCATGTCATCAAGCTCTGGTGAAAAACCATGCATTCCTTTGAACTTAGCTTGCTTAGCGATTACCTCTGCTCCCTCAAAGCCATAATGAACAAAACAATCTTCTTCCATTTCAAAGACAAGATCAGGACGATGGTCATCAAGCTCTCCCACTTCTGGCAGTCCAAGTGAATGAAACTCACTGTCACAGTAGACATGTTTCACATGTTCTGTCTCTAGCAAGAGTGCATAAACTTCCCTAATCAACTCTTTTCGTTTTATTTCATCGCTTTCGTGGATATAAACATAGCCCGATCCACCATTTGAGACAGCCGCGACTTTCGTATTCGTCTCGAAATTGGCTAGATCAAACCAACCCTTTTGAGAGAATAAGAGGTTCGGATAAAACGTCCAACTTGTATCAACGAATCCATGATCTGAAACGACAAACATATTTGTCTTCTCCCAAAGTCCTTGGGCTTTTAAGGAATCAATAAGCTTCCCTATTTGTTCATCAATATAAGAAAGTGACCAATATACCTCATTAGACCTTGTTCCAAAATCATGCTGATAACTATCTGGGAGAAGGTAATGAACCATTAATAAGTTCGGTTGATGTTCCTCAATGACATGTTTGGCAATTTCAGTTGTCAACCAATCTTGTAGATGACCGCGAGCATGATCTGTACTCCAAGCACCATAGTTTTCAATTGGCAACCCTTTTTCCTTTAATGCTGACCAAAGTGCAGGAGTCGAATACTGTTCAAATAGTTCTTGTTCATAGAACTCAGGAATATTATGGTCAACGGTCGGGGCATTTCTCGTTTTCGGCCAGCAAATTGAAGCAGTTGACCACCCTTTTTTCTTAGCAGCATCGTAAAATGTCTCCTTTAGTACAGTCTCTTCCTTTGACCATGTACGATCACCAAAATGCTCACCAACTCTAGGTCCATTAGGTCCATTACGATCAATGACCCAGTTCCCTAACACACCATGCTTTCTTGGATAGCAGCCTGTTGCCAAGCTTGTATGGATAGCCCATGTAGCAGTAGGGAAAATGCTTTTCATCCCCGCAGCAGTTCCTCTTTTAACTAGTGCATGTAGATGAGGCATGTGTACATTGGGATCCTCCATATAAAATTGAGCAAGACCATCGATACTTACAATGACAATATTGTTTGAATTTGTAGTCATTTTGCAATTCCTCCTTTTTTTATTAATAAAAAAAGAGATAGACACACATGAAGAACACACCAAATAACCTTTGGGCGTTCTCCAATGTATGTGCTATCTCTTCATCACTCGCTTATACATTGAAAACAGTTATTATGAAATTATTAGAGCAGATCTTGAAACGTCAGCGACCAAAGATCCTTACCACTAACGGATAATGACGTGGCACCAGACTCTAGACTTGCTATTACTTCTTCTTTTGATTGAATCAACCCACTCGCAATAATAGGAATGTCCTCTAGCTGCTCGCTAAAACGTTGGATTGTTTTAGGGATGACTCCTGGCATTAACTCTATGGCGTCAGGCTCAGCAGACTTAATAGACTTAAATCCACTTTCTAGTGCTAATGAATCTAGCACAAAAAGATGAAGTATCGCAAATAAGCCAGCCTTCTTCGCTTCACGGATTAAGTGTTTTTTCGGGGTGACGATGCCATCTGCCCCAACATAATCGGCGATAAATTGAATAGCTTCTGTATCAGTACTAGATAAGCCTCGAATTAAATCCACATGAATAAATGTCCCTTTATTCGCTTGCTTAGCAATCTCAACTGCTTTTATAATCTCTTGAATACTTCCACCCATGAAAAAGATATTATCGATCGAACTCTGTATGGCACTCTCTACTTCAGCAGGTGAGCGAAGTGCTGCAATAATAGGTTTCTGGCCAATTCTATGTAAAATCGACATAACTAAACCAAAACCTCCTTCGTACCTCTGCTACAAATCTTATACTACCAGAGGAATATCAAGGTAACGTTGAGAAAATATTAATAGTTTGTAAATTTAGTCCAATCCAATAAGAATAAAAGCTTTTTAATAGATTTCTCCATCCTTATCCCTCTGAAACACAACCATCCCCCGACAAATCGTCATCCTTACCTCATTTCTATTATCTAACACGACTAGATCTGCGTCCTTCCCTTCTGCTATGCTCCCTTTAAGATGGTCGAGACCTAGTTGCTTAGCCGGATTTAGTGAAGCCATTTGGACACTTTCTTGGAGCGAACAGCCTGTGAATTCCATGAAGTTTGCTATTGCGTCTCTCATCCTTAATGTACTTCCGGCAAGAGTTCCGTCTTTTAGAGTCGCCTTTTTGCCATGCACATAGACGTCTTGTCCTCCTAGTAGATACACACCGTCTTCTAGAGACTTCGCTCGAATCGAGTCCGTTATTAAGATGATGCCGTCTTTGCCCTTTTGCTGATAAGCCATATCTATTGCCTGTGGATGGACATGGATCCCATCGGCAATAACTTCAACCATTAAATTAGGATGAAGGAATGCAGCTCCAACGACACCTGGCTCACGATGATGAAAGCCGCTCATCGCATTATACAAATGAGTGACATGAGATAGGCCATTTTCAACTTCCGCAACAACCTCCTCATACCGAGCATTTGAATGACCAACTGACGCAACAACATCTGTATCTTTTAAATAACGGATTAGCTCAGTTGCTCCTGCTTTCTCCGGAGCTAATGTTACGAGCTTAATTTGGTTGCCTGAAATGGTTTGCCATCTTTTAAATAGAGGAACCTCTGGTGCCATAATAGCAATGGCAGGCTGTGCTCCAGCGTGAGATTCTGAAATAAAGGGGCCTTCTAAATGAACTCCTAGCATTTCCGCTCCGTCTTCAGGCTTTTGGATGTTCATGTATTCTGCGATTGTTCCCAACGATTGCTCAATAGCCTCCTCGGTGTGAGTCATCGTTGTCGCTAGAAAACTAGTCGTCCCTTCTGAAGGTAAATAACTAGCTAAGGTGAGAAGGGATTCTTTTGTTCCGTCCATTACATCAGCCCCAGCCGCACCATGAATATGGACATCTATTAAGCCAGGGATCAGCTTTGCTTCATTTTTAAAGTCAATCACGACAGCTGTTGGTTCTAGTTGTATACCAGCCATTTTCCCAAATGAGTGAATCTTCTCATTTAAAATGCTGACATAACCTTGCTCTATTACCTCGATTTCTAAATAGATCTCTATATTGATTAAATATGTTTTCTTCACTATACTCACATCCTTCCATGACTTCGCTTCAATCCGGCAAATTATAAAACAATCAACAGTTGTCTACACTAAGCTCATTAACAAATAATCACATTGGTGGTGTTTTTATGGCTAAACGTCCTGAACATCTTAATGCTTTAAAAATTGCAGCGACATTTATTGGCACCATCGTTGGAGCTGGTTTTGCCTCAGGTCAGGAAGTTCTGCAATTTTTTAGTGCCTTTGGTATATATGGGCTATGGGGAATCCTCTTAGCAACGGTTCTCTTCTTCGTATTCGGTTATATGATTCTTAGCATTGGTCGTGCTCTTAGTGCAACATCCTATGTTGAAGTTGTGCAGTATTCAAATGGGAAGTATTTAGGTGCGATCATTGATTTAATTATTACTGTTTTCTTATTTGGTGCTTTGGCTGCAATGATTGCAGGGGCAGGAGCAATTTTCGTTGAACAGTTTCACCTGTCGGCATGGTGGGGCACCATTTTAATGGCATTCCTCTCTTTGTTCACTGTTATTAAAGGAATGAAAGGCGTTATTAATGCGATTAGCCTTGTTGTTCCTGCATTATTAATTGCTGTGCTTTTTATTGCGATATACGGTATTTTTCGCAGTCCAATCACATTCGCTGATATGAATGTCACCAATGGGCTCGTCGGTGCGGCACCTAATTGGATTGTCGCAGCACTCAATTATGCTTCCTTTAACCTCGTTATCGCTGTAGCTATTTTAGCACCGATGGGAGCAAATGCCGAGAAGCAATCGACTCTTTTATGGGGCGCTCTCCTTGGTGCAGGTGGATTAGGACTAGGTGTGCTTGCCATATACTTTAGTGTCCTTTCGAATATTTCAGAGGTTGCTTCAATTGAGGTTCCAATGATTTTTATCGCTTCATTGATCTCTCCCATTATTCAAATTATTTTTGCGATCGTCTTATTTGCAGCTGTATTTTCAACAGCTGTTAGCAATTTATTCGGCTTCGTCTCACGTATGACCTTTATTGATCAGAAATACCGAGTATGGGTAATTATCGGAACGACGATTGCTGCATTCGCTGTGAGCCAGGTAGGCTTCTCGGCATTGGTTACCTACTTATATCCAGCTGTTGGCTATGGCGGATTCCTATTTTTTGCAGGTCTCCTATACGCTTGGTTCTTTAAGAAAGACTTCACAAAGAGTCAGGAAAAACAAACTTGATGTTTCACAACTCCTAATTAAGGTTATAGGGTACTACACACTTAAAAAAGGAGTTGGTTTTGTAATGAAAAGTCAAAAAGGTGTTGCAATCGGAACGGTCGTTGGTGGTGTTGTGGGGGCTACAGCTGCATTACTAACGGCTCCAAAGCCAGGGGAAGAACTAAGAGAAGATATTAGCAATCAAATCGTTCTAGGCAAAGCAAAGACAGAAGATATTGCCTACGAATTTAAAACAAAAATGTCTGAGCTATCAAGCCTAATTAACGAAAGCTCTTCAAATGTCTCAAAGACAGTTAGAGAACGAAGCGAGCAATTAATTAATGAAGCATCTAGCTTGCTAAAAAGTGCTCCATCTAAAGAAAACATCACAGTCGACGATTTAAGAGAAATGGTACGAGTGATGATGAAGGAAGAGATGGAAATGGGGCAAGAGATCAAGAAAGTAGTCGAAGAGGAAATTAACACAATCAGCAATAAAATGAGTCAAGATTCGGATGATGAATCAAACCAAAGAACTCAGCACTAATTGTTAAGACTACCGAGTTAGAGGATCCCCTCTTTTCGGTAGTCTTTTTCTAAAGGTTTGCCGTGGCGTTCGTACGGGAATAGATAACTAACTATTTTGTAAGGAGTGATACCATGCCTTGGGATATGAATGATTATCCTGATTCAATGAAAAATCTTGAAGGACCGATTAAGAAAAAGGCGATTGATATTGCAAACCGTCTAACAGAGGAAGGCTACGCGGAGGGACGAGCTATTCCGATTGCGATCTCTCAAGCTGAGAAATGGGCCGGAGCAGAACAACCCCCTCAGCATCTTATCCCACATTCAGATGGTTGGGCCATTAAGGAAGAGCACGCGAAAAAAGCGAGTTTTGTTTTTTCTACCAAAGAGGAAGCACTTAAGAAAGCGAAATCGATTGCAAGCAATCAAGAAACACAGTTGATCATACACAGGCAAGACGGATCAATTGAACGCCAAGAAAATTACGCTTAGAGAAAAACATCTTCTCTGCTTGGAGTATATTTCAAGCATTAGACAAAGAGGCGTGACAAAGCTGTCCGAACCGTTTTAAAATCCAAACAAAGATAGATAGTGGACGGACACCCCTCCTGAAATATACTTCGCTTTCCGCGGGAAGCCGGTGAGCCTCCTCGAGCCTCTGGCTTTTGCATGAGGTCTCTAAAAAAGTGTTGATTTTTCAGGCAGTGAAAAGTCGATATCATCAAACTCTCAACCTGTCGACCAAGTCTCGTGAAGCGAGACGGCCGACAGGTTATTGGCATTTAAAGAAAGTGGCCGTAAAAAGTCGCTTCGAACACGCTACCGGGATAGGGGGCACGCTTTCCGCAGGAGGGCGTGGAACTAACCGGCTAAGCCGGTGGATTTCCACCTTGCCCTTTCCATCCTGCAGGAGTCGGCCCTCCCATCCCGTCCGCTTAGATGAAAGCGGAGATCGAATTTCTCCGCTCTTAACAATGAATATCAAGAGAATATCAAAACTTTTTTATGAAGTGCTCAAATAAGGCGTGTTAACCATAAAAGCATTGTTAGTGGATTCCACATACTACACAGATCCACTTCAAAATCTTGCGGAACCTGTGAGAAATGCAAAAAACTTCAAAAAGCATTGGATAACTAGATTCTTCGTTGAAAGATAAACTTTCGACACGCCTAACTCACACAACGAGGATGAAGCTCTAACCTATTATCAGAAGGTAGTAGATGAAGCTGAGGCAAACCCGCAGCTTCTTGTTCTAAATGAAAAAGAGAGAAAATAAATAAGGACACAGGTCTAGATTATCCATAATATGGCTCACTTTTTCCTGTTCTCCTATTTTTACTCCAAATAAAAACTCAAAAAGTGACGTTTATCAGTGGCCTCGCTTTTGCATCCCGCAGGAGTGTACGTATAATTCATCCGCTAAACTACTTTGTTCGGTATTCTAGTCAGCCAATTTAGTTAAGTCACAGCCTCATTTGTAATTTTATGTATTTCGGTCTATAACAGTGGAAAGAAGCATGTCCGGCATTGAATTTATTTCTATCCTTTTTAGGTTGCTCCAAAGTAAATCATGCTTCTGTTTAGGGTAGGAGAAAAGACTCTCACTCCTTCCCCCGGTAGCGGAGTCGAAGCACCTAGCATGAGAGCTTGCCCGAAAGCCCCGCCATAAAGACTTTTCGACAAACTAAAGCATCTTCCCTACTAGGGGAAGATGCTTCTTTTCACTTACGATTATTCAACAATTAATGTCCCTGTCATACTTTCATGCCCTACTTCATCGCAATAGATTTCGTATGTGCCTGCTTCCGTTGCTGTAAATGTAATCGAATCCTCTTCGTTCACCTCTGCTTCTAATACGATATCCTGCTGCCCCTCTTCAGTTTCAACATTATCAATAAGTAAATTATGAAAAATACTGCCATTATTCGTTAGAGTGAGTGTAACTTCTTCACCCTGTGGAATTGTCACTTCACTTGGTTCAAATGCAAAGTCGACCCCTTCTACTTCAACTGTCATTCCAGATGATGATGACTCAGACGAAGAGCAACCAGCAATCAATAGGACAGCTGCAACGACATATAGAATGACCCGAGCTTTTGTTTTTAACATATAAACATCCCTCCTACTTTTTATCCCTCTTGTATCACTACCACAGACAGGGATAGAAGAAACCCAATCAGTAGATTATGAGATTTTTTTAGAGGAATTTGTCTAATCATGTTTAGTAACATCGATGACAAGGTATGCATAAAGTAGACGCTACTATTAAGGAGGAATTAGACATGAAAAAATCAACGAAAATTCTAGCACCGACTCTCGCAATGGGAATGGTACTCGGAACGACAAGCTTTTCTGCTAGTGCCGCCACGACAGTAGAATCAGGTGACACCTTGTGGGGAATCGCACAAGAACATGATGTCACAGTAGAAGAATTAATGGAGATGAATGGTGATTTAGATCCACGTGCCATTCCAATCGGAACAGAAATTCAAGTCAATGCTGAAGGTAACAACAATCAAAGCGGAGATGTCGTTACACACACCGTTCAACCTGGTAACACTCTTTCAGGGATTGCTAGTGTATATGATGGTGTAACACTAAATGATCTGTACGAGATGAATCCGGGAATTGATCCATATAATCTAATGATTGGTTCTGAAGTTGCAGTTGCTGATCATAGTAATGACAATAGTTCTACTGATGTTGTCTATCACACAATTCAACCTGGTAATACCTATTTCGAAATTGCCAATGCCTATGATGGTGTAACGGTTGAAGACTTAATCGAAGCAAATCCAAATGTTGATCACAGATCACTAACTGTTGGTTCTCAAATTGCTGTTCCAGTATGGTAATTTGATGATTAGCTTAGCTTAGTAATAAAAAAGAATATGTAACATGTTAAAAGGATGGAGAGCTTTCTCCATCCTTTTTGTACTTTTTTAAGTTCGATTCACAGCTTATCGTTATTTTTTATTCATTGCCACTGTCTTCTGCTGAAAGCTCCATGGTAGAGTCGCCTTTTAAAAAAGACTGTATGGCGTCTTTATTTTTCTCAAAATCAATATCAAGTGCTAGCCCTACCCCCTCATATCTTACATCCTGATAAGAGTTGTCAATCGGAATGGTTAGTGTTTCTATTTTATCTGGTCGCTGTATCGCGATATCTTTTATAAAACTAAGTAAATCTTGACCTTGAATATTCGTTTGGATATATGGTTGGACAGCACCAATCATCTTAGGAAGCCTTAGTACGCCATTTGTACTTAGGAGTTCATTCTTCATTTCATTAATGATCTGCTGCTGACGTCTGACCCGACCGAAATCAGATTCTGCATCCTTACGGAAACGTGCATATCCCAATAGCTCCTTCCCGTTCAATTTTTGTTGTCCAGCCTCAAGAGAGACTCCTATATTTGCAGACATCTTTTTCTCTACATCAATTTCAATACCATTTGGAGCAAGAACATCGACCATTTTTTCAAAGCCTTTAAAATCGATAGTCGCGTAATATTCAATATCAAGATCAAAGTTGTTTTTCAACGTTTCACGCAGCAATTCCGGCCCTCCCAGAAAGAAGGCAGTATTGATTTTGTAATTCTTATATCCAGGAATTTCTGTGTAAATATCCCGCATAATTGAAATGAGTTTGGCTGACCCTTCCTTAGGATCATATTGCGCTACCATAATAGAGTCTGTTCGCGACTGCCCTTCTTCCTCGCGAGCATCAATTCCAAGCAGCAAAACATTAACCTTGTCATCGAGGGTCTTTTCTCCATGGAACTCATATTCTTGTACCTGCGTATCGACGGGCTCTGCCATGCTGACTCCCTCTTGGTATTGATAGACAAAATACGCGGCACCCGCCATCAACATTAGACAAAATCCAACCAATAGTTTCTTAACAAGTTTACTTTTACGTTTTTGCTTTTTATCTATTCTCCTCATACTTTTCTCCATCCTTTTAACAAGTTAAAATTTCTTGATCGAAAGTCCATTTAGTACCAAATTGATGACAAATGCATCATCTATATATCCAACAGGAAAAAGATAATCAGGTATGCAGTCAACAGCTACGATAAAGTAGAGAAGTGCTCCCCCCATCAAAGCAAGTTCTCTCTTTGAACCATTTTTCTTCGAGAACCGCTCATACATATTCTTTAGGTGATGAATAAAAGGGCCAACACTACCCACCTTCTCCATCTTCTCCTCAAACTGTCCAAGTACCATTTGAGTCCCCTCTTCTTTTAGAGCGAGGTGTTGGTATTTTGTTAATTCATTTTTCACCTCTTCTACCCGAAACTCTCTATCGACAAAATTGCTAGTTTCCAAGAGCAAATGTATATGGTCAACAGACTCAGAAAGATCCGACTGCTTGCGATCTACAGGATAACCAGAAGCCTTATACAATTTCGTGATTGAAATCGGAAGTTGTTCCGCAAATTTCTCTAAATGATCTGGAGTCGCCTTTCGCTTTCCATTAATAATTTTCGAAATCACCGCAGGATCAATCCCTGTTATTTGGCTTAATTTCCTCATCGATAAAGATTGCTCTTTTAGCAATCCCTTCAATAGCAAGCCTAATTCATTATAGTTCTCTTCCATATTAGCTCTCCTTTCTAGTGAACTCTTGTACTTTAAAAGTATTATAGTGTTGACATATTGTCAACACAGTAGATATAGATCAGTTTAATATCTAGGCGAGCGGTGTCAGATACAGTAACTGTTTTTAATTAAAAAGACAAAATGAGCTAAATCTATAGATACTAATTGCAAGATTACAAAATATACGTTAGAGTAATACTGAAAGCGCTTAAAGTTATACGTACCACTTTTCGCACACTTTTATTATTTACTTATACGTATAAGGAGGTTGGAGGGAACAATGAATAAAAAGAAACGACTCTATAGTAAGCTTACTGTTTTGGGACTTGTAACTACTTTTGCTTTACTCGGTGGGTGTAGCGACAATTCCAACGAGACGAATCAAGCAGAAACTCCTTCTTTTGAGGATGTATCCGTACATGACCCATCCGTTATCAAGGATGATGGCACGTACTATGTGTTTGGCTCTCACTTAGCAGCAGCTAAAACAGATGATCTTATGAATTGGGAACAAATTGAAGGCGATGGTGCAGACGCTAGTAACAGCCTTTTCGATAATGTTAAGGAAGAATTAAGCGAAACCTTTGAGTGGGCACAGACAGATACATTATGGGCAGCTGATGTGACACAATTAGAAGATGGGCGTTATTACATGTATTATAATGCTTGTCGAGGTGATTCTCCTAGGTCAGCAATGGGGGTTGCGGTTTCAGACAATATTGAAGGACCTTATGAGGATTTAGGAATTATTCTGAAATCTGGAATGGGTGCAGGAGAAGATGATGTTGACGGAACTCCTTACGACGATGCTTTCTATCCTGAAGTCTATAATGCGACCGTACACCCAAATGTAGTCGATCCACATACGTTCTTTGATAAGGACGGAAAGCTTTGGATGGTTTATGGTTCTTACTCTGGTGGGATTTTCATTTTAGAAATGGATGCAACAACAGGAATGCCTCTAGAAGGTCAAGGGTATGGTAAGAAGCTACTTGGCGGAGACCATAGTAGAATTGAGGCACCGTACATGGTATATAGTCCTGAAACAGATTACTATTATCTGTACTTATCATATGGTGGACTAGATGCTATTGGTGGGTATAACATGAGAGTCGTTCGTTCAGAAAATCCAGATGGGCCTTATTATGATGCAGCTGGAAATGAAATGACGGATGTAAAAGGTGCTGCTGGTACTGTCTTTGATGATGGATCCATTGAACCATTTGGCGTGAAGCTAATGGGGAACTTCGAGTTCACGAATCCAGAAACGGAAATCAGCTCTGGATATGTATCTCCTGGTCACAATTCAGTCTATTACGATGAGGAAACAGATGAACAGTTCCTGATCTTCCATACGCGTTTTCCTGATGAAGGAGAATTTCACCAAGTTCGAGTTCATCAAATGTTTATGAACGAAGATGGATGGCCAGTCGTTGCTCCACATCGATACACTGAGGAATCTCTAGCTCAGGTTAGTGAAAAAGAGATCCGTGGTGAGTATAGCTTTATCAACCATGGAAAAGAAATTTCAGATGAAGTGAAAGAATCATTAAGCATTGAGTTAGAAAAAAATAATTCAATCTCCGGTGACGTTTCAGGTGAGTGGAAACTGACAGATGAGAATTCTGCAGAATTAACCATTGATGGAGTAACCTATAAAGGTGTATTTCTTGAGCAATGGAGTCCAACTGCTGAAGCTGTAGTCATGACATTTACTGCACTATCTGAAGAAGGTATTGCAATATGGGGAAGTAAAATCCAATAAAAGTCTGTTGATGTCTCAAAAGGGTCGCTCCCTTTTGAGACATTTTTTATGTATAACCATAATTGAAGATGAGCGATTTACCTACCTCCACTCATAAACATCCTATTTCATACCCCATAGTCTTTCAAACCCTACTAAATTAAACTCATCATCTATCGTTATTTTATAAATATCTGGTTTTGTCGTATTCATCCAAAAATCGAAATTAAACCTTTTATCAAAATAACTTAATGTACATGTCATAATATTTCCATGTATACCAATCGCAACTTTTTTTCCACGGTATTTTGCAACAGCATTTCTTAAACCACTTATTCCTCTTTCTGTAACTTCTTGATTGGATTCCCCGCCTGGAAATGTAAAGGTAGGATGATCAAATACATACTTCATTGCTTCAAGCGGTTTATCAAAATGATGGTCTCTTGATGCCAAATCCCTCTCAACAAAACTAGGATCTAATTCAATTTCTTGATCTAAGTAGTTGGCTAGCCCTTCAACTGTCTGTCTTGCTCTGACATAGGAGCTAGATCGTATATGTTCGATATTCTCCTTGATCATGATCTCTGTTACCTTTTGGGCATCAGCCCAGCCCTTAGGAGATAATCCCCTTGTTTCTTCATTTTCTAAAGAAAAATCAGAATGAGCATGTCGAACAAAATAGATCTCGGTATTCATGTTGTCGCTCCTCCACTACACATCAAACCGATATGTAGTTTATTTTCTCGGTTCTTCTTCTATTTTTATTTTTAGTAATAATACCGTATCATTTTGCTGAATCATTGTCTTAACTGCTTCCTCATCCTGTAAATCAACCGTTCTGAATGAGTTACTTTCCGTTTCCCGATAAGCCGCTAGTATCGTTGTTTCACCTAACTCCAGCTCCACATCTTCATTACCAATCGCGTAGTCCCAAGCACTTGCCATGATTGTCTTAGATTCCTTTTCAATGACTGATGGTTGAGTTCTTACACCAGGCCCGTACAGAAACACTAATGGGGCTTCGGAGTTCGGGTTGATGATTCCAAATCCCAAATGTCCCTCTTCCATTTCAGTCGGGCTGTTACCGTATGATAATTGCGTTAATGGTTGAGAATCTAGCTTTCCATCATTGTATCTTTCTACCCACAGATTTACCCAGCTGTTATCGGCATTCGGTAATTTAAAATCAAAATCATATAATACTCCTAAATTTAAATCCTTAAAGGTAGTTACATAGTCTGAGTCGGAGTCGATTGAAATTGTTGGCTTCTTCTCCAGCTCTGAATTAGTGCAGCCAGAGCTTAGAGCTAAGAAAAACACAAGGATAAAACCAAAAATGAATTGTTTTTTCTGCAAAGAATCTACCTCCAGTTCTTAAATTTTCGCCACTCCTATAACCGCTGCCCGTCACGTGCTTTAATCTACAAATAACTGATATCTATTTCCTTGCTTCATATATTTTCCCTTTATCTCTCCAACACCTGCGATAATAAGTGAATCCTTTTGTTCTATAGGATTAGTTTTTAAGGTCAGCTGTAATGTATGCATATTGTGTATTCCACCATTCCAATACCCAATAACAGGTTGCTGCAGGAGATATTCGTGATCATTCATCTTTATTTTTATAAAATTCTTATGTAACAGCCGGTCCTCTAATGGTATTATATTCATTGGGTCAAAAGCTGTAGCTATTATTTGACCAACAATATGAAGTTCGATGTCATCTTGATCATTAAATATTTCAAATTGTTTTAACCTCTCCTCTAGAGTGAACTTAATGACATCCTCCGTTTCCTTCGAGATGTCTATCTCTTTTATTGGTGTATGTAATGGGTCATCCACTAGCCGCTTAACTAAGTCATACAAGGTTCCCTTCGTCTCAAAAAATTGCTCCTTCCAGCCTGGAGACAACTCATCCAACAACAAGCACATAAATAAACCTGAGCTATAACAGCTCCTGCGGATATTGGTAGTGGATTCGTACCTATCGATTAAATTATCCCCATATTTTTGGAGGACGGAATGATAGGATACTCGACTTTTCTCACTATACCCTTTAAATTCTACATACCAAGCAGGTCCTTCAACTGTTTCGGTAAAGGTTTCATACACTAGATGCTCAGAAATATGTATCGATCTTTTTTCTCTGAAAGCAACAAAAGCAGTTAAGTATTGTTTTTTCTTTTCCATATTTTTTTCTAACAACGCATGGAAGAGATTTACCCTCTCCTGATGTCGCCATTCTACATTCTCTTTTGATAATGGATAGGTAATTCCCTTCACTTCATCTGGAAATCTTCTTTCCCCTTGAACATACTGAAAGCCGTGAAATAACTCATGTACGAGAATTGAATAAACCTCTTCATACTCATCATACAATTCTAAATCTACAATAGCTGTTGGATAGCCCTCAAACATAATTAAGGTACATCCGTTAAATCGATCATCTCTGTTTAAGATTTGAAACTCGTCTTGTTGATGATGTTTGAATGATGGGTGATTGAATACATATGTATTGCTTTGATCATATAGTGCAAACGGAACAGCTTTAAAACCTGGCCAATAATTTTCTAAATTCACTTTTACATCCTTGTAAATCTGACTAAGATAATCTATCATTGAAAATCACACCCTTGGGGATATATCTGATCCATTCTGTGCTGTTTAATAGCATTCCAAAATAAAGAGGCTCCCACAAAGAAACCTCAATTGACGACAACTAGTATTCTAAATTGCAAAATATACTCAACATTCATTACACCTGATTATCCAATTCCCAAAAGTTCAGCGATAATATCAGAACTCTCTGGTAAAAATAAAAAGATAGATAAACCGATTAATGAGACACCGATAGCTAGAAACACACTACTTTTTTTAGTCATTGAAAGACTTTTAAATGCTTGCATCCCCGCTCCGACAACAAAGAAAACACCTATGAAAAGGATGATAAAATAATAAACTCCCATTAGATCGCCTCCATATTTACTGCAAAGCTAATTTAATTCTGGACATTTTGCAATTTAATTAATTTAATGATTGCCTCATCTTCGCCTATATCCACTTCCACGAGCTTCGTGTTTTCGATAATCTCTCTGTAAAATTCTTCACCAGCAGGGTATTGCCCATCCCAACGTAACGGAACATTATAAACATTAATTGTCCCATCACCATTACCACTATAAGTTACAGATCCATCAACTAAACGAGAACCTGCAAGTTGAATAACATCTTCTGGATAGTTAGCACTTGTTTCATCTTCTGGATTTAGAGGTTCGCCCGCTCGAATAAATCGAATATTCAATTCATCTATCTCTTGATTCGGTCCTAGTTGCAACCATACTCGTGCGTATTCAATTTGTTCGTTTGAAAACTGAAATAATGTTTCTCCCTGGTCGTTTATGCTCACATTTAAGCTCTTTTTTTCAGGTGAGTCAGTTTCAGAAGTAACTGTAACTTCTGAAGAGTTCGCAGCTTCTGACTCCTCTGCTTTACTAGTAGCGAGATCTGTTTCATTAGAATTTGCTTCTTTTGCTGGTAAAGAAGCATTATCTTCTGGTGAATCTGTTATCGTTTCTTGAGCTGTATTTCCACAACCTACTAGCATAAATATAGTAAAAGTAAAGTAAATAACGATTGTTAGCTTGTTCATTTTTCAGGCGATTCCTTTCATTACTCATGTTTTTACACTAGCTGATATGCAGTTACTGCTAATAACTACTTAATTCTAACATTTTTTTCCTTTTGTGTAATTATTTTTCCCGAAAATACCGTCATTATTATTCGAGAATTAAAGTTGATAGTTCAGTCGTGTTGAGTAGAGTTCGGCGAATAAAGTGGTGAATGGGGCGAGTAAAGAGGAGCATCCGGCTAGTAAGTGAGCAAGAGGAGAGAGAAAGCTAGAATCTGGCGAGTAAAGTAGTGAATACGGCGAGTAAAGAGGAGCATCCGGCTAGTAAGTGAGCAAGAGGAGAGAGAAAGCTAGAATCTGGCGAGTAAAGTAGTGAATACGGCGAGTAAAGAGAAGCATCCGGCTAGTAAGTGAGCAAGAGGAGAGAGAAAGCTATGAATAGGTTCAATCCTTATCGCTTCTCTCAGCAAAAACCTCCTCGATGCTTACTCAGGAACCCTTTTAAAACCTCGCACCATACATAATTAAAACAGCCAAAGCAATCGGAATTAACGTGATTAAGAGTCGTTTTGTCCTACTTTTTAAAAGCTTTATTTCTGGTTTTTCACTAGGTCTACTTTTCACTTTTATCTTTTCCATTTTAATCACCTCTAATTAGAGTCTATGCAGGTTTGTTGCTCATGAACAACTTTTTTTAAAAATCAATTAAAACATTTTTTTGACAAGCTGAACATAGATTGAAGCATAACGAATAGAGGAGCGACGAAATGGTACTGCCTATTATTATTTCTTCTCTTTGTACAAGCCTTGGTGCTTTGCCTGTGCTATTTATAAAAGATGTTTCACATAAGGGCAAAGACATCATGTTAGCCTACACAGCAGGGATTATGGTCGCTGCATCTGCTTACGGGTTAATTCCGTCGGCATTGAAGCTCTCGAATATGACGATCTTAATAATCGGAATACTAATTGGTACATTGGTGCTGACTTTGCTAGAGGGCATCATCCCTCATGATGATCTCAACCACTCATCCGATTCAACAAGTCAATCGAGCGTTGTGTTATTCTTGGTGGCGATGTCCATTCACAATGTTCCTGAGGGCTTATCTGTTGGCATTAGCCACAGTCAGGAGATTGGTATTGGACCACTTGTTTCGTTTGCGATTGGATTACAGAATATTCCTGAAGGCTTTCTCGTTGCTCTATTTTTACTCACACAAAAGATTAGCCGTCTGAAATCTATTTTCTATGCGTCGTTGACGGGGGTCATTGAACTTATTGCTGGCCTTGTAGGAATTATTTTCGGTGAGAGCTTTCAAAGTATTGTTCCGTACGGGCTCGCTTTTGCTGCGGGATCGATGCTTTTTGTTGTGTATAAGGAGCTCATACCTGAGAGTCACGGGGATGGAAATGAACGTGCTTCCACACTCACGTTCATCCTAGGGTTTATTACGATGGTCTTTCTGACTGATCTGCTGCAATGAAGGTTTGGTGTAAAAAAAGATCCCGACCCATTTTCACTGAAATAAGGATCGGGTTCTCCCTCGTCTCTAATCAAATACAACTTGATTCGTCTTAGGATTAATATGATAGATGACGTCTTTTCTTTCAATCACAATCCGGGTCTTTTCTCGTAGATCCTCTTGTTCTGTGATAGCCGTTAACAATTCTTTCGCTGGGTTAATCGCTACAGGGTTTCCTACACTTTTAAACATCGTTAGATCCCCATTTGTATCGCCATATGCATAGCTTTTTGAGAGATCGATTTGATGTTTTTCTGCCATCTCTTTGATCATTCTCTCTTTGTTAATGGAATCCCACATTGGCTTAACATCACCTGTGAAGAAACCCTCTTCATTGATGTGATAGGTTGAACCACAGTAATCAGTCGCATCGTATTTTTCAGCCATCTTAGATACGAGGAAATCAGGACTTCCCGAAATGAAGATGACTTTATCACCATTTTCTAAATGCCATTTGATCTGTTGCCTCGTGTATTTATATACTCGATCTGCTTTAAGACGAATCACTTGTTTTGCAATAAATTCAATATCTTCTCTTGATACATTTGTTAAATGTTCAACATAGATCTTGCTTACGTCAAGTAAGTAAACATCATAATTACCCTGACGTTTATCCCAATCCTGAAACGTATGTTTCACTTGTTCATGCCAAACAGACGGTGAAATGATCTCATATTTTATCAGTCTTTTGAAATGTTCAATTAGTAAGGAGTCACGATAAAATGTACCATCAATATCAAAAAATGCTGCTTTGTTTTTATTCATTACTTTGTCTCCTGTAGATATTAAATTTTTTTGAATTTGCTTTGAACTTTACCTAGAATATACTTTTCTGTCCACATTTCTATTGTGAAAATTAATCGCTCTCCATTTGAAAAACAAACAAAAAAAACAATTCGATCCTTTTCAAAGGAATGCTCCTTCTCAGTCTACTATTCACCAATACTTTAACATAATAATGCACCATTGCTTAATTATGACTTGTTTGGTTAGCGAAATAAACCAATTTATTCAGTTGTCTATCCTACAATTACTTCGTATAGGCTCGAACATATTCCGGAGTTACTTTTATACGTACCCCATCGGATTCGATTTTTACATTTCCAATCCGGCTTGTTGTAAACACATTTACATCGCTTTGTTTATAGCGCTTAATGACTTTTTTACTCTGAAGAATATTTGAACTCATTACAGCAAATTGAGGATTCACTTTATTAATAAATGCTTGAGAGGAGGAGGTATGATCTCCATGATGTGGTGCATGTAGAAAATCCGCACGCAATAAATTAGGCTTTGTTTGTAGGAGAAGATCTTCTTGTTTTTTGTAGATATCACTAGTGAATAAAAATGTCGTTTCATTATAGGTAAGCTTCAGGACGAAGGCAAGATTATTAATTTCGGTTGTCGACAGCTTCTGCTCCTTAGCTAGAGCGATCGCTTTTCTCTCTGGACTAA
This sequence comes from Halalkalibacter suaedae, assembly GCF_017939705.1. Taxonomy (GTDB): domain Bacteria; phylum Bacillota; class Bacilli; order Bacillales; family Bacillaceae_D; genus Halalkalibacter; species Halalkalibacter suaedae. The sequence goes on from NZ_JAGKSQ010000001.1 coordinate 662,291, forward strand.
TGACATCAATCCGGATTCCTTCTTCTAAAATAATCTGATCACCTGCATAAAGGAACTTGGTCGGTACGTCCTTTTCTTGAATTAGATTGCTGAACTGTTGATACGTATCTGTTGTATGATCAATGTTTGGCATAAGTAGTTGGTCAACAGTCTTTTCATGCAGTAGTGTCAAATAACCACCAATATGATCATAATGAGGATGGGTGGCAATCGCCATATCAATCTTGTTGATTTGCAATCTATCTAAATAATCATTAACTTGTAAGCCAGTTGTAACAATACCAGCATCAATCAACACTACTTTGCCGGTTGGGGTTTTGATTACGATGGCATCACCTGATTTTTTTTCAGCATCTAAATATAAATAACGAATCGTCAACTTGCCCTGATCTTCCGTAAGATCAAATAAATCATTCTTAATAACCTCAACGGAATCAGTTGTCATCAGGTTGGGCTCGGTATACGAATCTAAGTAATCGCTTACAATCAATAGAATCACACTAAACATCATCATACAACCTACTAAGAGTGCGAATGAACGTCCCTTCATATCCAGTCCCCCTTTGTCGTTTCAACTAAGTCGCTACGTTCGATAGGGTAAATGACTCTTTCTTATAGGATATGCACCTGCTGCAAGGTCGTGCCCTAATTCGGGCAAACAGATGACAGATAGCAAGAGAACCAGTATGATTGCTTTGGAGATTGCTGATGTCCACAGATGGGATGGAGGGCTTAGTTTGAAAAAAGTAGCGATTATTACCGGCTCATCAAGCGGTTTCGGTTTGCTAACAACGATAATGCTAGCAAGAGAAGGGTTTGAGGTCATCGCAACAATGCGAAATACCGAAAAGGCAGACCAATTTAAGGCAAAAGTGACTGAACAGGAGGTACTTGAACGTATCCATGTTCATTGTCTAGATGTTACGGATCCGAATTCGGTTGAAGAGTTGAAAAAGAGGGTCGAGTCAATCGATCATATTGATGTGCTAATAAACAATGCGGGGTTTGCGATTGGTGGATTTGCAGAGGAAATCGACATCGATGATTACCGACGTCAATTTGAAACAAATGTATTTGGCGTGATCGCTGTGACACAAGCAGTGCTCCCGAAAATGCGTCAACAGCAGCACGGTAAGATTATTAATATGAGTAGTATCAGTGGCCAAATTGCATTCCCAGGATTATCTCCATACGCAGCCTCAAAGTATGCATTAGAAGGCTATACAGAAAGCCTTCGATTGGAAGTCAAGCCATATGGAATACAAGTAGCACTAGTCGAACCTGGCTCATTCAAAACAAATATCTGGTCTAGCGGAATGGAGGTTAGTCGTCCAGTTAATTCCTCGTATCAATCTTATATGGAAGCCATCTTACATTATATCGAATCAGGTAAAGCGAAACACGGTGATCCAAATCAGGTTGCCACACTTATATGCACACTTGCTAAAGCACCAAAGCTTAGGAAACTGCGTTATCCGATTGGACGCGGGTTGAGGATGACGATTGTTCTAAAACACCTTTTACCTTGGCAGCTTTGGGAGAAGGTCGTTTTAAAACAAATTTTGAGAAGGACCAGGATTTGAGTGTAGGCTAAGTTATAGGTTGAGAGTGAGAGGCATTCATTTTATATGTGGCTACTGGGCTGAGATCCCAGTCTTATTTACTGTGAAAGGTTAAAAGCAGAAGCCCAGATGTCTGGTTGCTTCTGCTTTTAACTATTCTTGATTTTCAGGTCGTTTGTCAACGAATAACAAGATAAACGTAGCAATTGGTCCAAGCACTAATGACAGTAAGAACCAATTGAATCCTGTTCGGTTTTTTCCTTGAGCTAGACCTGCGTTAATCAAGGCTAACGTTACCCACCGTGCTTCTTCATTTCTATGTATTTATTGTTAATTTTATCAATTTAACAGGGTTTGGTTGGAGAATATTAGTTGAATTTTGAGGCGAGTAGGTATATTGGGGATATTACTATCCGATGTTGGCGGGTTACTCGGCTGTGTTGGTTTTTTACTCGCCAGGTTAGGAGTTTTACTCGCGGGATTTTAGAGTTTTCTCGCTAAGTGCTGTGTTTTTAGCGATATTCTGCTCTTTTCTCGCCGCATCCACTACTTTACTCGCCACATTCTAGCTTTCTCTCGCTTCTTGCTCAATTACTAGCCGGATGCTCCTCTTTTCTCGCCGTATCCACCACTTTACTCGCCGCATTCCAGCTTTCTCTCGCTTCTTGCTCAATTACTAGCCGGATGCTCCTCTTTTCTCGCCACATCCACTACTTTACTCGCCGCATTCCAGCTTTCTCTCGCTTCTTGCTCAATTACTAGCCGGATGCTCCTCTTTTCTCGCCACATCCACTACTTTACTCGCCGCATTCCAGCTCTCTCTCGCCTCTTGCTCAATTACTAGCCGGATTCTCCTCTTTTCTCGCCGCATCCACTACTTTACTCGCCACATTCTAGCTTTCTCTCGCTTCTTGCTCAATTACTAGCCGGATGCTCCTCTTTTCTCGCCACATCCACCACTTTACTCGCCACATTCTAGCTTTCTCTCACTTCTTGCTCAATTACTAGCCGGATGCTCCTCTTTTCTCGCCGTATCCACTACTTTACTCGCCGCATTCCAGCTTTCTCTCGCCTAAGCCAAAACAAAGCACTTACCTCCAACTCATACCTTACTATCGTAAATAACTGCCCAATAGAAAAAGAGGGTGACCCAAAAGGTCATCCCCTTTTAAGTCACCCTCTATCTCTTAGTTAAATGCAGAGTCTTTTAGAATGCGATCTAGCTCTTCCATATGATGTGTTTCATCTGCAATCATATCTTCAAGCTTCACAACAAGCTCCGTCTGCCCTAGGCTGTCTGCTAATTTCTTGCGTTCTTCATATCTCTCAATGGTATCTTTCTCTGCTTGGCGTGCTTCTTCAAGCATTTCCTTAACTTCTGTTGGTTGCTTCACTTCAGCTGGTGTCGTTGTAGGTGTTCCGCCAAGTGTTTTGATTTTCTCTGCTAGATACAACGCGTGACCTAATTCATCAGAAATTTCAGCCTCAAAGAATGGCTTTAATGTTTGTCTGTATAAACCAGACACAACCGCTGCATTATTTGTGTACATAATACTCGCCGCATATTCATTAGCTAAGTCTTCGTTTAAACCTTCAATTAGTTCATTCATTTTTGCATCCATTTTCACATCATCCTTTCAGTTATTTGCTTGCTCGATAACAAATCATTTTGTCATGTTATATATATCTAATACCCGGCTCTGTAGGTATTAAACATTTATAGAATACATCTCTGCCAAGTCAGTCGATAAGACACAGTTTTGTTAGCCTCTTCCCAATTGAGTCAAATTAATTATAAAAATAAAGGGCCATCTCCTAAGAGATGGCCTTCATTTTTATTGAATATTTAAACGATTTATTTCGTCCTCACTTACTGCAGAGGAACCACCAAGAATATTAAAGAAGTCTATCTCATTTTGTCCAATTACATCAAGTACATCACCATCGACCACATTCCAGCCACCTGTAAGTAGAACAGGGCTGCCTTTTTTAGCAGCTAGTACTGAGCCTGTTAACGCATCGGCAAAGTTACTTCCTGTAGCAATATACACTTGACCTTGATCGCTAGTATGGTTTAATTCCTTCAAGACTGCAACAGCTGTTTTATAACGGTCCGCTCCACTAATTCGGGTTGCCTTCGGAAGCTGGTTTTTAATCGAATTAGAAATAACAGCCGTCCCGCCGACTACAATTGTTTCCTGTATATTGTGTGCCTTAAGAGCTGCTTCAGTTGATGTGGGAAGTTGATCCTCTTTACTAAGTAGAATCGGGTAGCCATTCTGTGCCGCATATGGAGCAACAGCTAACGCATCTGGGAAATTGCGACCTGAGGCAACAATCGCTGTCGTTTTAGAGCTTCCTAATTCATCAGCAATCAACTTAGCTGTTTCATAGCGATCTGATCCACCAATACGTTTGATTGAAATTCCCATACTTCTCAAACTCTTTTCCACGTCTCCCGAAACTGCGGCTTCACTTCCAAGGATCACAACATTAGTTGCTTTCAAACGTTGGATTTCTGCCTTTGTTGAGGCCACGAGTTGATCGCTTTTCGTTACTAGAATCGGAGCATCTAGCTTATAAGCAAGCGGGGCCCCTGATAGTGCATCGGGAAAATTTTGGCCAGTTGTTAACACAACCGTACTTGCTTGATCCCAGCCCTGCTTTGAAATTTCAACTGCAGTAGCATAGCGATCTGGACCTTTAATTCGTTTGCCGAATGGCTGAAGATAACTAGAAGCCACATATCCATTTCTATTATTAGATGCTTCCACAGGGTACCAGACAAAGTTATTGCTACGAGCTGCATTCGTAGCTGTTGACTGATCATATTTAAATGTTTCTACAACAGTCAACACATTTTCATTCCCTACTTCACCAAGAGAACGCGACGTTGTAAGCGGGTTCGTTCTAATATTTAGTTTCGGTTTAGCAACAACTAAGTCGTATCTTTGAAACCTTTGGTTGGTTGAATGTAGCTTGCTACTAACTTGATAATCTTTTTTAAAGGTAAGGGTTCCTCCCGTTCGGTATTCTAAATCACTAACCTTCACCTCTATTAACTCTCTTGCTAGTGATAAACCTGGATTTGTATTTTCAATCCGAGTGAACACTTTGTCTTGATATGAGTTCATATTTCGATTACCACTATCTTTATAAACTGGACTATTAACTTGAACTCGACCATTATAGGCCATCACTGCAAAGTACCAGTGTTCAATAACATTTGGGTTCATCTCGTTAATAGCCGGTAAATCACCACCATGAGCTATACCACTGCGCTCATGAAAATTATAATTAAGGACCTTTAGCCCTGCTTCAATATTATAAGTAATATCATACTTTAGTTTTTCTCTATTGAAGTTAAACTGGTTTTCATTGTCTGTAATCTGCATAATCCCAATTCCACCATCTTCTGATATATGCGGTTGATTATTTTTAAACTGATCCCAGTCGGACTCAGTGAAGGCAACAGCCTTTACTATTTCTGGAGGAATATGATATTCTAACGCTTTTTCTGTTAATAACCTATTAATCTCTTGATATGTTGGATTTGTACACGTCCCTGTTTGACATTCTTCCGCAAAAGAGAATAGCGGAAAAGTGAATAACAATACGGTCAAAATAAAGACTACCTTAGGTATGAAATTTTTCATTCTAGCAATTCTCCTTTTCTATTTCAAATTTATATACATTTTTTACTATAATTGTATACTCTTCCTATGATACTAGATTTAGAGACTCGTCGAAAGGGAAAATGATCATTTACATATTTAAATAATAAAAACAGACATACAACAATAAAAAGCCGTAATAACCAATTGGTCATTACGGCTCTGATTATATTTTTCTAAGACCGACTTACAACAGGTCTCGATATCTTTTAATCCCTATTATATAAATCCCTTGTGTAGACTTTATCCTCGACATCGGCTAACTCATCATCAAGACGATTAGAAACGATCACATCTGAGATCGACTTGAATTCTTCCAGATCACGTATTACACGGGAATGGTAGAATGAATCTTCTTCTAATACAGGCTCATAGATTACCACTTCAATACCCTTCGCCTTAATTCGTTCCATAACACCTTGAACTGATGACGCCCTAAAATTATCCGAGTCCATCTTCATTGTTAAGCGATAAATCCCTACAATACTCGGGTTTTTGCTCAATATCGCTTGAGCAATATGATCCATTCTAGTTGTATTTGCATCTACAATCGCACTAATAATGTTATTAGGAACATCTTCATAGTTTGCACGGAGTTGCTTTGTATCCTTTGGTAAACAGTATCCTCCATAACCAAATGAAGGATTGTTGTAATGGTCACCAATTCGTGGATCTAGTCCAACTCCCTCAATAATTTGCTTGGTGTTCAAGCCTTTTAACTCAGCATACGTATCAAGCTCGTTAAAATAAGCCACTCGTAATGCTAAGTACGTATTAGAAAAGAGTTTCACTGCTTCAGCTTCAGTTGAATCCGTAAAAAGAACGGAAACATCTTTCTTAATCGCTCCCTCCATTAAAAGAGCAGCAAAAGCCTCAGCTCGAGCTGATCGTTCACCAACGATAATTCGGGATGGATACAAATTATCATACAATGCCTTTCCTTCACGTAGAAATTCAGGTGAAAACATAATGTTCTCTGTATTAAATTTTCTCTTTATCTCTGCTGTATAACCTACCGGAACCGTTGACTTAATAACCATTACAGCATCAGGATTAATAGCCAGTACCGTTTCAATCACACTTTCTACAGACTTCGTGTTAAAAAAGTTCTTCTCTGGATCATAATCAGTCGGCGTTGCAATAATAACGAAATCCGCTTCTCCATAAGCAATCTTAGGATCGGTCGTTGCTAGAAGGTTTAGTTCTCTTTCAGTGAGAAATTCTTCAATTTCCTTATCGGCAATCGTAGATTCTCTTCTATTAATCATCTCTACTTTTTCTTTAACAATATCAAGAGCAACAACCTCATTGTGTTGTGCTAATAATACAGCATTTGATAGCCCAACATACCCCGTACCAGCAACTGCTATTTTCAATTTAGGACACATCCTTTAATTAATTCAATTACTCATTATATCATGATACCCTACCACATACTTACTATAAAAATACTCAATGCCTATTATACTAAAAATACCTATTTTGAGTAAATATTAATTCTATTCAATCCTTCATTAACAAAAAAAGTCCCCATCTTACATCATGAAACGTGCAAGACAGGAACTTCATTGGGTTTTGATAAAACGCTAATTTATAGTACTAATTCCTATATCTTAATGATTATTTTCGAATCTCCACGAGTCACGGCACATTGCAATCACATCACGTTTAGCAGACCAGTTCAGTTCCTGCTTAGCTTTTGAAACATCTGCATAACAATTGGCAATATCTCCTGGGCGTCTGTCCACAATTTCATAAGGGATTTGAATATCGTTCGCTTGTTCAAATGCACTTACTAGCTCTAATACACTAGTCCCTTGCCCAGTTCCTAAATTATAAATGTGAGTCCCTTCAGTTAAATGGTCTAAGGCCGCTACATGACCTTCCGCCAAATCTAACACATGGATATAATCCCTAACCCCTGTGCCATCAATCGTTTGGTAATCGTCCCCAAATACTCTAAGCTTGTTGAGTTTCCCTTTAGCTACTTGTGTCACATAAGGCATAAGATTATTAGGAATTCCATTAGGTGACTCGCCAAGTAACCCACTTTCATGTGCACCTACAGGATTAAAATAGCGAAGAAGAGCTACAGAAAACTTCGGGTTCGACTTAGTAATGTCTGTTAATATTCGTTCACTGATTGCCTTTGTTTCACCATAAGGATTTGTTGTTGGCAATAGTTCCATCGTCTCTATAAAAGGAACTTGGTTTTCACCATAAACAGTTGCCGACGAACTAAATACAAACTTCATTACACCGAATTCTTGACAGACTTTGGCAACCACCATTGTACTAACAAGGTTGTTATAGTAATAGGCTAATGGCTTTTCTACAGATTCACCTACAGCTTTAAGTCCAGCAAAGTGAATCACACCATCAATAGTGTGCTTAGAAAAGACATCAGTTACTGCAGCCTCATCCGCTACATTTATCTCGTAGAAGGTTACTTCCTTGCCAGTTAACTCCTTGATTTTATCAATAGTGTCAACCTTACTATTACTTAAATTATCAACAATGATTACCTCGTGACCTGCCTCTAACAAAGCCAAACATGTATGTGATCCTATGTAACCGGCACCGCCTGTGACTAAAATATTCATATCAAAGCACCTCAGTCTTCTAATAGTTTGAACCTATTCTTATATTCTCTTATCTTAGTACCAGTTGGAGGCTTCTGCAAGTGATTGTAAAATTATTTAAGAAGAGAAAGAATAAGCAGTAGCGGGATGGAATTTTCCACTTCTGCTGAGTAACTCTTAAAAAGAGAAAAAGAGACTAGGACAAAAGTGATCTAACGATTAGAAAATCCGAACAATGGTGGTTAGCGGACGTAAACCGTCCCCTGAAATATACTTCTCTTTCCGCGTGAAGCCTTCAGGGTCTCACCTTTGGCTTTTTCATCCCCGCAGGAATCTTCGTATATTTCATCCACTACCCAATTGCATTATTCGGTATTTTAGTTAGAAACTTTAGTTATGTCCTAGCCTCGCTATTATATGAACAGTTAAATTGATATTATCTCGTAATTGGTTTTCTATTTCCCTTACCAAACTTAATATACATTCGATCATTTTCAATACACTTATAGAAACGAATTCCTAGAATAAATAATGGTGTCCAAATTTCTTTAAATGAATAATACGGCATCTGACATAACCCCTTTTTCAAATTTCGAATTGGAGGTAGCTGGCTGGCATAATCTTCTTTGAGACTTTAGCCCCTATAGCTTTGCGACACCGCCTTTCGACGGTTATGCCTTTTCTTATTATTAATTTATCATAAGTAAATTGTATTTAATGCTGAAACCTGTCGAGCGAATTACTATTTTTTTGTAAAAATCAGTCGAATTTCCAATTATTAATTACTTATGTCCCAGTTCTATTTAATTAATATTTTGTGACACATCTGCTTGATAGGCTTTTTTGTACTAATTCAAGTTACTTATTAACTGAGCCAAATATGCTACTTTGTATTCGAATGTATCCTATTATCAACCTCACCGAAACCAACACGACTCTACTGCAATGCCACAAGAAAAATCCCGATATTCTCCTCATAGATTTCATCAAACTGAGAAAACGGCAGCGGATTAACCCCTCTTCCCAGCTCAACAGTATAGCCAGGTTTTCTGAATTCCTGAATAAACCAATCCTTGTAGCCTGCATAGCTTTGCACGTATTGGACATTGCGATATCCACTTACTCTGCTGAACTCATTAACAATTACCTCAGACTCTGGCGGTTCAAGTCCTTGGAAGCCCCAATAAATTACTTCACCCTGTGTATGATAAGCCAGTGCAAGATCAAAGTTTGAAGTCCTGGCCAAATCAGCTAAGGCAAGAGCTTCTGGCTCCGTCAGTGGACGCTCGCCTGGATAATCCCTTGGTTCTGGTTGATCTGGCTTCGTTTCAGCCTCTTCCTCCCATAGGGCTGGGTATTGATTGTTGAGGTCTACTCCACGTATGTTCGCCTTCCACCCGGAAAAATCAGTGCTTCCGTTATTAATCTCAAGAACCTCGGAACGATAAGGCTCCTGTCTCGGGGCACCGTTAATGACAAGATCGACACCATCCGGATTGACCATTGGAACAATCGAAAGGAGAACCTCATTATAATACTCGGACATTTGTAAGCCACGCATTGTTCCATTTGTAGTGAGTGCTTGTTTATCAACAGCTATTTGCCATCATGCAACCTATTGAAAATTTTCCTATTCGATTTGATAAATACAGGCTATAATAAGGAATATTATTCGTAAGGAGGTAGGCTCTTGAAAGGGTTAAAAGTACTCGTTGTCTTGCTTGTTCTATTTGTTGCTTTCAGTTATGACACGATTGCTATTGGTTCTTCTGGGCATGCTGGCGATGAGCTTCTTGCCACATCCGATTCAGTCGACGAGTTCTACCTCGGTCAATCGTTCCAGCCCTTTCTATCTGAACGGAAGTCAGTGCTTACAGATCGAAAGGCTTTAGAGGGCATTGTTCTCTTTGTGCCTAAGCCGTTTCTTAGTAGCCCTGAATCAAAGCGAAAGTACCTTTATAATTTACTAACGATAAAAAGAGGACATGTCTTAAATAAAATCCTTCATATTTGAATATTAACATTCAAAGGAGGATTGACATGAAATATAACTTTCAAAAAGAAGCAATTGCTGGTTTGGCTATCGGCATTGGGATGATGATTGTATTCTTCTCATTTGCACATTTTGTTCTAGGCATGCCTGTATTCCCTTAAAAATAACAAGAGCCATCGAGGACTTTTTTTCCTCGGTGGCTCTTTCTTCATTCTTTCCTCTTGCTTAAAAAGCTCTTCAATTCATTTTTTCTTTTCTTCGGGACGAGAATATAAAGAATATCTTCAGCTTGGATAATCGTATCTCCATGAGGGGTAACGAGATCTCCATTCCGAATAATCGCACTAACTAGAACATGCTTTGGAAAGGTGATTTTCTTTAACGTCTGTCCTGTAATGTAGGATTGCTCATTTACGGCGTACTCAATGATTTCAGCATTCGCCTTCCCAATTGACACTAACTCTAGTGAATGAGGAGCTTCTACTTTTTTCGGTCCGTTTAAGCCTAATTTTTCAGCAATAATTGAAATGGTTGAGCCTTGAATCAATGCCGATGTTAACACAACAAAGAAAACAACATTAAAGAACAATTGACTGTTTTCAAGCCCCATTGTCATCGGGAATGTGGCGAGAACGATCGGCACGGCTCCCTTTAGACCAGCCCATGAAAGGAATGTCCGTTCATTTCGGGTAAATCCCATTTTAATCGTCGATAAATAAACAGCAATCGGGCGAGCAATGAAAATAAGAATAACTGAAAGCAGCAGCCCTTTCAAAATAAGCTCCCATGATAGGAATTGTGATGGGAATACAAGCAGTCCCAGAATGATGAACATTAAAATTTGCATCATCCAGGCAAATCCTTCATTGAATCTGAAGATCGAATGTCGATAGGTTAGATCATTATTCCCGATAACAAGGGCAGCGATATACACAGCAAGTAAGCCACTTGCACCAACTAAATCAACAAGGCTATATGTAAGCAATGCGAAGGCTAGAGCGAAAATTGGATAGAGACCACTTGAATCTAGGTTGATCTTGTTGATCGCAAAGCTTGCAAAACGTCCAAATAAATAACCTAATACTAATCCCATCCCCATTTGCCAAATAAATGAACCAGCAAGCAGGAGATAAGATGGTGTCTCAGCAGTAATTAATTCGATCAGCGATAAGGTAAGAAAGACAGCCATCGGATCATTTGTCCCAGACTCAGCCTCAAGCGTCGAACTAAGCTTCTCACGAATATTCTGTTCCTTTAAAACCGCGAAGATCGCGGCTGCATCGGTTGAACCAACAATCGCTCCAAATAATAAACCCTCAAGCCAGGAAACATCAAAAATTAATTTCGCGGCAATCGCAACGACTATTGTTGTTAAAAGAACCCCTATCGTAGCGAGTGTTAATGAAGGCTTGACAACCCCTTTAATCGAGGACCATTTTGTCTGCAACCCACCTTCAAATAAGATGACAACTAGAGCCAAGATCCCGACCAATTGGGCAACTTTAGGGTTATCAAAATAGATTAAGCCTAGACCATCACTGCCCATTACCATCCCAACTAATAAGAAAAGAACAAGTGCTGGCACCCCTAACCGTGTCGAGAACTTAGTCGTTAAGACACCAATAATTAGTAGTAATGCTGCTAATAAAATAAAATAATCAACATTTAGATCTAACATAGACTCCTCCTCTGCCCGTACCCTTATAAGTTTACGTCAATTTGAACGTTCAGCTGTTCCCCATAAACACCGATATACCGTAAAGTCTCTGCACGTGTCGCATGGTTAAAAATTGATTGCAGCAACGAAACAGCTATCCCCTTACGATAGGCATGATATCCAAATGTTTTTCGTAATGTATGTGTGCCGATTTTTTCAGATAGGCCAACCTCTCTAGCGACATTATTTATGATTCGATATGCTTGCTGCCTAGTAATCGGTAAGTTGTTCTTCTGCGACTTAAAGAGAAAATCATCTGCTTGTAACGTAAATTCATTAATATAATCTGCTACTATACGCTTGAGCTTATCATTAATATAAAATAGCTTTGGTTCTGTTGCCTTTTGTTCCTGCAAAGAATAGTAGTCTTTGACATGATTATCTTCAAACACATCAGACACCTTCATTCGAAGTAAATGACTGACGAGGATTCCCGTGTTTATCCCAAAAACAAATAAGAGATAATCACGATGAGACCTATTTTTAAGGATTTCCTTCATCCTTTCAATTGTTTGAATATCCTTAATCGGTTCTACATATTCCATTTCACACCTCTTAAATAGTTACTTAACTATAATATTAACATATATTATGTAACATCATCACGTAACATGCCTTCTCTGGCTTCAAAAAAAGCGACTGCCTTAGAGGCAATCGCAATTAGTGAATATCCTTTTTCTTGAATCGTCCGCCACGCACCTCATTAATATCCGCTACAGCTAAGAACGCTGAGGCATCAAGCTCTTCAACGATCGACTTGAGTTTTGCCTCTTCAAGCCGAGTAACAATACAAAAGATTACCTTCTTTTCCTCACCGGAGTAGCCACCTTCTCCGTTCAAATATGTAACACCACGCCCCAAACGCGAGACAACAGCGTCTCCAATTTCCTGGTGCTTGTCGCTGATGATCCAGGCTGATTTCGATTCATCAAAGCCATCAATCACGATATCAATCGTTTTGAATGCAATCACGTAAGCAAGCAATGAGTACATCGCCCGGTCCCAGCCAAGAACAAAGCCACCCCAACCAAAGATAAAAATGTTAAAAAACATAATAAATTCGCCAACGGAAAAAGGGAACTTTTTATTTAGAAGGATAGCAAGAATCTCACTTCCATCTAGCGCCCCACCATAGCGGATAACTAAGCCAACCCCTGCTCCAAGAACCATTCCACCGAAGACCGTTGCAAGCAGCATATCCTCTGTGAAAGCCGCAACATGATGAAAGTAACTAGTCGCAAGTGATAGAACGGTAATGCCAAAGACTGTAGAAAACGCAAACGTCTTACCGATCTGTTTATACCCTAAAAAGAAGAAAGGAATATTTAATAAGAAGATAAATACACCAAGCTTAATCCCAGTTAAGTTAAACAAAATAATTGAAATACCAACAATCCCGCCATCCATGATCATATTCGGAACTAAGAAAACCTCAATCCCCAACGCCATCATGATCGCACCGATAAAAACAAAAAACGTACGCTTAATCACTTTTTGCTTACTAGCCTTCCGGTGTCGCAATTCAGTCTCAACCTGTCGCTGCAATGAACTCTCTCCCAACAAAAAACCCCCTTCACCAACAGTCACTGATCATTTCCTTCTATTATAACCATAGTTGAGGACCGCTGGAAATATTTCTACCTAGAGAAAGAGGAGAAAAAGTCTAGCGTTGCATCTAATTTTAAGTAATTTGGGTATGGGATTAGGGGGAGTGGCTTTTTTTGAGTTGAATCCAACATTTAAGCCGCATTCAGTTGTTTTACGAGCGGGATTTGATGGCTTATGAGCCGGATTTGGCTTTTTATGAGCGGGTATTGACGACTTATGAGCCGGTTTCAGCTTTTTATGAGCCCAAGCATATTAACTTTAGTGCTTTTGATATTTAGATTAGGAGGAAGTGGACTTTTTTTGAACTGAATGCGACATTTAAGCCGCATTCAGTTGTCTTATGAGCGGGATTTGATGGCTTATGAGCCGGATTTGGCTTTTTATGAGCGGGTATTGACGACTTATGAGCCGGTTTCAGCTTTTTATGAGCCCAAGCACATTAACTTTAGTGCTTTTGATAGTGAGATTAGGAGGAAGTGGACTTTTTTTGAACTGAATGCGACATTTAAGCCGCATTCAGTTGTCTTATGAGCGGGATTTGATGGCTTATGAGCCGGATTTGGCTTTTTATGAGCGGGTATTGATGACTTATGAGCCGGTTTCAGCTTTTTATGAGCCCAAGCACATTAACTTTAGTGCTTTTGATAGTGAGATTAGGAGGAAGAGAACTTTTTTTGAACTGAATGCGACATTTAAGCCGCATTCAGTTGTCTTATGAGCACGATTTGATGACTTATAAACCATATCCACTTTTTTATAGCCCCACCCAAAATAAGCTCGCAAAAAAACAAGCTTAGTCGCCATGACTAAGCTTGTCCTCTTCTACTCAATAATAACTGGATCTGGATAGTCAATCCCTTTAGTATCAACAGTTACAGTCTTCATAATCTGATCCTCTATTGGCTTTTCGCCTTTCGTTTTAGCATTTACAATTGCATCAACGGTTTCCATTCCTTCAACGACTTTCCCAAATGCCGCATATTCACCATCAAGATGTGGTGCTTGTTCAGTCATTATAAAGAATTGCGAACCTGCTGAATTGGGTTCACCGGATCTTGCCATTGAGATTACACCACGGTGATGAGCAAGTGGATTTTCAAAGTCATTCGATGCGTATTCACCTGCGATTGAATAGCCGGGGCCACCTGATCCATTACCTACGGGATCACCGCCTTGGATCATAAATCCAGGAATAACCCGGTGGAAAATCACACCATCGTAATAACCTGTTTCAATTAATGAAATGAAATTTGCCACTGTATTGGGAGCCACTTCTGGATATAACTCAACCATGATTTCCTCATCATTTTCCATCGTTATTGTGACAATAGGATTTTCTTCATTTGAAAAGTCAACCACTTGCTCTTCTGCTGGCTGCTCTGTCGGCACTGCTCCTGTTGTTTCTTGATCTTCAGATTGGGTTCCACAGCCTGTCATCAAATAGAAGAGCGCTGCAATCATAAGCAATAGAACCTTATCTTTCTGCATTGTCATTTTCATCGTTTTTTCCTCCTAAGCCTCTTGATTTAGATAGTATATCATGTAAACTCTTTTATCTATTGATTATACATTTATTTCCATTGTATAAATTAATCCTTCCCCTTTACCTTTTTCTTCTCTATAATAATTAGAGACATTATTCTTGTTTTTTCGCCAAAAATTTTATTTATTTTATTAGGCAGTTCCTATAATTAGTGAGGTGTAAACACATTTTGAAAAATTTACTTTTTGTACTATCAATTATTGGATGTATCCTCATCGTGCTGGTTGGTCATTTTTATTACAGCCAGAAGCTTGATTCGATAGCAACACATGCACAAGAGGAGCAAATAAGTAGCACGTCCACAGCCACGACTGAGGAAGTTGAACATGAACAGGAACCAGCTGACGAAGAAGAAACCATTGCAATTACTGGCATTTTGAAAGAAGCGACTTCACATAAGCAACAGGGCGAAGCAATTAACATTACTGCGTTTGGCTCGGTATCGCTTTCCAATGGGATCGCATCAGAAAAAACATGGCCAAACCTCATGACTTCAGCATTAGTTACATCTCTACCAGAACAAACACTAAACACAACAGTGATTGATGTCGATGATATTCCGACTAGTGAGGTAATCGAAGGCGACTATGTCGAGCAAGTCATTACAAGCAATCCAGATCTCTTACTTTTCGAACCGTTTGTCTTTAACGATAATGGCGTTCTATCAATTGATGATACCCTTTATTACCTAGAGCAAATAATTACTGAACTTGAAAGCAAATTACCTGAAACAACGATTGTTCTGATGCCACCAAACCCAATTTTCAAACCAACCTTCTATGCACAGCAAATTGAAGCTCTACAAGATTTTGCTGAAGAAAATGAGTATTTGTACGCGAATCACTGGCAAAACTGGCCAAACACTGATGATGCTACAATTAGTGAACTCTTAGAAAATAACAGACCTAATGAACAAGGCCACCAAGTTTGGGCTGACTTTATGGTTCCTTATCTGTTAAATGAATAAAGGCTAAACAAGCATCTAATAAGATGCTTGTTTTTTGTTTGGAGTCATCCAAAACCAGGCTCTCCTGAAAAGCTATTCATATAATCATGAGTTGGATCGGCATTTATGAGCCGCACCCACATTTGCTGGCTTTTCATTCATTATTCACTTCTTCAAGCTAAATGCAAATACTCTTCCACCATGCAGCTTCGATTATGAGCGGAATTTATCTCTTTATGAACCTGATCCGATGTTTTATGAGCCAAATCTGCCTCTTTATGAGCGAGATTCACTACTTTATGAGCCGCACCCACTTTTCGCTGGCTTTTCATTTCTGAAGCCGTACACACTTCCACTAACTTTTCATTCATTTATTTTATATACCAACTAAACTCCCACCACAGCCACCCCACAAAAAAAGCCACCCCCGAAGAGGCAGCTTACTAGAAATCATTCAATTAATTAGATGGATAATGAATTGGTGAACCTGGCCCTAGATCAATTCCTAGGAACATCCAGATAATCAACATTAATACCCAGATAATTGAGAAGGCAATTGAGTATGGTAGCATTGTTGAGATTAATGTTCCAATACCAATTTTCTTATCATATTTCTGAGCGAATGCAATCACAATCGCAAAATACGGCATTAATGGTGAAATGACATTTGTAGTTGAATCGGCAATGCGGTAGGCCATTTGCGTTAATTCAGGTGAGTAGCCGACACCCATCATCATTGGAACAAAGACTGGAGCCATGATCGCCCATTTGGCTGATGCACTTCCGATGAATAGGTTAATGAAGCCAGCTACGACAATGAATGTTAGCAATAAAGGAATTCCAGTGAACCCAGTTGCCTGTAAGAATTCCGCTCCTTTGATTGCTAGAATTCGACCGAGATTTGTTTCATTAAAGTAGGCAACGAATTGACCAGCTGCGAACGCCAGGACAATATACGCTCCCATTGTTGCCATCGTTTCTGATAATTGATCAGCGACATCCTTATCATCCTTGATTGCCTTTGTAATTTTCCCGTAAACAAAACCAGGGATGAAGAAGGTAATCAAAATGACCGGAACAAGTGATGAGAAGAACGGTGCATCAATCAAATCTCCCTCTCCGCGAAGAGGTCCCCATTCTGGTAGAACGAGTAGAGAAAGTGCTGCACCTGTAAGAATAAATGAAATAAGTGCTCCGATTAAGCCTTTTTTCTCAACATCTGATAAATAATCAACTTTATCAGTTACAATTCCTTTAAATGTACCAAGTCTTGGTTCAACAATTTTCTCCGTTACAAACGTACCAACAATCGTTAGGACAAAAACGGAGACAATCATGAAATAATAATTCATTGCAAAGTTCATCGATTCAGCATAGACGGGATTAATTGTTGCTGCCGCCTCCTGTGTAAGTGAGCCTAACAGCGGATCAAGTGATGTTAATAATAAATTCGCACTATACCCAGCAGATACACCACCAAATGCCGCCGCTAGACCAGCAAGTGGATGACGACCAAGCCCTGCAAATAAAACAGCGCCAAGTGGCGTTAAAACAACATAACCAGCATCTGCAGCCATGCTTGACATAATTCCACCGAACACAAGGGCTGCTGTCATTAACTGTCTTGGAACAGATGTTACTAGACCTCGTAACATTGCACTAATCAGACCTGAGCGCTCAGCAATACCAATCCCGAGCATTGTTACAAGCACCGTTCCAAGTGGTGCAAACCCTGTAAAGTTCGTTACCGCACTTGTGAACATATAGGCGATACCATCTTTACTTAGTAGGTTCTTCACCTGTAATACTTCGCCTTCATTCATCGGATCATTAACCTGTAAGCCAACTGCAGAAAAAATGGCTGAAAGTAGAACAACCGCTAACGCAAAATAAAAGAATAACGTTACCGGATGCGGCAGTTTATTCCCAACGACTTCTATCGTATCTAAAGAACGCAGGAATAAACCATTCCCCTTAGATTTCTTCATTTTGAAACACCTTCCATCTACTCAATATTCTGACAATTCCACTAAAAATACTTTACTAGTATAAAGATAATAAATGCTTTTTGTAAAGGTATATGGATGTATTCGGAATTTTAGTACCTTTCGAAATAATAGAATAATATTCTACTATTTCGAAAAGGAGAGCCATCTAAATGATTTAGATGGCTCTCCTTTATTTGTAATTATTAATTAACAGCACTTTGAGCATTAACTAATCCACTTCCATAATAAGTAGAGCTTCCTAGATACGTAGATGTGTTACGTAGATGCTGTCTAATTTGTGCATTTGTAGCTGATGGGTATTTTGCCTTCACAAGAGCAGCTACCCCTGCAACATGCGGAGAGGCCATTGATGTTCCATTGAGGCTAGTATAGCTATTCGTTGGATAAGTGCTATTGATTCCAACGCCTGGGGCAGAGATTTCTACTTCCGGTCCATATGTCGAGAAGGAAGCACGTGCATTATTTGAGTCCGTTGCTGCTACCGCCATAACGGAGCTATAGCGTGCAGGATAACCTACACCACTTCTACCTGTGTTACCAGCTGCGGCAATTAGCAAGACACCACGATTATAAGCTGCATCTGCCGCCCGTTGAAGCGTTGTTGATCCAGTTGGGCCTCCTAAGCTCATGTTTACAATATCCATATCATTATTCATAGCCCATTCAATTCCACGAGCAATATTACTGTGACTTCCATTACCACTTTGATCTAATACTTTGACTGCATATAATTCAACTGAAGGAGCTACACCTAAAACTCCAAGATTATTGTTTAATCCAGCAATCGTACCTGCAACATGTGTACCATGTCCGTTATAGTCCTGATAACTTGATTCCGTGGCGACGAAGCTCACTCCGCCCGCAATTCGTAAGTCTTGGTGTGAAGCAATTCCACTATCCAATACAGCAACCTTGACACCTTGTCCAAAGTTTCTTGTCGAGTGAACCGCTTGAGTATTAACTCGTGTAATACCCCAAGGAATGGACTGGGCGGCCGCTTCAACCTCTTCATCCTTTTCAATGTACTCAATATTCGGGTTCTTTTCTAATGCCTTCGCTGCTTGCGGAGGTAGTTCAACATGTAAGACTGAGATATGTTCGTATTCATGAATAACATCTCCACCGCGGAGATCAACCGCCATTTGTGCACTAATTTCATTGGCCTTTTTAAAACCAATAAGGTAGTCTTCCTTTTCAACAGCTGCACTTGTCATTGATGGGAAAAGAAAACATAAGACTAGAACGAGTGGAACGAGAATGCTAGACCATTTTAACTTCATTCGAAATCCTCCCCTAAATAAATTACCAAGTACTCTTGGTTAAATCCATCGTAACACGCGTCACGCTTGGCACCTATTGGGAAAACGAACTGATTATTCTAGTAGATTTCAAGGTTACTATTCACTAGTTTTCCTCTATTGATTCAACTTTCCTATTACTAGACTAAAATTAGCCATCTTTTTACGTGATTTCACACAATTTTCAAAAGACCAACACGAAAAAAAACCTCGTACAATGTACGAGGTTAGACTATTTTAAATACTATTTAGCTTGGGTAACAGTGTCTGGTAAGTTATCGTGTCCACTTTTAACAATCACGTCTCCTGCTTGACTGCCTACAATACTAATCACAACTGTCATGATCATGACGATTTTCTTCATCCTTATCCCTCCTTTTCGCTTAATTCAATCAATCGTTTGAATTGCTCGCTAGCTTTTTTATATTTTCTCTCACCGAAATAGGTATTCGCTAATAACTTGATGTATTCGGTGGAAAATTCAAAATGCTGAATGTCTAAAAAGAAAGGAATGACTTGTTTTGATAGCAAATCAATAAGCTCCGAAGCTTCCCTTTCCTCAAGCTGATATGAAATAACTTCTAGATGCAATTCATATTCTGCTAATTTCGGGTCATTGAAGTGAGTGAGTAACTCCTTTGCCTTCTCAACCGAAACCTTTGCTCTATTATCATTCATTTTCATAAAAGTTCTTGAGAGTAAATAATAGCTTTGGAGCTTATAGATATTATTCTCGACATTTAACTCAATACTCTTTTCAAAAGAAGAAACCGCCTCTTCATAGTTCTCTTCTTCATAGGATACATATCCAAGATTGTGACAAATCATTGCCAATCTAGCAGGCTCTTCCTGATGCCGAAAAAGCTTTAACGTTTTCTGAAAATGACTTCGTGCCTCTTCGTATTTTCTTGCTTTTCGAAAATTCACTCCAAGAACGATATGGCAGTCAATACATCTTTCGAAACAATAGTCTCGCGAAAACAATTGCAATGCTTTTTCAAGATGTAAGTTGGCTTTCATCACTTTGGATAATTGCGTATAAACAAGTCCTAATCGGTAATCTAATTCAGCCTGATCTAATGGCTGACTATAATAAGACTGGGCCTTATAATAATACACAATTGCTTCCTGAATGTTCCCATGATAGAAGGAAAGAAGACCGATGACATACAGAAAATCTCCTTTAATCTCAGGGCTAGATTCTTCTAAATAATGAATGATTTTTCTTTTTACAGATTCAGCTTTTTTAAAATCCTTTGCTTGCAAGAAGTATCGTATTTCCATGATATGAAAGAATAAAATAAGCTCAAATTCAAATATTTTTTTGACATCTTTTCTAAGTATATGATAGTGATCACTAGAGCTCGACTTTCTTTCTACTAACATTTCTTTCCACTCTGTGAGCATCGTCCTAAATTGCTTGTTTTGCTCGAGACTAGCTGCAAAACTAACGCCCAGCTTCTGTAGCAGTAATACATAAATTTCTTCACTCGGAATCGTATAATTATTTTCTATTTTACTTAAATAGGACACTGAACAAATTCCTTCTGCTAATTGTTCTTGTGTCAGTCCTTTTTTTACTCGGAAATAATGTATATGGCTCCCTAGCATTGTTCAACTCCATATAAGGTCAATTCACCAATTTTTTTGTATCTAAACCCCAACTTTCATTCTAAAAAGATCACAGTCCTGCAAATCCATTAGACTGCTTTTTATAAGTAATGGTTTGAGATTACCTCTTGGTTCAAGCCCCTTTGGATTAAGCCAGACAGCATCGATTCCAGCATTAATCGCTCCAACAATATCACTACTCCAAGAGTCACCAACATAAATAACCTCTGTAGGACTTACATTAAATTTTAACAAAGGTGAAAAGAAAGCATCCTCGTGGGGCTTTTCTACATCCATGTCCTCTGAAATAAAAATCTCATCTTCTGTAAATAGTTCAAATAATCCTAATCTCGAGAGCTTCGCCCGCTGTTCATCTACTTTTCCATTTGTCACAATACCGACTTTAAACGATTGTTTTAAATCCTTTAGAAAAGAATGAACCTTTTCATCTCTCTTTATCAGCGAAAGCAGTAGATTGAAGAAACCTTTAAAATAAGCATCAGCTTCTTCAGCATTTATTACAATATTAAAATGGATTAATGTGTGCATGAGGCGTTGCTGTCTAACTTCATCCAAAGATTGCTCACCTAGAAGATGGCGCTCCCAGAAATAATGATCGTAGTATGAAAAACGAGAGAAGAACTCCTCAAAAGGTAAGTTCCTTGTAATATCTGAGAGATAAAAATACTCTTTAGTCGCTATCGTCCAATAGGTTTCAAAGTCAAATAAAGTATTATCTAAATCAAATAGCACTAACTTAATGTCTTTCAACATGACTCTCTCCTTTAACAGATATTGTTTTGAACCTTCTTTTGTCTTAAACATCTACTTCATTTTTAAGCCAATCAGATTTTCTATAGACCTTTTGTTTATTATGAATGAATTGCTCTCCGGCTGCTTTTCGCTTTAAGCGAACTGAGCATCAATAACCCAAACCCTTAATAGTAAATCCTCGGTCATACATCCATTTTTATAACTTTATTTATATTTATTTTCTATTACTCTCTTTATTTCATCTTAAAATCGAATAAAATGATAGAAATGACAGCAAGATCAGCCGGATTTCTTCATTTATGAGCGGGATCTTGTCCGTTATGAGCCGAATTCAGGATGTTATGAGCCATATTTGTAACGTTATGAGCCAAATCCGCTAGTTTATGCACCTAAGTAAGCTGAATAACTCTCCCCGAACCTTTGACAAACCAAATAAAAACACCCTAGCATATATGCATAGGGTGCTACTCTATCTTCCTTTCTTTCACCACTTTTTAACATGGCCATACGGAGTAGTTAGACGTGCCTTCATGACAAGATAAATAACAATAAACGTCAAAACACCAGCCACATCTATTAGGACATCCTGTAGTCTTGCCTCCCGCATCGAAAAGGCTTGCACCCACTCGGTTAGTATCGCAACAGCAATCCCTAAACGAATCACGATATTGACTCGTTTAAAAACTCGAAGTAGGAAAAAGGCTAGGATAAAAAAGAAGAAAAAATGACCTATTTTCTGCAAGATCACTAGATTGCTGAGATCACTGAGAGTATAGAAGTCGAACAGATGCGAGAAGTTAGGTTCTGTTGTGAAATTAAAACGAATGCGACGCTCGAGCAAAAGTCCTTTGAAATCGGAGTTAAACGTAAACATAAATAGTAGACAAGTCCAGACGGTTAGGAGAAATTTATTCATAGATCACTTTCCCACTTTTTTACTTTTTATCATAGCATATTCATTCACTTTCTACCTACTAGACTGCAATCAACATGATTCCCTTAAGATTCATTGTTTGCACTACTCTCTTTCAGGGAATGGAGGTTATAGAAATCCCTAAAGGCGGATGCAGTAGAAGGGAGATCAAATGAGTAGCCTATCAAGACAATCACTTTTAGCTCTTATCATCTTAGAACGATTTACAACAGGTGAACAGGATCGTGTTTCTATTCGAAACAACATACCAACGTTTGATGGTTTTTTTAAATTTAATGAAGATCTAAACAAGCAGATACGGAATCAATTACGATATCTTTGGAATGAGAATTTAATCATGCCAACAACCAATACGAAGAAACTTCAAAAGTTCCAAATCACTAAAAACGGACAGCAATTTTTAAAAAGGAGTGTTCCGATCTGGAAAGAACTAATTTCAAAAAATCAGCAAGCGCTTCTTGTTATGGAAGAGGCCTGCCAAGGTGAATTCACCACTCTCATAGGTTTTCATACAATTGAGGAGACGAAATTCCTTAATAAAATACTAGATCAACGGACAGTTTCCCTCTCACTTATTTTTATTGAGCTAAAAAAGAAAAATACCCAGCTAAGTACCATAAATATTCAAAAATTATTGCTATTGAGATATGGGTTATCCATTTCAGAAACGGCTCTAACTAAATATTTAGTTGAACTGACACAAATAGATGCGGTGATCGTTTCACCAGATGAGGTAGGGAGAAAGTACGCTGTTTTTGAAAATCAGATTTTAGCAAAAGAAAAGTTAAAAAGCACTATGATAGAAATTGAGCACGCTAAGCAATGTCTAGACAGTATGCATCATTTCATCACATCATTAACTCCTAAAATTAAAAAATATGGATAACGATTAAGGGTGCTACAAAAAGGATTTACTACCTTTTGTAGCACTCTTTTACTTAGTAACCCCTGTTTTCATTTCCTGTATTTCCACTCTACTAGCCTTTGTTTCCCTTGTTGACAAATAGACTCCTCCAATGACTAAGGCACCACCAATTAATTGAACAAATGTTACGGTTTCTTCTAAAAAGACGACAGCCCCAACAATTGTAAAAACAGGTAAGAGATTTAGGAATACAGACGCCCTTGATGGCCCAATTGCCGCAACACCTTTATTCCAAAAAATCAATGCGATAACAGACGGAAAAATCCCTAAATAAAGTAATCCGAGAATCCTCTCCGTGTTAAGCAAATCAAGGATTTCGGAGCTCCACTCAAGCGCAGCAAATGGCAACAGGACGACCGTAGCTAAAAATAACATGATCACAAGACTTCCAATCAGAGGAAACTTATGATTATGCTGCTTAATTAGCAATGAATAAATCGTCCATGCCATGATAGCGACGAGAACAAGAAGATCACCCACGTTAAACTGAAGCTGACTTAGAACTGCCCACGACCCTTTTGTGATAACCCACAGGGCACCAACAAGTGACAAAACGATTCCGACATATTGTAGCCCGTTTAGTCGTTCCTTTAAGAAGATAATTCCAAGTACCACTGCAAACACTGGTGTTGTCGCTTCAATAACAGCAACGTTTGTGGATGTTGTGTACTGAAGTGAGGCATACAAAAAGAAATTAAACAAGACAATACCAGTTAACGACATTCCAACGAGCGGCTTCCATTCTCGAAGATAGAGATCTCGATTCCTTCTTAATTCTTTGATGCTAAATGGTAGCAAAATGAAGAAAGCGATGAAGCAACGAACGAACGTAATTGTCACCGGTGGAAGATCATTAATTGCCTTCCCAATTAAAATATTCCCCGAAAAAAGGATCATTGTAATAATAAGAAATACATAAGAACGCAAAGGAAAACACCCACCCTTCTTTTTCGTGTGCCATTGTATCATTTTTCACACACATAATGGGATGAATTTCATTAAAGACATTAAACTAAACAAAAAAAACACCCTCTAAATGGATGTTTTTCTTATACTTAACGCGTCCCATGACTGACCTTCAAATACTGCTCCACGACATGATTCAAACGAATTAAGTGGAAGCTATAATCATTAATTGAAGCTGTAATAATCATCAGCCTTTGGTTCTGGTCCTTATTGTCAGTTTGGAGGTCTAATGCCTGTTCGAAAAAGACACTTCGCTGATTTTGCAGCTCTTCTTCAAGGTGATGATCGTCCTCTTTCATTTTTGCTTCATATTTCAATAGTAGGATTTCATGCTGCTTCACCAGCTGCTCAAGATGGTCATCAAATAATTGATCAACTTCTTCATCAACCTTACTTTGAAAGTAATGCTCCTCAATCGTTTCTAACAGCTGCTCTCCCTTTTGAATCGTTTTGAGCATTTGCTTAAAGACAACGACCTCTCTAGCATGTAGTTGATTCAACCTGCCAAGCTTTCCTCGTTCTTCATCAAACATTTTAAATAGGTCCTCTAGCTTTTGAACATCCTTTTTAAACTTTTTCGTTTGCTCTTGATAGGTGGTCTCTGTTAGTTCATTTGAGATGGCTGTTCTAACGAGCAAAGACATGTCTGTAAATGCCTGTTGAACCTTTTGAAGATATGTCTTTCTATATTTAGGAGGCCAGACAAACACATTAACAAGAATGGCTGAAAACGTTCCAATTAGAATGATGAGGAAACGATTTAATGTGAAAAAGATATCCTCATTTCCTGGTGCACTCATAATGGCAAGCACAGTTACAAGTGTTAATGGAATTGTACTTTCCATTTTCATTTTCAAACTAAAGGAAATCACAATCATAATCACAAGACCAACCGCAATCGGGTTATCTCCAACTAAATGTATAAACAAAAGAGCAATCGCTGCCCCAACTGTATTTGTAATAATCTGATCAATCATCTGTTTCCACGTACGATAAATCGATGGTTGGACAGCTAGGATCGCCGCGACTCCAGCAAAAATGGCTGGTTCAAGCCCAAGGAGCGAGCATACATATAATGCAACCGTGACGGCTAGACCTGTTTTTACTATTCTTGGACCTAACGTCATTTCACTCACCCTTCCCTTGAATCGTCCTACCTACTTACTATATTAGATGAGGAATGAATCTTCTGCAATTGAAAACAAATTAACTATATTCAACCTACTATTCTATTGTGTATAATATCGTTTAACTCCACCTCCAAAAAAGGTAGACGATAAGTAAAGAATACGACCAAGAAGGATGAATAATACGTGCATAATTGGATAACTGATTTTTTGGAGCAGTATGGTTATATTGGGATTTTCTTAATGATTGCGTTTGAAAACATTTTCCCGCCAATTCCTTCTGAAGCCATTCTACCATTTGGTGGATTCATGACGACATATACCAGCGTGACCGTACCTGGTGTCATTGCTGCCGCGACGGGTGGATCTGTTGCAGGCGCCTTAATTCTGTACGGAATCGGTCGTCTTTTTCTGAATACCGAAAAGCTCGAGCGACTCGTCGATCGCTGGGGACATCTTCTGCGTGTAAAAAAGGAAGATATTCGGAGGGCAGATGCTTGGTTTGATAAGTATGGCTATTGGACGGTGTTATTCTGTCGAATGATTCCATTAGTACGAAGCCTTATTTCCATTCCAGCCGGTATGTCTAGGATGAATATCGTTGTCTTTCTAATTTTCACAACGATTGGAACATTAATTTGGAATATTCTACTCGTCTCTCTTGGTGTAATGCTTGGTGAGTCATGGGAAGATATCCTCTATTATTTCAAGCTTTACTCAACTGGCGCTTATTCATTAATTGCCATTGGACTTGTTATCTTTATCATCTTATTTCTTCGTAAAAGAAGAAAGTAACGTACTCATTTATTTAAGTTCAACAATTGGACATACTAATAATTGAGCGTCTAGTCGGTGCTCACTCGTTCCTAAAACAATGCAAAGAGGTGCTGCAAAATGGCAAGAAACAAATTACTTGTGCCAGGTGTAGAACAAGCTCTCGATTCCATGAAACAGGAAATTGCGAATGAATTAGGAGTTGAACTAGGTGCCGATACGACCGCTCGTGCAAATGGTTCGGTTGGCGGCGAAATGACAAAGCGTTTGATCATGATGGCTGAAAACCAAATTATGAATCAGGAGCAATAAATAGTAGCCAGGAGCCTTTTCATCAAGGCTCCTGGCTATTTTACTTTACTATCTTACTTTTTATAGATGCTGCATCGGATTTGGATGGCTTTTTATTCAATTTATCTTGTTAAATGATCAAGTTTAATGAAAATCCAGCCAATGTTGCCTGATTTTCAGAGATGCTGGTCTCCTTGACGCTGAATTCAGCGAATGATCCTTGGCGGAGGCTGCTTTTTGAGCCAAATCTCTGCTTTTATGAGCGGAGGTGACCTACTTATGAGCGGAATCTGATACTTTATGAGCCGGATTCACTCTTTTATGAGCCGCACCCACTTTCGGCTGGCTTTTTAGTCAATTCCCCTTGTTAAAGTGATCTAGTTTCATCAAAATCCAACCAATGTTGCTCGATTTTCAAAGATGCAGAACTCCTCGATGCTGAATTCAGCAGTTAATCTTTGGCGGAGGCTGTTTTATGAGCCAACTTCCTGCTTTTATGAGCGGGGTTGACCTACTTATGAGCCGATTCTGCCACTTTATGAGCCTGATTCGCACTTTTATGAGCCGCCCCCTCTTCGGCTGGCTTTTTATTCAATTCCCCTTGCTAAAATGCTCTAGTTTAACGAAATTCCAGCCATTGTCGCACGGTTTTCAGAAGATGCAGAACTCCTCGACGCCATATTCAGTGGTTAATCGTCGACAAGACCACCTTTATGAGCCAAATTCCTGCTTTTATAAGCGGGGTTGACCTACTTATGAGCCAAATCTAACACATTATGAGCGTAACTCACTCTTTTATGAGCCGCACCCTCTTCGGCTGGCTTTTTATTCAATTTATCTTGTTAAATGATCAAGTTTAATGAAAATCCAGCCAATGTTGCCTGATTTTCAGAGATGCTGATGTCTTTGACGCTGAATTCAGCCTTTGATCCTTGGCGGAGGCTGCTTTTTGAGCCAAATCTCTGCTTTTATGAGCGGAGGTGACCTACTTATGAGCCAGATCGGACACTTTATGAGCCGGATTCACTCTTTTATGAGCGGCACCACTTTGGCTGGCTTTTTATTCAATTTCCCTTGTTAAAGTGATCTAGTTTCATCAAAATCCAACCAATGTTGCTCGATTTTCAAAGATGCAGAACTCCTCGATGCTGAATTCAGCCTTTAATCCTTGGCGGAGGCTGTTTTATGAGCCAACTTCCTCCTTTTATGAGCGGGGTTGACCTACTTATGAGCGGATTCTGCCACTTTATGAGCCTGATTCGCACTTTTATGAGCCGCACCCTCTTCGGCTGGCTTTTTATTCAATTCCCCTTGCTAAAATGCTCTAGTTTAACGAAATTCCAGCCATTGTCGCACGGTTTTCAGAAGATACAGAACTCCTCGACGCCATATTCAGTGGTTAATCGTCGACAAGACCACCTTTATGAGCCAAATTCCTGCTTTTATGAGCGGGGTTGACCTACTTATGAGCCGATTCTGCCACTTTATGAGCCTGATTCGCACTTTTATGAGCCGCCCCCACCGCAACATCACCCAAGAAGGATTACAGCTTATTGATGTTGAAACTATTATAATAACGGATAATAGATCAAGATCCAGGAGGTCACAATGAATTTTGAAGTTTCGAGTTGGATAAGCCTTGTTTCAATACTTTTTATTATATTCTGTTTTTATTTTACTCTTACATTTATAGAGAACATCAAAGAAGGAGATCAACGCATAATTACACAATCAAAGGTATCAGCCATTGTTTGTCTCAGTATCGCCCTATTAATTCCTCTCCTTTTTAGCTTAGTATTTTAATTATTATCCAACATGACTCTCAACTGCTTTCGATTTATTCCTTTTACCTCGTTTAACACTAGCCCTGCCTAAAATGCACAGCAAGACTGCAAGCTCCGCAACCATACCTACTGACTGGGCTAATGCTCCAATCGTCCCATTCCATGATGGAGCAATCGTTGCAAAGACCAACATAATCAAGAATGTCGCAATTAAATTGGCGGATTGGGAAAAGACCATAATTCTTGTTTCGCTCCTGAACATTAACAAGCCATTGCAGAAATCAATAAAAGGAAAGACAAGCGACATTAGCATAAACACCTTTAAGCATTCCAATGTAGCTGCAACCAATCGTTCATTTGCACCAAGTCCATTTTCAATTACAAAAGCCCCAATCGGCGTAAAGCAAAAGATCGCCAAAATAACTGCAGGAATGAATCCAATCATTAAGACGAAGCTTCTTACTTTGTCAGGATGTTTTTTGTAAAATGTTAATACAATTTGATGGGTATAGCTAAAAAAGCTTAAGAATAGCTGGGTAATACTTAGTGCAAGAGCATAGGATGCAATAGCTAACTCAATTTCAGACGTCTTGCCAAGAAAGATATTGATGACCGGTCCAACCATGACAATAATGAGCGAGGATAAAATGAGTGGATTATAGAACCGAAAGATTTGGGTTTTCGTCGTAATATGATGTTCGTGATCTTTCTGAACCATTTTCTTCACTAATACACGACCTTCTATATAACTAACAAGACTCTCAATCATCATTCCAGCTAAAAAGATGTAGGCACCTGTTTTGGCGTTAATTTCACCAAAATGGATGAAATATAATGATAATAAATACATCGCGATCAACCGAATGACCATCCCGATCGTTAACCACTTCGTCTGGCGATTTAAAATAATCACGCCTTGAAACAGGCAGCGAATCGCGGAGAATAACGTCACAATAATAAGAATTTGATACACACCAACAATTTGACTAATCATTGCTGGATCAGCACCAAATACGGTCGAAAAGATCCACCAGCCAATAGGTGTATACGCAATAATGGCTGAAATTAGCATTAATGCTGAAACAACATAGACTGCCACAATTGTCATCATTTTAAATGAGACTTTGTCACGAACCAATGCCGAGCAAGCATTTCTGAGTAATACACCTAAGCGTTCCATAATCGAAAACAAGCTCATCGCAATCACAAAGCTAGCAATGATTACCTCTGCGTTCTCACCTCTTGCTAGTGTTCCATTTATAATAATATGAGATAACGTAACTAAAATAGCTGATAAACCTAATGGAACAAAAAACGCGAGGATTCTTGTTGTTTTCAATACTTCTTCATTTTGAATTCCCATAAAAGCCTTCTTTCCATTTTCCTAGTAGAAAAATTGAGTTAATCTCAATAGTATGTTAGTCATTATACAGGACTTAAATGAGTTTGTGTGACCAATGATGAAAACGGATACAAATACGAAACTTTTAATTCATTATGATAAGAAACTATAATGAATTAAACAAAATCTAAAGTGAGGTGTTAGCTGTGATTGTCTATGAACGCGAAGAAGAGTGGGTCATGATCCCACAGCATCATCATGGAAAGCTTTCTGGCGATATTTGCAAGCATTGGAATACCGCCTATATGAAAGGAATGAAGCAATGGGATGAGGTCATTTATGCTGTGACAGAGCATGATCGTGCTTGGATCGACCTAGATGAAACTCCTTTTTGGAACGACGCTGATCACAGACCCTATTCATTTATCGATTTTCCTCTGGTTCCTAAGCTAACCTTCTACAAAAAAGGAATTGATGAAGTTGAAGACCATTCACCATATGCGGGATTACTTTGCAGTATGCATTATCATTCTTTCTTAGATGGGTCGAAGGAGCCTGCTGCCATTGATTTCACTATTCATGAACAAGCAAGGCAAGCCAACATAAAAAAACAATTACCACCCGATCATTCGGATTCGGAATCGCTCCAGTTTCATTATAAGCTCATTCAATTTTGCGATAACCTCTCATTATATGTCTGTATGCAGGAGCCTGGAACGCCGAAAGAAGAGGAGTTCCCTTGGTTTAAGGATGGCTTCCGAGAGATGTTTGATTTTGCAAATGGAAAAAAAATACAGAGTGAATGGCTTGATTCTGAAACGATTTCTCTATCCCCATTCCCTTTACTCTCACCGATTGAATTAACTATCGATATCAAGAGAGTTGAAAAGAGCAAAGTTGAACAACTTGGATTGGCCAAGGCCTACCATCAAACGAATTGGCAAAAGCGTAGCTTCACTCTTCAATAAGATTATTTATTTAGCTGGCTTATCAATAGTGGTCGAACAGAAAAATCACCAACACAAGGAGAAAAACCTACGAATTGAATTCGTAGGTTTTTCCTTTATTTATTAATACCTTGGCCAACCTTGGGAATCCCAATATAGATCATTGATCAGCATACGAGGCATTCCGTTATTTTCAGCATCATAGGCATGTCGAATGATCAGATTGTTATTATAAACATCCTGATGACCAGGTCCAATCCAACGTTCATTCCCTGCATCTAAGATCGTTCCTCCACCATTCATCATGTTAACACCATTTTTATCAAGATATGGACCTGTGATGCTTCGTGAACGTCCATAAGCGATTTTGTATGTGCTATCTAGTCCTTGGCAGCATTTATCAAACGATACAAATAGATAATAGTAGCCATTTCTATACGTAATATTCGGTGCTTCAACTGCACCATCAGGGTGATTCGGTCTAGCAGCGATTGAGTACAGCTGTCCAGTTGGTTTCATTGTATTTCTGTCAAGACGAGTCAACTTAATTCCAGACCAGAATGAACCAAATGAAAGCCACGGATCACCATTTGCATCAATAACCAAGTCACCATCAATCGCATTATAATTATTTGATGTTGTCGAACGAATAACCAAGCCATCATCTCTCCAATTACCAGAGCTAATGCTAGCTGTTGAAGTTAAACCAATCAGTGAATTGTTTGATCCAAAGGAAGAGACGGAATAATAGAGCCAATATCTGCCGTTATAATATTGAATATCTGGAGCCCATTGTGGACCTGTATGGTTCGGTACATAGTTCTTCCACCAAGCAAGTGGTTGAGGGAAAATAACTGGTGTTGGCGACCAACTTGTACCATTCTGTGATACCATCACTCGAATTCCTGTTTTATCAACCTCACCTGTTCCAAAGGCCCACCATGTATTGCCTTCCCTCGTAATCGATGGATCATGAAGCATCAGATCTCCAGATAAATTCCAAAATGCGGCCGATGCCGGTTGGGCTAGTGAAAACAACATCACAATTGTTAAAAGAATCATTTTTCCTTTATGCTTCCAATTACCGATTTTCATTAAAATACCCTCCCATTTTTTTGATTAATACTTGAACGTCATTCGCTCCTTTCCTTTTAGTATTAATCACCCAAATAATGTAAGCGATTTCAGAAAGATGACTGCAAATTAGATGGAATATTCGGGTAATTACTTCACCATTATAAGACAGGGTTCATTCCTTAACAACAATATATAGTGAATTATGAATATATTAATAATTAATGATGAAAATGGACGAAAGAATAACCAAAGAAGTGATTTCTTTGGTTTTTCAGCTAATTTCAATAAGATATTAAAATGCACCTGATCCTCCACCACCACCACCGACACCGGATCCAGAGCCTGATCCTCCGCCATTTGTGCTTGAACTATGATCAACTGCCGTCGTCTGTTCTGCAGAATGAAAATTTGAGGTTGCAGCTGTAGCAACAATAATCAAGGATGGATCAAAGCCATAGACGGTCGATGTTTGTAGCCCAGCAGCATGAACGGGGCCTTTAAACATTTTTGTTAATGATTCATTTTTCTTTTTAAGGCTCTTTTCATTGACACCCAAGCCGTAGATAAATGCCCGCATCCGCTCATCCTCAGATAATTGCTGCCAATCGATATCTGCCATCATTGAGATTCTCTTTTTTAATCGTTGCCATTCGCTATAAATCCGTTCACCCTGCCATGTTTTCTGCTTGTGGCTAATCGCAAATATGAATAGGGCTACGGCCATTGCTGATGCCGCTAAAAAGAAAGCAAGCAAGTCATTAATGACAAACAAAAATGCAAACGGAACAAGGACCAAACTTAAGCAGGTGATAAGCAAACGATACTTAGATTTATCCTCGTATAGATTTGCCTCCTTCCACTCTGCTCTTACTGCCTTCTTCCAGGCCGCTTGTAGTTGCTGGTACTTTGTATGATTCTTCTTATTTTTTGTATAAGTAGTTAAGTCCTCAAAGCTAAATTCATTCTTCGCACCAATCTGATCGAATAGCCACTCAACAAGCTTCTCCTCGTGCTCGAGTAATCCGTTTCGATTAACAATGTAAAAGCGATCGTTAAGTCCACATAAACTACGTCATTCTTTTGCTGGAGAACATTTGAAAAACAGTGGTGGTAATATTGTACTGCTACGTGATCAACTCGGTCATACTTCCATTGAGACGACTGCTCTATATACGAATCTTGATCGTAAGGAACATAAAAGAGTTATGCAAAATATAAGTGATTCTCGAAAACAGAAAGAGGTTAAAATCTAAAATAGGGGTGAAGTCTTCTGATGAAAAGAGATAAGCATATTTATATAGGATTAGATTTACACAAGTTCCAACATACAGCGGTTATAGTGGATTGTTGGTTTGAGTCAGTGTGACAACATAATTCACATCTTGGTGGGAGAGATACTCCAACATCTCCTGAAAGCCTAATCTATCCACTTCTAACGCTTCTTCATCTACTTTAGCCCCACTGATACCCTCGTCCTTAAACAAGCGTAAAAGCGTGTATCCTTGAGCATGACAATACGCTTTTATTTCATCCTCTTGGTAAGCAAGACTGTATCCATCCCTTGCTTGTCCTTGTGTAGATATCGAATATATCCGATTACATTCATGATATTTCCCCCTCCGTTACGCAAATTAGGATTAACGTAACGCTTAGCCGCTATAATAAACATAAATCCATTGTATGCGGCTTTAGCGATACAATCAACCTCTTTACCGATACAAATTTATTGTGTATCGTAAAAGTAACTTAAAAAGAGGAAGGGAACTATCATGCCAATATCAATCAAACTTAAAGAAATCCTTAAAGAACGTGACCTTTCACAGCGTGAATTAGCACGTATGACAGGGCTTCGCCCTAATACAATAAGTCACCTTTGTTCAGACAATGTGGACAGAGTGTATCTATCAACAATAGAAACGGTATGCAAAGTGTTAGACATTGACATTCAGGAGTTAATCGAGGTGGAGTAGCCTCTTGTTATAGTCATCGTTCTATGTACGTAAAAGTTGCTAAAAATTTTAAAAGGCAGGGAGAAAGCGAAGGTATCTTATTTGAGAATAAAAATGGTGGTAACTGATGATAATACGCCTTTTTAATGTAATGAAAAACATAAATTAGGTTATACATTTTAAAGTCAATGTGCGTACAATATAATTTATTTAAATATCATTTAGAGTTTACATAGGTTATTGCTAATCTATCGATAAAAAATGGTTTATTAGTTACCCCATACCACTAAAAAAGACGGTTATCTTTAACGATAACCGCCCAAATTGATTTGCATTAATTATTAGTTTCTAACACTCTTAATTCTCAATTTCCTTACATGCAATTTTGATTTTATTACCATCAATTAGTTCTATATTTAATTGATACCATTTATCTATAATATTTTTATTTCCTCCACCAGGTAAAGGTTTTTCACCATAGTGGTGTTTTATAGTTTGTATAGATGCATAAATAAGACTTCCTTTTGTCTCAACATTTATATCTTTTATTACTGACTCATCCCAGTGACCAACATATGAAAAACCAATTTAATCCTTACAAATAATCTTAACTTCATTATTATTTTCGTCGCTTGTAACGATAACTTCTATTTTGTCATATTCAATTTCTAATTTAACTAATGAACAATCAGCCCAACTGTTACCATTTATTAGTTTTATCGTACTATCCAATATCCTACCCTCCTATTTTAACCAAAATTGTGGAAAAGAAGTATTATTTGAAGGGTCTCCTTGCCCCCACGGACCGGTTAGACCATTTTTACGATGTTCTACATGAACATGTGGAATATCGTGGTCTGGTTTCATTTTTACGTTAGGGTTATTACTTGGCTTATGAGCATCTTCAATCCTTACTCTCACTGGTCCATTACTACTATTCCCACGATACTTTCCATTCTCCTCTGTCATTTTTGATAAATTAAAGCCACTTCTTGTAGCAGGTATCGCTTCTCCTTTAGGTGTAACGTAAAAGTCGGTAGCATTACCTTTACCCTAAGTTGTAATCTTAACAACTCAATTTTAAAAGGCATATGCACTAAGGGATTTGCAACAAAGAGCACTCTTAATACATTTGTAAAGTTACTTCAAATGACTAGCAATTTCCAATATTAGGGGGGCGGACGGATAAAAGAAACCTTGATAAGCAAGCAGCCTATCAAGGTTTAATTAGTTAATCTATACTAAGGTATCAATATACCCACTTACAGACTGTATCATACCGTGGTCAGCTTTAAGTTTCATATCAACTGATCCAGATATATTAACTTCAAACTTTCCTGCCTCATCTAATTCTACATTAATATTTCCCCTGTATTTATCTTTGTTAGACTTTATAGTTAAGTCTTGTGCATCAAAAAAGTCTAGTTCAACAAATACAGTATTATAATTTAAATCACTCCACTTTCGAGGAGGATTATCCGCAAACTTTGGCATATTAAAATTAATAGATATTTTTCTACCTTCTTCTTCAATTTTAATTGCTTCTATTCGAACATTAATTAGTTGAGGTATTTCATCGTATAAATTTGATATAAATTTGTTACCATCTAAAACTTTGTACCACATTTTTTCACCTCCATCAATTATTTGATAAAAGGATAATGATCATAAGTTCCAGGGAAGGAGCCTGTACGAGGTTTACCAGCAGGTCTAACATTAAAGTGTGGACCTTGACCACCTTTAAAATGACCTGCACTGTGATCTTGGATTATTACCCTTTTGCCGTAGTTATTAGTAAAGTAATATTCTCTTGTATAAATAACATTCCCTTTTGTATCTTTAATTACATGTCCGCCTTCATATTCAGCAAGACGCATCGGTGGACGGTTAACTGTTTCTGGTTGTTGTCCTTTTGGAATACCAGCATCCCTTTTGGCTTGATTAAAAGCACCATTCCTACTAGGAAGATTATCCGTACCCTTAATAAAGAACTACAAATCCAACTTTAATTTGCCATTACCCTATTTTGTAAAGCTAAAAAGTTATTCCATCGTATTATAAAAAATAGGCTGTCAAAAAACAGCCCTGTATATTTAAATATTAATAATTTTATCTGATTATCTCTATTTTAAAAACCAAATCATCAAAGTTATCATCGGGGTGCCCATCATTACAGTAATAGATTTTTCCACTCGTCGGTTCAGGTGGATGGACCGTGATTGTCAGCTGTTCATAGCTAGAGTCATTTCGGTCATCAAAAAAAGGCCAGTAGAACTCCGCAACATCGGCATATGCAGTGACGCCATCTTCAATGAGATAAGGTTTCATTTCACATCTCAGGTAGCAACGGTGTAATTAGTTTATTTGACAAATCATTAACATATTGCCATCAGGGTCTTTGAAATTAAACCAATGGCCATGCTCAATTTCTGTCACAAGCTCAACCCCTATTTCTTTCATAAATTGATAGGCTTGATGAATGTCCTCAGTATTAAAATGAAACATCGGTGTTCTGGCATAGCTATCATCCGTATAAACCTTACTATCTAACACGACATTTAATCCGTTATTATCCATTGGCAAGCAGCACAAATGTCCCGAAATAATCTCCATACTCGGTTCAATCTGTAATAAAGAACAATACCATTCCCGTGCCTTTTCAATGTCACTTACAGGTATGAAAATCCCACCAACCTTACTTGTAATCACTGACATACCTTCAGCCTCCTCGCTTATATATGTAAATATTATACAACATTTAGTTACTAGCGTGAAAAATTGTCAATAATTTGAAATTATTTGCATAGCCAGGCATTTCTGAACAAATAGTATAGAAAAAGGTGAGAGAAAGGAGGTGTAAAAAATGAATGCACAACGAGCACAAGAAATATCTGATTCACCAAACATGATCACAGTCGCCTATAAAGGCCAACCCATCTATATCGAGCATGTCGACCAAAGCAATGGAGTCGCCACCATCCATCCAATCGACAATCCAGAAAATAAGCAAAGCGTTTCCCTTGATGAGTTAATGGAGCAATAGGAATTTGGAGTTATGATCCGATTTGCGTAGATTATGAGCCAAATCTGCAGACTTATGAGCCGGATTTACCTAGTTATGAGCGGCACACTCCCCGGCTGGCTTTTCCATTAATCAGGCTTTATAAAATGATCTTTTTTTATGAAAAGCCAGCTACTTTAATAGCTTTTTTCAAAGATACGAGAAACACTCATGCTGATTGTCGCGTTTTTCATAGGGAGAAATCACTTTATGAGCGGAATTGGGAGACTTATGAGCCGGATTGCGTAGAATATGAGCCAAATCACAGATTTATGAGCCGGATTCACCTAGTTATGAGCGGCACCCTCCCCGGTTGGCTTTTTCATTAATCAGCTTTATAAAATGATCTTTTTTTATGAAAAGCCAGCTACTTTAATAGCTTTTTTCAAAGATACGGGCAACACTCATGCTGATTGTCGCGTTTTTCATAGGGAGAAATCACTTTATGAGCGGAATTAGGAGACTTATGAGCCGATTTGCATAGATTATGAGCCAAATCAGCAGATTTATGAGCCGGATTCACCTAGTTATGAGCGGCACCCTCCCCGGCTGGCTTTTTCATTAATCAGGCTTTGTAAAATGATCTTTTTTAATGAAAAGCCAGCTACTTTAATAGCTTTTTTCAAAGATACGGGCAACACTCATGCTGATTGTCGCGTTTTTCATAGGGAGAAATCACTTTATGAGCGGGATTGGGAGACGTATGAGCCGGATTGCATAGATTATGAGCCAAATCAGCAGATTTATGAGCCGGATTCACCTAGTTATGAGCGGCACCCTCCCCGGCTGGCTCCTTTCCATTAATTACACTTTATATAATGATCTATTTTTATAAAATGCCAGCTACTTTAACAACCGCAAACAAAAAAGCAACCTCTACAGGTTGCTTCATCACTACTATAGTTTGATATCAATACTTCCACCTAGATGTGGCTGTGCGGCTTGTTGGATCGCTGTGGCATCAGCGGATCCCATTAACTTTTGTAATGCATCGCCTTGCTGTTCGGCTGTACCCATTGCCTTTTTCATGATTGATATTGATGCTTGTTGTTGAGCCTTGCCCTGACTTAGGGCCATTGATAGTAATGCAATATCCATATAAAACACCACCTTCTAGTCACATAGAACTCATCTGCTATTAGTCTAGCAAAACCAACCTCATAATACTAGAAGCTTTCAACTTTCTATACTAACTTCACCTGCTTTTACAGGCTTGCTCTGCCAGTTCACTAGAAATATGCCAACAAAGATAAGCAATCCACCAACAATGACATACCAGCTAATTTGCTCATCTAATAGGAACCAGCCCGATAACACACCGAAAAAAGGTGCTAGAAAGAGAAAGGCACTTACTTTACCTGGATCTCCTTTTTGTAATAAGAAAAACCAACCAGCAAATTGAACAATCGAGGCCATAATTGCGAGCCACGTTAATAACAATACTGATTGAAGATTGATGGCAAAGGCTGGAGTCTCTAACACAATGCTCAGCAGAAGCAGGGCCACACCACCAAAAAACATTTGATAGGCTGTTAGCACCCAAATATCGAGCGAGCCTCCCCATTTTTTAATCAACAATGTTCCAATCGCCCATGAAACAGCAGCTAACAAACCTAGCATTGTTCCAAACTTAAGATCGAGATGGGCTCCTAATGTGAGAAAGACACCGATGAAGCCGATAACCACACCAATCCACTGCCTCGAGCGATAGCGACTCTTTAGAAAGATCGTCGTTAGGATGATAACCAAAAGTGGATTCGTAAAAGTTAAAATCGATATTTCACCAGCTGTAATCGTCCGGAGTCCAACAAAAGTACACCCCATCACACCAGTCGTTTGAGCAAACCCGATTATCGCCATTCTGAGCCAATCACGACCGAGAGTCGGATGCGGTCTTTTGAGTAGCTTGACGATCGTTGCCATGATTAGACCTGCTAGCAGAAAACGAAGTCCGACTAACAACAAGGGTGTCGAATAAGCCAGAGCCATTTTTCCGATTGTAAATGAGGACCCCATTAGGCTTGTTGTGACAATGACTAATATCGCAAAGACAAATTTGTTCAAGGCACACCTCCTAACAACCCTCTAAAAAGATAACCAGGAACTTTGCTCTAAAAGTTCCTGGTTGAATATGATTATAGTGCTTTATCATCAATTGAATTTAAATAGCTTTCGATTTCATCAATAACTGATTTTACACAACCATCTTCAAATGGTGAGATTAAATTTGCTTCCTTTACCAACTCTGTGAACGATTGACTTCCACCCTGCTTACATAGATGTAGGTAGTCCTTCCACGCCGTTTCTTGATTTTCCTGTGCTCGCTTCCAGAATTGCAGGGCACAAATTTGAGCTAGCGTGTAATCGATATAATAGAAAGGCACCTTGTAAATATGACCTTGCTGCTGCCAGAAGCCGCCTTCTTCTAAGAACTCATTTCCGTCGTAATTAATATGTGGTAAGTACGTTTTTTCAATCTCTATCCACGCCTTCTTACGTTCCTTAGGTGTCGCCTCTGGGTTTGCGTAGACATAATGCTGGAATTCATCAACAGCCACACCATAAGGGATAAACAATACCGCTTCACTTAAGTGAGAGAATTTATACTTGTCGGTGTCTTCCTTAAAGAACAGCTCCATCCAAGGCCAAGCGAAAAATTCCATACTCATTGAGTGGATTTCACAAGCCTCTAATGTCGGGAAGTTATACTCTGGCACGTCAAATTGACGACTTTCAAACACTTGAAACGCATGACCAACCTCATGCTTAAGAACACGAACATCGCCCTTTGTCCCGTTAAAATTAGCGAAAATATACGGTGATTGGTATTTGCTAATATAGGTGCAATAGCCCCCGCCTGCTTTACCTGTTTTGCTTAAGAGGTCCATTAAATTATGATCGACCATATACGTGAAAAAGTCATTCGTTTCAGGTGACATTTCCTCGTACATTTTCTTCCCTTGCTCGACGATCCACTCTGCGTCACCCTTTGGATCGGGGTTTCCACTCTTGAAGCTGAAGCTATTATCATAATACGCAAATGTATCAACACCAATACGCTGCTGCTGCTTCTCCTTTAATTTTGTCGCGAGTGGCACGATATACTCCTTCACCTGCTCACGGAAGTTTGCTACCATCTCAGCATCATAATCCGTACGACCTAAACGAGCGTAGGCAAGCTCAGTAAATGAGGCAAAGCCGAGCTTCGTTGCAATACCTGTACGAACCTTAACAAGCTTGTCATATAATTCATCTAATTGAGCCGAATTCTCTACAAAGAACTGATACTTCGCTTCATTAGACTCCTTGCGAATCGCCCTGTCTGTTGATTCATGATAAGGTGTTAGCTGTGAAAGAGTACGTTCCTCCCCATCAAAGGGGATTTTCGCTGCAGCTAATAATTTTACATAATCACTTACCAATTTGTTTTCTTCCTGCAAGTCTTTGACAATTTCCGGGGAAAAGGTTTTTAACTCACTGTCTGCTAAAAGGAAAAGCTGTTTGCCCCATTTTTCTTCAAGCTGTGGACGGAATTGAGATGCTGTCAACGCATGA
This sequence comes from Halalkalibacter suaedae, assembly GCF_017939705.1. Lineage (GTDB taxonomy): Bacteria > Bacillota > Bacilli > Bacillales > Bacillaceae_D > Halalkalibacter > Halalkalibacter suaedae. Next base: position 702,340 of record NZ_JAGKSQ010000001.1, read on the forward strand.
TAGTATGTTGTCACGAGCCCTTGATACGTCGGTCCTGCTTCATTAAAGAACTCATTTTCTTCTTTATAAAATTCATCCTCGGTATCAATTGTATGACGAATATAGACAAGTTGGTTCATTGATTCAAACTCTGAACGAAGCTCATTAATCGCTGACATCACGCTATCTTGAGCTTCAAACGATTCCGCTGTGCGAAATTGCTCAACCAATTCCTTAAAATCTACCTCTATCTCTTCAATATCCGGTCTGCTGTATTGATACTCATTAAACTGCATTTTAATTGTCTCCTTTTTCAATAAAATCAAGTACTGGTGCAACTCTGTTATGTGTTGCTTGCTCATACGAATAAGCGATCTCAATTAGCTTCGGCTCACTGTAGGCCATTGCGGAGAATGTCACCCCAACCGGTTCACCCTCTGGCGTATAGCCACCAGGAACGGTAATCGAAGGATATCCTGCCTTCGCTGGTGCCGCTGCCCCGTAATTTTTCGGGAATAAAATCGCGTCTATTTCAAATGTCTTAAACATCTGGTCAATCCCTTTTTCACCAGATTGAACCAAATCCTCTTGACGATCAGCTAAATACGCTGGATCATTAGGATCATCACTCATTTCCTGTGCCGCTTCTAAAATCGATTGTCCATAAGGAATCGCCTCGGGATGCTCCTTATTCCATGCAATCACTTCTGCTAAAGTACGGACAGGAACATCACTCGAAAGCTTGCTCAAGTATGCATTCAAATCATGCTTAAACTCATGATGCAGCACAATTGACTTATGTGTTGGCAATGGAACATTAATCGGATCAACGATAATGGCACCCTGCTCCTTCATCACATCGATCGCACGCTCCATGATGTCTTTTTCGGCATCTGTGAGCCACTCCATCGTCGTTCTGTCGACACCAATTCTAGCTCCTTTTAAACCGTCCTTCTTTAAAAAATCGGTATAGTTATGTACATGTCTAGTACTCGGTGCCGTTACCTGGTCCTCTTCATCAAAACCGGCAATCGCAGTTAAAAGGATAGCCGCATCCGTTACCGTCCTTGCCATCGGTCCCGCCGTATCCTGACTATGAGCAAGTGGAATCATTCCCGTTCGACTAACCAAACCAAGTGTCGGCTTAATCCCAACAAGAGAGTTGCTGCTCGCCGGACTAAGAATTGAGCCAGATGTCTCTGAGCCAACCCCAGCTGCAGCAAAGCTCGCGGCAATACTTGCACCTGTTCCCGAACTCGATCCACCCGTATCAAACACACCTGGTTGATATGGATTTTTTGTTTGTCCACGCACGCCACTAAATCCATTAGGAAGCTTATCCGAGATAAAGTTGGCAAACTCCGACAAATTCACCTTCCCCAAAATAATTGCCCCAGCCTCTCTTAGCTGCTTCGCTACAAAGGAATCCTCTGTCGCATAATTATTTGCTAAAACACGTGCCCCAGCCGTCGTTGGCATCTGGTCACTCGTCTCAATATTATCCTTCAGCAAAATCGGCACCCCGTACAATGGCCCCCGCTTAGCCTCGCCTCGCTTCGCATCCAACTCAGCCGCTACCGTCAATGCATCCGGATTAACCGCTACAATCGCGTTAAGCTGATGATCGTATTGCTCAATTCGCTCTAAATAAAGCTGCACCAGCTCCACTGAAGTCAACCTACCCTCAGACAAAGCCGCACCGATCTCCAAAATCTCTGCCTCTTCAACCACAAAAGACCTCTCAGACTTTTCCATTATGTAACCTCCTATTCGAGTATAAAAAATCCACTCAATTATAGTGTTATTTTATTTACTATTATTATTTAGTAAGTCGAAATAAATATCAATCTTTTTATATTATATAAGATTTATAGCGTTTTTACATTGGGAAAGAAAAATTTTTATATGCGATTTGTATGTGGATGATTTTAGAGGTGGATGAAGGGCGATGGGTGGTTTTTTATTCGGTATATGACCTTTAATTAATTAATTTAATTGGAGTTCCAGTCAGTTTGGGTGCTATTTCTAGAAGAGCGGATGCATTTTTGCTTAGGTGCAGCTTGTGAGTAGGTAGAATTGGGGCTTTATGAGCCGAATTAAGGTCATTATGATCCGAATGCGCTGGTTTATGAGCCGGATCGGGATAGTTATGAGCCGATTTCATGCTTTTATGAGCGGGAGGCCGTTCGATGGCTGGCTTTTAATTCAATATAAGTCTTGTAAATCATTCATTGAATCGAAGAGCCAGCCAATTTGAGAGCTCTTCCTTGGAAGAGAAGGCTTATTTTGCTCAGATTCAGCTTGGGGGTAGGTTGGAATTTTGGCTTTATGAGCGGAATTGAGGTCATTATGATCCGAATGTGCTGGTTTATGAGCCGGATTGAGTTAGTTATGAGCCGAATTCATGCTTTTATGAGCGGGAGGCCGTTCGATGGCCGGCTCTTGATTCAATATAAGTCTTGTAAATCATTCATTGAATTGAAGAGCCAGCCAATTTGAGAGCTCTTCCTTGGAAGAGAAGGCTTATTTTGCTCAGATTCAGCTTGGGGGTAGGTAGAATTTGGGCTTTATGAGCGGAATTGAGGTCATTATGATCCGAATGCGCTGGTTTATGAGCCGGATTGAGTTAGTTATGAGCCGAATTCATACTTTTATGAGCGGGAGGCCGTTCGATGGCTGGCTTTTAATTCAATATAAGTCTTGTAAATCATTCATTGAATCGAAGAGCCAGCCAATTTGAGAGCTCTTTCTTGGAAGAGAAGGCTTATTTTGCTCAGATGCAGCTTGTGGGTAGGTGGTATTTTGGCTTTATGAGCCGAATTAAGGTCATTATGATCCGAATGTGCTGGTTTATGAGCCGGATTGAGTTAGTTATGAGCCGAATTCATGCTTTTATGAGCGGGAGGCCGTTCGATGGCTGGCTTTTAATTCAATATAAGTCTTGTAAATCACTCATTGAATCGAAGAGCCAGCCAATTTGAGAGCTCTTTCTTGGAAGAGAAGGCTTATTTTGCTCAGATGCAGCTTGTGGGTAGGTGGAATTTTGGCTTTATGAGCCGAATTGAGGTCATTATGATCCGGATGCACTGGTTTATGGGCCGGATTGAGTTAGTTATGAGCCGAATTCATGCTTTTATGAGCCACACCTCGTTTCCACCTTTCTCATGTACGAACAACCACTCCCTGTACATATTCCTTCCAACTAACGAATAAGATTGAACAACCCTAGAAGTTGAGGAGGTTGTTGTATGCAGCGGAGGCAATCATCACCGCTTAAATTCTTTATTCCTTTGATTGGAGTTGCAGCTATCATTAGTGTCCTTATTTTTATTTTCGTTCCTACCCAGGCTAAGCAAGCAAAGAACCTCGTGGATAGCTTCTATATGCAGGAACAGAAGGCTGATTATGATTCATCTTGGAAGTTATTTCATCCTGAAATGAAGAAGAGGTTTTCACAAAAAGACTATATCCAAGACCGCATCCATACATTCATGGGGCACTTTGGAGCCGACACGTTTACATATTCCTTAACTAAGCCAAACAAAATAGTAGATTGGAAAATGACGAATGACTCCGATCCAATAGAGGTTTATGAGATCATAGTAACAAAGGAATACAAAGCGAAATACGGACATTTTCAGTTTGTGCAATATGTTTATGTTTCCTTCAAAGATAAGGAGCCAGGAATTCTTTGGGACTTCAAGGAATAAACTATCGCATCACGAAAAAAAGAAACCAGAGCCTTTCGCTCTGGTTTCTTTTTATTTAAGTAATCGAAGCTTTCTAGATCGCTGCAAGCAAAGTGTATAAGTAATTTCCTCAGCATTACAGAACCTAGCATACACATCATGCCCTCCAAACATTCTCTTATCAAACGGTAAGTAAAACAAGAGAAGTCCAGTTTCAGTCAGATGCGTTTGCACACACATTGTGATCACTTTTCGATCAGTAATAACATCCACAAGTATCTTGGACGTATCTACTAATGTCGTCATTCCGTAGAAGACGGAAAAAGTCCCACCCGAGAATTCAGCTTTTGCCACATTCGATAGAACCTTCTCCCTCAACAAATCACTTGGATTAAATGTTGGTAGAGGGTAGGAAGATAATGAATTGATTCTTGCCATCATAGAATTCGGATCGTCCCCCTCCATAAAGAAAGAGATTGGCTTACCTTCTAGTCTGTAACTCTGAATCATTCCTTCACCTTCCTTTCGTTGGTTCTAACTCACGCTTTTAAAAAAACTCTCATTAAAATTTCATGGCACAGAAAGATACATCTAAAAGATCATATGTGCTATTCTATGCTTGTTGATTGATTACTTATGGAATTCGCCTAGATCTTGCACTTTAATAAGATCATTGACCGGTTGACTACTAAAACCAATACTAAATACCAAACCAAATGCAATTAAACTAATTAAAAATAACTTTCTCATCATTCTTCATCTCCCAATATTTGTTTTATTTGATACACTTATTATAATAGCAATTAAATTATGGTGTAATACCTATTATAAGTTAAAGAGTTCATCATTCAATTAGTTTCTTCCTTCATACTCGCTTTTCCTTGAAAAATTATAACTATATTCATAATTCGGAGGTGGACCTATGAACTATAACATTGGAAATAAAATTAAAGATTTAAGAAAATACCTACATATCACCCAGGCAGAACTAGCCCAAAATATATGCTCTCAAGCAATGATTAGTAAGATAGAAAAACATGAAGAAATCTATCCTTCTGCCGAATTACTTTATCAAATCAGTCAAAGATTAGGTGTAACAATTGATTATTTTTTTCAAGAAACAGAACTATTAAATATTAATTATGTAAACGATGTTTGTGATCAATTAAATAGTTTAATTCAGTTAAGAAAGTTTGAAGAAGCTTATCGTGTTGTCAAACTTGAACAAAAAAACCCTCACTTTCAAGAACCACATTTACGGAGGTACTTGCTATGGCGTGAAGCCATCTGTGTCTGTTACTTAGAAGGAGAGGTTGAAAAAGCTTTAGAACTAATAGATCAAGCACTCGCCCTTTCAAAAACGACTAAGAAAAATTACTCCATAGAGGAATTAGATATATTAACGAGCAAAGCTATCTTTTTAGGAATTTTAAATAAATGGAGTGCGGCTGATCAATTGTATGAGCATATACTGAGTCACGCCCAAAAATCAGTTTATCAAAAAGGCAAAGGTACTTTAGCAAATATTTACTATAACTATTCAAGAACTTCACTCTTTTTAGGAAATTACAATAAAGCTTTGAAATTCGCAAATAGTGGGATTGCACTATGCAAAGAGGAAAAAACTATCTTTCTCCTAGGTCATCTTTACTATCAAAAAGCTGAAACACTATCAAAAATTGAAGGGAAAGTCACATCAGATATTCTTAATATTTACAAAGATGCCGTATGGGTTTTCAAGCAAATTGGAGATGATAAAAGTTGTGAATATGTTCTGTCGAAAATAGACTCTCTAACAGTAAATAATCCGACTACTAGTCAGTAACCCGTACTGCCTAGTACTCTCTCCTATCCCGTAAGGCTTTTTGTAGGTTAGTTCCGTTCTCTGTGGTCGATGTTTGTAGCTAGAAACTGATTTGCAGCTGTAGCTTTATTATGTTTTCAAGTCTGTTTCCACGAAGCAAGGATTCCATTATTAGCTATACTAAATAAACAAGACTTAACCCATCTGCGTTAAGTCTTTTTCTCATTCTATTACTAACAACTTCAGTGGCTTCTGTTACTTCGTTGAGATGTTAATATCTGTTCCTCGAGTTACACAGAAAAGATAGGTTCTAAAAGGAAATTTCGTATTTTCATGAACAATAAATATAACAAAACTCCTCACTCTTGCTATCCCCCTATAGATAGGAACACGACAGATAGCTAAAACGCTATAAAAATCCATAAACTTGCATTTTTTTAATAATTCACTTGACAGAATAATCAGTATCTAATATTATGATCTTAACAGATGAATATTATCTCCTAAGGGGAGTAGCTTTTACATTCGAGTCGTCATTTCGGAACTATTGTTCTCGGCTCTGGTGGCAACCTACGTTGTTAGCAAGACCTTACCTGATAAACGGTAAAGGTCTATTTATGTTTATTAACCTTTACCACTTATGGTAAAGGTTTTTTTGTTTTCGTTTAGACATTTAATTGATTTTTGCGGACGAAAAAACACTCTGTTCACAAGAGTTAGATCCATACAAAGGAGAGAATATAAGGTGTAAGAATATCAGGAATACTATTAAATAATTAGTTCGGAAAATATATGGAGGTGGAAAGGTTGATTAAAAAGTACCTGTCTCGCTTAGGAGTGGGTTCAGCAAAGGTAGATCTTATTTTACCCAAAAAAACATATCGACCAGGAGAAAATATTAAAGGATGTCTTAAAATCATTGGCGGGACCATTCAGCAACAAGTTAGTCGTATCGATAGTGATTTAGTATTAATTAACCAGACTAAAGGAACTGAAAAGGTTGTGGGCTTTAAAACCATTCTTAGCAAGAGGCAAATTAATTCAACTGAAGAACATGAAATTCTATTTGCCTTTAAAGTGCCACCTGAAGTTCCGGTTTCATCAGATGAAATATCTTATCGTTTTGATACAAAGCTCACCTTTAATAAAGGCGTAGAAAGTATGGATTGCGATATTATAAAAATCCTTTAACATTCGTGTGATCAAGTATAGCAATATAATAAAATCATCATCTTAAGAAGATTTACGCTATTTTCTTCACCAACCAACTGACAATTAAGGGAGATGTTTTAATTGGAATTCTCAATTTTGTTTGAATATGCATGGGTATTACTGTTGTTAATCGCGATCGAAGGTTTATTGGCAGCCGATAATGCACTCGTGCTTGCAATTATGGTTAAACATCTTCCAGAACAGCAGAGAAAGAGAGCATTGTTCTATGGACTCGCGGGTGCCTTTGTCTTCCGCTTAGCTTCACTGTTTGCGATCTCGTTCCTTGTTGACGTATGGCAAGTTCAAGCCCTAGGTGCACTTTACCTCTTCTTCATAGCGTTAAATCACCTTTTCAGAAAGTTATTGGTCAAGCGAGAAAAGAAAATAGCTGGAATCAAAGAGAAGAAAAAATCAGGCTTTTGGATGACTGTATTTAAGGTTGAATTAGCTGATATCGCCTTCGCAATTGATTCAATTCTTGCGGCAGTTGCATTAGCTGTCACATTACCAAACACAAATCTTCCGCAAATTGGTGGACTAGATGGTGGGAAATTTCTAGTGATTTTTGCTGGAGGTTTAATCGGCTTACTGATCATGCGTTTTGCAGCTAATTACTTTGTAACCTTACTTCATAAGCGACCAGGACTTGAGATCGCTGCATTCGTTATCGTTGGGTGGGTTGGAGTTAAGCTAGCAGTATTTACATTGTCTCACCCTGATCTGGCCATTTTACCAGTCGGATTCGCAAAATCACCGGAATGGAAAATCACGTTCTATGTGGTCCTTGTCCTAATTGCTTTGGGCGGTTGGTTCTTATCAAAAGAGAAAAAAGAAGACGATACCATCGCTGCAGGCTCTTAATCCTACGGCTAATCTATAAATCTAGCAGGGCGATACCTTAAAGGTGTTGCTCTTTTTTTCATTCTAACTGTCTATTAAGTGATAGTGATTAAGTAAAGTATCAGCCACTCACCCCCAGGCTCATAAAACCCTAAATTCGGCTCATAACTCTTCCCATCCCGCTCATAAAAGTGCTGATCCGGCTCATAACTACCCGGTTCACGCTCATAAGCCTTGATGCACACCGGCCAAGATGCCGTATCAAAAACTGAACACCCTCTTCCTCTTTGAAATGGCCTTTACAACGGCTGGCTTTTACATTATTTCAACTAATTTATTTAATGAAGTTCCAGCCACTCATCCCCCAGGCTCATAAAACCCTAAATTCGGCTCATAACTCTTCCCATCCCGCTCATAAAAGTGCTGATCCGGCTCATAACTACCCGGTTCACGCTCATAAGCCTTGATGCACACCGGCCAAGATGCCGTATCAAAAGCTGAAACACCCTCTTCCTCTTTGAAATGGCCTTTACAACGGCTGGCTTTTGATTATTTCAACTCATAGTCCCCAAAAGAAAACGTCATTCTTTCACTAATTTTGTCGTGCGAAACAGGGATATTGCTGACATCGTTCTTCTTATTTCACAGCTTGACCTTGTTATAGTTTAGTTACTAATCTAGCAAATAGGAAAAAGGTGGGATTATCTATGAAAGCATTTTTTTATTACGCAGCAATTATTACTAGTATTGGTATTGTTGTATTTGGTCATTTTCTCTATCAGGATAAATTGGAGGCGATTGCTGCTGAGTCCAAGGAGCATTGGAGCGAGATGGAGGCACATAAGATGGAACGAGATTCGAATCTTTCTTCTGAACAAGAAGAAAGCACGATTGAGCGAACCGGGATATTAAGTAAAATTGCTCAAGAAGGTACTGAAACAGTAAACGTAACTGTTGTAGGTTCTAAGGCATTAAGTAGTGTTGACAAAAACGATTCGTTCCCCCAGCTGCTGGCCTATTCTCTTGAACCATTTTTTCCAGAACGAGAGGTCACTTTATCAATTGTTAATACTGAAGACGCGACTTCTGATGTAACAGTGGGAGAAGACAATTTAAATACAATCATCAAAAATGAACCGGATTTATTACTAGTCGAATGGGTGACGTTGAACGATTTCGATCAAATTTCAGCAGAGGAGTCACTTGCTCATCTTGAGGTATTCCTCGCACAGATAGAAGAGCAATTACCAGAAACAACCGTGCTCTTTCTTCCAGCTAACCCGCTCGCGGATGATGCCTACCTCGCCTTTGTTGATCGCATTCGTCAGGCCGTCGAAGATGCAGGCTATACATACATCAACCATTGGGAGGATTGGCCTACTCCTGGTGATAAAGAACTCGAGTTATACGTCGAGGATGGTTTACCTAATCAAAGAGGACAAGCAATCTGGAGTGAATCTGTCATGAGCTCTTTACTTGAATAATAGCAAAATAGAATCCCATATCCTTTGTGATATGGGATTCTATTTTTACGCCTAAGAGACTCCTATTCTTGCTTTAACTCTTTCAATAATGCGAAGCACATCAGAATCATAATAATCGAAAATGGCAAGGCAATAACTAAGGAAGCGGTTTGTAAGGCAGTTAAGCCACTTGCCATAAGCAGAATAAGTGCCATTGCCGCTATGAATACACCCCAAATAATTTTGATTGTTAAACTAGGATTCAAATGATTTTTCGATGTCATCATTCCAAGCACAAATGTCGCGGAATCTGCTGATGTAATCAGGAACATGAAAATTAAACCAATCGCAACGATAGATAAAACCATACCAAACGGAAAATAGCTTAAAGTCGCAAACAGTCCATTCGTCACATCCTCTTGAACAGCCTCCTTAATCGGGAATCCTTCAACCCTCTCGAAGAATAAGGCACCGCCACCGAATACAGCCATCCAGGCAATAGCTACTAACGGTGGAACAAACATCACGCCGAGCACAAATTCCCGAATTGTTCTTCCTCTTGAAACTCGTGCAATAAATGTTCCAACAAATGGCGACCAAGCCATCGCCCATGCCCAGTAGAAGATCGTCCATTCATTCAGCCACGCATTCTCTCCAGTTGCATTTACATTAACACTCATCCCAGCAAAGTTCTGAATATAACCACCAAGCCCTGAAACAAATGTATTAAAGAGATAGCTGGTAGGTCCGACAAAAAATGCAAAGAGTAGTAAGAAGAAAGCAATACTTAAATTGGCTAGACTTAAGATTCGAATTCCTTTCTGTAGCCCAGTAATAGAAGAAGCTATATACGCAATCATCAGAAGGACAATGATCACAATCTGTGTTGTAGTAGTATCTGGAACGTTGAATGTATATTGTAAGCCACCATTTACCTGCAAGACACCTAGACCTAATGTCGTTGCAACCCCTGTAGCAGTTGCCAAAACAGCCAAAATATCAATCAGGGCACGCCAGCCTTTTATCTTTCCTAGCTTATTCCTCATTAACGGTTCAACCGTTGTACTAATTAGTCCGGCTCTTTTTTTTCTGAACTTAGAATAGGCAATGGAAAGACCGATCACCGCAAAGATAGCCCATTGATGAATGCCCCAGTGAAACATCGAAAATTGTATAGCAGCATCAAGAGCCGCCTCTGTTTCCGCTTCAAAACCAGGTGGTGGAGACAAATAATGCTTTACAGGCTCTGACACTCCCCAAAAAACAAGAGCCACTCCAAAACCAGCAGAAAATAACAAACCAATCCAATTAAAATATGTATATTCCGGTAAATCAGCTTCATCGCCAAGCTTCACTTTCCCATAAGAACTAAAAGCTAAAAACAAACAAAACCCAATAAAAAATAAGCTGACAAGTAGATAAAAGCCGTTAAAGTAGGTTGTCGTCCATTGAAATGCCCGATCCGCATACTGCGACAGAAGATCAGGCCACCCTGCACCAAAAATAATAAACAGAGAAATCATTACCGTTGAAACCCATAGAACTAAGTTAAATCTGTGTTTCCCTATTTTAATCTTGATCCCCTCCTAACTCTAGCTCCTACCCTTTCTATTACCTTTTTCATTTCTATTAAACAGTGTAACGTTTATTTAATTTATGTTGCGAGTGATCCAACTTAACATTACAACATTCTACCCGTGCCCCTCCTGTATTGGTTCAGACCATGCCGAAAAGGTCACCGGAAATTTCCAATGACCTTCTTACAAAAGCTTATTCTATTACTCAAATCATTTATACAGACCTTAATCTTCTATTCACATTTTCCATATTAAATTCACGATATCCTTGTATGCTTCCCCAATGTTGCAACTCACTAAAGTCAGGATGATCTTTGTCGTTGATTGTTGCAAGGAAATGCTCATATCCAGGCTCTCCACCGACATCCTCCGGTGGAGCGTTTCCCTCTCCTCCCAGGCAAATCGGGTGGTTCCTATCGAAATCATCACTTACTCCTTCAACCACAATCCGGTGCTTCCACTATCTCCCTCTATCATACTATAGAAAAGCAGCTAAAGAACCTATTGTAGAACTCCTCTATAAAAAACAAAAGGCACCGAGCATCGCTGCCCAGTGCTTTCTTAGCTTATAAAATAAATGCCAAAATCATCAGAAGCCAAATAGGGAGACTTATTGCTGTACCGAAAAATAATCCTTTAAATAAATTTTCTTGTTCAACCATAATACCCACTCATTTCTCTCTGATTTTTTTGTTCACTTGATGTCATTTGTCTTACTGTCATTATACATGATAACGCTTACATTAATACATCTTTTTTCCTCTTCTGGTCAAAGTTAGTACATATTTCCTAACTTGTAGGGTAAATACCCTTTTTCTCCAAAAGAGAAACCTTTTCTTAAAGGAAGGGCAAATCGAAATCCAAGAGAAGCTGGTTGTACGGATCATTATCAAAGCAAGAAATACAAAATCCCCAATGCCTCTTATAGCACTGGGGCCTTATCTCATTTAAATTTTTCTACTACTTCTCAGGCACTAAGACAGCATCAATAACATGAATAACACCATTTGAAGCTTCAATGTCGGCTTGAACGACTTTGGCATCGTTCACTCGAACTGGATCAAGTGAGATTTCTACCTTCTTACCAGCTACTGTCTTCACCTTCATTCCATCCTTCAAATCACTCGAAAGTACTTTTCCTGGAACCACATGATACTTAAGGATCTCAGCAAGATCCTCTCTTGCAAGTAACTGCTCAGCTGTAATTCCTAGATCAGCTAGTAGCTTTTCGAACGCTTCATCTGTTGGAGCGAAGACCGTAAATGGACCCTCTCCCTTCAATGTCTCAACCAAGTCAGCCTTTTCTAGTGCTGCAGCTAATGTCTTGAAGCTACCGGCCTCCACAGCTGTATCAACGATGTCCTTTTGGTTACCTGCTTGTTCTGCTGCAAATACCCCTGTTGTAAATGACATGAACATGACCGCAACCAACATAACTAATCCCATTTTCTTATTCATTTCTTAGCCTCCATTTTTTTAATAAAAACCAACACCTTCAATTCCAATTCCACATACCCAAGCCTCTCTAAATCGCGACACCTCCGTTATGTAAAATCAAAAATAGTATTCGTTTGTTTGGTCTTTTTATCCATAGAGCTTATGAAATAAAAAAAAATCCCCTGGAGAGATCGCTCTCTACCAGGGGTGTTATGTTATCTTCTTGTTTGTAAATATTCTGGATACGTGTGAGTGTTTAATGAGTTTGCACGTGTAAAGTGATTATAGACAGTCTCTTCACGAGTTGCATCCGCTTCGACTAGAACGATAATGTTACCATTGTCGAGATATTTTTCATACTCTTTCGCGTGCTCTTCTGGGATACCTGCACCAGTTAAGGCCCCAACAAGACCACCACCGCCGGCACCGATTGCTGCACCACTTAGTGCTGTCGCAATTGGACCAGTTGCCGCTAACAGACCGACACCAGGAATCGTGAGTAACCCGATTTCAGCAATAATCCCGCCGATACCACCGAGAACACCGCCTGTTCCTGCACCGATACCAAAGCCTTTACCGGCATTCTTACCTCTTCCACTGCTTTGCTTCGTTACATCCTCACTTGTTGCATGTTCAATACCATCGACATCATCACTATCCTTAGCGAATACTGAGATCTCTTCTTTCGTGTAGCCCAAATCGTGAAGGCCTTCAATTGCGGGAACTGCTTCCTCTTGGTTTCTAAATACGCCACCAATAATATTCTTTTTCATGATTAGCCTCCTCAAATTTTGATTACATAAGACAAGTTCCCGCAAGTGAGAAAACTAAACATCCAATCACACATTCCCCTTGCTGAAACTGCCCAAAACCCTCTTCACATGGACATTTCAAGCTCACTAAACAATTTCAAAAAAAGTTAGTCCAGCTCAAGAATTCACTCCATCAGTATCTTGATTTAGATCTTTATCATATGATAAACTGACTTTATAAATTATTTTAATTAAGTAAGTTTTCACCTAATTTGTGAAGGAGGGTTTTTATATGGAAAAGCTGAACCTTATTAAAGAGTTCCAAACGATTTTTGAAACAACAGAAGTCCCTAGGCAGTTCTTTGCCCCTGGACGAATCAATTTAATTGGTGAACATACAGACTATAACGGTGGGCACGTCTTCCCTGCATCGATTTCCTTTGGGACCTATGCACTTGCAGTTAGACGAAATGATTCAAAGATCCGCTTTTATTCATTAAATTTCCCTGATAACGGTATGATTGAATGTCAGCTAGAAAACCTCAATTACAACAAAGAGCACGCTTGGGCGAATTACCCTAAAGGCATGCTTCGTTTTATGAGCGAGGAAGCAGGTCTCAGCATCCCAACAGGATTTGATGTTCTGCTCTTTGGTAATATCCCAAATGGTGCAGGGTTATCCTCCTCAGCTTCCGTCGAGCTCGTCACAGGCGTCATGCTTGAAGGCTTATTCGACCTCAAAATTGACCGAATCCGGATGATTCAATTGGGTCAAAAGGTTGAGAACAGTTATATTGGTGTAAATAGTGGAATCATGGATCAATTTGCGATTGGTATGGCCAAAAAAGATCATGCAATTCTGCTTGATTGTGAAACCCTACAATACGAATATGCCCCAGTTGAACTTGCAAACCACATTATTATGATTATGAATACGAACAAACGGCGTGAATTAGCAGAATCCAAGTATAATGAGCGTCGAAGTGAATGTGAGCGTGCCCTTCAGGATCTACAGTCAGAGCTTGAGATCTCAAGCCTAGGACAATTAACCTCCTCTCAATTCGAACAATCAAAGCATTTAATTAAAAATGAAATTGACCGTAAGCGTGCCAAGCATGCGGTCTATGAGAACCAACGCACATTAGATGCATTAGAGAAATTAAAGCAAGGTGATCTTGAGCAATTCGGTCAATTAATCAATCAATCTCATATCTCCCTGCAGCAAGACTATGAAGTTACTGGAATTGAACTAGATACACTTGTTGAAGCAGCCTGGAAGCAGGAAGGTGTGCTCGGGGCAAGAATGACGGGTGCTGGCTTTGGTGGTTGTGCAATTGCGATTACCCAGAAGGATCAAGTAGAAAGCTTCAAGGAAAATGTAAATGAAGCATACAAAAAAGTCGTCGGATATGATGCGACCTTTTATGTTGCAACAATTGGTGATGGAGCAAAAGAAATTACTAAAGAGGGAGTGCGATAAATGAGCGTATTAGTATTAGGTGGAGCAGGCTATATCGGATCACATGCAGTGTATCAATTAATTGATCGAAACCAAAAGGTTGTTGTTATTGATAGTCTTGAAACAGGACATCGCAACGCAGTACACCCTGATGCGACCTTTTATAATGGCGACATTCGCGATATTGACTTTTTAAGAAGTGTATTTGAAAAGGAAGACATCGATTCAGTGCTTCATTTCGCTGCAAACTCACTTGTCGGCGAATCAATGGAGGATCCGTTAAAATACTTTAACAATAACGTCTATGGCACACAGGTTTTGCTTCAAGCGATGAAGGAATTTGATGTGAAGCAAATTGTCTTTTCATCAACAGCTGCAACATACGGCGAACCGGAATCCGTTCCAATTACAGAGCAGATGAGCACAATCCCAACGAGCACGTATGGAGAAACAAAATTGACGATGGAAAAAGTAATGAAATGGTGCGAGGTTGCCCATGGTATCCGTTATGTTTCCCTTCGTTACTTTAATGTAGCAGGTGCACGAGCAACCGGCGAGATTGGTGAAGATCACCAGCCAGAAACACATTTAATCCCAATCGTCCTGCAAGCAGCACTCGGACAGCGTGAACATATCACCATTTTCGGCGAAGATTATCCAACATCTGACGGCACATGCATTCGTGATTATATCCATGTCGAAGATCTAATTAATGCTCATTTATTAGCACTAGATTATCTAAAGGACGGCGGGAAAAGCGACATCTTTAATTTAGGAAGTAGTCAAGGCTTCTCTGTTAAAGAGATTATTGATACTGCTCGAAAAGTGACAGAGAAGGAAATTTCGGTCAAGGTTGGCGAAAGACGTGCAGGTGATCCAAGTACACTAATTGCCTCATCTGAGAAAGCCAGAACAATACTTGGCTGGAATCCAACAAAGACAGATATTACGAAGATCATTGAAGATGCGTGGAACTGGCATCAAAGCAAACCAAACGGATACCGGGAGGATGTGTAAACAATGACAATTTATCAGGACATTCATCAGTTACTTGAAAAGGCTATTGATGTTCAACTGATTAAACGCAGTGACTCGATCTATGTTCGTAATCAAATCTTAGGCTTATTGAAGCTCGAAACTTACGAAGAAGTTACAGCATCTGCAGATCAAGAGATTCCTGATTTAGTCGAAAATATTATTGCATATGCTATTAGAGAGAATGTCATTGAAGATGTCTTCGATGAAAAAGAGATCCTAAGTGCTCAAATTATGAACTGTTTCCTATCGAAGCCCTCAGAGATCAACCAACTCTTTTATGACAAATATCAACTAGCCCCAAAAGAAGCAACAAACTATTTTTATCAATTAAGTAAAAACAGTAACTATATTCAAATGAACCGGATCAAAAAGAACATCCAATTCAAAGCCACCTCAGATTATGGCGATTTGGACATTACGATTAATTTATCAAAGCCAGAAAAGGATCCTGAGCAAATTAAGAGAGAACGTGCCCTGAAGAAAACATCTAGCTATCCCAAATGCTTACTTTGTGTCGAAAATGAAGGCTATGTAGGCAGAACAGGACATCCCGCACGTTCCAATCATCGTATTATCGAAGTCTCGTTAGAAGGTGAGGATTGGTTGCTACAGTACTCTCCATATGTGTACTACAACGAGCATAGTATCGTTTTCGCACGTGAGCATCGTGATATGAAGATTAGTCGTGGAACATTTGAACGCTTAACGGCCTTTGTCGAGAAATTCCCACATTACTTCATCGGCTCAAACGCCGACCTCCCCATTGTCGGTGGCAGTATTTTAAGCCATGATCACTACCAGGGCGGAAACTATCAATTTGCGATGACGAAGGCTAGTGATTTGTTCGAATTTACAATTGATCGCTTCAAGGATATTACGGCAAGTGTTGTGAAGTGGCCAATGTCAGTCATTCGACTAAAAAGTAAAAACCGAGCTACACTAATTGATGCAGCTGCTCATGTGTTTGAAACATGGAAGCAGTATAGTGATGAAGCGGTGGGAATCAAATCCTATACGGATCAAACACCACATAACACGGTGACACCAATCGCTAGAAAAAAGGATGATGTCTATGAACTGGATCTTGTGCTTAGAAACAATCGTACAACACAAGACCATCCATTAGGCCTGTTTCATCCACATGAAGATGTACACCATATTAAGAAAGAAAATATCGGCTTAATCGAAGTGATGGGTCTTGCTGTTCTTCCTCCAAGATTGAAGGATGAGCTAGATGACATTCGTCGTTATTTAATCGACGGTCAAACAGCTATTGCTGATTACCACCGAAAATGGGTAGAGGAAATTGAGTCAGAATATGGTAAGATTAACCCAAGCATTGTCGATGAAATCGTCAATGTAGAACTCGGGAAAAAGTTTGCAAGAGTATTAGAGGACTCAGGAGTTTTCAAAACCGATGAACGTGGCCAAACGGCTTTCATAGCGTTTATCAAATCTCTAAATGATTAAAAGTGGAGGATGCATATGCAAGTAACGTCTGAACAATTAACCGTCGCTGGTCAAAACTGGTTGGAGTACACGATCAAGAATGATCAGGGCATGGAAGTAAGCTGCTTAAATTTTGGCGGAATTATTACAAGGATTCTCGTTCCAGATCAGCATCAGCAATTCGAAAATGTCGTTTTAGGGTACAAAAACTATGAAGACTATTTAAGCAACCCCAACTACTTCGGGGCGTTAATCGGCCGCGTTGCTGGGAGAATCAAGGGCTCATCGTTCGAGCTAGATGGCAAGACATACAATCTACCTGCTAATAACGGCGAGAATCATCTCCATGGTGGCGAGCCCGGCTTTCACAAAGTAATTTGGGATACGACTCCTTTCGAAAACAGCAATGAAGCTGGTATCGTCTTGACTCACACAAGTCCAGATGGCGAGAACGGCTACCCAGGAACAGTCGAGATGAAGGTAACTTATTCGCTCAACAATGAAAACGAATTCACGATCACATACGAGGGCTCCGCTGATCAAAAAACAGTCCTAACTGCAACAAACCATTCTTATTTTAATTTAAGCGGAAATTTAAAGGATGATATCAAAGATCACGAGCTAACAATCGATGCGAGTCATTTTGTCGAGCTAGACGAAGCCCTTATCCCAACAGGGGAAATCCCTGCTGTCGATGGCACACCGTTTGATTTCCGCAACGGTCGTCAAATTAAAGACGGAATTAACTCTAACTTCGAGCAAAACGTTGTCGGAGGAAACGGCTACGATCATTACTTCCTCTTCGATCAAAACAATGAGCAAGATGTCATCGTTAAGGAAAAAGAAAGCGGACGACAGCTCATCGTCAAAACCGATCAGCCAGGCATGGTCCTTTATACATCAACGATGCTAGACGACTCACTTCAGTTAGCCGAAGGACCATCTAAGCGTTACCTAGGCCTTTGCTTAGAAACCCAAGCATCACCAGCATCTGTACATGATGATCGTTTTCCATCGGTTATTTTGGAGAAGGATGAGAAGTATTTTGCAAAGACTACATTTGTGTTTGGATTGATTTAATGAGAAGAAGAAGTGACTGCCTTTGTGGTGGTTGCTTCTTTTTTTGGTTGGAGAGGTTGTTGTGGAGGGTGTTTTTGGCTGTGGCTCATAATCGTGTGGATTTGGCTCATAAGTATGCTGATTCGGCTCATAAGTATCTGGATTCTGCTCATAATACTTTCATTCACGCTCATAATTAGCTCTGCCTCTTGTTAAAATTGGTGTTTTGGCAGTTCGGGAGGTTTGCTTCTTTGAAAAAATGTGAGAAATTGGCTGGAATTTGGGTTACTTAGTGGTTTGAAGGATTATATTGAATTAAAACCAAATTTATTTGCTAAAAAGAGCCAAACTGTTAAAAGAAAGTTTTGTACAAGGATGCTAGTTCCTAGTTCGGCTGTGGCTCATAATATTCCAAATTCGGCTCATAACTCTGCTGCTTCCGCTCATAAGTAACTAGATCCCGCTCATAAACCTCCAGCTTCGGCTCATAAACAGCTCTGCCCCTTGATAAACAGTCAATTTCAGCAGTTAAAAAGCTCTTCTTCTCCGAAAAAATGTTAGAATCGGCTGGAATTTTAGCATCATAGTCGTTTTAGACCCATTAATGAATAAAAAGCCAGCTACTAAGTTCTAAATCGCTATACCAATTAACTAATCTAGATTTAGTTCAAGATATTAAAAGATAGTGCTAGTTCGGCTGAGGCTCATAATAGTCCAAATCCGGCTCATAACTCCACAGATTCCGCTCATAACTAACTAAATCCCGCTCATAAACCTCCAGCTTCGGCTCATAAACAGCTCTGCCCCTTGATAAACAGTCAATTTCAGCAGTTAAAAGCTCTTCTTCTCCGAAAAAATGTTAGAATCGGCTGGAACTTCGGTAACATACTAGTTTTATAAAGACTTAATGAATAAAAAAGCCAGCCACTACAGATAAACCAAAATAGAGCCAAACTGTTAAATAACAGTTTGGCTCACAAAACCTCAACCCTTCCTAAACATCCCCACAACCGCAGCAACATTCCGAGCAGTATTCTTCACATTCTCATACCCATGCTCAAGTGCTTTTTCCAACGTTACAGCACCTGGCACAATGCTAAATACAGCATCAATTCCGTGGTTGTGTACATTTTTATACTCATTTGTTAAGCTCCCAGCAAGAGCAATAACTGGTACACCATACTTTTTTGCAGTACGCGCTACGCAGATTGGGGTTTTGCCGTGGATCGTTTGATGGTTGATGCCACCTTCTCCGGTGATGACTAAGTCAGCGTCACTCACAGCTTCGTCAAGCTTTATTGCTTCGATGACCAGTTCTCCACCCCGCTTCAGCTCGGAAGGGAGAAAGGCTAGTAATCCGGCACCTAATCCTCCAGCTGCCCCTGCACCTGGTATGTCCTTTATGTCCTTGCCAAGATCACGTTTAATCACTTCGGCAAAATGAGCTAAATTCGAATCCAGTTGGATAATTTGCTCCGCTGTTGCTCCCTTTTGTGGACCATAGATTGAGGATGCTCCTTTAGGCCCTGTTAGTGGATTATCGACATCGCAGGCGACATCTACTTTCACCCCACTAAGTCGTTGATCGAGTTCTGAAAGATCAATTCGATCAAGCTTCGCTAAGCCCGCTCCTCCAAATGGGATAGGTGCACCCTGAGAATCCAATAGCTTTCCACCCAAGGCCTGCACCATTCCAGCTCCACCGTCATTCGTTGCACTTCCGCCAATTCCGATGATCATTCGCTCGACCCCTTTATCTAGTGCAGCCGCGATCAATTGTCCGGTACCAAATGTTGTTGTCGACATTGGATCTCGCTTTTCCATTGGAACAATCTCAAGACCTGATGCTGCAGCCATTTCAATCACAGCTGTTTTACCGTCTCCAAGTAATCCGTAAAACGCCTCTACCTCCTCACCCAGTGGACCTGTCACAGTCACATTTTCAATCGTTCCTGCCGTTGCATCTACTAAGGATTGAACTGTGCCTTCACCGCCATCGGCCATCGGAATTTTGACATACTGAACATCGGGCAACACTTCCTTCAAGCCCTCTTCTATTGCGTTTGCTGCTTCTAATGCGGTTAAGCTTTCTTTAAATGAATCAGGTGCAATCACAATTTTCTTCACAACGTCCCCTCCTTATCTATAAAAATAATTTAAATACGCCAAAGAGTAATGTTGATACGATCGCAATCGTCAAACCAACGAGAGACTCATAAGGAATTAGCTTCAAGCGCTCTTGGAAATTCATTAGTACACTACCTGCCGTTGCATGGAAGAAGCTTCCGTGTGGGAGGTGATCGAGAACCGTCGCACCAGCATGGATCATCGCTGCCCCAGCTAGGCTCGCTACACCAACCTCGATTAAGGTTGCACTAAAGACACTACTCGCAACAGCTGAACCAGCAGTCGTTGAAGCTGTTGCTGCTGACATGAAAATCCCTGAAACAGGTGCCAATACATACGAAGGCAAGCCGAGAACATCGATGCCATCAATTAACACATTCCTTAAACCAGAGTTTGAAATAATTCCAGCTAATGTCCCTGTCCCTAAAAGTAACACCGCAACTCCAGACATTTTATTTAATCCAGAAATGATATATTGATTGATATACCTTATTTTGCCCATCACGAGTGCACCAATGATTCCCCCTGCTGGAAGTGCAAGCATCGGGTCGATCACAATGTCAGCGATCGGACGTAAGGCAAGTAGCACAATCGTGACAAGAGGTGCTACAATTGCAAGAGCAAATATTGGGAGCTTCGTCTCATTTGTTTGTGTTAGCTCATCTAGTGAAACCATTGAACCTTTATTGACTAGTTTCTTCGCGATTACATAAGTAATAACCAATCCACATAGCCCCGGAATAATCCCCGCAGCCATCACAGATGTGAGTGGCACCTCAAATGCATCTGCAACGGCGATTGAATTCGGATTAGGCGACATGACATTCCCTGCTTTCCCTCCACCAATCATCGCCAGTAGGATTGCTGTCTTTGATAGATTTGCCCTGCTCGCAATCGCTAAAGCAATTGGAGCAACGGTAATAACAGCTACGTCTACGAATACCCCAACCGCAGTAAGAATTAATGTAGCCAACGCAAGAGCCAGCAATGCTTTTTTCTCCCCGATCTTCTTCACGATGCTTTCGGCAATCGAAGCGGCTGCACCAGACTCAATCAATACCCCTGCAAGGACACCGGCTGCTAGAATTCGTAGGACAGCAGGAATAATTCCTTGGGCTCCCCCCATCATTAGATCAACTGTTTCCGTCACAGATGCCCCGCCTACCAGGCCACCAACCATCGCTCCTCCGACTAATGCATAGACAGGCGGCACTTTTCTAAAAATTAGAATGATAGCTAATACTAAACCGACAATCGCTCCTAGTGCACTTACTTGGATATCCATTTGAGTCCCTCCTCAGTTATCTTTAATCTATAACTAATTGTAGGGAAGAATGCTCATCGTCCGGTCAACAATTTCTTGAGCAAGCTGTTCTGTTAAATGCATCGTCATAGGTCTGCATCCTTTCTTTCCTTATCTAATTAGACACTTAAAGGCCACCAAGATAGGTAAAGCATACCTATTTCAGTGACCTTTAGCATTCTACCTTTTTCAATTTCATAACGTTCGTTCAATTATTTAATTTATCTTCTTCTAAATGCATCAAACAATAGGAACACAGCTGTAACGGTGTGCATGATCATTCCGACAAACGGAATCCAAGCTAGGCACGACGTAATAATCCCAAGAATACTTCCTCTCGTTCTACCACCTACACCTTTTGTGAC
The DNA here is from genome assembly GCF_017939705.1 of Halalkalibacter suaedae. Taxonomy (GTDB): domain Bacteria; phylum Bacillota; class Bacilli; order Bacillales; family Bacillaceae_D; genus Halalkalibacter; species Halalkalibacter suaedae. Next base: position 723,893 of record NZ_JAGKSQ010000001.1, read on the forward strand.
AAACAAGGTTATGATATGTAAAATCAGCATAATTCCGAGCGGCATCCAACCATTTCCAATAACAATTGCCGCTCCAACGATCGGAATCCCCAAAACCGCTTCAGATAAACCAGTGATCCATTTCAATGCTCTCGACATGACCTCTACCCCCTTCTAGATAACACAAAGCCTTTTATACTTACCATACCACTATTTGAGCAATTCATCCTAACTTCTTTCACTTTTTTCTGCATACTCACGTAGATAAATCGATCTAGGGATAAATAATTCCTTCCTCCACAGCCTTAAATACTGCTTGGTGCCTTCCTGTTACGTCTAACTTAGAATAAATACTTGAGATATAGTTTTTAACCGTTCCTTCTGTAAGGTAAAGCTTCTGTGCAATTTCTCGATTAGATTTTCCTCTAGAAAGTTCATTTAGCACTTCTACTTCTCTAGCGGTTAGCTTGTAGCTATTTTTTTGGTTTTTTAGTTCCGTAGATTGATCTTTGGGATGAATCCATTCTGAAATTAGCTGCTTAGCAATTTCCTGTGTAATAAGTGTACCACCGTGATGGACGAGCCTAATACCAGCTGCAAGATCTTTTGGATTGATTGCTTTTAGTAAATACCCCTCCGCTCCTGCAGCCAATGCCTCCCGAACATATATTAGTTCACCAAATGTGGTCAACATCATCACTTTTACGTTTGGATAAAGGCTTTTAATCTTGGAGGTTGCCTCTACCCCGTTCATAATAGGCATATGAATATCCATCAACACGACATCAGGAGACCTTTCTCCAGTTAAGTCACATGCCACCAGACCATCTCCAGCTACGCCGACAACTTCAAAGTCAGCTTCACCACTAAGAACAATTGAAAGACTTTCACGAATAAGCTCTTGATCATCCACAATTAGCACTTTTATCATTATGTTCAATTCTCCTTTGTACGTAGTCTATTACTGGTACATAACAATTGACACATGTTCCGCCATGTTGGGATGACTCAATTGTCAGCCTACCTTGAAGCGATTCTAGACGCTCCTTCATCCCAAGTAAACCAAATCCATAATCCTTTTCTTGAATACCAATACCGTTGTCTTTAATTACTAGCTTCAGGGACTGATTTTCTACATATATTGTAATTTTGATTTGCGATGCCTGTCCATGTCGGATCGCATTTGTTAAGGATTCTTGGAGACAGCGAACAAGCGTGACCGTTCCTTGTGAGGAAATATTAACATTGACTTGATCAATTGAGTCAAATTCAATATCTGTTCGTGTATGCTGTGCAAACTCGCTCGCAATTCTCTTCAGCTGTGCAGAAAGCTCCTCCTTATCCTCCACTGGTGCTATTTGATGAATATGACTTCTGATCTCTTCCAAGGAGTCCCTCATTACCTCACTTAACCGATGCACATGTTCCTCTGCCTGTACTGGGGCGGTTTTTAATAGGATAGAGGTCGCATCGAGCCCCATAATAACAGACGTATAGGTGTGGCCGATTGTGTCATGAAGATCTCTTGCAAGTCGGTTACGCTCCTCAAGTAGGGTCACTTTTTCAATTTGCCTTGCGTACTCCTCCAATAATTGATTCTGTCTTAGGTTTTCATCAAGTAGGAGCTGTGTTTTCCTTTCACTCTCCAACACCTTCGCAATGGCAACACCAACACTAAAAAAGAAAAGACCATCAATTACACCCATCCCCAAATGTTCAAGCCCAATAACTGCAACTGCTAAAAAAGGGATAAGTGAAAAACCAACTAAAAGATACCATCTATCTTTTCCAATACTATAGATTCCCGCACAAAGGGCAGGGTAGGCCAAAAAAGAAGAATACTCACCTAATAAATAGCAGCCTACAATCAGAAATAGTCCACTTAGTCCAAGTTCTATAAACGGATAATACTTAACACCAAAGCAATTTTTCTCACTCCCAGCCCACTGTGGTAGCAAAAAGGCAGCAAAGAACAATGGTAGCACTAGCCAGAAATAAGGCATTGTATTTAAGAAAAAGATCAAGACGATTAAATGAAATATAAACCAGCCAATCCTAGTAATATATGCTGTTTTATACACCCAGTGGGTTTCCTTATAGATTGGCAGCATTCTAATGCTCCTCTTTTTTTCGATTTTATTCTACTATATTCCACAAATTTTCTTCTTTTCCTTTTCCAAAGAAATTGAGATAGCTTTAGTCATAAAAGTCATATGCCATTTCTTATGACTAGACTCACTACCTGGTGTGACCGTTTTTAATTAATAATAAGGCTACAAAATGATTTTAAAGAGGAGACGTTCATATGAAACAGTTTTTATACAGACATGGTTTGCTGTTATTTCTTATTGTGATGATTGGCAGAGGATTAATTGGAATGGCCGCTGTTAAGGGAATTCAGCTCTTTGATCCGAGCCTGACTATTCAAAAGGACTTAGGTTGGTTAGTGATGGTCATCTACGCAACCTGTGCAATTTGGGCTGTGAAGTGGGTTAAAATTGAAAAGGAAATTGGGTTAACACTGCCGAATTCTTTAAAAGAATGGTATGTTTGGTTGCCAACACTTATGATTCCGGTCACACTAGTATATTACTTAGGTTTTGATCCAACTTGGGGACATATACCGTTCCTCCTAATTGCAGCGGCGGGTGTCGCAATTAATGAGGAAATCCTATTCAGAGGTATATTACTACGAGCGATCTTACCATTTGGAACTGCAGTTGCAATTATCGTCCCCTCTCTTTTATTCGGGGCTGCACATCTTGGCAATATATTCGTTGGCGGTGATCTCACATATGCTCTTTTCCAGTTCGCCTGGGCATCCTTTGCTGGCATGGCCCTCACAGCTATGGTGCTAGCAAACAAGAGCTTACTCCCAGCTATTGCCTTCCACTTTCTCTTGGATGCAGTTGAATATGCAGCTACAGGAGAATACGGCGTTCATTCTGGTGACTATCCATTAATATGGCTTACTATTTTCCTACTACTTAACATAGCATTTTTTATCTATTCACTATTTCTTTTAAAAAGATCCAGATTTGAACAACGTCCAACTAGTAGTCTTTTGACTGTGAATTAGGATTTCTACAATAAGTCAGTCATAGCGACGAAAAAGCAACCCACACTATACACCTCACGTATATCCTGGGTTGCTTTTGTCTATTCACACTTACAAAATCGGAGAAAACAAACGAGCAAATGATTCCTTTGTCCTTGCGAGAATTCCTCGCTGTTCATACGTCTCTCGCTCGACTTTTTGACTATCAAGCAAATCCTCCCTGTAATGCTTAACGAGGTCTTTGACACTTTCCGTTTCAAATAGAAAAGCATTAATTTCAAAATTTAAGTGCAGGCTTCTTAGGTCAAAGTTCGCTGTTCCGATTGACCCATACTCCTCATCGATCATGATCATCTTTTCATGAAGAAAGCCCTTTTGATACAAATAGATCTCAATATCATAATCAAGCATCTCAGTAAAATAAGAGCGAGTGGCGTGCTTCGTTAAAAAGCTATCATTGATCTCAGGGGTGATGATTTTGACATCGATTCCCTTTTTCCCAGCCATAGATAATGCTGTTCGCAGCGCTTTATTTGGAATGAAGTAAGGTGTTGCAATAAAAACGGACTTTTTCGCAGAGGCAATCAGCTCATAATACAAATCACCCATAATCCCTTCAACTGGTGAATCTGGACCACTCGCAAGAATTTGCACGCCCCCAGGACTATCCTCTAGCTTCTTTGATTCAAAGTACCTTGAATCAACTAACTTTTCATCAGCTGTGTAGGACCAATCCAATAGAAAGGTTTTTTGGAGAGTTTTCACGACTTCTCCCTTTAAAACAAGATGGGTATCACGCCAAAACCCAATGTTCGGGTCACGTCCCAAATACTCATCACCAATATTTAACCCACCAACAAAACCAACATCGCCATCGACCACGATGATCTTCCGGTGGTTCCTAAAATTAAGCTTCTGAGTCAGAAAACCTGCTTGAACGGGTTCAAAGCTAGCAACAGCAATCCCCGCGTCCTTCATTTGCTTGATCGCTTTTTTAGATAAGGATGAGCTTCCAAATGAATCATAAATAAGCCGAACCTCAACAGAATGACCCGCTTTTTCACATAATAAATCAATCATTTCTTGGCCAATCTCGTCCGACTCAAAGGTAAAGTACTCAAGATGAATATAGCTCTCAGCCTTTTGAATCGCTTCTTTTATTGCCGAAAAGGTTTCCTCACCGTTTTTCAAAACATCTGTCGTTGAATGGAAGCTAATGGGGTTATCACCGAATGTCTTGATCAACTGCGACAAACACTGCTCCCTTTCATCTAACTGATCCCAATAAGATGACGATCTAAAGGAAAGACTCGTATTCAATAATTCTCTTGCTTGCTCACGTTTTTGCCGATAGAGATGGCCCCTTACCTCTAGCTGACCCGAATAAAGAAAGAACATATACCCTATAACCGGTAGAAACATAAGGGCATACACCCAAAGTAGCGTTCGATATGGAGAGCGATTTTCAAGTATCAATACATAGATAATCGATAAAATAATCAAGCCATATATGATAATAGAAACGGCCTTCACACTAATTGGTAGCTCCGTAAATGTCGCTATAGAAAAAGTCACTGCTAATACAATAAGAAATAATACTTGGCGCGTCCGTTTCATCTATATCCCTCAATCCATTTGTCTAGTAATAGACCTTTACCCAGGAGAGCTGAGATTAAACAATAGTATTGTGATTATGAAGGTGCGGCTCATAATAATGTAGATTTGGCTCATAAAGTAATTAATCCGGCTCATAATACAACTGATCCCGCTCATAAACCCCCGCATCTCGCTCATAACAGTGCACCTCTCTAGTATTCTGCTAAATCTTGAGTCAGTGGCTGCTACTTCTCTGAAAATACCTTTAAACTGATGGCATTTAGTTAAAATAGATCTATTTTTTTGACCAAAATCAAGCCACACTCGCCGCCGCTCATAAATGTCCGAATTCGGATCATAAAGGAGTTGATCCGGCTCATAACACTGCCAATCCCGCTCATAAACTCCCGCATCTCGCTTAAAACAGCGGACCTCTCTCTAGTATTCTGCTAAATCTTGACTCAGCGACTGCTACTTCTCTGAAAATACCTTTAAACTGATGGCATTTAGTTAAAATAGATCCATTTTTTTGACCAAAATCAAGCCACACTCGCTGCGGCTCATAAATGTCCGAATTCGGATCATAAAGTAGTTGATCCGGCTCATAACACTGCCAATCTCGCTCATAAACCCCCGCATCCGGCTCATTCACACACACCAACTCCTCAACAAAGTTCACTCACTTGACAAATTTATGGTATTCACTTACAGTTATCTTCGGACGTTATGACTCATCGGTTACATATGGTTACCTATTAGTTTAAGGAGGGGTTCTAATTAGTAGAAAGCAAGATTTAAAGGGGATTGCATTAGAGCTTTTCTCAGAAAAGGGCTATCATCTCACCTCAGTCCAGGAGATTGCTCAGGGATGTGGAGTGTCGAAGGGTGCCTTCTATAAGCATTATGATTCGAAGGAGAGCCTGCTTATTGAGATGGTAAAGGATAGTCACCGGACAATGTTTGAAAAGAGCTATACCATTCAGAAATCAGACTCGCTGACTGGCGTAGACATTTTACGAAAACGACTTGAAGTCGAACTGCAGCAAATGCAGGAGAACAGTTCAATTTTTTTAATTCTATTTAAAGAATTTCCGCATAATGAAAAGAATGTGATTGCTGAATTGATGCAGGAATTCAGAACAGAGATTGTCGCTTGGCATAAGCAAAGCTTGGTTGAGGCATTTGGTGACAAGGCCTCTGATTTCCTCTGGGATTTAATCGTTATTTGCGAAGGCATGCTCAGAGAATATATGTCTTTGATGATGTTTCATCAAGTCACGGTACCCATTCCCGACGTAGCAACAATGATCTCGGCAAGCCTAGAAGCGATTGTGGACTCGGGTCATACGATCAAACCTGTGCTTACAAAAGAACAGCTCTGCATTGGAGATACACCGACGAAGGTCGGTTTACAGGAGACCTTAACCGAGCATCTGACCAGACTGAAGAAGGAAGGCGAGCAATTATCTTTAGAGACAGTTGAAAAAGATAAGCTCATGTCTTCAATTGAAAGTCTTGCCGAGGAATGCAACGCTAGTTCCCCAAGAAGCTTTCTAATTGAAGCATTGACTGACTATATAAAGAAGCAAGACAATTTGAAGCCATTTGTTCTTCAAGTCGAGAAAACACTAAGAGAAATGTAGGAGTGAAGGAGAGGGATTTAAATGGCAGAACTGCCTAAAGAAGAATTGAAATTAGGACCGATGTTAATTTGCTTACTCATCGGGGCATTTGTAGGGATATTAAATGAAACCTTGCTTGCAACCGCACTACCATCCATCATGGTCGACTTCGGTATTAACGAAAACCAAGTCCAGTGGTTAACAACGGCTTATCTGTTAACAAACGGGGTCATGATTCCGATTACTGCTTTTTTAATTGAGCGATTTTCAACACGAAAGTTATTCATTACAGCTTTCAGTCTTTTTGGTCTTGGAACATTAATTGCAGCCTTGTCGCACTCGTTCCCACTGTTATTAACGGCTCGTGTTGTTCAAGCAATGGGCTCTGGGATCATGCTTCCGCTTATGATGACAGTTATTCTGACGGTTATCCCAAGAGAAAAGCGTGGTGGAGCCATGGGTCTTGCCGGGATCGTGATTTCGTTCGGTCCAGCAATCGGTCCCACTCTTTCAGGTTACTTACTTGAGCATTTTTCATGGAGAGGCTTATTCTATGTCGTCCTACCAATCGTTATTTTCACAATCATCCTTGCGATCTTTGTCGTGAAAAACGTGACGAAGCTTACTTATCCGAAAATTGATATTCTATCTATCTTATTATCATCATTCGGCTTCGGAGGACTTTTATACGGTGTAAGTATTGGTGGTGCTGGTCACGGTGGCTCAGGTCACAGTAACTGGACAGATCCGTTAGTACTAGCCTGGATTATTGGAGGGGCGATCTCCCTTGGATTGTTCATTTGGCGTCAGCTTGTGATTAAGACACCGCTTTTGCAATTTAGAGTATTTAAATTCCCGACATTTTCATTATCTTTAGTCATCACAATGATTGTCATGATTTCATTGATCGGAGCAGAAACGGTTTTGCCACTCTATATGCAAACCCTGCGTGGATTTTCACCACTTGAGTCTGGCTTAATGCTTTTACCAGGAGCCATTGTGATTGGGATTATGTCACCAATTACTGGTATGCTTTTTGATAAAATCGGTGCTAGAATGCTAGCGATTCCTGGACTTATCATCGTGACAGTGACGACGTTCCTATTCACGAACCTAACGATGGAGACGTCATTTACCGCTTTAGCAACAATTTATGCCGTTCGGATGTTCGGTTTATCAATGGCAATGATGCCTGTTATGACAGCTGGTCTCAATCAAATCCCTGATAAGTGGAACGCTCACGGATCAGCGATGGCCAATACGATGCAGCAAGTATCTGCAGCAATTGGTACAGCGATATTAATTACAATCATGACAACAACGAGAGCAAATTACGTTCCAAAGGTGTCTGAGTTAGAAGGACTTTCTGAGGCAGCTGCACAGCAACAAGTTTTGGAGAATGCTTCCCTCAGTGGTTTTAATGCCATCTTCTTAACAGCTTCCATTTTAGCACTTGTTGGTGCGGTCCTAGCTCTATTTATCAAACAAGATAAAGCAACCGGAACAGAAGGAAAACGCGAGATGATGGTGCATTAAAGGCACTTACTGAAGCAAAAAAGTAACTACCTACTCATTTGAGTTTGTAGTTACTTTTTTTATATACTTACTCCTTGACCTCTATTACATTCTCAACTTCTATTCCATAGCTAATATCAGTCTTGTATTCTTCCAACTTGGTAGTTAATACTTGTAGAATATGTTCATACTTACTACCACCCGTATTCGCCTTCACGTATTCACTGACTTCTGGTTTCTCCAGTTCTATCTTGCCCTCTTCTAGCTCATATTCCATAAAAATGACTAGCATTTCTGTTCGCAGGAAGCGATTGAAGTCCACCTCCGTGAATTGTTCTGAAAATACCTTTCCGCTTTCATCTTTTGACTCAACATAAGTCTCGTAATCTTCCTCAGTTATTGTTTCACTTTTGAAACGAAAATACTCACGAACAGGTTCAGGCTCAACCACTTCCTCGATTTCCTCGACCTTCTCTACCGCGGCCGACTGCACTTCCTCTGTAGTAGAAGAACATCCAACGATGATCCCTACTGCGATGACTAGTGTAGTTACTAATAAACACGCTTTTCTCATTATTAAAATAACCACCTTTATGTACGGACTTTTGTTCCCTTTCAGACTATTCACAGAGCACGGCCCTTATTCGATTATTACCTTTTTTTCCATTAAAGTAAATAAATTTCCTTTTAATTCCTAACCTAATTATAAGACGACAGTTTCACTTACTTAGTTCCCTAGTTCTTTGTATTGAAACCCTTTATTTTATACTTTTTTTCTATCTATGATGAGTGTGGTTGTGTTTGACTGAAATGAGTTATTTTAATGAAGCTCCTGCTCATTTGTCGGCTTTTTTCAATGATGAACGCTGTTGCTTAGAGGGCGGTACTGTTTTTATGAGCGGGATTGGGGCTATTATGAGCCGGATTAGCTGGATTATGAGCCGAATCTGGTACTTTATGAGCGGGTTTTGCTATTTTATGAGCCGCAGCTGCAATCTCGCTCCCCTTACAGAAAACATAGCAAAAGGAAACTTATGTTAAAATCAAGGCATCAAAAACCTTTAGAAGGAGGTTTACTAATGAAAAGAAGCCTTGCCGGAATTGTATCCATCTTAATTCCTGTACTACTGCTTCTACTAATCATTAATTTTTTCGTAGGAGTAGCTCCTATTGAAAACATTCAAGGACTGCCAGTTATTATGCCGATTATCCTTTGTCCAATTGGAGGCGCCATAGGCTTCGTTTCGTATAGGGCACAGAAGGATATGTTATCGTTAATTGGGATGATCTCAAATTTCATTCTGTTTCTGTTTCCAATTTTATATCATGTAATTGGCACCCTACTTCTCGGTGTGTAAAGACGTGGTGAACTTATAAGAAACTAACAAAAAACGCTGAAAATGAGAGGAAATGTCCTCTTGTTTCCAGCGTTTTCGTTTCTTATATCTAGTCAGAATGTTTTAGGGGATTGGGGGGCTTTAAACAGATTCAAAAGCTCTATTGCACTATGTACTTCATTATCAGGCTGGAATATAGCTCCATCTGGAACGTGCCTTTTGCGGTGATTCATCCAAATTGCCTTCCAACCAACCTGTTTGGCTCCGATTATATCCTTTTCGAATGAGTCACCAATATACACCGTTTGGCTTCGATCAAGTCCAAGCTTCTCCTCAATAAAAAGAAAAGGCTCTCTTTTCGGTTTGGCATGGCCAATCGCTCCTGAAATAAACGTGTGATCCGCTCGTATCCAGCGATCTAGACCAAGCTTTTCAATCTTCATCGCTTGATGATTGACCTCACCATTTGTTAAGACGGCAAGTTGCTTTCCCTCTTTGATGAGCAGATCTAGCAGCTCCTCGACTTCCGTATAGAGCATAATTTCTTTTTGTTCTTCGACATACACCTCATTAAACGTAGCAGCCTTTTCTGCATTAATCGGTATATTAAACTCTTGGCATGCAGCAATAATTCGCCCAGTCTGCCATTCATATGTTGAAATTAGTCCCGCTTCACTTTTATCAAATAATATCTCACTATGCTTGCGACTCGATCTAAAAAGCCGGTCAATTTCCTCATCTGTAAAAGGATGATCAAACAGCCTTCTAACTGTTCGATGAAAAGATGCGGCCTGGTCATATAATGTATCATCGACATCAAAAATAATCGTATTCATTTCGATAGCCCCCTATGCCTTGCTCTTTGCAATTTTTTCTATTATATCATTTCTAATAGATTAGGTTTATCTAACAGCAGGCTGGCTTTTATTCACTTGCTCAATACCGTCATTAGCGAGATTCGCTATATTATGAGCCAGATTAAGACCTTTATGAGCGGAATTCGCTGGATTATGAGCCTGATCTACTAACTTATGAGCCAAATCCACTATAATATGAGCCACAGCACCAACAGCGGCTGCTCTTCTCAACGCCTTCCTAAAACACCTATTTCTATACCTCTGCAAAATACCTCGCACTCTCTACCATTGGCTTACAATCTAAATGCATGGATTTCCTTAGATCGATTTCAAAAATGAAATCCTTCTTTTCCACAAATGGCTTTACCATCTTCCAGTCAATCTTCCCCGTCCCTAGTGGCAGGGAGTCGTGCGTCTTTCCTTCGCTATCAACTAGATGGAAATACTCGGCATGCCTTGCATAAACCTCTAAATGTTTCTTCAATTTAAGATTTGATCCGTTTACAGCAATAAACGAATGGCTGATATCAATATTGAGAGGTAATTGTAATGGCTCAATGAACTCAGTAAACAGGAACGGATTTTCCGCTGAGAAAATCCCTCCGATTGTATCCTCCCACAAAAAAACATCACCAGACATTTCTAGAATTTCCTCGATCCGTCCTTTCATTTCGATTCGCTTCTTCTCGTCATGGTAATCTGAACCTTCCGAATTCGCATAATGACAGTGGATGACACATTTCACTTTATACTTTTGGCAGATCTCCACTAAACGTTTCGATGACCAATCATAAAATTCCCTACGCTTTGGATCAGAACTGATAATATCTAAATATCCCCCTTGAAATTTGGGTGGGTGATGGAGGTAGACTTTGATTCCCTTTGATTGTAATAACTGAATAGCCGCCTCAATCCGCTCTGGCTGATACAGATCTTTCTCATTTAAATGGATCTCAACTATCTCTGGTTGATGGGAAAGTCTATTTTCGATATGCTCTGGCGTTAGATCCGTTTTTAATCGAATATAGTTCAAATAATCACTTCCTTATTCATGCTCTTCTTGTATCCTATTCCCGTTGAGTTACTCTGATGAATCTAGGACTTACTTGACATTTATTCTAGTAAGTTAATCATACACGTTGTAAAGGGAATTGTTCATCAGGAACATGAACTAGTTTCACAGTAAACTAAATCTAATTTGGATGTTATTTCCTTTTTACTACATTTCATTTATCCTTCTAATACACTATACTTAAGGTAAGATAATAATAAGGTGTGTGCTACTCACATGAACATAAATGAAAAAGAAATTATAAGAATGATTCGTGAAAACCCGTATATCTCGCAAAATGAAATGGCTGAGGCTTTGCAATTATCTCGTTCGGCTGTAGCTGTTTATATTTCGAACATGATGAAGAAAGGGATTATTTTGGGTAAAGCTTACATAATAAAAGATAATTACCGAATTGTTTGTGTCGGCGGAGCGACTGTCGATCGAAAGGCAATCCCAAAAGACAAGATTGTGTTCGGTACCTCCAATCCCGTTTTCTATCATAGGTTCCCAGGCGGCGTTGCACGTAATGTTGCAGAAAACCTCGGCCGGTTAGGCTGTAATACCACGCTCATTACCTGTGTCGGTGACGATGAACAAGGGAATTGGCTGCTTAACTATACGAGAGAAGCAAACGTCGATGTTAGTCAAAGCTTAAGACTAAACAACTATAACACTGGTTCTTATACGATTATTTCAGATTCTGATGGGAAGCTTTTGCTAGGTCTTGATGATTTACATCTTTATGAATCCTTAAGTCTTGATATGTTTGAGAAGCGTTGGAACCATATGTCTTCTGCAGATCTATTATTTTTAGATTTTAATTATCCAGTACATATTACAGCTGAAGTTATCCAACGAGCTCAAAGTGAAGGCATCCGCGTCTGTACAACTATCGCTTCCTCTACACGTACTGACTTGGTTCCCTCTCGTCTAGATGGTATTTACTTACTCTGCACTAATAATTTCGAAGCCGCGGAACTCCTTGGATATCCGGTAGAGACAGAACAAGATATTCGGACGGCATGTCACGATCTCCAGCAACAAAAAGGGGTCCTAAACATCTTAATGAATATGAGAGAGAAGGGAATTTACTTATATACAGAGGATCAGCAATTTCATTGGATTAAACAACCAACGGAAGAGGTGCTAGATTGGACTGGCAATCGCGATGCTTTTATGGCTGGGGTTATTTTGGGATTAAAAGAACAGTATGACCTGGTAACAGCATGTGAATATGGAGCAGTTATGTCCATGATTACAATTAGTGACTACTCAACCGTCAATACGAACATTACTCTAAGTCAGTTAGAGGAAGGCTACAAAAAATACTTTGGGTCATAAGGAAGAAGGTGAATTTGAGATTACTCAAATTCACCTTCTTCATTAATTGAAACTAGTTATGCCCAGCCCTTCAGCTATGACTATTATTGGTATTGCTTCAATGCGGCCTCTCCATCCTGCTGCATTTTCTTAACTGCATTCTCAACACTGATTGCATCGTTCAAAGTCGCTGTGATTGCTTCACTAACAGCATCATTGATTGGACGACTTCCAGCTGACGGTGTCGTGATTCGTGCATGTGGGAATACATTTTCAAATGCTTCTCTTTTTTGTGGGTTTGATGCAAAATCTTCTGAAAGTAATTCTGTTTCCAGAGCTGATTCTACTGCTGGGAAATAGCCTGTTTTAGCTGCGTAGATTGCTTGTGCGTTTGCACTTGCAAAATACTTCATGAATACCCAGCTAGCTAACTCCTCTTCTGGTGTAGAGTTGAACATGATATGGTTCCCGCCCCATAATCCTGTTGATTTCGTGTCAAGGTTTCCTTGTGGAATCAATGAAATTCCCCATTCAAACTTATCTTGAATCAAATCAATCTTTGTAGTAGATCTCGCTGTCGTTGCAAGCTCCATTGCTACTCTTCCATTTGTGAATTCCTGTTCCGTATCCTCTGCATATGAAACCGCACCCTTATCAACAAGGTTCTTAATGATATTCAATAGTTCAAGTGCATGTTCATTTGCGTAATCAACTGAGCTACCATCAACTGCAAGTGGCTCAATACCATACGTACGCAACCAGATAGCGAAGTTTCCACCTAGCGAATTTGGATTAACAGCAAAGGCAGGAATCCCCGTTTTTTCATAGATTGCAAGTGCTTGTTCTTCAAATTCCTTCCATGTTTCAGCAGGCTTCTCAAACCCTGCCTCTTCAAGGATCGCTTTATTATAGTAGGTACCCATCGAACTATTCCCATGAATCCAGCTCATGGTTTTCCCGTCATATTGAGGAATTTGTTGACGAGCCAATACTCCCTCATTAATGTCATTTAATTCTTCTTCCGTGTAACCATACTTCTCACTCGCGATAAATTCATCCAATTCTTTTACTTGATCTGCTTTCATATATTCCAATGTATCACTTTCATATGCCATAGAGACGTTCGGCAAACCACCACCAACTAATGATGCTCCGACCTTCTTGTTAAGCTCATCATACATTCCCTGAAAGACTTCATTTACGATAATCTTTCCTTCGTATTCCTTGTTGAATTCCTCAACAATTTCATGAACAGCTTCCCCGTAAATTGTAGCTTGGATATGCCAGAAGTCAATTTCCACAGGTCCATCTGCACCAAGCTCCATCTGGTCCCACTTATTTTCCGCTGCTACCTCATTGTTACTTGTTGCCTCTGCATTAACCTCTGTTTCTACCTCTGATGAAGAATCTTGAGAAGAACATGCGATAACACCGATTAATACGAGCCCCATCATTATGACAGAAAGTAATTTCTTTAACATGAAAATCCTCCTAATAGAAACTTTTTTTGTATAGAATAGTGCAAGATTACACTAGGCTACCGACATCATCTTTGATTAATTTAGCTAGTTGCATTGTCTCACCATAGGCAGGACAGTACTTTTGAATCCCTTTACTATTCAAAACGGTTGGATGAATACTATGAAGCGGAACCACCACTTTTGGATCAATCGCCTCAATCATATTTGAAATATCCTGCGGTGAAGCATGTCCACCTGTGCCATAGTAATGATAGTGAACCGAATAAAGCTTCAGCCAGTTATTTAAAATAGGATCCTGATTGTTTAATGGATTGCCATCAGCATGAAAATAAATAGATTGAACGGGTCTGTCACCTAGCATTTCAAAATCAGCTAATAGAGGTGTTTGTTCTTCTGTTAAATAGACGACAAAGTTCTCTTTCGCAGAATAAACTTCTTGTAACGAGATGCGTTCATATGGCAAGTCACTTGAGTCCTCTCCTAGTTGAAGTAAGCGAATCACTTCATTTTCTAGGAGTCTCGAAGGATGATCGATTGGTAAGTAAGAAATGCCCTCTCTTGTTGCAGTGAACCAGAGTTGAGCCGTTCTCTCATCCATCACAAGCTTTCGCCCTAATTCCTTTGTTTTCACAATAAAGTCAGCTACTCTCTCAACGTTGCGAGCTAGTATATTCACATAAAGCAGTCCTTTTGCGTCTTGAGCAATACGACCAAACTCCTCTGCCACATCTAACTCTTTTCTCATGATTGGTTCGTTAAAATAGGACTCTCTTCTTAGCGTTGTCCCTTCTGTTATTAACATTTCAACCTTTTCCTGCTGGCATCGAACGATAAAGTCATCAATTCGATCTGCATGCCGTCCATGTCTTCTCCAATCAGCAGTGAAGCCAATCGTACGTCCACCAACCGTGATGATGAGTCCAGACGAGCCAGGGGAATCATGATCTACTTCAATCATTTGAAATGAGAAGTCATGATCCAATTGAACTACCTCATAGTTATGCAGTGGAATAATCGATGCGTCGGTATACGGATATTCGCCTGAGGAAGCTACTCCTTTATAGACAGCACTCGCATCTGAATGCATATACACTTTGGTCTCCTCTTTTAAAAACGGGAGAAGAGCCATATGATCCTGATGAATATGACTGACAAATACATCAACAGATTCTAGCTCTGGTAATTGGTCGATTTTCCATAAATCCTTCAAAATGTCTTCAGAAATATCTTGAACTTGCTCATCCTTAAAAACCGATAATACCGGTGGCGCAAGACGGCTCAACAGATAATGCTGAAGTGCCCGTTCACTACTTGGAAGTGTCTTTCCACCGAACAACCCCCAAGCCCATGTAACACCTAAGTCAAAAAGTAAGCCTTTTTTACCGTTTGAAATGAGGATGTGGACACCTCCGATTGTATTGATTCCACCATAAAACGTAATTGTATGCTCCATCTTAAAACCTCTCCCTTATTAAAATTATGAAACTCTTTCTTTTTGCGAGATTTCACCTAAAACTACTGCCATTTCCTCAGATGAAGAAACAGTTGCATCCCACTCTGACTTGCCAACTAACTCATATGGTGAAATAAGTAATGTACGACAACCAAGCTTTTTCGCCGGTAATAAGTCATTCCAAGGATGATCTCCAATCGATAGGATCTCATGTGGATGTAGACCCTCTCTGACTAGCAAACTTTTAATTACCTCTTGAATCCCTAAAGGCTTTTTTGAATCCAAATAAATTTCATCAAATAGTGAAGTGATTTGTAAGTGCTCGATAAATTCATGCCCTGATTCTGTATGAGTATTTGTCATTAACACTTTACGCTTGATCCCATCCAGAGAAGCAATTGCAGCCTTTAGCTTATCTGATAAAATAACCGGATCCTGACCTACTAGCATTTCCTGTCTTATTTGGTTAAATGCCTTAAATCGTTGCTCCTCTGGTATTTGTAATCGATTAGCAAAGATATTTAAAATACTCCACGCATCGCCTCCATAAATAAAGTCAGCTGCATGTGCTTCTACCTGCTCAATTCCATGAAAGCTCAGAACCGTTTCTAATGTGTCGCAATGCTGCTCATCTTTCAAATAGTAATGACCCATCTTAAATAACGCTTCATTTGTAAATACCTTCTCCATTCCAAGGAGTAGATGATCATAGCTTTCCTCCCATTTCGTATCCTCAATTAAGTACTTTAAGAAGGAGCGATGAAATGTTTTATGTTGATACATTGTTCCATCGAGATCGAAAATGATTGCTTTAATGTCGGGTAACCAGTTCATTCTTTCACCTCATTTAAATTTTTTAACCTTTTAAACCTGACCCAATTCCATCATTAAACCAACGTTGAGTGATGAAATAGAGAATGATGATTGGTAGGACAGTGAAGGTAGCTGCAGCCATTAATAGATGATAGTAATGACCTTCTTCACTAACGAAATTCAATAGACCAACTTGAAGTGGCCTTAGGTGTTCACTTGATGTAATAAGGAGTGGCCACAAAACACCGTTCCATTTACCAATGAACCCAAGTAAGGCTGCTGTGACAACACTCGGCCAGGCTAACGGAACGAGAACTCTACAGAGATAGCCGAAGTGTCCCATCCCATCAATTTGTGCGGCATCCCAGTAGTCTCTACTAATTGTTAAAAAGGCTTGCCGGATCAAAAAGATGGAAAAAGCATCTGCTAGAAACGGTAACACCATACCTGAATAAGAATCATAGAAGCCTTGGCCACCATTTCCAAAAATGTCATTTCCCCCAGCCAAGGGAAAAGAACGTATTGTAATGAAATTAGGAATTAATGTGACATCATAAGGAATCATCATTGTAGAGAGAATTAACAAAAATAAGATGTTTCTTCCTTTAAATCTAAAATGACTAATCGCAAAAGCAATTGGGATACAAATGGCTAGCTGAACAATCGTTCCGAATCCTGCAATAATGATGGTGTTGATGAAATATCGCCCAAACGTTGATTCTGGCTTCGTCCAAGCCGCGAAATAGTTCTCGATAATCTGCCAGTCATTCGGAATTATCGTAGGTGGCATTAGATTGATTTCTTGTTGTGTTTTAAAGGAAGTGATAATCATCCAAAAAAACGGAAACAAGCAGATCAATGCTAAGATTACTAAAATTACAAATACAATCATCTTGGAGCTTTTCTGTTTCATTCGTTCCACTCTCATTCTCTTTTGCCCCTCCTATCGATCATAGTGAACACGCTTTTCTAATATTTTTCGTTGAAGCCAGGTTAATAGGAACAGGATGACAAACAACAACACAGACAGAGCAGATGCATATCCAACTTGTTTATATACGTAGAAGTTCCTGAATATATAAAGCGGCAGTGACATCGTCGATCCTAAAGGTCCACCCTCTCCCCCGGAAAATACGTAAAAGGCATTAAACGATTCAAAGGAACCTACAACAGAAACAATTAACAGCAGGAATAAGGTCGGTGATAACAACGGAAATGTGATATGTCTCATAAGTTGAAAAATATTGGCTCCATCCATTTTCGCTGCTTCATAGAGCTCCTTCGGGATATTGCTTAGGCCCGCCAGCATGATAAGGACGTTGAACCCAATACTGCTCCAGATAGCAAATAGCATAATAATCAACAATGCTAGACTCGGTCCACCTAACTCAACAGGTATTGAGGAGGGCCATGACAAACCAACAATCGATAAAAGCTTACTGAAAATAGGCTCAGGGTCTGTTAACCATTCCTGCGGCGGTAAATTCAATTTCACAAGCGTTGCATTAGCGATCCCGACATTCGGATGGAAAATCCATTTGAAAACTAATATCGCTGCAACCTGAGAAGTAATATAAGGAAGAAAGAAGATTGTCCGGAAGACACCTTGTCCAAATTTCTTGAAGTAATTAAAAAGAAAATAAGCAATAATAAAGGAAAGAAAAATTGAGATCGGAATCGTACCAACAGCATAATTAATCGTAACCAAAAGGCTTTTCGCTAAATCGCCAATTAACCATCCGAATAGCGGATCATAATAAACGAAATCCGTTGTAAACATTCGTACATAGTTTTCAAATCCTAAAAATTGCTCTGGGACAAAGCTCCATTTCCAAAAGCTAATATACACACCAAAAAACAATGGCCAAAATCGAAACAACAAAAGCAATAGAATAGCAGGCAACGCATAGAGCATCGCAATTTTCCATTCATTCGCACGAAGGCCCTTTGATCGCTTGATTTCTCTTTGCAATTTAATAGAAGGTATGCTTGTCCTTGTTCTATTTTCCACAATTGGCTTCCCCAAGTAACTCACCTCACATTTAAACTTTTGTTTACTTAACTAACTTATGTTTATATTATAAAACAATTTTGTTAATTTAAAGTAAAGCTGAGATAAAGGATTTGTTTCTATGTTGTAAAAGTGAGTGGAGGTTTTAATGAGTTGCCCTCTGTTGGTTGGCTTTTTCAATATATCTTTCTAAAAATAAACTATTTCAATGAAATTCCAGCAGCTTCTCTATCATTTTCATAGAGGCAACCCCTCTTTCTAGCTAATGCAGTTGTCATATTAAGGTGGCGGCTCTTGTTATGAGCCAGATCTCGTACTTTATGAGCGGGATTGGCTCTGTTATGAGCCGAATCTGCTACTTTATGAGCGAGATTCACTAGGTTATGAGCCGCACCCACTCCGGCTGGCTTTTCATTAGATAATCTTCCTAAAATGAACGGTTTTAATGAAATTCCAGCAGATTCTCTCTCATTCTCATAGAGGCAACCCCTCTTTCCAGCTAATGCAGCTGTTATAGTGAGGCGGTGGCTCTTGTTATGAGCCGAATCTCGTACTTTATGAGCCGAATCTGCTACTTTATGAGCGAGATTCACTAGGTTATGAGCCGCACCCACACCGGCTGGCTTTTCATTAAATAAACTTCCAAAAATAAACGATTTTAATGAAATTCCAGCCGATTCTCTCTCATTCTCATAGAGGCAACCCCTCTTTCCAGCTAATGCAACTGTCATATTGAGGTGGTGGCTCTTGTTATGAGCCGGATCTCGTACTTTATGAGCGGGATCTGCTATGTTATGAGCCGAATCTGCTACTTTATGAGCGAGATTCACTAGGTTATGAGCCGCACCCACACTGGCTGGCTTTCCCTAAAATAAAAGCCCATAACAACCCAACAAAAAAGAGCATCCCTTTGTAAAAGGAATACTCTCTTTAGAATTCTATAAAAGCATCTGCTGCTTTCTTCTTTGGTAAAAGTACAAGCTCAAGCCGACTGCCATGATCCAAAATCCAATAATCAATCCGTTAAAGAAGTTCGTTGCTGTCTCAGGAAGTTTTTCTCCCTTAGAACCCTCTGATTTGTCTGTACCAGCAGAAGTATCCTGATCCTGATCTTTGTTGTTATCCTTTTCTTCTCCGCTTGTCGGATCCTCTTCGCCGTCTATTGGTTCAACAACCGGAACCTCTGTTTCAACTGGAAGAGTGCCTTCAATAATACGACCTTCAACCTCAGCATAGTCGCTGCCAACGATACCTAGTTCACTTACATACTCTGTAAATACATCATAATCAGGTATGTAAAGCTCAGTCATCCGGCCTTCATCCTTTGCTTCTTTTAACATCGAGTAACCATCGCCACCATCTGCCATGAAAGCATTTGTTGCAACAGTGTACATGTCACTAGGAACAATTGGCGTGTAGCCAGATTCCGTCTCCACTTCAACACCCGTTACTCGCTCAAAGGCTGGTTTTTCAATATCGTAGGCGAAGCGTAGACCTGCAACCTGCAGAAAACGTCCGTGCCCTTCGCCTGCTGTACTAACACTGACTTCTAAGGCTTCGATTATTTCAGCTCCTGTCAAATCTAGAGTGACAAGATTATTCGCAAAAGGTAATACTGTTAACACATCACCTAACGTAATATCGCCCTCATCAATTGACGCACGAATGCCACCCGCATTTTGGAAAGCAATTGTCGCAGGGCCACTTTCCTTTGCCTTCGAAAGCATTCCATCAGTAATTAAGTTTCCGAGATTTGTTTCCTTTGATCGAATGGCTTCGCGTTCTCCGTCAAGAAAGACATTTGTCTTGCCAACTACTTCTTTCTTTAAGTCTTCTATCGGCTGTTCAAGCTCCTTCAAGCGTGCAGCTGCGTCGGCATTTTCTTCAAAACCAGCAACAGCAAGTAACTGACCGTTCCACTTTTGTAGCTCTCCATCAGTGCCAAATGTAACATCGACACGACCGAGATACTCACCGTATTCCTTTGCTTGTAAAACGATAGTTGGTTCTGAATCAGTACCGAGTACAACTGGCTCAGTTAACTCAGTATGACTGTGGCCACCAACAATAATATCGATTCCTTCAACTTGCTCAGCTAATTGTAAATCAAAACGATGACCAAGATGAGTCAATGCAATGATTTTATTGATTCCAGCAGCACGAAGCATCGTTACCGTTTCACTTGCTTTGGCAATATAATCTTCAAACACAATGTTTTTACCTGGACCTGAGATAAATGCTGTATCCTCTGTTGTTAAACCGAAAATCCCAAC
The DNA here is from genome assembly GCF_017939705.1 of Halalkalibacter suaedae. GTDB lineage: Bacteria > Bacillota > Bacilli > Bacillales > Bacillaceae_D > Halalkalibacter > Halalkalibacter suaedae. Next base: position 744,262 of record NZ_JAGKSQ010000001.1, read on the forward strand.
CTGTTCTCCGTCAACTTCCTTTACAATCGCAGGATACACCTTGCCATCCTCAGCTGACTGGCCGACTGCATCAACAAACAAATCATTAAATGCAGGTTCTTGATCGTAATTAATATTCGCACTTACAATTGGGAAGTTTGCCTTTTTAATAAATTCCGCAAAGACTGCCGGTCCTTTGTCGAACTCGTGATTCCCCGGTACCATCGCATCATAGCCCATCATATTCATAAACTCTACGTCAGCTAAACCATTATACTGATTAAAGAATAATGTTCCAGAGAAAACATCTCCCGCATCTAGTAACAAAGAGTTTTCCACTTCGGCACGGACTGAATTCACAGCTGTGACGCGTCGAGCTACATCATTTAAATGGGCATGGGTGTCATTTGTGTGCATAATCGTTAATTCGAATGGTTCATTTCCAGGCTGCTCGACAGGTGTAGACGATGAAATCTCATATACTGACATTGTTCCTGATACTTCATTTGTCGCTAAAAGTAATGGCTTACCTGTTGCACTGTCTTCCTTTGCAACAAACATAAGCCCCTCTGTGCCTAAGTCTCCTGCTTCCCCACTCATCGGGTCCTTCGAAAAATCACGACTATTGAAATATGTCGTAAATGCTGGATTCGACGGGTCGGAAAGATTATAGACCATAATTCCACCAACGCGCTCCATCCCTATGAATGCATACCGCTGACCATCAACTTGCCCTATCTTGACATCCTCTGGCTCTGGACCCTTGTCGTCACTACGACTCTCACCTGTATTTTCAGTGTGATTTGCGTTGAAATTTTCTGTACCTACTCTCTCTAGTATGATTCTTTCAAAATCACTTCCGCTGTCAAACACAAGCTCCATTGTATCTGCATTCCAAACTGAGAATGAACGAGCTCCATAGCTATAAAGAGATTCATACAAACCATCCTCATTTTGTCCCATCTCACTTGTTACACGTAGTCTCCCAAGCTGATCATCATCAAACAAGCCATTTGCTACTAGTTCGTCAAGCTCTTCTTGTGTGTAACTAGGATACTTGTCCGCATTTAATTTCACCTTATCTTTTAATGACTTCACACGTGTTTCCTCTGAAAAGCCATCATAATCTCGGGCATCACCCTCATTAGCCGTTACGATATAGCTATTTCCATTAGCTTCATACATTGTAATACCATCAGGCTGATACATACCTAGGACGGGCCAAGGTTTAATATTAACCTGCTTATCTTTGTCTGATACATCGAGTGCGTTTTCTGGTAATGAATGATCCTTAAATCCTAAGCCATGTACATGCTTAAACTGCTTTGCTTCCAGATCCAAGACAGCAATTGCATTGTTTTCCTGTAAGGAGACATATGCCAACTTACTATCACTAGATACAGTAATATACTCAGGTTCAAAGTCTTTTGTCGCGTCTGCACCTGGTCCAAAAATGCGAACATCCTTATCAATATGGTCAGGTGACAATTGATTAAAACTAACTGTTGTTACGGCAGACTGGCTGACAGTCGGACCATTCTCAACGTTAATAATCGAGACAGAGCCCTCTGGATCAATCGTATAATCATCATTCGGCTCACCTTCGTTAGCAACTAAAACCATCTTGCCATCTGGGCTGAATGTTACCATATCAGGCAGTGCACCAACTTCAACATGACTAATTACATCTCCGTTAGCCTTAGCTAGAATAACTCGTCCATTATTACTCTTTGGTTTAGCCGGTACTGAAAAGACAATAAACTCACCACCCGGAGCAACAGCTACGCTCGTGATATCTCCAATGGCAAATCCATTACCTAAATCGAGTCCTGTTACATCAATTCGATTGTTACTCGACAAATTTAAGTTGTGAGGATTGGATAGGTCAACGATATCAATCGAACTACGACCACCATTTACAACAAAAGCCTGCTTCGACTTCTTATCATAAGCAACGATCTCTGCCCCACCATTATCAATTCCAGCACCACCGTTATAGCGCCCAATTAAACTTAACTGGATCTCCTCAGTTCCTTGCACCGTACGAGAACCATCTGCATTTGCCTCTACTACATTAGTTGAAAACGCAGGACTGACAACATTAAAAATGATTAAAAGAACAAGTAATAAACGTATTCTAGACAAGTTCATTCCTCCTTTTTTTGTACGCTTTCATTTTAATTGAGGAATACTAACGCAGTGTGAAAAGTGTAAAAGTTTGGTGAATAATGTCATAATTTTTTGTGTGATTTTTCCAACTGGTCCAATGAGGCTGGGACATAACTAAAGTGTCTAACTGAAATACCGAACAAAGCAATCATGTAGCGGATGAAATATACGTAGACTCCTGCGGGATGTAAAAGCCAAAGGTGAGACCCCACAGGCGTAGCGTGATGCGGCTCACCGGCTTCCCGCGGAAAGCGAAGTATATTTCAGGAGCGGCTTATGTCCGCTAACTACCATTGTTCGGGTTTTCTATTAGTTAAATCACTTTTGTCCCAGCCTCTTCTTCTGTAGGATCCTTTTTTAGCTGGATTCTGTTACTTTATGAGCCTAATATACTTAGTTTGGAGCTAGATCCTCTACTTTATGAGCCGAACTCACTTAGTTATGAGCCAAATTCCTTACTCTATGAACCTCACCAGCTTCATCCACATTTCATTCCCTCCCCCTTCTTAATTTCCTTTAAAGCATAAATACAAAAATAAGAAGAAAACTATCCTTGGATCAAATAAACCGATGAGGAGGTACATAATGATTAATCAAGATTATGATAAGTTGTATGATCTTCAGAAAAAGCACAAATCGCCATACCTAGGTGATTCTAAGAATGAAACATTCGCTGAGCCTAAAGATAACGCAAATTCTGGTGAATCGATGAGTGTTGGGGCAGAGGGTAGAAATGAGCATTTGAAGGAAAAATAGACAAGAAACAGCCAGCAACTCATAATGAGCTGCTGGCTATTTTCCTTTATTAATCCATTACAAGTCCACCGTCAACAACCAAATTCTGTCCTGTTACGGCTCTTGACCATGGTGAGGCAAAGAATAAGGTAACATCTGCTAACTCCGCTGGGTTGGTCACTTTTTGCAATGGTGTTGTTGCTTCAATAATCCCGAAAACCTCCGCTGTAGTCACACTGCTTGCATCTGTTTCACGAAGAAGTCCGCCTGAAATCATATTAACGGTAATACCATATGCTCCAAGCTCCTTCGCCATATTTCTTGTTAGTCCAAGCAAGGCTGCCTTGCCTGTCGTGTATTCATGGTAGGCAACCACTGGATTTTGAACTAGGTTAGTGCCGATATTCATAATTCGTCCGAACTTCGCTTCCTTCATATCCTTAAGGCATGCTTGAATCGTATTCAGTGCACCCTTCACACTACCATCTAACTGCACTTGAAAATCAGACCACTCTAAATCATCCGCACTCTTTTGAGCAACAGGATCAAATTTAAAATTAACTAAAGCATTATTAACAACCGTTGTAATCGCTTGTCCAAAATGCTCCTTCGCTCTTGTAACCATCGCCTTGACCTGTTCCTGATCACGTACATCAGCTTGGATCGCGATTGCTCGTTCACCTAGCTCCTCCACTAATTTATGGGCAAGGTCTTCGCTTTGATAATAATTTACAATCACGTTTGCCCCTTCTCCTGCAAAGCTTCTCGCGATATCGGCACCTAATCCGCGACTCGCCCCTGTAATTAATACCGTCTGTTCTGAAATCTTCATCTGCCATCCTCCTCCATTTTTCGGGAACAAAAAAAGACCTCATTCCACTTAGGAACCTGGTCGAAGTAGGCTAGACAAATGCTGCTTCTACTTCCCCACGCTGGCATGATCCAGATCAGGTCCCAAGGGTCAAAAAGTGCTTCTTTTTTCTCAGCCGGACTAACCGGCTCCCCTAGTAGTTCTTGTATTGATTGTACTTCAACGCTCTGAAAATCGCAAAAAATAAAGAAAACAGGTAGGAAAGGCTCCTACCTGTTTTCTCATCAAACTATGATACCTGCACTCCTTGTTGCTTCCCAAGTGATTTCTCTGTTTTCTTAATATCAGCTCTCAGCATGAGCGATACAATGAAAGCGGCGATAATCAACGCCAGGAATGTAAAGAAAACAGGCGTGTAGCTATTTGTTTGATCTCGAATTGTCGAAACAAGCATTGGCCCAAACACCCCACCTAGAGACCAGGTTGTTAAAAGATAACCATGAATGGCTCCGAGCTGCTTAGTCCCAAAAAGGTCACCGATAAAGGCAGGTAGATTAGAGAACCCCCCACCGTAACAGCTAACCACAAGTAGGATAAGCAGTTGGAACAGGAAGATATTTGTTGTGAAAGGTAATGTGAAGAAGGCGATGATTTGGATGATGAAGAAAATGATAAACACTGTTGGCCTGCCGATATAGTCAGAGGCTGCCGCCCAACCAATCCGTCCACCACCGTTAAAAATTCCCATGATCCCTACCATCGTTGCAGCCGCAGCAGCAGAGAGTCCGACAACTTCCTGAGCCATTGGAGACGCCACTGAGATCATCATGATCCCGGCTGTTGTGTTAATCAGCATCATTGTCCAGAGCATCCAGAAGCGCTTTGTTCTAACCGCTTCCTTAGATGTGAGCTGTTGTAGATCTTTTTTGATGACTTTTTGTCCTGAAGCAATATCCCTTTTCATCCGCTCTGGCATCCAACCCTCTGTCGGTGGTGCAATGTACATCGCACCGAGCGTCATCAGAACAAAGTATGAAAGACCGAGTACGTAAAATGTATTAGCAATTCCAATTGAATTCATCAAATTTGCTGCGACAGGGGCGGTAAGTAGAGCACCAGAACCAAATCCAAGTACAGCCATCCCCGTTGCTAAACCTCTACGGTCTGGGAACCATTTAACAAGGGTTGATACCGGAGAAATATATCCAATCCCTAGACCCAAACCACTTAGTAAACCATATGTAAGTAAAAACATCGGGAGTGAATCAATCGCAATTGCGACCCCTGACCCCGCCTGACCTAAACCAAATAATACAGCTGCCACCAAAGCCGATTTCCGAGGACCATTCTTTTCAACAAACTTTCCAAAAAAAGCAGCCGATGTCCCCGCAAGTGCCATCATAATCGTAAAAGCAATCGTTACTTCTGTTGCTGACCAGCCCATCTGCTCGCTGACTGGCTTCGTGTAGACACTATACGCATAGGCCCCGCCGATTGAAAGGTGGATGGCAATCGCCGATAAAGCAATCAACCACCGATTTTTAGTAGAATTCATGTTCTTCCTCCCTTTCCTTTATATGTAATGTAAGCACTTACATTAACTAGCGTACAATGAAACTGTAAAAAAATCAAACAATTTTAAAGATTGAGGAATTTTTAATAGGCTTATAGGGCTGGTTATGGGGATTATGAGCGGGGTTGGGGGGTTTATGAGCGGGGTTGATGCTTTTATGAGCGGGATCACCTACTTTATGAGCCGAATTAACATTTTTATGAGCGGGACCCCATTGGCTGGCTTTTCCATCAATTATTCCTTCTTAAAACCAAGCAATTTAACTAAAATCCAGCTATTTCTCTGGCTTCTTCTCAGATGCTGCATTCAATGGAGCTTGCTTTCATAGATGAGATGCTTGTTATGAGCCGAATTGGGGATTTTATGAGCGGAATTGATGCTTTTATGAGCCGGATCAGCTACTTTATGAGCAAGATTCACCCTTTTATGAGCGGGCCACCCCATTGGCTGGCTTTTCAATCAATTATTCCTTCTTAAAACCAATTAACTTAACTAAAATCCAGCTATTTCTCTAGCTTCTTCTCAGATGCAGCATTCAGTGGAGCTTGCTTTCATAGAAGAGATGCTTGTTATGAGCCGAATTGGGGGTTTTATGAGCCGGATTGATGCTTTTATGAGCCGAATCAGCTACTTTATGAGCCAGATTCACCCTTTTATGAGCGGGGACCCCCATCGGCTGGCTTTTCAATCAATTATTCCTTCTTAAAACCAATCAATTTAACTAAAATCCAGCTATTTCTCTAGCTTCTTCTCAGATGCTGCATTCAGTGGAGCGGTCTTTCATAGATATGAGGCTGTTTTATAGCTGGATAACAAAAAAAACGCTGCCAGATCCAACTCCAGCAGCATAAACCAAATTAATCATCATCACCGTCATCATCATCATTATCATCATCATCATCTGTTTCAATTTCCAACATAATCACCTTACCAGTATAAGCATCTATTTCGATCTCTGCTTTTTGATTTCCATTTACAATTTCCACTTCATAGCTATGGCTACTGTCGTCATCAGCATCCAGTTCTAATTCCACAATGGTTCCAGCAAAATTATTCAAAGCGATTTTCTTTGCTTCGTCATTGCTAATGACAGTCTTCTTTTTAGCAACAATGGTTGTTGTGCCAGCCTCTTCTGTTACCTGTTCACCTTGGCCGTTGTCATCGTTGTTAGTTTCTTTAGTTTGATTAGCGGCTTCCGGCTTTGGAGTGGCTTGCTGATCGACAGCAACATCTTCTGTCTTCTCTACCTCACGATCATCATCATTGCTAACCGCTTCATCTGCATTTGTGTCAACTGCGACCTGTTCATTTTCGTTTACGATTTCTTTAGCAATAGCCTTCTCTTCAAGTTTCAATACATCTCCTGAATCAGCATCGATCTTTAGTTCATATTCCTTTCCATCTAACTCTACTTCAACCTCATATACGTTGATATTTCCTTCTCTTTCTAATTCCAATTCGTTAATGACACCAGGATATTGGGACGTCACTTGATTTCGGATATCCTCTTTCGATAGGTTTGGCTCAGCATTTGCTACTAAAGATTGAAAAGTTGCCACTCCCAATACGCTTGCTACAGATATTGCACCAACTGCGATCATTATTTTTTTCTTCATTTTTTATTCCTCCTGTTGATTTGATACCCTTAGTTTATACATCCATTATGAAAGGAGGATTTGATGTAGATTAAAATTTGATGAGAAAATGATTATTTCTCTTTTAGTTTTCATTAATAATAGGCATTCGCAGGATAAATGTTGATCCCTGCCCTAATTCACTGTTCACAGATAATTCTCCTTCATGGGCCTCTGCAATCGACTTTGCAATCGCTAAGCCTAATCCAGTCCCACCCGTATCTCTATTCCGGGCTTTATCCACTCGGTAAAAACGGTCAAAGATTTGTTTCTGGTCTTTTGATGAAATTCCTTTTCCATAATCCTGAACTTCGACAATCGCTTGTCTATTTTCCTGTAATAATCTGATATGAATCGTGTTCTGACTATATTTTATTGCATTATCTATTAAAATATAAAACAGTTGCTTCAGCTGATCTCGATCTGCTTTCACCGTCATCGTTTCACGCCTTTTTTCAATAAAAATATCTCTTTCAGATACTCCATTAAATACTTTGACTGTTTCATCGATTAAACCGACAAGATCAACAGATGCACTTGGCTGAAGCTGTTTATTTTTTGCTAGGGAGAGCATTTGTTCAACTAATTTGTTCATACGATTTGCTTCTGAATCAATGGCAAGAACAGATTCTTGAAATAGTTCCGGCGTTGCTATGCCTCTACGCTCTAACATCTGAGCATAGCCTTTAATGATTTGAATCGGAGTTTTCAACTCATGTGATGCGTCGGAAACAAACATCTCCTGCTTTTCATAGCTTTCCTTTAGATATTCGATCATCTGATTAAAGGTCAGCTCCATTTCATGCAATTCATCATGCGAACGATTAGACATATCAAGCTTTTTCCACTTACCTTGGATCGTATTCTCATTCATCGTCTTGATTAGATTTTTAATTGGCAGGAGCAAAAACCTACTTAGGATCGAACTGCCAATAATGATCGGGATCAGCACAAGGAAAGATAGGATAGATAATACATAAATTAACGTGCGTAATGTTTCATGCAATGAGATCAAATGATTGGATACTTGAATGGTTACAATCTCGCCAGCATGCTCACCGTTCCTCCAAATGATCGGTTTTTCAACAACTGCTATATCAGGTGCGTTTTTCATTGAAATCATTTCCTGTGATTCCATCGATGTGAAGGTCCATGGCAGTGTCGAATAATCTCTTGATCTAGTTTGTTCAATCATTCTTACTTCACTTTCTAGAATAATTCGGATCATGCCATTTGCAGGGAGGTAGGCTTCTAACAATTCACTCGTATCAACCTCAGGATTTTCATTTAATGCCTGCGTTACATCATTTATCACCAGCTTTAACTCATTTAGCTCCGTGTTTGTGCTCATATGATAAAAGAAATAGTAGATCGAGATGTTCACAAGCAAAATCAGCACAAGCATAAATAAACTAGAAGACAGAACGATTTTTGTTCTTAGTTTCATGAACTCATGTCCCTTATCGAATAACCTATACCACGTACTGTTTGTATATATGCTGGTTCATAGTCATTATCTATTTTCTTTCTTAAATAACGGATATACACATCAACGACATTTGTCTCACCCACGTAATCATATCCCCATACTTGTTCAACAAGATGCTCCCTTGACATCACAATATTCTTATTTCGTAATAAGCAGACAAGGAGGTCAAATTCCCTTTTTGTTAAGTCAATCACGTCTTTTCCTCTTACTACCTCTCGGCCATCTAAATCAACATGCAGCTCGCCGATCGAAATTCGATTATTGATTTCCTTCTTCGCCATTTTAGGTGCTCTTAGATGGACACGAATTCTTGCTAAAAGCTCTTCAATCTGAAATGGCTTTGTGATGTAATCATTCGCACCCAGATCCAGTCCGCTTACTTTATCATGTATTTCATCCCTAGCCGTTAATAAAATAATCGGTGTCTGTTCATCCGTTTTTCTAATCCTTCGCAATACTTCAAGTCCACTTAATTCAGGGATCATAATATCTAATAGTACGAGGTCCCAATCTTTCTCCTTCATAAGTCGAAGTGCATCCTTACCATTGTTAGCAATTTCCGTTACATAATTTTCATATTCCAATTCCAGCTGCAGCACCCTGCTAATCTTCGGTTCATCTTCTATAATTAAAATCTGAGGCTCACTCATGATCCACCTACAATCTTCAAAATTTATATTATTTATTCGCCTTATCCCTTTAGAAATTCCTCCATTATTGACCTGAACATAATGAAAAAGGTATAGGCTTAAGCTAGCATATCATTTATATCTAAAAATGTTCCCAATTAATTAGTAGTAGAACCTACAGTAACGAGGAAAAAGAGTTCATTCGCCATCTTTTATTCCATCTAAAAGTAGATAGACGATTCAAGCTTATACAATTTTCTTTGAAAAATAATAAATTAATAGGTTTGAGATCCTACTAGTATGGGTATTATCTTTTAGTCTTAGTAGCATTTTTTACCAGCGAGGTAGGAGAAACTCACACAACCTCGAGCGACAAATCTTTCAGCTTCTTTCATTAGTACTTAATAAATTAAAAAAGGAGAACTAAAATGGATATTGTTTTCGAGCCTTCATTTAAACTGAAAGACTTCTTTAAAGAAAATAAAGATCATTTTGAATCTACTTTGTTATGTGAAGCGGTAAATGTCAGAGATAAAATTAATGAAATTCTGAAAATCGGTAATATTGATTTAGTTAATAATGCACACCACTTAACGGTTTATATTATTAATCATGAAGATCACGAACTCAAACAATTTGCCAAAAAGGAAGGAATCGCTTGGGCGACTCATTCAATTGAATTAACCTTTAAACTCGAATGGATTCAAGCTATTCGTAGAACATTATGGATTTTCATACATAAGTATTATGAACTACTTGACCACTATAAAATGAATGATTTTTTTCAGTTGGAACAAGAGATTAATAATAGAGTAGATATGTTTTTAAATACATTTTTTCTTGATTATTCTACATATAAGGATTCGTTGATTCATGCACAGAAAAAATTAGTTGAAAACCTCTCCGTTCCCATTATCCCAATCAATAATACAATTAGCATCCTACCGTTAATTGGAGCGATTGATCCAAGTCGCATTTGTATTATTAAGGAAAAAGTATTAACAGAGGTTTCAAATTTACGTATTCACACGTTAATTATCGATCTATCAGGTGTAGCTAGTATGAAACAAGACATTACTGCTGAACTTCTAAAGCTTATTGATGGAATCTCCATGATGGGGTGCTTCACAGTCATTACAGGCTTACGTAAGGAAGTTGTCAAAGAGATGGTTGAATCCGGAATTACATTTGATCCTGATACTAAGAAGCTAGGAACCTTGCAACAAGCCCTTGATCAATACCTATTACAAAAAAAATCAGCTGCTTTTGCATGAGGATTTGAGAAAATTTCAAAATGAGCAAGAGAGCTTTCCATGTGAATATATGTAAGTCAGTTACCAGAAGCGTTTCTCTATAGGGACGCTTTTTTTATACTAATAAAAGGAAAATAATGTTAAAATACAAGTGAGATTGAACAAAGCAAATAAGGAGAAATGACTATGACCATAGAGGCTTCCTACAACTTAAGGGAGTTTTTTATGCCAACGAATAGGAACATAATGGTAGCCTGGGGCTAAACATTTAGATCTACCTTCTACTAAAAGTAAGAGAAAGGGATTGTTCTTGATGCAAAAGGTGGGAAGAGGTACTTTCTTAGCAATTGGTACTGCAGTAGGGATTGCCTTTGGATCGACTTTCTTTGATAATCTAGCTCTTGGAATTATCTTAGGCTCTTTAATTGGGGCAATCATTGATATAGTCATTTATAGGCATAACAAAATTAAACAATGATTGTGGCTTACTTGATTAAATGGCTTAAATAGAAGACATTTATTTTTTTAGAATAGCAAGTATAGGAGGAGAAAAATGAGGAAAATCTTTTCGTTCTTATCACTACTCTCTACACTATTGGGATTAAGTATTATTATTTCAATGTCGCAGGGAGGGAACCTTTTAGACACCTTGACATTTGGAGCAAACGCCATATTCATTTTCAACCTCTATCCTTTGCTTGGTCTTCTCTTTGCTTTACCTGCCGAGAAAAATAGGTATAGAGAGATATTAATTATATGTAGCATCATTATTCTTGCAGTTAGTTTAATCTTCACGTTTGTAGGTCTTTTCGGTTTTCAAGAACCTTAATTTTATTTACTGATTAAATAGTATAACTACACTTAAAAAAGGACGGAACACATATGAATATTAGACTTGCAGAGGGAAAGGATTGCAAACAATTAATCAAGCTGAGATGGGACTCCACAATTGAATTTGATGAAAAAAATGAAATTGAGGAGGCTCTATATGACGATTTTGAGAAAGAATGCCAAGCTTTCTTAGAAAATGCTCTTACTAGTGACCAATGGTTTATTTGGGTCGCAGAGGAAAATGGAAAAATTGTCTCAAATATTTACATAAAATTGATTCAGAAAGTGCCCCGCCCTGGGAGAGTAACCTATCCTTTTGCTTATATGACTAACGTATTTACTACTAGAGAATTCAGAAACAAGGGCATCGGGAGTACGTTACTTTCTCGAATAAAGGAGTGGACTAGGGTAAATAAATATGAATTTATCATTGTTTGGCCGAGTGATGATAGCATTAATTACTATAAGAAAAATGGTTATATTCATTGTACAGAGCCTATGGAGTATTGTCCTTCCTAAAAGGTGCAAATGATAAAAGGAGAGCTAGTCAGAGGAGAAACAGAAATATGTCAGAGAATAAAAATGATTCATTTCGTGATAAGAATATAAAAGGAAAGATTGTAACAGTTATCGGGATAGCCATTCTCTTTTTATTGGTGTTAGGCTTTGTCATAGGACTTTTGTTCTTTGGTTTTGCAGGGATTTTCGAACTACTCGGCGTTCAATATCAATCTTTCTGGTCCTTACTTATTTTTGTTGTCAGTTTCTTTATTCTGGGCCTAGTTGTCGACTTGTTTTCTATTGCCATTTTCAAGCTGACTTCTCAACATTTAACCAGGAAAGTGAAGGTGTTTTATAAATTCAGTATTGAAAGCATATTTAACTGGATCGCTCTGTTTACAGTAGATGAATGTATGAGTAGTATTACACTTTCTATTAATACAGAAATGATTATTGCATCGCTACTTGCTGTGTTGGAGATTGTTTTTGATAAGGATAAAGATTAAAAGAGCCAGATGTCTGCATGAACGATGCATAGACAACTGGCTTTTCTTGTGTTGAGAATTTTATCTATTATAAGACGGCACTGACATCGTACTCGCTCTCTTTACATCCGGTCTTGTCAAAGAAAAGACTGCACATAATAAGGAGATGATGACAATCAAGCCGCCAACCCACGGCATATTTGACACGGTCCCTGTTTGGTTTAAGGCGATGCCGCCGATCGCTGAGCCGAGTGATATTCCAATCTGCAGTGCTGAATTATTAAAGCTCTGCTGGATATCGGATGTCGCGGGATCGATTTGAATTAAATAGCTCTGCTGTGGTGGTGCTAGCCCCCAGCTTAATGCTCCCCACAACATCATCATCGGGATGAATAGGATAAGTGAAAAAGTCGTAAGTGGCAGTAAGAAAAGAACAACCGCAAATGCACTAATCACGATGATAATGCTTTTTTGAGCTCCAATCCAATCTGAAAGGGTACCACCTAATGCACCTCCAGCTACAGCTGCTAGACCAAAGGCAAAGTAGCAGATGCTAATCCACTCTGAGCTTAAGTTAAGTTCCATTTCTAAAAATGGTGTGAAATAAGCATACAACGTATAATGTCCTGCTAGCATAAACATTGTCGCTAGGTGGGCACTGCCTATTTTTGCACTCCCTACTGCTTTTAATTGCTGCTTAAGTGAAACCGTCTTTTCCCCGGGAATACGTTCGAGAAATAATGAAATTAGGATCATGGAGCCGATTGACAGCACAGCGATTCCAAGGAAAATGACACGCCAGCCAAATGCATTTGAAACGAGTATTCCAAGTGGGACACCTAGGACCAGTGATGAGCTAATTCCCATATAGATCATCCCCAAAGCCTTCGCTCGATGAGTAGGTGCCACTATTTTTGCAGCGATCGTTAATGACAAAACGACGATAAGTGCTGTACTCGCTGCCGTTAACACCCTTGCAATCATCATCATGGTGAAATCGGCACTAAAATAGGTTAGGATGTTACCGAGAAAAAAGATAAACAAAGAGATTAGGTATAATTTCTTTCGTTCAATTTTGCTCGTTGCGACAAGCAACACAGGACCAGCAATCGCATAGATCAGTGCAAACACCGTAATTAGCTGTCCGGCTGAACTTAATGAAATAGACAAATCGCTAGCAATCGTCGGCAGAATCCCTCCTACAATTAACTCAACTAGTCCAACGGAAACAGTCGATATAGCCAGTATAAAAACTTTTAAATTCATAACTCGTTCTCGCCCTTTCTGATAAATAGTTTTATAGCAATCAAGTGATCGTTAAAAAGAACGACAAAAAATCCTGATTACAGAAATGAACAAATTCATTTTCTGTAATCAGGATTTTTATGGTTCCTGGTAGAGACCCTCAAGCCATATTCTAGAGGTTATACAGGTAAGTCTATTTAGATGTCTTCTTGTTGCCAATGTACATCTTACTACGCATCAATTTATTTTTCAAGTATAGTGATAAAAGAAAAAAGCTGAAGCGAGAGCGTTCCCTCTGCTTCAGCTTTTTCTGAACTAGTCTTAGGCTATTAAAGACCTGTTTCCTTCTCGATAGCATTAGGATCATTAAATGTCTTTAGATTTAACTTATTCATAATTCTAGATGTGAGTGTACCAGATACCATCGCACCATTTACATTTAATGCGGTACGTCCCATATCAATGAGTGGCTCGACTGAGATCAATAGACCTGCGAGTGCAACTGGAAGGTTCATAGATGATAGGACAATTAGTGCGGCAAATGTTGCACCGCCTCCAACACCAGCAATTCCAAATGACGCAATTCCAACAATAAGAACTAATTGAACAAGAAACCCAGGTGACAGTGGATCAATCCCCTGTGATGGTGCAATCATGACCGCAAGCATCGCAGGATAAATTCCGGCACAACCATTCTGTCCAATCGTCGCACCAAATGATGCAGACATATTCGCAATCCCTTGATGGACTCCTAGACTATTTTTCTGTGCTTGAATATTAAGCGGAATCGTACCTGCACTAGATCTTGATGTAAAAGCAAAGCCCAATACCGGCAGTACTTTACGAAGGAATGTAAATGGGTTAAGCCCAAACAGTCCAACGACAATGAGATGGATGATGAACATCACTAGTAACGCAACATAAGAAGCACCAACGAATTTACCTAGCTCTAGAATCCCAGCTACATCCGTATTGGCAACAGTATTAGCCATCAATCCCAAAATACCATACGGCGTTAAACGCAGAATAAGCGTTACGATTCGCATAACAACAGCATATACAGCATTGACCCAATCAACAAAAATCTTCGCTTGCTCTGGTTGCTTTTTGCGAACACCTAGCACCGCGACACCGATGAAAATCGAAAAGATAACGACAGCAATCGTCGAAGTCGCACGAGCACCTGTCATGTCTAAAAATGGATTAGACGGGATGAAGCTAACGATCTGCTGTGGAATCGTAAGGTCCTGAACAGTCCCTAAACGTTCTTCCAAAGCAAGACCTCGATCATTTTCGGCTTGACCTGCCTCAATTTGACTAGCGTCCAAATTAAAGACGGATGCTGCCCCAACACCAACGACAGCTGCAACCATTGCCGTTGCTACTAAAATCCCAATGATCCAGGCTGACATTTTTCCAAGTTCAGATGATTTCTCTAAATTAATGATTGATTGGATAATCGAAACCATGACGAGCGGAATGACAATCATCATTAACAAACTCACATACCCACGACCAACAATATTGAACCAATCTGTCGATGTACTAACAATCACCGAATCAGAGCTGTATGCAAGTTGCAAAAATGCCCCAAGTACAATACCAAGCCCCAAACCAGTAAGGACTCGTTTACTAAACGAAACATGCTTCTTTTGCATATAAAACAGAAGACCAATAAGTGCAAGCATGATAATGATATTAATTAAAATAAATACTGTTTCCATTTTGTTTCTCTCCCCCTATTGAGTTGCTGTTTAATTACTCGGAAAAAATGCTTACTTCTCTCTAATTTATATTCATCCTAATCCGATTAATTCACTTGGAATACATTACAATGTTTATTGTTGGATGTCAATATTTAGTTCCTGTGCGGAGGCCATGGCATTTGAGGGGGCTTTTAAATCGTTATTTTGTTTTAAATGAGTGAGGTTAACTAAATTCCAGACAGTTTTTGCTAGATTCCTCGGAGGAGTTGTTTGGCTGAATGGTTTTTTATACCGGGAAGGGCGAGTTATGAGCGGATTATGCTGAGTTATGAGCCGGATGCGGACTGTTATGAGCCGGATCTGCTATTTTATGAGCCTGATTCGCACTTTTATGAGCGGCACCACAACTGGCTGGCTTTTGATTCATTGTAGTCTATTAAAATGATGAATTTAAACCAATTTCCAGCAAGTTCTGCTCCCTTTTTCATAGAAGTTCGTTCAACTACCTGCGATGTTCAGCTTTTTTTCAGCGGAAGGGCGAGTTATGAGCGGATTATGCTGTGTTATGAGCCGGATGCGGACTGGTATGAGCCGGATCCGCTACTTTATGAGCCAGATTCGCAACGTTATGAGCGGCACCACAACTGGCTGGCTTTTGATTCATTGTAATCTATTAAAATGAACCTAATTGCCAGCAGGTTCTGCTCCCTTTTTCATAGAAGTTCGTTCAACTACCTGCGATGTTCAGCTTTTTTTCAGCGGGAGGGCGAGTTATGAGCGGATTGTGCTGTGTTATGAGCCGGATGCGGTTTTTTATGAGCCGGATGCGGTTTTTTATGAGCCGGATCCGCTACTTTATGAGCCAGATTCGCAACGTTATGAGCGGCACCACAACTGGCTGGCTTTTGATTCATTGTAATCCTTTAAAATGATCGACGTTAATAAAAATCCAGGCTGTTTACCTAGTTTCATCAAGGAAGCCGTTCGTCCGAGGACGAGGTTCAGCTTTTTTGCTGAGGGTGCGAGGGATTATGAGCGGATTTCGCTAGTTTATGAGCGAGACTGGCAAAGTTATGAGCGGGATCTGATACTTTATGAGCCGGAGCCGCACTTTTATGATCCTCACGTCTAAATGGTTGGCTTTTGATTCATATCATTCTCCGCAAATTTTTACCCAGTGTCGTACATGCTATAATTACCCCTATAGATATTTAGTCTAGAAAGGCGATGATGTAATGACAACCTTTTTGCAACGGATAGAAGCAGCACTTCTAAGCGAGGATAGATTCGTTCAGAGCTATGCGGTACAAATGCTAGAGCAGAGTTTTCTTGCAAAGCCGGAAACCTTATTTACCGCGTTGGAGGCTGTTGATCGGAGTGAAAATGGTTCTTCACCGACGCCCTCCATTCTACCTTTTATTGATTTTATTCCCGTCGATGAAGCTGGCATTCAAGAATTAATTAGTCGTATCCAAAAGAAAGACCAGAATTTAGCGAGGTATCTCCATCTTTTAGAGAGAGCCCCAACCGATTTATTGCTGCAATACCAGCAAAAACTTACTCCTTTCACACCTAGAACTTTCTTTGAAAATCTACAGTTGATTAAGGATCTTTCGGTAGATGAGCTGTTTGAGGAGTTCGGAACAATTATGAATCAGTTAGAAACGACTGATAGCCTAGACCTGTTCCAATTTGGTCAGAGGATGGTTCAGGAGTTCATTGACCGTGATGAGATTCAACAGTGGGAGGTCGAAGCCGGGATTCGGGGTGGCTATGAGGAAGATGACTACTTGACATATGACGCCATTTATTCGATTGTGATGGCAGGACTGCTTCGTGTTGAATCTGTTATTCCAGATCTGGTGAATGTGTTGAGTCGAGATGAGAACGATGCCGCTTTAGAGGAATCGATGAAAGCCTTGATACAGATTGGTACGGAAGAGGTTGTCGAAGCCGTTGAGCCAATTGCTTTAAAAGGAGAATCCTATCTCTATACCATCGAGGTGTTAGCGAAAATTAAGACAAAGTCTGCTGAAGAGGCCCTATTCCGTCTGTATGATCGCACTACCAACCTTACACAAAAAACTTTAGTCGCCGATGCCCTTTGCCAACATTTATCTGTTGAAGCCATTCCAATCGTGGAGCAATTAATTGAGACAGGCTATGATTCAACAATGCTTGAGCTCGAGGAATCAATCTATGCTAATTGCATTCTAAATGGCATCGATCATCCGAAACTGGCCGAATGGAGAGCAACATTAGAGGCAGCATCAGAAACCTATGAGGAAGCCAAACAGCATATCGGATCCCTCATTCAGATGGCAGAAAAAGTAGGTCGAAATGATCCATGCCCATGTGAAAGTGGGAAAAAGTATAAGAAGTGCTGCGGTGCATGAGGGTTGATTTGATGATGTAGATTCTCCTCAGAGATGAATTTTGCTGATTAAATTATTTATGAGCCGCACCCACACAAATTTCCCCTCACTTCCTCTGCCAACACAGAGAAGACGGTCCTCGCGGAAACGCGAGAACCGTCCCTAGGTTTCTCTAGGTTTCTACTAGGTTTCTAATGTTTTAAAACTTATTAAGCGGGAACACACCCTCTAAGATAACAAATTGGAGGGATTTATTATGAAAAAATTACTAGCATTATCATCAACAGCTATTCTATCAGTTGGTATTATGGCTGGGTGTGGCGACATGGATACGGACGAGCCAACACCTGCAGAGGAAACAGAAATTGAGGAGCCAGTGACAAGCGATGAGACTGATCTCGGTGAGCCTACTGATCGAGAGACGGAATTAGAAATGGATGACGAAACAGAATAAACAATGTATCAAAAACCCTTTAATCTTTGGATGGATTAAAGGGTTTTTTAGGTGGATAGTTTAAAATTTATTCTAAAAAATATTGCCAACCTGTGTATCAAGGGTTAAATTCGTTCGTTTGCTATTCAACCGTTGTTAAGGTTGCTCCGTCTGTATAACCATTTTCTCCTGTTAATTCAAATTCCTCTTTGATGAGTCCGATTCCAGGAGCATAGTAACGAGTAAAGATACTCTCTTCTCCTTCGACATCATCAGTAATTAGCTTGATGACATAGACATCTTCAAACGTCCCAGCTGGCACTGTAATCGATTCGGCTGTATCAACTAACTCCCATTTGGCCTCACCTTTTAAATGAATTAGTGTCTCAGGCTCTTCCATTTGCTCAAAATCATCTAAGCGGTCTTCTGAAGGATCTACTGGTGCAGCATCTTCGAAAACAAGTGTGATTTCATCAGAGGTCCACTTATAAATTTGAGTAGCAGGTGCACCACCAAGGGTAACAGTTATTTGCACATATTCGTCGTTGGTTGCTACAACTTCATGGACAAACATTTCAACACCAGCATTCGTAAAGGTCATGATCGAGCCGACTGATGGACGATAGAGGAACAAACCATCTTGAGAGACGATTTCCTCCTCTACAGGAGTATCCTCTTCTTCGTTCAACTCTTCCTGAGGTTCTTTCTTGGGTTCCTCTGTAATCTGTTCGTTTCTTCCTTCTACAGCATCTTCCTCTACAGCTGATGGAGGTGCGGCCTTATCCGTGCAGCCGACTAAGAACATAAGAGAAATTGTCGCGACCAACAAAGCTTTCATCATAAAGTACCCCTCTTCTTATTATCTAATGCTGTTTTTAATTGACTCAATCATTTTGTCATTAACTGCGTTAGTCCCACCAATTGTTGTAATCTTACCGATTTTATCTCCATTTTCCATCAAAAGCATTTGAACAGAAGGGGTCATGCTAGTATTCACAATAATTAATGGAGATTGGGTTCCGATTGCAAGTGGAGCTGATGCAAGAGCATCTGGGAAATTCGTTCCAGTCGTAACTAGAATTTCATCCATGTTCAGATTGTTCTTGAATGAATTAACAACTGCGACTAATGTTTGATAACGGTCTTTTCCTGACAATCGTTTCAAGCTGTTTTTAGCATTATATGCAGAAATGGATTGTTCAACTGAATTAGAGACGACAGCCGTACCACCTACAATCATGACAGGTTTGGCATTCATCCAATCGAATGATTCCTCTGGTAACTTATATTTCTCAGTTAAGACAATTCCCCAGTTATTTGCTGCAGCAATAGGAGCAACAGACAGTGCATCTGGGAAGCTTGTTCCAGATGCTACGAAGATCCCGTTGACCTCTCCTAATGCTTCTAGAATACGTAAGCTCGTTTCATAGCGATCAGATCCGCTAATACGAACCGTCTCAATTTCTAGTTGCTGTAGCTCGTCTTCTACCATCGCAGGAACTGCTTTCGTTCCACCAATGATAACGACTTTATCAGCCTGAAGGCGAATAATTTCTTCTAGTGTAGCTGACGTAAATGTATCTTCTTCGGTTAATAAAATCGGTGCTTTCCCGTATAACTTAGACAAGGGACCAGCCGCAAGTGCATCTGCTGCATTGCCTCCAGTCGCTAGGATAACGATCTTTTGTTCTTTCTCAGTTTCAAAACCATTAGGGTAAAGGCTCTTCGACACTTCAACAGCCGTTAGATAACGTTCCTTACCGGAAACTCGCTGATCTATAAGCTGGCGTGTCACTTTAATACTTTGATTATTTGACCAAACGACAGCGTTTGTAGAAGTATTGACAATTTTGACATTTGATTTTGATTTTGCGACATCAACTGCTTGATTATAGTCATAATAACTACCAATTTTTCTAGTACCTTCATAGACATCATACTTCTTTTTTAAGAAGTTAGACCAAACAGTCCAATTTGAAACCTTATTACGAACACGGGTATTCGTTTTCCCTGATGCGTAATTGATTGCTTCATTTTCGGTATAGTATTCCTTTAAGATTCCATTTTCCTTATGTTCAACGATGAAATTCGGTTGATTCGTAAAGATCGTTTTTTGTTTATTTTTATCAAATACCGTTACTTTAGTTTTGAATGTCTTTGCATAATTAACGGCTTCCGTTTGATTTTTATAGATTGCTAGTTTTTTGCCTTTCGCGTCAAACACTTCAAATACTTTGAAATAGTTAATAACAGAATCAGCAATAGCTTGTGCCGCCTTTTGTTGGAAGTCATTTGTCTTAATGCGTGATTCTTCTTCACGGTTTGTCATGAATCCTAGTTCAAGTAAAACAGCTGGCATTTGTGCGTTACGAATGACAAAGAAACTTTGATTGTTTCGTACTTTTCGATCTACTGTTCCTAAACGTTTAACTAATCTTGGTTGAACGATTTCCGCAAACCGTTTGTTCTCTGATAAATATTTAATTTGCATCGGATCATGAGGCCATTCTGGCTTATAATGGTTCACACCATCATAATAGTATGTTTCCGTTCCTTTAAGATAAGGACTAGTTGGACTAGCATTATGATGCACGGAAATAAATAAGCTATTGTCGTTATTTCCTTTTGCGTAGTTGTTGGCAATCTGCATACGCTTATCGAAGTCCCCACCAGTTGTACTTCCATTTGATTTTCTTAAATAGGAAGCAAACTCCTTATCGGTAGAGCGAGTTAAATGCACAGTTATATCACTAGATTTTAGAATATCTCGAACCTTAAGTGAGACTTTGAGATTGGCCTCCTTCTCACAGAAGCCTGTCCTGTTCCCGGTTGCACCACAGGTACCACTAAATTTCCCACCATGACCTGGGTCAATAACTAGCACTTTCTCAGCAAAACTACTAGCTGGAAACAATAAAAGGATCGAACTACAAAGTAAAAGAACTCTTATCAGTTGTCTCATAGATTCCCTCCGAAAAATGTCGAATCAAATTTTGGCTACCGTATCATTGTAACGTAAATCTCGCTCTAAAAGTGACATAAATTAAAATGAATTGATTGCTAATACTGGGTGATTACTAGTAAATAATACTCGAATCCAGCTGTTCTCTCAGCTTTTTCCGACGATGTAGACCCTCATAGAGCAGAATTTAGGTGATTCATCTAACTGGCAGCTCTCTTATGAGCGGATTCAGCTATGTTATGAGCCGCATCCACAAATTTATGAGCCAAATCGGACACTTTATGAGCCAAATCCTCACGTTTATGAGCCGCACCCTCTTCGGCTGGCTTTTCAGTCACTTTTCACTTATTAAATGATCAATTTTACTCAAATTCCAGCTGTTCAAATACTTTAAATTGAATTACATGGGGGTAATTTAAAATAAAAAGCCGCAGCTAATTTATTAGCTGCAGCTTTTAGAGATTATTTACTTCAGGGCTAGCGACTAAAAAGGTTCAAGCATAATATCCTGATCTTTCTTGCTCACTTTATAAATTCCTTCTTCCAAATCTGAAGGGAGGCATTCACCATTGTCCCTGTTTAGCACCACCAAGTATTGAGCTTTTTCCAGCTCTGCCTGTTCCATCTCCTCACAGCCCCTAATAATTTTATAGTTACGTGAGAGCTGTTCAAAAAGTGCAATATAGGACAGATACCCTCCGTCCTTTTGGCTTTCAGGACTATAATATAGAATCCGCGGATCACCCTTGTCCTGATTCTTAATTTTAGCAACTGCAGGTTTCACCTTAGATCTAATAGATTCATTAATATCAGGTTTCCCTTTCCCCGCTTCCACTTTTTCATAGGTCGGATAGCAGATTAGAGCAACTAACAAAACGGCTAACATCATTTTCAGGCTTCTGGTAGGTAGCTTGCTCCACACCAATAATGTCGCTCCAATACCTACTGCACCTATATAAATAACAATCGTCGTTAAATAGCGAGAATAGGAAGCCAGTCTTGTCGCTTCATGCTCTGGCATGAGGAACAAATACATCAAATATAAGGAACCCAAATAAATAATAAACGTGATATTGCAAAATAAAAACGCATAAACAAGTAGCTTTGATGCCTTTTTGTTGACTATCCATAGTGCAATAAAACTAATAATCAGAGTGGCGTTAGTTACCACTAAAATTAAAAAGTTATGGTCATCAAAATTGACTAAACTATTGAACATTTTCGGTAATAACGTCTGCACAAACTCCTCACTTTTATCAGAAGAGCTCAGTTTTGATTCAGTAAGTGCAAATTTATTCGAAGCATAGTCAGCCGTATAGGCCTTGGCCGTGTACTGCCCCCATAAATAGTTGATACTAGTCGGAACTCCGATTAGTATTAGTGTTATTTTACCAAGTAACGTCACGTTTTTGAAATTGAACCTACTTCCAGCCATGATATTGCTAAATAATAAACCAATAATAAGCAGGGCGTTCAAGATAAAAAACAATTTCCCACTATCCTTAATCAGAATTAATAAGACTAGGATGGGAACATTAGTCAAAAGAATTTTCTTCCAATCATCACGATAATAGTAAGAAATGATCACTGATGTGAAAGCTACCATTCCAAGCGTTTTGTCAACAATCAAGTTATAGATACTATACAATTCGAGAGAAAGTAACCCGATAACTAACAAGAGAGTTAATAGAATATATAAGGGTTTTTTCCAAGATGTATAGGCAAATAATACTGTTAACGAAGCAGCCAAAAGGAAATTCTGAGCCATTAACGCATAGCTTTCGGCATACCCTGTAATCTTTAAAACAAAATAAATAAATAGAGCTGTACCAGGTGGATAGTTTCGAAATGAAATCACTGTGCTGTCATCCGGCAGCCCGTCCATTAAATACATTTCCTTGACAATCAATGCCCAGTGACTAAAGTTATCATAATGAGTAAAGGAAACACCCTTTACCAAAAACATCAACATAGTTGTTGCTATGACAAAGAAGATTAGGGCAGGGGAAAGCAGTACGGATAAGTTCGGCTTCCTTCTTTCCTTTAACAAGAAGTAAATGAAGACAGGCCATACTAGCAATCCCACATAAAAAATGATAGTGACTATCAGGGGCAAAATATTCAAAACACCCGCTATAAATAAAACAAACGTAATGGCAGAGTAAAGAAATATAGGTATGAAGGCATTGTTGATTTTCAACTTATAAGATATTGCCACTCCCCATCCGCCAAGTGACAAAAACAGGAGGAAAAAGTGGAATAATGAACTCATTTTAGTCTACCTGCCTATTATAGCTATAGTTCTTGCTTTTGCTCTTGCTCTTAAAAACCCAATCTCTTTGGATCACATAACTAATTAAAAAAAGGATCGAGTCAACCACAATTTTGATTGCGACTTCACCGCTACCTATCAATTGATAACCAGCATAAACCAACAATGCGGATGTTAGCATCTGCACTACACTCAGCGAATAGTATTTGATTAACGTATTCTGAGAATTCGATTTAAAAACTACTTTTCGATTCATTAAATAGTTGAAAAGTGATGACAGAACCCTTGCTGCTACGGTCGCTATCAATATAAATTCGACAGGATAGAGATCCTTAAATAGCATAGAAAACACCGTAAATAACAGAATGTCTACCCCGAAAGATAATAGCGAAGATGAGATAAACTTTAAGAACACTGAGTAGATTTTGATTGAATCAACAATAGGGTTAAAATGGGATGATTCATTCTCCTCAATGTAGATCGTTTCAATCGGCACTTCTTCAATCAATATATTTTGATTTTTACATTCAAGAATCATATTCATTTCATACTCGTAGCGTTCACCTTTTACACTTAATAAGCTGCCGAGCATGGCATATGGAATTCCACGAAGTCCCGTCTGAGTGTCTGTGATTGAAATGCCCAGTGTTAATTTAACAACAACCTTTGTCAAGTTATTTCCAAATCGGCTCCGAGCCGGAATATCATCACCTGAAAAATCACGGACCCCCAAGATCAAGCTTTCTGGAGAATCCTGTAGTTTTGTGGCCGTTTTAATAATATCTTTGACCGCGTGCTGGCCATCCGCGTCCACTGTAACTGTCCCGTGATGTGGAAAATTGGTTTTAATGTAGTCAAAACCGGTCTTTAACGCTCTTCCTTTTCCTTGATTAACCGAGTGAGAAATAACTTTGACCTCGTCCAACTTAGATATAGTATCAAAAATAATTTCCGTTTCAACAGCACTTCCATCATTTATTACTACTATCTTAGAGAATTTAGCACTGATAATTTCATGTATTAATTTCTCTAGTTTTCCATCAGGATTATAAGATGGAATTAATATTACTGTTTTCTCTCTAACATCCATGTACTTCCTCCTAAAAAAATGAATAAACACCATTATATACTGAATTAGTAAATGATATCTAGTATAGATTGTTTCTACCATTACTTATAGCATGCAATATTACAGTCAAAGAGTAGTTCTCATACCAGATTAACCAACAGCTAATTCCAGAAATCATTATTATTTTTCGGCAAGAAATTCTTGATGACTTAGCCTTTTTTAATCGTTTCTGCTGGGAGATAATCGATATAAAGAGGGTCGAGAACATAATCAAACAAGTACTTCAGCTTGTCTGCAAATACATTAATTTGCTCAATTTCTCCTTTACACAGAAGTTTTAGGTAGTTTGAACAAACGGACTCAGTTGTATCACAATATCATCAATTAACTGCTTTGCATTGATATTTGATGAGTCGGAGCCTTTTCGATAAACATCCTCTAGAATTTCTAACAGTTGTTGCTGAGATAATGCCTCTCTTTGTCTTAGCGGTAACATAGCATCCTCCACATTCCTATAAATGAGAAAATATGGTATTACATAACATCACTTTACTATATTAACACAAAGGAGAACGTTATTAGATTTAATATATCGACAATTTCACCCAATTTTCACCAAAAACCATCCCGTTTAAAGAACGGTCGCACCTATTAGGTCTACTCTAATACATAATGCACCAGTTTCACTCATTTAAACCTTACCAAACCAACAAGACTACTCCTTCAATAAAAAAAGTGAGTCCAAGAACACTTGGACTCACACATTCACCTTTCGTCTATCCTTATTCATATACATATTGTGATCAGCTAGGGAAAATAACTGCGACATTTCACCTTGCGAGTTCGGGGTAAATGCATAACCGATCGACAAGCGTATGTTCAATTCATCGATCTGCTCCTTAATTGACTTAACTAATAGATCAACCTCTATCTCACTAGCTACTTCCATAAATAGAATAAATTCGTCCCCACCTATTCGTGCAACTGTTACAGAATCCGAGGAAAATCCATCCAGTAATTGGGCCGTTTCTCTTATAAGAATGTCGCCCTGCTTATGCCCGTAATTATCATTTACCGACTTTAATTCATCTAAATCACACAAAATAATCGCGACAGAAGTATTACGTTTTTCATTATACTTCTCAAAGACCAATTCAAAATAAGCTCTGTTGTAAATATTCGTTAATACATCATGATATAGCTGGTAGGTTAGCTTTTCTTGTAGGACGACTCGCTCATCAATATTCCTTAAAACCCCTTGAAGGGCGAGTAACTTTCCTTTTTTGTATACCGGTGTCGCATATTCTTCAAACCATCTATACGTCCCGTCTTTGTCTTTCCATCGTTGAATAATTGGTTTGCTATAATCTGCATCCCCCTTTAACTTCGCCATTAGAATGTGATAGTCATCCGGGTGGATATTTATGAATACGACTTCGGAACTTATGTATGCCTTTGCATTTGACCCTTCCCCGAAGAAGTTTTCAGCAGAGGGGCTTAAATAGAGAAACTTAACCTCTGGCTGCACTTCAGCATAATAGATAAAGTCATTCGGAGTCTCTACCAGATGCATAAATTGATTATGCTTATCCTTCAAAACTTGCTGTTGTTTCTTAAATTTGAGATATACCATTACACTAAATATCATTCCTATTAAAAGTGCTAGTAGAAAACCAGTAACGAATTGTAAGTTAATCATCAGCTTACTTGTGTCAGCTCCCTTGATGTAGTATTTCTCTACTAATCATACTTCGAGAGAAATATACTTACAATAAAAGGAGTTCGTCAAAAAAAGACAATCTTCTTTTTTGACAAGACAGTATCCTCATGGTTTAAGTAAAGCTATTAATTAAACCTAGTTCAATCTCCAGTTTGAAATACTCCTTAAGTATTAGAGCAGCCGCATAAATAAGGAAGCCGCTATAACAGATAGCAGCTTCCACAGTCATTACCAATATAGAGCCTGAAAAAATTTCATCTATACTATGGAGTAATAAACATCTGCGTCCAATACTCTCGATAGTTATTGGTGCCTTTATAATAGCCAACACCAATATGGGTTAAATCCTTATTCATAATGTTGGCTCGGTGGCCTGGACTGTTCATCCAACCTTCCATGACAGCACTTGCACTCGTGTAACCAGCTGCAATGTTTTCAGCGGCCCGGCGGTAGGTTATGCCAAAATCGTCCATCATTTCAAAAGGACTGCCATAGGTAGGCGACTGATGATCGAAATAATTAACATCATGCATATCCTTCGATTTCACTCTAGCAACAGCTGATAAATCTACTGAGAGACGCAGTGGTTTCAAGTTCGCCTTTACACGCTCTTCATTTACTTTTAGGAATACGTCCCATTCCTGACTGCTTACTTTGTTAATATCGCCATCTATTAAACCTATTGAAGAAAGAAGATTACTCGTTGCTTCATTAACTGCAGCAGTCCCTCCAAAAACAGTGAGTGACGTAATGTTTGACTCACTAATCGTTTGGCGAACCACATTAGGCACATTCGTTGAATTCGTAAGCACGATCGGTGCATTACGCTTCGCTGCTAGTACTGAACCCGCAAGTGCATCAGCAAAATTGGTGCCTGTCGCTACATAAGCTCTACCTCCTGCGAGGGGAAGCTTTGTGATAATTTCCTTAGCCGTTCCATAACGATCTGTCCCACTATAGCGCTTGGCACTTGGCAATTGATTGACAACTTGATTTGAAACAACACCAGTACCACCAACAACGATCGTACTTGTTTTTCCCGTTAGAGCTGTTTTTGTCTCAGCCGGTAATGATTCTTTACTCGTCAATAGGATTGGTAAACCATTCCTTGCTGCATATGGAGCAACCGCCAATGCATCTGGAAAGTTCTGCCCACTAGCCACCACAGCTTTGGTTGCAGGGAGCTTTTTAGCGATACGTGCAGCTGTATCATAGCGGTTCTTGCCACCAATCCTCTCTACCTCAACTCCCATCGATTTCAGCGTATCTTCTACTGACTTAGAAATAGCTGACGTCCCACCGAGAATGATAACCCTTTTAGCTTGTAATCGATTAATCTCGCTTCTCGTAACCGAAGTAAGTGAATCTCTAGCCGTTAATAAAATCGGTGCATCAAAATGATAAGCAAGCGGACCTCCTGCCAAGGCATCCGGAAAATCATTACCCCTAGCTAAGACAACCGTCTCTGAGCTCTGCCAGCCCTCTTGTGCTATTTCTACGGCCGTTGCATACCGACTTTCCCCAGAAATACGGGCAGCCGCATCAGCATTCTGTATAAATAAAATAGACAATGCTAGTAATGGTAGTAATAATGTCACTACTTTAAACCTTGTAATCATCTAATATCCCCTCCTATTAAACTAGTTTACGTCCCTTTCGACAAAACAACAACTGCATTTTTTTACCTAT
The DNA here is from genome assembly GCF_017939705.1 of Halalkalibacter suaedae. Lineage (GTDB taxonomy): Bacteria > Bacillota > Bacilli > Bacillales > Bacillaceae_D > Halalkalibacter > Halalkalibacter suaedae. The sequence goes on from NZ_JAGKSQ010000001.1 coordinate 771,822, forward strand.
CCATTGTGCTAAAAGATCAATTAAGTAAAGTCAAATGTACTGTTTTAACCATCTGAAAGAACCAAAAAAGGAAGTGGCTACTAGTAACTAGCCACTTCCTTTTCGTATTTCAAAATAGGCTTAAGCATCCTTCAAAGGTTTTAAACACCTCTAGCGTATCCGCAAACTATTACTACCGACCACAGCATTTCTTATACTTCTTCCCACTCCCACAAAGACAAGCATCATTACGTCCCATCGTCTTTGTAGCAAGGTTGATTACATTATCCTTCTGAGCAGATGAAGATGGTTGTGATTTCACCTTCATTTTTGTCGATAATTCGATCGAAGTGTAGCCTTTAAGAAAGGGCTGTTTCGTATTGTTAATCATCGCCACAACCACTTTCATTAAATCATCTACTGCTGCCATGGTAGGAAATTCAAGGTGATGTTGGAGAATGTCGATCATTTCATTTGGACCTATACCATTCTGAATGACCAGAACACATTCCTCCGCTAGCTGATCTGCATCCGCCGGGTTCATTTTGTACTCGTTTGTAAGGAACTTCACAAATTGTCTGTACGAATGATTGCGGTCGACATAGTCACGCTCTCCAGCAATCCATAGCTGTTCCTTCGTAAAAGGAAAATACTCCAATCCAATTCGCGACTGCTGTTCATGCAAAACACGTTCAGGGTCAGCTACTTTGAAATGGGTATATCCATATTGATTGATTTCACATTCTCCGTAGTACTGAATGGCCTCATCAATGACGCGAGCGAACACTGTCCGGTCAACCGGTGACTTCGTATATTTTTCCAGCATTTGAATAAGCTTATCTGGCTTCAAGGTTCCATAGTAGTAAAGTAGGCCATGGGTCAATCTAATCCATTCGCTATTACGTGTCATCTTCTCTAGAAGTACTTCACTTACTTCAAGTGATTGAATGATCTCGATAAGATCTGCCGGAATCGCCAACACTTCTTGCCCATCATTCATCCCAGAAAACACGAGCCCACTGAGACAGAGAGAATCAACTGCTTTTACCTCAACCTCAGCTGCAGGCACTAAACCACCCTGTCTAATTAGCTTACGTATGAGTCCTAATCGTTCCTGATCCCAGACGGAGAAAATCTCTTCAACCTTCGTTGGAATGACCTCACTAAATAGTGCGACAAGCTCTGCCTTCTTCAAGCTACTCGCTTTTTTCACTTCCAACCGGCGACGAATCACAGTTAACTCATCCTTCGTTAACCTCGCGAGACCCTCACTTAATGTAAAAGGAAACTGAAGCTCTTTCCACTGTCCCTCTTGCTCATCCTCTCTCCGGCCATGCATTTGTTCTATTTTTTGCGACGCGGAGATTAGCCTTTTCTCGGTGTCTTTATCAATCATTTGCGGCATAGTTACTCCTCTTTCTTTTTAAGCTACCTATTAGTTTACATCTATTGCAAGTTGATGTCACCTCTTGTTATCCGTGAGAACACTACCTTTCACAATACAGTCCCACTTTGACACATATGACGCTATTTCGCTAAGAACAGTATAAGCGAGATTCACCCTATTATGAGCAACACCCCACATTGACTCGCTTTTTCATTCATATGCTCGTTCAAATGAAGTGATTTCATCAAATTCCAGCCACTTCTCAGCTTTTTTCTATGAAGAAGACCTTCATCCTAGCTATATTCAGCTGTTAATCGACATGCTCACTTCAGTTATGAGCCAGTTAGCGATACTTATGAGCCAAATTAGCTGTATTATGAGCCGGATTCACTAGATTATGAGCCAGATCCATACTATTATGAGCGGCACCCATTTTGGCTGGCTTTTCCATTCAATATGCACTTGAAAAAGAACTTATTTACCCAACTTCCAGCCACTTCTCAGCTTTTTTCTATGAAGAAGACCTTCATCCTAGCTATATTCAGCTGTTAATCGACATGCTCACTTCAGTTATGAGCCAACTAGCGATACTTATGAGCCAAATTAGCTGTATTATGAGCCGGATCCTCTACTTTATGAGCCAGATCCATACTATTATGAGCGGCCCCCACCTCGGCTGGCTTTTCCATTCAATATGCATTTAAAAAGAACTTATTTACCCAACTTCCAGCCACTTCTCAGCTTTTTCTATGAAGAAGACCTTCATCAAAGCTATATTCAGCTGTTTATCGACATGCTCATTTCAGTTATGAGCCAGTTAGCGATGCTTATGAGCCGAATTAGCTGTATTATGAGCCGGATCTGCTAGATTATGAGCCAGATCGATACTATTATGAGCGGCACCCATTTTGGCTGGCTTTTCCATTCAATATTCACTTGAAAAAGAACTTATTTACCCAACTTCCAGCCACTTTTCAGCTTTTTTCTATGAAGAAGACCTTCATCCTAGCTATATTCAGCTGTTTATCGACATGCTCATTTCAGTTATGAGCCAGATCCACCCTATTATGAGCGGCACCCCACCTCAGCTAACTCTCTCAGTCCAAAAAAAAGAAGCACGAGTCCCTCATGCTTCTCCTCTTATATCCTTATCAACCTACAGTAATCTTTCAAACTGCCCCACTGGCAACGGTTTGCTGAATAAGAAACCTTGTATTTCATCACAGTTCATCTCTACTAAATGAGCGAGCTGTTCTTCTAGTTCTACTCCTTCTGCGACCACCTTCATCTTCAGTTGATTGGAAAGCTGAATGATGAATTTGATAATGGCTTGGTTGTCTGGGGATGTGTGAATATCGTGAATAAAGGATCGATCTAGTTTGATCGTGTTAAATTTATATTTCGTTAGATAGCTTAGCGATGAGTAGCCTGTTCCAAAATCATCAATTGCGATGCGAATGCCAAGCTCTCTTAACTGTTCTAGTTTCTTTAGTAAATCGCTATCGTCGTTAAGAATGAGACTTTCCGTTATTTCGATTTCGATTGACTCACCTGCGACATTATGTTCGTCTAGAATAGCTTCGACGGTATCGACTAAGCCTTTTTGCAGCATTTGTAACGCTGAGAAATTAAGAGAGACGACAATTGCTGGATAGCCCTTCGCTTCCCATTTCCTAATTTGCTTACAGACATTTTCTAGAACCCATTCACCAAGAGGGACAATTAATCCGCTCTCTTCCGCTAAAGGGATGAATTCACCAGGAGATACAATCCCCCTTGTCGGATGATTCCAGCGGATCAGTGCTTCCGCTCCAACAATTTGTCTTGTATGTGAGCGGACCTTCGGCTGATAGTAGAGTTCAAATTCATCGCTATGAATCGCTTTACGAAGGTCATTCTGTAATTCGAAATGCTTAAAGGAGGCTCTTTCCATAGCTGGTGAGAACAGCTTGTAACTATTTAATTTACTTTTCTTAGCTGCATACATCGCGAGATCTGCATTCTTAATCAGATGCGATAGGTCTTCGCCTGATTCAGGATATATAGTGATCCCGATGCTGCCTGTGACGAAAAGTTCATAGTGATCAACAATAATCGGAGCTTCAAGCCTTTTTAAAATAGCCTTAGCCAGCGTTTCTACATAGTCTGTAGATGTAAGAGCAGGAATCAGAATTAAAAATTCGTCCCCTGCCATCCTCGCAACGACATCGGTTTCAGAAACAAGAGCACCTAGCATCTGTGCAAGTTCCTTGAGCACTTTATCACCAATCGCATGTCCTAATGTATCATTGATGAATTTAAATCGATCAATATCAAGAAGGATAACAGCCAGCTTGCGGCTTTCTAGTTTTGCAGACATAAGTTCTTCCTGCACTCGTTCTTCAAACAAACGGCGATTTGGCAAACCAGTTAAGTGATCATGATACGCCATATAGCGGATTTTCTGTTGGGCCTGCCTCATCTCGGTAACATCGTGATAGTTAATCACAATTCCCTGAATATCTGGATCCTCCATGAGATTGTTGGAAAGGACATGAATGATTCTCCAATTCCCATCCTTATGAAGAAGCCTGACATCAAGTGTTTGTGGTTCAGTTGGATGTGCAAGCAAATAAGCAAAACGGGCTCTTACCATATCTTCGTCTTCTGGATGGACAAAGCTAATAAACGGTCTCCGTATTTCATCTGGTTTATACCCTAGCACCTTTTCAACAGATGGACTTTGGTACATCACCTCTCCTGTTTCAGAGAGAATGCAATTGACACTGCTCGAGTTTTTATCCAAGGACCTGAACCGATTATACTGCTGTTGGATTTGCGATTGAAGCCCAACTTCAACTGTGATGTCTTTCGCAATACCTAGTATCCCAACTAGTTCTCCTTCTTTTCCAAGAAGCGGTACTTTACTTGTAATAATCGTTTTCACTTGGCCATCATAGGCGAAAATACGTAATCGCTCCTCCTTCAACACTTTACCGTCTAGCGTTTCAACAAATCCACTTTTCGCCAGTTCGATATCGTCAGGATGAACAATATTAAGAAAATCCGTATTTAAGTATTTCTCCCCTGGCCCCACTAATGAGGTAAAACCACGGTTATAATCGATAAATTTCCCTTGTAAACTAATGACATAAATTGCTTCTGTAAAGTTCTCTAGTAACTCTTTATATGGATAGTTCTTTTGTTCTACATAATGCTTAATCTCGTTGTTAGGTTGTCTCATAAGTACCTCACAGAAAAAAATAGTTTACGTTCTTACACATATTTTAGCAGATAACTCAGAGGAAACAAGGGGACGGTTCTCGCGTTTCCGTCCTCAGAAACAAGCGAGGGTTCTCGTGTGCTTCTCGACTCATATTTATTATTAGAGAAAATCATGAATTGCCCAACATCTGCATCACACAACAGTTATAGCAAACGACATACGGCAAATAGCAGCTTGACCTTTTTTAGGATAAAATAGAACAAAACACCTAGCTTGCAGAAAAGGAAGCTAGCTTTAAAAACAAGTAACGGACTAATGCTATTAGCTAATAAAGCATTATATAATTCCCTCTAGATAGGAGAATCATGATGGATTTTACGATCAGAAACGCCACCGAACAGGATGCAGAAAATATCATTATACATATGAAAAAAGTACTTACGGAAAATCCCGACTATCTAGGTACAACATTAGATGAGTTTACACCAACAGTCGAGGAGGAAAGGGAGTGGATTCGAAAACATTCCGAACAAGGCCTCATGCTAGTGGCTGAATCAAATCACGTCATAATCGGGATGCTCCAATTTCGTTTATCTCAAAGCAAACGCTTTTGTCATAAAGGCTCTCTTGGAATTACTGTACAGGAAGCCTATACAAATCATGGAGTTGGAAGTGCCTTGTTAAAAACATTAATAGTTTGGGCCAAGAAAGAGGAACGAATCGAGAAAATCACATTAGAGGTGTTCTCAAATAACGAGAGAGCCATTGGCTTATATTCCAAACTTGGTTTTGTGGAAGAGGGCAGAATGAAAAAGAATGCGAAACTCGGACCGGATCATTATGTTGATGATATTATTATGAGTCTTTTTCTTTAAAAAGCTCTGCTCCACATCGAATATTTAACAACGAATATGCTGTGGATATCTCTATGTTTCTTAAGGAAAACAGTAAATTGCCCTGTGGATATCTTCTAAATGTGGAAAACCCCGTGTATAACGTACGAGTTATCAACCGTTATCTGTGAAGTGGACCTAAAAAAACACCTCTTGAATCGTATGTACAAATAACGATTCAAGAGGTGGTTTCACATCATTTTGCAGTTACACTTATTGAAAATCACTATGCCAGCAACAGTAAATCGGGAAAATTCCCCTGCATATACTCATTAAATTCCACGTCGTCCAGACCTCTCTTCGTTTATAACTAAACAGTGCCTTCCTTCACTCACCTAGTTACCCGCTCAATAACTTCTCCGTCTGAAGAAAGCCCAGTAACAGTCAGCTCTAGCAGCTCCTCTTCGTTACTACCTATTAAGAACCAACATTTTTCATTCTTGTCATACTCAATAATGGTCGCTTCAGATTCATTTCCTGCTCTTGTGACAACCCTCACTTCGTCAATTTCAGAATCTATGATTTTCCCACTCACCACCTCTGGATAACCGGAAAAATTAGTTGAAAATCCTGAAAAAGACAAATCTAATTTATGATCCATATTAATTGGAGAAGCCTGTCCTCCTAGATGCTCCCAGCCCCAAAATCCTTTTCTAAAAACTCCTGTCACAAAAAATCTATCGTCTGTTGGTCCTCGTTCAAAGAATACAATTGCTTTATCTTTATCCAAATATTCAATATGTGCTACCTGAATCATCGGGTGGTTTAGCGAATGAACAATCTCCTCAATTTCTTGAGCGTCCTCTTTGAAAGTGAAATTTATTAGATAGACTCCCAGAATGATCACAGAGACAATAATCAAAACAACCGTTGTCTTATTAATCAAAAATCCCCCCTGCAATAGGCCTGTAATTGGTTCTCCATTAATTGTACGGACTCATGCAAAGCTGCATTCGAATCCTTTTGAAGAAGGTCTTTAAAGTAGAGTGTGTACGCTCTAAAATAGGCCTGAAAAAAATCATCAAATTCCCCCTGAAATACGGTTCGTGTCTGTTTATCGTAATGGCTATATTCCTTTATTGTAAGGAATCTATCGGTTTTTCTTAGAGTATACTCCAGCGCATTTTCGAACGTTTCAATCGGATTAGAAGTAGACTCTTTATATTTCCTTAGTTCAATTAGGTTACTATATAAATCTAAAATTAAAGCGTCATGAAAAGTTGAATGACAAATTTCAATTTTATCCCCTTTTTGTTGGACAAAGATCGTTAAACAACAACCTAAATAATCCCCGATTTCAAAAGGTTGACCAACCATATCTTCATATACATCTACAGCTAAAATTATCTTCATCACCAATGCTCCTTTTAATTCAATCGAAAAGAGTCATCCCGGCTTCTTGAAGGAGTGCCCCCGTTACTTCCATCTTCTTACCGTCAATCAATATTTAAAAAGTAGTCAAAGTCACTGTCGGTTTCTTCCTCATTTCCTTTTCCATCAAAATAAACTCTAATCGGAAGCCTACTCCAGTCACTGTCCCTATAATACTAATTTTCACGAGCTTCTACCTTTTGAAGATCACCTTGAAAGACAACACCTTGTTCAGCTCTTGCTCTCGATACTTTAACAGTGCTCTTATTCTTTTGTGAAGAAGTCTAGACTAATTAATCCTATAAAACCTATGAAACTTATTAAGAATAATAGAGTTAATGTATCAGGAAAATAATTCAAAGCCTGTGAGGTTGGACCTATTAACATTATGATTGATAAGATTATTTTTATAATTAACGCTTTCTTTTTACTAAGCTTTTTCTTCATTTTCCACCCCAATAGTCATGCAATTGATAACCAGATCACTCAATCCTTTCTTCTTTAAGGATTGACCCGTTAGTTCAAATAGTAATCTAACCTTACTATCAGGCGAATAATACAATTAACAGTTAATGTATATTCAAAAAGAAATCAAACCCACTTATTAGTTGAATCACATATTCATACTCTTGCTCATTGTTGTTTCCGAGCTCTTTCAAAATTATGTTATCTTCGTCATTAAAGTAAGAATATAACGGTTTTTTCCCACCGTCATTACTTTCATAATAAATACCTTTATCTTCAGTAACTCTTATCATATCACCCTCAAAATATAGTTGTGGTATTACACCTTTAACATCACCTTTTGGAAACTCAAACAGACCAGCTTTTTTATAGTAAGAAATAATCTCTTCTTTGCTTAAAGAAGTTGAAAATCGTTGATAGACAACGACAACCCATTCCCCGCTCGAAATACTCCCCCATGGATGACCGTTATACTGCTTTTCTTCGATCAATGTTGTTTGCGTTGGAATAGGATAATCAAAGAGTTGTTGTGCAAATCTCTTAGATACTCTGTCTTGATCAGTGGTTATATATGCTATTCCGGAAATAAGGATGAGACATCCGATCATAGCTACGATAAATTTCGGGTTGAAAATGGTTTTAAACATTCAATAATTCACACCCTTTTTATAATCGTTTCAATATCATGCTTTTGTTCTTCATTCCTTAAATTCTGAGATTGATATGAGGATCATGAGAAATATAATTGGAGTAGTAGTCACTATTTCACCTACTACAGAGAGTCAACAATAACCCTCTCCTTTTGTTTTTGCCTTTTTTACAAGTATTCTTGATAGGATCAAAGTTATTAAAACAGGAAAGGCTTTTATCGCAATTCTAAAAAATTCGTTTAAAGGAGGATTAAAATGCCAAAGTAAGACTTCTATTATTAGTGCAAATCCTGCATAAATAAATAACACTACTATTATTTGCCTGGCTAGACTCATATTGCCTCCAACTTGTTCCCGCAACGGTTCATCTCTCATTTCAAGCTCTGCTGATAAGTCTAGCTTCAAAGCTAGGTACAAGAACAGTTTCTTTTACTGTTAGTTTAACACCGCTTTCCTTTTTCTGGAACAAAAAAAAGAATACCCCTTCTTGTCAAAGAACGCACCCATTTTAATAAATAACAATTATATATTCTGTTGTCCTTTATCATTTCTTTTTTTACTGAAGGAAACCCAAGAATAGTATATTATCCAAAAAGGTAATCCCCAAAAAAGTATTCTAGAATTTTGAGGTAAATAAATGATGAGCAAAGTTATTATGATCAACAAAAAGCATGCCAATCAAAATTCGAATTGGCATGCTTTTTTAGTTAAATTCCTTCTATTTTCTTAGTTCACTTTAAATTTACTAATCAACTCTTGAAGCTCTTCTGCCATTGCTGATAAGGCATTAGCCGATGATGCGATTTCCTCCATCGAAGCGAGTTGCTCCTCATTTGCTGCGGCCACTTCTTGTGTGCCTGATGCTGAAGACTCCGCTACACCTGTGATGACTTCCATTGATTGTGCGATTTGTTCAGAGCCTGCTGCCATTTGTTGAACGGCTGAGGAAATTCCTTGAATCTGTTGAGTTACCCCATCGACAGATAACTGAATTTCGTCGAACGATTGGCCTGCACTGTTGATAACACCAATTCCTTCTTCGACTTCCTTTGACGTGTCCTCCATAGACGTTAGGGCTTTATGCGTTTCCTCTTGAATCGCTGAGATTAACTGCGAAATTTGCTGGGCGGAGTCTGCTGATTGTTCAGCTAATTTACGAACCTCATCAGCAACGACTGCAAACCCACGTCCATGATCGCCAGCCCTCGCAGCTTCAATCGAGGCATTTAAAGCTAGTAAATTAGTTTGTGCTGCAATTCCACCGATCACTTCAACGATGTTCCCTATATGACTTGATCGATCGCCTAATTCTTTGACAATCGCCTCCAAGCCACTAACGGACTGGTTAATTGAATGCATCTGATTCACAGCCGTTTTGATGACACGTCCTCCATCTAACGCTTTTTCTGATGCTGCCATTGCTGCATTAGAGACATCCATCGTCTGATTTGCAACTTCATTTACACCAATTGACATCTCCGAAACGGTTTGAGACGTTTCTTCGACGCTCTGAACCTGTTTCTCAACTCCAGATGAAACTTCCTGCATCGTATTGGCAACCTGTTCCGTTGCTTTCGTTGTTTGTTCAGAACTCGCAGTAAGCTCTTCAGCCGATGCAGCAACTAGTTCTGATGTACTGTTCACCTGCTGAATGACACTCTTTAAATTCGTTTTCATATCATTAAAAGATTGAGCTAAGTCACCAATCTCGTCACTATTTTTCACTTTAATATCATCTATCATTAGATTTCCAGCTGCAATTTCTTTCGCACCCTCTGCAAGCTTGATAACCGGCTTAGAAATGATACGACCGATATAAAGAGCGATAACAACCCCAGCTATCAATCCGATGACACCTAATATTAGAACGAATAGTTTCACCGAAGCAACTCGATCAGATGTCTCTTTACTAACTTGATTTAGTTCAGCATCTTGAAAATCACTGAACTCTAACGCTTTTTCGTCAAAGCGGTTAGAAATATCGCGTCCCTGTGTAGCAACTAAATTAGTATATTCCTCTGTCTGATTATTACGTTTTAATTCAATGATAGTAGCAGCGTATTGCTGATATTCTCCTGATAATTGATTAACCTCTTCAAGTAAGGTAACAGCCTTAGGATCTGTAACAATTCCCTGTAATTCCTGACTTAATTCTAAAAAGTCTGTATGTGATTCCGAAAAAGCATTGAGAGCTGTTTCATCATTCACGACAAGATAACCACGTAATCTACTCTGCTGCTCTTTAATTTCAATATTCAGCTCTTTAATGAGAATAACCTTCTTAGCTTGGACATTGATTAAGTTGCTGTAAGAAGAATCAACAGAGGCAATTTGATAATAACCTACGGTGACCGTTATTGCTAAAATAGACAAAACTGAAAAAAAACCTAAAAACAATTTTTTACTAATTGTCATTTTCATTTCATTCATTCTCCTAGATTCATGATGTTGGTTTAGTCACAAGTAAATTCACTTTTTCAAGATAGGTTAATGTAATTACGCTCGTCTTCATCTCCTTTAAGAGTAATTTAGATGATATCATCGGAATATATTTCTATAATCTAAGTATATTTCACTAGTCAGATAGCGTATATAGCTCCTGGAGAGGGGTTCTAGAAAGGAGAATGAGTAGGTTTCGGACTACAAGCACTATAAAAATACCAATGTTTAGTAAATCAACCTAATTAAACGAAAATCCAGCCATTCCACAGCTTTTTTCATAAAAAGAAGATCATCGTGCGGCTATATGCTGTTGTTCACCTAGGGACTAGCTGCACTTATGAGCCGGGGACGGTTATTTATGAGCCTGATTCGAGTAGTTATGAGCCGAATCTGCTATGTTATGAGCGGCATTCGCACATTTATGAGCGGCACTCAATATTGGCTGGCTTTTTCATTCAATAAGCTCTTCATTCAACCTAATTTAACGAAAATCCAGACATTCCAAAGCTTTTTTCATAAAAAGAAGATCATCTCACAGCTATATGCTGTTGTTCACCTAGGCACTAGCTGCGCTTATGAGCCGGGGACGGTTATTTATGAGCCGGATTCGACTAGTTATGAGCCGAATCTGCTATGTTATGAGCGGCATTCCAACATTTATGAGCGGCACCCAATATTGGCTGGCTTTTTTATTCAATAGGCTCTTCTTTCAACCTAATTTAACGATAATCCAGCCATTCCAAAGCTTTTTTCATACGAGGAAGATCATCCCACAGCTATATGCTGTTGTATACATAGGCACTAGCTGCACTTATGAGCCGGGGACGGTTATTTATGAGCCTGATTCGACTAGTTATGAGCCGAATCTGCTATGTTATGAGCGGCATTCGCACATTTATGAGCTAAAAGGCAGAATGAGAGGATACAACAAAAAGAGGCTGAGACATTACTAAAGTGTCTAATTGAAATACCGAACAATACAATTATCTAGCGGATGAAATATACGTAGACTCCTGCGGGATCTAAAAGCCAAGGGTGAGACCCCACAGACGTAGACGAGGAGGCTCACCGGCTTCCCGCGGAAAGCGAAGTATATTTCAGGAGCGGTTTATGTCCGCCAGCTGTTGTTATTCGGATTTTATATTAGCCAAATCACTTTTGTCCCAGACTCTTTTATTCTTCTATATAGTGACGAATTTCACGATAGTATAAAGCATTTTGAATGATTAAGGTAAGAAATATAATGACTATAAATATATATCGATCAATCGGAAACAGCATAATCACCACAATTAACGGTAGCATTTGTGAATAAAAAGAATATACTTTTTTTGTGGCATTCCGTGTAACCTGATTAAACATTTCATCGTCTTCTAAGAACTCATTGGGGGTTAGGAGAGTAAAAGCATTTAGCTTTTGGTTTAAATGAAGTTTATTATGACGTCTAATTCTAATAAAATAACTAATGAAAAATAGTATTAACAGAACAGCCCCAAGAATAATAGAAAATACTCGAAGTAGTTCAAGATTAGGGACTACTCTTCCGTTTTCAAGGCGAAAAGCACCCGTAAAATCATTAAATAGCATGTCAGCACAATAGACGGCACCATATGTAAAAATGATTAGTATCACAAATAGAGCTATGTTCCATAAAGGAAACTGTACACGAAAATCGTTTTTATTCATCTTCATCCTCCTCCTCTAACCAAAATAGTTCGTCAACCTGAACCTTCAAATGTAAGGCCAATCTCAAAGCCAACGTAATTGATGGTGAAAATCCTCCTTTCTCAATAAAACCAATCGTTTGTCTTGTTACACCAACACGGTTTGCTAATTCAGTCTGTGAAAAGCTGTGCCTAGCTCTCAATTCCCTTACTCGATTCCGAAGCATCTCATACTCCTTTCCAGGAACATAGGTTAACTTTCATATACATAATGTAATGTATAGTTAACATTACGTCAATGATAATTAACATTTTTTGTATCTTCAAATGAACCAGACACTAAAGGGTAAGGTCCAATCATCTTACGAAACCACTCCTAACAAAGGAAATTAATGCTAAAATATAAGGGTAGGAGCATTCAATTGGTATTTCAAACTAGGGGGTCTAAATGGTTTGAAAAATGAATCTAAAAAGGATCGTTCAAGAAAGAGTATCGGGAAATCTGAGAAAAGATGGCGTATTATTGATGCAATTTTTACAAATGGTTTCTTTGGTATGTTCTATGATAGTGAAAAGGCAAGGAAGGATGGAGATAGTAAGCGATTTAACCGAATGATCGTTGGTGCATTAGTGGGGATATTGATTTCATGTATTGTTTTCGGTACTACTTTTTATATCTTATTACAGTAAACCTTACTCCAAGCGATGTTCTTTGGTGCAGTCGCTACCGCTAATAGCAAGTCTATTGTCACTTCATAACTAACTTAAATTTTTGGAGGAAAGCAAAATGAAAGAGATATGGCTGGATGATTGCGATAGTGAGTTAGACCCTTTTACAGATAGGGACTTGGCGAAGGTGGAGCAGCAGCTGAAGGTCAAGCTGCCGAATGCGTACATAGAATTAATGAAGGAGAAGAATGGCTTTTACTTAAGTCGAAATTGGTACCCAAGTTCGGAGCCAACGGATTGGGGAGAAGCAGCTATTCAACTTGACTCATTGCTAGGAATTGGTTTACAAGAAGGAAGTATTTCTGAGAATGGCTACTTACAGCAGGAATGGGAAGTTGACCCGAAATTAATCATCATTTCCTTAAACCCACCGGAATTCGTCTGTCTCGATTACAGAGCTCACCAAGGGGATCAGCCACCAATTTCCTACATCAATGTGGATACAATGCAAGACTTTTTGCTTGCTCCGAATTTTTCTGAATTTATTAGGGGATTACATGCTGAGGAGCCTGAGGAAGAGGCTGTCATCGAGGCGTCGGAAAAATACAATTTTGATGAAGTGATCAAGCATTATGCAGAGATAGCAAGAAGAGGTCGAACGGATAATGAGATCAAACGTGATATTACGTTAACATTAGAAGATGCAAAACCAGCTAAAGTGATCCGCTTATTTGATGAAACATTAGATCTGCGGAATGCAAACATTGAAGAATATCTAGTTAATCTGGTGAAGGTCCATGAAAATGCGAAGGTTCGGGAAAACGTTGCTAGCTATCTAGCAGATTGTGCGGAGGGTCTGAAGCTGACCCTTGAACGAGAATTTGTTGAAAGAACGCTCATCGAGATGCGTGACGATAAGAAAAAAAATGTCCGTTTCTTTGTTGATATGGGACTTGCCTTTCTTGGAATTATTGATATCGCCACATTAGATATTGAAGTTTTCCCGAGACCGGGAGTGATTACACGAAAAGATCAAGAGGATGGTAACTATTTCATTTATCCTGGATTTGACGAACCTATTGCTCGACTCCACATCGTTAAAATGGAGGTTGAGTCTGAAGAACTTTGGCACTCAATTAAAGAAAAGCGAAACTATCAGATTGGCTATCGATGGAATACCCATAAGTATGCAACATTAGTGAGTATCAAGTAATCAGCAGAGCAGGGTTTGCGGATCCTCCGAAAAATTAAACAACGATATACTTTGGTTTCTTGTCCTGTAGTGCAAGGATTAGATTATCTGCAGCTAGATTCCCCATATTAACTCGTGTTTGAATACTAGCACTCCCTATATGTGGGAGTGTTGTCACGTTTCTAAGTGTAAGAAGAGGATGGTCAAGTGGGACGGGTTCAGTTTCAAACACATCAAGACCGGCTGCCCAAATGTCCCCTTTAACTAATGCATGATAGAGTGCATTTTCATCTACAATTCCACCACGAGCCGTATTAATCAAAATAGACGATTTCTTCATCAATGATAGTTCACGCTCACCTATCAAGTGTTTGGTTTCATCGGTAAAGGGCACCATCAAAACAACAAAATCAGATTCTTTTAATAAAGTATCTCTCTCAACATAGGTCAAATTCAACTTTTTCTCAGACTCAGGCTTACGATTGCGATTATGATATAGAACATCCATCCCAAACCCTTTTGCTCTTCTGGCAACCGATTCACCTATCCGCCCCATGCCAATGATCCCAAGTGTTGAACCATATATATCTTGGCCTGTTAATTGCATCGGTGACCATGTTTGCCATTCTCCTTTTCTTAAGTAGTCAGAGGCTTCAACAATCCTCCTTGCGGAAGCCATTAATAAGGAAAACGTTAGATCGGCAGTTGTTTCTGTTAATACATCAGGCGTGTTCGTAACTGTTATTCCTTTTTCCTTTGCAAGTGCAATATCAATATTGTTATAGCCCACTGCCATATTACTGATCACCTTTAATTTTTTTGCCTTCTCTAAAAGGTCAGCATCGATCGTTTCTGTAAGCATACAAAGGATTCCCTCGACATTCATGATCTCTTGCTCTAGGATTTCACGCGGGACAGGCTTTTCTTCTTCATGCCACATTCTAACCTCACATATTTCTTCTAGCTGGCACACAACGCTAGCTGGTAATTTTCTTGTTATATAAATCTTTGGCTTCACTGAAATCACACTCCTATCTAATAGACTATGTATAATGACGAATCATCCTCATAAATGATCTTTTCGATATTCTAACCATTTAGGTGCTTCAGCCAGTTGAATCATCGTATTCTCTCCCTTTTCATCTAAGGGCAAAACTTCTATTATTGCATTCGGCATAACATGACGAATCCCTTTTGATACAGATGAAAAGAAATCTTGTGTAGTAACCGAACGCCTGGCTCTTCCATTCACGTATTTTTTAAAATGAACGAATTTATCAGGAAAGTCAGTATGTTCGTCTTCTCATTCGATAAGTTCGAAGGGCATAACAGTATGTTAATATGGTTCATGATTCATACAATTTGAAATTAATATTAATTTTGTAAACACCACCTTAGTGCATCAATCATCCAGAAGTTTTCTCTTCACACTATTTCCTATTGATACTTTTCATATAAGGTTCACTATGAAGAAGCTCTAAATAAATCCCAATTTATTCCGATTTACAACGCAACTTTATTTAACCTCACACGTCCATTTATTGACTTTTAAAAAATAAGGGGGATTTCTATGGATCATGCAGAGAAAAAGAAGTTGATTCAAGATTGGTATAACCAATACAGTAAACAGATCCTAAAATACATCGCACTCATGACAAAGGATTATTCTCAAGCAGAAGATTTAACGCATGAAACATTTCTAAAGGCCTACGATTACATGGACGGTTTTAAAGGACGCTCTCATATTAAGACATGGTTATTTAGAATTGCCCATAATACGACCATTGACTACCTCAGGAAGAGAAAGCCTCTTATGTTTGTGAAAGGAATTCTTGATCAAGTATCTGAGCGAACACCTGAACAGATTGTTATTGAAGGAGAAGAAGCAGTGACGTTTTACGAAGCACTACACAGAATCAAGCCTAAATATCGGGAAGTCATTATCCTTCGGAAGGTGAAAGGGTTCTCCATTAAAGAAACAGCTGAAATTCTAAGCCTAAATGAAAATACACTTAAGTCTCTATTGAGGCGTGGTTTAGTGGAGCTTGGTAAACAGTTAAAGGAGGAGGGATTTAGCTATGAAGTATAAGGATGAACATCCATTTGATGATAAATTAGAGCGTTTGAATCACTCTGTGTATTTAGATGAAACGAAACATAAAGAGCTAGGTCAACGACTGATGTATAGTTTAGATAAACGACCGAAAAGAAACATCCTACTAAAAACGGTTAAGTACACCTCTAGCCTCGCCGCTATTGTTCTTGCCTGTCTGATTGGATACCAGGTTGCTCAACATTATTTCCTGCAAGAAGAAGTTGTTCCCGCTCCTCCTAAGACAGTTATTGATGAAACTAAGCCCGATCAGAATCAAATAGACATCACAAAAGCTAGTCAGGTGGCAGATGCAATCGTAGAACGGAATGATCTCAAGTTAGCTAAGGATATTGCTGATTTATCAGCTAGTTACACAAAGGATGACTTCTCATTACCTCTTTCAGAAATTGAGAAAAATGGTAAGTTTGACTTTGATAATTCCGTGCATGAAACATTAGAAACACTTCTTTCTTATGTTCAAGAGAATAATTATCCTGACGAAGTTGAAACATTTTTTCACTCGATTCATCAAAATTTTGTACCAAATGAGCTTCTTACTAATCAACATACATTAGAATCTGTATACGCCATATTTGAGATTATGAAAGAGCGCGGGTTCTATGCAGAGGACGAGGACAAACCTGAAGCAACAGAAAAAGAACCTGAAATGCCTAAAGATGAAGACACTGTTGTTGAGGAAGAACCACTTACAGAAGAACAAGAAGAACAAAGATCTGATGAACCAGTAGATCCCATCACCGTTAACAATAATCGGATTTCCGACCCTGAGTTCCTTGCTTATGTGGAGCAAGGTCAGATTAAAGGGATTGACGTGATCATAACAGAAACTCCTATTGATCAGTGGGGTCAACCTGATGAAACCACTGATTCAGAAGGCGGATATAAATTGTATTATGAAAGCTGCCAATGTCATTTGGGAGTAGCCGCTCATAGTTACAAGCCAAATCAATCTTCTCAACATGGACTTAAGGTCACTACGATGCATTTAGATATCCACTTAACAAAGGAAGAAATCCTCGCTTCGCTAGGCAAGCCGTCTCTTTCAGAGATTAGCGAAATGGATTCTAAATATTTCATTAGATATGAAGTGGGTTCCTATCTCCTTACCTTCTATAGCCCAACAGATGATGACACTCTCTTCAACTCTCTTGCCTTACGAGTGAATAATAATGAATGAACGTGGGGACGGTTCTTTTGTTTCCACTACTAATATGGGTAACAGTAACTCTTTAGTTGAATCGATGACCTTCAATTAAAAGAAGCAGACCTCCTAACAGCCATATTCAGCTGTTTACGGCAGGTCTGTTTTCGCTTTATGAGCCGGGGATCGGTATTTATGAGCGGATGTAGCTGTATTATGAGCCGGATTGGTCTCTTTATGAGCGGGATTCACACATTTATGAGCCGCACCCCATATTGGCTGGATCTTCCATTCACTTTTAACTTTAAAATGAACTAATCTATCTAACTTCCAGCCAAATTTCATAGCTTTTCCTCTGAAGCAGACCTCCTCACAGCCATATTCAGCTGTTTACGGCAGGTCTGTTTTCGATTATGAGCCGGGGATCGGTATTTATGAGCGGATGTAGCTGTATTATGAGCCGGATTGGTCTCTTTATGAGCGGGATTCACACATTTATGAGGCGCACCCCATATTGGCTGGATCTTCTATTCACTTTTAACTTTAAAATGAACTAATCTATCTAACTTCCAGCCAAATTTCATAGCTTTCCCCTGAAGCAGACCTCCTCACAGCCATATTCAGCTGTTTATGGCAGGTCTGTTTTCACTTATGAGCCGGGGATCGGTATTTATGAGCGGATGTAGCTGTATTATGAGCCGGATTGGTCTCTTTATGAGCGGGATTCACACATTTATGAGCCGCACCCCATATTGGCTGGCTCTTCTATTCACTTTTAACTTTAAAATGAACTAATCTATCTAACTTCCAGCCAAATTTCATAGCTTTCCCCTGAAGCAGACCTCCTCACAGCCATATTCAGCTGTTTATGGCAGGTCTGTTTTCGATTATGAGCCGGGGATCGGTATTTATGAGCGGATGTGGCTGTATTATGAGCCGGATTGGTCTCTTTATGAGCGAGATTCACACATTTATGAGCGGCACTCCATATTGGCTGGATCTTCTATTCACTTTTAACTTTAAAATGAACTAATCTATCTAACTTCCAGCCAAATTTCATGACTTTTCCTCTGAAGCAGACCACCTCACAGCCATATTCAGCTGTTTATGGCAGGTCTGTTTTCGCTTTATGAGCCGGGGATCGGTATTTATGAGCGGATGTAGCTGTATTATGAGCCGGATCGGTCTCTTTATGAGCGAGATTCACACATTTATGAGCGGCACTCAATATTGGCTGGCTCTTCTATTCATATTCTCTTTAAAATGTACTAATTTATAGTCAAGTCCGTACTTTTCTGTAAAATCTCAGAAGCAATGGTCCTACCGATTTAGTTTGTTCTGATTTTTGTCTGGAAGGGGGATATTGATATAAAAAAAAGTAACCGCTGCTGATCAACACTCGCAACCGTTACTTTAATATCATCTTTATTCTTTTATCTGTTATCCAAATATCCTATACATTCTTGTTCACTATGAATGGTTTTTTCTGTAGTCATTTCTGCGTATGTATTACTCGTAATCAATGTTTCTTTTTCACAAAATTGCACAACATTTTTTCCGTTTTTTGTTACTCCATATAGGTATTCTAATTGAGGTTCGTCTTTGAAGATTACTTTGTAATGACCATGATACACATTATTATTAATTGAATGTTTCGTTTCAATATACAATTGTTTCAATATATCCTCCTCCCCATAGCCCATATCTTCCAAGTGGGAAGGAATATACTTATTTGCAAGATACCTTTCATAAGGATTCCCATTATTAAGGACATAAATAAAAGCAAAAGGAATTGAAGCCATTGCTAAGATAATAATGATTAAACTTGTGATTAAAACATTTTTTTTAGTAAACAAACCAATCCCTTCTTTCTCATTCTTCCCATTATCATAAATAGCATTGAAATATCGTACTCCTGTACCTCAATAAGAAGAGACCCATCCCTGCTTCTTGAAGGATTGCCCCCTCCCCCGTTACTTTAGTATGAAAGAAAATTAAAAATATAAAAAATAAGAAAGAATAAAAGTTACTATTATAGAAAGCAAAACTCTTAACCAAGTTATTTTTTTACTTACACCTGCTTTTGATTCTAAATAATTGATGTAACTTATTAATAATAGAAAACCAAAAAGGACAAAGTAATACCCTTCCAAGTATCCATTCTCAAAAAGATTAATTGCTCCCAGCAGAATTAAAATTGTCCCAACTCCACCAAAAAAGATAATTAAATACGAAACCTTTTTATCATCATTTTCATTCACCCGAACCAACCCCCACACCCATATTTCTACAAACAAAAAAAAGCGTTCCTACTATCTTATTGCTTTTTTTACTACCCTGCTCCGTCTATTCAATATGAAAAGAGCTGCCGCTGCAACTCCTTGTTAAACTCTCGCACCCGTTAATTTAGGAGGGACTATTGAATTCTTGCAACAATAATTCTAAATCATATTTCAAGTTGCTTCTTGTCTCGATATCAAATTCTCCTTGTGCTTCTTTTATAGGGTATTTTTGTTTATGGATTATATAATGTTTTAGTTTTAAGTAAGCGGTTAAAGGAAAATCAAAACCATCCCACTCTTCTCTGTAACCAATGATTCCATGTCTTTTTATTAGTACATCTAGTTCTGTTAAGACATTCATAATAAAATCATCATATGGGTATTCCGTTTTTATTAGTGTTTTGGTTTTATCCTTATTGCCTTCATTTTCATAATACACTGCTTTTATGTTCAGTATATTATTTTCTTTTAATTCAAAAGACCAAATAATTCCCTCTGGTTCACCCTCCCATTCACACTCAGTTTCTCTTCTTGTCTCATCTTTCGGTACACAAAAAGAGTTTAAAAGCATTAGCGACCTTAGAAAGTCATACAAACAATCAGTTAAATAACTTGCTGTAAATTCTAATTTCTGTCCATTTACTTCCACAATACAAGTAGCCCATCCGGTTCCACTTAAAGAATATTTAAACTTCACTTCCCTCTCACCTACTTCCATAAATATACTACTACATTTATGTTATCACTACTTTATGTTCAACAAAACTACTAAGATAGTGACTACTGCGGTTCTGCAAGCACACCTGACTGTTAAAAAACAGTTATTCAATCATCATCTTTGTTTACAGTGTACTTTAAGATATCATTTTTCATTACTTCTATTAACTTCTTTTGCATATCGTGTTGCAGATTATCCTCTAATATCCTCATGACACCTATTTTTCGCTTCATCTAATGTGAACGCACACTCAAGATCAGACATTTATGAGCGGTACCCAACATCGGCTGGCTCTTCCATTCATATTTAACTTTAAAATCATCTAATTTATCTAACTTCCAGCCAGATTCTCAGCTTTTCCGGAGCAGCAGACCTCCTCACGGCCATATTCAGCTGTTTATCGTAGAGGGAGCTGTGGTTATGAGCGGATTATCCTGACTTATGAGCGAGATTGGCTGTATTATGAGCCGAATCGGACTCTTTATGAGCGAGATTCGCACTATTATGAGCCGCACCATCACCGGCCGGCTCTTCCATTCCTACGCTCTCTTCTAGTAACGATTCGGTATAGCTACTTACACAAAAAAACAAAAAAAAAGCACCTTTTAACAAGGTGCTTTTTTTATAATGTATCCTATCATTCAACTTCTTTTGTTTCTATTAATTTATACAGCTTCGGTCCTTCATCAGTGATTGACACCTCATAGCTAGAGTCAAACCTTTTAAATGAAGATGTTCCATCCTCATAATAAATGTAGTATTCCTCATACATGGCTACGTGGTATTTATTATCACCTTGATCCGTAATATCAACGACATCTATATAATAGAGATCTTCTGTGATTCCTTTTTCTTCTAGGTAATTAATATAGTCTGATACTTCTTTTGCATATTCAGAGGAGGCTGGGTCAATTTTATCCTCAACAATGCTGAAATCTCGACTATTAATCGCTTGTATGGATGATTCCACAAATGACTTCACAAACGGTCCAATCTCTCCGACAAGTAGCTCAGCCGTTATTGATTCAAATACAGGTGATTCTTCAAGCTGCTTTCTCTGTTCCCCCACATCAATTGCTAACGTTTCAAGAGTTTCCCCTTCTAATCCCCAGATGTAATCTACGTAATCGATCACCCATCCCTGTGCTTGATCGTGCTTAAAGTGGAAACGGTATGCATTTGTCTCCTCCTCTAATGATATCTCATCACCAGGATAGACCTCATCACTCATCCACGTATCTTGAACCGAGACCGATACAAACCACTGCCCATCCTCTTCTTCTAATTCAAATGAATCTAAATCCACTTGAACATCGGTCAAATATCCGGCAAAGTCCCAATACTCGCTTATGTTATCATCATAGGCTGTTGAAACGAAATCTGTGACAGCAAACGAATTTGCTTCTAGTAAGCTCTTATCTTGATAAGCAAGTGCTTTAGAATAATTTAAATAAAAGGCTTCTACTTCACTGAGTATGTCATTTCTTTGATCGCTATTCATCTCTAGACCGACCCATTGGTAGTAGTCCTCAATTGCCACTTCAGGACTCTCAACCTTACCAAACGGAGTCTCTTTTTCTAGTTTAACCATCATTGAACCGTCCAGGAGTACCGGTCCCACTTCGGCATTAGATGCAGTTATACCAGTATCGACGCCATCTATCCATATAGTGGCATCTGAAGCATTAGTCTCGATCGAAAAATAATCAACATCTACATATAGGTCCCAGTGGTCACTAGGAGTGAAATGGGCAACTTCAATCTCTTTCTCTAGCTCAACAAATTCAGAGGATAAATGTGCTGTGACTAGATAATTACCAGGTAACACAGGACCTAGACTTATATGACCATCATGAAATTCCGGAGAGACTTCCTCCCCGTTAACTGAGAAGGTTAAATCGAGCTCTTCGTAATTTGAATATAAGTTGATAGGGAATGCTTGCATGATAAAGTCATAGTTATCATAGAACAAAAACTGTTTTCCACGCTTCTCAAATGTGATCAACTGTGTCCCTTCTTCTATAAAATCTCCACTAGCTTCTTGTGCAAGCACTGAGATTCCGTTGGAGCGAGAATCTTCGTGAAGAGCAGCTAGAAGCTCTTCTTTCTCATGTGGAAATTCATTCAAATACACGAGTAAATCCTTAATATGCTCTTCCGTAATTTCAAGTGATTCATTGGAGGACTCTATCATTCCAATAATTCCTTTGACATCCTCTTCCTCTATGTACTCTGTAAACTGATTCAATTGCTTGCCCTTATCAGTATACGACTCACCAAATTTATACAAACCGAAGCCAATAACGGCTATGGCAATAACTCCACCTACAATTAGTTTTGTTTTTTTCGATAATGTACTTAAAGAAGGGAGGGTTGCTGCTTTCGATCCTTGTTTCCCAGATCTTTGACTCTTTTGGGTCAGCTTCGCCCCGCACTCATTACAAAATTCCTTTGACTCTTCGACTTTCGTCCCACAGGATGTACAGAATTTCATCTCTTTTCTCCTTCCACCTTTCAAATACCGCCGAATAAGCTGGGGCTGTCTCAAAGGCGATAATTTCAACCTTTACAGACACCCCCTACCCTACGTATAGCGAAGTCGCTACTTTTTTTACCTCCCTTTACGGGTAAAAAGGTACGTAGCAAAACAGAGCTATTGCCAACCTTCAAATATTGAAATAGCTCCAACACGTACGTTAAGCTGATTGATTATGCTCATACAATTGCTCTGTCTGACGGTTTGTTAGCATAACAGCAACATAGGAAACCACAAATGCCATAATCCCACTAATAATAAACGTACCAAACGTTGAAAATCCAAGTGAGAACGAATAAAAATCTGAAAAGCTAGTGCTAAATGAAAGTCTAGAAATCGTTACAAACACAGCATTAATCAAACCAAACACAACTGAATAGACAGCTAACTCTACTAGCATGTTCCCTTTCGTTGCTTTGCGTAATTGATTACCTGCCCAAAAATGAAGAGCAACTGGAACAAGAATAATAAGCCAGATCGACCCACTAATCACTTCGTTAATTGTCTCTTTAAAGCCTTCTTCATCCTCAGTTGCTTTGGCTCCACCTAAGAGAGAGTAACTAGCCTCAATCGATTCTTCCCAGTCGGCTACTTGTAGTTGAATGGACTCGAACTGAGCCACGTTCCATAGATAGCCACCTAATTGAGAGCCGACAATCAGTTTCAGAGAATCTTCCTCATATTCCAGTGCTTCACTCGTAAAGCTAATACCGAGACCAATCACCATTAATGCGAATAGACCAACGACTGCACTAAGGATAGCCCTAGCTATAGAAAGACTATAGGCTTCATTATTGAATCGCTGCCCTTTCGCCAATCCAATCATCGCACCAACCGTTAAAAACAAGAAGCTAATCACGAATGCATTGAAGACACTCTCGATAAAAGAATAGTCTGCCGATAGAGATATATCACCTAAGAAGCCCGATGGATCCGAGTATTCAAAGGACACCCCTGCAAATAAGCTAATAATACCAACAATGACAGAATACATAATTGAAAGAGATAGAACTTGAGTTAGGCGTTGCCCCATAGAACGATCTGCTTCACTACGGTTTAACAGAAACCCTACAATAATAAAAACTATCGCCGGAATAATAATAAGTAAAAAGAGACCACTTGTTGACTCTAAATAACCGCTAAACATCACGGAATTTGCGACATAACTGACACTTGTCATGTGACTGAGCATAAAGATATCTGTAAAAGAGATTAATTTAAATGCACTCCCGAGCTCAGCTGCGTCCATGTAAAATTCAGAACTTAGCATATCTAGAAAATAAGTATTAATTCTGGAACTAATAATAATTGAAATGACCAACAAAGCCGCAAGCGAGATCCCACAATAGATTGCAGAATGAACAAGTCGTTGAGGGTGTAGTAGATTGGATAGGAATGACTGCCCACTCCCTCCAGGAAGAGAATGATTTTCCCCTTGTCTTGATTGAGATGAGATATTAACCTTATGTTCTTGTTTTTCTTTTGTTTTTTCTAACGAGGTACCACATGACATACAATAAATCGCAGTTGAACCATTTTCGTGACTACAACTTTGGCAATATTTCATTGGTTCACGATTGACTTGGACCGACTCACTTATCGCTGTTAAGGGCGCTCCATCATTTATGCAGTATTGAGTACCTTGACTATTCTTAAACCCGCACTGATTACAATACAAATGTCTTCAACCTCCTTTTCTCTCTATTTAACTCGCTACCTTTGTCCCGCAGCATGGGCAGAAATTGGCTTCTGCTGGAACATCTTCCTCACAGTTAACACAAGGTTCGCCTTCAGCAGACTCTAAGGCAGCGGCAACCTCTACCTGTTCACCACAACCTCCACAGAACTTAGCACCTTGATCATTTGCTGTTTGACAAGACGGACAAATAATTGATTGATCATCTTGACCTAGACTATTTAATTCATGTACCTTCTGAGATGCTTTGTATAATTGATGATCAAGTCCTACTAGCTTAGTAGTTAATTCAATCAGCTCAGGATCGACAATCTCCCCAGTACGAATTTTTTTGTAGGTTGTTTGACCAACCTCAAGCAATGCCCTTGATTTCTTCGTAGCAATCTCATTCATCTCTTTCTTCAGACGATTAATTTCTTGAACGACTTGTAGCCTTTGCTTTCCTTGCTCAATCCCACCTTGAAACTTCGAAAGACCTTCACCTAATTTTGATTGCAAGTTATTACTCACATCCTACAGCTCCTTTTTTTCGTTTAACACTAGTGAATTTTTGTAGCTACAAATGAAAATTCTGCTAAACTATTCATCATTTTTTTACATAATTCTTTATTATTCTACACAGAACTCCATACTGAGTAAATCTTTTTATGTAAACCGTAGGGGGGAAACGTAGGGGAAACGTAGGGGAAACGTAGGGGGAAACGTAGGGACGGTTCTTGCGTTTCCAATAATAGGGACCGCCCCCTATGAGATGCCAATAAAAAAGTAACTACCTAACTCTAAGATGACGGGTGGTTACTTCTTTATTAATGACGAGTCCGATAAATGCAATAAATAGCAACATCAAGATTAGCTTTGATGTTATTCGGCTGGCTTTTCCATTCACATTTAACTTTAAAATGATCTATTTTATCTAACTTCCAGCCAGATTCTCAGCTTTTCCGGAGAAGCAAACCTCCTCACGGCCATATTCAGCTGTTTCTCGAAGGGCCAGCTGCGGTTATGAGCGGATTAGCCTGACTTATGAGCGGAAGTTGCTTTGTTATGAGCCGGATCCGATACTTTATGAGCCAGATTTGCACTATTATGAGCCGCAACCAACATCGGCTGGCTCTTCCATTCACATTTAACTTTAAAATCATCTAATTTATCTAACTTCCAGCCAAATTTCATAGCTTTTCCTGAGAAGCAGACCTCCTCACGGCCATATTCAGCTCTTTCTCGAAGAGGTAGCTGCGGTTATGAGCGGATTAGCCTGACTTATGAGCGGAAGTTGCTTTGTTATGAGCCGGATCCGATACTTTATGAGCCAGATTCGCACTATTATGAGCGGCACCCCACATCGGCTGGCTCTTCCATTCACATTTAACTTTAAAATCATCTATTTTATCTAACTTCCAGCCAAATTTCATAGCTTTTCCTCAGAAGCAAACCTCCTCACGGTCATATTCAGCTGTTTCTCGAAGAGGTAGCTGCGGTTATGAGCGGATTAGCCTGACTTATGAGCGGAAGTTGCTTTGTTATGAGCCGGATCCGATACTTTATGAGCCAGATTCGCACTATTATGAGCGGCACCCCACATCGGCTGGCTCTTCCATTCACATTTAACTTTAAAATGATCTATTTTATCTAACTTCCAGCCAGATTCTCAGCTTTTCCGGAGCAGCAGACCTCCTCACGGCCATATTCAGCTGTTTATCGTAGAGGTAGCTGCGGTTATGAGCGGATTATCCTGACTTATGAGCGGAATTTGCTTTGTTATGAGCCGGATCCGATACTTTATGAGCCAGATCCACACTATTATGAGCCGCACCCAACATCGGCTGGCTCTTCCATTCACATTTAACTTTAAAATCATCTAATTTATCTAACTTCCAGCCAGATTCTCAGCTTTTCCTCAGAAGCAAACCTCCTCACGGCCATATTCAGCTGTTTATCCAAAGGCTAGCTGCAGTTATGAGCCAACTATCGATACTTATGAGCGAAAGTAGCTGTATTATGAGCCGGATCCGATACTTTATGAGCCAGATCCACACTATTATAAGCCGCACCCAACATCGGCTGGCTCTTCCATTCACATTTAACTTTAAAATGATCTAATTTATCTAACTTCCAGCCAGATTCTCAGCTTTTCCGGAGCAGCAGACCTACTCACAGCCATATTCAGCTGTTTATCGTAGGCCCGTCTTCACTTATGAGCCAACTAGCGAGACTTATGAGCGAAAATAGCTGTATTATGAGCCGGATCCGATACTTTATGAGCCAGATCCACACTATTATGAGCCGCACCCAACATCAAAGCTGGCTCCTCCATTCACTTTCCTTTTTACCTAACCTAATTTTTTTATACTTCCTCTCTCACAAATTTGCTATAATTATTGAACTAGGACTTTTTACATATAAAATGATAAATTTAGGAGGAACAATGGATCAGAATCAAGATTGGATACGAACACAAGTAGGTTCAACACATCATAAGGTCGCAATCTACTTATTTCCATTAGTTATTTTTCTCGGATATATACATCCACTATTATTTGGAATTGGATTATTAGTCTTCTTTCTAGTTACTTCATTTCGCATGCTGAAATCGATGCTTTTCTGGATGATTATTCTAGGGTTAATTTCAGTTATATTACCTTTTCTAGCACCGATCATCTTCATTGTTATGCTGGTCTTATTTTTTATGCGTATTGGTTATGTTATCAACAACTGGCGACCGTTTGTTTCAGGTATTCTTCTTTACGGTGTTTCTGCCGTTTTGATTGGACGTTCTGTGTATTTGCATGGTTATTACTATTTACCGAACAGCGTTATGATCGAAGGACTTATCATTAGCGGACTTAGTTTTGTCGTTCTTCATTATTTACTTAAATGGCTCTATTCATATAACTATACTAGTTATGCTGCTCTAGGCATTATGGGAAGTGTACCTGTCATCATCATTGCTTTCGTTCTTCCTTTTTTAAAGCTGCATGTCGGTGGTGAATTCTTTGCTAGCGAAACAGCAGTTGAAACGAAACAGGGTAAAGGAGGAGTAGCTTTTGGTGAAACGAAGCTAGTTAGCGGAGAACCTGTTGGAACGAAGACTTCCGTATCAGGTGAACCACTTGTTCAAGTGAAGGATCATGTTAGGACTGCCCCTGATGGCGACCCTACCAATAATTTATCGTACGAGGGCCCGGACAAAAAAGCACCTAATACTGAATTGGTATATGTTGACGATTATGTTAGGACCGCACCAGACGGCGACCCTACCAATAACTTATCTTATCAGGGTGTGAGTCATAACCCTGCGACAGCAGATGCAGAAATAGCTGGTGCAAGTGATGCCGGTCATACGAAAGAAACGTCTAGTACTAACAAAATCTTAGAAAACATCCAAGCCGCTATTCCTGGTCAAACAGCAACTGACCAGCTTTTAAGAGAATTAAAAAAACAAGAAAAAGATACGAATTAACGACTACTGGCTCTACCCACCACCCCTTGGGATAGGCTATAAAAATAAGTAACCACCCAACTCTAGTAGAATCGGGCGGTTACTTATTTGTGTTAGTGACGTGTATTAAGAGGAAACACGAGAACCGTCCATTAGCCAACAATCAACAGCAGTGCCACATACCCAATTGCCCCTAATGAAAACGCCCACGTGCTGCTTTCACGGTCTTCGGGCAGCTCTTCTTTCAAGACATTCAATATAATCGCACCAGATAAAAAGGCAAAAAGTAAGGCTAGTGTTGATTCGGGAATTTCAGTTAAGACACCAATTCCCCATCCTAGCATGACAGCTAGAGCCAATAACCACCGACCAATACGATTATAAATATCTTTGTGATGAGTACGTAAGCCATAATCGACGACAATGAAATGTAATGACATCGCGATCACATATAAAATCAAACTTAATAGTCCCTCTGTATCTCTATGAATAAGTAAGTATCCAATTAGACCGTTATAGAATGAAAAGGAACTAATATGTAGCCAGAAAATTTCTCTCTTTGGTTGGCTTTTACCTGTGTCTTGCTGATTTTCCTTCTGTGATTTCTTAGCAATTCTCTCTAACGCATAAAAGGTGACTAGTCCAAGCATGGCAAGTAAATAAGCATGATGCTCTAAATAAGAAAGCAAAAATCCGTTATGCTCGATTGACTCTTGATGTTCATTTAGTTCAGGTAAGATATGAATGAATACATATCCAACAGATACGCCGCCACCTAATGAAAGGAATCGACTTCTAGGAATTACTTGTATAAAACGCATATTCTTAGCAAAAATATGCATCCCCGCTAAGATGAGTGCAAATGCAAACGCGGTTAGGTGCATACCGTCACCTCCTCTATATGCTTTTTCCCATATAACCTTTAATCTATTCAGTATGACAAGCATTTTTTCACAAAAAACAACGTATATAAACGAAGGTCCCACAGCTATGTAAGAAGCACCTACTCTTTTATTTTCTCTACTACGAGCATTTAGAAGTAGGAGCCCGCCCAAAAAAGCGGAATACCAAAATATAATTTCATCTGTTAGACAGAAGGAAATTAATGTAAAATAAAGAAGTGGGCTTACTCGGAATCGAGGAGGCGGCTACGTTGAGAGGTCCAAAGTATGGAAGGACATTACATACGGCAACCTATTAAATTGAAAAAATTTCTCGCTTTGTCCCGTGAATGGATAAACAGTTAGGGGGATGGACTTTTTGAAAAAGACCTTACTTGTTGTGTTGCTCATGTTTGTATTATCGTTTGGATTTATTGGAGTGAGGTTCGGTAGTGCATTAATTCAAGAAGGAAACCCTATTCCATATTTAGTTTCAATTATGAAGCTCGAATTATCAAATAAGGGATATGAACAAGCTGCAGATACATTGAATGAGACAAGTTATGTCTCAGCAGAGAAAGAATACCCCAGTGTGGTAATCGATTTTATGAAGGAAAAGGATTGGGACTATAAAGAACAAATTGGTTCTGGACTTGTATTTGAAAGGAGTCAAGAAACGATTACCATAAGCACAAGAAAGTATTCAAAGAACTATTTTTTATGGAATGTTCCAAATGAGGTTCTCAACTAACGACTGCAATACTTAGGATTGGATTGTATGGCATAGTATAAGGAGCAATCCTGAAGAAATTCCCCGACTAATTATCACTTAGTCTAGTAAGGAGATGATTGTTATGTTCAATAGGGATGAAATAACTACTCTCATTGAGGAAGATAAATGGATGATGGAGATATTAAACGCCACCAAGTCATTGAACTTACCAGATTGGTGGGTTTGTGCTGGTTTCGTGAGATCAAAAATTTGGGATGTTTTACATGAATTTAGCGTAAGGACACCCATTCCAGATATTGATGTAATCTATTTTGATGCAGCAGACCTTGGTGAATTGGCGGAAAAGAAATTGGAAGATCAGCTCAGAACTCTTTTACCGAATATTCCTTGGTCGGTTAAGAACGAAGCAAGAATGCACTTAAGAAATAATGTCGAGCCGTATTCTTCCTCTGTCGATGCTATGTCAAAATTCCCGGAAACAGCAACAGCATTGGGAGTAAAGTTAGATGAAAGAAATAAGGTTATTTTAGCTGCTCCCTGTGGGATTAGTGATGCTGTGCATTTGGAAGTTAAACCTACACCCTATTTTAGAAACAATCAAAATCTTGCACCAATCTATAATGAGCGGATCCTTAAAAAGAATTGGCAGGCTAGATGGAATAAGCTGAGGATTCATGAACTATAAATTTCGATCCTCTAAGAACCGTACCAACG
Source organism: Halalkalibacter suaedae (assembly GCF_017939705.1). GTDB lineage: Bacteria > Bacillota > Bacilli > Bacillales > Bacillaceae_D > Halalkalibacter > Halalkalibacter suaedae. Next base: position 801,995 of record NZ_JAGKSQ010000001.1, read on the forward strand.
ACGAGTAGTGCTACTATACAACAAGAATTGTCGTAGCAAATATTGGAGGGGCAGAAATGCTAGAGAGATTTCAATTTTCATTTGGGGTTATTTGGGTGATTTCGCTTACCATTCTGCTGATTACAGATAGTAACTTCTTTCAAATGTATATTCTTCTTTCACTTTTTCTATGGCTTTTAGTTAAAGGTTCTTCTGAATATAAAAAGGATTCTGAGGCATTTTTACCTTATTGGTATTTCATTATGTCAGGTATTACCCTACTAATAGCCATATTACTATTTTTTTAATAGTGTTTAAGCATTTTTTCAATGATATTGATTGATTATTTTGATACATAACGTACTCTCGTGACGTGACCTACTCTTGAGATTTACTTAGTAATTTCGTAGTATTTAATTTCCATACTTTCTTTTAAAGAATAGTAAGGAGCTCAAATAAATAAATGCCGCACCAGATAACAATGCAAAAGGTGGTTTCGCCACATAGGGTTCATTCCCCCAAAAAACGGAGTACAAATCCTTGCTGGCTTCTATTACTAATAATGTGATGATAATTGTAAATGTAAACGACTTTGCTTTTGTTTTTATCATTCTTTTTCTTTCTGCACCTACATTCGGTAACGACACTACAGTAATCACAATAAGAATGGCACTAATGAATAAAATGGATATATATACAACAGATAAGGCATCCATCTAGTCATCCCCCCTGCGGATAAGATATCAAATTCTTTATACATTTTTATCTTACTATAAATTGGGACTGTTTCGATTTCTTTTTAAGGTGTTCGTGAAGAGAGCTCTTTCTTTAGTGATAAAACGGTGCAGACTTGTGTAAATAGGAGGTTATAAAATGGAACTAAAAATGGGGCAATATGTTCTGGTTTTATTTACCATTTCTTTTGCTTTCTTCTATGTTTCTGTAGGTATGATATTAGATGGGACAAATGAGGCATATAGAGACTTTTTGCTTACGATTGCAGTAGTTCATTTTGTTATGTCGAAATTAATAACAATCCATCAGCATAAAGGAATTTGAAAAAATCGCAAATATATATATGTTCCGTTTAACAAATTGTAGAAATGCCAAAAAGTTATCATTAATCAGGAGGTTTCATTTGAAAAATGCGATGTCATTCCCAAATTTTTGTTACATTCTATACCTCTTAGCGGGATTTATTTTTTTAATAGATTTAATATTACGGCGAATGCTTCATGTAGATATTCCGCTATTCTATGGATGGTCTAGTTTAATCATTCTGTCCTTACTATTTTTTATTCTAGCAATAACGATGATGTCTGTATTTCAGTTAAAGAGAAAAAACAAATCAATATAAGTAGAGTTTTTCATGAAAGGGAGCAAATTCGGAAGAACACGATACGATTTTACACAATTGAAGATCGTTTGAAAAAATGAACAAACGAATAAATTCGACCTACTAAATTCTTCAAAACTGAGAAAGGAAAAAATCGAATGTGGCTAATATTAATATCGCTATTTATTGTAATCCTTATTTTCACTTATACAGTTGAAAAAACGTTGAAGGCAATGAAAAATCAAAATGACGAAATGATCGTGTTGCTAACTGAAATCAAGGAGCATTTAAAAAAGTAGACACTGTGTTTATTAAGAATTGGTATCTAAGTAACTATTCTTAACTAGGAGTGCCATTGCTGAACAGTAGCAGTCGCAATGGCGTACATTCTGTCACTATTGAAGCCGGATAATGAACATAGAATATTTTTTGTCCCAGTAACAGGAAATTAATTCAGATTAAAAGTGCAGCGGAATTTTATATTAAACTTATATTTTAGAATGGGATTGATAGGAGTCAATTATGTATACTATTTTCAATATTGCCTATTTAGGTTCTATTATCCTTGTCATTTATATAATCGTAGATGTAATTAGAAACAAGACAAGAAATTTTTTTAGAAGAGTAATTTTCTATAGTATGATTTTTTATTTTGTCAATGTTGCTCAACTAACTACGGGGGGAATTATGTTCCCACCACAACCAGATGATAACTTTTGGAGTTGGCAATGGAATGTACAATTAGTTCCTTTTTATTTTGTATTGGACTGGATTAATCATTTAAACTCCAGAGGTTTCGATTGGTTCTTTTGGAATTCAGTAAAGCTATCTGCTTATAATTTGCTAATGTTATTACCGTTAGGTGTTTATTTGTCTATCTTTAATATTAAAAACAGTAAGGTCGCTGCTGTAATCATTTTTTTAGTTAGCTTTGGAATAGAAACTTCTCAACTTTTCTTTGGGTATCTTGGGATCATAATGGGGCGTAGTTTTAATGTTGATGACTTAATCCTGAACACTGCTGGTGGCGTTATTGGTTATTTGGCATTTGAACTAATAAAAAAAGTATTTAGAAGGCTTCCTTTTAAAGATGAGAAGAAAGCTAGCTTATTTAAATACTATCTTAGTAGACAGAAGGAGGGAAAGGCTTGAAGAAGAAAATGTTTGTATTCGTATTTTTGGTAGTTTTAATGTTATCAGCTTGTAATTCATCAAAATTGAGTTTTAGTGAAATAGAAAATGTACCTAATCATGTGCAAGACAAAGTTGATCCCAATTTAAAACTTCAATCGATCACTGATGGTGGGAATGGATATTATATTATTTTTCATTCAAATGGAGATGTAGAAACTGATTTAGAAACAAAAGGAGACACTGTAACAATAAAGTTTAATGTTAACAATCTGCAGGATGATGTAAAGCAAAATACATTTTATTTAACGACAGATCAAGAACACGATTTCATAGATATTCTAGTGAATGGTGTTTCAACGCCTTTTGATAACATAACAGTTCAATAATCAGCGGGGCTTTTCTGGGGTTACAAAGAAGTAAATTTGTATTAGGAGAATGATTTATGAACAAACAAGCAGTAACATATGTTTCTTTAGGAATTATCATTATACTTATTAGTACACCTTTAGGGTACAATTTGGTTAATATCGTTTATCGAAACAAGAATTTAACTGGTGAATATGTACCCATTCTTAATGGGTTTATACATTCATTGATGTTAATCGGCATCTTAGTATTTAGCATTGGAATCGTTACATTTGTAAAAGATAAAAAATAGTTAGTGCATTAACGGAGCATCCCTCAATAAACAGGGATTGCTCTTTTCTAAAACAACCAGATACATTCAAAACTGTATGTCTGATCTTGAGTTGTATTTGATTATAAATCAAATACCTTTATTAGCACGATGGAGAACACCTTTGAGTATGAAGACATACTGACAACCTCCTAATATTCGACTATTCTTATTATTAAATATTATATACTAGATTAAGTACGGATAAATATAAAATGTAAATATATCTTTACACTTTGTTGTATTTTTTTTACAATAAGTGTAAAGATATCTTTACTTCCTATCGGGAGGGTTGTTCATGAAGGTAACAAATCATATTAGGGAAATCAGACAAAAAAAAGGCATAACACAAGTTAAGATGGCAGAAGACTTACAAATCACACGTCAAACCGTAAATGCAATTGAAAAAAATAAGTATAATCCTAGTTTGGAGTTGGCACTAAAATTAGTACAGTATTTTAATGTACCAATTGAGGAATTGTTTTATTTAGAGAAAACAGAGGAGGAATAGCTATGAGAAACCGAAAGTTCCAAATCATCATCTGGTCTGTTGTGATTGGATGTATGATTATAGGTGGATTCTTAGGTGTGTATATCGTAGGAAAAGAGACTGGTGAATACAACTATGACATTGCTATCGCTATTATTGTGGGTACACTCTTAGGATTTTTCGTCTATCTGCTTATTGCTAAGTGGAATAAAAAAAGAAATGGAAATGTTCCATCCGTTGATGAACGCAGTGTATTACTTATGAAAAATTACTTAATGGTTGTTCTTTACGTCGTTCTATTTGGGAGTGGAGCGGTTTTATTAATTCTATTTTCAATGGGTGTTCATTTTATTGAAACAGGTTGGTTAATTGTGTACATGATGGGATTATACATGTTAATTGGGGTAGGGGTTATTATAACAAAGCAGTTATAAATGTAACTATGTGGGCCAAGAGTTTAATAAAAAAGGAAATTTATGTTAAAATAAAAACATATGAAGTAAACAAAATATTGAGCTTACGGTGGACTGGGGAGGGTTATGTAGTGGATAAGCTGAAATGGTTTTTGTATTTAAGTGCAGCCTTGTTAATTTTCATTCCAATCTCAATAGTGCTAATGTCTGACACTATTACATTTAGTTCTACTTTTAGCAAGATCGTAATAAGTACGGGTATTATATTAGTCATATTTGGGAAGGTCCTTTCACTACTAGAAAAAAGAAAAGAGAATAAAAGTTTCTCAACAGATATTGGAATAATTACAGGATTACTTATTGCCCTTGTTGCACGATTTGTTTAGTTTGATTTCAAATGAGTTGTTATGCTTGATAAAGATCGAGATGTAGCACAGTATATTTAAAAGTTCAGATAAGTGGTACTGCGTTTTCAAAAACAGGTTAAAGTCGATGTGTGCAACTAATGAAGGAACCATCCACTCTTAGTTGGCGGACGATTCCTTCTGCTTATTGCAACACCAAATAAATCACACTGTGCTCAATGGTTCGTTTCCCTCAAACCATTTGACCTTCCATACCTCGGAGATCTCCTAGCAAAGGTCTCTCTGAATAGGGTAGCTCTCCCTTCAATGAAAGGTTGGGAAAGGATCAGTACAGGTTTAGATGACAGAATGAACACAATGACTAGACTAATGATTACTAATCCAACAAGATCAAGGGGGTTATCAATCTTTAATAGACCTGTCTCTCTAAAGAAATGAATGAATATGCCATGTAGGAGATAGATGTATAAGGTTTTCTCTCCTATTTTCGTGAAAAGGAATTGCCCTCTTGGTATCAAAGACAGAATTGAGATCGCCATTAATGTTGATACCAAGTAAATGCCGATCCTAATCACCCCCCCGATTTGCGGGGAACCTAGTGCCTCATATGCGGAAGAGGCTAACAACCAGTTACTCGAAAAAGATGGCAGGAGATAAATGGCTAGTGCGACTACTCCTAAAAAGGAGACCGCGACGGTTTTCGTCACCTTTTCTTTTAGGAATACGATGTGTTCAGCCGTTAACCAATAGCCTAAAAGGAAGAATGGGAAAAAAGCGAACGTTCTAGACAAACTAAGCGTCTGACCGATGCCCTCCACATACCCAATCGCTACTCCTAACACAACAGAAAGGGTAATACTAAGCCCTTTCGGAATCCTCTTAAACACAATCAATAATAGGTTCCAGCAGAACAAACTAAGCAAAAACCATAATGACCAACGAGGATTAAGCAGGGTTAGACCCCAGCCTTCAATTCCAAGCACGATATAATATATAGTGTAAAACGTATGAAAAATAAGATATGGGATCAGCAGCCTTTTACATAATTTTGCTAAGTTATCTCTATCACTAAGCCCTTTGGCAAATAGGCCACTCAGGAAAATAAACACAGGCATGTGGAATAAGTAAATCCATTGATAAAGCACGTCGATCGCTTGTAAGTGGGCTGTAAAGGGTTGTATAAGATGACCCAACACAACAAAGAAGATCAAAAAGAATTTGGCATTGTCTATAATCGGTTCACGGTTCATATTTCTCATCCTCTGAAAATCTAGTAGTCAAAATCTATTATCACATAGATAACAATGTCACATTTCAATGTTAGTAGATTGTAACTCACTTTTTAACGGAGTGTAAATTTATTAATCTCACCGATATCTACTCAAATGACCAATACCCATTCGATTCAAGAGAAAAACATCTTCCCCATCCACCCACTCATCTGCGTCTGGCTTTTAACCTTCATTGTAAAGAATTGTTTTCCTATATGTTAAAAGTATGCACACTCTGAAATAGACGTTACATTGAAGTCCTAGAAAGAAAAATGTAATGAGTTTGTTATTGAAGTGGCGTTACCAGGGTAAGGTCGTCATTATCGTTCATCGATACCTCGACGAAAAAAATCACCCATTTCCATGCTATAATAAAAGGAAAAAAGTGGGGATCAACCATGTATAAATTCCTTCTATATACAGCCGTTTTTTCATTAGTGTATTTCATAATCTGGGTAGGCGTAGAATCCCTACCCATAAAAATAGTACTCGCTCTACTTGGACTCACTTTGATCCTACAACCGGTAAGGGAGAGATTATATAGGACTGAACTCGTGATTAGAAAAAGCAAAGCAGCCTTATATACCTCTTTGGTTTTTATTTTGCTCTTAGGCAGCTTAGATTTTAAAACAATCCTACTTGAACCAAGCTTTGATAATTTTTATTTTGCCCTTTTTCTATTTTTATGTATCTTATTGGGAAACTTCATTTATGGTATCCCCGTTTCGTTGCTTTCAGATTTTCTAAGAGAACGAGTCAGCAACTATCGTTTTGTCCTAGCTTTTCTAGTACATACTGGGTTCGGCTTAGTAACTATCCTTTTTCTCGGCCCCCTCATGATTTTCGCTACGATCTCTTCACTTATATTCTTCCTAATCGATGAGTTCCTCAGAAAAAGAAGTGCTATAACTAAGGAAATTACTTTATGATTCTATAATGAAAAGCTCCAGCTAAATTGTAAATTCAGCTGGAGCTTTTCTACTTAATACACTCTTCTTGCACACTTCCACTTTATCCTCTAAGCTCGTCCTCATTTTCCCTAATGGTAAACGGGATATGTTTGATAAAACGATCTATATTGATTTCATAGTATTCTTCTATATCTTTTCTAAGGGTCGCTTCTAATGCAAGAAACTCTTTAACAATATAATTTAGTTCAAAGACATTATAAATGTCTATTTCGGCCCATATTGTTTTTACTCTTGCTTTATCAGAAAAAGGAATCATCGAAAGAATAGCCCCAGCTTCATAATCATCATATTCAATCGTATAATAATGAAATTCTGGTATTTCGTCCTTTGTCATACCTTCCTTCCATCTATACAGAGATTTATAGAATTCTAGTATTGCTAGTTCTGCTTGGAAATAGATTTCATTATTAATCTCTATCGTAAATAGAGCATCCACAGCCAAGATGGTCGGGACATCTCTTCTATCCCTATTCGAGATACTCTTTTGATCACTAACAAATTTCCAATCAAAGCTTATTTTACTGGAACTGCTGTTCATAATCTTCCACACACCCTCTCATTCCTATTTTTTCAGCTTCGCCTTTTATTTTAATATTCAGGATGAAAATTAGCATATAAATTAATGTGAAAATCAGTGAGAAATCACTATTATTATGAGCCGCCACACAACAATGGCGGGATTTTTCATTCACTAGTTATTAAAATCGATCAAATTTAATTAAATTCCAGCCACTTCTCAGCATTTTTCTAAGAAGTAGACCTCCTCGTAGCTGCATTCAGCTTTTTTGCGAAGGGTTAGCAGCGGTTATGAGCCAAATTGGGAGACTTATGAGCGGGATTGGCTGTGTTATGAGCCGGTTCTGATAGTTTATGAGCCAAATTCACACTTTTATGAGCCGCCACCACAACAACGGCTGGCCCTTCATTCACTAGTCATTAAAATCGATCAAATTTAACTAAAATCCAGCCAATTCTCAGCATTTTTCTAAGAAGTAGACCTCCTCGCAGCTGCATTCAGCTGTTTTGCGAAGGGTTAGCAGCGTTTATGAGCCAAATTGGGAGACTTATGAGCGGATTGGCTGTGTTATGAGCCGGTTCTGATAGTTTATGAGCGGATTCTCTACTATTATGAGCCGCCACCACCACAACGGCTGGCCCTTTATTCACTAGTCATTAGAATTGAATTAATTTAACTAAAATCCAGCCACTTCTCAGCATTTTTCTAAGAAGTAGACCTCCTCACAGCTGCATTCAGCTGTTTTGCGAAGGGTTAGCATCGGTTATGAGCCGATTTGGGAGACTTATGAGCGGGTTTGGCTGTGTTATGAGCCGGATCTGTTAGTTTATGAGCGGATTCTCTACTATTATGAGCCGCCACCACAACAACGGCTGGCCCTTCCATTAAAATCGATCAAATTTAACTGAATTCCAGCCACTTCTCAGCATTTTTCTAAGAAGTAGACCTCCTCGCAGCTGCATTCAGCTTTTTTGCGAAGGGTTAGCAGCGGTTATGAGCCAAATTGGGAGACTTATGAGCGGGATTGGCTGTGTTATGAGCCGGTTCTGATAGTTTATGATCCGATTTTATACACTTATGAACCCTCTCAATCCAATAGTAACCTTTAACCCCACATATTCACATATATATGATAAAATAACGATGTAATAAACACTAGACTGGGGGATTTTTCATATGAAACGCTTTTACTCATTAGTTAGCAGCATCATTGTACTTGCCTTTATTTTTACGCTTATTCCGATCAAAGCTGATGCAAGTCAGACGAGCACGATGCGTTTATCAGGTGCTGATCGTTACGAGACGGCTGTCGCTATCTCACAAGAAGGGTTTTCTCAGGCCGATACTGTCCTTTTAGCACGAGGTGATGATTTCCCCGATGCGTTAGCAGCTACTCCGTTAGCTCATCAATTAAATGGACCGATTCTACTCACGAAGCCTAAATCATTGAGTCCTTCAACAAAAGATGAATTGCTTCGTTTAAATACAAAGAAAGTCGTCATTTTAGGTGGAACTGGAGCTGTATCGGCTGAAGTTGAAGCAAGCCTCAGCAACTTAGGATTAGAGGTTGAACGTATTTCCGGTAAGACTCGTTTTGAAACTGCCGAACAAATCGCTCAACAGCTAGGCGGAACAGAAAAAGCCATACTTGCTTACGGTTATAATTATCCTGATGCTCTCGCAATTGCTTCATATGCAGCGAAAAATGGTTACCCAATTTTGCTAACAGATAAAAATAAATTACCAGCCTCAACGAAGTCCTTACTAGCTAGTAAACAAGAGGTCATTCTCGTTGGAGGAACCGGAGCCATTTCCCAGGAAGTATACAATCAAATTCCTGTAGCGAAAAGTCGAATTTCTGGAAAGAACCGCTTTGAAACTGCAACTAAAATCTTGGACACTCTTAATCTATCAGATAAGTCGATCTTCATTGCAAATGGTTGGGGTTTCCCAGATGCTCTGACAGGCTCCGTTCTAGCAGCAAAAATGGATGCATCCTTGCTACTAACGAATGGGGATAGCCCTACACCTGAAACGCTCCAAGCCCTTTCTAGTGGGAATACCGACCAATTAGTATTCCTAGGTGGCTCTGCTGCGTTATCAGCTGACGTTGTAACGGATCTGCAGGAGGAAACCAACTCTTCTTTTTTCAGAGAAGCTTTCATTCAAGCAGAACAGTATTTCTATGAAACTCTTGATTACTCAGCTTCATTTGAATCACAAAGAGATCTTTTCACTTCTCATTTCACTGAATCCTTTACAGACACAGTGATTCAGCCATACTACGAAGAATCGTATGCAACAGACTGGTTTCTGTTTGGTAACGGTGATATTATTGACTATTATAGTAGATATGCTATCAAGGAAAGTTCAGACAACAAGGTCGTCTTCCGTACAATCCAGGCTGGTACAGATATGATATGGCCTGGCTATATCGATATCACGTTTGTTAGAGTGGGTGATTCTTGGTTAATTGATGATCTCTCGCTTATTTACGACAACATCGACTTTAATTTTTCAAAGACCGAAGCTACTCACTATCTAGAATACTATTACGGTGAAAACACAGTTACATTTGTTGCAGAAGGTCATTTTGATCATTATGGTGAACAAGTCTTCAGCTATAAATTCAAGGTGAATGATGGATCAGGTGAACAGATTGTTTATTTCGACCCTGAGAGTGCCTATTTCTGGTAAAACATAGGGACGGTTCTCGCGTTTCCGAACAGTATCATGTACACCGTTTTCTAAATTGAATAATCTAACAGCCGTCCTATTTTAGGACGGCTGTTGTTCTTCCCTATCATGTTAATACACTAGGTGCCTTACACTTAATCGAGGGCAAGCTCCCTTATAGACTAATGCTCTCTTTCCTCGGCACCTCTTTAGAAAACCCATCAATTCCTGTAGAACCATAGTAAAGATCTAATCCACCTTCCGCTCTCACCATCGCAACCGGGTAGGAATGGTTATCGGCAATTGTGCGTGCGAATTCCTCTGGATCTAACTCGATTTCAATTTCATGACCGACGAAGGCATAGGAATAAGAAATAGTCTGATATAGTTCAATTAGAGTTCCAACAATTTTTTGTCTAGTATGACGAATCTCTAATTCATTATTTTCATCAGGGAATAAATCTCCCCAGTTTATACTAAAAAGATAACCATGATAATTTGATTCCTTTTCAATCCTAAGAGTTGTTGCTATTTCATCAGTCATGGAATCAAAAATACTACCAGATAATTCAACTGACATATAATAACCATCTAAAAAAGAGTCATCTAGTTTATTATCGTGAATATCAATCTCAACCCAGTTTTCACCATCAATGTCTTCACTAAATTTCACACTTACAAGTCTACATCCCTTATGCTGAAGGAATGCCTTCATGTCACCAATGGTATCTACCAAAGAGTGCTGTTCGTTAAAGACAATTCCGATATTTACTAATCCACCTAGAGTCAATTCCCTCACCTCTTAATAATCAATTCACCAATTCTTATGAAGGTATCCTTTTGATAAGTTGAAAGCTACTAAACATGATTTCGTAATCAAGTCTCATATCTAGCAGCATTCTCTTTACTCTAGTATACCAATAACATCGAAATCTTTTACATTGTTGAATTTTTATTACTTCAAAGAAACAACACATAACTACTAAAATCATAAGCAAAATGAAAATAAATTGAAGTAACTAAACTCCGTAAAAACCATTAATTTAATACTAAAAACGATAAGTAATAGAAGATTTAAGCTGTTTTTTATATTCTTCTATAACTATATTTATATTTTATTTCACTAGATAATCTCTCATAGTTCAATTCTCCTCTTTTTCTATAGCCCAGGATGGAACTGAAATTTAGCAAGTCAGCCTAGATAGTTGTTCTCCTTGCCATGTATTGTCAATAACTAAGTAACCCACCCCCTATGTAAGAAACACGAGAACCGTCCCCCCGTATCGCCTGCATCGTGACTTTCGTACGGTTATATATCAAACTAACATTTGTTAGAATTTACCTTTGATGGATATTCCATTAATTTACTTTCAATACATATATCATTACTCCAAAGGTATTCTATTTAGTAGTAGGAGGAGGAATCTGATAATGGCTAAAATTAGAGTAATGATCGTAGAAAATGACCCCAGTTGGGTGGAAGTATTAACTAGCTTGATAGAGAATGAAATTGACATAGAAATTACGGAGCAGATAAGCACAAAGGAAGGTGACCTACGGGGCTCGTTCAAGAACATTGATATTGTTCTATTGGATGTTATACATATTGAAAATGGAAAAAGGGTGTGTGGTGTAGAACTTGCTCGCAGGCTCTTGCACAAAGGGTTAAAGAAAATTATTTTTATCTCTGACTTGGTAGAGACAGAAAATATTCTCAGATCATTTGACATTGGAGCGGCGAATTATGTAACGAAAGAATCCTATAGAGACATCCCTAAAATAATTAGAGAAGCGTATCATGATAGGATTTGTATTCGGTCAGATATATCAAACATTCTCATAGACGAGCTCAGGAAGGAAAGGAAGGTACGAGTTTTATCACCTGCGGAACGTGAAGTTTATATTCTGAAAGAACAAGGATTAAACAATCGACAAATATCCGAGAAGTTATACAAGTCGACGGAAACGGTTAAAAAACAACTAAGAACGATTAGAAGGAAAATAAACTAATAATCTATTTAATCTTCAACTTCCCTTACAAAGATTAAATTACTGTAACGTGAGTATTAGAAAAATATCTATTATAAACAGTTCCTCTGCATTTGAAAAGGGTTAAACTTTGCCCCTTTAAGATAGTAAAAATAGCTTGTACAATAAAACTGTAATAATTTTACTTTAATTACAGAAATTATTACACGTGCTATTAAGACAATCGAAAGGGGGGGGAAACAATGACTAACACACTGGACTTAGCAGCCTACAAAATTATGAATCAGTTTTACAATCTTCAAGAAAACAAGGGTGCTCTCGTATTTATTGTTGTATTAATCATCTTATTAGTTTTTGCATATGCTTTTTATTGTACTTCAAAAGGATTTAACTTCGCAGGTAATCAAAACGTGACAAAATCAGGGACTTCTTACAAAATTGGTTGTTGGAAATAGCAATATCCTGCACAAGTCAGTTCTATGCATGGCTTGTGCAGGATCTAAAGGTGGATGAGTATAAGAATGAGTGAGATCTTACAGGTACTAGATTTGAACAAGGATTACAATGGAAAACCAATCATCAAGGATTTTTCGATTACACTAAGGAACGCACACATAAGTACACTACTTGGCCACAACGGTGCTGGCAAGACAACTGCCATTAGAACAATGCTTGGTCTAGAGGAAAAGATCAATGGAGAAATTCTATTTAAGGGAAAGAATATTAAGCACGATTATAAATACTATAAAAGTAAGCTCGGTTTCATTCCGGATGATGATGAGTTATTTGATGATCTTACAGCAATGGAGTATTTGAATTTTCTAGGAAAGACGAGGAAAATACCGAAGAAGGACTACGTTAATATAACCAATCACTTATTGGATGTACTCGATCTATATTCATACAGAAACAATCTCCTAAAAACATATTCACATGGCATGCGGCGGAAAGTCCAAATCATCTCTGGAATTATCCACAATCCAGAAATTCTTATTATTGATGAACCTACAAATGGTCTGGACCCAGATATGATTATCACCTTTAAGGAATTAATTAAGACCCTTCGTGATTTAGGAACAGCAATCTTATTAAGTACTCATAATTTGGAGTTTGCCGAAAATATCAGTGATAGCATTACAATTATAAAAAATGGTGAGATCAAAATTAGTGGACTTAAACAGCATATGCTAAAAGAGCTGCAGGTGAACAATCTTGAAGAGGCCTATATAAAAGTAAACCTAGATTCTCAAAAATTGCAAAGTATAAGGAATGTATTCAACTATGCATAACACCCTATATTTGAAGATGTGGAAAAATAAATTTATCCATCAACTAAGAAACAATCCAATATTTATCGTTTTCCCTATTTTGTTTCTGATCTTAATAACTATTGCTTCTATTAAGATAACAAATGCCAACATCCAGATGATAAATGAGGTAGGAAATAATATAGTTGTGAATCAAATCCTAGCTCAAAGCATGCTGACCTCAAATTTGTTTTCGCTAGTGATTGCTTTATTATTGTTTCTTATCTTTAAGAATAATTTTAATCGGTCAAACCTATTGCGTATATTACCGGTGGCTAATTACCAACTGCTAATGATTGAGTTAATCCCATTTATCTGCCTAATAATGAGCTTTGTTTGTGCGGTGTACACACCATCATATATCTATCTTTTTGTTCAATCCGATTATATTCTACTCACTTTTCTTTTTCTGACCATCTTCCTTTTAATGAATTTTAATGCTATTTTATTTTCATTTATAAATGTTTATCTCTTTAATAATATCTCAGCATATCTCGCACAAAAAACAAGAAAAGAGTATTTACATGAACTCCTGTTTTTTCCGATGATTATCGGATGTGGCTATGTCTATTATCAGATCTTGAAACTAACCAATTTCTATGGATTCGTGACTAATAATATCTTTGTAGAAGGAGACATAATCGCGACACTAGGTAATTGTTTACTAATCATTACATTATCAGTCATTATTTCATTACTTTTTTTTATCATTAGTTATATCAAAAAGGTACATTTACATAATGCATCAACCGCACTACAATTTATTCCGTTTTCGACATTTCTTCCATTAAATGTGGTTGTACTAGAGCTTAAACGAGTTGTTCGGGATTATCACCGACTTATGACCATTTACTTTTTATTTTTTTGTCTGTTACTACTCAATTGGGTCTCTCTCCAGAATCCGGAGAATAACGAATTGCTAATGGTTTCGCAGTTTATCCCTATGTTTGTGATTGAAATCGTCATTTTACTTCCTCTAATAGCTAGTTCGAGGGATTATAAAAAGGAGAATTTAATCTATTTACTGCCAACAAAATATCATGATTATATCATTCTAAAACTCACATTCTATTTAGTTGTGTCCATCCTTCTAGCAGGTACGTACTTTATATTCCATTCTTTTTTAGGAATAGATCAGTCGGTGATTCATTTAGCATTGTTTATTGAAATTTTGCTCTTTACTATACTTGCCTTTCTTGTGGGAACCTTCTTACCCTCTGATAAAAATTCAGGACTGCAAGAGGGATTAGGGTTAATTCTATTATTTGTTCTATATTTCACCTTAACCTATACAATGAATTCGCTGGGCATTTATGAGATTGGATATTTAGTAATGCTTTGTTTTCTCCTATTCTTCCTATCCCCCATTGTCATAAAAAAAGTTACGGTGGGAGTTCATAAATAAGATGATTACAAAGATAACCCCAAGGAGATTTAACGTTTCTTTATTCGCTAACATAATTTATGGAATGAGGAATTTCCTTATCTTTCATTTGTCCTTATGCTTGGCCGTATTTGCGATTATAGTCGTTTTCACTAATGCTTCTCTAGGGAACTTCTTTCTAATGATCTATCTGAACTTCATACTAAGTATGATCCTACATGAGTTTGGACATCTCATTCCATATCTTTGGTTTACTAAATGTAGGCAATTCTTCATTATTAGGTCAGGTTTATTTGAATTGTCGATTATTACTAAAGAAACTTCAAGGCTCCAAAATATAATCATTGCCATTTCAGGTCCAACCATTTGTGCATTAGTGGGGCTTGCCATCATACAAACAAATCTACTAATCGGACTTGTATACTGCTCTCATCTCGTAAATTTTTATCCAACATTGCAGGATGGTGAAAATATACTAAAAAATCTAATAAGGGGGCGAAAAAAACATGAAAGTATTTAAAAAAGTATCTACAGGTTTTTTCATTTTTGTTCTTCTGTATGCACTCTTAGTTATTTTTGTTCCACTGGCTCTAGATTTTATGAATATAGAAATGAATGTGAAAATGCAAATATTCTCCCTAGAGCTTGGTGAAATTGTCAACAATTCAAGAGAAATGTATGGTGCCTTAACCATCTATGGTCTCTTACTATCTGGTCTAGTCGGTGCATTAATCAATATTCTCTTGTATTACATGTTCAAAAGCAAAACTTCAAGATTAGCACGTTAAACTGAAGGTAGACATTGAGATGTACCAAAATCGTGTTCTTCCATTCACCCTGTGGATATCGCTACAATTTTTGCATGAAAGGTAATTTAGCCTGTGGGTATCTCGTAAATGTGGAAAACTCCGTTTATAACTGAAGAGTTATCAACCATTTTCCAGCGTGTTGCAGATCATTTCACAGAAAATAAATGAGAGCCTTTGTGAGTAACTTCTCAAAGGCTCTCATTCTAAACTGACGCCCTACTTACGACGCCATAAAGCTTTTATCCATCCGTCAGCTGCCTAAACCCCAATCCTAAAGACTTAAACTAACACACCATACCACGACTATGAAACACGAGAACCGTCCCCTAGTCTTTAGTCTTCCTTCTCCCTCTTCAATAAAGCATTTACTTCCGGTCTTTCACGTGGGGTGATATTCATAATGAAATAGCCAATGATAAGCACCAAGATCACAAGTGAATAAATCAACGTGTCGATGGGTTCATCATAGTCAACGATGATTAATCTAACCATTGCCGTAATACCAATATACATAAAGTATCTTAATGGAAAATGGTAATCCTCTTTGAAATATTTGACGATCATTGCAATAAACTCAAAATAGAGAAAGAAGATAAGGATCCTAGCGAGAAATTCCTTATAGTCATTCACACCATCTGTCCATATTATGTAGGAAAAAGCGAACAACTCTTGTACTAACAAAAACGAAAGAATAGCTGCTAAGAAAAGCAGAGACACATTTAAAACTAATTGAAAAAACGTCGGAGCCTTTTTTAATACATATGTAAACTTTCTACTCATTTTCACACCTCTTCTTTTTTATAATCAAAAACTCACTACTCTACGTAGCTAGAAATACATCCGAAACATCTATTTCTTCCTTCTTAATAAACATTGACCTTTTCTATTACTATATTATAATGAATATAAAACCAATATTATATCCCAAAGGGGAGTAGTCATACAACAAAGTCGTCATTACGGGATTTAATCCCCGGCTTTGTTGGCAGATATTATTTCTGTTCACGAGACCTTTGTCAGTACATTTCTGACAAGGGTCTTTTCTGTTCTTTTAAGAAAATACCCTACAACAGTGCACGAAAGGAGGCGAGAATATTGGCCGTCAAACGTTTGATAAAAGGTTTAATTCTAAAACAAGGCAAAAAATTGGCAACTGAAAAACTAATGCCAATCATAATAAAAAAGGTAAAAAATAGAATGAAATAATAATGATAACAGGAGGAAAAACATGCGTAAAACCTTAATCCTATTTACTATATTTTTTTCTTTACTACTGAGTGGCTGTTCCTTATTGGAGGATGTTAATCAGTCCTTAGACTATGTTACTGAAGCTACAGAATATATTAACACCTGGAATGACTTTGGACAGGAAGCCCCACAGATGATCCAAGAAGCAATAGGTAATCCCGAAGTCAAAGCTGAATTAGAAGAAACATTAGCGGTTATGTTAACGGAAATTGAAGACTTTAGTCAAACAGAGGTTCCAGTAATAGCAGAAGACATCCATCAACAAGTAGTAGATCAAAGTGAACAAATTAAAGAATTGATCGAAAGCAACATGACAAATGGCGAAGTGGCACTCGAGAAATTAGAAAACTCTCAACTACTGCAGAAAATTAATGAATTAACAGAGTTAGTGAACCTACTTGAGGATTTAGGCGTGTAGCGGGGACGGGGCGGGAGACGGGGGGACGGTTCTCGCGTTTCCGACATGTCGCATGAAGAGCGATTGAGTAGTTTTGGAGTTGTATGAAGAAGTAGCCACCCAACTCTTTGGTAGGAGTGCTGGGCAGTTACTTCTTTTTTGTTAAAAAATGATCTAATCTAACTAACTTCCAGCCATTTCTCAATCCTTTTCCCAGAAGAAGACCTCCCTCACGACCAGATCAAGCTGTTTAACAAAGGAACAGCTTCGGTTATGAGCCAACTAGCGACACTTATGAGCGGGATTGGCTATGTTATGAGCGGAAACTGATACTTTATGAGCCGAATATTCACTATTATGAGCGGGACCTAAACAACGGCTGGCTTTTCATTCACTAATCACTGAAAATTTATCTAATCTAACTAACCTCCAGCCATTTCTCAGTCCTTTTCCCAGAAGAAGACCTCCCTCACGATTAGATCAAGCTGTTTAACAAAGGCATAGCTTCGGTTATGAGCCAACTAGCGACACTTATGAGCGGGATTGGCTATGTTATGAGCGGGATCTGATAGGTTATGAGCCAAGTTTCCACTTTTATGAGCGGGACCCAAACACCGGCTGGCTTTTCATTCACTAATCACTGAAAATTCATCTAATCTAACTAACTTCCAGCCACTTCTCAGTCCTTTTCCCAGAAGAAGACCTCCCTCACGACTAGATCAAGCTGTTTAACAAAGGCATAGCTTCGGTTATGAGCCAACTAGCGACACTTATGAGCGGGATTGGCTATGTTATGAGCGGGAACTGATAGGTTATGAGCCAAGTTTCCACTTTTATGAGCGGGACCCAAACAACGGCTGGCTTTTCATTCACTAATCACTGAAAATTGATCTAATCTAACTAACCTCCAGCCATTTCTCAATCCTTTTCCCAGAAGAAGACCTCCCTCACGACCAAATCAAGCTGTTTAACAAAGGAACAGCTTCGGTTATGAGCCAACTAGCGATACTTATGAGCGGGATTGGTTATGTTATGAGCCGGATCTGATAGTTATGAGCCGAAGTGCCACTATTATGAGCGGGGCCCACATGCTGTCTGTCAATAGATCCATATTCATGTATAATGAAAGCAATTAATCTAAAATAAATCGTAGCTACATGCCGCATGAAGCTGAAGAGCGGCTGACCAATTTCAAGGTTCATACTGAAAAGAAGTAACCACCCACTCTTTGGTCAGAGTGATGGGCGGTTACTTCTTTTTGTAAGTGACAAGCACTCATATAAGGAGGATTTACATGAAAGGAACACAACACCTATTAATTGGAGGTGCGACCGGTGCTGCAATAGCTTTTATTAGAAACAATGATTTAATCGAAACTTCACTTATTATTGGAGTCAGTTCATTCGCTAGCCTGGCACCTGATTTAGATACAAATGGCAAGCTATCAAGAAGAATGACTATTTCATATTCTCTTGTACGAAAATTAATTTTCTTACTAGGAGTGTGCCTCGCTGCCTACTTAATATTATATCAAAAACATGATTTATGGATAGGGGCTACTGTTTTAATTGCTTCTACTTTTGCTTCTATGCGTTTTATTAAACCGAAAACAATGAACATCGTAACATCATTGTGTTTCGTTGGTTTCGGAGTATACTTTTCCATCAGTTGGTTAGTTGGGTTAGGCATCTTTTTTGGGGTTGCTGCTTTCTCTCCACACCGTGGAATTACTCATAGCTTATTAGGACTTATTTATTTCACTTGGGTTGCCTCTATGTTCCAGTCCTATTACGAGCTCAATCATATATCGATCGCTGCATGCTTGGGGTATGCTTCTCATTTACTTCTCGACATGCGAGGGTTCTCTTACAACAAGCGTGGTGTCAAATGGTTTTATCCTATTTTATCCCGTGAGTGGTGAAAAACATAGAAAAACATAGGGACGGTTCTCGCGTTTCCCCTACCTCACACCTTAGAAACAAGACTAGCAGAAACGCCCAAAATTCTTGCTGCCTGTCGTAGTGATAACCCGTCAATTTGCTTAATCTCTCGTAACAATTCGTTGCGGGACTCTCTGGGGAGGGTTTTTAGTTGGGGAATAGGGATTTCTCTTAGGATCTTTTGAATCTCGATCCGTGCCTCTTCATCGGAACATCTTCGCTTGTAGATCGGTTCATCAAGGCAGGCATCCTGATTAGGCCTCTCATTAAACTCTCGAAAATGATTTCGACTGATCTCTTGATTGTCAGAAAAGTATTTAAGTATAAAATCATCATTTAAGAGTCCCCGAGGATAAACCCTTCCCCCATAATATTCGTCGCAACTACTCCATTTCCAATTGGCCACCTCGTCGATCAAGCCTGCTTTCACAGGATTTTGATGGATATACCTTACCACGGTCATTAGATAACTAATTGTCTCGACGTTCTCACTTTTGAATCGGTCCTGGAAAAGATGCCCTCTCACTTGATATTTCCAATTATAGTAAGCTACGTAACTAATACCAATTCGCTTCATGGTCGCAGAGAGCGTCTCATCCCCCTCCCGCAACAGGATATGTACATGATTGCTCATCAAGCACCATCCGTAGATTTCTATATTAGTATTATCTTTGTATTTCAGAAGGATTTCTAGATACTTGATTCGGTCCACGTCATCATGAAAAATATCCTGACCCGCAGACCCTCTCCACATTACATGATATACTCCGGTCTTACTTATTTGCCTAGCTTCTCGAGGCATCGCCACCACCAACTTTTTAGTATTTTTGTGCTGTGACATAGACTGAAAAGGGGAAGTTGATACGTTTCATTTAAAAAAGTAAAATAGTGGTAATGCTAGTGTGAGAACGGACTTGTGTTTCTAGTGACTCAAGGTCATGGGGTTAGTATGATTTTTTCATATGTGGGGTTTGGTAGTACTTTGTAGATTGAAATGATATTGTAGTGTGATTGTAGAGCGAATTACAGGAGGGCGACTTTTTTTAAAGGTAGTACTTCTTGATTAATCATATATTATTTTCTTGATTAGTTCATTATTTTTATCAGCTTAATCGGAGGAAACATGAGAACCGTCCCTACGATTATTTGTAAAATAGGGGGTCCATTCACATGAAAAACGATTTAGAAATAAAAAGCTTCGTAGTCAATCACATCCCAGAGCTTGGCTATTTAACCGATAGCCGTTCTCTCTATCTACCAATTGATGATCCATTGGCACCAATTGCTGTAAAAAAGGCATTAGAAAATGAAAATCATGAATATCTAGCAGGCTACATCCAAGTTAAACGAGGGAACGAAACCATCCTATCAGAAAACCATCCAACACAAGATCTATTTGAAACCTGGTCAGATTTGACGCATGTATTAACAGCTTCAACAGAAGACCAGTATGCCATTACCTTATTGGATTATCCAATTGATGTGACAATCAAAAGAGAAAAACAGGACTTTCTGTTTCAAGTGAAGGGTGAGTTTAACGACACAGAGCACACTTCCTCCCTGATCCAAAAAGAGCACCTATTCGAGGCCATTTCCGCTGGGTTTAAAGACCTGATCACATTTTGCCAAAAAGAAAACTTTCATTTTGGTGAAGCGACATTATACCAGTCATCAGTGAGATTGTCAGAAGAATTAAGTTAAGAGGACAGGAATAGGTTGAAAATAATTTAATATTTTTGTTGAGAACCATCCTACTTCCTACGGAGACGGATGGTTTTCTTGTCTTCTAGTATAATATTCTGGAAAGAACTTCTCTTAAGAGTTCAAGAATGTTCCCATGATTATTACTGCCTTTTCTCAAAGGAAGAAGCATACCAACCCTTCGACAAATGGCGAGTGTTGCCAGTGAATTACAGTCTTTTATATTCTCCCTTATGTATACTTACTTAATATCTCTTCAGGAATATGACAATAATCATCTGGACATCTAGCTAACCTATCCTGATGTTCTTCTGCACTTCTCACATAGTTTGTCAGAGGTAAGACTTCAACAACAATAAGATCATAATCATTCCTCTCACTAAGAAACGCCTTCGCCTCTTCCAAGTGCTCAGGCTTTTCACTATATACTCCTGTTCTGTATTTCTTACCAACATCCTGTCCTTGTTTATTTAAACTGTATGGATCAATGATTTCAAAGAAATACCCCATTAATTCCTTAATCGTTACAACCGTCGGGTCAAATTCGGTCTTTACACATTCGGCATAGCCATCATACTCACCTTCAAGTGTATCACTTGTCCCATTCGCTCTTCCCGCTTCTGTGAACGTAACTCCAGGCAACGTTTTTATAAAAGCCTGGACACCCCATAAACAACCACCTGCAAAATAGATGACTTCCATATTGACTCTCCTCTCTATTAATCATAGTTTAGCAGAAATAAGCAGATCGCATTGTTAATAATTCTTGTTATCTTATGGACCTTCCCCCGCTGTTTACCGACTCGGCCGGTTTCTCCTTTTATGAGCCGGATTGAGAGATTTATGATCCAGATTCGCTATGTTATGAGCCGAATCTGCCACGTTATGAGCGGGTTTCACACTTTTATGAGCCGCACCAAAATCTCGGCTGGCTTTTCCATTCATGTTGCTCTTTAAAATGAACGATTTTATAAAAGTTCCAGCCAATTTTCAGTTATTTTCTATGAAGAAGACCTCCACATAGCTGTGTTCAGCTGTTTATTGAAGAGTGATTTTCTTTTATGAGCCGGATTGGGAGATTTATGATCCAGATTCGCTATGTTATGAGCCAAATCTACCACCTTATGAGCGAATTTCACACTTTTATGAGCCGCACCAAAATCTCGGCTGGCTTTTCCATTCATGTTGCTCTTTAAAATGAACGATTTTATAAAAGTTCCAGCCAATTTTCAGTTTTTTTCTATGAAGAAGACCCCCTCATAGCTGTGTTCCGCTGTTTATTGAAGAGTGATTTTCTTTTATGAGCCGGATTGGGAGACTTATGATCCAGATTCGCTATGTTATGAGCCGAATCTGCCACGTTATGAGCGGATTTCACACTTTTATGAGCCGCACCAAAATCTCGGCTGGCTTTTCCATTCATGTTGCTCTTTAAAATGAACGATTTTATAAAAACTCCAGCCAATTTTCAGTTTTTTTCTATGAAGAAGCCCCCCTCATAGCTGTGTTCAGCTATTTATTGAAGAGTGATTTTCTCTTATGAGCCAGATTGGGAGATTTATGATCCAGATTCGCTATGTTATGAGCCAAATCTACCACCTTATGAGCGGGTTTCACACTTTTATGAGCCGCACCAAAACATTGGACAAAAAAGGGAGCTGCCTCCATTAAGTATGGCCGAGGCAGCTCCCTTTTTTATTTTATTACTTCTTTAGAAAGAAACATGAGAACCGTCCCCACGTCTACGTCTACTTCTTCCCTTTCTTCTTCCCTTTACCCTTCTTCTCATCCGGATCATTCGTATACGTCACATCTGGTGTCTCCAACTCACCAGCCAGCACTTGCTCCCTAATGTCTTCACCTAGATAGAATCCTAGATGAGGCGGCTGATTATAAGCTGAGTTTTGCCATGCGACTCCCATGCGGTACACGGTGTCATGCATGAGTGTGTACATTCTGTAATCAGTCGGAATCGTTGTGCTATGAATGCGAAGCTCAGAGCTATCCGTTGTCGGGAGTAGCACTTCTTCACGCCAGTCACCAAGGATATCCGCAGATAAGGTTGGTGTTGCTTTTGTTCCATTGCTACTCATCACGCCGTCAAATTGGCGAACGAGCTCCGATTTACCTGTTTTTTCGTTATATTTTGTGATCCTAGTATCATCTAATAACTCGTGTAACAGATCACCAGTCCAATAGGTTTTGAAGTTCACCGACAATCCTGCATCTCTAAAGCTGTCGTCTACAAGTCCTGTTTGAACGTTGTAGATGCCTCCGCCTGTTTCAGGAGTATGGCCACCCGTTCCCCAGAATTCATAGCCAGGTGCTGATGTAATGTTTGCTGCGACACCACGGCCTGCATCGACATATGCATAATACGATTGTAATGTTTCACCAGTCGCCCCGTCATGAAGTTCGACAGATGCAACGGCTGGGTCCTCATGAACACCAAACACATGTAATCCTTCACGGTCTGGATCAAACGCACCGACATGAAGGGCATCGCCATGTGAGCCTTTTTCACGATACATTTCCCCGTCCATCGCATAGAGGATGCTTCCGTCTTCGTCTAATGTTAACGAACCAGCAATGACTTCATCAAAGCCATCATTGTCGACATCGCCTGTTGATAAACTATGGTACCCTAATCTGCCACCGCGGCCTTCTTCATCTGAATCAAATGTCCACTCTTCCACTAGCTTGCCTTCAACTAAGCTCATGGCAACAAATGTGGTTCTTCCATAGTAACCACGGCCATAAAGGGCACTTGGCTTTTCACCATCAAGATAAGCAACCCCTGATAAGAAACGGTCTGAACGGTTATGCCATGTATCGCCCCAAGATGCTACATCTCCGAGCGGGAATGCATAATCAATCGTATCAATCACTTTACCTGTTTCCCCGTTAAATACCGAGATGTACTCAGGTCCACCGTACACATGACCTGCTTCATTCACCCACTTGCCATCATCTTCAGCATTTCCAATTACACTCATTACTTTTTCACTATCAAATTTGCCATCAGTCACGCCATAAGATGTCGTGGCATCTGCTGTTTTAATAAGGAATTCACTCTTTCCATTCCCATCAAAGTCAGCGACAATAAATTGGTTGTAATGTGCACCTGATGTAAGGTTATGCCCCATGTTAATCCGCCATAAAAGCGTTCCATCAAGCTTATAAGCATCGAAAATCGTTGGTCCTGTCATGCCTTGCTGTGAACTATCAATCGCATTGGATGGATACCATTTTACGATGACTTCATACTCGCCATCGCCATCTAAATCACCAACACCAGAGTCATTGACACTATACGTGTAGTCCCCTGTTGCCGTCGTTCCACCTTCAGGCTTTTGCATCGGGATTGAAAGGTAGTCTGTACTTGATGCTCTCACTTTATGTTTTTCCTTTTTCTTTTTCTTCTTCTTACCATCCACTAAGGTTTCGACTGTATACTTTGTTCCAGGTGTCCCGTCTGGATCAACAAAGTTTGTGACAGTCAAAGGCTCATCATTTAACTTCTTCCCACCACGATACACATTAAATGTCACGTCTTGGTCGTATTCATCAATTAACAAGCGCCAGCTAATAAAAATCCCATCCTCTGAATTAATAGCAACCACGCTTCGGTCTAACCATTCCATTTGACGTGCGTTCTCAGGTGGAGCTAGACGATTATAGACATATAACTGAGCTGAACGCTCGAAATCATTTTGAACGCCATCGGTCTCCGCTAGTGTTCCATTAAATTCATAAACACCAGGCTCGCTTGGATTCCAAGCTGCTCCAACTTCAGCCCATTCACTTACTGCCACTTCTTGCTTGCTGTTATCAGCTAGTGTGACAGTAACCGTTTCTGGTAAACCAATCGATGAAAGGTCTTCCGTTGTTTCATTTACATAGACACGATGATAGGAAAGTTGATCTACTTTTGTAATCGTGTTATCAGCAATCGGGACACTATAGATGCCGACGTTATCTAAGTATGTTGTCCACGTGTGATTATTCCCCGACGTACGCATCCCAACTAAACGAAGCGTTGAAATCGAACCATCAAACGCAACTCCTTCTAATGAAGACGTGTACTCTTCATCAATACCTAAATCCTGATTTTCAAGAGAAACCGTTACTTCGTTCGCAATTAAATCGAACCCAACCTCAATGTCGTACCACGCTTCTGGATCCGTAATTGCAGTCTGTACAGGTGCTTGACCTCCTGCAAAATACGAAAGTGGAGCATTATTTGTATTATTTAATGTAAAGACGGTATTACCAGAGCTATCCATGATTCGGAATTCACCGCCATTTTCGTATGCACGGTCCCCTTTATCATTGTTCTTTCCTGGATACCAATCAAAGGCTACGAGCATTTCTGCCCCTTTTACAGCAGAATCAAAGGTCTTCGTTGCCACACGGCCACCGGATTGATGCGATACTGTATTGCAGCTTTGGCGTCGTGTTTCCTGCAACATCCTCCTTGTTAATCGAAAGGGTTGCAGCTGCAGTTGTGAAGCCCCAGTTGACAGGAACCACTTCAACCACATCACCGAAATCACTATAATAGACACCCTCGTACCCACCAATTTCAGGCATTCCACCTGCTTCCGCAACCGTTACAGTCACTTCTGACTTGATGTCATTGCCGTTTGTCACATTTGGTACATCCTCTGTATTTAAAACACCTGTAAATGTATACGTACCATTCGCCGCTGGATCATAGTCAACACTATCCCATCCAACGCCGACCTCGACGACAACATCATTTTCAAGCTGTACATCAACAGCACTTGGGAAAAATGAAATCACATCTTCCTTCGCCACATTTTTTGGAACGGTAAATGCTGTTTCAAATGCAGATACAATGGACACGATATTTTGCTCACCTTGAGCTGGTGCAGGTTCAGCAGAGCCATGAATCGTTACATTGTCCAGCCCTGTAACAAAACTCAAATTATTTCCGCCAGCACGGTTCCCATCAATCGAAACCTCGGCAATTTGGTTCACATAGTTGATCGTACTAAGATCGATATCCGCAGCAGAAAAGCTCGCTGTTTCATCTGCTTTATCCTTCATCGAAAGTGAAACACTTTCATTATTAAAATCAAATAACACTTCAACTGTTAACCAGCTTCCATCTGTACTAATCCCAGTCACAGCAGTATCATTCGATAAATCTGTTCCAGTCGTCCCAACGCCATACTTGATCTCTCCATCCGTTCCGCCTGCTTTAACGATACGGAAAATTGGATTTCCGTTGATATCGTTAAACTGAACTTGACTGGAGTTTAACTCAGTGGATACAGTCTCTGGCTTCCAATCAAAGGTAAAAAGAACCTCTGAGTTATTTGTTGATTCCGCAAGCGTCTTGGTGATGCTACGTTCTCCACTCCCCGCACCAGTCGCACGTAAGTATTGATTCCCAGCCTCATCAGCTGTCACAACAGCCTCCGCACCGCCACCAGGTGAGAATCCCCATGCATCGCCATCTTCAAAATCAGTCTCAGCCAACACAGAATACGTATCTGTATTTGTAGTCTCCACCGCTAAAGCGTACGAAAAATTAGAAAAAATCAGTAAAAACGCTGTAAATAATGCAAATAGCCTCTTCGAATTCCTTGATATCCTCATGCTTCAATTTCACTCCCTATGGATAAGATAATGTCTTCACCTTGCCAAAGAAAAGATTGACGCTGAAATTGACCTCTTTACCCATTCACCTCCTCAGTTTTTCTTTTAGATGGCACACCCGTGTTGTAAACGCTTCCATATAGTCACAAAAAAAAGCAACTTGATGCTACTTTTAACCTCATCAGTTGCTCTCTTTCTATGTCTAGGGGGAATGTTCATTTATGTAGCGCCAATTCGTGTTTTATCATAACAACCATAAATATAGACTGTCTATGACACAATTTTGCACCCAAATAAATCCTTATATAATAACGCCTTCGCCTACTTCTAACACTTTTTTGAACAAACCATCACTTTTTTGAACAAGGGGACGGTTCTCGCGTTTCCGCAATTAAACTTTCAATCTCATACCCTGCTTAGATTCAAATGAACAAACTATCATGAAGCCTTTAAACCCACCACCAACCTCGTCCTCACTCATATTGACTTAATCCCAAAAGTAAAAAAAGCACAAGAACCGTCCCCAGCGTCTCACAGCGTCTCACATACCTCTCATTCATTTTGCTCTTTAAATGAACTGTTTTATAAAAACATCAGTTAATTTTCAGTTTTTTTCTATGAAAAAGATCTCCTCACAGCTGTGTTTAGCTGTTTATTAAAGGGTAATTCTCTTTTATGAGCCGGATTGGGACATTTATGAGCGAGATTTGCTATGTTATGAGCCGAATCTGCCACGTTATGAGCGGGTTTTACACTTTTATGAGCCGCACCTAAAAATTGGCACAAAAAAAGGGAGCTGCCCCCCCATTAAGTATGGTGAAGGCAGCTCCCTTTTTTTATTTTATTGCTTTTTCATCACTCTTAAAAAGAAACACGAGAACCGTCCGGGACTGGTGAAAAAGTACCTTTTATAATTAGCCAATTTTAGTTAATGACAAAATTTCAAAGTCAAAACTAAAAATTCAATGAATTTTTAATGATTTTAACTTTGAAGGGGGAAAACCTTACGGTT
>NZ_JAGKSQ010000020.1 GCF_017939705.1 Halalkalibacter suaedae
TATTATACCATTTAGGGGGTTTTTTCTGTTTAAATCCGAAGGATGTATTTAATTTCTAATAACTAATTCCTAATTTCGAGATAAAAAGACTAATTAATCGACTTTTTCACCAGTCCCGAACCGTCCCTATGTTTCACTAAAGAAAGGTGAAGATCACACCTTTTTCAGTGGCCTCTTTTTCATCCCGCAGGAGTCTGCGTATATTCATCCGCTACATTATTGCATTGTTCGGTATTTTAGTTAAACACTGTAGTTATGTCCCAGCCTCTTTACTTAATCAAGTTTTTATTTTAACGGATTTATCCTCATAAGCCTCATTGCATTTAATACGACAAGTACAGCAGCTAATACATCGGCTAGAGCAACGAACAGTAACGATGCAAATCCTGGTACAATGAGAATCATAGTAATGAAGTTTATCCCGTTTGAAAACCATATATTTTGTTTAATATTCCGAAGGGTTGCTCGGCTCAATCGAACAGTAAATGGCAGCTTTGTTAGATCATCGGCCATTAATGCAATATCAGCTGTCTCAAGGGCAGCATCTGTTCCAGCAACACCCATTGCTATCCCTAAGTTGGATGTAGCCATCGCCGGTGCATCATTTATCCCATCACCAACCATCGCAATTTTGCCGTATTTCTTTTGAAGCTCCTTCACTGCCTTAACTTTATCCTCTGGAAGTAATTCGGCCCGGAAATCATCAACGCCAATTTTCTGAGCAATTGCTTGTGCGGTTGCCTGATTATCTCCAGTCAGCATAATCGTATGTTCGATCCCAGCTTCTTTTAATCTAGTAATCGCATCTTTACTTAATTCACGTACCTCATCTGCAACAGCAATAACACCAATTAATTTCTCCTTCGTTCCCAAGATCATTGCTGTCTTTCCTTCGTGTTGCAGTCGTTCAATATCCTTTTCGATCCATTTTATATCCATGTTCAACTCGTGAAAAAGTCGAGAGTTTCCGATATAGTAGGTTAGCCCTTCTACCATGCCTTTCGCTCCTTTTCCTGTTATGGAAGAGAAGTCTTCAGCTTCAGGAAAGTCGATTCTCTCACGCTCCGCTTTACGGACAATCGCTGCTGCTAAGGGGTGCTCCGAATATTTCTCTATTGCTGCAGAAATCGCTAAGAATTCCTTTTCCGAAATACCATTCATTGTTATAATATCTGTTACTTCAGGGCGACCTACCGTAAGTGTTCCAGTTTTATCAAAGGCAATAGCCTTGATTGCCCCTGCTTCTTCAAGGAACACACCACCCTTAATTAACACACCATTTTTAGCTGCGTTTCCGATTGCCGAGATAATCGAAACAGGACTTGAAATGACAAGTGCACACGGACATGCGGCGATAAGGAGTGCTAAGCCTCTATAGATCCAATCGTCCCATACTCCTCCAAAAAATAATGGTGGAATAATCGTAAGCAACACAGCAAGTGCAATTACAACTGGTGTATAGATGCTTGCAAATTTGTCTATATACTCTTGACTCTTCGCTCGCTGACCTTGTGCTTCTTGGACAAGATGGATGATTCTAGCTAATGTTGTATCTTCAACTCGTTTTGTTACTTTAACCTGAATAGATCCCTGCTGATTAATCGTACCGGCATAGACTTCATTCCCTACTTCTTTATCAACTGGCATGGATTCACCTGTAATCGCAGCCTGATTAATGGAAGAAGAACCTTTGACGATCAACCCATCCATCGCAATTTTTTCACCTGGCTTTACGATCATACTATCATCCACTTGGATCTCTTCAACGGCAAGACTCATTTCCGTTCCATTTCTTATAATGGTCGCTTCTCTCGGAGCAAGACCCATTAGTGCTTTAATAGAGTTACGAGCCTTCTCCAACGTGTAGACAGAAAGCGTATTGCTGAGGGAGAAGAAGATCACGACTAATGCCCCTTCTATCCATTCCCCGATGGCCACAGCACCAACAACGGCAATTGCCATTAAAACATTCATATCAAAATTCAATTTTTTAAGGCCATAGATCGCACTGCGGGCTGTTTTATAGCCGCCAATAATAATAGAAAGAGCATACAAAGAAATTTCAAGAGTATCAAAACCTGTTAATCCCAAAGTCAAACCAACAAGAAATAGAACTGTGGATAGACCTGTAATAATTGAATCCTTATGGGCTTTTAAGAAGGGCTTAGGCTCATCATCTTCTTTTATACCCATTGGTTTTGCCGTAACGCCTTCTTTTTCTGCTTCTTTCATAACCTTCTCGTGCGGCACATTACCTTCAACAATGAGATTAGAAGCACCAAAGTTAATGGTTGCTTTAATCGTCCCTGGCAATTCCGAAACTCTCTGCTCAACCTGAGCAGCACAACCTGCTCAATGAAGACCGGATAGTAAGTAGGTTGTCCGAGGTGTGGAAGCATTCTCTTCTTTAGCTGTCATGTGATATACCTCCAATCATTTTGCAAATGTGATAACAAATCACCTGTCGTTGGTGTCCTCAGTCACCTCGTTAGTTACGATTTTTCCACCTCTCTACCATGCACAACTGCTGTTTCAACAAGCATTCTGACGTGTTCATCGTCTAAAGAGTAAAAGACTAATTTCCCTTCTTTTCGGCTCTTGGCAATCCCTAAATTACGCAGGTGACGTAAATGATGGGAGACTGTAGCCATCGTTGAACCAATAATGTTGGCTACATCACAAACACATAGCTCTCCTTCCTGTAATAAAGAGTAAGCTATTTTCAATCTTGTTTCGTCAGATAGAGCTTTGAATATGCTTGCTACTGGAGCGAGATTTTCAGCTTCTACTACAGTTGTAACCCGCTTTACCTTTTCTTCGTCATAACAAAAAATTTCACACGTATCATGATTTTGCTTTACCTTTTGACTCATTGCTTCCACCTTCAATCAAATTCTTATTTGATTATAGTCTATGTTTCGTTTTTGAATTTGTCAATAATATAATCAAATGATTGTTTCATTATTAATCATTCCTTGCTACAATGTGTTGAGGGACTGAGGGAATGATAGTCTTTAAGTTTAATGACAAGTATTTAAGAGAGGGTAATGTAATGAAAACTAATTCAAAATCACCAGTTAAAATCTTATTTGTTTTAACAATTGTCATTATAGGTATACTCGTGGCAATCGTTTTATTAAATAACGCAAAATCTTCAAATCAAGATCCTGAAGTTACTGTATTTGAAGAGCAACCACCCATTGAAGGCCAGCCGCTATTTGGTGAGGAATCTGCTCCTGTAACCGTTGTTGAATTTGGAGATTTTAAATGTCCTGCTTGTAAGTCGTGGGGTGAAACGGTTTTTCCTCAATTAATAAATGATTATGTGGATACAGGGAAAGTGAAGTTTTCCTATATTAATGTATTATTTCACGGGGAAGAATCACAAACGGGTGCACTTGCAGCTGAAGCCGTATTAAAGCAATCTCCAGAGAACTATTGGACTTTTCACAAAGCCATATTTGATAAACAACCACCTATGGAGTCACACGATGATTTATGGTTAACGAATGAAAAGGTTCTTGAAATAGCTAGTGCGATTCCAGAAATAGATGTTAAACAGTTACAAGACAGTCTAGAAAATCAAACAGAAATGAATGAAGTAAGTAAGGATAATCAGTTAGTTAATGATTATAATATCGAGCTCACTCCAACTATTATGGTAAATGACATCATGTTAGAAGATCCCTTTGATTATGAAAAAATTAAAAGTCTGATTGAGCAAGAATTAGAAGGAAAATAGGCCATGGCATACATCAGACAATACGCTCTATACATTGCTTGGTTAGTATCAGTTGTAGCAACACTCGGCAGCCTCTATTTTAGTGAAATCAAAGAGTTTATCCCTTGTGAGTTATGCTGGTATCAACGAATCTTCATGTATCCATTAGTTGTCATACTAGGGATAGGTACATTTCAAGATGATTCATCTGTAAAAAAATTTGTTTTACCGCTGGCCATAATCGGTTGGAGTATATCGTTATACCATTATTTGATTCAAAAAGTTCCCGGATTTGCTCCAATTAAACCATGTGTAAGCGGGGTCCCTTGTAGTGCTGAGTATATTAACTGGTTAGGGTTCATGACTATTCCTTTTTTAGCGTTAACAGCCTTTTCTCTGATTATCATATTTCTAACACTGGCAAAAACAAATAAAACGAACGAATAAGATGAACCATACTTATTTACCGGACAATTCCGTATTCTAGCAGCGTATTTCGCAAGGTTCGTTCCGTTTAATTTTTCATTTGGCGTTTATAGTAATCACACCTTAGAAATTAACCTAAATATCAATAAAAAACCAAAACGCATCGATATTCGTACATGTGCTTTGGTTTTTATTTTACTTGAATTCGATTTTGGAAAATTGTTTCAATATAGCCTAAAAAAATTTTTTATTAGATACTGTATTTTCCAATCTTAAGCTTATGCAAGAATCTTTTGTGCTCTTTTATTATAGGAGAGTGTCCTAATCACTCCCCTTTACCTAAAAAGAAATGCCACTCTTGGTTCTCACCTTTTAACCTTTATTCTTATGATTCCCTTTATTGTTGTCACCGCTAGCTGGAGTTTTCCCGTGTAATTCTGGTGCGTTTTGATTGCGGCTGCCGCCTTTATTATATTTTTTGGTCATATTTCACAACTCCTTTCTTCATTCTTCCTTCAGTTTATCCATTTTTAAAAATCATATGTTCTTTCTATCCATACCTATAGACTCCAATCTTTGGTTCGTACAGACTGTTTTTAGTGAGCCAATCCATAAATGATAAACGCAGAATGGGGCAATCTAAGCTATAAATGGGAGGTATGAAAAATGATCGCTTATTTTGGTACGATGAATGAAGTTGAAGATTTCACTAGTGAAGAAAAGATTCAAAACACAGATAAGGTGATTGGTACTATTGGATTTTGGCTTACATCTGATATTCAATCAGCCAAACCATATGCAATAGGGACGGAGACGGTATTTCAAAAGTCTGAAACGGAATTCTGGGAAGATGGAAAGCCTGTCGTTATTCAAATTGATCAGCCAGTAACTGGCTTTATTTACAAATTATTTTTAGATGAACCAAACCTTAAAATATATGATTCAAATACCATGGATTCATTTGATTTGTTTATGAATGATCGTGACAAATATTGTGAATATATTCGTGCTAGAAAAAGAAACTTTACCTGGAAAGATGACGCCACCCTCTTAAATATGGAAGAAGCCAATGAAAATTTCCGAAACAACCTCATTTCACAAGGATATGAAGGGTTTGTCATTCAAAATTACAAACTCAAAAATGGGGTGATCGATTTGTATTGTCTTTTCACATTGAAATCTCCGCTTATTTCAGATCGTATACCGGTAGAAATGTTGTAGCTTGAAACAACGTCACTGCCTACTCTTGAAATCGCATAAATTTCATTGAATTTTCTGTTCCCCTCGCCTTTCAGTTGAGTTTACTTCATTAATACTTCCTCCCTCTTAAATCCTTAACTCACTTTGAAACTACTATTCTTCTTATTACGTATAAAAATAATATTACTCACACAGGAGGTTTCTAAAAATGTATGAATATAAGTTTGCGAAGGTGGATCTTAGTAATTGGAACGGAAAGCCCAATTAATATTAGTTCTCTTTTAAATTACATAGAAGAGAGAGCATCCCTTGTTGAAAGAACGCTCGCTACCTCAAACTTCCTTTATTTTTCTACGGCCAAAGGGTACTGATCCATATAACCTGCTCTATCATAGATTTACACTGTCTTCACCGTATTTTAATAGTTCTGCCATTAATCGAGTATCATGTACCCCAAATCCCTTCTTCGGACTGAGCAAAAATAGTAATTGAGGAATTACTCTTCTTGAGAATTAGACTTACTTTATAATCTTCTCATTCACCAATAATGAACGTTATCGAAAATATTAAAGCGTTGGTTGTTTCTTTCTTATGAAGAAAAAGAACGGACCCAGTATCGAAATCCTATACAATGGTGCTTTAAATCTAAATAAGAAAAAAAGCAAGGTAGGAGCACTTAATTTCCAGACAAGCAATGGTCTCTTTGAGTATATATAACCGAAGCTAAACAGAAAAATATAGATGAGCCATGACCAAAAAATGTTCCAGCCATTTTTGAAGAAAAGCATTTTTGTTTTCAATCCAATAAATTCCCAGAAAGCACATTTGAAAGACCATTTAAGAATATGCTTAATTTGTAATTTCACGTTCCCCTGTGGAAGGTCTTTCATGCATAATAAGAACAGTAACGGCGTGATAAAGAAGATATGGATAACACGTAATCCTTTTAAATTCAAACAATTGGATTGAAACTCCCACAGGATTCGTCGTTTAAAAAAATAGTAATAAGAAGAATTAATAAACATAATGTACGTTAGTGCTTTCAAGAATTTTGGTAAGAGTCGCCAGGTTTCTTTTCGTAAATTTAAATAAACAAGGAATGTAGATAGTATGATATGCCGCATGACATGATCCTTTCAACAAGTGGTAGACTGGTACAGCTATAGTTTACGCATAATCACCATCTTAATGTAAGTAAATGTAAGAAGGATAGATTTATATTAAAACCCTCGGAAGAAAACATTTCAATGAAAAAAACCTAAAATTGCTTGAAGTACAACTAAAAAAGCTCGGTGAAGTGATTTTGACCAAGTACCACATACCTGTAATGCAATCTAGTCATACAACTTCTTGATTGTTGAATCTTCTTATACATCATTAAGTTTAATAAGAAATTTAATTACCGGTTAGAATAACTCTATAATTATTTACTTGGGGTTGTCGTAATGAAAATGCATAATAAACAAATACTTTTAATTGTATTCATATTAATTTTAAACATCTTAGGTAAAACATGGGCAAAGTTACCTAAGAACTATAATAACCTTGTATTTGTAAGCTTTTTTAATGCCAGCTATTATTACATATACCAAAGAAAACTCTTATGGGAGTTCTCCCCAAACGGTATACCCATAAATGTATTGAGAGCTTTACATATCTTTTTTGTTACGCCTTTTCTTGTTTTATTATTTTTGTCCAATGCCCCGCAA
Source organism: Halalkalibacter suaedae (assembly GCF_017939705.1). Taxonomy (GTDB): domain Bacteria; phylum Bacillota; class Bacilli; order Bacillales; family Bacillaceae_D; genus Halalkalibacter; species Halalkalibacter suaedae. Next base: position 7,057 of record NZ_JAGKSQ010000020.1, read on the forward strand.
AAAGTCCGTTCAAAGATTGCATATTCGATTAAATGGACAGTTGTCTCTACTGTCATCGAAAATCTTTTACATAAGGAGAGGGTGATACAGTACAATCATCATTGGAATAGCTTATGGTCTAGTCTAGTCTATCTATTGATGTATACTTGCAGCCTGATTTTTAAATCGAATCCCTTACTGGCACTGGTGATTTCTGTTCTGTCTCTTTCCTTTTTTATAGTTAAGTTCCCTGTTCACTTCAACAATCGCTTTTTAAAAGGGCCTATGCATATATTCTGGCAGAGGAGGTCACCTTTATATAATAAATTTTTACAATTATTAACCGAATCTAAAATACCTGGTTTTTAGATTTGATCTTTGGAAGTTTCTATGTTTAACACACACTTTAGAGAAGAGAAACTTAACATTTCTTACTGTTGGAGTGTTAATCAGCTTTGTTGCCTTAATTCGAAAACCTCCCACAAAAGACTGGTTAATCGTTTTTTTGTTCAAGGCGTTTATATCTTCCATTATGGATAACTACATCGTTAAAAAAGGGTGGGTTAAATATCCTGTTTGTATTTCTAAATGGTTGATATTAGCTTAATCTCTGATTATCTACTATTCCCTTTATTTTGTATATATTATAATCAATCAACAAAAAGCTCTAGTATCGCCGTCACCTTTTTTAAAACGTTTATGTTCAGCATTCCAATGACGATTATTGAATATTTGTTAGAGCCAAAAACAAACCTCATTAAGTATCAAAAAGGGTGGACGCGTTGTCCAAGTTTCTCTTTAGCCTCATCAGGTATACCCTCACCATTATCTTTACCTATATTCCAATACCATGGATTCATTTGATTTGTTATGAAAATGATCGTGACAATATATTCGTGCCAGAAAAAGAAACTTTAACTGGAAAGATGATGTTACTCTCCTAAATATGGAAGAAGCCAATGAAAATTTCCGAAACAACCTCATTTCGCAAGGGTACGAATGATTTGTCATTCAAAATTGCAAACTCAAAATGGGTTACCGACTTGTATTGTCTTTTCACATTGAAATCTCCGCTTATCTCAGATCGTATACCGGAAGAAATGTTGTAACTGAAACAACGCCAGTGCCTATTATGTTCACTCTAGAATTCTATAAATCTCTTTGAATCATCTGTTCCCTCGCCGTACATTTGAGTTCAATTAATACTCCTTCCCTATTAAATCCTCAACTATAAAGAGACGATTACATTTGACGACGTAATCGTCTTTTTATTGTTGTGTATAGCTAGTATTGTGAATCCCGCAAAAAATAACCACTATAAAAGATATGTGGTAATTCAACTAAAGCTGTTAGATGATGCTAAGGATATCTATTTTCCTTTTATCACAAGTCCTAGGAAACAGGAGAACCGTCCCCTTGTTTCCTTTCTTTTATTAATGGTAATTCAATCGAAAACACTGTTCCCTTACCAACTTCTGATGTAAAGTCAATTTTGCCATTATGTTGTTCTATAATTTTATAGCAAGCCATTAAGCCAAGCCCAGTGCCTTTTTCTTTTGTCGTATAAAATGGCTGTCCTAGTTTCTCTTTAACCTCATCAGGTATACCCTCACCATTATCTGCGATTTTAATATATACACTTTTGTCAGTGCGGTCGGTTGAAACAGTGACGTACCCATGATTGTCTAACGATTCAATGGCATTTTTTATTATATTCATAAACACTTGTTTCAATTGTTGCTCATTGCAATGACAATACAGCGCTTGTTTAGCTGCTTCGAAATTTATTGAAACATTATCCAAATTAGCTTGTGACTGCATGACAATACAAACATCCTTCAAATATTTACCTACATCAGCAGCTACTAATTTTTGAGAAACTGGCTTACCTAGTATTAAAAGTTCACTTGCAATCGTTTCGATCCGATCAATTTCTGAGTCAATAATGGAGTATATATCTAAATCAGATATCATTCCTTCTTGCTGGAGTTTCATAAATCCCTTTATTGTAGTTAGAGGATTTCTGATTTCATGAGCAATGCTCGCAGCGAGTTTTCCAATTATGGAAAGCTTCTCTGAATTTATGTAAAATTCTTCGGATTTTTTCCTCTCCGATATATCACGGCACACCGTGAGGATATAACAATCCCCGTTTTCGACTAACATATCGGTCTTTATCTCAACAGGTATAAGACTCCCATCCTTACAAATATGGATAGTTTCAAATATTGTTGTTTCATTATGGTAAATAGTATCAAGTAATTTCAAGAATTCCTTTTTTTCATGAACATCAATATCAAAAGGAGTCAGGTTCAACATTTCTTCATATGTGTATCCTAACCGCGAATATGCAACTTCATTTACTTCAATGAACTTTCCAGACAATCCATCTTTAGAAAACTTAAAATAATAAACGGCATCTGAAATACTATTAAATAGTTGTTTAAATCTCCTCGTTTTATTCTCAAGGTCTTTGTTCAAATAATCAATTTCGGAATCCATTTTTGATTGTGTAGAGAGAGAAGGAAATATGGTACCAGACTTTTCATAAAGTGGCGAAACGATTAAATCGGTATCTGTCATAAAATAATCATGATTTTTTAATAGTTTCATAAGTAAATTGGCCGGGGTTTTCATACTATCATACGCACATACAGAAATCATACGACTTGCTTTCGTTCCACGGTCTCCATTTTGTTCAAATTTCTCCAGTTTAGAAATAATCCCTTCTTGTTTTCGCCAAACGACTTTTGCCCAAATTTGAATCGTTCGATCATTTTTAGGAAAGGATTGAAGAATATGTCCAAAATTTCTGCTAACTACTTCGCTATCAAAATCTCTTTGAATCCCGTAATATCTATCACACTCTTCAAAGAAAACATACTGTAAATCTTCAATAGAATACGCTTTCAAAAGTTCTACTTTTACAGCTTCATAAATTGTAGGTTCATCTATTATAATGATGGTATTTCCCTGCATTATACCGTCTATCACATAAGCAACTAAATTATCTATATAAAGTAATTTATTAGTAGAAAAATATAGAATATGTCCACCGTTCTCTATTGTAAAATCTTTTTTTATATTAAGACTCTGAATGCTCATCAATTTCCTCCAAGATTATAAGATTTTATGTGAATTATGATGAATTGAAGTATTGCTAAACTCTCTATGCATCAAACTTTTGAAGTTATTTACATTTATTTTATCATTTTAAATTGTTAAAAGTATTTCTTTTCTAAGAATATCATGCAATGCCAAACCTATATTGACATCTTGAGCATTAAACGCAACTGGTATTACAATTCCCATTTAACTTTTCTGTTATTTTACCAACATAAAGGTCATTTCTCCATGTAAATTAGTCATATTACCCTTCGCATTTTCTATGAAATATTCTAACTTTCGTGAAATCTATCAAATCACAGGTACACACCTAAACACCTTTCTTTAACTAATTAATACAATGGGAAAGGAGGTGTGAAAATGGATAATAATAACTCTATATCTATTAGTCTTTGTATGATTGTCAAGAATGAAGAAGAAGCGTTGGGGGATTGCTTAAAATCTATAAAGGATATCGTTGATGAAATCATTATTGTTGATACAGGATCAACTGACCGCACAAAAGAAATTGCAAAAGCTTTTACAAATTGCATTTATGACTTTACATGGATCAATGATTTTTCAGCAGCTAGGAACTTTGCTTTTTCAAAAGCTACGAAAGATTATATATTATGGCTTGATGCCGATGATCGATTAACTGAAGATAATCAACAAAAATTTCTAGATTTAAAAAAAACGCTAACATATGATGTCGATGCAGTATCAATGGAGTATCATCTTTCATTTGATGATGCGGGAAACCCTACATTTAGTTCAAGGCGAAATCGTCTTGTTAAAAGGGAAAAGCAGTTTAAATGGTATGGAATTGTCCATGAATATTTAGAGGTTTCAGGAAACATTCTTCGTTCGGATCTATCCGTCTCTCATAACAAGGAAAAAGAACATAATGATAGAAACTTACGTATTTATGAAACCGCACTAAAGTCAGGGGAAAAACTCCAGCCAAGAGATCAGTATTATTATGCAAATGAATGCTTAGACCATGGCTTGTACGATAAAGCAATAAAATGGTACACAACGTTTCTAAGTGGAGGGAAGGGCTGGAGCGAAGATAATATCCAAGCTTGTGGAAAACTAGCTGATTGTTATCTTCACCAAGAAAAATGGGACAATGCCATTCGTTCCTGTATCGACTCTTTTCTTTATGATGGACCTCGAGGAGAAATTTGTTGCCGACTTGGATATATCTATTTAGAGAGAAATGATTTATTACAGTCGATCTCATGGTATAAGATTGCAACAATGGTTTCCCTGCCGGAGCATAGTCCATTTATAAATCGAGCCTGTTACACTTGGTTACCTCACCTTCAGCTCTGTGTTTGCTATGATCGACTTGGTGACACACTAACAGCCAAAAAGCACAATGACATCGCAGCATCCTTCGTTCCAAATAATCCTTCTGTTTTGTATAATCAAGAATATTTACGATCAAAAGAAAAATAATGAGAAAATACGCAACAGTGAACCGACCTAGCCAAATGAAACACATATAATACACCTTTAGGCTTCCAAAACTCCCGATACTTTAGGAGTGAGGTAGCCTAATTTGTCTTGATATCTCTGCAATCAATTTTGCAAACTCCTTTATAATGTAATTTTTCTTTATTTAAAAGATATGTATAAGACTTAAGTATGGCATGTAATCTTTTTAGAATATAATGTGCAAAAAAAATCACCCCTTATTTATATGAGGGGTGATTAATTGATAAATGAGTTGCTATTCTATCAAACACATTTGATGCACTTATTATCTAAAGGCTAGACAATTATATTCCTCGTTAGAACCCTTATCGACCAAAGTAATTCTCGCTAAAGCCTATTGATCTAATTTTTTAATAACAATAGAAGCATTTACGCTTACTTGTGTCCCTCCTGTCAAAGTCTGAAGAGTTACTGCAGCGGTAGAAGTATGGTTCCGAAGGGTAAGAACATCCCCGGATTCTATTGCGATTATTGCCTGACCGTTGTTTTGCTGAGTACCAGCACCTGAACCGTAGACTGTTCCCTCAACCTGCACACCATTTAAAAATAGTGCGAATTGGCTTGGTTGTACACCCGATACAGAGAAAGTAACCTCATAGTCCCCCTCACTAGTAACTAAAATCTCAGAACTTCCAGGGGCATGCGTAATTCCAGCTGTAGTTATTCCAGTTGAGTCAAAATCAACATCATCCTCTATAGCTACAACTTGAGCACCTAGGTTGTAAATATATCCGTATTGGGATAACCCACCAGGTTCACCGGTTGGTCCGGTTGGTCCGGTTGGTCCGGTTGGTCCGGTTGGTCCGGTGGCTCCGGGTTCTCCCGTTGGCCCAGTCGCTCCAGTTGCTCCGGGTTCTCCAGTCGCCCCAGTCGGCCCAGTTGCTCCGGTGGCTCCGGGTTCTCCTGTTGGCCCGGTTGCTCCGGTGGCTCCGGGTTCTCCAGTGGCCCCAGTCGGCCCAGTTGCTCCGGTGGCTCCAGGTTCTCCAGGTTCTCCAGTGGCCCCAGTTGCTCCAGTCGCTCCAGTTGCTCCAGTCGCTCCGGTTGCCCCGGTTGCTCCAGGCTCTCCAGTGGCTCCGGTTGCTCCGGGTTCTCCCGTTGGCCCAGTGGCTCCGGTTGCTCCGGGTTCTCCTGTTGGCCCGGTTGCTCCGGTGGCTCCGGGTTCTCCAGTCGCCCCAGTCGGCCCAGTGGCTCCGGTTGCTCCAGGTTCTCCAGGTTCTCCAGTCGCCCCAGTTGCTCCAGTGGCTCCGGGTTCTCCCGTTGGCCCAGTTGCTCCAGTTGCTCCGGGTTCTCCCGTTGGCCCAGTTGCTCCAGTTGCTCCGGGTTCTCCCGTTGCTCCAGTCGCTCCAGTTGCTCCGGGTTCTCCCGTTGGCCCAGTCGCTCCAGTTGCTCCGGGTTCTCCAGTCGCCCCAGTGGCTCCGGTTGCTCCGGGTTCTCCAGTTGGCCCAGTTGCTCCGGTTGCTCCGGGTTCTCCGGTTGGCCCGGTTGCTCCGGTTGCTCCGGGTTCTCCAGTGGCCCCAGTCGGCCCAGTTGCTCCGGTTGCTCCAGGTTCTCCAGGTTCTCCAGTGGCCCCAGTTGCTCCAGTCGCTCCGGGTTCTCCCGTTGGCCCAGTCGCTCCAGTGGCTCCAGTCGCTCCGGTTGCCCCGGTTGCTCCGGTTGCTCCAGTCGCTCCGGTTGCTCCGGGTTCTCCGGTTGGCCCAGTTGCTCCAGTGGCTCCGGGTTCTCCAGTCGCCCCAGTTGCTCCGGTTGCTCCGGGTTCTCCCGTTGGCCCAGTTGCTCCAGTTGCTCCGGGTTCTCCTGTTGGCCCGGTTGCTCCGGTGGCTCCGGGTTCTCCAGTCGCCCCAGTTGCTCCGGTTGCTCCGGGTTCTCCCGTTGGCCCAGTTGCTCCAGTGGCTCCGGGTTCTCCTGTTGGCCCGGTTGCTCCGGTGGCTCCGGGTTCTCCAGTCGCCCCAGTCGGCCCAGTTGCTCCGGTTGCTCCAGGTGCTCCAGGTTCTCCAGTCGCCCCAGTTGCTCCAGTGGCTCCGGGTTCTCCCGTTGGCCCAGTTGCTCCAGTTGCTCCAGTCGCTCCAGTCGCTCCTGTTGCTCCGGGTTCTCCGGTTGCCCCAGTTGCTCCAGTGGCCCCAGTTGCTCCGGTTGCTCCGGATTCTCCCGTTGCCCCAGTTGCTCCAGTCGCTCCGGGTTCTCCCGTTGGCCCAGTTGCTCCAGTTGCTCCGGGTTCTCCCGTTGCTCCAGTGGCTCCAGTCGCTCCAGTTGCTCCGGGTTCTCCCGTTGCTCCCGTGGCTCCCGTTGCCCCGGTTGCTCCGGGTTCTCCCGTTGGCCCAGTTGCTCCAGTTGCTCCAGTTGCTCCAGTCGCTCCGGTTGCCCCAGTTGCTCCTACTGGACCTCTTCTTCCTTTCTTACCTCTCTTTCCTCTCTTTCCTTTCTCACATCTCTTACCATAATTTCCTTCATCCCAATCTTTTTCCTTCTCCTCTTTCGAACAAGTTGGTTCTTCTGGGCAAACTGATTCAAAATGAACACCATTGATCATAAAATAAGAATTTTTATTAGACAAACAGCTTCCCCCTTTCATCCTCATTTTCCCTCTCTTATCTCTCGAACTCAGATAATCCGACAATTTCTTTCCCCCTTCAATTTCAAATTAGTTTCCCTACTAATCTATTTCTGTGAAAAAATCATGTATAGATACTTGTCTCCAAGGTAGAAAATATAGTTGATATAACTATAATAGGGCTGTTCATTTAATAAAGAGCAAAAAAAGTGCAGCTACTCTAAAAACTGCTACAATTAAGAAAATATATTAAATGAATTCTAATTTAGTAAGGAAGCATATCTGCTTACAGTAGATATGTACCCCGTGGGTCTAGACCCCTTCAACTAAATAATTAGCCCCTACTTGTAGACAGATGTCAGGATGGTTTGGAATCTGACCTTATAATAAAAAGCGGAAAGTTCAAGAGAGAAGTAAAAACAGATACGGATGAAGCTTATCTCTGCAAGTTGTTCTATATAGAAGAGCTGGAACCATATTAGAAGTGCGGGCGGGATTCAACTACTAATCCAAACGAAACTTCAATTTCAAACAATACACAAAATACCTCCTAGAAAATGAAAACTCCTGTCAAAAATGACAGGAGTAAATCCGTTTACTAGAAGGGACATAGGGACGGTTCCATTGTTTCCCTCTACACTATAATATCTAACTTTTTAGTTATCGAAAAAAACACGAGAACCGTCCGGGACTGGTGAAAAAGTCGATTAATTAGTCTTTTTATCTCGAAATTAGGAATTAGTTATTAGAAATTAAATACATCCTTCGGATTTAAACAGAAAAAACCCCCTAAATGGTATAATAAGTGCGACC
>NZ_JAGKSQ010000021.1 GCF_017939705.1 Halalkalibacter suaedae
TTCAATATAGTCTGGTGGCGATAGCGAAGAGGTCACACCCGTTCCCATGCCGAACACGGTCGTTAAGCTCTTTTGCGCCGATGGTAGTTGGGGGCTTCCCCCTGTGAGAGTAGGACGTTGCCGGGCAATCAAGCACAATCCATTTGGATTGTGCTTTTTAATTTACATAAAGTGAATCCTTAAGGCGAAAGTATTTTCATAGGCTGATCATCATAATAGACTACATCAGACTAGACCATTGGACCAACTATTAATTATCATATTAGCTATGGGATCAAGACATCGTAACAATAATAGCTGGAGAATATTTAAAAGGATATCTGAAAGGTTCCTCTCGACTTACGCTTAATACAGTCAAGGTTAGGACCTTTTTTGCGTTTCGTCCAGATTATGTCTAGTTATATGAGGTTTATGTGTTTGCACCAGTAAATTTAATTAAAAGAGTGAACTCTAGGTAAAGTGAACTCTAGGTAAAGTGTGAGAAAGTAGATGAACAAAAAAAGTACCTAGTTTGAATTTGTGCTCCAGCAATGATAGTAGTGAGAAGAGATTTTTTTAATCGAACCCTCCATCCATTAATAACTTGACACATCCCTAGTAATATAGGAAATTATTACTAAAAGAAACTATGATTGAAGGAAAACCGCTATGGCTAGACGAGTAAGAAGCGATTGTAGTAGGAACATTTGAAAAGAAGAATGGCCTTCCACCGGGAACTATTCGAAACCCCGATGGTCGAGATACTAGAAGTGACAAGAAGATTGGTACTATCCGTAAAGAATCAAAATAGGTAGCGAAGTCTATGAAAAGCTACAGGAAATAGAGTAGTAATTCGTTTTATTTGCTTAGGAAAACTCATGTCCACTAATTGAAATCCACCCACTAATTACATAAAATGAAAGGACTACCCCATGCCTACATACAACAAACTTGTCAGAAACCGAATCCCAGAAATTATTAAAAACAGTGGAAAGTCATTTCAGACGAAAACTCTAGATGGTCCAACATACGAGAGTGAACTAAAAACCAAGCTACAAGAAGAACTAAATGAGCTTCTTCATGCCGAATCAAGGCAAGAACGGCTAGAAGAAATGGCTGACCTGCTAGAGGTTGTCTATGCTCTTGGAAAGCTTGAAGAGATTGAACCGGCTGAGCTCGAGAGTGTTCGAAAACAGAAGCGTGCTGAACGCGGTGGATTTGAAGACAGGATCTTATTAATTGATGTAGAGGAGTAAGGGCAACAGCAGCTAGAGAGGAGGGCCTATATGAGTCATAAATTAAAAGTAGGTGAATTGCAGGAAGCATACTTAACGGATGAAGATATTTGGCGTATTTTCACCACTTTGTTTTCAAATAAATCATCGAAGTCATCAACCTATAAGTATGCTCTTGTTAAGTCTTTAGTTGAAAACTTATATCTGGTAAATGAAGATTTTGAATTAACTTACTATCAATTAGCGTATTCATTTACGAAGATTTACTGGAACCTTGTTGTCACGCATAAGCTAGAAAAGCAAAATCAAGGCAAGAATGCGAGAGTCGTAACCATTATTAAAGAAGCACAGACTACATATGGAATTCCGAATGAATTTAGTTTTGATAAAATAGCTGATGAAATTCAAATTAAGATTGTCAGTAAAGTGAAAACGACAATGAAAGAAAATGTTTATGGTGCCTTGTACGGAGATACTCGTGGGTGCTTCTATGCATTTGATCATAAGAGAGAATATTTTAAAATCAACCCTGCTGTTCATGTATTTATGCTGAATTATCAACGTCTTGTTGTGAATTTAACGAATTATCATATGGCAGCAATGATCGAGCAGTTAAATGAAGTGCCAAGTATTAATTATCTACTGGGTAAGGTAGAAAGCATTGCTAGGCGTTCATCATTAAGACCATTTGAAAAGCTACTTCTTCATCATTTTGAAGCAAGCTGTTTTTATTGTAATAGGTCGCTGTCTGACAAGAAGCGAGAAACTCATGTTGATCATTTCATTCCATGGTCATTTGTGCAGTCAGATCAGATTTGGAATCTTGTCCTTTCTTGTAATCGCTGTAATAGCTCAAAAAGTGATAAGCTGCCGAAAAGAGAGTACCTTGAATTTATTATCGATCGGAATGATGTGTTAGCGGATAAGCAAGAGGACAGGCAAGTAACAAGCATGATGATGAATTACAAAGAGCGGAAAATTGTGATGTTGTATGATTATTCGATTAAGAATGGGTTTGATCGGATTTGGGTTCCGAGTTGAGGAAGTAAGGGAGAAACAAGGGGACGGTTCTTCTGTTTCTTTTCCATATCAAAAAAGTTCGTTTTAAAGTATAAAGGGAAACAACGGAACCGTCCCTATGTTCCTGTTCCCTTGAACTAAGTAAGGGACCTTTCAAAAATAATTTCAAAGTATGAAGCAGAACCATATCCTTTAGTAGCTGGAGCGAATATTTGAATGAATCTCCATCCATCCTTTGCATGATCAACAATAATACTTTGGTAATCCTCTTTGGGCTTTCCGTTCCAATTACTAAGATCGACCTTCACAAATTTATATTCATACATGATTAGAAACCTCCTGTGTGAGTAATATTATTCTTATACGTATTAAAGAGAACAGTAGTTTCAAAGTGAGTTGAGTATTTAATAGGAATAGAATATATATGTGGAAGCACGAGTTTCTCGTGCTTCTTTGCTGTGCTTTTTTTAAAACTACCTCCTTATATCAATGGTCTGAATAATTACTCATTCTTTAATGCGTAGTAGACGGATATTACGCAGCAAGTATTAAGCAACTGCTCATACACTAATTAAGAAAATCTCACACCTGATTTGTTATTTTCTGGTATGATCTACATGTAGTTATTGCTAAGATTGTGAAGTGTTTCACTTAAACTAACGTGGCAGCTCAGTTGAAGAAGAGTTTTCATATATAAATCTAGAACTAATTGAACTGCGATTCATAAACAGATAATAGGAATAAGTGGAGGTGATTAATTGAATTTTTTCATTATACTTTATGTCGTTTTTATTGTTTCAGCCAACCTTATCGGGTTCCTCGTCTTCAAAAAGAGTAAAAACTTATACTTAGTAGCATTGGTTATCTTGGGGCTAGCAGGAGTATTTGGGGTAATTGGAGCCATTTGGGCTGTTTCGATTTTGGAAGATGGCTTTGCAGCATTTTTCGGTTTTAACCTTGCTTCCTATTTATTTTTTAACAGTATTATCGTCTTACTTTTCGCCTTTGTAGGGTCGATAATTAAAAAAATTAAAGAGTGAATCAATCTAGCTTATAAACGGACTTGCAGGTGCCTTGTTTTTAAGTAAAGCATAAACCCAATGTAAGAGTTTATTGACACAAGCAATGACGGCGACTCTAAAGGGTTTACCTTCTTCTCGTTTTTTATCGTAAAACTCCAACTCCATTAGTCCCTTGTTTCGTGCGATAATCTCGTCGGTTGTCTTTTGCTTACGGGAATCTCTAATCCCGCATTGAACGGCCATAAATAACGCATGTCTCAGTCTGGAAGAACCTCGTTTGGTTATTCGGTTAACGGAAGCTGTAAACTTCCCCGAAGAGTAAACACTAGGGGCGACTCCAGCGAATGCAACCAACTTCTTTGGATGATTAAACCGATCTATTACACCGATTTATTTCCCATCATTGCTAAATTTGAATCAAAATATCGCACTAATTATAGATCGGATTACATTTTGCGATGGCAATTGGGGCAAAGTGCCACGCAATTTTCAATAGTATCTGCTCCACCTCATGAAAGTCATACAATATGATGTGTTTCAAGGAATGGCTTATTATTATGAATCAACAGTTCCATTTCACCTTTCTAACGAATAAAAATAAGAATCTGAAGCGTCTAATAACTTTAGCAAACGCTGATATTCAACATTTGAAAAAGACATAGCCGGTTGCACTTCATGTGTATCTAAATCAATAAAGGTTCCATCTTCAAACGATTTCCCTGGCATATACAAATAGTCCTCATTATAATACGTACCTGTTGGCGTATAATAACGAGATCCTACTAGATTCGAGGATGAATTGAATAAATCTCTACCAAACAAAGGCATTGACTGCACGTTGACATCGATACCAAGAAGATTTAACAGAGTGGGCATGATATCAATTTGGCCACCTGTATTTTGATAGACACCGGAAGCTGGAAGAGAAGGAACATGTAAGATAAATGGAACTTTATACTTATCAATAAGAGAATGATATTCTCGACCAAGTAGCTCTTTCATTAGTTGAGTGTCTTGTTTTGTTTCAGGGTTTAACCCGTAGTGATCGCCGTACAAGGCTATTAGAGTTGAATCATATAACCCTTTATCTTTCAATGTATTTAATAATTGTCCAAAAGCATAGTCTGTATAACTAGTTGCTTCCAAATACTTACCAACCATCGTTCCATCAAAACGTGGTGGTAGTTTAATGATATGTTTGTATTTTTCCCTAGGTAATGTAAATGGGTGATGGCTCGACATAGCGACAAGATGTGCATAAAATAAATCACCTTTAGCATGAATGTCTGCTAACTCTTCTACAGATTTTCTAAATAGGATTTCATCTGAAGAACCAAATTGAATGAAATCTTCATCTTTAAAAAATGACTTGTCATAATACTGATCAAACCCTAAAGCAGGATAGAGATCATCACGGCTCCAAAAAGCTACGTCGTTCGTATGAAAAGTTGTAGTCGTATAATCTAAATCGTTTAAAAGTCTAGGTAAAGATGGAACCTCTTTCGAAGAAATGAGTTCAGAAATAGGCCGATCACCAACTGGATAAATTGAAGTGTTTGCTATGAACTCAGCATCTGACGTATTTCCTTTGCCGATCTGCTGATAGAAGTGATCAAATGATAGACTTTCAGCTAAAAATTCATTTAAATGAGGTGTCACTTCCTGACCATCAACTATTAATCCAAGTGGAAATTGTTGAAACGCTTCAAGTTGAACCACGATCACATTCATTCCTTTTGCCACACCAAAAAAATCTTTGCTTTCTTCTTCTATGCCTTCTATACCTAAGTTTTTAAGAACTGCAGGATCAAATGCTGGATGACCCACAACAGATACATAGTTATCGTAGCAAAAAGTAACCACTTGATATTGAAAAATCCCTAAAGACTTTGCTCGTTCATACTCATTAACAATGGATTCATTTAAAAAGATATTAAATAAAGATGAACTAATGCACATTGTGAGCAACCACATTTTAGTCGGTAAAATGTTCTTCTCAATTAATTGTGTAGACGTTTTTTGTCGGGTGAAATAGAAGAACAATGAAAAGAATAGGACATCAATATAAAAAAACATGTATGTCCATGAAAATAACTCATATATAGAATCAGTGACAGCTATTAGCTGATTTATTTGAAGAATTGAAGCAAATGTTAAAATAGATTGATAATAATCATAATACATAATGGTAGCAAGAATAGAAGTAGTTAATATGAAATTAAGGATTAGATACATACATCGTTTTAGTCTCTTAAATAGAAGAGAAACAAGTAATAAAATAACTGTATACGTACACGCATCATATAGTAGAGTTAACACGTTCCATTCATTAAATAATGAAACATTCATAATGGTGCTTTTTATTAATAAACTTAAGAGCGTTATCATGAAAAAGAAGGATCTAACCATTGCTACACCTCGTAAATTGTACTTAATTACAATTTAACATTAATAAAAATTAAATCCATATGTATATATAAAAATATACCTAAATAGTTATTGATGTAACGGGGGCGAGTGTTGAACAAGAAGCAGTCGCTTCTTTCGCTATAAAGGCAGTTTAGCTCAAGAAGCTTTGATAAGTTTTATTATGTGAATAACAGGAGAAGCGTGTTTAGATACAGAAATACTTAACGGCTGACAAAATTAAGGAGGATGGTATGAAAAAATTTAGTTTATTTAACAAGTTTATGGTACAAGAAGGCGAAAAAGAAAAATTGGTAGACATTCTGTTAGAAGCAGCAGAATCAATGAACAGTCTGGATGAATGTGAAATATATCTTGTGAATATTTCTGAGATTGAACCAAGTTCTGTGTATGTTTATGAAGTGTGGGCTAATGAGGATGCCCATAAAGCGTCTCTTAGTCTTGAAGCTACCCAAACATTAATAAGTAGGGCGAAACCAATTATTACTGGTATGGAAAGAATCAGTACCTTAATAACAAAAGGCGGAAAGGGTATTTCATCTAATCAGAATTAAACTACATAATTGTATCTGGCTGTCATTGTGGCAGCTTTTTTTATTAATCAGAGCAAAGATTGTGAACAAACATACTTAAACTAAAGGGAGCAATACCTAAATAAAAAGAAACGTTGTCCTGCTTAAAAAGTAGTAAAGAGAGCGAGTATTCAAAAGAGCAGCACTTAAGAAGTGTTGCTCTTTTGTCCTTGTTAAAAATACTTTCTATATAGTTCTTGTCTCAGTCGTCCACTCAGCTGGGCATAGATGCGTGTAGTCTCCGTTTTTTCATGACCGAGTAAACTCTTAATGACATCTATAGGTGCTCCATTGTTTAATAAATGAGTGGCATAACTGTGTCTCAGTTGATGAGGTGAATGGTCTTATTAATACCAGCTCGACTTGAAATACGTTTAATGATGTATCTCATTTGAGCAATACTCATTCGATGAGGGGAACGATCTGTTACAAATATAGCAGGATCATTATCTTTCCGATTATGGATGTATCGTTTCAACCAAATATCAGATCGGATGTTAAAGTACACCTCTCGTTCCTTGTTCAACAAAAGATGTAGGTAATCAGTTGTTGAAGTTAATCACTCTTTATAATGTGGCGAGTATAAAGCTTAATGTATTAGGTAATAAAGCAAAATTAATAGGGATTATAAAGAAAGAAAAAGGGTTTTACAAGGATTTTAACCTTTTCTCTAAGGATGAAAAACATTTAGCACAATAGTACCAGTAGTTAAAGTGAAATCACCAACGCTGACAGTGATATCCCCAAATGGTGATGAATTGATTAAAGCTAATAGTGGATATGGAGCAACTGATTTTTCTTTTGTCGATAGAAAGACTAATGAGCAATTCTCTACTATTAAAAAACGTTCATTAGCTTATGATAATATCAAAGAGAACTTGGTCAATCATGATGGCTATCACATTGATAACACGAATCATGATAGTTTAACGTCTCTTGCTTTAATAGCAATGAGTATCATGGTAGATATATACTTTTTCAATAATTAGACCTATTTAACCAGGAGCATTCCTTTAAGAAGCAGGTTTGCTGTTTTTTTATAAAAGTATAGGATAAGGATAGTTTAACAACTTTTGAAACCATTCATCCCCCAGTATACGTATTTGTAATGAACACATTATATAGAGGTGAGAAATGAATGCAATATACATATCCAACGACTCTATTAGGTTCCTCAACAAAACCACTTGAGATAAGCATTGGGGTAACCAAGTTAGGAGCCATAAAAGCTTACTATAAAAACATTTTTGTGAGAATTATTGACAGTATTGGTTCTAGTCCACCAGTATTTATTAGATACCGCATATATGATAAAGATGGAGTTGAAAGAATACATGCAAAGCATTCATGGGCAATTAAAAACCAAAAATAAGTAAAGTATGTAGACAATAATCAAAAGGAACACAAAATAATAATGGAAGATACCAGACATCTTGATGGCTTTTTGCGAGAAAAAGGTATTGTTCTTACTTTTGAAGGAAGGGAGTACCATGTATCCCGTGAGTTTTTGAACGCTGCTGAGTTACATCTGGATGATGAGTTGATTGCAGATTGGAGTATTCAAGTTTCTTCTAAGCGTGTTTTAGTAAATATATATGATCAAAGTCATATTGAACATGAATTTTTAATTATAGGATTATTTCATACTTGGTTTTTTGCATCCAAAGGGTAGAGCAATCTATAAACGTAGCAATAACTATTAATCTGTTTCTATTTACTGTTAGAAACCCGAAATTATTCAACTATAGGGAGCAATTCAAAAGAAGAAGGGATTGCCTTTTTCTTATTAAAGTATAGGGCAGGAGAGTCGAACAAGAGGAAGGGAATTCCCAACAAAAAATAACAGGAAATCGTATAGGGGATAAATGTGATGAATTATTCATACAAGCCGCCAAAAGTGAAAGCTTCAACAAAGTTGGTAGATGTGATAGATGAAAATGAGGAATTTGTATGTAATTTTAAGAGAAGTTACAAAAATCCATTTATAAGATTGGCAGATTTCTTTTTAGATCATAATTTCTTTGTTCAAATTGATGTTTTTACGGAAAACGGAAAACTAAAATATCAAGGTAAAAAAATACCAAGATGGGGGAAAACACAGTATAAAATCGTAAATTATGATACTCAGGAAGAATATCATATATCTTATGTAAGCTGGCAGACTATTAATCCTGAACTTCTGATCAAATCCAAATTTGGTGAGTTTATAGTTAAAAAGGATTTAGTTGATTGGGCAAGGTGTTATTATGAAGGTGTTGAAATAGCAAGATGGAAAATGAAAACAACTGAACTTTTTAAAACATACTTAGAAATTGAATGTCATTCTCCAATCAAGGAACCAGAATTTTTTGTTTGTTTATTTCAATGTGTTTTTTATATTGGAGATTGACCATTTTTAACTAATGGTGCTTTAGTTGAGAAGCTGTTTCAATGACAGTACCTATTGTAATTGAAGGAATGAAGCAAATTTCCCAAGAGGAGACGAAGTGCCTTTTTAAATTTTTAGGTTAGGAGAATGCGTATTGTTAAAAATATTTAGAATCGTCTTTGCAATCATTGTTCTAATATTAGGTGTATATGGTTCAATAACTGGAAATTACGAAGCAATGCCATATATGATGTTTTTCTTAGGGGCAATGTTGTTTGTTATAGGTGTGTCCGAAATCAAAATGGAACGAAAGCAAATGGGATATTTTAATATTATTGTTTCATTATTTGTTTTTTATGTTTCTATGGAAGGATTCTTATTCAAATAAAGGGTAGCAATCCTTCAAGCAGCGAGGATTGCCCTTTTTCTTATTGAAGTATAGGGCAGTATACTTCAATAAGTTGAAACTAATACCGAGTATAATCATAACTTTTATTTAGCGGACAGATTGCGAAACTGGTGGTGAATTTATTGGATGCTATATGGTTTATGAGAGTTATTATTTTTTTGGTATAGCTCTTCTTTAAAATCAAAAACTTAATTCATAGAGAACAGTGTAGTGTTATAGCTTACGGGTGCAATCCTTAAAGAAGAAGGGATTGCCCTTTCTTATTGAAGTATAGGGGCAGTTTACTTCAATAAGGATTTCGGTTGCAAATAGAAACAAGATAAAGTATTTTATATTACCGATAAATGATATGACCTAAAGGCAGAAATATAGTTCTGCTAATTTTTTTGTGATTTTTTGTAACGAAACTTACTTTACTTAGTCTTAACTATGAAAGGAGGTAGAAATGTGACAGAGTTTGAGAGTATATACAACCAATATTTCCGAGATGTTTACTCATTTGTATTATCGTTAAGTCGTAATGAAAAGATTGCTGAAGAAATAACGCAAGAAACATTTTTCAAGGCTTTAACAAGTATTGATAAATTCAATGGTAGTTGCAAAGTCAATGTATGGCTTTGTCAAATAGCCAAAAACACATACTTTACTTATCTCGATAAACAAAAGCGATATGGTACAAACGATATATCAGAAGAAATAAGCGAGAATAATATTGAATCAATGATAGTGAATAAGGAAGAAACCTTCCGTTTACATAAGGTCTTACATTCCTTAGAAGAACCTTATAAAGAAGTTTTTACATTAAGAGTATTTGGAGAACTGTCCTTTAAACAAATAAGTCAACTTTTTGAAAAGACGGAGAGTTGGGCAAGAGTCACATTTCACCGTTCTAAAGGTAAAATTCAAGATTTGTTGAGGGAGGAATAAGAATGAGTAAAGTGTCTTGTGAAATAATTAAAGATTTGCTTCCGTTGTATTACGACAGTGTATGTAGCGATGATAGCAAAAGAATGGTAGAAGAACATCTTTCAAAGTGTAATAACTGCAAAATGGAGTTAGAAAGGATACAAGATGAAATCCATATTCCCAAAATAGATAATATTGAAAATAGGAAGGACAGCAATGTTATAAAAAATATATCTGCTTCTTGGAAAAGATTACGGTTAAAGTCCTTTATTAAAGGTGGAATAATAAGTGCACTATTGATAACAACAATCATTTTGGGATATGCAGGTTTGTTTAATTGGAACATCACCAGCGTTGACACAGATGTAGTAGAGATTAGCGATATAAGTCAAATGGAAGATGGGAAAATCTTTTATTATGCCCAAATAAACGATGGATATAGTTTAAATAGCTTAAAATACGATATGGACAATGAAGGGAATTTTTATATAACCCCACTACGTCCAATATTAGTAAGGGAAAAATCACAACCTCCATATGCATTGGAAAAAGGGTATGACTTTATAGATATAAAGGAACAAGAATTAGTCCGTGGCAAGGAGATTAAAACAATTTATTATGGAACACCAAAAGATAAAATTTTAATATGGAAAAAGGGAATGGAATTGCCAGAGACAAGTGCAGAAGCAAAGAAAAACTTTGGATTTGAATAGGGTAGAATTTGTCTTTTGGTATTCAACTAACTGGGAGCAATCCTTTAACAAGGAGTAATTGTCTCTTCTCTTATTGTAACGCGACAGGTTAGTTCAATAAGTAACAAAAAATTAAACCAACTACAGCCTGTCTTGTGATAAAATTTATAAAACAGAATTTCCCAAAAGGGGACTTATTTTATGAAAAAAATGTTCATTATACTTGCTTATTTGTTATTCCTTGTTCCTCTAATATTCATTGTTAATTTTATGTTCGATATTTTCACTCTTGAAAAGATACAAGGGCTACCAGTATTTTTTCCTTTGTTTTTTTGTTCTTTAGGTCTATATTTTGCATCAAAAGCATACCAAATTGAAAAAAATACTTTGACGGTTAGTGCAATAATTGCAAATATTATCTTATTCCTATTTCCATTTATTTATATGATTGGTGGGACTTTGATTTTTGGTGTTTAGGGCTTATTGAACAAACGGGGAGCTTATGTTGAATAAGAAATTACGAAAAAACAGATCAATTTGCTGCTCAGTCCAACCATACTATTCAATAGATTTGACATCCCAACCGACGCGAGACCATTAGCCTATCCCTCTGTAAAATAGTGGAAATAGGCTTTTTGCTTTCAATTTCTTGAAGATTTTCTAGTTTGCACTTAATTGTTTTGTGCAAGTCTCCCGAGTGGGCCATTTTCTGCAATAATATCCTGAAGATCATATAAAGAAAGAGGGAACATTGGAAATCCGTATACGTATGGAGTAATGTCGTATAGTTGAAAGTAGACTACTAGTGTTTTGTCGGCAACGTAGAAGTCTTGGTCAGGTTGTATCGTTGTGAAATCTTCAAGTAGGGGAATGTCCCTTTCTTTTATTTGTGTTTGGATTAAGCGGGAAATTCGGTTGATGTAATCACTATCAGGTTTAAATAACTCTTTTAAGCTCATGAGTTTGCCTTGTTTTAAATCAAAGGTTAAAGATTTGATATAGGTCATCCCATGGGCAGCTTGGTGATGGTACGTGTAATTAGTAAACGCAAGACTTAAGACATCGCGTTGATTATTTTTTACCTCATATGTCCCCAACATTTCGACCACGGTTGAAGGAGAGTTGCCGATCTGTTGATTGATTAATTGCTGGGTTTGATCAACAATGGCACGATTGATGATCATCCGTTCCAATGCAGGATTATTTATCCCGCTTATCATTGGGTATAAGACCTGTTGGTTAGGTCCATTGCTGACTCTCCATGTTTTGATCCGGAGGGGTAAGGATACTGTCATCTTCATTCCTCCTTTTCTCTCATCGTATTCAGTTGTTGAACAGAGGTGCCCATTGAATAAACTCAAAGGAAACAAAGGGACGGTTCTCCTGTTTCTTATTCATAACAGATAAGGGTGGTGCCGTGTATGTGTGCAAGGAGGAAACTTATATGGGTGTTCTGAGTATGAAACCGATGGAAGTGACAATTAAAAATGAGAAAGAACGTGACAAATTTCTGAATTGGGCCGAGTACAGAAAAAAACAACTCTGCTAATATGAAACGTTTACGCAAAGGTGTTCAACGTGCAAGAGAATCGAGAAAAAAAGGGGAAGTCTTCTTTCTGATAAACGTGGAGAAATATGGACTGTTGATTTAAATGGAAAAAGAAGATCAGTCGTTATCGTAAGCAATGATAATGTAATTGTAGAATTAGATCACTTAATAGCGACAGTCACAAGTCAACATACAAGAAATGAATTTGATGTTGTGATTGAAAACTGGGAAGAAACAGGCCTAGATACACCTTCAATCGTTAGATGTTCTAAATTAAATACTGTCCATTTTAAGGAATTACTATTTAAAATCGGAAAATTACATGAACATGATTTAGAGAGGGTATTAACGATAATTCGGAACTATTTTTAATTTGTGTGTATGAAGTAGAGTACGGTCCAGCGATTTCTAGAACATTGAGTAAAGTGCACGTGATTTTTTGGAACCGTATCACAAATAAGAAAATGGAAGAATTCAAGCATCGGATGCTATTCTAATACATTTAATTAGACATTGATTGCTAAGTAGTACAAAAATACTTGTAATAAAAAATAAAATTATGCGATCACTCTTTTAGAGTGGTCTTTTTTCGCACTACACTATTACTGCGATACGACTCTTTTCCTATTGTGTTAAATGAGCAAAACCTCCCAGCTGGCACCTATACATAACCATTCTTTTTTTGTACATAATAATGATAACTTTTATATTTGGGGGTATATATGTCCAATTTTTTTTGGTATATGATTTTGGTTGCTATTGGTGTCTTTCTTATTTTATTTACATTTTACAAGAAGAAAAATATTCTTAATCATATTTCATTTTTATTATCAACCGTATCTCTTGCATATCTAGGCGAGGTGATTATACTTTTTGTATTCGAAGGTTATCGGTATAAAACTGGATTATTGGTAGATTCTGTGGAAAGTGATATAATAGGGCATTTATTACTTAATGGAATATTTTGGGGGAGTTTATTTTTAATTGTTTCAGTTTTTCAATTACGGTATTATTGGATTTTTGTAATTTCTGTATTACTTATGTTAATAGAAGTTTTGTTTATACGGTTAGGGCTGTACACTCAAAACTGGTGGGAAACCTACATGACTGGAATATTGGCGATTTTCCTTTTATCTTGCACAAAAAAGTGGTATTCATCATTGTTTTATAAGCCAAATAAATATTTGAGACTTTTTTCTTTCTATCTCATTGCATGGGTCGTGTTAGTAGGTCCTTCTTTGCTTCTTATGGTTTTTGGAAAGCATCATTTTGGTCTTGGGTTATCTGAAAATCATTATCTTGACCATGTGTTTTTCGGTGTGCCTTATAATCTTTTTCTGTCATTTATTTGCTTTATCTTTATTGTCTACTTGAAAAACCCATATTGGAAACTTGCCCCTTTTATAATAATAATAACCTTGGATTTTGTTCTACTTAACCTAAACATTGCTACATTTTTTGAAGGGTGGAATCTATTTTATCTTGGACAAGTGAGGTATCTATGTTTGGTATTATTTATTTTGCTAGAAAGGAATACTTTACATTTATCAAAAACTACAGAAGCTAAATAGCATGCCTTATAAACATTAGGAATGATTGATAATCTCACGAGTCTTTTTACCTTCGTATATTGTATTTTCATCCACAAAAATCAACACTAACCATATAAACGTAGATAGGGCAGCAATGAAGTAAATAAACGTAAATGAATAAGTAAAGCTTCCAAACCTAAAAGCACCATAGTGATTATAAAAATATAGCAGTAAAGAGAATACATTTGCTACAGTTAATATAGAAATAAGCTTTGTTATAGATTCTTTTGTTAGCCAGTTTACCATAAGAATACCAACCCCTGCACATACAAGCAGATGAAAAAATGATGCTTTTCCAATGGGGAATAAAATTTGTTCATAACTATAATATCCCAGGTAAAATGAGATATTATCTAAAAAAGTCATTAAAATAATTGATATGAAGATAATTCTTTTTAACTCAAAGATTCTTTTCAATGGAACAATAATAAAAGTCAGAGTCCAAATAATTATACATACAATCAAATGCTCCATATATACCTCCATTAATGAAAAAAATGTTTTATTATAGCATGTCCGAGTTTATTTGTGTATATACTGCAATAAAATCGCCCCCAAGGAAACAAGGGGACGGTTCGGGACTGGTGAAAAAGTACCTTTTATAATTAGCCAATTTTAGTTAATGACAAAATTTCAAAGTCAAAACTAAAAATTCAATGAATTTTTAATGATTTTAACTTTGAAGGGGGAAAACCTTACGGTT
>NZ_JAGKSQ010000022.1 GCF_017939705.1 Halalkalibacter suaedae
CCCGTTCCCATGCCGAACACGGTCGTTAAGCTCTTCAGCGCCGATGGTAGTTGGGGGCTTCCCCCTGTGAGAGTAGGACGTTGCCGGGCAATTAAGCACAATCCATTTGGATTGTGCTTTTTAATTTGTATATAGACAAGATAAGCCTATAATAGGTCTCAAAAGCTTTCACCCTCTGGGTGAAAGCTTTCTTTAAGTAAAACGGCTAACTTATTTTTACTGTAAAAAAGAAAATTAATTAGTTAGGAGGAGTCACAGTACTAAAAGTATATCGTCGGTCAGTTCTTTAATGTAAGATAGATGATGAAACAGTAAAATAGGACAGGATGTCGATAAAATGCTAACAGCGAAAACAAGTTCTATTCCTTTAACGGGAAATGTAAAAGTAAATAATGGTTCTCACATCCTTTACTTTTACCAGTCAGAGGAGCTTTATCTTGAGAACCTAGTTTCATTTGTACAATCAGCTCAAACAGTAAACCAACATATCATTGTTATAGAAGCTCCAGAAATCTATTTGGCTATGGTTGAGAAGTTAAAATTAGAAGGTCAATATTTAGATGAATTCAACCATACAATTCATTACATAAATAACTATGATTTCTATCAAATGTATGGGGACTTTAACTTCGAACGAGCTTTGACTAATTTTAAAAATACCGTACAACCCTTTGTAGATGATCATTTATCTGTAAGAGTTTGGGGAAAAGTGGCTTGGGCAAACTTGTCTAGCCTTGAGAACGAGACAATTAGATATGAGTCTGTTGCTGATTTAACAGTCAGTGAAATAGGTTATATGACTGTTTGTACATATAATGCCAATGAAGTACCTGCTGCATATCAGACTAAGTTAATGAAAAGTCACCCATATCTAATGACGGATACTGATTTTGTTAAATCCCCTTTATATAATCAATCAGATCAAACTGTATTCCCATCACTTGCTAATCAAAAGAAAATAGAGTCTGAATTAGATCTATACAGACAAAAGCTTGATTTTATTCATGTTATTGCACATGAGGTTCGCAATCCTTTAACCGTTATAAAGTCATTTGCTACAATTCTAAAATCAGAAATAGAGGACAAAAACATTCAAGCGAAACTAAGTCTTATTGAGGATTACTCTACAGCTATTGACTACGAGATTAATCATATTATCCAAACAGAACAAATGTTAACTGTCGATTCATTATGGAAGACGAAGCTAATCAAGGCTCTCCCTACCATTGAAGAAGTTATTAATGTGATGGAAGTAAAAGCTAGGACACAAAATATTAATGTTGAAACAACTATTCTTGTTCCAGCTAATACAATTATGAAAGGAAACCTAATGGGGTTCCGATTAGTTATATCCAATTTACTTAGCAATGCGATAAAGTATAGCTTCGAGGGAAGTACGGTAACATTTAATAGTTTCATCGACCAAGGCTATATTCATTTACATATTATTGATAAAGGTGTCGGAATGACTGTTAACGAACAAGAGAAGTTATTTAGAAAGTATGAAAAGATTAATCAGGAGGTAGCTGGTCAAGGGATTGGTCTATTTATGGTTCACCAATTGGTGCAGCATTTTAAAGGCCGATTAACAGTTGAAAGTGAGAAGGGCAAAGGAACAAAAATGATGGTGTGTTTTCCCTTATAATAAGAATAGTAGAGGAGGAATCACCCCTCTACTGTTAATGTTATTTATTTATTATACCTGTTAAGAACGTAGAGATTATTGTAGGTATTTGATTTTGAGCTATTTTTAAATACTGCAGAATGAATGGAAGATCAGTTCCATCGAAAGTATGGATGAGTTCACCCCACCATTCTGCCTCATACCGACAAATCATGCTGAGATTATATAACAAAAGAAAATGAATACCTAGGTCGGGTAAGTGACAAGCGTCTGTATGTTGCCGATTTTTAAGTAAATAATAATTACCTTTTATGTCAATACGCCAAGGAAGAGAATAATGAGAATTAGCTATCTTTATAAATGGGATCTCTATTGATGTTTTTGTCTCAGTTATTCGTTCATTTCCTTTAAAATAACCACTTGTTGGAAAGCTCTCTAGATACTGTTCAAAACGATTTACTGTCATATGGTAGCTGTCGAGTGTACTAGCAGGGAAAGAAAGCTGCTTATCGTTATATGTCCCTTTAAAAGATATTTCCTTTCCATAAATTTTGAAAAACATAGTATGCATGTCTGCAAGGTGATAAAGAAGCGTGAGCATTTGATACTTTTGACCATCTTGATGTTTCATGTGAAACAATTTGTCTAAAAAATGTGAAAAAAGACCATTTTTTTGTATCTTTACTTCATCATCTAGAAATTGATACGATGATTTCTTTCGCTTTCTTGTTGTGACACCATGTGCTAGAACTTGAGAATTTTCTGGATAGGTTGGTTCAGTTGTTAATATACATGCTTTAAGCATTTGGATAAGTCCATAAAAGAGTAAGACTGGTTTTAATTCAGTTGGAGCAACTGCTGCTTGATCAAAATACAATTGACCATGTTGAAGATGATACATAAATGAGTAACTTACTTGATAACTTTTTGTTTTAGATTGAATAATTTCTTTTTTTTCATACACATTCGTTAAATACTTTCTTGTATAGGTTGCAGAAAAATACGGGAGAAATAAATCTGTATGGTTCATATAAAGAGATGCCTCCAAAATAATCTGTCAATTTAGAAAAGTCTTATATTATAATCGTTCTTGACAGTAGTTTACCCAGTTGATAAGCTACTAATAATATTTTTACGTAAATTAAAGAGTTTGGAGAGGATAAGTGATGATGAGGGAAGATAAGTTTCATAAAGAAGGCTTGACCTTTGACGACGTTTTGCTTGTACCAGCAAGGTCTGAAATTTTACCACGTGATGTTTCCGTTAAAACAAAGTTAAGTGCGTCATTACAGCTCAACATTCCAATTATCAGTGCTGGGATGGATACCGTTACAGAGGCAGAAATGGCTATTGCTATGGCTCGTGAAGGTGGACTTGGTATTATCCATAAGAATATGTCTATTGAAGAGCAAGCAGAGCATGTCGATCGTGTGAAACGCTCTGAAAGTGGTGTAATCACTAATCCTTTTTACTTAACTCCCGAACACCAAGTATTTGACGCTGAACATTTGATGGGTAAGTTTCGAATTTCTGGTGTACCAATTGTTGATGAGAATCAAAAGCTAGTTGGGATATTAACAAATCGAGATCTACGATTTATTGAGGATTATTCGATTCAGATTGATGAAGTGATGACAAAGGATAATCTCGTAACTGCTCCGGTCGGAACAACACTCAATGATGCTGAGAAGATCTTACAAAAATATAAAATTGAAAAACTTCCTTTAGTTGATGACAATGGCATACTAAAAGGTCTAATTACAATTAAGGATATAGAAAAAGTAATTGAATTTCCAAACTCAGCTAAAGATTCACAAGGAAGATTAGTAGTAGGGGCTGCAATTGGGGTTTCAGCTGATGCTGATACGAGAATTGAAGCATTAGTTAATGCTGGTGTTGATGCAATTGTTATTGATACGGCACATGGACACTCAAAAGGAGTCTTAGATAAAGTAAGTGAAATTCGAGCAGCCTACCCGGATCTAACGATTATTGCTGGTAATGTAGCTACTGCTGCAGCTACAAAGGATTTAATTGAAGCTGGAGCGGACGTAGTTAAGGTAGGAATTGGACCAGGTTCAATCTGTACAACAAGAATCGTCGCTGGAATTGGTGTTCCACAAGTTACAGCTGTCTATGATTGTGCAATGGAAGCAAGTAAACACGGGATTCCAGTTATCGCCGATGGTGGAATTAAATATTCTGGAGATATTGTGAAGGCTCTTGCAGCTGGTGGACATGCTGTAATGCTAGGAAGTCTACTTGCTGGGGTTTCTGAGAGTCCTGGCGATCGTGAAATCTATCAAGGGCGTCAGTTCAAAGTTTATCGTGGCATGGGCTCGCTTGGTGCAATGGAAAAAGGAAGTAAGGATCGTTATTTCCAAGAAAATGCACAGAAATTAGTTCCAGAAGGTATTGAAGGACGTATTCCTTATAAAGGACCTTTAAATGATACAATCCATCAATTGATTGGTGGTATAAGAGCTGGTATGGGATACTGTGGAACAGCTACGTTAGATGATTTAAGAGAAAATGGCCAATTTATTCGAATTACAGGTGCTGGGCTAAGGGAAAGTCACCCACATGATGTCCAAATTACAAAAGAAGCACCGAACTATTCTCTTTAAATTGTCCATAATTGGTAAATAGATAGGGACTTCCCTATCTATTTTTTTATGTGTTCTTATGATAGAATTACGTCTATGAAAATGGTATGGAGGTGCAGGAGTGAGTAATTTCTTTAAAAAACCACTTATGGCAATGCTAATGGTGGTTCTAGTTCTAACGTTAGCGATACAACCTGAAAGAGCAGAGGCTTCACTTAATTTAGACGCTGAGGCTGCAATTGTCATTGATGCAGAGTCAGGTAAAATCTTATATTCAAAAATGATTGATAGTGTTCTTCCTATTGCAAGTATGACAAAGATGATGAGTCAATATCTTATTTTTGAAGCAATTGAGGATGGCACAATCACATGGGATCAAGAAGTACCGATAAGTGATTTTGTTCGTCAACTATCACATGATAAGAGCTTGTCTAATGTGTCTTTAAGACAAGATTATCCTTACACTGTTAAGGAATTATATGAATCTGTAACGATTTATTCAGCTAATGGTTCAATGATTGCCCTTGCTGACTTAATTGCTGGTTCAGAGGCAGCTTTTGTTCAAAAGATGAATGAAAAAGCTGCTGAATTAGGCTTAGAGGATTATGAATTTGTTAATTCCACTGGTTTGAATAATAGTGATATGGCTGGCAATCACCCAGAGGGAACAGAGGCAGATGCTGAGAATGTGTTATCTGCTAGAGCTACTGCTAAATTAGCTTTTCACTTAATTCATGATTACCCAGAGATATTAGAGACAGCCAGTATACCAGTTAAGATGTTTCAGGCAGGCCCTGGTGAAGAAGAGCGAATGGAAAACTGGAACTGGATGATTTCAGGGATCAAGCCAGATTTAGAGCGATTTGCTTATGAAGGGATTCAAGGTTTGAAAACAGGTTCAACTGATACTGCAGGTGCTGCATTTACAGGTGTTGCCAAGCGTGGAGATCTACAACTTATTTCAGTTGTGATGAGAACACCAACACGCGAAGCACGTTTTACTGAAACGAAGAAATTATTAGATTATGGGTTCAGTCAATTTAGTAAAACAGAGTTATTCAGCACTGGGTTTATTCCAGAAGGAGAAGGTACACTTCCTGTTATAGGCGGTAAGGAACAAGAGGTTTCTATTTCAAGTACTGTTCCTGTATCAACCGTGATTAAGAATGGAGAAGAAGAGCTTTATTCTGTGGAATTAGTGCTAGACGAAGAACAGTTGAATGAAGATGGAGAGTTAGTAGCTCCGATTGAAGATGGCCAAGAAGTTGGAAAGCTAGAACTAGTCTATTCAGGTGAAGAAGTAATTGACTACTTATACCCATCACAAAAGGTAGAAGTAGCTGTTGCAACTGAAACGAGTGTAGAGGCGGCTGGATGGTTTACAATGACAATGAGAGCCATTGGTGGTTTCTTTTCAGGAATATGGACAGGTGTAGCTGATACTGTTGGCGGTTGGTTTTAATATAGATTACTAGAAGCGGGTCCTGATTTTGCATCAGGCCCGTTTCGTGCTAAAATAATACTGAAAAAAAGGAGAGAATTACCTTTATTTAATGTATACTAAATTAAGGATAAACAAACTAACTAGAAAGACCGTATAGGTATAGGAGGAAACGACATGAGTCAAACGGGTACTGATAGAGTTAAAAGAGGAATGGCTGAAATGCAAAAAGGTGGCGTTATTATGGACGTTATCAATGCAGAACAAGCGAAAATTGCAGAGGAAGCTGGGGCAGTAGCAGTTATGGCCTTAGAGCGAGTTCCTGCAGATATTCGTGCTGCTGGAGGCGTTGCACGTATGGCTGACCCAACAATTGTTGAAGAAGTCCTAAATGCAGTCTCAATTCCAGTCATGGCAAAAGCTCGTATTGGTCATATTGTAGAAGCACGTATATTAGAAGCGATGGGTGTCGATTACATTGACGAGAGTGAAGTGTTAACACCTGCCGATGAAGTATATCATTTGTACAAGCGTGATTTCACTGTTCCTTTTGTGTGTGGGGCACGTGATTTAGGTGAGGCTTCTCGCCGTATCGAAGAAGGAGCATCAATGTTACGAACAAAGGGTGAGCCAGGAACAGGAAATATCGTAGAGGCTGTTCGCCATATGCGTATGATCCAAGCTCAAATTCGCAAGGTATCACAAATGTCTACAGATGAATTAATGACTGAAGCAAAAAATCTTGGTGCTTCTTACGAGTTATTATTACAAATTAAAGAAACTGGTAAGCTTCCTGTTGTTAACTTTGCAGCTGGTGGTGTAGCGACGCCTGCGGATGCAGCCCTTATGATGCAATTAGGTGCTGATGGTGTGTTTGTTGGTTCTGGTATCTTTAAATCAGACAACCCTCAAAAGTTTGCTCGTGCCATTGTAGAAGCTACAACACATTATCAAGATTATAAGTTAATTGCTGAGCTATCAAAAGGTCTTGGTACAGCAATGAAAGGTATTGAAATCTCAACGCTAAATCCTTCAGAGCGTATGCAAGAGCGTGGTTGGTAAGCTTAAGGGTATAGGGAAAGGGAGCAATAATGGTTAAAATAGGCGTACTTGCATTACAAGGGGCTGTCAGAGAGCATGTTAAATGTTTAGAGGCCCCGAATACTGAAATAGTCATTGTCAAAAAGGTCGACCAATTAGCAGATCTTGATGGTCTAGTGCTTCCTGGTGGCGAGAGTACGACAATGCGTCGTCTGATTGATTTATATGGTTTTTTTGAACCATTAAAGGAATTTGCTGGTGAAGGCAAACCGATGTTTGGTACTTGTGCAGGCTTAATTCTAATGGCTGAAGAGATTGTCGGCTACGACCAAGGACATCTTTCTGTCATTAATATGAAAGTACAACGAAATGCCTTTGGACGACAACGGGAAAGTTTTGAGACGGATCTTCTAGTAACTGATGTTGGCGAAGATATTCGTGCTGTATTTATTAGAGCTCCTCTTATCGTCGAGGTTGGAGAAAATGTTCAAGTGTTGTCAAAGTATGGCGATGAGATTGTAGCAGCGAGACAAGGTCATTTTCTAGCGTGCTCTTTCCATCCTGAATTAACAGATGACCATCGTTTTCATCAATATTTTGTGAGCATGGTAGAGGAAGCAAAAGCAAATAACTAACACGTTGATAAGGAATAGTATATTTAGATAGCTGTTCAGAGAGCCGGTGGTTGCTGTGAACCGGTCAGCGACTAAATAGAATCCACCTTGGAGTAGAGAGCGATTGAAGCCCTCTCGGTTTTGTAGCCGTTATTTACTAGAGTGGTATGGAGATTCACCTGGTGATTCTCCTGCAACAAGGGTGGTAACGCGGGTGCTCTCGTCCCTTCTTCATAATAGAAGGGGTGAGAGCCTTTTTTTTTATAGAAATTATTTGTTAAAATAAGGGAAGATCTAAAGGAGGAAGTATATATGTTAGATATCAAACGTTTAAGAAACGAGTTTGAAGAAATTAAATCAAAATTAGCAACAAGAGGCGAGGATATTTCAGGGCTAGATCGTTTTGAAGAACTAGATGATAAAAGACGTGCCTTTATTGTTGAGGTTGAGGAACTGAAGAGTCGACGAAATCAAGTATCTCAGGAAGTTGCACAGTTAAAACGAGAGAAAAAGGATGCAGATCATCTTATTACTGAAACAAAGCAAGTTTCTGAGAAGATCAAACAACTTGATGATGAGTTAAGACAAGTGGAAGCTGAGCTTGAGGAAATTCTCTTGACGATACCTAATGTTCCACATGAAAGTGTTCCTATTGGTGATACAGAGGACGACAACATTGAAGTGAGGAAGTGGGGAGAAGTTCGCGAGTTTTCCTTTGAAGCTAAACCTCACTGGGATGTTGCGACTGATTTAAATATCCTAGACTTTGAACGTGCCTCAAAGGTGACAGGTAGTCGTTTTGTTTTTTATAAGGGTCTAGGAGCACGATTAGAGCGTGCCCTCATTAATTTCATGATGGATCTACACCAGGATGAGCATGGATATGAGGAAGTACTTCCACCATACATGGTTAATCGTGCTAGTATGACGGGTACTGGACAATTACCGAAATTTGAAGAGGATGCATTTAAGGTTGAGGGCGAGGAATACTTCCTAATACCAACAGCTGAGGTTCCTGTGACCAACTTGCATCGTGATGAAATCCTTTCAGCAGAGGATCTTCCTATAGCTTATAATGCCTACAGTGCTAATTTCAGATCAGAGGCTGGCTCTGCTGGTAGAGATACCCGTGGATTAATTAGACAGCACCAATTTAACAAAGTTGAGTTGGTTCGCTTTGTGAAGCCCGAGGACTCTTACGAAGCACTTGAAACGTTGACTGGACATGCTGAAAAAGTATTACAGCTTTTAGGACTCCCATATCGAGTTCTTAGTATGTGTACGGCAGATCTTGGTTTTACAGCAGCTAAAAAATATGATCTTGAGGTTTGGATACCGAGTTATGAATCATATCGTGAAATCTCTTCATGTAGTAACTTTGAAGATTTCCAGGCAAGACGAGCAAATATTAAGTTTCGTCGTGAGCCAAAAGCAAAGGCAGAGTTTGTCCATACGTTAAATGGTTCTGGATTAGCTATCGGCCGAACGGTTGCTGCCATTCTTGAAAATTATCAGCAAGGAGATGGATCTGTCATAATTCCAGAGGTACTTCGTCCATACATGAGAGTGGATGCAATTGCTTCAAAATAAAATGTAGCTTAACTATTTGAGGCTGGGAGATAACTTTTGTCCCGGCCTCAAAAAAATTTATAAAAAAAGTATTGCCATAATAGACTCTCTTTGATATTATATTATTTGTCAGTAGATGTTGTGGAGGAATACCCAAGTCCGGCTGAAGGGATCGGTCTTGAAAACCGACAGGCGGGTCAAACCGCGCGGGGGTTCGAATCCCTCTTCCTCCTTCCATAATAGTAAAAGGCACTACCAATCTTGGTAGTGCCTTTTACTTATATAATTGATAGTTAGGAGTAGCGTGATGCATGAAAAATGGATGGAGTATGCTTTAGAAGAAGCAGAAAAGGCTCAAATAATCGGTGAAGTTCCAATTGGAGCCGTTATTGTAAAGGATGGCCAGATTATCGCGGCTGCTCACAATCGTAGAGAGTGTGATCAACAGGCACTCGCTCATGCGGAGCTTTCGGTCATTCAAGAGGCCTGTCAAAAATTAAAGAGCTGGCGTTTATTGGATTGTACTCTCTATGTCACGTTAGAACCCTGTCCTATGTGTGCTGGAGCGATTATTCAATCTCGAATTCCGATCGTTGTTTACGGTGCCAAAGACCCAAAGGCAGGCTGTGCGGGCTCAATTATGAATTTACTAGAAGAGCCACGCTTCAATCATCAGACTGAAATAATTAGCGGTTGTCTAGAAGAGCAATGTGGAAGCATTCTAACTACATTTTTTAGAGCTTTACGTGAAAAGAAAAAAGCAAAAAAGTAATGAACCATTTCCTACCACTTGCATTTTATTAAAAAACAACCTATACTAGAAAATGCGTCAGAGA
This sequence comes from Halalkalibacter suaedae, assembly GCF_017939705.1. Lineage (GTDB taxonomy): Bacteria > Bacillota > Bacilli > Bacillales > Bacillaceae_D > Halalkalibacter > Halalkalibacter suaedae. The sequence goes on from NZ_JAGKSQ010000022.1 coordinate 9,732, forward strand.
GACGCACTAAATATGTTATCCAATTTGCCGTGCTAGGTGGGGAGGTAGCGGTGCCTTGTAACTCGCAATCCGCTATAGCGAGGCTGAATCCCTTCTCGAGGTTTTGCCACTGCGGGGCCTGCCCTAAGTAAGTGGTGTTGACGTCTGGGTTCCACGCAACGAAAACCCATGAATCCTGTCAGGTCCGGAAGGAAGCAGCAGTAAGTGGACACTTTCGTGTGCCGTGGAGTCGCCTGGGCCGAGCTAACTGCTTAGGTAACGCCCGTGGTGGCATTATCGACAGAAGGTGCACGGTATTATTTTATATAAAAGCAACTACGACTTTTCGTAGTTGCTTTTATTTTTAATATTGATCCCTTTTAATGAAGGGTAGAGATTGTCCTAACTATAAGGAACCGCTATAATAGATAGAGATGGTGAAAGGGGGAAGTGGGATGAGTTATCAAGCTTTGTATCGTGTGTGGAGACCTCAGCTTCTTAAGGATGTCGTCGGTCAAGAACACATAACTAAGACGCTACAAAATGCACTTTTACAAGAAAAACTTTCCCATGCCTACCTTTTTTCAGGTCCACGTGGTACTGGTAAAACAAGTGCAGCAAAAATTATTGCTAAGGCGATTAACTGCGAGCAGGCTCCAGTTGCTGAGCCATGTAATGAGTGTAAGGCTTGCCTTGGAATCACATCGGGTGCGATCGTTGATGTGATGGAAATCGATGCAGCATCGAATAATGGCGTTGATGAAATTAGAGATATTCGTGATAAAGTGAAGTTTGCTCCGAATGAGGTTCGTTATAAGGTTTATATTATTGATGAAGTACATATGTTATCAACAGGAGCGTTTAATGCTTTATTAAAAACGTTAGAAGAGCCCCCGAGCCATGTTCTTTTTATTTTGGCGACAACGGAGCCGCATAAAATTCCTTTAACAATCATCTCACGTTGCCAGCGCTTTGACTTTAAACGAATCACAAATCAAGCAATTGTTTCAAGACTGCAATATATTCTTGACCACGATCAAGTTGAAGCGGATAGTGAGGCTTTGATGCTAATAGCCCGTGCTGCTGAGGGCGGGATGCGTGATGCACTTAGCTTGTTGGATCAAGCAATCTCTTTTGCTGAGGAAAAATTAGTTATAGATGATGTGTTGGCGATTACTGGAGCGGTCTCACAAGAAGCTTTAAGAGAAATTGTTCAGAGTGTGCATGAGGGAGATACCGTGACCGTTATGCAGCAATTAGATAGGATGATTGGTGAAGGGAAAGAGCCATTACGCCTAGTGGAGGATTTAGTTTACTACTTCAGAGATCTCTTACTGTTTAAGCATGCACCTCAGGCCGGTGACTTATTAGAAAGAGCCAAGGTCGATGAACATTTTCAAACATTCTCTTCTGAATTACAAACAGAATGGCTTTATGCGACCATTGAATCTTTAAACGCTAGTCAGCAGGAAATGAAATGGTCAGCACATCCTAAAATTTTTCTTGAGCTTGCTTTAATGAAAATAGTGAACCAACAAATTAGCAAAAAGCAAAGTATTGATGTAGCTTCTTCTAATGAAGTTGTCTCTCTAAGAGAAAAGGTAGAGGGGCTAGAAAATATTATTCAACGTCTACAAAAACAAGGTATTCAACCAGCTGCTACTGAGGAACGGCAAACGTCACCTCAGAGGAAAGCTAAGAAAGTTCCAACCCAAACAAGGGTAGCAACAGCAAGAGTGATGGAAATTCTTAAGGAAGCTGATAAGAAGAGTTTGCAAAATGTAACAGCTAAATGGGCTGACGTAATGGAACGAATGAAAGTCAAAAATGTTCCAGGACATGCTTGGTTAAGCGATAGTAAGCCTGTGGCAGCCTCAAAGTCAACCGTTGTTCTAGCGTTTCAAAATGAAATGCATCGTGATATGATGGATACAAAGTTTAGGGAGATTCTTGAGCAAATATTCACCGAAACATTACAAGAGCAAGGGTCCTTCATTACATTACTAGCTGAGCAATGGGAAAAGGTAAAAGAAGAATTTGTTACTGAGAAAAGCTCAGCAAGCGGTGACGAGACTGATTCACTTATTGATGAAGCCGTTAAGCTCGTGGGTGAAGATTTAATTGAAATTACTGAGGGATAATAAAAGGAGGATTTTAAAATGAAAAACATGGGAAATATGATGAAGCAAATGCAAAAAATGCAAAAGCAAATGGCGAAGGCTCAAGAAGAGTTGAAGGAGAAAACGGTTGAAGCTACTGCTGGCGGTGGAATGGTAACAGTTATTGCAAGTGGTGACAAGCGTATTTTGGATGTGAAAATTTCTGAGGATGTTATCGATCCTGACGATCCTGAAATGCTACAAGATTTAATTCTAGCTGCGACTAATGAAGCATTAAAGCAAGTGGACGATCTTGTTGAACAAGATATGGGTAAGTTTACTAAAGGGATGAACATTCCTGGAATGTTCTAGGAGGGGTTTTATTGCAGTATCCTGAACCAATAGCTAAGTTAATTGATGGTTTTATGAAGTTGCCAGGTATTGGGCCGAAGACAGCAAGTCGTTTGGCCTTTTTCGTTTTAGATATGAAAGAAGATCATGTTCTAGATTTTGCGAAGGCTCTTGTTAACGCTAAGCGAAACTTAACATATTGTTCTGTGTGCCATAATATTACCGATATGGACCCTTGCCGAATATGCGAGGATACTCACCGTGACAAATCCGTTGTATGTGTTCTTCAAGATGCTAAGGATGTCATTGCAATGGAAAAGATGAAGGAGTACCGAGGACAGTATCATGTACTTCACGGTGCAATCTCACCAATGGATGGTATAGGACCTGAAGATATAAAGATCCCAGAACTACTTAAACGCCTCCAGGATGATACGATTCAAGAAGTGATTATCGCAACGAATCCTACTATTGAAGGGGAAGCAACAGCAATGTATATGTCTAGATTAATCAAACCAACAGGAATAAAAGTTACGAGAATTGCTCATGGCTTGCCTGTCGGTGGCGATCTTGAATATGCAGATGAGGTTACTCTTTCACGAGCAATTGAAGGGCGAAGGGAGATTTAAGGGAGGATCTATGTTTTTAAAAAAAAACAAAATACGTGACCGGGAATATAATCACTTGCTATTTCATTTAGAAGAGCTTAAAAGCAAGCTGGATAACCAGAAGCAATTAATTGAAAGAAGTTTAGATCCTTCTGATGATGTTTTATTTAGGGCTAAGATAACAGAATCGTTATATTCCCTCTTACTAAGAGAAGCACGAGTGGGTTTAGAAAAAAAGAATGGACTGTCGTAAACAGTTTGTTCTTTTTTTTTATTTTGGACATACCATAGTTGTAAGACAAGCTTATGAGGTGAAAAAAATGGATCCAATTGTGTTAGTTTCTATTTTAGTTGGACTAGTTCTTATTCTATTAGTAGTAGGTGCACCGGTGAAGCCATTGCGTTTAGTAGGAAACATGGCAGTGAGGTTTATAGTTGGAGCACTTATGCTCTTTTTTGTGAATGCATTTGGTACGATGGTTGGATTACAAATACCTATTAATGGAGTAACAACAGCAGTGGCAGGTATTCTAGGTGTACCCGGTGTTGCTTTATTAATTGTGGTTAAACAATTTCTTATCTAATTTTTTAAAAAAAGGTTGCATTAACTTTATAATCTATGTTATATTACTTCTTGTCGCCAGAAACGAACTTAATTAATTGAAATTAGGTTGTTGACTGGTATAACGTAATGTGTTATATTATTAAAGTTGCTGTTGCGACAAAGAGTTCTTTGAAAACTGAACAAAAGCCAAGCGAAATAGAGATTTTCCTGTTGATTTCAACAGTGAGGATATCTCGTCAATTTAGACTTTTTTAAAAGTCAGCAACAAGTATTGAGCTATTTAAACTCAAACCAATTTTATGGAGAGTTTGATCCTGGCTCAGGACGAACGCTGGCGGCGTG
>NZ_JAGKSQ010000023.1 GCF_017939705.1 Halalkalibacter suaedae
CTTCAAAGTTAAAATCATTAAAAATTCATTGAATTTTTAGTTTTGACTTTGAAATTTTGTCATTAACTAAAATTGGCTAATTATAAAAGGTACTTTTTCACCAGTCCCGAACCGTCCCCTTGTTTCCCCTCTATCCTTTAAAATGAATATGTTTCTCCGTCTTCAGGTACTAAAACATTAGAGGAGATTCCTTTTTCATTAATAAAGCTTTTTAATTCTTCTTTTGATAATGTCCAATGATTGACAGCTTCCATATGGACAGAAATGATTTTTGCATCTGGAGCAGCTTTATAAACTTCATAAATGTCATCTTTCCCCATAATTAGAGAACCACCTTCAGAGAGTTGAACATCCCCGCCGTTGACAACAATGACTTCTGGTTTGTGTGTGTCAATTACTTCCTGAACAGCTTCATACCAAACAGTATCTCCAGCTACATATAAAGTTTTCTCATTTGAGTGTTTGAAGACAACGCCGCACACTAGACCAGTAGCCTTTAGGATTTCGCCTCTTCCATGCTCACCTCTTGTTTTAATTAATTGGATTCCTTCAAAGTCTGTATTCTCTTGTAAAACCTCTACATTTTTGAAGCCTGCATTTCGAATTTCGGTCGCATCTTCTTCATTTTGGGAAAAGATTTTAATCTCTTTCGGCAGTGCTTCTTTAGCAGCATCATCCCAGTGGTCATAATGTAGATGAGTGACAATAACAGCATCAACATTATGAATGATATCGTCAATGGATATTGGTAAACTAACTAAAGGATTATTTGAGTTGTTTTGGCTTACTGAAGGGAAAGGCGGGTAAGTGCCTTTTTCTGATAACATTGGATCGATTAAAAATTTCTTTCCTGCATATTCAACGACCATTGTAGCATTACGAATTTGATGTAGATTCATATCTATTAACCCCTTTATATTTTTATTTTTCCTCTGCACAATGTATAGTCTACATTATCGCCACATAACGGATACATAGATTAAGTAAAGTCTTTTGGCAGTTTGACTTTATTTATGAAAGGAGTTAAATAAATGTTAGATAACACAGATATGCTTATCCTGAAGGAACTAACTAAGAATAGTCGGATTACAATGAAAGAATTGGGTGAAAATATCCATTTGACTGGACCGGCTACTTCAGCTAGAGTGGCAAAATTAGAGGACAATGGAATTATTGAGGGGTATACCATTAAAGTGAATCAAGTAAAAATGGGGTATATTGTTCACGCAATTATACATATTTATACGCAAAGCACGAATCATCAACCTTATCTGTCGTTTATAAAAGAACAAGCTCAATTCGTCATAAACAACTACAAAATCAGTGGAGAAAGTTGTTACCTTCTCGAATGCAAATTCCCCAGCAATGAAATATTAGATGAATTCTTGACAGATTTAAGCAATTTGGTGAGCTACAAATTATCCATTGTTATTAACAAATAGTACTATTAAACATGCGTTAAACAAACAGAGGCATTAATCCAAGAAGGATCAATGCCTTTTAAGATGAAGTTAGTAGGTCATTCCCTTGATCAATTGGGCTTCCAAGGAATGTAGGGGATCGTGGTCCGCCTTTTTGTCTTGACCATTCAAATGCTTATTGGCACCTTTGTTCAACAGCTGAATACGATGAGGACTTCCGATTTCTGATGAGCGATTTTTCAATGAATTAATGGTGCTTCTGCTGCTTCTTATTATTCTATAATATTGATTGCAGGAGATTCCTTTTTCAATGAAAAGTGATAGTTGGTTTCATTTTCAAAGATTGGATCCAGATAACTGGATTGTGAATCACTAGATGAAGAAAGCTTGAAATCTTGAAAAGAAGTAAATTCTTCTTCATTCCATACCCAAAGTCCTATTTTTCCCTTTTCTTTATGAAAGACATTTCTTCTTAGTTCATTATCTTGATTCGTTGTAAAAAAGTTGGCGATAAAAATACGAGATGACCCAGCGGTTAAGATATTTCTTTCTATACTATTATTTTTTATATCATGCTGTAATAGCAGCTGCCCCCCTGCTAGACCTTTCGTATCATTTCGATAGATAATGTTGTTTGTAATAGAAGAGTTTATCGTTCCTCCCCGATCTTCATCGTATCCACCAATTGATATTCCTGTATAATGGTTGTTATACACGATGTTTTCTGTGATTTCAATGTTATCAGCATATTGGTTTGCATGCTCAGAGGTTGCCTCAATTCCGATATCACAATTATAAATAGTATTCTTTTCAATCGTTATCCTTTTCCCACCATCGACATAAATCCCACCGGCACTATACTCTTCTCCGTATGCTGGATTACCGTACGAGGATATCTCATACACTTCATTATTTTTAACGATACCATTTCGAACGTAGTCCGCTTTTGGATCATTTGATATTCCTTCATGACCAATTAGATCGATCCCAATATTATCATTCCTGCGAACTACATTATTTTCAATATTAAAACCATCGATATTCCCATTAAGAACCAGTGATTCACTCCACCCTAGCTTTAAATCCTCTATTGTATTATTTATAATACGAATATCTTTCATCGGGCCAGTTCCGTATATGGCAATCCCATGGGCGTTCCCATCTTCTGCATGCGTTTCTATCTTTCGCACAACATTATGTTCTAACGTAATATGGCTGCTTGAGCCTGTTACATACATCCCTATTACAGTTTCATTCGTTAAGTTAGTAGATAAATCTTGAATAATGAGCCCACTAATCGTGATATAATTTTTATTGTTTATGTTAACAAGGGACGTATCCCCTTCTACATTTTCTACGCCCTCACCAGTAATAACAACCTTGTCTTGATTGTAGGCTCTAAACGTGATTGGTTTTATTTTTGTTCCACTATACCTAACAATTAGCCTTTCAGTATAGATGCCTTCTTTTATGTAGACAATCGTTCCCGCTCTTGCTTCTGAAGCAGCTTTCTTTAGTGTACGAAATGGTTTTGATTGAGTTCCATCATTTTTATCACTTCCATTAGTAGCAACGTATATAGCCTTATCATGTGTTGACTCTGTTGTATTAAAAGCATAAACAATTAAAATAGCTACTGCTGCAAAGAGGGAAAGGATCGTCCTTTTCATTTCATCATTCCTTTAGTCGTTCGTAATTTTCACTTCATACTAAATCATAGAAATTGCCCTTTAGACAATAAGTCTATAGGTCTATTTAATTTCTTTCTGGCCACCATAACCGGGCTCTAATGGTAAAAACACTGCCTTCTCCAAGCTCACCTTCTACTTCAATCGTTCCTTAGCAAAGGTCTACAATGCTTTTGACTAGTGTTAATCCGAGTCTATTCAATGGGCACCTCTGTTCAATAACTGAATACAATGAGAGAAAAGGAGGAATGAAGATGACAGTAACCTTACCCGTCCGGATTAAAACATGGAGAGTCAGCAATGGACCTAACCAACAGGTCTTATACCCAATGATAAGCAGAATGAATAATCCTGTATTGGAACGGATGATCAATCGTGCCATTGTTGATCAAACCCAGCAATTAATCAATCAACAGATTGGCAACTCTCCTTCAACCGTGGTTGAAATGTTAGGGACATATGAGATAAAAAATAATCAACGCGATGTCTTAAGTCTTGCATTCACTAATTACACGTACCATCACAAAGCTGCCCATGGAATGACCTATATCAAATCTTTAACCTTTGATTTAAAACAAGGCAAACTCATGAGCTTAAAAGATTTATTTAAACCTGACAGTGATTATATCAACCGAATTTCCGCCTTAATCCAAACCCAAATAAAAGAAAGGGACATTCCCCTACTTGAAGATTTCACAACGATACAACCTGACCAAGACTTCTACGTTGCCGACAAAACACTTGTAATCTACTTTCAACTATATGACATTACTCCATATGTATACGGATTTCCAATGTTCCCTCTTTCTTTATATGATCTACAGGATATTATTGCAGAAAATGGCCCACTCGGGAGACTTGCACAAAACAATTAAGTGCAAAGAAGTGACAGCTGACCACCAGACGGCATCAAGTCTCTTTTCAAGTATTTTATTCTAGTAGCTTCGAAGATTTAATCTTCGAGCGGCTCGAAAAGATTTACAAATCAAGTTGAATACATCATATTTCACCAACTCTTCTATGATTTTTACGAGCACCTTCTCCAACCTCTACCATTTGATGCCAACTTGTTCATCAAGTGGTAGCACACACCAAGTGAAAACACCTATTCCACTTTATCTTAAGAGTCATAAGGCTTTATTTCTCTCCGTTAGTAAAGCTACTTTATTAAGAAAAAAGTATTTTTATAATTTTATGTCTAATCACCATAAACCGCTAATATTGTAATAATAATAATAATAATATTAAAAGTAGGTGGAATATGGCAACTTCCCCAAAATACAAATGGTCTCACACAACCCAGTTAAATTTCATGTCCGTTGTAGATGCACTTATACCAGCAACTATGATATCGACTGACTCAAACGAGCATTTTCAATATGGTGGACTGAATCTTATGATTTGGGAATACCTCCTTATATCACTTGATAGCCTGCCACAACCTTTATCTAATGAAACATCTCAACTGCTCGACATATCAGCATATTATACAATTACTTCCCCCTCCTTTTTTTATAATGGTTACTTTTCTGATTTGTCTAGAAGTAACCGACTTAAAGCTTTGACAGCATTAGAAAATCTCCAGGTTCCTCTGGATAAACTTCCAATTCCATATCAAAACAATCCTACCTTGATTAAAATTATGGTTGATTCACTATACGAATTAACTTTTTTTGGATACTACTCTGAATGGACCGGTTATTTATACACCAAATATTACTCTCCAAGTTACAGACAACTTCTTATCTTCCCTCTAGGATGGATCTATTCAGGTTATCCCGGGCCTTCCTATGGCTATCGTGATTTCAGGGGCTTTTTACTAAAAATGAGACCTATGTAGAAAGGGGTTAAAATGAAAAATTATAATGTTATTGTCATTGGGGCTGGTGGCGGTGGCGCAGTTGTTGCTAAAGAACTTGGTGAATTAGGCTTAAACGTTCTTATGCTCGAAGCAGGACCTTGGTATGGGAATAGAAAGTGGCCCAGCCCTAATACGGACGAAGGTGCCGCTTCTAGCCAGCATGCTGAGGATTTACATATTGGATTATTCAAACAATCCTACAGTAAGATGGAAAATGAGATGAACAATTTAATCGCAGGAAAGCTTCGATGGGGACCTGCAAATCGAGAGCGTCCACCTTGGACCAGGATATTTGAACAAAATGGTTTTGCATGGCAAAATTCTGGAGTTGGTGGTTCTACTCAACACTATTTGGCTAATTCTCCGAGAGCATTTCCTATTTCGGTAGATGGTGAGTGGCCTATATCGTACCGTGAACTTTTACCATTCTATGAAAAGGTCGAAGCTGAATTACCTGTGGAATTCGCTCCAACAACAGCTAAAGAAGAATTATTTTACTTTGGTGCTAAAAGAGCAGGTTGGAGGCTTCTTTCCACTTTAGATGTCAATGGAGCAGGTTATCGGCCACAACCAAATGCGATTTTGCCCCCTAATCAGCACCTTACTAATCCAGAATACTCAACGTTTCAATTGTCCTGGATGGAAGGGTGTACACTGGCTGGCCATTGTATAAATGGCTGCCCCACTGTCCCTCTGTAGATAAAATAGCAAAACGCTCCACGAATGTAAGCTACACTCCATTAGCATTAGCTACCGGAAATGTAGAAATTATGCCTAATACGTTTACTTATAAAATAATCACTGAGAATCACCCAAAAGAAGGGATCAGGGCAACTGGAGTAAAAGTGAGAAATACTTGGACAGGTATAAAACAGGAATTATACGCAGATTGCGTTGTAATAGCAGCAGGAGCGATTGAAACTCCACGGCTTTGGCTGAATTCAATGTTACCTTTTAACGAATGGGTCGGAAAAGGATTAGCTAACCATAATATGGACTTGGTTACTGGTATCTTTAACTCGAAGGAGCTAATCTCAATAATTAATAGTCCTAATGTAGGACCAAATGTTGGACACACTTCAGGTGCCAGGTTTGATTATCCCGGTCTAGGGTCAATTTTAGCAATGGGCTTAAGTCCAGGATTAACCGCATCCTTTTCTTACGCTATAAGTAAGTCAGGGAACTCTCCCCACCTTGATAGCCATTCCTTTAGTAAGGGACCGGTAGTAGGGAAAGAGTTAATGGAATTAATGGCCAATTATCAAAATTCAATGAACTTGTTAATCGTAACTGACGATGAAGTAGTGAAGAGTAATAAAGTTTCTACTAACCCTACTGTAACAGATGAACATGGACCTGTTCCTGCTATTAGCTATGTTCCATCTAAGAATACCTTAAGGAAGAAGAAAGAATTGATTAAGATCGCAGGCAATATCCTTCTGAAAGCTGGTGCTAAGAAGGTTGTTCACTCGGATTGGCCGGATGGAATGATGATCCATATAATGAGTACAATGAGAATGGGTTACGTCGTAGATCAAAACTGTGAAGCATTTCAGGTTAAGAGGTTATTTATATCAGATAACAGTGTTTTAAGTAATGGTTTAGGAGGAGCAAATCCTACACTGACAACTCAAGCTTTAGCAACTAGAACGGCGGCAATCATTAATGAGAAATACTTTTGATAAACACAGAAAACATAGGATAAACACAGGGACGGTTCCGTTGTTTCCCTTTATACTTTAAAACTAACTTTTTTGATATGAAAAAGATACAGGAGAACCGTCCGGGACTGGTGAAAAAGTCGATTAATTAGTCTTTTTATCTCGAAATTAGGAATTAGTTATTAGAAATTAAATACATCCTTCGGATTTAAACAGAAAAAACCCCCTAAATGGTATAAT
>NZ_JAGKSQ010000024.1 GCF_017939705.1 Halalkalibacter suaedae
GAAATGTTTGAAAAGGCTGAGAGGGCATTTGATCAGAAGCCACAAAAGACCTTAGAGAAAGAAATGGATTTGGAAAGATAGAGTTAAAAAAAAGCCCCTCCGCAATTTGGAATAGGGCTTTTTATTTTTAAGTTATTTTAGGTTTTCACGTTCCCTTAAAGCTTTAAATCTATCGAATTGACTTTGATATTGGTAATCCTTGTTTTCTTTTTTGCTTACAAGAATTTTTCCGTCGTATTTAGCAAACTTTTTCTTGTCATTTGAATCAGACCACGCCAAACTTTCATTCACTACATAAACGTTTGATGTTCCCATTTTTAAAACATTTAAAAATCCGTTTTCTTCTAACAGCTTTATTGCTCTATAAACAGTTGATCTTGATTTATTAAAATAATCCTCAAAGACTGAGTAAGAGCAAGCAAGAGCGTTTCTGTTATCCATATGTTCCAAAATGAAAAAGAGTAAAGAACTTGCAAAATTATGATTAGACATTAACCAACGTAATTCAGGCATGTTGTCACGATAGAGCTGAATGAAATTATGGTTTTTCTTTTGATCTTGATTCTCTGTTTCTTGCTTAGAATGGTTCTCCTCGATCTCCATCAGCCTTTGTAACATGTTTAATTGGTCTGGTGTTAAATCAACCGTAATTCTATTATCTTTCAACTTCAGCACCTCTGACATTTTTTTCCTCTCCTTGTTTCGAATGTTGCATCAGCTATGCAACATATATGTATAATATATGACACATTATAGGTCATTAAAGATTCAAGATCAATCATTTTGTGACTCATCATGTTTCATATATGTGTCACAGCTCATGACACATATACGTGTCACAGCTTATGACACATAACAATCTACCAAACCCTTTATATACCAATATTTTTAATAGTTTCCCTTCTCTATCTCCTAAATAGGCTTTTCTCAGCACAAGGTCCGGGTAGTATTTTTTGAGGAAAACCACCTCAAAAAATCTCCACCCTTTCCCCCTTGTCCTTCGAAATTTTGCGTGTAAGATCGGCTGTGCCGAGCGACTGATAGACCGATTAAGCACAAAGCTAGTCGCTCGCAGCTTGCAAGTGTAACACGCAAAACCGCTAGAGGTAGCTCTTTAATAGACTTTCTATTTTGTTGAGAGAAGTAGGGAGACGAGTCTCCCTCTGACTTTCGTCATTCACCCTCTCGCCTTCGCTCATTCAACCCGATTAAGGGTAAACCATTAGATCAAAACAATAGAACCAATGACGCTGATCGAACCAGTAACCGCTAAGATGAATCTTGCTGAAACACTTATTTTTAAATCTTTATAAACAAACTCCATGAAAACTCCCCCCCTTCAATCTTGTATTTACAGGATTTTTTAAATGTCCTTGTTCTCTTATAAAAAAAATAAAGCTTTATATAACAGCTGGCATTCGTAAGAAGGTTTTACCCTAATAATAGGCGCAAGCCGATTAGTTTTTGATCTGCTAGGATTGAATTCAATTCAGTAATTGAATTATGGTACTTAAATCAATTATGATTAAAGTACCTTTTTTCAAAGGAGGTGAATGGATTTGGAAGAGCAAGCTGAATACAGGGTACGAGGTGGAAAACGTGAAGGAGCTGGCAGACCAACACTTGGAACAACAAAAAAGGTTTCTATTACGCTACCTGACGAGGTTTGGGATGCTTTGGAGATCGAGAAGGATGATGAAACTCTAGCTGGATTCTTAAGAGAGATCATAATGAACCGTCACTAGAAGCCGAAAAAGGGGCGAGAAGCGATTTTATAGACTTGCTGGCACTAAAACTAGGCAGACCACTTACAAACGCAAAATGAGCCGATTCTGAGCGTCTGTCAACGGTAATCGCAGGGAGGGGCGGTTTTCCCCGACTGAGAATTAAGGAGTTGATAGACACTCCGCACCCGAACGGTCTTGGCATTGAGGAAAAAAGCATTTTTTTCCTCACCAGCGTAGCGCCGGTTCCCCCAAGGGGGCGGAGGGGGGTTAGTGGAAGTTTGGGGTGGTTGCACCCTTTTTAAAGGGGGCAAGGTCTGTATGGTTTTGTGTAGGATGGAGTGCTGCCAATCTTGTATTGGCCACACTTCTTCCTACACATTCAGCGCAAGCTGAACAGCCTTTACCCTCGGAGAGCACATGGAACTTTGCTTGCAAAGTGTAGTGTGTTACACTTCTCTTAAAATTCTTTTAATCGAAGGGTCGTGCTCCCTCATGAGTTTTGCTATTATCCGTATGAAAAAAATGAAAGAGTCAGCGATAAAAGGCATTCAATTTCATAATCAAAGAGAGAAGGAGAGTCAAACGAATCCTGACATTGATGAAAGCCGTTCACATCAAAATTATGATCTGATTAATCCTGGTCACATTGATTACAAAGAGAGAATTGATTCAATGATTCAAGAAGGGGTCACTACTGGTAAAGCAGTTCGAAAAGATGCTGTTCGTCTTGCTAGTTTCTTAGTAACCTCCGATTCGACTTTCTTCGACAAAATGAGCGAATCTGAAGAGAAGCGTTTTTTTGAGACAGCTAAAGAGTTTCTTGCAGATCGGTACGGAGAAAAGAATATTGCATATGCAGTTGTACATAAAGACGAAAAAACCCCTCACATGCACGTTGGATTCGTACCGATCACTGAAGATGGTCGTTTATCAGCAAAAGACTTTTTCGGAAAGAAAATGCAATTAGTTGAACTTCAAAATGATTATCACAAGCACATGAACGAAAAGGGTTTTGATCTTGAACGTGGGGTTTCGAGTGATAGAAAAAACATTGAAACATCAAGGTTTAAGGCTTTAACAGCACAAGATCAATTAAAAGAGCTAGAAGCAGAATTTAAAGATGGGGTTGAACAATTAAATATTTTAGATCGTGACATCCAGGAGCGAAAAATCATATTGGCTGGTCAGCTGGAAACCTCTAAATTGCAACAAGCTTCGCTTGAAAAGGCTCAATTACAGATGAATCGTTTTAAACATAGGGTAGAGAAACTTCAAGTTCCTTTGAGAGAAATTGAAGCCATAAAGGGGAAAGCAGCGCTTGGAACGGTGGTGCTTAAAAAAGATGAATTTGAGTCTCTTAAAGGTATGGCTAGAAAAGGCACTATGGTTGATGATCTTCAGGAACAAGTGAAGGGTCTTAAACGAGAAAACAATGATCTAAGAAGGCAGAACCTAAGTCGTTCGGATCAGGTTGATGAACTACAATCTGAAAATAGAGAATTGAAAAAAGAAGCAAGTAAATTCAAGTCTTTGTATCAGTATTCAATCAAGATTCTCGAAAAAATGAATGTGTGGGATCGAGTCAAAGAAATGTTTGAAAAGGCTGAGAGGGCATTTGATCAGAAGCCACAAAAGACCTTAGAGAAAGAAATGGATTTGGAAAGATAGAGTTAAAAAAAA
>NZ_JAGKSQ010000025.1 GCF_017939705.1 Halalkalibacter suaedae
CGGGACTGGTGAAAAAGTACCTTTTATAATTAGCCAATTTTAGTTAATGACAAAATTTCAAAGTCAAAACTAAAAATTCAATGAATTTTTAATGATTTTAACTTTGAAGGGGGAAAACCTTACGGTTTTCTCCTCTCTCTTAAGAAGATATCATCGCTGCTATTCTTTTAATATTTACTGCTATCGCAGCCAATTTTGATTGTTTAGACACGCCTAATAGACCATATCCCCTAGCACGAGATAGGCCATGAAACCTTTTGAGCTCCGCGTTCTTCCCTTCAATTGAAGCTCTTTTTTTATATTTTTCTAGAAACTCCTCGGTTTTTTGGTACTGAGAAATTTCATAGAACTCCGTTGTATTTTTCCCTACTGTAAGGATTCTTCTAGCCCTTTTTTGGGTACACTTATCCCTTAGTGGACATTCCTTACATTGTTGTAGTTCAAAATAATATTTATAACCTTCCCTTACACCGTCCTTATTATTAGATTTATAATATTTTTTGTCCACAGTGGAGTTTCCTTGAATGCATTGCCACTCATCTGAATCTTTGTTATATGTATACTGACTTTCGTCTATTCTATACACTAGTGAACTAACTGGTATAAAGGCTTTTGCTTCTGTCTCTTTTATATCATCCAATATAGACTTTCTAAAATAAGCCTTATCACCATAGACTTCTTCAATTTTAATCCCAGTCTTCTTTGTCTCTGCAAGCATTTCCTTAGCATAGTTCCCATCCATATAGGATCCATTAGCAGTTCTAACAGAAGTAATAATACGTTCTTCAGTTGTCATAACAAACTCTGTTTTGAATCCAAAGAAATCTTGCGATTTACTTTTGCGTCCCACTCTAGCATCCTCGTCAATAATGGAACGTAATCCTTTTTGATTTATAAACTTCGGATCTTCTAAAACTTGTTTAGCCTTATTGATAGCATTATAAGTATTATTATGTTTAGTATCAGATTGTTTTTCTGCTTCACCGATGACTGTTTCTAAATAGTCTTTCATAACCTTTTTTGCTTCACGATGATCTTGAATTTCTTGATACTCAGGTACCGTAGGTATATTCTCTAACTCTTGTCCAGTTTCTTCTGTGTAGGATTGAATAATTCCTCTGGCAAGGTGTTTCATTAACCGTTCAGGAGTTTTCTTCTTTGTATTAGCTTCAATATGAGTTGAATCTATACTCACACTTTTCCCTTTAAGAATACCTTTTTCAACACTTTGTTTTACTATTTCCATGATTATTTCATCTAAAGTAGATTCTCCCAAACGTTGTGTTCTAAATTTGGATAGAAGACTTTTATTAGGGAGAGTATCTTCTGGATTAATACCAAGAAAGTACATATAGGCAAGATTAAAACTTGCTTCTTCCCTAACTTTCTCGTCTGAAAGATCATATAAATATTGAAGAAAAAGAAGCTTACACATTAACTCTGGCTCTTTAGCGGGACGTCCAAACTCTTTACAATATGTATTTTCTAATAACCCGTTGATGAAGCTAAAATCTACTACTTT
Source organism: Halalkalibacter suaedae (assembly GCF_017939705.1). Taxonomy (GTDB): domain Bacteria; phylum Bacillota; class Bacilli; order Bacillales; family Bacillaceae_D; genus Halalkalibacter; species Halalkalibacter suaedae. Next base: position 1,523 of record NZ_JAGKSQ010000025.1, read on the forward strand.
TGAAATTTTCTTAAGGATATGATTCTCAGGGATTTTATCGTATAATACAGAGTGAAAACTTAATTGCTTTGGCTCTTGTCGAAGCATAAGAAAAAACCTCCTAATGGTTGGTGTTTGGTCGCACTTATTATACCATTTAGGGGGTTTTTTCTGTTTAAATCCGAAGGATGTATTTAATTTCTAATAACTAATTCCTAATTTCGAGATAAAAAGACTAATTAATCGACTTTTTCACCAGTCCCG
>NZ_JAGKSQ010000026.1 GCF_017939705.1 Halalkalibacter suaedae
AAAAAAACTTTTAGTACAGTCCTCCAAGATTAATATACACATACTGTAATTTAAAACAGAATATGGATAAAGCTTTGACGCGTTGCGTTGGCAGTGTGTAAAACACTTCCATTCAAGCTTATTTGCACGAGTGTTCTCTGCTGTGTCAGGGGACTCACCCTCCCATATCTCTTGGCATCAAGTGCCTACATTCCTTCGTTGGGTCTTTCCTGACGCAGAGCTCGGTCTTATACTCCTGCATGGACTGACTCTGGTAGGCCGTCTAAAGTCTACGTTTACCGAATCTCTGTGCCTGTATTGTTAATCAATAAAGAGAAGAATGCTAAGCTACTTTTTTGCTTTCTGTGACATAGGAGAGGTCCTCCAACATCCTTTCAGGATTAAATACTTCTTTATGGGTACTCAGTCCATGTAACACTTGAATTAGCTTTCTACATACTACAACCATCGCTTCTTTCCGCGATAGTGGGTTATGCTCGCGTGAATGATAATAGGTGTACACTATATGAAAAGCTGTGTTGTTCTGTATCAACGGAAGGATCGCTTTATAAAGGAGCCTTCGAAGTCCTTTTCTACCACGTTTTGAAATCTTCTTAGTACCTTGGTGTTTACCAGAGCTGTTCTCTCGTAACGTAAATCCCGCTAGCTTAATGATTTGGCGTGGATGGTTATAGTTTTGGAGAGAGCCTGTTTCAGCCAAAAGCTCACTAACCATGTTTTCACTGATTCCTTTAATAGAAACAAGATAGCTAAACTCAGGTAAGCTCTTAGCCTGTTCAACCATTTCAGCATTCACATCTTCTAACTGTGAGGCTAAAAGTTCATGTTGATGGACAAGGCATTGTATTTCGATTCGTGCCATATATGCACTCTCTGAGATACCGATAGAACGCTGAGCTAATTCGATGAGTTTGACCATCTTAGGTCTTCCCGCATACTTAGCTCCGGCTTCCTTTTGTTGTCTCACTAATTCCTCGACGGAAGCATCTCTAATGTCCTCTGGGAGTGGAGTGAGTTTTAAAACGGTCAGTTCTTGTTGACCATAATCCTTAAAGACTTGTCTAAACTCTGGAAAATAGAGGTCGATCCACCGTTGTATTCTGTTTTTGACCGCGCCGATTTCTTTTCGCAAGCGTTCTCGCATAGACGAACCTTGACGTAAATGATGATCCACGCTGGACATATCCCTCGGTACACTGAAGTAGCCATTTGGAAGCAGTTTCGCGATGACACGTGCGTCTTTCGCATCGTTTTTTGTTTGTAAATTATCATCCATTTCCTTTGATTGCTTCACATGCATCGGATTCACTATTACAAAGGGGATGTCATTAAGTTTTAAATGAAAAGCAAGGTTTTTCCAGTAATGTCCTGTTGCTTCAAAACCAATAATAACGTCTGTCTTTTGATGTTTTTCCATAAGGTGTTGAACAGCCTCATTGAATTGAGTAAAGCCTTCTCTAGATTGAGAAATTTTCCAGACCTTGTCCAATTCTCGCCCTCGCATATCTACTGCGCAAGCATAATGCAGCTTCTTAGCGATATCAATACCAATGACTAGAGTATTTTCTTGCACTTGATTAATTCGGTTATTTCGATTATTCTTCATGTGGGATCCTCCTTTATGTGTGTTTGTTTTGACGACATCCGCATCATATCGGAGGATCCTTTTCTTTTCAAGAGGGGCAAAACTAATACGACAGGAATGCTCCTGCGGGA
>NZ_JAGKSQ010000027.1 GCF_017939705.1 Halalkalibacter suaedae
CCCATTAGTCCGCTCGACTTGCATGTATTAGGCACGCCGCCAGCGTTCGTCCTGAGCCAGGATCAAACTCTCCATAAAATTGGTTTGAGTTTAAATAGCTCAATACTTGTTGCTGACTTTTTAAAAAGTCTAAATTGACGAGATATCCTTACTGTTGAAATCAACAGTGAAATCTCTATTTCGCTTGGCTTTTGTTCAGTTTTCAAAGAACTCTTTGTCGTTTATTGGCGACTTTTATTACTCTAACAGAGTAATAACATTTTGTCAAAACTTTTTTGGTGGAGCCTAGCGGGATCGAACCGCTGACCTCCTGCGTGCAAGGCAGGCGCTCTCCCAGCTGAGCTAAGGCCCCAAAAATAGTTAAATGGTCGGGAAGACAGGATTTGAACCTGCGACCCCTTGGTCCCAAACCAAGTGCTCTACCAAGCTGAGCTACTTCCCGACTAATATGGCGCGCCCTGAGAGATTCGAACTCCCGACCTTTTGATTCGTAGTCAAACACTCTATCCAGCTGAGCTAAGGGCGCATTGTGATGCCGAGGGCCGGACTTGAACCGGCACGATAGTCACCTACCGCAGGATTTTAAGTCCTGTGTGTCTGCCAATTCCACCACCCCGGCAGGACTTGTTGCTATAAAGAGCGGAAGACGAGATTCGAACTCGCGACCCCCACCTTGGCAAGGTGGTGTTCTACCACTGAACTACTTCCGCATCGTTAATGCGGGTGAAGGGACTTGAACCCCCACGTCATAAGACACTAGATCCTAAGTCTAGCGCGTCTGCCAATTCCGCCACACCCGCGTATAATGGTATTTTTCTAAACACCTAAAATGGTGAGCCATGAAGGATTCGAACCTTCGACCCTCTGATTAAAAGTCAGATGCTCTACCAACTGAGCTAATGGCTCGGGAAAACGATGCCGGCCAGAGGACTTGAACCCCCAACCTACTGATTACAAGTCAGTTGCTCTACCAATTGAGCTAGGCCGGCATATGGTGGAGGATGACGGGATCGAACCGCCGACCCCCTGCTTGTAAGGCAGGTGCTCTCCCAGCTGAGCTAATCCTCCATTATTTCGTCCGGCAACGTCCTACTCTCACAGGGGGAAGCCCCCAACTACCATCGGCGCTGAAGAGCTTAACGACCGTGTTCGGCATGGGAACGGGTGTGACCTCTTCGCTATC
>NZ_JAGKSQ010000028.1 GCF_017939705.1 Halalkalibacter suaedae
ATCAAAGCTTACTTACAGCTCCCCGAGGCGTTTCGCCGTTCGTCGCGTCCTTCTTAGGCTCCTAGTGCCAAGGCATTCACCGTGCGCCCTTTCTAACTTAACCATTTCGGCTGCAGATCTTCTTCGTGCTCCTTCGTCAACTTCACCCTGCTCGGTCATGTCATGTAGATAAACTACGTTCCATTCCTCGAGGGCTCGTTTCCTCGGATCACTCGAATCTCTTTGCCAAAAACGATCAATAAAGTTCGTTTTTATGAATTCTTGACTAGCTCGTTTGACCTTCTCTTAAAATAAGATTCCGGTAAACTTACTATATTGTTTCTCTTGCATTATCTAGTTTTCAAAGAACCATTTTACTATTCTACTATAGAGTAGATAGCTTTTTTGGTGGAGCCTAGCGGGATCGAACCGCTGACCTCCTGCGTGCAAGGCAGGCGCTCTCCCAGCTGAGCTAAGGCCCCAAAAATAAACGATCATAGTATAACCGTTTCAGTATGAAACTATTATGGTGGGCCTGAGTGGACTCGAACCACCGACCTCACGCTTATCAGGCGTGCGCTCTAACCAGCTGAGCTACAGGCCCCCACCGATAAATAGAGAGTTTTCTCTCAAAACTGAACAAGGCTACTGACTTCAATCACATCATGTAACACTTTCAGTCAACACTTCATGCTGCCTTGCTCCGAGGAAGCCACCTTCGTAGCGATACTCGTAGACGCATGAGCAAAAGTATTTATTTAGAGAGTTTTGAGTCCTCTCAAAACTGAACAAAAGACCAAAGCGTATACGGTCTAAGACCATATATCGACTAGAGTAAATACTCCATAGAAAGGAGGTGATCCAGCCGCACCT
>NZ_JAGKSQ010000029.1 GCF_017939705.1 Halalkalibacter suaedae
AGCTTACTTACAGCTCCCCGAGGCGTTTCGCCGTTCGTCGCGTCCTTCTTAGGCTCCTAGTGCCAAGGCATTCACCGTGCGCCCTTTCTAACTTAACCATTTTGACTGCAGATCTTCTTCGCATTCCTTCGTCAACTTCGTGGATCTCGGTCATGTCACGTAATGAATTACGCTCCATTCCTTCGACCACTCGTTTCCTCGAACTGCTCGAATCTCTTTGTCAAAAACGATCAATAAAGTTCGTTTTTATGAATTCTCGACTAGCTCGTTTGACCTTCTCTTAAAATAAGATTCCGGTAAACTTACTATATTGTTTCTCTTGCATTATCTAGTTTTCAAAGACCATTTCTTACTGGGTTACTTATCATAACACCAGTTAGAACCATTTGATAGACGTAAAATCTACCAATTTGTTTGAAAGAAAATGAATTCTTCCAAAACTGAACAAGGCTACTGACTTCAATCACATCATGTAACACTTTCAGTTAACACTTCATGCTGCCTTGCTCCGAGGAAGCCACCTTCGTAGCCATACTCGTAGACGCAGGAGCAAAAGTATTTATTTAGAGAGTTTTTGAGTCCTCTCAAAACTGAACAAAAGACCAAGCGCAAACAACCAAAGTTGTCTGTCGACTAGAGTAAATACTCCATAGAAAGGAGGTGATCCAGCCGCACCTTCCGATACGGCTACCTTGTTACGACTTCACCCCAATCATCTGTCCCACC
>NZ_JAGKSQ010000002.1 GCF_017939705.1 Halalkalibacter suaedae
TGCAAATAAGCTTGAATGGAAGTGTTTTACACACTGCCAACGCAACGCGTCAAAGCTTTATCCATATTCTGTTTTAAATTACAGTATGTGTATATTAATCTTGGAGGACTGTACTAAAAGTTTTTTTTAAGAGGACAAAAAAAGACGAAGACCCCCGTCAGATCAACTTTCTCTGAGGGAGTCTACGTATATTTCATTTGCTATGTGATTGCATTATTCGGTATTTAAGTTAACCACTTTAGTTATGTCCCAGCCTCTTTCAAATGAAAAAATAGGATTAAAGGAGTATAAGGAATGAACGAACTCGAAGTTTTCGATATTACTATTATTGGTGGAGGTCCAGCAGGTTTATTTGCTACTTTTTATGCAGGTATGCGTGACATGAAGGTGAAGATCATTGATAGTTTAGGGCAATTAGGTGGGCAAGTCGGTGAATTGTATCCTGATAAGTATATTTATGATATTGGTGGTTTCCCAAAAGTTAAGGGAAAGGATTTTGTTCGCCAATTGGTCGAGCAAGCTCAGTTTGCATCACCAGAAATTTGTCTTAATGAAACGGTTCTACATGTGGAAAAGAAAGAAGGGGTGTTCACTCTCGAAACAAATCGTCAAACTCACCTCACAAAAGCTATTCTTATCACAGGAGGAATTGGTGCTTTTGAACCTCGAAAGTTAAACGTTGAACGTGCGGATTTCTATGAAGGGAAAAATCTTCACTACTCAGTAAAAGATATTAATGATTTTAAAGATTCTAAAGTTCTTATTTGCGGTGGGGGAGATTCTGCTATTGATTGGTCGTTGATGCTTAATGATGTTGCTGAAGTGACCCTTTGTCACCGTCGAGCAGAATTTAAAGCACATGAAAGTAGCGTAAATCAATTAGCTGAAACAAGTGTAGAAATGAAAATTCCTTATGTTGTGAAATCATTAATCGGTGATGAGGACGGAATTCAGCAAGTTGTTATTGTCAGCAAAGACGGAGATGAAGAAGTATTAGATGTTGATCATGTCATTGTCAATTATGGGAATATTTCTTCTTTAGGGCCTATTAAGAGCTGGGGACTTGAGATGGATAGGAATTCTATCTTTGTTAACACAAAAATGGAAACAAATATCGAAGGAATCTATGCTGCAGGAGATATTGTTAATTATGAGGGCAAAGTAAAGCTAATAGCCGTTGGCCTTGGAGAAGCACCTATTGCAATCAACAATGCAAAACAGTATATTGATCCTGCTTCAAGGGTACAGCCACTGCACAGCACAAGTGTTTTTAAATAGCAGAAATAGGTACAAATTCACATGTTTTTTGCAATGTTATTTTTTGGGTGAGAAAGTGTAAGCAACAAGTGTCTTAATCATTTATAATAAGGTTGAAAGAACCTACACCTGTCTTATTAGGAGTGAATTAGAAAATGACTAGAAAAGAAATAGAGGACCAAATAGCAGAGCTGAAGGACGAGTACTTACAACTACAACATAATCTAGAAAAATTAGAGTACGTTAAAGGAGACCTCTCGCCACTTGAAAAACGCCTGAATGTTATTGAAGAGGAATTAAAAGTCCTTAATGTTGCATTGAGCCAGGCATAGACTAAGTGCTCCGTCTGAATATTACTTTAGTATAATGAAGATGGCCCATTTACTTTATGAAGATTGATCTAACCGAAAATGAAAAAATCCCACATTACTGTGGGGTTTCTTCGTTTAATTGAGTGGTAACCTTTTTAATATTGTCCAATTGTAAAAGCGAATCCACAATCGCTTTTTTCTTTTGATCATTTGTATGTTGGATGAAAAATTGAAAGGTCATGTTGGAGTTTTCACCAGCTTCTGACGTCGTTTTTACAATAGACCCTCCATTGTTTTCAATCGTATTCGATAGTGTAGTAAAGGAAAATGGCTGTTTCACGTTTAAAGTTAGAATAAAATTACTCTTATTTTTATGGAAAAATGTAGCCTCCAGCTTGTTTAAAAAAAATAACACAAATAGAACGAGAAGTGTTGTAACAATTGCCTCAAAATACATTCCGTTCCCAACAACTAAACCAATTCCTGCGACAATCCAAATAGAGGCTGCAGTTGTCAGACCGCGAATTTGGGTTCCGCCACCTTGTACAATTATTGTCCCCGCACCTAGAAATCCAATACCAGTAATGACATAAGAAGGTATCCGAGAAGGGTCAATTGTTGTTACGTTCGGATATGTAGTAATGAAGTTGGAAAAACCATCTAGAGATAAAAGCATTAAGAGGCATGCACCTAAACCAACCAGTATATGCGTACGTAGACCAGCAGCTTGTTTTTTTATCTCACGCTCAAGTCCAATCATTCCACATAGAATAATCACAAGAAAGATCCGTAAAAGTGGTGTCACTATTTCTGTATTATTGAATAAGTCCATCGAAAATCCTCCCGAAAATCAAATTTTACTTTGATTGTGAGTTCCTTCTTTTTAGGTGAAACATTTTTAAAAATTGAATAAATGGTCTTATTACAAATAGTGCACTACCGATAATAAATAGCCAGATGCCTTGCTCTTTTGTCTCTGATGATAAGAAAAAAATACTTCCTACTAAAAATAAAAGTGCGATGATAACATCGTTTAAATGATAGAAAAATTCGTAACGTTTCTTAATAACAATTGTTTCGTTCTTACCGAGTGGTATGTCTATTTCATTATTATATCTCATGTAATCACCTCAATTGTCGAATTCCCTTGCTACAAAAATTTTAAACAGAATAGCTGAAAATATATCTTAGAACGATTTAACCAAAGCGAAAATTTAGTTACGGAACATATTGAAAACGGCAGAAAAATGTTTCCAGATATAATTCGCTTTTATTGATCCACACTATAAATGAACAAATACTTAGTAAAGGACGTGTTTGTATGTTTTACCATGTGAAAGAGCTTCAATACAATGCAAAGCCGACACAGCCAGACCCGGTTTATGCAAAAAAATTACAGGAAATCCTAGGTGGACAATACGGTGAAATGTCGGTTATGATGCAATATCTATTTCAAGGTTGGAATTGCCGTGGAGATGAAAAATATCGTGATATGATTTTAGATATAGGGACAGAAGAGATTGCACACGTTGAGATGATTGCAACAATGATTGCACAGCTTTTGGACGGAGCTCCTGCTGGTGATCAAGACCACGCGGCAGCTGATCCTGCAGTTCAAGCTGTTTTAGGTGGGATGAATCCCCAACATGCAATCGTTAGTGGGTTAGGAGCTAAGCCAGAGGATAGTGTAGGGTACCCGTGGACTTCTCGCTACACAATCGCTAGTGGGAATTTACTAGCAGATTTTAGAGCGAATTTAAATGCTGAGTCTCAAGGTCGTCTTCAAGTAGTTAGACTTTATGAAATGACGACAGACCCTGGTGTACGTGATATGCTTCAGTTCTTAATTGCTCGTGACACAATGCACCAAAATCAGTGGATGGCAGCAATTGAGGAATTAGAGCGTACTCAAGGTGCAGTTGTACCTAGTACATTTAATCAGGAATTTGAAAAACAGGAAGTTTCTTATACGTTTATGAACTTTTCACAGGGTGAAGAGAGTAAAGAAGGAAGCTGGGCACATGGTCCTTCTTATGACGGACAAGCCAACTTTGAGTATAATGCAGACCCGAAACCAATGGGACAAATCCCGCATCTACAACCTGCACCACCTTATATCCATGGAACATTACCAACAGACATGCAAATCATGGCAGGGGCTGGCAAGATGGAGCCCAATCAGTTACAACAATAAGTTATTTCAGATAAGAGGCTGGGATAAAAGTGATTTAACTAAGAAAATCCGAGCAATATAGTTGGCGGAAGGAAACCGCTCCTGAAATATACTTCGCTTTCCGCGGGAAGCCGGTGAGCCTCCTCGTCTACGACTGTGGGGTCTCACCTTTGGCTTTTTGATCCCGCAGGAGTCTACGTATATTTCATCCGCTACGTGCTTGCTTTGTTCGGTATTTCAGTCAGACACTTTAGTTATGTCCCGGACTCTTGTTAGTAAAAGTATGATAAGGGTAGTCTGTAACATAAAGTTAGTGTGCTTTTACATAGAAAAAACAGACACTAAATCTGATTAAGTGTCTTTTATTATACAAGATTTTATGTTTACAGTCATAATAGCTAGATCATTTAGAAGCTAAATACAGTTTTGGTCGACTAGTTTTATTATTAACTTTTTGAGGAGAGGGCCTTGTTGAATTCATTTTATCTATTTCATTTTGGTTTTTCGTTTGTTCCTTGCTGCTGTTGTCTTTCTTTAGTTCCTTAATTAGTTGGGGCAAGACTAGACTATATTTTTCAATCATTGGTAATGACTCTTCTACCACTTTAACAATGCTCTGAACATTTCCGAGTGTTCCAAGTATTTTTGAGGAAGTAGTTGTAGACGGTAAGGGGAGAGCTGATCTTGTTTGTTGTAGTTGGTTTGAATTCTGCATTCTATTGACTTGTTTTCCTTTTGTGAATGGGGTTGACCTACCTATTTGGCCACTTAGATTTGGCATCATTCTTTGACTTGTATTCCTAGATTGACTATTCGCTATATATCTTTGATGATCTGGATTGAGTGAACCTCTCATATTCGATTGATTTCCAGGTGGATTATTTGGTAGCTTTTTTTTAAGTAATGATTGTAATAGTTGAAGCATAACTGTACCTCCTGCTGATTATTCAATTGCTCTTATATACTATTCATGTTGCGATGTTGTGTATAGACGAAGAAAGACTAAGTAGAACTGAGGTGAACGAAACGTTAACAAGTGCCAACTTTAATGAAAAAAACTGAAAAGGCAGTTATTCCCTTTCAGTTTGAGAGTTTAGTGATTTTGATTATTTCTTATTGTTTAACAATTGGGAAATCGTCTTCTCATCAATCTTTTGTTTTTTGTTAACTAACATGTCAACAATTGAGTTCGACATTTCAGGTGAAACTGGCTTGTTAGCTAATTTAGCAACTTTATCTATTAATTGTCTTACAGATTGTTCGTCCTGGAAATTTACACCCTTAACTGAATCTGTTAGTTTTAAAATATCTTCAAATTTGACACCAGTCTTTTTTTCAATTCCATTAAACATATCCATCCCTCCTTTTTGTTATCCTATGAAAAAGTCGTAGATGGGACAGAGATATTAGCACAATTATATGAAAATTAGTCTAATGAACTAGGTTTTCAATTTTGATGTGTGCTCCCTGAAAGCCTTTCAGTTTCAAACTACATTTATGAGTTTTTAATCCTTTTGGAGAATATTAAACTCTGTATGCCAGCCCCTTTTTTGATTGATAGACTAGTGTCTGATTCGTTTCAATTTTTGCTTGCATAAGGTACTAGTAGGTAGTATATAGCATAAACACTGAAGTAGAGACAACGTAGGATGGTTATTTCTCTTTTTAGTAGAACGGCAAGAGAGTCTCAGCTTTACTACTGAGACTCTCTTTTTCTTTTGTATAGTGAAAAACGTTGTGATTATGAATGGGGTGTAGACTCTTTTATTCTAAAGGGAATAAAGTCTAAGGGAGTATAACCTACATCACATATCAAGATCGATATGCCATTGACTAAATAGAATCTTCATTACTTAGTGTCTCGGTTACCACTTTCAAAATCCCAAGTGTCTTTTCGAAGTCAATTTGACTGAGTAAGGATAATGTCGCCTTGAATTTTGACTTAACTTCTTCGGTTTCAATTAGGCTTGGATCTGAAGATATTGTCGCTAATAGATTAGGTTTATTTGTAATAATTCCATCAATTTGATAGTCATTTAAATATAGAGCTATCTCTTTATTATTTACTACCCATGGCATTATTTTGAGTTTTGCATTGTGAATGAGGTTAACGATGTCTTGGTTAACCGTTAGATAGTGTGGATTAATATAATTCACTACGGTTGACCACTCGCTTAGTCGCTTTTTTGTTAGCTGGGTCTGTAAGTTGACTAACAGCCCAGTGGTAAGTGATGGAATGGCTTTTTTTAGTTGTTGTAAAATAGTGTAATCAAAGGATTGTACGATAAAAGAATCGATGGAATAACCATTGCTTAATAATGTGTTAAAAAAATGAATTAATCTTTTTTCAATCCCAACATTTAAGGAAGGATCTTTAATTTCAATAAGAAATTTAACCTTTTTCCCATATTGCTTTATAACCTCTTTTAATGTAAGGATTTTTTCGTTACCGAATCTTGAATTGAACCAACTCCCGGCATCCAACTTCTTAAGTTGAGCTAGAGTCATATCCTGAATTCGACCTTGCCCGTCGGTTGTGCGATCAACTGTAGAATCGTGAATGACTATCAGCTGTCCGTCCTTACTCATTTGAATATCAAATTCAATAATATCAGCACCCATTTCTACTGCCAAATCAAAAGCCGCAGCTGTATGTTCTGGTGCATAATAGGATGCTCCTCGATGTGCTACTATAGGGATTTTTTTCTTCTGATCATAAGAGTCATAGATAATCATGATGAGTATAAATAACATTGAATAATAGACATTACCAAACATAGTAGCCTCCAACTTGCGACTTAATTGTGACTATTTACACTGTTATCCAGGCTATTCTTGATTATCTTATTGTATATGCTATTTAAATTACATTTGATTGGACCCCTCAATCAAGTTTCTACTCGATTCTCCTATAGACACCAGGGGACATCTGATATGTTCTTTTAAATATTTTATGGAAATAAGGATAGCTTCCGAATCCACAATTGTCTGCAATTTGTCCAAGGGATAACGATGTATATTTCATTTGATCAATGGCTGATGATAATTGAATATCCAATGAATATTCGATCATTGTTTTCCCAACACTGCTTTTAAATAGGTGAACAGCTCTAGATACACTTAGGTTAACGTGACGGGCGACGTCTTCAATTTTAAAAGCTGTTAGGGCGTTTTCTTCAATAAACCTCATCATTTGTGTAACGACTGGTGGGCGGTTGAAAACAGGACGCGTTTCCGTAACAGCTCGTTCTAAAGAGACACATAGTGCTTGCAATAGATAACTGATTAGCTCCTGACTCTTCTCCGCTATAGGACGGCGTTCTTCAATAATAATTTGACGCCATAACAGCAGTACTTTTTCATCAATATGTATTCGCGAAATGGTCGGTTTGTTCGATCGATTCCACCATTCCTCGATCCATTCTCCACTGCAAAACAAGAAATAGTCACCACTGTTTTGATCATCTTCAATTCGTAAATTATATTGCTCTCCCGGTTTTAAAAGGAGAAGGTCGCCCTTTTCAATTGCTGTTCTTGTTCCATTGACGTCAATTTCGCATGAGCCTTCCGTCTGTAATCTAAAAAGATAGTTCGTTACTCCATTTTTATTTAAGGAATAAAATTTCTTTGAATGAAACGAAAAACTACATAGTCCAATCGAAAGCATGAGTGACCTCCTAAAGATATAAATAGCAAAATAGTGTATGATTTAATTATATCATTTATTTGAAAACACCAATGTATCGACTATTATGGAAGTAAATAAGTTATATGAATATCTATTATTTTGAGAAGGCTTACATTTTTAATCAGAAAAGAGGTCATTTAGATGTCAAGTACTCCAATTGCCGTTCAAATGTATACACTACGTGAGGAAAGTAAGGTAGATTTTGTCGGTACATTAAAGAAGGTTGCTGAATTAGGATTTGATGGTGTTGAATTTGCTGGTTTTGAAGGCAGAACAGCAGAGGAAGTCAAAGCTCTCTTAGATGAGTTTGGCTTAAAAGCTGCATCAAGTCATATTTCATTAGAGCGATTAAAAGATAATTTGGATGAAGTTATTGCAGATCAGAAAACAATTGGTAGCAAGTTCATTGTTTGTCCATTTCTTGCACCTGATCAACGGAGTGAAGAGGATTACTATTCTCATATAGACTTTCTTGAAAAGGCAGGGAAAAGAATAAAGGAAGAGGGACTTACTCTATGCTATCATAATCATGAATTTGAGCTAGAGTTACTTAGTGATGGGCGGAAGGCACTCGAAGCAATTTTTGATGACACTAGTGCGGAGCTTGTACAAACAGAGCTTGATATTTACTGGTTAACAAAAGCTGGAGAAAATCCATTTGAATGGATCAAGCGTTATAAGGGCCGTACCCCATTGATTCATTTAAAAGACATGACGACGGATGAAGAACAATTTTTTGCGGAACTAGGAACAGGCGGTATTGACATCGAGGGCATTCTCCAGTTAGGGGAGGAAGCCGGAGTAGAATGGTGGATTGTCGAACAAGATGTAAGTCGCCTCAGCCCACTAGAAAGCATTGAAATAAGTATGAATTATTTAAAAAATTTAAAAAAACGATGAATAACCGCAAGTACACAAAGGAAATGGAAAAAAAGGGCACTGAAAAGGTAGAGTCATACCTTATTAGTGCCCTCCTTATCCTAATAGGGGGGATTCCAATAGATTTCACCTGATTGCTCGGCTTCATTGACAACTATATCAAAATCATGCTTCTCATAAAAATGGATGAGTCTATCAAGATGATCCCAATCTCGTTTGGCGAGGTCGCCTTTAATGCAACGAATATTTTGATCAAGGGCATGTTCCTTTAGATAATCCATGCAAATCGAACCGAATCCTTTGTTTTCTTCACCTTTAATGTCACCAATAAAGATCGTCGAAGGGTCGTCATATTTTGCTTGAATCATAAAGTCCCAGTTGCCACGATAGGCGGATTCACACTCGTTCAGTAGAATCTTGCATGAATACCCATCATCAACCAATGACACAATCACCCATTTTTCATCTTTTGTTTGTTCGATGCCGAGGACTTGCTGTTGCTTAGCAATTTCCTTCATGTTTTGTTGCATGCGAAACAATTGAAACTCTAAATCTTCGTACTCTTCTTTGATTTGTTCGGGCTCTTTCATCTCCTCTTCCGCCCGTAGCTTCGTTAAAAGCACCCAACCACTCCTTTTCATAGCCATTTACAAAATATATAGTATACAAGAGATTAGAAAAGCGTGCAACTAAAAAAAGTGTGTTTCACAATGATATGTGAAACACACGATTAATTTAAACAAGAATTAGAATTGATAGGTCCAGAAGCGTTCTGTTTGAAGCCAAGCCATTGCTTCTGGATCACCATTTGCCCATTTTGGCTCCATATCCTTTAACATCCATGCTGTTTGGGAGATATGTGCTCTCATTGCAGCAATTTTTTGATTTGCGTATGGTTGGATGTTAATGATCACATCAGCTTCTCCAATTTCGTCTTGATGATTGTTTGAAAATGCGAGGCAATGAACAGTTGGTCGTTGTGAAACTTCAAGTTGTTCCACCGCTTTTATGACAGCACGACCTGTTGCGTCGTGATCAGGGTGTACTGCATGACCTGGATAAAAGGTAATAATCAGAGAAGGATTTAGCTCATTAATCAAGTCTAAAACAAGCGCAATCATTTTATCCTCTTTCTCAAATTCAATCGTTTTATCACGAAAGCCAAGCATACGCAAATCTTGAATTCCCATAACCTCAGCCGCTTTTAATAGTTCTTGCTTTCGTATTTGGGGGAGAGATTCCCTAGTGGCGAATGGCGGATTCCCCAAATTTCTTCCCATTTCTCCAAGAGTTAGACACGCATAAGTAACGGGTGTTCCTTGACTTGTATGCATTGAGATGGTTCCTGAGACACCAAATGCTTCATCATCTGGATGTGGGAATATGACAAGAACCTGTCTTTCTTTCTTCATGATGATCTCTCCTCTCTTATTCAAAAGGTGTTGGACTTATTTCAAGAGCAACTGCTAGTTTTCCATCTGTTCCGTGACCTGCAAGTAACAAGCGCCCATGTTGATCCATTTCAAAATGCGTGAGTCCCTCTGCATAAATCCAACCGATTTCCAGTTTGAGCCCAACACGATATGGCCCGTCACCAGCGATTTTTCCATGTTCATATACAACAAGTGCATTGCGAATATAAGCACCGGCAGAATGAAATGCCTGATCATTATGAGATGCATATGCTCCATTAGTCGTTTCTAAATGTACATAGACCTTTCGATTGCTAAAAAAATCAATATGCTTCTGGACTTCCTTAATATGTATTAATTCCAAAGTATAGCCTCCCAACCTAGCGAATTGAACTGGTATGTATTATTATAAAGCATCTGAGTCAAAACGAACAATTAAACGAATTTGTGATTTCTCTGCAATGAAGATTTTTGTTAAAATAGAGTAGAATGTAGTGGAAAGAATAGGTGATTAAATGAAAGAAACAGATGAAGAAGAAGTAGAATTTGAAGAGCCTGCACCGGAGGATTTTCTTTTTGATGAAGAAGAAACGGTAGATGAAAAAGATAAAAAACGACGGAAAACGGTGCTGTTCCGAGTGATCGGCTTGATCGTTGCTGTCGTATTAATTTTACAAGTCGGAAACATTTGGTTCAATATTTTGTCGGAGGAATCGAGAGAGCTCACGGAAACGTCTGAGGAGCTAAGTCAGCAGGAGGATGTATCAATTTATAAAGAGGCAGTTGTAGCCATACAAGGAAATGGTGGACGAGGAACTGGTTTTTCAATTAGTGATAATGGCTACATCCTAACAAATCATCATGTAGTATCTCAAAGACAGCCATTAACTGTATCCTTTCCAAATGGCGATTATTTTACGGCTGAAATTGTAGAATCAATGGAGGAACCCGATTTAGCTTTGTTAAAGGTCGATGGAGAGGATCTGCCTTTTTTGACTCTACGTTCGTCGGATGCTAAGGAAAATGAAGACATTTATGTGATTGGAAACCCGCGACTCCAAACACAAATTGTCAATGAAGGGCAAATATTAAATAATGAAAATCCTTTTCAACGAATGAGGATATCTAATAAAATCTTACCTGGACATAGTGGAAGTCCTGTAATTGCTCAAAATGGAGAAGTTGTTGGTGTCGTTTATGCTCGTTCACTAGGCACTGAAGAGGGGTATGGTTTAGCGATCCCCGTTGGACAGGTGTATGACTATTTTCCAAGTCTTCAAGAGCTATTAGATGAATAAGACAAGAAGCACTGGGCATACCAAAGTTTCTATCTGAATTCCGAACAGAGAGCAATCATGTGGCTAAGTATAAGTTAAGAGCGGTTAACGTCCGCTCTCTACCACTTGTTCGAGTTTTCTGTTAGTTGTCCCAGGCTCTCTTCCTATTGGCCATAGAGTTTAGACGTCTATAATTTTGTCGTTTTGTTTGATATCAATTAAGTAATAATGGTGTTCGTCGTGATGAATCTCATTTTTGCCTACAATACTGTAATCATTGATGAAAAACAGAAACACACAGATTAAAAGGAAATACGTAAGGGGATGAACCCAAAAATTCTTAGTGGTTTTCAGTTTTTCGATCTCTTTAATTAATAATAAGTATACAAAAAAGAAAATCCCAACAGTCCATACACTTAGTATATTTAAGAGTTGGATGTGATGATCAGGTGATATCATCATCCCAAGCATTGTCCCCATCATGCCACCCATTGCTCCCGATAATAACCCATCCAAAACTGCAGCAAGTGAAGAAGGTAAGCCAGCGATCACCCCGATTATACCCCCGACGAGCATTGAAACGATGGTCACTTCAAAAAAGAAATCTGGATACAGAATGTAAGAGATTGTTCCGACATACAAACCAATAACCATTCCGAGTGCCATTGATACAACCATTGCGACCATACTATTCATTTCTTCTTTTAGATAATAGGTAAAATAAAGCAACCAACCTAGTAGAAATAGAAAATTAATAATAAGTAATGTTAACTGCATGAATGTTGTCTCCTTCCTGATGTGCTTCTTTCATTTTATTTAAGAGGAGCAGAAATTATGTACAAGTCGTAATGAACATGGCACAAAGGGTTAATTCAACTAGAATAGAAACTCTGGAGTATCAAATAATAACTTCAATGAAGCGGAAAAAATGCACACTAGTTCTTTGACATTATATATTTAGACTATGTTATGATATACCCATACAAGGTATTGTGGGAGGGGATCGATACATGGCTCATTCACATGAAGATGAACAAGTGACGCATCGACAAGATCGTGAGAAAGATCAGCTTATTAATCGACTAAAACGAATTGAAGGACAAGTAAGAGGGATACAAAATATGGTTACAAATGATCGATACTGTGTTGATATCTTGATTCAAATTTCTGCAGTCAATGCGGCAATGAAAAAGGTTAGTTTGCAATTAATGGAGGATCACACCAAACATTGTGTTGCCGACGCGATCAAACAAGGAAATGGTGATGAAGCAATATCGGAGTTAATGGATGTTGTAGAACGATTAACAAAAACATAATACTTATATCTTGAATACCGTGGGGGAGTATGGTAATCTTGAAATGAAATCAAAATTAGGATGGTGTACTTTTATGGAATCAGTATCAATCAATGTACAAGGAATGTCTTGCGGACACTGTGTTTCAGCAGTTGAAGGAAGCGTCAGCAAATTATCTGGAGTTTCTTCAGTTAAAGTGGATTTAGGTGCTAATTTAGTTGAAGTAACATTTGATAAAGAAGCAGTATCATTAGAAAAGATCAAAGCTGAAATAGAAGAGCAAGGATATGATGTTGTAGCTTAAACGTACCTACTAGGTGCGTTTTATTATTAAAACTAATATACCCTGTGGGGGTAATGAAGAGGAGGGATTTTGATGACTCAGAAAACGATATCCTTTCAAATATCTGGAATGACATGTGCGGCATGTTCAACAAGAGTAGAAAAGGGCTTAAATAGAGTTGTAGGTGTTGAACAAGCTAATGTTAATTTAACGACTGAAAAGGCAACGATCAGTTATGAATCAGACAAAGTTGATCTCGAGCAATTAACTGAAAAAGTCGAAAAGCTAGGCTATGGTGTTCAATTAAAAAAAGCCGAGTTCGATGTTATAGGAATGACATGTGCTGCTTGTTCAAGTCGCATAGAGAAAAAGCTATCAAAACTTGATGGAGTGCAGCAGGTTAATGTGAATCTAGCCATGGAGAAAGCCACGATAAGTTATGTTGAAGGTTCGACTCAGCCATCAACTATGAAGGAAGCCGTAAAGAAAATAGGATTTGAATTAAAAGAGAACAGGGAAGTAGAAGAGCAGGCCTCTGAAAAACAACTAGAGCTGAATCAACAACTAGGTAAATTTTTATTTTCTGCTATTTTAACATTGCCACTTCTGTGGTCAATGGTTACTCATTTTGAATTTACCTCATTCATTTGGATGCCGGAAATGTTCATGAATCCTTGGGTCCAATTAGCTCTTGCAACACCCGTGCAATTTATTGTTGGTGCTCAATTTTACAGGGGGGCATACAAAGCACTAACTAATAAAAGTGCAAATATGGATGTCCTCGTAGCAATGGGAACCTCCGCTGCATATTTCTATAGTCTTTATTTAGCTATTATTGCCAATCAGCAAGGTTATCTCGGAATGCCTGAACTGTATTTTGAGGCTTCTGCAGTTATCATCACACTAATTGTGCTTGGGAAGCTTTTCGAAGTTCGAGCGAAAAGCCGAACAAGTCAGGCGATTCAAAAGCTACTTGGATTACAGGTTAAGACAGCATTTGTCATTAGAGATGGTGAAACAACAGAGATTCCGATTGAAGAGGTTGTAGTAGGGGATTACCTTCTTGTAAAACCAGGATCAAAAATACCTGTAGATGGGACGATTATTGAAGGGACTACGGCGATTGATGAATCGATGATTACTGGGGAGAGTATTCCCGTTGATAAGCAATCTGATGACACAGTTATAGGATCAACTATTAATAAAAATGGTTCAATAAAAATGGTTGCTACAAAGGTTGGTAAAGATACAGCGCTTGCACAGATTGTTAAGATCGTTGAAGAGGCTCAGGGGTCTAAGGCCAATATTCAACGATTAACTGATAAGGTTTCGGGAATATTTGTACCTATTGTCATTGCGATCGCAGCGATCACATTTTTGTTATGGTACTTTGTTATAACAACTGGAGATCTTTCGGCAGCGTTAATTCCGACGATTTCAATTTTAGTTATTGCTTGTCCATGTGCGTTAGGTTTAGCGACCCCAACATCGATTATGGCAGGATCGGGTCGGGCCGCAGAACTTGGATTGCTATTTAAAGGTGGCGAATACCTTGAAAGTACGCAATCGATTCAAACCGTTGTACTAGATAAGACGGGAACAGTCACAAAAGGAGAACCGGTATTAACCAATTTCATTACAGATGACGAAAAGGTCCTTCAACTAGTCGCAACTATTGAAAATCAATCTGAACATCCTTTAGCAAAGGCAATTGTTGATGGAGCCAAGGAAAGGGGTGTTTCGCTTCTTACTGCAACTGAATTTACAGCAATTCCTGGATACGGAGTGGAGGGTGTTGTCGAGGGACAGCATGTAGTGATCGGCACGAGAAAGCTACTACATGAGCGAGAGGTTGATTTCAAATTAGCGGTAAATGAATTGGAAACACTCGAATTAGAAGGGAAAACGGCAATGCTGATTGCAGTTAATGGGCGCTATAAAGGGACATTAGCAGTTGCTGATACTGTAAAGGAAACATCAAAAGAAGCAATTACTGCCTTGCAACAGTTAGGATTAGAGGTCATAATGCTAACTGGAGACAATAAGAGAACCGCCAATTCAATTGCGAAACAGGTTGGAATTACAAATGTGATATCAGAAGTAGTACCACAGGAAAAAAGTTCCGTTATTGAGCGATTGAAGTCAGAAGGAAAAAAGGTGGCTATGGTTGGTGATGGATTAAACGATGCTCCGGCCTTAGCTGTAGCTGATATAGGGATGGCAATTGGCACTGGAGCTGACGTAGCTATAGAAGCAGCAGATGTTACGCTAATGCGTGGGGATTTAATGAGTGTTGTTGATGCGATTATCATTAGCCGTAAGACAATGACGAATATTAAGCAAAATTTATTTTTCGCATTTGTTTATAATACAATTGGGATTCCTATTGCTGCAATTGGTCTATTAGCCCCGTGGGTAGCTGGAGCTGCAATGGCGTTTAGTTCTGTTTCCGTCGTCTTAAACGCATTACGATTACAAAAAGCAAAAGTACGTCCATAAGGAGAGTTCAAAGATGAAAACAGTTCAAGGATGGGTACTCGCAGCACTAGGTATTCTCATCGCAGTGATTGTGAGCTACGACGTTTTTTCAACTCAGTCAAGTGAAGATAATCATGGACACGAACAAGGTCAAGCTGAGGAACATCAAGAGAATGGTGAACATGATCATCAGCATGTTGTTGAGGATGAGGTCAATTCTACCATTGAAGTTGATGTCAAGTATCACAACAACCTCCTTACTGTTAACCTAGTAGACGAAAATGGCGAAGTACCGAGTCTCGAGATGAATCATGAAAAGAAAATGCACCTGATTTTAGTGAGTGAAGATCTTGAATCGTTTGTTCATCTTCATCCGGAGCAAATGTCTGATGGGAGCTTTACGGTTGAATCAGAGCATGAAAGTCGCTCCTATCAAGTATTTGTTGATATCGTTCCGACAAATGGAGCATACCAAGTTCAACCAATATCACTACATGGTGTTGGCCACGATCATGAGGAGCATCAACATCAACCTCTTGTAGAATCCGAAAAAACCGTTCGCATTGAAGATATTGAGGTCACACTTGGACATGAACCGATCATTGCAGGTGAACAAGCGAACTTGCATTTTTCTGTCAATGCTGATGTTGAACCATATCTAGGTGCATTAGGACATGTTGTCATTGTTAATGAAATGGTTGACTCATATATTCATGTGCATCCTAAATCAATTGAAGAGCCAATATTTGCAGCCCATTTTGAAAAAGCAGGTATGTATAAATTATGGGCAGAATTTAAGATAGATGGAGAGGTCTATGCTTTTCCATACGTCCTAGAAGTATTGGAAAGTGAAGAGGGGGACAGCTAAGATGAACGGCAAAGATCGAAATCAAATAAAGCCAGGTATTGAAGTTGATATTGTTCTAAAACAAGATCAACGCACAGGTAAGTTAACAAGAGGATTTGTTAAAGATATTCTCACAAAATCGCCAAATCATCCACACGGAATTAAGGTCAGGTTAGTAGATGGTCAAGTAGGTCGAGTGCAACATATTATTCAATGAATCATTAAGGAACCGTTAGGCATCAGGCTGTCGGTTCCTTTTTTGAATATATTATATTAAATGGTTGAACACTAGTAAGAAGGGAACAAGGAGGTATTGAAAGATGACCATTGATCAAATAACACTCTTATTATTGTGGATTTTGTTTCCGCTTCTTCTTCTCATTTTTGTGCCTAAAGATCGAATAAGAGAATTGGTTGCTGTCTTTCTCTATTTTCACGCATTAACATGGGCATTTAGCATTGTTTTAACGCACTATGGTTTGCTTCAGGCAGGTACTTTAGAATTTCCACATGCGACGAAAATTAATTTTAGTTTAGAATATATTGTTTATCCTTCTATTGCGGTTTTCTTTCAGTTGTGGTTTCCGGAACACAGATGCAGGCGATTAAAGGCATTGTATTATTTATTTTTTGTCCTTTTGATTCTAACCATTATCATCCTAGTTAGTATTTTTACAAATTTGATTTTTTTAACTGTTAGTGGAGTGATTAGCAGTTTCTTCAATTTCCTCATTGAGTTTGTCTTATGTAGAAAGTTCATTCAATGGTTTTTAAGAGGAGATTTAATTCTAGAAAGCAGGAGTGGCTATGAATACGAGTGAAACGATTCTATATATTGTTTGGGCACTGGCTATACTATTCTTACTGTTCATACCAGTACAGCGAAGACGTGAAGCAAGCATTTGTTTCTTATTTCAACAGTTTGTGACATGGTTTTTGGGAATTCTCGTTGTTGAAATGAATTTAATTGCTTATCCTGTTCGATTATTTGCTGATGTGAACCAGACGAGCTTTACGTTTGAATTTATTATTTACCCTACTATGGGTGTTTTCTATATTTTATTATATCCCGTATGTAAACAAATGTATTATCGTATATTCTATACAATTAGTTTTGTTACAGCTATAACAATATCAGAAATAATTCTAGAAAAGTACACAGATACAATTGAATACATTCAATGGAATTGGTTGTATTCTTGGATAAGCTTATGTTTAACACTTCTTCTATTAAAAGTTTTTTATAACTGGTACTTTCAAGTTAAGGTAAAGGAAAGGAAAAAAACTACGTACTCTCTCTAGACAAATTCAAAGAGAATACGTAGTTCTTAGTTTCTAGAAAAGTATCAAAGCTGCTAATGTAGAAATAATTAATCCTAGAATAACAGGGAAAAAACTTTTTCGGACTAAGTCCATTACAGGAACCTTGGCAAAGCCTGCAACAGCAACGAGAGAGGACCAAGCAATTAATGTACCTCCACCAACCCAGATCGACCCCATTTGCCCAATTGCAGCAAGTGTCGCTGCATCAATTCCAACACTCTGACTTAGAGCTCCAGATAATGATCCAACAAGAGGCAAGCCTGAAAACCCAGAGCCATCGAGTCCTGTAATCATGCCGATCAATAGAATGCCAAATGCGGCAAGAAAAGCACTTTCAGGAATCAGTTGTTGACCTGCTTGAACGAGATCAAATAAAAATGCTGGAGCCTCAACGCCTTCAGCAACACCTAAAATCCGACCAGCATAATCACCACTTCCGATAAAGAAGAATCCGGCTATTGGAATGACCGGTCCCATTGCTTTAAATGCAAAGACAAAGCCTTTGACTAAATGGTCACTGACGTTTGTTAAAGAATCACGCACTTTATAGACTGTGGATGCCGCAATCAATAATAGCACTGCCGTTCCGCCAATTAATGCAGCCCCAGCTCCACCTTCCATATCTGGAATTGTCTCAGAGAATTTGGAGGCGATCATGTAGATAATGATCAGTAAGAACGATATCGGGACGGCAAAGGCAAATAGAATGCTAGCTTTCTTCGTTTCTCTTTGGGGCAACGCATCCTCTTTTAAATTTGAGGAATCAGCCATTTGCCAGCTGCTTAAGTGATTACGCGATGGCTCTTTGATCGATTTCCTTAAAAAGAAGTAAGCCGTTGATAAAGCTACGCCACCTGTAATAAGAGACAAGATCAATGCTCGATCAGCAACTGGTGCAACAGCAATTCCAGCAGAGGTGGCATTTAGCATCGGTGCTATTTGAATCATATAATCTGCAGAAAGAGCCATGCCTTGACCGGCTAGTGAAATAGCAATCGCTGCACCAATTGGTGGTAAACCGGCTCTTATTGCAACTGGGATTAGGATCGCACCAATTAAAGGAACCTCATTGGTTACAGAAGTGACAATAATGTATTAAAAATAGGGAGGGGTTTAAACCCTCCCTACTTAAAGACGATGTTATCTAAATGTATATTCCTCTTATGGTGAGGAGTCTTTTTACCTGGCTCTAGGTCAGGAGAATCAAGAGTAAACGAATCGACAAGCATCATTAAGCTGTACTTTTTTTCTTTATTATCAAGTTCCTTCCAGTTATCGATAAAGTCTTTTAACACTTCAGCAATTTCGTCTTGGTCAAAAGTGGGTTGATCTGATTCTAACGAGTGAAGCTCGTGTTCTAATTCGTCATGAAGTTTAGCGTCGTTTTTCGTATGCATGCGAAGCTCTTCCATCGAGATGATGTCATTTGCAAAAGCGAGTTGCCATTTTTTCCTTCTGTTACGGATTGATTCTAATTGCTTTTTGAGATTTGTTATTTGTTTCAACGTATCAACCACTTCGATCTCGACATCTGGAACTACTGTTTGGTAATCGCTGATTAGTTCCGAGAAATGCTCGAGTAATTTCGTTTCGACGATGGTTTCTTTTATAATCGGAAGATCGCAAAGACCATCCCGTGCTTTTGAACAGCTTAAGTAATGGGCAATTTCCTTAGTCTTCTTTGAATGCAATCTACCTTTCAGACGTGCTCCGCATCTTCCACAGCGGGCAATACCTGTGAAAATGTAATTGGATGAGGCAGAACGAGGAGAGATGTTTCTCTTTGAATCCCTTAAGTTAGAGCACTGATCAAAAAGTGACTTTGAAATAATAGGTGGAGCGATATCCAGATAAACTTCACCATCGTATCGAAGTTCACCGTAGTAGATTGGATTTTTAATCATACCTGCAACGACTTTTCCCCATAAGGTGTTACCAAGTCTTGTCTTGTAACCATGCTCATTCAAGTATGAAGAGATAGCATGGTCTCCATGACCTTTAGCATACATTTGGAACATTAATTTAACCATACGGGCCTCTTCTTCATGTATAATAAGCTTCTTGGTTTCCTCATCATATCGATAGCCGGTTGGCACTAAACCACCTTTGTATTTCCCTTCTTGAAGCATGCGTTGAATACCCATTTTGGAACGTTCTCCAAGATTTTCACGTTCCCATTGAGCAATGGCTGATACAAGTGTAATAAACAGTCGACCAGTTGCAGTTGTTGTATCAAACACTTCAGTTGCTGATTTAAACATGCAATTGTTCTTATCGAATAGATCCAGTAGTTTATATAAGTCCAGTACAGAACGAGTAAGTCGATCTAATCTATAAACCAGCACTACATCGATTTGATCATCAGCAATATCATCTAGCATAGACTGAAGCTGCTCACGCTCTGTATCTTTAGCTGATCTACCTTCGTCTATGTAGTAACCGATTATGGTCCAATCTTGCGATTGAGCAAACATTTCTAATCTTGCCACTTGAGCCCTAATTGAGTAACCTTCCTTTGCTTGTTCTTCAGTTGAAACACGAGCATATATAGCACAGCGTAAGTTTTTATTCAAAGCCATACCTCCTTACACTTATTTTCGATTGTACAGTGTTTCAAAATAAGAATAGAAATGCGTCAATTATATTAATAGTACAAGATAAGAGTAAAAATGACAGAATGTACGTTCGTTATCTCGGCAAAAAAATTAGTCGACATATAATCGACGGATATTCATTTGCATAACTTCTTCTAAGTCATCCATCCTAACCAAGAAATATTCAGCTTGGTGTAAATGTTCCAGGTTACCCCCGTTTGCCGTTAGGTCAGCGATTACACGTGGGATATAGATACTGAACTCATTGTCGTTAAAAGGATCACGCATCAACGCACCTTGAGTGATAGTTATCACAATAAGTGACTCATGGAAATCTTCTGGCCAGAAACGCTGAAAGGGGGATTCAACATTATAAGACGCATAGTCCACGGCGGTGTTTGTAGGTAGTAAAAGATATTGTGGGTGCAGCTGTCCATCAATTTCATTATAATAAACGCTTAACTTCATAACTTAATCGTTCCTCTCCGACTTGGTTCTTTAGTTGATTTAAGATTGACAGGGTAGAGTCATAGACTTGTCCAGGTTGTAAAGACTTAGGTCTACGTTTGCTTTCTGAACGTGCCATCTTATACTGGAATTCTTGCCGTTTGCGTTCCCGTTTAATAGATTCAAAACGGGCAATGATCATGTCTTCAGGCAGATCAAAGATTTGCTGTAGTTTTTGTATCGATTGATACTTGATTGCAGCTGGTTCAAAAAGATAACGGGGCATGGATGTATAAAGAGATATCCAATATGCTTGAGTTTCCTGTAGATCTTTGAATGGCTCATTAAGTCTTTTCTGGTCCCCGACATGAGCAATAATATGGCTTAGTTCATGAAAAAATTTTCCTCGCTGTTGTAAGCGGGGGAGACGGCTATCTAAAATAACAACAGCGAAATCATCTTCGAATATACATCTGCTTCTTCTAGGCTCGAAATGGAGATCGATATCAAAAGCAATGCAGATGTTTTCTGTTGTAAGGTCGGAAACAGTACGAATTCCTTTCATTCTCATAATCTCAGTAATTTGTTTTTCCCGTAGGGGAGCGTAACGCATCAGAGCCACCACCGTAAATGAACTTATAATTCTAAAATTAATTATACAAACGTACGTTCCTTTTTACAAGAAAAAGAAAAGCCCAGATAATGGTCTGGGCTTTTTTAGGTATTATTAGTTTGTTTATCTGAGCTAAATTTTAAACAGCTTATTATTTTTAGAGAGCTTTAAAATTTTATCCTGTTCTTTTATAAAAGAATAATCATCAATTTTCTCACTTAGAATACTAAAAATGAATTGAGTTTTATTAATCGTTATAAAATCAGCAATTTTTTTGAAATTATGTTCATCGATAGTTTCTAAGACATCATGAACAATAAACTTTGGGTAATCTAATTCAAGTTCTTCAATGAAGGAAACATAAGCTATATCTAACAGCAAAGTAATTGTTTTTCGATAACCAGTCCCAATACCTTCATCAACGTTTGATAAATTTATTGGAAAATCATCATTTTTATATACATACAAACGTTGTCCGAAAACTTCTTGGGTAAATTTTGTAAAGTACTTGTTAAAAACTTCGAGATTATTAACAGTAGACAGGGGATTTCCAATCTTTTCTAACTGCTCTTTTTCAGATTCTAGTTGATCTATAAGAGTATCATATATTTGTTTTACTTTATTTAGCTCACCAAGTATTTCGCTTTGCTTAATTAGTTCACGATGAATTTTGTCATATTCTTCATAATTATTCTCGTTTATAAGATTAATTATGTCTTTATTTTCAGAAATTAATATTTCTCTTTCTTGCTCAATTTGTGAGATATCATAGTTTATTTCAGTTACTCGTTTCTTATAATAACTAATTTTATTATCTTTAATCTTGTCATTGAATTCAATTAATTGATTAAAATCTTTTGAAATTTGACTAAAATCTTTTTTTAACTCCAAATAGAATTCTTTGAGTATTTCATTATCAATCTCACTTGAGTCGTCAAGCTCTTTAGACAAGATTTTTTCAGTTTTGTTACGCTTGAATAAAGCTGCATTAATCGCATCATTTAGAACTGCTAACCGGCTTCTGAAAAGGGATACCTCCTCAAGAGAACGCCTATATTTACTTGTATTTATGAAAGTTTCGATTTTTTCTTGTAGATCATTTACGGAATGCTGAACAATTCTTCTTCTCTCAGCTAAATCAGCCAGATTGTTAATTTGATGTAATCTAAATAAATCCTTTAAATCTTGTTCATATTTTTGTATATTTTCACTAATATCTAATTTGATAGCACTATTTTCATGTGAATCCAATTTAAATAAAAAATCATAAATATTTCGATACTCTCTTGTTGTAGTATTTTGATTCAAAAACTTTAAGGTTGTATGATTGTCCATTTTTTGTTTAATTCTTACAAACTTATTGATTAGTTGTCTAAAAGAAGGTGGCTTCTCGATATTAAATATTATTTCATTAAGGGCTTCATGATAGTCTTTTAGATTATACTTTTTTCCATTTATGAACCGTTTACCTTTATCAAATAATTCTACCTTCAATGTATATATTTGCTTCTTTTTTTCAAAAGTCAATTCAGTAAAAACTTTTTGGGAATTTATATATTCCTTAAGTTGATTAGTTTGACTATTGGTATCGTTATCTGTCCATATATACTTTTTGTCCTTAGAACCCAAACAAATATCGATTATTTTCAAAAAGGTTGTTTTCCCTACATTGTTTCCTCTTTCATCATTACTTTCATCAACAATAATGTTTAATCCAGTTTTAAAGGGTACATTACGTATTTCTTTACCGTTTCCTTCTACAATTCTTAATGATTTAAGATACATATAATAATTCTCCTTCTTCAATCCTTACTTTATCCATGAGATAAAGGAAGTTTAAGGATAAATAAAACTTATAAGGAGGTTGGGTTGAGTCTATATCATAAAAAAGATCATCAATAGATGCGATATTTACTTTATTTAACCTCTTGATTTCTAGGAGAAGACGAGCTGATAAATATAATATTGTATCACTAGGTTTAGAATCCATATCTATCAACATAATAATCACCTTTCTATTAATCCTAGATGGGATCAAGAAGTTTACATTTAATAAAAGCATAGTACATTATTGCATGAATAGCCTCTGTTGCATCTTCTTCCATTATATCCGAACCAAGATTGTTTACAAGAATTTGATATAAGGACTGATATACAAGATCACACAGATGATCTTTATTTTCCCACTTCTCAAAATTTTTCTTCTTAATATAGGTTCTATTTATATTAGTGATGATTCTTTGCCTTTTAGGGATTTCTAATAATATTGAATCGACATCAGAATAATAATGATCACATTCTTGAAATATTGTCCTGTATACATCAATTTCGTTATGTGTCATTTTTTTAGTAATATCTGATGTAAGTTGAGTGTTATAATCATTTTCAATAGCAGGATCTACTTGTGAAAAAGCTTCACAAAATTCGTATAGATAAGATCTATTTAACGTTTTTAGACCTTGAGAATAGTAATTGTTAGTCGTTGAACTAAAATCATTATCTGATCCTGTATTATTTAAGTTATGATGACCATTATTTTTTATACTCATTAATAAGTCACCTCGAAGGGATTATTTGAACTTGTTACTATCTCCAGTGTTATTGGTGTTAGAGTTACCATTATTGGTGATATTTTTGTCTCCTGAATTAATGGTTTTTATTTTGTTATTCAAATTCACTGTCCAAATCACAGAAATAATAGATAGTACTGAAGCAATAATACTTAACCATAATTGTAGATTTTCCATTTTTCTTCCTCCAATTTAATTAATCAATCAAACTCCGTCATCTAGGTGTTTTTCACTCCCCTTGGTCCTTCCTCTTCTCCTTCATAAACCGCTCTTTGAGCCTACGGTATTCCGCCTGCTGTTGTAGAAGATATTCAGCTTCTTCATCATCTTCTACATCTATGTAACCACCATCATAAGCGATGCTGACCTCTGACCGAGGCTTGTCCGTTCTTCCAAGGAGGTAGTCTGTGTCGACGTCGAAGAAATCGGCAAGTTTTTTTAGTGTATCGTAATCTGGTTCGCGATTACCTTGTTCGTACATTGCATATGTAGTTCTGGCAATACCTAGTACTTTTGCTTGATCTGCTTGAGTCAAATTTCTATTTTTCCTTAAGGCTGATAATCTTGAACTTAACATATAATCAAGTCCTTTCGTATTACTCATACAGCTATTATAACTACGCAGTAAGCGTATTTTAATTATTGTCACAAAAAGTGTAATTAATTGTTGACTATACACAATATGCGTAGTAATATAATAAACAAGAAGTACGCAAAACGTGTAAAGTGAGGTGAGATGATGAGAAACTGGTTATTACAAAGAAGGTTAGATCTAAAATTAACGCAAGAAGATGTAGCAACAAACGCAGATATTGCAAGAACAACTTATGCGTCCATTGAACAAGGTTTAAGAAATCCTAGTGTTCCTGTGGCAAAGCGAATTGGAGCAGTGCTTGAGTTTAATTGGACTATTTTTTTTGAAGATAAATGTCACGAATCGTGTAATGTTAATTCTGCATAGGAGGCGATCATCTGAACAAAACTGATCTTTCCACATTGGCTGATATCCAAGCAAAGGTTCTAAAGGTGGCATTCCGGTTAAAGGAAGACAGCACAACAACTACTGAGGAGAAATCAATGGAGCTTGTATCTATATCAGTTCAAATCAATGAATTAATGAATTTCGATGTCGATGGTTAGTACTACTGTCCAACTTGCATAAAGTTGAACATGAAAGGAGCTGGTTACATGGAACAAAACAAACCTTCAAAAGAAGCACTTCGAAATGTTGCTCAGTATTTCCTTAAAACATCAGTCCCTCGGATTCTTAAGAGAAAGAGGGCAGAGGAGCAGACCAAGAAATCTTCTTAACTAGTATTCTAATAATCTCAATGACGCAAGTTAACTCTACAAATGAAACAGAAGGAGTCGTAGTCAAATGGCAATAGGAAACCTAATACAGGAAGCGAGGGAGCGGAAACAACTAACTCAAGAAGAACTAGCAGAGCGTATTCCGTTTACTAGAGGTAGTGTTAGTCACTTTGAAAGAGGTTCACGTGAATTAAATCGTGATGATTATGCAATTTTTTGTGAGGGCCTAGATGATGCAAGATTCACCTTAGAATTGCACCGCGCTTCCACAGGCGGTGTATACATACCTTATTTAGATGGACCAAAAGTAGACCATCATCCTGCTTCACTGACGTACTTAGCTAGGAAAGAACTAAAGGAAGCGAAGGAACATATCACTAAGATTAACTTTTCAAAGCCAATAAGCGTTATGGAAGAATTTGAACTCAATCATATAGAGAGAACCGTTCAAGAGTTATTGGATGCACAAGCCGCAGCTCAAACATTAGTCATAAATCTTTGCTCTCACTTGGAAATTAGTTTTAACGATCAAGTAAAGAGATGGATCGGGAGCAGAACAGCTACAGGACATATTTCTAGGAGGAACTTATGAAGACATCGACTAGCAAGTATTGCGGTGAATGTTTAACTGATTTTCAACCTAATGAAATTGTCTGGTACACACCATTGGAAAATCGATCATTTTGTAGCAAGTGTAAACCAATTTTAAACATCAAATCATGGGAAAAACGGAAGGTGTAATAATGAAAAATCGTTTTAGAGTCTTAGCTGAAGACGAATCACTCGCTTTAAAATTACATGAATTTATTGTTGGTCAATCGAAAGTAATTACAGCTTTATCTAAGCAAGCTACAAGTTTTGTGATAGAGAGCGATCATGACGCGGTACAAGAGGTTTACAAACAAATTGATCTTACAAGAGAGGATATTCGAAAGGCTTATAAAGATTTAGCACAGCTTAGGAAAAAGTACATTTACCTTTGCATACAGACGGAAAAACGTAAATCTATAAATGGACAAGTTACTCCAGATATTCAAATTAATCTTTCGATTATACAAGGAGGATCAAATGAAAACTAAACCACTTTTTGATTTTAATAGGGCAGAAATACAATTGGTTGTTGACGCAATGAGACTTCAAATAAAAGGTCTGAGTGGGTTTGATAAAAAGTTGATGGAAACAGATTACTTCAAGGTGATTAATCAAGGAACTATGGCAGAGCTTGATGGCATGGGGATGGAACATATTACAAGATCACTTAGGAGAAAAGCCTTAATGTTTACAGCTTTATATGGGTCAACTAAACATATTGAAACAAAGAAGATTATGTATGATCTTGCCGCTGTGGTTGCTAGTCGCCGAATCAAGTTTCAACAGCAGCATAACCCTTTAAACAAAAAAGAAGCATCAGCCGGCACAGCTAACGCTTCCTAAATCTAAAAACTCTCAAACTTATTCTAGCACAACCTCGCAAAAAGGCAAAGCACTGGCTTTGCCGAGAGAGACAGGACTAACTTATTGCCTCCCTAAGTAAAAGTTCTGTTTTATCGTCCTGTCTCTCTCGGTGCAGCTGGCATCAATTTTATACAGAAGGGAGTAACATTGCATGAATTTAACTCGTGACACGAAATTGGAGTTAATTAAACCGCTCTTGTATCAGGAAGAAGTCGATGGACTGGTTTACAAAGAGATTCTTCCGGTTGGTCGCAACGCTGTTTACCTAGAAAAAAGACGGCCTAGAAGAATTAATGTGTACGAGGATATACATCCTGAACACATTAATGGTTATCTTATGCATTTTGAAACTGTTGACGTGTCTGTTGGACATCTTGTTGCGGTTAAGGACCGAAACGGTTGGAATTGTTATATTACATTCACTTCTGATAATGAATTGTTTGAGTTTTTTAAGGTGAGGGAGGGATAGAAAGTGCTCAAAGACTTTACTTCAGATCAAAAGTTTTACATTTATCATCATCTTAATGTGTTAGGACTAGAACGCGGTCTTAGTCAAATTGGACATCGTATTAATCGTTCTGAAAAGGCCATTAAAGAATTGTATTTTCAGCTTCATAAAAAACAAAAATCTCACCAGACGGCAATCTGATGAGACGAGGATTTTGCATATACTTGTAAAGTCACAATTTAAGTATATGCAATCCTCCAAAAAAAATCAACCAAACGGAGGCTCATAGAATGAATCAGAATCAATTGCAAGTAGTTGACCAACAATCGTATATAGCAAAAGTACAGGTTACACCGCAACAAGCACTGGAAGCATACAGGTCTCTAAAAGATATCACAAGAGAGGTTCTTGTTAAAGATACTGATTATGGAGTTATACCAGGTACTCCAAAGCCTTCCCTATTTAAACCGGGTGCTGAAAATCTACTGCGATTTTATGGATTAGGTCATAAGACACAATTAACTGAACAGGTGAAGGATTGGGATAATGGATTCTTTTACTTCTCATATAAGGTCACTGTACACCGGACATCTGAAACAGGGATTGAATTCATCCTTTCTGAAAGCGAAGGATCAGCGAACAGTAAAGAGAAGCGGTATAAAAATCAAGATCCGTTTATGTTAGTGAATACTCTCCAAAAGATGGCTATAAAAAGAGCTCTTGTTGGGGCGACTTTACAAGCAACGGGTGCATCAGGTCTCTTCACACAAGATATCGAGGATATGGATATTGTCACACCACAAAGTCAGGGCAGTAACAATAACCGAAACTCTAATCGAAGTACCGATTCAAAGAGTAATAACATGAATGGGCAAGCTACAGAAAATCAAGTGAAAGCAATTTATGGAGGAGGAAAACGTAAGGGATTGGAAAATGATGATGTGAAAGCCTTGGTTAAAAAACTACATCAGGTGGATTCTCTTAATAGCCTCACAAAACAACAAGCTAGCGATATGATCACTCTCATGAATCAAAGTACGGGAGAAGAATTGATTGGAATGATCGGAAACCAATCTGAAGAGAAGGAAATGAAGGATCCTTTTGCAGATGTTGGACAATTTGAAGACTTCAATCCCGATGATCTTCCCTTTGATAAATGATCTATAGAGTTCCCATACCATATTGCTATGTCTGGATGACAGCTAACAGTGATAACCGTGGACAGCTCTTCAAAGGGTATGTTCTTGGATACATTCGTAAATCTCATCCAGATATGGCTTTAATGAAAATAGAAGGCATGATAGCCGTGTGTACCAAGAAAGGAGAGAAAACAGAATGAAGCAGGGGAAGAAGCCTAACAGGGGGCAAATGAAAGCTATTCAGAATAGTGGTTTAGATTCTAATGATTGGCTTGTAGTGAAGTTTGTTTACGGAGAACTGCATCTTATCCATCGTTTAACGAACAGAACTAATACTATTCCGGCATAAAATGACACCAAGAGATCTAGGAGGTGAAGAGGATGAAACTTTCAACAGGATTAGAAACGGTTGATCAAATGCAAGAAGTTCATTTTGAGGGTAATGTGACGCCTCATACTTGGTATCAGAATCTACTTCTAAAGAATAAAAAGCCTGACTTAATTGGTATCACGATACTTGCCGATATCGCTTACTGGTACAGACCTACTTACGTTTACGACGATACTACTGGTCAACTAAAAGGGATAAAAAAGAAATTTCGTGCAGATTTGTTGCAACGAGACTATGAATCTTTTGAAAATCGTTTTGGTTTTTCTAAGAAACAGATACGTGAGGCATTTGATCGGCTAGAAGACAGCAAGATTGTTCAGCGCCACTGGAGAACGATTACAACCAATCAAGGGATGAAAGCTAATAACGTTCTCTTTATAGAACTACATGTAGATAATCTAAAAGCACTTACGTATTCATTACCCTATTGCTCTGCAGGGGAACACCCTATTGACCTAGAGGGCAATAGCCTATTGACCCAGGGGGAAACACCCTATTGCCCTACAGGACAAGACCCTATTGCCCCAGAGGGCAATACAAATACAAAGAGTTCTTTAGAGATTTCTACAGATAGTATTACTACTACTAAAACAGGCGATGAATCATCACCTGATGATGTGGACAAGCTTGTTGAACGATTCACCCAATTGCGAAACTCTGGCTTTCCAAAAGCTGATGACTATCATTCCATCAAACGCACTCTAGCAGTTGTTCCTGTAAATAATGCTTTGGAACTACTTGAATCTTGTTTTGAGACCGCACAGAAAAGAGGAAAGAAAATTACCGTATTCTCTTACTGTGAGCCTTTTATTATCGAAAGATACGAAGCCTTACTTGCTCGACACCAACTGGTAGACGATGTGGAGGAGCCTGCAACTCCAATTCATTCGACAGATAGCATTCAATATCAATTAGCAGAACGTTTACTGGAAAGGATCCGTAGTAACAACCAAGATTTTAAACAACCGGATTTGCAGTTATGG
Source organism: Halalkalibacter suaedae (assembly GCF_017939705.1). Classification (GTDB taxonomy): domain Bacteria; phylum Bacillota; class Bacilli; order Bacillales; family Bacillaceae_D; genus Halalkalibacter; species Halalkalibacter suaedae. The sequence goes on from NZ_JAGKSQ010000002.1 coordinate 29,175, forward strand.
TCCAAAGATATGCTTCTCATGATAAGGAAAGACCAAAGGGATCAAGATCAAATGTTTAAAGTGATTGATTGGTGTCAGGATCATTCATTTTGGAAGATTCATATTCTATCGGCTTCTAAGCTTCGTGAAAAATATGATCAGCTCCTTGTTGCGGCAGCTGAGGAAAAACGAAGACGTAACAAACCTCAAAACACCCGAAAAGATAATATGCCTAAGTGGTGCCGGAAAGAGCAAGAAGATAAAGAAAATAAGCCTATACCGTCCAAATCAACAGATAGTGGAAAGAGTTTTCAGCAATTACTAGAGGAATCGCGGAGACGGAAAAAAGCGAATTAAGGAGATGAGGATGAACAATGATTGACCAAGCGGGACTATTAAGAACTGCGGTTGCAGAAAAACGAAAAGAGTTAATAGGGTTAATTGCTTCCACGAAATACTCAACAGAGAGAGAGTTAGAACAGTTATCGTTGAAGGAACTTCAAGATCTTTTTAGAAAGTTGGCAAAATACTAATGAGTCCAGAAAATCGATTAATTGATGCACTCATCGCTACGAAAGTTATGGGGATGAGCAATGTAACGAGAACCGGTCGCGTCTCTGCTGTATCCTGGTACGATCACTCAGGTAACTACGTATGCAAAATTCGAGATTACAAACCAACTGAGAAATTAGAACAAGCTTTTAAACTGTTGAGGAGTTATGAGAGTTATACCCTAACAAATTCATCTGATAATGGCCATGTATGTGAACTTTGGAAAGGTCCAGATAATCCTGCAGCTGATACGGAAGCGGATACTCCTAGCCTTGCAATAAGTTTAGCGATAATTGATGCAAATAAGATCGACCATAGTCAGTATCGCTCAGCTGATGATCTCTTAAAAAAAGATGTCATTCCATTTTCTGAAGGGGGGTTCTTGGGAGGCGGGTCAGTGTCTATGACATGCGGTCGATGTAACCGACCCTTAAGATCTACAGAAAGCCAAGTTAGAGGATACGGTCCCGAGTGTTGGAAAAAAGAAGTGGAGCAGTCGAATCTTATTACTTTGTTATCGCAACCGCATGAGGATAAAGAGAATTTCATGGATGAGTTGAATGAACAGAAGGTGATGGTTGGATGAAAGTAAATTACGGGAACCGGGGAATGGCGTTTGAACAGCTGATAAATATTGTAAATGAGCAGTATCTTGTCCAAGATATTGCTCTTATAAACAAACGACCTACACCAGTTAAAGTGCTGAAATCCAGAGGAACACGTGTATTAAAGGGTTATTACGAAGATAGAAGTACGGTTGATTATGACGGTACTTATACAGCTAGATCAGTAGCGTTTGAAGCTAAGACAGTCGGAGAAAAGCGTTTCGACTTAAAAAATTTGAAAACTCATCAAATGCAGTCCCTTTTTAATACAAATATGCACGGTGGAATTTCGTTTCTGCTTATTGAGATCAGACCCGTTTACAAAGTTTTTTATGTCCCTTTCGATCTGATCAGGCGTTATTGGAAAGATGCAGCTCTAGGAGGACGTAAAAGTATACCGTTAGAAGATTTAGAGAGATATGCCTATGAAGTAAAACAAGGGCGTGGGGTTCTTCTCGATTACCTTGCGGTCCTTGACAGAATTGAGCATGAGAAGGTGATGAGTGGATGAATCAGCCGTACACTTCAGAAAAGACAACAGAAGAGCTAATTAAGAAGTAAATAGGATCCTATTGAGAGAAAAATCGTCCCAAAATGGGACGGTTCATATAAGTATATATTTTAAGGCACCATAGCAACTGATACTAACGCTGAACCGCACAGTGCGGTTAGATGATTTGTAATCTCGGTAAAACAATTCAATGTATAATCCTGTGTCATAGTAACCACCGCCTGATTGTTTTTGGCTTTCAATAATAGGTGTAAAACTATTAGTAAGATGTATACAGTTGCTAGTGGCCCCAGGCTCAATGACCCCTTAAAACATATATGTAATATTATACCATAATTTCAATAGGATTTCAAATCGCTATAGTAACATCAAAATAAAAACCGTCCCTCTCGGAACGGCATAAGTGTTTGGTCGCTCTTATTATAACACGTTTCGGGGGGAACATATATGCGTCTTAAAAATGTAGATATTAATCCTAAATCTGGTAAAATAGAATTAGATATTTTGAAACAAGACAAGCCTATTGTTTTAGTTGTTTCTGATGGTCGAGTGAGGTTTACTGAATTACCGGTGCATGGTGAGACGATTGTTGTCACACACCAGGGAAAGGTGAAAAGAGTTAAGTTTGATGAGGGGGAGGATTTTTGAATAAGAAGAATAATAAATCTAATAGGTGGTATAAGAAAAAGGAAAATTGGGTTATTGGAATAGGGGTTTTAATTGCTATATTTGGAATAGCGGTACCTTTCTTGTTACTTCATTTTAAAAAATGGGACCTAAGTAAAAGTACCTTCGATAGTTTAGCTCCTATTGGCGACTTTTTAGGCGGAAGTACTGTTGGTCTTTTATCATTTGCTAGTACAATCTTAGTTATTGCAGCAATAATTATGCAAAAAGAGGAATTAAGACTACAGAGAGAAGAACTCGAAAAGACAAGACAAGAGCATCATTTAACAAATGACACCATGAAGCGACAGCAATTCGAAACTACTTTTTTTAATATGATTAATTTACACCAAAGCATATTAAGAGAAATAAAAATTGATAACGATTCTGGAAGAGTTGCAATTCGGAATTTGCATCCAGTACTTAAGGAGCTATATCTAGATAAAGTCTATAAAGATTTTAAAGATGAAATTATCAATATTATTATTAATAACCAAGATAAAGAAGAATTTAATACTGTATTAAAGGAAATATATTTTGACTTAGAGTTAAATTATTTTCTTGAAGTGGCTAGAAATAATATTCCGCCAATGTTTGATGAGGATATGAACTTTGATGATTCAGAATATGATAAATACGTTTCGAAGGTATTAATGGGTGAAAACCGCACTTGGGAAAGTGAGAAAGAAAGATTAAATACTTCCTTTGTTAATACATACAAAGATAATCGTTCTAAATCTTTAGAACTCCTTCAAGGGTTTAACTTCATCAAAAACAGACTTCCGGATGCACACATATACAATTTTAGATTAAACTTTAACCATGAACCTCTTTTAAGGTTGAAAAAGCAAGCATATCAAGCGTTATATTCAGATTACGAACCGGAAATCGGGCACTATTACCGAAATTTGTATAGGTTAGTTAAACTAATTCAATCTCAAGTTTTTGATAGTGAATCCGAAGAGGTAAATGAGCGGGAACGTGGGGTTTATAGAGGCATTTTAAGAGCTCAGTTATCCTCTTACGAATTACTAATGTTATACTACAATGTAAACTACTCTAATAAAGGTGAGAAGTTTAAAGAACTCTTGAAAGAAACTAATTTCTTTGATGATCATCTGGTAGAAGAAGATTTTATCTGGGCGAATGACAAAGATGAACTCGATTACTTTGAAAAAAGTAAATAGTCCAACTAGTCAACTGTTTGGCACCGATTGTTTACATAACTCTTGTAATCTCTCGGTGTCCTTTTTTTGGAAAGTAGACTTGTACGCACATTGAAGAAGGGAAATCTCTTGTTCTTTGGTGGTAAAGTAAGGTTTAGTGAATAGGCTAGTCCGCGGGGGGAACTAGGACAGTAAAAAGAATGAAATTTGATCAGAAGAGGTTTTGATTGAATAAATCAGTAAACGTAGCAGAAGGTGAGGATATAGGAAATTACATTATGTAAAAAAATGTAAAAGGTAAAATGTTGCTTAATTTTATCATTAAACATGACTAGTTAGATTAAGGGTAAGATGGAAGTTGGAAAAGGTAAGAAATGGATATAAGAAAGGTTGGCAAAACTAAATGAAAAGAGTTATTTTTGCTTTACTTGTTATTGGAATTAGTATCTTCTTTTTTTTATATTTTCACTTTAAAAATATAGAAACACATTATCAGAATGATCTTGAAAAATTAGCTTCATTACAGGGTGAAATTGTGACGTGGGGTCTAGAGGTAACAGGTATAGATAAAGAAATTGGAAAAAATGTAAAAGTTGCAATACTTGATAGCGGAATAAATAAAATGCATGAAGACTTGGAGGGTAAAATTGTAGGAGAATATAATGCTATTGAACCAAATACTCCAATAGTTGATGAATTTGGTCATGGTACTGCTATAGCTGGAATTATCACAGCGAATTCAAATGATAAAGGTATTGTTGGAGTAACTCAAAATGTAGAGTTATATGATGTGAAAGTGCTAGATGAGTTAGGAAAAGGATCAGTAGATAACTTTATAGACGGCATAGAGTGGTGTATAGAGAACAATATTGAAGTAATTAATGTAAGTTTCGGTTTGCAATCTCACAATATGGAATTAAAGAAAGTAATTGACAAGGCGATTTCTTCGGGTATTATAATTATTGGTGCTGCTGGAAATAATTACGGTTTAACTGTAGATTACCCTGCTAGATATACAGATGTAATTTCAATTAACTCCTTAAACGAAGAATTGAAAAGGTCAAGTACTGCAGCAAGAGGCAAAATTGATTTCATAAGCCCAGGGGTTGATATATTATCCACTGATAAGAATGGTGATTATTCTTTATTTACTGGTACTTCGTTTGCAACTGCATATGCAACAGGGGTTATTTCTACAATAATAGGAAGATGGGAGGAGGATAGTGAGATTAATAGTTATGAATTAATGGAGTATTTAGCGAGTAAATCTCTTAAACCTAAGACTTTTACAAATGAAAATGAGTATGGAAAAGGTATCTTAATAATTCCGTGAGGTGAAATATGAAGTATTCTAAAATAATTACTGTTTTTCTTGTATTTACAATGTTATCTATGATTCTACCAAACCCTAATCATATTAAAGCGGCACAATTAGAATTAGTAGAAGAAAATGTCGAAATCGACGAAACAGAAGTTGAATTGCTAGAAAGTTTAGGGATTGTGGTGTCTGATGAGCTTGAGTATAGTGTTCAAGAGACAGCCGATGAAAATATTTCTGTTGATATCAATTTAAACACAGAAGATTTACAAGTGAATTCAGAAGTTCAGATGGATATTGACTCAGAAGACTTATTTTTTTCAACAGAAATAGTTGATGATAACGGTGACGTTACGTATAATGAGTACCAAGTTACTGTCCATGAAGCAATTGACGATGTATTTATTGCTACAGTAACTGACTCTACTACTGGGGAAATACATGAAATCAATACGACTGAACTAAGTGCATCAGCACTTCCTTTAATCATTATGGTTATAATAAATGTAGGTGCTAGATTTGCATTGAAGCAATTTGCAAAAAAAGCTATAACGGATGCTGTTAGGAAGTTAGCATTTGGTTCAAAATCATTATTAGATAGTCACTATAAAAAACACGTTGTTACTCAAAAAGAATTTGGTAATATAACTAAGGCTCAGTATTTAAGAAAGGCTCAAGATTTAATTGGATCTGAAAGTAAGAACGTCCTATCCAAAAAACGTTCAAATGGTGATCGTGTCTTTTATGATAAGTCTAAAAATGAATTTGCAGTTTTAAGTAAAGATGGTATTATCCGTACCTTCTTTAAACCAAAAGATGGAATTAAGTATTATAATAGACAATAGAGGTGTAGTTAATGAAAAACGTATGTCCTGTTTGTGGTTTTGATCAACTAGCAGAGGCTCCATATGATAAGGATAATAATCCTTCATATGAAATTTGTGATTGTTGTGGTTTTGAATTTGGCTATGATGATGATAGTGAAGGGAAAACCTTTGAAGAATATCGCAAGGAATGGATTAGTAATGGATGCCAATGGTTTAATGAAGACAAAAAACCACAAGAATGGGATGTAGAAAGACAATTGTCTAATTTATAGTCGTAATCTAAGTTAAAAGATAATACTTTCTACCAGCCCACTGAAGGACACTGATTGATTACGGTACACCCGTAGTCTGTTGGTGTCCTCTTTTTTGGGTTAGTAACTTAGCCACTTTTGAGTTCTGAAAAAGTAGATTTTAATACTACTTCTGATAAAATAGAGGTAAATGTATCGAACAATTCTAGGGTGTTATCATTTCAGATAGTCGTGCTTGATTGACTAAGCTTTCCCTTTGTGGGGAGCCGATTGTTGCGATGCCGCCAGGTAAGTTAAAGAGGGTTAGGTTTGGTGAGGGGGAGAATTTTTTGAAGCTTAGCTATGTAGTAGTAATTACTGTTTCGTCTTTTTTATTCTCATTATTATTATTTCCAGTAATATTTAATTATCTATTTTTATGGGATAGTGGAAATGCTAGAGGTGATATAAGTGACTGGTTTACCCTTTTTGGAGGAATAATTAGTGGTTTAATTTCTGGGTTATTCACTTATCTAGCACTGTGGATCACTATTCAGACTCAAAGAAAGAAAGAAATAGAGAAACAAGCAGAAGAAGATAAAAGGAAAATTGTAAACTTTATATTGTATTCTAAATATTATCTAGATAGATTAGATGAAACTTTTTATATTATTAGAAATCAGTTTGGATTGGATTTTGTAAAAATGTTAAATGAGGTAAGTAAAAATATTAATTTTCGAGAATCATCATTTAAAGAACATGGTTATTCAGAATTACCTTCACATATCGATATTAATAAATTTGAATCAAGTCTTACTCAAGTTATTCAAATAACAGAACAGTATCGAGAAATTTTAAGAAAATCGCTAAATGAACTTAAGAAAGATAGAGATATGTATAAAATGAGTTACAACACCTTTCTTGCAATTGAAAATCTTTATAGCTTTTGTTATTTAGCCCAAAATAACAATTATTATGATGATTATGATTTTATTTTAAATTTTATTAGTGACAAAGAGAAATTCGGTTTTACTGGTTTAATAAAAGTTTTAAAAGAAGATTTTGACGAACTTTGGAAAAGTTATGTTGCAGATGACGAGAATATGTTGGGGGACTATATTATAGAAATTGAATTCCCACATATAAAAGGATAATATGTGTTCACCCTAACCTTTGGAGTAAGTTGACTAAGGAATACTTGTAGTATATCGGAAAAGAAATTTTGGTTACCAAAATAGGGCAAACCTATTGTTCTAGTTGTTTCTGATGGCAGAGTGAGATTTACTGAATTATCAGTCCATGGTGAGACGATTGTTGTTACTCACCAAGGTAAGGTGAAGAGAGTGAAGTTTGATGAGGGGGAGGAATTTTAATTGTGAATGAAATAAACAGTCTATCTAATACTGTCTTAATAACTGCGAGCTCCACTTTTTTGGCGGCAGCCTTAGCTCAGATAATTTCGCACCAATTAACAAAAAGGAGAGAATATCAAAACAACATTAGAGAGATTTATCAAAGCCTTTATTCAGAAATCCTTCTAGATATATATTTTTATTTTGAAATTAAAACTCATTTTAGAAGGTATCACGATGTAAGAGAAGGAGTAAATGAAGAAGAAATTTTTGATAAAATTCAAAAGCACGTAAGGGGAAATTTAAAATATGCTGGTCCTGATGTCATTTTTCAGCTTGAAGCTTATGCAAGCCATGAATATTTCGAGGATGGAAAAGGCAATGAAAATGAAAGTAAATATTTGCTTATTCATGCTTTACTTAATGAATTAATTACACATCAAAAAAATACGAAAATGCTAAACAGGGCAAGTCTTAAAAAACTGAAGCTTTATAGGCTATATTATTTAATGTTAAGTTTTATTAACTCCACATTGGTTGATGAACAGATGACAATAATGCGCAGTAGGTTTATGTTCAGAAATCAAAAAGTATTGATGTTGATTTACCCTCTAATAAAAGTAGTTAACAATAGATTGAAAAGAGGGATAAGACTAAGATTTTTGAAATTTTTACTTTTATTAATTTTTTCTAAAAAAGATAGAGAGTTGCAAGGTATTGATCAGATTTTTAAAGAGATTAATCATTTATTATATCGATTCCATAAGTTATTTTAGGTATTCTATCACCCAGTTTGAACAGACTGAAAATTATGGATGACTCGTTGTTAGTATTTGTTGCACTTTGGTATCTTAATAATGTAGATATTAATATTGTTTCTGATAAAATAGAATTAGATATTTTAAAGAAGGACGAGTCTACTGTAATAGTTGTTTTAATGGTGAGGAGTAATTAATTTGAAAAGAAATTGGAAAATATTTAAAAGGTTATTAAAGAAGAATACACCTAAGTTATCGGTTATTTTAGTAGTGTTGTCTTTTTTTACTACCGTACCATTTTTAGCTCAACTAGTTAGAAACTTTACTGATTTATATAATATTATTATACTAATTTACTTATTATTCTTGTTGTATAGTCTGTATTACCTTTTTTCGTATTTTCTTAAAAAAGGTGTATCTGTGAAGAATGAAAAGGGGCATAGGTATTTGAAATATTGGATTGAAGGGATTGGTTATAATGATCCAATAAGTGAAACTATAGTAACTGATGAAGAGAAAAATTCAGTTTTTGAGAATTTGATACATCTAAAACTTAAAATCCTTGAATATTGCGAGGATAATGAAGAGAAACTAAGATTGTTACGCAGTTATTACTCAACCATAATAGATAACGACAAAAAATTTGTTTGGCAGACAATTATTGGATTTATAATCATTGTAGCCGGTTACTTTATAAGAGTAATCATTTTAGATGAATCAGTATTGGAACTATTTGGAGCTGTTTTTTCCACTTTTGATTTAATTTTATTAGTACTCGCATTAATTATCTTTATTAGTAAAGATATTTTAACCGAGAGAAATAAATTACTACTAATTTATAAAATCATTAATGAATTAATAGAGTTGAAAGAAAATGAGAAGAAATATAAGTAGTTCTACCAGCCCACTGGAGGACACTGATTGATTACGGATTGCCCGTAGTTTGTCGGTGTCCTCTTTTAATTTGCAATAAACTATTAAATGGTAATAGATGGAGGTTTTTATGCAGGACTTACTTAAACAATACGGTAGCACATTATATAAGTTAGAAAAATTTAAAAGCTCTGTCTGTAAAGATGAGCAGGAGATTGTTAGTGGAATGATAAGTGATTTGAGGTTTACGATTGAATGGCTGCGCACAGGGAAACGTCCAGGAGCTAGAAGGGGAATTGAACGACGTGCAGCCTATCAGCGGGAGCGATCTGAAGATCCATTAGTAATTCAACGCTATGTCAGATCAACTGCAGATGACCACAACTGGACAGATATACAGCAGGAATCGTGTGTGACCGAATGGGATCGTACTCGAATTGAGGATGCTTTATCAGTTCTTACTGAGCGTGAAAAGGAAATGTATTTAATGTCACGTGGCGGTATGATGTCATTTGAGCAGATAGCAAGGATGTTAGTTGTCTCAAAAAGTACGGTTCAGACTACAATTGAACGTGCTGAAAAGAAAATATCACTACAAATTTCTCAGAGCCTCTTCTCGTTCGCGGGATGAGGTTTTTATTTTTGAAACTTTTGAAAGGAAATAAGCGTATAGAGAACAGGAGGGAAAACATGAAAAGAAAAATAAAGGGCATATACAAAAGAGTTTACTTGGCAATTCTAGGATTATTTTTAATAGGTCTTATGTTAGTTTGTATTGTATCTTTAACATTCGAACAGTTGTTATTGGATCCGAAAATTATTAATGGGATCACCTTACTAATGGTAGTTCTTTCACTCCCGAATTTATCAGACCAGCTATTAAGTGAATTCTCAGAGAGAAAAAAGAAAATCACCTGCAAATGTCCTAATTGCAAACATTTAATTAAGATGGAGTTTACGGAAGAGTAATTTTGTCGTACGAATGCCACTTATTAATAGTTAAGTAAGAAAATGAACTAATATTATTTATCTATCATTTAATTAAGTTATAATTTAATAAGAGGGGGGGGGAGAATTTGTTTAATACAAAATTTGAGGGATCTATTTGCTATGAGGTTAAAACATATCGTTATGTTACTGCTGGTAGAACTATGGCTGAATTTGAGATCTTACTATTCGAAGATGGTAAAATCGGTAGTCAAGGTAATTTAAATGGTAGTAATGAAGGGTTTTCACCTGCTAAAGTTTATTTAACAGTAGATGATGCTGTGCAAGAAATGATTAATGAAATTGAAAAAAGAATAGCCAACGATCCTTGGGTTCAGCAAACCGAAAAGCTCTCTAAAAGAGATAATTACTAGAGGGTTAATACTAAGACTATCAATTATTGGTAGTCTTTTTTTATTTTCTCCAAAACAAACACAACTATAGGAACGCTGGAGGTGGGTGATGATGTAGCATGGCTAGAGCGAGAAGTCCTAACCGTGATAGAGCTTTTAAAATATGGGAAGAGAGTAAGGGTACCGCTAAGTTGAAGGATATAGCAGCTGAGCTTGGTTGCTCTCCTTCCCAAGTTCGAAAGTGGAAGAATCAAGATGAATGGGATGCTCAATTAAAAGGTAACGTTACTATTGATAATGGTAACGTTACTAATCAACATAAGAAGAAAGGAGCCCCAAAACATAATAAAAATGCCGTAGGTAATAACGGAGGATCAGCCCCAAAAGGGAATTCCAATGCTGTGACCCATGGATTTTTTCGTACCATTTTCCCTGAAGATGAAGAGACCATGCAAATTGTCGAGGCAATTCAGCAGAAGTCACCAGTTGATATGATTTGGGAAAACATCGTCATTAAATATACTGCAATAGCCAGAGCTCAGAAATTGATGTTCGTTAAAAACCAAGATGATACTACTCGTGAAATTAAGAAGATGAAGGGTCTTGCATATGATCCGGAGACTGAGCAGAGAGAACCAGAAGAAATTGAGTACGAACTCCAATTTGCATGGGACAAACATGCTACATTTTTAAATGCTCAGTCAAGGGCGATGGGGGAACTTCGGTCTTTGATTAAAGATTTTCTTGTCTTTAGCGGTCAGGATGACATGCGTCGTGCTCAATTAGAAAAGATGCAGCATGATATGAAAATTCAATCAGAGCAATTGGCAATCGTTAAAGCCAAACATGGTGGAGACGAGGAAGAGTACGAAGACGATGGTTTTCTAGAAGCGTTAGATGGCAAGACAAAAGAGGTGTGGGCTGATGAAAAAGAAGAAACGTAAGCCAGCTCCCTTTAAGTTTAAACCGTTTTCTAAGAAACAGATTAAAGTCCTTACATGGTGGAACAAACAATCTCCCCATAAGGATAAGGATGGCATCATCTGTGATGGTTCCGTTCGGGCAGGTAAAACGGTAGTCATGTCACTATCGTTCGTAATGTGGGCGATGGAGACGTTTGATCAAGAGAATCTAGGTATGGCCGGAAAAACGATTGGTTCATTTCGTCGTAATGTGCTTACTCCATTAAAGAGGATGCTCAAAGCTCGTGGTTATCGAGTGAAGGACCACCGTGCTGATAATATGGTGTCGATCACAAAGAATGGTATCACCAATTATTTTTATATTTTTGGTGGTAAGGATGAATCGTCCCAGGATTTGATCCAAGGGATCACACTTGCCGGCATGTTTTTCGATGAAGCTGCTCTGATGCCTGAATCATTTGTAAACCAGGCTACAGCTCGATGTTCTGTTGATGGTTCAAAACTCTGGTATAACTGTAATCCCGCTGGACCATTCCACTGGTTTAAGCTTGAGTACATCGATAAATTAAAAGAAAAAAACTACGTTCATCTCCATTTCACGATGGATGACAACTTGTCACTTTCTGAACGGATTAAGGCACGTTATAAGCGTATGTACTCAGGTGTTTTCTACCAGAGGTATATTCTTGGTCTATGGGTACTTGCTGAAGGCATTATTTACGACATGTTTGATAAGGATGTTCATATAAAGCCAACCATAGAGCGACCTTACACGGAGTATTATGTAGCTATTGACCATGGAACACAGAACCCTACGGCATTTGGATTATGGGGAAAACACAAACATACCTGGTACAAAACGAAAGAATATCACTATGATGGTCGTAAACAAGGGAAACAAAAGACTGACGTCGAGTACAGTAACGATCTCCAAGCTTTTGTAGGTCATATTCGAGTCAAAGGCGTTATCGTGGATCCCTCTGCTGGCAGTTTAAAGGCACAGCTAAAACAAGATCGCTTTAATGTAATTGATGCCAAGAATGATGTGTCGGATGGGATTAGCAATGTTGCCAACGCACTTAATCGGATGATAATTTTGTATAACGATTGTTGTAAAGAGACTTTTCGTGAATTTTCTTCTTACGTTTGGGATAAAAAAGCAGCTGACAAAGGCGAGGATAAACCAGTAAAACAAAATGATCACCAACTAGATTCGGATAGATATTTTGTTAACACAATTATTTTCGCACCAAGAGGAGGAATAAGCGGAACTTCTGGCTGGTAGAGAAAGGAGCTAGTCGATGGATCTCGTACCCAAAAGAAAGGGGCAATATCGATTTCGTGAGTTACTTCCAAACGGACAATATATGCATCTCTATTTTACTAGGTATCGTAGTAACAACGAAAATGTTTCTTTCGAGTGGCAAGTAACGTTAGTTATTTTGGATAATCCCCAAAGACGAAGTGCGAATTTGTGGTTCAAAAAAAACAAAAGGGCTCGATCAACCGGTGATGGCAGTTTAACCGGTATGATTCGAGCCCTTTATCATATCCTCGAATTTAGAAGTGCATTGAATATGAACGAAGAGATATTTGTAGCCTTTGAGGATCAGAAAAGATGCAGGGCGTATAGGTGGTTGCTGAGGCATGAATTCCAGGAATGCATACAACATGACACAGATAGGATGATCGGCTATGTATCAAGAAACCCAGCAATTTGGGAGTATGTGAAGGAGGTGAACGAACATGACAATCAAGTGGACGAAATGGAACCGAGAGGAAATTAAAAAGATTCATGGCCAAGTCTATTTCTATCGTGATTTGTATGAAGGAGATCATTCTAACCTCTTTGAAAGAGCAAAATCGTTAATAGATAAAGGTGAAATCATTGATTCCATTATTCAAGGAAACCAAAGGGCTCAAAACGTACGGACTCCATATCTCATAGCGAACATTTCAAAGTTGATTCCAGAGATACCAGCTATGCTCGTAGCCCGTTCTATAGGTTCTGTAACATCATCAATCAACTCAACGCCAGAACAGAATAAAGAGGCTAACAAAGAAACAGATGAGATTATAGAAGGTACTGATGACGAAACGACAAACGGGGTTATCCTAAATCTCCAAAAAGAATTGGTTGAACAGATCGAGAAGAACTCGAAACTGAAATTGGAGCACTGGACGAACATCGTTCAACAGCAAGTTGACGGTGGTCTTGTCGGAGTTCCGTGGAATGATGAATTAGGACTAAGGATTGAGTTTAAGCAGCGAGATGTATATTTTCCTCACGAGGATGACTTAGGTGCTGACCTTGCTTTTGAACGCACTTTCGACGATAAAAAGTATCTTCATGTTTATCGGGAGCGGGTGGATAGCGGAGATCTTAAAGTTAAACACTTTCTGTATGAGATAAAGGAAAATGATGACTTATTGATAGTGGAAGAAGAGGAATCAGCGGAGTTACTGGGAATCGATGAAACTGAAACGCTATACGAAGGGCGTTCAAGACCTTTTATCGTCTACTGGCCAAACGAAAAGACATTCGCAAAACCGCTAGGCAAGTCGTGTTTAAGTAACCAGGAGGCTTTACAAGATGAAATCAACTGGACCTTAACTCGAAATGCAATCACATTTGAGCGTAACGGGAAGCCACGTATTGCCGTTTCCAAAGAGATTTTTGCTGCTTTACAAGACCGAGCGGAAGAACGGTACGGAGATTCTAGTAAGATTGACCACCGTGACCTTGAGATCACTACGTATGATGATAACGGTAAGGCAATGGAAGTCATTCAGATTGATATTACCAAAATTGGAGATATCCAATGGGTCCGAGATCTCATGAAAATGATGTTTATGCTTACGAAAACCTCTGAAAAGGCAGTCGATTTCTATCTGGATGGAACAGGGAGTTCTAATGCTCAATCAGGTGTGGCGAAGTTCTATGATCTCTTTATATCCATTGTTAAAGCAGAACAGATCCAAGGGGAGTATATCTACTTCCTTAAACAACTGTTCGAAAACTGTCTGTGGCTTGCTAATAAGGATGACGATTCAGTCATTATCGAAGAACCAGACGTTTCACTAAGGTCGATGATACCTATTTCACGTAAGGAAATGATCGAGGAAAATGTAATTGCTCATGGTGGAGAGGTTCAATCGTTAGAAACAACAGTAAGGAGAAATAATCCTAGTGCATCTGAAGAGTGGATTAATGAAGAGTTGGAACGCCTAGAGGAAGAGCGTGCGGAAAGAGCTAATAATAACTCGTTACCATTTAGCGGAGGTAACCTCTCCAATTTCACCGACAATAGGGATCCTTCGGGCAATCCAATAGAGGATGAGGTAGATGAATAGTAATCAGTTGATCACTTATTTCTCTACTGTTTTACAAAATATCGCTAATCAAATAGGCATCCATAACAACTGGTTGGATGATAAAGAGACTGAGAAGTTAATTGAGAGCATCTTATTTTCGCTGGATCAGTTGGGTGTTGCGGTGGAGGAAGTCTTTCCTGAAGAGTTGTTAAAAGCATATTTCGGAGGAGTTGATAAAGGGACTTCACTGCTGAGAGATGCCGGATTATCAATACCTGCAACATTAGCTTTGAATGCTAATGGCCAAATTGCCCAAGGTTTTAGTTCGAGCTATCACATGGATGCGGTGCAAGAATTGATTCGTGACTCTCTTCTTGATTTAAGAGCTGCTATCAACAGGACCAAACGGAGTTCAAAAGAAACCATTGAAGAAACAATTCAAGAGTTTAGAACAGAAGTTGCTAAAGGATTATTTGTTGGCGACAACAACAAAGGGGTAACGAAAAGAGTAATTAAAAATTTTTTTCAAAGAGGATTTACAGCTTTTAGGACGACCGATGGTAAAAATTTACCCTTGGATTTTTATGCGAGCACCCTTACTAGAACAAAAATGAAACAAGCGAATGTTAACGGAGCCGTGAATCGCTATAAAGAAAATGACGTCTACCTGGTTCAAATCAATGAGCATCAGCCAACTTGCCACGTTTGTGCCCAATTACAAGGTATGGTCATTAGTCTTACGGGAGAACATGAGGGTTTTTTATCCGTTAATGATTCTGGAGTATCATTACCCCCGTGGCATCCAAACTGTGAGCATTCAGTACGCCCGTTTATTATTCGTTATAAGCAAGAAGGAGAAGTCGAGAAAGCAAAAGGGCGTTGGAAAGGTTTCAACCCAGCTAAAGACGTGCGTTCAAAGGCACAACGAAAGGCATATGACAAAGAGCAAGCCATTCGTAGAAAAGCCAATGCAGAAAAGAAGATGTATGCACGCTATCAAATGGCTCTAGGTGATGAGGCCCCTAAGACAGTTGGAGCTTTTAGGAGAATGAAACGACAGAATACCATTCGTTTTCAAGAGCTTCAATCACAATATCGAAGGACGATGCGAGACGTCCGCAACAACGGCACCCAATAGGGTGTTTTTATTTTGCCCATAACCATGCCGGTGGCGTTAAACTGCATGAGCAAGGTACCTGCACCTAAGCAGAGGAAAGGAGAATTTAAATGTATAGACTTGACTTATGGTTAACGGTTTTGGTTGTAAGTTTCATTCAGAGGTTTAAAAAAAAGAACCCGCTCAAGGAAAAGGATTCGCATCGACTCAAAATGAATCTACAATATTTTGCGGAACCGGATGACGAAGACGATCTGGACGATGATGACGATGATCCAGAAGGTGGCGATCCGACCGAACCGGATTTGGATGAATTGCTGAAAGATCGGAAGTTCAAAAAGCAATATAACGCTAAATTAAAGGAACACATGGGACAGCGACTTAAAAAGTTTGAAGGCGTTGATCCAGTGGAGTATCGCCGACTCAAAGAACAGGCAGAGAAAAAGCCCGGTAACAAAGATGAGGATCAAGATGACGATCTTGAAAAACTTAAATCTAAGCTAACCGAAAAAGAAAAACGCCTCCTTCGTGCGGAACGAAGAGAAAAGACTGCAATGGTCAAAGAGTTTGCAGTCGAAAACGGTCATAATCCAAGGTTGTTAGCTCGTTTAATTAATGTCGATGACATTGAAATGTCTGAGGATGGTGAACCAGAAAACTTAGAAGACTTGTTCGAAGAAATCGAAGAAGATTTTCCTGAGTACTTTGGCCAAACAGACGATGATGACGAAGATGAAGACGAGGAACCGAAGCGTAAGAAGAAAGCGGGCACCTACAAGCCGGGTTCGCGTCAGAAGAACAACGATAAAACAAAGAAAGCAGATCGTCGTTCATTAGGTGCAGAACGTGCAGCTAAGCGACATAAGAAGGAGGATAAATAATGAACTTGCAACCACGTAAAGAAACGATAGTTGGTCAGAAAGAGTTTATGCGTAACGCACAGGGCATGCAAGTAAAAACCGGGGGTGCGACATTGTTGGCAACCGATTTTACTACAGGTGAATATGTAAAAGCCGGTACTGCAGTGTATAAGGACGATGCTACGGGTCTGTATCGTCGCTGGTTGGTAGATGGAGCAACACCAACTCCTGATACTGCAAAAGGAGCGGGTTTGACGATGAATGATGTGAAGATCGTTGAAGGACAAAATCCAGTTGTGGGTGTGTTAGCAGCTGGGCATCCTGTTGAATCAAAGTGCACAGGTGTGAACACAGCGTTCAAAACGGCAACAAAAGGCCGTATTGTTTTCGATATTTAATTACGATTATTAGGAGGATGACTATATATGTTGCATTTAGATGAATTTCAAGGCGAAGAATTTCAGGGGTATGTAGAGAACGTACCTCTTTCAAAAGAGTACGTATTACGTGCTTTCTTACCAAATCAACCAACGAAGGATATCAACTTTGCTTACAATGTTGTTAACGGTAAGTATGCACAAGCAGCGTCAATCACAGGCTTTAATGCTTCAGCTCCTTTACGTGATACAAAGAGCCTTGAAAAGCATTTCGGATCAGTTGCAAAGGTTCAACATGGCTTCCGTTTAGATGAAGAGCAACTTCTTCGTTTCAACCGTCCGCGTGACGACGAAGAAAAGGATATGGCTGTCGATTACGTATACCAGGAAACAGATGACCTTATTGCTGGGGTTTACGACATTGAAGAATACCTACGAGCTCAAGCCTTATACAGCGGTGTTCTTCAATACGAGGATACAGAAAACGATATTCAAATTAATGTTGATTTCGGCATTCCGGCAGAGAACAAACTGACTGTAACTGTTCCTTGGTCTGATTCGACTTCGACACCTTTAACCGATATCCAAACGGCTGTAAAGCAATACCAAGAGCAAAATAAACGTAGAAAGCCGGTTGTCATGCATTTAACAAGCACGACTGAAGCTCACCTTCTACAAAACGAGCAGATTAAGGGACAAGTATACGGTAATCCGACTGATAAGCGTTTGCTTACAAAGGCTGACCTTGCAAATGTATTTGTTGCATTAGGATTACCACCGTACGCAATCAATAACGATGTTGTAGATGTGTATGGACAAGGCGAAGTTCAGCTGCTTGAAGATAACAAGGTAGTCTTTTTAGGTGCTGATCTTGGTAATACGTACCTTGGACCTACAGTGGAGAAAAACTATGAGTCTGGTATCTATGTTGTTCCAGAGATCAAAGAATCCAATCCACCAGGTCAATCTGTCTTTGTAGGTGAAACTGTATTTCCTGCACTTAAGCGACCAAAATCTATTGTTATCTTGAGTGTTTGATAGGTAGAACCTTTACGGTTCTGCCTTTTTACTTTAAAAATTAAGAGGAGGGCACACACATGCCAAAGTTTATTGCAAAATCTTATTTAACTCATAAAGGAAACATTGTTCAACCTGGAAACGAAATTGAGCTGACAGAAGCTCAAGCTAAACGGCTTGGAGAAAAAGTTGAGCCTGTTGGAGCTGAAGGCACACAACAACCTAGTAATGCTGAAAAGAAGGGATTGGACAAGGAAGCTGAATTTAAAAAGCTAACAGCTGACGAGCAAAAGCAAATCATCTCTGACCTCGGTGGAGATCTAAACGAACTTTCAAACGAGGATAAGCGTGTCGCCTTCTATCTTGAAAACCAACAATAAGGTTGGGTGATGTAGCATGGATTTCATATCCGTAAATAGTTACCTCGATAAATTACATGGCAATGAGCTTTACACGGCACTTAGTCAGGAGAACAAGGAGAAGATCATCTTTAGTGCCACAGAGTTACTATTAGACAACTTCAAAATGTCTCGGTTAAGTGATCGAGCTATTGCGATACAGGTTCTGTTTATGCTTGAGGGTGATGATGAAGAATTCTCTAAGTATAAACGCCAAGGAGTTAAATCCTTCTCGACCAAAGGGGTATCGGTTTCCTTTGAAGGAGGCATGATTTCACCTGAAGTCTTTAAAATCGTGCGATCAAGCACGAGTCCATTAGGGAGGCTTATATGAAACCCCCTATGAAGCAAAACGTTACTCTTAAGAGTCCTGTGATACAGGGTGGAACTATTGTAAAGAATGAGTTTTCTCGCCCTATATTGAAAGACTCTAATCAGCGTGCTCGAGTTCAACGCTCTACCAAACTTGTACAGGGCAAAGATGGACAACGCTACGAGTCAAAGCTTGAAGTCGACCTTCCGCCAGATGTTCAAGTTGGTTATGACTCATTCATCTCGTATACGGATTCATTCGGGATAGAAACAGAGGGAAAGGTCATCTCTGTAAGCGAATCAACCAATCTTTCGGGATCGAAAGTGTACTTTAGGACGGTCCACGTTGGGTAAGGACTTGTTTTTTAATATTGAGTGGGAAGGGCTCGAAGAATTAGACGAAGAGTTCGCCAAAATGGAGAGTCGTTTTCGGGAGATTCTTGTTGAAGAATATACCCAATACGGATTACTGGTGGAAGAAGGTGCTAAGTCTCTAGTTCATCATGATCAAGGTGATTTAGAAGATTCCATTCACTTTAATAAAGCCGAGGTTACTGGGGATGAGGTCATTGTTCAGGGCGGATCTAATCTTAAGTACGCATTGAAGCGTCACGAAGCTCCCTATCGAATGGGTGTTCATGATAAATATGACAATGGTGCTAAGTTTCCAAACTACTATGTCGGTGGTAGGGGACGAGGGACCCACGCCAAACCTAGTTGGCGTGGATATAAACCAGGTCGTAAGTATTTAGAAAATGCTATAAAAGCAACTGAGAAGGACTTCGACAAGATGAATACACGAATTCTGAAAAGGACGTATGGTGATAAGAAATGATCCAACAGTACCTTAAAAACGAATTATCCGAGTTACTCCCGCAGCTGGAATGGTCAGAAGACTTTTACAGCTCGCAGGACAACACTGGAACGGTTTATTCAGAAGGTGGTACGCCACCATCTTACGAATCAGGGGTTTTAAGGCCTGATTATATGGTTTACATCAGATCGAGCGACTTCAAACGATCTAGAGATGCAGCGTTGCAAGTTTACAAGCATTTTCATCTGCGTTCTAACATGATTGTAATGGTGGAGGAAAAAGATGAACTTGGTACGGTTATTAGAGCAACCAAGTATCGTATTCTGCTGGTTACAGCCACAACATTGCCGTTACGAATAGGTGTCGAAAATGACATCATGGAGTATTCAATCAATTTCAATGTCCAATTACAGTATTGGGAAGGAGAATAAAATATGGATTTACAGATTCCGTTTGGATTAGCTGATATTACAGTCGGTGAAGGTGCAGACGCTATTAAGTTTGATGGTAAAACAGATTTTCAGGCAGACGGAGGAGAGCTAACACTCACCCCAATTTTTCAAGATATTAATATAGCCGATTTTGGTGAAACCGTTTATGACCGTCGTATTACAGGGCATGAGGGCACACTTACAATTGTTGCTGCTGAGGACAAGGTAAATATACTACAGCTTGCATTAAGTTCAGCTGAAGCGATTACGGATTCGGTTTCTGGTGATGTTACGGGGTTAATGGATGGTAAAATGGGGACGTCTATGCGGACAAGGGGGAAAAAAGTAACTATTCATCCCCGAGTTATGGGTACAGAGACGTCGGCTGATATCGTAATCTATAAAATGGCTTCTGATGGTGATTTTACCCGTTCGTTTGCAAACGAACAAGGCAATATAGAAATTACAATGTCTATGTATCCGAGAGATGGAATGGATGCTTCTAAACCAGGAAACTTCTACTACATTGGTGGAACCGATCCGAATGTAGCTTAATAAATACATTGATTGAGGAGGGCATACAGCTCTCCTTTTTTATTTGAGGAGGAAATGAATGGGCACAACAATTAATTTGAAAATAAAGGACGAAAAGGAAAGCATTATTAAAAGTATTTCACACGAAATTGAAGATATAGATCTTGGACAGTTCCAAGAAATGATGAAGGTTATTAACGAGATTTTAAAGGGATTACAAGAAGACCCAGCACTAAAAGATTTGTTCTCTAGCTTGTTTCAAGAAGACCAAGTTGATCCAGAAGACCCTACTAGCACAGAAGAAAAGAAAAAAGAAACTGAGGGATTGGACTTTGTTGATAAGAAATTTCTATCTAATTTAATCAACTCATTTGAACCTTTACTGGTTCATATGCCAGATAAGGCCATTAAGCTTTTATCCATTTTAAGCGGGATTTCTTTGCAGGTATTAAAAAAGCAAAAGTTATTCGTCGTTCTAGATATCTATGAAGCTGTAATTGAAGAGAATGATCTGGAACGGTTGGTAAATCGCATAAAAAAGTCTTTAGTCGCAACTCGTACAAAAATGGCGTTCATGAATTTCGGAAAGAGGAAGAGTTCAGCGATCGCACCAGCATAAAAGAGGCATTCATCTTTAAACTTTCTTCTATTCTTGGGGGGAGAAATGAGGTTATCCAGTTAAAAGCAGTAGAAGCTTTGAAATACATGGATATGGCTTTAACCAAGGAAGAGAACCAAGCTGAGAAAGAAAGAT
This sequence comes from Halalkalibacter suaedae, assembly GCF_017939705.1. GTDB lineage: Bacteria > Bacillota > Bacilli > Bacillales > Bacillaceae_D > Halalkalibacter > Halalkalibacter suaedae. Next base: position 50,204 of record NZ_JAGKSQ010000002.1, read on the forward strand.
ATTTGATATGGATGCAGTATCTAACACAAATATACTCGCAACGTCCACAGGAGAAAGAGCCACCTCAACTCAAACAAGCTCGAAAAGACTTCGTTCAAGCTATCAAACCAATGGATAAATCGAAGCCTAAAGAAAAGGTTTACCAATGGGATTTCGAGCGTTTGAAGAAGCTCCAACAGCAACAGAAGGGAGGTTGATGAATGTCTAATACAATTAGAGAGTTGCGAACGCAGTTCACCGCTACAGCTAAGGGGTTTACAACCACACTTAAGAACGTTCGAAAAGAATTGTCTAGGATTGGACCAGATACAGAGAAAGCTGTTGATGAAGCCCAAAAGAGCTATGAAGATCTACAAAAGTCTAGCAAAAAGCTTCAAAAAACAATTGAAGAAACGGGTAATCCGGCTGCTTTTGAAAAATTAAGTAAATCCATTAAAGATTCTGAAGATCAGTTCCGTCAAACGGGTAAGGTTAGTCAAAAGACCATGCACGATTTACAAGAGGCACTTTTAGATTCACGTAAGGACTTTAAAAAACTTTCAAACGACGGTACTGATTCCTTAAAAGACATCGAAAAAACTATTGATGGGGTAAGTGATAGTTTAAAAGATGTCAACAAAGATTTGGTTGGTACAAATGAGAGTGTTACAGATGTCGGAGACAAGAAAAACAAGGATGGAATCAGCTCAATAGGAGATGCTTTTAACTCAGTTAATGGAAAAGTCTTACTTGTTACTGGTGCTCTAGCTGGCGTAGCCTTAGGAATCGGTGCATTTATTAAACAAGGCGACGAACTAAACCAGGCAATGAATAACTTGCAGGTAGAAACGGGTGCTACCGATGAAGAGATGAAGGGGTTAGAGTCCTCCCTTATCAATATCTATCGTAACAACTATGGTGAATCGTTTGAGGATATTGCCTCATCAATGGCAGTCGTTAAGCAAGCAACGGGATTGACTGGTGAAGCATTGGAGTCTTTGACGACTAAAGCGATACTTCTCAAAGACTCATTCGGATATGAAGTTAATGAAAGTGTAAGAGTTGCGGATACCATGATGCGTAATTTCGGAATTACGGGGGATGAAGCTTTCACCCTTATCGCTCAGGGAAGACAAAAGGGTCTAGATAAGCACGGGGATATGTTGGATAGTTTCAACGAGTACTCGGTTTATTTCAAACAACTAGGTTTTGACGCCGAAGGGATGTGGGATATCTTCAAGGCTGGTGCTGATGGTGGTGCATTTAATATCGATAAAGTCGGTGATGCCATAAAGGAGTTTGGTATTCGCGTTAAAGATGGCTCAAAGGCATCTGGTGAAGCGTTTGAGCTTTTAGGTCTGGATGCAAGCAAAATGGAAAAGCGTTTTGCGAAGGGCGGAGAAACGGCTCAGTTAGCCTTACAAGAAGTGTTTCGGAAACTTGGTGAAATGGAAGATCCACTTGAACGCAATACAGCCGGTGTCGGTCTTTTTGGTACCATGTTCGAAGATCTTGAGCACGAAGCTGTTATTTCTTTAGGGAATGTGAATGAAATGGCCAACATGACCGGAGATACCCTTCAAAAAATGGATGAAGTAAAATACGATTCGTTTGGAGAAGCGATATCAGGTATAGGTAGAATGCTACAAGCAAATCTATTAATACCTCTAGAACAAAAAGCCATGCCGGCATTAAATAATTTTATTAATGGAGCTAAGGATGGACTTAGTGCTCTTTTTTCATTGTTTAGTGACAATGATGAAGATGGGTCTTCACTGCTTTCTTCATTGGGCCTCTCTCCAGGACAAGTGCAGCAGATCAGTTTGGCCATCAATAGTATACAAGTTTGGCTTAACCGCATTAAAGACTATGCAATCTCCGGATTTACCCAGATGAAAGAAGCTATCATTGAAATATGGGAGTGGCTATGGCCTTATCTTCAACCTTTTTTAATGGACTTCATTTCCTTCTATAAAGGCATAGTCAAACAGATATTGGACTTCTGGAATAATAATGGCCAACAGTTTGTCGATGCGGTTGTAAATGCATTTAATACGATATGGGCAATTGTGAAATTTACGATGCCAGCAGTAATGGCTATTATTGAAACGGTTTGGGGAGCCATCAAAAACATTATCCAGGGTGCTGTGAATGTCATTATGGGATTGGTTAAAGTCTTCATAGGTATATTCACTGGCGACTTTAAAAAAATGTGGGAAGGTCTTAAACAGACATTCTTAGGAGCCATTCAGCTGATTTGGGGTTGGATCAATCTGACCTTTTTTGGACGAATCTTTCAAGGTGCTAAAGCATTCATTCTCGGTTTTAAAAATGTGTTTATAGCTCTATGGAAAGCTCTTGTCTCTTTATTTAAAGGGAATATCAAGGCGATAGTCTCGAACTTAAAAAACGCTTGGACAACTGCGTCTACAACAACTAAAAACCTATTTAATGGGATTTGGAATTTCCTTAAAACAACTTGGGCTAATATCAAATCCATTGTGTCCGGTTCAGTCAAATTTGTTAAAAACACCATATCTACTGGATTTAATGCGGTTAAGAATACAGCGACATCTATTTTTAGAACGATCTACGACACGATTAAAGGACGATTTAATGACATCGTAAATCGTGCGAAAGAATTGCCGAAGAAGATTGGCGACGGTATCGGTAAAATGGCTGGTAAAGTAAAAAGCGGTCTTACGTCAGTCATAAATACAATGGCCAAAACCTTAGGTAAAGGGGTTAATGGAATTATTGGAGGCGTAAACTGGGTTCTTGGTAAAGTCGGCATTGGAGGAATACCTCAATGGAATGTACCACAATATGCAAAAGGTACCGACGATCACCCTGGGGGACCTGCTATTGTAGGTGAGAAAGGAAGAGAACTTGCCTATGTACCAGGTGTTGGATACGTCATGCTCGGGCAAGAAGGTGCCGAGTTTTTAAACCTTCCAGAAGGCACGTCGGTCATGCCAAACAAAATGACTGAGAAAGTACTTGACGGAATTTATCCAGCTTATTCTTCAGGTATTGGATTCTTGCGTGATGCTTGGGTCAATTCTAGGGGGATGGCCGGAAGAGCTCTTAAAGGAGCTAGTAAAGTTAAAGAAAATGTATCTGGTTTTGCTAAGAAGGCTATGGAAATTCTTTCAAATCCACTAGGGTCTTTCAAAGATGCCCTTTCGCGTTACGGAGCAAAAGCTCCTGTCTTTCCGGGGATGCTAAAAAGCTTTGGAGAGAGTATCTTTAGACGTGTAAACAACGGATTTCTAAGCCACTTCAAAGATAAGTTGAAGGACATTGCGGGTTATGCTGATGGTGGCATAGTCAATACACCTGAACTGGCTTGGATAGCAGAAGGTGGTTGGGCTGAGAGTATCATCTCACACGATCCATCTAAAAGAACTAGCCAAGAAGCAATTTGGAGGCAAACAGGAGATGCTTTAGGATTTGGAGAAAAAGACGTGTCAGTTGTTGATATATTGATGAGGATTTATGACGTCTTGGAATCTGGTTTTGACGGTATACCAAAGGAATTAACCCTCTTAATGAAAGATAGAGAGATTGGTAAATTACTAGAGCCTATCATATCAGAAATTCAGAATAGAAAAGGAAGGGGGCGTTAACGGTGAATAGTCTTACATTTAATTCTCATCGAAAATCATATGTTATCGTTCTTGAAAAAAGGCACCCCTTCAGCTCAGGAAAAAGAAGAGAACTAATTAGACTTAAAGGTAAATCGAGGGCACTGATGTCAAGATCCGAATCGGAGCCTTTAATCATTTCAGTTATTTTACTGATCGATGGTAATGACCCAGTAGATTTGAAGCGGAAAGCAGAAGACCTAGTGGATTGGCTTAGCGTTGATCACGATGTTCCTCTGATATTTGATGATGATCCAGAACGAACATATTTTGCAGTAGTTGAAGGAGAAATTGATCCAGAGGTGCATGTCACTTTCGCTAAAGTAACAATTAATTTTTTGTGTGCAGACCCATGTAAGTATGGTTCACGAAAGGAATTAGCTATTACTGATGCAAGTGCACCAGTAATATTGCAAAGCACAGGTACGGCCCCAACTCCTCCAACATTCAACGTCACATTGAAGGGGCCAACTGAGTTCCTAGACATCGTTGGTGATGAGGACTACATGAGAATTGGTAGCCCATCAAAAGTAGATGAAACGCCTTTTCAGAAAAAAGAGACCATAAAAAGTCTAAGGGGATCATTGGTTGGATGGACAAGTGCGCTTTTTACACCTGATGGTGGAGTGAAAACAGGCGAATTTGGTCTTGCTAGTCAAGATTATGTTGCGACATCATACGGAACAGGAAGTACTTGGCATGGTCCTGCTTTGGCTCAATCAGTTGGTAGTGTGGAAGATGATTATCTAGTACGTGCCTATTTTAACGTAGGAAGTAATAACGGATCTCGAACAAGGGCAGAGGTCTACTTGTTAGATGAAGCTGGATTAATCATAGGAAAGTTAGCTGCAGTAGTTCGACGTGCTTCGGGTGAAGTGGATATTGAAATTAATATTAGGAATGGTTCAGATAGTCACTTCTTTGTATCTGACAAGTGGAACTATAAAGAATTCTTTGGTTACATCGATATTCAAAAAGAGGGAAATGTTTTTATTGCTACAGCTGCCCAACAGGGATTTAATGAAAATGGTGAGCTTTATACAAGGAATAAAAAGACATATCTCTTTAATGATTTAAATAACCAATATCAAAAACCATTAGCTGCAGTAGGGATGCATATTGGTTCACATGGTAGTCATCCCTTTCCAACACAGTCACGTATTCGCCGCATCGATGTCCAGCGGATTAATGATCAACCCAACGGAATAGAGTACATTGGTCAAACAGGTGATGTCTTTCGTTTCGATCATGGCCAAGAAGCGATCTATAAAAATGATGAGTTGTTCATGAGGAAGGACTTTGGTGCACGATTCTTCCACTTAAAAAAAGGAGATAACGTCCTTTTCTTAAGTCCCACTAATGTAATCCAGGAATTTAAAGCAGAATGGAGGGAGCGCTATAAATGATCAATGTACTGCATCATCAAACGGATGAGATTATTGGTTGGATCAATGAAGTTATTGAAGATAGTCATAAGAATGATCTCGAAAATACGGAGACTTATGATTTTGAAGTCTCTACACTAACTAATCATGTTGATAAGATTGACAAGCGTTCTCGTCTGCTTATACCTGGGGAGGATGGGGATTATCACGAGTTTATCGTCAATGAGACTGTGGAGCTTACTGAGATCAATGTAAAAGAGGTCTATGCGATTGGTTCCCATCAAGAGTTAGATAAGCTCAAAATTATCGCTCCTGAGACTCGTGAAGGGGAAACGGTAAAAAGTGCTGGTCAGTTTGTCTTAGACGGAATTGATGATTGGCAACTTGGTGTTGTCGAATACAGTGGGATTCATAGTTGGACGATAGAACGTTACATTGGAGCATGGGAAGCACTGAAAGCTATTGCTAGCCTCTTTGAATGCGAGCTTCGTTTTCGCATTGTGGTAAATGGTGATCATGTAACAGGTCGGTATGTAGACTTTGTGAAACGTCGTGGGTTGAACCGTGGGAGAGAGATTCGCTTTGGTAAGGATTTAGTAGGAATTAAACGTAGAATCCTTTCTGAACGTATCGTGACAGCTTTGTATTGTATAGGTCCAGAACAACAGGATGGCACTCGTTTAACGACAACTATAACCAATGATACAGCTTACCAGAATTGGAATCGTAAAGGTGAACATCTTATTGAGTTGTATGAGCCAGAATCAAGCGATACTGAGATGACCCTTGATCGACTTACACAACTTGGTGATACCGAATTAAAGAAGCGTATCGATGCAGCTGTTGAGTATGAGCTCGATGCCGTTTCTCTTGAACATATATTCGGCTATGAACATGAGATCACTCGTCTTGGTGATTCAGCAAAAGTAAAAGATGAACACTTTAACCCTCCAATGTATTTGGACTCGAGGGTTATTTTTGTTGATCGATCCGTTTTTGATGAGTCTCAGAAGTCCTTTAAGCTTGGTGAGGTAGTGGAGTACCAACAAGAAGATGTTGTGAGACTGTGGAAAGATTTGCAGGCTATTTATGCTACGAAGGTAGTGAAGTCCGCCACGGCACCTCAAGGGAAAGCTAACCTAGTCTGGATCCAAACAGGCGGTACCATCGATGTCGTACACACTTGGAATCCTGGTACTGGTGAGTGGGAAAAAGCAACTTCTACAACGGCTGATGAAGTGGGATCTTACGATAAAGTTACGGTTGATACCAAGGATGAAAACCTCTATCAAGATGCCACCGTCTACACGGATACTAGAGTAGAACAGGTGAAGGTTGGCTCTGAGTCTTATACAGATATTGAGTTACAAGCCCAACGAGAAGCTCTCATGCTTGAAATTGCGGAAAAGGCAGGTCTTGAATATGTTGATGGAAAGCTATTGTTAAAAGCTGATAATGCGACTGTTAATGCGTTAAAGGGACAGGTCGAAACATTGGAGAACGATATAGCCTTAAAAGCTGATGCAACTTGGGTTGATGGTCAGCTACAGACCAAGGCTGACAGTGCTAACACATACACGATGACAGAGGTTGATAATGCTCTTGATAACAAAGTTGCTATCACAACGTACACGACCGATCAGCAAGGGATTGTAACTCGTTTTCAGAGTAACGAGACACGGTTGACTCAGAATGAACAAGATATTCAACTTCGGGCCACCAAGACTCAGCTAGAACAAGTTGAGAATGACGTTGGTGCTCTTGGTGTTCGGATGAGCTCTGCTGAGACAGCTATTGACGCAAACGCTGAGCAGATCCTGTTAAGGGCGAGCAAAACAGAAGTGAACACGTTGAGTGGGGAAGTTAGTTCACTAGAAGCGACTATCCAAGTTCAGGCTAATGAGATTCAACAAAGGGTGACGAAGACGGAGTTTGATGGGCTGACAATTGGTGGTAGAAATCATATCCAAATAAATAAGTTAACAAGATACTCACCATATAATGACATTATGTCTGATGGGAATCATAGAGCAATTATAACTTATAAAGATTATTCTTCGGGATTTGTGACAATGGGTGTCTCGGGATTCGTGCCAACAAATGAAGAATATACTTTTAGTGGATATGTTAAACTCAATGGTTCAATCGTAAACCCTAGTACAATTTTTTATGGAAGAAGTGCAAGTACCTATGCAGGAAGTGTTACAAGATTTCTAACAAGGGATAATGGGTATATTGAGATAACTCAAAAGTGGAGTGGAAATAGTGGATGGATTTTACACACTCAATGGGATCCGTCTCTAGTAGCAGGGGATGTAGTGTGGATAGACAGAGTAAAGTTTGAGAAGGGAAACAAGGCTACCGAATGGACACCAGCTCCAGAGGATATTGATTCGGCTATTAATGGTCTAGGCACACGTCTCTCTACAGCTGAAAGTACGATTACTCAGCAAGCTGATTTAATTAGCCAACGTGTTACTAAAACGGCATATGAGGCAGATCAAAACAGTGTGGTGAATCGCTTAACCAGTGCTGAAAGTTTAATAAACCAACAGGCTGATCAAATACAGCAGAGAGTGACACAGACAACCTATGATTCTGGTCTATCTACAAAAGAGAATTCTGTTTTAAAGCAAAATTCTGCTCCCTCACACTCAAATGGTCGGTTATGGATGAATACGAGTGTCACGCCCAATATCCTTTATCGTTCCAATGGCTCAGCCTGGGTTAAGGTGACTCCTACCACAGCATCAGAAGTAGGAGCTTACTCGTCTACTGATGGATCGGCACTTGCCGGGAGAGTATCTACTGCAGAATCCACTATTAAACAACAAGCAGACCAAATCGAAGCAAGAGTTTCTAAGGCAGAGGTTATGGCTTGGTTGAACAGTTACTCCGTTAGATACGGTGCAGCTGTTGCCTTAACAGAGTTAGATGGTAGTGACCTGAACCCTAATTACACTTATGAGGTACAGGGTAGAACTGCTGGGACAGGTACAAATTCACTAGCTATAGCTTACTTTAAGGGTGACGGAACATCCTTCACTGTTGAGATTGCCTATCAGAGGGGGAATTCTTCTAACCACCCTCGCTTTTTCATTGCAAGTAACGGTAAGCCAGCTTTAGAAACTTGGCATTCAAACCCCTATACTGTAGACGTTAGCTTCACGAAATACCGAGGAGATATGACTAGTTTCAAAGTTTTGAGTGATGGTATCAACCTCAGAGTAGAAAAAAACGGTGTTATTGCAGCTATTAATTTAACAAGCGAAGGTACTCGTATTAGTGGTAGCAAACTTCATGTTGATGGAAACACCACCTTTTCAAATGACGTAACAATAAAAGGTACTCTATCAGGGGTAAGTGGTACGTTTAGTGGAGCGATTTCCACAAATAATTTGTTGATTTATAGTGGGGTAAGTGGCAATCAGATTACATTTGACAGTGGGGCCGTTTTAGGTAGAGCCAAATTGGGTACTATCGGCAACGTGAACTCAAGTGGAGCCATCGTTACACCGCTGTATGCTTTTATAGCTAAATCAACTTCTGGTGGATATAGTGAGTCTTTCTCTAACTTAGCTAGTTTTCAGATCTATGCTGACGTAACTAATGTAAGAGGGGATATTCGTATTGAAAAAGCATCGCCTACTCTTACACTAAGATACGGTGGATCAGTAGCTGGTAACTATCCAAAAATCACTTTTGAAACTAATAATAATCAAGACGTTCAATTGCGATTTACAGAGTTTGATGGTGATATTCCTGGTGGAGGATACGCTCTTATATTAGAGAAAACGCCGGGAAATGCTCAACAAAGTTTAGGGGCCAAGCTAATTGTTGAGGACTATTTATATGCAAAAGGTGTATCACTACACGGTGGAGTCATTGAGACATCTACAGCAGATTCATTTAATCACGCCTTTCTTAAAATGGGAACTATAGGAATTGTCGGTCTTAACGGATCAACTGTAAAAGCACAAATACGGAATGCGGCTAACACGGATTATGCGGATCTTCAGGTGAAACAAATTCAGTACCAGAGTATGTCTCAATACTCCCTTAGAGAATACAAGAAGAACATCGTTTCTGTTGAAACCTCTATGAGGGATATCGTTGAATCATTGAATTTTTATGAGTTTCATTACCTGTCAGACGAGGATCATCTCAAGAAGCATCTAGGAACCATTTACGATGAAGCACCAGATTACCTCAAAGCAGTCAATGGTGACAGCATAGACATGACAAAGCTCATGTGGTCGAATGTCAAAGCAACGAAAGAGTTGTCTCTCCAAGTCCGAGCACATGATGATGAAATTGAGATGCTAAAGATCGAGAACCAGTATTTGAAACAAAAGGTCAAATGCTTAGAACAAAAAATCGCTTAGAGGAGAGGATCACATGTTAGTGAAAATTCAAAATAAGTTTATCAAGGACGCAATAAATTTTCTTTATGATATGTCTTTGAAAGGGAAAAAGTCTCGTCATCGTACGAGGCTTATTTCTTTGCTTCAGGAAAAGATGAAACAAATTGGAGAAGAAGAAGTCATCATTATCAAAGAGTTTGCTGGTGAGGACAAGGAGGGCAACCCAAAAAAGGATGACAACGGCAACTTTGCCATTAATGATGTGAAAGCTTGCCAAGAACAGCTTAATGAGTTATGGGATGAGTTCTTTATTATTGATGGCGGTGATGCTCATGGAATGTTGAAAACGGTCAAAGAAGTTATTGAAGACTATGATGGTGAGCTCAGTGGTAGACAAGCAGAAGTATATGATCACTTGTTCGATGCGTTTGAACAACCCGAGGAGGAGAAGGAGGATGAATAGTATGTTAGAGATTCAAATTCAATCAACCAATGTTCGGTACCAGGACAATGAGGTTTCTAGTATTAATGTTCAATTTCAAGCAAGGGATCCTGAAGGGACAATTAACCTTAACGGTTACATTCCACTAAAAGCGGAAGAGTATGCCGGTAACGAATCGTTGTCGTCTTTAACCGTATTAGTGAGAACTAAGCTAATCGAACGCCTGCAAATCCAACCAACATCAACAGTTGAAGCCTAGTAGGGCTTTTTTATTTTATTCTAAGGAAGTGACGCTGTGGAATATCAAGTAGCAAGTGAAATAGCAACAAGCCAAGCTGTCTGGGCGATCCTTTGTATCGTCCTGGCAGCTTTTTATATTCGCGAAACTCGTAAAGAAAAAGCAGAAAGTGAAGCAAGATTAATTAAAATGCACGAAGAACAACGAGAAGAATCTGCCCAAAGAGAGAAGGATCTCATGGAGCATTTGAGACGGTCAAACGATAGCCAAGAAAAAACAGCTGAGACATTAGAAGGGATTCAAGTAGCGATTGCAGATATGCAGAATCAAATGGATCGAATGGAAAAAAGAATTGAGTATGTAGAGCGTAGCTGATGCTGCACTTTTTAATTATTTCATGAAGGGAGGTGTGTAAATGAAAAACAAATTCTTATCTCGTAAGTTTTTATTGGCTGTTATTACTGGTTTACTAGTTGTTGCAAACCAAGGCTTAGGTCTTAATTTGCCTGAGGAGTCTATTTTAACTGTTGCTGGTGTGGCTGTGACTTATATCGTCGGTGAGTCGGTTGTTGATGCAAAAAAGAAAGGAGAGGGTAAATAATGAATTTAAATACATTAATCGAACGAAGTCAACGCCATTTGGCGAATGTTCACTCTTACATTGCTGAGCGGGGTTTAGAAATTGTTCGTCGTTGTCACAAAGAAGGAATTTATGTTCAAATCACTCATGGCTTGCGTACCATCGCAGAACAGAACGCACTATACGCAAAAGGTCGAACTGTTCCAGGGGCAGTTGTGACTAATGCAAGAGGTGGTTATTCTTATCACAATTTCGGTTTGGCCATAGATTTTGTTGTTTTAAATTCAGACGGATCAGCTAACTGGAAAGTAGATAAACGTTGGAGAAGAATGGGAGCAATCGGTGAAGCGTTAGGTTTAGAGTGGGGTGGTAGTTGGACTAGCTTTAAAGATTATCCTCATTTTCAGCATACTTTCGGTTTAACGACTGCTCAGCTTCGTGCAGGTGTGAAGCCACCTAGTAGCAATCAACCTCTCCCGTCTTCAACCACACTTGGTAGGGGTTGCTCTCTTTATACGTGCAAGGGATCATTGGTCACTTCATTACAAAAGGACCTCATCACATTGGGTGAGAAATTACCACGGTTCGGAGCAGATGGAGACTTTGGCCAAGAAACAGAAGAGGCGACAAAAGCATTTCAGGCAAGGTACAAACTGGCTGTAGATGGGATTGCCGGTCAACAAACCCTAAATAAGATTAAAAGTTTAATTGAAGCAAATAAACCACAGTCTACACCAAAAAAGGAGGAACCATTTATGTTAGAGAAAGCAATTGTTATTAACTCATCTGCCGATTACCCTGCAGCAGAGATGGCTATGAATAAATTAGGAGCACCGGTGGTTAGTCGTACACTAGCTTCTAAACAACAAATGGCGAAGGAGCTTTTTGTAATCGGTGGTAGCAAAGACGGATTAAAAGCAGACAAGTTTACTGTTTTAAGTGGTGAAAACCGTTTTGACACTGCTCAAAAGGTTGCAAAACATATCGGTCTATAAAAACAAAATGCCCTTCGCCTTAGACGGTGAGGGGCTTTGTTTTGTGGAATTAACAAATAATTTACAGTTTCTTTATTGATGTAGTTAATTTTCCCTATTATAATGTAAGAAAAAAGGAGAAATTACCTATGTTAGATAACACTGTAAATTTCATTACAAATTATAAAGTCCCAATACTGACAGTTAATGCTTATAGATTGTTATTTGATATCGAAAACTACCTAAGAGAAATAATTACAGAAAGTCGATTCAGTAACAATATAAATTATGAGAATCTAATGTTATTTCACATGATTACTATTGTTGAGTCGTTGCCATCTACAAGTACAGCCTTTTCTAAGCAAACAATAAATCAGCTATATGGGATAATGAAAATTAGAAATAAAGTTTGTCACATGAAAGCTATCAGTGAACAGGAGTATCAAGAGCTCTATCAATGCTGGCAAACTTTATTCAGTCATTAATCATGTAATTATGAATGATGTCTCTGACGGAATTCTTTATTACTTCATTTAAGATACTCAACTCTTGTTCATAACCCCGGCACTTTACTAGATACTTTGTAAACATTCCGCTACTTTCTTTTCCATTTTCATACACTTTCAATCCAGTTTTATTCATATCTCGTTTTACTTTGTATATCTCCTTACCGATCCGTTCAATACACCCTTCGATCATCTCTGTGTAAGGCTCACTAAATTTAAATCCAGCTGCATTTACTTTTGTAAGATCCTTCTCCAGTACTTTTCTAGCCATAGGCAAATAGATAAATAATCTTGCTAGTTTCATTTCATCTGTTTTGATGTGCATAGGTCATCACCCTAGGCTTTTTCGTTTGATTTCATACTTTTGTTTAATACAGTTAGTGCAGCATCTATATTTTCTATTGTGAATTCAAAACGCTCTGTCATCTTTCCGTTCACTATAATAATAAAGTGATCATCTGTGTGAATAAGTCCGGTACTTCCTCTAGTATTTACGGTTAGCATTTTTCCACCTCTTTTTAAGTTGATTATATACGAACTAGCGTTCTATTTCAACTTGAATCAGAATGTATGTTCGTATATAATGTAATAAAAGATGAATAGAGGGTGTTTCTTATGAAGGAACTTACATTAAAGCAGAAGCAGGTCCTTACATGTATTGTGGCGTTTATAGCTAAACATAGTTTCGCACCATCTTCTAGAGAACTAGGAGCGTTATTGGAACATAGTTCTCCTTCAACCACACATCGTTATTTAGTGACGTTAAAGGAAAAGGGATATGTTGATTGGATAGAATCGAAGCCTAGAACATTACGTGTATTGAAAGGAGCTTAATTATGAGATGCTTGTTTGAAGTGAGTTTAGAAAACCGTCAACCTATACAAATAATATATATGGATGGTAACGGTTCAATCTCTCAAAGGTTTGTTACCATTAATTCATAAAACGAGGATCATCTTATCGGCTACTGTCATTTTAGAAACCAAAAACGCATGTTTAAAATAGAGAGTATTCTTTCTGCTGGCATCTCAAGAAGAAGTCATGCATAATTAGCATCCTCCTCGCATACGCTAATAGCAAAGCGCAGCAACGCAAGCTGCTTATAGCGTTTTAGACAAAATACCGAGTGGGAACGTTCCCTTACTCGGTATTTTTTTGTTTTATCCTCCTTCTGGACTTCCTCTAAGCTTGCTGGCTGAATGTGGAAGGGGAATACGAACGACCTTTTGTATGTAATGCATTATCGATGGTAGTAAACCGCTATGAGACTAAAGATCATAGTTCACTAACTAAAAGGCACTCAAAGAAATATGGACGACCAATAATTGATGTGTTAAAAGAAATTCAGTCCAGGAATAAACATATACTGTTATCAAGATGAAGTATTTTGAGAAAATATAAAAGAGCTTTTAGCATTAAACCAAAAGCTCAAAACTCATAATCAGAATCCCTCATGGCCTCTACTGGTCTCTTGTTATAAGTAATTTTATAATACCTCCCTTTTTTTGCTCGTAGTTTATCGTTTAACCATGCTATTATAAGGTTTCTTATATTATAATCTATTTCGTTAAAATCTAATGCTTCCTTATCATAAGGTACGTGAGATTCCCCATGTCTCGAAAAAATACCAGTTCCCTCCTTTGAATTGGCGAATTGAGAAAAACTTCCTAAGAGAAAGAAATCTAAGTATTTTCTTAAATCAGGATCTAGATTATCCCTTATCTTGTTGTAAGCGTTCTTATTTTTAGGGATTTCTAGGTTATATGTAATATTTTCGTAAATTTTGTAAACGTTTATAAAAAAATACAATACGTCAAGTGTTGAAAGTGAAAAGAACATAAGCGTCTCAAGTACAATATCTTCTTCTTTGGCTAAACTAATAAAATCTCCAATGTAGTTTGTCGATAGAGTCGATGATTGTTCGAACATTAAGTTTGAAAAAGGACTGAATAATTGATTATATTCAACTATGGTGAAGTCGTTTTTTCTTGGAGGAACGGGCCTTATACCATGTTTATCTTCAAAAAGAATGCGACTATTATAATCAATAGCGTAATTATTAGTTAACAATATAATACTGTTTAAAAGACGGATTAACGCTTTTGCTCTGTAATATGCTAACTCATGATTTTCAAGATCATATTCTTTTAAGTGGGGTGAAGTTAGATAATATAATTCTACTTCTCCTGTGACATCATAATCACCGACGATACTTATATCATCTGAAAAATTATTAATTGCTAGGCTGTTAAGCATATTAGATTGAATAGGTAAATACCACATATTTTCTCCTCAAGTAGGTTTTTGTATATATTATAAACCAAAAATTACTTTTTATTTATAAATTGTTGTTTTAGGAACCAATGAGACAGCAGGAGTTGGCCAGAAAAATAAAGAAATGGCATACGTTACAAAGACCAAAACCCAAAATGAAATATGGCCGTTTACCATTACTTTTTGAAAGGGTGTAATCATCCGTTCATCTGAACGAATGGCCTTTAACGAGTGAAGGAGGGCGGTCATGATCGCTATGATTAGAAAAATGTTAAACAATTCACCGGCCGCTGTTAAACTAGCTTGGAATATTGTCTGTAGACCTAAAAAGAAAGAACCTGTATATAACCATCCAACTAAGAATGTCATTAAGACAGCCGGGACGACAACGTTTTGTCTGAAAAGCATTGTCAAAATGATTAAACACGTACCAATAAGGTAAATCCAATGCGGAATTGTAAGTACCATCACATCCATCTCCTTTCATCGGCTATACCGAGATAGGATAAGATATGCGAAGGACTAGGCGTTGGTGTATTAACTGAAATGTATACAAACAAAAAACAGTATGGTTAATAACCATACTGTTTTTCTGACTGTGGGCTAGGGTGTTTGTTTATAATTAATATTGTCCTTGCATTTGTTGTTGGGCTGTTTGTACAAGACGCTTAGTAATTTCTCCACCAACAGAACCGTTGGCACGAGAAGTTGTATCAGCACCAAGATTCACACCGAATTCAGATGCAATCTCATATTTCATTTGATCAAGAGCTTGCTCCACACCAGGTACAAGTAATTGATTTGAATTTGAGTTTGAATTAGCCATCATGTATTCCCCCCTTCGACGTTGTACGTTTATTATGCGAGGGGTATAAGAAAAATATACATACCATTTCAATTTAAGACTTTACTGTTTACGAAAGGCTCTTCTTTCGGCATATTCTAGACACTTACTACAAACGTGGATTGGCTCATCTTTTTCTGTAATATACCTACGCATAGGTGGAGTCGTTGACTTACAAAAGTAACACTTCCGTCTGAATGTTGACAGTAGCTTTTTTAACATCATCAATCTCCTCTCTATTGTTCCACTATAATTGTATCAGTTCAAATGGCAGATGACGATTCATTTGTTTGATGACAGCCAATATCGAAAGTTATTGCGGAAAAATAATGATCGGTGTATGATCTGATATGTAACTATTTAGTGAAGCGAAACAAATGAGAGAAGTGAAGATAAATGAAACAACAAAGCAATAGTGATCGACTTGGAACAGAACCTATACCTAAATTATTAAGAAGCCTATCGATCCCGGCGATGATCGGGATGTTCGTCATGGCCTTTTACAATGTAGTTGATACCATTTTCATTTCCTATGGAGTCGGAATTGACGCTGTGGCAGGTGTGACATTAGCATTTCCGATCATGATGATCATGATGGCTGTTTCTGCAGCACTTGGAATTGGTGGTGCATCTGTCATATCAAGAAGGTTAGGCGAACGTAAAGAAGAGGATGCGGATCGAGTGTTTGGTACGATTCTGGCTGTTACAGGGATTATCAGCATCATTGGAATGGTCGCTGCCTTTACAATACTTGAACCGGTTTTACGTCTATTTGGTGCAACTCCGACCATTTTAGAACATGCTATCGATTACACGTTTCCGATGATGCTAGGCATTTTCTTTTTTACATTTACCTTTGCTACAAATAGCATTATTCGTTCTGAGGGAAATGCAAAGTTTGCAATGATGACCATGATTATTCCTTCTGTTCTTAATATCATTTTGGATCCAATTTTTATTTTTGGACTAGATATGGGAGTGAAAGGAGCGGCAATCGCAACAGTTCTCTCACAGGCCTCAGTCTCGATCGTCATTCTTTATTATTTTCTTTCCGGAAAAAGCTCACTCAATCTTTTTAAGCATCATATTAAGATTGATCTACCCATCCTAAAAGAAGTGATTGCGGTAGGACTGCCAGCATTTGCTCAGCAAGCTGCAGGAAGCCTTATGATGATTGCAATTAACTCAATGCTAATTACATTTGGAAATGACTTTCATGTTGGTGTATTTGGAATCATACAACGAATCATTATGTTCACGTTGATGCCAATGATGGGAGTTATGCAAGGGATGCAACCAATTGTCGGGTATAATTTTGGGGCGAAGAATATGACGCGTCTGCGTGACACTGTCGCTATAGGATTAAAAGTAACAATAGCGATGACAGTCATTGTCTTTTTGCTAATTATGGCCGTTCCACATTGGTTTATGATGATTTTTAGCTCTGATCAAGTCGTGATCAATGAAGGTTCAACCTTTTTACGGATTATGTTTAGTGCAGTCTTTCTTATTGGTGTACAAGTGGTGAGTGGGGGATTGTATCAAGCACTAGGTAAACCAAAGCAAGCATTAATTCTTTCATTATCACGCCAATTGTTATTCTTGATTCCGCTTGTGCTGATTTTACCACATTATTTTGGTGTATATGGCGTCTGGATGGCATTCCCGATAGCCGATTTCTTATCATTTCTCCTTGCTGTGACTCTTCTTTACCGAGACCGTGAGATCTTTTTTCATAAAAAGAATGGAAATCATCATAATGATGATAACGAGGAATCCTTCGTTGCAATATAATAGGAAAAAGAATTGGTAGAAAATCTTTCAATCTAGTTGTTAGTTAGCAATTATTTCGCTATGGTTAAGAAAGTAAATGAATATGAATTCGTATAACCTCACGCGATACGGGCTGAGGGTTTCTACTTGGAACCGTAAATTCCTGACTACGAAAATAGTGCCTTGGCACTTTTTTCGTAGTCTTTTTCTTGTTTTTAGACGATAAATTCATGAGGTGATAGTGGTGAAGACGTTAATCAAACAGGCGGAAATTGTAACAATGAATGGAAAAGAAGAGATTTTTGTTGGGGATATTTATATTGAGGATGATCGAATTACAGCCATTGGTCGAGAACTCAATCCGAAAGAAGTTGATAAGATGGTCGATGGAAGAGGGAAAACAGTTATTCCGGGTTTTGTTCAAACCCATATCCATCTATGTCAGACCGTTTTTCGGGGCAAGGGTGATGATCTAGAATTAATGGATTGGCTCAAAAAAAGAATCTGGCCGCTTGAAGCTGCACATGACGAGGAATCCTTGTATTATTCTGCTTTACTAGGAATAGGAGAATTGATTCAAAGTGGAACAACATCGATTGTTGATATGGAGACAGTTCATCATACCGATTTTGCTTTCCAAGCAATTGCCTCTAGTGGGATCAGGGCACTTTCTGGGAAAGTAATGATGGATAAGGGCGATGAAGTGCCAAAGCGTCTCCAGGAAAAAACAGCTCAATCGATTCAAGAAAGTGTTGATTTGCTTGAGAAATGGCATAATTTTGATAATGGTCGGATTAAATATGCGTTTTCTCCTCGTTTTGTTGTTTCTTGTACAGAAACATTATTAAAGGAAGTCGCAAATTTATCAAAGCAATATAATGTTAATGTACATACTCACGCATCCGAAAATCTCGGAGAAATTGAAATTGTAGAACAGGATACTGGTATGCGGAATATCGTCTATCTTGATCATCTCGGTCTTGCTAATGATCGATTAATTTTGGCACATTGTATTTGGTTAAACGATGAAGAAAAACGAATTATTAAGCAAAAAGGAATCCATGTTAGTCATTGTCCTGGTTCTAACTTAAAGCTAGCCTCTGGAATTGCTGAAATACCAAGTTTGCTTGAACAAGATATTTCGGTAAGTCTTGGAGCCGACGGTGCACCGTGTAACAATAACTTAGACATGTTTAATGAAATGCGTTTAGCTGCTCTCATCCAGAAGCCAGAGCACGGTCCAACTGCGATGAATGCACGCACTGTCTTTCGAATGGCAACGATAGGTGGGGCGAAAGCGATTGGTCTAAGTGAGGAAATTGGTAGTTTGGAGGTTGGTAAAAAAGCTGACCTTGCGATACTAGACTTAAATGATTTTCATATGTACCCATCTGCGGGTGTTGATCCAATCTCTAGAATTGTGTATTCGGCAACAAGGGCAGATGTCGTTTCAACAATGGTTAACGGAAAGTTTGTCATGGAAAATCGTATCATGAAAACAATGGATAAGGCGATTGTCTTGCAAGAAGCTAATGCTTCCATTCAACGTTTAACTAATAGAATAGGTGCTTTGTAATAAGTAAAAAAGGCATTGTTGTTATCTCATTGATAATGACAATGCCTTTTTCTATTGTAATAATACATAATTGATGAAAAAAATGGACAAAGATAAGGGAAGTAGTCAAATGAGGAGGGTTTATAAATGTCTAGGAGAAAACGTGGTATTCGCATAAAGAAATACTTCCCAGAACAGCCGCAGGACACGAATCTTGCTAACCCTGACATTAAAAAACCGATCACAATAGAAGACATTAAAGCAAGCTTAAAAGATATAGATGATATTGTATTAAAAGAAGTGAAAATTAAGGAAACACAGGTAACGATTATCTTTTTAAGTTCCTTAATTGATGATGTTATCCTGCAGCAAATGGTCTTTAACCCGATTGATTGGTCGAACTCGGATAAGCCTGAAGAGATATTTAAGCATTACGAGGTGCTTGAACAGGATGAATTACCTAAGTTAATACACGATGTGATGAGTGGCTACACGATCTTAATGTTTGAAAATGAAATAATAAAACTAAGTACTTTTAGTGCACCAAGTCGAAGTGTTTCCCCACCAGAGAACGAAACGACAGTAATGGGACCACAAGATTCTTTTGTGGAAAGTTTAAAAATAAACTTGTCATTAATAAAACGGAGAATTCGTTCCCCACAACTAAAAACAAAAACAATCCTGCTTGGCACGGAAACCAAAAATACAGTTGCGGTTATCTATATGGAGAATATCGCGAATGAACAACATATTGATAAAGTGATAAAGCGTATTGAAAATGTTGAGTTTCATGGCTTTATGGGTTTAGCGATGCTGAAACAGATGCTTGAGGATCGACCATTTTCACCTTTTCCTCAATATGGTCTAACGGTTAGAACAGATAATGCAACCCAGGATCTATTAAATGGTAAGGTACTCGTAATGATGGATGGAAGTCCTGAGGCCGCGAATATGCCATCGACATTCATGGAAATGTTTCTCTCCCCTGAGGATTATTATAATCGTTGGACAACTGCTTCGTTGTTGCGGGCATTACGACTTAGTGGTTTCTTTCTATCCATTCTACTTACGTCTACATACGTGTCTGTTTTGACATTTCACCCGGAAATGCTTCCACCACAATTATTACGATTACTTGCTGAATCAAGATCGCAGGTTCCTTTCCCGCCTGTGATTGAGGTACTGATTATTGAGCTAGTTATCGAGGTACTAAGGGAAGCCGGAGCTCGAATGCCTACGAAAATTGGTCAAACGATTGGTATCGTTGGCGGTATAGTTATCGGTACAGCTGCTGTTGAGGCAGGTCTTGCTAGTAATATTTTAATTGTACTTGTTGCAACAACTGCATTGCTTTCATTTATCCCTCCAAGTTATTTAATGAGTAATGCGATTCGGTTTATTCGCTACGGCTATATCATTAGTGCGGGGATGTTAGGAATGTTTGGTCAAATGATTGTGTTTGCTTGGATGATCAATCATCTATCCAATTTAACGTCACTCGGGGTGCCTTATATCAGCCCAGTTATACCAAGGAAGTGGACAGATTTGCTTAACTCAGTTATTCGTTTTCCAACAAGAATGGTGATTCAAAGACCTGGAATTAGTAGAGCGAAAAAGGATCTGGTCAGACCACTTGATGAGGAGTAATTATGGATAAAGGAAAGTTTGAAAAGTTAAATAAATTTCATGTTATTTTTCTAGCTCAGAACATTATCATTGGTATTGGTCTTTTTTCGCTTCCTAGTGATCTGAGTGAAGCGGGTAACAATATGTGGCTTGTTCCTTCGATTCTGGGTATTTTAGCTAATTTAATTCTGATTCCACTTATTTTACTATGTAAACGATATCCAGAGGACTCGATATTTCAAATGACTGAAAAAATTGTAGGAAAGGGTTTCGGTAAGATAATCAATTTTTTTCTTTTACTTTACGGGATTGTTCAAGTTGCCGTTGTCTTGCAGGGATATGTACGTTTAGTACAAAGCATCACGCTTCCGAATCATACGATTGTGCCTACAACAATAGCTATTATGCTTGTTTTAATATGTATCGTATACGGCGGGATTAAATCAATTGCCCGCTTTTGTATGTTTGCTTTTTTTATTACAATTTGGATGGTTTATTTCACAAAATGGGCTTTCCAAACAGGGGATTGGTTTCACGTTGTTCCTACATTTGAAATCGATACCTCTGCATGGGCATTGTCATTACATAACGGCGCACAATCAATGTTTGGGTTTGGCATCATAGTCTTGTATTATCCTTATATTATCAACAAAAAGAAGGCTTTTTTACATACCTCAATAGGTATTTGGATTAGTGTAGTCGTCTACACCTTAATCACTCTTGCAAGTGTGGTATATTTTTCGGCATGGCAACAAAATCATGTACTCTACCCAATATTAAATCTATATCAAGCGGTTCAACTGAACTTTGTTGAAAGAATTGAAAATTTCGGCGTTAGCTTGTGGGTCTTTCTTGTTTTATCAACAACGGCTGCTTATTTATGGCTAGCAAAAAAAGGGATGGATGCCTTGTTTAGTCAGCACAAAAACAAAGATTGGCATTTGTATGTTGTCAGTTTTTTATCTGCCTTTCTATTTTTAGGACCGATCCCAAATAAAATTCAGAATATTGTTTTTGAAGAAATGAGTGTGTATTACGGTTACTTATTTTTTCTTTTGCCAATATTCTTGCTATTAATTGATTTAATGAAACGTCGGAGGGGATCACACAAATGAAACGGATCTATCCTTTTTTTTTCATTCTTCTCATACTCACTGGATGTACTAATCCCAATCTGAAAGACCCGGTTATTGAAGATTTGGGGATGGTCGGAATTATGGGTTTTGACTATGTTGATGATGAGCAAACGAAAGTGACGGTGACATTACCACAGCCACAGCAGGATGCTGAGGAACAGTTTCAAATTTTTTCTACGAACGTTAGATTACCTCATCAAGCAATTATGGATGTTTCGACCCTAACCGAGAAGGTCCTAACAACATCCCAACTTCGAGTTATTCTGTTTAGTGAGGAGTATGCTAGAAAAAAAGGGATATGGAACATTGCCGAAAATTTATATCGCGATCCCCATGTTGGTGCAAATGTTTATTTTGCTGTTGTAAAAGGGACGGTTGAAGAAATGTTAAATGCTGATTATAAGGATAAGCCTGAAGTGAATATTTATTTTACAGAATTACTTCGTCCGAGGACAATGACATCCTTTAGTCCATTTACAACGATTCGAGACTTTATTTACCGACATACAGATGAAATTTCAGACCCTACAATGCCTTATCTAGAGGTTGTTAAACCAAATTCAGCGAAAATATCGAAAGTAGCATTATTTAAAAATGGTAAGATGATTGACACGATTGAACCTGAAGAAGCTAAATTAATAGAAGGTATGAAACAAAAGAAGAATTTACCTGATTTAACAATTGAAATTCCTGGTGAGGATGGGTCGCAAGAAGAAATGGTCATAATGAAATTTGTAACGACACATTTTGAGTTAACGGTGAATGGAAATCTAAAAGAACCTAAGATTCATGTGAATCTTTATATTCGTGGCTCGATTGTTGACTATGATGGAAATTATCAGCTTGATGATAATGAAAGCAGAACAAAGTTACAAGAGAAAATTAACAAGAAACTCGAAAGAAATGTAGTAACAGTACTTAAAACTTTTCAAGAACTACAAGTTGACCCGACCGGTTTTGGAGAAGCTTTTCGAATTAGGAATCCGGAAAACTGGTCAAAAGAAAAATGGAATGAAGCTTATGCAAATGCAGAAATAACTTCCAATGTAGAAACTCGAATTATATCTACAGGAACGATTCGGTAAAGTGAGAAAAATGTATAGACTTTTTCAATTATTCTCCTATAATAAAATTAATAAGAAAATTGAAAAGGCATACTTATTGAAAGATAAGGACGCAAAGCTATGGGCCTTCGCGATACTCGCATGGTTGCCAGGTTGCCAATTTCTCCGATATGGGGTTTTTGGGCTTCATTTAGGAGGAAATGACATGAAAAAGGTTATTACAATGATGGCTGCTTTTTGTATTTTAGCAACGCTATTCCCGGTTCAGCTAAGCAATGCTAGTGATTCTCAGGTAAAGGCTACATGGCTTTGGAACCCTTATGAATTAGTTTCTCAATCTTCTGAAGTGTTGACATTTTTACAATCCAACCAGGTCACAGATGTCTTTCTACAAATTGATCGAGACCTACCTCATACTATATATCAATCGTTTATTGAACGTGCTTCCGAGCAGAATATAAATATACATGCTCTTGATGGAGCACCTACCTGGGCAACGCAAAAGGGATCTGCTGAGTATCAACCTCTGATAAACTGGTTGCGTAGCTATCAATCATTGTCTACAGAGAACCAACGCTTTTCTGGAATCCATACTGATGTTGAGCCATATCTTCTATCAGAATGGAATACCAGCCGCCAGAAAACGATTCTCTACTATCAGAACTCGGTGAAAGCCTTTCAAAATCTCGCACAGGAATTAAATATTGCATTTGCGGCGGATATTCCTTTTTGGTTTGATGAAATATCTTTTCAAAATAAATCATATGGCAATGGTTTGTTATCTAATTGGGTACAAGCTAACACGGATATCGTGACAATTATGGCATATCGTAATTTCGCCGATGGACCAAATGGGATCATTCAATTATCAAATAACGAAATAATTACTGGATCAAAACTAGGGAAAAAAGTGGTTATTGGAGTAGAGACAGGTTACTCTGAAGAAGGATCTCATTTGAGCTTTTATAATAATGGAAGAGCTACTATGGAAACCGAATTAACAAAGGTAAATGATGCATTCAATGAGTCTACTAGTTATCACGGAATTGCGATTCATCATTATGCAAGCTGGAAGGAATTAAAGTAGGTAAATAAAATGAGACTGGGAAATAAGTGATTTAACGAATAGAAAAGACGAACAATGTTAATTGGCGGACGTAAACCGCTCCTGAAATATACTACGCTTTCCGCGGGAAGCCGGTGAGCCTCCTCGAGCCCCTGGCTCTGCGGGGTCTCACCCCTGGCTTTTACATCCCGCAGGAGTCTTCGTATATTTCATCCGCTACGTGATTTTTTTGTTCGGTATTTCAGTTAGACCTTTGTTTACCTCGAATAGTACCAAAAGCCTTCTGAAATAACAGAAAGGCTTTTGGTGTATGGTCGTGAACATATTTACCGTTTTTTACCACAAATACTCAACAATATCCGAACGAAATAAATTTGTATCTATATTACATACATCTGCTTCAAGTCCATACTGCCAAGCCCAGTCTCGTGAGCTTTCTGGGGCGTTTACTTGATACTCGGGTGCATTTTCCTCTGTAGTGATGCCAATTTGGGGTTGATTACTCCAAATAATTGTTTGTTCTAATACTTGTGCATTATTTTCAGCAGCAGCATTAAATGCGGCTGTTAAGTCACTATCATCGGAGAAGACTCCATAAATTCCGGATTCATACTTAGACGCCATAATTGTTTCATGCCAACCAATAATGAAATCACTAGTAACAGGATAACTCGGTTCAATATCGGCAAATAAAGCTACCCCTTCTGGTATTCCGTATTGACTCGCATAGTCTATTGCCTGTTCAGCCTGAGCAACGCCATTTTCGTATCCAGTTGCGTCTTCAAAATGATTATAGATTGGTAGAATGTAGATACCTTCATCCTTGAACAATTCAATTTCCTGTTCGGTTAATCCATTTGATACGTTTTCTTTGTCCATTAAATAGCGGGCCCAAACAGTTGGTTGCCCAAAATTTGTTGTCACACAATCATAAAATTCCTCTGTTGTAATTGATACAGAATCAACACCCCATAAAAGATTATCCTCATTTTGATTCTCACTAGTGTCCATAGTATTATCTTGCTCGTCGCTAGATTGGTCATCATTACCTTCTTGATCGTTATTTTGTTCATTGCTATCAGACTGATCATTATCTTCTCGATCATTACTTTGCTCATAAGCATCTGAGTACTGTTTTTCAATTTGCTCCAATTGGTCGAGTCTTTTTGCGTCAACAAGCTGATAATTTTGAACAACAAAAATGTAAAAAGCTAGACCTGCGATAAAAAAAGTCACGAGGATTATCCAAAATTGCTTAGTTAGTCCAAACATAAAAGACCTCCTTTAGTCATCCTTAATTAGGATATTAAAGAAGGTCTCTATTTGTATGGGCTCATGATCTATGGAAAAGGAATAACTTAAGGGTTTGTTGACCACATGCCTGCAGATTTGATGAAGATACGTGGGTGGAGTTTTAATTGTGCGATAATAAATTCTGCCAGATCTTCTGGTTGCATGACTTTATCTGGATTACCATCAGTTAAATTTTCTTTAAAGGCTAGTTCAGTTGCCACAGTACTTGGTGTTAATGCAGTTACTCTGATATTATGTTTGCGAACTTCAAGTGCTAACGATTCGGTTAAGCCTAAGAGACCAAACTTCGATGCACTGTAAGCACTTGTAACAGGAGCACCTTTTTGACCTGCTGTTGAAGAAATATTTATGATGTCACCACCATTTTTTTCAATCAACTGAGGCAGGACAGCCCTCGTAACATAATAGGCACCCATTAAATTAACATCAATGATCTTCTTCCATTCATCTGGATCTAATTCTAAAAATGAACCGAATTTGCCAATACCTGCGTTATTAATAAGAATATCAGCTGGCCCCAGTTTGGATGTAAGTGTTTCAATCGCTTGATTGACTTCCTCAAGGGAAGAAACATCAACAGTTGCGTATGCGCAATTTACTCCAATTGCTTCAATTTCCTTTGCGACGTTTTGTAAATCACTTTCCGTACGTGCAAGTAGGCCGACATGAACACCTTCATTGGCTAGAGCGATAGCGGTTGCACGACCAATTCCCTTTCCTGCACCAGTAACATAAGCAATTTTACCCTTAATTGTTTGTCCCATCTTTAAGCTCCCTTCAATATGTAAAGTAGAATATGATCTTACAAAAATAGGGGACTGAAGTCAAAAGATTAGCTCGCATTGTATGTTTGATTATTCTGTAAAATAGGACTTTTTAACATTGAATGAAAATATGATACTATTGTTATGAAGAATATTTTGCGAGTATTTACTACTACATAGGCAAAGACATAATGAATAAGGGGTTTTGACATTGTTAAAAACTAAGCAAGATTTGAACAAGCAATTAGATGTAAGAGGAATTACGTACCACGAAATTTTAGAAAGTGTAAACATTCGCTCAAAGAAGAAGCGAATTCGTCAAAAAGCTGTAAAGAAGGTTTTAACAAATGGCAGCTTCTTGACTAAGAATCAAGCTGAGACGTTTAGCCAAAAGACGATACGAAAAGAAGAAGCTACTAATTCGCCATCTGGAATAGAGAAGCTGCCTGTTACTCTATTACTAAAGCTTGGAAAATCATATTTCAGTGATGAGCCTATTATTAAATATTATTATCACTCAACAAAGCCAGACTACTATAAGAACAAAGAGATTTTAATTGCTGTAACGAAAGATCAATACGCAAAAAACTCCGATCAACAATTAAAGACTGATATTGATAATGAATTACAAAAAAGAGCAAAGTAATCTTTGAGAGAGAGGGTGTATAAATACGCTCTCTTTCTTTGTTTTTAGAAATGGCAAGTTATCTTGAAGTAATGCTTGAATTGTTAGGAGTTACTTTTTACAATATGAACAAGTCCCTCTCTTGAAAGGAGAAGATAAGATGTCAGCTCTTCGTATTGAACAGGTAACAACAAAAAAAGTAATTCCAAAGACCGAGGATTTAGTATTTGGAAAGCACTATACGGATCATATGTTTGTTATGGACTATCAAGAAGGGAAAGGATGGTACGATCCAAGGATTGTTCCATATGAATCAATTACTCTTGACCCTGCAGCAATGGTTTTTCATTATGGACAAACTGTATTTGAAGGATTGAAAGCATATCGTACAGAAGATAACCAAATTAAACTCTTTAGACCTGATGAAAATTTTAAGAGATTAAATCGTTCGAGTGAACGACTAAGCATGCCACAAATTAATGAAAAAGATGTACTTAACTACCTAAAAGAATTGATAAAAATCGACCAGGATTGGGTGCCAGCTGAGGATGGATATTCATTATACATACGGCCATTTGTTATTGCGACAGAACCAAATCTAAGTCTAGCCCCTTCACGTAGTTATCGTTTAATGATTATCTTATCACCGGTTGGCTCTTACTACAAAGAAGGTATTCACCCCGTCGGTATTCATGTCGAAGAGGCATTTACAAGAGCAGTAAAAGGTGGAACAGGGACTGCGAAGACCGCAGGAAATTATTCTGCGGCATACAAAGCCCAAGAGAAGGCGACAAAAGAAGGCTATTCTCAAGTACTTTGGTTAGATGGAATTGAGAAGAAATATATTGAGGAAGTTGGAAGTATGAATGTCTTTTTCAAGATTAATGGTGAAGTTGTTACACCAGAACTAAATGGAAGTATATTAGAAGGAATTACGAGAATGTCTATCATTGAGCTTCTCAAGACGTGGGGAGTACCGTTAAGTGAAAGAAGAATTTCACTCGACGAGCTTTTCCGAGCATATGAACAAGGTTTAGTGGAGGAGGCGTTCGGTACAGGAACGGCAGCAGTTATTTCTCCAATTGGTGAACTGAATTGGAATGGCAAGAAGATGATTATTAACAACAAAGAAACAGGTGAAGTAGCAAAACAACTCTACGAAACACTCACAGGGATCCAAACAGGAAAAGTTGCTGATCCATTTCACTGGACAGTTAATGTGCGATAATAGCTTGAAAAGACAGTGATAAATTTAGCTAAATGAAGCCGAACAATCATAGCAGTTGTAGAAAAGGGTGACTCATTAGAGTCACCCTCAGCCTGTCGACAAAGTCTCGCAAGCGAGACAAGTCGACAGGTTTTTTGATTAGTAGTTAGGATGTCGCTCTTCGACCTCGCTACCGGGATGGGGGGCACGCTTTCCGCAGGCGGGCGTTGAACTAACCGGCTCTGCCGGTGGATTTCAACCTGCCCTTTCTTCCTGCAGGAGTCGGCCCTCCCATCCCGTCCGCTTTTTCTAGTGTAAAAAGGAAATTTGATTCTCCTCAAACAAGGGACAGTTGTCGTTTTTCCATAATATAATTGATGAAAATGGACAAGAGGGATGGAAAAAAATTCAATGCAGGCGATGCGTGTTTTTGTTGCCATGAACCTAAAAAAAATAGCCAACTGGTACTGGAGAAACACACATCCTCTATTACTATCAACAAAAAGCAGATGAAATAACGTAACAACGCCTTTGTTAATCTCTCAGAGGCGTTTTGTCTACGGTCTGAGGGTGACTCATTAGAGTCACCCTAAAAGCTATTAAGCAAAGCGATAATAAATCAAAACGATGGTTGCTAAAACGAATATGAAATTTAAGAAAACGAAAATCATTTGATCAATGACTGTCTTATGGATTGTAATTGGTGGTTTATAAAATGAGACCCCTTCAATAATAAAGATAATTAATATAACATGGATCATAAAATGACCGGTTACTTCTACCCAACCGAATAACATTGTTGTCATTACAAAAATTCCTGTTAAGACGAATGAAAGAAGACGATTTAAGACGCCGACGACGAGCAAATACCCAACAACAAATTCAATAAATGCACTTATTGAAACAAAGGTAGCTGCAGAAAAGAAAAATGTAGGAACCTGGTGGTTTGCTACAATGTCAACAGACATCGCGGGATAGACCCATTTTTCAACAGCAACCCAACAGAGGGATAAGCCTGTTGCTAAGTAGAGAAAAGGAAAACTCCAATTTTCTAGCTTAGTTTTTGACATGAGCAAAACAAAAATAATAGCTAAGTAAAACCCGTAATCAAGCATATGGAATACACCATAATCAACAGTAAGTACACCAAACAGCACAAGTAGAATAATCGCACCAAGTCTTGTCGCAAATTGAATTGGTATAAGTAAGAGGATAATAGATGCCCATGAAAAGTATGTTAACATGGCTGATTGATGAGTAATCTCTGGAGCGAAAATTGAACCAGACAGTACTTGAATGATTATCGCGATCGCTGTCCCGTATTTCAATATCGTCATCGAGTATTTTCTATAGCTCTCTAATTTCAAGTCCATTTTTTTTAATAATGGAAAGTTCATGAATCTCGGTAGGAGTTGGGGCAAGACAGCTAAAATTCCTGCACAGAGTAATGTCATAATCATAAAAAATGGACTAATAATTGATTCGATTGTTTCTTTTTCAGGTTCTAGCTCTGTGAACCATTTCACATGTGCATCTGCTATAAAAGGAGTTAGAATAAGAACGAGCATAATAGCTAAACTAAATAATAATTTTTTCTTCATATCACACCTCGATTTGTAGAATCTTGTAAGTAGTTAGCGATAGTGTACCATAATAAATGAGTTTGTGAATCATTTAACAAACTTATTTCAATTTATATTTTTAGTATGTCAATAATTGTTCAAACTTATAAACAAACTTGTATTGTTTTGCGAATAGAATCACAAACTAACATGAAATGGAAAAAGAGAAGGGAAGTTATATGTATGGATTCAAATTTAGCATTTTTAAGAGAAGCATTATCTAACCATTTGGAAAATCATAAGGTGTGTCAGGAGATTTATCGAAAACTAGAAGCAAATGAATATAAGAATGAGGAAGAATTTGCTCGTGATCTTGAGGTGAATGAAAACAGAATTCTTAATTTGATTTTGCAATATGAACTAGATTATGCAAAACAAGAGAAAGATGATGTGAGACTTCAACAGCTTAATGGTGTATATGAGCAATTATTTTAAGAAAAGAGGATACTAGAAAAGTGAAACTTTACTTTTCGGTATCCTCTTTTTTATCGTTATTTATCTTATGTTGACAAACTATGGATAATTGAGGATAATTAAAAGTTAGTTTATATATAGATGCGGAGGAGCTTTTTTTTGAATAAACAACAATTACCGTTTGCTTATCAAGCAAGTCGTCCTTTTTTTGAGCAATTTAATGAGTGGATTGGTGATGTGTTTTATGATTTACTGCCTGAAGCCGGAATGGAGCTTCGAGATGAGCAGATTTTCATGGCATTCCAACTTGAAAAGGCGTTTATTGATAAGGAAATTATGTTTGCCGAAGCTGGTGTAGGAACTGGAAAGACAATTGTTTATTTATTGTATGCGATTTGCTATGCAAGGTATATGCGAAAACCAGCAATTATAGCCTGTGCAGATGAATCATTAATCGAACAGCTTGTGAAGAAGGGAGGAGATATTGAGAAGTTATCTCAAATCCTTGATTTTGAAATGGATGTTCGTTTAGCTAAATCGAAGGAACAATACTTATGCTTACAAAAATTAGATCATGCTAGAGCCCATGAGGATGATGAGGAGTTTGATCAAATCCATGATGAGCTTCCGTCGTTTGTTCATTCAAATGAAACGTTGCAATCATACTATCATTACGGGGATCGCAAGGAATACGCTCATTTAACAAATGAGCAATGGGAGAAAATAGGCTGGGATTCTTTTCAGGACTGCTTTGTTTGTGATAAGCGTCATCGTTGTGGACAAACACTATCAAGAGACCACTACAGAAAATCAACCGATTTAATTGTATGTTCGCATGATTTCTACATGGATCATATTTGGACATATGATGCAAGAAAACGCGAAGGACAATTACCTCTATTACCCGAAGCTAGTACGATTGTATTTGATGAAGGTCACTTACTAGAGATTGCCGCTCAAAAGGCCCTTACTTATAAATATCGACATGATGTGTTAGAGGAACTACTAACTAGGTTACTTGAAAATGATGTAAGGGAAGAATTTGCTGTTTTAATCGAGGATCTTATTTCTCAAAGTCTTCATGTAAGTCAATTGCTACAAACAAAATCGCACGTTGTTGAGGGCTCGGATCGAAAAGAAATTACCGTTGATTCTGGTATTCTCAAAGAAATAACGATACTTGTGACCCTAATTGCGAAGCTTGAAGATGAGATGGTCTTTGAAAGTGAAATGTATACGATTGATGAATACCAATTAAAAATTGTTGAAGAACATGTTGATATGATCCATCATGCCCTAAAAATCTTCATCCAGCAATCGGCAATAACATGGGTAACGGATGATGAACAGGGAGTAACACTTGTCATTATGCCACGTTTAGTTGAGGATGTACTTGAGGAGAAGGTGTTTCAAAAGAAACTTCCTTTTATTTTCACATCGGCGACGCTTTCAACAAATGGATCATTTGAGTATTTAGCAAATAGCCTTGGTATTAAAAATTACTTATCATTTTCGGTTGAATCTCCATTTGATTATGAGGAACAAATGAAAATCGTAGGAAAATCAATCAGCAAGTTTGCTGATAAGTATAACTATGTTAAGGAATCATTAGCGAATACTGATGGAAAGGGTTTAATCCTTTTTCCTTCATATCAAGAATTACAACGATTCAAACAAGCGGTATTTGAAGATCATTCATTTCAATGGCCGATTTATTTTGAGGGAGACCAAGAAATTAGTGGGCTTATTAACAAATTTCAAGTTGAAACGAACTCAGTTCTATGTGCAGTAAGCTTGTGGGAAGGGTTAGATATACCTGGTGAATCATTATCCAATGTCACAATTTGGGCATTGCCTTTCCCGCCTAATGATCCTGTTTTTGCTGCGAAGCGTAATAGTGCAAATGATCCATTCTGGGATGTCGACGTACCTTACATGCTTTTAAGGTTAAGGCAAGGAATTGGTAGACTTATTAGGACACATCATGACAAAGGTATTGTTTCAATACTAGACCATTCACTAGAAACCGATGCAAGGTTATTTTCAGCAATAACTAATGTGCTACCAGTGAAACTAGAAAAAGAATTATAGGTTATTTACTTCTACTGATTTGAACGTTAATCTAAATATATAACCAAATAGAATAGAGTGGGGGAAACGGTATGGTGAAGGCAATCATTTTTGATCTAGACGATACATTGTTATGGGATCAAA
Source organism: Halalkalibacter suaedae (assembly GCF_017939705.1). Taxonomy (GTDB): domain Bacteria; phylum Bacillota; class Bacilli; order Bacillales; family Bacillaceae_D; genus Halalkalibacter; species Halalkalibacter suaedae. Next base: position 81,817 of record NZ_JAGKSQ010000002.1, read on the forward strand.
GAAGTGTTGAGAAAGCGTTTGAAGCAACCTGTGAATTTGCGGCAGAAAAATATCAACTAGATCCAAAGAAACTAGAAGAGGTAGTTCGTGAACAAGCACGTGAACTATATGCTTCTTATGAAACATACTCTTTTACTCAAATGATTGGGATTAACCCGTTTGAAGGCTTATGGGGAAATTTTTTGGATGATGACGATAACTTTAGAAAGATGAAAGAGATTGTACCTACCTACCGGAAAGAAGCATGGACACGTGGATTAAAGTGTGTTGGAATTGACGATCCTGATTTTGGTGAAGAGCTTGCTGAGAGATTTCCACAGGAACGCAGAAATAATCCCTTCGTTTATGAGGAAACCTACAGGGTATTGGATCAATTAAAAGGAAATTACCAACTATTACTGCTGACAAATGGTTCACCAGATCTCCAGCATACGAAACTAACCATTACGCCAGAAATTGCTCCATATTTTGACCATATTGTTATTTCTGGAGGCTTTGGAAAAGGAAAACCTGATCCAAGTATATTTGTTCATGCACTTGAGCAATTGAATGTATCTAAGAATGAGGCAATTATGGTTGGTGATAATTTAATGACAGATATTTTAGGCGCCAATCGTATTGGAATGACATCTGTTTGGATTAACAGACATGATAAAGTCCGTAATGAAGTGATACCAACATACGAAATCAAACACCTAGATGAGCTTTTCTCAATTCTTGATACAAAATAAATTTACAAGAGGCTGGACAAAAGTGATTTAAAAATAGAAAATCCGAGCAATGATAGTTGGCGGACGTAAACTGCTATTGAAATATACTTTTGCTTTCCGCGGGAGTCTAAGTACATTTCGTCCGCTATGTTATTGCTTTTTCGGTCTTTCAGTTAGACACTTTTGATGTCCCAGTCTTTTGTTTTTGTTGCCATTTAATTCTATATCGAATTATAAGTAATTGAAATACTTTACATTGAATAAAATTAGATATACAATTATTGATGTAGATAAAATAATTTTAAGTGATTGCTTAGATACCGTTAAAAAGATAACAATAGAACTATTCGAATATTCGGGGAGTGATAGAATGAATTTTAAACCATTAAAGGGACAGCATCACGTTTCAGCTATTACTGGTAATGCAAAAGATAATTATGATTTTTATACTAAAATCTTAGGTTTACGTCTTGTCAAAAAGACTGTTAATCAAGATGATACCTCTGTCTATCATTTATTTTACGCTGATGAGAGAGGGAATCCGGGAACTGATTTGACGTTTTTTGAAATTCCTAATGCTGGACGAACGCACTATGGGAATAATAGTATTTCAACGACAACATTAAGAGTTCCTAATGATGAAGCATTAATCTATTGGAAGGATCGATTTGATCAATTCCAGATTGAGCGTGATGATATTTCAACAGTAAGTGGTCGAGCAGCTTTGGCTTTTCGTGATTTCGAGGGCCAACGCCTTCAGCTAGTATCCGATGAGAATAATCAGGGAGTTGCAGGTGGTAAGCCGTGGGATCAAAGTCCTGTCCCTGTTGAAAATGGAGTAATTGGCTTAGGTCCAGTCACATTAACAGTGCCGGATGCTGAACTAACAGCGAACGTGTTGACGAATGTGATGGGTTTTAGAGAAACAAGAACTTATTCTTCTCCTTCTCTTGAGCAACCACCAATTCGTGTTTTTGAGACTGGTGAGGGAGGCACTGGGGCAGAAGTTCATTTGGAGGAACGAGTAGATCTTCCTAGAGAGCGCCCAGGAAGGGGAAGTGTCCATCACGTTGCCTTTCGAGTGGAAAGTGAAGAGGAGTTAAGGAAATGGGTAGAGTATTTAAAAGAATTGAGGATGCCTAATTCGGGATTTGTTGAACGTTACTATTTCCGCTCTCTTTATTTTAGGGAGCCAAACGGTATCTTATTTGAGCTAGCGACAGATGGTCCAGGATTTGAAGGTGACGAATCATTCGAGCATTTAGGTGAGACTCTGGCACTGCCACCTTATCTGGAATATCAAAGAGAGCAAATTGAAGCTAAAATTAAACCACTTGATACAAAACGATAGGGGAGAGTACTAATGAAGCATTTATTTATTCAAGGAAAAGAAAAAAATGGCTTAACACTACTATTACTGCATGGTACTGGTGGAACAGAGCAGGATTTATTGCCAATTGCTGAAATGGTTGCTCCAGAGGCGAATGTCCTAAGTGTGCGGGGGAATGTTTCAGAGAATGGCATGCCACGTTTCTTTCGTCGGCTTGCTGAAGGTGTCTTTGATGAAGAGGACTTGATCTTTCGGACAAATGAATTAAATGAATTTGTTAATGAGCAAGCAAATGTTTATGGATTTGATCGCTCTAATGTGATTGCGATTGGGTATTCAAATGGTGCTAATATTGCAGCTAGTATGTTGTTCCATCACAAAGATTCACTAAAAGGAGCAATACTTTATCATGCTATGGTTCCACGAAGAGGGATTTCACTTCCAGAACTTAAAGATGTCTCAGTATTTATTGGTGCTGGTGAACAAGATCCTATGATACCAGCAGAACAAACAAAAGAATTAGCTGAGTTACTTCGTCAAGCAGGAGCGAATGTTGAGGAGTTCTGGCAAACTGGCGGACATCAACTGACGAGAGATGAGGTTGTAGAGAGCAAGAAATGGTTAGAGACATATCTTACTTAATTAAGAACAATTCCTAAAACAAGCGTTATTACACGATAAGCCATTGAAAGTGAGATAGCCTCCCTTCCAATGGCTTTTTTCATTGGAGTCTGATTATTGATCTAGAAGTTCTTGGACATCTTCAAGTTTTTGTTGGGCGTCTAGTAGTTCCTGTGTTCGCTGTTCAGGAGGAAAATTTTCAACCAACTTATCAATTTCAACCTTCAAATCATTAAGTTGATTTTGTGCAAATGAATATTCAGTTACGTCATTTTCACGAATCATACTAGCTTCTTGATATTCTGTTAATGCTTGATCAATTGTTTCACGAACTCTTGCCAATATAGTTTCAAATTCAGTAGGCATATCTTTCACTCCTTTTATTGTAGTACTATTCCTCTAATTAATTGTCGTTATTCTTTTCAATTGTGAAAAGGACTGATACACTACAATATGGAAAAAGGTATATTAAAGGATAAAAAGAAGTAGGATAATTTAAGTATCTGTTTATGTCGAGTATCTAAAGAAGTCTTCGCTATAGGGGAGTTGTCTTATGAACGAAAATGAAAAAGCAAAGGAACTCAATGAGGAGCAGCATCGAGTTGATGAAGTAATTGAATATATTGGTCATCAAATCGAGGAATTAGAAACTAAAGTAGGCAAGCGAAAAACCGATGCCTTTCAAATAAGAAAGAATTTCTGGGAAGATGTTACGGTTAATTTAGATAATGCTGAGGAGGCATCTGAAACATTTGCAAGTATTAAGCAGCAAGCTGAGCTATTGTCAGAAAGAGAACGCTCTCAGCAGCATGATCTGAAACTGTTAAGAAAGTTTGATCGGCTAAAACAATCACCTTATTTTGGACGAGTTGACTTTCAAGAAGAGGGAGAGCAACAGTCAGAGCAGGTCTACGTAGGAATAGGCTCTGTCTCAGATAAAGAGGGATTTGATTTCTATGTATATGATTGGAGAGCACCTATTTCGAGTTTGTATTACGATTATGGTCCAGGTCCAGCCTCTTATGATACCCCTGAAGGTCTAATTGAGGGTGAGGTCCTTCTAAAGAAACAGCTTCTCATCAAGCGGGGCAAAGTCGAGCATGTCTTTGATACAGGTGTTACGATTGGTGACGAAGTATTACAAGAAGTACTTGGTTCTCAGGCTGACGCACAAATGAAAAGTATTGTCTCGACAATTCAAAAAGAGCAAAATCAGATTATTAGGAATGAGCGTGGAAAGCTACTAATTGTCCAAGGGGTTGCTGGAAGTGGAAAAACCTCTGTTGCCTTGCAAAGAATTGCCTATCTCCTCTACCGGAATCGTGAAACACTTCAAGCAGATCAAGTGTTGTTGTTTTCACCTAATCCGCTCTTTAATAAATACGTTGCAAGTGTCTTACCTGAATTGGGTGAAGAAAATATGCAACAAACAACGTTCCAGGCGTACATACAATATCGTTTGTCTAGTCAGTTTGTATTAGAAGACCCTTTTGATCAGTTGGAGTATGTAATAACCCAAAAAGAAGATCCAGGTTATTATCAGCGTATTGAATCGATTAGAATGAAGTCAACTCTCTCCTTCATGAAGGAAATTGATCGCTATCTTCTTAAATTAGAAAATGGAGGAATGATTTTTAAAGATATTTTCTTTCGCGGAGAAGTAATTTTCACTTCTTCATGGATCAAAGAAACGTTTTATCAATTGGATTCTTCTCTTTCAATACCGAATCGACTTGAAATGGTTAGTGAGACATTGATGAGGCATGTGAAAATCATTGAAAAGGAAGAACGATTGAAAGAATGGGTTGAAGATGAAGTGGAGTTACTCGATCATGAGGTACTGCAAAAAGTCTATACTAAGCTCGAAAATGAATCAAATGACGAAAATGGTTATTACGACACAGAGCGCGAACAACATTTATTACGTTCATTGGTAGTGAAGAAGAAGATAGCAGCGGTTAAACATATCATAAAACAATTACGCTTTCTAAATATTTCTGAGATTTATTGTGAATGTTTAAAACAAATAAAAAGCGAAGAATATACTTCGATTATTTATTTCACTGAAATTATTGATAAAACAGTAAGGCAGATCGAGGAAGCAAACCTTTATTATGAAGACATTACGCCATTTTTGTATCTAAAGGGAATGCTAGAAGGGTTTGAAGTTAATACCTTAATTAAGCATGTATTTATTGATGAGGCACAGGACTATTCCCCCTTTCAATTTGCCTATATTAAAAAGATGTTCCCGGTAGCCAAGCTGACTGTATTAGGGGATATCCATCAATCTATTCATGCACATACAAATAAAGAAGATGCTTTTTTGCTTCTAGAGACGTTATTTCAGGAGCAAGAAGTTGAGAAGTACACCCTGACAAAGAGTTATCGATCGACAAGGGAAATAGTCGAGTTTACGAAAGGAATCATTGCTAAGGATATAAATCCATTTAATCGCTCAGGTTCATTGCCTATGCTAGTGAAAGTCCAGTCTGAAGAAGAACGATTTTCGCAAATAGTTGACCGTTTAACGAGAACTGAACAAAAGGAAGGAACAGTCGCGATTATTTGTAAATCGGAAAATGAAGCTTTTTTAGTGTATGAATACTTAAGAAGTCGAGTACAAGTATCGCTCATTAAAAAGAATACAACAGAATTTGACTCGAACATCATTGTTATTCCTTCTTATTTAGCAAAAGGGATGGAATTTGATAGGGTGCTTATTTTCGATGCTTCTAAAGAGAGTTACAAGGATGAGGAAGAACGAAAACTTTTTTATACAATATGTACAAGAGCAATGCATAGTCTTTGCTTATTTTATAAAAAGGAAAAAACGCCTTTCTTAGCGAATATATCAGTAGGTTTGTATGAAACGAATTGAATACGACCTACTCAACTCAAGCCTGTCTAATCATCAGGCTTGAATATTTTTTTGTTAGCTCAAGTGCATATTAGTTTCAATTCTCTTTAAATTAGTAGAGAATAGAGAATAGCAATTAACTAGTACATATAAGTTAGCCAGCATATTGTTTATCATTTGATCTTGTAAGCGTTTGCTGATGAAAAGAAAATTAAATCTGAATGATATTGAAAGGGTTGAATTAGTATGAATTATCGTCAATTAGGTACAACAGATCTTAAGTTAAGTGAACTTAGTTTTGGGACATGGGCAATTGGGGGGTCTTGGGGAAAATCGGATGATCAAGAATCACTTAGAGGGCTAGAGCGGGCAATGGAGCTAGGGGTTAATTTCTTCGATACTGCTGATGTGTACGGAGATGGTCATAGTGAAGAATTACTCGCAAAAGCAACAAAGGGTAAAGAAGATCAAATTCATATTGCGACTAAGTTTTGTCGTGCTGGAGATATTTATGATCCAAAAACTTATTCTGAGGAGCAGGTAAGAGCCTACTGTGAGGCAAGTCTTAAGCGATTAGAACGAGAGCAAATTGATCTATTTCAAATACATTGTCCACCTTTTGAGATATTGAAGGATGGTCGAGTTTTCGAAGTACTAGACAAATTGCAACAGGAAGGGAAAATCCGTTATTATGGCGTTAGTGTCGAGACTGTAGAAGAAGGTTTGTTTTGTCTTGGAAATCCGAATGTGAGAGCATTGCAAGTGATCTTTAATGTTTTGCGTCAAAAACCACTTGAGCAGCTTTTCCCAAAGGCTTCAGAAAAGGGTGTTGGAATTTTAGCGAGAGTACCCCTTGCAAGTGGATTATTAACTGGTAAATTTACATCAAATACAAGTTTTGAACAAGACGATCATCGTTATTTTAATAGTAATGGAGAAGCGTTTAATGTTGGTGAAACCTTTTCTGGACTTCCTTTTGATAAGGGAGTCGAGTTAAGTAGTAAATTGAATTGGATTAAAGATCAACGTGGAACGATGACACAGGCCGCACTACGCTGGATTTTGGACCAGAAAGAAGTCACGTGTGCGATTCCAGGCTTTAAAACAGTGAAACAAGTAGAAGATAATCTAGAAGCGATTAACGTTCCATCATTTAATTCAGATGAATTGGAGAAAATCGAGCAGTTTTATAAGCAAGAGGTTCATGAACACATTCGAGGTGGATATTAATTAAAAGCAAAAAAGAGTACCGAGGGCTAATATCCTTGGTACTCTCTTTTGCTATTTGCAAATGATTTAAAAATAGTATGTATGCTTTTATAAAACGTTGAAACAATATAAAGGAATGACACTAAACGGAGGTAAGAAAATGAAACGTATGCACATCGTTATGATTGTCGTTGTCCTTATGTCGTTATTTGCGGTTCAACCGTCAGCAGATGCTCAAATCAAGACATTTAAGGAGCCACCTTTCTCTCATTACAAGGTGTCTAAAGGTGATTCCTTCTGGTATATTGCACAGCGTTACGGCTTGAATTACCAAGAGCTAGTTCGTTTGAATCCTGATGTGGTTCCAACAAATATGCAAGTAGGTGAAGTTATTCGACTAAAAGCGGAAGCTTCTCACCATAGCACGTTTGAGGATCAAGTCGTTGCACTTGTGAATCAAGAAAGAGCTAAGCAAGGACTAAAGCCTCTTCAACATCGTGCGGATGTAAAAAATGTTGCTCATAAAAAAGCTCAGGATTTAATTGATTCAAATTATTTCGCTCATGATAGTCCTAATTACGGCTCCCCATTTGATATGCTTAGAACATTTGGTATTAGCTATCGTTCAGCCGGTGAAAATATTGCAAAAGGGCAAACAACTCCTGAGCAAGTAATGAAAGATTGGATGAATTCTCCTGGACATCGTCAGAATATTTTAAAGCCAGAGTACGATACAATCGGTGTTGGCTTCTATCATGGTGCATGGGTACAAATGTTTATCCAAGCAAGATAAGGAACAAAAAAGAATCGATAAAGGCTCAGAGCTTTTGCGATTCTTTTTTGTTTATTTAAATAACGAATATTTGATTGCTCAAGCCTAATAATAAGGGAAAGAACATACTAATTCTGAGATGAGGGAATGGAATGAAAGCAGTAACGTATCAAGGAAAGCATGAAATAGCTGTAACGAAAGTAGACTATCCTAAAATTCAAGATTCTGAAGATATTATCGTCAAAATTACATCTACAGCTATATGTGGTTCAGATCTACATTTGTATCAAGGTAATTTTCCATTGCCGATTGGATATGTCATTGGTCATGAACCAATGGGAATTGTTGAAGAAGTCGGACCAGCTGTCACTCGTTTAAAAAAAGGGGACCGTGTTGTAATCCCGTTCACCGTTGCATGTGGTCATTGCCCTTATTGTGATCATGGATTACAAAGTCAATGTGATAATTCCAATCCTCACTATGATTCAGGTGGGTTATTTGGATACTCGGAGAAATTTGGAGATTATCCTGGCGGTCAAGCCGAATATTTAAGGGTTCCTTATGGCAATTATACTCCTTTTCTAGTGCCGGCAGATTGTGAACTTGATGATGAAAAGCTATTATTCCTTTCAGATGTTCTTCCAACAGCATATTGGAGCGTCTTAAATTCAGGGGTGAAAAAGGGAGATACAGTCATTGTTTTAGGCTGTGGACCGGTAGGCTTATTCGCTCAAAAATTTGCTTGGTTAAAAGGTGCAGAACGAGTAATTGCCGTTGATTATATTCCATATCGACTGGAGTTAGCGAGAAAGATTAACAAAGTGGAAGTATTTGATTTCACAAAGCACGAGGATATGGGAGAAGTCTTGAAGGAAACGACAAAAGGTGGAGCAGATGTCGTAATTGATTGTGTTGGGATGGATGGGAAAAAATCGCCACTGGAGTTTGTCGAACAGAAACTAAAGCTACAGGGTGGTACGCTAGGCCCAATTCAAATCGCGACAAAAGCAGTGAAGAAATGTGGGACGCTTCAGATTACGGGTGTCTATGGTGGCTTGTACAATATGTTTCCACTAGGACCCTTTTTCTCGAGAAACATAAATATTAAAATGGGACAAGCACCTGCACGTCAATATATGGGTGAATTATATGACATGATTTCATCGGGTGACATTGATCCGACTTCGATTATTACTCATACCCTTCCGTTAGAAAAAGCTGCTGAAGGCTATAAGAAATTCAACGCAAGAACAGATGATTGCGTAAAAGTTATATTGAAGCCGTAGTGAAAATATATTGTCTATCCACTTCGCTAAGATTCAGTGTTTGTAGGTGTAACGACGTAGATACTAAATTAATAACCTGCTGACTAAGTCTAGTGAAAGCGAGTGTCCTGAAAAAGTTGCTTCGAACACGCTACCGGGATGGGGGGCCCAAACCCGCCGGCGGGCGTTGTACTAACCGGCTGTGCCGGTGGATTTCAACCTGCCCTTCCCTCCTGCAGGAGTCGGCCCGCCCATCCAGTCCGCTTTGATGAAAGGGTAGATGGAATTTCTCTTCTCAACAGTGAATATCAAGAGATATATAACAAACGATGTGGATAATACTCTAACCTTATTATCAGGGAGTTATTCATGAAGGTTGTTTATAAAGATTTCAAAATGAGTATTTCAGCAAGATTCATCTTAGCGGTTACGGGTGCGATCAGTACAATTATCAGCACAATTGTACTAATTTGGTTTTAAAACATACATACTCATTCTGAACATTTATCCACGATAGAAGAATTATGTATAAAAAAGTTCTTATTTTAAAACACTTAAATTAAGAGGTGATACATTATGTTGAATTTGTTAATGTCGGTAGTTTTAAGCTTTTCACTAATACATGAACAAGAAATCGAAATAGATCCTAATAAGCCATTAGGTGATGTAGTACCAATTGAAGAAGCTATATCAAATTTTGAAGAGTTGTACGATAGTAAAGTATTATCACCTAAATATTTACCTTTTGAGCCAACTGTAAGTGGTGGTTATGTTGATAAAACAGAAAAAAAAATAAGAATTGATTATTTGAATGAGAAAGATAATAAAACACTTTCGGTAAATGCACATGTAGATGATATTACCTTTGATCAAGATGGTGAAGATTTAAAATTAAAAAATGGACAAAGAGCAAAGATACTAAATGACAAGAGTATAGGATTTATATTTGTTTATTTTAAATCAAATGGTTTGACTTATCTTGTAGGTATTAATAGGAGCAAATATCCTAATGACGAGGTATGTATAGAAGAACTGACTAAAGTAGTAAATTCTATGAATTAAAAAAAAAACACACATGTTGTATTCAAACAACATGTGTGTTTTTTACCAGTTTGTATCTATAATACCAAATCCTTGACAGCCAGTTTGTCCATTCCCACCACATGCAGCTCGTAAGAAATAAGATCCATTACTTGGAGCATCGAAGTATCCATAGGATTCCCCTGAACCCGCTGGTGCTGTTTTTACTATTGAAACTAATTGATGTTGACCGTAGGCCCCGACACGGTAGACACCAAAACCTACAGCATGTCTACTTTTTTGAGTAGTTACTTGATAATAAATTCTATCACCTTTGATAGCGTAATGATTGTTCGATACATTGTTATGAAGAGATGAATTTAATCTGAAAGTTTCTGAAGAAGCGGATGCTGAAGCTGTTGAAATAAAGAAAATTGCTAAAACCATAACAAATGCTGAAAAGATTCTTTTCTTATTCAATTTTATTACCCTCCTAAAAGTTTATAATTATCAATTCAACAAAAACCATAAAATACCTTTTTTGTAAAAAATTAAATCTACTAATTAGTTTTAAATATCTTCTCCTTATCGGGCCTAGTTTTACACCAAAAAAATCATTTCGTCGCAAATTGACGCCTTTATGTGTCTCTAATGACGATTTAAAATGATTTCTCTTAGAAAACCTGCAAGTGTAGCATCGTCCTTTTCGATCTCCAAAGCATCCCAGATTTCATCTGGTAGCGTGATAGATACTTTTTTTGTTGTTCCCAAAGAGGGACGACCCGCACCTTTTCTTTTTCCCCCTCTTACCTTGTATTCAACTGTCTCTTCATTTTTATGAACAAAATTCGCTTGTGCAAATTCGAGATAACCTCGAATCGTCTGGAGATCCTCTACAATCGTTTTATTTGGCTCTAGGTTGCGTTCCTCCATAACCTTCAGACAGGTACGAAGCTGAAACAAACCTACAGCTTCTGGCTTTTCAACTGTCAAAGAAAAGTTAAATCAAGTGAAAAAAGCCATCAAAAATTCTCTAGTTTGGGTCTCTTCGGCATGCAAGTTCACTGTGCTATTACAATTTTTCGTAGTTAAATTCAAATGAATTATGAACATGAAATAGGAAGAAATAAATAAGGAGACAGGTCGATTATCCATAATATGGGTCATCTTTTCCTGTACTCCTATTTTTACTACATAAAAAAGATCCGCATAATACTGGCCATAACAGCAAGCACGCTAATTCCTGTTCCGGCTGACCATTTAACTATTTGTAATTGCTGGCGATTCAGAAGGTTTTCAACATCTCTTTTCGTCATAACGCTTTTTACATTTAGATGATTATCGACGATTGTGTGGACATCATTTTCGCTCGTATTCAACTTTTCCAAATATTCGATTCGGGTTTCTAAGCTTTGAACCTTTACTTCTAATTCCTTAAGCTTAATTTCGGTTTCAGACATAATTTCACCTCATACAACAGTTAATCTAAATAATTTTAAAGGGTTTTTCACAAAAAAGTGATCAATGCATAGATTAAACAGTGTGAAGCGATGGTGCTTCAAAATTGAAAGGAGTGTTTTAAATGAGTGCAGGATATACTGGAGGTTTCTCTTTAATCGTTGTTTTATTTATTTTATTGGTAATTGTAGGTGCTAGCTGGTTAGGTACTGGGGCTGGTGCTGGCTACGGTGCAGCAACACCAGGCTATGGTTACGGATACGGTTACTAAAATCAAAACTAGGCTGTTTTAATACAGCCTAGTTTTTTTTTGAATACTTTGAGAAGAACCAAAAAGGTTTGTGTCTCTTTTTGGTCCATAAGTTGATTAGATTTTTAACTTTCTTACCAGAAAAACAATCCAGCTAATGCTAAGCCTGCAATTGCCCCAAGTGCAATTGGGTAGCCAACGCCTGGTCTATATCCATAACCACCATAATATCCGTAACTAATACCACCAAACCTTTGTGAATATCCCTCTGGTTCAATGAATACATGCGTTTGGGTCACTTGTGTAATTTTCCCAATATGACAGTGACCATGTTTATCAGTAATATTAACCATTTTTCCTTGATATCTACAACAAAGATCGTAATAATGCATAGTCATTCTCCTTTCGTGAATATCTATTTTCTGTATATCATATTTGCAACTAATTGTTCTGCTTGTTAAGTTGCCTAGATTTATAGTTAAATGTACGAATGCCTTTGAGCAGGCATATGATAATTGGGGAAAGGAGAGGTTCTATGAATTCAATTTCTTATATCGATTGTATTGCTCAATTAGGCGTGGGTAGCTCCCATCCAGGAGGCCTTCATAGTTCTAAAGAGATATTGCTTAGCGAGCCAATTGATAATAAAATGAAGATCCTCGATCTTGGCTGCGGAACAGGTGTGACGTCAGAACTATTAGCAAAGACTTTTCAATGTGAAATGTATGCGATTGATCAACATCCAATTATGCTTGAGAAAGCACAGCAACGATTTCAAACAGTAGAAGAGAAAATTAATCTATTTGATGCATCAATAGAACAATTACCATTCGAAGATGAAAGCTTTGATTATGTTATTTCAGAGTCAGTACTCTCATTTGTTCAATTAGAGCAAGTGTTAGAAGAATGCTATCGAGTGTTGAAAAATGATGGTGTTTTGATTGTCCATGAAATGACCTTGTTGGCTCCGTTAGAAATGAAAGATATTGAAACACTAAAGAATTTTTATCAAGTACATCAAATTTTGCTGCCAGATGAATGGGATTTAATCTTTGCAGAAAAAAAATTTTCCGATGTGAAAAGATTAGATTTTCATTCTTGGAAATCAAATAAAACACCAGCTAATGAAATTATTTTATCTGAGTCTATTGATCCTCGTATATATGATGTGCTAGAACAGCATGAAAAGGTAATGGAACAGTACTCAACCAAAATAGGTAGTGGAATTTTCAGATGTGTTAAAAAAGTCTAATAAAAAAATGAAAGATCATTTGTGGTCTGTTGTGTAACAGGAATATAAATTGATCTTTCTAAAAATTATGATTAATCAATAAAGATTAGTTGACTTGTAGGCTCGTAAAGTATATTATTTTTTGAATAATGATAATATTTAATGCATAATAAGAGTAATCATCTTATTTAAAATAAAAATGATTAAAAGGGAGGAGATGAAAGCAGGTAATCGTATACCTTTGAATCTAAAGGTTCTGGTGATTTAACATGATAATATTAAGGAATCTAGGGGAAAATGATAAGACTGGAAAGTTGATTTTTCCTACCAATATGCGATACATTTTTATATACAGAATAAATAGACCTAAAAAAAGAGAGGCAATCTAATGGAATCAAATAACCCTAAAACATCGTTGGTCATTTTTGGAGCAACTGGAGATTTGGCAAAAAGAAAACTATTCCCATCAATCTTTAAGTTATATAAAGCCGGAAAGCTAGCTGAAGAATTCGCTGTCGTTGGTGTAGCGAGAAGAGATTGGTCAAATGAAACGTTACATGAAGTTGTAAGTAGCTCTTTAGGAGATGAGGATCCGAAACTTGTAAAACAATTCTGCTCACATTTCTATTACCTTGCGTTCGATGTAACAAATAAGGATTCGTATCAAGAATTAGATCGTATGCTTACTTCCTTAGAAACAAAGTATGAAATACCTGGAAATCGTATCTTCTATATGGCGATGTCACCAGAATATTTCGGAACCATTGCTTTAAACTTGAAGAAAGAAGGCGTAACAGATACAAATGGTTGGACAAGATTAATGATTGAAAAGCCATTTGGTCATGATTTAGAATCAGCTAAGAAGTTAAACAATGAAATACGAGAGGCTTTTTCGGAAAGCGATATTTATCGGATTGATCATTATCTTGGTAAGGATATGGTCCAGAATATTGAGGTTATTCGTTTTGCTAACGCGATTTTCGAACCACTTTGGAACAATCAATACATAGCAAATGTTCAAGTAACATCAAGTGAAACACTAGGCGTTGAAGATCGTGGTGGCTACTATGAGCGTTCAGGAGCTCTTCGTGATATGGTTCAAAATCATATGATGCAAATGGTGTCATTACTGGCAATGGAACCACCTATTAGATTAACTACAAATGAAATTAGAAGTGAAAAAATCAAAGTGTTCCGAGCTCTACGTCAATTATCAAAGGATCAATTACAGGATTATGTTGTTCGAGGTCAATACGGGCCAGGCAATGTACAAGGAAAAGAAGTTACAGGCTACCGTAGTGAAAAGAATGTTGATGAAGAATCATATACTGAGACATTTGTTGCAGCGAAGCTACTAATTGATAATCATCGCTGGGCGGGGGTTCCGTTTTACATTCGTACAGGGAAACGAATGAAAGCTAAATCCACTAAAATTGTCATTGAATTTAAGAATCGTCCAATGAAACTTTATTATAGTGAGAATGATGCCAAGTACACGAATTTATTAGAAATTAATATTCAGCCAGATGAAGGAATTACTTTACACCTAAACGGAAAAAAAGTTGGAAGCTCTGGAAAATCAACACCTGTTGAATTAACTTATAGCAATAATAGTATTGATACAGCGAATACACCAGAAGCCTATGAACGTCTAATTCACGATTGTATTCTTGGTGATGCAACGAACTTTGCACATTGGGATGAGGTTGATCTGACGTGGACTTATGTTGATGTGATTTCACAGGTATGGGAAACAAAGAAGAGTGATTTAGCGATTTACGAATCAGGAACAATGGGTCCACAAGCATCAGATGATTTGCTTGCAAAGGATGGCTTTCATTGGTGGCCGATCGTTAATGAAGAGAATTAATATACTACTTGAGTGTCTAGGCTATAAAGGCCTAGGCACTCTTTTTTCCATTTCTGGGATAAAACCTTGGCTTCTTACATGTGATATAATAGTTTGTGAGAAAAAGGAGAGATGCTAAATGGAGAAGAAAAAAGTAATGTTAGTTGATGGCATGGCGTTATTGTTTCGTGCATTTTATGCTACGGCAATGAGTGGCTATTTTATGATAAATAGTAAAGGGGTTCCAACAAATGCAATCCATGGTTTTACAAAACATCTCTTTACGGCAATAAATGAATTCAAACCAACACATGTTATTTGTTGCTGGGATATGGGGAGTCAGACTTTTCGTACAGAGCTCTATTCAGAATACAAGGCTAATAGAGGGGAAGCACCAGTGGAGTTAATTCCACAATTTGACCTTGTAAAAGAAGTCGTACAAGAATTAAATATACCTAATATCGGTCTTGCTGGTTATGAAGCAGATGATTGCATCGGGACTTTAACGAATCAATTAAAAGGCGAAGCAGAGGTGCTTATTTTAACAGGAGATCAAGATATTCTGCAATTATTAGATGAGGATATTTCCGTTATTCTATTGAAAAAAGGGTATGGGAATTATCAGGTGTTCCAAGAGCAAAATTTCATAGATGAAAAAGGGATTACATCAAAACAAATGATTGATTTGAAGGCACTGATGGGAGATAGTAGTGATAATTACCCTGGTGTAAAGGGAATAGGTGAAAAGACAGCATTAACCCTATTGCAAAAGCATCAAACAATTGAAGGTATCCTAGAAAATCTTGAAAGTCTTACAAAGGCACAAAGGAACAAGATTGAGACGGATTTAGAGATGTTACATCTATGTCGTACGTTAGCTGCGATTCATTGTGAAGTCGATGTATGTTGTTCTTTAGAGGACTCATTGCTGTCAATTAATCGTAACAAAATGCTAGCTAAGTTTAATGAACTTGAATTAAAGAATTTAGATACAATTTTATTAGATGAACAAGAATCGCTCTTTGTATAAAGGGCCCACTGAAAAAGCCCCCTTGAGCAGATTCAGGGAAGCACAATTGCTTCACGCGTTATGCACGCCTGCTATGAAAAAAATATTCATAGCAGGCTAAAAGAATACAACGGTTCCGCTCATTGCTTAAAGGCCACTAAAAAAAGAAAACGTTACCTTTTTGTGGAATTTTTATTTAACCTAAATGTAAAAGCAATTAATTAATTACTTGCAAAATGCAATTAAAAATGATATAACATAAATAGAGGTGAGAAAATGGAAAATATTAGAGAGGTGTTTCAGGTATTTGGAAGAAGGTTTGGGATTTTAAATAAAAACTGTTGTGGGGTTGGGGAAGCAGTAACGCCTGTTCAGAGTCATATCATTTATGAGATAGCGAAATTAAAAGAAGGAAGTATGCAAGAGGTTGCTGAAGTTCTGAATAGTGATATCACGACATTTAGTAGGCAAATCCAAACGCTTGTTAAAATGGGATTGGTTAGTAAACATGCCTCTGTTAAGGATAAACGAATGTATTTATTATCCTTAACTAAAAAAGGGATGGAAGTTCATACAGGTATAGGGGAAGAAATGGAACGCAATTTAGAAAATTTATTTAAAAATATGACTCTTTTTGAACAGGAAACAGTTATACGTTCATTACAGTTACTTAACAAACATATGGGTGAATCGACCTCTTGCTGTAAAACGATTATATAGTTGTAAAATACAAATAAAGGTGGGTATAAGAATGAATAACTATGACGTCTTAAAGGTGCATTACCAAATGAAACAAGAGGAAATTGAGAAACTTAGAATAGAACATACATTTACAACTAAGAGAAGGTCATTTAGTTTTCGCATGGTACTTAATCGTTTTAAAAAAGACCGAAAAATCAGTCAACGACAGCAAGGTTGTTGTCCCGCCATATAATATGAAAAGATTGCCAGCATATTCTATCCACTTCTTCACACAATAGGTTTGAAGACAAAATAAAAAAGAGGTGAAGAAGAATGGCAAACAGCAGCAATAAGCTTATCGTACCAGGTGTTGAGCAAGCACTTGAGCAGATGAAATATGAAATTGCCCAAGAGTTTGGTGTTCGACTTGGCTCAGATGAAACAGCTCGTTCAAATGGCTCTGTAGGCGGAGAAATCACTAAGCGCCTCGTACAACAAGCTGAACAACAATTTAACGGTACACAACAATAAAATAGGTTATGGATGAGGTGCCCAACTAAGTTGGGCACCTCTTTTTAATTTGGAATATTTTTATTGATCCATTGGTCTGAAGGAAGAAAAAATGTCAAAACACCAATAACGGGTAAACCAGCGATGATAAGCATTGTATTCGTCATACCGATGAAGTCGGCAAGCACTCCTAAACCAACAGAACCTAAGGCTCCCATCCCGAAAGCTAGACCAACAATTAAGCCAGAGACGGTTCCAACCTTTCCTGGAACTAATTCTTGAGCATAAACAACAGCAACTGAGAAGCTAGATAAGATAACGAATCCGATTAATGCAATAAGCGGGTATGCTAATATTGATCCTACATGTGGAAGCACTAAGCTTAATGGTGCTGAGCCCAGCATTGATAAAAGTAGGATATTCTTTTTACCAAAACGATCGGAAAGTGGCCCTCCTGCAAACGTTCCGGCTGCTCCCGCTGCTAAAAAGATAAATAAATAAATTTGTGCCTCTCCAATTGACAGGTTATACAGCTCTATTGCATAGAAAGCGTAGAAATTAGTGATTCCAGCATGAAACCATGAACGAGCAAAGACTAAGAAAATTAACAAGCAGATAGCCATTAGAACAATTTTCTGTTTGGTGAGCTGCTCAGGAGTTTTGCTGATTTTTGTTTTCTTTTTTTCCTTGACCTTGAAATGATTTATCTGACCTGTATACCAGTAAGCTGTATAGATAAGTAACAGGATTGCTAATCCAGCAACAAGAGTAAACCAGATTGATCCAAACTGCCCTAATGGAACAAGGATAAACGCAGTTATTAATGGTGCAAGTGCTTGCCCACTATTACCTCCAACTTGGTAGATCGATTGTGCGAGCCCACGCTTTCCTCCAGAAGCCATATAAGCGACACGGGACCCTTCAGGATGAAAGGTGGCTGAACCAATACCAATCAATGTCACTGATAGGACGACAAACCAAAAAGAGGGTGCAAAGGCTATGCCAAGTACACCGACAAATGTGAAGCACATGCCAATAGGCAAAGCAAAGGGTGACGGTTTTCTGTCTGTGTACAAGCCGACAGCAGGCTGAATTAGAGAGGCTGTTAAGTTGAGTGCAAAAGCAATCAAACCTAGCTCTGTGAAGGTTAATCCCATTGATTGCTGTAAAATAGGAAACATTGCTGGAACAAGTGCTTGGATCGCGTCATTTAACAAATGGACAAAGCCAATCAGTAGTAAAATTCGATAGGCTGTTTTAGTTTTAGCCTCTGGGTTAGATACATGTTTGGCTTGCTCTACAGCTTGCATAAAAACCCTTCTTTCTTTAATAAAAGTGTCCATTTATTATAACGTATTTTGCGATTGAAATCTTGGTTTAATATATTAATAGATGGAAAAAAATGAAAAAAGAAAGAATGCTTTTAATTAAGCTAGGGGATAATATAGGTGCGAAAGGAGGTGGAAACAATGGCTAAACGTAATAAAAACAATAAAAATAACAACAATGATAATAATTTAGAGGTAGCAGCTAATGTTGAATTAGCTGAAGAGAATGACGCACAAGATTTAAATCGCAACAATAATCGCAAAAACCGCAAAAACAAATAAAAACTAACATAAAACATACTGTTTTTTAGATTGCACATAAAGAGGGTGTCCAACTATTGGACACCCTTTTAATTTACCCTAAGAATTACGAATGATGGTGATGTTCAGAGATTTCAGACAGTGCGACACCAGCTTCATCAATAAGGTCGGTATGAATGGCAAGGTCACCAATGGCGACAATCCCAACTAGCTCTCCATTATCAACGATTGGCAAACGACGAATTTGGTGCTCTGCCATAATGGCAGCAGCCTCATTAATATCTGTTTTCGGATTTGCGACTGTTAAGTTTGTAGACATACATTGTGCAATAGGGATATGTGTATCTTTCCCTTCGGCAGTAGATCGTAACGTAATGTCACGGTCAGTAATGATACCTACAAGCTTCTTATTTTCAATTACAGGAATTGAACCAATATCATGTTGCTTCATCAAGATTGCTGCTTCTTGAATCGATTGGTCTGGAGTAACAGTGATAACATCTGTTGCCATTAATTCAGTTAAATTATTTGTCAAATGAAACACCCCCTTCATAAGCAGTATTTGATTTATGGATTAATTTATACTGCAGCATCAGTTAACAAGAAGTGGAATCATTCACTTGGAAATTATGGGAAGGTTAGAAAAGATTAAATAGAAAAATGCTCTTTTCACATACTATAAAAAAAGGAGTGAGAAGATGAACTATACAAATGATGCACGATCATATTTTGTGTTGCCTTTTTTCGGTGGCTTGACTGCAGATGAGGGGGAGGATATGAAGAGTGAACACGACACTTATGATGTTTATGTCGAAAATGAATTTGTGGGTAAAAAAGTTCTTTTGACCGAGAATGATGATATTAATGATGTGTTGGATTTTGTTTCTAGTCAAGGAATAACTGATGTTAAGGCACATCTCAATGGTGATCATTATCTTATTGAGGCAAACAATGAAGATATTGAACGTACAAAAAAGGTCATTTCAACGTACCTAGAAAACAGATAATAAAAATAGTAAAAGAAAACTTGATTTTGCGTAATCCCCTAATTATAAAAGGTTTATGTATTAGAGGGTGGCTCAAATGGAAATGATCCTTTTGAGTCACTCTCTTTTTGTTTTGCTATAATGAATGTAGTCTTGCTGTAGGGGGATTTTGGCTTGTTGTATAAACATTTATATGAAGGAATTATGATTTTATTTGTGATGATAACTCTATTTACATTATGGACAGATCATGGGATGAATCCGATGGTTAATTTTTTTGTTTGGATTGTGTTTTTTATTGATTTTATGGTTCGCTTTATTTTATCAAAAGAAAAGTGGATTTTTGTTAAAAGGAATCCGTTCTTAGTTATTGCCATTATTCCTTTTGATCAATTTTTTCAAATAGCCCGTATTGTTCGTTTGATTTATTTCTTTCGATTGAAAACGATCACTAAGTACTATGTTCAACCCTTTGTCGATAAAATGACATTTCGGACAAAATTGCTGATGCTTTTTACTCTGTTGTGGTTCTTAGCTGGAGAAGCGTACCTCCTATATATCATTGAAGAACATATTGAATCTTATTTTCATTCTATTCGAATTGTCACTCAGCAATTATTGTTTTTTGGTCAACGGGCGACGGAAGTTCAATCTAATCTGTCGGTCTGGTTATTTGTTGTTACAACCATTATCGGGGTACTCTTGCACGGAATCGCCCTACAATGGGTATTTGTCCAAGGAGAAAGATGGTGGCAACAAAGAAAGCAAAATCAAAAGACTGATTTCAAAGGTTTTTGAAACGTTTTAAAACTTGCGATCGTTACATGATTAGATGAATGGAAAATAAGGATACGGAGGGTATAAATATGGAAGAAGAGCTGCTGGTCCGGGCCAAAAAGGGGGATGATGATGCGTTTGGACAATTAGTTGAGATGCATCTAAAAACGGTAGAAAAGTTTGCTTTTCAAATTGGTGTTTCACCGATTCATATAGAAGACGTCACGCAAGAGGTATTTTTGAAAGTCTATCGCTTTTTAAATAAGCATACTCGAGGTAAATTTACGACATGGCTCTATACGATCACAATGAATGTTATTCGTGATTTCTACCGGAAAGAGCAACAAATGAAACGAAAAACAGTTGAACTGCAGCGCTACTCGCTTCACCAGACATATGTAGATGACCATCTTGATGAGGACTCGAAGGAACTGCATTTAATGATTCAAAAGCTTGATGAAAAGTATCGGATTCCGATTATATTACATTATTTTCATGGTCAAAACTATCAAGAAATTGCGAATGTTTTAAGTGTGAGTGAAGGAGCAATCAAGACTCGAATCTTACGTGCAAAGCAGAAGCTAAAGGCAGAATATGAAAAGGTAGGTGAACAGCTATGACTGACAAATTCGAACAAAAAATGGAACAACTAAACATCCAGTACGAACAAATCCCAACCCATTCATCGAGTTCTTCGATAATGAATCATATTAAGAAACAAGAAAGAAAACGGAAATGGCTGAAGCCTGTTGTACCTAAACAATTGCAAGTAGCTGCCTTAATTATCTTAACGATTGGGATAGGTTATATTCTTGGCATAAGCGGTTCGATGAATGAATTATCGCAAAATAGTGCATCTGAAGAACAAGCTACTACAGAAACTGGTGACTCGAATTTATACCAGTCAGGTTCGGAGGAAATGCATTCAAATAGGATCGCTGAGGAAGATGATGAATCAACCTCAATAATGGAAGGAGCACCAACAGAAGAGGGCGATGAGTCTGCTTCAATAATGGAAGCAGTACCAACAGAAGAAGCTATAGAAGCCTCTTCTAAGACAATTATTACTCGAAATTCTGAGGGGGAGAGCGTTGAGAAAGAAGTCACTAGTCTTGAAACAAAATTTAACTTCAGAACGTATTATGACTCAAGCTTCACTTCAGAACATTATGCAAATGATGAAATGGAAAGCTACAAAATCTTTCCTATATTTAATGAGCAGCAAATGGCTGAGGTTGTATTTGAGATTACCAAACTAAATATTGCGGATGCGAATCAGCAAATAGATAGATACCAAGAGATATTAAGGGAAGAAGGTTTCACTATTATTGATCAATCAGTGGAAAAAGGTTATTTCTTTGGTACAGAATCTGAAGTCATTACAGAATTCATGGCAGAAAAAGGAGAGATTAATACACATATTTCTCAAATCGCTCGCGGTGAGGATATTTACTTTATTCGAACAGATAGGCTTGCTGATTCTGAAACAATTGAGCGTTTAGATTATGAATTTAATTTTATTATAGAAAACAATGAGTGGTTCTAATGCTGGTAGAGTTGGCTTAGTGTGTCTTAGGGGCGAGAGTTCCAAAGACACACTTTTTTTTAAAGCTGATCATTGTTCATAATCTATTGTTGTATAGTAATATATAACAATAGGTACATTAATTAAAAAAGGAGTTGTTTGAATGCAATATCAATCTAGAAAAGACGTACCAATTGCTGAGACATGGGATTTAACGGATATTTTCAAAACTGATGCAGTTTGGGAACAAGCATGTAAAGAGGTAGAAGAGAGTGTTGGGAAATTAAAGGCATTTGATGGTGCAATTACAGATGCTACTTCTTTGTATAACTATCTATTTACTAGTGAGGAAGTCGGCACAACCTTTAAAAAAGTCTATGTTTATGCGATGTTACATTTAGATCTAGATACAAGAGATAGCAAGGCACAAGTCCTTTTAGACAGGGCCAAACAAATTGGAGTGAAGCTTAGTGCAGCTACCTCGTTTTTTATGCCTTTTTTACTAAGTTTAGATGAAAACACGTTAAAAAAATACATAGCAGAAAAAAAAGAACTTTCTTATTTTGAAGAAGATTTATTGGAGTCGTTTAGATACAAGGCCCATGTTCTTTCTAAAGAAAAAGAAGAAGTGTTATCTGAATTAGGTGAAGCACTGTCTGTACCAAGCACGACATTCGGGATGATTAATAACGCTGATATCCAGTTTGGAGAAGTGACAAATGAACAAGGGGAAAAGGTTCAATTAACGAGAGGAATGTATTCTAAATTAATAGAGAGTCCTGATCGTAATGTACGTAAAGAAGCGTATAAGGCGTATTACAAACCATATCTCGAAAGTAAAAATACAATTGCGAGCACGCTCGCTGCAGCAATTAAGAATAATGTAACGCTATCTAGAATGCGACAATACCCATCTGCACTACAAAAGGCTCTCTTTCCTGATAAAGTACCTCAAGATGTCTATGACAATCTAATTGAGACAACAAGAGAGCACTTATCATCGATGAACCATTATCAACGACTACGTAAAGAAACACTTGGACTAGATGAATTACGTGCATATGATCTAAATGCACCACTAGTTAAAGATGTGAAAAACGAAATTTCTTACGATGAAGCGTTTGATACAATGTTAAAAAGCTTGGAGCCACTAGGTGAAGATTACATCTCGACATTAAAACAATTTAAAGAAAAGCGTTATTTTGATGTGAGAGAGACACCGGGTAAACGATCAGGTGCTTATAATCTTGGTTTGTATGGTGTACATCCATTTATTTTGTTAAATCATCAAGATGATCTCGATAGTTTGTTTACTCTAGTTCATGAATGTGGTCATGCAATGCATTCTCATTATTCATCAACCCATCAACCACAAATTACAGCTGGCTACTCAATCTTTGTTGCGGAGGTTGCTTCAACAGTAAATGAAATTCTACTCATTCGTTACTTATTAAATGTGACGACCGATGAACAAATGAAAAAGCATTTGATTAATCACTTTATTGATAGCTTTAAGGGGACATTATTTACCCAAGTTATGTTTGCTGAATTTGAAAAAACCGTTCATGCGAAAGCTGAAAATGGTGAACCATTAAACGCAGACGCGTTTAATGAAGTGTATGAAAAGATATTTAGGGATTTTAATGGTGAGGATCTTGTCTTTGATGATGAAGTGAAATTTGGATGGTCACGAATTCCGCATTTTTATCGTCCGTTCTATGTATATAAGTATGCAACGGGCTACGCAGCTGCGATTCAAATAGCGGATAAACTATTGGCTGGGGACGCGGAAACAAAAAGTGCTTATTTACAATTCCTTCAAAGTGGTAGCTCTGATTACCCACTTGAGTTATTGAAAAAAGCTGGAGTAGATCTAACCACACCGGAGCCGATCAAACATGCACTTCGTATATTTGATGATCTAGTTACCGAATTCGAGGTATTGCTAAAAAAATAGCTGGCGATTTAGGAGAGGAGTCGCAGCGTCTTATCAAACAGAGTGGAAACCCAATTATTTGGGTCTCCACTTTTTTTGTTTTGGGTATTTTTAATTGATTTAGTTGCATCTTAAGAAGAGGTGAAAAACGATCATTTCATAAAGGAGTGTGAGATAACTATTGGCAACTAAAGGAAATGGCTTGGTTGTTTTAGCAATAGGTTCAATACCTTTAATTATGACACTTGGCAACTCTATGCTAATCCCCATTCTGCCGAAAATGGAATCAGAACTAGGGATTACCGCATTTCAGGCAAGTTTGACGATTACAATTTTCTCGATAACAGCTGCCATATCCATTCCTATTTTAGGTTATTTATCAGATCGAATTTCTAGAAAAGCAATTATTATTCCCGCTTTGGCTATTTACGGTATTGGTGGTCTTCTTGCCGGTATAGCTGCTGCATGGTTTTCTGGAGCCTATTTATGGATTATGATTGGACGTGCTTTACAAGGGATTGGTGCTGCTGGAACTGCTCCAATTGCCATGGCTTTAACAGGGGATTTATTCAAAGGTGGAGCACAGAGTAAAGTCCTTGGTGTTGTAGAGGCTTCAAATGGATTCGGGAAAGTGTTATCACCAATTGTGGGCTCGTTGTTAGCATTAATCGTCTGGTATGGCCCGTTTTGGGGATTTCCAATCTTTTGTATCATCTCAATTTTATTAACTGGTATTTTTGTTAAAGAAAAACCAAAAAAGAAACAAGCTCCTCCTGTAGGTAAATACATCAAAGGGTTATTAGGTGTTTTCAAAGAGGAAGGTCGTTGGTTATTTACAGCTTATTTAGCAGGAGCGACCTGTTTGTTTACTTTATTTGGTATTTTGTTCTACCTTTCCGATACATTAGAAACTCAGTACAATATTGACGGAGTGTTAAAGGGAGCGATTCTTGCGATACCTTTGTTGTTTTTGATGGTAACGTCGTTCACAACAGGAAGTAAAATTGGGAAAGATATGAAGAGGATGAAAAAGTGTATATTAATTGGCTTTTTATTAATGACAATTTCTTTTGCTTCTCTTGTATTCTTCACTAGTCTTGTTCCATTTATTGCTGTACTAGCCATTAGTAGTGTAGGGACAGGGCTTGTACTACCTTGTTTGAACAGTCTTATAACAGGGTCTGTTGGACAACAAATGCGTGGGTTTGTAACGTCCATTTATGGGTCGGTTCGCTTTTTAGGTGTTGCTGCTGGACCGCCAATTTTTGAATTTTTGATGAATTGGTCTAGAACAGGAATGTTTTTAAGTACTGCAGCATTAACACTCATCGTAGGTATACTTAGTTTATTATTAATCCATGTTAAAAACCAAGATCATAAAGGTGACGAGCCTGAGGTAAAGACATTATTTAAACGACTACAGCTTGCGTCGGAATAATAAAGGAGGATATTATGCAGATATACTTTTCGCCAGAATTTATGAATGAAAATGCTCAAGTTCTAAACATTGTGACAGATGATAATAAACCAGTAGGCTATATGGCATTTTTAATGGAGGAAACAAAGAAAAAAATGTATGTATATGGACAATTAGAAGAAGAGGGTGTTTATGAGGATTTCAAGGATTTGGTAAAGCCTTACCTACAAGGGTTGACGAAATTAAAACCGGGGCTAGAGGTGTTTTCATACTTAACGGTCGGTGGAAAAAAAATTGAACTTGAAGCCAAGAAAAAAGAAGAAGAGTAATAATTGACTAAACACCATCATTTAGCATCTTCGTAAGAGGCTAAATGATGGTGTTTATGTATATAAACTTATTTTTTTCTAATTCCGATAAGTCCAGCACCTAGTTCTTTTATCGAATAGGTGAAAATGAAGTCTACAACACGTGTCGATAACCACTGCGAAAAGACGGCTTGGACGATAATCCTCCAGTCAATGATAAAGCCAGTAATGATAAAAATACATCCATTTAACCAGAAGAGTGGTTTACCTGGTCTGATTTGACGGTATTTAGCGAAAATCAAAGCAAGTACGCCCATTCCCCCATTTGATACACCTTGTTTCAAGAGTATTCCAACTCCCAATCCTAGAATCACTGAACCCAGTATTAAATCTAGAAGTGGGTGAAGTATTGGCTTAATCAGGTATAGATTTGCAAGATAAATACTTGCCGAGGTAATGGTGATTGCATACATAGTTCCAATGGCACTTGAGTTTCCTAGCCAGTAAATTGCTACAACTAATAAAGAGAAGTTGACGATCCAAAGAGCGAAACCTAAAGGAATGTCAAACCAATAATTTAACAAAACAGCTAAGCCACCAGCACCACCAGATGGAATTGAATGCGGAAACAAAAAAAGTGCCATTGCCATACCTTGAATGACTCCACCACTGGTGATCCAAGCATATGTTTTCAAATTATTTATCATGGCATGTCATTCCTTTGCAGGGTTCATTTAGATTACTCCTTTTTTTATAAAAGAACATACATAAGGGGCTAATCCTTAACCATTATTGTGTTGAGATTTGCTACGTGAGGACTTGTCTCTTTTTGATGTTTATTATTAATCGAAAAAGTTTATGTTTTTTCTTTTCAAAAACCCAAACATTTTTTGACGGTATACATAGGATAAAGTGTGTGAGGGATACTTCACAGAAAAACATGAAGGAGATGATCAAGTATGTCAGGTGTAGCAGGTGCAGGATACGGCGGAGGATTTGCTTTATTAGTAGTTCTATTCATTTTATTAATCATCATTGGTGCAAGTTGGATGGGAACTGGATACGGAGCTTACTAATAAATAATTAAGAGAAAGGACTCTCGCATGGCGAGAGTCCTTTTTTGTATAAGTAAATTCCTGTCGTAAATCTAATACATGCTGAATAGACTTTGTACAGGCGGTAGGGATGTCCTACTTAGTAATTTACAGGAGGGGTTAGTGAGATGAGTGTGTTTTTTGGTTATATTTTATTAGGACTTTCTTTAGCAGCACCTATTGGTCCTGTTAATGCTGCTCAAATAGACCGAGGAATCAAAAGTGGTTTTTTTCATGCATGGTTAGTTGGTTTAGGTGCGACAATTGCAGATTTCTTATATATGCTACTCGTGTTTATGGGCATTGTCCAATTCATTGAAATACCCTCTGTGCAAATGTTCCTCTGGGTTTTTGGTTTCATTGTTTTAATTTATATTGGTGTAGAAAGCGTAACTAGTGCAGGTCAATTAGAATTGACAAGAAATAGCAGGCAAAAAGAGTCAAAGCTTCGTTCTTTTTTCTCGGGCTTTTTTATGGCACTATTTAATCCATTAACGATTCTGTTTTGGTTAGGGATATTTGGTTCAATTTTAGCTAAGACCTTAACTACATATGGTTTAAATGAAGTGATTATGTATAGTGCAGCCATCTTTATAGGAATTACAGTTTGGGACATTACGATGGCTGCCTTGGCAAGTTCGATGAGAAAATTTTTGACAAATAAGCTTCTTACTGTTGTTTCAATTTTGTCTGGATTTTCTCTTATCGGATTTGGCATCTATTTTGGAATCCAAGCCTTACTTATTTTACTTTCGTAAATAATGAACCACCATTGTCTGGGGGCGGTCCTTGTTTCTTCCAAAAATGCTTCATAATTAATGTAATCAGGGCTATTACAACAACAAAAACAAGGCTGACGTAAAAGCCGGGGCGACTTGTGTGGTGAAATAAGGTTCCGAAGACACCTAATAAAATTAGAATATAGCCTAGTATCCTTTTTGCTTTCTCGGATTTGCTGAGGTCGATCAGTTTTCCAAATGACCCTAGAATGAACATCCAATTGTAAAGCAGCATCAATCCAGCGGCGGTTGTAATGTATTCGTATATTTTCCCTGGCATGACGAGTGCAAGCACGATCGAAACAATAATACCAGCGGTTGTTAAACCCATCGCAGGTAGCTCAAACTTATTTTTAATTTTTTTAGAAAATATTTTTGGGGCATCTTGATCCTCAGCTAGGGTGACTAAAATTCTAATAACGGCAAATAATGAAGCAACCATCGTCGAAAAACCAGCAATAATAAATACTCCATTAAAGATGTCCTGTACATATCGAATATTGTAGTTCCCTAATGCCTTAACAAATGGGCTCTCATCTGCAATGAATTGATCCCATGATACAATAGTAAGGGCTAAACCTATTGAAGCAATATAAATGACAGCAAGTGTAAATAACATAACCTTACCTGATTTAGGTGCTTCGTTCATGTTTTTTAGGCGAACGGCCAGCAGGCTCATAATTTCTATTCCCGCAAAGCCATAAAACCCAAAAATAAGTGAGGGTAATAATCCTGTTATGCCATTAGGAAAAATAGTTCCGTAAGTTCTTGGAATTTGATTTTGTTCGGCACCTTGTCCGAAAATTCCAATTAAAGCTAGAATGGCTAATATGATAAACATTAGAATGGCGGCGATCTTTAAAACGGCTAAAAGGTTTTCGACACGATCAAAGCCTTTTGGTCCCGCTAAAATAACGAGTAAACCTAAGACGGCATAGATACACGAAAAAAGCCAAAGAGGAATAGCTGGAAACCAAAATTGTGAAAAGATCGAAATAGCCGTCATCTGACTGCCGATGATTAACATTTCTGAAACCCAGTAAACCCAACCACTACTAAAGCCGGCCCAGCGTCCAAAGGCTTTTTTTGCATAGGAACGAAAGGACCCTTTCTGCGGATCGGCTATCATTAATTTCGCTAGTGCCTCGTATACACAATATGTACCAACGGCAGCTATAGCGTAAGATAATAACACGGACGGTCCAGCCATATTGATGGCAATGCTTGATCCAAGAAAAAAACCTGTACCAATTGTACAAGCAACCCCTAGTAAAGAAAGTTGCCACCAAGATAATGGTTTCTCTGCTTTTGATGACATGTCCAATCACTCCTTAATCTCTTAGATATTGTTTGTCTTTAGGAACGCATTATGTAAAGAAAAACTGAAAATATTATGTATAAAAAAAGACCTTATTTAGAAAAAGGGACGGACTAAAGGGATAAGCCCTGAAGTCCGTCCCTTATATTTGATTGGAATAGATTCTCATCAGTTCCTCATAATAGAAGTAAGACAGGAATGCGTTTGGAGGAATCCCTATGTTTCGTAGACTCAAGAATCAAGCAAAAGTACAGTCACGTTCGTATGCTAACAACCACTATGTTGAAGAAGTAATTAAGAAAGACTATGGCTCTGTACAGTTACCTACAGCACCAGAAAAGTTAGATAATATGCTAAACAACGTATTTAAGGACTGCGATGATTTTAAATGTAGAAAGCTAACACTTCCTTCAAAGCAACGAGCTCATTTATATTTTTTTATTGGTTTAACAGATGATCGACAGGTGGAACAATCGATTGTAGCTCCTTTAATTGAAAGAACAAATGCAGGGAATGTCGTTAAAGTAAAATCGGTTGATTCGATATTAGCTTCATATCAATATAGTGAATTAAAAGATTGGCCGACAATGATTCGAGAGTGTCTTCAAGGAAATATCATTCTCCACATAACGGGTATGAAGCCGTATATTATAAAAGTCAATGAACCATTATTGCGTGCGATTAGTGAGCCAACCTCTGAACCTGAAATATATGGCTCAAAAATTGGATTTATTGAGCATAGTCGCTCTAATATCGGATTAATGAGAAGATATGTTGCAGATATGCGTCTGAAAGTAAAAGACTTCTATATTGGATCACTTACCCATACCCACGTTGCGATGGTCTATATCAACGGGCAAGCGGATGATCATGTTGTTCAGGAGATTACCAAAAAGTTAAATAAAATTGATGTGCCACAGGTCCCAAATACAAATTTAATTATTAAGGAGCTTGTTGAACAACCTAATTCTATTTTTCCACAAGTAAGGCGAACTGAGCGTTTTGATCAGGCGGGTCAATCGTTACTTCAAGGTAGAATCGTTATCCTTGTTGATAATTCTCCGTTTGCGATCATCCTCCCAATTAATTTGCTTAATTTTTATGAACCAACTGATGACAATATGGCAGCATCACCATGGAATATGCTTTTTGTACGAACATTGCGTCTTACGTGTTTGTTCATTTCAACGATCTTGCCATCCATTTATGTGGCTCTTGTGGCTTTTCATCCAGAGCTCATACCGACAACACTCGCGATGACCATGGCCGCTTCTAGAAATAATATTCCATTACCTGCACCAATGGAGGCGTTTCTAATGATGTTTGCTCTTGATGTGTTAGTTGAAGCAAGTATTCGGCTGCCTAACTATATTAGTCAAACGATAGGGATAGTTGGGGGGCTTGTAATTGGACAAGCAGCTGTTGATGCGGGAATTGTTAGTAGCACAATGGTGATTGTTGTTGCTCTAACAGCGATTGCTGCTTTTACTGTTCCATCATGGGAATTAGCTGGATCTTGGCGAATTATTCGATATTTGCTATTACTGATCTCTAGCTTATTTGGACTTTACGGCTTAACAATTGGACTTATGATTACGCTCATTCATTTATGTTCAATTGAATCATATTCGAAACCTTACTTAGCACCATTATCAAGATTAAATGTGAGACGATTAAAAGATTCGTTTATACGTTTAAAAACGAATATTAGGTCAGGAGGTGAAAAAAGTGGAAACAACTTCTAATAAATTTACCAGTTTTGAAGTATTTTCATTTACTGTCTGTTCTACTATTGGAATTGGTTTAGGATTTTTGCCATATGCCGGAGAAGTTGAGATAAGAAGTGATTGGCTACAGTTGATTGTTGCCTCTGCACCTTATTTCTTTCTTCTATATTTAATCGGGCATTATTATAAAAAGCATCCAAATACACATTTTTTTAAGCATCTTAAAGCGAGGATCCCGGCGTTGCTTTTTTGGATCATCGTCCTATATATTATTGCAAGTATATTATACGCAGGTATTGTTTCACTCCATTCGCTCAATCAAACGGTTGAAGTATTTATGCTGCCTAATACAAGAAGATGGATTGTGAGTCTCGTCTTTCTTTTGCCAACGACCTTAGCTCTATATTACGGAATTAGGACCATTACTCGATTTATTGTCATTTTAATTACATTAGAATTTGTAACGTTTGCAATCATTTTCTCTTTAGGTTTTTCTGATTATTTCCGATGGATTTATATTCCACCAATTCATGCGGTAGATCCAAGTATTTATCTCCATTCCTCTGTTGCAGATTTAGCAAGGTATGGTGGTTTAGTTAGTCTACTTGGTTTCTTACCGTTTGTAGGAAAGGGAGTTGCGAGATCCAAGTCAATGCATTTTGGCTTACTATTTGTTGTTGCACAGTATGTCGTTTTAAGCATTGTTGTGTTAGGTACATTCGGGTATGAAGAATCATTAACGTTAATTTCACCGCTCATCTCAATTACACAGTTATTTTTAGCGGGCAATGCATTATTCGAACGATTAGATTTGCTATTTTTAATGATTTGGATCTTAGTTATGTTCAAAATGTTCGTCATTCAACTCTGGTTTATCGGATACTTAGCTAACATTCTTCTACCTAAAGTGAAAAAAATGACTATTTACTTTTTTTATATCTTTATTCTCTTCTTTGGTATGATAAGTACTGCTGGTCACACCTATAATGGCTGGGGATACCATAACTATAATGCGTTTATTTACTCATGTCTTATTCCGAGTATTTTTCTTCTCTATTTACTAAAGAGGAGGTCAACTTGATGAGGAAATTGCTGTTACTGCTATGTTTCATCATTTTATTTGGATGTGCTCCAGATTCAAAAGAACTAGATCAACGTTCGACTATCTTAGGATTAGCGATCGATAAAGGAGAAGAAAAGCTTTTTTCGATTTCTATTCAATTACCTATCTTAACTGAAAGCGGGGGAGAAGGAAGTTCGAGTCCACAAGGAGGAAATTTTGAAACTTTTACAACAGAGGCAGATAGTGTGTGGGAAGGGTTAAGTAAGCTAGAAGCAATGACCCCATCTGTTTTGTTTTTCGGGCATTTGAAAGCAATATTAATTTCTGAATCAGTTGCCAAAACGCATTTAAAAAAAATATTTGATAGTTTGGAAAGAGAAGCGGCGATTGGGAATCAAATTTTTCTATTAATTGTTGAAGATCAAGCAGGTGAGTTCATGAAAAAGGAATCTCCTCTAGTGAGTTTGCCTTCACTTTATCTTGATCGTTTTTTTCAGGCTGACCAAAAGCTTTCACGTACCTCTGACGTTAAATTATTTGAATATCGTAGAGATAGTAACATGATTTCAGAAACAGCTTCGCTTCCAATCGCCAAACTAAGTAACGAACAAATATTAATAGAAGGTATGGCAATCATTAAGGATGACAAACTAGTCTCTAAATTAGATCCAAGAGAAGTCGGTTTTTCTGAACTATTAAAGAAAAATAAGCTTGATTTCATGAATTACGATGTTGTACTTGAAAATGATGTCAAAGTAACCTACTCACGAATTAGACTGAAACAAGTTGTCGATTATAAGCAAACGAATCCAGTTCAAATTTCATTGGAAATTAGTGGGACTGGTGAGATTGTTGAAGTAAATGATGTTGATCAAAGGGTTGATGCCTCATTTGTAAAAGAAGCTGATGAAGCGGTTGGTAAGAAAATGGAGGAGAATCTTCAAGATATCATTGTGAAAATGCAGGAAATAAATGCTGAGCCATGGCTTTTTGGTCACCGAATTTGGGCATTGTCACCTAAATATTATGAGACGCTCGACTGGGAGAGCGGTGGCTGGAGTAATGCGAAGGTTGATATTTCAGTTGATTTTAGAACAAGTAATACAGGTGAAAAGGGAGCAATGAATAAAACGAAAATAGGGCGTTAAATCCTCAAAAAAAATATTTTTGAGAGATTAGCCTGTTGATAAAGTTCCTATACCTAGAAAATCCGAACCTGAAAACGCCTTTGAGTCAATCTCAAGGCGTTTTTTGGTTTTGATTATTGGGCAGATCTTTTAACTGGAAGGGTGCAGCAGCGGAAAGACCCTCCAGATTTAATAATTTCTGTAATATCAACTTCAATAACTGTATAGCCACGTTTAGTCAGCTCTTTATTCACATTATTATTGACCGGTAAGCTAAATATTTTTTTATCGCCAATCGACAGTACATTTGTACCAAGAGTAAACTGTTCTTCTTCACTTACTTCGATTAAATCATAATGAGTGCGTAAAACGTCGAGCTCTTTTTTGGTAAATGCACCTGGAAAATACAATGCTTCTGTTGGTGAAATGATATTGAAGACACAGTCTAAATGTAAGTATTTTTCTGTGAATGGAATTGTAATGACTTCTTTTTCAGGCATGATCCTTTTTAGGTGGTCGATCGCATTTTGATTGGTACGGTTACTTAAACCAACGAATATTTTGTCACCGTCTATAACAACGTCTCCACCTTCAATCATGTCACCAATCAAATTGTAATAAGATAACTTTTCGTTTTTCAGCCAAGATTTTAATAAATCTTCCTCACCTTGACGGATCTTATGTGCCATTTCTGCAACAAAGATCGTATGACCAATCGTAAAACCAATATCTCTCGTAAATACCTGTTCTGGGAAAAGCTTCACTGGTGATAGTAGAACAACATCAACACCGTGTTTCTTTAACTGTTTAACAAATTCTTTATGCTGCCTCATTGCTAATTCAATATGAATGCCTTCATCCTTGAATTTCTTTTGTGTTTCATTAATAACATCACGTATCGTCATAAACTTAGGTTCACATAGGACTACTTGTTCAAGTGTTGCATATTCAGTTTGACTAAATGGTTTGAAACTAGACATTTGGATTATCCCCACCTTTTCATTCATCTTTTAAAGTATACCCATTATCAGAAATCAATAACAAAATGTTAGTAAATGTGTACAAAGAAAAAAAAGGATCCAAGAGAATTTCTCACAAATATTCAGAAAATTCGGTATAAAACCTTACAATATCCATATAAAACCATTTCGGAATGAGGTATAACTAATTTAGAGCAACAAACAAGATAAAAGGGGGAAAAGAAATGCGAAGAAAATGGATGTTGATGTTAGGACTTATTACGATTTGTACGTTTGGTTTTGTAGGGTGCTCTAATGAAGATGCTGGCACAACTGAAACAGATGGAACAGAGGTAGCGGAAGGGACCGGTGAAGAAGCCCCGCCAGCTTCAGCGGGAGCTAAGTTAGCTGAAGTCCTTGAAAGAGGCCATCTCGTTCTCGGAACAAATAATCAGTTACCTGGATTTGGTTATATGAATTCTGATGGTGAATATGAAGGATTTGATGTTGAGTTCGGTCAAGTTGTAGCTGCAGCAATCTTTGGTGATAAGGATGCAATTGAGTATCGTCCGTTATCTGCACAGGAACGCTTCACCGCTGTTCAAACCGGTGAAGTCGATATTCTCGTTCGTAACACAACTTGGACATTGACTCGTGATGTTGAAGTAGGGTTAGCATTTGGTCCGACAACCTTTTATGATGGCCAAGGGATGATGGTTCCGAAAGAAAGCGGAATTACTGATTTAGAAGGTCTTGCTGGTGCACGTATTGGTGTTGAACAAGGAACTACTACAGAATTGAATCTAGAAGATCAAATGAGAAAACGTGGAATTGAATTTGAACCAGTTCTCTATCCTGACCAAGATAGTCTTGTTGCCGCATACGAGTCTGGAACGATTGATGCATGGACAACTGATCAATCTGCACTTGCTTCAAGATTAACATTGATGCAAGATCCTTCTGCCCATATGGTTCTATCAGAAACAATGTCAAAGGAGCCTCTAGGACCAGCAGTACTTGATGGTGATTCTAATTTCTTTGATATTATGCAGTGGGCAACGTTTGCGACAATGCAAGCAGAAGAATATGGAATGACTTCCGCAAATGTGGATGAATTTCTAGATAGTGAGGATCCAGATATTATGAGATTCCTGGGTGTTGATGGTGGTTTAGGCTCACAACTAGGTATTCCAGATGACTTTGCTTATCAAATTATTAAACAAGTTGGTAACTATTCTGAGATCTTTGAAAGAAATTTAGGTAAAGATAGTGCATTTGGATTAGACCGTGGAATTAATGCTCTTTATACAGACGGAGGAATCATCTATTCACCGCCATTTAGATAATGGTAGAGAATTTCATAGAGGCTGGGACAAAAGTGTTTGAACTAACTAAAAACCGAACGAAGGGGTATGGCTTAAGACGCCGCTCCTGAAATATACTTCGCTTTCCGCGGGAAGCCGGTGAGCCTCCTCGGCTTCGCCTGCGGGGTCTCATCTTTGGCTTATAAATCCCGCAGGAGTCTACGTATATTTCATCCGCTAAAGGATTAATTTGTTCGAATTTTTAGTCAGGCACTTTAGTTATGTCCTAGTCTCTTTATTTTTAAAAAATGGGGTGATCACAATGGAAAAAAATCTGTCGGTGCCAAAAGTGCCATTCTGGAGAAATATTAAATTCATTCATTTGTTTCTACAAGTTACTTTTCTACTATGTATTATTGGTGTCTTCTATTATATGATTCAAAATGCAATTGCCGGACTTGAACGGGCTGGAATTAAATTTGGATTTGATTTTTTAACTAATAAAGCATCGTTCTCAATTGGAGAGAAGTTTCTAGCGTATTCCTCAACAGATAGCTATGGTCGAGCGATCATCATCGGAATTGCTAATACTTTAAAAGTAACCGTAATCGGTATTTTCTTTGCAACGATTATTGGTGTCATTATGGGCGTTCTAAGACTTTCTAAAAACTGGCTGGCACGTTCTGTTTCTGGTCTCTATGTTGAAATTTTTAGGAATACGCCTGTGCTTGTACAAATTTTCATTTGGTATTTTGCAGTTCTTTTACCGTTGCCGCGTATTCAAGAGGCTGTTCAATTCTTCGGGACTGTCATTAGTAATCGTGGCATTGTCTTTCCGTGGTTTGACCTAACAGCATCCTCATTCATTTGGTTTGGTGTCATGCTCGTTGCTTTTATTGTCTCATTTGCAGTAAGGAAGCTATTACTCAAAAAACAGCTGGAGACAGGGAAAAGAAAGTATCCTCTTGCAGTTGGACTACTACTTTTTGGTGGAATCGGAATCGTCTCTTTTTTGGTTCTAACCGAAATGCCTTTGTTAGTAAGCTTCCCTATAGTTGATGGGACTCAGGTAGTAGGAGGTTATCGTTTTACTCCTGAATTTTCGGCAATATTATTTGGCTTAGTGTTCTATACGGCTTCATATATTACTGAGATTGTTCGAGGTGGGATCCTAGCTGTGTCAAAAGGACAAATCGAGGCAGCACATGCATTAGGATTGAACGGTGGTAAAACATTACGTTTCGTTACATTCCCACAGGCGATTCGTTCGATTGTTCCACCAATTACTAGTCAGTATTTAAACTTAGCAAAGAATTCTAGTTTGGCGATTGCTGCTGGTTATCCTGACCTATGGAGCATTGGTAATACAATCATGAATCAAGCCGGCCGAGCAATTGAGATGATTTTGGTCATGTTATTGATCTATTTATGCATCAGTTTACTAACAGCACTATTTATGAATATCTATAATAATGCCACGAAATTAGTAGAGAGGTGATGAGAAGATGTCAAATACGAATAGTCACTTAGAGAATATTAAGTTAAAACCCACACCGATTATTCAATCATCGCCTTTAGTGTGGCTTCATAAGAATTTATTTAGTAGTTGGTTTAACACATTATTTACGATAGTGATTTCAATTGTACTCGTACTGGTAATTACATCGAGCTTGAGATGGGTTTTTGTTTCCGCAAATTGGTCTGTTGTTAGTGAAAATTATAAATTGTTTATTGTCGGACAATACCCAATAGAAGAATTATGGCGTGCTTGGTCTAGTCTAACTTTGGTCAGTATTCTTGTCGGATTATCAGCAGGATTATATAAAGGGTTAGCACGGGTAATGATGTTTGGCTTTCTCCTTTTGTATGGAGTCTCTCTTGTTCTCCCATTTATTGCGATGGATAGTCGCTTCTGGCTTTCTGCTAATATCACGATAATCATTGCCTTATACTTCCTAGTTATTAAGATGCCCTTCCTAAAAAAGTTCACATGGGTACTATGGATTCTTGCATTTCCAATAGCTGTCTTTCTATTGCATGGTTTTAATGTATTGCCAACAGTTAAAACAAATATTTGGGGAGGATTTTTACTCACAATTATTATTGCTTTATTTGCAATCGTTGTTTCCTTTCCGATAGGGGTTTTGTTAGCACTTGGAAGAACAAGTAAATTACCGATCATTAAATGGTTAAGTGTAATCTACATTGAGGTTATTCGTGGGGTACCGTTAATAACGGTTTTGTTCATGGCACAGATTATGATTCCGTTATTTCTACCTTCTGGAATCTCAGTCGATAATCTCATTCGAGTTATGATTGGGTTAACATTATTCAATGCAGCATATGTCGCTGAGAACATTCGTGGTGGGTTGCAATCTATTCCAAATAGTCAATATGAAGCATCTAAAGCACTTGGTCTGAGTACAGTTAAGATGACTTTTTTTATTATCCTACCACAGGCACTTAGAGTAACGGTTCCCTCGATGGTTGGGCAATCAATTTCTATTTTAAAAGACACGACATTAATTGCAATTGTTGGTCTTGTTGAACTGCTCGGAATTGCTCGTTCAATTATTGCGAATCCACAATTTCTAGGAACTCAAATGGAAGTGTTTCTATTTATCGCTTTTGTTTTTTGGGTGATCTGCTACTTTATGTCGTATATGAGTAGACAGATAGAAAAGCAGATTAGCATTGGTAGTAACTAAAATAGGGAGGTCGTTCAAATGGATCAAGCTTTTAATGCAGAAGTACCGCTAGAGGATCGAGAAATTCTGATTAAGTGTAGGGGAATTAATAAATGGTATAACAAAGACCTTCATGTCTTGAAGAATGTTGATATCGATATTAAACAAGGCGAAATTGTTGTTATTTTAGGACCATCTGGTTCCGGGAAATCGACGTTTATTCGGACAATTAATGCACTTGAAGACATTCAAGAAGGTGAGATTATTGTCGACGGTATCCCTATTTCCAACGATATTAAAAATATTGAGAGAATTCGAATGGAAACAGGGATGGTGTTTCAATCGTTTAATTTGTTTCCGCATCTATCAATTTTGAAAAATATTACCCTATCACCAATATGGGTAAGAAAATGGCCGAAGAAAAAAGCTGAGCAAATTGCAATGGAGTTGCTTGAACGGGTGGGTATTCCAGAACAAGCGGATAAATTTCCTGGACAGTTATCAGGAGGGCAGCAGCAGCGTGTAGCTATTGCAAGGGCACTTGCAATGCAACCTAAGATCATGCTCTTTGATGAACCGACTTCAGCCCTTGATCCAGAAATGGTTAAGGAAGTATTAGATGTCATGAAGGAGCTATGTCATACAGGTATGACGATGCTTGTTGTGACACATGAAATGAATTTTGCTAGAGAAGTTGCTGATCGGATTATTTTATTTGATCAAGGTGAAATTATTGAAATGGGAACACCAGAGCAGTTGTTTGATCATCCTAAACATGAACGTACAAAAATGTTTTTATCGAAGATTATTTAAACGAAAAGGGTGATGGAAAAGCAATAAATATGAAATACCCTTGTGAAATAACTAGAGAAAAGAGGTGTCTCTTAAGTCAAACTGACTTGAGGACACTTTTTCTTTTACATTCGTATGTTTAAAGAATAGATAGACGACAATAATAAAATTTACTATCTATATATTTTAGGAGGAATTGTGAACGAATTTTATACTATTCTCGGTGAACAACAGTGGATCGCTTTAATTGGCTTAGTTTTTGCTGGTTTTCTAATTATATCTGTTTTGAAAACAACAGTGAAAGTTGTGTTTATTAGTTTTGTCATCCTGATCGCGGCAAATCTCTTTTTTGATTTATCGATTACTGAGCTTATCGATTCCAGTGCAGAATCGATAAGTGAGGGTCAAGAGCTTCTGGAACATCCTCTTGTAAAAAAAGTGGGAGAAATAGACTTTCTAGAATGGTTTCAAAATAGACTTTCTGAATTGGATTTAGATGATTTTGAAAACGGCCCAAAGGTTGATGAGAAAATAATTGAGTGAACGTAAGGATTATACATGAGTCAGCCCCACCTCACATATATATGAATATCATATTAATTGTGAAAAAGGAGTGGCATTATGCAAATCCATGTTATACAGGCTGGAGAGTCGCTTTGGGGAATTGCTCAAGCCTATAGCACGTCGGTTGAGGATATCGTTGAAGCAAATCAAATACCCGAACCCTCGCGTTTAGTCGTTGGGCAAGCAGTCGTAATCCCGATTATCGGTCGTTTTTATTGGGTCCAACCTGGTGATAGTTTGTGGTCTATTGCAGAACGCTTTGGACTAAATTATTTAACCCTTGCAGAGATAAATCAGATTAATCCAAATCAACCACTAAGAATAGGGTTACGGGTGTATATACCTGAGCAACCAGAACGGCCTGCAGAAATCAATGCGTATATTGAACCAAGAGGAACTGTTAATCCTGCACTACTAACTGAAGCTAGAAATGTCGGAAGATTTTTAACGTACTTAGCTCCATTTAGCTATGAGGCTAGAAGAGATGGGACATTAGATCCTCAACCATTAGACGGTATCCCTGAGGTAGCTAACACAACTGGAGCCTCTTTGATGATGGTTGTGACTAATCTTGAGGAAGGGCAATTTAGTGGGGAACTTGGTAAGGATATTTTACAGAGCACTGCTGTTCAAGATCTACTTCTCGACAATATCCTTGCAGAAGCTGCAAGGGTTGGTTATACCGATATCCACTTTGATTTTGAATTTCTGCCTGCGGATCAAAAAGAGCCTTATAATCAATTTTTGAGAAAAGCGGCAGAACGCATTCGTGGCGAAGGATTATTGATTTCAAGTGCCCTTGCCCCTAAAACAAGAGCAGATCAACCAGGGCAATGGTATGCAGCCCATGATTATAGAGCACATGGAGAGATCGTTGATTTTGTTGTATTAATGACATATGAATGGGGTTATTCTGGTGGCCCGGCAATGGCTGTATCACCAATTGGTCCGGTCGAGGATGTTATTCAATATGCACTAACAGAAATGCCAGCATCTAAAATTATGATGGGGCAGAACTTATATGGATATGATTGGACATTGCCTTATGTAGCAGGTGGACAATATGCTGAAGCCCTTAGTCCGCAAGCGGCAATAGAGCGTGCAAAGCAATACAATGTTCCAATACAATATGATACAGAAGTGCAGGCCCCTCATTTTGACTATGTCGATGAAGAGGGAGCTAGACATAAAGTCTGGTTTGAGGATGCTCGTTCAATTCAAGCCAAGTTTGATCTAATAAAACAACTTAACTTACGTGGAATTAGCTATTGGAAGCTAGGGCTACCATTCCCACAAAATTGGTTGTTAATAAATGAAAATTTTGATGTTGTAAAACGTTAAGCCAAAGACATCTCCGATTGAATGACAATCGGAGGTGTCTTTTTTAAAAGTATGATAAAATTTTAGAATCTCTTGTTTGGAAAGGTGAATTAATAATGAAATATGTTTCTTGGAATGTAAATGGTTTAAGGGCTTGCTTGAAAAAAGGTTTTCTTTCGTTTTTTGAGAGAATGGATGCTGATGTTTTTTGTGTGCAGGAAACAAAATTACAACCTGGACAACTTGATTTAACATTGGAGGGCTATTATGACTTTTGGAACTTTTCAAAAATAAAAAAAGGATATTCTGGTACGGCTATCTTTACAAAGCAGAAGCCAATTTCGGTAAGCTATGGTTTGGACGAGACAGATGAAGACTTAGAAGGCCGACTCATTACACTAGAATTCGATTCCTATTATTTTGTCTGTGCATATGTTCCTAATTCTCAGAGAGACCTAGCACGTCTTACATATAGATTAGAATGGGAAGATCGTCTTAGAGACTATTTAGCTCGTTTGAAGATGGAAAAAGAAGTTATTTACTGTGGTGATTTGAACGTAGCACATGAAGCAATTGATTTAAGAAACCCAAAGAGTAACAAAGGAAATTCAGGCTTTACTGAAGAAGAGCGAGAGAAAATGTCAATTCTTTTAGGGGAAGGTTTTATCGATAGTTATCGTTTTCTGTATCCAGACAAGGAGTTTGCTTATACATGGTGGTCCTATATGAATACGGTAAGGGAGCGAAACATCGGCTGGCGTATTGATTATTTCATCGTTTCTAATGGACTTTCTGAAAATATTGCAGATTCCTATATGGAATGCGATGTGTTAGGTAGTGACCATTGTCCAATTGTCTTAGAGTTAAAATAGAGTGGAGGAAAACCGATGTCTAATATTAAGTCTTTAAATATTGGGACTATAAGCAATATTGCTAACAATAAAGATAAGGAAATCATGTCTGGCATTTTTAAATCATCTGTACAGATGCCAGTCTTTTTAACGTTTACTAATTTAAAGGGAGATCAGCAGGCAGATCTAGTTAATCATGGTGGTGTTGATAAGGCTGTTTGTTTGTACTCGGTCGAACATCTTTTATATTGGGAGCAACGATACAACCAACCGTTTGGCTACGGGGCATTTGGAGAAAATATTTCGATTCAAGGATTAACAGAGAAGGATGTCTGCATTGGAGATGTATTCAAATGGGGTGAGGCAATAGTACAAGTGAGTCAGCCTAGAAAACCTTGTTATAAACTAGCAGAAAGACATCAACTTAAACACCTTCCATTACATATAGTAGAAACGGGGTTTTCTGGATACTATGTTCGGGTGTTAGAAGAAGGACAAGTATCAGTTGAAGATTCTTTTAGTCGACTCGAGCGAGGGAGCGATTATTCGATTGCTGATGTGAATCGATTGACCTTTTCTGACGATGTTAAGCAAAGCGAGCTTGAGGACTTACTTTTACTGAATAGTCTATCAAGTGCTTGGAAGGAATCTCTCACAAAGAAAATCAGCAAACTTTCGAATTAAAGAATAAACAACAACCAATTACAAATGCTATAACATACACACGGTGAGAGAAAGGAACGGCTGATTATGAGCGAAATTCTACCGGTCTTGTTACGAACTGTTATTGTGTTTGTTATTGTACTTTTCTTTTTCCGAATCACTGGAAAGAAGGAAATTGGTGAATTAAGCGTTCTTGATGTAATCGTATCATTAATGATTGCTGAGCTAGCGGTTCTAGCTATTGAAGACCCAAAGGTATCTATGATAAGAGGGTTGTCGCCGATTTTCTTATTAATGTTTATTCAGATTGGTTTTTCTTTTGTTTCATTGAAAAGCCAACGTTTTAGAGATCTTATTGAAGGACGACCTGTTATGATTATTAATAACGGTGTCATCGATCAAAAGAATATGAGAAAGCAAGGATATCATCTCGATGATATTCTTCTTCAATTACGAGAAAAAGATATCCCCGATATTCGTGATGTTCGTTATGCGATGTTAGAACGCTCAGGAACGCTTTCGGTTTTTCCAAAACACGCACCCACAACATTTACCTTGCCATTCATTCAGGATGGTGTGATTCAAGAAGAACACCTGGCATTAATGGAAAAGTCGAGGAATTGGTTAGAAGAAGAATTAAAAAAACGTGGATATAATGAAATAGCTTCTATTTTTTATTGCAGTTACTGTAATTCAGAGTTTTATATCGTTTTGAAGGACTAAAGGTAAGTTTGTGGATTCGATTTATTTTTACAAATGATGCTAATATTTGTACAATTCTGTATAAAAGTGTGATAACATAAAAACAACAAAGCTTGTCTTTTTAGTGATTTGCATAATCAAGTGAAAAATGCTTCTCTAGGAGGATCTTTTACTATGGAAAATCATTCGAAATCAACATTCTGGGAAATTTCAAACGATGATTTGCTAGGGATTTATGAAAAAGCGATTTGTGTAGAAGAGATTAGTCCTCACTTTATTGATTTGCTTGTTGATGAACTAGAAAGAAGAAAGATAGCTATCCAAGTTAGCAAAAGCTCAATGCCCTGAAGTCTAAAGGCATTGAGCTTTTTTATTAAAAATATGTGGAAACTTTATTGCATTTTATACATTGTTCATAAAGTTGGTTGTTCTTGAAAACATGATCACACTCCTTTTGTTTCTGTTGAAGATAGGATTGCAAGGAAGCAATACGTGATTTCAAATGCTGTAGTTCTTTTTCAATTTCAGCTACTTCCATATAAATTCCTCCATTTCTCCTTTAGTTATATAGATTTCCTCCATTTTTCTTAAACTCTGCTGCCTTTGCACTTAAGCCTTGCTGAATCGCCTCAGCAGATTCAAGATTATGTTCTTTTGCATAACTGCGAATATCGTGTGAAATTCTCATACTACAGAATTTAGGACCACACATTGAGCAAAAATGTGCTGTTTTTGCTCCTTCTGCAGGTAGGGTTTCATCATGGTATTCAATGGCCCGTTCTGGGTCTAATGCTAAATTAAATTGATCTCTCCATCGAAATTCAAAGCGTGCCTTTGATAGAGCATTATCTCGTATTTGAGCTGCTGGATGTCCTTTAGCTAGATCAGCTGCATGGGCTGCAATTTTATATGTGATGACACCTTCACGAACATCATCTTTATTAGGTAACCCAAGATGTTCTTTTGGTGTCACGTAACAGAGCATTGCAGTACCGAACCAACCAATCATTGCGGCACCAATAGCAGAGGTAATATGGTCGTAACCTGGTGCGATATCAGTTGTTAAAGGTCCCAATGTATAAAAAGGAGCTTCTTTACAAATTTCTAATTGTTTCTCCATATTTTCTTTAATTAAATGCATTGGAACATGTCCTGGTCCTTCTACCATCACTTGCACATCATGCTTCCATGCGATTTCTGTTAATTCGCCAAGTGTTTCGAGTTCAGCAAATTGAGCTTCATCGTTTGCATCCGCTATAGATCCTGGACGAAGACCGTCACCAAGCGAGAAGGAGATATCGTACGTCTTCATAATTTCGCAAATCTCCTCAAAATGTGTATACAGAAAGTTCTCTTGATGATGATATAAACACCACTGAGCCATTATCGAACCACCCCGTGAAACAATACCTGTTAAACGCTTAGCGGTCATTGGTACATATCGCAGCAACACTCCTGCATGAATCGTAAAATAGTCAACACCTTGCTCAGCTTGCTCAATTAAAGTATCGCGGTAAATGTCCCATGTAAGATTTTCAGCAATGCCATTTACTTTTTCTAGTGCTTGATAGAGAGGAACTGTACCAACTGGAACAGGTGAATTACGAATAATCCATTCACGCGTTGTGTGGATCTGCTTTCCTGTAGATAAATCCATAATTGTATCAGCACCCCAGCGGGTAGCCCATGTCATTTTTTCCACTTCTTGTTCTATCGAAGAGGAAACAGCCGAATTACCAATATTCGCATTAATTTTAACATGAAAATTCCTACCGATAATCATTGGTTCACACTCTGGATGATTAATATTTGAAGGTATGATGGCTCGCCCGCAAGCTACTTCCTCACGTACGAATTCAGGAGTAAGCTGCTCTCTAATTGCGATAAATTCCATTTCAGGAGTGATGACCCCTTTTCTAGCATAATGGAGCTGTGTGACATTCATTCCTTTCTTTGCCCTTATTATAGGTCTTTTTGACGAAGGGAATGATTCATAAACGGCAGACTCTTTTAAACCATTATCTTCAGGTTTTATTTTACGACCTTCGTATTCCTCGACATCACTACGTTCTTTAATCCATTGTGATTTGATTGGTGATATTCCTTCGTGAATGTTAATGGTAGAGTCTGGATCGGTATAGGGTCCGCTCGTATCAT
Source organism: Halalkalibacter suaedae (assembly GCF_017939705.1). GTDB lineage: Bacteria > Bacillota > Bacilli > Bacillales > Bacillaceae_D > Halalkalibacter > Halalkalibacter suaedae. Next base: position 126,237 of record NZ_JAGKSQ010000002.1, read on the forward strand.
AGACCCGAACTGGAGCATTTTCTTCTTTGCCGATTGTACCGGTTGTTGGTGTTAATTCAATTTCCCGCATCGGTACACGGATATCAGCCCTCGATCCTTTTATATAGATTTTTTTACTGCCTGAAAAACTGGACATAATGGAAATGTTCTTGTCATTTACTGATGTAGTCATCTAATCTCTCCCTTTAATTTAGTTTGTCGGGACCAGATTATAGACATACTGGTAGAGGAGTGTTTGCATAATAAAAACCGGAACCCAAATAAGGTTGGACCCCGGTTATCAATGCAGAAGTATGCTTACATTTATGTATAATCTAACTTCCCCACGCTGGTATGATCCAGATCAGGTCCCAAGGGTCAAAGAACTTCAAAGCGTTCCCCTCTCAGCCCAACTCATTGGACTCCCCTAGTTAAATGCTATTCAACTAATTAAAATTCTACCTTATTAGGATTAAAATGGAAACAGTAAATTTGAAAAAAGAAATAATTTTAGAAAGAAATTTGAAAAAAATGATTTAAAGCTGATTTTTTTTGGGAGAATAGGTAATGTGTTGCAATTAGGATAGGGAGGTTTGATGACCATGTCATTAGAATGGTTTGATCGAGTAAGTGCAGAGCTTCAGGATAGTTTGGAATCAATATGTGAAGAGTATGATCAAGTTGGACATTTGTCTATTGATAAGGCTGCGAAACACCCAAGAATAGAATTTTTTGTTGAAACGGAAGAAGAAAGAGAATATTTCTGTAGCTTGTTCTTTGACCCTCACAACAACGAATTCTATATTGAATCCTTTGATTTAGACCTTGATCTAACGTCAAGAACGATTCTAGAAGATATTGAAGATATTATTGATGTTGTTCATGAAAGCTTTCATGATTTCTTAGATGATGAAGATGAATACGACTATGAATTTGAAGATGAAGATGCGATTGAATATGATTTAGCAGATGATGAGGATGACATTGAAACATATGATGTAGAATGGGAAACTCCAGAGGTAACTGCATATATAGACGAAGATGAGGATATTGAGATATCTTATAAATTCGGAATTATTCAAGAAACTGGTGATGGAATACTACAACGGATTAACCGAATTAAAACAATCGACAATGAATTAATTAAGGATGAATTTAACTTTATTTTTAGTAAGGACGAGGCGAGTACAATCATTGCAATGATTGCCAGTCATATGGAGTCATTAAATAGTCTAGAGTAATCGAAAAAGAATTCCTCTCCTTGTCTTTGGTAGGGGGATTCTTTTTACTACCTGTTTCGATAGTACGAATGAAAAAACTAGATGAAACATATGGTAAAATGGTTTTTATAGCTTCACGAAAGGAGGACGATCGTGAGTACATTGCCTATGGTTCATGCACAAGCCATCGAACAAACGAAAAAGAAACTATTGGAAGATATTGATCGCTTTGTTGAGGTCAAACCGTCCTTGCCCTCACTTGAACATTATAAAGAAGAAAGACAGCATTATTATGAACAGCTATGGTTAAATGTTTGGTTAAATAAAGCGACAAATAGCATCCCTAGAAAAGAAAAAAAGGGGTTTCTAAAAGATAGAGGCTACGTTGTTGAGGGAATCGATCGTAAGATAATCAACAAACTATTTCGAAATGAATTGAGAACATATAAACCCTTTCATGTTGAGCGTTGGCTTAACCATGTTAATACGAACAATCAATGGACTCATATCTATGAGAAAGCCAAAGCTGCATATCAAATTCGTCAAAAGGAAGAACAAGAGGCGAATCGAAAAAGGATAATTCTTCATGAAATACAAAAGGCATATGATCAAGTTATTGAGAATGATGATGCGCTATTTTTCGTAGTTCGGCACGAAGTAAGCAAAAAAGTAGAAGTGGATTTAGCAAAGAGACAAAATCAATTGTCTTCACATACATATCAAAAAGATGAACAGATTGAGGAGCTATCTCAATCTATAAATTTTTCAACTTTTTTACAGAATTTAGCGAACGACACAACAGAGTATAAAAAAGCGTGGCAGTATGAGACGATGTTTGATCAGTATAATCAATTTATTGATCGATTATTAGAACGGAGATTATTAAACGATGTCCTGACACAATTACCGATTTATGTTAGTGAACAATATTTCAGCCTTTTTGGAAAAGAGTTAACTGATTTACGAGTTAGAGACATCCTTAAAGAGCCGATGGTAGCACTTCGAACTAAATATGTACAACAATTTCAGAAGGAACTGCTCCCGCATCTAGTCCGATTGGCTAAATTGCCATTTGATTTATATCAACACCAACAAATTTTTGAACATGACAAAAAAGAGCAAGAGCTGTTCAAGCTTGAAGAGAAAAAGCATAGAGAGAAAGAAATAGAAAAAGAAGCAAGGATGATTGATGATATTTTTGGAAGAGAGTATCGACTTCATGCTGGTCGGAATATTCGTTACGTTCTTCACATAGGTGAAACGAATACTGGAAAAACTCATTACGCCTTAGAAAAAATGAAGAAATCTGCAAGTGGAATTTATCTTGCGCCGCTTCGTTTACTAGCACTAGAAGTCTATGATAAGTTAAATAAAGAAGGTGTAAGCTGTTCATTAAAGACAGGTGAAGAAGAGAAAATAATTGAAGGTGCAACTCATTTCTCTAGCACTGTTGAAATGTTTTATGAAAAGGAATTTTTTGAAGTGATCGTCATTGATGAATCACAAATGATTGCTGATAAAGACCGTGGATTTTCCTGGTACAAGGCAATTACAAAAGCGAATGCTAATGAAGTGCACATAATTGGTAGCCGAAATGCCCAGTCGATGATCCTAGAATTATTAGGTGACTCAGATATTGAGATACGTGAATATAGGAGAGATATCCCTTTACAAGTAGAATCAAAGGAATTTTCGTTAAAGCAATCTAAAAAGGGAGATGCACTCGTTTGTTTTTCTCGTAAAAGGGTTTTGGAAACAGCTTCGCAGCTTCAAAAGAATGGCCATCAAGTAAGCATGATCTATGGCAGCATGCCACCAGAGACAAGGAAAAAACAGATGCAACGATTCATTGATGGAGAGACGACAATGATTGTAGCCACAGATGCAATCGGAATGGGATTGAATTTACCTATTAGGCGAATTGTCTTTCTTGAAAATGAGAAATTCGATGGGATGAGAAGAAGACGCTTAACTTCTCAGGAAATTAAGCAAATAGCAGGGCGTGCCGGAAGAAAAGGGATTTATAATATTGGAAAAGTTGCTTTTGTATCTGAGATTAATCTCATGCGTCGGCTATTAGAGCAAGAGGATGAACCGATTTATACATTTGCAATCGCACCGACAAATTCTGTGTTCGAAAGATTCCAAAAATACTATAGAGATTTAGGCACCTTTTTTGATCTGTGGGATCGTTTTGAAAGCCCCAAAGGAACAAAGAAGGCTTCACTAACTGAGGAAAAAGAACTGTATGAATCGATAAGAGATACTGAAATTGAAGGTCGTCTGCCAATGATGGATCTGTACGGATTTCTTCATTTACCTTTTTCCACGAGAGAACCCGAGCTCATCAGACAGTGGCAAGAAAATTTAATGGCTGTCGTTAATGGTAAGGAATTACCTGAGCCGACTTTGAAACGCGGAACCCTTGAGGAATTAGAGTTATCTTACAAAGCAATAGGCTTGCATTTGTTGTTTTTGTACCGATTAGGACGAAGAACTGAAGCGATGTACTGGGAACGTTTACGAGGCGAGCTGAGCGACCGAGTACATGATTATTTAAGATATGATAGTAAGAATTTAAAGAAAACTTGCAAATTTTGCGGGAAATCATTGTCATGGGAATTTGCTTATACGATGTGTAACTCCTGTCATAAAAAGAAGTATGTGAGAAATTCTCGTTTTAGTTAGTTATACGGGTAAATATAAAAAAGGCCACTGAAAAAGGTATAGTATATATCACCAATTTCAGTGGCCTTTATAGTACTGAGTCCTTACTTCTTCTTTTTATTAGCTTTTCTTCATTATAATAATAAATGCGTTAATAAATTCAACTACCTGGTAGAAGAAAATACTAAGTGCACTCATTGTCAAAAAGCTTACGAAAATATAGAGCCAGTACATATTCGTTTCCTCCTCTCCACGTATTGTTAGTGGGGTGAGTGGACACGAATCGAGCTGAAATTATTAGATTGATAGAACACGGCTAGTAGAAAAAAGGGCAATATACTGTTTTTTTCGATAAAGGAAGTAGGAGCTATCTGATACGTTCGCTCGCTACTAACACCGAATATTGACCAAGATTCAATCAAGGCCCATTTGTCATTGTTTGAATTAGGGTGAGGTGTAGGTATTGTTTCTAGGACCCTTTCATCTGTGATCATTGTTTGTTGATCAATGCTCTGTTCTGTCAAAAAACTAAAGGATGAAAGTATAATCAACAAAGATATGATGAGTTTCAATTGTTTCCTTCACTTCCTTCCTTTCGAAAATATATCGGAAGAAATACAAAAATAGAACATAAATACAAGTCCTAAATGGTTTGAAGGCTTTTGAAAATTTACCTCTTATGCAGAAAATACTGCAGTTTTGTAAAAAAAATGTCGAAAGATGTAGAGTAATCTCTAATTATAGTAGCAAAATATTAATTTATTAGGTATGATTAGACGAGAATAATAAGAGGAGGAATTACTTTGCAACAATCGAAACAACTTAGGATCATTATATGGATTACAGGGATTGTTGTAACTGTCTTTTTAATCATTCTTTTCTTTAGTGTTAGCGGTATTATGAAAGATGCAAAGGTAACTTCAGAGATTGAAGAAACAAATGTTGTTATTATTACGTCTGATGTTATTGCTGATCAAAGCTGGGGGAGCTTAGCATATAAAGGCCAACTGAAGATACAAGAACAATTTCCGATAGCTGTCGAGTTATTCAGTGAAATTGATACCACAAACAAAACACAATTAGAAAAGATTGTTGACGATGCGGTTAATTCTGGAACAGATGTTATTATAGGACATGGACGTGAATTTTCAGATTTATTTATTGAAATTGCTCCAAGTTACCAAGAAGTTCATTTTGTCACTGTTCATGGTTGGTTAAAACATTCCAATCAAGCTGTATATACTTTTGATCATGCCGAACTTGAGTATTTTGCTTCACTTGCAGCGAGTTTAAAAACAAAAACAAACAAAATTGGAATCATTGATGTTCACGAAAGTAACGAAAATCCGGAATTCGAACAAGCTTTAAAGTACTATTCAGAGGAATCGGAAATTTATTATCGTTATGTGGAAGATAGAGACGATAGTCAAGGGGCTTTAAAGCAATTGGATGAGTTAATTGAATTAGGTGTAGATGTCGTATATCCAAAAGGCAATGCCTTTAATCGTGATGTCATTGATGCAGCAAAAAAAGAAGGCATTTATGTTATTGGTTATGTCGATGATCAATCTTATATGGCTCCGAATTATGTATTGACAAGTGTACTGAACGATGTAACGGAGATATATGTATCGATTATTGAAGATTATTTCAGTGAAGAGGGAATTCCTTCAGGCAAGGTGATGCTAACTGAGGAAGATGGCGTCTACATGCTCGCACCGTTTGGTCCAATGTTTTCAGATTCAGAAGTGGAATTCATTGAAAATGAAATACTGAAGTTTGAAAAGGGCGAATTACGTTTTTAAAAAAGAAAGGGGAAGGTCTGGAGTGATTTCATTTCTTAAGCAATTGTCTATTCGAAGTAAAATCCTTTCCGTCCTTCTCCTTATTACTCTTTTATTGAGTGGTTTTTCTCTCATCCTTGTCCAATCAATTAGTGATGTTAATCAAGTTAGTCTAACAATAAGAGATGAACATGTCCCTTCAATTGTTTGGTTAACCCATACAGAAACTGAGTTAATAGAAAAAGAGCAATTTGTTCGAAATGGAATTGTAAGCGATTTTTGTTGTCAATTTATTGATGGGTATAATGAGCTCGAGGAACAAATCGATATATCGGTTCCTTCGAGTTTAAATGCGATTACACGCGAAGTTGAACTTTTGGATTTCTTTATAAATAATGAAGTACAAGGGTTTCTTAGCCTTGGAGATATTGAAGCAGCGAAACGAATCCTAGATAAATATTACTTGCCTAGATTATTGTCTCTTAAAGAAGACCTTAATAACGAAAAGCAACTCGCATATACCTCTATTCAGGAAAACACCCATGAATTTACGAATATTATTGAAAGCTCATTATCTTTACTCGTGATCTTAACGATTGGTGCAATAATCTTATCTATTTATTTTTCTTATCGAACTAGTGCGGGATTAACATTGCCAATTGAAAATCTTATTCACAAAGTAAACCGAATAGCAAAAGGCGAATATGGCCTAACCATTTCTGACTCAGAAAAGCAGTTTGAGCTTAAGCAGCTTACGACGTCAATTAATCAAATGTCTCTTCGTTTAAAGGAATCCTTTGAGACAATCTTAATTGACAAAACCTATCGTGAACAAATCCTAAATTCACTCCCTGTTGGTATTATAACGATTGATGATAAGACGGATGAATTATTCTTAAATCATTCGGCTAAATACTTATTGCATGGGTCAGAGGAACAAATACGATCGATTGATACGATACCTGTCCCTTGTGTCAATAAAGATTTCTGGTCCATTCTTTCCTCAAAGAAAATTTGTGAAAATGTCAGGGTTACCTATCAATCTGATCTCGAAAACCATAAACTACTAGTTTCGCAGTCTAAGCTACGTGATCAACATAATGAAGTTATTGGTAGAACCTTTTATTTTGTTGATATTACAGAAACTGAAAAGTTAGAAAATCGGATACACCAAACTGAAAAGTTGGCATTGGTAGGAGAAATGGCTGCTGGTGCTGCTCACGAAATAAGAAATCCGTTAGCGGTCATTCAAGGGTTTCTTATGCTAATGAATCAAAATATTGATTCTGATCAGCAGGAGATGTACCGCATGCCGTTATTAATGAAGGAATTGGAGCGAATTAATTTCATTATTGAGGAAATGCTTCTTCTCGCCAAACCTGGTGCACCATTGCTGAAATTGACGTATTTGGAAGACGTTATGAAGGATATTCTTCCATTAATACGGGAATCCTCAGAAGGGGAAAATGTTAATATCACTGTTGATCTAAAAAGGGTTCCTCTTTTACTTGATGCTAAGCAAATGAAACAGGTGCTATATAATCTTGTACGAAATAGTAGTGAATCAATGAATTTTCAAGGTGATATTCAGATTTATGCTAAAGTAGGGACTGATTATGAAATTTATATTGAGGACCAAGGAAGCGGAATTTCAGCTGACAAACAAGCAACGATATTTGAACCATTTTCAACAACGAAGGAATCAGGGACTGGCTTAGGTTTAACGATCGTAAAGCGAATTATAGAAAACCATAATGGTCAGATAGACCTAATATCAAGCTCGAATAAAGGAACTGTATTTTGTATTAAATTACCGATCGCAAACGAAAAAAAGTGAGTATTTCCTCACTTTTTTTCGTTTTTTAATAGTTGAATTTGTTCAATGAAGCTGTCGTTATATGAAGTGATTTTATGAACTCGTGCTTTGTTTAGTGGAATAGCTTCTTGACACTTTTTTTGCAAACAGCCAATCATCTCTTGATTTGTATGAATTAGATATTTATTTCTTTTTTTACACGTTGGGCATGTTGCACTTATTAAATGGATATCGGCTTCCTTCGAAAAAGATCCTCCAGTTAGATCCTTGGTTTCTTTAGATAATTCTTGAAATAGAACGGCATTGGTAGCAGCCTGAGCACTTCGCTTTACTAATGTTTCAAGTTTTAGCTGCGGCTTGTGATTTCTTGTCGGCTTCTTCTTGACAGTAATTGTATCAAATTCATCAATTTCAAGCAGTCCATAACCAGCAGGTACCTCTTCTACACTAAGTAAATTGCTTGGGGTCATAATATAAGCATAATCAGCGAGATTGTGGTACCCGTAATTCGCATGTAGGACCTCGTCACGGAGGAAGTCAGTTCTTGTTGCTTTGACTTCAATAATCCGTGACTCTTTTCTTTTTAAATTTATCCCAACCGCATCTGCTTTTAATCGTTTTCTACGGACAAATAATTTGACTTCATTTGCACATAAGTCAGTCATTTTCTTTTTTAGCCAATAAAGTGCTTGTTTTTTTATATGTTTATGAACGTTGCTTTCCATTTTCGGTCCTTTCTAGACTTTTCACTTACATCAAACCTAATTTATAGAAGAGATAGAGAGTAGTCGTTAAAAAAAGAGATAGGGTACAAACAAATGAAAGATTTTGACGAACAAGAATTCGCGGTGACTTGTTTGTTAAGCGGGATGCCATTAATACTTGACCTGAAAAAGGTGAAAGTAATGTTGCCATTGTCCAGGCTACTAGTAGTAAGAGTGCGAGATATACTGGTGACACTCCAAATTGTTCTGGCGACAAAGCACTTCCAATTCCAATGACAATGATGACAGGGTGAATTGCAATTTGTGCTAAAAGAATTGCAAAAAGCACAAGAAGTAAACTCAACAGAAAAACAGATCCCAATGAAATTGTAAATAAAAAAGAAGAGAAGTGATGTCCAAATTCGGTCAGAGAAAGTGCAAACCCAAAATAACCTGCACTGACAAATATGGCTAGTTCATTTTTAAGACGATAAAAAGCTGATTGTACTTGGGCAAAGACATCATGGCTGTAGCTTTTTACCTGCTTAGACATTAAGGCCCACACAAAAGGCAGAAAAATAGCAAGCATCGAAACGACTGTTAGCATATTGACCGCTAATAGACTATCGAGCAAGAAAGAAAGGGTTACTAAAGTGAATCCGAATAAAAATAACGGCTTTAGTGATGGCTCGGACGTCTGGATTTCTGTTTGGTAATGGTCGATGACTGGATCATTTTCAAACTCTATCTGATTTGTCATTAAGACTGAAATTCCAACATAAATGATTGCTAGCATCATTCCATATAACCCGACATCGGTCCATGAAAGATCAAATAACACTAGCACCAATCCAACATTAACAAAATAAGGAGACCAAAGCATACAAAATGCGAAGCCTCTCATAATAATTAATGTAAGTTTTTGCTCTCGATAAGAGGAAAAGCTTTCTTCAGCAATTTTTTTAACAATCGCCATTGAGCCGAAATTTAATAAAATACCAATTGTAGCGGTAAGTAGGAAACTTAATCGATAAGGATGCCCCTGTTTTCGTTGCTCTTGATACTGTATTTTCTGTTTTAATAATGTTAAATAACCGGCTGTTGACATAAACGTTCCTATTAATGGTATAAGCAGAAAAAGAGATAGCAAATTCAGATTTTTACCGAATCCTAGGATTACTTCTGTTGGGCTTGCTTGAACTAGGTAAAAACATATGGAACCAATTAATACAAGAACAGTAACAACTAATCGATTGATCGCTGAAATATATAATGTCGTAAAGACAAGTAAGGTTGCAGCTAGAATACTAGAAGATAAAAGAAGTAATTCGTTAGGGAAAAAAAGTTCAGTTAAGTATAGGAGTACCGTCACATAAGAAATGACTCCTAATACCCTTAATAATTGATTCGTTTCCTTCACCTCCTAGGAATGACGTAACAGTAAGGCTGTCTTTTTATTTAGTTCGCTGTTCAATTTCTTTTGTGACGATAAAGGCGAGCTCTTCGTTACCAAATAATGATAAAACTCCGAGTACAGTATCGTCTGCAATTGGGCCGGCTTCTTCTTTCGAAACCGTTAGTGCCATTGCCTCTTGAAGCGACTTGTTTTCTATTTGGTTTGGATACGCTTGTTTATATAATTCCTCAGGAAGAAGGTCATTGTTAATGCACCACTGTGCGAAGACGAGGATCATCATATGCTCATCTTGTTTAAATTGTTGTATGACTTGATTTTCAATTTCTTTTTTATCCATCTTAAAAACTCCTTCTATTTTGAGCTTTACTCATTATAACGAAAATTCGCTGAGAAGTAACGAAAATTGAGCAAATGAAACCACTAGGAATCTCAGTTAACATTGTAAATGAGAGATAGTATCAATAGGCTGTAGACGAATTGGTACTTTCTGTTATAAAGTAAGAGAATAGTAGAATTGTAAGCGTAGTCATATATTAATCTAAAAAGGAGGTTTATTAATGGATGTAACGATTATTCAAGAGTTAGCAAAAAAGCTAAAAGATAATATTCAACAGGTTATGGTGGGAAAGGATGACATTATTGACTACTTACTAGTGGCACTGATTTCTTCAGGGCATGTACTTCTTGAGGATGTGCCTGGTACCGGTAAAACACTTTTGGCAAAATCCTTTGCAAAATCTCTTTCATGTTCTTTTAATAGAATTCAATTCACACCAGATTTATTACCAACAGATGTAACAGGTCTGAACTTTTATAACCAAAAAGAAGGTGAATTCGTTTTTAGGGAGGGCCCAATTTTCTCCAATATTATTCTAGCAGATGAGGTTAATCGAGCGACGCCAAGAACTCAATCGAGTTTATTGGAATGTATGGAAGAAAAACAAGTAACGATCGATGGGGAAACGAGGCTATTACAATTGCCGTTTATGATCATTGCTACACAAAATCCTGTTGAAAATCAGGGGACTTTTCCCTTACCTGAAGCTCAGTTAGACCGTTTTCTAGTAAAATTAGAATTAGGCTATCCTACGAAAGAAGAAGGCATTGAGATCCTTAAACGTTTTAAGGAAACTAGTCCGATTGAAGAAATCTTTGCTGTTGCAAATACAAATGATGTACTCAGAGCAAAGGATCTATTCTCTGATGTTTTTGTTAGCGACGATATCTATAAATATATTATCGATATTGTTGAGATGACAAGAAATCATCCTAATATTGAATTAGGGATAAGTCCTAGAGGGAGTCAAGCGTTACTTAAGGCAGTTCAAGTATATGCAGCCATTCATGGACGTAACTTTGTATTACCTGATGACGTCAAGACAATGCTAAAACCTGTCGCTGGTCATAGGCTTGTCGTTAGTCACAACTTCCGATTAAAAGACAATCCAGCCTCAGTTATTCTCGACCAAATTCTTTCTGAAATTACTGTACCAGCTGAAGAATATAGTACAAAGGGACACTATAACTAATGAATATTCCTTTTTTACTTTTTGTTGCACTCATTCTACTTTTCTTGCAAGGAATGATAGTGGTGAAATGGGGACTTTCAAAAATAGAATATTCTCGTAAATTTAGTCAGTCGGTCGCCTTTGAGGGTGAAATGATTGAGATGATTGATGAGATTGCTAACCGAAAGTTATTACCAGTTCCTTGGCTTCGTTTAGAATCGAAAATTGATGAAAATCTGGTATTTGATCAAATTGAGGGGACAAACCGTGGCGACATGCACTTAACACTTTTTAGTTTAATGCCATTTCAAAAGATAAAAAGAAGACAGAAAGTTACTTGTGCGAAACGTGGTTATTATGGGTTTGAAACTGTTTCAATATCGACGGGAGATTCAGTTGGCTTTGGTGAAACATTTCAAACGTCTTCTTCCTCTACTAACCTAACTGTTTATCCTAAGATCATTGATATGGATGAAATCCCATTACCATCACAAAGTTGGCTTGGAGACATTATTACTAAAAGATGGATTATTGAAGATCCTTTTGTTATGTCTGGAATAAGAGAATATACCACTGGAGATCCAATGCATACGGTTAATTGGAAGGCGACTGCGAGAACGGGTTCATTGCAAGTGAGCAAGAAGGATTTCACTGCTGATCATCATTTAATGATCTATTTAAATTTTGATCAAACCGAAGATAAATGGTTGCCTATTATCAATGAAGAAATACTTGAGCGTGGATTATCCTATGCTGCTTCAATTGCTCATCATACTCTTTCTCAAGGAATCCCAACTGGATTTGGGTGTAATTCATATTTAGTAACATCTGAAGATAAAAAAAAGTCTGTCAAACTTTATCCTGCAACCGGAAAAGTACAATTGAATGTTCTTTTAGAACATATGGGAAAGGCTGCAATGGCTAATAGTTCTAGCTTCTATGAATTTTTGGAGGAGGAAGTTGAGAACCGATTGGAACAAACAGATATTCTTTTAATAACGTCAGCTGTTACGGAAAAAATGCAAGATCAGATCAATCTGTTGGAGCGGCGAGGAAATAAGATAGAAGTACTTTGGCTTGAGGATTATACTCCTGAGAAAAGAAGGTGAGCAGCATATTACATAAATGGAAACTTCATCGTCCTATTTTCTTTCAAGCATTTCTTGAGTTACTCATGTGCCTACCAATTCTTTTGTTTATCGGTTTAAGTGTGCTCTCTAAATCTTTTCTAACGTGGTGGATGTTAAGTTTACCATTAGTGTTCTTAATCGGTTATGTGTTTCGGTTATCGGTGAAAGGTGCGAGATGGAAGTCAGTAGTTTTTGCTATAGTCTTTGGACTATCACTATCTCTCATTCCGATGTCAAATTTAGTTTCGTTCTGTATTTTGTTTATCCTTTACATTTGCATTACCTATCGCGGTTCTTTATATGCAGAAAGAGATTATGATGAACTTTTTAAAATACAGTTTCTATGGGCGGGTGCTTTACCTGTTTATTTTGTCGGTGCTTTTTTTTATCAGTATTTCGACCGTTTAAAGCCGTTCTCGTTTTTAGTAACAAGTGCAGGGATAGCGATATTGATCATCACGTTATTTTTATCTAATAGTGAAATGCTTAAAAAAGCATCTTACTCTAAAGAAACAAGACCTACTATTAATAAAATGCTGAAAAGGCAAAATCGTCTCTATATCAGTCTTACGATTTTACTTATAATGATATTAACGAATCTTTCTATGATTAAAGAAGGGCTTTGGCTTCTTACAAAAATGATCGTTAAAGGAATCGTCCTTTTTGTTTCAATTTTCAAAAGTGAGAAAGTGGAAGAAGAAAAAGTCCCTGAGATCAATCAACCAGTCATGCCTCCTGCCGAAGAAGAATCAAGATCTATGTTTGCTACTACATTACTTCAAATTATCGACTATGCACTATATGGATTGGTCATTTTATTTCTAGTTTTTATCGGTTATCTTTTAATAAAAAAAGTGAAATTGTTTGTTCGAGATCTTTATGATAAATTCATAAGACTACTCAAGCGGATTGTCACACGCTCTGAAGGTACCGACGGGTTGAATCTATACACTGATGAAAAGGAAAACCTTGTGGATTTGAAAGAATGGAAGCAGCAATGGAGATCCCAACTTGAAAAATATATGTCTTCTTTTCTGAAAACGCGTGTAAATTGGGAGAAACTTACGAATAATGAAAAGGTGCGCTATGTTTATCGTCAAAAGCTAAAGAATCATCGTATTCAATCCGCAGTAACAAAGCTAAGTGATACTCCCCATGAAAAGATAACTAAATTAAGAGAGCAGTACCCAGAGGAGGATATAGGGTTAGACAAATTAGATAGACTCTATGGACAGGCGAGATATGGAAATGTTGAGCTTACAGAGCAAGAACTGAAAGCAATTTCCAGCTATTTTCATGAAAAAAACAATGAATAATCAAATTTTTTTAATAAATTCAAGCATCGTATAATTAATTTATTGCAAAAGTATGATAAAATAAAAAAATGCTAACAGAAAGAGGAGTGGTAGAGATGAGCAAGCAACAAGTTGGTGTGATCGGATTAGCTGTTATGGGTCGCAACCTTGCCTTGAATATTGAAAGTAGAGGGTATACTGTTTCTGTATTTAACAGATCTCCTGAAAAGACGGAGGAAATGTTAAAAGAATCAGAAGGTAAAAATGTAGTTGGTACATATAGTGTCGAAGAGTTTGTTAATTCACTTGAAACACCTAGAAAGATCTTACTAATGGTTCAAGCTGGTTTTGCAACAGATGCAACAATTGAGCAATTATTACCACATCTTGAAAAAGGAGATATCCTAATTGATGGTGGAAATACGTTCTTCGAGGATACTCGTCGTCGTAATAAAGATCTAGCTGAATCAGGTATTCACTTTATTGGAACAGGTGTTTCTGGTGGTGAAGAGGGTGCTCTTAAAGGGCCTTCTATTATGCCTGGTGGACAGAAAGAAGCGTATGAGCTAGTTGCACCAATCTTCAAAGATATTGCTGCTAAAGTTGGCGATGACGCGTGTACAACATACATCGGTCCAGACGGTGCTGGTCATTATGTTAAAATGGTTCATAATGGAATTGAATATGGAGATATGCAATTAATTTGTGAGGCTTACCATTTGATGAAGGATGTTCTTGGATTAAGTGCTGAAGAACTTCATGAAACATTTAGCGAATGGAACGAGGGTGAGCTTGATAGCTACCTAATCGAAATTACAAAGGATATCTTCACGAAGAAGGATGATGAAACGGGTAAGCCGTTAGTTGACCTTATTCTAGATACTGCTGGTCAAAAAGGAACAGGTAAATGGACAAGTCAAAGTGCACTTGATTTAGGTGTGCCACTTTCTATTATTACTGAATCAGTATTCTCACGCTTCATTTCAGCAATGAAGGATGAGCGTGTGAAAGCAAGTAAGATTCTTAATGGTCCAAATCAAACATTTGATGGTGACAAAAAAGAATTTGTTGAAAAAATCCGTAAAGCCCTTTACTTAAGCAAAATTTGTTCATATGCACAAGGATTTGCACAAATGAAGGTTGCTTCTGAAGAGTATGGCTGGGATTTAAATCTTGGTGAAATCTCTATGATTTTCAGAGGTGGTTGTATCATCCGAGCTCGCTTCCTACAAAATATTAAGGAAGCATATGATCGTGATACGAACTTAACGAATCTCCTTCTTGATCCTTATTTCAAGGATATCGTTGAGAATTATCAAGAAGCTGCTCGTGATGTTGTTGCTACTGCAGTTAAGCTTGGAATCCCTGTACCAGGTCTTTCAAGTGCACTTGCATATTACGATAGCTACCGTACAGCTGTACTTCCAGCAAATTTACTTCAAGCACAACGTGATTATTTCGGTGCACATACGTACAAACGTGTTGATAAAGAAGGGACTTTCCACACAAATTGGATGGAATAGTTTTAGAAAGAGGATTCCGGTGTACAAACTGGAATCCTCTTCTCATTTTAGAAGGAAATCAGCTCGATTTGTGGAATTAATGGTTGAGGTTAACGATGAAAGGAACGATGATCATATGGGATTTTATAAAGAAGTTTTTGATTTTTCAAATAGAAATGTGTTGGAAAGCCAGTTTGTCGAGCTATTAAATGAAGAAATTATATCTGTTGAACAGCTTGAAACATGGCTGAAAAAACAATCTGCTCTTTATGATGGTATAGAAGAAGGGATCTCTGGTCATTATATTGATTTCCAGTGCCATAGTAATTCAAAAGAGGCAAAGGAAAAATTCGAATACGATCAACAACAGGTTGAGCCACTCGTAAAAAAATACGTATCGCTACTTGATGAGAAATTCTTGAGTACCGAAGCACGTCATCAATTGAATGAAGAATATTATCAATTATTTATTAAAAGTAAGCAAAACTCAAAGGAGTTATTCCGAGAGGAGAACATCAATCTTGAAGTGAAAGAGGATGAACTGGCAACAAGTTATTTTGAAATCACCGGCTCACAGACTGTTCAATGGAATGGGGAGGAGTTAACACTTTCACAATTGTCACCATACCTACAGGATTCAAATCGTGACATCAGGAAACAAGCGTTAACATTAATGGCAGAATCATTTATAGAAAAAGAAAATGAGCTTCAAGACATCATGGATCAGCTTATTGCTATTCGTCAGCAAAAGGCGGAGAATGCTGGTTTAGATAATTATCGTGATTATATGTTTAAGAAGTATGAGAGATTTGATTATACACCTGCTGACTGCAAAAGACTGGCTGAAGCGATTCAAACGCATGTGAAACCATTAAAGGAAAAGCTACAAAGAAAGCATCAAAGTGAATTAGCTGTAGATACATATCGACCTTGGGACAGAGCAGGAGTACGAGTAGGCCAAACACCTCTGAAACCATTTGAGAACACAGATGAATTAGTAGAGAAATCTGCTACGATTTTTAATAATCTTGATCCTCGTTTTGCAGAGTTATTAACTACAATGAATAATAAGCAAATGCTAGACTTAAATAGCCGAAAAGGAAAAGCACCAGGGGGATTTTGTTCACCACTACCTGTTTCTGAGCTATCTTTTATATTTATGAATGCTTCAAGAACTCATGATGATATGATTACATTATTGCATGAGATGGGACACTGCATACATAATGACTTGAAGAAAGAGTTGCCATTAAATGATTACCGCGAAACCCCAATGGAATCTTCAGAACTTGCTAGTATGTCAATGGAATTGTTAACGATGGATCAGTGGCAAATATTCTATCAAAATGAACAGGATCTCAAGCGAGCAAAAATTGAGCAACTAAAAGGAATCATTGAATTTCTTCCACAAGGTATGGTGATTGACCAATTCCAGCACTGGTTATACGAAAACCCTACTCATACAGCAGAGCAAAGAAATGAAAAATACCGTGAACTCATGCATTCAATTGATTCAGAAACGGTTGATTGGACTGGATATGAAAAATGGGCTAAAACCAACTGGTTAAAGGTCCTTCATATTTTTGAAGTACCTTTCTATTATATTGAATACGTTATTGCACAGCTTGGGGCTGTTCAATTGTATAAACAATACCGTGAAAATCCAGATGAAGCATTAACTAACTATAAACATGCACTAAGCCTAGGAGCATCTAAATCATTACCAGAAATTTACGAAGCTGCAGGAATAAAATTCGATTTTTCTGAGGAAATGATTAAGGAATTAATGATATTCCTTGAGGGAGAATTAGATAAATTAGTTTAGTGTTATGACAAATGAAAGGATCAGACTAGGACATTACTAACGTGGCTGAGTGGAACTCCGAATAAAGCAATCATGTAGCGGATGAAATATACGTAGACTCCTGCGGGATTGTAAAAGCCAAAGGTGAGGCCCCACAGGCGAAGCCGAGGAGGCTCACCGGCTTCCCGCGGAAAGCGAAGTATATTTCAGTAGCGGTGTCACATACACTCTATCTTTTGTTTCGTTCGGGGTTTTGGTTTGGTTCAAAAACTTTTTTCCCGGTTTGTTTTTTCTTTTGCCTTGATGTATGTAAAAAACTTAGTGTAAAAGCTTTGGAGGATCCTGTTGGTCATCTTCATTTCTTGTTGTGCCAATACCTTCTTCTGCAACTTTTAATTTGAACGACTCATACAAATAAAGGGCGAACATTTCATACCGTTCATGTGTCGATAAACTGTCGATAAGTGTGTTCACATCTGAAACACTAAAATCCTCTAAAATTCCTTCGACGATAATAATCGCATCTTCTTCAAAACCGGTTAAGTGATTTTTATACATCTCATATAGCTCGTCAGCAAATTTCATTCTTTTCACCTCTCTCTTTGTATTTTAGATTTAGTAAGATTCATGTTTTTTATTCAGTTTTTTAACCTAATAGACCATTACTTACCATTGAAAAGGATCAGACGATGATGTAATATCATTTATACGAGCTACATTGTACGTGATGAATACACGTTTCAACCTTTATTTGTACTAAAGGAGTTTATTATAGAAATAGCCAAATCAGGCCTTCACTATGTAGAGGAAGATTGACCTATTTCTGCAAACACCGACTTAAGAAGTGGTGGTTTGAAACTCTATTTAAGTAACGGCAAAAGTGGCTTAAAACAAAACAAAGTCAGGTCCAATCGGATCTGACTTTGTTTTTGGTTAGTTTCTTAAAAGTAACTGTGTTGAACCTATTAGCAAGTAAGTATATTAACTAGGATCGTGTTCATCAAATACAAGTCTTGTCACTGTTGTTGAGTCTCCTTCTCGAATTTCTTCTTCTGTTGCGTCTTGACCATAAGAATCTTCTTCATCGATCGTTGGGGCAACTTTTTGATTCGGCTCTGTTTTTTTAGTCATCTTTACATCCCTCCTGTCTTTATTATGTCTAAAGAATGCGTAATTAAAAATTTTTACGCAAAATTACTAGTAGAAATCGGATTATTTGAAAAATAAGACTTAATACTTGAAAAGTCAAAGAAGGTCAAATATAATAGGAAAACATAGAGGGAATATACTTCTATCGTAAATAAAAATCTTTTAAAACTATACAAATCTATAGAATCTAACGTTATAAGCCAAATAGGCTTTTTCTTTTAATTGATTGATCAAATATAGTCAAAGTCAAACAGAGAGGATTGAAGGTAAATGTTATGTCAAAAATGTCAAAAAAACGATGCGAATGTAAAAATGAATATAATGATAAATTCTTCAAGGAAACAAGTTTTACTATGTTCGGAGTGCTACGATCAGACGACGAATCAACATTCAATGGGATCATTTAATTTCGACGAATTTTTCAAAGGATTTGTACATTCAAAAACAAATCACTCGATAAATGGTATGAACCAGCAAGTAAAAGAAGCTCCTACTAATGTTGCTGGAGGAGGATTCCTTGATCAGCATGGACGTAACTTATCAGAAGAAGCAAGACAAGGTAGGATCGATGCTGTTATTGGTCGAGACAAAGAAATTGAGCGTGTAATTGAAGTGTTAAATCGACGTACAAAAAACAATCCTGTCTTAATAGGTGAGGCTGGTGTTGGGAAAACCGCTATTGCTGAAGGATTTGCACGTAAAATCGTTGAAGGTGAAGTACCAGCTAAACTTTTAAATAAAGAAGTCTATGTTCTTGATATTAGTTCACTTGTTGCTGGGACGAGCTACCGGGGACAGTTTGAAGAAAAAGTGCAGCAATTAGTCAATGAGCTTAAACAACGCGAGAACGTTATTCTTTTTATTGATGAGCTTCATATGGTAGTCGGTGCTGGCGGTTCGTCTGAAGGATCAATGGATGCTGGGAATATTCTTAAACCAGCATTAGCAAGGGGGGAATTCCAGCTTGTTGGTGCAACGACATTGAAGGAGTATCGTCTAATTGAAAAAGACCCTGCACTTGAGCGTCGTTTTCAGCCAGTTATTGTGAAAGAGCCAACAACAACAGAAGCATATGAAATTCTTAAAGGCATTCGACCAATATATGAAAGTTATCACAATGTAACATACTCTGATGATGTATTAAGAGCGTGCGTCACTTTGTCTGATCGCTATATTCAAGATCGCTACCTACCAGATAAAGCAATTGACTTATTAGATGAAGCTGGTTCCAAGCTCAATTTAACCCAAGTTGAAGCAGATAAAGGCAAACTTCAAAAGCGTTATGAACAGATACGTCTTGAAAAGGAACAAGCGACAGCAATTGAAGATTATGAGAAGGCGGCTACTCTTCGTAATGAGGAGATGACAATACTAAAACAAATTGAAGCAGACAGAATTGAACCTGCTACTGAAGTGACAGTTGAACATATTCAAGACATTATCGAACAAAGCACAGGGGTTCCTGTTAAAAAACTTCAAAAATCTGAACAATTAAAGATGAAAGATCTACAAAATCAACTAGCAAATAGGGTAATTGGGCAACCAAAAGCAATTGAAAAAGTAGCTAAAGCGATTCTACGAGCACGTGTAGGATTGAAACCTAAAAAGCGACCAACAGCGTCATTCCTCTTCATAGGACCAACCGGGACTGGTAAGACAGAATTGACCAAAACACTCGCTACTGAATTATTTGGAAGCAAGGACTCAATGATTCGTCTAGATATGAGTGAGTATATGGAAAAGCATTCTGTTTCGAAGTTAATCGGATCACCTCCTGGATATGTTGGTCATGAGGAGGCTGGGCAATTAACTGAACAGGTAAGAAGAAATCCGTATTCAATTATTTTGTTAGATGAAATTGAAAAGGCCCATCCAGACGTCTTAAATATGTTTTTGCAGATTATGGATGATGGTCGTTTAACGGATAGTCGAGGTAGAGTCGTTCATTTTCATGAGACAGTTATCATTATGACGTCAAATGCTGGAGTGACTGACAAGAAGATAGCAGCAATTGGCTTCAATGACAAAGGGAAAACGGTTCTTGCAACGGAGAGTATTTTAGATGGCTTAAGAGATTATTTCAAACCGGAGTTCTTAAATCGTATTGACTCAATCATTGAATTCGATCATTTAGAAAGAGACGATTTAGTTAAAATTATCGACATTATGCTTGAGGACTTAAAAGTTGCATTAGAAGAGCAGGAATTAACAATTGAAATCACGGATTCTGCAAAAGAAAAAATTGCTGAATTAGGCTATCATCAGGCATTTGGAGCACGTCCGTTAAGACGAGCTATACAAGAATACGTTGAAGATCAGATTACAGAGCACTTAATTAATAGTGATCAAAAAATCAATCATTTCACCGTAAGTGTTGTAAATGATCAAATTACAGTAAATCATAGCTAGAAAAAGCGGAGCCTCGGTTCTGCTTTTTCTTTTTAGAATGATATGATGATAATTGCTCATTTACTGTTTATAGTGTACCCTTTTTAAGTGACAAACTAATGGAATCATTTGCTGGAGGAATACATGCGTATTTTTAGAATTTTAAATAATAATGCAGTTGTCGTGATTGATGGACCGCAAGAAAAGATTGTGATGGGCAATGGGATTGCCTTTCAAAAAAGAAAAAATGATATCATACCAAAAGATAAAATAGAAAAAATCTTTCTATTACACGAACAATCATCTGAAAAGTTCCAACAATTACTGACAACTCTACCAGAAAAACATATTGAACTTGCTGAGAAGATCATTAGCTATGCAGAAGGGTACTTAGAGGAACCGTTACACGATCATATCCACATTGCTTTAACAGACCATCTCTCCTTTGCAATAGAGCGTATTGAGCAAGGTATACCAATTCAAAATAAGCTAACAAATGAAATTAAACTCCTATATAAAAAGGAATTTGAAGTAGGGCTTTGGGCAAGAGAGGCTATCAAGAAAGAACTAGCTGTTGATATTCCTTTTGATGAAGTCGCACATATTGCTCTGCATATTCATACTGCAAAATTAGGCGGGCACTCAATGGGGGAATCGTTAGAAAAGGCGACAATTTTAAGAGATTTCATTGAACAGATTGAAAAGATAATGAATATCAAGATTGAAGAAACAAGTATTAATTATCAAAGATTAGTGACTCATTTACGCTTTGCACTTAATAGGATGGAGCAAGGTAACGATTTCGAGCCAATTGATCCGGATATGTATGAATTAATTAAGAATAAGTATGAGTTAGCTTATAATTGTGCGAGTGAGGTTGCTTCTTACTTAAGGGAAGAGTATGGTCTTACATTTCCGCCCTCTGAAATAGCCTATATCTCACTTCATATTCAAAGATTAGTTAAGGAAAAATAGATTATTTCTATTGACGATACCGTTTTCATTGTGTAATATACAAATTAACAAATTTAATATTGTAGGATTGTAACTGGTAATGCAGGCAAGACCTAAAATGTATAAGGCGACATAGGTAGTTCGTTTTGAACTACCTATGTGTACTTTATATATTTTAGGTCTTTTTTTATATTTTTAAATAGGGGGATATACGATGAATCATCAAGAAATAGCGGAAAGGCTTGTCGAACTATTAGGTGGAAAAGATAATATTGTAAGTGCAACACATTGTGCAACTCGGCTTCGTCTCGTTATTGAGGACGAAGGGCAGATTAACAAAGAGGAAATAGAAGAGTTGGATGGAGTAAAAGGAGCCTTTTCTAGCTCTGGACAATTCCAGGTTATTTTCGGTACAGGTACAGTAAATAAGGTGTTCGCTAAATTCGGACCACTTGTTGGAGTGACATCTGACGAGGAACCGAAATCAACTACCTCCCATAATGAGGTAGCGAAAAGAAAGATGAACCCATTTGCTAGATTTGCTAGAACTCTTTCAAATATATTTGTTCCAATTATTCCAGCGATTGTTGCAGCTGGTATGCTAATGGGACTACTCGGAATGATGAAAACGTATAATTGGGTTGATGCAGATAGTGGGTTATTTATTCTGTTAGACATGTTTTCTTCAGCTTCCTTTATCATTCTGCCAATCTTAATTGGCTTTAGTGCAGCAAAAGAATTTGGCGGGAATTCCTACCTAGGAGCTGTAATTGGTGGGATCATGACACATCCAGCCTTGTTAAATCCGTGGGGTCTGAGCGATGCTCAACCTGAGACTCTTGATTTTCTTGGGTTTGGTGTAGAGATGCTAGGATATCAGGGAACAGTTATCCCAGTATTATTAACGGTTTACCTTATGGCGAAGATTGAAAAGGGATTACGTAAAATCGTACCAAATGTCGTTGATTTATTATTAACTCCTTTTTTAACGGTGATTTTTACAGGGTTTATCGCAATGCTTGTTGTCGGTCCATTAGGTCGCATTCTTGGTAATGGAATTACAACCGTTTTAGATGTAGTTTATAGTACTGCCGGACCTGTTGCTGGTCTATTATTTGGAGGGCTCTATTCAACGATCGTATTAACAGGTGTTCATCATAGTTTCCATGCAATAGAAGCAGAGGTTCTCCTTGCTGCTGGTGGAAACTACTTACTTCCAATATGGGCAATGGCGAATGTCGCACAAGGTGGTGCCACTCTAGCTGTATTTTTCAAAACGAAAAATAAGAAAATTAAGGGAATTGCCCTTCCTGCGTCAGTTTCTGCATTCTTAGGAATTACAGAACCAGCGATTTTCGGTGTAAACTTAAGATATCGTCGTCCTTTCATTGGGGCTGCCATTGGTGGGGCTCTTGGTGGAGCATATGTTGTCTTTACACAAGTGATGGCGAACGGGATTGGTTTAACGGGAATTCCTATGTTTGCGATCGCTCAAGATCCGCTTAACTATGGGATTGGATTCTTGATTGCCTTAGCGGGTGCTTTTGTTGCAACATTGTTACTTGGATGGAAAGAAGAAACGAAATAGTATTTTAAAAAAGCAATCCTTATTAGTGTATTAATTGCTAATAAGGATTTGTTCGTTATTTTCAGCAGGAAGTATCCTTGTATTTAAGAGAGTTAGGGAGGAATATATATGAAAAATGGAATTATTTCTTTAGGTGAAGCACTGATCGATTTTATCCCAATGGATGAAACAAATCAAACCTATCAAAAAAGTCCAGGCGGAGCCCCAGCAAATGTGGCAGTTGGCGTTTCACGCTTAGGAGTGAATTCATCATTTATCGGTAAAGTTGGGGATGATTTGCTTGGGAAATTCTTGAAAGAAACGCTCAATCAGTATCAGGTTAAAACGAAGCAGATGAGCTTTTCAAAAGACATTCGTACAGGCGTGGTTTTTGTTACTAACGGAGAAGAAGGGGAACGAAGCTTTGACTTTTACATTAATCCGAGTGCTGATCGTTTTTTCGAAGCAAATGAGATTGATGTTGATCATCTAACGGGCCATAAAATATTACATTTTGGGTCTATTTCATTAATTAGTAGTCCAACAAAAGAGGCTACTCAATTTGCTGTAAAATTAGCTAAAGAAAATGGAATGCTAATATCGTATGATCCTAACCTGCGTTTAAGTCTATGGGAATCGGAAGAACATGCTCGCCAGACAATTAAATCTATGCTTAGCGAAGCTGATATTCTAAAAATTTCTGAAGAAGAGCTTGAGTTTATTACAGGAGAAAAAGATATACAAAAAGGAATGGATCAATTAGCTGATTATCAGATTTCACTAGTTCTAGTCACACTTGGTGCAGATGGGAGCTATGTAGTTACAGATAATGGTCATCATCATGTTTCAGCGATGAAGGTAAACGCAGTTGACACGACTGGGGCAGGAGATGCCTTTGTTTCTGGAATATTGTATTCAGTTCATCAGTATGAAGGTGACATCAAAACACTACCTCTTGAAAAGGCTGTAGAGATGGCTCAATTTGCTTCGGTGTCAGGTGCTCTTGCGGCATCTACAAAAGGAGCGATGACAGCTCTTCCTACACTAGATGAAGTAAAGCAGCTTCAGAAAAAGGGTGAAGATCATGTCAACTGATGGCCACTTACGCAGTGAGGTATATAAGATTGTTACTAAGACAAATGACGTAATAAGTGAAGATCCTTATCGCCTTAGCTACCATCTGATGCCACCTGTAGGATTATTAAATGATCCGAATGGATTTATTCAATATAAAGGTGTCTATCATCTTTTTTATCAATGGATGCCATTTAAAACCGGACATGGTGCTAAATTTTGGGGACATTACTCTTCAACTGATCTTGTACATTGGAAACATGAAGAGATCGCTTTAACTCCTTCTGAATGGTATGAAAAAAATGGGTGCTATTCAGGTAGTGCAATTGAAAGCAATGGGGAGATGTACGTTTTTTACACTGGAAATGTCAAGGATGAGCAAGGAAACCGTGAAACCTACCAATGCTTGGCGGTATCAAAGGACGGATTCCATTTTGAAAAAAAAGGTCCTGTCGTTGAATTACCAGCTGAATATACAGCACATTTTCGAGATCCAAAGGTATGGAAACAAGATGATCATTACTTTATGGTCGTTGGTGCACAAACTACTGATATCAAGGGTGCAGTTGCACTTCTGAGGTCAAATGATATGTTGACATGGAATCATCTTGGTGTGATAGCAGGTGGTGGAGAGGGACTATTAGCTGATTTTGGTTATATGTTTGAATGCCCAGACTTGTTTCATCTACAAGGGAAAGACGTCTTGATTTTCTCGCCGCAGGGACTAGAAGCCACAGGGCTAAACTATCAAAATGTGTATCAGTCAGGTTACGTAATGGGTCACTTTAATTCTCAAGAAGGCTCATATAATCATGGTCCGTTTCAAGAGTTAGACCGTGGTTTCGACTTTTATGCACCACAGACAACCACTGATGAGAAAGGTCGGCGAATTCTATTTGCGTGGATGAGTGTGCCAGATCAAAATGAACAAGAACACCCGACCATTAAGTATCATTGGTTGCATAATATGACGCTTCCACGAGAGCTAAAAGTGATAAATAATAAGGTGTTTCAAGTTCCAGTTAAAGAACTCGAGCAGCTTCGAGTAGGAGAGGTCTTCGAACATGATGTCAAGTTAAATGCTGAGAATCGAGAGTTTGAAGAGGTGAACGGAAAGACAATTGAAATCGTCCTAGAAAAGATAGATGTGAGCTCTGGATTTTTTAGTATGTCAGTTGGTGAGGCTGCAAAGATAATCTATTCTCCAAAGCAAGGACTGTTTACATTAGAACGTCAAAGCTATGTTGACGGCGTCACGGAGATCCGTCAATGTTTGTTAAACCATCTAGATTCGATGAGGATTTATCTAGATACTTCTTCTATTGAAATCTTTATAAACGGCGGAGAAGAAACATTTACGGCACGTTTTTATCCTGTTCCTTCAAATAACTCCGTTCGATTTTCTTCATCTGAGAAAAGCACTTTTATGATAAAGAAATGGAAATTAGCCGATAATTTAGTTTGTTAGTAATTCAAGCCAGTTGATCTTAAACGATTAACTGGCTTTTTGAAATTATTTAGGGGAAAATGGTTAAAACCTCCATTCCTGATTAGAAAATAATGATAATATAGACTTAGATGAAAGGAGCTAAAAAGATGAAAAAGATTACACTTGGAACAAGTAATGTAGAAGCTGGAGAAATAGCACTTGGTTGCATGAGAATGGACAAGCTTTCAAAAACAGAGGCAGCTAAAGTGATAGAAAATGCATTAGAAGTTGGAGTCGATTTATTCGATCATGCAGATATTTACGGGAAAGGCATGTCTGAAGAAGTATTTGCAGATGCATTAGAGTTCGTTTCTGCAAGTCGTGATCAATTGATTCTGCAAACAAAATGCGGAATACGTAATGGTTTTTTTGATTTCTCGAAAGAACATATTATTGATTCTGTTGAGGGAAGTTTACGACGTCTTAAAACGGACTATATAGATATTCTGTTATTACATCGTCCGGATGCTTTAATGGAGCCAGAAGAGGTTGCTGAAGCATTTACTAAATTAAAGAAAAGTGGCAAGGTTCAATATTTTGGTGTGAGCAATCAGAATCCGATGCAAATAGAACGGTTGAAAAAGTATCTAGATCAAGATCTTATTATTAATCAATTACAATTAAGTCTAATGCATACACCGATGATAGATGCTGGTTTCAATGTAAATATGGCGAATGCTCCTGCAATTGTTCGTGATAGTAATATTCTCGATTATAGCCAATTACATCAAATGACGGTTCAAGCATGGTCACCATTTCAGTACGGCATGATAGAGGGCGTCTTTATCGGAAACGAGCAATATCCTGAAGTGAACGTGAAATTAACGGAGATTGCTGAAAAGAAAGGTGTAAGTGAGTCTGCCATTGCAATTGCTTGGATCTTACGCCACCCTGCAAGAATGCAACCGGTCGTCGGTTCAATGAACCCAGATCGCCTCAAAGAAATCGCAAAGGCATCAAATGTTAAATTAACAAGAGAAGAGTGGTATGAGCTGTATCGTGCTGCTGGCAATAAATTACCGTAAAGTAGGGGATGGCGAATGGACGATCGGTTAATGAAGCAAATTGAATTCATTGTTGAAATTGATAAATTAAAGAGCATTTATCGGCAATCCTTCATCATGGATGGTAGTAGACAGGAAAATGATGCTGAGCATACATGGCATTTGTCGATGATGGCAATCATTTTGCTTGAACATGCGAATGAAAGTTTGAGTATAGTTCGTGTATTAAAAATGTTGTTCATTCATGATATTGTCGAAATTGATGCTGGTGATACCTTCGCGTATGATACTACCGGGTATCTAGATAAATTTGAACGTGAGAAAGCAGCTGCAGAACGGATATATGGTTTGTTACCGATAGATCAAAGAGATGAATTGTTTGCTTTATGGATCGAGTTTGAAGAGGGAAATACTGCAGAAGCTCAATTTGCTGCGGCAGTTGATCGCTTACAACCATTACTACATAATTTCTATACTGAAGGTAAATCCTGGAGAAAGCATGGGATTACAAGAGAAATGGTGCTTGATAGAAATAAGCATATTGCACTGGGTTCTAAGAAACTTTGGAATTATGCTCAAAAGCTGATTGATGAAGCTGTTGAGAAGGGGTACTTAGCTAAATAATAAAAAAAGATGCTGTAAAGGGCTCACCTTTGCAGCATCTTTTTTTATGTCTTTGGTACATACTAATGTTTAAAGTTAGAGTGAAAAGAGGTGAGAGCATGAAGAGCAAGCAGAAAGATCCTCAATTTCAAAGCGGGGAAGACGTAAAAAAAGAAAGAAAAGGACTGTATGGTCTTGATGATGATCAGAGCCTTCTTTCCGTAAATTTTGCAACAACTGAAAATATATATTTAAATGAACATTACCAAGAAGATTCGAATGAGGAATAGCTGATAATTACTCGTTGGATATAGTCGGAATTTTTGTGAATTAATAAACTATTAAAGCCAGAGGAGTTCAAGATAATTTTCGAACTCTTCTGGCTTTTTAGTGAAAAATACTCTGAAAAAGCTATACGAAAGGAGTATTATCTGATATCATAGTTAATAATGATAATTATTCTCATTGTCATCGAGAACTACATAGGGGTGATGAAGTGATGCAGAAAATATACTTTTGTAAAGATAATGATAATACGAAGAAATTATATAAATTATTAAAAGAAAAATACCCCGATATGAAGATAAAAAGAAAAGATTGTTTAGGAAAATGTAAAACCTGTAAGCATTGTCCATTTTCCGTTTTAGATGGGAAGTTGTTGAAATGCGAAACAATTAAAGAATTAAACAAGGAAATAATTGATCGAATCGCAAATTAATTAATATAGGGATGAAAACAAAACCTCATGCTAAAGCTAAGTTGAGGTGATTGAAATGAAGGAAAAACAACAAACATTTAAGATGCCAAATCAAGCAAATGTCGGTGGAGAGATAGGTGTGCGAACGGATCTAGATCCACTACATCCATCTGCAACTATTGATCGATATGCCGGAGACTCCGTCGACGAGCATAAGGAACTAGAAAAAGCTAATGAACATTTTGCAGACGAGGAATTGTCACAGCAAAATAATAATTTATAAGAGGCTAGGACAAGAGTGATTTGAATCCGCTACCGGGATGGGGGCACGCTTTCCGCAGGCGGGCGTGGAACTAACCGGCTCCGCCGGTGGATTTCCACCTGCCCTCCCCTCCTGCAGGAGTCGGCCCCCATCCCGTCCGCTTTTTTAGAGGAGACATGGGGATTTACTTCCTCTTTAACGATCCTTATATGAATTAAATTGGCGACATAGATGAATGGGTTATGATGTCAAAAATGTTGGAAGATAAGCGGATGAGAGGTGTGGATTGACTAATACAAAAAAGACAGCTGTTGCTGTCTTTTTTGTATTAGGGCGTGTTGGCATTATAAGCCGTTTTGAATGTATAACTTATTCAGATACTCAACTGATCTCTATTCTATTTTTATTATACAAAAAGCTTATAAGGAGAATTCTCGGTTTTGATAAACTATTCTTGAAAAGCACAAAGACGGCCGTAGCCGTCTTTTGTTTAATGTTCAATTAAATTATCTAAATTTACTTCAAGTTCATTTTGCGGTTCATCTAGTGGGAAGATTCGAGCTGTCTCACTATGTTCAATGACATGTTGTATATATACTTGTTTATCTAAATATGTGACATTAGCCATAACAGGTGATTGTGCAATTTCTTGAGCACGTAACAGGTTCAAGACCTTTCACTTCCTTTCATTATTGGTTCTTTGTTATTTTGTGCTTCGGAAACTGTTCTATACAGTACTTAGTTTCTCAGAATAATGTAAATAAGATAAAGGATGTAAGCAAGTGTTAATATAAGACCTTCAATCTTACCAATTGTGTATTTAGTTCTGGAAAAAATAAACAAAATAATCGTTAATCCGAGTAATAAGATGACATCAATAAACATTTTATTATTTACTGCTAATGGGGAAATAACAGATGAAATTCCAATAACAAATAGTATGTTGAAAATCGAGCTACCGACAATATTACCAAGAGCCATTTCACTTTGTTTTTTCATTGCAGCTGTTATTGATGTTATTAGTTCAGGCAAGGATGAACCGATAGCCACGATCGTTAAACCAACCAATGTTTCACTCATTCCAAAGCGATAGGCGATAACGGTACTATTTTCTACGACAAAGTAACCACCTAGAATAATCGCTGCCAAACCACCAATCGTCAACAAAGTACTTTTGCCTATGGGTTGTTTTTCAATGTTTTCTTCAATAGAGGTATTTTGTTCTCGGCTATTTCTAGCTGCTTCAATAACGTAGTACATGAAAATTGAAAAGAAAAGTAAAAAGATGATGCCATCACTTCTTGTAATCGTATTTCCTACAATATTTTGCATTATATCATTCATTAGTACATATAGAACGATTGTCGCTAAAAAAGCAAAGGGAATTTCTTTTCGAATCGTTGTGCTTTCAACCTTTAATGGAAAGATAATTGCGGTAAGTCCAACAACTAAAGACATATTTAACAAGTTACTACCAACAATATTTCCTATCGTTACGTCAGCATTTCCTTCCAGTGCTGCGATAATACTAATTGTTGCTTCAGGAGCACCTGTACCAAATGCGACGACTGTCAAACCTATAATGAGAGGAGAGATACGAAAGCTTGTCGCAATCGCAGAAGAGCCATCAATAAAATAATCCGCTCCCTTAATTAATAATACAAACCCGAGCAATAATAGAAGATATACCATTTTATGCACCTTCCTTCTATAGTTACTTTATACTTTGCCCACAAAAAGAATGATTAACCTAAAATGAACCATTTTATATATTGTGTGAATGTAGTGAATTTAAAAAGAAAAATAGTGAATTAGTGAATGAATAATGGAATTCAACATATAGTTCAGTATCATTTAGTTGACACATTTAACAAATCTGATATAGTTAATCTCATTAATAGTTCAACTGTTGAACAGTTTGAGGGGTGAATTAATTGCGGGAAGAGCAAGTACGGGAGTTAATTGATCGTTACATAGCGGTTACCTTTTCAGTTACGAGAAAAGCGGATAGTTTGGTTAAAGCTGAAATTGGCTCTGACTTAACGAATGATCAACAATATACGTTACGGTATATTAATCGAGTAAAAGAGTGTACCTCGAGTGAACTTGCAGATATCTTTGATGTCAAGAAAAGTGCAATCACTGCTAATATCAATCGATTATGGAAAAAAGGTCTAATTAAACGCACGCGTGATGAACAAGATCGGAGAGTGGTGTACTTAACCTTAACAGATGAAGGACAAAGATTATTTTTACAAACAGAGGAGCGTGTTCAGGCACTAGTTGGATCAATCATAAATCAGTTAGATATCAAGGAGATCGAATCATTTATTGAAACTTATGAGAAGTTGAATCAAGTGTTAGACAACGTTAATGGAGGAGTAAAAAGTGAATTTTATTATTAAACATAAGTATTTTGTCTTGGTAGCTTGGCTTATTGTTGCTATTGGCTTATTTATCACGGCCCCAAATATGGCGGACCTTGTTCGTGAAAAGGGGCAACTAAACGTTCCAACTGAATATTCTTCAGCTTTAGCCGGGGATCTCCTAAAGGAAATGAGAGAAAACGAAGGAACCGGCGATCAATCTCAAGTGGTCGTAGTCTTTCATAATGAAAAAGGTTTAACGCAAGAGGATATCGCTGATGCTGAAAGCGGAATTGCCATTCTTGAGGACCGGCGAGATAAACTAGGAATCTCTGAAATTATGACTCACTTTTCACAGGAAGAATTAAGGGAGAGCCTTGTTTCAGAGGATGGAAAGACGATTATGGCACCAATAACTCTTGATTGGAATAATCGTGAAAAAGCAGATGTAACTGATGATTTGTATGGTGCACTTGATTCAATTGAAGTGGAACATTACTACACAGGTGAATGGATGATTGATGAGGACTTAGTGAATAGTTCTCAAGAAGGCCTAAAGAAAACAGAGGGAATTACTGTTGTCTTCATATTAATCGTTTTATTTTTAGTATTTAAATCCGCGATTGCTCCAATTATCCCATTAGTAACGGTTGGATTTACTTATATTGCTTCTCAATCAATTGTTTCTTTTTTAGTGGATAGATTTGATTTCCCTATCTCAAGTTATACGCAAATGTTTTTAGTCGCAATACTATTCGGTATTGGGACAGATTATTGCATTCTATTATTAAGTCGTTTTAAAGAAGAAATGTCACATCGTGAATCGGTTACTGAATCGATTGTGGAAACGTATAGAAATGCAGGAAGAACGGTATTCTTTAGTGGTCTTGCTGTGTTAGTTGGTTTTAGTGTCATTGGTTTTTCTCAATTTAAACTATTTCAATCTGCGGTAGGTGTAGCAGTAGGTGTAGCTATGCTACTAGTAGCATTATTTACAATTGTACCGTTTTTTATGGCTGTACTCGGACCAAAGCTCTTCTGGCCATCAAAAGGATCTGCAGAACATGGTGAGAATAAACTTTGGGGTCTTGCAGGTAAGTTCTCAATGGGTCGACCATTAATATCACTACTTGTTGTCGCTGCCATTTGTGTACCTTTTTTACTTACTTATGATGGAGATCTTTCCTTTAATTCATTAGAAGAAGTCAGTGGAGATGTGAAGTCGGTTAAAGCATTTAATATTATCGCTGATAGCTTTGGCCCAGGGGAATCGATGTCTACACAAATAGTGTTGAAAAATGATGAGGAATTGGATTCTGCTGAATATATTCAATTAGCTGAATCCATTTCAGATGAAGTTAAAAAAGTCGATTTAGTAAAAACGGTTCGTTCTGTTACTAGACCGACTGGTGAGCCGATCGAGGATTTTACCGTAGCAAAGCAAACTGAAATGCTCGGAGAAGGTCTTGGTGAAGGAAACGATGGAATTAATGAGATAAGCTCTGGCTTACAGGAAGCGAGTAATCAGTTAGCTAATTCCCAACCTGAACTTGAAAGTGCAACTGGAGGCATTAACGAACTAATTTCTGGTACAAATGAGGTCAAAACTGGCGTCACTCAAATCCAAACGAATCTAGCAAGAATTGAAGATGGAATTCGCCAAGGATCTGCTGGCTCTACAGAAATTAAAGACGGATTGCAACAATTAAAAGCAGGTGCAGAAACACTGGCCGCAGGACAACGTGAATTATTAGCGGGCTATACAGAAATTCAAACAACTCTTGCTACATTAAATAATGAATACTCAACTGTTGGTACTGGGTTAACGGAATTAAATAAGGCCATTTCACAAATTACTGAGGAGGATTTTGGTAATCTTGAAAATGAGTATCAAGGATTACCAGAAGATCCAATCTATCAAAAAGTCAAAGGATCAGTTCAGGCGGCCCAACAACAATTACCTCTGTTAGCTGGCGGTCTTGAAGAGCTCAATGCCGGATTATCTAGTGTAACGAGTGGAATGGGAGAAGCAAACCGCTCATTTAATGAGATTGTTTCTGGACAGCAGGAATTAGTTACTGGACTAACGGAAATTATTAGTGGAATTGAAAAGCAACAAGTTGGGTTAGAGCAGTTAGCAGATGGTCAAGGACAAATTAATGCCAATTTACCATCAATCACCAATGGTTTGACAGGTATAAATGCAGGGCAACAACAGATGTTGGATGGTTTTGGTGATCTTGGGGGACAATTATCTGAGTTAACAGAAGGGTTGACCTTAAGTGCGGATGGACTTCTGCAAGTCCATGATGGATTAACCGATGCAGAGGTATTCTTATCGGAATTATCAAACGAGGCTGATGGCTTTTATTTACCAGATGAAGTGGTTAAAAGCGAGGAATTTGCTAAAGTATTAGACACATATATGTCAGCCGATCGTAAAGTTATGACAATGGATGTTATTTTCGAAGCAAATCCTTATTCAAATGAAGCAATTAGTCAGATTGATGAAATAGAGGATGCGATTTCTAGAGCAACTACGGAAACAAAGCTTGAGAATGCTGTTGTGGCAATTGGTGGAATTACGAGTACTAATGCTGATCTAAAGGCGATGTCTTCAAAGGATTATTCAAGAACAGTCGTTTTGATGTTAGTAGGAATATCGATTATTTTAGTCTTTTTATTCCGCTCAATTATTATGTCACTTTATTTAATCGGTTCTCTCATTTTAACCTTCTATACAGCGATGGCTATTAATGAAGCAATCTATGTGAACTTGCTTGGTTATACAGGGATAAGCTGGGCTGTACCATTCTTTGCGTTCGTTATTCTTATTGCATTAGGTGTTGATTACAGTATCTTCCTTATGGACCGATTTAATGAATTTAAAAAGGTTTCCGTGGAAGAAGCCTTGTTACTCGCTATGCGTAAAATGGGAACAGTAATTCTTTCTGCGGCAGTGATCCTTGGTGGCACATTTGCAGCAATGATGCCGTCGGGTATGTTGTCACTATTACAAATAGCATCAATTGTTATTACAGGTCTTGCCTTGTATGCAATGATCATTTTACCGTTATTTGTACCGGTAATGGTTAAGCTTTTTGGCCAGGCAAATTGGTGGCCATTCAAACGAGTTTAATGACTGAAAGGAGTCTCTTAATTTTACCAGAGACTCCTTTCTTTTCATTCTGCCGGATTTGCTTGAACCGCAATTTCATAAGCAACAAGTACAGATTCTTTCTCCTCTTCTGTAATTCCAACAAGATATTGCTCGCTTTCTTCGTTTTCAACCTTCATTAATACTGTCTCTTCACCGTCTCTTAAAAGAGCAAACGTATCGTCATTCATATCAAAAAGAGCCTCAACTGAAAAGTCAGTTTCATTACCGCTTTCATCAGAAATTGTAATAACATCTCTTATTGGTTCCATTTTTTCTCCCCCATGTTTCTGACTTCTCTCTATTTTCCCCTCACTTAAAAGTAATTATTTTTATTATTTGAGGAAACGTATTAGGTAACTTGTCAAAAGGAGGATAACTATGAAAAGATGGCTATTTATTTGTTGGCTTATGGTTGTTTTTAGTGGATCAACCACCGCTTTGGCAGAGCAAACGAATGTAACATGGGCCAGGCAAATTGATAAATTAACGCAGCATAAATACTTAGAACATGCACAAGTTGGTATTAGTATCAGATCTGCAGAAAATGGAAAGATCCTCTATCAGAATAATGGGGATAACAGATTACATCCTGCCTCAAATTTGAAATTAATCACTTCTGCAATGGCCCTAGAACTTCTCGGCGTGGAACATAGGTTCGAAACTGAATTTAGAACAGATGGAGAACAACATTGGAGTATATTGGATGGTGACCTATATATCAAAGGAGGTGGGGATCCGAGTCTGACAATGACAGACATTGAAGACATGGTTCTAGCATTAAAATCTCAAGGGATTAAGGTTTTAAAAGGGGACTTGATTGCTGATGATTCAAGGTACGACTCGATCAGACATTCAAAAGATTTACCTTGGTCAGATGAAGAAACGTATTATGGTAGTGCAATTTCTGCTTTAACTGTGGCTGCTGAGGAAGGTAGTGACACTGGTACAGTGGCTGTCGAAGTAAATTCTTCTGAACATGTTGGTGGAAAGGCAAATATACGATTAGTGCCAGCTTACGGAACGATGTCTATCGTTAATAATACTAAAATGGTTTCAGAAGATAATATCGAGACGATCGCAATAACTAGAGAACATGGGGAAGAGACATTATATATTTCTGGGGAGTTCCCTAAAAACCATGAAGCCATTCAACAAATAATTAGTGTATGGAACCCAACCGATTATGTAATAAGGCTTGTAGATCAAGCATTAAAAAAACATAACATCATACATTTAGGACATTCACTAAGAAAAAAGACTCCTTCTCAATCTGATGTTTTGATTTCTCATCAATCAGAACCCTTAGGGAAACTAATCGTTCCATTGATGAAGTACAGTAACAATTCTTATGCGGAGATTTTTGTTAAAGAGATCGGAAAGGTTTGCGGTCGCAACGGTAGTTGGCAGAAAGGAATAGAGCTTGAAAAAGAAAAGCTACAACAATTAGGAATAGATACAGATAAGATAGTTATCCGTGATGGTTCTGGTCTTTCTCATATCAATTTAGTAACAGCTAATACTGTAACAAACCTCCTATTTGAGATTCAAAAGTATCCTTGGTTTCATACTTATTTGGAAGCTCTGCCCATTGCGGGTGTTCAAAGAAAAGAGATAGGGGGCACATTACGTCATCGCCTAGGTAAAACGAAAGGTAGGGTCCAAGCGAAAACAGGAACCATCTCCACGGTTACAGCCTTATCCGGCTATCTTAAAACTGATCATGAAGATGACTTGGTCTTTTCCATTATATTTAATAATGTATTAGATGAGGAAAAAGCCAAAAAGATTGAGGATGAAATTGTTTCTATACTTGTTCATTCATAAATTAAATAATAACCTGCTTCCCAATTGCTTTAATTTAATAATAAACTTTTTATATACACGAAAAAACGGTTATGCGATAATTAGAAATGCTCTGACTAGTCAGTTATTTAAGGGCGATTAATTCTAGGTGAAAGAGGGAGACATATGTCTGAATTTCAACAAGCAACAATCGTGAAGAAAGCAAATATTTATTTTGAAGGTAAGGTGACAAGTCGAACGGTAATATTAGAAAATGGAACAAAAGTGACGTTGGGTATTATGCTACCTGGTGAATATGAATTTTCAACTAGTGTGAAAGAGGAAATGGAAATTCAGGCTGGAAGACTACAATATAAATTAGCCAACGAACAATGGCAAACAATAGATGGTAGTGGCGTTTTTTATGTTCCTGCTAATGAGACATTCCAACTAAAGGTTGAGGAAGTTGTTGATTATTGTTGCTCGTATTTTAATGAATAATTTCGGTTTTTCGTTTGTTTTCCCGATAGATTGGGTACGATAAAGAGGATATAGTATATCTTTGAATGGTAGCAATCGTTTGTGGAGGATGATTAATATGAAATTAACACCAGAACAGCGTATACAATTACATGAGTTTAATAATTTAACGAAAACGCTGAGCTTTAATATGTACGATGTTTGCTATACAAAAACAAAAGAAGAGCGTGAAGCCTACATTGGATATATTGATGAGCAATATAATGCGGATCGATTAACACATATTTTAAAAAATGTGACTGAAATTATTGGAGCACATGTGCTAAATGTTGCAAAGCAAGATTATGTACCACAAGGTGCAAGTGTAACAATTCTTGTTTCAGAGGGTCCTGTGGTTGAGGTTCCGACTGAATCATATGAAGAATCTCCTGGACCATTACCTGATTCAGTTGTGATGCAACTAGATAAAAGTCATATTACAGTACATACTTATCCAGAATATCATCCAGTAGAAGGAATTAGTACATTTCGTGCAGATATTGATGTTTCTACTTGTGGAGAAATCTCTCCATTAAAAGCACTTAATTACCTTATTCATTCATTTGAAACAGATATAATGACGATGGACTATCGTGTTCGAGGATTTACTAGGGATGTGAAAGGCCATAAATTATTCATTGACCATGAAATTAACTCCATTCAAAATTATATTCCTGATGAAGTTAAAGAATACTATGATATGATTGATGTGAATATTTACCAGGAAAATATCTTTCATACGAAATGTAAATTAAAAAACTTTGATTTAGATAATTACCTATTTGGCTATAAAAAAAATACCCTTGATCAAAAAGAAATTGATGAGATTACCGAGAAGTTAACAATAGAAATGGATGAGATTTTCTATGGCAAAAACATTAATACTACTAATCAGTAACAGCTTTGCTTAAGAAAAAACAGTTTGGAGTCTATTTTTACGAGAACTCCAAACTGTTTTTTATTTTAATTAAAATTGTTTTTCTGCCATTTGTACAAGACGTTTAGTAATCTCTCCGCCTACAGATCCATTTGCACGTGAGGTAGCATCAGCGCCAAGTTGAACACCAAACTCTTGTGCAATTTCGTATTTCATTTGCTCTAAGGCACTTTCTACTCCAGGTACTAATAATTGATTTGAATTGTTGTTGCTTGCCATGATGTATCACCTCTTTCCTTTGTTATAATTGTAGTATGTGAGGGTATAAGAATACTATGCGAATATAAGCGAAGAACTTTTTACCAAATGT
The DNA here is from genome assembly GCF_017939705.1 of Halalkalibacter suaedae. GTDB lineage: Bacteria > Bacillota > Bacilli > Bacillales > Bacillaceae_D > Halalkalibacter > Halalkalibacter suaedae. Next base: position 163,324 of record NZ_JAGKSQ010000002.1, read on the forward strand.
ACGAGACTTTATATTGAACAAAAAGAAAAGATCGCTTAAAATTCAAATAAGTAAATTTCTCTTTGAACTTAATTTGTCTAAACAAGATAGGGGGACATATATGTACAATAATAAGACATTACATATGATCATAAGGTTATTAATTGTCTCCATTCTTGCTATTGTAGGATGGTTTGTTTTTTATTCCTTTATTAAACTTACCTTTCCTTTTTTAATTGCAGCTCTACTAGCGATCTTCATTAATCCTATTGTTTCATTTCTCGAAAAGAAAGCACGAATTCCTAGACCACTTGCCGTCTTAATTGGGATCATTTTCATGTTTGGGATTGTGGGGGGGATTCTCACCCTAGTTATTTGGAAAGTTATAGACGGTATTCGTTACCTGTCACAATTAATACCTGCTCAAATTGAGAGTACATCAAGTGCAGTCCAAACATACTTTAACGAAGAAATCCTTCCTTTATGGTATCAAGGAATGGGGTTTATAGATAACCTTAACACAACACAGCGGACAGCGTTGGAAGATGGAATTGAACAGATTGGTGTTCAATTTGCGGCTATTCTAGGAGCAATCGGTCAAACGCTAGCCAATAGTCTTTCAAATGTTGTCAGTGTCCTGCCTTTAACATTAACTGTATTAATTTTTATTTTATTAGCTCTGTATTTTATCAGCAAAGATTGGAACAGATTTAGAGCAAGCCTTAGAAAAAAGCTACCACCAAGTTTATTGAAAAGCACATCTCATGTTGTTTCAGATTTGAAGACGAAAGTGGTTGGGTTTGCTTATGCACAATTAATACTAATTAGCATTACAGCTGGTGTTAACTTGATTGGATTTATCATCCTCAAAGTAGAACACCCACTAACAATAGCATTGATTGTCGGCTTGGTTGATCTCTTGCCATACTTGGGGACTGGAATCATCTTAGTTCCTTGGGCGATATTTAGTTTACTAACAGGTGAAGCATTTTTTGGAATTGGGCTCCTTATTCTTTATGGAATAACGATCCTGCTTAGACAATTAGTTGAGCCAAAAGTTCTTTCATCTAATTTAGGGTTAAATCCTCTTGCAACACTTATTTCATTATTTGTTGGATTACAGCTCTTTGGTATCATTGGATTAATCATTGGACCGGTTGGCCTCGTTGTTTTTCAATCGTTATACAAAGCAAAAGCGTTAGACGGTATATGGCGATTTATAAAAGGTGAGATTTAGAGAGGTGAAAATGTAATGGTGAATGTTTAATAACCAACTAGTTGTGAAATAACAATGAGTATAGCTGATTTTCAAGGAGGACATCATGAAAAGGATCTTATGTCTATTTTTAATGTTCTTATTGGTTGGGTGTGCTCAGGAAGAAACAGAACCGGTACAGACAGAAGAACAAGATACGGAACAAGAGGAACAGGAAACTCAAAGTGAAAGAGAAAACGAAGAAGACAATGGAGTAAGTGAAGAAGATAATCAAGAGGCATCTGGGTCGACGAACCAACAGGAAGATGAAGGAGAAGCGGCATTAAGTTTTGATTCAGCAGAGGAATTAGCCGCTGCTGCTGTAAATTGGTTGGATAGTAGAGATTTTGAAACGCTTAGTCATCATATTCATCCGGAAGAAGGGGTACGATTTTCTCCTTACGCATATGTTGACGTTGACAATGATGTAGTTTTTACTCAAGAAGAACTAAGAAATATTAAAAATGATTCTTCTACGTATTTGTGGGGGCACTGGGACGGTAGCGGTGAACCGATTGAAATGACTTTTGATGAATACTACGAACGCTTTATTTACGATGAAGAATACGTAAATGCAGAAGAAGTTGGAATTGATACAAGACTTGGACAAGGGACAACAGTTGATAATAGCAAAGAGGTGTATCCTGATTCGAAAATTATTGAATATCATTTTCCTGGATTTGAGCAGGAATATGAAGGATTGGATTGGAGAAGTTTGCGTATCGTTATGGAAACAATTGATAATCAGTGGTATATTAAAGGATTCATTCATGATGAGTGGACAATCTAAATGAAAAAGTGCTGTTAAAGGTTGTAACCTTTAACAGCACTTTTTTATACGATTAAGACGGATTATGTTGACTTTCTTCGTATGCGATAAGAATAACGTCTTTTTCAGTTTCGTTCTTGATCTCAGCTTCTAAGCCTTTGACTCGTTCGACCAATTCAGAGCTTAACTGAGCTGTTGTAAAACGGTCATTATCAAGTGGTTCTAGTTCTTTCATTAGTGAACGCCCCCTTGTTTATAGGGTTACATTAAAAACAATCTTCTATTCCAGGAGTGCTTCTTGATAATCCATGGTCATCTTCGTAATCTCTTTTAACTCACGTAGCTCCGTCAGTAAAGGAAGCTGGTTACTAACATCTGCCCCTCTTAAAAGGAAAGTATAATGCATTTTAGTATCAAGTGATTCTATATTTGATTTTATTACAGTTATTTTCTGATCGCTTAGTATATTTATAATTGAATTAAATGTAGTTTCCTGCTCAACTACGTAAATCGATAGGAGAGAAGTTTTTTTGGATTCTTTCCATTTCAATTTATGTTCCAATGAGTTTAATGTTAGCAAAGTTAAAAAAACAATAAACGTCGTAATTATTGCTTCATAATACATACCTACTCCGACAACGAGTCCGATTGCGGCTACTAGCCAAATTGAGGCAGCTGTTGTCAAACCCTGAACACCACGTCTACCTTGAACAAGAATTGTTCCCGCACCTAAAAAGCCAATTCCGCTAACGACATATGACGGAATACGTGCAGGGTCTATCATTGAAACACCTTCATTTTCGGCTATGAATTCACTAAAACCATTTAAAGATAATAACATTAACAAGCAAGAACCTAAACCAACAAGGATGTGAGTTCGTAAACCAGCTGGTCTATTTTTAATTTCACGTTCTAACCCAATAAGTCCACTTAAGAAAATAATTGTGACAAGCCTTATAGCAGTTTCAAGCATTTCTTCGTTGAAAAAAGTATCCATTTTAGACCTCCATAAAAAATTAGTTCTCTCTAGAATATTTGATTACGACGGATATGTATACATCTAATAGATGATTTGATACCTTTTATAACAAAGAAATTTCCTTGTGTTGTTGCAAAAACTAATTAAATTAGTTTAAAGTTAATCTAAGAAGATAAGAGTGATGGATTAAAAATTGAGAACTATACAATTAAAATCAATTACCATTTAGGTAGGGGTGGAATAAATAAATGTCACCAAGAGTTGGACTTGAGATGAGTCAAATTTTAAAGACAGCGGCCGAAATGATTGATAGTGAAGGTAATCATGAGTTAACTTTGACGAAACTTGCTCAAAAGTTGGCAATCAAGCCACCTTCCTTATATAATCATATAACTAATTTACAGGATCTAAGAAATCGTCTTTCATTATATGGGTTACGGATGTTGTATGATGACATGCTAATGGCTACTACTGAAACAGAACCTGATCAATTAAGAGCACTCGCAAGAGCATATATCACTTTTGCACGAAACCATCCTGGATTATACGAAGTGACATTAAAGGCTCCTGAAAAGTTAAATGATATAAAAAATGAAGAAATCGGAAAGCAAATTATTGATTTAGTTATAAAATGCCTCAAACCATATAAGTTATCCTATGAAGAGTCTATTCATGCAGTGAGAGTATTTCGGAGCACACTTCACGGATTTGCATCACTTGAACGGCAAGGTGGATTTGGGATAGAGCTTAGCATTGACGAGAGTATTGAATTTTTCTTGAAAACGTATGTAACCGGTATTAAGGTGATTTTTAGAAGTGAACCAAGTGTCTGATCACTTTTTTCTGGGAATTTACATGATCCAAAGAGGCTGAGACAGGTGAGGCCACTACAAGAGTACCTTTTTCAGTGGCCTCTTTTGAATTGTATCAATACAGTCTTCATATATTATAAGCTATGTAAACAGTCATGGTTAATACCAGCTTTTTAAGAGAGCTATTTCCTCAGGATGTGATGCTGTTTCATTCTTGGGTGTTTCTAAAATAAGAGGAATTTGATTACAAACCTTAGAACGCAAGATGGTTTGTAATTGAGTTGTTGCGATATGACCAGTAGAAAGATTAGCATGTCTGTCTTTTCTCGAAGAAACTGGATACTTAGAATTATTAAAATGAATCAAATCCAAATGGGAGAAAAAGTCGAGTTCAATTCCTTTCGTCTCCAATTCAAGCCAATTATCACCTGTCCATATGCCACTAGCAAAGGCATGACATGTATCGAAACAAAATCCTATTTGATGGGGATAATCAGATAGTTCTCTAATTTGTACCATCTCTTCAATCGTAATTCCCATATCAGAGCTCACGCCAGCATTGTTTTCGATTAGCAATCTAGCCGAGCCTTGCCAATGGGTGAGGACATTATTTATCATTGCTATCATTTTTGTATAACCCTCCAGTGGTTCCAGCTGTTTCGATGATCCGAAATGGACAACTACCCCGATCGACCCACATGATTCTGCTATTTCAAGATCATTTAAGAGTGATTGTATAACTTGTTGTTGGGCTACATTATTCTCAGGGATTAAATTGGTTGGATACGAGCTATGTGCAACAGAGACGATGTCGTTTTCAATACAAAAATCCCTACATTGTTTAGTGTCCAATGGATTAAACTCTTTAATTGATAAACTTCTTGGATTTTTAGGGAAGTACTGAAACGCGTTACCCCCCATTTTGCTTATTGTTTTTGCTGCGCCAAAATAACCATTAGCAATACTCACATGACTTCCAATAAACATTTCTGTTCCTCCCTTCATACGTGTAGTATGGAGCAAGAAGAACAGAGGTACTCGATAAATATTATTTCTTCTCAAAAAACACATGTTCCGTTGTGATTGTTTTGTTAATCGTTAACTTTCCATAAGAATAATATGGTTGTCTCCTTTTATCTGTTAGAGAGCCTGGATTAAAAAGCACTATACCATCGATATTCTTAATTAAGGGGATATGAGAATGACCGAAAATAATGAGGTCGACTTCCGTACCTTGAAAAGCTTTCAGTGCTCTTTTTTCTGTTGTTGTCCCTTTTCCATGACCATGAACCACTCCAATTTTAAATCCATTGATAGCTAATAGTAATTTATCTGGTAGAAAGGTTAGTAATTCATCATTATCGACATTACCAATTACTCCTTTCACTTCGGAATATTGTGAGAGCTCCTTATATACTTCAATGGACTGCCAATCACCTGCATGGACAATCAAATCTGCTTTTAACAGTTCTGATTTTAATATTGGTGGTAATAGCTTAGCTTTATTAGGAATATGAGTATCGGAAATAACAATAACATTCATTAAATCACCCTTTTTAACTATTTTCTTGAACAATTTTTTTGGGAAAAGGCGAAGTTTAATAATATAAGTTTGGCTGTTACAAAATAGTGGAATGTTATTAATAGATATTAGCTTAACTCGAAATACAAATCAATGGAGGTTATCATGTCTAGCCAAACAGGAGCAATTGTTCAAAAGTCGTTAGAAGCATTACTTGAGGACACATCTTTTTTGCCGGATTTAGTTGGTGCTACTCGTAACCAAGCCTTTACTTCTCTCGCGGCGATTCTTTCCACCCCTAATAAAGTGTATAAATCATTTCTTCGAGTACCATTAGATAATGGTGAGGTTGTTCGTATACCTTCTTTTCGTGTTCAACACAATAATGCACTTGGTCCTTATAAAGGTGGTATTCGCTTTCACGAATCAGTTAATGAAGAGGAAGTTATTAATTTAGCTGCATTAATGACGTTAAAAAATGCACTGCATGATGTTCCTTATGGAGGTGGGAAAGGCGGTGTCATTATTAATCCAAGAGAACTATCGTCTAAGGAGCTTCATCTTGTTTGTAGAAAATATGTACAATATTTCAGTGACAGTATAGGACCAGATAAAGATATCCCAGCCCCTGATGTAGGTTCAGGAGAACGGGAAATGGATTGGATGATGGCGGAATATAAAAACATCAGACCTGGACAACCTTATCGAGGGAGTTTCACAGGGAAAAGTATTGAAAACGGAGGCTCATTGGGGAGAAGAGAAGCTACTGGAAAAGGTGTCTATTTTACTTTTCGTTATATGCTGCACGATTTTCTAAAAGAACAAAGAGCGTTTTTAGCAAACACATCAAATGTATTTGCAGAAACCCTTTTGGGATATGAAGAGCAACCATTATCGGTTGCCGTCCAAGGATTCGGAAATGTAGGTTCAGTTGCCGCACTAGAAGCATACCATTGTGCGTACTTGCAAAACAAAGTAGTTAGTGTCAGTGACCGCAATGTTATGCTTTACAACTCGGAAGGATTGGATATCCCCTCTTTAATCCAATATACAAGTCAACATCATGGTGATTTACCAGAAACAGAGCAAGCGTTAGATGAGATAGGAGTAAAAGCAACTATTCATAAAAATACTGATATCTTAACAATGGATGTGGATGTTTTAATTTTAGCTGCACTTGAAGATCAAATCCATCAAGGGAATATGGAGCAAATAAAAGCCAAAATTCTTGTAGAGGGTGCCAATGCTCCCGTTACAGGCGAAGCAGATCACTATTTAAATGAAAAAGGAGTCATTATTATCCCAGACATTCTAGCCAATGCTGGTGGTGTGATTGTGTCATACTTCGAATGGCTACAAGGGAGAGAAACTCAGTTCTATAAAGAAGAAGAAGTATTTAAATTGCTATTCGATAAAATGAAAGCAACAATGGACTCCATTCTTCCTCAATTTTTTGGTGATCCTTATCCACTAAGACAAAATTGCTATATCCACTCCGTTATGAAATTATCTTCCGTATTATTTAAACAAGGGAAGCTCTATTAATATAAGTAGTGAAAAAAACAACATGCTACCTAGGTGAATGTCGGTAGCATGTTGTTTATTTTTTAGTCAATCTAAGAGAAATAGACTATGTGTTAATTTCCCTTGAGAAATACCATTTTAAAGCTGGAGGAACTAAGATAATTATTATAAGAATTCTAGTTAACTGAAGAGAGCTGACTATTGCTGGATCTGCTCCAACGATTGATGCAGTCAGTACCATTTCAATTAATCCACCAGGGGCGACGCTCAAAATGGCTGTCGGAAGTGTTAGCGAAGTGAGGGAAGCTAATAACGCTCCTAGTCCAAAGGAGACTATGATTAAAGCAATAGCAACACCAAAATAAACAAATCCATATTTTCCACCTGCACGGATATCTTGAAAAGAGATGTTTTTCCCTAAACCAATACCTACAGCTGTTTGAGCACCTAATACTAAGTAGTTAGGTACATTAAGTAATTCAATCGGACTTATATGTAGGAACGCTGTAATAGCCAGAGGTACGATCACAATTCCAGCCGGAATTTTATCCTTTAGTATGAATCCTCCAATTGCTGGAATGAGAAACCAGAGCATTTGCCAATCCAGTGTGGAATATGGATTGTTTTCAACGATTATATAATCAGTTACTTGATTTGGAAAGAAATAAATAATAACTGCTGGCACAGTAAATAGGACAGTTAACAACCGAATCGTTTGAAAAATAACAACATAGGATGATTTCGCATGAAGAGCTTCGCTTGCAATGACCATTTCTGTTAACCCACCAGGAATGGAACCAAAAACACTTGTCATTTTGTCAACATTAATCCAACGAGTAACAAAAATACTAATAACAATGCTCGTCAAGATTAAAATGACTGTTAACATAGTATAAGGAACCAAATATGGCCACACAGATGTCACTGTGTCTATTGTAAAGTACATCCCAAAATATATCCCAAGTATGATTAGACCAATATTCTTAATGAGGTTTGGCCAATAAATTGTTCGTTTAGTTGTTCCTTGCCATATCATAATAAAGGTTAATGCCCCGAGGACCCATGGTAAGGGGAGATTCAAATGGTTAAATAAATATCCACCAAGCAAACCAATTATGATTGTCTCAATTAATCGTAAACTAGATAACATCGTTAAGCCCCCTAGCCCTTATACTTTCTTAAATTAAATTGTATCATATATTTGTTTCGTCTTTCTAAATAAAGATTTTTTCATATGTATGGTAGGATAGATTGAGACGAGTAAGGAGGAAAGAATATGTTAAAAAAATGGTGGGTTTGGTTATTAATAATATTGTTCATTGTTATTAATTTAATTGTAACGGACTTAAGCCCGGATCGAAATAATCGAAATCCGATTGATACAAATATTTCTACCCATTAAAATGGAATTGATCTATAGATAATGTCATTCTTTGGACTCCTCATCTGTTACAAACTTCTGACTTTTGTCGTATTTTTGGATATTTCATCGAATTATACGTCCTTTCAATGTATAATAAAGAACGTTAACGCAGTAGCGGGTAGAGGAGGAATATTATATGATGGGATGGACGTTAATACTGTTAGTAAGTGCGGCCGTTTTGTTGCTGATCTTATCATTTTTCAAAGAGAAGCGGTCTGTAGCCGAAAGAGAAATTGAACAATTTTCAATTTCTATGATGGAGGAGGTTCAGCAGCTTCAACGGCAAATTCGTACAATTGAATTAGATTCAGAGATTCTTGCACAAGAAGTTGGTCTACAATCAAAGTCTAATGATCAACGAATCTTGTTAAGGGAGATCCTTGATTTATATAAGCGTGGTTACTCAATTGAAGGAATTGCATTGGAAACGAAGCAAACTGAAAATGAAATTAAGCTTTTATTAACTCCATATATGGTTACCAAGTCTGAAGGGAGACAAGTAGCAAATGACAGCTAATTCAATTCGAAGCTTTGCTAGTGGTCTGCTGCTTGCTGCCTGCCTATGTGGTGCTGTCTACTTTCTGGGGCCAAGTGGTGAAGCTAAAAGTACAGAAGAGGTTCAACCTATCGCATCTACAGACGAACTGAAGGCGAAATTAACAGAAGAAGGATATGTTACAATCACGACTGAAGAATGGTCAGCGACTACTGATGCCCTAAAAGCACTTCAAGAAATTGAAGATGATAGTTCTGCGGCTGAGGTAGAGGGTGAAGAGAACGTCGCAAGTATAGAAAAAGAGGTCATTATTTACCGAACGATTCTAACTGTTACACCGGGTATGACAAGCATCGATGTCGGTGAAGCATTAGTACGTGCAAATATTATTAACAAGGCTATTGATTTTTTTAATGAAGTTGAAAAGCAAGGACTTGCTAATGAGTTAAAGCCAGGTACGTTTGAAGTAGATAGTGAAATGAGTTTGCAAGAGGTTATCTCTATTATTTTTTAAGTGTAACAGCCGAATTGGCTGTTTTTTTGTTTTTTGCGGAAAATATCCTATAGGTGAAACAAATTTCCTTTTCATCTCGTACATAAAGAAAGAAGAGGAGGGGCTACATTTGATTGACTTATTAAATAAGGAATTACAAGAAGTAAAAGAACAATTGTGGTTGAAACGCAAGTGGGGTGAGCATTTAGAACGTTCTTCGAAGCTCCTAAAAGAAGAGCAGCTTAAACAAACTAGATTACAGCAACAATTACTTAAAGAGAAAAAAGATGTTGAACGCTTAGAAGGGATTAGCATTGCGAATCTCTTTGCTACCTTATCTGGAAGGAAATTAGAGAAGGTAGATCAAGAACAACAAGAATTACTTGCTGCTGAATTAAAATATCAAGAAGCAGCTGAAACAGTAAACGATCTTCTAGAAGAAATGTCAGATCTTGAAGGGAAATTAAAATCAGTCCAAGATGCACAAGACAAGTACGATCAATTGTTGAGTAAAAAAGAAGCATATATTCATAGTGAGGATTCAGTCCTCAGTCATCAGCTCTATGCATTACTTGATAGTGAGTCAGATTTGCATGCTACTTTAAAAGAATACGCGGAAGCGATTAATGCTGGAAGTCGTGCGGTTGCTTTACTCAAAAGGGCTTTAGATTCCTTGGATCAAGCAAAGGATTGGTCGACATGGGATATGTTTGGTGGTGGAGCGATTTCAACTGCAATTAAACATAGTCATATTGATGATTCAAAAAATGAAATTCATAAAGCTCAACGAGCACTTAGGCATTTTCAAGAGGAGCTAAAAGATATTACTAATTATGTTGACAATCAAATTGAATTAAGTAGCCTGTTAACTTTTGCCGATTTCTTCTTTGATGGTTTTATTGTAGATTGGTTTGTTCATGGAAAGATTCAAGATTCTTACGATCAAACGAAAGCAACTTTTGAGGAAACGATTAGAATCCATCAGCAACTGTTAGAACAAAAAGGAATTGTTGAAAATAAATTAAAACTGGCACAGGAAGAACGAATTTTGTTTTTAGAATCAATCAACTGATTTTTAACAGGCTGAGGAACTTGCTGATTTCTCCCCATAAATACTCTACTAAATCCTAAACAAAACAAGCCTTTGAGAGTAGAGGTTCCCAAAGGCTTGTTTATGTCTAAAAAGTACTATTTCCAGTAAGGCATATTTTCATAATGTGCATAAAGACTTTCTTCATCTTCTCTTGTTAGGTTTGAATAGTCTTCATAATGTGGAGCATTGTCAATTTTGTTTTTTTCTACATCAATCGTTATTGTTTTATCAAGTGCATTGATTTCTTCAACTGCACTTGGTAAAAGAATGATATGTTCTTTTTGTAAGAAGCCACCGACATTGATTTCAAGATATCGTATGTCCCACGTTTGGTGATCTAGTAAGAAGTCAGACACTTTTCCGATTTCTCCGTCTTTTACATGGACTTCATATCCTTTAATCTCATTCATACTTCTTAAGCTAACTTCTTGTTCAATCCGGTCTTGAACTGGGTCACTCGTTGATTCATCTTCTAGATGATTAACTGGAGGGACTAGTGGAACTGCTGCCTGCTGTGCTGAAGTTGGATTCCCCATCGCTCCAGCCCAATAAACTGGCCAGCCATAGTAGTTATTTAACCTTAATTCAAATTGCCTAGAAACCGGTGCATCTTCATCAGGCTTTGGACTGTTTTTAATTTGTTCTTTTGTTAAATTAAGTTCAATTTGTTGTTCTTCAACATCTAAGGAAGTGAAGGACTCCGGACTAAGAAGAACCTTTCCCCCGAAAAACCAAGTTCTAGTGTCTCCAACAAAATAACGTACCTTAAAGGAATCTGAATCAAAATAAAAATCGTCAATTGAGCCCAATTCGTCATCTGTTGCTTTCATAGAAAACTTTTCAAGTCTACTAGATTGAATAATCATTTTGATATCCTCTCCTTTTCATCGTCTAGTTATCTATTCCCAAATAGTAGCCTATTAAACATACGTACTAAAAAAGCAAGGATACTCGTATGGTATCCTTGCTTTTTGTTATATATCTCTACAAGGGAAACCTTGTTGCTTTAGCATTGCTGCGACATCAGGGTAATTTCCATTGTAATGATTCCCGTTGTAGAATCCAGCGATTCGTTTAGTCCAAGGCGTTTCTTTCCCGCCACGTTCTTTCTGAAAGCCCTGGAAGCTCAAGTTATATTTTTCAACCGCTTGTTTTTGTTCCTTATTGTAAATCTCTTTATGGTAAAACGTCTCAAGAGGTAATCGTAAATTAACACCTGGATCCTTTTCTCCGTAACCGATACAAAGACCGGAAATGGGAATAACATATTTCGGTAATTCAAGTAAGTCAATAACTTGAAGAGGATTTTTGCGAATGCCGCCAATAGGTACTGTTCCGAGTTGGTATGATTCGGCTGCAGCAATAGCATTACCTAGTGCAATGCCAACATCAGTGGCACCAACAATGACACTATCGACATCCTCAACTGCGTTGAAATCTGTTCCTTCAATCTCACTTGCTAATTTAGCACGGTGAAAGTCAGCACAAAAAATTAAAAAAACAGGTGCTTGCCTAATATGATCCTGATTGCCGCATAGCTCTGCTAGTTGATTTTTTCTTGTCGTGTCTTGGACTGCAATGACTGATACTTGTTGACCATGAATCCAACTCGGACCTGATTGGGCTGCAGTAATGATTGCTGAGAGCTCTTCTTCTTTCAGTGGTTTGTTTGAATAATGACGAAACGAACGATGATTTTTTAATGTTTTTATAACCTCATTCATACTAGAATCCCTCCTCTAATTTGTTAAAAAGTGTACTAAAGATCATTTTCAATTTCAAGGAATGCGGTTTATGTATTTAATTGAGTGGCAAAGGCCCAACTAAAGTGACTATAGACACTTGTCATTCTCCATTTCCATATACTAATCATAATTCAAAAAAAGGGGAGATATATATGTCAACTGAAAAAGGTGGCCCAAAGCTATATTCTGATTCGTTATGTGTAGATGAAGTCAATCAAGATGTTTATTATTCGAATAGCTTTCTCAATTTTTTAAACCATCAATTAACTAAGCTAGCAAAACAGCAAGCGGATCGTCTTCATTGTTTAATTGATCGTTATGATCGTTTTCACAAGCAGCAAGCTTCAGACTTACAGAAACAGCGTCATACGGTTGGAAATGTTTTAGATGAAATGAAAAATCAGAAACAAGCTCAAGATTTGTTAAGTGAGCAAGTAATTGAGCAACAAGAAATGTCTAAATATATTGATGAACAACTTGATAAAATGAATGAAGCATTTACTGTTTTACAAGAAAATAATGAAGAGTGGACATTAATTACAAAGGATTTATTTCAGCAAACAAGTAGCTATGAGGGAATTCATGAGGAACTATCTTCTCAGATTTCCAATCAAACAAACCAATTTAATGATTTTGAAGAATTAACGAAAGAGTGGCGGAATCAGATCGAGCAGCAAATCAAGTCGCTTAAGCAGCATATTACTACATCGAATGCTCTCTATGTTGCGACAACTAGTAGAAATCAATCACTAAGGAGCTCACACGTAGAAACAGACCGTGCGATTTCAAATCTTAATACTAATCATTCTGTGAGTACGAATCGGATTGCGGAAGGACCTTTTGTTGATTTATTTCGAGAACTCCCTGTTAATTTTCCTATTCATCAGGTCTATATTAATGGCAGTACGATTGAAGCAGGAAAGTTCTTAAATATTAGTCAAGACGGAAGCATTGCTCATTTTATAGATGATTTAGATATCAAGACATTTGATTGTACAAAAATTGATGGTGTGAAATGGGGGCAGGCTGAACAGGGTGAAAAATAGTGTAGCTGTTGACTCTGTATCAAATTACTAAAAAGTAATGACAATGGTTTCGTCGCTACTTGACTTGAGAGGAGAATCTCGCTCCCCTCAAGCCTTTTAAAAAACGTAGCGACTAAACCCGTTGCTTTGGTTGTTGTAACAAAAGGTTAAAAACATTCCTTTGTGTAATTCATCATTTCTTATCTTATTAGTCGACGTCTGCCTCACCAAATGCAATAAGGTCGATGCTATCAACGTTAATCACATAAACCTGGCCTGCTTCGTCAATAAAGTAAGCTAGACAGTCACACAAATTAGAAAACGCTGCAAGTGGAACAAGGCCACCGTTTACATACACACCTGCTACTGCTGAGTTTGGTGGAAGCTTTCTTAAAATATCCTCAATTCCTTTACATTTCTTGTGATCGTGCTTGTGATCATGCTTATAATCGTGCTTGTATTCTGACATTATACATTTCCCCTTTACATATTTTTTCTCTGTTTGTCAGAGATAATTATAAAGTATGGGGATTACGTTAAAATGAATGGACGAATTCAATGGAAATAAAAAAAAGGCTGATAAACTAGCTTAGGTAAAGACATTCTATTTTAATAAAATGTTGTAATATAATAATAGAAAAGGAGTGATCAAATGATAGATTTACGAAGTGATACAGTTACAAAACCGACGAAAGCTATGAGAGAGGCAATGTTTCATGCTGAAGTTGGTGATGATGTTTACAAAGAGGATCCGACCGTCACTAGACTTGAACAAATGGCTGCTGAGAAATTAGGAAAAGAATCTGCCCTTTTTGTTACGAGTGGTACGCAAGGGAATCAGATTGCTGTGTTAACGCATTGTCTACCTGGTAATGAGGTTTTGCTTGAGAAGGATTCTCATATTTTCTATTATGAAGGTGGAGCTATTTCGGCATTTGCTGGTGTTCAAACGAGAACGATCTCCGGAAATAAGGGTGCGATGGAGCCAAGTGAAGTGCAATCAGCTATTCGTGGTGATGACATTCATGAACCTGAAACGGGTCTAATATGTCTGGAGAACACTCATAATCGTGCCGGTGGTGCTATTGTTTCAGTTGAAAACATGAGACAGATTTACGAGGTTGCTCAAAAGGCGAATGTTCCGGTCCATCTAGACGGAGCTCGGTTGTTTAATGCGGCAGTTGCTAAAGGCTGTGCGATTACCGAATTTACAAAGTATACAAGCTCAGTACAAATTTGTTTGTCAAAAGGTCTTGGTGCTCCAATCGGATCTATTATAGCAGGCGATCAGACATTTATTGAGAAAGCAAGAAAATGGAGAAAGAGACTTGGAGGTGGGTTACGCCAAGTCGGAACGATCGCTGCACCTGGAATTATCGCCTTATCTGATATGGTTGATCGTTTAGCGATGGATCATGAACTTGCGAAAAAGCTAGCCAATGGTATCCGTAATATTAGTGGGTTTGAAGTTGTCAACGATGTAGATACAAATATCGTCCTTATTGATGTGAAAGGAAAACAACTAACTTCGGCCAAAGTAATTGACCAACTTAAGAAGAGAGGAATCTTAGCTGTTTCATTTGGCCCAACGGTTATAAGACTCACAACTCATTATGATGTAAAGAATGAAGAGATTGATCAAACACTAGCTGTTTTTAACCAACTTTAAATATTATTTATCTGACACTACAAAGGCTACTAATTAGGGAAATCACCCTCATTTAGTAGCTTTTTTCTTTAAGCTGAATACAGTAGCTGTTTTGATCATAGGTTGAAGTATCAAATACTGACTATAAGGAGACCTAAATGAACAGACGTGAGACAGATAATGAGCATCGATTAATTGTAATCGGAGAAGGGGAGGTTTCAAGCCCTCCTGATCAAGTACATCTCCTCTTAGGTGTAATTACAGAAAATGAACAGGTGACTAAGGCTCAAAAAGAGAATGCTGATACCATTTCGGTGATTGTCAATGAAATAAAGAAAATGGGTGTAGGGGAAGAATCGATTCAAACAGCGACATACCGAGTCTCTCCTGAGTATGATTATATTGAGGGTGTGCAAATTTTTCGGGGCTACCGAGTCGTTCATTTATTGAAAATAGAAGTAAACCAAGTTAATCTAGCAGGACAGTTGATCGATATTGCAGTTGAAAATGGAGCCAATTCGATTGCTTCTATTGACTTTCTAGTGAATGATTCAGCTTCTCTTTATGAAGATGCATTAGTTCAAGCAATTGAGCAGGCACACCAAAAGGCAGAACGAATGGTTTCGTCATTTGGAGGTAAGCTTCTGCCACTCCCTGTCAAACTAGTGGAGCTTACAGAGAGTACTTATAACCACAGGAATGAACCAATGGTCCTATCTGCATTTGATAGTGCTAGTACGCCTATTCAGTCAGGAGAATCAACGATAAAAGCTAGAGTTGAGATTCACTTTCGATACGAGTAAATTGACATATATGTTGAAGACCCTTGTTCAAGGAGTAAGTAAAAAAATGACCCCTTATTCAACGGAATAAGGGGATTTAGGCATTAACAGCGTTATTATATTTATTTTGCTTCAAAATACACCGACCTTTTCCATTCGGGATGCACATAGGTGTTCCGAATAGTGGGTCCGTTGCCACTTGGCATTCCATATTAAACACAGCCCTTACCATCTCTGCATTAATGACATCCTCAGGTTTTCCTTCAGCAAATACTTTGCCATTCTTTATTGAAATAATGTGATGAGCATAGCGACAAGCTAGATTCAAATCGTGTAATACCATGACAATTGTTCGATTTTCCTTTTCATTTAATTCAAAAAGAAGATCGAGAATTTCAATTTGATGTGTCATATCTAAATACGTTGTTGGCTCGTCGAGTAAAATAATATCAGTATCTTGAGCAAGAGTCATCGCAATCCAAGCACGTTGTCTTTGCCCACCTGATAATTGATCAACTGCTTTGTCTTTATATTCGGTAAGTCTTGTTGCTTCTAATGCATGATTTACTTTATTCTCATCATCTGCCGACCACTGTTTGAAAATCGATTGGTGGGGGTATCTACCTTGTTTGACTAGCTGATAAACAGTAAGACCTTCAGGTGCAATCGGTGATTGAGGTAAGACAGCCATTTTTTTGGCAAGTTCCTTTGTTTGGATGGAGGTTATTTGCTTTCCTTCTATTATTACAGTTCCAGATGTAGGTTTTAATAACCGAGCAACTGATCGTAAAAGGGTCGACTTCCCACAACCATTTCCTCCGATAAAGACGGATATCTGTCCTTTAGGAATCGTTACATTAAGATCATCGATAATTAGAGACTCACCATATCCAATTGATAATGCTTGAGTTTCGATGGAATTCATTATCTCGCTCCTTTACGAACAATTAATTAACAATAACGATATTCATTCTCAATTAGTTTACGTTGTCTCATTCCCTTTTGTCAAGGTATTCCTTTATTGAGTGAGTCGTTTCCTCGAATCTACTCAAAGGGACTTTTTCTGTGGCCTCATTTGTTCATTATACTTGTCTGTTTTTGTTGAACAATGATGTCTTTTATTTAGTTCATTTTTTTTCTGTAAATAATGTCACAAAACACTTGTATAGACGAGAATAACAGATGTAAAATCCTAGAAACACGAGCTATAGAAAGGGGTGGGAAGGGTGTTAGAAAAATATTTACAGGAGTCCTTTGGTATAACGAAGTTCGACGTCTTAATATCGCCACTGACAAATAAGAAGACAACGATTCAACAGCTGTTGCGGACATTTGAAGAAAATGGCCGTACAGATAATGTATTTAACAAGCTTCAAAAGATTCAAGTTTTGGGAAGGAAGGGTGTGATTGTCTATTTAACGAAAATGTCTGATCATCAATAGTCCATTTATAATAGTAAAGGGATGAATCAAAGTCATACTTTGATTCATCCCTTATCTTTGTACATATCACTAATCGTTACTCTTTTTCTTCCTTTTTGACTCGGATCATTGCTTTTCTTTTTTCATCCGACTTTGCTTCTTTTTTTAGTTCTTTTTTTAGTTCCTTTTTGGGATTTTCCTGTCTAGCATACCAAGAGATGATTTTCATTCTAACACCCACCTATTTAATAATTTGATGCTTTGTCCATCTATATGTCTCAAAACTCAAATTATGTCATAGATTTGTTCTATTAGGTTTAATAGAGCATCGTTTGGTCATGATAATATTTAAATTCTAACAAGTTATTTGCTGGATCGATCAAAAAGAATGTA
This sequence comes from Halalkalibacter suaedae, assembly GCF_017939705.1. Classification (GTDB taxonomy): domain Bacteria; phylum Bacillota; class Bacilli; order Bacillales; family Bacillaceae_D; genus Halalkalibacter; species Halalkalibacter suaedae. The sequence goes on from NZ_JAGKSQ010000002.1 coordinate 180,683, forward strand.
ATATGTTCCTCTTGTTTGCCTTTGAAACGTGTCATGATCTCTTGAAAGAAAGGTAACTTGTTCTTTTCAGCCATCATTAGTAGTTGATCGAACTCTTTTTTATCAGTAAAGGTAATACCGAAATGTCTTGGATACATTTGAGGTTTTGCATCAATCGACTCTGGGTTTAAATGACAAACGACCTGGTCCCCAAAAAAGTTGAATGTCACTCGGTCATCATATCTTCTTGCTAGCTCACAGCCTAATTGCTCATAAAAATCCACCGTTTCATCTAATTCCTTACAAGGAATGGCTAAGTGGAAAACTTTGTTTTGCTCTCTCATATTTTCTCCTCCTGTTCGGCTAAGTAAAAGGTATCTGAACGTAAACCAAGTCTTAGGGTTTCAAGCGAAATAATATCAGTAAAGGGGATATTTCCTACGTTTACGTTTGGACCTACTTTTTTAATGAAATGGGTTTGCATCTTTTTAGTTGGAGCTTCAAAGATCATATTGTTTAGATCTAAGTCAGAAGAAACGATCTGTTCAACAATGTCGTCACGAATCTCACCATTGCGTTGACAAATACCCGATGTTCCGCTTTCTCTTGCTTCTGTAATTACTTTTGTTGAGCCAGCTTCGAAATCTTCGTAAATATATTCAATCCATTCAGATGTACAGAGTGTTTCTGATTTATCGACATCCTTACTGCCAACTTCACTTAATACTAGAAAGTCTTTCGAAAAATCTTTGATGAATGAAGCTTTTTCAGTATTTGTTATATCAATTGTTCCATTTGAAATTTCGACATAATTACAATAGTAGCTTTTACAATACTGGTAGAATTGCTCTACTTTGTTTTGACTTAGAAATTTCTCGAATAAGGTTCCTCCAAAAAAATAGTGAATGTTGGCTTCAAGGAGGCATTCCATTTTCTTTTGCAAATCGACTGATACTAGTGAGGTTCCCCACCCGAATTTCACGAAATCGACAAGATGTCCATGACTTGTGATTGTGTCCTTAAACTGGTTAAGTGAGATCCCATTATCAATGAGGAGTGTTAGTCCTTTGGATCGAGGCTTAAGATCTCGGCTGGGCAGTGTTAATTCAGTTAAAAGTAGGTTATTCATAGGTCAATCCTCACTATCTTTGGTATATTTTTTTGTTGCTTCACACCCATCACAAATGGCGTGTGTACCTCCTTTGTACAATAATCAATATCCAGTTTGTTAAAGAGGTTATTTTTTGGGTCGAAAAATTTCTGGGCAACATGTGCCTGCTTAATACGGTTAATAACGGTTTCAGGTGGTAGAGCTTGATCTTCAAGAATGATTCCTCTTATATACTCCGCACATGCTAAATCATCATCACCAGTCGGATGGGATGCAATAATGTTCATTGAGATGTTTTCTTTCTGTATTTTCTCAATGAGATGGTTGATATAATTAGCAGTTGTTCTTGCATTTGAAAAACCGGTCACGAATACATGGTCAGCGTGTAAGGAGTTGAGAGTCGCCTTTACGCCGTTGGTTGTTTTTTGTACCAATGTTCTACCTTGAACGTTCGTTGTTATGCTTGCAGGGGAATTATCGAGATCAAACCCAGGGACGCCAACCCCATTTACCTCCCCGGCTAAAAGCAGATCTGGTTGACTCCGCTTTAAACGGAAAGCCTCTTCAGTGGCTTTGGCTAACCAAATTTCATATACTCCGTGAATAAAAGCGTAATGGGCAACTGTAAAAGCACGGATGACATCAATAATGACATTGATATCAGCTTTCGGAACGGTTAGGTCATTGCCTTGGTAAATTGAAATGTTCATAATCTCTCTCCCATGTAAAACGATGTCAGGTTAGCGTATTCGCCTATTGTCGTTGTTGTTACTGCCTATCAGAAAATTAGGCAGTGGTTTAATTTGTAGTAAAAATGGATTGATGAGCGGGTGCTAGTATGGTACAAAGAGATAAGAGATAATTAAATATGATTCACTACTAGGGGTGCGTGATTAGCTGAGAGAGACGTTCTGTCTTAACCCTTATAACCTGATCTAGTTCATACTAGCGTAGGGAAGAAGTGTGTCCATTATTCGTTACAACGACTAGTATTTGGGACAAGAACCACTTCTTTTGGAGAAGTGGTTTTCTTTATTTTAGGGAGGAATTTATGGATAAATTAAAGTTTCTTATTAATCAAGTAGATCAACGAAAAGACGAAATGATTGAATTAGTAAAAACATTAATTAGCTATCAGACTCCTGCACCACCAGCACGCAACACAGCAGAAGCTCAAGCCTTTATTGCTAGTTTTTTGAAAAGGCATGGGTTTGAGATTGACATGTGGGATGTGTATCCGGGAGATCCCAATGTCGTAGGGACGTTAAAGGGGAGTCAGTCCACTGAATACAAAAGTTTAATTTTGAATGGGCATATTGATGTTGCTGAGGTGAACCCTGAGGAGAAGTGGGAGGGGAATCCGTTCACACCAATTGTTAGGGACGACTGTATTATTGGTCGTGGGGCAGCGGATATGAAGGGTGGTCTAGCCGGAGCTTTGTTTGCTATTAAGTTGCTTCACGAAGCAAATATTGAGTTACCTGGTGATCTCTTTTTTCAGTCAGTTATTGGGGAAGAGGTAGGAGAGGCTGGTACACTTCAATGCTGCAATCGAGGCTACAAAGCTGACTTTGCTGTTGTTGTTGATACGAGTGATTTACATATTCAAGGACAAGGTGGCGTAATTACTGGCTGGATTACGCTAAAAAGTGATCAAACCTATCATGATGCCACTAGAAGAAGCATGATTCACGCAGGAGGCAAGCTTGTAGCGGCAAGTGCAATTGAAAAAATGATGAAGATTATTGACGGATTACAGGAGCTTGAGCGTCATTGGGCAATTACCAAGAGCTATCCTGGCATTCCGGCAGGTGCGAACACGATTAATCCAGCTGTTATTGAGGGTGGACGCCATGCAGCGTTTGTTGCAGATGAATGTCGTCTATGGATTACGGTTCATTTTTATCCGGATGAGACACATGAACAAGTCGCAAAAGAAGTGGAAGAGCATATAAAAAATGTTGCTCAAGGCGATATCTGGTTACGAGACCATCCTCCAATTTTTACTTGGGGTGGAAGCTCGATGATTGAGGAGCGTGGCGAGATCTTTCCGTCACTTGAAGTTGATCCATTCAATCCTGCGGTAACGTTACTAGCTGCTGCACATAAGCAAGTTAGTGGAAAAGAGGTAGTCCAAGATGTTTCACCAACTGTTACAGATGGTGGTTGGTTTGGTGATGCTGGGGTTCCAGCAGTGATCTATGGACCTGGTAACTTAATGAACGCCCATTCGGTAAATGAACAAGTGTCAATTGAACAGCTCGTTGAATTTACTAAGGTCCTTGTTTCGTTTATTTATCAGTGGAGCCACCAAGAAAAATAGAGAGGATGTTAATGATGATGAAATTTAGTGAACGTTTATATGATAAGCTGCAACCGATCTGGAGACAAAATCATGATCATCCATTTGTACGTGGAATTGGTGATGGCACGCTAGAACGCGAGAAATTCCGTTTCTTCATGATTCAAGATTACTTATACTTGATTGATTATGCCAAATTATTCGCACTCGGTGCAATGAAGGCAGATACAGTTGAAACAATGGGTAAATTTGCCGGATTACTTAATTCGACTCTCAATGAAGAAATGTCATTACATCGTCAGTATGCCGCGAAATTTGGAATTACTGAAGATGAATTTGAACAAGCCAAACCAGCACCAACGACGCTTGCTTATACGCATTATATGCTTCATGTTGGCCAGAATGGTACACTTGCGGATCTTGTTGCAGCTGTCCTCCCGTGCATGTGGAGTTACTGGGAAATAGGCAAAGAGCTTAGTCAGATTCCTGGGGCAAGCGATCACGAGTTTTATGGTGAGTGGATTAAAATGTACTCCTCAAGTGAATTTGGAGAACTTGCTGAGTGGTGCATTGATTTACTTGATCAACTAACAGAAAATAAGCCTGAGGCTGAGCTTGTAAAACTTGAAGAGATTTTCTTGAATACGACTCGCTTTGAGTATATGTTTTGGGAAATGTCGTATCGTCTTGAAATGTGGCCAACAGATGAGTAAGATTGCTTTATAATTTAGTTGACTTGTAGAGGCTGAGACAAAAGTGATGTAACTAATAGAAAATCCGAACAAGGGTGGTTGGCGGAAGTAAACCGCTCCTGAAATATACTTCGCTTTCCGCGGGAAGCCGGTGAGCCTCCTCGGCTACGCCTGTGGGGTCTCACCTTTGGCTTTATCATCCCGCAGGAGTCTACGTATATTTCATCCGCTAAATTATTGCATTGTTCGGTATTTCAGTTAAAAACTTTAGATATCCTAGTCTTATTTTGGATTGAATAAGAACGTATATTCGCATATAATAAGAACATACATTCTTATAAGGGGTTGATTAGATGCACCATGTCAGACAGGAGGATTTGCTTCAACGTGGGAATAAGCTTTGGGAGATGCGTTTTATTTTGCCGGAACATAAGGCTGCGTTACTTCATTTAAACGAAGTAGAAAAAGAGGTTCCTTGCCCAGATCTTGATGAACAGGAGCTTGCTGAAATAGGTATTGTTGTTATGGATGCTCTTCGACATGAGTTAACTGTACATATTGTTTATTGGGAGAAAGGTTTCCTTAAAGATGTAGACGCAACTGTACAGAATGTAGATCAGCAAACAAATCGGATTAAACTGTTGGTTGGTGAGGATGAAGTGAAATATATTCATGTTAAGCAATTAAAGACAGTAGATCGACTATAGTGAATACAGTCACGCTAGATTGTCTCGATTTAAAAAATATTCTTGTATTTACTCATTCCAAGTATAAAATAAAAATAACAAAACTAGCTTGGGGGAATGACAGTGAACGTCAGTAGAGCAAGTACAAAAGATGCGGAAGGAATAGCAGGCTTATTCAATCAGTATCGTCTATTCTACAAACAACCTTCCAATATCGAGGCAGCGAAGCAATATATCACAACTAGAATCGAAAGAAATGAGTCAGTTATTTTCATGGTAAGGGAAAAGGGAGTTGTACATGGCTTTGTGCAGCTATATCCTTCTTTTTCATCTATCTCGTTAAGACGAACATGGATCTTAAATGATTTGTATGTAGAAGAGAGTGCACGAAGACGAGGTATTGGACAATCTCTATTGGATAAGGTAAGGCAGTTCGCATTAGAAACAGAGGCAGCCTCTATCAGCTTACAGACGGCACCAACAAATCAAACAGCACAAGCCCTTTATGAAAGAAATGGCTATATAGTAGATCAAACCTATTTAAATTATTCGCTATCTTTGTAGGAAAGATTCGAATTACTTCTAGTTTTGTCACATGCTTGATTTCGCTATTCTATTCATAGTAGTCTTTCCATAGACTGCTAAGTTATAGGAGATGAGAGCTGTGAATAACAAACGATTAATTGCTATACTTGGAATAATTGTGTTAGGAGTAAGTGGATATTATATCATCGGTTCATTCGGCGAAGAAGAGCTGTCATTTCAAGAGGATGTCGTCCATGCCCAAGTCAGTGAAGGTGAAGTCACAGAGCTTTCAACTGAGGAGAGTAGTGATGAAGCAAGGGTCGAAGGGGTAGTAGAAGAATACCAATTAACTGATGCAGAAGCAGACATTAAGGTGGCCTATCAGGTCGGACAAGAACAAGAGGTAAAGAGGATCATTGCGAGCCAACATGAATATTTAAATAATTTAGCTGGCTGGGGAAAAGTAGAATCTATCAATTTCGAACAACTTATAGATGATCGGGATTGGAACCAATTGCAGCAGGATATAAAATGGTTGTATGAAGAAGGGTTTGCACCATCTGCCATTTTGAATGATATGAGTCATGCTAGCCAGTTTCACACACTTGCTCTAACAGGAGATCAGATGTCAATTCGTTATCTGCATCGTATTTTTCATGATTTGGACGCTAAGATTAATCAGATCGATGTCGAACAGATTTGGAATGTGACCGATGCGTTTGGGACAGAGCAAGAGCAAACTGATGTGCAGGAGTACTTAAACAGTTCAACAAATTAATTTTTAGGTTAGAGAGGTTGATTACAGGACTAGTTGTCCATTTGAATCAACCTCTTTCTGCGATTTATGGTAGAATGGATGACATTCAATGAATAAGGGTTTGATTAAGATGAAAGTGTTAAAAAAGAGCAAATTTGTTGGTGAAAGAATGATAAAGACAGCTGTGGCTGTTTTTATTACTGCACATCTATGCTATTTGTTAGAACTGCCTGTTGCTTTTGCTGTAATTATTGCGATTGTTACAATTGAGCCTACGGCATCGGATTCAATCAAAAAAGGATTGATCAGATTTCCTGCTGCTTTAATAGGTGCGGGATTGGCGATGACATTTACTTATTTCTTTGGACAAACACCGTTAACGTATACTCTTTCAGGATTTTTGACGTTATTTCTCTGTCATAAGCTGAAATTACAGGACGGTGCACTCATTGCAACAATTACAGCAGTAGCAATGATTCAACTCACTCAAGATCACTTCCTCCTCTCTTTTCTCGAGAGAGCTGGAACAACAACACTCGGATTACTCGTGTCCACCTTCGTGAATTTCTTTATTCTACCAGCGAAATTCTCAGGTGTTATTAGTAAACGAAATGAACAATTGTTTGAAAAGACAGCGAACCTGTTGCAAATGCGGGTTGAGGAACTAATTGTTGAACAAAAAGGACATTCAAAGCAAACAGAGAAAGCATATCGCCATATCACGGGAGAAATAGCAAAATCATTCAGACTTTGTGATTATCAAAGAGAAGAGTGGAAATACCATCGTCATTCCAGAAAAGAGTTACGTGAGTTTCTTTATGAAGTTAAGAAGTTAGAATATCTCCAACAAATTCATTATCATATTGGTCATTTAATTTCAGTGTCAATTAGAGATAAGGTCCTATCTTGTTCTGATCAAGAGCTCTTACTTTCAACGATCCAATCGACTGTTCGATTATTGAAACACCCAACGGAAATGATTACAACAGAGCATATTGAATCGATTAGAGAGTTAGATGAACATTTTTGGAGAACGAATGAAGAAAGTGAATCATCGTTAATGCAAAAATATCATCATCACTTTTCAGTTGAAACCGTCATTTTATTTGTTGTTCTTTCTATTCACGATGTCTTAGAAGAGATTGAGCGTATTCATCAACATGGACAAGCACATGAGGAGGAGTTAGCAAAATGATTGAAATGTATGAAGGAAACGATTTTTGGGCTTCCCCGTCCGAATATAAGCCAGGAGAACAATTAACAATTGAAAAACGAATAACGCTAGAACGTAATTTAGGAGTTAAGTTCCCAGATGAATTTATTCAGTTAATGGAAATGCAGAACGGCGGACAGCTATCCTATCGATATGTGCTATTTGAGGACGGAGATGCAGCAATTATTCCCTTCTTCTATGAAATGGAAGAAGACAGTGGAATAGGATTGTCACAAGTATTTGTTGAAGAATGTGGTTTGCCTGAAGGGATTATCCTTTTAACTGGTGATTTTCATACATGGGTTGCCCTAGATTACCGTGAAGATAAGCAGGTACCCGCTGTTGTCTATATTGTCCAAAGTGAAATGGATGAGAACAAGTGGGAGGAATTTCAAATGGCTTCAACCTTCAACGAGTTTTTAGGAAAGCTATTTAAAAAATAAAAAGAATCATCTTTTCCATTGGTGGAAAAATGATTCTTATGTTTGAAACGGTAAAGGACATCTTTCTTCGATTTAGTTTTTCTTGTACGTAAGTCGCTAAAGGCAAAGGGACTGCGATTATGTTCGGGATTTCGTCTTCCTTCACGTTCTAGCTTTTGGCGTAGCTTCTTAGCTTTTGAATGAGCCATCTATAATCACTCCTTAAATAAAGTACACTCAGTATACTATATTTGTTTGTAAAAAGGTAGGAGGGTGAAAGTGAAACAGGCAAAGATTACTGTAATCGGCAGTGTGAATATGGATCTTGTTACGATCACGAAAAAGAGACCTAATCAAGGTGAAACCGTACTAGGGGAATCATTCCAGACAATCCCTGGTGGAAAGGGTGCAAATCAAGCAGTTGCAGCAGCAAGACTCGGTGCTGATGTAGCATTGATTGGACGGGTTGGAGATGATTCGTTTGGACAAAAGTTGAAAACGCATTTGCAAAGTGAAGGTGTGAGAATAAGTGAAGAAGCAACGGTCATAGGAAAAAGCACTGGTATCGCTGCGATTACGATAAGTGAGCAAAATAATAGCATCATTGTTGTACCAGGGGCAAACGGTGATCTGACCAAAGAATTTGTTGAAAGTCATGAACACAGGATCAGCACTAGTGATCTCATTGTCGTACAACTGGAAATACCACTTGAGACTGTTATTTTTGCGATTGAACTAGCATCTAAGCATCACGTGCCAGTGATTCTAAACCCTGCTCCAGTTCAACCATTGACTAAGTCAGTGCTTGAAAAAGTTACATATCTCACGCCTAATGAGCATGAAGTAAAGGAACTAAATATAGAGGGCTTTGAACAAAAAGTCATCATTACTCAAGGGAATAAAGGTGTCATCTATTATGAAAATGGAATTGAGCAGGTAGTCCCGAGCTTCAGTGTAGATGTAATTGATACGACTGGAGCTGGAGATGCGTTTAATGCTGCATTGGCAGTCTCGTTAGCAGAAGGAAAGGAACTCAAGGATGCACTTAGGTATGGTTGTGCTGTCGGTGCACTTGCTGTAACAAAATTAGGTGCACAAAGTGGCATGCCGACAAAAGAGGATATTGAACATTTTTTAAAAGCAAGATAAATTGAATCATTACAGTGTCCGATTAGTTTATTGTGTCAATATACACATTTTTTCTTCTTGGTAAAACAGGTAGACACTCCTATAGCAGAAAATAGAAAAATAATGGTAAACTAAGTGATATCGTGAGATCTGGAGGGCAACATGAAATATACTACAATACTACTACTATTTATTTTCTGTGCTAGTTTGCTTGGTTGCCGTGAGGTAAGTCATACAGAGCCGAGTCCAGTTACATTCAAAGATAAGAATCTAGAACAATTAGTTAGAGAAACAATTGATCAAAATGAGGGGGATCTGACACAGATTGACCTTGAGCAGATTAATCAGTTGGATGCAAGCCATCGCTATATTACAAACCTAGAGGGCGTGCAATCTCTCGTTAAGCTAGAAGAATTGAAGCTAGCTGGTAATAAAATTAACGACTTAAGTCCCTTAAAAGAATTAGAGAAACTAACGACTGTTGATTTAGCAGATAATCCACTCGCTCTTGAGGCACAATCATCTGATGCAAATGTGATTGAAGAATTAATTGATCGGGGAGTTCAAGTGATTTATGATCAAAAGGAAATAGAACAGGAATTCTCTAAAGGAGTCTTTTATCAAGTCGCCAATGGAGCAAACAAAGTCTATTTATTTGGATCTATACAAGTCGGAACTAGTGATCTTCATCCGTTACATCCAATGATCGAAGAAGCCTATGAAGAAGCAAGTCAAGTCGCTTTTGAAGTAAATGTAAATAGAAGCGATGAATTAGAGATAATGCAGGCAATGCTTGATCTCGGAGTGTATAGTGATGGAACCTCCTTAAAAGATCATATCTCAACCAACTTGTATGAAGAGCTACTAGTTTTTCTCCAACCATATGAGATAGGATCAGAGGATATTTCGAGATTTAAACCATGGGTTGTTGCCAATATGATCCAATCACAATTACTAGAGGAAAGAGGATTTGAGGATCAACAGAGTATAGCGAATCACTTTCTGTTAAAGGCTGAGGAAGATGGGAAAAAAGTATTGAGCCTTGAACAATTCAGCGATCATATCATGCTAAGTAACAAGCTTGAACCAACCGAACAGGAATCCTTACTTAAACAAACGTTAGAAGAAATACAGGTAGCTGATCGTGCATTTGAACAATTGATATCATATTGGAAAAATGGAGACATTGAGGCCTTAGAAGAGCTAAGAGAAGCAGATCAGTATAAGGATCTCGACATCAGTGCATATATGGCAGTTCTAACCGAGGATCGTGACGTTCACATGACAGAAAAGATTATTGAGATTTTGGAAAGTGAAGAAGAGCAGACGACCTTTATTGTTGTTGGATCTATTCATTTAGTAGGGGACAATAGCATTGTGGATCTACTCGGAGAAAAAGGTTATCAAGTTTTGCCTGGTCTTGTTCAAGGAACAATTGAGTAGTCAATAAAAAGAAAATCAGTATTGACAAGCAATGATCCAAATATGGTTAGGAGCCCACTTTAAATAACTCTCTTTTTTATCAAAGGAAGCAGCAATAGTTCAGTTCATAGCTAAGGCCATAAAAAAGGTAAAGGCATACCTTTTTTATGGCCTTTTTCATGCTAGAAGCTTTTGTTTGGTTTGAATTGTCGATAGTCGTTTTGAATAAAAGCTGTGAAATAGCATTCCTAACATGACAAGGACAAGTCCAAAAGTTGCAAGTCCGTTTGGCATGGGACTTGAGAGTATGAGAATTTCACCAATAAGTACAAAGATAATTTGTGTGGATTGGGTGGCTTCAACTGAAGCTAATTTTTCTTGGTGGTGCCGGACTCTGTCGGTTGCTATGAAAAATAGGGTTGTAGCAATCACGCCAGAACAGATTGCTACAATAAGGGATTGTGTAATTTGTGTATTCGAAGGAGGTCCAATACGAATTACCCCATAAATAGCGAGAGCAAGCCAAAATGGTAGACTACATAATGTCATTCCGAGAATTCGTTGAAATGTGTCTAACCTTCCTCCACACACTTCCATCATTTTTCGATTACCTAAAGGATAGGCAAACGCTGCAACGGTAACAGGTAAAATACCTACAAGTAAATCTTGAAAAGTAAGAGTTCCAGCATGTTGTAATTGGATTAGTAAAACACCAAGAAGGATAATCAATGAGATGGATAATGAAGCAAGAGGTATTTTCTGTCTATGCTTGATTAGTCCATGCTCAGTTACAGTTACTTGAACAAACAATGGTGCGAGTAACGTTCCCGCAACAATGGTTAATTGCCATGATCCAGCAACGAGCCAACCTGGCCCATATGCGGCTGCATATGTAATAGGAGCATAAAAAAGAACAAAACCAAAGAAACTCCATATCATCCATTGGAACGGATGGTTTTTGATTTCATGAAAAATGATTTTCATGTTTTTCCGTATGAGAACAATGAGAATAAAAAAGGGTAACATGAAGATAAAACGTAACGAAGAACTCCAAATCCAGCTACCACCGCTTAGCTCCATTGATCGATTCAATATGAACGTCACAGCAAAAAACATTGATGCTAAAATGCCGATAATTATTTCTCTCACAGCCCACGCTCCTATCCGCGAAAATCATTTATATTAGTTTTATGCATAATCGACTGATCTGTCAACCGAAAATTCCATTTATTTCACAAAAAAACCATTCATAGAAATTACATAGAGGAGAAAACTACAAATTAGATAAGAAAACTTATCAATATGTCCGGAGGAGGGATTCATATGAATAAGAAACAACAAGGACCTTACGATGAGGTGGAATTTTCACAAGAGTTAGCCGATCAAGAGGATCAGGAAGCGATGGAACGAATGGATGCAGCTGATGAGCGTGCAACAAAGGAAAATAAGAAAAAATAAAATGAGTATCTTTTTTAGAGTACCCTTGTCAATTTGACTGCTAAGGTACTCTTTTCTTGTTAAAATTAAAAGGAAATACGATAGTGCCTTTATAAAAAGACGATTTTAAGATAAAATGGAAAATGGTATGATATACATATTGAAAAAAATAATTAAATCTAGGGAGTGTAAAGATGGAGAAGATACTTATTTTTGGTCATAAAAACCCAGACACAGACACAATTTGCTCAGCAATTGCCTATGCTGAACTAAAGAAAGAATTGGGTATGAACGCTGAACCAGTCCGCTTAGGTTCGGTAAATGGAGAAACTGAGTTTGCATTAAAGACTTTTAATGTTGAGGCACCACGTCTAATTGGCGATGTCAGTGAAGAGGCAAAACAAGTCATTTTAGTTGACCACAATGAAAAGCAGCAAAGTGCCGATGGCATTGATCAAGTAAGTGTAATTGAAGTCATTGATCACCATCGAATTGCTAATTTTGAAACAAGTGACCCTTTATACTATCGTGCAGAACCAGTTGGTTGTACAGCAACAATTCTAAACAAATTGTATAAAGAAAACGGGATTTCTATAAAGAAAGAAGTAGCTGGTTTGATGCTTTCTGCAATCATTTCAGATTCTCTTCTATTTAAATCGCCAACTTGTACACAACAGGATATTGATGCAGCAAATGAATTAGCGGAAATTGCTGGTGTTGATGCAAGTGTATATGGATTGGACATGCTTAAAGCAGGAGCAGATCTTAGTGACAAATCAATTGCTGAGTTGATCACGCTCGATGCCAAGGAGTTTCAAATGGCTGATAAGAAAGTGGAAATTGCACAAGTGAATGCAGTTGATACAAATGAGGTTCTTGCTAAGCAAGTTGAGCTAGAAGAAGCTATTTCTCAGGTAGTTAATGAAAAGCAATTAGACTTATTTTTGTTAGTTGTGACAGATATCTTAAATAACGATTCTGTAGCACTAGCGATTGGTCAAGAAAAAGCTGCAGTTGAAAAAGCCTTCGATGTAAAACTCGAAAATAATACGGCATTATTAAAGGGTGTTGTATCACGTAAAAAGCAAGTCGTGCCTCAATTAACGAATGCATTCTAAAAAGTAATTGACAGAGTGAAAACAATCGTCTATGATGAGCACAAATGAATAGTTCTCCTAAAGGGGAGTAGCTTTAACAATAAAGTCGTCATTACGGAGTATTATACTCTCGGCTTTATTGGCGACGTCACGTTGTTAGCAAGACCTTTACCTAATTGTAAAGGTTTGTACATACCTAAAAACCTTTGCCGTCTTGGTAAAGGTTTTTTTGATGAAAAACGAAGGAAGTGTAGCAAATGAAGATCGAAGAGTTATTAGAGCATATTGAACTTGAAACAAAAAACCTTTCCTTACTTGTGAAGGAAAGAGGGATAACTGATCATGCTACAATTAATCAAAGTCAAAAATTAGACGAACTGATCCTTCTTTATCAAAAACATATGTGTGTTGTAAAAAAGGAGGGGAGAGAAGTTGAAAAAACTAAAGAGATTTGGATTTATCATTAAATTTTGGAGGTTCATTCCTTTTTTCAAAGACTTTTTAGTTAGTAAAGAAGTAAAGATTAGTCAAAAAGTCTTTTGGGTATCATTTATTGCATTATACATGATCATTCCATTTGATTTCATTCCAGATTTTTTAGCAGGGATCGGTATTGTTGACGATCTCATGATTATGAGCTTAATCATAGGAATGTTATTGAAAAAGGCACCACCATCATTAAAAGAAAAATATAAATTACTATTATAATAGAGGAGTAATAACATGGAAATATCATTATTATTGGAATATGGCTGGGTTCTAATTGTCCTTATCGCACTAGAAGGTTTACTGGCTGCTGATAATGCACTGGTTCTAGCAATTATGGTTAAGCATTTACCTGAAGAGCAACGAAAAAAAGCTTTGTTTTATGGGTTAGCCGGGGCATTTGTTTTCAGGTTTGGTTCATTATTTGTTATTTCATTCCTTGTTGGAGTGTGGCAAGTACAGGCAATCGGGGCTCTATATCTATTATTTATTGCGGCAAATCATATATTTAGAAAGCTTGTCGTCAAGAAGCAGGAAGATTCCATTGAAAAAGATGGCAAAAAGGCTTCAGGTTTTTGGATGACTGTCTTCAAAGTTGAAGTAGCTGATATTGCCTTTGCTGTCGATTCGATTTTAGCTGCTGTTGCATTAGCGATGGTTTTACCAGATACACCTTTACCAGCAATCGGAGGACTTGATGGAGGTAAATTCTTAGTTATCTTTGCAGGTGGACTTATCGGTTTAATCATTATGCGTTTTGCAGCAAATATTTTTGTTAATTTATTACACTCGAGACCAGGTCTTGAAATTGCTGCCTTCTTTATCGTTGGTTGGGTTGGTGTGAAGCTAGCTGTTTATACTTTATGTCATCCAAGTCTTGGAGTGTTACCAGAATCATTTTCTCACTCAACAGAATGGAAGGTAACATTCTATGTTGTATTAATTGGAATTGCAGTAGGTGGATGGTTTTTGTCAAAAGAAAAACCTTCTGTCGAGGAAGAGAAGAATCAAACAGCATGATGATTTAGTATTGACTTAACGAGTTAGTATATGATTAAGGGGGTTAGTCTGTGCATTGGGAAACGGCTATAGAGGAACTCCAAAAGATTACCGTTACGTCTAATAGTGAAAACGAACTTGTTACAATTAAGGGTGTACATGATTTACAATGTGTAGGTGTTGGAACAGATGCTGCTGTTTTTAGGTCGCTTCAAATTCCAAATTATGCCTTTAAGTTATATAGTGACGACAAGATTGAGATTAAAGAGCGGGAAGAGTATGTATATAATCAATTAGGAAACACGAGTTATTTCCCAAATTGCCATGGAAGTGGAGCTAACTTTCTTATTTTAAGTTTTGAAGAAGGTGTGACCCTTTACGACTGCATAGTAAAGGGAATTCATATTCCAGAACGAGTGATAGAAGATGTCGACGATGCTAGAGACTATGCGAAAAGCAAGGGATTAAACCCAAGAGATATCCATCTGAAAAATATTCTTCTTCATCAAGGAAGAGCAAAATTACTTGATGTGTCAGAGTACACACAAGAGGGAAATGATATGAGATGGGACTATTTAAAAAAAGGATACTATGATTACTATCATGTGTTAGATGGTAGACCAATTCCGCTTTGGGTCGTTGAAACTGTTCGAAAGTGGTATAATCAATCAGATCGCACACAATTTTCTTTTCAAGAGTTTGCTCAAAAAGTGATGACATTATTTCGCTTTGGTCAATAAGAAGTAATAGGGATGGTTCTAAAGGTGTAACCTTTAGGATCATCCCTTGTTTTTTGTTAGAGTTAAGGAAAGGTTAAAAATAAAATATGATGTAGAAAAGGAGAGATTGTATGTCTTTATATTCTCTACAACCAAAGGAGATTGACACGATTACTCTAGGAATGGGATGATTTTGGGGACCTGATGCACGGTTCGGGCATCTTGATGGTGTGGTACGTACACGAGTTGGCTATTCGGGGGGGTCAACTAAAAATCCAACCTACCGTAATATGGGTGATCACACTGAATCACTGGAAATTGATTATGATCCTACTGTAATTAGCGTAGTTGAATTACTTAAGATGTTTTGGCAACACCACAATGCTCAGCGCATGAATGATTATCGTGGACGACAATATTTGTCATTACTTCTTTATCGAAATGAACAACAATTGGATCTAATACAATCGCAGAAACAGAAATTTGAAAGACAACTAGGAAAGGAAATTGTCACAGAGATTAAACCGTATCATCATTTCTATATTGCCGAAGATCGACACCAGAAATACTATTTAAAACGATTTTCAAATGCCTATGCATCAATCTTTCAACATTTTACAACGGAACAAGCATTTGTGGACTCGACAATTGTTGCTAGATTAAATGCTATGGCGAAAGGTTTTGGAACATATACTGAGCTGAAACAGAGTGTTCAGTCTTGGGGGTTATCAGAAATAGAAGAACAGAATTTGAATAAGTTATTGCTTTCAATCAAGTGGTAGTAATAGCGATTAAAAGAACGTTAAGAATCGGTTTGATTCTTAACGTTTTTTTTAATGAAATTGACTAAAATTGGACAGTTTAAAAATAAGATATGTTGCTGAATAAGAAAAATGATCTAAAAGGATGGAGGACTCACTTTTGTTTAGGCATTTACTAACGACGAAAAGGTTGAGAACTCAATCAGCCCAAGAAAATCAGTTAAGTGAAACAGATAGTGAACAATCTGTACATATAGAAATGAAAGTTCAAGATAATATGACAAAAGTTAAAGAAACGCTGCACGCTCCAAGTGATTTAGAGATGAAGGAATTTACGATCGGCCAAAATAATCATATGTGTGGTCTTGTGTGTATAGATGGCCTAGTAGATAAGGATCTGATTTATGATAAGGTTCTTAAAAATATTCAATTATTTATGATGGATACAAAAGATTATGATTCAGCAAAATCGATTGTTACGGAATTAGAAAATCAGGTAGTAACAGTGACGACGGTTACTGCAAGTGGAAAATTAGATGAAATTGTCCAAGCTATCCTTTCCGGAGATACAGTTTTATTTGTTGAAGATGCAAGTGAAGCATTAATTATTGGTTCGAAGGGATGGGAAAACCGTGCCATTTCTGAACCAGTAACTGAGGCTGTCGTTCGTGGACCGCGAAATGGATTTACAGAAAATCTTCGAACGAATATGATGCAACTTCGCAGACAAATACGTGATCCCAATCTACATTTTGACTCTATTATCGTTGGTAGACGTTCAAAGAAAGAAGCTGTCATTAGCTACATCGGCGGAATCGCAGACCCAAAAGTCGTTGAGGAATTTAAATACCGTATTGAAAGCATTGATATAGATGAGGTTCTAGAGACGGGCTATATTGAACAATGGATTGAGGATAGCTTTCTATCCCCTTTCCCGCAGCTACAAAATACAGAAAGACCGGACCGAGTTGCAGGGTCATTACTACAAGGCTATGTTGCTGTTTTATTAGATGGCACTCCTTTTGCATTATATGGACCTAGTACATTGGCAACGACGATTCAGTCACCTGAAGATTATTATGAGAGATGGGAAATTGCGACTTTACTGCGGGTTGTTAGATATGGGGCTGCGTTCCTAGCAACCTTTCTACCGGCTATATACATCGCCCTTGTATCCTTTCATCCTGGTTTGATTCCATCAAAGCTAGCCTTTTCAATTGCCTCTACCCGGGAAGGTGTGCCCTTTCCAGCAGTTATTGAAGCGTTCATGATGGAAATAACGCTAGAGCTATTACGCGAGGCTGGATTACGGTTACCGAAACCAATTGGTCAAACGATCGGTATTGTCGGCGGGTTAGTTATTGGGGAGGCAGCTGTTTCGGCTGGAATCATTAGTCCAATTATGGTCATTGTTGTTGCGATTACAGCAATATCGTCGTTTGCATTACCTGCCTACAATTTAGGAATATCATTAAGGATTATTCGTTTTCCAATCATGGTTATGTCTGCAACTTTTGGTCTTTATGGACTGATTATTGCTTATATCATTATTAATATCCATGTTGCTAATTTAAAAAGTTTTGGTGTGCCGTATTCTACACCGTTTGCACCAAGTCTTTATAGTGATTGGAAGGACTTGGTCTTAAGGGCACCATTAACAATGTTAACAAAAAGACCAAAGATGGTTAATGCCCAAAATACAAGAAGGATGGATAAAGGGGAGTCAAGTAAATGAGTCCTTTACAGCCAGAAGAAATTAGTTATAAGGAGATTGTGTATGCAATTGTTTCCATGCTTATAGGGGCAGGTATTTTAACGCTACCTCGGTCCCTAGCAGAAGAAACGAAAGCAGTAGACGGATGGATCTCCATTCTAATTGCCGGTGTAATAGCTGCTTTTTTTGTATGGGTCGTAGCTAAGCTTGCGACAAAGTTTCCTCAAACCACATTTGTTGATTATGCAGCTAAGATTGTTACAAAGCCAATTGCAGTAGCTCTCACCTTTTTGTTTGCTTGCCATTTTATTGGGTATGCCGCATATGAAACGAGAGTGGTAGGAGATATCACTGTATTGTATTTGTTTGATCGCACGCCGAATGAAGTTGTTGCGTTGTTATTTTTGTTAATTGTTATATACGCTGTCTATGGCTCCACCTTTGTCATTCTAAGGTTAAATCTGATGTTTTTGCCGATTATCTTATTTATTAGTTTATTAATTCCTGTATTAAATGTAGGGTTTATTGAATTGGATAATGCAAAGCCGATCTATACGTCAAGTGCGATTGATTACCTACAAGGAATTAAGGTTTCAGCCTTTTCTTTATTAGGATTTGAAATTCTATTATTTTACATTGCGTTCTTAAAAACGACAAAAAAAGTTGTTAAAGGCTCGATGATGGGAATTGGCCTGACGGTTGTCATCTATTTAGTTATTTATTTGACTGTAGTTGGTGTGTTTGGTAATGAGACGACGAAGAATCTCTGGAATCCGACAATCGAACTTGCTAAAGAGGTGCAAATCCCCGGTGAGTTTTTTGAGCGATTTGAGTCGATTTTTTTTACGATTTGGATTATGACTTTATTCAATACAACGGCAATGGCTTTTGATGTTGCAGTCATTGCCTTGAAATCAATTTTGCCTAAAATAAAGAGGACTATTTTAATTTCCGTCCTCTCGCCAATTATTTATATGATTGCTTTTTTCCCTAGGAACATGGTCCAAGTGGAAAAAATGGGAGAATGGATGAGTTATAGTGGTCTTTTCATGAGCATGACTGTTCCACTACTTATTTTGATCATTGCCAAGATTAGGAGGATCCAAGGAAATGAATAAAATTCTTTTATTTATGATTGGGATGCTTCTCTTCTTAACTGGCTGTTGGGATCGAATTGAAATTGAAGACCGTGGTTTTGTAATTGGTGTGGCGATTGATCTTCCAGAAAATGAATCAGTGGAACAGCATACAAGTCAGGAGGAAGCAAATAAACCACGTGGACAGGCTCGTTTTTTAGCGACATATCAATTTGTAAATCCGGCTGCTCTTAGTGGAGGGACAAATCAAGGCGGTGGGAGTGGTGAACCTGTCTTCAATCTGACAACAGAAGGTGACACAATTATGGAAATCAACCGTTCATTGGCAACTCGAACAAGTCGCTCGCCGTACTTAGGTCACACGAAGGTTGTTATTATTTCAGAAGAGATTGCACAATCAAAGCATTTTGCAAATGTGATGGATTTTCTGTTGCGTTATCAGGAATTTAGACGAAGTACACAATTAATGATTGCAAAGGAAAAGGCCAGAAAGATTATTGAAATCAAACCAGATCTTGAAAAACTTCCAGTTATGTATATTCAGTCAGTTGGTCAAAACAATTACCGCTCGGCGAGAATGGTTGCTCCGACTGAAATAGGGGATGTTCATCATGATTTATTAGCTGGAAGTAGCTATGTGATTCAACGCATTGTTGGATCAGATAAAGAAGTGAAGGTAGCAGGGAGTGCTGTTTTCCACGGTAAAGACAATGCCTTTATTGGTTGGCTAGGTGAGGAAGAGACAGAGGGCCTTAATTTTGTCAAAGGGGAGCTAGAGGCCGGAATGTTAAAGGTACAGGTTGAGGATAATCTTATCGGTTACGAAATTAAAGGAGCAACAAGAGATATTACTGTCGATACGAGTAATATCGATAATTTAAAGTTTACGATTGACATAAAATCAGAAGGGAATATTCCAGAATCGCTAGAAACGTTATCTTGGGATAGAATAGATGTTCTAGCTAATGTCCAAGAGAAGGTTGAGGAAGAGGTTGTGCGAATAACAGAGGATGCTATTCATAAGTTGCATGGTGATTTTAAAACCGACGCGATTGGACTTGGTCAATACCTTTCTAAAAATGAACCAAAGTTATGGGAAAAAATCAAAGATGATTGGGAGGAAGGAAAAGGGTATTTTGGCAAAAGTTCAATTACTGTAAATGCCGAAGTGGAAATTCGTAATACAGGTGTAATCATAAAATCAGAGCCTGTACAGGATTAATAGGGAGGGTTTTGGATAGTGATCGCTAAATTAAGTGGCTTTTTTCCTCCAGGGGGTATTTGGATAGGTGCAACATTAACGGTCGTCATTCCACTGCTTGTCTACTATGTAAACAGAAAGTTACATGAGATGGGGGACCCTCCTTGGAAAAATGAAGAATATCGCCAAAAAAAACAACCGAAATGAAGGTGCTTATTTCCTTCATTTCTTTTTCCTGTTAAACTAAATCTAATATTGAATTTCAAACCAAGGAAAGAGGAAACGAATGTCTTATTTTGCTGCAATTTTACATATGGAAAAGCCTGAATTAAATCAACAATATCGACAACAGCATTTAGATTATTTAGAGCAGTTAGGCAAGCAGGGGAAGATTTTTGCAAAGGGGCCCTTTGTCGATGGGACTGGAGGAATGGTTATTTATTCAGCTGAAACGATTGAGGAAGCGACCGCTTTAGCAGAGGCTGATCCTTATATTCAAGCTGGGGTTAGAAGGCTTGAATTACATGAGTGGGGAATGATGAAATAAGAAAAAGTGATTCTTAGGTGTATCAACCTAATGAATCACTTTTTTTACATTCACATTCCAACATCCGCAACGATTTCAAAAGAGCGAAGTCTAGCCTGCTGGTCATAGATTTGCGTATTAATCATCAATTCATCGGCCTGTGTTTGATCGATCAACGATTGTAGCTTTGTTCTAACCGTTTCGGGGCCACCAATAATCGACATGCTCAGCTGCTTCTCAAGTATGGTTCTTTCATATTGACTCATTTGTTGTTCGATATGTTCATTGGGTGGCTGAAGCATCGTCGGTTTGTTTCGTATTAAGTTTAAAAAGCTTTGTTTCATCGATGATGCTAATAATTCAGCTTCTTGATCCGTATTTGCAGCGATTATATTCAGTCCAACCATTGCATTTGGCTTTTGCAAACTCGTTGATGGAGTGAATTGATCACGATAAAGAGTTAATGCTGGTATTGTATTTTCCGGTGAAAAGTGACTTGCAAAAGCAAATGGCAGCCCAAGTTCTGCTGAAAGGCGTGCACTGAACCCACTTGATCCAAGAAGCCAAATCGGTATGTCTAAGCCTTCACCAGGAAAGGCTCTCACTGACCTGTATTCTTCTGTCAGAGGAGGGTTAAAATATGCCCGTAATGCTGCTAGAAGTTCAGGGAAGTCTTGTCCGTCTCCGCGACCTCCTCTTCTTAAAGCTTGTGCTGTCATTTGATCTGTACCTGGTGCTCGTCCAAGGCCTAAATCAATTCGGCCGGGGAACAAAGATTCAAGAGTACCGAATTGCTCAGCGATGACCAAGGGAGAGTGATTAGGGAGCATAATTCCTCCTGAACCGACACGAATGCTAGACGTTGCGGCAGCAACATGTCCGATCAAGATAGATGTAGCGGCACTCGCGATTCCAGGCATATTATGGTGTTCAGCTAACCAATAACGTCTATAGCCAAGTTTTTCAGTGTGACGGGCGAGCTCGACGGTATTTGCAAAGGTGGTTGCCGCTGTGGAACCTGAAACAACAGGAGCAAGATCAAGCACGGATAATCGAATATCTTTTCCTTCTTTTGATAACATCATTTCATCTTCTTTCTAATCAAACTATTTTCATCTTCTCATTGTATCAATCGTAGTTCTCTATTCAAAATGAAACGATTTAACCATGCTTGAACCTTGATTATTTTTCTAGAAAGATTTGCTTTGTTGTTTGTTTAAATTTATTAAACGTTTTCTTAATTAGTGAATTGAAACCCAACCCGGTTTTAAGTGGCGCATATGTTTCATTAAACAATGTTGATTCACAGGGGTATTGTTCCCCACTCACATCAGTAATGAGATAGTCACCCGGATGACCTGTAATACTACCTTCTGTTGTTTCAATTGTTATTGTTCTAGTGATTCTAACAGCGTCAACAACAATTGGCTTTCTTCTGTATTTTGCCATATCGTTCACCTTCTTTCATTGTTTATTGGCTCTTATTTTTATTCTACGAATCGAATGGGATATTGTGACAATTTAAGATTTATATTCCATTTAAATATGAAAAACGATTAGAAGAAATACACATTGTTGCACGTTCTGTTAAGTTTCGATAGAATAGGCTAGTATTAAGTTTAAAACAGAGAAAAGAGGATGCTATATGATTGATCGTACTGTATTAATTAAGTTTGCTGAATGGACTACTGACGAGCAGTTAAACGAGGTTATTAAACGTTTTAAAGCATTAAAAGACAATCTTACAGGAATTGTTGACTTGCAAGCTGGTTTAAACATGCAAGAGAAGAGTAAAGAGTATCAGGTTGTTTTGTCTGTTCGATTCGAAAACATCGCCGCTCTTGATGCGTATGTTGCAAACGAGCAACACCAAGCTGTTGCTACTTACATAAAAGAAATTGGTAGAGTAGATAGTATTGGTGTTGATATTGAAATCTAAGAACGAAACTCAGGTAGGTGGAAACCTCTTGAGTTTTTTATTTTTAAAAGATGTGTAAGGTGATGAAAGATTAAAATAATTTCTATTGAGTTTTATATATGAATCCCATATTATTAATTGAGTCGCAGTAAGAAGTTTTGTTGTAGGGAGAGTTCATAGTGGTAAGAGAATTATTTATAAATGTAATGATTTTAACTGCTTTTTTATTTCTGTACTATCAATTTAAACAGGATTCATTATTTACAAGAAACTCGTCGGTAAGAAGAAAGATTTTTGTCGGACTTCTTAGTGGTGCATTAGGTATTCTTTTAATGCAATTTAGTATAAAAGTAGATACAGAAACCCTTGTGGATCTAAGACAGATTCCTGTCATGCTTGTAGCCATTTATGGTGGCTGGCTTCCTACGATAATCGCTGGGACGCTTATTTTACTCGCTAGATTTATCATGGGGGTAACGATGTCAGCAATGCTTGCAGTCGTACTTATGATTTTATCTATTGTATGTTACTTATATGTGTTTCGATCATATCAAAAGATTTGGAAGCCTACCTTTTTATCGATTATCGTTTCAAATATCATTTTTACGCTGCTCACTTATTATCTAATTGATACGATGAGTATGTTTATTTATGTTAATATTGTCTACTGGATTGTTTCATTAATTGGTGGAGGATTTGCAGTTTATATGACAGAATACCTGCGACGCACAACTCAATTATTTAAAGAGTATGAAAGAGGATCTCGAATGGATCCTTTAACAGGTCTTAATAATGTAAGAAGTTTTGATGACGCGATTAATGACGCTACTAAGAGAGTTAATCAAAACCAGGAAGAACTTTCTTTGTTAGTAATCGATATCGACTTTTTTAAGAAAGTAAATGATACGTATGGTCATCCTGAAGGGGATGTCATTTTAAAACAGATCGGCGATATCTTAGTTAATGTATCAAGACCATTTGATATCGTGTCTAGGAACGGTGGAGAAGAATTTACTGTAATTCTAAACAATTGTTCACATCATATAGCCATTGGAATCGCAGAAAGAATTAAGAGTACTGTCGAGAATCATTCATTCTTAATCAATGAAGGTAAGCAAAAAATAACTATCACAGTCTCAATTGGAGTCGCATCTTACCCCGATACGACAAAAGACATTAATCAATTATATCGAATAGCGGATCTAGCACTTTATAAAGCCAAGGAACAGGGACGTAATCGTGTTTGTTCAGGCTAGGGTCATTTTAGCAAAAAAAGTTTAGGCAACGAGTTGAAAGGAATCCAAACCGAAACTACAGTTTGGATCATTGTTCATAACAAAAAAAGAAGTGAATAGCAAAAGGATGTCTTAAGGTAAAAAAATTACCTAGTGAGACATCCTTTTTAATTTTTACAAAATTTATATAAAATCTTTTAATTCCATCTATTGTAAAATATTTCAAATACAGATATTGTAAAAAAAGAGTATAGGAAAATGAGTGGAGGATGAAAATGGGTATTGTACATTTTTTATTGAAAAGAAAATTATTAGTTGGTCTATCAATGGTGCTGATCTTTTTTATCGGTTTATATGCAACGACACAATTGGACCAAGAGTTGATGCCGCCAATCACGTTTGACGGGGCTTCAGTGTATATTGATGCAGGTGATATGACGACACTTGATGTAGAACAACTCGTTACAGAGCCAATTGAGCAAGTGCTCCAATCAATTGATGGTGTCAAATCGTTTCAATCTTCAACCTCGGTTGGAACAAGTTCGATAACAATTGAAATGGAAGAAGGACTTGGAGAAGAAATTACAAAAGAGGTTGAACTAGCTTTAAATGGATTAAAACCTCAACTTACAGGTGTTGATGATATAATTGTTACTCCATTTTCAATGAATGGTACATATGAATTTTATTTAGATATATCACAAGGGAATAACGATGAAATGACTGAATTTGCTAGGGATGTGCTTGAACCTCGCTTGGAATCATTACCAGAAGTTAGCGATGTCTTATTAGTGGGGATGGAAGAGCGAGAAATCTTGATTGAACTAAAAATGGATAAACTTAATGAGTTTGCAGTTGAGCCAAGTCAAGTTATTAGTGCAATACAAAACGCTAATTCTGATCTTGCTCTAGGAACACTTTCGGATGAGGAAGATGAACCGACGATACGATGGAATACCTCGATACATAATGTAGAAGATATAAATGCAATGAGAGTTCCAACAATGGATGGTGTTAAGCAAATAAGTGAGCTTGCTAGTGTGACAGAGCAGGTAACCGAAAATTCGTCTGGAGTATGGAAAAATGGCAGCAGGGATTTTATTCTAGTTCAAGTAGCTCGAGTATCGGATCATACTCAAGTACAAATGGCTGAAGCAGTGCGTTCTGAGATTGCACTTATCAAGAAAGAAGGACTTGTTTCTAACTTTGAGTTGAATGAAATAGTCGCACAAGCTGATTATGTTAGTGATTCAATCGATGGTGTAACACAAAATGTCTTATTGGGAGGCATTCTAGCGATAATCATTCTCTTACTATTTTTACGAAATATTAGAGCGACAATTATTGTTGGTTTAGCGATCCCGATTTCAATCCTGCTGACCTTTACTGCGATGTGGTACTTTGATTATAGCTTCAATATGCTCAGTCTTATAGGACTGGGACTTGGGATAGGGATGATGGTTGATGCATCAATTGTCATACTTGAATCAATCTATAGTAAGAAAGAAAATGGAATGCCAAACCGTAAAGCAGTAACAACTGGAGTCAGGGAGGTGGCTTCTGCTGTTCTTGCTTCAATGTTAACAACAATTGTCGTCTTTTTGCCAATAGGTTTGCTTGGCGGTGAAGTGGGTCAATTTATGATTGTACTATCTGTAGTGATTATTATTACGCTTGTAAGTTCAGTTGTTGTTTCCTTTACACTAATTCCTACTCTTGCAGAGAGCTTTTTAAAGGTTCGCAAAAAAAACAAAGTTCAGAAGGAAGGGAAGGTACTAACAAAGTATGTTCAATTTCTTCAATGGATGTTAAGGAAGAAGCGAGCTCGTTATAGTATTATCCTTTTATTTTTTGTTATTTTCATAGGGTCGCTTGCTCTCATTACAAGGGTGCCGATGACAGTTATGCCGGATGTGTTCAATCGGTACTCTGAAGTGGCAGTCGTTCTAGAAAGCGGTGTAACCCCAAAAGAACGTGAAGAAATTGCCATGCAGATGAATGAACAGTTGGCTACGATAACTGATATTAAGAATACAATTATTATGGATGATGTTAGCTCGATTTATGCGATTGTTAACATGACGTCTGCAGAAGATGCAACAATGGACCAAAAAGAGGTTAACGAACAGATTCTTTCTTCTTTAAGAGAACTAGAAAGTGCTTATCCAATTACTAGTGTGAACTCAGCGATGTCTGGTGGTGCTGGTTCACCTGTATCAATTGTCATTCAAGGAGAACAACTTGATAAGCTAACTGAGCTTTCAGAAAGCATGATTACTGAATTAGAAAAGGTTGACGGTCTTGTAGGTTTTTCAACCTCAATTGAGAAGAAATTAAAAGAGGAAAGAATTATCTTAAACGAACAGAACATTGATGATGACGGTTTGACTACAGTGCAGATTTTAAGTTCAATAGAACATTTATTCATGAAAACGCAAGTGACTGAAATTACAGGGGATGACTTAGTAACAAAGAATGTTGTTGCTGTGACTGACAAAGAATCAGCAAAGAAAGAAGACGTCTTAGCAAATAAGATTCTTACACAGAACGGTGAAGAAAAAGAACTTTCTGAGTATATTTCATTTGAAATGATTGAGGCACCTACCCAAATTGATCATAACGATGGGGAACGATATGTGACGGTTATGGCCGATTTAGAAAAAATTGATTTAGGAACAGCTAATCGTGAAATTGAAGAAGTACTAAATGATTTTGATGTGCCAAGTGGATATACAATCTCAATGGGCGGTGATCTTGAAGCACAACAAGATGCGATGCAGGAAATGATGATGATTTTAGGAATTGCACTGTTTCTTGTTTATGTTGTCATGGCTGTCCAGTTTAACAGTCTGGTTCATCCATTTATTGTGATGTCGATTATTCCGATGACTGTTACTGGGGTCATTATTGGATTGTTTCTAACGCAAATGGAGCTAAGTATTATGTCTGCAATGGGTATTGTTATGCTAATAGGAATTGTCTTAAACAATGCGATTCTTTTGCTAGATCGAACTAAGCAATTAAGATTAGAGGGATATTCTATTTCAGATGCAATTATTGACGCAGGTAAAACGAGAATGAGACCAATTTTTATGACGACCTTAACAACAGTTGGTGGGATGCTTCCGCTTGCAATAGCAACAGGTGTAGCAAGCAACTATCAAGCCCCATTAGCCATTGTCGTTATCTCAGGATTAATCTTTGCAACATTCATTACGTTAATTCTTATTCCGGCAGTCTATTACTTATTTGAGGATCTCGCAATCGGTTTAAGAAGATTATTCAAAAGACAAAAGGGTAAGAGTAATACAATCAAAATAGAAGGCTGATTTAAGGATTCTAGGATGTCCATAGGGTTACAACCTCTTTGGGCATCTTTTTATGATTTTATAAACAAACAATACCTACAAATATGAAAATATTGGATATTATGTGTTAGGATGGTAGTGTGTGCTGAAAGAAGATAGGTCCATTATTGAGGGAATTATTATTTCACCCCATTTCTGTCCCTAACAAAAATCCCACTAGTGGAGGAGATAGGATGAACTGGAATGCTGAATTGTATGATAGTAAGCTCGGGTTTGTTTCAAGTTATGGGGAAGAAGTTCTAGGTTTATTGCAGCCTATGCCAGAGGAGAGGATACTTGATTTAGGATGCGGTACGGGAGATCTAACATATGAAATAGCGAAAAGTGGTGCAAAAGTTATTGGTATTGATTCATCTCTTGAGATGATTAGTAAGGCAAGACAGAAATACCCTCAACTGTCCTTTTATCAAGAATTTGCTGAAACTTTTCGTTCAGATCAGCCGTTTGATGCAGTATTTTCTAATGCTGCTCTGCATTGGATGAAAGATGCTGGAGCTGTATGTCAATCAGTTGCCCTTTCTCTTAGGCATGGTGGACGATTTGTCGCTGAATTTGGCGGTGAGCAGAATGTTGCTACGATCATCAAGGCGATTATCGAAACGTTAGATGAGGAAACTAAGATAAACGGAAATGAGCGTAACCCTTGGTTTTTTCCAAGTATCGGTGAGTACAGCACTCTTTTAGAAAAAGAAGGATTTTTAGTTAAATACGCCGTTCATTTTGATCGTCCAACTGAATTACAAGAGGAGTCAATGGGGTTAAATCATTGGTTGAATAGCTTTGCTGGACATTTTTTTGTGGGAATTGAGCAAGATGAGAAGGACCGATTGATCAAAAAAGTAAAAGAAAAAACGAAACCTTCCTTGTTCAAAAACGGACAATGGGTAGCTGACTATAAACGAATTAGAATTCTTGCAATTAAAAGATAAGGTAGCCGTAAAGATAACAGAGGGAATTTTTTGTGATCAGGGGTAGTATATGAGGAAAATAAACGATCGAAAAATACTTATTTTTAATCTGTTAACATATATTATGTGTTTAGGACTCTTCCTCTTCATTGTTTTCTTTTCAGACCATTTGAGAGAATTTAGAGTATTTTCTATCTGGGTCATTATTGCGATTACTCTCTTTATTCTTGCAGTTATCCAGAGCTATCGGTTATGGAAGGTGAAAAAGAAACAGAGTGAATTGGACAAATAGTCATGTTGATCTAGGTTGTTGAATACCTTCTAAAAAGATACATTATTGAGGAGGTATTTCTATGGCCAAGAAAAAGAAAAAGAATTTATCGAAGGAGACGGCAAAAACAACTAAATCGACCTTTGGTAGAGATATTACGATCTTCTTTCTTTTCTGTGCTCTGTTTTTTGTTGCAATGATTACTTTTGCAACGATTCAGCAAAGGAGTAATCTTGAGGCAAACATTGCTGCTACTCTAGAAGCATCAGAAGTAAAATTTGACTATGTTGGAACAGAATCCGCACCTCAGCTTAGAAAAATCTATTTAATAGAAGCAGAAGGATCGGAGTATATTGCTACAGTTGCTCAAAATAACAGAACGGTTCTAGACATATTTAATATTGAAGAACATCCTACTATTGTAGAAACATTTCAAAGGGACTATCATTTGAATTGGTAATTAAAGCTACTTTACAAGATTTTATACAATTTTTTATACCTATTTACTAATGACTATGCTACATTTAAAAAATAGTTTAGGGTACATAGTGAGAAGCTAATCGAATAACTTAGTTTCTTGCTACTCAAATCATCTCTAACTTAGTCGTTAGGGATGTTTTTATTAGTGCTATACATAGTAGTAAGAGAGATTATTAAATTGGATAGGTGGAGATAAGTCAGATGGAAGAGATTTATTTATTATTAAAATATTTGTTGTTAGGTCTATTTCAAGGTTTAACTGAGCCAATACCTATATCTTCAAGTGGTCATCTCGTATTGTTACAACATTTTATTGGGATTAATGTCGAAGGGTTATCGCTTGAATTAATTGTTAATTTTGCTTCATTATTGGCTGTACTCCTTATTTATCGTCAATCTGTTCTTGAATTGACAAAAGGAACACTGCGTTATGTTGTAACTAGGAAAAAGGAAGATCAAGCTGATTTTCGTTTTGTTCTCTACCTAGTACTCGCTACTATTCCAGCGGGTGTAATTGGTGTATTGTTCGGTGATGTGATTTCAGACTATTTAACTGGATTGACAGTTATTGGAGTCACTTTAGTTGTAACGGGAATTGCTCTTTGGACAATTCGAAATTTAAAGGGGCGAAAAAACGATGCAGAATTAAGAGCTAAAGACGCTGTTATTATTGGTTTAGCTCAAGCGGTTGCCCTTATTCCGGGAATTAGTCGCTCAGGTGCAACAATCGTCGCAGCAATGGGACTTGGAATGAAGCAGGAAACAGCTTTGAAATTTTCATTCCTTCTATACATCCCCATTAGTGTTGGTGGTACAATCTTAGGATTTTCTGATTTTATAAATTTACCTAATGTTAGTGAGTTGTTAATACCATACATAATTGCATTTATTGGCTCATTAGTTGCGTCATATTTTTCACTTAAATGGTTTATGGGAATTATGGCACGAGGTAATCTAATTTATTTTGCGATTTATTGTTTTGTTGTTGGTTCAGCAGTGATTATTTATAGTTTATAAGCAGGTATATTACTAAATGAGTGATGTGAGTGTTGACTTCGTTGCTGCTACTTTTTTATCAAAGGACCTTTGGAGTGGATCCACCGCTCTGAAAGGTCCTTTTGTAGTGACCTCGAATATATTGCCAGTTGCTATTAAATTTAGTATGTTAAAATCAACATTATTGATCATTTAAGAAAGGAGGAACTATGAAAGCTACGATAAAAGAAATTGCGCGTATTTGTGGAGTATCTTCAGGTACTGTTGACCGTGCATTGAATAATCGTCCTGGGATAAGTGAAAAAACAAAGAAGAAAATTGTGGAAGTAGCTAAAGAATTAAATTATCAGCCCGATTTCACTGCTAGAAGCTTAGTTATGGGAAGAACGATGACGATTGGGATTGTCTTGTTTGATCTTTATAACCGTTCATTTGCTCAATTAATGAATGCGATTGAAGCAAATGCAAGAAAACGAGGATACTTTGTCTATATTACACTTACTGATAAAAATCCTGAAAGTGAAAAGAAGTGCATTGAGTACTTAATCAATAGAAAAGTAGATGGTATTATTTTATTTTCAGTGAATCAAGGTGAAGCGTTCAGCCAGTACTTAAGACAATTTAAAACTCCAATCATCACTATATTTAATTACGTGTCTGATCATTTTGAATACATTGGTATAAAAGAACGCGAAGCAATGAAGAATGCAGTTGAACATATGGTGAAAAAGAAGTACAAACGATTTATTTATATAAGTCCGCCATTAGCGTTTCAAGGCAAATCCAATATATATACCCAAGAAGAAAGATTAAAGGGATTTCTAGAAGGATTAACGGCAGGCAATATTACAATCGCTCCGGAAATTATAAAGGATAAGAATTATATTGATATATTATCTTTGATGGAGCTAAAGACAACTGATCAGACTGCAATTGTTTGCTCCTGTGATCTATATGCTCTAGAAGTGATGAACTATTTAAAATCAATTGGACTTCATATTCCAAAGGATGTTGGGGTATTTGGATTTGATGATATAGACATGCTTAAATACATCTCACCAAGACTAACAACGGTTCAGTACCCGATAGAAGAAATAGGAGAAATGGCGATAACTAGTATGATACAAAGGATTGAACAAGGAAGCTTCCTTCATATACCATTATTAGATTATAAAATGATTGAAGGGGAATCTATCTGAACTTGCAATAAGGATTGACGGATTATTTTATAAATGCTATTGTGTACGTACACGGAAAGAGGATAATATATATTTAACCTATTCTCTTTTTACTTTTTCAATGAAATGAAAGCGTTTTAGAAAAGATGTGATTCTAGTTATTAGAATCAAGAATAAGAGGTGGGAATAACGTAAAAAGATTACAGGTGAGTTCATAGTTCATCGACTATTCTAAAAAACGTGCACGTACACGGAGGAGAGGAAGAGTAATTATGACATTGAAGGCTAAAATGACTGTTGATAAAGAATATAAAATAGGGAAAATTGATGATCGTATATATGGTTCGTTTATTGAACATTTAGGGAGAGCGGTGTATGAAGGGATCTATGAACCCGACCATCCAACTGCGGATGCCCAAGGATTTCGTCAAGATGTAATTGAGCTTGTCAAGGAGTTGAAGGTTCCATTAGTAAGGTATCCTGGAGGGAATTTTCTCTCTGGCTATAACTGGGAGGATGGCGTTGGTCCAGTTGCTGATCGACCAAGACGTTTGGATCTTGCCTGGAGAACAACAGAGACTAACCAAATTGGGACTAATGAATTTATGGACTGGGCTAAGAAAATCAATGCAGAAGTAAATATGGCTGTCAATTTAGGGACAAGAGGAATTGATGCTGCCAGAAATTTAGTTGAGTATTGTAACCATACTTCAGGCTCTTATTGGAGTGATCTACGAATTTCGCACGGATATAAGGATCCACATAATATTAAGACTTGGTGCTTAGGAAACGAGATGGATGGTCCATGGCAAATTGGTCATAAAACAGCTACTGAATACGGTCGTCTGGCTGCGGAAACGGCGAAAGCGATGAAGTGGGTCGATTCTTCGATTGAACTAGTTGCATGCGGTAGTTCAAATCGACATATGCCAACATTTGCCGAATGGGAAGCAACGGTGCTTGATCATACATATGATCATGTTGACTATATTTCCTTGCATACGTATTATGGAAACCGCGATAATGATTTAGGGAATTACCTAGCTCAATCGCTTGATATGGATCAATTCATTTACTCTGTCATCTCAACTGCTGATTATATTAAAGCAAAGAAGCGTAGCAAGAAAACCATAAATCTATCATTTGATGAGTGGAATGTATGGTTCCATTCTAATGAGGCTGATAAGAAGATTGAACCTTGGTCAATTGCACCTCCACAGCTTGAGGATATTTATACATTTGAAGATGCCTTGCTTGTTGGTAGCATGTTAATTTCGATGCTAAAGCGTGCGGACAGAGTTAAGATTGCTTGCTTGGCTCAACTTGTTAATGTTATAGCTCCAATTATGACAGAAAAGGGTGGAGAAGCTTGGAAGCAATCAATATTCTATCCGTACATGCATGCATCTGTCTTTGGGCGCGGTGAAGCAATCCATGCTGTCGTTTCATCACCTAAGTATGACAGTAAAGACTTTACAGATGTTCCGTATTTAGATACAGTTGTGGTCCACGATGAAGAAAGTGAAGCATTAACAATATTTGCGGTGAATCGCCATCAAAGTGAATCATTATTACTTGAATGTGATTTCCGTAGCTATGAAGGCTATCAAGTCGTTGAGCATATTGTTCTTGAGAATGCGGATGTCAAAGCAACGAATCAAGTGAAGCGTGATAATGTTGTTCCACATTCTAATGGAACAGCCAAGGCAGATCAAGGTGCTCTAACAGCAGAGCTATCAAAGCTATCTTGGAATGTGATTAGATTAGCTAAATAAAGGAATAAGTAGGGGCAAACATTGGGAATCCGTTGTTTGCCTCCTTTTTATTAACTTTTTATTAAATGCGGTTTTAAGTTAATGCATCATATTATCATCTTTATTATCAATATAAAGAGTTCCATCCTTTTGAACTTCAGCATAGAACACTTCAGATATCGTTTTTACCCCAGCAAGGTCAAGTTGTTGCTTGAGCCAATCCTCATTAAGATTTAACCTAGTAAGATTGTTCGTATTAATAACTCCATCGGAAATGACTTCTGCTGAAGTTGGAAAGGTAGAAATCGTTTTGAGAATACTTAAATCTTCTTTTGTTACTGGTTGTTTTTCTTGTTTTTTCATAACTGAAAGCTTTCCACTCGTTTCGAAGAAGGCATAATCTACATCTTGAATCGAAAAAGCATTATTTTGTCGAAGTAATGAATTTAATGAGTCAATATCTAGACGAGTAGAGCGAAGAGCATCTTCCATAACTTTTCCTTCTTTAATAAGGATAATTGGTTCACCTGTAGTTAGTTTCCGTACTTTCTTAAATTTAATATCAATATACCCCATTGCTAGTGTGAAAATGGCCCAAACAACTAAGGCAATAACTCCATTTCGGATACTTAAATTTGAACTTATTGCTAAATTAGCGGCAATTGAACCAATAGCAATAGCTGAAACAAAATTAAAAAAAGTCATCTGACTGATTTCTTTTCTACTCATTGTTCTGGCTAGGATAAATAAGACTCCAAATGTTAGTGCCAATCTAATAAATAGATCTGACAATTCCATGTTAATATCAACCTTTCTAAAGTACTTTATTTATTTCTACTATTGGCTAAATAGGAAAGAAATATTACGATCACATTTGTTCTGATGAAACACTGATTAATTTATTTAGTAATTGAGTATATTTTGGGTTGAATATTCATAATTAATTAGCTAGGTGTTCATAGTCGTGTAAAAGGTGGGAATAGGATGCAATACGGAATTCCTGAGATTTTTGAATATGAAGCAGAAGGTGTAGTGCGAGATCTTTACCGTGACATTAAGTATGTGTTAAAAGTGCCGATCGTTAATTTTATTTTTCGGGCCCTTGCTAACTATCCAGATTTTCTAATGATTGGTTGGGAACAGGTTAGAGCAAATATGCTATCAATTAATAGTGAGTCAGCGGCAACACAATTAAGGTTTCCTGACCTTACAGCAGCAAATGCATATAAT
This sequence comes from Halalkalibacter suaedae, assembly GCF_017939705.1. Lineage (GTDB taxonomy): Bacteria > Bacillota > Bacilli > Bacillales > Bacillaceae_D > Halalkalibacter > Halalkalibacter suaedae. Next base: position 214,295 of record NZ_JAGKSQ010000002.1, read on the forward strand.
CAATTTAGGGAATTCTATGATGAAAATACCCTTAATCAAATTAAAAATATTATTAAAACGTTTCAGTATGTTAATCCGAAGTTATTACTTATTGCTAGTGCCTGGTCAGAAAGCTTAGGAAACCGTCCTATTGTATCAGGTATGAAAGATCATGGAACCATTAAACCTGGGGTTCTTGATATGCTTCCTCAAATTAACCTCATCCATATTCCCCATGCCTCTTGCTATGTTCAACAGCTATTGCAAGACATAGCAAAGCATCATCAATCATTTGATGTGGCTAGTGACTATAGAGCTCTAGCTAATTTCCCGGATTTTTTGACACTATCATGGAGTTATTTAAAACCATATCTTGATACAGATGAATACACGGTTATGTCAGGAAGATTATTGAAACAGAGTATTACATTAGCACATGAGAATATGCCGTATCCAGTAACATTAAACACAGATCAGCTTTCAACAATCTATTCACCCGCTGAGATTTCAGGAATTATGGGATTGGTACTATTATTTCAAAGGTTTTTACCTGGATTAATTGTAGAAGTCGAATATATGAGAAGATTAATAGAAAAGCCTCTTTAACAAAAAATGAAGATCTTTAGCTATTGATTTTTGCAAAATACTAGTTAAATCATATGGACACCGAGTTAATTTTCTTGATTAAATGAAATTTAAGTGATAAGATTCGATTAATTAAGGGGCAATTTTTAACAAGTCTTTGTGAAAATGTCCCAACAATTAAATATCCTTCGGGGCCGGGTGGAAATCCCGACCGGCGGTGATGAGGTTATAATGACTTCAAAGTCCGTGACCCTCTTCTAGTAATAGGGGAGGCTGACCTGGTGCAACTCCAGGACCGACAGTGAAAGTCTGGATGGGAGAAGGAAAGAAAGACAGTAAAGGTGGATCTTTTTAAAAAATCCCCTTGAATAAAAGGGAGTAGTCTGCCGTTTTGTTAGCTGTTTAACGTCTAATAGACGTTTATTTCGTGATCTCTACATATCAAAGGCCCTTGCGTAATGCTTGGGGCCTTTTTCTTTTTGATTGGAGCGGATAACAATGAATGATATTGAGTATATGTCACTTGCCTTGAAGCTTGCTGAAAGTACTAGAGGTCAAACCTCGCCGAATCCAATGGTCGGATCTGTTGTCGTCAATAATGGTGCAATTGTTGGTATGGGTGCCCACCTAAAAGCGGGCGAAGGTCACGCAGAGGTTCATGCCTTAACAATGGCTGGTGATAAAGCAAAGGGTGGAACGATTTATGTGACGTTAGAACCATGTAGTCATTTTGGTAAAACCCCACCTTGTGCTGACTTAATCATTGAACATGGTCTGAAGCGAGTTGTCATTGCCACAGTAGATTCTAATCCTGCAGTCTCAGGTCGCGGCATTGAAAAGCTGAAAAAAGCTGGTATTGAAGTAGTTACCGGTGTGTGTAAAAAGGAATCTGATCAATTAAATGAAGCCTTTTTCCATTTCATAAAGAACGAGACCCCTTTTGTAACATTGAAGTCAGCTACAACACTAGATGGAAAAATAGCAACTACATCAGGACAAAGCAAATGGATTACTGGAGAGGAAGCTCGTCTAGATGCTCATACATATAGACACTCCCATGATGCCATTCTAGTAGGTATTGGAACCGTGTTAGCAGATAACCCATCGTTAACAACAAGGCTACCTCAAGGTGGAATCAATCCAGTACGAGTCTTGCTGGACAGATCACTTCGTATTCCTATTACGTCTAAGCTTGTCCAAGATAAAGAAGCACCGACCTGGATCTTTACGACAGAGCAAGGATCTAATGAAAAAAAGTTGGAGCTAGAAGAATTAGGGATGGTCATTATCACTTTAGCTAATTTCTCGATTCAATCTGTTTTAAAAGAGCTAGGAAAACGAGGAATTATGTCTGTTTTCGTAGAAGGTGGAGCTCAAATTAGTGGTAGTTTCTTGAAAGAAAAAGCTGTAAACCAAGTGATCACCTATATTGCTCCAAAGCTGTTCGGTGGTCAGGCTGCTCCTACTGCTTTTGGTGGAGAAGGAGTGCGTAAGGTGGAGGATGCTCTAGAGCTTGAGATAGTAAGTGTCGCAACAATTGGTAAAGATATAAAAATTGTATCGTATCCAAAGGAGGGGAAGTAGATGTTTACAGGTATTATTGAAGAGATTGGAACGATCGAAGACGTTCGGCAAACAGGTGACGCAATGGTTATGAAAATTAATGCAAAAACGATTCTAACTGACGTCCATTTAGGTGATAGTATTTCGGTGAACGGTGTATGTTTAACGGTTACTGGGTTTACATCTACTGCTTTCTCCGTAGATATTATGCCTGAGACAGTATATGCAACGAGTCTTAAAGGACTTGGCCGAGGTTCGCACGTGAATTTAGAGCGTGCGATGGGGGCGAAAGGGAGATTTGGCGGTCATTTTGTTTCAGGGCATGTTGATGGGATCGGAAGAATCTTATCAAAAAAGCCGGAGCACAATGCCGTCTATTATCGAATTGGTGTCGAACCCTCTCTGCGTCATTACATGATTGAAAAAGGATCTGTTTCTGTTGATGGCACAAGTTTAACAATCTTTGCTGTGGATGAAGAAAGTTTTACCATTTCGATCATTCCTCATACGTTAACTGAAACCATTATTGGTTCTAAGGGCACAGGAGATATCGTTAACATTGAATGTGATATGGTTGGGAAATATATTGAACAATTTATTTCACGTCGTTTTGATTCAAAGGAAAATAAGAATGCATCCTTATCTGCAAGCTTTCTTGAGGAGCATGGCTATAAATAAATTGATTAGGTGGTGAAGAGATGGAGAAAGATCAAAAAGGTATATTTGATCCAATAGAAGATGCAATTAAGGAGTTAATGGAAGGGAAGGTCGTCATCGTATGTGATGATGAGGATCGTGAAAACGAAGGAGATTTTATTGCGGTTTCGGAACTAACAACACCAGAGGTAATTAATTTCATGGTTACGCATGGTCGCGGACTTGTGTGTGTCCCGATTACTGAAGAGCGTGCAATTGAACTTGATCTAATGGCGATGGTTGATTATAATACTGATTCGCATGGGACAGCATTTACGGTTAGTGTTGACCATCATACATCAACAACAGGAATTTCAGCGCAAGAGCGTGCAACAACAGTTCGGGCATTAGTTGATGAGAAGGCTCAAAAACAGCATTTCAAAAGACCAGGACATATTTTCCCGCTTGTTGCAAAAAAAGGTGGAGTGCTTCGTCGTGCTGGTCACACTGAGGCTGCTGTTGACCTAGCTCGGTTAGCAGGCTCGAAACCATCAGGTGTCATTTGTGAGATTATGAATGCGGATGGAACTATGGCTCGAGTGCCAGAACTTAGAAAGATTGCTGATGAACATAATCTTAAGATGATCACGATTAAAGACCTAATTCGTTATCGTACTCGTAAGGATAAATTAGTTAAAAAGGAAATTGAGATCAAGCTCCCGACTGATTTTGGCGACTTCAAGGCAATTGGTTATACAGATATTTTGGAAGGGAAAGAAAGTGTTGCTTTAATGAAAGGGGATGTTGTTGAAGGTGAACCTACTCTTGTTCGTGTTCACTCTGAATGCTTAACAGGTGATGTGTTCGGTTCTCACCGCTGTGATTGTGGTCCGCAACTCCATGCAGCACTTGCCCAGATCGAAAAAGAAGGAAATGGAATTTTACTTTATATGCGTCAAGAAGGCCGTGGGATCGGGCTGATGAATAAGCTAAAAGCTTATAAATTGCAAGAAGAAGGCTATGATACAGTAGAGGCAAATGAAAAATTAGGGTTTGCTGCTGATTTAAGAGATTATGGCATTGGTGCACAAATTTTACGTGATCTTGGCGTTCAAAAAATGCGACTCCTAACAAATAATCCTCGTAAGATTACTGGATTATCAGGTTATGATCTTGAGATTGTTGAACGTGTGCCTTTACAATTACCGCATAACGATGATAATGAAAAATACTTAAAAACAAAATCTGCAAAGCTTGGTCATATGCTTCACTTTAAAGGTGAGTAATAAGAGAGAATCTAAGGAGGAATTATAGTATGGGACAGGTATTCGAAGGACATTTAGTAGCAACTGGGTTAAAGGTAGGTATAGTGGTAGGACGATTTAATGAATTTATTACGAGTAAGCTTCTAGGTGGAGCGGAAGACGCTCTAAAACGCCATGGCATGAACGAAGCTGATATTGATGTGGCATGGGTACCGGGGGCATTTGAAATTCCTTTTGCTGCAAAGAAGATGTTAGATACAGGTAAATACGATGCTGTCATTACACTAGGAACAGTAATTAGAGGGGCAACTCCTCATTTTGATTTTGTTTGTAATGAGGTAGCAAAGGGTGTTGGTGCACTTGCTCTTTCTTCTGGTAAGCCAGTGATTTTTGGAGTACTTACAACAGATACGATTGAACAGGCTGTTGAACGCGCTGGAACAAAAGCAGGTAACAAAGGTTGGGATGCTGCAACAGCTGCTATCGAAATGGCCAATCTTGGGCGTAGTTTTGAAAAGTAAGCTCGACATTATCTGAAAAAGTGATTACGAAGATCATTGATCTTTGTAATCACTTTTTTCTTTGAACAATTCAAATAAGAATCTGCATAATATGTAATTAAGATGTAATAAAGTAAAAATGACAAAAAAAGAAGGATTCAATTAAATTATGTTAAAATAGTGGTAAATAAGGTGATTGATATTACTTCTTTTTTTAGAAGTTTAGGATGTGAGAGGTTATCATGCTAATACCATATAAGAATAGTAATCAGAAGATTGCGATGGGCTTATTATCGTTGATGCCGAAAGAAAAGGATTTAACAGTCTTACAGGAAACAATCGCACGGTATGAAACAGACCCAGATTGGAAGCTCTATCTATGGAAAGAAGTAGACTTTGTTGGTGTCATTGGTGTAAACATTGAAGCAGGCGAAGCAAAACTACAACATGTTTGTGTTAATCCTTCTTTTAGAAAAGAGGGTATTGGCAAGAAAATGCTTGATCAACTGAAGCTAACCTTACCTTGTGAATTGAAACCGACGAAAGCTACAGAAAACTTTTTACTTGCATGTGGAGAAGCTGAAGAAGAGAAGAGCGATTAATCGCTCTTCTCTTCTTTTTGTTGCTTGCGAATAAGAATTTGATTAAACCGCTCCTGGATGACTTCAGTGCGATCTCTTTTTATATGTTTATGCAAGATCTCATCAGGTACTTTTTTGACGGAATCGTCCCACTCTAGCCCTAATTGCCTGCAACGCCTTTTACATTCTTGTACTAGCTCATCATTCATTGGTAAGCGAATATCATCATAAAATTGATTTATTTGTTGAAGTGTCTTTAATTGCTGTATAAGGATCTGAACATTGAGCCCGAGCGTAGTTATTTCAATAGAATACCTCTCAATGATCATTGAAGCTTTTTGGTACATCCGTTTGGCACCTTGAATGTTACCTCTTCGATGATGGTATAACCCCACTGCAATTTGAATGAGGCCGACCCAATGCCTTTTTCTAGCATGACGGGGTTGATCTTTCCAATATTCCTCTAAAACTTCGTGGCATTCAAAATAATCACGTTGAACATGAAAGTAAATTAAATAATCTAGATAAGATTTAGGATACATAGAGAACTCCTTTTTTTAGTCTCAGTACGTAGTCTACCACATCTTTCTAGTTTCTACCTTAATTTTAGAGACGAAGACACGTTCCCCTAAAGGAGAGATTGTGGTATAATCTCATCTAGCGTACATACTAAATAAGCTAGTGGTGGTCGTATGAATCCTTATAATGTTAAACTAGACACGTTCGAAGGTCCGCTTGATCTGTTATTACACTTGATTAATCAAGCTGAAGTTGATATTTATGATATACCTGTTGCGGTTATTACTGATCAATATTTAACATATGTTCATGCAATGCAGGAACTTGAGCTTGATATTGCAAGTGAATATTTAGTTATGGCGGCAACATTACTGGCAATAAAAAGCCAGATGCTCTTGCCGAAGCCGGAGGAATTGTTTGAGGATGAATGGTCGATTGAAGATGAAGAAGATCCTCGTGAAGAATTAATGTTTCGGTTAATTGAATATAGACAGTACAAGGAAGCTGCATCTGAGTTAAAAGAAAAGGAAGCTGAGCGTAGTTTAGTCCATACTCGGTCTCCGGAAGATCTTGATCCCTATATTACAGATGAGGAACGAAGAGATTTAGCCATACAAGGGGTCTCCCTATTTGATATGCTAAGTGCCTATCAAAAATTAATTAAAAGAAAAGAACTGAAAGCACCTCGAACGAAAACGGTGAAAAGTCAAGAGTATTCGATTGAGGACAGGATGCAGGAGGTAATCAAACATCTTGATCGCTTAGAAGGTACTTGTCGTTTTGATGAGTTGTTTACCGTTCAGGAACGCGGACATATTGTCGTCACTTTCTTAGCGATTCTTGAACTAATGAAAACAAAGACGATTCGATGTAACCAGGATCAAAATTTTTCTGACATCATGATATACAGAACAGAGGGAGGGAGTTTCCATTGACGATTAATGAGCTCCATGCAGTCATTGAGGGGCTACTTTTCGTTGTAGGCGACGAGGGTTTGACAATCAAACAGCTTTCCGAAGTGGTAGAGTTAGAGGAAATCACAATAAATGAAGCACTTCATTCACTCATACTTACCTACGAGGAATCAAATCGAGGATTGCAAATAGTAGAAATGGCCGGAGCCTTTCGCTTAACAACTAGAGCAGATCACGCTCCATACTTTAAAAAATTAGCGACATCACCGATTCATTCAAGCTTGTCTCAGGCGGCCCTTGAAACATTAGCAATCGTTGCATATAAACAGCCAATTACACGAATGGAAGTGGAAGACATTCGTGGTGTGAAATCTGAGAAATCAATTCAATCATTATCTTCTAAACTTTTAATAAAAGAGGTAGGGCGAGCACAGGGTACAGGTCGTCCAATTCTGTACGGGACAACTCCTTTCTTTCTTGATCATTTCGGATTACGTAGCTTAAAAGACTTACCACCACTGCCAGACGAAGTGGATGAGAACTCAATTGAAGATGAGGCAGATTTGTTTTTCAAGCAATTTGAAGAAACAATCGAAGCAGAGCGGGAGTGAATCCTGCTCTTTTTTTGTTCGAATAGCTATCAGCTCTTACTGAAATTCAACTAGTGTAATTTCATGTTAAAGTTATCCTTCAACTTAACTTACTTTATATGGTTTAATAGAAATATATGGAATAAACAGTGTGGATTATGAGATTACTAAAAATTAAAAAAGGGTGATAGTTGAATGGAAGGATTTTTTGTCATAGCACTAATAATAATTATTATATTCATTGTCAAGTTGATTGGTAAGCAGGGGAAAAGCAGGAATAGACAATTAAAAAATGAGTCTATACCCAGTCAAGTCGACATTCAACTCATCGGTAGTACAGAGATGGTTCAATCGCTTGAAACAGCGTTATCAAACACATATGTAGAAAATGTAAAAAATCGTTTATTGAGCGAACATCCTAACTGGGCCGATCACGAGGTTGATTGGATGTTTTTCGAATTGAAACGATATTTCTTAATGAATGGTTTATTAAAATCAGTCCCGATGTTCAGTGAGAAAGTAGATATTATCTGGCATGAAATGCTGATGTTCACAAGAGAATATCAGACGTTTTCAAATGAATTCTATGGTGAAACCCTACATCATAGGCCAAATCTAGATAGTAAACCAATACCTGAAGAGAGAGCCTTTTTTGATTGGGTATACGTAAGCTTATTCGATATACACGATAACAGCAGAGCTATATGGGGGAGTTTTTTTAAGAACCCAATCAAATTGACGGTTCTTGAAGATTTTCAGCACCTTTCAAATGAGAAATTATTAATGAAATATTTTCGGAATAATGATCAATGGCTAGAGGTTAAGGAACAATTGATTTATAAAATGAAAAACGAAATCAAGCATGCCCAGCGGATGAAACTTGGCCAAATGAAGCCTAAAACCAATAGTGATATTAATTCATTCCCGTTTCATGCCTTGCTGAGTGCAGCCGTTTTTTATTCGATGTACGAAACGGAAAGTTATCAGGAGGAAATGGGATTATTGATGCCTAAAGAATTTAAAGAACAGCAAGGATCTGGATCATCTTGCTCTGGATTTGCCTGCAGTGCTTCTTCTGATTCCGATGGAGACTCTGGGGGATCAAGCTGTTCTAGTTGTAGTGGAGGCTGTAGCAGTTAGGAATGGTAAGTAAATAAATCCTAAATAATAACAAATCAAATTAGAATTCTTTCCTCATAGGAAGAATTCTTTTTTTGTAGATTATAAAGTAACCAATTATTCACAAAGCATGAGAGAATTTATCATGGACAGACATTTGACTATATAGACAGCATAGGATGAAATGTATTCAATCACTCAAGTTAGGCTTACTACCAGAAAGTTTAATTTGAAAATAGGGCGAAATTTGATAGGGAGGGCTCCAAGTGAATTCACATGAAAAAGCAATTTATCAGTGGGTAAATGAGGTAAGAAGTCTTTGGGACAAATATGGTGCAGAAATGAGAACGAGGACAAGTGATCGGGAGGTTCAATCGTTTGTTGATTCCCTGAACCAGTTGATTAATAATTTAGAAGATGTCAATACGAAGAAAGATGGAGCACGTTCGGAACATTTAGACGAGTTGGCACAAATTGTCTATGAAAAATGGTGTGAGTTAGACAAAGTGCGATCAGATCAATCCGTTACACTTAATCCAGTTCCTATCGGCGGGCACACGCTTCCTCCCCTTCCTTATCCTTATGATGCTTTAGAGCCGTATATCGATCGTGAAATTATGCGTTTGCATCATGATAAACATCATCAAAGTTATGTTGATGGCTTGAATAAAGCAGAAATAGAAATGCAAAAGGCAAGAAAGAAAAGTGATTATAGTTTGATTAAACATTGGGAGAGAGAAGCCGCTTTTAATGGGGCTGGTCATTATTTGCATACGATATTTTGGAAGATCATGCATCCACAGGGTGGTGGAGAACCAACGGGGGAGCTGGCAACACAAATAAAAAAGGATTTTGGTAGCTTTAAAAAAATGAAGGAACATTTCTCAAAAGCTGCTGAAAACGTCGAAGCTGTTGGGTGGGCGTTATTAGTCTGGTCACCTCGTTCACATCGTTTGGAAATTTTGCAAGCGGAAAAGCATCAAAATCTTAGTCAGCAGGATGTGATCCCATTACTTGTACTTGATGTGTGGGAGCATGCGTATTACCTTCAATATAAGAATGAGCGTAAACCATACATTGAAAATTGGTGGAATGTTGTGAATTGGCCAGAAGTTGAAGAGCGTTTTCAACAAGCAAGTGTAGTGAGATGGGAGCCGTTCTAATAGTACAAAAGTGTTTTTTGAGATACAGAATGAAGAACTTGGGACAAACGTGATTTCACTAAAAAAATTCCAATAATACTAATTGGCCGAGGGAAACGGCTCCTGAAATAACTATTCTTCGCTTTCCGCGGGAAGCTGGTGCACCTGCTGGGTTCCAGCTTTGATTTTTACATTCCCGTAGGAGTCCAATTTAGTTTACATTGTTTAGGAATTTATATAGTCACTTTCGTTATGTCCCAGCCTCTTTATCTAATTTAAAGCTTTTTAATACGTTTGGATTTCAAACCCTGCCCCTTCCAACCATTCTGCATAGACAACTTTGGAAGGTCCAGCAATTCCTCGGTTAAATAGTTCATTTATTAACCACTCTTCGTCCTTATTAATTGAAACTAGCCCATCTGTAATAATTTCCCCATCTAGAATAAGGAATATAGGAATAACACTTTCGGAGGAAGATATGTTAAGGTCTTGATTTGTTGGTGATTGATATGCGCTCTTTCTAAGAACGCTAACGGATCCATTCGTTTCGAGAATTCCGTATTCAACCTCTCGCATTGAAAAGACTCCCTTTGCTCGTAAAAGATGAAATAGTTGATCAAAGTCAATTTTGTTCTTCTTCAATTCCTTATACTGGATATGACCATTTGCAATCACGATCGAAGGCTTTCCCTCTAAAAAGACTCTTGATTTCCGGAATTTCTGTGTAATGATTTCAATTGTATAGATTAATGCTCCCCACAAAATGACAGCGTAAAGAATATACTGTAATCCGATCTCTTTATCGTAGATTGCATTTCCGACTAATTCTCCCAGAACGAGTGCTGAAATGAAGTCAAATGGGGTTAATTGTGTAATTTGATTTTTGCCAAGTACTTTCGTCATGATTAAAAGTGCAAAAAAACCAACAAGGAGTTCAATGGTTAAGGAGATGAAATTTGTGTTCACAAGTGTAACTCCTTTATCAAGGATCTTGTTGGTAGTTTGTGCGTGGAAAGGGGAACTTATGTAGCAGAGTTAATTTCCCTGAGCCAATGATCCATTTGTGAGGCTAAGCTTTTAGAAGAGAGATGAAGCTTGCCTAGTTCACTTGTGATGTCCTGCGATTGCCCACGAAAAATGGTTTTAAATTGCCCATTCTTATTAAGCCAATGTTCCTCAACATAATCCTGATATGAATCCCAGAATTGCTTTATGAGTAGTGCTTTGTTAGCTGGGAAAAGTTCTGCTAATTCTCTGTCATTTATTCCAGAAGAGAGTGGCAAATTGCTGATTGCTCTAGGATAAATATCAGATTTTTGTTTAGCGACTACTTCCCGAACATCATACATTAAAAGCAAAAGATGTGCTTTCTTTTCTTCCATTAATTCGTTATGAATTTTATTTTCGATTTTAACAAATCGATTATTTGTTGATGATATAAAACGGTTCATTGACTTTTGCATTCGTAGCAATATCAAGACAATCCAAATAAGGAACACAACAGTTAAAATCGCTAAAATGAAATACGTGCTATTAGTAGGCAAAGTAATTCCTCCCATTCTCCATTAAGTTTAGCATACTCTTTTTCCGTTGTTTCAATAAATTCCCTCTAATAATTTCATCTCGTCGTCAACATGATATAGGTGTAAGTGAAATTTTGGGAGGATTACTCATGACTGTAGCAGCAAAAATGAAGCAAACAATCGCAGGTTTAAAAAGTGCTCAAGCTAGCTTAGAAACATTTGCACTTGAAACGGAAAACCAGCAAGCCAAAACATTGTATCAGCAAATGGCAACTCAAACGCAGACAGTTATTGACGGCTTAACACCTAGAATGCAACAAGTTGAAGAAGAAGAGCCTCAGTATAAGAATTAATTTTTTGACGATTGACACGGGTCTTGATTGATTCGTGTCAAACTCATACATATAGAAAAGGAGTGACGAAAATGAAAGCATTCGTATTAACCATAGTTTGTGGAATACTGTTTGTAACGGGTTGTCAAATGGAACCCACAAAAGATATAAAACCGTTGCAATTATCAAATGAAGTCCTTATTAATCAAGAACAAGCAGATGAAGCGAAGCAAATTGTGTTATCAATGGAGGAAGTCGTTGAAATTAAAGGCGTCGCTGTAAAGGATGCGATTTATCTTGCACCAAGAGTAAAGCATTTTGATCGGTTTCGATTAAATGAAATTAGAAAATCGAGCCACCAAGCTGTAAAGAAAAAATATCCAAATGCCTCAGTACATGTTTCAACAGATCAGAAGATTTTTATGGAGTTAGAAAAATTGGAACAAGCATTAAAGAATCGATCAATTAGTGAGAAAAGGCTAGAGAATAAACTAACAGAACTAGAGGACATGATGAAAGGATAAGGTGATCTGATGTCTACGAGTAAAAAGAAAAATGTTACACCAGCACAAGAGAAATATCAGCAATTAGCCAAAAAACATGAGAAGCAAAGGCCTGTAGGAAAGAACTGTTTAAAAGCATTTTTAATTGGTGGAACCATTTGTTTAATTGGTCAATGCATTCATGTCTTTTATTATACGTTTTTTGATTTTACTCAACGAACAGCTGGTGATCCGACTGTCGCTACACTCATTTTTATCTCTGTATTACTAACTGGTTTTGGTGTGTATGACCGCTTTGCTCAGTTTGCAGGAGCGGGAACGGCTGTTCCTGTTACAGGGTTTGCAAACTCAGTCGCTTCTGCAGCAATCGAACATCGAACAGAGGGGTATGTTCTTGGAGTCGGTGGAAAAATCTTTAAACTTGCTGGCTCGGTTATCGTTTTCGGTACTGTTGCAGCATTTGTCATCGCCTTAATTAAATCGATATTCTTAAAGTTAGGTGGGATGTAAAATGATCCAAGGTCAACAAACATGGATTTATGAAAATAATCCGGTGATTATTTCGACTGGAACCATTGGTGGGCCTTTTGAAGGTAATGGTAACCTAGCAGATGATTTTGACATCTTACATGATGATTTATGGCTAGGACAAGATTCTTATGAAAAGGCTCAAAAGGTATTATTAGAGGAATCGATTACAAAAGCAATTGAAAAAGCAGAGTTACAAAATTCCGACATTCAATTTATGTTTGCTGGAGATTTAATTAATCAGATTACTCCTTCAAGCTTCGCTGGTCGAACATTAGCAATTCCTTATATGGGTTTGTTTGGGGCATGTTCGACTTCGATGGAGGGACTTGCCCTTGGTTCCTATATTGTAAATTCTAACGGAGCCGATCGTATTGTGACAGCTGCATCGAGTCATAATGCAGCTACCGAAAAACAATTTCGTTATCCAACAGAGTACGGAGGACAAAAGCCTCCAACAGCCCAATGGACCGTAACCGCTTCGGGGGCGGCGGTTGTATCTTCTAAAGGAGAAGGTCCGATTGTTACCTCAGCTACGATCGGAAAAGTGGTTGATATGGGTCTTTCTGATCCTTTTAATATGGGTGGGGCTATGGCTCCTGCTGCGGCTGATACCATTTTGGCTCATTTTCGTGATCGAAACTTGCCTGCGGATCACTATGATTTGATTGCTTCAGGAGATCTCGGTGAAATTGGTCTACCCATTGCTAAAGAATTACTGAAAGAAAAAGGATTGGATATTGCAGAAGAAACCTTCCAGGATTGTGGATTAATGATTTATCGAGAAGGACAACCTGTTTTTTCCGGTGCAAGTGGTCCGGGTTGTTCAGCTTCGGTCACTTATGGGCATTTATTGAATCGAATTAAAAAAGGTGAATTAAAACGAATATTAGTTGTTGCAACAGGTGCATTATTATCACCGTTATCGTTTCAACAGAAGGAAACAATTCCGTGTATCGCCCACGCGGTTTCAATTGAAGCTGGAGGTGTGAAATGATTTTTCTTTCAGCATTTATCGTAGGTGGGTTAATTTGTGTAATTGGTCAAATTTTAATGGATGTGGTTAAGCTCACCCCAGCACATACAATGAGCACACTTGTGGTAGCTGGAGCTGTTTTAGATGGCTTAGGGTTGTATGAGCCATTAATTGATTTTGCTGGTGCAGGGGCAACGGTACCTATTACGAGCTTCGGAAACTCACTTGTACATGGTGCGATGGCTGAGGCAGAGGCTAGTGGAATCATTGGTGTATTGACTGGTATTTTTGAAGTTACGAGTGCCGGGATTTCTGCAGCGATTATCTTTGGGTTCTTCGCATCACTCGTTTTTAAACCAAAAGGATAGGAATGATGATATGACTGTTGGTAGTAAGGTCCAAAGCACATTAATCTCTCTTCAATCAATTGAAGCAACATTATCCTCACTTGCCCTAAAAACAAAAGAGGAAGAGGCGAGTGCAGCATTCCACCAGGGTGCATTAAAGGTAAGGACGATCATTCAAGAGGTAGAGAAACGCAAGGGAGAAATAGAATTTCAAGAGCCACAATATCAACCACAGTAGAAAGGAGGGAATTTATGGAAGGGTGGATTGAAGTCGCATTAAGAAGTTTTGTTGGCTTTGTCTTGTTGATCGCTATTGGGAGGCTTTTAATTAGAAAACCTATCGGTGAAGCCTCACAATTAGAATTTGGATTGATGGCTGCGATTGCAGTTATTCTAGCTGTAGGTTCTTTTTCGCTCTCAATTCCCATTACCTATTTTCTAATTGCGATCACGATCTGGGCAGGGGGATCATTATTAATCAATATTTTAAGTGTCAAGAGTACGATGTTTCGTAATGGAATTTATGGAAAGGGAATTCCGATCATGAAAGATGGAAAAATTCTTGAGGATAATATGAAAAAACAACATCTAACGACAGATGAGCTCCTTCGTAAATTAAGAACAAAACAGGTGTTTCAATTCGCTGATGTTGAATTCGCAATTCTTGAAGGAAATGGTGAATTGAATGTTCTTGTAAAGAAAGAGCAACAACCAATTACGTCTAAGTTGTTACATCAAAGGGTACCACCAATTAAGGAACCTGAAACGGTAATCACGGATGGAAAAATATTACACGAGCCTTTAGCTACGAGGGGGCTTAATCAAGAGTGGTTAAAAACCGAGCTTGAGAAAATGAACGCAATTGTGGAAAATGTCTTTTTAGCCCAAATCGATGAATACGGACAGTTAGCAATCGATTTATTTGATGATGTTCTTCAAGTTCCTAAACCAACTGAATTGCCCATGCTTGAAACTAGTATGAAACAAGTGCAAGCAGACTTAGAAACATTCGTTTTAGACACAGAAAATCCACAAGCTAAGAAAACATATCAATGGTGTGCTGATCAAATGAAGGAAGTATACAAATCGGTATCACCTTACACTCAAAAATAGATTAACTAAATTGGTAATCCCTCTGTTAAAGATAGCTAGCAGTGGGATTTATTTATTGAATCAATGTTCAAGCTCCTCAAGTTTACTTAATTGATTTGTGTATGCAAGATGTAATTCATTTTGATCATTAATCGTACATAAAAAGATTTCCTCAATTCTAATAATCCCTTTGTCTAAAAGTTTTTTTCGAACTGTCTCTTCTGTTAAGTTTAGGTGGGATAGGACAGTATTGTCTATCTTTCCTTCAATAATCAACGGATAAGCTAAACCAGTGTTCCATTTTTTTAGACCAAGATCTTCAATCGTCGGGGTTGTTTTCTCCGGCTTTTTTTTGACACTTATTTTCCCACTTGCCTCGATAATAGCTAATTCGACATCCGCTATGTTGAAAATATTTTTTTGACGAAGCAATTGTAAAACATTATCAATTGAGTATTGAACTGATCTTAAATTATCGACAAGAATTTCACCATTTTTAATCACTTCAATTGGTTTAAATGTGACTAATTTTCCAAATACCCGTTTTTTTATTATTAATAACCCGATCAATTTCTGGAAAAGACCGATAAAAACAATCGCGAATGCTGTGTAAACGTGGTTGACGCTAGGATCTGCAATATCGGCACCGGTCACAGAGGCTAATGTAATGATAACGAGAAAATCGAAAATAGGCATTTCACCGACAACACGTCTGCCCATAAATAGGGTAATTCCAAGTAGTAACGGCAAAATCGAAATGATTCGTCCGAAAATATTGAGTAGATCATGGACTTCCACAAGAAAACCTCCTGTCCTAGTTAGTCTTCTTCTTTTTCTACATTTCTAAACAAATGAACTGTCATATCATTGGTTGTCCTGCATAGACTTGGCTAATAAGAGCACGAATTGGACATGGCACTAAAGAAAAAAGTGCTAATGTAGACACTATATTAAGGACAGGACGGGGATTGGAATGAGGAAAAAGTGGGCACTTATTTCATTAGTACTTTTATTTCTATGGCCTATGTTTCAACCGGTAGCAAAAGCTGATTATCGCCATGTTTCAGCTCAAGGAGCTATTTTAATGGAACAGGAATCAGGAAGAATTCTCTTTGCTAAAAATGCAGATCAACCAATGAGGATTGCTAGCATAACGAAGATCATGACAGCTTTGCTAGCGATCGAATCAGGGAAAATGGATGAAATGGTCGAGATCAGCACTAGAGCAGAAGGGACCGAGGGATCATCCATTTATTTACGAGCAGGAGAAAAGATGAAACTAGAGGATCTAGTATACGGGCTCATGCTTAGAAGTGGAAATGATTCGGCTGTCGCTATTGCAGAGCATGTAGGTGGTAGTTTGGAAGGCTTTGTTTACATGATGAATGAAAAAGCAAAGCAACTAGGTATGCTCAATACGATGTTTCAAAATCCTCATGGTCTAGATGATCATGAAGATCATTTTTCAACTGCACATGATATGGCTCTTCTAACTCAATATGCAATGAATTATGAAGATTATCAAACAATTGTATCTACTAAGAGTCATAGAGTAGAAGGAGATCAAACACGTGTATGGGGGAATAAAAATCGACTTTTAACAGAGCTATATAAGTATTCGACCGGTGGGAAGACTGGTTATACAAAGCGTGCCAAACGCACACTCGTTTCTACAGCTTCTAAGGAGGGGAATGATTATATTGTTGTCACACTCAATGCCCCTAGTGATTGGCACGATCATATGAATTTATTTAACTGGGCTTTCGAGACATATAAAGTAGAAACACTGGTAGAACAAGGGATTATTGACAATATCGAGGATGAATATTACAAAGATCATGTATATGCTCCATATGCTTTTGATTATCCACTTTCAGCAGCGGAAAGAAAAGCTCTTAAAGTGGAAATGAGCCTATATGAACCACCCACATCAGAAAGAGCCGATGATTTTGTGCCCCCGCAACCTGTAGGTAAAGTGGAGCTTAAGGTCTATGACGATGTCATAGGGGAGGTTCCGTTGCTATATGATCCACCTGTTATTGAAGAAAAGAAAGGTTTATGGACACGTTTCTTAGAAATTTTTTCTTTTACTATCGGAGTGAGACCAGATGATAAATAAAATCTGGATGTCCATGCTTGTTATTGGTATTGTTTTCGCAGCGATTAATGGCAGGATGGAAGAGGTTAATGAGGCAATTTTCTCGGGTGCACAGGAAGCGGTAACAATCTGTTTAGGTTTAATTAGTATACTTGTATTTTGGTTAGGACTAATGCGAATTGCCCAAGTGGCAGGACTATTAAAGTCGTTAGCTCGAGTAATGGAACCACTAGTAAAAAGGATTTTCCCTGAGGTTCCTCCTAATCATCCTGCAATGGGTTATATCTTATCTAACATGACCGCCAACTTATTTGGTCTTGGGAATGCAGCGACACCAATGGGTATAAAAGCAATGCAGCAGTTAAAAGAGTTAAATGAAGGAAGAGATTATGCGAGTCGATCGATGATCACATTGCTTGCTATTAATACTGCAAGTATAACGTTAATTCCGACTACAGTCATCTCCATTCGAATGAGCTACGGGTCTGTTTCTCCTACAGAGATTGTTGGAACAACCCTTGTGGCAACGACATGTTCGACACTTGGTGCGATACTGATTGATCGCTACTTTTATTATAGAAGGCTAAGAAAGGGGCGAGTGTAAATGGAGTGGATCACTGTTGTTTCTATTTGGTTCATTCCGGTTTTAATTGCCTTTGTTCTTATGTATGGAACGTATAAGCAAGTACCTACGTATGAGACCTTTGTCGAGGGTGCCAAAGAAGGGTTTGACATGGCGATTTCTATTATTCCCTATTTAGTAGGAATGCTTGTCGCTATCTCTGTATTTCGTGCCTCTGGAGCAATGGATTTTATTATTGAGTTCCTAAAACCAGCCTTACAAGCAATTGGGGTACCTTCTGAGATCGTTCCGTTAGCGTTGATCCGTCCGATTTCGGGAAATGGTGCACTAGGTATGACATCAGACTTAATTGCCACATTTGGTCCAGATTCATTCATTGGAAGATTAGCCTCGACAATGCAAGGGAGTACGGATACGACCTTTTATGTTCTAACAGTCTATTTTGGAGCTGTTGGGATCAAGAAAATGGGTGATGCATTAAAGGTAGGATTGTTAGCTGATTTAGTGGGAATCGTTGCTTCAATATTAATCGTTTCATATGTGTTCGGGATGTAAGGACGGGTTATATACCTGTTCTTTTTTTTGCTTATGAAACAACCATCGTAATAACTTGTGAATTTATTTTCTGAAGAGTATGATGGTACATGAGGTGAACATGATGGAAAGATTACAAAAAGTCATTGCACAAGCTGGGATTGCCTCTCGGCGCAAAGCAGAACAGTTAATTGTTGACGGGAAAGTAACCGTTAATGGGAAAGTCATTCGTGAACTTGGAGTTAAAGTAACGCCAAATAAGGATGAGATTGAAGTAGAAGGAGTGCCTATTGATCGCGAAGAACCGGTTTATTTCTTAATGTATAAACCAAGTGGTGTGATCTCTAGTGTGAAGGATGACAAGGACCGGAAAGTAGTGACAGATTATATTGAAGTCGAACAACGAGTATTTCCGGTTGGACGACTTGACTATGATACGTCTGGTCTAATTCTACTAACGAATGACGGGGATTTTGCTAATCAATTGATGCATCCGAAATTCAAGGTTGAAAAAGTATATGTTGCTAAAATAAAAGGGATTCCTAGCAGAGAAATGCTGAAGCAGCTTCAAACAGGAGTTGTTTTAGAGGATGGTAAAACGGCACCAGCAAAGGTCAAGCTAATGTCAATGGACAAGAAAAAGCAAACATCTATTGTTCGCTTAACGATTCATGAAGGAAGAAATCGACAAGTTCGCCGTATGTTTGAAGCTATTGGCCATCCAGTGTTGAAGCTTAAGCGTGAAGAGTATAGTTTCTTAAACCTTAAAGGAATGAATCCAGGCGATGTCCGCCCATTGAAACCAATTGAGGTCAAACATTTACGTGAATTAGCTGTCACCAAACCGTCATAAAGGGAATCAACATAACCCTTTTTTGAACGTTATAATAACAAGTAGAAAAATAAGTATGTGTGAAGGGGAGAATCAGTGTGAAACAAAAACGGTTAATTATGCGTACAAGCATTCTAGTCATTATTGGTGCTGCCCTCGCCTATACGTTCTATTCCAACTTTTTTGCTGATCGTAGCTTAGCAAAAGTTGGAGAAGAGTCGAAGAATTTTGTCATTCATGATCTTGAAGGTCAACGCATCGAATTAAAAGGTTTAGAAGGCAAAGGCGTCTTTTTGAATTTTTGGGGAACCTTTTGTCCACCCTGTGAAAAGGAAATGCCGATTATGGAAGAATTATATCAAGAATATAAAGACCAAGGAGTAGAAATTCTTGCTATTAATGTCAATGAACCCGAATTAACGGTTGAGAGCTTTGTTGAACGGTATAATCTTACGTTTCCAGTTGCGATAGACAAAGACGATATTATCGCAGATGCTTACGGAATAAGTCCATTACCCGCAACAATTTTAATTGATGAACATGGGACAATCGTTGACGTTCATACTGGTGGAATGCCTGATCAACTTATTAGAGACTTCATGGAGCGTATAAAACCTGGAACGTAATTGAGGTGTGGGGAAAATGAGTCAATTTACATGTGAATGTGGACACAAAAATCCACAAGGCACGATTGTTTGTGAATCGTGTGGTAAGCCACTGCAAGAAAATGAAAATCAAAAATTACTCGATATGAAATATGAGGGTGTCGCTAGACGTTCACAAACGTACACAACTACTTTTATAGACAAGATTTGGATGTTTTTTTCTTCTGTTAAAGTAGGAATTTGGATTATCGTTTTGACCCTAGTCGCGTCATCATTTGGAACGATTTATCCTCAAGAGATGTATATTCCGCCATTAGTAGATCCCGCAGAGCATTATGAAGCTGAGTATGGTTTTACTGGTAAGCTATATTATGAACTTGGGTTTCATAATTTATATGGTTCGTGGTGGTATATGCTTTTAATTGCTTCACTTGGCGTATCAATTCTTATTGCAAGTATTGATCGTTTTTTTCCATTGTACAGAGCCTTGAAGAAGCAACGTGTGACAAGGCATCAGAACTTCTTGAAAAGACAACGAATCTTTGGACAGTCAAAAGTTGAAAATGTTGACCAACAGCTAGTTGCCATTCAAAAGAAGCTGAAACAGAAAAAATATAAGATTTCTGAAGAAAACGGTAATATTGTTGCCGAAAAAGGACGCTTTGCACGTTGGGGGCCTTATGTTAATCATATCGGATTGATTGTCTTTTTACTTGGCTGTATGCTGCGATATTTTCCTGGTATGTATGTGGATGATCATTTGTGGATTCGTGAAGGTGACACCGTTGTTGTCCCTAATACAGATGGGAAATATCATGTTCATAATGAAAAATTCATGCTTGAATTATATGATGACCAGGATGAAATTTTTAAGGAAGCAATTGAGAGAAAAGGGTCATCAGTTGTAAAAAACTATCAAACTGATGCGATTTTATATGAACGTGAAGAAACAGAAATCATCGGTGAAGAGAGTGAATTAATTGAAATTGATCATCATCCGATAAAAGTAAATCAACCGATGAAATTTGATGGTTTTGCCCTTTATCAAGTAGATTATAAATTAAATGAGTTAAGTGTATTAAGTTTCACGTTAGAAAATAAAGAAACAGGAGAGACGTTTGGTCGTCTTGATATTGATTTAATGAGCCCTGAATCAACGTATGACTTGGGCGAAGGCTATCGTGTTGAAATTAGACAATATTTTCAAGACTTTTATTTGAATGATGATGTTCCATCTACACGATCAAAGGTGCCTAATAATCCTGTTTTTATCTTTGATATGTATACCCCTGAAACGCCTGAAGGAGAAGTAAGCTTTGTTGGAATCCAAACGAACTTGGAACCTTTAGGAGAGAATCAATACAAGATGTCATTTGTTGATGTTGAGACCAGACATGTCACGGCTCTAGCATTAAGAAAAGATTATACTCTGCCATTCCTAATTCTTGGTGGGATTATTTTTATGATAGGATTAGTCCAAGGCTCGTACTGGGCACATCGACGAATCTGGCTGCAACAAATCAACGGTGAATTCTTAATTGCAGGTCATACAAATAAAAATTATCTTTCCCTTCGAAAAGATATTGATTATGTACTAGAAGGAACAGGAATTCCTTCACCTGCTGATCAAACTGAAGAGGAAGAAGAGAAAAATAAAGAATAGTTTGAGGAGGCTTTAGCATGTTAGAAGTTAGTGAGAATCTCCTCTTTATTGCGTTTTTCATGTATCTCGGTGCAACCATTTCATTTGCGGTATCGGTAACAGGAAGAAAGTGGCGCAACAAAGAGGGTGAGATGAAGGGAAATAGATTGGGGAAAATCGGTTATATTTTCTCTATTTTAGCTTCTCTCCTATCCATTGGTTATTTCATTACCCGATGGTCTGTTGCAGGTCATCCACCTGTAAGTAATATGTTTGAATATATGACCTTTTTAGGAATTGCAATGGGTTTTGCCTTTGTCATTCTATATGCTATTTATCGTTCTAATTATCTAGGATTGTTTACGATGCCGGTTGTTATGTTAATCATAGCTTATGCTTCAATGTTTCCTGGAGAAGTCGCACCATTAATCCCAGCATTACAAAGCAACTGGTTAACGATTCATGTTATAACTGTTGCACTTGGACAGGGGATTTTATCAATTGGATTTGCAGCAGGACTCATATATTTAATTCGAACGATTGATTTTACAAAAGCAAGTAAACAAACCCGGGCACTTGAAACAATTATGTACGGGTTGATTAGCTTAATTGCGTATATTTTAGTTGGAAGTCTCTTTAGTGCCCTTAACTACGAAGCGACGTTTTCTTATGTCGATGAAACAGGTGCTGAAGCGGAGATTGTCTACAATGTTCCTGCATTGATTGGTCCCAATGAAGGACAATTATTAACAGAAGACCGTTTGACGCCATTACTTTCAGCTCCAGCAATGGTACGAGCAGATGATCTTAATACTGTCATTTGGTCACTTCTTAGTGGAATTATCCTTTATTGGGTTCTACGTTTGGTTTTACGTAAACGAATTGGGGCAGTCATTCAACCGATTGTTAAAGGAGTTAATCCACAAGCGATTGATGAAATAAGTTATCGTGCGATAGCTATTGGCTTTCCAGTCTTTACGCTTGGTGGTTTAATATTTGCTATGATATGGGCTCAAATAGCCTGGACGCGCTTCTGGGGATGGGATCCAAAGGAAGTATGGGCATTAATTACATTTTTGTTTTATGCTGCTTATTTACATTTACGTCTTTCAAAAGGATGGCAAGGAGAAAAATCAGCCTGGTTATGTGTTATTGGGTTTGCGATTATTATGTTTAATCTAGTGTTTGTTAACCTTGTAATTGCAGGTTTACACTCATATGCCCTTTAAGTGAAAACCCTCGCTCGTGCGAGGGTTTTCTTACATAAGTATTGTTTTTAGAAGATTAAAATACATGTTACACTAATATAAAATGTTGATGGAGGTTGCAAAATGGAAAAAGAAGCTAGAATTCTCGTCGTTGATGACGAAGATCGTATCCGTCGTTTGTTAAAAATGTATTTAGAAAGAGAAAATTATGAAGTAATAGAAGCTGAAAATGGGGAGCAGGCACTAGAAATGGCTCTTAATGATGAATATGATTTAATTCTACTTGATATAATGATGCCAGGCATGGATGGGATAGAGGTTTGTCAAGAGCTACGAAAAACAAAGGCAACACCTGTAATGATGTTAACAGCTAAAGGTGAAGAAGCTAATCGAGTTCAAGGGTTTGAGGTCGGAACTGACGATTATATTGTTAAGCCGTTTAGTCCTAGAGAGGTTGTATTACGTGTGAAGGCACTTTTACGCCGTTCATCTACAACGAAATTTATGCAAACGGATACTCAAACGAAGGATGTTCTTGTTTTTCAACATTTAATGATTGATAATGATGCCCATCGTGTAACAGTGCTTGATCAGGAAATTGGACTAACACCAAAAGAGTATGAATTGTTGCATTATCTTGCCCAGTCTCCTGATAAGGTTTTTTCTCGTGAACAACTATTAAAGGATGTTTGGAATTATGATTTCTTTGGTGATTTAAGAACGGTTGATACACATATTAAACGATTAAGAGAGAAGCTAAATAAGATTTCTCCAGAGGCAGCTTCAATGATTTCAACGGTCTGGGGAATTGGCTACAAATTTGAGGCAGTGAAAGAGTAATGCTCTGGCGAAGTGTTGTTGGTAAGTTATGGTTTACGATATTGTTACTTGTATCTTTCGTTCTTACGATATTAATGGTGGCTCTCTTACAATCCTTTGAGCGCTTTCATGTCAATGAAGCTGAAGAAAGACTCATTAATCATGCGAATATGATTGCTTCAATTTATGAAGGTCATGAGGATAAAAGTGAAGCACTGTATATGATTAACCAATACGCACAAGCACTTGAAACTCAAATTATTATCTTAATTGAAGGAGAGAAAATATGGGGTAGTGATGATCAAGAAGCCCATCAGGTCTCACTTTCCACTCTCTTCACAAATGAGACTTTATCTGAGGTTTTTGCTGGAGAACAAGTCGTACGAACGGAAGGTGATTTCCCTTTTGTAGGTCAAGGTGAGGAAGAAGTACAATCTGAAATTATGATTGTTGGTGTTCCCTTGCAGCCAGAACAATTAAATGATAGTGCGGTCTTTATGTATCAATCCCTTTCGACAATTGATTCGGCAACCCAGGAAACAAGACAGATTATTTATTTTTCAGCTGGAATTGCGATTATTTTAACAACAGTTTTTGCCTTTTTCCTGTCGTCAAGAATTACTGCTCCTCTTAGGAAAATGCGTGAGGTAGCTCTTGAGGTAGCTCAGGGTAAGTTTAAAACAAAAATCCCTATACTGACACATGACGAAATAGGGCAGTTGGCAATCGCTTTTAATCGAATGGGTCGGGAATTGAATAATAATATTCACGCATTGAATCAAGAGAAAGAACAGCTTTCTCGTATTTTAGTCAGTATGGCAGACGGAGTCATTACTCTTGATAAAAGAGGAAATGTTGTGCTCACTAACCCGCCTGCAGAGCGATTTATTCAAAGTTGGTATTATGAACAGGGCTCTGGGGAATCCTCAGCGGATCAAATACCAGAGGCACTTCAATTTCTGTTTGAAAAAGTGGTTTCACTTGAAAAGGAACAGGTGATTGAATTCGACATGCAAGGAAGAAGCTGGACTATTCTAATGACACCTCTCTATGACCAGCATGTTATTCGTGGAGCTGTTGCGGTCTTTAGAGATATGACTGAGGAACGACGTCATGATAAATTACGAAAAGATTTTATCGCTAATGTGTCACATGAGTTACGAACACCGATTTCAATGCTTCAAGGCTATAGCGAAGCGATTATCGATGATATAGCTGCATCAGATGAAGAGAAGAAAGAAATGGCGAGGATCATTTATGATGAGTCTTTACGTATGGGACGCTTAGTAAATGAGCTTTTAGACTTAGCAAGGATGGAAGCAGGGCATGTTGAATTAAATATTGAAACGATCGAATTGGCACCATTTATGGAGCGAGTTGTTCGAAAGTTTCAAGGTTTTGCTAAAGAACAGAATATCCAATTGGAATTAGAGGACGAAAGAGCAGATGCATGGATTGAAGTCGATCCTGATCGATTAGACCAGGTTTTGACGAATTTAGTGCATAATGCGATTCGTCATACAAATGAACAGGGTAATGTGACATTACGAGTCAACTCATATGATCATGGGACTAAATTTGATGTGAGTGATACAGGGACAGGTATTCCTGAGGAAGATCTCCCTTACGTTTTTGAACGCTTTTACAAAGCGGATAAGGCTAGAACTAGGAGTCGCGGTGGAACGGGGCTTGGACTTGCTATCGCTAAAAATATAGTTGAAGCACATGATGGTCATATTTCTGTTCACAGTAAACTGAATGAAGGAACTGAATTTTCTTTTTATATACCAAAAAACTAAACGGTTAATGAACCGTTTAGTTTTTATTTATAATTTATTCGAATAACCGTTCATTAAAGAATAGATCTTATACTTTTTAACCAGCGTTTCTCAGTAATCTCATCTGTAAATTGAAGATGGTTAAGTAGTGTTACTAGGCTGTTCGCGTCCATATTTTTGATTAGAGAGATGATTATCTTTTCATCATTTGAATGTTGAAGAAAATATATTAATTCATTTCTCATACTTCCTCCTTAGGAGTTAGTGATCGTCTGATTTACTTTTTTACGGGCAAGGTGAGCTGCTTTGACCATTTCCTTTAAGGCGTCAATTGTTTCTTGTTCTGATCTTGTCTTAAGTCCGCAATCTGGGTTAACCCAGAATAGTTCAGTCGGAAGAACATTTAGTGCCCGTTCAATGACAGTCAGCATTTCATCTGCACTTGGAATACGTGGGCTATGTATATCATATACCCCAAGACCAATTCCCTTCTCATACACATTTGTTTCAAATGCTTCGATAATCTCTCCATGACTTCTAGATGTCTCAATTGAAATGACATCCGCATCTAAATCATCAATCGCTTTAATAATTTCATTAAATTCGCTATAGCACATATGTGTATGGATTTGGGTTGTATCCTCAACATCAGAGGTGCTCATTCTGAATGCTTCAACAGCCCAAGACAAATAGTGCTGATGCTTATGATCTTTTAATGGTAAGCCTTCACGAAGAGCTGGTTCATCCATTTGAATCATTGTAATACCTGCTGCCTCAAGTGCCTTAACCTCGGTTAGGAGGGCCTCTGCGATCTGATAGGCTACTTCTTGGTGTGGAAGATCATTACGAACAAACGACCAATTTAATATCGTAACAGGCCCCGTTAGCATTCCTTTTACAGGTTTTGAAGTTAGGGATTGTGCAAAAACTGATTCGGCTACTGTCATAGATGAAGTGAACGTCACGTTTCCGAAAATAATTGGTGGTTTTACGCAACGTGACCCGTAAGATTGAACCCAACCATTTCTAGAAAAAGCAAAGCCATCTAGCTTTTCACCAAAAAACTCAACCATATCATTTCGCTCAAATTCACCATGCACAAGAACATCTAAATCAAGATCTTCTTGAATTCTAATCCATTTCTCTATATGGGCTTCGATTTGGTCTTGATACTGTTTATGAGTTAATTCACCTTTACGCCACTTGAAGCGTGTTTGGCGAACCTCTTTTGTTTGCGGAAAGCTTCCGATTGTTGTTGTAGGTAATAATGGCAATGACCATTTATCCTGTTGAATATTAAAACGATTTGAAAATTCAGTTTTCCGCTTTGTTAGTAAGTTTGGTCGATCATACTGCTGTCTCCATGAAGAGTTAGCCAATTGTTCAACGCCCTCCTGATGACTAACGAGAAGGTTGATATGATCGTCTGGCTCTTCAATCAACTTCTGAATGATTACTAGTTCATCAAGCTTTTCATCACAATAAGAGAGTGCATTTTTAACTAAAGGATCCAACGTATCTTCGTGCTGTAATGTCACAGGTACATGTAGTAGGCTAGAGGAAGGTTGAAGCAATTGATTAGAATAAGGAACATAGGTTTCAAGGTCACACAACAAATCATATGCTTCTTTTAGATTGCTTTTCCAAATATTACGACCATCAATTATTCCTACTCCTAAAATCTTATCTTCAGGAAAGCCGAAAGATCGAATGGCATTTAAGTTCTCATCTTTTCCATAAACAAAATCAAGTCCAATCCCTTTCACGGGTAATTGAATTAACTCTTCATAAAAATCAACGCTCTCGAAATAGGTTTGAAGTAAAATGTCAATAGAAGGAACTGCCTTGTTAAGTTGTTGGTAAATTGTTTTAAATAATTCAAATTCATTTTTGGATAAGTCTTTGACTAATATCGGTTCGTCAATTTGGACTAAAGATGCCCCTGCCTCAGCTAATTCCTGTAGCACTTGAGAATAAAGTGGTAATAAACTGAGTAACAATTGTTCAAATTGACTTTCACTATAGCCTTTCGATAGTTTTAAGAAAGTGAATGGTCCAAGAATGACTGGCTTACCGTTAATATTAAGTTCGTCTTTCGCTTCAATAAATGCTTGGAGTGGCTTGTTATCGACAAGGGTTGGCGTTTGGTTATTCCATTCAGGTACAATATAGTGGTAATTGGTATCAAACCATTTTGTCATTTCGCTAGCCTGTGCTTCTCCACCTCGAGCTATTGCAAAATAAGTTGAAAGAGGTACCTTTCCTCCAGAATAGGCAAAACGATTTGGAACTAGTCCAAACATTACTGCTGTATCAAGGACATGATCATAATAGGTGAAATCATTGACAGGGATTAGATCGATTCCCTTATCTTGTTGTTTACGAAGATTATTCAACCGATATGACTTCATTTGCTCATGTAATTCGGTTTCAGAAATCTGTCCAGACCAAAAGGATTCCAGTGTTTTTTTCCATTCTCGTTGTTCTCCAATGCGTGGATAACCCAGATTACTCGTTTGTACTTTACTCATTCATATTCCCCCAGTTAAAATTAAAATAAATTAAAAAAGGATATAGCTACACCTAAAGTAGGGTAACTATATCCTTATATGTCCAACACAAATAAACAGAATAGTTAACACCTCCCTATCTCCCGTAGGTAAAAAACAGTGTCGTTGAAATCGGCAGGTCTCCTGGCTCTAGACTCATCACCACATTGGTCTTCCCAGCTGTCGCCAGTGACTTGTTCAATGTGATTCATCTAATACAGTGGCGGGACCGCTTCGGATTTACACCGAATTCCCTTTTAAACTTTGAAACATTCAAAGTACCCATTCCCAACATATGAAATTGTTTCTAACTTTATCTTGATCTGATCGTCTTGTCAATGGAATTGTCAGAAATCGGCGAATTAAATTTTTGAATTTTCTTTTAGTTTAGCTTCATTTGATATACTATAATAATAAGATTGATTATTGATGATACTACTTTATAAAAATAGAGGTGCTATTAAATGAAACTATATACACGAACAGGTGACCAAGGGAAAACAAGTGTTGTAGGCGGTAGAGTGTCTAAGAATAACGCAAGAGTAGTCGCGTATGGTACGACAGATGAATTAAACTCCTTTGTTGGACAATGTGTGACTCAATTAGATGATAAGCTTTTCCTAGATATTAAAGCAGAGCTAACCAAAATTCAGCACGAACTATTTGATTGTGGCGGCGATTTGGCAATGGTGAAAGAAACGGAGAAGCTTTCATATAAAACCTCTCTTGAGATGATTGAGTTTTTAGAAGAGAGAATTGATTGCTACATAGAAGAAGCACCTACACTGGAGCGCTTCATTCTACCGGGTGGCTCCATCCCGTCCGCAACATTGCATATTTGTCGAACGGTTGCAAGAAGAGCTGAACGCGAAGTTGTACAGTTAGTTGAGCAACAGGCTGAATATAATCCGATTGTTTTAACTTATTTAAATCGTCTTTCAGATTATTTCTTTGCAGCTGCTAGAGTGGTCAATTTTCGGTTGAATGTAGGAGATATTGAATATGAGCGCAGTGGCTTAGTGTTTAAAAATGGAAAGCGTAAGGATCAAATGTAAATCTTAAGATTGTCTTAGAAAGTATTTCAACGGGAATTATTCTTTTGAAATACTTTTTTTGTTCTTTTTAAAACTCTCCTAAATAAATCTGCTAGTCCGATGTAATTATATGGAATTAGTCTTTTGAGATATTCATATAGTAATTAGTGTGTTGAAGGAGGATGAGGGATGAAAAGAATGTTGGTATTCGTTCCAATTTTACTAGTAGCCTGCAGTAATACAAATGGTCAAGATGTGTTAGCCGTTAGTAATCATTCAAGATCTGTTGAAACTTTAATTGAAATGAAAGCACCTGTATATTGGGAAATTAATTTAGTAGACGAATATAATCAAGCTAACTATGAAATTTCGCTAAACGATTATGGCTATCAGATGGGAATGAGTATAGATGAAAATTCCATTCGTTCACTGGCCCGGGAGATCGCTAGTGAAATTGATACTCCGATGCAAAACCCTAAGCTTGCTGAGGATGGTTCAATTATTAAGGGAATTCCTCGTGTGATTTTATCCGAGAAAGAATTAGTCGAGCAACTTCTTTCATTACCGGTTGGAACCAACGAAACACGATTGCCAATATACGTTACGGAACCTAACATTCGCGATGAACAATTAATTGGAATTGATGAGAAGGTTATCGGAGAATTCAAAACCTATTTCAACCCCCACGTTGCTGGCAGAGCACAGAATGTATTACTATCTGCTAAAGCTATTTCCGGAACGATTATTGGACCGGGAGATTCATTTTCATTTAATCAGACAGTTGGCGAAAGAACGGTTGCTCGTGGATATCAGGAGGCAATGGAAATTGTTAATAAAGAATTTGTTGTTGGTATTGGCGGAGGTATATGTCAGACGTCGACAACATTGTTTAATGCTGTAGAAAAAGCGGGCTTATCGATGGTTGAACGGTATTCACACTCTAGAGAAGTAGGATATGTTCCTGAGGGGAGAGATGCGACTGTGTCATGGGGAGGTCCAGATTTCCGATTTTTTAATCCACATCCGTATCCAATATTGATTCAAACAAATGTCGATTTGGTAAACGGGGAATTAGTAGTTAGCGTCCACAGTCACTCATAATTATACAGTAGATTGGGAGGGGTTTAACGAGGCAACCTTTCCTTTTTGACTTTCTATACTCTGTTCGAAAGTTGAAGATAGATTTTATGGATAAAGAGCAAGCTGTTAGCAATTGCATGTTGTTGGAGGAGTAATTGGAAAGCGAAACTGGATAAAGTGTCACAGAGTTCTCTCGTTATATTTCCCCAAGTCGGTCAACCATCAGCCCTTCGACATAAATACGAATTCTGATATAATTATGCACCATTTTCAATTTAGTTTTTATAATGATGAGAAGAGATTTCTATTTCTGAACGCTTCAACTAGAGAAAAAATCAGCTTGCAAACTGAAAGTATGTTATCTCATTTTAAAGACTAAACTATTGATCCGGTTATATTTGTGAATTTTCTTTAGTCTCACTCAGTCAGCAAATATAATGGATAAAAGAAGTGTATCCTATGTAAGCATTCTAAACGAATGTGAAAAAGGAGATGATTCAATCTGGTTTGATTGAATAATTTTAGGCATAAATTAAACCAAGCCTTCATATGATAGTACAGTAAAAAATGGAAAATAGATGTTCTTACTTATGAGGAGGAAATGATGATTGATTTTATAAAAAGAATTTGTATTGCTCTTGTTCTTGCTCTGTTCATTGGGATGTTATTTGTAGGTACTTCTTATACGTTCGCACATGAGGACGAAAAATTGCCAGAAGAGTTAGTTGAAGCCCATATATGGCCAACCGTCGGTGATGTAACAGATACATACGGGACGAGAAATGGAAAACATTATGGAATCGATATCGCGGCCGAGGAAGGAACACCTGTAATTTCTATCGAAACAGGTGTCGTCACTCGGTCTTATTATTCAGATACATATGGACATGTTATCTTTGTTGAACATGAAAATGGATTAGAAACAGTATATGCCCATTTAAATGAACGTCTCGTGGACGAGCTTGAAGTTGTAGATGAAGGTCAATTAATTGGTACTGTTGGCACAACGGGTGAATCATCAGGTAATCATCTTCATTTTGAAGTTCACTATGGAAATTGGAATATCGAAAAGTCAGAATCGATTGACCCATTTGTAGTGCTCTCTACAGAACCTGAATATATGTATGCAGCATTAGGCGAAGAATCTCCATATGGGTCGGATTGGAGAACAAGAGATAGTATTACTGTTTCAAGTAATGATAAGCATAGAAACTCTGACGGTATGATTGTTGTGACAGTGAATCGCGGCGATACTATTTCCAAGATTGCTTATGAAAATAATGTGTCAGTAGAAGAGGTAATGAACTGGAATCTACTTGAAAATGATGTCATCTACCATGATCAAGAATTGAAACTTTATCCAAATAAGGATAGGCATGTTGTAAAAAAAGGAGAAACCCTAACAGCGATTGCTGATAAATATCAACTATCCATTGAAGGTTTACAGGAATTAAATAAACTACAATCTGATCTAATTACAACAGGTCAATCTCTCGTTATAAATAAGTAATTCGTCTTTCAACATAGTCAATCTACAATAAATTTGTCGAATATGGTAAAATAATGTTTATTGAGATTGTTTGTAAAATGGGGAATGAAGGATGAATATAAGTACTGAACTTTTTCTGTGGCTAAACAAACAAACAGATATACAAAGTCATAATGTTGATTTAATAGACGGTTTTCTTTTTATGCTACAAAAAATAAACAGACATCAATCGATTCGTCTTATCAGTGATCAACAAATCCACCCACGTTTTTGGAGAAGTCATGATCGGACATTCGGCTATAAATTAATGACTAAAAATAAAAAAAACAAAAATGCCCATCTTTATCAATTTTATTTAGACGTGGCCTTTGCGGAACAATTTATTCAAATGGAGCAAGAGAGTATTCGTGTAACTGAAAAGGGAAAGTGTTTTTTAGAGAAAGAAAAAGAAGAACAATTAGATTTGTTATTTACTTATATTTGGTAGGGAGCGATAAAAGAGTCTAAGGAATTAAACTCTTTATGCTCCCTATTGTACCTTTGTTGTAACTTGTTAGTTGAATTTACTGTATGTTAGTAAATAGTTCATCATATAGTTATTAATAGAGGGGGAGAGGATAAATGAGGCATATCGTAAATGAAGGAGAAACAATAGCGAAAATCGCTTATATGTACGGGATCCGTCCATTTGATTTATTGCTTTTTAATCGACACTTAGATTCAGAAAGTGCGTATGTTAAACCGGGGACAAAACTACATATTACGAATTCAATAAGTCAATCTGATCCATTTGATTGGGATGGCAAGGCTGAATTTAGTCAGGTCGATTTGGAGAATATACTTCCGCTAATGAAATCAATGGGCGTTGGGGTTGAAATTATAGGATATTCTGTTATGAGAAAGCCGATTTATGCATTAACAGTTGGTCGAGGTGAAAAAGAAATATTTTATTCTGGTGGATGGCATGCGAACGAGTGGCACACTAGTAAGTTTCTTACATTATTTATTCATCAATTGGCACTAAAGGATCAAATGGATGAAGAGTGGGAGGAATATCGAATTCAGAAGCTGCTTGATCATGTCAAATTAGTCGTCGTTCCTTTAGTTAATCCAGATGGAGTAGATTTGGTTCTTCAAGGAATTTACAAGGAGCATCCCTTTTATGATCAAATTCTACAAATGAACAAAGGGATGACTGGTTTTGATCACTGGTCAAGTAATATTCGTGGAGTCGATTTGAATCATCAATGGGCTGCTGGGTGGGAAATTGAAGCAGAAGAAAGTCCCCAACAACCGTGGTCACGACATTATAGTGGGACTAAGCCTCTTACAGAACCAGAAGCGAAAGCAATTTATCGGTTAACAAAAGAGCATTGTTTTAATTATGTGCTTGCATTTCATTCTCAGGGACAGGTTATTTATTGGGGTTACCGTGGCCTGGAACCGGCCGAAAGTAATGAGATGGTTAGACGTTTATCGTTAAAGAGCTCGTATACACCAATTCATACTGCAGATAGTGACGGAGGCTACAAGGATTGGTTTATCAAGGAAACAGGAAAACCGGGCTTTACTATTGAAGTCGGTGTCGGGACAAATCCGCTATCTCCCAAGGCGTTTGCTGAGGTGTGGTCAAATAATTGTCTTCTTGCACTAGAAGGTCTGTGCTTATGGGACCGGTGATCAACTTTTAATGCTAACAAAAGAGGCCACTGAAAAAGGTGAAAACATTCCTTTTTTAGTGGCCTCTTTAACAAGATATGTTAGATATTTTTAAGGGAACTACTCAAACTTTAATGCATCGCCCTCAAACGGTTCATCAGCAACCTTAATTGAATCGGTTGGACAGCCTTCTTGTGCATCAATCATATCCTCTTCCAATTCATCAGGAATGGCAGATGTTCCATTATTGTCATCAAGAATAACGAAGGCAATTCCCTCATCATCGTAATCATAAATATCTGGAGCAGCAGCACCGCAAGCACCGCATGCAATACATGTGTCTTTATCTACAATTGTGTATTTTGCCATTTAAAAAGCCCTCCAATTTCGGTATCCATTCTATCTTATTCAAAACATACGAATGTTTATCCTGTATGTTCCCACTTTTGAATAAGTCTTTTTCTACTGACTTATTGTAAAACGTAATGACAAACTTTTCAACATATACCTCTTAAATTTATTAAATTTAACGTCATTATTCTTATTTATTCCCATTCCGTTACTTTGGAGCACCGATGTTTACTGGAATTTGATACAATAGAAATAAGCATTTGGAATAGGAAGTTGGTGATATGGTGAACAGTAAGGATGTTATCATTGTCAAAATACTTGACGCTTTAAAGGGTGAACGTTCAATTTATGGAGCGTATCATTTACTAAAGGGCAAAAAATCTGCACAGACGATTCAAGATGGTTCTTTTTTTTCAATTCTTCATTTTTTTGGGTTATTCCCGACAATTGAAAGAGATGAAATCAAATCCATCGTTGAAAAGCTAGCAGCAAGAAATGTCGTTCAATGGATCAGCAATGATAGTGCCGTTGTAACTGAGTATGGAAGGGACAAGCTTTCTGAGCTGGTAAGTCAATATCAATACTTAGACGACTTAAATGGCTGGCAATATCATGATTTAGCGAATGTGGTTTGGTTACGAATCATGCTGTGTGTTCAAACGCTTAGTCATATCGTTCATCAACATAACCGTTTTTATCCTATTACACACCAAAGTCAGATTCAATTATGGGTCAAAAGGACTCTTCCTAAAGAAAATAAGCTCCAAGCAAATTTGTTTACAGCCTTATATAAGGAGTTACATTATTTTTTATCTACATGTAATGAGCTACAAGCAACTGTCTTTGTCTTTCAATTGACAGGTAGAGAAAATATAGGTTTAACAAGGCTCCAAATTGCTGAGCTTATGAATAAAAGTCAGGATGA
Organism: Halalkalibacter suaedae; assembly: GCF_017939705.1. Lineage (GTDB taxonomy): Bacteria > Bacillota > Bacilli > Bacillales > Bacillaceae_D > Halalkalibacter > Halalkalibacter suaedae. The sequence goes on from NZ_JAGKSQ010000002.1 coordinate 248,175, forward strand.
AATTACGCTTGTTCATCTTTCTGTTATCCATAAACTTTGTAAAGAGACGGAGCAACAATCTCTTTATCCGATTTTATCACTATTTGCTAAAGATTTGACTTCAACGCTCGTCTTAACTGAATCGGCCTCTAAGACGTTAGAATTGTTTCAAATGGGGTATACGGTTGAAGAAATAAGTCAAAAGAGGAAATTAAAAGTAAGTACGATTGAAGACCATATTGTTGAAATTGCCCTACTAGATAAGAATTTTCCTATTGAACAGTTTGTGCCGAATCAGATAGCTGAGGCGATTGTTAGATCGTCGAATGTTCTTCAAACGAGTCGATTAAGAGTAATTAAAGAAAATGTAGAAGAGGATGTTAGTTATTTTATGATTCGTTTGGTTTTGGCTAGGAGGAAGGTAAATGATGGGACTTGAACAATCACTTAAGCAATATTTTGGTTACACAGCCTTCCGTGAGGGGCAACGTGAGATTATCGAAGCGGTCCTAGAGAAGAAGGATGTTGTAGCAATGCTACCAACAGGAACAGGAAAATCAATTTGTTATCAGTTACCGGCACTACTTCTTAATGGAGCAACGATTGTTGTTTCACCGCTTCTATCACTAATGGAGGATCAGGTACAGCAATTACGTTCAGAAGGAATTCGTTCTGTTATTGCTTTAAATAGTTTTATGAGTAAGGAAGAACGTGAGCAAGCTCTTCACAAGCTTCATTTGTACAAACTAATCTATGTATCACCGGAAATGCTTCAATATAGGTTTATCCAGTTTGCCTTGAAAAGATTAGCCATTTCATTATTTGTTATTGATGAAGCCCATTGTATCTCACAGTGGGGGCCAGATTTTAGACCAGATTATTTAAGACTTGGTGCTGTAAGAGAATGGTTAAAAGATGCACCTTGTTTAGCAATTACAGCCACAGCGACTAGTGAAGTACAAGAGGATTTAAAAAAACAGCTTCAAATGAAAAATCCAATTTCTATTATTTATTCAGTCGATCGCCCAATGATCTCATATCAGGTTGAAGCTGTATCATCAACAGAAGAAAAAAAACAGAGAGTAAGGGAATTGGTTCAGCAATTACAAGGACCTGGCATGATTTATTTTTCTAGCCGGATGTGGGCAGAATCAATTTGTCATATGCTCAAACTAGAAGGTTTTGAGCGAGTTGCTTATTATCATGGAGGTCTAACAACTGAGGATCGTTTGCTCATTCAACAACAGTTTATGATGGGACAAATTGATATCATTTGCTGTACTAGTGCCTTTGGGATGGGAATTAACAAAAAAGATATTCGTTTTGTTATTCATTTCCATTACCCAATAGAACTAGAATCTTATGTACAAGAAATTGGACGGGCTGCTCGTGATGGAAAGCCAAGTGTTGCAATATTACTTTATTGCGATGATGATAAAGGCTTATCAAGGATGTTAATTGAAAGGGATGTTCTCACAGAAAGTCAACTACATCATCTTGTCGCACAATTAGGTGAACATAATCAGTGGAATCGCCGCATTGAAGAGAATATCTTCAACCAACTCGCATGCTCTGAAACAAGTTGGAGGAGCGTTCTTTACACACTTGAAAAGCTAAACATCATTCAAAACGAACAAGTCGCTTCATTTACACCAGCAAAGCTTGTCAATAAGCTTAAAGAGATTCAGAGAAAACGAATAGAAGAGAAAGAAAAAAAGGTTATGCAGTTTGAAGCTTGGATTAAAAGGAAATCTTGTAGGAGAGAATCACTTTTAGGATATTTTCAAGAAATGTTAACATCCCATCCAATCCATTGTTGTGATAACTGTGGTGCTGATTTGGGTCCGTTTACCTCTAACAAAAGTCATTCATTAACTATAGAGTTTTCTTGGGAATTGAAATTAGCTGAGGTATTTGAACTAAATGAGCGGGGTACGGAATGAAAAAACAAAGGGAAATTGTTTCTCACTTGACGGACAAAGAACTACTATTAAACGTTTACTATACTCAAGCTATTATTTTTTTGATTAGTGTAGGATTAGCATTCTTTGTTTTTGATTCTTGGAAGGAACTAGGTTTATTATTTGGTCCTATAAGAATCGAGTTCATTTTCTTAGCTATGGGCAGTGCTGTATTCGTCGTTTTAATTGATATCATATTAGAAAAGAAGCTACCGTCCGATTGGCTAGATGATGGTGGCATTAATGAGAGGGTTTTTAGGAATCTGTCTTTGCCACAGCTTGTATTTATCTGTTTGACTGTTGCGCTAACGGAGGAGTTGTTATTTCGTGCTGTCCTTCAAACATCATTTGGAATTGTTGTGGCGAGTTTAATATTTGCCTTAATCCATTTTCGCTATTTAGATAAGCCAATTCTCTTCATTAATGTTGTTTGTGTGAGCTTTTTGTTAGGTGGCTTATTCTGGTGGTCAGGGAATATTCTTGTTTCCATTTTAGCTCATTTTTTAATTGACCTTATCTTGGGGTTTATTATTAGACAGAGACATATACACGGAGAGGGTGAGGGAGTTGGATGAAAGAAAACAGTATCATGATCAGGCGAGGCGGTTACGGCAGAAAATGAAAGATCATCAAGACGATGAGCAACAAGAAGAAAAAAAAGAAGTGCACTCATTGCCGCCAAGAAGCAGTGTTCATCAAAGAAATGACAGAAAAAAGAAAACAAAATGGAGATTGCGATTTCCGCTGATTCGTTTCTTGCTACTTCTTTTTTTCTTGATCATTATTGCAGCTATTACTTCTCCAATGTGGTTGAATAATTAACTTTTGTACTTCTAACCCTTGTCTTACTAACATATATAGTAATGATTAGGGGGTGTGATGGGATGAAGGTGTTTAAGGAATGGAACATTAGATCAGGACCAGAAATAGTAAAGGTGATGTTAGAAGAACTAGTAAAAAGGAAAGATAAGCTTGAAAAAATGGAGAAAGCGAAAATGAGATGGTCATTATATGCTCTCTTTTGTTTAGCTATTTTATTTTTGTTAGGATTTCAAGTGTTTTCTTCCCATCATGTATCCTTCAATACAAATGTATTATCATTAATCGTGACTCATCCATATATGTTGTTTTTGATGCTGCTTCTATCTATTGGCTTTATACAGATCCGTTTCTTTACAAAAAAGTCGACGAAAGCAGAAAAAGAGTTTGAGGCGTTAAGAGAAGAATTAATCATTCGAAGTACAGAACTATGGGAAGAAGATATCAACTGGGAAGCTAGGGAACATGTCTTTTCATATATGAAGAAGGAATATGACATAAATTTATACCATAAGTAAAAAGGGTTTCTTAAAAGGAATGGTAAATCACTTTTAAGAAACCCTTTTTGGGAACCTAGGATGTCTCCTCTAATGATGGATGACCAAAAAATAAGAATTGAGATCGCAGAAAAGCCTTTCCTTGGATAACGATAAGCTGATCATTAAAATGACTCATTTGCCCAAAAGCAACGGTCTTTCTTTCTTTTAAACAAAAAACTTCAACAGGTATCCCTAAACGATGGTTAAATGATAAGTCTTGATTTGTCACGAGCGATTTGTCGGTTACTTTTGTTAATATCAAGTTTGATCACTCCCAATCTAAAGTTTTTCGTTCTTGAAAGCGTTTTCTGTTATCTGATAATTTCAGTATATCCTTTTATTTCTAAATCTTCAATTAAAATGTTGCTTTATCTTACACAATATTTAATTCGTTTTGAACGTTTATCAAAATAGGGATGTATGGTATAATACACGTAACAACGACATTATAGTGTATGTGCTTTTTCTATAAGCGTGATAAGATTGTAGGGAGTGGTAATTATGTCAGCTGTTCAACTTGTAGCCATACTTGGTTTCGGATTTCTAGCAATGATATTAGCTGTTGTTATGGCGATTTATATGCTAAAAGTTTCTGATCAATCTGAATAAGCATAATGCAGCTGAAGCTGACTCCATAGGTCAGCTTCTTTTTAATAAGTAATTATAGGTGAGGAGATGTACATATGGTTGAACAAATGTTTAGACGTTTAGAACAGCTTTTTCCTGAAATGGTCGATATTCGTAGATTACTGCATGAACAGCCAGAGCTTTCCTTTCATGAAGAGAAAACACCGCAGATGATAGCGGATTATCTTGAGCGACTTGGTATTGAAGTGCGAAGAGGAGTCGGTGGTAGAGGCGTAGTTGGCTATATAAAAGGAGACAAACCTGGAAAAACAGTGGCACTACGAGCAGACTTTGATGCACTTCCAATACAAGAAGAGACAAACCTACCGTTTTCTTCAAAAAAACCTGGTGTGATGCACGCTTGTGGCCATGATGGCCATACCGCAACATTACTCGTCTTAGCCAAAGTGTTAGTAGAGCTTAGAACTGAGTTGAAGGGGACGGTTGTGTTAATCCATCAGTTTGCTGAGGAATTAGCTCCGGGTGGTGCAATCGAAATGATTAAAGATGGCTGTCTAGAAGGCGTTGATGCCATTTACGGAACTCATCTTTGGTCACCAATACCAGTTGGGGATATTGCTTATTGTAGTGGTCCAATGATGGCTGCATCTGATCGTTTTGATCTTACAATTCAAGGAAGAGGTGGACACGGGGCTAGTCCACATGAGACAGTCGATTCAATTACAGTAGGAGCAGCTGTTGTCGGTCAGCTCCAGCATATCGTTAGTAGAAACGTCGATCCATTAAAGGCAGCTGTAGTAACTGTTGGTTCATTTCATTCTGGCGGTGCATTTAATGTTATTGCGGATTCTGCAACAATTGTCGGTACTGTCCGAACGTTTGATCCTGAAGTTCAGGACCTCATTATTGCTAGAATGGAACAGATTACAAAAGGTATTTGTGAAGCGATGAATGCAACCTACACGCTATCCTATAAAAAAGGTTATCCTGCAGTTGTTAATGATCCAAGTGAAACCGAAGCTCTTGTTATCTCCACAAAAGAATTCTATAACGAAGAAAAGATATATGAAATTGATCCAGTTATGGGTGGTGAGGATTTTGCTTATTATCTGCAGCACGTTCCTGGAACATTCTTTTTCACTGGTGCTGGAAATGTAGAAAAAGGTATAACCTATCCCCATCATCACCCGAAGTTCGATTTTGATGAAGAAGCGATGTTAGTTGCAGCAAAATGCTTAGGGAAAGCCGCCGTTGATTTTCTTGATCGTGATGTAAATAAGCAGAAGGAATCAATGAGCCAAGTAAGTCATAATTTAAAATAGTTTTGCTAGTATGTCATAAGATTGATTACTTCCTATGGCATACTTTTTTTGTCTTTACATAGGGGATCAGTTGATTATAAATAGTAATAGGGTTAAAGCTGGAACTAAAATGGATTAATGAATTGAATAGACTCAAGGTGTTTGTTCAAATAAGGTAGAGTGTGATCTAGAATTGATAGACGGAAGGAAGTAATAATGATCATCTTTATGGTTAGTTAGTAACATCATAGTGTCTTGGGGGTTAAAAATGGTGATTTTTCTTAGTTTATTATTAGTTGCATTATTATTGGTTGGATATATGTGGAAGGAAGCTTTTAGGGATGCTGTGTTAAGTCATAATCTCTTTTTCACAAGTATCCCTAAGGAGTTTCACAATTTTCAGATTTATTTTATTAGTGATGTTCATAAAAGAAATATTTCAAAATCATTACTTAACACTGTCGAAGGAGATGTTGATTTAATCGTAATTGGCGGAGATCTTTGTGAGAAAGGTGTTTCATATTCCAGAATAGAAAACAATGTCAAACAACTCACATGTCTGGCTCCAACGTATTTTATATGGGGAAACAATGATGTTGAAGTGAACTCACAAAAGTTACAGGAGATATTCAAATTACATGGAGTAATTGAGCTTGTGAACGATATTGACACTATTAGGAGAGGTGAAGAATCTATTCATCTCATAGGCACTTCTTTTGATCTGACAAGAGATGAAGCCAAAGGTCTTGAACAACGTATTGATGAAACTCAATTCAACATCCTTCTATGTCATGATCCACAAGAGAAAAAACATCTTTTGAAAAAAATTCCATTAATTCTTAGTGGTCATACGCATGGCGGACAAATACGTTTTTTAGGATTTGGGCTTAAGGAAAAAGGCAGATTAATAAAGGCAACAAATGAGTACCACTTAATTAGTAATGGCTACGGTACAACCTTACTGCCTTTTAGGTTGGGTGCTCGTGCCCAAACACATCTTCTAAGACTACTAAAGCAATCTGTGTAACCTATTTAATATGTTATACAAAGTTTACACAGCTTGTATGATTAGATATACTTAATAAGATTATCGGATGTGTTTTTTTTGGTATAGGAGGAAAAGAATATGACATCCAAAGAAGGGAAATATAATATTAAAGCAATATCAACGATGCTCGGAATCCAAGCTGGTACATTGAGGGCTTGGGAGAGACGTTACCATATTATTGAACCCGTCCGTAATGAAGCTGGACATCGCTTATACTCAGATGAACATGTTGCTATCTTAAAGTGGCTCATTGACAAAGTAAATAAAGGTTTTACGATTGGACAAGCAGTCGGTTTGTATGAAAAAGGGTCAATATCGTTGGAGACAAATGAAGCCAATAAACATGAAGACTATTCAATCCAATTATCCAACGAAATATTAGACGCACTTCTGTCTTTTAAAGAAAACCAAGCAAACCAGCTTTTAAATCAAGCTTTTTGTTTATTTAGTATTGAGAAGGTCACTATCGATATTTTAGGAACCCTTCTTGTGAAAGTTGGAACGATGTGGGAAAAGAATGAGATCACAGTCGCACATGAGCACTTTGTTACTGCTTTTCTACGAACAAAAATTGGAACGATCTTCCATAGTATGCCGATAGATGGTTTTCTACCGAAAGTGATTGCTGTTTGCGGACCGGATGAAACACATGAATTAGGGTTATTAATTTACACTTTATTTTTGAGGCGAAAAGGTTTTGAGGTTATTTATTTAGGGTTAGGCATACCAACAGGGGATATTGAGCTTGTTATTAATGAAGTAGGTGCACAAATGTTCTTTACGTCGTGTACGATGAAGGATAATCTTGACATTACGATGAAGCTTATTGATGATCTTCATTTGAAATTTCCGGAATTAGTAATTGGAACAGGCGGGTACGCGTTTGACCATTTGAATGAGGACCAACAAAAAGAGTATGGACATTATGTCGTAGGCAAGACTAAACAGGATTGGGAAGATTGGTTAAAGAACCAGCTTCAAGCAAAATAACAGATGTGTTAAAACTTAGTCTCTAGTTTGCGAACCTTCTTTTCTGTCCTTTCATACCGTATAGTATGAAGTTTTTGGGAACGAATGATTTGCAGTATGAGGAGGGTGATAGGATGCGTCTAGAGCGATTAAATACAAATAAATTTAAAGTGTTCTTAACATATGATGATATGCGTGAACGGGGGTTAACGAAAGAAGATCTTTGGCAGGACCTCCCTAAAGTGCACGATTTATTTCGAGATATGATGCATGAGGCTGATGATGAACTAGGGTTTAAGGTTGATGGACCAATTGCAGTTGAAGTTTATGCTATGCCTGCCCAAGGTATGATTATAATAGTATCAAAAAGCGATGCAGATGATTTTGATGAAGAAGGTTTTGAAGAAGGCTATATTGAGATGCAAGTAACATTAGATGAGACAGATGACATTTTTTATGAGTTCGAAAATATAGAAGATGTTATTGCTCTCACGTCTAGACTATATCCCTTTGGTATTAGAGGAGGCAGCCTTTATGCCTTTGAAAGTCGCTATTTCATCCGATTTGATGAATTTGATTTCGATATGAATAATGAAGAGGCATTTGTTGCGTTATTATCTGAGTTTGGTACACCTTCAACAGTTTCCTCTCATCGGGTTGAAGAATATGGAAAAGAAATTATCATGTACGAGGCAATGCAGCGATTATATGTACATTTCATTAAAAGGAAACAGGACTGATCGGTTTTCAGTCCTCTTTTTTTATGTTAGGTTAAACGGAAAAGGGAATAAAAAGTGTTCAAAAAAAAGTGGAAATTCGATTATGATTTGATTATAGTAAATTGGTGTGACAGGTTTAAGTGAAACTCATTAGAGGTGAAAAAACACATGGATGAAAAAATGAAGAGTACAGAGCAAATGGACGTACTCCTTTCAACACAACAAGTAATTAAAAAGGCTTTGGACAAGCTTGGCTATCCAGAAGAAATGTTTGAGTTATTAAAAGAGCCAATTCGAATGCTAACTGTTCGGATCCCAATTCGAATGGATGATGGGTCGACGAAAATATTTACGGGGTATCGTGCACAACACAATGATGCTGTTGGTCCAACAAAAGGTGGTGTTCGCTTTCACCCACATGTCAGTGAGAAGGAAGTAAAGGCATTATCCATTTGGATGAGTTTGAAGGCTGGGATTGTGGATCTCCCATACGGAGGAGGTAAAGGTGGAATTATTTGCGATCCTCGTGAAATGTCTTTTCGTGAGTTAGAGCGATTAAGTCGCGGTTATGTTCGAGCGATAAGCCAGATTGTAGGTCCAACAAAGGATATTCCAGCACCAGATGTGTTTACTAATTCACAAATCATGGCTTGGATGCTTGATGAGTATAGTCGGATTCGCGAATTTGATTCTCCTGGCTTTATAACAGGGAAACCACTTGTTCTTGGCGGTTCACATGGTAGAGAATCGGCTACTGCAAAAGGAGTAACCATTTGTATACGTGAAGCAGCTAAGAAAAGAGGAATTGATATAGATGGAGCCCGAGTAGTAATTCAAGGATTTGGAAATGCGGGTAGCTTTTTAGCTAAATTCATGCATGATGCAGGAGCGATCGTTGTTGGAATTTCGGACGCTTACGGTGGATTATACGATCCTGAGGGTCTTGACGTTGATTATTTATTAGATCGTAGAGATAGCTTTGGTACAGTTACAAAGTTGTTTAAAGAAACAATCACAAACAAGGAACTTTTGGAACTTGACTGTGATATCCTCGTTCCAGCAGCAATCGAGAACCAAATTACCGAGGAAAATGCTCATAATATTAAAGCATCTATTATTGTTGAAGCAGCCAATGGCCCAACAACGATGGAAGCAACGAGAATTTTAACTGAACGTGATATATTATTAGTTCCAGATGTGTTGGCAAGTGCGGGTGGTGTAACGGTTTCTTATTTTGAGTGGGTTCAAAATAATCAAGGATATTATTGGACAGAGGATGAAGTTGAAGGTCGTTTAGAAAAAGTAATGGTTCAATCATTTGAAACGATCTATCAGACGGCTCGGAATCGAAAAGTAGACATGCGTTTAGCTGCTTATATGACAGGCGTGAGAAAAATGGCGGAAGCTTCACGTTTCCGTGGCTGGGTATAATCTGGTATACTAAATAAAAAAATCCCTTGTGTCTAAGATACAGGGGATTTTATTGTAGGTGATAAGATGAGAAAAGAACAGGTCATTATAATTGGTGGAGGACCTTGCGGCTTGTCTGCAGCGATTGCCTGTATGGATAGGGGATTGGATCCATTAGTAATTGAAAAGGAAAATGTTGTGAATTCTATCTACAACTATCCAACACATCAGACTTTTTTCAGTACGAGTGAAAAATTAGAAATTGGTGGCGTAGCTTTCATGACAGAAGAGCGAAAGCCAAGACGAAATCAGGCACTCGTCTATTATCGGGACGTCGTAAAACGTAAAAATATTAGAATTCATTCTTATGAGCGTGTTTTGTCAGTAAAGAAATATGTTGAAGGTTTTACCGTAGATACAACAAATGATACATATGAAGCTAATTTTGTTATTGTTGCGACAGGATATTATGATTCACCAAATCTAATGAATATACCTGGAGAAGATCAAGATCATGTTTATCATTATTTTAAAGAAGCACATCCGTTTTTTGATATGGATGTGGTGGTTATCGGTGGAAAGAATTCTGCTGTAGATGCTTCACTAGAACTCGAAAAAGCTGGGGCTAGAGTAACCAACTTATATCGTGGAAGTCACTATTCAAACAGTGTCAAGCCATGGATTTTACCTGAGTTTGAAGCACTCGTTCGTCATGGGAAGATTGGAATGGAATTTGAAGCGAGTATTAAGGAAATCACAGCTACTCACGTTATTTATGAAGTAAACAGTATAGAAAAGAAAATTAAAGCGGATGCAGTGTTTGCAATGACTGGGTATCACCCAGATCATACATTTATCCAAAGTATGGGGGTGAGTGTAGATTCAGAAACAGGGAGACCGTTTTTTGAACCAGAATCGATGGAAACGAATGTAGAAGGCCTTTATATTGCGGGTGTTATTGCAGCAGGTAATGATGCGAATGAAATCTTCATTGAGAATGGGCGTTTTCATGGAGGATTAATTGCTAAACATATAGTAGAGATGGACAATGATTAGTTGGAACTACGGTTATAAAACTGAAAATCCAGCTGTAAGTTATTAGCTTACGGCTGGATTATTTCGCTATTTTAGAAATGCATCTTGTAAATTGGTATGGTCGGTTGTCTGTTCAAGTACAGCCATCAGTTTCAGACGTGCCTTAGGTCCATTTAAGCCATTTGTGAAAATAACTCCTAAATCTTTAAGCATCTTACCGCCACCTTCATAGGCGTAAGTATCTTGAACGACACCATTGAAGCAACGCGAGACTAATACAACCGGAGTATTTCGTTTAATTAATTCATTAAGTGCTGGGAGAATGGAAGGAGGGATATTTCCTTGACCCATTGCTTCAATGACTAGACCGTCTATGTTTGTACTACTGATTGCTTCTAATATAGAATTATCCATTCCTGCATATGTTTTTAACAAGGCTACATTTTTTGTCAATTTAGTTAGTGGATAGGTTTCTCTCGTAGCTAATGTATGGTGGAATGAAACTCCCCGTTTCGTCACAATGCCAATAGGTCCATATTGGGGGCTCTGGAATGTTGCGATATTACTTGAATGTGTTTTTGTGACATTTTTTGCCGTATGTATTTCATCATTGAGTACGACAAGCACACCTTTCCCAGAGGCTTGATCACTCTCCGCTACTCTGACAGATGCAATTAAGTTATGAGGACCATCCGCCCCTAACTCGTTACTAGAACGCATCGCACCAGTAATCACGACTGGAATATCCCAATCAAGAAGTAGATCCAATAAATAAGCTGTCTCCTCAAGAGTATCTGTCCCGTGAGTAACAACGATTCCATCGAGCTTATCTTCTCGGACTCTTTCCTTTAGTCGTTCGGCTAAATCAACCATTAAATTCGGAGTCATATGCGGTGAAGGTAAATTTAAATAATCATCAACAATAACAGATGCGATGGTTGAAAGGGACTCTATTGTGGAATATAATGGGTTTACTAGATGTGTGGTAACAGATCCTTGTTCATTTTCATGCATAGCGATCGTTCCACCAGTATGCAACACTAATATCTTTTTCATTTTAGCACCTCAACTTTATGTATCTATGATGTTAGTTTATCACAATATCTTTATTTAGCCTTTTTTTATACTCAATAAACCTAATGATGAATTAGAAGAAAGGATTAATAATGTTTGCCCTTATTACTGCAGCGATCGCTCCAGGCATGGCCTTATTATCTTATTTTTATTTACGAAACCACTATAATGATACAACAATCGGTCTAATTTTTAGAACCTTTTTTATTGGTGCTCTCCTAGTGTTTCCTGTTATGGTATTACAGTACGCTTTTACAACCGAGGGTTATTTTGAGCAAGCTTTTGTACGTGCCTTTCTTTTATATGGGTTTACTGAGGAGTTCTTTAAATGGTTTTTACTCTACTTTTTTACGTATCAGCACGCAATGTTTACTAGGAGATATGACGGAATCGTTTTTGGGGTTTCGCTTTCTTTAGGTTTTGCTTCTTTGGAGAACCTATTCTATCTCATTGCAAATGGTTTAGAAACGGCTATTGGTCGTGCACTTTTACCCGTTTCGAGTCATGCGTTGTACGGAGTGTTAATGGGTTATTATTTGGGTAGGAGTAAAGTAGAAGCAGAAAAACGAAAAAGGTATTTAGCTTATTCATTACTTTTGCCTGTTATATCACATGGTAGCTATGATTTAATTCTGGTTGTTTTTGATATGTACTTTCTAATTGGCATCGTTCCTTTTATGTTTTTCTTATGGTGGGTTGCTTTGAAGAAGGTGAAGCGGGCGAATGAGCTAGATATCTAATTTAGGAGTATGGATGGAGGAGTTACGATGATTACAAACAAACGATACCGGATCGTCATTCGTTGTTCACAATGTGGTGAAAAGTATATTTTACGTGGAAGACAAAATGAACAAGGTGAATATGAAACCGGATTTAAAAGATGTGTATGTGGAAATGAAGCCCATTTACATGTTGATGCAACACCTGAGTAAGCTTAGAAAAGAGAAGTTGATTTTTAAATTCTATTAAAAAAATCTCTTGCAAAATGACCTAACTTGTTGTAATTTTAGACTAATAAAATAATTTTTGAATTCTTATCAAGAGAGACGGAGGGAATGGCCCTATGATGTCTCAGCAACCAGCCTATAGTAGGTCAGGTGCTAAATCCATCAAGTCATTGACTTGAAAGATAAGAAGGAGTGCTTGCTGATAACAACAACACCTTCTTCTTACCGAGAAGGTGTTTTTTATTATACTTAGGGGGATTAACATGAATCGTGAAAAATTAGAAACAATTTTAGTGCAAATTGGAAATAGATCAGAGGATCGAACTGGAACCATTAATACACCTGTTTATTTTTCGACAGCGTACCGACACACTGGAATTGGTGAATCAACAGGATATGATTATGCGAGAACAGGAAATCCAACTCGAGAAGTCGTTGAAAATGCAATCGCTACCCTTGAAGAGGGAGACAGGGGCTTTGCGTGTAGTTCTGGTATGGCTGCAATCCAAACTGTTTTCTCTTTATTTGAACAAGGTGATGAGATTCTAGCGTCTAAAGATTTATACGGAGGTACTTATCGTTTATTTGAACAAGGCTGGAACCGATGGGGGCTGTCATTCGCTTATGCTGATCCCCGGAATCTTGAAGAATTTGAAAAGTCGATTAATGAAAGAACGAAAGCGTTATTTATTGAAACACCGACAAACCCACTAATGCAGGAAGCTTCGATTCCTGATTTGGCAAAGTTAGCCGAAAAACATGGACTATTGTTAATAGTAGATAATACCTTCTATACCCCGTTATTACAGCAACCACTTGTGGATGGGGCTCACATCGTCATACATAGTGCCTCTAAATATTTAGGTGGACATAATGATGTCATTGCGGGATTAATTGTTGCACGAGGTGAAGAGCTTTGTAATAAATTATTCTACTATCATAATGGAATAGGGGCAATCCTTTCAGCGTTTGACTCTTGGCTACTAATAAGAGGAATGAAAACGTTAGCCTTGAGAATGGAAAAACACGAGTCAAATGCGAAAGCACTTGTTTCATATTTAGAAACACAAGATGGAGTAACAGATGTGCTGTATCCAGGTAAAGGTGGAATGATCTCATTTCGTATTTTAGACGAAAAGTGGGTTAATCCATTCTTGCAACAGTTAAAGCTAGTTTCATTTGCAGAAAGTCTTGGTGGAGTAGAAAGCTTAATGACGTACCCTGCTACACAAACTCATATGGATATTCCTGAAGACATTCGTATTGCGAATGGTGTGTGTAATAGACTACTACGCTTTTCTGTTGGTATAGAACGTGAACAAGATTTAATTCAAGATTTAGATCAAGCATTTCGTTATGTAAAGGAACAGGTTGGTCGTTAATAAGGGGGAGAGTAGATGAAGAATTTTTTAGAAAGATTGGCTACAGAGATACTTATTGGCGACGGGGCAATGGGAACGGTTCTTTATGAACAGGGTATTGATCAATGCTTTGAAGAGATAAATCTAACAAAACCAGACAAGATCATTGATGTTCATCTTCAATACATTCAAGCAGGTGCTGATGTTATTCAAACAAATACGTATGCAGCAAATAGATTAAAGCTTGAAAAGTATGGATTAATTGACAAGGTTCCAGAAATTAACCGTAAAGCAGTAGAGTTAGCCCAACAAGCAGCGACAGAGGCTACGTATATTTTTGGAACGGTTGGTGGGATTCGGCGTTTTCATTTAGAAGAGTGGGAACTAGAAGTAATTGAAGAAGCATTTAAAGAACAAATTGAAGTGCTAGTAGCAGCTGGAGTCGATGGGCTTTTACTTGAAACCTTTTACGACTTAGAAGAAGCGATTATGGCAGTGACACTCGCTCGACGTTTGACTGATTTGCCGATTGTCATGAACATTTCACTAGGTGAGGTTGGGGTGTTAAATGGTGGGATTGCTGTGTCTGATGCATTCGATCAATTGTATTTAAGTGGTGCAGATATAGTAGGGTTGAACTGTCGTATGGGGCCGTTTCATATGCTTCGTTCATTTGAAACGATTCCATTGCCTGCTAAAGGTTATTTTTCTGCTTTTCCAAATGCAAGTCTACCTGATTATCGTGATGGTCGAGTGTTTTATCAATCGAATGCGGACTATTTTGAATCAATGGGTAGGAAATTTGTTGAACAGGGTGTACGTTTTTTAGGCGGGTGCTGCGGTACAACGCCAGCTCATATTGAGGCATTTGCACAAGTTAAGGCAACGGAAAAACCAGTTACGAATAAAATCGTACGTCCTATTGTCTTTACTACATTAGAGTCTCAGGTAACAAAACGTAATCAAAAGCCTTTAACTGAAATAATTAAAGTGAAAAAATCGGTCATTGTTGAGTTAGATCCACCGAAAAAATTAAATACTGTTAAATTTATGCAAGGAGCACAGGCATTAAAGAACGCAGGTGTTGATGCCGTAACAATGGCAGACAATTCCCTTGCCTCTCCTCGAGTAGACAATTTGGCATTGGGTTCAATGATTAAAAGTCAGGGAGTGCGTCCACTCGTTCATATTACCTGCCGTGATCGTAATCTAATTGGACTTCAATCTCACTTAATGGGACTGCATGCTTTAGGAATAGATGATGTGCTTGCAATTACTGGTGACCCTACAAAAGTTGGTGATTTTCCAGGAGCAACCTCTGTCTATGATCTAACATCTTTTCAATTAATTCAATTCATTAAGCAATTAAATGAAGGGCTTTCTTTTTCAGGCAAGGAGCTTGGCCAAAAAGCTTCTTTCTCGATCGGGGCAGCATTTAATCCTAACGTTCGTCATTTAGATAAGGCTGTTCAACGAATGGAGAAAAAGATTGAAAGTGGTGCTGATTATTTTATGACACAGCCAATGTATAGTGCTGATCAAATAGAGGCGCTCTATCATGAAACGAAGCATATTGAACAACCAATTTATATTGGAATTATGCCACTAACAGGCACAAGAAATGCAGAATTTTTGCACAATGAAGTTCCGGGAATTAAGCTCACCGATGATATTCGTCAAGCAATGGCGGCATGCGGTGAAAATAGAGATGCTGCAACCCTTGAAGGATTAACGATTGCGAAATCATTGATTGACACAGCACTTACCTATTTTAATGGAATATATTTAATTACTCCATTTTTACGTTATGAAATGACTGTCGAGTTAACGAATTATATTCATGCACAGAAATTATCGTTACAAAACTAGATAGAGAAGTGGTAGAAGGGATGAACATATGACTAAGTCTTTGTTTGAACAACAGCTGGAAAAGAAAATTTTAATACTAGATGGTGCGATGGGAACAATGCTTCAGCAAGCAGACTTAACTGCTGAGGATTTTGGTGGCGAAGAATTTGAGGGGTGCAATGAGTATTTGAATGAAACTGCCCCTCATGTGCTTGAACGGATTCATCGTGAGTACTTAGAGGCTGGGGCTGATATCATTTCAACGAACACGTTCGGGTCAAGTGATATTGTTTTAGATGACTATGATTTAGGTCACAAAGCAGAAGAACTAAGTCGGATCGCAACAGAAATCGCCCGAAAGGTCGCAGATGAATTTTCAACTGCAGAGTGGCCGAGGTTTGTTGCTGGTGCAATGGGACCAACGACCAAATCACTATCTGTAACTGGTGGAACGACATTTGAAAAATTAGTGGAATCATACCAAGAACAGGCTCGAGGTATCATCCTCGGTGGTGCAGATATCCTTTTACTTGAAACAAGTCAAGATATGAGAAATGTTAAAGCCGGATATATCGGAATTGAACAAGCATTCGCGGAATTAGAT
Organism: Halalkalibacter suaedae; assembly: GCF_017939705.1. Taxonomy (GTDB): domain Bacteria; phylum Bacillota; class Bacilli; order Bacillales; family Bacillaceae_D; genus Halalkalibacter; species Halalkalibacter suaedae. Next base: position 264,377 of record NZ_JAGKSQ010000002.1, read on the forward strand.
GTGCATCTACCCATTTTTATCTCTGGAACGATTGAACCAATGGGGACAACACTAGCGGGACAAAATATTGAGGCGTTTTATCTCTCGCTTGAACATATGAATCCTACTGTAGTTGGGTTAAATTGTGCAACAGGACCTGAGTTCATGCGAGATCATATTCGATCGCTTTCAGAATTGGCTACTACTTATGTTAGTTGTTATCCGAATGCTGGCCTACCTGATGAAGAGGGACATTATCATGAATCGCCAGAATCACTTGCCCTAAAGTTAGCGGCATTTGCCGAAAAAGGGTGGTTAAATGTTGTGGGAGGTTGTTGTGGAACGACACCAAAGCATATCGAAGCAATGGTTGAAGCAACAAAGAACTTTGAACCTCGTGTGTTTGAGAAGGAACACCCACACGCAGTTTCTGGGATTGAGCCGCTGATTTATGATGATAGCATGAGACCATTATTTGTTGGCGAAAGAACAAATGTCATTGGATCGAGAAAATTTAAGCGACTTATTGCCGAGGGGAAATTTGAAGAAGCATCTGAAATTGCACGTGCTCAAGTAAAACGTGGTGCCCATGTTGTTGATGTATGTTTAGCTGATCCGGATCGGGAAGAGATGGAGGACATGGAACAATTCTTGCAATTTGTTGTCAATAAAGTGAAAGTTCCTCTTATGATTGATTCTACCGATGAGAAGGTCATAGAAAAAGCTTTAACTTACTCACAAGGAAAAGCAATCATTAATTCAATTAATCTTGAAGATGGAGAAGAGCGCTTTGAAGCTGTTATTCCAATTGTCAAAAGGTTTGGTGCAGCAATAGTTGTTGGAACAATTGATGAAGAAGGTATGGCTGTTTCTGCCCAGCGGAAATTAGAGGTCGCCAAACGTTCACATGATCTCCTTGTTCATAAATATGGAATGAAGCCAGAGGATATTATCTTTGATCCACTCGTATTCCCTGTTGGTACAGGTGATGAACAGTATATTGGTTCTGCTAATGCAACAGTTGAAGGAATTCGATTGATTAAAGAAGCACTGCCAAAGTGTTTAACGATCCTTGGAGTTAGTAATGTTTCTTTTGGATTGCCACCAGTTGGACGAGAAGTTCTGAATGCTGTTTATTTATATCACTGTACACAAGCAGGTCTTGACTACGCCATTGTTAATACTGAAAAATTAGAACGCTATGCATCGATATCTGATGAGGAAAAAGAGATGTCGACAACGCTTCTTTTTGACACAACTGATGAAACACTTGCAGAATTCACAGCCTTTTACCGAGGGAAGAAAGCAGAGAAAAAGGTAGAGCTTACGAATATGTCACTAGAGGAGCGACTTGCTTCTTATATTGTTGAAGGAACAAAAGAGGGGCTAGCAACCGATCTTGATCTAGCTCTTGCAAGTTATGAAGATCCGCTTGATATTATTAATGGACCACTTATGACAGGTATGGACGAAGTTGGTCGCTTATTTAATAATAATGAACTTATAGTTGCTGAAGTACTACAAAGTGCCGAAGTAATGAAAGCCTCTGTTGCTCATCTAGAACCATATATGGAAAAGAAGGAAGATGACAATGGCAAAGGTAAAATCCTTTTAGCAACAGTCAAGGGAGATGTCCATGATATAGGGAAAAATCTTGTTGAAATTATTTTAGGGAACAATGGTTTTAAAATTATCAACTTGGGAATTAAAGTGACATCAAATGAACTGATCGAAGCAGTCGAAAGGGAGAATCCTGACGCAATTGGTCTATCAGGGTTACTTGTTAAATCTGCACAGCAAATGGTGTTAACGGCACAAGATTTAAAACAACAGCAAATTTCAATTCCGATTTTAGTTGGAGGAGCGGCTTTAACAAGGAAATTCACAAATACAAAAATCGCCGCTGAGTATGATGGACTCGTTCTGTACGCGAAGGATGCAATGAACGGTTTGGAAATTGCCAATCGTTTGGCGAAGCCTGATGAACGAGAGAAATTAACGATTGAACTGGCTGAGGAGAGAGCAAAGAAGGAAGCTGTTCGCTTACCTGAACGAGAACCTATAGAGGACCGACCGATTGTTGAGATGAAATCTGACGTTGTAAGAGATGGCAGAATCTACACACCAACAGATTTAGATCCCCATATTTTAAGGGATTATAAGTTATCTCATTTAGAGCCTTATATAAATATGCAGATGCTGCTTGGTCGACATCTTGGCTTACAAGGTAAAGTGAGTCGCCTACTAGAAGAAGGGGATGAACGAGCTACAACGTTAAAAGAAAAAGTTGATCATTTCTTAGCTGAAGCTAAGAAAAATCAAGTTATTCAAGCACATGGTATGTATCAGTTCTTTCCAGCACAAGCAGATGGTAATGATATTATCATCTATGATCCTAAAGATCAGACAAAGATACTTGAGCGATTTTCTTTTCCAAGACAACGTCAAAAACCATACTTATGTCTAGCTGATTATCTAAGACCTATTTCAAGTGGAGAAATGGACTATGTTGGTTTCTTAGCAGTGACTGCTGGTCATGGAGTACGAGATTTAGGGGAAAAAGCAAAAAATGATGGTGATTATCTATATAGTCATTTAATCCAAGCAGCAGCTTTGGAAATTGCAGAAGGCTTTGCTGAGCGTGTCCATCAACAAATGCGTGATCGGATGGGTTATCCGGACTCTGCTGATATGACAATGGACCAACGCTTTGCAGCAAAATATCAAGGAGTACGAGTATCGTTTGGTTATCCGGCATGTCCGAATCTTGAAGATCAGGAAAAACTATTTAAGTTGTTAAAACCAGAAAAAATCGGTATTCAATTAACTGAAGGATTTATGATGGAGCCAGAAGCCTCTGTAACGGCAATGGTATTTGCCCATCCAGAAGGTCGTTATTTTAATGTTTTAGGATAAAAAGAAAAAAATATGTACTGACTCTCAGTTTATAACTGGGAGTTTCTTTGTGTTTTTCACTTTTTTTTCATATTTTGTATAAAAAAATAGCTAAAACAAACAATATCCCTATCAATCATGACAAATACAGGATATGTCATGAATCAGAGACAAGGAGGATACAACATGAAACACAATCTGTTTTCGTTAAAGATTCCATTTATTATGGTAATCATTTGTTTCGGTATTCTGAGTCATTCAGAAACTACCCATGCCTTCTCAGATCAGGTGATTCAAAAGGGAGCAACGGGTGATGATGTTGTAGAATTACAGTCACGACTTCAATATATTGGCTTTTACAACGGCACCATTGATGGAGTCTTTGGATGGGGGACTTACTGGGCTGTTCGAAACTTTCAAGACGAATTTGGCATGACAGTGGATGGATTAGTAGGACCACAAATGAAAGATAGGCTAAATAAAACGACAAATTATAATAAAGAATTTGTCCAGAATGCATTAGAAGAAGGAAGGAAATTTACTCATTATGGAACGACCCCACTAGAAATACAAAAAGGACCTAAAGGAAGTGCAAGTGGAGGTCAAAAAAAACCAGCTAATCAAGGTCAAGCGAACGAGCAAGGTCAAGGGAACCAACAACAAGAGCAAGCTAATGAGCAAGGACAAGAAGGTGGCAACCAAGGCGAAGAGCAACAACGAGGTGAAGGTCAAGCGAACGAGCAGGGGCAAACGACAGGTGACCAAACCGAGCAAGCAGAACAGCAGCAGCAAGAGCAGGAAGATCAAGCTCAGGGTCAAGCAGCTGAACCTAATGAAGCTGATGACCAAACTGCACAACCCGAGCAACAGCCGCAACCAGCTGAAGAAACACCGGTTGAAGAGCCAGCTCCAGAACCAGAGCAACCCGAGGAGCAAGATAACAACGCAGATATTCAGAAGGCAACGAATGTTCCAGCAGGCTATTCTGATAACGATATCCAATTAATGGCTCAAGCAGTTTACGGAGAAGCCAGAGGTGAATCGTATGTTGGACAAGTAGCAATAGCAGCAGTGATTATTAATCGCATCAACAGTCCAATCTTCCCTAATACAGTTTCTGGAGTTATTTTTGAACCTCGTGCCTTTACAGCTGTTGCAGATGGACAGATTTATATGACACCAAATGAAACGGCAAGACGTGCTGTACTAGATGCGTTAAACGGGCAAGATCCAACCGGAAATGCGATTTACTACTTCAATCCAGATACGGCTACATCAGCATGGATTTGGTCAAGACCGCAAATAAAGAGAATTGGAAAGCATGTGTTCTGTCATTAATTTTTGGAGGTGAAAAGAGATGGTGCGAAATTTTATAATTGGTTTTTTAACAATTGCTGTTATCGCGACTGGAATCTGGGGATTTCAAGAGCAGAGTAAAAATGAAACACTAAGTATTACAGCGGAAAATAATTATCAACGAGCGTTTCATGAATTGGCTTTTCACTTAGATCAGATCGAGGAAGAGCTTGGATCTACTTTAGCAATGAATACACGCCGTCAATTAACGCCGGCTTTGTCAGAGGTTTGGCGTTTAACAAGCTTGGCAAGAGAAGATATTGGGCAACTTCCTTTAAATTTTGTTGAAATAGGGAAAACAGAAGAATTTCTATTTAAACTAGGTCGTTTCAGTTATCGAACATCGATTAGGGATTTGGAAAAAGACCCTCTGACCGATGAGGAGTATGAGACACTTAAGAAATTATACGGATATTCAAGTGAAATCCGTGATGAAATTCGTCATGCACAAGGAATGATGCTAAGTAACGGAGATCGTTGGTTAGATGTTGAACAGGCACTTGAGGAATCTAAGGAGCCGATTGATAACAAATTAGTTGCGAATTTCGAGATTATGAATAAATCAGTAAAAGGATATAGTGAGACAGAATGGGGTGCAAGTCTAGCATCAATTGACGATTTAAATGGTGAGTTGAAAAAAGCACTAGAGTCTGGCGAAGAGACATCAAAGGAAGAAGCTGAGTCGATAGCTCTAGAGTACTTAGACATGAGTGAAGAAACAGACGTACATGTGTCAGAGACCGGGAATGGACTGGAGTATCCTGCATACACTATTGTCATTGATGACCCTGAGCATGAAAAACACTACTACATGGATCTAAGTGTTTTTGGTGGACAACCGTTATGGTTCTTGCAAGATCGACAAGTGGAAGAGCCGGAGATCGGTTTAAATGAGGCAGTTAAAAGAGGACAGGAATTCTTAGAGAAGCATGACAAAGATGGTATGCAACTTGTAGAAAGTAAACAATATAATTCAATTGGGATGTTAGAATACGTCTATATTGATGAAGGTGTTAGAATATACCCAGATCTTATCCGACTTGAAGTCGCACTTGATGATGGTGATATTTTGGGATATGAAGCGAAAAGCTATTTAATAAACCATAAGGAAAGAACGATTCCTGAGCCGAAACTTACTGCGGAAGAGGCGAAAGATCGTCTAAATCCCCGCCTTGAAGTTATGGAGGATCACATAGCAGTCATTGAAAATGACTTAGGTCAAGAAGTTCTTTGCTATGAGTTCTTTGGAGTCATTGACGATAACACCTATCGTATTTTTGTTAATGCTGAAGATGGTGAAGAAGAGAAGGTTGAGTTACTTGAACCAGCAGAACCTGTGTACGATTTTAGCTAAAATGATGAAAGAAATTAAAGAAGAGGCTTCTAAGGCTTCTTCTTTTTTTCTTTTCGTGTAATAATAGAAATATCTATACAAATTGCTCATTTTGTATGAGAGGAGAAAATAAGTGTGATAGAAATAGGTGCAACCATCTTCTTGGAGTTGCAAGAAGTTGATGAAAAAGAAACAAAACCTCAGCGCTTTCGTTGCCGTTTGGTCGATAGAACCGAGACTAATTTAGTAATAGATTATCCAATTAATGAAAATACCCAAAAACCTAGTTTCTTTTTTGATGGAACAGAATTTAGAGCTTCTTTCGTTGGCAATGACCAGGCTGTTTATAGCTTTGACACTGAGATAGTCGGTCGAAAAAAGATAAATATTCCTGTCTTATTTATTAAAAATCCAGGAGAAGATAGGTATACAAGAATTCAGAGAAGAAATTATGTCAGGGTAGAAACGTCAGTAGATGTTGCTGTCCATCCTACTTCTAATGAGTTTGCCCCCTTTCGGTCAATAACTGTAGACATTAGTGGTGGTGGGTGTGCGGTTGTGATTCCACCTGGAAAATCATTACCTGAAAAAGGTGAGATAGAACTTTGGCTCGCTTTAACAATGCAATCAGGAGAAATGGTTTACGTTAAGACGATATGCAAAATTATTCGTATTATCAAGACAGCTAATGAGCGTGAAAGAGCTTCATTACAGTTTTCTACGATTGCTGATCAGGATCAGCAGAAAATCATCCGTTTTTGTTTTGAAAGACAATTGCTTCTTAGAAGAAAAGAGCAAATTTAGTGTATGAATTGTTTCTTTCGTTAGACCGGTAAGGTGAGAGTATGATAAAATTTATTTAAATCCAATTTAGGAAGTTTGCTGGAAGGTGTAAAACAGATGAATATTGCAATCGATGGACCTGCAGGTGCAGGGAAAAGTACAGTAGCTAAGCTTGTTGCAGAGAAGTTATCATATTTGTATATTGATACTGGTGCCATGTATCGTTCGTTAACGTTTGCTGCACTACGTCAAAGGGTAAATTTAGAAAATGGTTCTGAATTACGTACCCTTTTAGATACGCTTACAATTGATTTAAAACATGACTCAGAGCAAGTAAAAGTATTTCTTAATAATGAGGATATCACTGAACAAATCCGTTCCAATGAAGTAACCTCAAATGTGTCGCTCGTATCGAGTCATGAAGAGGTGCGAACTGAAATGGTCGAACGTCAAAGACTACTAGCAAAAGTGGGACGTGCTGTTTTGGACGGTAGAGACATAGGGACTTATGTTTTACCGAAAGCTGAAGTTAAGGTGTTTTTAACAGCTACTGTCGAGGAGCGGGCACGACGACGTCATGAGGAGCTTCAAGCTAAAGGACTTCAGTCAGATTATGAACAACTTAAGATTGAGATTGCTAGACGTGATGAACTAGATTCTAGCCGCGTATTTGCTCCTTTAAGAAAAGCCGATGATGCTATAGAAATTGATTCAACGCATTTAACGATCCCCGAGGTGGCAGATGCAATTATCGATTTAACAAAGGAGAGAACGGTATAGTATGGGGATTTATGAAGTGGGTCAGGCGGTTAGCCGTTTGTTTCTATCTAGCTCTTATAACGTAAAAATCATTGGCAAAGAGAACATTCCTAATGAAGGAGGAGTGATTCTTTGTTGTAATCATATTAGTAATTTTGATCCACCTTTGCTTGGGGCGTACATTACGCGTAAGGTTCATTATATGGCAAAGCAGGAGTTATTTGAAAAGCCTGTATTAAAAGGGCTACTACCAAAACTTGGTGCATTTCCAGTTCGACGTGGAATGAGTGATAAGCAAGCATTAAGAACGGCTTTAACTCTATTGAAAAACGGAGAAATGATTGGCCTATTTCCTGAAGGTACACGTAGTAAAAATGGTCAATTAGGAAAAGGAATGGCAGGGGCTGGATTTTTTGCATTACGATCTAATGCTACTGTTGTTCCATGTGCGATAATTGGACCATATAAAAGGAATACATTAATACTTGTTTATGGAAAACCAATTGATTTCACTGATATGAAAGAAAACAAAGCTACCGCTGAAGATGCTACGGAGCTTATTATGAAGGAAATTAAACATTTAATTGAAACAACAAATTAATCTGTTATTCATATTCTTTCGCAAGTGTGAAAGATTTTATAATAATAAACAGAATACCGCACCAAGCTGCGAGTATTGAAGGAGGCAAAAGTCAAATGGTCGAAGAAATGAACAATGAAATGACAGAATTTAAGTCTTTATCTGTAGGTGAAATTGTCACAGGTAAGGTAACGAAAGTCGAAGAAAAACAGGCGTTTGTTCACGTCGGGTTTAAAGTAGATGGCATCGTTCCAATTAGCGAACTTTCAAGTTTACACATTGAAAAAGTGAGCGATGTTCTTTCAGTTGACGATGAGCTCGAGTTAAAAGTAATTAAGGTAGAAGACGATGAGCTGATTCTTTCCAAGCGTGCAGTACAAGCGGAGAAAGCATGGGACGAACTCCAACAAGCATATCAGTCAGGTGAAATTATTGAAGCAGAAGTAGCAGAGGTTGTTAAAGGTGGTTTAGTCGTTGATGTAGGTGTTCGTGGTTTTATTCCAGCATCATTGGTTGAACGCCACTTTGTTGAAGATTTTTCTGACTATAAAGGGCGCAGACTTCGTTTAAAGGTTGCCGAAATTGACCAAGAAAATAATAAGTTGATTCTTTCACAACGTTCTGTGCTCGATGAAGAGGTTGAATTTAAAAAACGTAATGTGCTTCAATCACTAAGAACAGGTGATATTGTCGAAGGAAAAGTACAAAGACTTACAGACTTTGGTGCTTTCGTTGATATTGGTGGTATAGATGGTCTAGTACATATTTCTCAGCTAGCACATCAACGTGTTGAGAAGCCATCTGACGTTGTATCAGAAGGTGACGCAGTGAAAGTGAAAATTCTTTCAGTTGATATTGATGGAGAGCGCGTCTCACTATCGATTAAAGATACATTAGCGGGTCCATGGGAATCTTTTTCAGAAACCGTGAAAACAGGTGATGTATTAGAAGGAACCGTTCGTCGTCTTGTGACGTTTGGCGCATTTGTTGAAGTCGCTCCAGGTGTTGAAGGACTTGTACACATATCACAAATTGCTAATCGTCATATTGGAACTCCGTCCGAGGCACTATCAGAAGGTGAAAAAGTTCAAGTGAAGGTGCTTGATGTTAATGCTGATGAAAAACGAATTTCATTAAGCATCAGAGCTCTAATAGAAGAAGAAGAATCAAATGAGGAAGATTATAAAGCCTATGCAGCATCCAAAAGAGATGAACCAACCGGTTTTTCTTTAGGAGATATGATTGGCGATCAATTAAATAAATATAAAAAATAGGTGATGTGGCTTTGAGTAGATCGACTCGGAAAATAGATCATATTAACCATGCATTAAAAACAGGACAAAGTCGTTTTCATGGTTTTGACGATGTTACTTTTGTTCATAATAGTATCCCTGAGTCGAAGGTTGAAGCTATCAGTCTCTCATCTATAATCGGCGAACTTCATTTAAGTTCGCCGATTTTTATTAATGCAATGACTGGTGGCGGTGGCGAAAAAACTGAACAGATTAATCGAGAATTTGCTGAAGTTGCAGCTGAAACAGGTGTTGCGATGGCAGTTGGTTCACAAATGTCTGCGATTCGTGATGTAGAACAACGACGAAGTTATCAAATTGTTAGAAAAGCAAATCCAAGTGGAGTTGTTTTCGCAAACCTTGGTAGTGAAGCAACCGTTGAACAAGCAAAACAGGCTGTTGATATGTTAGAGGCAAATGCAATGCAAATCCATTTGAATATCATTCAGGAATTAGTAATGCCAGAGGGCGATCGTGATTTCAGTAATACATTGACTCGAATTGAATCAATTGTTCGTCATTTGGATGTTCCTGTTGTCGTCAAAGAAGTTGGCTTTGGAATGAGTAAAGAGACTGTTGATAGACTAGCCTCAGTCGGGGTGTCTATTGTAGATATAGGTGGCTATGGGGGAACTAATTTTTCTAAAATAGAAAATGAACGTAGAGAAAGACGCTTAAGTGTATTTGAAGACTGGGGAATTTCAACAACCTGTTCTATCCTGGAAGCATGTTCGGTACAAAAAGATGTAGAAGTCATTGCTTCAGGAGGCATCCAATCATCACTAGACTTGGCTAAAGCGTTAGCGCTTGGGGCGAAAGCAGGTGGTTTTGCTGGTCATTTCCTTAGAATTCTAACGAATCAAGGTCAAGAGGCGTTAATCAAGGAAATAGAGACCATGCATATGGAGCTTCGTTATATATTAGCAGCCGTTCAAGCAGATAATCCTCTTGAATTAATGAATGTCCCTATCGTTTTATCTGGACAGACCTATCATTGGGCTAGTCAAAGAGGGATTGATCCGTTAAATTACAGCTTACGTACAGGAAAAGGATATTAAAGATAAGGATTTAGGAAATCCCCAAAAGACAATTGTCTTTTGGGGATTTCTTTATTTGCGTTGTTGCTCTCTTGCCTCTTCTGGACTTTGTAATTCACTAGCCCCTGAGTACTTTATGCTTTGATCGCGATCTGATTCAACTCGGTTAGATTCTTTTAGCTTCTGTTCTTGACGATCTTTTCCCATTATTCATACCTCCTCAGAAAACCTAAATTTCAACGCTTATTTTGCCCTTTTTCTACTCTTTCTATGTATCAAAATGGTTAAAATTATTCCTGTTCGTCGATACTTTAGTAAGAGGAGGGGAAGAAATGGACGGGGTTTTTTTATATTGGTTTGGGTGGGGATTTTGGATTATCATTACCTTTTTATGGACTAAATCATCAAAGCGTTTTTGGAGTGCATTTGCCATTTTGCTTTTGTTATGTCTTTTTCCGATAACGATAACGATAAGTGAACGAACCTTTCACATTGTGTTTTTATTATTTTTGCTATTTATTTATTACCAAATTGGACAATTTAAGAAAAGACAAAAATATTTCAGCTTTCCGATTTCCACGATTGGCATTGCCGCGTTTTATGCAGGATTTCAATTCATACTGATCTTTGATCCCGTTGTCCAAATAATCGATAGTCGTTGGATGATTGGAAGTGTATCAGCAATGTTAGCTTATTTAATGTCAAATACGTTTAAAACAAGGCTTATTCTTGGTATTGTTGGTGTTATGCACGGGGAGCTGTTAGTTAAGTTTAATGAGAATTTTTTTGATACTAGTAGTGCGATTGGTAGTGCCTATTTTTTTGATGTGTTGGCAATTATTTGTAGTATTTATGGAGTCGGTTGGTTGTTACGAATGCTCTCGATCACACTTTCTAAAATGGCTTCATCCCAATTAAAATGGAGAAATGGTCGACAATATTCGGGAAATCAGATAAAATGAACAAGTTGTAAAGAAATACTTGGAAATTTAGAAGGAAGGTTGTGACTGAATGTCAAAGCCAGTTGTAGCAATAGTGGGACGTCCAAATGTCGGGAAATCAACAATTTTTAATCGAATAGTAGGAGAAAGAGTAGCCATTGTAGAGGATATGCCAGGTGTTACTCGTGATCGTATATACAGCAGAGGTGAATGGTTAAATCGTGAATTTAACCTAATTGACACTGGAGGTATTGAGCTTGGTGATGAACCATTACTGATTCAAATGAGAGCACAAGCAGAGCTAGCGATTAAAGAAGCTGATGTGATTATTTTTATTGTTAATGGAAGAGAAGGAATTACTGCAGCCGATCAAGAAGTATCTAAAATCTTATTCCGCTCAGACAAGCCGGTCGTTCTTGGTGTAAATAAAATTGATAATCCAGAAATGCATGAAGAATTATACGAATTTTACTCTTTAGGGATGGATACACCTTACCCTATTTCAGGCTCACACGGACTAGGATTAGGGGATCTTCTTGATGCCGTTATCAATCATTTTCCTGAAGAACAAGAAGATCCGTATGATGAGGATACCATCCGCATATCATTAATTGGACGACCTAATGTTGGAAAATCGTCTATTGTCAATGCAATGCTTGGCGAAGAACGCGTAATTGTGAGTAATATTCCTGGAACGACTCGCGATGCAATTGACACACCTTTTTCGCGGGATGATCAAGATTATGTCTTGATCGATACGGCAGGTATGAGAAAACGCGGAAAAGTTTACGAGGCTACTGAAAAGTACAGTGTCCTGCGTTCACTAAAAGCAATTGAACGTTCGAATGTCGTTCTCGTTGTAATTAATGCAGAGGAGGGACTAATTGAACAAGATAAAAAGATTGCTGGTTATGCACACGAGGCAGGACGAGCGGTTATCATTGTTGTCAACAAATGGGATGCAATTGAAAAAGACGACAAAACAATGAAAAACTTTGAAACGAAACTAAGAGAAGAGCTCTTATTCTTAACGTATGCGCCAATCTTATTTGTTTCAGCTTTGAAAAAGCAACGTCTCCAGCATGTGCTACCAATGGTACTTAAGGTTTCACAAAACCACTCACTACGTGTACCTACAAACGTGTTGAATGATATGATTATGGATGCTGTTGCAATGAACCCTACACCAACCGATAAGGGGAAGCGTTTAAAGATTAATTATGTGACACAGGTTGCTGTCGAACCACCAACTTTTGTTTTCTTCGTAAATGAACCAGAATTGATGCATTTTTCATATGAACGGTTTTTAGAAAATCGCTTAAGAGCAACTTTTGAATTTGAAGGAACGCCGATTAAAATTTTTGCTAGAAAGAAAAATGTGTAAAAGGGAGAGAGAGCGATATGGAGGAAGGAACAATGGCTATTGCCCTCATATTCGTCATAATTTTCAGTTATTTACTCGGTTCGATTAGCTTTAGTTATTTAATCGCAAAAAAAATTAGGAAAGTCGACATTCGTCAACATGGAAGTGGGAATGCAGGTGCGACAAATACCTTACGTGTTCTTGGTGTAGGCCCTGCTGTTGCTGTACTTTCACTTGATATACTTAAGGGGATTGCGGCTGTCTGGTTTGGTGTGCTACTAGCTCCAGATAACATGGGTGTATTTCCAGCATTAGCCGGATTCGCGGCCATTATTGGCCATAACTGGCCAATATATTATGGTTTTCGTGGGGGGAAAGGGGTAGCGACAACAATTGGTGTTTTAGCTACTTTAGTATTTTTACCAGCTCTGATTGCCGGAATTATTGCCATACTTAGTATCATTTTTACAAAGTATGTCTCTCTAGGATCTCTTATATTTGTCATTGGTACATCGATTGTGACATTTATCATGGGTGATTATCCAGATGCCTATTTCTATTTGACAATTGTTGTAGCTCTTTTATCTTTATGGAGACATCGTACTAATGTTCAACGTCTTTTATCTGGAAATGAGAGTCGTATTGGTCAAAAAACAAAATAGTTTAATCTGAAGTTTGGGAGGGAATTGTGTGATGAAGAAGGTTGCTGTCATTGGTGCAGGAAGTTGGGGAACAGCTCTAGCGATGGTTTTAGCGGATAATGGGCATGATGTCCGACTTTGGGGGAGAAGGAAAGAGCAGATTGATGAAATCAACCATCAGAAAACAAACTCTAAATACTTACCAGGTATTACTCTTCCTTCACAAATAAAAGGTCATTATATCCTAGCAGATGCCGTTAAAGATACAGAGATTATCTTACTGGTTGTCCCTACTAAAGCAATGAGAGAAACAGTTCAGGAGCTTAAACTAATCATATCTCGTGATGTCACGGTCATCCACGCTAGTAAAGGGATTGAGCCAGGTACACATAAGCGAATATCAGAAATTATTGAAGAGGAATTTACAGGTTCTAACTTCTTAAAGCATGTTGTCGTTCTCTCAGGTCCAAGTCATGCAGAAGAAGTCAGTAAACATCAACCGACAACCGTTACTGTTTCCTCAAAGAGTGAACAGGCGTCAGAACTCGCTCAGGATTTATTCTTTAATCAATATTTCCGTGTCTATACAAATCCTGATTTAATTGGTGTTGAAATCGGTGGTGCTTTAAAAAATATTATTGCACTTGTTTGTGGGCTAACTGAAGGACTAGGTCTAGGGGATAATACGAAAGCAGCGATTATGACAAGAGGGTTAACTGAGATTGCCCGGATTGGTATGGCACTTGGTGCAAACCCAATGACATTTGCTGGTCTTTCCGGTTTAGGTGATTTAATTGTTACGTGCACGAGCATTCATTCGAGAAATTACCGTGCAGGTCAGTTACTTGGACAAGGAAAGACATTAGAAGAAGTTCTTGATACAATGGGTATGGTTGTTGAAGGAATTCGAACAACGAAAGCTACATATGAATTAGCTAAACAAATAAATGTTGAAATGCCAATTACAAACGCATTATATAAAGTTTTATTTGAACAGCTTAGTCCAAAGGAGGCAACTGGTGAGCTGATGGGTCGTGTCAAAAAACATGAAGTTGAACGATTGCCAACAGATCTCTTGCAAGCTGATTTTAAAGAGGACTAATTCTGAACAAAAGAAAAAAACCGCTGAAAATGGTGAAATCCATCAGCGGTTTTTTCGATGTGAAAATAGATATTTAACCAATAATCAGCCATTCTTTTCTTGCAAGCATGCACCATCTTCGTTCTTCGGCATATGATATGGTGATATTACGATTGAGGGAGGGCATCACATGTTTGGAAACAGTGACTTTATGGATCAAATCTCTAAGAAGACTAGTGTAAGACCAGATGAATTATTAAAGCTAGCAAACTCAGTAAGTAATGCAAACCTTCAAGATGAAGAAACAGTTAGACAATTAATTAAAGACGTAGCAAAACTAGCAAATAAAGAAGTAACAAAGGAAAAAGAAGATCAAATTGTTGAAGCGATTGTTAAAAACGATATGCCAATGGACTTTGCTTCGCTTGCTAAAATGTTCAATAAAAAATAAAGTGTGTTAGGCGAAAACCACAGTCAATCAAGTGGCTTTTGCATATACTTTAAGGAACGAACATTACTACTATAGGGCTGTGTACTCGACGAAGGGTTTCGTCAGGGTTGAAGAAGTGTGCCCCCACTTCTTCAACCTTTTTTTGCGGGACAAGCTAATGCTTCACAGATTGTCCAAAAGGGAAGAACGCTCTGCTGGACAATCTGTGATATACTATATGACAGAATTGTTATGAAAGTGAGGAATCATTTGTGTCTCAAGCGTTGTTAAATATGTGGATTTCATTTATTGCTCTTGGTCTGATGTTTGTTTCAGCTGGTACGGCTATTTTTAGTCGTGCAAAATTAAAAGGCTGGCTGCAAACGACCGTTCTTGTTTTTTCTTTTATTTGTTTAATGATATCTGGAATTATTGTCTTTTTTATTGTTCTTGGTGGGCCGACATCTACATGATTATAAAGGAGTCATGATTGAGTAATGAAACAAGTTTTGATAGGCAGTATTTGCTTCGTATTGTTATTGTTAACTGGTTGTTTTTTACCAGAAAATCAACGGATGGAAAATAGAGTGGCTTACCCAGATCAACTTGAATCTGTTCAATTTGCGATTAAGCAATTTAAGGAAGATACGGGAATGCTTCCGATTCGAACATTTGATGAGAACACTTCATTATACAGCCGGTATATTATTGAATTTAATCAATTGATTCCTCGTTATCTCCAACAGCCGCCAGGTACAGCCTTTGAAAATGGCGGAGTGTTTCAATATGTACTTGTTAATGTCGAGGACGAGCCTGAGGTGAAAGTGATTGATCTAACTGCTCAGAAAGTAATTCAACAATACCAGCAACGTGTGAATGATTATATTAGACAGAATACGTATGCTCCAATTGAGGAAATTGTTGATGATGGCTTATTTAAGCTAGATTATGAAGAACTTGGTTATAAAGAAGACCCACATGTTCAAAGTCCATATTCAGATACCTTTTTACCACTTTTGTTTACAGCGGATCGGGAAGTGATTATTGATTATTCAATTGATCTTAATCTGATGTTATTAGAACACGATCATGCATTTAAAGAAGGTGAGGATATAAGATCGATCCTCTATAATCACTCTGCCTTTGTCCCTTCCCGAAGTGTTCCGTATGTACTTGATGAAAACGGCGAACCAGCATTTGCTATGAATTTAAGAAATTAACTAGAAAAAGATGGTCTATTTTGCTTCTTCCATTGATATATATAATCAAAGGAAGGGGCATTTTTTGATTTTCCCCTTCTCGTTTGCCCAAACGAGAGACATCATCTTTCATTGGGTACAATTCTTTTTAAAAGAATAGTCATAAACCTTGTACAATTTCATAGATATGATAGTGTCCAAGGTTTACGGAAAGAAGATGAATCTCAAATCTTTACTGATCGGGAGGGGATCACGTGGAAAAGGTTGATATTTTTAAAGATATTGCTGAGCGTACAGGCGGCGATATTTATCTCGGAGTAGTAGGTGCGGTTCGAACAGGGAAGTCGACATTCATTAAGAAATTTATGGAGCTAGTCGTTCTCCCGAATATTGAAAATGAATCAGAAAAAGCACGTGCACAGGATGAACTACCGCAAAGTGCAGCAGGAAAAACGATTATGACAACGGAACCGAAATTTGTTCCAAATCAAGCTGTATCGGTCCATGTAGATGATGGTTTGGATGTCAATATACGTTTGGTAGATTGCGTTGGATACGCTGTACCGGGTGCGAAAGGGTACGAGGATGACAATGGTCCACGTATGATTAATACACCATGGTATGAGGAGCCAATTCCATTTCAAGAAGCAGCTGAAATTGGCACAAGAAAGGTAATCCAGGAGCATTCAACACTTGGAATTCTTGTAACAACTGACGGTTCGATTGGTGAAATCCCACGTCATGATTATAAAGAATCAGAGGCACGTGTTGTAGAGGAATTAAAAGAGGTTGGCAAGCCATTTATTATGGTGGTAAATAGTGTTAGACCTCATCATCCAGATACAGAACAACTGCGTCAAAACTTAAGTGAGGAATACGATATTCCTGTATTATCAATGAGCATTGAAAGCATGACAGATCAGGATATTAATAATGTTCTTCGTGAAGTATTATATGAATTCCCGGTTCATGAAGTGAACGTGAATCTTCCGAGCTGGGTTATGGTATTACGCGAGGATCACTGGTTACGTCAAAGCTATGAAGAATCTGTACGTGAAACAGTTAAAGATATCAAACGTCTTCGCGATGTTGATCGTGTTGTCGGACATTTTACTGAGTATGAATTTATTGATGACGCACGTCTTGCTGGGATTGAAATGGGCCAAGGTATTGCTGAAATCGATTTGTATGCACCAGATGACTTATATGATCAAGTGTTAAAAGAAGTTGTAGGTGTCGAAATTAGAGGTAAGGATCATCTACTTCAACTTATGCAGGATTTTGCATATGCTAAAGAAGAGTATGACCAAGTTGCCGATGCATTAAGAATGGTGAAGCAAACAGGATACGGTATTGCTGCACCTGCCTTGTCGGATATGAGTCTTGATGAGCCGGAAATTATTCGTCAAGGATCCAGATTTGGTGTTCGATTAAAAGCCGTTGCTCCTTCGATTCATATGATTAAAGTTGATGTTGAATCAGAGTTTGCTCCAATCATTGGCACAGAAAAGCAAAGTGAAGAGCTTGTTCGTTACTTAATGCAGGATTTTGAAGAAAATCCACTTTCAATTTGGAACTCTGATATTTTCGGACGTTCACTTAACTCAATTGTAAGAGAAGGGATTTCTGCAAAGCTATCACTAATGCCTGAAAATGCACGCTATAAGTTGAAAGAAACATTAGAAAGAATAATTAACGAAGGATCCGGTGGACTTATCGCTATTATCCTTTAATTATCCAAAGCCTGTAATGAGACAACTCGTTACAGGCTTTTAATTGATATAGAAAGCGAAGTGCAGTTTATAAGTCACTATTGTTAGATCTAGTCTTTTGCTTTCTTACTGAGCAATATGCTAAGATTTTTAGAAATGAAAACGATTGATCAATACAGCTAATCAGAATAATTTATGTTAATATAGTAAGATACAGACTTTACATATTCATGATAGCTGAGATAAGACTAAGACAGGAGAGTATAGAATGGCTAATAATAATGATTTTTTTGTAATTAAAGCAAAGGAAAATGGGGTTAATGTAATTGGATTAACTCGTGGTTCTGATACAAGATTTCATCACTCGGAAAAATTAGATAAAGGAGAAGTGATGATTGCTCAATTTACTGAACATACGTCGGCGGTGAAAATTAGAGGGAAAGCAACGATTCAGACAAGTCATGGTACGGTTGATACAGATGAGTAGCTTTTCATTTAGCTTAGACTGACCGGCTATGGTATACTAACTTAGATTATTATAAATGTTGGACGGAATTTGGGGGACAGAGTATGGGAAGCTTTGAGCATTATAACAAGCATGTAGAAGAAATAAAAAATCAATTTTATCATCTTACAAAACACCAGTATTTGCAGACCTATTTACCAAGACCAGTGGTGGACGAAGATAAAATTCGTTTCTTATATGCAATGCTGAATGAGAATCTTTCGGAGAAGGATGCTCAGTTATTCACACTTTCTGCCTTACTCGTGCAGGCTGGTTTAGATATTCATGAGGAGGTCTCTCTTCATGAAGTTCAATCAGATTCATTAAGGAAAAAAAGGCAGTTAACGGTCTTAGCTGGTGATTATTATGTCGGACTTTATTATCACATGTTGGCTAAGCATAAACATGTTCCCCTTATACAAGTCATCAGCAATACCATTCAAGAGATAAATGAAGTGAAAATGAATACGTATGAAAACCATGATCGAAAGTATGAAGATTTGGAAGAAACGGTCTCAATTATTGAAACAGGATTAATGCAAAATATCGCAGATTACTTCGAACAAAGTGCCTGGAAAGAGTTGATTAAGGATTTCTTTTATTTAAAGAGATTGGTGAGTGAAAAATTAGAGTGGCTTTCTGGTAAAAAAACACCACTACTTAAATCAATCATTAAAGATACACTTCAATTAGAGGATGCTGTTGGGATTATTGAGCAAAAAGTAGAAGAAGTAAAGGATCGTTTAATAAAAAATAGCAAAGCAGTTACTTCAATTGAAGCATTTATCACATGGCATATTGATCAAGTATCTGACCATGCATTTTATGAGAACGTTGCAAAGGGTGAGTAAGTTGGCACAATCAAAGGAAGAAAGAGTTCATCAAGTATTTGAATCAATTTATAAGAAATATGATCTTATGAATTCGGTCATTAGCTTTCAGCGTCATAAGGCGTGGCGGAAGGACACTATGAAGAGAATGAACGTACAAAAAGGAGACCATGCCCTAGATGTCTGTTGTGGAACAGCGGATTGGACAATTGCCCTTGGCGAAGCTGTCGGAAGAAATGGACGAGTGGTTGGACTCGATTTCAGCAAAAATATGCTTAAAATAGGTGTGGAAAAAATTAAGGAACATCGACTAGAGCAGGTTGAGCTTGTCCATGGCAATGCGATGGATCTACCTTATGATTCTAATTCTTTCGACTATGTCACGATCGGATTTGGTCTTCGTAATGTCCCAGATTATATGCAAGTATTAAGAGAGTTACACCGAGTTGTTAAACCTGGTGGAATGGTTGTCTGTTTGGAGACGTCACAACCAACGATTCCAGTCTTTAAGCAACTATACTTTTTTTATTTCAGAAAGATCATGCCTGTTTTCGGTAAGCTATTTGCAAAAAGCTATGATGAATATTCTTGGTTACAGGAATCGACGATGTCATTTCCTGACCGTAATAAACTTGCCCAAATGTTTAAAGAAGCTGGACTTACTCAAATAGAGGTAAAGGCTTATTCTGGTGGGGTTGCTGCTATGCATTTAGGAGTGAAACCAACAAATTAATAGTAAGAAGAATGGGAGCCGATTCAAGTGCTTAAAAAATTAAAAATCATCTTAGAAATGATCAAATTTGAACATACTGTTTTTGCATTACCGTTCGCTTTCTTAGGAGCAATACTCGGATCTGCGATCATGAATGGTACATTTCCTTCTATCAACCAATGGATCTGGATCTCGCTCGCGATGGTTGGTGCTAGAAGTGCAGCGATGTCATTAAATCGCGTGATAGATGAACAAATTGATAAGAGAAATCCAAGAACGTCTAATCGGGCAATACCTGCGGGATTAATTTCAAGAATGGAAGTTTTGTTATTTATTATTGTTTCATTTGCTCTTTTATTTTATTCTGCCTTTCAATTAAATATGTTGGCTGTTTATTTATTGCCGATAGCGGTCTTCTTTCTTGTCATTTATTCTTATACGAAGCGTTTCACATGGACATGCCATCTCATTTTAGGTGTAACAATTGGAATTGCCCCACTCGGAGGTTGGGTCGGAGCAACAGGAACATTGCCTGTAGAAGCATTCCTTTTGTTCTTGGCGGTTGCTCTATGGATTGCAGGATTTGATGTTATTTATTCAACCCAAGACGCGGATTATGATAAAGAGCATCAACTTCACTCTATTCCAAGTCGTTTTGGAATTAAACATGCATTACTCATTGCCCGCTATTTACATGTTGGTAGTTTTTTTGCTTTTTTAAGTTTGTTTTTTGTAACACCATTAGGTTGGATCTATTTCATTGGCGTGTTAATATCAGGAGCAATTCTCGTTTATGAACACTCTCTTGTTAAAGAGGATGATCTATCAAAGGTTCAAATAGCATTTTTCCCGATGAATGGTATCTTAAGTGTGGTCTTATTTGTTTTTGCTATTGGAGATGTTCTACTATGAGTCAATCGATAAAAGGTATTTATACTGTTGGAATTACTGGTGCAAGTGGTGCACAGTATGGTATTTATTTAGTTCAAGAGCTTCTAAGACAATCATATAAAGTCCATCTAGTGCTAACAGAAGCCTCCTGGCAAGTCTTTCGTGCTGAGTTGAACTTAGATACAACTAATCGTGATGCTGTCATTGACAAGTTATTCGGTGGACTACCAGGTGAATTACACACTCATGATCTTCACGATTATACAGCTCCGATCGCAAGTGGTTCTTATCGAAATGACGGAATGATTATTATTCCTTGTTCAATGGGAACTCTTGCAGGAATAGCGAATGGAGCATCTGGAAATCTTTTAGAACGGACAGCCGACGTCATGTTGAAGGAAAGACGTAAGCTTGTCTTAGTTCCAAGGGAAACGCCTTTAAATGAACTGCATCTTGAGAACATGTTACGTGTATCAAAAGTAGGAGGGATTATCCTACCTGCAATGCCTGGTTTTTATCATCAACCTAAAACAATGGATGATCTTATTAATTTCCTTGTCGGTAAGGCACTTGACAGTTTGGGTGTTGAACATCAACTGTTTACTAGATGGGGGGAAGAATCATGAGCCTAAGAATTGGAGAAATTTCCTATACAAACATCCTACCATTTTTTTATTATTTAGACCGTGATGAGTTAGCACGAAGAAACTATCAGTTCATTCCGCAAGTACCAGCCCAACTCAATCAAGCAATGGCAGATGATAGAGTTGATATCGGTGGGATTTCTTCATTTGCGTATGCAAAGCATGTTGATTCCTTTACCCTGTTGCCCAATTTATCTGTAACAACCTACGGGGCTGTTAATTCGATTTTTTTATTTTCAAAATTTCCAATTAACGAATTAGATGGCAAAAAAGTTGCCCTTACATCTAGTTCTGAAACATCAATTCATTTATTGAAAATTATTCTTGATTATTTCTATAAACTGACTGTTTCCTATAATATAGTAAAGCCAAATCTAGATGAAATGTTAAAGGATTATGATGCATGCTTGCTTATCGGGGATGACGCAATTACTGCTCGCCGTGAGCAATCTCCTGCTCTGTACACATATGATCTTGGTGAGATTTGGTATCAACAAACAGGTCTTCCGATGACTTTTGCTGTGTTTGCCGTCCGTAATGAAACGATTGAAACATTAACGAATGAAGTAAATTATTTGTATAATTCCTTTTTAGATAGTAAAAATCAAAGTGAAAAGGATAAGTACCAACCGATGATTTCTGATATTATCAAATCACAGGGGGGGCCAAAACAGTTTTGGGAGATGTATTTCCATAATCTCTGTAATGACTTCGGTCCTGAGGAGCATAAAGGCCTCCTCTATTATTTCTATTTGAACAAGAAATTAAATTTTTTAGATAATGATATCAAGGAAATAAAAGTTTGGAATCCTGTCTTACAACGATAAAAGGACTTGCCAGTATTCGATTTGGATGTTCTAATTAATAAGATGAATGAAATGAAATCGTTAAGTGAATAAGGTGGACGACATGAAACTAGCTGAAATTTATATGCAATTCCAATCGGATATTACTATTATTGAAAACGAGCTAGAGGCAACAGTTAAGGCTAGAAATGACGTACTTTCTAAGGCGTCTATTCAACTGTTAAAAGCAGGGGGGAAACGAATTCGTCCTGTATTTGTCCTTCTCGCTGCTAAATTTGGTCATTATGATATAAATTCGTTAAAGCATATCGCTGTTCCGCTTGAGCTGATTCATATGGCTTCTCTCGTTCATGATGATGTGATCGATGACGCAGACCTACGACGAGGTAGAGAGACGATCAAGTCACAATGGGATAACCGTGTTGCTATGTATACGGGAGATTTCATCTTTGGTAAAGCGTTAGAAACCTCTACCTATTTTGATAATCCACGTATCCATCAAATTTTGTCTCATGCAATGCTTGAAATGTGTTTAGGAGAAATTGAACAAATTCGTGATCAATATAATTGGCAACAGAACTTCCGTGTGTACTTAAGACGAATTAAACGTAAAACGGCTCTACTAATTGCTGTTAGCTGTCAGCTCGGAGCGATTGCTGCTAATGCTGATGTATTTGTTCAAAAACAGCTTTATAAATTCGGATATAATGTCGGAATGTCTTTTCAGATCACTGATGATATATTAGACTTTGTTGGTACTGAAAAACAACTTGGAAAGCCAGCTGGTGGAGATTTACTACAAGGAAATGTAACACTGCCAGCACTCTATGTTATGCATCATGACCCTAAAATGAAAAAGTTGATTGAGGATCTTTTGTCCTCGGAATCACCAAACGAGACTGAGATTGGCCCAATTATTGAAATGATTAAAAACTCTGAGGCGATTAATTATTCTGTTAAGATTAGTGATCAGTATCTAAGTAAGGCATTTGACGCATTAGATAAATTACCTGACCAAATTGAAAAGAAATATTTACATGAAATCGCTGCATACATAGGTAAACGAAAATTTTGAAGGTTAGTGAAAAAGGTATGTTTTTCCCCTTTTTCACTGGCCTTCTCTACTTTTTTGCCCGTTCCCTTCACTTTGTGATTGTGGCTTAACAAGTCGTTTGCTATACTTAACTGTATGAATCAATAAGGGGTGTTAGTAGATGGAACGTACATATGTAATGGTAAAGCCAGACGGGGTTCAACGTAATTTAATTGGAGATATTATTTCGCGTTGGGAAAAGAAAGGGTTTACATTGATTGCTGCTAAATTAACAACACTATCCAAAGAAAAGGCAGAGCTTCATTACGCCGAACATGTCGGACAACCTTTTTTTGAAAACTTAGTTCGTTTCATAACATCAGGACCGGTATTTGCGATGGTATGGGAAGGTGCAGATGTAGTGAGTACCTCTCGTCTAATGATAGGAAAGACTAATCCCGCTGAAGCTACACCTGGCACGGTAAGAGGGGATTATGGAGTAAAGATTCCTAATAACATTATCCACGGTTCTGATTCACCAGAAAGTGCAAATCGTGAGATATCGATCTTCTTTGATGAGAGTGAATTAAATGATTATGTAAAATCAGGCAACGAATGGATATACTAAACGTGGTTGAATAGCTGACTGGAGAGACATACATGAATAACAATGATTATGAGCAATTTATTATTAATATAAAAAATAGAACTGCGATTGATTTGTCCTTATATAAAGAGGCTCAGATGAAGAGGCGATTAACATCCTTACATGAAAAAAGGGGCTTTCAAACTTTTGCAGACTATTATCGTGCCATGAGTAATGACGAGGATTTATTTAACGAATTTCTTGAGAGAATGACGATTAATGTCTCAGAATTTTTTAGGAATGCAAATCGCTGGGACGTCCTTGAAAAGAAAATATTACCTCGATTGCTTAAAGAAAATAGCCGTCCAAAAATTTGGAGTGCAGCTTGTTCTACAGGGGAAGAGCCCTATACATTAGCAATGATCATGGCTCAGTTTATGCCCCTTTCTCAAGTGTCTATTTTCGCTACGGACTTAGATCGAATGATTCTAGAAAGAGCTAAATTAGGACTCTATACGGATCGTTCTTTAAAAGAACTTCCGCAGTCCTATTTAACCAAGTATTTTGATAAGGATCCAATGGGCTACAAAGTGAACCAAGAGGTTAAAAATGCAGTAAAGTTTAAACAACAGAACCTTTTAGCCGATCGATTTGAAGATAAGTATGATTTAATTGTCTGTAGAAATGTTATGATTTATTTTACAGAGGAAGCTAAAAACGAGCTTTATCATAAATTTAGTCGTGCATTAAGACCTGGAGGGGTCTTGTTTGTAGGAAGTACAGAGCAAATTTTTAACCCTGCAACATATCATTTTGAAACAGAAGATACATTTTTCTATAAAAAAGTCGGTATACAATAAAACTCACAATTTGTTTGTGAGTTTTTTTTTCTTAGACGAAAGTGATTTGTTTTGATAGAATAATACAAATAACAAAATGTTCTAAATTTTTTACGAGACAGTTATTCGATATCATGTTATAATTTAACGCATAAAAGCGATAAAGAGAATTGGGTTAAAAATTGGAGGAGTAAAGATGAGATACTTAACAGCTGGAGAGTCACATGGTCCACAATTAACAACGATTATTGAAGGAATTCCTGCACAATTAGAGTTACTTGCAGAAGACATTAATGGAGAGCTTGCGAGACGTCAGGGTGGATACGGACGAGGAAGAAGAATGCAAATTGAAAAAGACCAAGTCCAAATCTTAAGTGGAGTTAGACATGGACGCACAACTGGGGCACCAATTGCACTAGTTGTTGAAAATAAAGATTGGACGCATTGGACAAAAATTATGGGTGCAGAACCAATTGATGAAGAGGCAGAAAAAGAAGTGAAACGTAAATTGACTCGCCCTCGCCCTGGACATGCAGATTTAAACGGAGCGATTAAGTATGGTCATAGAGATATGCGAAATGTGCTAGAACGCTCGTCTGCACGAGAAACGACGGTTCGTGTAGCAGCAGGGGCTGTTGCTAAAAAGCTACTTTCTGAATTTGGTATTAAGGTTGGTGGACATGTTCTTGAGATTGGGGGCGTGAAAGCAGAGAATATTTCCTACGATTCAGTCGAGGATTTGCAAACACGTTCTGAAGCATCTCAAGTTCGCTGTTTAGATGAGAATGCTAGTGTCAAAATGATGGAAGCGATCGATCAAGCAAAGCAAGATGGTGATTCAATCGGTGGAATTGTTGAAGTTGTCATTGAAAATGTACCAATTGGTCTTGGTAGCCATGTTCAGTATGATCGCAAGCTTGATGCGAAAATCGCCGCTGCCGTTATGAGTATTAATGCATTCAAAGGTGTGGAAATTGGTATTGGGTTTGAGGCAGCACGATTACCGGGCAGTCAAGTTCATGATGAAATTATCTGGGATGAGGAAAAGGGGTACACACGTCGTACAAACCGTCTAGGAGGATTTGAAGGTGGAATGACAACTGGTATGCCAATTGTAGTCAAAGGCGTAATGAAGCCTATCCCAACCCTTTACAAGCCACTTCAAAGTGTTGATATCGATTCAAAGGAACCTTTTGCAGCAAGTATCGAACGATCAGATAGCTGTGCTGTACCAGCAGCCGCGGTAGTTGCAGAAGCTGTTGTTGCATGGGAAGTCGCTAATGCAATACTAGAAACTTTTGGTCACGATAAGATGAGCACAATTCAAGCTACTGTAGATCGCCATAAGGAAGAAGCGAGGACGTTTTAATGAAAAAGGTTGAAATTAGAGCTGCATCAAAAACATATCAAGTGTTTATCGGAAGTGGGCTCCGTCATCAAATTGGTTCCCAGCTAAAGAGCATTCTATCTCAACCGCCTTCCTCTATTTTCATTATTTCTGATACAAATGTTGCACCAAAATACTTAGACGATGTGAAAGCTAGCTTTGATAAGGAATTATCAGTATTTGATTATGTGATAAAAAGTGGGGAAGCTTCAAAGTCTTTTCAAGTCTATGAGGATGTGCTAACAAAAGCACTTGAAAGTAATCTGGATCGCAAATCGGTTGTAATTGCACTCGGTGGCGGTGTTGTTGGAGATCTGGCTGGTTTTGTTGCTGCGACGTATATGAGAGGAATTCGATTTGTTCAAGTCCCTACAACATTACTCGCACATGATAGTAGTGTTGGTGGGAAGGTGGCCATCAATCATCCATTAGGTAAAAATATGATTGGAAGTTTTCATCAGCCAGAAGTTGTTTTCTATGACACGGAAACACTTTATTCCTTACCAAAAAGAGAGTGGCGATCTGGCTTTGCTGAAGTGATCAAACACGGGTTTATCCGTAATCGCCGATTTCTTGAAGAGCTTGAACGCGACTGGACCTCTTTTGAAAACATCCCGATTGAGCAGTTGAATACAATGCTAGAAAAGTCAATTTCGGTCAAAGCTGATGTGGTAGCTGAGGATGAAAAGGAACTAGGTGTAAGAGCTCATCTTAATTTAGGTCACACTCTTGGTCATGCATTAGAAGCTGAGCTTGGATATGGTGTTATGACTCACGGAGAAGCCGTTGCAATTGGAATTTTATATGCAATGAGATTAAGTGAAGAAATTAATCAAATTGATTTGAATATTCCTCACTATGAAGAATGGTTCAGACGATTAGGATATGAAACAAGAATCCCTGCCTCTTTAAAAGGTGAAAAGTTATTAAAAACCATGAGTCAGGACAAAAAGGTAGAAGCAGGAACGATACGCATGGTTTTACTAGAGAAGATTGGTCAGGCAACTGTAACTAATATTCCTCCTGACATCATATTAGCATTGATTGAAGAACGAATGGAGGAGGGATCACGTGGTTAGAGGAATTAGAGGGGCAACTACAATTGCAACAAATACAGAGCAAGAAATATCCCATGCTTCATTAGAACTTGTAAGGGAATTGATAAATAAAAATAAGATAGAGCCAGAACAAGTGGCCCACGTATTATTTACCGTAACTTCAGATGTTTCAGCAGCATTTCCTGCCAAAGTCTTGCGTGAAATCTCAGGGTGGTCATTTGTTCCAGTAGTCTGTGCACAAGAGATTCCAGTTCCTGGAAGCCTACCGCTATGTATAAGAGTATTGATGACTGTTAATACAGACGAAAGCCAAGAAAATATTTCTCATGTCTATTTGAAGGATGCTGTTAAGCTTAGACCAGATTTGGCCTTGACTAAAGAGTAATAACAGAGTAGACTTGGGTCAGATGAGATGAAGGGATAGCCCTTCTAGCCTAGAGCTTAGAGAAGCACGTAATTAATGAGAAGAGAATGAGATTGAGCTGAGGAGAGCTGAGTTTAGTTGAGGGAATAGTAATCTATAATCCCCCTAATTCAATTATGGTTTAGGGGGTTTCTCTATAAAAATGTGTATTCGTTCTCCCCTCCCACTCGTTTCATTCATTCCAAAAGGAGTGAAAGAAAATGATAACCCCTAATGTAGAAACATTTCAATCCCTAGCAAAACAATTCAAAACAATCCCGGTGACCGAGCAATTATTTGCTGATGGTCTCACCCCTGTACAAATTGTCCATCAATTAGGTGACCAAGTATCCTTTTTACTAGAGAGTAAGGATGATCATTCACCATGGTCAAGATTCTCATTTATCGGTCTTAACCCAATGTTTGAGCTTGTTGAGGATGCAGGAACGTATCGTACCGTATCAAAGGATCAAGAAGTCGTTGTTGAAGCAAATACCTTCCAAGAAGCATTTGAGCAGACAATGACATTCCTAGATGTTCAACCACTAGAAATGGAGATTCCTTTTCGTGGTGGAGCTGTAGGCTATATGAGTTATGATGCTATAGAAACAATTGAACCTTCTTTGACAGTTGAACGAAAGGAGAGACTTCCTCACTATCAATTTCTTTTTTGCCAAACATTAATCGCTTACGATCATGTAAAGAAGGAATTAACGATTTTATATCATGCAAGACCCGAGAAGCACTCTGAGGTAGAAGCTTACACTGAAGCTAAAAATGAAATCGAGAAAATATCTTTTTTACTTGAACAGCCACAAAGTGGACTCCTTTTAAAGAGAGTTCCGGAAACAAGTGACGACGTTTCATTTGACGGTGTGACTTCAAACTATGATAAGGAAACATTCATTTCACATGTTAATAAGATTAAGGATTATATTCGTTCGGGTGATGTATTTCAAACGGTTCTCTCTCAACGATTCGAAATGAATGTGACGGCTAAAGCCTTAGAAGTATATCGAGTGCTTCGAATGGTTAATCCTTCTCCTTATTTGTTTTATCTTAAATTTGATGAAATAGAGGTTGTCGGTAGCTCGCCAGAACGTCTAGTGCAGGTTCAGGATGGGCATGTAGAGATCCATCCGATTGCTGGTACTAGGAAGCGCGGAAGAAGTGTAGAGGAAGATCAATCACTTGCAACTGAGTTATTAGCTGATGAAAAAGAACGTGCAGAGCATTATATGCTCGTTGATCTTGCCAGAAATGATGTTGGCCGGATAGCGGAGTATGGATCAGTTGAAACCCCAACTTTACTTGAAATTGGTCGGTTTTCGCATGTGATGCATATTATTTCAAAAGTTACAGGACGACTTCGCAAAGGAACAGAGCCACTTGAGGCTTTAATGGCTTCATTTCCAGCAGGAACGGTCTCTGGTGCACCGAAGATTAGAGCAATGGAAATTTTACAAGAGCTAGAGCCAACCAATCGTGGATTGTATGCCGGAGCCATCGGTTACTTAGGGTATGACGGGAATATTGATTCTTGTATTGCCATTCGGACAATGGTTATACAAAACGGGAAGGCATATATTCAAGCAGGGGCTGGTGTTGTTGCTGATTCAGTACCAGAGAAAGAATATGAAGAAACACAAAATAAAGCAAAAGCATTGATTCGAGCAGTGCAGTTAGCGGAAAGTATGTTTGGTACTAAGGGGGTTAAAACACATGCTTAAACAATTATTGCGTTCATGTATGGAAGGACAGACACTCTCTGAATCAGAAGCTGAAAAGGCTATGGATGAAATTATGGCAGGGAATGCAACGCCGAGCCAAATTGCTAGCTTATTAACGATTCTCAGGTTTAGAGGGGAAACGGTTGAAGAAATGTTAGGATTTGTTCGATCAATGCGTTCGCATTCAATCACAATTGAAGCTTCTGGTTTGGACATCATCGATACATGTGGAACCGGTGGAGATGATTTAAAAACATTTAATATCTCAACAGCTACTGCGATTGTTCTATCAAGTATGGGTGTCCCTGTTGCTAAGCATGGCAATCGTGCTGTTTCATCGAAAAGTGGAAGTGCGGATGTGCTTGAGAAATTAGGTATTCAGACGCAGCATACACCTGAGGAAGCAAGTCAATCCTTGCTCGAGAATCAGCTGTGTTTCCTTTTTGCCCCGCTCTATCATCAATCGATGAAGCATGCTGTCGCCCCGCGAAAAGAAATTGGCTTTAGGACAATATTTAATTTACTTGGTCCAATGACTAATCCTGCGAACGCGAAACGACAGCTTCTTGGTGTATACGATCATGAATTCGCAAAAAAAATGGCAGAGACTGTTGCTGTATTAGGAACAGAGCGGACACTGCTAGTTACAGGAGCAGAGGGTCTTGATGAACTGTCTATTACAAATGAGTCAACAGTTATTGAAGTGAATGGGACCGATCAACAAATTTATACAATCTCTCCTGAAGACGTAGGGCTTGAGAGAGGAATCTTAGAAGAAATTCAGGTAAGTACGCCTGCTGAAAGTGCCTCTGTTATTTTGAGTGTGCTTAAAGGAGAAGCGAATCCTTCAGCTCAAGGAATTGTAACTTTGAATGCAGGTGCAGCACTTTATGTTTCTGGAAGAGTCGATTCTATTGAAGCTGGAGTGAAAGCAGTCAAAGAAGCGTTTGAGGTGGGCGATGTTTATCAACATTTCCTAGTATTATCGAAGGGGGAGCTTCAACAACATGCTAAATAAAATATTAGAAACAAAGCGTCGGGAGATTGATGAACTTGTTCTTCCAGAGCAAAAAAAAGTTGCTCATTTTTCACTATATGAGTCACTGAAGAATCCAAACCATACGATTGGATTAATAGCTGAGGTAAAGAAAGCCTCTCCTTCTAAAGGGCTTATATGTGAAAATTTCGACCCTGAAATGATTGCAAAAGGATATGAGGCTGGCGGTGCTGATGCGATTTCAGTTCTTACTGATATCGAATACTTTCAAGGACATCGTGACTTCCTATCTGCTGTTAAGGATGTTTGTTCCTTACCAGTTATGCGTAAAGACTTTATTATAGATAAAAAACAAATTGATGAGACGGTCCGTATTGGTGCTGATGCGATGCTCTTAATTGTTGGAACAGTTCCGATTAAAGAGCTTGAAATCTTATATAATTATGCATATGACAATGGCTTGGAATGCTTAGTTGAAGTCCATGCAAAAGACGAATTAGTCGAATTGCTGTCAACTTTCACACCTAAAATAATTGGTGTGAATAATCGTAATTTAAAAACATTTGAAACATCTCTTAATCAAACAGAAGAAATGGCTTCTTTAATTCCAGAGGGCAGTTTGTTTATTAGTGAGAGTGGAATTCATAAGGAAGCTGACATTTTACGTGTAAAGTCAGTCGGTGCGACTGGTGTTCTTGTCGGTGAATCATTAATGCGTGCACAATCACCGACAATTGGTATTAAAAAACTATTTGGAGGCGAGTTTCGTGAGTCAGCCACTACTTAAATTGTGTGGAAATCACTCATTAAATGATGTTGAAGTCTCGTTTGGAAGTTCAGCTGATTATGTTGGTTTTGTCTTTGCAAAAAGCAAACGTCAAGTTACTAGAGGGCAAATTGCTGAATGGTTGCAGCATCATGAACCAACTCAAAAAAAGCTTGTCGCCCTTTTCGTTAATGCTTCAACTGATGAAATTGTTGAGGCAGTTAGCTCGCTTCCAATCTCGATTATTCAATGTCACGGAAATGAAAGCCCTTCTCAAATATCTGAGATAAAAGAACGGTTGAATATCCCCGTTTGGAAAGTCATTCATCATAGTGAAGATGGAAGTCTAGTTATGCAATCATACGAAAATATTGCTGATGGCTATATTGTTGATTGTAAAGTAGGTAAGCAGTGGGGTGGAACAGGCGTATCTTTTGATTGGACTTATGTCCCTACCTATATGGAGGAAGGACAAAGACAAAACGTTCCTGTGTTCATAGCAGGTGGAATTCGACCAGATAATATCGCTGACCTTCTTGTCTATCAACCAGACGGGATTGATGTCTCAAGTGGTATTGAAGACAATGGTCTAAAGTCAAGAAAACTAGTTAGAGAGTTAGAGGAGAGGATGAGAAACAATGCTACCAGATAAGCGAGGACGTTTCGGTGAATTTGGAGGAAAGTATGTACCAGAAACATTAATGAGTGTTATTGAGGAATTAGAAGCGGCTCTAGATGAAGCACTAGCTGACGAGGCATTTGTGGCAGAATATCATGAGCATCTACGTGAATATGCAGGTAGACCAACAGCTCTATCTTATGCAGAAAATATTACGAAACAATTAGGTGGAGCAAAAATCTATTTAAAGCGTGAAGATTTGTTACATACAGGTGCTCACAAATTGAACAACGCCATGGGGCAGGCCCTTCTTGCTAAACGAATGGGTAAGAAGAAAATCGTTGCTGAAACTGGAGCTGGTCAACATGGGGTTGCAACGGCAACAATAGCAGCAAGATTTGGTCTTGAATGCAAGGTATTCATGGGTGCTGAAGATATGGAGCGTCAAGCTCTGAATGTATTCCGAATGGAATTATTAGGAGCTGAGGTTATTCCTGCTAACTCCGGTAGTCAAACACTAAAAGATGCGACTAATGAGGCGATTAGGTACTGGGTTTCTAACGCTGAAGATACATTTTATTTAATTGGTTCAGTTGTTGGACCACATCCATATCCTAAAATGGTACGTGACTTTCAACGAATTATTGGAGATGAAGCAAAGCGACAATTTTTAGAAAGGGAAGGACGACTTCCAACGGAAATTATCGCTTGTGTAGGTGGTGGGAGCAATGCGATCGGAACCTTTTATCCGTTTTTAGAAGATGATATTCCCTTAATTGGTGTAGAAGCCGCTGGACAAGGTGTCGATACAGACAAGCATGCTGCAACTATTTCAAAAGGTCGTAAAGGGGTCATTCATGGATCATTAACTTATTTACTTCAAGATGAAGCAGGTCAAATTACTGAACCGTATTCGATCTCTGCTGGTCTTGATTATCCTGGAGTTGGGCCGGAGCACGCCTATCTTGCAAGTAGTGGTCGTGTGAAATATGAAGCAGTTACTGATCAAGAGGCATTAGATGCTCTTAAGTTATTATGTGTGACAGAGGGAATTATTCCAGCAATTGAGTCAGCCCATGCATTAGCTAAGGCATTCGAACGTGCGAAACAATTAAAGCCTGAAGACACGATTCTTGTTTGCTTGTCAGGACGAGGAGATAAGGATGTTCATACATTAATGAAGCATTTTAAGGAGGATCAAGATGGCAACTGAGCGAATGTTAGCAGCAACTAATACAGACAAACCACTTTTTATTCCGTTCATTACAGCGGGGGATCCTTCAGAGGAAGCGACGATTGATATTGCCTTGACCTTGCAAGAGGCTGGTGCAAGTATTCTGGAGCTCGGTATACCGTACTCTGACCCACTAGCAGATGGTCCGACAATTCAAGCAGCATCGAAGCGAGCACTCACACACGGAATGTCGCTTGAAAAAGCACTTAACTTAGTTCCGCAAATGCGTAAGCGTGGTCTGTCAATTCCAGTTATTATTTTTACGTATGTTAATCCTTTGATGCAGTATGGTGAGAGAAGAATTGCTGAAGAAGCAGCTCATCACGGAATTGATGGGTTTATCGTTCCTGATTTGCCATATGAGGAAAGTGAAGAATTTGCAGATGTTTGTAATGAGTATGATCTTTCACTTGTCCTTTTAGTTGCACCGACATCCAAGCAACGAATGATTAAAATCGCCGAGAGATCACAAGGCTTTTTGTATTGCGTTTCGTCAATGGGCGTAACAGGGGCAAGGGCTGATTTTGATCCAAAGGTATATGATTTCTTGAAAACCGTTCGCGAGGCAAGTAAGATACCAACTGCTGTAGGATTTGGTATCTCAACGCCTGAACATGTCAAGTCAATGAGAGAGCATTCAGACGGTGTTGTTGTTGGGAGTGCACTTGTTGCCAAAATTGGAGAACTAGAAGAGCAATTACTAGATCATAATTCTCGTCCTTCTGCTTTAAATGAAATAAAAACATTTGTTTCCTCTCTCATTTCGTCGTAACATAGAAGAGACGAAACTAAACTGATGAGGTGCTGAATATGGAAGTTAAAAAACAGTTACTTGGTTTGCCCTCGTACAAACCTGGTAAGCCAATTGATGAAGTAAAAAAAGAATTAGGTTTAACGAAGGTTGTTAAACTAGCTTCGAATGAAAATCCTTTTGGTGCTTCTCCTAAAGCAGCGGAGGCAATTCGTCAAATGGCCGCACAAACAGCGGTCTATCCAGATGGTTATGCTGCCGAGCTTAGAGAAAAAGTCGCGAATAAAATTGGTGTTGAACCGAACCAATTGGTATTTGGAAATGGTTCAGATGAAGTTATCCAATTTTTGTGTCGATCGTTATTATCACCAGGTACAAATACAGTTACGGCAGATCCATCCTTTTCTCAATATAAGTTAAATGCAACAATTGAAGGTGCCGAGGTGCGTGAAGTCCCTTGTATTGATGGTGTACATGATTTAGACTCGATGCTAAAGGAAATTGATGCGAACACGAAAATTGTTTGGGTATGTAATCCGAACAATCCTTCGGGTACATATGTAAATGAACAAAAATTCAAACAATTCTTGGAACAGGTGCCATCAAATGTTTTAGTTGTTTCAGACGAGGCGTACTATGAGTATGTAACGGCTGAAGATTATCCAGAGACTCTGCCATTACTTAAAGAGTACGATAATTTAATGGTACTAAGAACATTTTCAAAAGCTTATGGATTAGCAGCATTAAGAGTTGGATACGGTGTAGCCAATTCTGAGTTGATTTCTAAAATTGATCCTGTTCGTCCTCCATTCAATAACAATACGTTTGCTCACGTAGCAGCATCTGCTGCTTTAGATGACGATCTCTTTATTTCTGAATGTGTTAGTAAAAATACAGACGGTTTAAAGCAATTTGAGGAGTTTTGTGATAAGCATGGCTTAACATATTACCCTTCACAGACGAATTTCATACTAATTGATTTCAAACAATCTGGTGATGTTGTCTTCGATTATTTATTACGTAAAGGTTTCATTGTCCGTTCTGGTGAAGCACTTGGCTATCCGACATGCATTCGAATAACGGTAGGTAGTCAAGATGAGAACAAGGAGTTATTTGAGCATTTAGAATCTATGCTACAAGCCGCATTTCAATAGAGATAAGATGAAAATCCGTCTTTCATGCTAGATGAAGGGCGTTTTTTCGTAAAGATGTGGGTGGAAGGAGAACAGAATGAAGCGTACGGTCTTTATCATTGGACTTGGATTAATCGGTGGTTCAATTTCATTGTCCATTCGAGCTGAGCATGATGTACATATTAGAGGTTTTGATATTTCAGAAGAACAAATGAAAATGGCTTTATCATTAAAAGTAATTGATTCTGCCGCGGCTTCGATTGAAGAAGGCGTTATTGATGCTGATCTAATTGTTTTTGCAACCCCTGTGCTAAAAACAGAGCAATTACTGCAAGAATTAGTAGATTATAAATTGAAGAATGGAGCTATTATAACAGATGTTGGTAGTACAAAACGTCGGATTGTTGAAAAAGCAACTTGCCTAGAAGATAAGGGTGTTACATTTATTGGTGGTCATCCAATGGCTGGGTCTCATAAAAGTGGGGTTGAAGCAGCGAAAGCACATTTGTTTGAAAATGCTTTTTACATATTTACCCCGGCACCACGAACGGATGTACGTTCAATTATTCAATTACAAAACTGGTTAAAAGGTACGAAGGCAACATTTATTGAATTGACAGCAGAGCAGCACGATCATTTAGCAGGTGCTATCAGTCACTTTCCTCATATTATTGCAGCGAGTCTTGTCCATCAAGTTGCGAAGTTAGAAGAAGAGGATCCTTTAGTCGCTCGCTTAGCTGCAGGGGGATTTCGTGATATTACACGAATCGCTTCTTCAAGTCCGATGATGTGGCGAGACATCTTGCTACACAATAAAGAAAGCCTACTTCATTTGTTGAAATCATGGTCGGATGAAATGGATTTGGTCCGTGACATGATTGAACAAGGAAATGCAGAGGACATTTATACCTACTTTGCTGAAGCAAAATCATTCAGAGATGAGATGCCTATCAGAGAAAAGGGAGCGATCCCGGCATTTTATGATTTATTTGTCGATGTTCCTGATCACCCAGGGGTTATCTCTGATGTGACAAGCATTTTAGCAGAGCATCAAATTAGTTTAACGAATATTCGAATACTTGAAACAAGAGAAGATATTATGGGTGTTCTAAGCATTAGCTTTCGCTCTGAGGAAGATCGAGAACGTGCCCAATTGCATCTTAGTGAGCAAATGTATGAGACATATATTATGTAGAAGGGGTGTTATAAGTTGAAACAAGCTGTTGTTCAACCACTTGAAGTGGGATTAAAAGGAAAAATACGTGTACCAGGAGACAAATCGATTTCTCATAGAGCAGTGATGTTTGGGGCGATCGCAGATGGAACAACAACTGTAGAAGGGTTTTTACCTGGTGAAGATTGTTTGAGTACAATTAGTTGTTTCAGGAAACTAGGAGTTGTGATCGAACAGGATGGTGAACGTGTAACAATTGAAGGTAAGGGATGGGATGGTCTCGTTGAACCTAGTGACATTCTTGATGTAGGTAATTCGGGAACAACAACAAGGCTTATGTTGGGAATTTTAGCAACACGTCCGTTTCACTCTGTTGTTATTGGAGATGACTCGATTGCGAAAAGGCCTATGGGTCGAGTGACCGATCCTCTTCGTGAGATGGGTTCAATCATTGATGGGCGTGATCACGGTAATTTTACTCCTCTATCTATACGTGGAGGTTCAACAAAAGGGATTTCCTTTCAGTCTAAAGTAGCGAGTGCTCAGGTGAAGTCTGCTATTCTTTTAGCGGGTTTGCAGAGTGAAGGAGTAACGTCGGTTACAGAGCCTGCCTTATCACGTGACCATACAGAAAGAATGCTTGAAGCATATGGTGTTGAAGTTAAAAGAGATGGACTAAGTGTTTCTGTTGAAGGTGGACAATCATTAAAAGCACAACATATTATTGTTCCTGGTGACATCTCATCTGCAGCTTTTTTTCTTGTTGCTGGTGCGATCGTTCCAAATAGTAAATTGACGCTACAAGGAGTAGGGATTAATCCCACTCGTTCAGGAATTATTGATGTTCTTGAAAAAATGGGTGCTTCAATTGAAATTGAAAATAAAAAAATGGTTGGAGGGGAGCCAATTGCAGACTTAACGATCTCTACCTCTAATCTAAAAGGAATTGAAATCGGTGGTGATCTAATTCCAAGATTAATTGATGAAATTCCTGTAATAGCTGTTTTGGCAACTCAAGCCGAAGGAAAGACGGTTATTTTTGATGCGGAAGAATTAAAAGTGAAAGAGACAAATCGAATTGATACAGTTGTCACTCAATTAGAAAAGCTTGGTGCTACGATTACAGCTACTGATGATGGCATGATCATCGAAGGGAAAACAACCTTAAATGGAGCTTCTGTTAGTAGTTTTGGTGATCATCGTATTGGCATGGCAATGGCGATCGCTGGCTTAATTGCAAAAGGTAAGATGGAGATTGAACGGAGTGAAGCGATAGCTGTTTCCTATCCCGACTTTTTTGAACATATTGAAGCTTTAACAAAGTAGTGAATATAAGCGGTTTGACCAGCACTTTGGTTAAACCGTTTATTTTTATATGAGATTAACAAAAAAAGAGCCTTGAATTAAACTCGAAAGCGTTTACATTCAAGGCCAAAATAATAATGTATGGATAGGAGTGGAGAGAAACCATACGCTTAATTTCATTATACTTCTATTCTATATAATGTCAACAGCTTTTTACGATTTATTTTCAGAATGTTGTTCTCTTTTATTAATCGAATTCATAGCTTGTCTTATAGAAATGAAAAGGAGGAGATCGAACTGTATCTATTAGATCGTGCTATTAAACTAGACGAAGAATGCAATTCTCTCAGATCTTACTTAATTGATAATGGACAAGTAAATTATGTGACGACAACGTTTAATAAATGGAACAAGGGAAGAGTCTGTATGGCTGGGACAAGAATGTTAAATGGTCGAATCCTTCTAGATGACTTCATTTTACAAACAGAGCAGTTTGAGGATTTCCAAGACAGGCAGAAAGAACTGATCCAAAAAGGCTGTACAACACTTGCAGTAGCTCCAAAGGTTCAATACGAATGTGAGATTGATAGTGAGTACAAAAGAACGATTCATAAACTAGCTAGTAGTACGTTAGATTTTGTTATTGGTTTAACAATCCCAGCAACGATGCTTAGATCTGAAGTCTTAAGGAAATGTCAGCTGCTTAAGATTCCCTTTTTAAGAGTAATGATTGATCATGAAAATGAGCTAGAATGTTTTCATTGGACACATCTTTCGAACACTTTACTTTCCTATCCCTTGACAATTATTCCGATTTTTAAGGCGGCTTCTAAGAAAATTGAGGAAAGTTGGAGAACATTTTGTTGCCATTATGGGATTCATACATCCGCTGAGATTATACATGAGCAGATTTGGAATAAGGCGTTACTTCAAAAAACAGGACTTTATCCACAAAAGGGTGCCCTAATTGGGGGGAGTGATGCAGATTATTTACTCTTTGCTGAAGCTAGCAAAGAAACAACTTCATCAATCGGAAAAGTTGCAACTGAAGCACACATTGTTTATCATAAAAAAGAACCCGATGTCGTTGTCTTAAAAGGTGAAATTGTTAAAGTTTATGATTCGATTTTGCTGAAACCAGGTTTTGGGAAGAAAATACAAGTAATTAGACCAGGAAGATTCTTATCTTTAATAGATATAGAAAGTAATGATCAGCAGCAAGTAAACTATGTGTAATGTAGAAGAGTCAGTATTTTCTGTTGCGTTTCGCTTAATATGAGTTAAAAACAAGAAAAACCGATGATCGGTTTTTCTTGTTTTTAAAGGGGAATCATTATAAGTGTCGAAATGGAGAATAGGACTTAATGACGGAGGAATGAATGTGATAAAAGAGATAGAAAAAGCGATTGCGGCAATTGAATTAGGAGATGTAGATAAAGGACTCGGTGACTTGAAGCAACTGCTAAAGCGTGCTGACCATCAATCGAAATATGATATTGCTCAAGTTTTCCATGAACTAGGTCATGTTGAGCAAGCGAAAGAAATTATTGATGAACTAATGATGATGTACCCAGATGAAGGAAGTTTGAATGCACTCGCAGCAGAACTGTTAATTGATATGGATCAGGAAGACGAGGCAATTGAACTTCTGCAGGATATAAAAGAGGACGATGAAGCTTTTTTGCAAGCGCAGTTGTTGTTAGCCGATTTGTACCAAATGCAATCACTTGATGAGGTTGCAGAGCAAAAGCTGTTACTAGCTTTCAAAAAGGCTCCAGACGAAATGATTATCTCATACGGACTTGGGGAATTTTATTTAGAACGAGGGGATTATGTTAAAAGCATACCTTATTTAAAAAAAGCGGTTCATTCAGGTGAAGAAATCAAAGATGTTCATCTTGAACTGAGACTAGCGGAAGCATACAGTGCAAGCGGGCAATTTGAGGATGCTCTTATCTACTATCAACGAGGACTAAAAAACCATTTAGAACCACATGCTTTGTTTGGCTATGGATTCACAGCATATCAAGTAGAGGATATGGTTTTAGCGATTGAACAGTTTGAAGCACTCAAGGCATTGGATCCAGACTTTTCAACCGTTTATCCTTATCTAGCAAAGGCTTATGAAGCAGAGGGGCGGATCGATGATGCACTTGAAACATTAAAAGCGGGTATGAGTGTTGATGAATTTAATGAATCCCTTTATATTCATGCAGCAAAGTTATCCTTTAAAAAGAATACTGCAATTGATGGTGAAGCGTTCTTACGACAAGCGATTGCGATGAACCCATCAAATGTTGAAGCTGTACATACGCTTGCTGCCTTTTTGAAGCATGAGGAGATGTTTGAAGAATTATTGGATTTAATGAAACATATGAAGGAATACGGGGAAGAAGATGTTTTATATACATGGTATGAAGCTACGGCTTTAAAAGAACAAGATCTCTATGATGAAGCATATACTCTTTATAAGGAAATAGCAGGGCAACTAATAGAAGATGTTGATTTCTTAGAAGAATACGGATACTTTTTGTTAGAATATGGTCAACGCGAACGTGCAAAACAAATATTTTCAGAACTACTTAAACTGCAACCTGAACGAGGAGATATCCAAGAATTAATTGTAGATCTTTCAAATTAGAGGAAATGAATTTGAGGTTGACGAATATCATATTTATACATCATCTTTAAGGAGGGATGAAAATGGGTAATATCATTCCGGTTGTAGAAAAGAAAGAATTCCTAAAAGGTTTTTTGCAACAATATGAATTAAAACGTCGTGAGTGTGCCTGGTTATTAAACTTTTTGATGAGTGATGATGATTTAATGAAGAAGGTGCATTTTGTTGAGCAAGCAGCACATACGCCGAAAGCATTGATCATTTCAGCGAAAGGCGTTGATGGTATTCCCTTTTCCTTTCATAAAGAACACCAGGTGACGACAGATACGGAGAAAGCTTTTCATGATATTCGTCTTAATCAAACAGAAGATATCTATATCGAACTTCACTTCACAGGTGCAAAACAATATCCTCCATATCTCGTTGTTCTTGAGGAGAACCCACACATTCCTGAGAATATTGAGCTTTCCGTTGCCTATCAGAAAGAAGCAGAGTACTTATTAAATCGCTCATTACGTTCATTTAGAAAGGCTAAGCTAATTGAATCGATTGATGCGGCTCTGGATAAGCAGGATCGAGATCAATTTAATAAACTTGTAAATGAACTTTTACTACTAGATAAAAAGGAATGACATTCAATCATTCCTTTTTTTAGTGGTTAATAATGATAATCTTGAACTTTAAAGTCGATTTACGTTACACTAAGTAAATGGAGGTGTCTCAATGAAATGGCAGGCTAGTGATATGGATACATATTTACAGGCGAAGGAATATGTTGATACAGCTTTAATACCGCTTGTCCCAATATCTTGGAACAAAAATGTCAAAGGAACCGTTTCATGGGGGGAATTTATCTCGATTATTTCTGTTGAAATCGAGAAGCAGTTTCAAGGGAGGATTGTTCATTTTCCTCCATTCACATATTTGATAAATGAGCCTATGAATCAGCGACTTGAACGGGTTAAGCTTTGGGAAGAAGAATTACAGGCTGGTGGAATTAAACACATCATTTACATAACTTCAGATGGTGATTGGCGTCAAATTGAGAACGATTTAAGTGGATTACATATATGGTTGCCTTCAATTCCATTGGAGCATCTGGAAGCAAAGAATCGACGTACAGTTATCTCAGACCAACTGACCCAAATTATTCCAATATTTACTAAAAATTGGCAAGGTAATTAAATGGACAAAATGTTCATAAATTTGCCTAATTTGTGCCGAATTGTAGATTTTGTTGCACATTGATTGCGGTTGTATTATCATGAGTATGTCCTAGTATGATATGTGCTGAAATTACACCCAATATTGGGTTCACTTTATTTGTGCAAGGGGGGAAAACGAGTGAGCGAAAAAGACCACAAAGTATCACGAAGACAGTTTCTTACGTACACGCTTACGGGTGTTGGCGGATTCATGGCAGCTGGAATGATTATGCCGATGGCGCGCTTTGCCCTAGACCCTGCTTTAAAAGCTGGTGCAGCATCTGATTTCGTATATGTCTGTGATGAAGCAGAACTAACGGAAGAACCGCAGAAATTTTCTTTTTCATTTGATCAAGTAGATGCTTGGTATGAATCAGAAGTGTCACGTGATGCGTATATTTACATTCGTAACAACGAAGTAACAGCATTGTCGGCAAAGTGTACACATTTAGGCTGTACCGTGGCGTTTGACACGCAAGAAGAATATCCGAACCAGTTTTACTGTCCATGTCACTTTGGACGGTTTGACACAAATGGAATCAACATCGAAGGAACTCCACCACAACGACCACTTGATGCTTATGAAGTCAAGGTAGAAGACGGGAAAGTTTACTTAGGATCCATTTATCAACGAACATAAGGGGGAGCGTAATCGATGCTTCAAAAAATTTACGACTACGTTGATGAGCGTCTTGATATTACGCCAATGTGGCGGGATATTGCTGACCACGAAGTACCTGAGCATGTTAACCCTGCTCACCACTTCTCTGCGTTCGTTTACTGTTTTGGTGGTCTCACCTTTTTCATTACAGTAATCCAAATCTTATCTGGTATGTTTTTAACGATGTACTACGCACCAGATATTATCAACGCTTATCGATCGGTAGAATTCTTACAAAATGAAGTAGCTTTCGGTGTCATCGTACGTGGGATGCATCACTGGGGCGCAAGTTTGGTTATTGTTATGATGTTTTTACACACTCTACGTGTCTTCTTTACAGGTTCTTATAAGAAGCCTCGTGAATTAAACTGGGTTGTGGGTGTCCTTATTTTCTTTGTTATGCTTGCTTTAGGTGTAACTGGTTATTTATTACCTTGGGATATGAAAGCGTACTTTGCAACTGCAGTAGTATTGCAAATCGCTGAGAGTGTTCCGTTAATTGGAGGATTTGCGAAGGCGTTGCTTGCAGGTGGGGACATCATTGGTGCGACAACCTTAACGCGTTTCTTTGCGATTCATGTCTTCTTCTTACCAGGTGCTCTACTTGGACTATTAGCGGCCCATTTCTATATGATCCGTAAACAAGGTATTTCAGGACCATTGTAAAAACTAAAGTAATCCGAACATTGTAAAGGAGGGAAACGAGATGGAACGAGGTAAAGGAATGCAGTTTGTCGGTGACTCTCGTGTCAAGGCAAATAATCGTAAACCTAATATACCTAAAGATTATTCTGAATATCCAGGTAAAACGGAAGCGTTCTGGCCAAACTTTCTATTAAAAGAATGGTTAGTTGGTGCTGTATTCTTAATGGGTTTTCTCTGTTTAACAGTAGCACACCCGGCACCACTTGAGCGTATGGCTGATCCAAACGATGCTGGCTATATCCCATTACCGGACTGGTACTTTTTATTCTTGTATCAATTACTTAAATATCAATTTGCTTCTGGTGACTATAATGTCATTGGAGTAATTGTAATGCCTGGTTTAGCATTTGGTGGGTTACTACTTGCACCATGGTTAGATACAGGGAAAGAGCGTAAGCCTTCAAAACGTCCAATTGCTACATCAATTATGTTGTTATCTTTCATTTCTGTTGCATACTTAACGTGGGAATCGGTTGACCAGCATGACTGGGAAGCTGCTGCCCAACAAGGTGCAATTGTAGAGGAAGTCGAAATTAACACCGAAGCACAAGGCTATGAGATTTATTCAGTTCAATCAACATGTATTGGCTGTCATGGTGATCAAATGGCCGGTGTTCCAGGAGTGGGACCATCTCTTTTAGAAACTGAAAGAAGTGCAGAAGAAATTGTTGATGTTATTACTAATGGTATTGAAGGAACAGCGATGCCTGCAGGAGCATTCCAAGGTACAGAGGAAGAGCTACAAATTCTTGCCGAGTACATTGCAGCACATGGCCAACCTGAAGAATAAGACAGAAGCTGACTTTTATAGTCAGCTTTTTTTATCAAAATAAGGTTAATTATACATAAAGGTAGGTACCGCTATGACCCGATATTTACTCTCTTTATTTGGGCATAAATTTGTTATTGTTTTGTTGTTGCTAATTAATATCCCAGGTACCATTTACGGGTATATGTGGTATGGAAGTCAGTTAGAA
The DNA here is from genome assembly GCF_017939705.1 of Halalkalibacter suaedae. Taxonomy (GTDB): domain Bacteria; phylum Bacillota; class Bacilli; order Bacillales; family Bacillaceae_D; genus Halalkalibacter; species Halalkalibacter suaedae. Next base: position 307,329 of record NZ_JAGKSQ010000002.1, read on the forward strand.
CAAACTCCATTTATGTTTCTTCCTTTTGTCCCAGACAGTCCTACAGCTAGTTTATTCTTTGTCATTGTTTTAATCGCTTTGTTATTGAATAAACGATGGCCATTGTTCGAAGCATTAGCTGCTGTTACTTTAATTAAGTACGGACTCTGGGCAGTTGTAATGAACCTAGCAGCTGGCCTTACGGGGAGTCATTTGAATTGGCAACATTATATGCTGATATTTTCACATGCTGGAATGGCCCTTCAGGCAGTCATATACGCACCTTACTATCGAATTAAACCTTGGCATTTACTTGTAGTTGCACTTTGGACTATTCATAATGATATCATCGACTATGTCTTTATGATGCATCCATGGTTATCAAGTGGCTTACTGCCATATATTGAGCATGTTGGTTATTTTACGTTTTGGCTAAGTATTTTCTCGATTGGAACAGTGTATTTGATATCTGTTAGAAAAAACACATTGAAATTAGAGGTTAATTAAATTAGGTAGTTATTTTACACTATAGGTTAGAGTACGAGCTGATTATCAGCTTGTAATCTAACCTTTTTTTCTTGGTCTACTCTTGTCCATTTCTTCATAGGATGAGAGTAGAAGAAGGAGGGACAAACATGCGTAAAATAATTCTAGCCCTATTTTTAATCCTACTCATATTTCCACTTAATGTTCAAGCAGATGGCTCTCCATCGCTACATACATGGAAAGAATTGAACCAAACATCAGATCAAATTCTTCAGTTAGTAAAACAAGAGAAATTTACTGAGGCGAAGCAGTTGATGGGTTATTTTTCTGTTTCATTTCTGGAAATGGATTTCCGTGATGAGGGAATTACTATGAGTGCGCTTCGTGCGGTAACATTGGCTTTTGAAAAAGCAGAAGAATCGGTAACCGCTACTGAGATGCCTCTCGAACAACGAATTAGTCAAGTGACTGCATTTCGTTTGGCTGTAGATGCATTATCAAGTGAATATCACCCACTTTGGCTTCATTCAGAAGAATCAATTATGAATGCTCTAAATTTGATGGAGGAATCGGTCAAACAAAAAGATAGTCAAGCATATCAAATTCGAATGAATCAATTTTTGGAACAATATGAGAAGATCAGACCAGCGTTATATATTGATACTGAACCACAGCAATTGCAAAGAATTGATTCTCAAATTACTTACTTAGATCATAATCGTGCAAAAAGTCTAAATGAAGAAAATCTTATTCAGCATATTGACGTTATGAAAGATGAGTGGACAAATCTTTACAAACGAGTAAAAGAAGATAGTGCCGATCCATCGTTATGGTGGGTAATGTTTACAATTGGTGGAATGATAACGACATCGCTTTCGTATGTAGGGTGGCGAAAATATCGTGCTGAAAAGAAGAAAGTCCATGTTAAGCAATAAGTGACAAATGTATGAAGTTAAAATGAAGGAAGTTAACATAAACAACGATAACTTGTTTGACTTTATTTGATGTTCTTATTAATATATAGTTATAACAAGATTCATATTCATCAATGAGGTGATTCGCAAAATGTCAGCTGGGTTTATTGTTTATTTTATTCTTCTTCTGATTATTCCAATTTGGGCACAGATGAGAGTGAAAGGTACCTACAAAAAATATTCTAAGGTTCAAACATCATCAGGGATGACCGGTGCACAAGTTGCTCGCAAAATCTTGAACGATAATGGTTTGTACGATGTAAATGTTGAAGAAGTACGTGGAACATTAACGGATCATTACGATCCACGTTCAAAAGTTGTACGACTTTCTACGAATAATTTTCATGGAACATCTGTAGCTGGTGCTGCTGTTGCAGCTCATGAAGTTGGTCATGCGATTCAAGATCAAGAGGAATATGCTTTTCTTCGTTTTCGTAGTGCATTAGTTCCTGTGGCAAGCTTTGGTTCTAACGCATCCTTCTTTTTGATTATTGCTGGGATGCTAATGTATAGTTCAAATTTGATTTTACTAGGGATTTTTGCAATGGCTGCTGCTGTATTATTCCAACTCGTTACACTACCTGTTGAATTCAATGCGAGTAGTCGTGCGATGGAAAAGATTGTTTCGTCTGGAGTAATCCGTAATGATGAAGAGCGTGAGACGAAAAAGGTGCTTAACGCTGCAGCATTAACATATGTAGCAGGGGCCCTTGTAGCATTATTAGAACTCGTTCGTTTCATTTTAATTTATGTCGGTATGAATAACGAAGATTAATTTTAACAAATACATTAGAAAGTCCAGTTAAGAGCTTATCCTCTTTACTGGACTTTTTTTAACATATATCTGTTCACAAAATTGGCTTTTTGTTCTCATCTAATGTAAAGCCTTCTCCAATAACGTCCTGTACATCATTTACAGTTACAAACGCATGTGGATCTATTTGTTCAACTAGCGATTTCAATCTAATTAATTCATTCCTACCAACAACACAATATAGGACCTCTTTTTCATTTCCAGTAAATGTTCCTTTTCCTTGTAGAACAGTTGCGCCACGGTCCATCTCTTTTAAAATTTTGTCAGCAATTTCTTGAACATGATCTGATATAATAAATGAGGCTTTCGCTGAATACGCACCCTGTTGGATAAAGTCAATTACCTTTGCTGCGATAAAGACTGCGACTAATGTATACATGGCTTCTCGGTAATTCAAGTAGAGTAAGGATGTAGCTATAACAAGGGCATCAAACATAAACATTGTTTTCCCCATACTCCAGCCAAGATATTTAAATCCAAGCTTAGCTATTATATCAACACCACCAGTAGTCCCACCATATCTAAAGACAATCCCTAGTCCGACACCGATGAAGACACCAGCAAACAATGCGGCAAGCGTCATATCATCATGAAGAGGGATCTTTACCATCGTGTAACGCTGAAAGACTTCTAGAAAGATCGAAACACCTATAGTGCCAATAATGGTGTAGATGAAAGTAGTTCTACCTAGTATTTTCCAACCCAGAAAAAACAAAGGAATATTTAGAACGAGATTACTAATTGCTGGGTTAAATCCGAAAATAAAAAATAAAATGAGCGTGATTCCCGTAAAGCCACCATCTGCTAAATTATTTTCCATGTTAAAATAAACAAGCCCAAATGATAAAATAGCAGAACCAAGTAAAATAAAAAAGATATTTTTAATTCGAACATGTTGAAGAATAACGATCTCCTCCTAAATTTAGCTTGACTACAACTAGCATTGATCATTATATAGAAAGTAATGGAAACCATCAAATCGAGATTTACTATTTGTCAAATAAACAACAATTCGCTAACATGTAGAAAGGAAGGTGAGAACATGGATAAATCAATGGTTCAAATGCAAGAGGAAGTTGATAAGTATATAGGTCAATTCAAGGAAGGTTATTTCAGTCCACTTGCGATGCTCGCACGGATGAGCGAGGAGGTTGGTGAACTCGCTCGCGAAGTCAATCACTTCTACGGTGAAAAACCAAAGAAGGATACGGAAGCAACTAAGACGATGGAACAAGAAATGGGCGATATACTGTTTGTGTTAATTTGTTTCGCTAATTCCTTACATATTGATTTAGAAGAGGCTTTTGACCTCGTAATGACGAAATTTAATACTCGAGATAAAAATCGTTGGACAAGATTAGAAGAAGAGGGTGCGTTAAATGACTAAAAGGATTAAAATTGTGGTAGCAGGGCCAAGAGGGAATATGGGACGTGAGGCTGTTCAACTCGTTGCCAAGACCGATACATTTGATCTAGTCGCTGTTGTTGATTCTAGAAATGACGGTAAGCTACTAGAAGACGTTGAGGGTTTTTCAGGACTTTCAGTTCCCGTTTATACAGATATGCAAAATTGTTTTGAACAACATCAAGCAGATGTATTAATTGATTTAACTTCTCCTGCATTCGGTCGTAAGCATATGGAGATTGCCTTTGCTAATGGTGTGAGACCGGTTGTCGGGACAACAGGTTTTTCAGATGAAGATATTTCTGAGTTAAGAAAGATGGCTGAAGAAAAGGGGCTTGGTGCAATTATTGCTCCGAACTTTGCTATTGGAGCTATTTTAATGATGAAGTTTTCACAGCTTGCTGCTAAATTTTTGCCTGATGTAGAGATTATTGAAAGACATCATGACCGAAAGCTTGATGCCCCTTCTGGGACAGCATTGAAAACGGCTCAGTTAATTGCCGAAGTCCGCGAAGCGAAAAAACAAGGAAATGAGCTTGAAAAAGAAGAACTTGCAGGTGCACGTGGAGCAGATTTTGAAGGAATGCGGATTCACAGTGTCCGTTTACCTGGTTTGGTGGCACATCAGGAAGTTATTTTTGGTGGGGAAGGTCAAACACTAACGATTCGACACGATTCAATGAATCGAGCATCATTTATGCCAGGTGTGAAGCTTGCTGTAGAGACAGTATTAAAAATTGATACTCTAGTTTATGGTCTAGAACATATTATAGAGTAAAAAGGGGAGAAATCGGGATGAGAATCGCTTTAATTGCACACGACAAAAAGAAAAACGATATGATTACTTTTGCAATTGCTTATCAAAATATTCTGGCTGAACACGAATTAGTTGGAACTGGTACAACAGGGACAAAAGTAATGGAAGCGACAGGTCTTCATGTCACTCTGTTCAATTCAGGTCCACTTGGTGGTGATCAGCAAATTGGAGCATTAGTTGCCGAAAATAAGCTCGATCTCATTTTGTTTTTCAGAGATCCATTGACTGCACAGCCACATGAGCCTGACGTCATTGCCCTTGTAAGACTATGTGATTTACAACAAGTACCACTAGCTACGAATTTAGGAACAGCTGAAATTTTAATAAAGGGCCTAGAGCGTGGAGATTTCGCTTGGAGAGATGCAAGAAAGGACAAAGTGAATGAGTAGGCTGGATATACTAGCATTCGGTGCACATCCTGATGATGTTGAAATTGGAATGGGTGGTACCTTAGCAAAGTATAGTGAAATGGGTTATAAGGTTGGCATTTGTGACTTAACAATGGCTGAGCTTTCTTCAAATGGCACTCCTGAATTACGTCAACTAGAAGCTGCACAAGCTAGTGAGTTTCTAGGTCTAACTAAACGAATTCAGCTTGCCCTTCCAGACAGAGGATTATCTCAAATTTCAAATGAGCAGTTAGCTGAAATTGTTTCTGTTATTCGTTTATATAAGCCAACCTTTATCTTTGCCCCTTATAAGATTGACCGCCACCCTGATCATGGTGACTGTGCCAATGTGATTAAACAAGCAGTATTTAATGCGGGGATTCGTCGTTATATATGTAAGGACAATCTAGATGCATTTAAACCGAATGATCTTTTCTATTATTTTATAAATGGATATGAACGACCTGACTTTGTGATCGATATTTCAAGTTATGTGGAACAAAAAGAATCTGCTTTACTTGCTTATAAGAGTCAATTCGTTACTACAGAAAACTCTGTACAGACACCGTTAACAAATAATTATGTTACTGTCGTAAAAGCAAGAGATCATTTATTTGGGAAAGAAACAGCGGTCACTTATGCAGAGGGATTTAAAACATCAAAGCCTTTATTGGTTAGTGATTTGTTTACTGGAGGGGAAAGACAGGAATGAAGCTACGTATCGGAATTAGTTGCTATCCCACTGTAGGTGGTTCAGGTGTTCTTGCTACAGAACTCGGAAAACTTCTGGCCGAAAGAGGCCATGAGGTCCATTTCATTACCTCAAGTGTTCCATTTAGATTAGATCGTGTATATCCCAATGTTTACTACCATGAAGTTGAAGTGAATCAATACTCAGTGTTTCAATACCCACCATACGATTTAACATTAGCAAGTAAAATGGCTGAAATCGCTAAGCGACAAAAACTAGATATTATACATGTGCATTATGCGGTACCACATGCGATTTGTGCTATTTTAGCGAAACAAATGCGAAATGATGAGATTAAAATCATGACAACACTTCACGGAACGGATATTACAGTTCTCGGCTATGATCCATCCTTAAAAGAGATTATTCGATTCGCAATCGAAAAGTCAGACTGTGTTACGGCTGTCTCAGATGATCTTGTCTCACAAACACATGATCTTGTTCACACGCAAAAATCGATCGAGACTGTTTATAATTTTATTGATGAACGTGTGTATACTAAAAAAAATGTCGATCATTTAAAAGAACACTATGATATTAAAGAAGACGAGAAAGTTATTATACATATTTCGAATTTTAGGCAAGTTAAACGAGTACCAGATGTAGTAAAAAGCTTTGCTAAAATAGCTGATAAAATGAAGGCGAAGTTACTTCTTATTGGTGATGGTCCTGAATTGGTTGTTGTTAGAAAGCTAATTAAGGAATTAAACATTGAGGAGAATGTATTGTTACTTGGTAATCAAAAACATATTTCTGAACTTCTATCAATGAGTGATCTAATGCTATTGCTTAGTGAGAAAGAAAGCTTTGGTCTCGTTGCACTTGAAGCAATGGCCTGTGGTGTACCTGTTATAGGTACAGTGGCCGGTGGAATTCCTGAAGTCATTGTCGATGATGAAACTGGCTTCCTATGTCCAGTTGGCGACATAGATTGTGTAGCAGAAAAAGCATTAGAATTATTGCAAGATGAAACTAAATATCTCTCCTTTTCTACTAAAGGAATAGAGCGCGTACAAAAAGTATTTGCATCTGAATTGATTGTTAGTCAATATGAGAATTTATATATTCAAATGCTTAGAAATTGATAGATAGTTGAAAAGAGGAATTCAATTGTGAAGCAAATGGAGGAAGCAAACGAAATCCTGTCTACCTTAAATAAAGAAGGTTTTCATGCATATATTGTTGGGGGGGCAGTCAGAGATTTCTTGTTAAACCGCAGAAGTGCTGACATTGATATCGTCACATCGGCTCAACCCGATGAGATTCGCTCCCTATTTCCGAAAACAATTCAGATGAATACTGAACATCAAACAGTTATTGTCCGTCTAAATAGTCAGCTATATGAGGTAACGACATTTCGTGGAGATTCGCTCCAACAAGATCTGTTTGAAAGAGACCTTACCATTAATAGTATGGCAATGGATGTTGAAGGTAACCTCATTGATCCAGCAAACGGTGAAAAGGATTTACAAGGTAGATATCTAAGATCAGTTGATCCAGTAAAGACAATGACAGATGACCCGTTACGAATGCTTAGAGTGGCAAGATTTGTTAGTGAACTTGGTTTTGCTGTTGATGAAGATTTAATGAAAGTAATTTATTCTAACCATTCAATACTACATAGTGTTGCAGTGGAGCGTGTAGCAAAAGAATGGTTAAAGCTGTTTAAAGGAATCCATCGTCAGAGTGCTTTTAAATTATTGATTAATTCTTCTATGTACGAATCGATTCCTGGTTTAACTTTAGATAAAGATGTCCTTAATAAATTGTCTCGTCTTGACATCGATCAAGATGAGACTGATGTTGTTTGTTGGACTGTTTATTGCTTAGTACTGAACGTAGACAATGCAAATATATTAAAGTGCCTAGCCTTATCTAGTCAATTAATCCGTGATGTCAACAAAAGGTTGGTAGGGTATTGGCTTAGAACGGAACAGCTCTGGACTAACTTATCCTTATACGATACAACCATTCAAGTCGCAAAAGATATCGAATATATTCGAAGTCTTTTAGGTGAAGCGGCGTACAAAGGTACAGAGCTTGAACAGATCTGGGGTTTAATTCCAATTCATTCTCGTTCTGAATTAGCCATTACCGGCCGAGACTTATTAAATGAAACAAATAAGCAATCAGGACCTTGGATTAAGGATGAGCTTCGTGCAGCTGAAGAAGCAGTCGTGACAAATAACTGTGAGAATGAGAAAGAATGCTTACTTGAATGGTTAGAGAGGAGGAGAAAGTAATGAAAGAGCAGTTATTAAAAATATTTAATGAGCATGAGGGGCAATACGTATCTGGCGAAAAAATAAGTGAGGCTTTAGGTTGTTCGCGAACAGCTATTTGGAAGCATATTGATGCACTGAGGAAAAGTGGTTATGAATTACAATCAGCTCCCCGTAAGGGCTATCGTCTTATAAAAAAAGGGGATAGTATTCAACCGCATGATATTAAATCAAGTCTTACCACGAAAAGACTTGGACAAGAGCAAACGTACTTTGAGTCAACTGAATCAACTCAAATCATTGCTCACAAGTTAGCCCAAGAGGGAGTAAACGAAGGACATCTTGTTGTTGCAAATGAGCAAACATCGGGGAAGGGACGCCTTGCAAGAAAATGGTATTCCCGTGCCGGTGCAAGTATTTCTATGAGTGTTATTCTCAGACCAAAGCTTTCCCCGCAGGAAACGCCACAATTGACATTACTTACTGCAGTTGCTGTCGTTCGTGCGATAAAAAAACAAACTGGATTATCAGCCGATATTAAATGGCCCAATGATGTTCTACTAAATGGAAAAAAGGTCGTTGGAATTCTAACTGAAATGCAAGCAGATCCTGACTTTGTTCATTCTGTTATTATAGGAATTGGCATTAATGTCAATCATCATGCAACTGATTTAGATTCTGAGATTTTAGGGATCGCAACATCCTTAGCCATTGAAAAAGGCAGTGATGTTGACCGTGCAGCACTTATTAGTGTTATTCTTTTAGAATTAGAAACATTATATGAATTATATCTCACCGATGGATTTTCAACGATTCGAACACTTTGGGAGACTCACTCTAATAGTATTGGCACCTATTTAACAGCCAAAACTGCAAAGAGTAGCATATATGGTTTTGCAAAAGGAATCTCAGATGAAGGTTGTCTGTTGCTTGAGGATCAACTAGGAGAGGTTCACCAAATTTATTCCGCTGATATAGAACTAATGTCGAACTCTTGATATAATGGATAAGTGGGCGGTATCTTATAAGAACTGCACCAGAAATAGAAAGCTAAATTTAATGATAATGATCTGCCTTGATCGAAAAGACTAGGACAGAGGAGTTCAAACCATCTGTTTTTATGCCAATAAAAATAGTTTCTTTAAGATGTTTAATCCTCTTTCGCTTTGGAAGTGGATTTTTTTGTGTTTGATCATCTCCTCTCAAAAAATAGGAGGACTATCTCATGAAAACAACTGGTACATTTAAAAAAATGAAACACGATAATGAAAAAATCACAATGATGACTGCATATGACGCACCTTCAGCTAGACTTGTCGAAGAAGCAGGGGTTGAGATGATTCTTGTTGGCGATTCATTAGGAATGGTTGTCCTTGGATATGATTCAACAATTCCTGTAACCGTTGAAGATATGCTACACCATACAAAAGCCGTGAGACGTGGAGCACCAAATACATTTATTGTCACAGATATGCCATTTCTTTCTTATCATGGCGATTTTCAACATACACTACTTGCAGCGAGTTCTCTTATGCAAGAAGGTGGAGCACATGCCTTGAAACTCGAAGGTGCTGATGAAGTAATTGAAACGGTTGCTAAATTAACAAAAGCAGGTGTACCGATTATTGGTCACTTAGGCTTAACACCGCAATCTGTTGGTGTCTTAGGTGGGTATAAGGTTCAAGGAAAAGAAGCGGAAGAAGCTAAGAAGCTAATAAATGATGCATTAAAGTTAGAAGAAGCCGGTGCTGTAGCAATTGTTGTTGAATGTGTTCCACAAAATGTAGGGAAATTGTTAGCTGAGACTTGTAAGATTCCAATTATAGGGATCGGTGCTGGCATTGACACTGATGGACAAGTATTGGTGTATCATGATGTGATTGGTTATGGGGCAGGACATGTCCCGAAATTTGTTAAAACTTATACAAATGTCTCGGTTTCGATTAAAGGGGCAATTGAATCCTATGTAAAAGAAGTAAAGGACAAGAGTTTTCCAAGTCAAAAAGAGAGTTTTACGATGTCTGAAGCTGAACTTGACATGCTCTACGGGGGCTCACATGAAAATAATTAAAACAATAAGTGAACTCAGAACATGTATTCAACAAGAGAGAAGCTTTAGTAAATCAATAGGGTTTGTTCCAACAATGGGTTTTCTTCATGAAGGTCATCAAAGTTTATTACAACATGCCCGTGAAAATAATGACGTTGTTGTTTTAAGTATTTTTGTTAATCCACTACAATTTGGTGTAAATGAAGATCTTGACCGTTATCCTCGTGATTTTGAACGTGATGAACAAATAGCCACTAAAAATGGTGTCGATATTTTATTTTATCCAGCTGTGGCTGAAATGTATCCGAAAGAGATGCCTATGACAATAACGGTTACTAAAGGGGTCGATGTTCTTTGTGGGCAAAGTAGACCTGGTCACTTTGACGGTGTTGCAACAGTTGTGATGAAGTTGTTTCAACTTGTCCAACCAACTAATGCCTATTTTGGACAAAAGGATGCTCAGCAACTCGCGATCATCATGAATATGGTCGAATCATTTAATATACCTGTCACTGTCATTCCATGTCCGACGATTCGTGAAGTCGATGGTCTTGCGAAAAGTTCAAGGAATGTTTATTTGACTGAAAGAGAGCGTATCGAGGCACCCTTCCTTTACAAAACATTGCAAGAAGCTAGAGCACTGATCCAAGCTGGTGAAACAAATCGTACAAAAGTTGTCGATATGATGAAGCGCAGGTTAGCTCAAGGGTTAGGGCAAATTGATTACGTAGAAGTTCTTTCCTATCCTGACTTAGAAATAGACGATACACTAAAAGGTCAAATTATCATCGCCTTAGCTTATCGTTACGAACACGCAAGGTTAATTGATAATGACATCATCCATATTAAGGAGGAAGAATAATGTATAGAACGATGATGAAGGCGAAAATCCATCGAGCTCGTGTAACAGAGTCAAATTTAAACTATGTAGGAAGTATTACAATCGATGAAGATATTATGAATGCTGTAGATATCGTGGAAAATGAAAAAGTCCAAATTGTTAATAATAACAATGGTGCTAGGCTTGAAACATATGTTATAAAAGGCCCAAGAGGTAGTAGGATGATGTGCTTGAACGGGGCAGCAGCTAGGCTTGTTCAAGAAGGTGATATCATTATTGTCATATCTTATGCGATGTTTTCTGAAGAAGAATTGAAGTCGCATCAACCTAAAGTGGCAATTATGAATGAGCATAATGAAATTGAGGAAATTTTAGGTACAGAGCCAGCTTCTACCGTACGCTAAACCGCATATTCCCTCCTTGTTCGTTGAACACTTTATAATAAGTGACCGAGAGGAGGGCTTTTTTTATGGATGATTCGCAGTGGCTTGAAGTACTTAATGAAACTGAAAAAAAATGGTCGCTCTTATCGAAGAGCGAGCAAGAAGAAAAGCTTAGCTATTTAGAAGAAACAGCTGGAATGCTGTTAGATCAGTGGATAGAATTAGACGAGAAAATTCAACAGCTTGAAACAAAGAAAGACAATCATTTCTTAGACACATATTACACGTCAAAGGGAACGACCTTCTTTGAAATAGATATGTTTGCTCAAGCAGTTCATGCTCTAAAGAATGAAAAGCCTACAGGGACAGAGGATGAAATCAGAAGATTGTATCTGGGCTTTGCTTATTTGTATGAAGATCAATACGAAAGAGCTAAGGAACCATTTATTTATGTTGTTCAAGTGGCCACCCACCCTTTAATTAAGCACTTTGCGAACATTGGACTCGGTTGTCTAAATATTCGATTAAACCAGATCGAAGAAGCCACTGTCTATTTTGATAAAGCATATAGACTTACTTCAACAGATGATGTCGTGTATAATTTAGGCATCTGTTATTATTCACTAAACATGTATTCGCTTGCTAGAACATTTTTTGAAACGTATGTTACAAATGTCCCTGAGGATGGAGAAGCTTTTTTTTTCCTTGGCTACTGTTATTGGGAAGAGCAACTACATGATGATGCGTGGTCAGCGTGGACAACCGCTATTCACTTATTAAATACAACTGAAGCCCTTAACGCATTAGCTTATATATGTGAGTGGCACGGGCACCATCAGGCAGCTATTCATTGTTATGAACGAGTAAAAGAAAAGCACGGGACATCATTGGACGTTTTACATGGGTTAGCATGGAATATGGCACTTGTAGGAAATAAAGATGAATCTCTACAGCTTTTTAAACAAGCTTTAAGTCAGGATTCAAAAAATAAAAATCTAAAAAAGTCGCTTTCTTGGCTTAGTCAGAGCGATCCTATGTTCAAATTTGAAGCATTGGAGTAGAAAGAGTTATCGCTTTTCTATTTATGTTTGGGTGTTATTAAATTGAGGTGTGTGTATGAATAAGCGTTATGTAGTAATTGATATTGAAACAACAGGTCATTCTGTTACAAAGGGTGATCGAATTATTCAAATTGGAGCTGTTGTCATTTCAGGAAACGAAATTGTTGATACCTATTCTACTTTTGTTAACCCTGGAATGGCGATTCCGCCATTTATTAGAGATTTAACGGGAATTACCGATGAAATGGTTGAAAATGCACCTACCTTCCATTCGATTATCCCAACACTCGTTACTTTATTAGATCAAAGTCAGTTTGTGGCTCATAATGTCGATTTTGATCGGACGTTTTTGCAAAGACAAATGGAAATGGAAGGCTATGATTTCCCCAATCTTTCTGTTTTCGATACAGTTGAATTGTCGCGAATTTTACTTCCTAAGCAGGAAAGCTATAAACTTAGTCAATTAGCAGAGCAACTTGGCTATGATCATGACCGTCCGCATCAAGCAGATAGTGATGCAGATGTAACTGCAACGTTATTTTTGAAATTATTACATAAATTAGAGCAGTTGCCTCTATTAACATTACAAACACTTGCACCAATGTCGAGGAAATTCAAAAGTGATCTTGAGCCATTACTCGATGAAATAATTTTACGTAAGCTAACGTTTCATAAGACTGAAGAGGACTATGACTGTTTTAGGCAATTGGCTCTAAAGAAAATGCCTGCTGAAGAAAAAAAGAATGCTCCTACTGATATTCAGTTTTCTGAATTTCTCGCAACAACATTCGAGGAAAAAATGTCGTCGGCATTTGATCACTATGAATTACGACAAGGGCAAAAGCAAATGATGGTTGAAGTCGATGAAGCCTTTCAATTAAATGAGTATAAATTGATTGAAGCTGGAACTGGAACAGGGAAGTCCTTGGCCTATTTACTACCTGCAGTCTTTTTTGCAAGGAATACGAATCAACCTGTGATTATAAGTACACAGACCATTCCTCTTCAAGAGCAGTTGTTATCTAGGGATTTACCATTAATTGAGAAATTGATTCCTTTTTCTGTGAAAATTGCTTTGCTTAAAGGAAGAAGTCACTATTTATGTTTAAGGAAATTCGAACAATCATTACAGGCTGAACATGATAGTTATGATGTTCTATTAACAAAATCAATGCTACTCGTTTGGTTAACCGAAACGGAAACAGGTGATGTAGAAGAAATAAATATCCCTACTGGAGCAAAAGCATTTTGGTATGAAGTCCAAAGCAATGCTGCTGATGACCTAGGAAGATTCAGCCCGTGGCTTTCAAGATGTTTTTATCATAGGGCCAGACAAAATGCATTACAGGCAGATATCGTTATTACAAACCATTCATTATTATGTACAGATCTTGTTAATGAACAGAGAATTCTTCCTAGCTATACCCATGCGATTATTGATGAAGCCCATCATTTAGAAGAAACAGCGAGTAGTCATTTAGGGATAAATACGGATTACTTTGCTTTTTCACATATCTTTCAGCGTTTTGGTATTGATCAGGAATTCGGCTGGCATGAACAAATGGTTCGCTTGCTAGAGCAACACAAGCTACCAATGGCAAATCTGGGTACTAACTCAAAACGTCTTATTCTACTAAAGGAAGAAATCGATGAGTTATTTAGGATGCTACATGCATATGTGTTAAGAAATAGACAAGCGAGCTCGACAGATGTCGGCCGTATTCGATACAGATATAATAGCTATCAAGAATATGGAACACAGTGGCAATCAATATTGGAATGTACGATGCGCGTTCATATGCAGACGAAGGATACGCTCGCTGATCTTAGAGCATCTATTAAGCCATTAACTGAAATCAAGGAACAGTTAGCCTATTCTGAAAAGGCACAATTGGCCGATTTAGAGGGTTTAATTGAATCGCTGTATGAGCAAGAACAAAACCTATATGAACTTTTGCTTGAAGCGGATCCGAATGTTGTCTATTGGATTGAAATTGAACCACGTGGAGCTAGAAACGCTACGTACTTATATAGTAAACCAATCGATGTAGCGGAACTGCTGGCAGATAAATTTTTCGCGAAGAAAAAGAGCGTTATTCTTACTTCGGCAACCTTATCTGTTAATGGCTCCTTCTCATATCAGGAGAGAAGACTTGGCTTAGAAGATTTTGCAGCAAAGACATGTATCATTCCTTCTCCATTTTCTTATATTGATCAAGCGAAGCTGCTTTTGCCAACGGATATCCCTGCAATTAAAGATGTTCCAGATACTATATTTGCAATGGAACTCGCAAGTAAGCTTTGGAGAGTAGCAGATGTAACAAAAGGAAAAATGCTTGTTTTATTCACCTCCTACGAAATGCTCAGACAAGTCTATGAAAATGTTAAAGATTTAAATGAGTTTGGGACCTTACAGTTAATTGGACAAGGTGTTACAACTGGAAGCCGAGCCAAATTAATGAAAATGTTTAAACAAAGTGAACATGCGATATTATTTGGAACAAGTAGTTTTTGGGAAGGGATTGATTTACCTGGGGATGAATTACGAACAGTTGTCATTGTTAGGCTGCCATTTTCTCCACCAGATGAACCGTTGCTACAAGCACAGTATGAAAAAGCGAAACAAGAAGGACAAAATCCATTTATGTCAATCTCCCTCCCACAAGCGATTATTCGTTTTAAGCAAGGGTTTGGTCGATTAATACGTACGAGTAGAGATAAAGGTTCTGTTTTTGTATTTGATCGACGAATCTCTACTTCACGATACGGAAAACAATTTATTAAATCACTTCCTGATATCTCTGTTCAAGAAGGGAAGTTAGAGGATTTACTGGAACAGAATAAGGAATATTTGTAACTACGATAAATGAAAGAAGTGAGGTGGAATTGTGTCAGTTCTAATTAAAAATGTATCGATCGTTACAATGACAGAACCTGAACTTGTTTATGGCTATGTCCTAATAAAGGATGGTATGTTTCATACAGTCAATAGTGGTGAACCAACAGATGAGTTAATAAGTGAAGTAGGGCGTATCGTAAATGGACAAGGAAAATGGC
This sequence comes from Halalkalibacter suaedae, assembly GCF_017939705.1. Classification (GTDB taxonomy): domain Bacteria; phylum Bacillota; class Bacilli; order Bacillales; family Bacillaceae_D; genus Halalkalibacter; species Halalkalibacter suaedae. Next base: position 322,558 of record NZ_JAGKSQ010000002.1, read on the forward strand.
TATTACCTGGTTTAATTAATACACATGGACATAAAGGGATGGCACTTCTTAGAGGTCACTCAGATGACTTGCCATTACATCGCTGGTTAGAAGAGAAGATGTGGCCATTTGAAGCTAAACAGGACCGTCAAGCAGTTAGAGCAGGAAGAGATATGGCTATGGCTGAAATGATCCTTTCTGGAACAACGACATTTTTAGAAATGTATCATCTTTTCATGGACGATTTCGCAGAAAGAATTGAAGAAGTTGGAATGCGAGCAAGTTTAATGAGGTCAATGATTGGACTTTGTCCGAAATCAGAGCAAGAGGCTAAACTAGATGAGGCGAAGCTTTTTGCCAAACAATGGCATAAAAAGGCAAGTGGACGTATCCAGACTATGCTTGCCCCACATGCTCCGTATACTTGTCCACCTGACTTTATCGAAAGAATTGTGGAAGAAGCACGTCATATGAGTATTCCGGTCCATATGCATCTTGCTGAAACACAATTTGAAGTGAATAAACACCAAGAGCAATACGGGATTCATCCATTTGATCATTTAGAGGAAATGGGGTTACTCTCAAATGTCCATTGGTTATTTGCACATGGTGTGTATTTGGAAGATACTCATTTAGATCGAATGAAAGAATATGATCTTGCAGTAAGTTATAATCCTGTCAGTAATTTGAAGTTAGGTTCCGGTGTTGCAAGGGTAGATGAAATGCTTAGAAAGGGATTGACTGTTGGCATCGGGACAGATAGTGTTGCTTCTAATAATACATTAGATTTATTTGAAGAGCTTAGAATGGGTGCCTTAATCCAGAAAGGTCAATCCCATGATCCAACAACCCTTCAAGCAAGGGATGCGTTGAAAATGGGCACTGTCAATGGAGCAAAAGCATTACAATTTGAAAATTTAGGGAAAATAGAAAAAGGATATGAGGCAGATTTTGTCCTCGTTGCACCGAATGAGGTTCATCTACAACCTAAAGAACATATTATTTCACATCTTGTATACGCTACGAAAGGAACAGATGTGACAGATGTATATGTCAAAGGAAAGCCACTCCTTGAAAATCGAGAGCTACTAACATTAGATAAGGAACGAATTGTCTTTGAGGCGAATGAAGAATATCAGCGGATTTTGCAGAAATAAAAGATGTTCTGCACTGGGCAGGGTGCAGAACATTTTAGAGGTGTGGGCGAAATGTTATTCTGGTTTTTCATTTTCATTTATCTTTTGAAATATGGAAGGGAACAACGTTTGACGGATGGAAACAGGAAATGCCTCATGCCATTCAAGTCCTTCTCGACGAAGTAAAGCTATATTATCTTTTTCAACTTGATACCGCTCAGCCAGCTTTGTGGCGAGGTTATTAGTTGTCAAGAACTACGCCCCCTTTCATTGGCGTATTACTATTCTTACCTGCTCGAGTAACTATATGTTTATTAACTTTATCCAGTGGAGGATTTATAATGGAACAAAGGGTCGAAATATTATCAACCGTAAAAGTAAACCATACTTCTGACTTGTACAAAATTGTTGATTCCTTAAATCGAACGTTGAAGGAGCAGGATCTAATGTTTGGTTTAGCACTTGACCAAAAAAATGAAGAAAAAATGGTTTTTACCATTTATCGGACATAGAAGGGGTAATATGAAAAAATGGATTATTCTTAGTTGTTTAGTCGTCGTTTTAATCATAGCTGGATTGAGTGTTTACGCCTACCAAGTAGTCAGAGGTCCGCTCGTCCATCAGTATGAACAGGTTGAAAGATATATCTATGGTCAAGGCTTACTCGAGACAATTAATGAAATTAGCTATTATCATGGTACTGAGGCATATTATGTTGTCGAAGGATTAGACGAGGAAGAAAAAAACCTGTTTATTTGGGTGTCTGATGCCTTTAATAACGTGTACGAGGCAGAAGCAGCAGATGGGATTAGTGAGGAAGAGGCAATAGCAATAGTAAATAATGAAGAAGAGATAAAAGAAATCGTATCGATTCGGTTAGGGTATGAGCGAAAGAGACCTGTATATGAAGTGACTTTCACTCATGAGAACAATCGAAAAGGGTATTATTATCTTGATTTTAAAGATGGATCTATCATTAAACACTACACATTAAGAGTAGAATAAGCGTTACAATAACTTTGCTACTTGAATCATTCGCGATATGCTACTATAGTGTATAGTAGAACCAAATGGGAGGGAAGACAATGAGATTAGCAAAAAGAGTATCTACATTAACACCTTCAACAACATTAGCGATTACCGCTAAAGCTAAGGAGTTAAAGGAAGAAGGACATGATGTCATTGGTTTAGGAGCGGGCGAACCTGATTTTAATACACCTCAATACATAATAGATGCCGCTGTTCGTTCGATGGAAGAAGGACATACGAAATATACCCCTTCTGCAGGCTTACCGAAATTAAAAGAAGCGATTATTGGTAAATTTCAAGCAGATCAACACATTACTTATTCACAAGCTGAAGTGTTGGTCGGGTCTGGTGCGAAACATGTTCTTTATACATTGTTTCAAGCAATTCTAGACGATGGTGATGAAGTCATTATTCCAACTCCTTACTGGGTTAGTTATCCTGAGCAAGTTAAGCTTGCCGGAGGAAATCCAGTATACATTGAAGGACTTGAGAGTAATGAGTTTAAGGTGACTGCCGAGCAGCTCGAACAAGCAATTAATGAGAAGACAAAGGCTTTTATTCTTAATTCTCCTAGTAATCCTACTGGTTCAATGTATACTGAAAGTGAATTAAAAGAGCTTGGGGATGTATGTGTAAAGCATGATGTGCTGATTGTTTCAGATGAAATTTATGAGAAGCTCGTCTATGGTGGGGCAACACACACATCGATCGCTCAACTTTCGGACGAATTAAAAGCACAAACAATTGTCGTGAATGGTGTCTCCAAATCCCACTCAATGACTGGCTGGAGAATTGGATATGCTGCTGGTGACAAGGAAATTATTAAAGCCATGACAAATCTGGCGAGTCATAGTACATCTAATCCTACTTCAAATGCCCAATATGGTACAATTGCGGCATATACAGAGGATGATGGCTCTGTAGAAACAATGAGACAAGCGTTTGAAGAGCGTCTTAATGGTGTATTTGAGAAGTTAGTCGAGATCCCAGGTGTTTCGTGTGTGAAACCAAAAGGGGCTTTCTATTTATTTCCTAATGTTAGTGAAGCTGCCAAAATGAATGGTTTTGACTCAGTGGATGCATGGGTTGAAGCAATATTAGAAGAAGAAAAAGTTGCATTGGTTCCTGGTTCAGGTTTCGGTGCACCTAATAACGTCCGATTATCATATGCTACTTCTTATGACGCACTTGAAGAAGCTTTAATAAGAATCGAGCGTTTCGTTCGTAATCATACAAAGTAAGAACGTTTTAACAGCTTGGGGATCTGAATAAGGAGCCAATCCTTGTTCAGACCCTTTTTTCGTGTTCATTTTAAGTCGATTTTGAAATATAGACTTAAGAAGAGTATAATAAATGATATACATATATAATTTTTTGGAGGGTTTATTTTGAAAACAACAATAGGAAAGATTGGTAAATCAAAAGATCAGGAAGTAACAATTGGTGCTTGGCTTGCTGGTAAGCGTTCTAGTGGGAAAATTGCTTTTCTTCAGCTACGCGACGGGACAGGCTTTATACAAGGAGTCGTTGTAAAGGCAGATGTTGGTGAAGATGTATTTCAACAAGCGAAAAGTTTAACACAGGAAAGTTCATTGTACGTTACAGGTATAGTACGTGAAGATGAGCGAGCTCCTTCTGGCTATGAATTAACTGTAACAAAAGTTGAAGTATTGCATGAAGCTGTTGACTATCCAATTACACCGAAAGAACATGGAACTGAGTTTTTAATGGACCATCGTCATCTTTGGTTACGTTCTAAACGTCAACATGCAGTTATGAAAATTAGAAATGAAATTATTCAAGCGACATATCAATTTTTCACAGAAAATGATTTTGTCAAAATAGATCCACCAATCTTAACTGGTAGTGCACCTGAAGGGACATCGGAATTATTTGCAACAAAATATTTCGATGAAGATGCCTACTTATCTCAAAGTGGTCAATTGTACATGGAGGCAGCGGCAATGGCAATGGGACGTGTGTTCTCCTTCGGCCCAACATTCCGTGCCGAAAAGTCTAAGACAAGACGACATTTAATTGAATTCTGGATGATTGAACCAGAGATGGCTTTTGTTGAATTCAATGAGAATTTAGAAATCCAAGAGCAGTATGTTTCTTATGTTGTCAAAGCAGTGCTGGAAAATTGTGTAATCGAGTTGAACACACTTGGTCGTGATCTATCAAAATTAGAAAAAATCGAAGCCCCATTTCCACGTATTACTTATGATGAAGCCATTTCTTTTCTACAAGAAAAAGGCTTTGACGATATCGTTTGGGGTGATGACTTTGGTTCACCACATGAGACAGCAATTGCTGAACACTATGACAAACCGGTTTTCATTACCCATTATCCAACTTCACTAAAGCCATTTTATATGCAACCAGATCCGAACAGAGAGGATGTTGTTTTGTGTGCAGATTTAATCGCTCCAGAAGGATATGGTGAAATTATTGGGGGCTCTGAGCGGATACATGATTTCGAATTGCTGAAGAAGAATATTCAAGCACATCAATTATCACTGGAAGATTATCAATGGTATCTAGAATTACGTCAGTATGGTTCTGTTCCTCATTCAGGCTTTGGATTAGGGCTTGAACGAACAGTTGCTTGGATTTCCGGTGTAGAGCATGTTCGTGAAACGATTCCATTTCCACGTTTGTTAAACCGTCTATATCCATAATTCTTTCATAGTAAGATAGAAGGGTGTCTCAAGGTTTATAACCTTAAAGACACCCTTTTTGGGATGTAATTACAACTCAAATTAATGTGCTATCGTGTTATAATACGTGAAGAGGTGTTTGCACATGGATCAAAAAGTAATTAGTAAATGGACAACACAACGATTCCTATCAATTCCAACTTTGTTGTTTAAACATTATAAAGAAATTGGCTTAAAAGAGGACGAGCTAGTTGCTCTTTTGCATATACAATCATTTATAGATGAGGGCGATCAATTCCCAACCCCGGAATTAATTAGTGACCGAATGACATTATCTATGTCAGACTGTGCTGAATTACTAGGAAGACTGATTAAACATGGTTTTGTATCAATTGAAAAGAAATGGGACAATGAAGGCATTCTTTTTGAGGTGTTTTCACTTGAACCTCTATGGGTTAAGTTATTACAATTATTAAAAGGTGAAGAGCAACAAGTTAAGGAGCGGACGCAGCAAGAAGAGGAAGGACAATTATTCAAGCGGTTTGAGGAAGAGTTCTCTAGACCGCTTTCTCCGATTGAAGTTGAAACATTGTCAATGTGGTTAGATCAAGATCACCATAGTCCTACTCTAATTATTGCAGCATTAAGAGAATCGGTTGTTTCTGGAAAATTAAATTTTCGATACATTGATCGTATCCTATTTGAGTGGAAACGAAACAATGTTCAGACATTAGAGCAAGCACGTGCACATGGTGAGAAGTTCCGAAAATATAATCAACCTGCAAGGCAGGAAAAAAGTCGTGCACGCGTAGAATCAGCTCCAGGCTTTCAATGGCTTGACCAATCGTAGAAAAGGAGTAAGAGATGAGTTTAAAATCAAAAAAACAAACAATCCATGCATTAGACGTCATTGCAGAAATGTTCCCAGATGCGGAGTGCGAATTGACTCATTCTAATCCTTTTGAATTGTTAATCGCAGTCGTTCTTTCCGCACAATGTACAGATGCTCTCGTCAACAAAGTAACCCCAGGTCTGTTTGCTAAATACAAAAAGCCTGAGGATTATTTATCCGTTCCTTTAGAGGAATTAGAACAGGATATTCGTTCCATTGGACTTTTTCGAAGTAAGGCTAAAAATATCCAGAAACTATCTCAATCGTTATTAGATAACTATAATGGAGAGGTACCGAAGGAAAGAGATCAACTAGTTGAATTAGCTGGTGTCGGAAGAAAAACAGCGAATGTCGTAACATCTGTTGCATTTGGGGTTCCAGCTATTGCAGTAGATACACATGTTGAGCGTATTTCAAAAAGATTAGGAATTTGTCGTTGGAAAGATAATGTGCGGCAAGTGGAAGATACGTTAATGAAAAAGATCCCCGAAGAACGCTGGTCTGATGCTCATCATCAGATGATCTTTTTTGGTCGCTACCACTGTAAGGCACAATCACCACAATGCGTGCACTGTCCACTTCTAGACGAATGTCGGGAAGGTCAAAAACGACTAAAGAAAAAAGTATCATGAATATTCCTTTAGTTTATTATCACAGACCCTTTTTTGAGGATAAGACTATAACTATTACTGGTATTAGCTTTGAAGAGAAAATGCGTCAATGTCCATTTTATTTTGATATATCTGAAGAGGTCAAACCATGGACTGATAAACACTTCTATGTACCAAAACTTTTTCAGATTTGGGGCGTAGAAGAAAATAATCTTCGTCTTTTATTTAGACAAAGAAAATCAGCTTTTGCAAAGCCAATCATGACTTTAATGGTTGCTTTATTTATTGACTTACTTTTTTGGAGTAATGAGCAACGAGTGTTGGATCTAGGAGATCAGTTCTTCCTTGATCTAGACACTCTTACATATAAGCCGATCAATTGTAAAGAGAGGCTAGAATTCATTTTGCAATCACTAGATCAGTATCACGCATTAATTCAATTATCAGCATTGTTTGAAGAACACAAAAAAGGATTTGCTAAAATGGTTATACTGGAAAAAAAGAATCAAGAAATGTAGAGAGAATGGGTGGAGAGTGGATGGAACAAGTTCATGTGATCAAGCAAACAGAAAAAGAAATTGAAAAAAAACAGAAAATTGAACAGAAGAAAAGCCAACAAATGTTTCAGGTCGCGTTTTGTGGACATTTTTCAGCTGGCAAATCGACCGTGTTGAACCAATTAGTTGGGGCAGAAGTGTTACCAACTAGTCCGATTCCTACTAGTGCTAATATTATCGGAATTTTTAATGGTGCGCTTGGTCTTACGATTGATGGAGTGAACGGTGAGTCAGAACAATGGGATGGTGATATACCATGGCAAAAGGTTCGTGAATGGGGGATGAATGGTGGAGAAATTCGCTCACTTACGATACACGCACCGCTGCCATTTTTAGCCGACCATAGTGCGATTTTTGATACGCCAGGGGTCGATTCAACAGATCCAACACATCAAGAAATTACGCTTGATGCACTATATCAAACCGATATGATTGTCTATGTGATGGATTATAATCATGTTCAATCAGAAACGAATTTAACCTTTCTTAAACAACTTTCTGATGAGAAGAAACCTATCTACATTCTTGTTAATCAAATTGATAAACACGATGACCTAGAACTATCCTTTTCTGAATTTGATCAATCAATACGTGATACTTTATCGGTTTGGAATATTGATTATTTAAAGCTGATGTATACGAGCATGAAAGTGGATAACCATCAATTGAATCAATGGGCAATCGTTAAAGAAGATCTAAAGAAAATACTCTATTATGGTAAAGAATTAATCCCCTATGCAAATCAACGTTTGCAGCAAGGCTATTATCTAAGTTTAATGCTACGACTTGAAGAAGATAAAGGCGAAGCAATCGAGCAAGTGAAGGATGAAATGGTACAGGCAGGAATAGATAGCAAACAGTTAGAAGAGCGAGAGCAAATTGTTGAACAGTTTGAAAAGATCAAAAAGGCTCAAAAACATTTAGAGGATTCGTTTGAAAAACAATGGAAGACACTTGTGAAGGATGTTACCATTTTCCCTTATACAACTACTGAATTGGTTCGTCAATGGCTAGAAACATTACAACCAGGATACAGGGCTGGATGGTTGTTTGCAAAAAAGAAAACAGAGCAAGAACGAGATGAGCGGTTGGAGCGTTTACTTGTTGAAGCAAGGGATAAGATTAAGAGTCATTTAATTTTTCCATTACAAAAGATCTTCTTATCCTTTGAGTTGACGTTACTAACAAACCGTGAAGAAGTTGAAAATGCAATTGAACAACTTAATAGCACAATTGATCGTTCCTTTTTTGAAGATGCAGTCCAAGCAGGACCAAAAAGTCGTGAGTATGTCTATACATTTACTAAAGATCGAACAGAGGCATTTATCAAACAACTTAGACAGAAATCTGCTTCGGTAATGGATTTAATTATTGATGGATTGCAGGAACATTGGAATAGTAGAATAGCTGAGTTAAATGAGCAATTAGAAACTCTAAATACACTAGATGAATATGTAGAAGAAATTTCTAGAATCACTGATGCCTATGATCATCTGATTGCAACCTATGCAAAGAACAGCAACCAATTTCAAGATGGACAGGCGTTTGAACGAGTACTCATGGATACAATGAAAAAGACTAGTCCTCTTGATACAAATGAAACATGGTACGTATCAGATATGAATGACGATAGCAGTGTAATTGAAACTGATTGGGAGCAAGTAGAGGTTAAACCATTAAATAATTTTGATCAAGCCGAAGCGGAATCCTGGGTAAAACACTTTAAAACAACACTTGAAGCTTTTCAAGGGAAAAGTCAGATTGAAATGGAACGTACTACATTATTAAATCGGATACAACGATTCGAGGAACAATCTTTTACTATTTCACTATTTGGAGCATTTAGTGCGGGGAAATCAAGTTTTGCAAATGCCTTACTTGGGGAAAATGTTCTACCAGTTTCACCACACCCAACGACAGCAACTGTGAACATTGTTCGGGAATCAGATCAAGATCATGAAAATCGAACAGCTGAGATTATAGTAAAATCTCACCAAGAATTAAGCGATGAAATTAAAACGGTTGCAAAACAGCTTGATCTTCAAATAACGATAGAATCGATTATAGAATGGTCTAATGATTCATACCAAGCTTCAACGAGTTGGCAAAAAACGTATTATTCTTATTTAATGACATTAAAAGAGAGTATCGAAAAGACTAATTGGGAGAATGGTTCTACATTTAGTGTCAAACTAGCTGAACTCGCACCGTATGTTGCTAATGAAAAGCATGCATGCTTAATTAAACAGGTTACTCTATATTATGATTGTGAACTAACGAAAAAAGGTATTGTACTTGTTGATACTCCAGGGGTTAATTCCATTCATGGACGTCATACGCGTGTGGCCTTTCAACAACTACGTGATTCAGATGCCATTTTCTATGTAAGCTATTATAACCATTCATTTTCAAAAGCAGATCAACTATTCCTACAGCAAATGGCAAAAGTAAATGATGGTTTCAGGCATGACAAGCTTTACTTCGTCTTAAACGCAGCTGATTTGGCCGATAACGCAGCTGAGTTAAATGGAGTAAAAAAGCATGTCTATGATCAACTTGTCCAAAATGGCGTAGAAAAACCTCGACTATATCCATTGTCGAGTAAAAAAGGGCTAGCAGGTAAAAAGGAAAATCAAACGTTAGATCCACTTTTCCAGAAATTTGAACGAGCATTCTTCCAAGAAACGATTCAAGAATTAAAACAACTTAGCTTCACCTTATTAAAAGAAGAGGCACTTCGTTATCAAAAAATGTTGCATGATGGAATTGAATTCAGTGAGGAACAAGAAGAAGTAAAAGAAGAGAGGAAGCGACAGCTAGCAGATCAAGTTCAATCTTGGAAACAGAAGATAATAGATGATCAAGCAACAGTTGTATATCAGCATAGTGTACAGGAGTTAACTCAATTATTTCTTTATTTACGAGATAGAGCTCGGTATCAACTAGCTGATCTATTTTCAGAAATGGTAAACGTCTCGACAGTAGTAGGTTCAAACAAGCGTGATCAAAAGAATGCATTTCTAATATCATTACAGGAGTGGAGAAGAGAAGGAGATTATTTCTTTGAACAGGAAATCCAAGCAACGTATGTTCGTATTGAAACAGCTGTACGAAATGAGCTTGAAAAATGGTTTGCTGAAACAACCGCAGGTATCCGCCATTCGTTTCCTTCGTTTAACACAGAAGCCACTTCGTTTTCTTCGTTTAATATGAATGGATTAGAACAATTTTTGAGAGTTGATATTGAGGAAATTGCTAATCGTTTTCACTCGCTAAAACGCCTTTTTGAGGAAGGGCAAATTAAGACTTTGAAGGAAGAACTCATTCAATCTAGCACTGAGCAAATGGGCCATTGTCTAAGAGAAGAGGAAGAGCGGACGATTAACTATGTGGAAGTTTATATTAAGGAAAATATCGATGTAGTAAAGAATGGTTTGGTTGATGGATTAGAACGCGAAATCGAACGTTTCACTACCTTAAGTGATCCTCATTCGATAAAGCTTTTAAAAGAAGAATATCAACATCTGTTGAAATTGACATCATAATATCAAAGCAAAAACAGACCATTATTTAAATAATGGTCTGTTTCTTTTAGTTATTGCTATCATCTTGAGGTGGTTCTTCACCTTCAACTGGGTCAGTCGGTTGTTCTTCAACTTCATCGAGTGGGTCTGGGATTGGATCCTCCTCGGCAGAGTCTTCATCAGTTGGTTCTTCAGCTGGCTCATCTTCGCCAGGATCCTCTTCAACAGGTTCTTCTTCAATTGGTTCATCTTCAAGCTTTAATTCGACAGAAATTGCATCACTCTTTAAATTAGAGTGTTCATCAGAAAGGGCTGTGACAGTAAATACATAGGTTGCTCCTTTTTCAGGGGAGTTGTAGATGTATTGCATGTCTTTTTTTCTGTCAAGTATTTGTGGCTCTCCACCATCAATCTGTACTTGTATTTCAAAGGTAATCTGATCACGTGCTTCCTCAGGATAGTCCCAACTCATAAGGATTTGATCGGTTGATTCATCATAGTTTGCCATGACGTTAGTAGGTGCTTCAATATCGATAAATTCTTCAGAAACACGGGTTGGTTCATTTCCTCTTACAAATAGTTCATATGTGATTTCACTTTCAGGGGTAAAATCACTAGGTAAAAGACCAGTGCTTCGTTCAACACCAATTCGAACAACTGAATTCGGCATTTCGAAATCTGGTGTCTCAATGGATGAAGATACTTCTTGAACAACTGCTTTGAAGATTTGCTGGGCAATTTGTCTAGAGTTATGTTGACTAGGAAAATAGTTCTCAGAAGAATTTTCCATAAAGCCGGTCCAAACAGCAGCTGTGTAATTGGTTGTATATCCAGCAAACCAAATATCAGGGACAGCATTAGCAGGAATATTGTATTCGCTTCTAACTTCAGATTCAAAATTAGTAGTTCCTGTTTTACCTGCCATTGGTAAACCTTGAATATTTGCAACTCCGCCAGTACCATTTGTGACAGCTGTTTTTAACATATCGCTAACCATGTAAGCAGTATAATCATTCATTGCTCTTTCAGATTCTGGCTCCAAATCAATAATGCGTCCATCGGGAAACTCAACCTTTCGAACCGTATAAGGTTTGGTGTAGGTGCCGTTGTTTCCAAATGCTGCGTATGCACCAGCAACCTCTTTAGTAGTAAGTGAGATAGCACCTAATCCGTACGATTCATACATTGGCTCAGGTTCAATAGGTAAGCCTAATGCTTCACCAAATGATTTTGAACGTTCAACACCGACCTCTTGAAGAGCTTTAATGGCTGGAACATTTCGTGATTCAGCCAATGCACGTCTCATTGACATTGCTCCCTTAAAACGACCATCAAAGTTATTTATTGCAGGACCTCCTGTATATGTATGAGGTTCATCCACAAGGACTTTACCGGTAGACCATTGTAAATACTCAATAGCCGGACCGTAATCAAGTAATGGCTTTGCTGTTGATCCAACTTGTCTAGACGCTTCTGTGGCTAAATTATAGCCACGCTGCTGATTCGTATCTTCACGACCACTACCTATTGCTTTTATTTGACCTGTTTTTGTATCCATTAACGTTATCGCGGCTTGAAAATCCTCGTTGTCTGGATAGTTATTAATATATTCGTCCGTTTGTAAGACAGTTTCAACATGCTCTTGTGCACTAATATCAAGAGTCGTATATACTTTTAATCCTGAGTTATAAATATCATTCATCGTTATGCCATCAATTTGTTCAAGTTCTGCAAGCACTTCGTTATAGAAGGCTTCGTATGGATACGACTCTTTTTCAGTTAAGACGATCTGGTCCTCGATTGGTACAGCTTTTGCCGTTTCTGCTTGCTCGCTAGTGATTTTACCGTGTTGTTCCATTAGTGAAAGAACCAAGTTCCGTCTCTCTTCGGCAGCTTCTGGATTAATTGTCGGATCATAATAACTAGGTCGTCTAGGTATACCAGCTAATAATGCCGCATCTTCGAGTTTGAGTTGATCAACTGACTTATTGAAATAAGTTCTTGAAGCAAGCTCAATTCCATACACGCCCGATCCTAAATAGATTTGATTTAGATACATTTCTAAAATTTGATCTTTAGAAAATTGCTGCTCTAATTGGATTGCTAAATACTGTTCTTGAATTTTTCTTTTTATTTTCTTTTCTTGTTCTAGAAACAAGTTCTTAACAAGTTGTTGCGTAATCGTACTCGCACCTTCTGCACCAAATCCATCAGTGATATTTGCGGCAACTGCTCCAAATAATCGTTTAATATCAATACCAGAATGTTGACGGAAACGTATATCCTCTACTGAGATGAATGCATCTTCGACAAGTTCGGGAACATCTTGAATATTAACGTTAATCCTTTTTTCAGTTGTATCTAATTGTGAGACAAATGTGTCGTTTTGGTCATACATTTGTGCCCCTTGGGTAAGCATTAATTTATCTTCGTCTAAATCAGGAGCATCTTGGATCATTGAAAAAATTGTAATACCACCAGCTATTACTGCAATTAAGCCAAGGACAAACATTATAAGAACTATTTTTTTGAAAAGTCTTTTTTTAGACTTTTTTGGTTTTGAGGATTGTTGTCGGGCTTGACGACGCCCTTGTCTTGTATTCGTTTTATCTGACATCGTAATTCTCCCTTTCTGCTTGCTTTATGACTAGTTTGAAAAATAGACAGAATCTACAATCTTTAAATAGTCGACACGTGGATGGAACCCCATTTTAATTAGATGCCCATTTTTTTCAATATCTGATTTTCTAATCGATTTTCGAGTCGTATCCATATTTTGATAATAAGAAATAAGAAAGCGACTATCAAGCAAATATATTTCTTCTGTTTGAGTAAACCTAAGGATAACAAAAGAAATTCCATTCTGTTCGATGACTTTTTGCATATGAACGACTTGGTGGTCATGGAAGTTACTTAAAGGAAAGGAGGTTTTATTTTTCGTTTCCTTTGCTTCAAAGTCTATGTACTTACCTTGATAGACCCCATTAAAGTCAGTTGTAGAAGCTTGCTTGAAATAAGCTTCTTTTATTACAGCTGCACTACGTTTTGGATAATCAACTGAAACAATCTGAACAGGTGTTGGTTTTTTGTGGATCACAGCAAGACCATGCTCCAAATAATAACGATTCGTCTCGTTTAGGTCTTCCTCTAGAGTCATTCCGCGATTACTGTACGATATTTTCTTTGGTGCTGGACTTCTTTTTTTCGTGTTCGTTTCGTGAAAGCGCCGACCGTTTGGATAATGGATGGGCAATCAAATCACACCTTCCCAAACTGATATGCATTGATGGAACCTGACAGAACCAAAAGCGATGTGATTCCATCACATTATCTTATCATAAAAAAGGTGAGAAGAGGTACAGATTTTTCTAAATGAAGGAGTAAAGCAAATGACGGAACAAACGATCATTAATAATATTAAACAAAAGACGTTTAAAGGAAATTTGGATAATATTTCACGTACCGTATTTTATGAGCATTTTTATAAAAAAAACCCAGAAATTAAATGGTCACTATTAGCAGGAATTGTGTCAAGAAATGCAGGCTGGAATATGACGGATTTAGAAAGTAAATGGTTTCAACTTTTATTAGAGAAAAAGTATCGAGATTTACTGTTTCATACATTTGAACGGGCTAATTGGACCATTTTCGAAGATGCGTACCCACAATTGTTATGGTATGAACTAGCTAAGAAAACAGGAGAACCTAATTTTCGGATTTTGAATAGACTTGGAGTTTCTAGGTTTATGCAACATGAATGGTGGAGGTTTTTTAAGTGGAGAGATGAAGAAAGACTTTGTCATGCTCTTATTATTAATGAACAATTTATGTTGGAGAACACTGTCATGAAGCATCCCATCTATAATAAGAAGGTGTTTTCATCGCTAACTTACGTTTTAGAAGAGCATGCCCATATGAGTTATGTTATCTTCCCTACTTTAAAAGGTGATCTTTTCGGTTTATATGTTAGAAATTTCAAAGATGTATCTGCTCGAATATGGTTAGGTAAGCAGCTTCAGCAGTTGTTATTTCATCCTGATGTTTACGAACAAATTTATCAATTTACATTACGCACAGAACCTACAGGCTCTAGAAGAGACTATGAAAGATATATCGCATGGTCTACTGGGAATTCAAGTCCTTTTTTACGAACAACCTATCCGATCATAAGCCATAATTGGAAGGACAAGAAAGATTGGTCATTGGATATGAAAACAAGTTCTTATTTTCGTGCCATTAAAAAATCAGAACCAACTGAGAGAACTAAGTGGTTGCAATTTAAGTGGATTGAGTTATATCTGTTAACAAAATTAAAAAAGGTATCTCAACAGGTCAGTTTAGACCAATGAGATACCTTTTGATTTCTTATTATTCAGCTGGGCGATCTGGTCCGCCTAATTTCTTGTCTCCAGTATAACCCTGCTTACGTTGTTCTTTTGTTTGGTCAACTTTATTTTCTTGGTTAAACGATTGTTTACGATCTTTTGCCATGATTCATTCCCCCTTTCACTTATATCGAACATTATTAGTATGCGAGGCAAATCGATTTAGCATACATCACTATAGAGAAAATCCACCATCTTTGGCGAATGAGTTCTAGTTTTGTCAATAGTGAAGGGAAGTTAGAAATGATAGCGAAAATGTTCAGTAAAGAAATAAGGAGGTTGGGACTCATGACAAACGGATTAACACTAATCGAGGTTTCAAATAAGGTAGGGATAGAACCAAAGACCATCCTACGTTGGTCGTCTTATTTCGAATTAAATTGTGAACGCAACGAGCAGGGGTATGAATTATTTACTGAGCATGAATTAGTAGTAATTGAATTTGTCTCGAACAAAGTTAATGATGGAAAGAAAATAGAGAATATTATCATTCCTACTGATCTATATAATAAGAGCAAAATTATTCAAAAGACGGTTGAGAGGGCAGAATATGAAAATAAGGTTGACTCGATTCTGATTCAACTAGAAAATCTTCAGGAAAAGATGTCTAGAAAATCTGGTGAACGGATTAGGAAGAGAGTTAACGTACATCAATTAAAAATGGAATCAATCAATAATAATGTTTCTTTACTACAAACAAAACTCGAAAAGATTGAAATAAATGCAGAAAGAAGAACTCAATCAGAGGCGGAGGACTTACCACTCGCATCAGGAGAGAAATTGAAGAAAAAACAGATGCATAGCTTTAGACCAGTTAAGCAGGTGTTTTCCTTTTAGTAGACATTTGCTAAGATGGTAGCGGAGGTGTCTGATGGAACAGCAAAAAAAAATAGAGCTTTATAATCATACTGTGGAGTTACTTAACTTAAATAAAGAAGCAGAATTATATTATTTAAATGTAGCAAGGGAAGAAGGGATTGAACCTGATTTTTATGGGAAGGTGAAGCCTTTTGCAGATAAAGTAAAAGAGGTAAGAGATAAATGGGTGCCATTAGCTTTAGATTTTGTGCAAACAGAAAAGCCTTTGCACCTCCATCCAAGCCAGATCACGCAAACAGAGGAGAACTTAGAGATTGTTGCAATAAAATCATTTTTTCCGAAAACCGGTAAAAAGAGACAAATTGAAACATTTAAGTCGGTAGAATATGTCTTACAACAATTGGCAAATCAAATAAAAGAAAAGAGCTGTTGAGATTTCAACTGCTCTTTTCTTTTTTTTCATTTATCCATTATCTCGTAATTCTAGAAATACTAAGAAAATTAATGTAGCAAAAGATAGGATAATTAATGAAGTCATTAATAAACCAGAAGGTTCTTCATGTGCCCCTTCAGCAGCACCCCCACCTGCAGCAAGTACTTGAATAGGGATAAATAGCATTGTTACAAAGATCGCAGTAATTGCAGACCATTTTAATTTCATGTTCAACCCTCCTTAATAAAAACCGCATATGTACAGTTATTTCTATCTCCCTATTATAGTGATGCCGATTTAAATAATCAATCCTATTCTATATATCAACTGAACAAAGGCTCAGTAGCTTAGGGGTTCGCAAACGAATAACCTTGTGATAATATAGGAGTATTGTATAAGAATGTTCGAGCGAAAGGGATAGGATAATGGGAATTTTACATATAGAAGATATTATTATAGCTAACCAACGCTTAAAAGATGTTGTCACACATACACCATTACAAAAAAATCAGGTGTTATCTGAACGATATGAATGCAATGTGTATTTAAAACGTGAGGATCTTCAAGTTGTTCGTTCGTTTAAAATTAGAGGAGCTTATTATCAAATTTCAAGCTTAACAGAAGAAGAGCTTAACAACGGGGTCGTTTGTGCCAGTGCTGGAAACCATGCACAAGGTGTAGCATACTCCTGCCGTGCTCTGCAAATCAAAGGAAAGATATTTATGCCTTCTACAACACCGAGGCAAAAGGTAGACCAGGTTAAATTCTTTGGGAAAGAATTTGTTGAAGTCCATTTAACAGGTGATACGTTTGACGATTCCTTTAATGAGGCGATGAAATACAGTAATGAATATAATCTAGCATTCATTCACCCATTTGACCAAGAAAAGATTGTCGCTGGACAAGGCACTGTAGGAATGGAGATCATGAATGATATTGATGAAAATATTGATTATTTATTTTCATCTATTGGTGGAGGCGGCTTAATTAGTGGGACGGGCACTTATATAAAAAGCATTAGTCCACAAACGAAAGTCATTGGTTGTGAGCCACTAGGAGCTCCAGCAATGAAAGAGTCTCTGAAACAAGGAAAAGTAATAGAGCTTGAGAAAATTGATAAATTTGTTGATGGAGCAGCAGTGAAAAAAGTAGGTCAAATTCCTTTCGAGATTTGTCAAACTCTTTTAGATGATGTAGTCCTTGTACCTGAGGGGAAAATCTGCACAACTATACTTGAATTATACAATCAAAATGCTATTGTCGCAGAGCCTGCTGGCGCAATGTCCATTTCAGCATTAGATTTTTATAAAGATGAAATAAAAGGGAAAAATGTTGTATGTGTCGTCAGTGGTGGAAATAATGATATAGGACGGATGCAAGAAATGAGAGAGCGATCATTAATTTATGAAGGTTTACAACATTATTTTATTATTCACTTTCCACAAAGAGCAGGGGCTCTAAGAGAATTTATCCAAGATGTTCTTGGACCTGAAGATGATATTACAAGATTTGAGTATACTAAGAAAAATAATCGCTCAAATGGACCTGTTCTTCTTGGGATTGAATTGAAACATAGCCACGATTATGATCAACTAATAGAAAGATTAACGAAAAAAGGCTTTGCATATCACGCTCTTAATAAGGATGAAAGTCTATTTCAATTACTTATTTGAACGATGATATCCAACTGTACTGCCTTAGGAGGACATACATCAATGAATGATAACAAACAAGGAATTTTATTAGAGAGTGGTACGAATGAATTAGAGGTTATTGTCTTTCAAGTAGGTACTGGAACATTTGGAATTAATGTAATGAAAGTTCGAGAAATCATCCAAGTATTACCACTTACCGCCGTGCCTAATAGTCATCCTAACATTGAGGGGCTTATCCGCTTGAGGGATGAGGTAATTACAGTTATAAACTTAGCGAAAGTACTGGAATTTCCACCTTCCGAAAATCCTGCTGAAGATAAGTTGATTATTGCTGAATTAAATAAGCTTAAAGTGGCCTTTCGAGTTCAAAATGTATCTAGAATTCACCGTATTTCATGGGATCAAATCGAGAAGCCAGATGAGCTTGCACAGAACATTCAAAGCACATCAACTGGTGTGATTAAGATGGATGATCAAATGGTTTTATTGTTAGATTTTGAAAAAATTGTTGTTGAAATTAACCCAGAAAAGGGAATCACGGTTGATCAAGTTAAACAACTAGGACATCGTGAGAGAAGTAATAAAAAGATTATGATTGCGGAAGATTCTGCAGTCCTTAGAAAATTAATCTCTGATACACTAGTTGAGGCTGGCTATGATCAGATTAAATTCTTTGATAACGGACTGGCCCTATGGAATCATCTAGATGAGATTAAGGATCATGAGGACCTTACGTCATCTGTTCAACTAATCGTAACCGACCTAGAAATGCCTAAAATGGATGGACTCCACTTAACGAAAAGAATTAAAGAAAATGATAATTTGAAACAAATCCCTGTTGTTATTTTCTCTTCGTTAATTACGGAGGATCTTTTCTATAAAGGGAAAAGCGTAGGAGCCGACGCTCAAATAAGCAAACCTGAAATAGTTAAGCTTATCGAAGTAATCGATTTGCTTGCCTTATAATTTGAAAAGAAGACCTAGAAAGAATATTCTTTCTAGGTCTTCTTTTCATTTAAATGTTAGTTTAATGTATAAAATAATGTATAAACTTTGTTAGATATTCTAACAAACACTTATAAAATATAAATTTCTGATAATTCAGATGAATAAAAATACACTCATATTCATTGACCTTATCACTTTTTTTGCGTATGGTAGAGTAAGAGGAGGAGTGGTAAAATGGCTGAAAAGTTAAAATTAGTTAGTTTTGTCCTGACAGGTTTGCTGTTAACGTCGTTTGGTTTAAGAATTTTAGCGACTCAAGATTTAACATTTGGAGGCACAGCAGGTCTTGCGACGGTTCTAACATTCATTAGTCCGTGGTCGTGGGGTGTGCTGTTCTTTCTGATAAACATACCTTTCTTTTGGATCTCAATAAAAAAACTAGGAGTTTGGTTCACCGTTTCCAGCTTCATGTCAATTATTGGTATATCTTTAATCCGAGATAGTCTTGATTATGTCCAAATTCAAACCTTACCTGTTCTGCTAGTTGCGATTATTGCAGGTCTATGTATTGGATTTGGAGTGACATTGGTTCTAAATAACGGATCTTCGCTTGGGGGAATTCATATTCTTGCCCTCTATGCTGATCAACGTTGGGGATTAAACCGCGGCTTGGTTATTTTTATTAGCGACTTACTCATCATCATCTTGGCCGGTCTTTTGGCCGGGTGGGGTCAAGCAATTATATCTATATTTGTCATTTTCATTGCTAGTATGATAATAGGCCGATACAAAAAGTCTCCAATTAAAGAAGGTCCTAGCATAGAAAAACAACCTGCCTATACTCATAAACACTCTCAATCATTATAAAAAAACATCGGTAGGTCACTAATGACTCTACCGATGTTTTTTATCTGCTAAAACCGTTTTGCCCCAAGGTAACGTTTTGACCAATAAGATGAATCTAATGAAGCGTGTGTGACACCGTTAGAGGAGCCAGAATGAATAAATTGGCGATCGCCAATATAAATGCCAGCATGGGAAGGGCCGCTACGATATGTAGTGAAAAAAACGATATCGCCTGCCTGTAATGTTGATACCGGTTGACCTTGATTAAATAGTTCCTTTGTTGTTCTCGGTAATTTTTTTCCATGTTGATTAAATACATATTGAATAAATCCACTACAATCAAAGCCGGCAGGGGTTGTTCCACCCCAGACATATGGAGTTCCTTTTAAGGAAGAAGCTGTTGTAATTAGGTTAGAAGAATGTGTCGAAACGCTTTTTTCAACTGGTTCTTGTTGTTGTTCGGTCGTTTCTGCAATTGCTACTTCTGCTGCTTGTGTCTCATCAGTCTTTTGAATGTCAACAGTTGCGGAAGCAGTTATCTCAGGTGTCGGAGGACTATAATCAATAATTTCTTCTGTATTCTCAAACATCTTTTTCGTCTCCGGTCCAATAATTCCGTCAACCGCTAAATTATGGACACGTTGAAACTCTTTTACAGCTGACATCGTTTTCGAACCGAATATTCCATCTACACCATCGTAATAGCCATGGTCTTCAAGTACCTCTTGAAATTTCTTTATTTGTGAGCCTTGATCACCAATTTTATATAATTGAATTGACTCTCCTTTTAGTACAGAGGTGTCTTCTTTAGCAATTAACACCTCTTCAGGATTGTTCTCCTGTATTTGTATGGAAGACATTAGCATCGTGTTATTTACATTAACAGAAACATCACTCGAATGAATCAAATGACCAAGGGTTTGAGGTCCTGAAATGCCATCGATTGTTAGTTTGTGATTTTTTTGAAATGAAGTAACCGCTTGCTTTGTTAATAATCCGTATACACCATCGTGGACCCCTCTGTAATAATCAAAAGCTTTTAAATAGCTCTGAACCTCAAATACAGAATCACCGACTGATCCGAAGCTAAGTTTTTGGTTATACTGAGACTTTTTTGGGGAAGGGGTTATAGGAGTTGAAGTCATTTCTGCTTTGCTAATCTCAAATGGTAGTGATAATGCCGACCCAAACATGGCAGTTGACAATAGCAGTGTTCCTTTGGCCTTTGCATTCACAATTGATCCCTCCAGTGTTTAGATCATGATGGTTGGTCATTTATCACTTAGTTTATGATGGGTGAGAAGGGCTAGAACCGTTGTAATCATTTTGAAATGAAAATAGACATGTTATACTACTAGTACATACATAAGAAGGGGTGGAACTATGCGTCTACAAAATAAGAAAATTATTGCACTTGTTGATCATGATTTTGAAGATTTAGAGCTTTGGTACCCAGTAATGCGACTCCAAGAAGAAGGAGCAACTGTTCATTTAGTAGGAGATGAGAAGGGAAAGAAGTATATTGGAAAATATGGTGTTCCCGCTACATCTGATTTCGCATTTTCTGGTATCTCGAGTTCAGACTATGATGGAATCTTAGTTCCAGGGGGATGGGCTCCAGATAAATTGAGAAGATACCCAGAAGTCTTAACTTTCGTAAAAGAGATGGATAAAGCCCAAAAACCAATTGGACAAATCTGTCACGCTGGTTGGGTTCTCATTTCAGCGAAAATATTAGAAGGAAGAACAGTTACTAGTACGCCGGGGATTCGCGATGATATGGAAAATGCAGGGGCAACCTGGTTAGACGAAGCTGTTGTCGTTGATGGGCATATTATCTCAAGTCGCCGTCCGCCAGATCTTCCCCCATATGCAAAAGCTTTTGCGGACGCAATTGCGGGAGAATAAGGAATGGAATGTCATTTTCTAGGTACAGGATCCGGTATCCCGTCTAAATCACGTAATGTGAGTGCGTTGGTTGTTCGTTTTCTACAGCAAAAAGTCCAGTGGCTTTTTGATTGTGGAGAAGCAACTCAACATCAGATTCTATCGACACCCGTCACCTTGTCGAGAATAAATCGCATTTTTATTAGTCATTTGCATGGTGATCATATTTTTGGGCTACCAGGATTGCTTTGCTCTAGATCTGCCCAAGGTGCAGTCTCGGAATTAACCATATACGGTCCAAGCGGTTTGCAGGAATACATTGAAACATCATTATCATTGTCACAATCTTATTTAGGCTATTCGATCACCTACGTCATTGTAGAAGAAGGAGTTGTCTATTCGGATGATTCAGTAACGGTTGAAGCTCTTTCTCTAGATCATGTGATGCCAAGCTTTGCTTATAAAATAACGGAATGTGATAAGCCAGGAACCTTGCAGGTGGACAAACTTAAAGAACTTGGTATTGAACCAGGACCGATCTATCAAAAAATAAAAAATGGTGAAGCAGTTACATTATCAAATGGTCTCGTAATCGAGAGTTCAGAATTTCTGAGTGAGCCGATCAAAGGGCGTTCGATTGTTATTGCAGGAGATACGCGAGTGATAACTAAAATGGCTGCTTTCTCCTCAGGCGTCGATTTACTCATTCATGAAGGCACATTTTCAAGTGATAAAGCTGAACATGCTGAGAAATTTGGACATTCAACGATTTTGGAAGTAGCGAATCTGGCAAAGGAAGCAAAAGTGAAAAAGCTAATTTTGACTCATATTAGTTCTCGTTATGTAGACAAGGAAGAAGAATTGTTATTGGAAGCAACGTCTGTTTTTGAACAATCGATCATTGCTCATGATTATATGATTTATCGATTTGAATGAATACATTAACAGATTATGCACAAATTAAGATCAGTCCATTATTAGGAGGGTGATCTTAATGACAGAAAGAAGCCATTTAAAGCAATTCTTAGAAAAAGTTGATATGACGATGGAACAAGCTGAAGCCATTTTTGATGAGTCACAAAAGATAGAGAGTGTTGATGAGCAAGAGTACATACAAACTCAAACTCAATTAGAAGAACTGCACGGAGAGTTAGAAGGATTAATTCGTGCGGCAACTCCAGAACAGCGCGAGGAATTGAATCGTACTCAGCAGCAAATTAGACAGTTGCAAAATCATATGATCTTAAAAAAGGAATATTAATATGTTAACCTTATCTTAACAAACGTAAGCCGAGTACAAAACGCTCGGCTTTTTGTTTTTTTTCTGCTACAATTGAGCTTGAAAGAGGGATAGGTTATGATTGAAATAACAAATGATGAATTACATAAGAAACTTGAGAGCAGGGAACCACTAACAATTATTTTTATTTATACACCTTTATGTGGTACGTGTAAGTTAGCTGAGAAAATGATTCGTATTGTGGAAGAGATGTTACCTACGTTACCAATATACTCGCTAAACGTGAACCATGCTGCAGGCTTTGCTCAAACATGGAAGGTGAAAAGCGTTCCCGCCTTATATGTATTTCAAAAGGGGTTTGGGACCAAACAAATTTACGCATTCCATTCAATTATGAATGTTCATCAATTATTAAAACCTTATACTATAAATTGAAGGGAGAAATTTATTTATGTCAATGGCTTATGAAGAATATATGAAGCAAGTTGTTTTACCAATGCGGGCTGAGTTAACAGAGAATGGATTTAAGGAATTAGTAACTGCCGAAGAGGTAGACCAGTATATGGAACAAACAGAAGGGACTACATTAGTTGTTATTAATTCTGTTTGTGGCTGTGCTGCCGGATTAGCACGTCCATCCGCTGTGACATCACTCATGCATGATCATACACCAGATCATCTCGTAACAGTGTTTGCTGGCCAAGACAAGGAAGCGACAGCACGTATGAGACAGTTTATCGGGGATGTACCGCCATCATCACCATCAATGGCTTTATTTAAGGAGAAAGAATTGGTTCATTTCATTCCTCGTGAGGAAATTGAAGGAGCTTCACCCGAAGCTATTATCAGAAACTTGGCACTTGCTTACAATTCATTTTGTTCAGAGTCAAAATAATGTGAAGAAAGGTGACTTTTTGCAGGATCTGCATAAAAGTCACCTTTTTTATTATGTGCTAGTTATGGACGTACACCATAAAATATAACCGGGGCCATAGTCTGTGTATTTGGATAGCCACCTTGTTTGTAGATTTCAACCACATGTTCTCTATTATAAGGAACGCGATTTAAGTGTAATCTATGTCTACCTTCCTCAATTTCGGCTATTAAATAAGATGCTAGTGGATGACCATCAAATGGCAGACCGACACTTCCGACATTTACGATGTTCTTTCCATGCATTGAACGAATATACGGGTGATGAATGTGACCGTATACATATAAATCGGCATCGTCTCTCTGCATTAATGTGTTTTCGATTTTCTCTGTTTCGTCTGGTAATACAACATCAAATAAACTGTCTGGTGTCGCGTGAAAAGCATGAACAATCGTATCTAGACCATCATCTAACACTAATTCTGTTGGTAGGTTCTTTAAGTATTCAAGATCCGCTTGATTTAAACGTTGTAGTGTCCAATCGCGTTCTTGCCTCATAATACTTAATGACTTATCAGGAACTTCGCCTTCTTCAATACCTCTGACAAGCCATTCGTCTGCATTACCCTTAATTACTTGAGCATTTAGTGATTGGACGGTTTCTAGAACCCGCTTAGGTTCAGGTCCACGGTAACAAAGGTCACCTAATATACATATCTTATCAACACGTTGTAACCTGATGTCTTGTAAAACAGCATCAAGTGCTGTAGCGTTTCCATGAATATCAGATAAAAAAGCAATTCTCACTAGAAAAACCTCCCTTTTTCTTTTTATTATAACAGACAAGCATCAATTTACAGTATTTCATTTCCGTTAAATTGATAATTAAAACATGATAATCAACAAAAGCTGATCACTGGCATGACATTAGCTCGTATGATAAAGTTAAAAACAAATGAAAAATACAGGAGGTTTCTTATATGTTTATCAAAACAATTGAACCAACCCCAAGTCCTAATACGATGAAATTAATTTTAAGTGAAAGTTTAGGGGATAGTTCACGACATACGTACACCGCAAAAAATAAACAAGAGGCACCATCATACATACAACAATTGTTTGACATAGAAGGAGTAAAGGGAGTGTATCATGTAGCTGACTTTATTGCGATTGACCGTCATCCGAAGGTAGATTGGAAGCAAATTCTTCCCCAAGTTCGTACTGTGTTTGGTGAAGACTCAGAAGGATCTTTAAATAATGAAGATGCTGTTAATGAACATTATGGTGAAGTGAGTGTATTTATTCAGACATTTAAAGGGATTCCAATGCAAATTAAATTAACGGATGGCGAACAAGAGAAGCGAGAAGGTCTCCCAGCACGTTTTGTTGATGCGGTAACTAAGGCTCAAAGCCCTGATGATAATGTTGTCTTAGAACGTAAATGGGTTGAAAAAGGAGTGCGTTATGGTGACTTCGAACAAATTGCAAAAGAAGTTGCAGATGAATTATTAGCAGCTTATTCAGATGAACGCTTACATGCTCTAATTGCATTAGCACAAGGTAATCCATCTGAGGTTCAAGAGGCACAAGCGGACCGTTTTATTGAGGTTACTTTAGACATGCTTGATGATGAGGATTGGAGAAAACGATATGCGGCCCTTGAAAGAATGGATCCTAAGGAGAAGGATATTCCAGTATTAGAGAAAGCTCTTTCTGATGAGAAAGCATCGATTCGAAGATTAGCAACTGTTTACTTTGGTATGATTGAAACAGAAGCCGTTCTCCCTTATTTATATAAAGCCCTTCAAGACAGTTCTGTTACAGTTAGACGAACAGCTGGTGACTGTCTCTCGGATTTAGGAAATCCAGATGCAATACCAGCAATGATTGAGGCACTAAAGGATAAGAATAAGCTCGTGCGTTGGAGAGCAGCAATGTTTTTGTATGAAGAGGGAGATGAAACAGCTATTCCAGCCCTGAAAGAAGCAGAATCTGATAATGAATTTGAAGTTGCTCTCCAAGTGAAAATGGCACTTGAACGAATCGAGGGCGGAGAAGCTGCGAAAGGTTCTGTTTGGAAGCAAATGACTGAGGCGAGAAAAAATAAAAGTGAAGGGGAAGCTTAAGATGACAAGGGATGAGATCGTAAATGAGCTCAAACGATTAGAAATGGATGATGTTCTTGAAATAATAGAGGATGCCGAGACTGGACATCTGGAGGAACTTGAATTAGTGGAATCGATTGGTCTAGTCTACGATCAAGATTTAAATAGAGAAGTCATTAACTTATTAAAGCAATTAAATGTGTCGATCGTTTATTTGACAGATGAAAATGAAGATTGATTTAGTAGTAGAAAGAAACTGACCACTATGTATAATGGGTCAGTTTCTTTTTTGTTTCGTATTACGGTCATAACGTAATGATTGGAGCTGAAAAAGATAATCCATACGCGACACACGCTCTTTTTCTAGCTTCTCATTAAAATCAATTAAAGTAAGTTCCATTTTTGTTAAAGTCATATAAATATTTTCTATTTGTGCGGCTTGATGCTCCGCTGTTAATGAGATGAATGTGTGAAGAAGTGATGGAATATCTTCTCGCAACATTCTTCTAACAACATGTCTCTCTTCAAAATCAAGTAATGAAAAATCATCCTGTAATTGATTAGCTTGCTGGAGGATACGACCTAATCGATTTTCAATCGCAGGATCAACTTGAAAATGTTTGAGCAGTTTTTGATAACGTTTTGCTTCTTCAATTAGAAATAAAATATCATGTCCATCACTTGTTTTTAAAAGAGTTTCTTGCTGCTGTAACATCGCTTTAGATGTTTCTTGAAGTAACGTAATATCGTTAGCAAGTGCTGAGTCTAAATAATGTATCCTGTAGAATAATGTTCTAAATAAAGGAGAATCCTTGACGGACCTAATTTGGGCTCGTCCATCCTTTATATAGTGAATGGAAGCTTCCTTGCATACACCTACTCCATTATCTGCCTTTATGTATTTACGATAACATCGGATCACTATTCGTTTGTTAATTGGTGCAGTTGATTTCTTTTGATCTGTGAGAGTGATTATTATCATTGTTTGCTTAATTTTTACTTTTATTTTCCACTCAGGTTGTTTTCTAGTAATTGTTTTGTTTTGATTGTTTTTTGGTAGATTTTCAGTAATACGAATTAATAAGTCTTCGGCATCTTCTAGTAAGCGCCTTGTCGTTGAATCACTAATTAAATGTTCGTCGATAGGCTTTTTATGTGATGGAGTAAAGAAGGAGCTTACTTGTTCAAGTAATAGTTTCATTAAGTTCCTCCTCTCGAATGAGCTCGTCCATTAGCGTAATAGCTTTGTCTTCATTTGGTTATTAAGTGTTTCCAGTTCTTTAATAAACTCCTGACCGTTTTGAACGATACGTTCGTTTGATTTCTCAGTAAGTTCAATTGCAGCAAACACATTTTCATAAGCTTTTCTAAATGATTCTAATGCAATCGCAGGTTCTTCCATTGTTTTTAGGGTCTGTTCCGTGTTTTGTTTAAGTAGCTCAGAGTTACTTAGTAACATTGATTCGGTTGCTTCATTAACGTGTTTGACAGCCTTAATAACTTTCTGCTGGTTCGCCAAAGCAAGTTGAATAGAAGCAGATACAGTAATAACATTTTTAGTCATCGTAATAGCGTTGAAAATAGCTTCTTCAAGCTTGTCATTGTTTTCCATAATTAAATCAACGGAAGCTAGGGATTGTTGGAGAACTACAACAGCCTGGGACATATTTTTCACACGAGACACGACTTTAACTTGTCCTTTTTTAATTTCATTTAGATCCGTAGTAGTCGTGTCCTCATCTTCAAGTTTTTGTCTAAGCATATCATGAAGGGTTTGACCCAATTCTATTTGTTCATTCAACCTATCGATCCGCTCAATTGCGACACCTTTTAACTGGTCAAGCATGATATTATCTTCTTCCAGTTTATCCTTACCACTTAGAAGTCCTTCGATAATTTGATCGACCTGAGCTTCGACTGTTTGATATTTTCTCGCATACTGTTCAATCGGATTGCGTCGTAACAATTTATTAACCAGCTGCTTTGTTTTACCAGCACGGAGATAGGTTGGTTCTAACTGGCTAACTGTTTCTTTTAGTTGATGAAGTTGGGTAGGTAATTGATTATTTTGATCTTGCATCATTTCTTTAACAGGTCGTTTAAGTGCTTCTAATGATTCTCCTGCTTCTTTTTGTTCATTCTCACCTAAAGAATCTAGAGAAGATAAGACAGACTTTAAATCATCCGTTTCTTTGTATTCATTAATTACTTTAGAAAAGTCTTTATTAGTCATGAAGTTCCTCCTTCAAAAAATTAACATATATATAAGTAGATTACTTATATTATGATTGATTTTTGTTGCGAACACAATGATCTTACACCAGATTCATCTACTGGTAGGATCTTTCATTAGAAATTTATTAGGATCTATCTTATGATAAATGAGAAAGAATCATTGATGCATAATTAATATGAAGAAAGACAATTTTTGGTTTTCTAAAAAATTGAATGTTTCCTTGGGAAAATCCGAGTAGTGTTCGCAAATAAACAAATGTCCTGTAAGGGAGCACGAATAAGAGGGAATTCCAAAATACAAAATCAATGCATTTTTATACAATATAAATCTATATCTATGCAAAAGAGGAATTTGCTGTATTAATCTAGTTATTTTAGAAAATCAGTTAAAAATACGCTGTAGTAACCGCTTTCATATTAAAGTTTTGTAAATTTTAATTTGCCGAAATGTCAGAAAAATGATATGATCCTGTATATTAGCTCATTAGATTTGGGGAGAGTTGATTGATATTTATTTTTTGGAGAAAGGTTGATGCCAATGCGGTACGCACAATTCCCGAAGAAACAAGGCTTATATGATCCGCAATTTGAACATGACAATTGCGGGATCGGTTTTTTAGCCCATATGAAAGGGAAAAAATCACATAAAGTAGTCGAAGATGCCCTTCATATTTTACGAAATTTAGAGCATCGTGGTGGTCAAGGTGACGAAGTAAACACAGGAGATGGTGCAGGTATCCTTCTACAAATTCCTCATCGTTTCTTTGAGAAAGTTTGTTTGGCTGAAGGTATGACGCTGCCAGAACAAGCTGGTGAGTACGGAGTAGGGATGCTATTTTTGCCACAGGATGAAGAAGCTAGAGGAAACTGCGAAAAAGGTTTAGAAGCGATTATAGAAGAAGAGAACATGGAGCTTCTAGGCTGGCGTACAGTTCCTGTTGATGATTCGATGCTTGGTAATGCGGCAAAAGCAGCTATGCCATTTATCCGTCAACTTTTCATTAAAAAAGATAAAACAATAAAAACAGAGATTGATTTTGAACGTAAATTGTATGTTGTACGCAAACGAGCTGAGCGGGAGCTCATTTCGTCTGTTCCTGAAAATGAATCATTTTATTTTACAAGTCTTTCGAGTCGAACAATTGTCTACAAAGGAATGCTTACAACAGAACAAGTAGATCAATTTTACTTAGATATTCCAGATCATGATTTTGAAACGGCGATTGCATTAGTTCACTCGCGTTTTAGCACAAATACATTCCCAAGCTGGGAGCGAGCTCATCCTAATAGGTATATGATTCATAACGGTGAAATTAATACTGTTAAAGGAAATGTCAATTGGATGCATGCTCGTGAGGCGAAATTTGAATCGGACTATTTTGGAGAAGACATGAACAAGATTTATCCGGTTGTTGATAAAGACGGTTCAGATTCATCAATGTTCGATAACACAATTGAGTTTCTTTCCCTGTCAGGACGTTCATTGGCTCATTCTGCAATGATGATGATCCCGGAACCTTGGCAAAATGATAAACAAATGTCCGCTGAAAAGAAAGCTTTTTACCAGTTCCATAGTACGCTAATGGAGCCATGGGATGGACCAACGGCCATTGTATTTACTGATGGAAAACAAATCGGTGCGTCTCTGGACAGAAATGGACTTAGACCATCACGCTACTATATAACAAAAGATGATTATATTATCATGTCATCTGAGGTTGGAGTTCTTGATATTGATGCTGATAACATCTTATACAAGGAGCGTTTGCACCCTGGACATATGTTATTAGTTGATACCGAAGAAGGAAGAATTATCCCTGACGAGGAAATCAAGCACGAAATTGCAAGTGCACAACCTTATGATCAATGGGTTAACGAGCATTTAATTAATCTGGAAGATGTTTTAGAGACGGCACATGTTGAGAATACTGATTTTCAGACATTAGAGACGCGTCAATTAGCCTTTGGTTATACGTATGAAGAATTGTCTAAAATGATCCAACCTATGGTAACTGCAGGTGTAGATCCAATTGGATCAATGGGGTATGATTCACCTCTTGCAGTTTTATCGAAGAAACCTCAACTTTTGTACAACTACTTTAAGCAGTTGTTTGCACAGGTAACGAATCCTCCAATTGATGCGATTCGTGAGGAAATTGTAACAGCAATGGGGACAACAATTGGGGCGGAAAGAAATTTATTGAAGCCGGAACCACTTAGCTGTCGTCATATTCATCTCCCATATCCGATTTTAGATAACGAGGAGATGGCGAAGTTACGTCATAATAAAATGGATGGATTTAAATCTATTACTCTTCCAATTTTGTTTGATGTAAAAGGAGAAAATCAACTTGAACAGGCACTTGATCAACTGTTTGCCCAAGCTGATGAAGCAATTAAATCTGGACATACGTTAATTGTCTTAAGTGACCGTGGAATCAATGAGAATAAGGCTGCGATTCCAGCTCTATTAGCTGTATCTGGCTTACACCATCATCTGATTCGTCAAGGTACAAGAACTGAGGTTAGTTTACTAGTTGAATCTGGAGAGCCACGTGAAGTGCATCACTTTGCTGTCTTACTAGGTTATGGTGCAGAAGCGATTAATCCATACTTAGTCTTTGATTCAATTGATGGACTTATCCATGAGTCACTTCTTGAGGATATTTCATATGTTCAAGCAGTTAATAAATATATCAAAGCCGCTTCAAAAGGTATTATGAAAGTATTATCTAAAATGGGGATTTCTACGATTCAAAGTTATCGTGGAGCTCAGATTTTTGAGGCTGTCGGGATTCACTCTTCTGTTGTAGATAAGTATTTCACTTGGACTGCAACTAGAATTGGTGGAGTTAACCTAGACATAATTGAAAAAGAAGTGAGAGAACGACATAATCGTGCATATTCTGAGCAAGAAGGCGTTGACAAGACTTTAGATCCTGGTGATGACCTTCAGTGGCGTCGAAACGGTGAACCACACCAATATAACCCACATACGATCCATATGCTCCAAAATGCTTGTCGTGCGAATAACTATGATCTTTTTAAGAAGTATTCAAAAGCAATTAATGAGCAAACAAAGGAACAAACAACACTTCGTGGATTGTTGAAATTCAAAGCTGATCGTACGTCAATTTCAATTGATGAAGTAGAGCCGGTTGAAGAGATTGTGAAACGATTCCGTACTGGTGCGATGTCGTTTGGTTCGATTTCTCAAGAAGCTCATGAAACATTGGCTATTGCTATGAACCGCCTTGGTGGTAAAAGTAATACTGGTGAGGGTGGTGAACATCCTGATCGATTTACTCAAGATGAAAATGGAGACTTACGTCGTAGCTCAATTAAACAGGTTGCCTCTGGCCGATTTGGCGTAACGAGTCATTATCTTGTAAATGCTGATGAGATCCAAATTAAGGTTGCACAGGGAGCGAAGCCTGGTGAAGGTGGACAATTACCTGGTAATAAAGTGTATCCATGGGTTGCTGAGGTTCGTGGCTCAACTCCAGGTGTTGGCTTAATCTCGCCTCCACCACATCATGATATTTATTCAATTGAAGATTTAGCTGAATTAATTCATGACTTAAAAAATGCTAATCCAACCGCAAAAGTAAGTGTAAAGCTTGTAGCCGGTACTGGTGTAGGAACAATTGCAGCAGGTGTAGCTAAAGGGCGGGCTGATGGCATTATTATTAGTGGTTATGATGGTGGTACTGGTGCTGCTGCAAGAACAAGTATTAAGCATACCGGTTTACCATGGGAGATTGGTTTAGCTGAGACTCATCAAACACTACTATTAAATAACTTGCGTGATCGCGTCACTCTAGAAACTGACGGGAAATTAATGACTGGTCGCGATGTTGTAACAGCGGCATTGCTTGGAGCAGAAGAATTTGCATTTTCAACTGCACCACTTGTTGTCTTAGGCTGTATAATCATGCGTGTATGTCATCTTGATACATGCCCTGTGGGAATTGCAACACAGAATCCGGAGCTTCGCAAAAAATACATGGGTCAACCTGAACATGTCGAGAACTTCATGCTATTCATTGCTCAAGAAATCCGTGAATTAATGGCAGAGCTAGGTTTCAAAAAAATTGATGAACTCATTGGACGTACAGATGTTCTAGAAATGAATATGGATATCGAGAATGAGAAGGCCAAGACAGTTGATCTTTCTAACCTATTGCATAGACCGAAAACTGATTCACATGACAGACATTTTAAAACGAAAGAGCAAGATCATCAGCTTGACATTTCTCTTGATCATCGCGAGTTACTTGCAGCAAGCCAACCTGCAATATTAAAGGGAGAAAAGGTTACAGGAACATTCCCTATTCGTAATATTGATCGTGTTGTTGGTACAATTGTTGGTAGTGAAATTAGTAAAAAATACGGTGCTGCTGGCTTACCAGACGATACAATCACTTTTGATTTTAAAGGATCTGCAGGTCAGAGCTTTGGTGCCTTCGTTCCAAAAGGGATGACTCTTCGTCTTGAAGGAGATGCCAATGATTACACTGGTAAAGGACTTTCAGGTGGTAAAGTAGTCGTCTATCCGCCGAAGGAGTCGTCATTCAAAGCAGAAGATAATATCATTATCGGTAACACATCTTTCTATGGTTCAACTGGAGGAGAAGCGTATATTAATGGGATTGCTGGCGAACGCTTTGGTGTGCGTAACTCTGGATTAAAGGTTGTCGTTGAAGGTGTCGGTGATCATGGACTAGAGTATATGACTGGTGGGGTTGTCGTTAACCTTGGAACAGTTGGTAAGAACTTCGCTGCTGGGATGTCTGGTGGAATTGCCTTTGTACTTGATGAAAATGGGACATTCGAGAAGAAATGCAATAAGGAAATGGTCCTTCTAGAGGATGTAATTGAACAAGATGATATTGATCAACTTCATAGTTTACTAGAAAACCATGTTTCTTATACTGGTAGTCCTCGTGCCCAATCGGTCCTTAATAATTGGAACGAATCACTACCGAAATTCGTTAAAGTGATTCCTAAAGATTACAAGAGAATGCAAGAAGCAATTAACCGTGTCAAGCAAGAAGGTTTGACAGGAGTAGATGCTGTCATGGTTGCATTTGACGAAAATAAAAACGATAAGTCTCGAGTTAGCGGAAAATAAATATGAGGGACGCAAAAGCGTCTCTCCCCTTTTTTGAGAGATTGGAGATAGCTAGAAACAGATTGGAGTGAATGCGATGGGGAAGCCAACTGGATTTCTTGAATATAAGAGAGAAAACCCAACAAAAAAAGATCCATTTGAACGGACAAAGAGTTGGAAAGAGTTTCAAATATTAATGCCTGAACCAAAGTTACGTCAACAAGGTGCTCGTTGTATGGATTGCGGCGTTCCATTTTGTCAAACGGGAACAACTATGGATGGGTCCGGTGAAATTGGATGTCCAGTCTACAATCTAATTCCTGAATGGAATGACCTTGTATACCGTGGGAAATGGAAAGAAGCCTTAGAGCGATTGCACAAGACAAACAACTTTCCGGAGTTTACTGGTCGAGTTTGTCCTGCACCGTGTGAAGGATCCTGTACAGTAGCAATTAGTGACGATGCTGTCTCAATTAAAAGCATTGAATATCATATTGTTGAACGAGGATTCCAAGAGGGTTGGATTGTACCACAACCTCCAGTTACTCGTACTGGTAAAAAAGTAGCAGTTGTTGGATCTGGTCCTGCTGGATTAGCAGCGGCAGCTCAATTAAACAAAGCAGGTCATTCTGTAACAGTTTTTGAAAGAGAAGATCGTATTGGCGGCCTTCTTACTTATGGTATTCCTGATGTTAAGTTAGCTAATGCTACTGTTGAACGTCGTATTAAAATTCTTGAAGAAGAAGGAATTACGTTCAAGGCTAACACGGAAATCGGAAAGGATATATCTGCAACAGAGCTTAAGGCACAATTTGATTCTGTCCTATTATGTACTGGTGCGACAAAGCCTCGTGATGTTGAAGTTGAAGGACGAGAATTAAAAGGTATTCATTTCGCAATGGATTTCCTTACTGAGAATACAAAGAGCTTATTAAATTCAGATCTTAAAGACGGCAAATATACTACAGCTAAAGACAAGCATGTAATTGTTATCGGTGGTGGAGATACAGGCGTTGACTGTATCACAACTTCGGTTCGTCATGGTGCTGCTTCAATTACACAATTTGATATTAATCGTCCTAAGTCTGAAGAACGACCAGATGCTAATCCATGGCCACTATTTCCAATTGTTCATACAGTAGAAGATGGTCAAAAGGAAGCAAAAGCTGTCTATGGTAAAGACCCACGTAGCTATCAAGTTAGCACGACTAAATTTGTTGGCGATGAAAATGGAAACGTTAAAGAGCTTCATACAATTGGCGTTGAGACGACAATTGATGATAGTGGTCGTAAAGTTCGTACACCAATTCCTGGTACTGAAAAGGTATGGCCAGCAGATTTAGTATTGCTTGCTGTAGGGTTTACAGGACCTGAAGAACGTATTATTAATGAACTATCACTTGAGACAACTTCGCGTTCAACAATTGATGCTGAGTACGGTAGTTACGCAACAAGTGTTCCTGGAGTTTTTGCAGCTGGGGATAACCGTCGCGGCCAAAGTTTAGTTGTTTGGGCCATTCATGAAGGTCGTGAAGCCGCTCGTGAATGTGATCGTTATTTAATGGGAAGTTCAAATCTACCTTAAATTAATAATTTTTTATGGCTCTTTCATAGATTTCATGAGAGAATAGAAGAAATGAAAGATGAAAGGGCGTATTAAAATGCTTCCTTGGATGAAACGTGGACTCATCATCTCATCTGCTATTTTGTCATTTGGTTTAGCTACAACAACTCCTGATCTTGATCAAGCAGTTTTAGCACAGCAACCGAATAAATCGCAGGATGAACTTGATGGTAAATCGGTTATTTATAAAGTTAACCAAGATAATTATGATTTATTTACTGATGTATTACCTGCTAAAGCAGGGCATTATATTCATCGACATTCATCATCAGCAGAATTGTTAAATGCCTATTTTATTGACCAAGCATACGAGCAAAGTCTAATTAAATTTGGCCCATCTATCTCTGATAAAATAGTCGAACCTTTTAATGACCTAATTCTTCCTCAGCTTGATAAGGTTGTTCGGGAGACAACGAATACTTTATCTAATGAAGATTGGAAATTTCTCAAAACATCAGTTAGTCCATCTGCAGGAAATGGAGAAAAAATTTTACATCTGTATAATGAAGAAAGTGGGGAAGACATTTTCCGTTTTCATGTTCGAAGAGATCAACCACCTAAACAAGGGTATTTCTTCAACTTTCATTACCACACGTATTTAGATCATTATGAAACACATCATGAACTTGGCTCTATTTATTGGGGCAAGGACATGCCACCTCAATGGTCTAGTGAAAGTAATTTATTCAGAGTTTAATGGTTAGGGTGTTTTTGAAAGGGCAAGTCTTTTCAAAAACGCTCTTTTTTTTTTGTGAATAAATATCGTCAATTTTTAGCGGTATGTGACAAATAATGAGCATGGTGATAAAATAAAAATATTAATATAAAAGTAGGTGAATCACTTGCCAAAACAAATAGCACTTCTGGCGGTTGCTGGCACTTTATTTGTAGGTATTTGGGTTTTAGTTATTTTACAAGTAACAGGAGATCCATATAGTCAACCAATAACTGATTTAGGGCAATTTGAAACGATTGAAACAATCGAAATAATCGATGATGAAATGGTTTCGACTGAAGTAGCCGAAGAAGAGACAGTTGAAGAAGATCTAGAAAAAGTATTAACGGAAGAGAACGTAGAGAAAGTGGTAAATACAGTTACGCAAAAAGACGATTCGATTAACTTATCAAACTATGACTTTAGTGATATTTCAACTGAAAATGGTATTCCAATTGATGGGATATTAACTAAGCTTAATTTAGTTAAGTAAACCTAATTGAAAAGGATTGAGGGGATCTTATTTGAAAATAGAAGGTACAAATAGACAAAGCCTTCCATCATGGCTTAAATGGGTAATTAGAGTTGTACTCGCTTATTTTATTCTACTTGCCATCATTCTTACTATTACAATTATCTCTATCCTAATTACTTTCACATTTATTGTTATTGATGGTTTTTCCGATGCAAGTTCATTAGGGCGTATTTCAGAAGAATATCTTGTACCGTTATCTGAGTTCATGTGGAACTTGTTTACTTTGCTTATACCGGGATTATAGGGAGCTTACATGAGAGAAGAGATTTGGATTATTATTGTCGTCTTTGTTTTATTTCTTTTAATAGGAGTGGCCGGAGCTTTGGCCTTTTTCTTTCTTTTTAAAGGGAAAAAAAGAAAAGCGTTATGGAGTCTGGTGATTGGACTTGTATTGATCATCGTTTATATTGTAAGTATGTTTTCAATCAAGCTATGAGGAGGAGTGCATAATATGGGGAAAGAATATGTTCGTGCTTTTTATAAAACAGGGGCTTATGTTGGTGAATTAATTGAACGACAAGAGGAAAACCAACGTGCACTTGTGAAGATCGTCGCTGTGTTGAAGCATCCGATGCAGGGAGATCTCCATTCTCCTAAACAAACTGATGTTCCGTTATTTCACCAACGTAAGGCATTGGCACAATTTGAAAAAACATGGGTGCCTCTATCCTCGTTGAAATCGTATCTAGAAGAGCCCCCAGTCTATCGATCCTCACTAGAACAAGCCTTATACAGCCAAGAAGAAGAGTTAAGTAAGGATCGCTCTGCTTGGGCCAAGTTATGTTTGGAACGACTTCAAGAATGTCGAGATGAGTATGGTCTTTAACGACCATACTCATTTTTTTGATGTTTCTAGTCGATATAGCCACAGTCTAATACTCATATCTAACAAGAACAAATCATCGGAATTGTCCAAGGAACAATTAGTCAATGTTTCAATTTTTCTTAATCTGTATAAAAGCGATTGTCGATGCAGATTAAGTTCTCTTGCTGTCTGACTAACATTTCCACGATTTTGATGATAACTAGTAAATGTATGAAGTAAGTCAATTTGACGGCTTTTTTGATAGTGTAATAGAGAGTCAAGTACTGAGTCTGATATATCTAATAAATCTTCATTCTTAAGCAAATGTTCTAATACTCGGTCCACTTTCGTATCCGCATAAGAAGAAATACAGCCAGGTCCGAATCTCTTTTTTCCAATTTCACGTGCCCGATTAGCTTCTTGATAGCCTTCAAAAAAGCAGGAATAGCCATTTTGCTTAGCGATTCCCCAAGTAATACATATACTAGGATAGAGAAATGACACCCTCTTCTGAAGCTTTTCAATATATACTTTCGCCTGCGATACCGTATCAGGATGGTTTGTTTCTAAATAAATGATCAATTCTTGCTGTTGATACGTGACCATTGATTTTAGTGCTAATGATTTTGCAACACTCTCCGCTTCTTCTTCTACATATCTAATACATTCATGCTGCCAATGATCAAAAGAAATAACTAGATGAGGTAACCTTTTATAGACATCTTCCATATGTTCGAGTGAAGCAACTAAACATAGATATGGTAGATTAATTTGATAATTTAACGATTTAGAACGAGAGAGTAGTGATTCAATCGAATCAAAGGATCCTCTCGATAATTCCCAAACGAAATCATCACGTAACCGCCATTCTGCTTCTTTTGCTGCTTGTTCATGTAGAAAATGAATAGCAACCGTTGTTGTCACATGTTCGAGAAGCATCTCCCATTCATGTTGCTCTTGCGGTGTTAATGGATTCTCTGAAAATCCACCAATAACTAAATACCCTTGGATATTTCCCGCTGAATGGATTGCTAACTGTAGACCGTAACCCTGATCGTAGGGAATCCATTTAAACGTTTGATTAACTATCTGGTTTATCCCCTCCTCGCTTAGTTGAGCATGAAGAAATTCGCACCATTTTTCGTGAAGATTACTTTCATTTGAAAATGATTTACCACGGATGCTCCCACGTTTGTCAGCAATCATCACTTCACAATCAATCGATTGTGCGACATGATTAGCTACCTTTTCGAGAGGTTGCCGCGTTAGGATTAACTCAAGTAATGCTTTACGAATTGTTTCGACTTTTTCTACGTACTGATGCTTAGATTGTTGAAGTAATTCATAAACTGACTCGATAATATCCGAAAAGCGGATAGACCAATCTAGTTCAACTAAGATAAAGTCTCGTTCGCTGGCATAAGTTATGATGGATTTTGGGATTTGATCAATGAAAGGACCAAGTGCAAAGGCAAGAGCAGCGGCACCTGAATCGATAACATCTTTCACAAATGTCATGAACAAATTTTCATCATGAGCAAAACTAACACCAGTCGTTAAAATATATTCATTCTTACGCACAAACGATTCCACAGGGGCTTCTATAACAGAAATCCAATCAACAACTTGGACAGGGATCGTCTGTGTACCGGTTCGAACACTTGCTTTTTCAAAGGGAGAAAGCGAGTGTACATCTTTTACAACAATATTCATTTCTTTCTCCTTATCCTATTAGTTATTTTCAGAACATTATAACAAATTGAACGAATATCGAGGATTTTTTTCATACAGTTTGTTGAATGATTTCCCTTTCTGGATTTCATATCATGGTTGTAAGAAGAAGAAAGGGGTGGCAAGATGGAAAACAATAAATCATTAAACAAAGCAACAAAAGCTGTATGGTCAGGTGAAAAAGATTCTTTGGCACATGGGGCAACTCAAGTGCCAGTCGTTCACAGCGTTGCCTATACCTATGATGATGTTGATCATTGGTATGATGTAGCGATAGGTAAGAAAAAAGGACATATTTATGGAAGAAACACAAACCCAACTGTTCAAGCTTTCGAAGACAAGGTTAAGTCACTTGAATATGCTGAAGCGGCGACAAGCTTCTCTACTGGAATGGCAGCTATCTCTAATGCTTTGTTAACCATTTTAAAACCCGGTGATCGAGTCGTGTCTATTAAAGATACGTATGGTGGTACAAATAAGATATTCTCAGAATTTTTACCACGACTACAAAT
The DNA here is from genome assembly GCF_017939705.1 of Halalkalibacter suaedae. Taxonomy (GTDB): domain Bacteria; phylum Bacillota; class Bacilli; order Bacillales; family Bacillaceae_D; genus Halalkalibacter; species Halalkalibacter suaedae. The sequence goes on from NZ_JAGKSQ010000002.1 coordinate 361,407, forward strand.
TGAAGTTGTTCTTGTAGAAACAGGAAATCATGAACAAATGGAAACTGAAATTGCGAAAGGTTGCAAGCTTGTTTATCTTGAAACACCAACAAACCCAACAGTGAAAATTACTGATATTAAACGAATTTGTAAGGCAGCTCGAGCGGTTAATGCTCTTGTCTTCGTTGATAATACGTTTGCAACTCCGATCAATCAAAATCCGCTTGCTTTAGGAGTAGACCTTGTCATTCATAGTGCGACGAAATTTCTTGGTGGTCATGCAGATGCACTAGGTGGGGTAGTATGTGGTTCCAAGTCATTAGTTGATAAAGTGTATCACTATAGAGAAATTAATGGAGCTACCTTGGATCCGATGGCTGCATATCTTCTCCTTCGTGGAATGAAGACATTAGACCTGAGAGTTCAAAAGCAGCAACAAAATGCTTTAGCTGTCGCAAACTATTTATCGACACATGAAAAAATAGACCAAGTGTATTATCCAGGTCTTGTCACACATCCGAGTCATGACATTGCCAAAAAGCAGATGAGTGGATTTGGTGGAATGCTTAGTTTTTCTTTGAAAGGAGAAATGGAAGCGGTACGACAATTCCTCCCAAAACTCAAGCTAGCTCATCGTGCAGCAAACTTAGGGGCTGTTGAGACGACCGTTGGGCCTGCTCGGACGACGAGTCATGTTGAGAATACTGCGGAGGAACGAGCTGCGCTTGGAATTCCAGAAGGACTAATTAGATATTCGGCCGGAATTGAGGAAATTCATGACCTCCTGTTTGATCTAGAACAAGCACTTGCGGAAATTGATGTGTAAGCGATGATTTCACTTTTACGAAAGTGGAGAAGGCATCTCCATCAATTTCCCGAGCTGAGCTTTTGTGAATACGAAACAACAGCTTATATTATTAATCAAGTGAAAGACCTACCTGGGATAACTATTGAAACAGGAAAAAATGAAATTGGGATTGATACTGGAGTACTTGTGACAATTGGAAATGGAAGAAAGCCTATTATTGGCTTGAGAGCTGATATTGATGCATTGCCAATACAGGAGCTTAATCAACATTCTTATTGCTCCTCTTTCGATGGTGTGATGCATGCTTGTGGTCATGATGGGCACACGGCGATGTTAATAGGAGCAATATATCGGTTATCTGAACTATACGAAAAGGATTTTCTAAATGGCACCGTTAAATGCCTATTTCAACCAGCAGAAGAAACAGAAGATCAATTTGGAAAGACAGGTGCCCAGTATGTACTTGAATCAAGTGCTTTGGATGATGTTGAATCAATTATTGCTCTTCACCTAGATCCAGAGATTCCTCTTGGAGAAGTGAAGCTGAAGGAAGGTGTCGTTATGGCTAATGTTGATACCTTTCAAATTACGGTTCGTGGGACTGGAGGACATGGGGCTTATCCAGAGCAAACAATAGATCCAATTTGGATTAGTTCACTAATGCTCCCTGCTCTTTACAGTATGACCAGTCGTAAACTTTCTGCATCTGATCCGTTTGTTTGTAGCGTTTGTCAGCTAAATGGCGGTACATCGACGAATGTTATTCCTAACACGGTTACATTAGGTGGAACGATTAGAACTTACTCGGATCACGCTAGAATGATAATTTCAAAGGAATTAAAGAGCCTTGTTAATAGCTTCACGCATTTAGGAGCATCTATTGAAATAATGGTCCATCACGGTGAGCCAGCTTTAGTTAATGATCGGGATATGGTAGCCATTTTAAAAGAAAGCATTCAAATCGTTTATCCAGATATGCGTATTCATAATCAAACTTACGGAATGGGTGGTGAAGATTTCAGCCATTTCGCTCAAGTCATTCCAGGGGCTATGATGTTTTTAGGGGCAGGGATTATTGATGTAAATACAAGCTTGCATCAGGCATCCTTTGATTTCGATGAACAATCACTTGTTTACGGAATGGAGACACTTGTACATTCCGTCTTACTTCGTTTAAGGGGTGATCAACATGCATAAGCTCGCATTAATTGGTTTTGGTGGGGTTGGGCAAGGATTTGTAGAGATACTCAGTCAAAAAGAACAGAAGCTAGAAAAGGATGATTATTCATTTTTAATCGTTTCGATTTGTGATCTTTACAAAGGCTCAATTCATCACGATAAGGGGTTAGATCTAGACAGAGTCTTAGATTCGATCAAAAAAACAGGAACACTGGAACTTTATCCCGATTCTGATGAGTTAATACGTGGATGGTCTAGTCAAGAAACGATCAAAAAAACAAATGCAAAAACGATCATTGAAATGACTTATACAGATGTCGATACTGGGCAACCAGCTATTAATCATTGCGAGCAGGCCTTTAATCAAGGGAAAAATGTTGTTATGACAAATAAAGGTCCTGTTGCATTGGCTTATCACTCATTAAACCAACTAGCGAAGGAAAAGGGAGTGCGTTGGTTATTTGAAGGAGCTGTGATGAGTGGTACTCCTGCAATACGATTACCTCTAACAACATTAACAGGAAATGATATTTCGGAAATAAAAGGAATCTTAAATGGTACAACTAATTATATTCTAACGCAAATGGAAGATGGAATGAGTTATAAAAGTGCTTTAAAACAAGCTCAAAAACTCGGATATGCTGAAGCTAATCCTAGTGCAGATGTTGATGGCTTTGATGTGCTATATAAAGTATTGATCTTAGCAAATGTTGTTCTAGGAATCCCTTTAAAACGGGAAGATGTAATCGTTGAGGGGCTCTCAGCTCTTGATAGTGAAGCCGTTATTGAAGCGAAAAGTAATGGTGATCATTGGAAGTTGATTGGTAAGTTAAAAAAAACAGAGAATGGACTTGAAGCATCTGTAAAGCCAGAAAGATTGTCTAGCAAAGATCCGCTCTCGGCCATTTCAGGTGCAACCAACGCTATAACTTATACCTGTGATTTGTCAGGTCCGGTTACCTTAGTTGGAGCAGGTGCTGGTATTAAAGAAACAGCTTTTGCCGTTTTAATTGACTTAATTGAGATTGAAAGAAGTGAGCGTTTATAAGGAAAGGTGGGGAGTAATATGGAATGGGTAAAGGAAAAAATGCTCGTTGGCGGAACTTGGAGAAAAGGTGTTCAATCCCTAGCTGTGTATGACCCAGAAAGCGGTAAGAAGATCGCAGAAGTACCAGCAGCAACAAAGGATGATGTTCAGACAGCTGTTTTTTCAGCGAAGAACGGAGCTGCTATAAATAAAAAACTCCCTATCCACGAGCGTTCTCGTATTTTACAAGACACGGCAGCTTATATTAACACTCATTTTGAGGTCTTTGTTCATACAATTATTTCTGAAAGTAGCAAAACAATCAAAGAAGCTCGCAAAGAGGTACACAGATGCATAGAAACGCTACGTCTCAGTGCAGAAGAATCAAAACGTCTGCAAGGTGAAACGATTCCATTTTCTCAAATTCCTGGACACGAAAACCGAGTGGGGTATGTTTGTCGTGATCCGATCGGAGTTGTTGCCGCAATTACACCATTTAATGATCCGTTAAATTTGGTTGCCCATAAAATTGGCCCAGCGATAGCTGCAGGGAATTCAGTTATTGTTAAACCATCGACATTGACACCCTTAAGTACAATTCGCTTAGCCGAAGCTTTTTTACACGCTGGCTTACCAGCTGAAATACTATCTGTGATCACAGGAAAAGGTTCAGAAATTTGTGATGTTCTTGTCCAGCATGAGGATGTACGCTTCGTATCGTTTACAGGTGGGTATGAGACGGGGAGATCTATTTTAGAAAAAGCAGGTGTCAAAAAGACTGCGATGGAGCTCGGTTCTAATTCACCAACCATTATTTTAGCAGATAGTAACATGGAGGAAGCCGTTGCTGCTACTGTTGCTGGGGCATTTGGCGTTGCAGGTCAAAACTGTATCAGTGTTCAGAGAATCTATGTGATCGATTCAATCTATTCAGAATTTATTAAGCAGTATACGAAAGAAACGAAAAAATTAAAAATTGGCTCTAAAATCGATGAAAATACTGATATCGGACCAATGATTTCAGAAAAAGAAGCAAGTAGAGTGGAAAACTGGATCCTAGAAGCTGAATCTGCTGGAGCCGAATTGTGTTGCGGTGGGAAACGTGTTGGAGCCTTTCTTGAACCAACCGTTTTAACAAATGTGCCTGATTGTGCTTTAATTTCAAAAGAGGAAGTTTTTGGCCCAGTTGTCATAATTAATCCAGTTTCTTCATTCAATCAAGCAATTGAGCTAGCTAATGATAGTAGATTTGGACTACAGGCCGGTCTTTTTACATCAAGTATAGATCTGGCCTTTCAAGCAATTGAGCGGTTAGACTTTGGAGCAGTTATGATCAATGATAGTAGTGATGTCCGGATAGACAGTATGCCATTTGGTGGTGTAAAACATTCAGGTATTGGCAGAGAGGGGGTTCGTTATTCGATTGAAGCAATGACCGAGCGTAAAGTCGTTGCGTTTCGTCTTAACTAAACAATGATATCGTGAAAGAAGGTGAGGAGTTTGTTTGCACTAGCAGAGTATCGTCAGCGTTTAAACTCACTGAAAAAACGAATGGTCGATGAAGGGGTGGATGTTTTACTTGTTTCAAACCCTTCTAATATGTATTATCTATCTAATTATTCTGCTTGGAGTTTCTATGTTCATCAAATGATGATTATCACTCTAGAAGACGATCAACCCTTATGGATCGGTAGACAAATGGATGCATTAGGGGTTTCGAAAACGACATGGCTTGATGATCAACATATTATCTCCTATCCAGATTATTATGTTCAATCGAAAGAAAGGCATCCAGTTGATTTTGTTACGAATATTTTGACAGAAATAGGGCAAAGCAACAGAGTGATTGGAGTTGAAATGGATGTTCACTATTTCACTGGTTTATGTTATGAACGTCTAAGGGCAGGCTTACCAAATGCAACGATAAAAGACACTTCGAGTATTGTAAATATGGTGAGATTGATCAAATCAGATCAAGAAATTGACTATATGAGAAAAGCAGCAAAAATTGTAGAGAGTGCAATGCATGCGGCTTATGATTCAATTGCAGTCGGAACAAGAGAATGTGATGTAGCTGCCGCCATTTATTATGCTCAAATAAAAGGAACACCAGAATATGGGGGTGATTATACGTCGATTGTTCCAATGCTCCCAACCAATGAGAATACTTCTTGTCCTCATTTAACTTGGACAGATCGCAAGTATGAAATTGGTGATTTCGTCACACTTGAACTTGCAGGTGCTTATAAACGGTATCATGCCCCGATGGCTAGGACGATGGCAGTTGGTCAGGCTCCCTCTCGTGTTAAAGATCTTGCTTTAGTTGTGGAAGAAGGAATAGAAACAACGCTTGATGCAATAAAACCTGGAATACGCGCAGAAGAAGTTGAACAGGTTTGGCGGAATACGATAGCTAAATATGGCCATCACAAAAATTCTAGACTTGGGTATTCTGTCGGTTTGAGCTTTCCACCTGATTGGGGCGAGCATACAATTAGTTTAAGACCAGGAGATAAGTCGGTTTTACAACCTAATATGACATTTCATCTGATGCCAGGAATTTGGTATGAAGATTACGGAGTAGAAATAACTGAAACGATTCTAATCACTGAAAAGGGAGTGGAAACGTTAACTAAATTCCCGAGAAGCTTGTATGAGAAAATGGATCATCCTTTTGTAGATAAATATTCGTCTTAATGAGCCATAAGGGTACTAACCTTTATGGTTCTTTAATGTGAAAAATAAGGATAAAATCCGTGACCATTGTTTGTCAGAGTGATAAGATACTACAAAAGAGAGAGGAGTGGAAGGTAGTACGTGAAACAACAATCAGTTTTATTTACTTATGGTCTTGTATTTTTTGTCATGATCCTCTGGGGAGTAAATGTTGTCATGCTAAAAGTATTAGTCGACACGTTTCCGGCAACAACTATGACTTCATTTCGCATTATGACTGCTGGTATTGCTGCAACAGCCATCCTACTAGTAACGAGGAATATGAGAAGGTTAACAGCAAAAGAGTGGAAGTATACGATTCTTGGAACCGTTTTTGGCGTTGTTGCACATCATTTTTTTCTTGCGGAAGGACTCACACAAACTGGTGCTTCAAATGCTGTTCTAATTCTTGCACTATTGCCATTAACGACCTCGGTGCTAGCGATTTTAATGTTAGGGGACCGGTTAACAAAATGGCGCTTCCTTGGAATCGTTCTAGCTTTCATTGGTGTACTCTTTATTCAAGGTGGGGCGGGTTCATGGTCAATTGATCGTGGTGAGCTCTATATTTTTGTCGCGATGCTTGTGCAAGCAATTAGCTTCATTTATATAAAAAAAGCAACGGCTACACTTGATTCAAGGCAAATGACTGGAATGATGCTTCTGATTGGGTCACTTGGATTATTTGGCGTAAGTCTTTTGCTTGAGCCTGGTGGAACACAAGCTATGGTCGGTGCACCGCTTAGTGTATATGTGATCTTTTTTATTTCTGCCATTTTTGCTACGGCTGTTGGCCATTTTCTGTTTAATGGAGCGATTGAACGAATAGGGGCAGGACAAACGGCAATTTTTAATAATTTCGTCCCATTCTTCGGGTTACTAAGTTCTTCTATATTTCTCAAGGAACAAATTTATTGGTACCAGACATTTGGATTTCTCTTTATCGTTATTGGAGTCTTATTCGGAACGGGTTATGTTGAAAGAGCCATTTTAAAACGTCGAGTCTCACATCAGAAAAGTGCATAACAGTGGTGGGAAAAAGTGTCTGAATTGACTATAAGTCGAATAAGATAGATAGTGTATGGACACCGCTCCTGAAATATACTTCGCTTTCCGCGGGAAGCCGGTGAGCCTCCTCGTTTGCACTGCGGGGTCTCACCTTTGGCTTTTACATCCCGCAGGAGTCTACGTATATTTCATCCGCTAAGTGCTTGCTTTCTTTGCTATCTCAGAGGACATATAGAAAATCAGTTCTCTAATACTGATGCAAATGCGTAATAGCTAAAATTTTCATCCAAATATATTAAGTTGCTTTTATTCGTTGGCTTGAAGTTCCAAAAAGGTAGTTATTGTCACTACATGAACATCAATTCTCCGTCATCTATGAAAAAGAGTCCAATTTACTTGAAAACCCCTTTGAGAATTTGATTTCTCAAAAGGGGTTTTGTCTATAGTAAAAGAAGGTGTCGTTTTGACACCTTCTTTTTGTTTTTATTTAGCTCACGAAGAAATTCATTGTTGGATGTACAACGGTTTGTAATTCATGTTGTTGCTCAGCTGATAAAGGGAGTAGAGGCAGTCGAACTGAACCAACACGAATTCCCTTCATTTCTAGAGCTGCTTTGACCGGAGTTGGATTTGGAGCAATAAATAAATTCTTCATAACAGGTACTAGTTGGCGATGCTGCATTGCTGCGGCGGCTACTTGACCTGCCTGATAATTACGTACCATTTGCTGCATTTCATTGCCAATAATATGAGAAGCAACAGATACGACACCCACACCGCCAATTGCTAGTATTGGAAGGGTTAGACTGTCATCACCACTGTATAAAGAGAAGCCTTCAGGGGCATGCTCAATAATTGAGGCCATTGCGTCTAAATCTCCACTTGCTTCTTTTGTTGCAACGATATTAGGTATTTGTGCTAGTTCTAATGTCGTTTCAACACTCATATTTACTGCACTTCGACCAGGGATATTGTAAAGCATCACAGGTAATTTTGTTGCCTGTGCAATTGCACTGAAGTGTGCATACATACCTTCTTGAGAAGGCTTATTATAATATGGAACAACTAGCATAACGGCATCGACACCAATGGCTTCCGCTTGTTTGGTTAATTCAATAGAAGCTTGTGTGTTATTAGATCCAGTACCTGCAATGACAGGTACTTGTCCGTTAACGGTTTCAACAACTGTCTGAAAGAGTGTCAGCTTTTCGTCTGTTGAAAGGGTAGGGGATTCACCCGTTGTTCCTCCAACAACTAGAGCATCAGAACCGTTTGCAATAAGATGATGCACAAGTTCCTTTGTAGCTTCCTTATCAAATTGTCCATGTTGATTAAATGGTGTTACCATTGCAGTAATTACACGTCCGAAATTCATCCTATTCACCCTCAATTCATCAAGTTTTCTATACGTCACGGGCTACTTTTGGAAGGCACAAAAAACAACAATGAGGTCTCGACTCATTGTTGGATGGTTAGCAAGGCAATACAAGCAAAACCAAATCAATGTGTGAGATAGCCCTCCATATAGCATGTGCTATATGACAGTCCTGTTCTTATTCAAAACAGTCCCAGCAAATGGGTTATGAGTATCCATTTACTTCGGCAAATACCCCTTTTAACATGTTTCACGAGAGCTCATACTCTTCCGCATGTTTACTAATGATCTTTGCACCTCTACCCTCACTTCAAATTTTAATGAAGTAAGATATTTCTTAATTGTGTCTACCTTATCAAATGTAATGATTGAATGCAATGCTTTCGGAACAATTTTCCGATATTTCTATATCGTTTAGCTTATTTATTGAGTTTCATTTGGACTGCATTGAGCAACTTGTCCAATTCTTGACTGCATTGGACAGTGATCTCGGAAGTAAAGCCATATTTTTTAGCGGAGGATAGCATTTCAGACCGTTTTTCTTCTATCTTAATCATTATCATTTTATTTTTCACTCCATTACTGACATTCAAACAGTCGAGAAATTGTATGTTGTGATGCATATGGAGGAAAATCTTGGTCCCGTCTGTTCAATAAAGATTATAACCTAAAGAAATTTGTTGAAAAGTGTTTCTGCTAAATTAGTCAAACTTAGTAAATAAAAGTGCAAATTCGACAACAATTACATCATTTTTCCCCATTTGGTCAAAGCTTTTTTAAGCTCTAATGTTTGAAATCCCTAGTGTTTTCTCACACTAAGTGAAGGAGGGGATAACCAATGAGACAGTATGTTGTTTTCGCAGTGGCCGTCCTATCATTGAGCGGATGTGTGATACCACAAGATCAACCACTAGGATCGAATGCAGATCCTAATCGAGGATACAATCATTTTGGTGTTCAAAATGTACGGTCTTATGAAGGGCCATTAAGTGATTTAATGGTTCCGGATGCTGCTCCAAACGGAATAGGAAGTACAGCACAAGAGATCTTACGTAATAAAGGAGAAACGTCCCAAAATTATAATTTAAGCATGAGCCATGAAGGGATAAACAATGCTGGGTCAAGAATTTTAAGCAACAAACCTGGCATCATTAGAGATAAACCCGCACATCAAAATAATCCAAACTTAGAAAAACGACCAATCAGAGAAAAATCTCAAGTATTACAGAGTGAATTAAAAACAGAAAGAGCGATTGAACAAAGAGTTGAACAATTTGCAGAGGTAAGAGATGCCCATGTCATTTCAGATGGTAATGTCTACGTTATTGGTGTTGAGTCAACAGAATCTGATCGAGTAAGCTTGATACAATCAATTGAAAAAGAAGTAGCAGGTATGGATGAAGCAGAAATCTACATTACAACGAATCGTCGAGTTATTAATCGAATTAAGGCATTGGAACACCATATTAGTCTTCCGCAGCCATTGGAATCAATTGGTGGTGCAGTGGCAGAAATGGTCGATTTAATTGATGACACTACAAATCATAGAAGATAATTTTAACAAAACCCCAGTCCGAGAAGGCTGGGGTACTTCGTTTTAATGTAATCCGTATTCTTCAGTGATTGATAAATACTCTCTTTCCATTAGTTTATGTGATACGACAGCATTCTCATAGTGAACTCGAGCATTTGTGACAACTATTGGGTGAATGGGTTCAGTTATTTCCATTAATACTTTTTCAAGTGCATCAATTTCAACGAGTGTAGCTACATGAACATGATGAAACCCTTCAAACGCTTCTGGTGGTTGAAAGGTTAAAAAGCTCTGACTTTGTCTTTTAAGTTCTTGAATCGTTGCTAGAGCCTCATCAATGTCATTGGCCGTTGGTGCACCGACCTCAAATAATCGAACGGTTTTTTCCAATAAAGTAGCAGTTTCACTAATATACGATCCTGCTTGATTAGCGTAAGAAGTTAATTCGGGATTAGTCATTTGATCTTCATTCTGGTCAGCATTGTTCGCCCGTTGTTGAAAGCCGTAGTCTTCGTCAAATTGCTGAACTTCAACATCCTGAACAATATTTTCTTCAGAATCGGTTTGACCACAAGCGGATAAGGGTATAAAAACAAGTCCACTACAAATAATAAAAGTAAACTTTTTCAATGTATTTAACCTCCTGCAAGTATGTTAAGTTTAGTATGAGGGTCAAAAGGAAAAAGTATGCATCAATGGATTGAACTGGTGAATTTTTGTTGATCTTTCTAAATCAACCTTGCAATTTTAGGATATCTAGGGTATAGTATTGTTAACGGTTGAGAACAACAGGTAAGCGCTTTTCATTCGCTGGCGCGGTCAAGGAACCGCAAGGATGAACGAGAGGCAGGGCTTTCATTGTCTGAAGATTGATCAATTGGATCCTTATATTTACCCTTAATATATATTTTGGTTATCAATAGTTACACTGTAAGAGTTCAGTATTCACATGTTATAAGGGATATTCACTCCGAACCGTGGTTGATGCTCCTTATAATATGTGAATTTTTATTTACCACGTAAATACGATTGCATATTAAGAAAATTTATTTAAAAGATTGGGGTTTTTGTACATGCAAACTGGTACAGTTAAATGGTTTAACGCAGAAAAAGGATTCGGTTTCATTGAAGTAGAAGGCGGAAATGATGTATTCGTACACTTCAGCGCTATCACTGGTGAAGGTTTCAAATCACTTGACGAAGGTCAAGCTGTAGAATTTGAAATCGTAGACGGCGACCGTGGACCACAAGCAGCTAACGTTGTAAAGCGTTAATTTGCTTCAGATAAACACTATCTCTTTTGAGATAGTGTTTTTTTCGTGATGTGATTAAAAGGCAGGCATAGTTATTTCGTTTTTCTAAATATAAGTTATAATACAACTATACTTGTTTAAGGAGTTGACGTTATAATGTACGAATTACTAAAAGAATTGTCCCAATTACATGGTCCTTGTGGTCACGAGCAACAGGTTTCCTCTTGGATTAAAGATAAAATAGCCCCGATGGTCGATGAAGTTTACATTGATCCAATCGGAAACGTTATCGCAAGGAAAAAAGGTAATAAACCAGGACCTTCAATAGCAGTGACTGCTCATATGGATGAAATCGGTTTTATCATTAAAAAAATTGAAAACAACGGGTTGCTACGTTTTGAAAAGCTAGGTGGACATGATGATCGTATTCTATTAGCACAGCATGTTCAGTTGCTAACTATAAGTGGATACCTACACGGAGTCATTGGAACAATGTCGGCTCATTTTGTTAAATTTGATGATCCGAATAAAGTCAGAAATCATCGTCAGCTATACATAGATATCGGTGCAAAAAGCAAAGAGGAGGCGGAGCAATTAGGTGTAGAAATTGGCCAGACAGTGACTTGGCTACCGTCAATTGATTATCTTGGAAATAAGGAAACAGGCAAACTTGTTGGAAAAGCATTTGATGATCGTGCAGGCTGTGCAGTCATTATTGAAGCTTTAACAGAGCTGCAGGATGAACCTTTTTGCGGAGAACTAATCGCTGTTTTTACAGTTCAGGAGGAAGTAGGGTTGAGAGGAGCACAAGTAGCGGCTCAACAAATTAATGCAGATGTCGCCATTGCTCTAGACACTACTGCAGTTAGCGATACTGTGGAAGAAACAATGGATCAAAGTCTAGCTTTAGGTGCGGGAACCGGAATTAAGATTATGGACTTTAGCTTAATCTCACATCCTGCAGTCAAGGACAAGTTAATTGAAATAGCAAAAGAACAAAAAATTAATTATCAGTTAGAGGTATTTCCTGGCATCGGTACGGATGGAGGGGCAATGAGTTTAGCTAACAAGGGTGTTCCAACTGGAGTTCTCTCCATTCCTTCCCGTTATGCACATAGCCCAGTTGAAGTTATTGATCAAGAGGATTTACTCGCAACAAAACATCTATTGAAACATTTTATTCTTTCTTTGAGTGAAAGTACGGCCTTTCCATTTGTGCAACCAAATCGTCCCACTGTTTAAAACTAGAGAATATTTGTAAGTACAAAAGGATCGTAACGACCTTTTGTACTTTTTTATTTAGTACGAGCTACACAATTAACTCATTTCTTTTAGATTGGCTATTATCCAAGGGGCTGCCTCCTGTAACGTAGAAAAATAAGCATCTGCTTCGAATGAATGCTCCTGACCAATAAAAACAGTTTTGCATCCTGCTTTTCTTCCGGCTTGTATATCTGGTTCGCGGTCACCGACCATGATGCTTTCTTTAAGGTTAATATCATGCTTTTTGGCAAGATCTATTAGCATTTGTACCCCTGGTTTTCGACATAAGCATCCTGCTTGAGGCTTGTGTGGGCAATAAGCAATATCATCGATGTATGTTTCTTCGCTTTTTAATTGGTTTCTCATTTCTAGATGAATTTTCTCGAGAGCTTCTTTCTTCATATACCCCAGTCCAACTCCACCTTGATTTGTTACAACGAAGGTTGGGATTTTCGCTTCATTAAACTGGCGAATTGCCTGGCTTACACCATGCAATAAATGAAACTGTTCCGGCTTGTTAACAAATTTAACACGTGAGTTAATACCTCATTTATGACTCCATCTCGATCTAAGAAAACAGCTTTTCTCATCTTTACCTCCTCAAACTTTTTACCATTTACTATGTTATTAAAAATGTCCTCTTTTTAAAGCTTTTATGTAGAGTAAGTGGAGGCTTTGTGGAAGGAGGGATCATCTATTTGTTAGATTTAAAACTACACGATAATGTATTTACCCATCTTCATCGTAATCTAAACCATAGATAAAAAAATGACGAACAAACTATTTCCAAAATCTAGTATGCAGAAGGGTATATATTTGACATTCCTTTATGAGATTGATAGATTGGCACACAGACCTAGGGCATACTAACATGACAAGGATGTGGATGTTTTGAAGAAACTTGTACTAGCTGTTATTACTGTAACTTTAGTAATAACGTTAGCGTATAACAGCTCAGAAGCAGCTGAAGTAAAACCAGCGAAGCTAGAAAGATCTATATTATCCGAAAGTGATCTTTTTGATGAAACGATTGACCTATTAACAGGTGAGAATCATTTTGTCGATAATATTAACGAGATCTTTCCAGAACCAATTTTGAAAATTACTAGTAATAGTGAAAGTGAAATTGAAAAAGTTGAATTTGTAGAAGCAAAAGAAACAGAAGAGACACAAAAAATAACCGATATAGAGTATGACCTCCTTGCCCGATTGGTTGTATCTGAATCAAGAGGTGAACCGTATTCTGGTAAAGTTGCCGTGGCTAATGTTGTTTTAAAACGAGTGGAGTCAAATGAATTTCCGAATACAATCAGGGAAGTCATCTATCAGCCCGGTCAATTTCAGGTCGTTTCAAATGGATTAATTGACCGTCGTAAACCTTCAGAGAAGTCCAAGACAGCTGTAACGGAGGCATTAAATACAGACAACGGTGATGCATTATATTTCTATAACCCTGAAATCGCGACAAATAGGTGGTTGGATCAATTAACAACCGTTGAAGTGATTGGTGATCATACATTCAAAAAATAGCTTACAAAAAACTAAAAAAACCGCAGAGGGCGGTTTTTTTAGTTTTTTTAGTAATTATTAGCAATGATTATTTACTGCTTCACGCTAGCTAATAGTAGAAAAACAAACAAACATTCGCTACAATAAAGAGAGAAGAAAATGAGGTGTAACGGATGTTTAAAAAGAATTTGGACCAGCTTTTACATGAATTTCGAACAAATGATCGGTACAAGGAAGCAATTGTACATTGGCGAGAACTTGAGGCAGTTGAAGCCAAAAGTGTCGATTTCCCTTTGGACTTAGATATACGTATCCAGCAGGCACTCCGTCGCAGAGGCATTGGCTCCCTTTATTCTCATCAATACGAATCATTTAAAATTACACAAAAGCAAGAGAATGTGGTTGCTGTAACTCCAACGGCTTCAGGAAAAACATTATGTTATAATCTCCCTGTTCTTCAAGAAATCTCAGTAAACGCAGAGAGTCGTGCTTTATATCTTTTTCCAACGAAGGCACTTGCACAGGATCAAAAAAGTGAAATAAATGAAATAATTGAAGAGATGGGAATGGACGTGAAATGCTTTACAAATGATGGAGACACAGCTCCGAATATCCGTCAAGCTGTTCGAAAAGCAGGACATGTCGTCATTACTAATCCTGACATGTTACATTCTGCTATTTTACCCCATCATACAAAGTGGGTTGCTTTCTTTGAAAATTTAAAATACATCATTATTGATGAACTACATACATACCGAGGTGTTTTTGGTAGCCATGTAGCGAACGTGATTCGAAGGTTGAAACGTATTGCACGGTATTACGGCAGTAACCCCACCTTTATTTGTACATCAGCAACAATTGCTAATCCAAAAGAACTAGCTGAAGAGTTAACCGGTGAATCAATGCGACTAATTGACAAGAACGGTGCACCGAGAGGAAAGAAGCACTTTCTCTTCTATAATCCACCTATTGTTAATAAGCCTTTGAATATCCGTAAAAGTACAACAGTAGAGGTAAATGAATTAGCGAAAACCTTCTTGGAAAACCAGATACAGACAATCGTATTTGCGAGAAGCCGTGTGAGGGTTGAGATTATTCTAAGTCACCTGCAGTCTCTAACGAAAAAACAAATCGGTCCGAAAACAATACAAGGATATCGAGGCGGATATTTACCTAAGCAAAGAAGAGAAATTGAACGTGGCTTGAGGAGCGGAGAAATTATTGGAGTTGTAAGTACAAATGCACTTGAGTTAGGAGTAGACATTGGCCAGCTACAAGTTTGTATTATGACAGGTTATCCAGGTTCAATTGCTAGTGCGTGGCAACAAGCGGGACGAGCCGGTAGAAGACAGAATGAATCTGTCATTGTTATGGTGGCAAACTCTACTCCTTTAGATCAATATATCGTATCAAATCCAGATTATTTCTTTGACCGCAACCCTGAATCGGCTAGGATTAATCCAAATAATTTAATTATTTTGGTTGACCATTTGAAATGTGCTGCTTATGAACTTCCTTTTAAAAAAGATGAGACTTTCGATGGTGTAGATATTGAAGATATTTTAGAGTTTCTGACAGATGAACAAGTTCTTCATCATCGTGCTGATAAATGGTATTGGATGAATGATGCTTTTCCTGCACATGGAATTAGTTTGCGATCAGCATCTCAAGAAAATGTGGTCATCATTGATCAAAGCGATGTTGCTAACCCAACTGTCATTGGAGAAATGGACCGTTTTAGTGCAATGACTCTTCTTCATGATGAAGCGATTTATCTTCATCAAGGAGTCCAGTTTCAAGTTGAATATTTAGATTGGGATGAGAAAAAAGCCTTTGTCAGAGAAGTCGCTGTTGAATATTTTACAGATGCCAATTTGGCTGTTCAATTACGTGTACTAGAGGAAGACCAATCAACCAATGTTTCTAAGGCAACAATCAACTACGGTGACGTTATGGTCAATGCAAAAGCGACGATCTTCAAGAAAATCAAACTATCAACCTTTGAAAATATTGGATCAGGGCCTATTCATTTACCTGAAGAAGAGCTTCATACAAATGCGATGTGGATTCAATTCTCAGAAGAGTTAGTGAAGAAGTTTGGCGAGAAACGATTCGAATCAGCCTTGACAGGGTTGGCTCAACTCCTCCAACAAGTTGCACCTGTTTATGTAATGTGTGATCAACATGACTTACATGCTGTCCCGCAGATGAAAGCAGAGCACACGGAGTTACCGACAATCTTCTTATATGACCGCTATCCTGGAGGAATCGGTTTAGCAAAAGATGTTTACCGCAATTTGTCTGTAATTTTAAACCAGGTCAATAATTTAGTGACAACATGTACTTGTGAATTAGGGTGTCCTGCTTGTATTGGCTCTGAAAATAGCGAAGGTAACGCAAAGGCTTTAGTTCGTCGCTTTATTGATCTCCTTTTAAATACGAAGGAAGGATGATCCCAAATGCTAAAAAATAAATTAGCTAGAATGAAAAAACATATGGGGATTGAAGAAAAAAAAGATAAGGAACCTAAGATAGAACTTGCTCCATCCGAAACCCGTACAGAATCACTTCCATTTGAGAAAGAGTGGGCCGAAATAGGAGCGTTTCCGTTTTGGTTTGAAGATCAGTATATTTGGATCCGTGAAAAAAGCTATCCACTGTCCGACTTCCATGGTTGCTATCAATACAAGCAACTCATTTCGGTCGTTTCTCGTTGGCAGAATCATAAGTATTCGCACTCTTTATCAGCAAAAGATCGTCAGCCTGAAGATCTTATTTTCTTTGATACAGAAACAACCGGTCTAAGTAGTGGTGCTGGAAACACTATTTTTTTGCTTGGTTATTGTCAATTGAAACATGATCGTATTATTGTAAAACAATATTTTCTGCCAGGTCCTGAGGCAGAGGTTGCATTGTATCACTATTTCTTAACTGATGTCGGCTCGACAGGTAATCTTGTTACTTATAACGGAAAAGCTTTTGATTGGCCACAGGTTAAAACGAGACATACTTTTGTCCGGGAGCAAGTTCCTAAATTACCTAAGTTTGGCCACTTCGACTTGTTACATGCCTCGAGGAGACTTTGGAAGGACAGTCTACCATCATGTAAGCTCTCAATTGTCGAGAAAGAACAGCTTGATGTCAATCGTGTTGAGGATACACCAAGTTATCTGGTGCCGATGCTATATTTTGATTATCTGCACGATCCTAATCCTGAATACATCCAGGGAATACTTGATCATCATGAATGGGATGTTCTTTCATTAATGAGCTTGTATATTCACTTATCATTACTAATTTTAGGGGAGTTGAAGGCTTCAAACAAGGAACGGTATGAAATTGCCCGCTGGTATGAAGCGATTGGAGAGAGAGGAGCATCGACTCTTCATTATAAAGAGTTAATCGATTTAAAGGATGGAATTGGAGCAAGTAGCTTAGTAGCGTATGCAAAAATTTGTAAACAAGAACAACGTTTCGAAGAGGCCCTTGACATGTATAAGAAAGCTGTGGAAGAAGAAGCTGTTCGATTTGAAGCAGCTGTTGAATGTGCAAAACTTCTCGAGCATCAATTCAAAGACCCTCAGCAAGCATTAGTTTATACTGAAATTGCTTTTGGAACTTTAAGGGAAGAAATATTAGAAGAAGAACTGGTTAAAAGAAAAGAAAGATTGGAAAGGAAATCTCATGTATTTCCTGGGGAAGCGCAATAACTAACAAAAATCAACAATTAAATAAATGAAATATGGCAAAAACATGTAAATTCTAAAAAACGATTGTCATTTTGTGTTGAAGCAATTAAAATATGGTCGATATATGAAGAATACGAAAGATGAGTGATAACGATGTATCGAGCAATTTTACTAATGTTTTTTGTGATGATCGGCTTAACGCTATTTATTATGACCGGATTACGAGACGGGGCTATTTTATAGAAATCTTCCTTAAGAAATAGGTAGAGTAACTAGTACAATTATTCTGATTACATCATAAGTTATAATGACTCAACATTAAAAAGGAGGAATTAGCTTATGCATTGTTATCCAAGACCACATGTATGTAAAATGCCAACTACAACACGAGTATTACCTGCTCGAGTTGCTCCAACACAGCAGAATATTATCGAGAAAACATGTGAATATATTGTACCAGAAATTTATCCTACACACACTCATAACATTACTAATCATGTATATAAGCATGTGAAAAGCTTTCCGCAAACGTATTCTGCTAGTCAAACAATTGCTAATCAGCAATTTGTTGTTCCACCAGGACCGCCAAGACCAGTACCAGCACCACCGGCATATGGTCCTGTAGCAGGAGCAGGATTATTTGGGCGTAGATTTAGGTAACTGTCTAGGACATTAGCTGGATGCAAGACATAGGGTAATAGTGACTTAACTATTTAAGGAGGAGTTAACCTATGCATTGTCAACCAAAACCAAATTACTGCAAGCTACCAACAACAACTCAGGTGTTACCAACTCAGGTTGCACCAACTCAACAAAATATTATCGAAAAAGATTGTGAGTATATCGTACCCGAAGTATATCCAACTCATACGCACAATCAAACAAATCATCTTTATAAGCATGTAAAGAGTTTCCCGCAAACGTACTCGGCAAATGAAACAATTGCTAATCAGCAATTCGTTGCACCACCAACACCACCGAGACCAGTACCAACACCGGGATTCGGTCCACAAGTAGCAGGTGCACAAACAGGTCCAGCATTTGGTCCAACACCAGGATATGGTCCACAAGTAGCAGGTGCACAAACAGGTCCAGCTTATGGTCCAACACCAGGATACGGTCCGACACCAGGATACGGTCCGACACCAGGGTATGGTCCACAAGTAGCAGGTGCAATGTCACCACATTCTAAAGGCTGTGGCTGCGGTTGTAACGGTAAACGTTAATGAAGGAATTCATGAGCGAGCTGATTGACTCAGTTCGCTCTTTTTTGTTAAATCAAGGCTGAGGTGAAAATATGAAGGTTATAGCCGTAACGGGATATAAATCACATGAATTAGGAATATTTGATCAAAAACATGACGGCATTTATTACATAAAATTAGCTCTCGAACAAAGATTACGATCGCTTTGTGAAGAAGGGTTGGAATGGGTCATTATTAGTGGGCAATTAGGTGTTGAATTATGGGCAGCAGAGGTTGTTTTTGCTTTGAAAGAGGAATTTAAACAACTTCAGTTGGCTGTGTTGACTCCATTTCTTGAGCAGGAGGAACGCTGGCAGGAAGCTGCAAAATCACATTATCTTGAGATTTTACAAAAGGCTGATTTTGTTGACAGTATTACAAAACGCCCATATGATGATCCTGCACAATTACGTCAAAAAAATGAATTTATTATTATGAAGGCAGAAGGTTTGCTGGTGCTCTATGATGAAGAAAAGCCAGGGTCACCACGTTTTTATTTAGATATCGCATTAAAAAGACAAGAGAAAGAACATTTTCCAATCTTGTTCATAACTCCGAGTGATTTAGATATACTTGTTCAAGAGGAACAGTTTAATAGGGTTGATTATTGGGAGTAATAATATCAAATTGACAAGTCAGCAGATTTTTGGAAAAATAAAAGAGAAAAGTTGTTTTATTTTTCTGGATAAGAAGAGGTGGAGTAAGTGAATCAAGATATCCGTTTTACAACAAAGCAAATATTAGAAAAAGACTTTAAAACGAGTATGAGAGGCTATAACCCAGATGAGGTTGATAAGTTTTTAGATGCTATTATTCAAGATTACGAGGTTTTCTATCGCAAACTCGAACAATTGGATCAAGAAAACAATCAATTGAAGCGTGAATTGAAAAAAAACGCAGAGCGAGCTCAACGACAAAGCCCTGTGCAAACAGCTGGCAGCACTAATTATGATATATTACAGCGTTTATCTAATTTAGAAAAGCAGGTGTTTGGCAACAAACTTTAAAGGAGTTTAGAAATGGTTCATGTGTATATTGATGGAGCAAGTGCTGGTGACCCTGGACCTTCTGGAGCGGGTGTACTAATTAATTACAAGAATGGAGAGGTAGAACACCATTCATTGCCACTTGAGGACATGTCGAATCACGAAGCTGAGTATGAAGCATTGCTTTATGCCCTACATTTGTGTATACAGAAGGAAATTAAGATGGCTTCTTTCCGAACGGATTCTAAACTAATTGACGACGCAATCGAGAAACGCTATGTAAAGAACAAAAAATTTCAAGCCTATCTAGATAAAGCCTTGTTACAAATTGAACAATTTGACTTGTTCTTTATGAAATGGGTTCCTAGCAGTCAAAATAAAGCTGCTGATGCCCTAGCGAGACAAGCGATACAAAAGTCCAGGAAATAATTCCCTGTTGCCTCAATTTGTTTAACGCGGTATAATAACAAATGTCGCTTATGACATATTTAAGCATTCAGGTGACCGCTGCACGCATTGCGTGTAGAGGAAAGTCCATGCTCGCACGGGCTGAGATGCCCGTAGTGTTCGTGCCTAGCCAATTCATAAGCTAGGGTAGTCTGGTTTCGACTGGACTAACGGCAAGGGAAGCACCTACGTCTTTTATAGATATGGTGTTCTACCTTTGAAAGTGCCACAGTGACGTAGTCCATTTGGAAACGAATGGAGTGGAACGCGGTAAACCCCTCGAGCGAGAAACCCAAATTAGGTAGGGGCATCTTCTCTAATGGAAATGAACAAATGAGAAGGACAAGAGTGATCTTGTAGATAGATGGTTGCCACCGGAGTACGAGGTTCATCACCGTTTGCAGTACTAAGGTACAAAACATGGCTTATCGAATGCTTAAATGATGACAAAGACCCCTTTAGAGGGGCTTTTTTTATTTAGATATAATTTGTCATGTGATAGCAGAAACTTTATAATAGAAGGAATCACTGTACATAAGGAGTTTTATCATGGGAAAAGTAACATTAATTGCAACATCAACAATGGGCTTAGAAGCTCTTGTTGCCCGCGAGGTGAAAGATTTAGGATATGAAGACATCCAAGTCGATAACGGGAAAGTAACATTCACAGCTGATGCTTCAGCTATTCCTAGAGCTAATCTATGGCTTCGAACGGCAGACCGTGTGAAATTAAAAGTCGGAGAATTTAAAGCATTTACGTTTGATGAATTATTCGAAAAAACAAAAGCATTACCATGGGCTGATATCATTCCAATGGATGCTGAGTTTCCTGTTATCGGCAAATCAGTGAAGTCAACTTTATATAGTGTGTCTGATTGCCAAGCCATTGTCAAAAAAGCCGTAGTAGAAAGTATGAAAACCAAATATAATCAGAACTGGTTTGACGAGGATGGTCCTTTTTACAGGATTGAAGTAGCTCTTCTCAAAGATGTCGTAACACTGACAATCGATACGAGTGGAACGGCTTTACATCGACGGGGATATCGCTATTTGCATAATGAGGCTCCATTAAAGGAAACGTTAGCTGCTGCAATGATCATGCTAACACCTTGGAAACCAGATCGTCCTTTTGCGGATCCCTTTTGCGGATCAGGTACGTTACCAATTGAAGCAGCAATGATTGGACAAAATATCGCTCCAGGCTTCAATCGTGACTTTGCATCAGAGGACTGGCATATTGTCGGAAAAGACCATTGGGATAAAGCACGGCAGGAGGTTGAAGATGTTGCCAATTATGATCAACCATTAGACATTCTTGGTTCAGATATTGATCACCGAAGTGTAGAACTCGCAACCAATAATGCAATGGAAGCCGGATTCGGAGATCTAATTAAGTTTAAACAAATGCAAGTGCGAGATTTTCGTCATCGTGGTGAATATGGTATTTTAATTGGAAACCCTCCCTATGGTGAACGATTAATGGAAAGACCAGAAGTAGAGGAAATGTACCGCGATATGGGTAAGACCCTAGATCTCTTGGATACGTGGTCTGTTTATATGTTAACCTCACACGAAGGTTTTGAAGAGCTTTATGGGAAAAAGGCAACAAAGAAACGAAAGCTGTATAACGGAAACCTTAAAGTCGATTATTATCAATTTTTCGGACCACGCCCTCCTAGAAAATCAGAATAAGCCCAGTTTTTCATTTTTAATTCATTATAGCTAAAATAAAGATAGATCTCTCTAAACTATTGGAGGGATCTTTTTTTGTATTAATTACAGAGTTCATAGAAAGAAATTAAGGAAAATTAACGTTATTAAACCAAAATTAATTATGTATTTAGAATGAAAAAGTGATTTCTAACAAAGTCTAAAGATACAAATTCAATTTCAAAGGTGATTTTATGTCTTTTTTTCATAGGAAATATAAAGAAAATATAAATTTACCTGGTTCTCTCGACAAATTACTAGAGGAGAGTAGCTTTGACCAGAATATCCAATTAATAAAAGACACCTATCACTCAACGATTAATAAAGATTTTGTCTGTCGGGAATTCACGATGAAACAGTCATCAAAGAAAGCCATCCTGTTTTTTTATAAATCAGCGGTCAATAGTCAGCAAATCGAGGATAGCATTATTCATCCACTACAGACAATTGAAGGGACAGAGATCCAGTCAATTGCTTCGGTATTTACTGTTGCAACCGTTCGTTACCTAGATGAATTGGTTGGTAAGCTGAATGAATGTGATGTGATCCTACTAATTGATGGATACAAAGAAGCGTATACATTTTCGATTTCACAATTTCAGCATCGAGCGATAGAGAAACCAGCAAATGAAGGTCTAATTAAGGGGCCAAAGGAGGCATTTACTGAATCTCTTCAAGTAAATCATTCTCTATTACGTAAACGAATTTACAATGAAAATTTTGTAGCTGAATCGATATCAATCGGGAAACGTTCAAAAAGTAATGTATCAATCATGTATATAAAGAACCTTGCTAATGAGGAGGTTTTAAAAAAGGTAAGGGACAGACTAGCGAATATTAATGTCGATAACGTCCGAACGGTTGAATTGCTTGAACAATATATTGAAGACCGGGTGTACTCAGTCGTGCCAACCTTGCTCTACACAGAAAGACCTGACCGTGCTGCAGCTCATATAGATGATGGATATGTTGTTCTAATGATGGAAAACTCCTCAGCATGCTTGATATTACCCGTTACTTTTTGGTCCTTTTTTCACGCACCAGAGGATCATTATTTACGGCTCCTTTTCGGAAACTTCACGAGACTTATTCGGATGGCTGCATTTTTCATCACTTTATTTATTTCTAGTTTGTATATAGCTGTTACGAATTATCATAGCGAGATGTTGCCTCCAGATCTTTTATTTGCCATTGCTGCCTCACGTGAACGGGTACCATTTCCAGTAGTATTTGAAGTGTTACTGATGGAGTTTGCATTTGAATTGATTCGAGAGGCCGGGTTACGAATTCCCAGTCCGCTCGGCCCAACAATTGGAATCGTTGGAGCCTTGATTCTTGGTCAAGCTGCGGTTGAGGCAAATATTATCAGTCCGATTATTGTCATTGTTGCTGCACTATCTGGTCTATCATCCTTTGCAATAACCGATGTTAGTTTCAACTTCACCCTAAGGATTTCAAGATTTATCTTCATTTTTTCTGCAACCATATTTGGAATTTATGGGTTAACTGCCTGTTTTTTATTGTGGCTCATGTATTTAACATCTGTAACTTCATTTGGAGTGCCTTATTTGGCTCCACTTGGACCAAAGTATATTTCATCAAAAGATACATTGTTTCGAGGGGCTCTTCATAAGGAGCGTTGGAGACCTGAGCATTTAAAGCCAAAGGATTTAAAAAAGAATGCTACACGTAGGTGATCCTAATGAAAGAGAAAATCAGTGTACGAGAACTCGTCGCGTTAATCTTATTAACGGTTGGTACCAAGCTTGCAGATATGACGCCAACCATTGTAGCCCAAGTAGGGAAAAATGCGATGTGGATGGTGCCAATCATTTCGTTTCTTACTTTACTACCATCCTTTCTGATTCTGTTATATCTATTCAGAAAATTGGAAGTAGAAAATTTAGTTGAGCTACTGAAAAAAATTTGTGGTAAATACATTGGCGGTATTTTTGGTTTTTTATTTTTCCTCTGTATTTATGTTTTAACGATTGTAGATACAAACAGCTATGTGAATGAACTTACGGCAATGTACTACCCAAAATCACCTGAATTATTTATTTTTATCATCGTTTTTATTGTTGGCTTGTGGGGGGCGAAAAAGGGATTTGGTTTAATAAGCTCTATTGCTTGGATGCTCCTACCGTATATAAAGGTCATTGCAACCTTCTTAATTGTCTTATTACTAGGTGATTTAGTGTGGCTAAGAATTTTCCCATTGTGGGGAGATGGATTTGTTCCTGTATTAATAGAAGGGATCAAAAAAGGATCAATTTATGGGGATTTGTTTCTCTATACGATGGCTTACGGCTTATTGGGTCATAAGTCATTTACGAAAGGGGTTTCAATCGGTGGTGTAATTGTTTTAATTGAATTGACTCTCTTTTACTTAGTCTATGTCGTCTTTTTTGATTATAAGTCAATTGACAGTATTGCATACGCCTTTCACGAAATTACACAGTATGTATCAATTGGAACTTTTTTCACAAATATTGAAGTGTTCTTTATGGCCTTTTGGTTACTTGCTACCTTCATGCGTTTCATTATTTATTTTTACTTATCTACCTGGATTTTTGCGGCAGTCTTCTCTATTAAGAATTTCCGTCCACTGTTGGTACCGATGATATTCATTGCATGTATGTTTGGATTATGGATGGATGAACCGATCAGAAATGTATTAGTTCATTTCTCACTTGTGATGGATCTTTCGACAGCTGTATATTTCATTATTCCATTGCTGTTATTGGCGATTGCGAAATTCAGGGGGCAGTTAAAAGGATGAGACTCTATCATATTTTATTGTTAGCATGCAGTTGTTTGATTTTGGCTAGTTGTTTTGATAAGGCAGAACTCGAACAACAAGCCTACGTCATTGCAGTTGGAATCGATCAAGCAGAGGAAAAAGGAAAATTTAATATCACATTTCAAATATCTAACCCAGAGGTAGGGACCAATATTCCTGGAGGAGGATCTTCAACAGAGGAGCCTCAAGAATCGGTTACCTTACTAGCAGATGATCTACTTTCAGCGAAAAATACCGCCAACTCTATTATCTCGAGAGAGGTGTTGCTTGATCACACGAGTGTAGTAATTGTTTCTGAAGAGCTAGCACGTTCTGGTCAATTTATAAATATAATTCAGAGTGCGAATCGGACTAAAGAACTTAGACGAGGTGTACAAATCATTGTTTCTAAAGAGGATGCAAAAGATTTTCTGAAAAACAATAATCCAAAAATGGAGACACGCCCACATAAATATTATCAATTCATGTTAAAAAGAGCGAAAGAGACGGGGTTCATACCCGAAGCAGATCTTCACCGTTTTTTTCAAATAACTGAAGGGGATGCAGATCTCTTTCTAGCTATTTATGCTTCAGCCGAAAAAGGTGAGGTATTGAAAAATCAAAATGAAGATGAATTTATGGCTGGTCAAGTCCCGCAGATTGGTGAGCAAAAAACACAATTTATGGGATCGGCTGTTTTCAAAGAGGGAACGATGATTGATACTCTCACAGGAGAAGAAACAAGATTCTCTGTGATTTTAGATAACACGATTCAGGTTCAGGATGTACTTGCGACCTACCGTGATCCTAAGTCTGATCAATACAGAATAGCAACAAGGTTTATAAAAAAAGAAAAGACAAAAGTTGATCTTCATCTTGATGAAAAAGGACAAGCTCATATAAATGTGATTGTTCCGTTTAATTTAGAAATTCTAGCCGTTCCTAGTTTAGTTAATTATTCAAATAATGAAGAAAATATAGAACTACTTAAAAAGTCAATTGAGGAAGGTCTGAACAAAAAAGTAAACGAATTCGTTGCCAAAACTCAAGAAATATACAAGTCTGAACCGTTTTATTGGTCTTTATATGTGAGGTCTCATTTCAACACAATTACTGAATACGAGACAGCAGATTGGCATAAAAAAATATACCCAAATGCAGAAATTACTGTGGATTGCCAAGTGAAAAGTATCATGTTTGGAAAATTAATCAAAAATACGGATTTAGGTGAAGTAAGGGATTGATCAGATGAATTTAATTTTGTGGCTATCAGCTATTGCTGTGTCAGCTTATACATTTTATCATGCTAAACGCTATTTTTCTGATGAAGGTCGTTTCATTGGGATTTTAGTTGGAATGGTTGGACTGTTCTGTCTGGTTTTACCCTTTTTTGTTAATGGGGCAACTTAAGAGGTTTACATAATAGTATTATGTAAACCTGAGAATGAAGCTCATTAAAAGTGGGCACTCTATTAGGGATTATTGATTATTAAGGAGGGTTTTTTTGATGTCTTCAAAAAATGAATTTAATGATGTAAAACAAGTTGAGATGTCGATTTTGTCTGCTGAACATATGGTAGG
This sequence comes from Halalkalibacter suaedae, assembly GCF_017939705.1. Lineage (GTDB taxonomy): Bacteria > Bacillota > Bacilli > Bacillales > Bacillaceae_D > Halalkalibacter > Halalkalibacter suaedae. The sequence continues at coordinate 387,496 of NZ_JAGKSQ010000002.1, forward strand.
TCAAGCAACGAGAACAATGGATGAAGAACAAATTCAGGCTGCTACTGATGCAATTAAGACAGCCAAGCAGCAATTAAGTCATGCCCTTGCTCATCAAACCGGTGTGGATGATGCTTTTTATGAGATGGCAACTGAATTACTTCATAAAGCGGATCATCAATTAAAAGAAGCAAAAAAATAAGGCACATTATTAAACAAAAAAGAGATCTAAAAAGGTCGTCCTTTTTAGGTCTCTTCTAAAGTTATAATTGGTTTTTGGGTTCAGGATGGTCGAGTTGATCAAATTTCGGATTAGAGAAATCAAAATAGCCTAGGTCCTCTTCATAATCAATCGTCATTCCATCAAAGTACCAAAAGTCATCTTCAGTTATAAAGAAAACAATGCCCTCTCGTTCCACCTTGAAACTGGTTGGGGTAGGTTGGTCTTTCATTACTCCAACAGAGAATCCGCCTGAACCAACACCACCAACACGTACATAAAGTCTAAGCGACTCTCCTTTTTGTAAGAGAATTTCTTTTTTATATAAAGCAGCTGCTTGGTTTGTAATTGTAAACTCCAAATGAATACCTCCTTTACACTACAAACGATACCATAGTAAAAAAAATATTTCTATAAAACTGAAAATATTAGAAGGAAAACCATTTCGAATGACGAAATAATACGAGAAAGAATTTAAAAGAGGTGTAATCAATGACAGAAGAACAAGTAAAAGCACTAGAAACAGAATTTAGACAATATGTAAAAAAAATTCAAGATTATAACCAAGCATTATCTCTACTTGCATGGGATTCTAGAACTGGCGCTCCGAAAAAGGGTGTCAAGCAACGTTCAGAAGTCATCGGTACAATTTCAGCGGAGGTATTTCACCTTTCTACAAGTGAGCAAATGGCTAAGTATTTAAAGGAATTGCGTGAAGAAAATGTTTATGCTCAGCTATCTGAAATCACACAGAAAACAGTGGATGAATGCCATAAAAACTATGAAAGAAACGTTAAAATTCCTAAAGAAGAGTATAAGGAATATGTTATGCTTCAATCGGAATCAGAGTCATTATGGGAAGAAGCAAAGGATAAGGCTGACTTTGAATTATTTAGACCGAACCTTGAAAAATTAGTTGAATTCAAAAAGAAGTTCATTGGCTATTGGGGATATGAAAAGCATCCATATAATACTTTACTAGATGATTACGAGCCAGGTGTCTTTGTTGAGACAATTGATCGTGTATTTGGAGAGTTACGCGATCAATTGATCCCATTAGTTAAAGGTGTAACCGAATCGAAGCATCAACCAAAAACAGATTTCTTATTTGAGAAATTTCCTAAAGAAAATCAGAAAGAGTTAAGTTTAGATATTTTAAAAGAAATTGGTTATGATTTCGATGCAGGTCGATTAGATGAAACGGTTCATCCATTTGCTATTGGGTTAAACCCAAATGATGTTCGTGTAACGACAAAGTACAATGAAGATGACTTTAGAGTCGCTTTATTTGGAACAATTCATGAATGTGGACATGCACTTTATGAACAAAATATTTCTTTAGATTTACTTGGGACTCCGTTATGTACTGGAACATCAATGGGCATTCATGAGTCACAATCACTTTTTTGGGAGAAATTTGTCGGGAAGAACTATGGCTTCTGGGAACGTAATTATGATGTATTGAAGAAACATTCAACAGGTCAATTTGATGATGTTTCTTTAGAAGATTTTTATTTTGCTGTTAATCAAGCGAAACGTTCACTTATCCGTATTGAAAGTGATGAGTTAACATACTGCTTACACATTATCATCCGTTATGAACTTGAAAAAGCTTTAATGGAAGATAAGCTTGAAGTGAAGGATCTTCCACAAGCATGGAACGAGAAGATGGAAGAGTACTTAGGAGTTAAACCTTCTCATGATGGTGAGGGTGTACTTCAGGACGTTCATTGGTCATTCGGGGCATTTGGTTACTTCCCTTCCTATGCGTTAGGATACATCTACTCTGCTCAATTAAAAGAAGCGATCGTGAAAGAACTTCCTAACTTTGATGAGCTTGTTAAAGCGGGAGATCTTGCTCCAATTCGTGAATGGCTAACGACAAATATTCACCAGCATGGAGCAATGAAAAAACCAGCTGAAATCATTAAGGATATTACTGGTGGGGGTATTGATTCGAAACCTCTTGTCAAATATTTAGATGAAAAATACCGTCGTCTCTATAAATTTTAATTGAATTAGAAAAAGCTCAAAAGGTTGTTCAAACCTTTTGAGCTTTTTTCTGCTTAACTTATTAAAATAATATTATTTCGATATATTAATAATAATGTATTCGCTTTCATTTGTATTGATTAATACTACGGTTCAATTTCCTGTATTTTCTTGTTCATTTACATGCTTAAAGGTCGATATAAAAGAAAGATAGATACTTATTTAATAACTATTAAAAAATAATAGTCTATGGTATAGTAATTTGAGGTTTTTGTCGAAAAAAGTAAATTAAGAGGAGATATGGTAGATGAAAGTTATTGCACCGTCATTGCTACTATTGTGTATACTGACATTATTTCTATCAGGCTGTATGTCTGAAACGGGACAAAAGGTAAAAGAAGAACCGATTAGAATAGGCATTATGTTATCAGATGTTGGTTTAGGTGATCAATCATTTAGTGACTCAGCATTTAAAGGACTTGAAACAGCACGTGACCAGTTAGGGATTGTTTTTGATTACCGAGAGCTAGCAGAAACTGGTACATACGAAGAGGGATTAAAAGAGCTTGTTGCAGAGGATAATGATTTAATTATAGGTCTAGGATTTATGATAAAAGAAGAGTTGGAAAAAGTAGCCAAGGAGCACCCTGAGCAACGGTTTTTATTAGTTGATGAGGTTTCCGACGTAGAAAATATTGTTTCGCTGACATTTAAGGAAGACGAAGGTAGCTTTTTAGCTGGAGTAGTCGCTGGATTGAAATCAGAAACAGGTGTCGTTGGATTTGTCGGAGGAGCGGATGTTCCTTTAATTCAAAAATTTGAAAAAGGATTTGCTGAAGGAGTCAAGGAAGTCAATCCCTCTGCTGAAATTCTTTCAGAGTACGCAGGAGATTTCGGGAATGACCAATTAGGTGCTAGTATCGCACTTGACATGATCGAGAACCAAAATGCCGATATTATTTATACAGCTGCTGGGTTTACTGGCGTCGGAGCACTTCAAGAAGCACAAGAGCAAGGTGTCTATGCTATTGGGGTGGACAGTGATCAATTCTTTCTAGCAGAGGAAGCAGTCATTACTTCAATGTTAAAAAATATCGATGTTGCCATGTTAACTGTTTCAACATTATTAGTAGAACAAGGTCAAATATCTGAGGATATTGTAATGGGTCTTAATGAAAACGGGGTAGGCTTAGCCCCAATTAGAGTCACATCTCTAGATGCGAATGAAGAAAAAACATTAAACGAGCTTATCGAAAAACTAAAAACCAACTAGGACCATTAGGAGAGTAGCAAATGAAACTGGGTACAAAAATTTTACTGAATTCCTTAGCAGGATTATTTTTAGCTATTTTATTGGTTGGATTTATCATCTTTAATATGCTACAAATACAAACGTCAAATGGGAATTATGTGCCGATTCTTATTAATGTAAAAGAACTTGAAGCTGACTTAATTGGAACACAGCAAGCATTAAATAACTATGCATATAATCCTTCTGAATCAAATAAAGCAGCAACATTAACGAATATCGAATCAGCTAGACAAGAATTAACGGAACTAGCTGATCATTTAATTACAGATCAAGAAAAAGAATATTTAAGTCGAATTCAGTACAAGTTTGAGCAACTAGAACAAGCATCGTTGCTAGCTTTAGATGCGATGGCTGCGGCGGATATTCAAAAGCAGTCTGTACGTGCTTCAGGTATTTTAAATGATGTTCATCATTTAACAAATGAGACAAACCGAAACTATGAGATTTTAACTGAAGAAATGGAAGCGAAAATTGATGGGATCATTAGTACATCAGTTATCGTTAGCATCGTTCTTATTTTAGGAGCGACTTTCGTTAATATTGTATTGACTCGTAGAATTACAAAACCAATTATTTCGTTATCTGACCAAGCAAAGCAGGTGGCAGATGGAGATTTGTCGATAGAGGTTGTTTCAACTACGAGCAAGGATGAAGTCGGGGTATTAACGAATTCTTTTGCACAGATGGTAACAAATCTAAAGCAGATCTTACAGTCTGTAAATCATGTTAGTGACCAGGTAACAACGGTCTCAACGAATATTCATAATGATAACAAGTATGTAGCAGAAATTTCTCAACAGGTAGCATTGTCTACAGAAGAGCTTGCAAGTGGTTCACAAAATATTTCTTCAGACTTATCGGAAGCTGTAGATCTTATTAGTGACATGAAGAATACATTTGAACAAAACTTGAATGACTCAACGCGATCAACTGTACTTAGTCAAGAGGCTGTAGATGTGATCAACCAAGGAAAAGAGACGATTAAGAAACAAGAGCAGTTAATGAATGACAATATTCAAGCAAGTCACCTTATTAAGACGTCAACAGAAGAATTCAGTTCTTACTTTAAGCAGATTGAAAACATGGCGAAATTCGTTGCGGATATTGCTGGTCAAACAAACCTGCTTGCATTAAATGCGGCAATTGAAGCAGCAAGAGCAGGTGAGGCTGGAAAAGGTTTTGCTGTTGTAGCTGACGAAGTTCGAAAGTTGGCTGAGGAAACAAACAATGCGACAAAGCAAATCTTTGATATGGTTTCCAAGCTAAATGGTGGTATGACAACGATTATGTCTGCAATTGAAAATGGCTCTGAAATTGTAGCCAACCAAAAAGACTCGATGGTATTTACTGCCAATTCATTCGTTGAAATTGAGCAGAAAGTGAATGAAATTGGACAGCAAATTCGTGTCGTTGCAAAAGGAATGGAAAGCACACAAGAAAAATCATTCCAAATTTTATCAAATGTTGAAAGTATTAGTGCTGTAACGGAACAGTCTGCAGCCGGAACAGAAGAAATATCGGCTTCTGCAACTGAACAGCTTCAGTCATTAGATCGAGTCACTGACAAAATTAATCAATTAAAGGAAATGACTGATGATCTAAATAATCAGCTTTCTCATTTTAAAATTTAAATTATAAAATTAGACCGGAAAACCCGGTCTCTTTTTTATTTGTTTTCTAATGAGATTAAGGTACGATAGTGGTATCTATAACAATATGTGGGAGTAGAAGGGAATGGTATATTTATGAGTTTTTTTGAAGTGCTTTGGGCTTATCTCTTAGTTTTTGTGTTTTCTGCAACTCCTCTTTTTGAATCGATTATTGTGATTCCACTTGGGATTTTTGCAGGTCTTTCCGCAATTCCAGTAACAATCGTTGCCTTAGTCGGGAATTTATTAACCGTGTATCTTGTTATTGTTTTTGTTGAGCAAATTAAGAACTGGAGAAATAAACGAAAGAAACAAGAGGGAGTGGAGAAACAGAACAAACGTTCCGAAAGAGCGAAGGCAATCTGGAAAAAGTATGGATTACCTGGTTTAGCTATTATTGGTCCGTTATTTGTTGGTAGTCATATTACAGCATTAATGGGCTTGTCATTAGGTGGATCAAAAAAAATGGTTGCTTCTTGGTTAACAGCAAGTTTGATTTTTTGGTGTATTCTTGCAGCGATTCTAGCACATCTCGGTTTTGATCTATTTAATGCACAGGACAGAGAAATTTTCTAATTAATAGCCACCACTCTTCTTTTTAAAATAAAAAGGAATGTAGAGTATTCCAAACATAATTAATGCAATCAGTTCGAGTGAAAGAATATACCATGGATAAGGTCCTAGAAAGTCAATCAAACTTGCATTGGTTGGCTTTCTAGCTAAAAACATGTAATTAGCACCTGTAATGAAATTAACGATTATCGCGATGAGAGCGATCGCATTTAAAGTAATGAACGATTTAATAAATGAGCGAAAAGTAATGTGAAACTGTTCAATCCAGACCATATACAGAATTGAAAGGACAATTGAAAAATGAGCAATAAAAAAATGAATAAACCGGAAATGTGGAAAGGTATAAAATAAATCAGGGGTAAGTAACGCTTGAAGGGCCCCTGATAAGCCAAAAAAGTAAACAACCTCGAATACTGTACGATTTTTAGTGATAAGCATATACACACAAAGATACAGACTAATTGTACATAGCTGGAGCGGTAAATTATAACGAATATCCCAATTGCCAATCCAAATACTCCATGTAATGAGTCCGAATTCAGATAGCACAAGGCTAGCTATTAAGAGTGAACGAGCATAACGTTTCGTTAGCGATGATTGACGGAAATAATAGAGTAAACCAACTAGAACAACAAACGCTAGAATGCTGTAAAGATGAGCCGTTGATAAGAAGAGTGCAGGCTCCATATACGCATCTTTTTCGATTAGTTCTAACATCGTATTCCCTCCCCACCTATAGTTGATTCATCTAGTTCGAACGCCTTCTTTACTAACTATACCAATTGAACTAAAAGAAATCCAAGAACAGATAGGAGGACAGAACCGATAGCTGCAGCAAGAAACGGTTTTAATCCAATTCCTCCTAGAGCTTTGAAATTTACACTTAAGCCAAGGCCTGCCATTGCCATAGTCATAAGGAAATAGGCAATTGTTATAAGAACTTCTACAATGGTTGCAGGCACCATTCCAAATGTATTTAAACAGCTAGTAAAAATAAAGCCGAGAATAAACCAAGGGACTTGAAATGATCGAAAGGTTTTATTATTTTGGTTATCTTTAAGGTACATGCCTATTCCAAGTATCAATGCTATAGGAATGAGCATCATTACTCTAGTTAATTTAACAATCACAGCTATGTCAACTGCTAGATGGCCACCAGGTTCTGCTGCTGCAATCACATGTGCCAATTCATGTAGTGTAGCCCCTGCAAATACGCCAAAAGCTGTATCAGAAATTGTTAGTAATGGGTAACTAATTGTATACAAAATAGTAAATCCCGTGCCGATTAAAGCTATAATCGTTGCAGAGACTGCAACTTCTTCGTCTTTTGCTTTAATTTGCGGTGCGATTGCGACAATAGCAGCGGCCCCACAAATAGCTGTTCCACATGCTGTTAATATGCCCAAACGGTGATTAACTTTGAAGAGCTTTGTTAGATAATATACAATAACTAAAGTAAAGATAAGACAGCCAAGAGCTATTAAAAACATACTCGGCCCTGCCTGAAAAATCTCTTTAAAATTTAATCTTAAACCTAATAGCACTATGCCTATACGAAGTAAGGTTTTACTCGAAAACGTGGCACCTTTACTATTAAATTGATCACGTCTAAATGTACTCCAAGTCAATCCTATCAGCATTGCGAGGATAAATGCACCTGTGAGTTGAAAAATCGGCAGCATTACAAGAAGGTTTGCGATTATCGCAATCCAGAAAGTTAAAAAGAGTCCAATTATGAAGGAATTGTCTTGTATTGATTTAATATATGTCAAAATGCAGCCCCCAATAACATTCGTTTGTTCCACTATAGTACGACGCTTTCTATAAGTGAAATACATAAAACTAATGCCAATCATTAATAAAACTTATGATGGATTTGAAGGAGTTTTGAAATGTTAGATCAATTAAAATTATTTGTGACCGTTGTCGAACAACGACACTTTTCAAAGGCCGCTAAATTATTAAATGTTACTCAGCCAAATGTAAGCCTGCAAATCCGTAGATTGGAAGAAGAATTCGGCACAACCCTTTTTGTTAGGTCACCAAAAAGGGTTCAGGTTACTGATTCTGGTGAGCTATTGTACCTTAAAGCTAAAAAGATTCTCTCACTTTATGAACAGGCGAAACAGGAAATTGAACAGCAGCAGGTCGAAATTAAAGGGGTTATCAAAATTGGAGCGAGTTTTACAATAGGGGAGTACATTTTACCTCGGATATTGGCCGAATTTGCAAATCAGTACACTGAAGTGAAGGTTGAGGTGTTCGTTGGTAATACCGAAGAGGTCATTGAGAAGATCAATAAGCATGAACTAGATATCGGTCTCGTTGAAGGGCAAGTGAATAGCAATATTCGAATGTATCCATTCATGGAGGATGAACTAATTTTGATCGCACCACCAAATCATGAGTATGCCCAGTTAAGGTCGATCAAACCTGAAATGCTCGATGAACAGGTTTGGATTCTCAGAGAAAAAGGTTCCGGAACAAGAGAATATTGCGATCGTTTTTTTTCTGACTTTTCATTGAAATTACAGCATCTATTTATCTTTAGTAGCAGTCAAGGAATTAAGGAAGCTGTCTCAGCAGGGCTTGGGATTGCAATGATTTCGAAACTAACCGTTAAGAAAGAACTTGAGTATAAAGAAATTAAACAATTATATGTTCAGAATCAAAATGTTACACGAACATTTCATTTGATTGAGCCCGAGAACTTGAATGCTTCGAAAGCAAGGGAGTTGTTCAAACAAGCCATCCTCAGCCAGAGAATGGCTTGATTCATAAATTCTTATGACTATAAAGACCTATAGCTATGGCCCTGTTTTGTTTGAATAGACAATTGTTCAATTTTTTCGTTTAAATAATCTCGATCCAACTCAAGTAATGTTTCTCGCTTAATTCCTTGCTGGATATAGAGTGAGAATTCCCATATTAATTTTTTTGTTTTAGTTCCATTCTGTGCTGCAATGACCTGAAGGGAATCAATCATTGCAGCTACAACAGAGACATCATCAATTCCATAATGGCGTATTTGGTAATAGCATTTATAGAGATAATCTTGAAAATGACGTTGCTTATTAATTACTCTTAAATTATTTAAATCATCATTATAAAAGGAGCGATGCAAATTTTTACCTGCTAACACGGTAAGGATTTTTGCGAGTGCTCTGATCCCGCTTATTGCAGTATTTGGGTCATTTGTACCTGGAGATAACGCACGTAATGTGATTTCAACTAATTTCGTTAAGCCGAAATCGATATCTTGAATTGTGGATCTTTCTTCACCGACGTGAAAGAAACTCAAATAATGATTAATGTCTAAATGATCACGCTTGCCCCAAAGGGACAGAACAGTTGTTCCTTCTTCGATATAATCACCAAGTCCAACTTCTATTTTTACAATGCTGTCATCATTCTTGGATTGGTTAATTAGTTTTTCGAGTTCAATTAACAGTAAATAACCCGCTTTTGGTGCGAAAATATAGATTGGTTCGATTAATTTTATTTCTTCACTTTCCCAATCTTTCCATGGTTCATCACCAGCATCGGTTGATTCATCTTCATAATTTTTGTTAATCGAGATAATGGTTTTATTCGTAATATGATGGATGAGGTTGCTAACTTGGATCCACCTCCCGACATGATGGACAAAAAAGACGAAATAGCCAACACAAATGATCGAATAAATAACAGCTAAAACAGGCGAAATGTAAAGAGTATCTGCCGAATCCCCTTTTAACAACAATAAGAGAACAAGGGAGTACAAGAAACCTCCAATAAATACTCCAAGAATTCGTTGTGTTGAGGCATCAGTTAAAAAGTCCTGCATTGTTCTTGGTGAAAATTGAGACAAATACGTTGTTAATACGACCATAATTGTTGAAAAAGAAATTGTGGTCATCGTTAAAAGAGAAGATGTAATCGTACTTAACAATGTTTGTGCAAGACTAAGATCAACTGTTAGAATATTAATCATCACAGAATGATCTAATATCGAAGTTAAGATTGCAAATAGAATTGAGATTACACCGTACAAAGCTGGGGTAAACCAAAAGTATGAACGCAATACTAGAAGAGTAGGATGAATGTTCAATTTTCTCTTCCTCCCTTTTGAACTGTTACCCCGTAGTCTTGGTTATTTGCAAGAATTTAAACAAAAATGGCAGATGGGTTGATTGTTAGCATAATTTAAAAGGAGAGATTAATATGAGTATTAAAAATCCAGCAAATGAAGAGATTAAGGAATTGCTAAACAGTAGCAAGCGAATTGCGGTTGTCGGTCTATCAGGAAACCCTGACAGAACTTCTTACATGGTTTCGGAAGCGATGCAAAAGGCCGGTTATGAGATTATCCCAGTGAATCCATCAGTAGATGAAGTTCTAGGGGTTAAGGCAGTTAGTTCATTAAAGGAAATCGATGGTCCTATTGATATTGTTAATGTTTTCAGAAGAAGTGAATATTTACCTGAAGTTGCTCAGGAAACAATTGAGGTTGGTGCAAAGTCATTTTGGGCACAGCTAGGGCTAGAGAATGAAGAAGCCTTTGAATTATTGAGAAAACAAGGGATTTTCACAGTGATGAATCGATGTATCAAGGTGGAACACGCTAAATGGAAATAAAAAACATTGTCTCTTTTTTTGAAAAAGAGGCATGTTTTTTTATTTAATTCTCTAAAGATTAAGCAGGAAATTTGAAAAGAGGTTGCGAATACTGAAATAACCGCTACAATAGATAAAGCAGCACTAAATGACCGGATAGAAACATTTGTTCGCTTGTGCTACAATAACGGTAGCATGTTGAAAGGGGTACCAACTTTGGCTAAGAAACAACATATGGAATATAATGATGATGCAATACAGGTGTTAGAAGGACTTGAAGCAGTCAGAAAGCGTCCAGGGATGTACATTGGTAGCACTGATGCTCGAGGACTTCATCATCTCGTTTATGAAATAGTTGATAACTCTGTAGATGAGGCTCTTGCTGGTTACGGAGAATACATAAAGGTCACAGTCCATCGTGATAATAGTATTTCTGTCTCTGATGATGGACGAGGAATGCCAACGGGTATGCATAAGTCAGGTAAGCCAACACCCGAAGTTATCCTTACTGTACTCCACGCTGGAGGTAAGTTTGGTCAAGGTGGTTATGCAACGAGTGGAGGACTTCACGGGGTTGGGGCATCTGTAGTAAATGCCTTATCTGAATGGCTAGTTGTTGAAATCAAACGTGATGGACAAATGTACAGACAGCGATTTGAGAATGGCGGTAAGCCAGTAACAACACTAGAAAAAGTTGGACCTACTAGAAAAACAGGAACAACGATTCATTTTAAACCAGATACAACAATATTTAGTGTGACAACTTATAATATTGAAACGCTTACAGAACGCCTAAGAGAAGCTGCTTTTCTTCTAAAAGGCTTAAGAATTGAATTGGTGGACCTACGAGGTGAAGGGTCTACTGAAGAGTTTTACTTCGAAAATGGAATTGAAGCTTTCGTTGAGTATTTGAATGAAGATAAAGAAACATTAAGTCCAGTTGTGTTTTTCTCAGGAGAACAAAACAATATCGAGGTTGAATTCGCTTTTCAATTTAACGATGGTTACACAGAAAACGTTCTCTCATTTGTGAACAATGTGCGTACAAAAGATGGCGGAACACATGAACTTGGTGCAAAAACGGCGATGACTCGTGCGGTGAATGAATATGCTCGCAAAGTGAAGCTCCTTAAGGAAAAAGACAAAAATCTTGATGGATCAGATATCCGCGAAGGCTTCACTTCAATAGTCTCTGTCCGTGTGCCAGAGGAAAAGCTCCAATTTGAAGGTCAAACAAAAGGCAAGCTTGGGACAACAGAAGCACGTTCTGCAGTAGATGGGGTTGTTTCTGAGAAGCTGTCATACTTCTTTGAAGAGAATCCTGATGTAAGTATGATGTTGATTAGAAAGGCAATTAAAGCAGCTCAGGCTAGAGAAGCAGCAAGAAAAGCTAGAGAAGATGCACGTAACGGTAAAAAGAGTAAGCGGAAAGATGTTCTCCTCAGTGGGAAACTAACCCCTGCTCAATCCAAAAATCCTGAACGAAATGAATTATATCTAGTAGAGGGTGACTCTGCTGGTGGATCTGCCAAGCAAGGTCGTGACCGAAAGTTTCAGGCAGTTCTTCCGCTTAGAGGAAAGGTAATTAATACCGAAAAAGCAAAGCTTGAAGACATTATGAAAAACGAGGAAATCCGGACAATCATTCATACGATTGGTGCAGGTGTTGGGTCTGACTTTGATTTAAATGATGTTAATTACGACAAAATTGTGATTATGACCGATGCGGATACCGATGGAGCACATATCCAGGTTCTACTTCTAACATTCTTTTATCGCTATATGCGACCACTTTTTGATGTTGGCAAGATCTATATCGCATTGCCACCACTTTACAAAGTAAGCAGAGGAAGCGGAAAAAAAGAGGTTGTTGAATATGCTTGGGATGAAAGAGAACTTGATAAAGCAACGAAAATCGTTGGACGAGGCTATATTTTGCAGCGTTACAAGGGTTTAGGTGAGATGAATGCAACCCAGCTCTGGGAGACTACGATGGACCCAGAAACAAGAACTCTTATTCGAGTTAAGCTTGATGATGCAGCCCGTGCAGAGAAACGAGTAACTACTTTAATGGGCGATAAGGTTGAACCACGCCGTAAGTGGATTGAAGCAAATGTTGCCTTCGGTCTTGAAGAAGAAACAAATATCCTAGAAAACGAAAATTTAGCTGTAATTGAGGAGGAGTAAGCTTGTCACAAACAGAGCGTTACTTAGACCTTCCTTTAGAAGATGTCATAGGCGATCGTTTTGGTCGTTATAGTAAATATATCATTCAAGAACGTGCCTTACCTGATGCAAGAGATGGTCTTAAGCCGGTACAACGCCGGATTTTATATGCAATGTATAAAGAAGGAAACACAGCAGAGAAACCATTCAGAAAGTCAGCTAAAACGGTTGGTAATGTAATCGGTAATTACCATCCACATGGTGATTCCTCTGTCTATGAAGCTATGGTTCGTATGAGTCAAGAGTGGAAAGTACGCAATTTACTTGTTGATATGCATGGGAACAACGGTTCGATAGACGGAGATCCACCAGCAGCAATGCGTTATACTGAAGCGAGATTATCCAAGATTGCTTCACAGTTATTAAGAGATATTGAGCGTGATACGGTTGAGTTCATCCCTAACTTCGATGATTCTGAGGAAGAGCCTGTTGTACTTCCCGCAATGTATCCGAACCTCCTTGTTAATGGTTCTACAGGTATCTCGTCAGGTTATGCAACCGATATCCCACCACATCATCTAGGTGAAATTATTGATGGCGTCATTATGCAGATGGAAAAACCATCAACTACGCTTGATGATCTTCTTCAAGTAATTAAGGGACCTGACTTTCCTACTGGAGGAATCGTTCAAGGAATTGACGGTATTCGCCAGGCGTATCAAACAGGAAAAGGTAAGGTTGTTGTGCGTGCGAAGACGGAAATTGAAGAGCTTCGTGGTGGAAGAGAACAAATTATTATTACTGAAATTCCATATGAGGTTGTTAAATCAAATCTTGTCAAAAAAATGGATGAGCTTAGATTTGATAAGAAGGTCGATGGAATCGCAGAGGTACGCGACGATACAGATCGAACCGGGTTACGTATTGTAGTTGAACTAAAAAAAGAAGCAGATGCAAATGCAATTCTACATTATTTATTAAAAAACACTGATCTTCAGGTCACATATAATTTTAATATGGTCGCAATTGCGAATAAAGCTCCAAAGTTAATGGGATTACAAGCATTAATTCAAGCATATATTGATCATCAAAAATTAGTCGTCAAAAGACGTACGAAATTTGATTTGAAAAAGGCACAGGATCGCCAGCATATTGTTCAAGGATTAATCAAAGCCATTTCTATCCTTGACGAGGTAATTGCAACAATCCGTTCATCAAATGATAAAAGAGATGCAAAAGAAAATCTAATTTCGAAATACGCATTTACTGAAGCACAAGCAGAAGCAATTGTCACATTGCAGCTTTATCGTTTGACGAATACTGATATCACAACGCTTGAAGAAGAAGCAGCAGATTTAGAGCGTCGAATTCATGAGCTTGAGTCAATTCTTGAGAGTGAAAAGAAATTAATTCAAGTCATTAAGAAGGACCTACAAACGATTAAGAAAGAATTTGCTGACGTTAGACGTACAATTATTAAAGACGAAATTGAAGAAATAAAAATTAATATGGATGTGTTAATTGCGTCTGAAGACGTGATGGTCACAGTAACAAAAGAAGGATATGTCAAGCGGACGAGCATACGTTCGTATGGTGCGTCAAATGGTGAAAACCCTGGAATGAAGGAAGGGGATTATTTACTCGGTCATTACGAAATTAACACGACCGATATTCTCATGCTTTTCACGAAACTAGGGAATTACTTATACATCCCTGTACATCAGCTTCCAGATATAAGATGGAAAGACGATGGCCAGCATGTTGCGAATTTAGTAACTGGACTTGATCGTGAGGATGAAATTATAACTGCCATTCCAATTAAAGAATTTAAAGAGGAAGAGTCTTTACTTTTTATTACGAAACAGGGGATGGCTAAACGTTCGCAACTTTCTCTTTACCAAGCACAACGCTTCACAAAACCATTAATGGCACTCAAATTAAAAGAAAATGATGAAGTTGTATCTGTGGCATTAACAAATGGTGAGAAAGAAGTGTTTATCGCAACAAATTTAAGCTTTGGCTTATGGTTAGGTGAAAGTGAAATCAATTTAGTTGGCCAAAGAGCAGCTGGAGTAAAAGCAATTAACTTAAAAGAGGATGATTATGTTGTTGATGCAACGACATTCTCATTAGAAGATAAAAAAGTTGAATTTGTGATTGTCACACAGCGTGGAGCAGTAAAAAAGATGCCAATCACTGAGTTTGATAAGTCTAGTCGAGCAAAACGAGGTCTTGTGATGCTTCGAGAGCTAAAGTCGAATCCACATAGGATCTTAGCTTGCAAACGCGTCATGGACACAGCAGATACGTTTGCTGTTAAGACGAAAAAGGACATTGTTGAGACATTTACCGTTTCAGATTACCGTAACTCTGATCGATATAGTAATGGATCATTTATAACTGATGTTCACCAAACTGGTGAAGTAATGGAAGTTTGGAAGATTGTCGATACGACAATTAAAAACGAAGAAAACAAGTAAAGTGTAAATGCATGGGGGAGATAGATCAATCCTCCATGCATTTTTACTGTTTAGGTGGTTGGTATTGTATTTAGAAGCGGAAAGAGGGAAGCAATCCTAATTCCAGACTTTGTTGTTGGTTTATTCATAGTAAGTAAGTAACCAATTTAATTTTCAGTGTGCGAAGTATATTGAACTTATAAGTAGTAAATCTGAATGACAAAAATCCAACTTAATTTTTATTTCGTCTCATTATCTTAAGAATACTTTAGATTAGAGACAGATTACATTTTTATTTTTTTACTTCCGATAATATATATTATGTTCGGGGCACTAAATAAGAATATTATTCTATTCGGTATTTATGGCTTCTAAGTTTAAGGTTATCAAAATCAATGAAGTTCACACTATATTCTATAACATCGTTTATAAATAATTTGTTTTGCTTAGCAAATTCTTTAACATTTGCTAATAATGCTGTATCATATGTTGTTTTGTAATGAATTCGATCTTTTGGTCTCAATTCTT
Organism: Halalkalibacter suaedae; assembly: GCF_017939705.1. Classification (GTDB taxonomy): domain Bacteria; phylum Bacillota; class Bacilli; order Bacillales; family Bacillaceae_D; genus Halalkalibacter; species Halalkalibacter suaedae. Next base: position 402,970 of record NZ_JAGKSQ010000002.1, read on the forward strand.
TATTATATGAAATTGTTCCATTCAGCAACAAATTCTCTAATCCGCTTTCCAATAGGTAGTTAGGAAAAGTGTGATGTTCTTTTGCTAAAGTATCCAATTGCTCTAAAAGTGCTGCACTTATTCGTGTTCTAAATTTAACTCTATTGTGATCTGTTGTATGAACCAGCTTGCCGTTTACTGATTTCCACATTATAAATCCATCCTTTATTTAAGTAATAGGGTTTAGTTATCATAATGAATAATTTACTTAAGATAGCTCAAATATACACTTACTAGTGATTCAGATCGTTATTCCTTGACCTGAATCACTAGTTATTAATCATCAATCCTTTGGCATGTCCATTTTATCAACCGCACTTTTTAGGTCATCATTTCTAATATGTGTATAGATCATGGTGGTTTGGATTGAGGAATGACCTAATTGTCTTCTTAATTTAGGTACATCATTGATCTCAAAATGATATCTTGTTGCAAACGAGTGGCGTAGTTTATGTACAGATAACGATGGTTTTCCGAATGCTGTTGCATATTTTTCAATAAGTTTTTCAATTGAACGTGCTGTTAATCTTCTTGTTTTTCCTTTAGGACCCATTGCAGCTGCTACGAACAGTGCTTTATTGGTTTTATCAACCTTATAACGACTTTCTCTAATTTTCAAGTATTCTTGAAGGTCATCCATAGCAATTTTACTAAAAAACACATACTGTTCCTTGTTACCTTTACGAATGACTCTCGCTGAATACTTTTTAAAATCGATATCATTCAAATCTAAATTAACAATTTCCGAAAGTCGCAAGCCGGAACCAAGTATCATTGACGTAATTGCTGTATCTCGTTCCTGATTTAGCTTATAGAAGTTCACTAGCTTCTTATTTTCTTTTATTAATTCCCCGTAATCATGTGCAACAAAGCGTCTAAACCCTTCATATTCATCACCAATTAATATTTTTCCTTCCATTTTGTTTGCAATGGTTTCCATGCTTTCTTTTATGTCATTAAAGTCAACCTTAGCCATCACATTGCGGCTTAGATAGGGCTTAAGGTCACGTGTTTCTGCAATATTTTGAAGATAGTTAAATAGTGATTTCAAGGCTGATAATTTACGATTCACTGTGATCTCTTTATTATCTAGCTGATAACGAAGAGAATGCAGAAAGCCTTCAATTTGCTGGACTGTTAATTTCTCAAGTAATTCTAATGGGATCTCACGTACGGAACCCTCGAACAAATGTTCCGAAGTAATCCACTGAAAAAAGATTTTGTAATCATGACAGTAATTTAGTAAGGAAGCTGCAGAAAGTTTTCTTCGTTTGTGATCAATATATTCTTCAACATACCAGGGTAAGTCTTTTAGCAGTAATTGTAGTTTTTGATAATGTTGCTGCTGTTGATTATTCATATAATTCACCTCAATACTATACATTCTACATAGAATAATGATTTCCTTCTTTTATTACGTCAAATTTATATTTTACGTAATAATGTTTTGGATCTATATCCAGAGCAATCAATATCTCCTGTTCATTTCTTCATAACTGTTTTGTATAATTGATGCGATTTAAAATAAAGCTTTTGATAAAAATCCTCAAAGTAATGAGAAACTATTAGCCTTATTAAAGAAAAGAAAAACGCTATAACTAATATGATAAATAAAAATATTGCACCTAGTTTGATTCCCTCCATTAACAACACCTTCTTTGATCTATCCTGGTTATATTGATTTAAGGCTTGCTCATTTCAGATTACATCAAGCGAATTTATTTTAACGAATTGCTTTGTTATTTTTCCTCCATATTAATGACATTATCAGTAAACTAACGCCAAGTGACATCGCAATAATTTGATCGAATAAAAGCTCGCCGGTTTTGAGATAACGAATTAAAGATGCCCCACCAAAAATAGTTATACTTATAATAGCTAAGCGAATTAAGAAAGAATTTGTTTTCAAATAAGTCCCCTCCCTCTCTTCAGTGATCTCCACTTCTATTGATTTCATCTTAACATTAATTCCCTTTTTTCAACAAGGATGGGTGCCTCAAACACACTATTCATACAAAAAAACCCACTACTTTTTACTGAGTTAGTGGGAGGTTATTATTTTTAAAATCCTAATGTTTCATTTGGAATCTTTATCCAAAAAGAGATGTTATCTTGTTTCAAATCAAAATGTTGGACTTTTACATTAATATTATTTTTCATTTTAATTTGAGTGACTGCTATATAGATCCTTTGTTTCTTCGGATCAATTTCAATCCAGTCAGGGGTTTCTAACTCTTTCTTGACGTATTCGAGAATTTTCTGTTGTGGTAATTGGAGCAAACCAAGTGACATTTCTGTAGGATATAGAACAAGGTCTCCATTCTCTTCTACTGACGGCTCTAAAATAATTGAGACAGGAATGTCTGTTTTAAAGGCCTCAATTGAACCAGTGAAATGGACATTCTCTTCCATGTTAATCGAATATTTGTCATCTTTATCTTTAAGTTTTTTATCAATATATGCATTAACAAGATCGTTTAGGTTTTGTTTACTTGACTGGATCGTAAACTCAGAACCAAGTTCCTCTTCAAAAATTTCTGAAATCGATGTCCCTCCCTCTGAAACAGGCCAGATAATAAACATTAGAAATAGTAGAAGGAGACAAACATTTATTCCAGCCAAAATTATGAATAACGTTTTCCAATTCCAGTTTATTCTTTTGAAGTCAAATCGCTTTCTAAACATTATTCAACATCCTCTGGTGTAATATCCGTTTCCTCATTTATTTCAAGATGCTCTAGGACACGTTTAGCAATTAATTTGTAGCCACTAGTATTTGGATGGAATTGATCATCAGCTAATAAATCAATATCACCATTTAGGAATAAATCCTGTGTAGGTATAAAATGGACATTTGCATATTCCTCTGTAAGTGATTTACCAGCTGTGTTCCAATCATTCAAGATTATTTGTAGTTGGTAAATATCACTGAAATAACGTTCAAACGGATTGTAAAAGCCGATCAGATATATTTGTGCATCTGGATTCAGCCCATTGATTCTATCCAATATAGCAGTAAGACGTACAACATAATTTGGTAGCTCTTTTTGGAAAGGCTCTAGTGTGAGATTAGTAAAGTTACTTTTAACTATTTTCATAATATCATTCGCACCAATTGTAATTAACACAGTATCTGCCTCTTTGATAGAAGCTGCAATTTCTTCTTTTTCGAGTCGTTTTAATAACTGATCAGAACGGTTACCCCTTTTTCCGATATTTTCAATTTCTATATTAATATTATTATCTTCAAAAGTGTGGTTCAAAATCCCCACATAACCTCCCTTTTCGGTTTCATCACCAACGCCTTGTGTAAGTGAGTCACCGATCGCAACAATCTTTTGTTCTTTAGTAAAAAGGTTAATTGCAACATCTAGGACTTCTCTGACCTTATCTTTTAAATCCTCTGTTATCGTTGGTTGCTCCAATGTATTCGCCTCAACTAATTGCTCAACCTCTTCAGCTGCATTGGTTTCAGGTAAATCTTCAACTTGTTCTTCATTAAGGATATTTACCGCTTCCACACTCTCTAGCTTCGTTTGACTTGGATTCAAAAAAACTAAATATAGAAGAAAACTAACAAGAAGTAAAATTGCAATTGCGCCTAATGCTTTCTTCATATGCATGTTCACATCACACCTGTCAATAAGATCACTATTAAACTAGAAAATGGCTAGTTTGAATATCTCATCATTTTATCATTCAGAAGCGAATAATGTAATATAATTTTCTCGCTTTTTTTGTAGAAAGTATTTCTAAGAGTCACCCCCCATTCCTTTGGTTCCTTATATTAATAAAAAGAAGAAAGGTTAGTATCCTTGATTTACTTATACCCCATTTTCTTCTGGTCTTATCACAGAATTATTGCTACATGCATAAACAAAAGTATAAATAAATCAATTAGAGGTGTTCTATGTTATATAATATTACAAGGGATTACATCTCATTAGGGAATTCCCGATCAGGTCAAAGACTAGAAAATGTAGAATTTATTGTTAGCCATGATACTGGTAACCCTGGTTCCTCGGCATATGCTAATAGGAATTACTTCGAAAATGCAGATCCTTTTGCTTCAGCTCATACTTTTATCGACGATGATATTATTTTGGAAATTATTCCTCTTACTGAAAAAGCGTGGCATGTTCGTAATAGTGTTACAGCAGATAACCAACGTTTTGGAGCAGATGCTAATGCTGCAGCAATCGGAGTGGAGCTTGCTTGGGGTGGTTCAATTAATTTTGAGGAAGCATACAATCGCTATGTTTGGTACCATGCCTATTTATTAGACAAATATAATCTCGATGCAGACAGACATATTGTCGCTCACAGTACTCTTGACCCAACTCGAAGAACAGATCCTCAGAATGCCTTAAATCGATATGGTATCTCGTGGAATGAATTTATTAGTGATGTCAAGAGAGCACGTCAAAAATATTTTGATGGCCAAGAAGTGACAGAGCCCGTCATAAAAGGTGAATCGGTTGACCTTCCATTAAGTAAAGGAGACGAAGGGACATTTATTCAAGAGATTCAACGAGACCTTATTCGTGCAGGGTTTTCTTTACCTGTTTACGGTGCGGATGGAATTTTTGGAGCAGAAACACAACGAGCGGTCATGCGTTTTCAAGAGGCTTATAATTTACAGATTGACGGGTTAGTTGGTCCAATTACACTAAATAAATTAAAAGAAGTCGTTGGTTCAAGTAATCCTCTTTCAGACTTTCCTTTACCAGATGGAATCCTGAGAAAAGGAGATGAAGGCCCTGAAGTCGCACGTGTTCAGCGTGCACTAAAAGCAATTGGCTATGACCCCACATATATTGATGGAATCTATGGTGAATTAACAGAAAATGCCGTTAGACGTTTTCAATCAAGCTATGCGAAGCTTGCTAATGATGGCATTTATGGGCCAAATACAAGAGAATATATGGAACTGGAATTAGATAATTTATAATTAGTAGGATTGTTTATCGGAAGGAGAAATTTCTTCTTCCGGTGACTTTTTCACCTGACAATAACATCAATAAAGATGAGTGCTATCAATACATAGAAAAAGAGACCGGGACATACAAAAGCTTCTAATGAAAATTAAACAAATCAATAACTTAGCTACTGTATCTAACCCAGCTATGATTGTTCGGTTTTTCATTTAGTTAACCACCTTTGTCCCTGCCTCTTACAAAATTTTTGATTTTATAATCTCAGTTGCACAAAATTAAATTAGTCTTACTTTACATACCGATCTTGCATTAAGCTATTCAACGTAGAGACTTCCTGTAATAGCTCCTCTCCAACATTGGTTTCTAAAACTTTCTTTCTTTCGAGCTCTTCATCGACTAATCTCTTCACAGACAGAACATCCGTTCCGTTCAATAGTACCTCTTCTTTTGAATTGAAATGTTTATGGGCAACTAACTGCATTCCAAATGAATTGTATAATAACGTGTAACCAGCAATACCGGTTGTTGATTGATAAGCTTTAGAAAATCCACCGTCAATAACAATCATTTTTCCGTTTGCCTTAATTGGGTTTTCTCCATCAATTTCTTTGACTGGTGTATGACCATTGATAATATGACCTTGATCTGGATTAAGATCAAACTCACTTAAAATTTGACGACAAATCTCCTCATTTTCACGTAAATAGTAGTAAGGATTTTTCACTTCTTTATGAGCTTTTTTATCCTTAATGAAATACCGTTCAAATGTTGTCATCTCCTTTTTACCAAAGAGCGAGGAATACTCACCCGTCCATAAATACCACGCGATGTCTGTAGCAAGATCATCAGTTTCTTCTGGGTGTGCAAATGCATATCGTAGATGCTGTTCAAAGACATCAAGCAATTCACGCCCAGCGTAGGTTTTATTTTCAATAATCATTTGATCCATATTTCCTTGTTCGTCTAAAGGGATACATCCATGAATAAGTAGGTTTCCGTTATATCTCAAGTAAAGGCTACCCTTTTTCATTAAAAAATTCATATGTCTAGCTAGTTTCTCGGAGTGCTGGACGGAAAATAACAGTTTATCAATTACCTGTCTTTCCTCTTCCAGCAATTGATCAGGCTGCTTGGGATTAATTGTTCCAAAGCAAGTATCTTCAAGTGGATAAGTAATGCCATGAAGTGTAATTTCGTTTTTATCATAATCGACCTTCTCGAGCATAAGCCTATTTGACATCGTAAAGTTAGGTCGCCTTTTAATAATAGGCATTTCGAGCTTAAATTGAATGATTGCAATAGCTTGATGAATTTTTGTGATTTGTAATTGTTCTTGCTCGGTAAGTTGCTTGTCGGAATGGCGCTTTGGTCTAAATGCTGGGTTGTCCTCATAATACTTCTCAGCAAGATTAAGAAGTGGTCTTAGGTTGATCCCATAGACGTCTTCAATGATGTCCAAATTATCGTATCTAGCACAAATACGGATGATATTGGCTAAACAAACCTTTGATCCAGCAAATGCACCTATCCATAATACATCATGATTTCCCCATTGGATATCTACAGAGTGATAGTTTATTAATGTATCCATAATTTTATCGGGCTCGGGTCCCCGATCATAAATATCTCCAACAACATGAAGATGATCCACAACCAACCTTTGAACGGTATAAGCAAGTCCAGTAATTAATTTGTCAGCTTGTCCAAGTGCGATAATTTGTTGAACAATTTTTGCGTAGTACTGTTTTTTATTGCTATATTCGTCTGTCTTGTACAATAATTCTTCAATGATATAAACAAATTGCTCTGGTAGGGCTTTGCGTAATTTAGATCGTGTATATTTTGAAGATACATATGGTAGCAGCTTGATCAAATTCGTAATCATTTTTGTGTACCATTCTTGCAATTCTTGTTTATTATTAGCATTATTCTTAATTATCTGTAATTTCTCTTCAGGATAATACACTAATGTCGCAAATTCGCTAATATCATCGGCAGTTAATTCATCGACAAAGATATCTCTTATTTTCTCTCTCACTTTACCTGATCCGTTTCGTAATACATGCTGGAATGCTTGATACTCTCCATGTAAATCACTGACAAAATGCTCCGTTCCCTTTGGTAGATCGAGGATAGCTTCAAGGTTAATAATTTCTGTTACTACTTTTTCCTCACTATCATAGCGTTCGGCTAGTAGATCTAAAAATTTAGTGTTCAAGATACATTGAATCCCCTTTCAAATAACATTTAAATGAGTTGAATGTACTTTATCATACGATCTATTATAGCAAATTATTTATTTCTAATCGGGTGTACCTGCAATAAATCCGGACTATTTTAATAGGTTACTATATGCTTATCTTCGACTAAACAAAGCATTTACTACAAAAATTGCATTGTGTGATAGTGTATATGTAAAAAAACGATCTCAATCAAGTAGGAGCGTTGCCCTTTTGCTGCAACGCTCATTTACTCTCAAGCTAACTTGTCGTTTTACTATTGATCTAAAATCAATTTATTAACAGCACTGAACAGGGCTTTAATCGATGAAGTCATAATATCGACGTCTATTCCACATCCCCAGTATATGGTACCAGATTCGTTTGTAATACCGACATAGGAAACTGCCTTCGAGTCGGAACCAGTTCCCAACGCATGTTCCTTATAAAGTAAATTTGAATAGCTAATATTCAATTGACTTTGAATGACCTGGCTAATCGCATCTAGTCGTCCATTACCTATGCCGGTAAACTCATGAATGACTCCATCCTTTTTCACTTCAATCATCGTTTCAAATTGCTCGCCACTTTTGAATGAATAATCAATGAACTGAATTGGTTTATTTAGGTTGATATATTCCTGCTCAAAAATTGTATATATTTCAGCAGAACCTAGCTCCTTATGCAAATGATCGGAAATTGATTTCACTCTATAGCCAAAGCTCTCCCGCATTTGAATAGGCAGATCAAGACCATAAGTTTGTTCTAGGATATACGCAATGCCACCTTTACCTGACTGACTATTAATCCTAATAATATCTCCTTCATACTCTCGACCAATATCGGTTGGGTCGATTAAAAGATATGGTACATTCCAATATGGTTCAGCATTGTCCTCTCTCCATTTAATCCCTTTTGCAATCGCGTCTTGATGAGAGCCAGAAAATGCAGTGAAGACCAACTCGCCGCCGTATGGATGTCGTTCTGGTACTTTCATTTTTGTGATTCGTTCGTACACCTTTAAAACGTCTGGAATTCGTTCGAAATTCAGCTCTGGATCAATGCCGTGTGAATATAAATTCAAGGCAAGTGTCACAATATCAACATTTCCAGTCCGCTCCCCATTGCCAAATAACGTCCCTTCCACTCGGTCAGCTCCTGCTAACATCCCAAGTTCAGCATCAGCAACACCAGTCCCTCTGTCATTATGAGGGTGAATAGACAAAATGACATGCTCCCTATACTTTAAATGCTCACTCATATACTCAATTTGGCTTGCATAGACGTGTGGCATCGAAAGCGAGACCGTTGCAGGGAGGTTAATGATCACTTCATTATCTACTCCTGGTTTCCAAACATCTAGGACCTGATTACAGATATCAAGTGCAAAATCAATTTCTGTTCCTGTAAAGCTTTCTGGTGAATATTGAAAGGTGAAGTCACCTTCTGTTTCCGCTGCACAGCTAGTTAATAATTCCGCTCCAGAAACCGCAATCTGAATAATCTCTTCTTTTGATTTCTTGAACACTTGTTCTCTTTGTGCAACAGAAGTCGAATTATACAAATGAACCACTGCTTTACGGACACCCTGTAACGCATCAAACGTTTTCCGAATAATATGCTCTCTCGATTGAGTTAACACTTGTACTGTGACGTCTGCAGGTATTAAATCTTGTTCAATCAATGTTCGTAAAAAGGTAAATTCAGTCTCTGAAGCAGCTGGAAAGCCAACTTCAATTTCTTTAAAGCCTAGGTCAACTAATAACTGAAAGTACTCAAGCTTTTCTGCTAAGTTCATTGGTACAATCAAAGCCTGATTGCCATCCCTTAAATCAACACTACACCATTTTGGTGCCTTTGTTACATATTCCTTCTCCATCCATTTCATGCTAGTCTTAGGTGGCATGAAATAGCTTCTAGCATATTTGTTATAGTTTTTCATTATGTTCATACTCCCCTTTATCTAATATAAATAAAAAAAGCCCATCATCTCTTAAGAGACGACAGGCTTGAACCTTCGTGGTACCACTCTTGTTGATTTGTTTATCCTAAAACAAATCCACTCTAAACCGATTACGGGGTTAATCGTTAAGGCCTGTGATAGCCTTACCACTCACGGATGAGTTGGGGAGTCTATAGACTGTCTCTCACCAAAACGACAGCTCTCTGAACAATAGAGGATCCTTAATACTTCCGATCATTGTGTTTATTGAAATATTTGAATTTTCCTTATATTAAATCGGTTATGAGTTACTGTCAAGGGTATTTCAAAAAAAGACAAATAGCAAGATGGTCACTACGTAAAGAAGATGCATAGTTCTTTATTACTGATGGTTAATTAATTGATGTATTTTAATACTAATTTGATTATAATTTTCTAGATGATCTTTTATTGAAAGGAAGGAAGATATGTACACATTTGGTAGAGTTGTAATGAAAGCATTTCTACTCATTTTTGGTGGAGGCATCAAAGTATTGCAGCGGGATCGATTACCCAACATACATAACGGATACATTGTGGTTTGTACACATAGGACATGGATTGATGTAGTAGCACTTGGTATTGCGATGAAACCGACTTCGTTATATTATATGGCAAAAAAAGAGTTGTTCCAAACGAAGCTAACTAATTGGTTATTCTCATCATTGCATGCATTCCCTGTCGATAGAAAGAATCCTGGGCCGAGCACATTGAAAATACCTCAACGTCTAATAAAGCAAGGAAAGGTCGTCGGAATTTTTCCAAGTGGTACGAGATCAACAGAAAATGTAGGTTTAAAAAGAGGTGCTTTTGTAATAGCAAAACGTGCTGGAGTCCCTATTATCCCAGCTGCTTATAAGGGACCTAATTCACTGTTTGGAATTTTCAAGAGAGAGAAAATCAAGGTCATCTTTGGAGATCCAATCGATCTTAGCGACTACGATGCAAAAGAAGACTCGGAAATTGCTTTACAAAAAATACAAACAATCTTTTCTCAACTTGAAAAAGAGCTAAATTAGTCAAGCTTCCTCAATCATTTTATCAAAAATCCTGTCGACACTATTGCATAAAACAATAATGTAGACAGGATTAGCCCTCTTACTTGTTAATTATGCGTTGAATGAAAATCTACTCCATGTGAATATGAGTGTTCAAACAGGTTATTTCCCGACATGAATTGCGGTTTCACTAATAATATAACTAAGACGTAACCTGGCTAACCACTTTTCTGAACTACTTTGATTTCCGATGATTCCATTAATTGCTTCGTGATATTCTAAACCTTCGACAGCAGTGTAGCCTATATTGAGTTTAGCGATTCTATGAATAATCATAGCCCATTCGGCATCTGTCATCTTTTCTTTTGAATATGTATTAATATATGTCGCTGCTCTCCTTGTAAACATACAGGATCCAGCGGTTACGTCAACTTTTTGACCTAGCTCCATCGAAACAATTTTGTTTGTAATTGTCTCTGTCTCAATCCATTCTATAGGATGTGTTTGCATCGCACGTTCTGTACGTCCTAGAATAAGATAATCTTCATCATGTTTAGTTGATACTGTCCTCTTTAATTCTTCTAAGTAATTCTCTCCCCAGGTCAACAGTCTATCAAAGTCACAGTAATGGAAAAACTCACTTTCTCCACCAAGTCCGAATTTTACCACTTCTCGTCTCGCCTCTGCTGCTCCTTTTTTGGGTATGATCTTCACATTGAAGTTGCTATTTTTCAGTTCTTTTATGTATTCAATTGAGGATTTGTCGCTAATAGCAATGAAAACCTCCCCGTAAATATGTTCAATTTCCTTTTTCAATTGATTCATTAATTTAAGATTTTTTGCGTTAGGGTCATGGGTAACCGTTAATAGTGCGACGTTAGTCAAGTTTTATCATCTCTCTCTGAAAAGTAGATTACAAAATATACTATAGAATGACCGCCATATTAATTCAAGAAAGCAGAGTGTGATCTGCTTTCCTGGATTAATGATAAAAATTACTTTTTCTCATTTGAAGTGCCAGGAATAACACAGCCTTCAGGACTACAAACTAAATCCTTATTTAATAAAGCTTCCTCCGTCTTTTCCTTTTCTAGCTGTTTTTGTTGCCATTCAATGTCAATCGTTGGTGAAAATTTCTCAGGATGCCGGATGTACCATCTCTGCTTCCTGATTAAGAAATTATCTGCATTAAGTAATAAAGCTTCATCCAATTCTTTTAAAGCTTCTTCAATTTTATCATTATTGTAATACTCCATTCCCAACTTGAACTTGGTCTGTGAAAGCTGCTTTTCAAGTGCATTAGTTGGATTGGACGGGTTAAAATAGTGATCATCTAATTCTACTTTTTCAACTTCGTTAAAAAGTAATGTTCTAACAGCTTCTATATGATCTGTATTAGAAACTTGAAAGCCTTGTTTAATTAAGCGAATGACACCTGCTTTGTCAATGAAAATACCATTCGGGACAATATTGAAGTTAAACAAATTGGCAAGCTTATTTTCAGGATCAACAACAGTTGTAAAGGAAAGATCTTCAGAATATGGCTTCGCTACATCAGCACCTTGAATATCAACAGAAACGGATAAAATTTCAAAATCTTTATGTTTATATTTTTCATAAAATTCCTGCCACCCTGGCAGTTGATCTCTACAACGTCACCAAGAAGCCCACATAAATAGTAGCGTGTTTTTTCCTTGATAATCATTAATTGAGACTTCTTTTCCATCTAAATCAAAAAGTTGAACAGTTGGCATCTTTTGTAATAACACTGTATCCCTCCTTTTTAGCTTTAGTTTACTTTATACAGTTATTTTAAACCAATCATCTGCTTCCATTCCATCGACTAGTACCATGTAATCATAATAAAGAATGCATGAGGCCTTAACAATAGACAACAATAAGAAGTAATAGAGAACGAAAGGAGAATCGATTATGACTTTACTTGAACTTTCAATTAGAGTCTTACTTGCTTTTGTAGTCTTATTAACTTTGACTAAAATAATGGGAAGAAAAGAACTATCCCAGATGACGTATTTCAATTATGTATCAGGAATTACAATTGGTGCAATTGCAGGTGTATTAGTTATTGATTCAAACGTCAGTATCAGAAATGGTGTATTTGCACTGGTTGCTTGGACTTCTGTAACAATCTTGCTTGGGTTTATTGATATTGGATCAAAAAAAGCACGCAATATGATTGAAGGTGAGCCGAAAATCTTGATTAAAAAGGGTCAAATTATGGAACAGGAGCTACGGAAAGTACGTCTCGACATTGATGCATTAAATGCCTTACTAAGACAAAAAGATGTTTTCGCTATTTCTGAAGTTGATTATGCTATTTTTGAGACAGATGGCAATCTTTCTGTCCTTAAAAAAGAAACTGAAAATAATGGATTTCCCAAACAGGAAATGTCAAAGCATGCTCCACCTATAGCCACTGCTGTAATTTCAGATGGAGTAATTCAAGAGGAAAACTTATCTAAATTAAATATTGATCACGCTTGGGTAAATGAACAATTACATCAAGCTGGAATTTCTAAAATCGAAGACGTGTTTTATGCTGAATTACAAAAAGATGGTAGCTTATATATCGACCAAAAACATGATGTAATTCACTAAGTGGCTTACTGGAAAACAGTTAGTGAGTATTCTAATTCAGGGGAAATGAATTCCTAGCTTAGGACAACGTTAGTTTTTCATCTGTTTTCTTAACTATTCTCCAAATGAAAAGCTAAGTCATCTGCCTCTTAAACCAGTGACTTAGCTTTAATTTATATTATTTATATGAGGACTATTTTCTCTTCACATTTCTAATGATAATCTTACTCTCAGGCAAACTTGGTATTTCATTCATACTAAATTGTAATTCTTGCTCTGGTAGCTCATATCTCATTTTATTGACAAGATTATCTAAACTAACCTTCATGATATCAATCGTAATCCATTCTCCTGCACATCTATGTCCAATATCATATTCTCCTCCACCCTGTGGGATAAAATCAAATGGACTTTTGTCCCATTGTATAAAACGATCAGGCTCAAAACGATCGGGATTTTCCCAATCATCTGGATGGTGATTTGTGCCATATAAATCCAGTAGTGTCAACGTGCCTTTCTCGAATTCATATCCGCCCCAAGTGAAATCGTCTTTGACACGTGCTGCGGTAAACGGGAAAAAAGGATAATATCTTCGCACCTCTTGTACAAAGCGTTTAAGATGTTCCTGATCCCCTGTTTTTAGCTTTTCAACTTCCTCTGGATAATGATGAATAGCAAGTGCAGTAAAACAAATGTAGACTGAAATCGCAACAATTGGCCGTAGTAAATTAATAAGTTCAACTGCTACAATTTTCTCATCTACTAACTCACCATTTGTATCGCGGTGCCACGAAAATTTATAAAGAGCTCGATCTTGTTCGGGTTGTATTGCTCCTGTCCTAACCTTTTTTACAAGGACCTCTACCCTATCTTCTATTTTGGACCTGGCCATTCGGCCTTTCCAGTGGCTTGGACCAAGTGCAGCGGCGGTTTCAAACATAAGACCAAGTTCTTTTGACCAATCATCTATATCTTCACCTATCGGAATCCCTGTCCATTTGCTAGCAACGAGTGCTAGAATTTTCTTTGATTCATCGTATAGGACAATAGTGTCATCCCTTAGCCCCCAACTAGTAATTGCCTTTCTCCATTCTTCCTCTGTTAATTCCGATATTTCTTGAAGTGATTCTTTCGTCATTAATGACATGAACATACCTTTTCTTTCTCGATGAGCGTCTCCATCTAAGCCTTGAACGCCACCTTGACCAAATAATGTCTTCTCGATTCGTTTTGGTGCCGCTCCAACTCTTGTAAACTTGTCATTATCATAAAATAACTTTGCGGTTTCTTTTCCTGTTAAACAAATCGTCTTCTCCGCGAGTAGCTTAGTTTCAAAGACATTCGAATGAAACATGTGACTTCTGTTTAGAATAAACTGATAGCCTTCCTGTAATAACTTTAGACTATGATCAAAACCCTCTTCTATTGGCATAGTATGTTTGTTATTCATTATCATCTAGTCCTCCGTATTAACAATCATTTCAATACTTACTATTATTCCCAACTACTTGCGATAAGAAACCACTGTTTATCCTATATGAATAACATGCCGTTTCTTGTAAACTTATTATCTATGGGATATAATTACGTAAATTGTAAACTAAGGTGGAAAAAGCCATGAATCGACAAGTACCTATCAATCTTTCATGTACTGATGCGCTAAATAGCATAGGAGAAAATATCATCATTGCTGATAAGGAGTTCAAAATTAGCTGGATGAACATTGAAGCGATAAAAACACTTTCAGTTGTAGCTCCATTTTATAATTTGGAAAACGCTGAGAAAATGATTGGCTTAAATATGGATTTTTTCCATAAGAGACCCGGACATCAACAACAAATTATGAAACATTTAAGTGAGAGTCACAGAGCGAGAATTAATATAAAAGGTGTACTGGATGCCGATATCGTTATTACCCCGATAAAGTGTGAACAGAATCCCCAGGATATCGAAGGATATATGGTTATGCTAATGGATATCACTTCACAAGCAGAAGAACAAAAGAAGAGAGAACAGCTGATTAGAGAGCTATCTGTTCCTATTTTAAATATATGGGATAAGACAATCGCATTGACACTTATAGGACAGTTAGATGTAGATCGCGGTGAAATGGTTATAGCAACCGTCTTAGAGGAATGTGTCTCAAAGGGGATTGAATTTGTCATTTTAAGTCTTGCAGGAATCAATAGTTTTGATGACAGTATTAGAGCGAACCTTCAAAAACTATACGACTGTTTGAAATTAATCGGTGTCCAATGTATCATAGTTGGTATTAAACCAAAGCTAGCATTAAATATTATTGAGCTGAACAATAGTCTCACTTTTAGAGATGCAAATTCTGCGTTGAAATACATAATGAAACACCAAAATATGAAACTAGCTCAAATTTAATTTTGATGATCAACTAAATCTTCTTTTACTACAGAAATCCACCAATATAATGGTGGGTTTGTTTTATCTTTTTAATGTATTCGTTTCTAAAAAAATAGAAAAACTATACGGATACATAACAAGATTTTGGTGTACTGGCTCTACTTAACAATCTAATACCCACACCCCTAACCTAACTAAGCATGCTCCCAAACATCGCAAAAAAATTATTTATGAAAATTATGCTTACATAATAATTTTAATTGAAATGGTGAGTTTTTTCGTGTAAATTAGTCAAGTATGTTTAATAGGAGGTATCATCATGAGTCAAACTCAAACAAATCAACGTGTTCAAATTGTTACGGCAGACCCTTCTGCTATCGGTCTCTTTGGGCTAGCTATGGTCACTTTAGTCGCATCCTCTGCAAAGCTAGGTTGGACAGATGGAGTTTCATTCGTTCTTCCATGGGCCATTTTCTTAGGAGGGATTGCACAACTTTTTGCAGCAGTGCAAGATGCCAAGCATAATAATACATTTGGGACGACAGCTTTCGGAGCATTTGGATTATTTTGGTTAGGTGTTGGAACAACTTGGCTAATTAATTATGGGGTTTTCGGTGAAGCTGCGGCTGCGGCTGCGGATCCAAACCAGTTAGGTGTAGCCTATATTGGGTATTTAATCTTTAGTTTATTTATGACAATCGGTGCGATGGAAACACATAAAGTCCTATTTATTATTTTTGTCCTCATCGACTTCTTGTTTATTGGACTAGCTCTTTCAACCTTAGGAATCATGCCCGAATTCATGCATCAACTAGCAGCAGTATCTGAATTATTAATTGCTATTTTTAGTTTCTACGGTTCGGCAGCTAGTGTTTTAAATAACCATTTCGGGAAAGTAACGATACCAGTAGGAAAGCCTTTCGGGATTTTTAAATAAAGTTACTTTACAAAAGGAAAGGATAGACAAGAACTTCATCTTGTCTATCCTTTTTTGAAATTATTTTTTCTTTACAGTGATACTTCCATTGTCTGTAGTAAGTTTAATTAGATGGTCACCGTTTCCTATCACCTTGTTTTTCGATGTATCTCCTAATAAATCAACTTCTCCATTATCTACATCGATTAAAAAGGTTGTATTAGTTGGTTCATTCTCTGTCTCAATCACAATCTCACCGTTATTTGTTTCAAATTCAATAGACCGATCTAAATCAGTAGTAAATAACGAAACACTACCGTTATTTGTTCTACCAAAAATCTCCCCTTCAATATCGCTCAAATTAATTTCTCCATTTTTAGTGGAAGTACTGACAGATTCACTAGCACTAATATTGTCTAACTCAATTGATCCATTATCTGCTTCAACATTCAAGACTGAGCTATTAATGTTTGTTAATTCAATCTCTCCATTGTTTGTCTTAGTTGAAAAATCGATTGCTTTGAAATCATTCACTGAAATTCGTCCATTATTGTTATTGATTTCGATTAATTGATATTCTTTTTCTGGGACATGTATTTTTAAAGCTTGATTCATTGTAAAGAAATTAAAGTTAAATAATTTTTTGTTGATATTCTCTACTGTAACAATAAGTGAACCCTCCTTAACCTCACTAGATATTAAGTAGTCTGAAGGATTTCCGGTGAATTCTACTTTTGTAACATCATTTGTCGGAAGGAGTTCTACCTCCGCGTTATCTGAATCAATCTTTATAGAAGAATATTCTTCGTTTTCTATAATAGTCTCCTCTGTTGTCGTTAACGCCATACTTGATTTATAGGTTGCAGCACTTCCTACAATTCCAATGATAACTAATAAAGAAGCTAATATTAAAATAATTCCTGTTCTTTTACTCATGATTTCAGACCTCCTTTAACAAGTTTTACGTTAAATTTCAAATAGCGAACAAAGCCTTTACTTAATAACTGAGTAATTTTGATCATCGCAATGATGAGAAACAATCCAATTCCACAAAATCCAATTGTTATGAATAATTCAAAAAGTTCAAATGTATTTGGATAAATAAGTACATTTACTAAAAGCAGTATTGGTGAAGAAGTTAAGGCAATTCCAGATATCCAACCCGCTAAGACGATGGCAACTAAAGCGATAAATGGTCCAATGACAATAATAAGGTTAAAAAAGCTTAAACCAATAATGGCCCAGACAGCTCTTAGGATATTACCTATGGTTGCAGATGTTTGCATTTTATCTAAATGGTAGGTCGCAATCATATCCCGTGCAATCGTTTGAGGTGAGCCGAGTGAAGCGGATATCTCTTCTTCTGGTTTCCCCTGTTCCTTACCAATAGCAAAATGCTCCTCAAAATCTAAGATAATATCTTGTCGTTCTTCAACAGACAATTGTGTTAAAGACGATTCTAACTGAGTTAGAAATTGATTTTTAGTCATTGTCTACACCTTCCTTTATAATTTGATTAACTCCATTTGTGAATTCATGCCACTCTTTCATCAATTGATGCAAAAAAGCTCTCCCGTCGTGAGTAAGTTTATAATACTTACGTGAAGGACCTTCTGTTGATTCTTTTAAATACGTTGTAAAATAACCTTCCTTTGACAATCGTCTTAGCAATGGGTAGACCGAACCTTCTGAAATGGCAATTTGTTCGGATATTTTTTGAACAAGCTCATAGCCATAACGATCTTGTTTATCTAGAAGGACGAGAACACATAACTCGAGTACCCCTTTTTTAAACTGGACATTCACTATTTAGTCACCCCACATCCCTTTATTAACTAGTACTATACATTGAACAGTACTGACCTTGATCTAAGAGTACCACTTACTACTGTTCATAGCAAGGTACTGTTTTAAAATTAGGTCATAAAATACCAAAAAAGATAGGTTATCTAAGAAATGACTACCTATCTTTATCATTTATTTTAAAAAAAAGTGTAATTCAGTAATAGATTCGTTATCTAAAATGTATTCATTTTATCAAAAGGGTAAAAGCGGAAGAAAACTTCCCCAATTACATGGTCATCTGGAATCGGACCAATTGTTCTACTGTCAGTACTACCATTTCTGTTATCACCCATTACGTATATATGTCCTTCAGGAATAGTAATGGTTTCAAATGGAAATTCCATCTCCTCGTCTACATATTTTTCATTTAATTCAGTCCCATTTCTGAAAACTTTTCCATTCTTAAATTCTAATTTATCTCCAGCTTTTCCAATAACTCGTTTAATCCATAAATTTTCTTGATCTGAGTTACCTAGAAGCTTATAAATAATTGGATTATCTAAAAAGTTGTCCTGTATAGTTCTTTCTCTACTTATTCGACTATCAATTATTACCACATCGTTATATTCTGGCATTTGACCTAAAAGATAGCTAGATTTAAAAATCATGACTCTGTCACCTGTTAGGTCTTCTTCGGAGCTATCTCCACCGAAAAATGTAGGTTCCATTGAACTCCCACTAACGGTAAAAGGTTGAATAATAAAGGCGCTCACAATAATTGCAACGAGCAAAGCGACTAAAATTGATTTAGTCCAACTAAATATTTCTTGTAAAAATTTCTGAATAGGCATGGAGAACAACATTCCTTTCTAAATTGATTGATTAATGACCATTCTTCATTATTGTTAATGACCTTAGACAAACTTAAATTAATTCTAGCATTCTTTTCCATTAGTTAGGATTTTTTTTATAAGTGTTCATGGTTGACATCTTTTTTTTCATTATTTATACTAACCTTTGTGTTAAAAATGTATAGCAACTAATAATGAGGGATCAATTTGAATTTAACCTTTCAAGACTACATTAGTATTAAAATTCATAAGACAGATTTAGTCCTTACTAACTTTATTAAATTGAAGTTAGAGCCCTTTAACCTTGCTCCTGAACAAAATTTAATTATGATGTTGCTTTGGGAAAAAGATGGATTAACTCAAAACCACATCGGAGAAAAATTAGATAAAGATAAAACGAACATTGCTAGGATGGCTTCAAGTTTAGAGAAAAAAGGATTTATTAAAAGAAGTCATTGTTTAGACGATCGTCGTTCAGTGAAATTATATCTAACTCCCTGTGGAGAAAAGCTTGGTGAGGAAATCAAACCCCTGATTGAAGAGTTTAATGAGGTAGTTTGCAAAGGTTTTTCAAATGAAGAGCTTATAGAACTAGAGAGATTACTATTAAAAATGAAAAAAAACGTTCAAATTCATTTATGATTTTCAGTTTCATATATAGTTGCTGTATCAACATGATTAAATTGAAAAGTTGTTATAACAACCTTTCTTACCACTAGGAGGTACAATCTATGTCAAACGTATTATTTATCAAAGCTAACTCTAGACCGATCGAACAGGCAGTAAGTGTCAAGCTCTATTATTCTTTCCTTGAAAACTATCAAAAGGCAAATCCAGATGACGTAATTACAGAACTTGATTTGTTTGAAGAAAACCTTCCATACTATGGTACAGATATGATTAATGGTATGTTCAAACTTTCGAAAGGAATGGAATTAACTTCTGAAGAAGATCAAGCAGCAACTCTTGTTTCTAAATATTTAAATCAATTTCTTGAAGCAGATAAAGTTGTTTTTGCTTTTCCACTTTGGAACTTTGCTGTTCCAGCTGTTCTGCATACGTATTTAGATTACTTAGCACAAGCTGGAAAAACATTCCGCTATACTGCTGAAGGTCCAGTTGGTTTGCTCAATGATAAAAAAGTAGCCCTACTAAATGCTAGAGGGGGAGTGTATTCCGAAGGTCCAGCACAGGCATCAGAAATGTCGCTAAACTATGTTAAGACAATGCTTGGATTCTGGGGTGTTGAAGACTTGACTACCGTTATTGTTGAGGGGCACAATCAGTTCCCGGATAAATCAGAAGAAATTATTGCAGAAGGTCTTAAGAAAACTGAGCAAGTTGCTCAAGAATTTTAAATTTCTATCAAAAAGCGTTAGTGGTGACTCGGAAGATTATCTTCGAGTCACCTTTTTCTTTGAGAAATTCGCTATTGATATGGGAAAAAAGGATAACGAGTTTCAGTACTTCTTTTTTCGTTGGGACTAATTAAATACTGAGATTTTGGTTTTTGCTTGAACATTTTTGATTTATCGACGTTTCTGCCATCAAAATAGGTCCCATTTTTAATTTCTTTTATCATGAGCAATCTCCTTTTTAATTTAAGCATATAAGTTTTTATGGAAAGTAATACTCATTATTTGCTTCTATTCAAAAAAACCTAAGGAGCAGGTAGCCGCTCCTTAGGTTTAAAAAAGAGGAAGTTGATCTAAGTTGTTTTCTTTTATTCCATCGGGTTCGCTTCGTATGATGTCTCTGCCGTATTTATGAAAAACATCAATATGTGCAAGCCGTCCTTCTTTCGCTTCCGTTAATGCAGAGATATAATCTAATTCTCTTCCTGTATTCGTTTTAAAGGCAATAATATCGCCTTCATCGTTTTTTCGTACGGCGACGACCTGTTCTTCTAATGAAGAAGCAGATTCTGTTAAATTTTCACTTTTGGCTTGTTTAAGTCCCTCTTCTTTGTACTGATTAAATATTTGCTGATAATTATTTAATTCCATTGAAAAAACACCTCCCGAACATATGTTTAGTATAATCAGGAGATGTTTTTTCATACGGGATCATATTTGGGTGCTTCTATCTAGTATCATTCCCCTCTAATTGAACAACGGTGTGAGGGCTAGAAAATGTCAAATTCTTTTTTCGTATTTCCCTTATTAATGAATCTAGAATAGTAACTGTTTGAGGTAGTTCATGAAGCAAAACAGTATGTCCCGCTTCAATATGATCGACTACATTCTCGATTATTTGATGAGGATCCTTAGGATGCTTCCAATCCCAGCTTGCAACACTCCATAAAACAATTTCTAGATTCAACGCTTTGGCTACCTTAAATGTTTCATCATTATATAAGCCATAAGGTGGACGAAACAATCTTATCGGTTCATGTAAAGCCTGCTCCAGTAATATTTTGGATTTTAACATTTCATTGTATTGTTCTTCATACGATAGCTCTGTTAATATTCTATGAGAATGGCTATGTGTTCCTATAAGATGGCCATCGCTAAGAACTTTTTCTAATTTATTTCCGCTAGGTAACATCCCCGTCTGCCAAAAGAAAAGTGCCTGGACTTTGTTCTTATTTAGGATCGTAAGAATGTCGTCTAACAAATTAGTTGGCCCATCATCAAACGTGAGAATAATTTCTGCTTGTTTATTTTTGACGATAACCCTATCGTCATTCCAGTCGTGAAGGACTGAATTTCTACCTCATACTCAACTATAATTACGTTTTTTTAACATATTTCCTCCCCATAACCATTTCGCTATAACCATTCCTACATTTAACATATTATATCTTAGTTTTGACTATAAGTTGCATTTAATGCTTGACCCAAAGTTACTAACGATTTCCTTCTATGCAAAGCTCTCTAGTCGCACATACTACACTGTGTAGGTTTTCCTACTTAGATAACAAAATGGTTATAAGGAGAGGTTAGATTGGCACAGCAAACAACACAAGAAAGGCTAACCATTCAAGACTTGATTGAATCACGCCATAGTGTAAGGAAATTTGTTCAAGAAACAATTCCTAAAGAAGATATCGATCGTATTTTCGATTTAGTTCGCCTCTCACCAAGTGCTTGGAATTTACAGCCTTGGCGTTTTCACGTCGTTACTGATACAGACCTTAAACAAAAGCTGCAAGATGCTGCTTACGGGCAAACCCAAGTAACATCAGCCCCAGCAGTTATACTTGTTACAAGTGATATGGAAGACGTTATTAGAAACTTCCCTGAAACGGTTCACCCTGGACTATCTGAGGAACACAAACAAACTGAAATAGCGAATTTATCGTCGTTATTTGGTGGGATGAGTGTTGAAGACAGAGGACAATGGGGACTGACTCAAACTAATATTGCTCTTGGTTTCTTACTTGTGTCTTTAGAAGGCTTCGGATACTCTAGTGTGCCAATGTTAGGATTTGATCAAGAAAAGGTTAAGGAAATTTTAGGACTTTCTGAACATGTGAAGTTTGCAGCGATGGTGCCATTTGGACGTGCTGATGCTGAAGGATACCCTCACCATCGATATGAATTAGACAAAATTGTCAAATATCATTAAAAGTAATCGAAGGGTCTCGAAAGAATCTTCTTTCGAGACCTTCCTCTCATTCTCAGCAGTAATTAGGAGGAGTTAAGTTGTCAAAAGAGCAAAGACCTGTCTCATACCAACAAACGCTCGGAACAAAAACCGAACAAATTAGACAAGCAACCAAGGAAAAAAGAGAAAAATCAAACAAATCTTAAAAGAAACCGTTAAACGATTGTTCTCCGAGGCCACTTAAAGGGAATGTGAAGTGTTTATTCCTTTATACTTGGTCTCTTTTTTTCTTGAAATTTCGTATTGCGAAATAATCGATTTATTATTAAAATAATCCTTAGCTACTTTTGCTGACTAAAGGAGAACGTAATCATGAATCGAAAATTATTTCTATATGTTAAAGCTTTTTCAGACTTTGGAACGTATATGGATTTGATTGTCTTAAATGTATTAATCTATGCTGCAACCGGAAGTCCTGTCTGGCTCGCCGCTGCAATGGCAGCTCGTACTCTTGGTGGAGTGTTATCAAGTTTGTTTTCAGGAGTCGTTGCCGATCGCTTTAACCGAAGAAAAATTATGATCAACACTGATATTGTTAGAGCTCTTATTATTCTTATATTAATTCCATTTCCAAGCCCTACTCTTATCCTTATTGTTTCTTTCTTAATCGGACTAACGAGTACTTTTTTTGCAGTAAGCTTCAGTTCAGAGATACCACGAATATTTGGTGAGGATAAAGTTCTACAAACAAATGCAATCATTGCGAGATTAACCTCAATAAGCCTTGTTGCTGGCTTTATTGGTGCTGGTGTTTTAACTGATTTTTTAGGATATAAAGCAACGCTATTAATTGACTCAGCTACTTATTTAATTTCTGCCTTGGTTCTTGTAAAAATGAGATGGGATTCAACAACTGAAAAATCTCCTTTTGCTCTTTCCTCTGGCTTAAAGGAAAAAATGATTAGTGTTGTAAATGACTTAAGGGAAGTTTACAAATATCTAAGGTTAGCACCAATGCTCATGATGGTTAATATTGTCTTTCTTGTCGGAGCATTTGCTGGGAGCTCCCATAATTTAGGTATTCCCTTACTTGCAGAGACGATTCATTTTGAACGGCAGGGCTTTTACTACGGGATGATTTGGGGCGTGTGGGGACTTGGTTCCGTTCTTGCGACAATGATACTTCCGAGATTTAAATGGCTTCTTGAGCAAAAACTCTATTGGGTCTGCTTTGTTTCGGCGATTCTTATGTCGACAGGCTTCATCATTTTCTTGTCAACGACCTATATATGGATCATTTTCCCATTTGCATTCTTAACTGGGATCTTTGATGCATCGTTTACTACATTGCATGCAACCATCCTTCAAAAATCTGAAAACTATATCCGCGGCCGAATATTTGGAGTTGGGATGCTACTTAAATCATTAGGATTTGCTTTAGGTTTCTTGGTTGCCCCCTTCTTACTCGAAAGAATGACGATGCCAGAAATGGTTTGGATTTTGCACGGTACGTTAATTATAACAACAATTATTATCATTTTTTCAGCAAACAGTATAAAAACAAAGAAGAAACTTATTCCTCAAGTAAAAGTAAGCAATTGATCTCATTCAATTAAGACCAGTGATCCTCTGATCTCTGGTCTTTTTTATGTTGGTACTCCCCCATTTAATTACTTTAATTAAATGATTTAATCTAAATCGATGGTATATATTTCAAATTTTATCAAATGATAAAATATACCAATTGTTACTTATAATGAGGAGGCATTTCTATGAAAAGATTACTAACAGCACTCACACTCACTCTTTTAATCAGTGTTCAGTTACCTGAAGCAACTTTTGCCCAAATTCCCCCAGAAGAAATTGAGCAATATCTTTCACCAATTGGTTGGGAGGTTACTGATTTAGAAAATTATTTGAATGACTATTACGATAGATCCATTGATTCCTTTAGTACGTTAGAAGAACTAAAAGAATGGGTTGGAACTCCTATTACTGAAGAAAATCGTCAAGCAGTATTAGATAGCTACAATATGTCTTTACAAGATCTTGAAATCCTACTAACTGAGTTTGGTGAAAGTCCAAGTGATTATTACTTTGTTGAGGATTTAGATAATGCTATTGATTTCTATTTGAATTTTAATGATGATATGGCAGAAGTAACTGATTTTTTTGGGATATTAGGGATCTCTGATGCAGAACTTGAACGAATGTTTATCCATTTAAGTAAACTAAATGAACAAGAGATCGAACAGCAAATGACTCTGATAGAATCAAGAATCTTAGCATTAGATACATTTACTGAAGCAGCTGAATTAACAGAAACACAAAAAGAAGAAATGGCGTCAATTTTTACTGATATGCTTTCCGCTTACAACGTATCAGCTGTTTTTTATCTTGAATCTCAAGGACAAAGAGAACAGATGACATTACGATCTCTTTTGGATATGGCCACCCTAAACGGTAATGTTCTAATAATCGAACTTTACGATGAAGAGGATAATCTTTTATTAGACATCGTCATAGATGAGGATTTATTTGATACTGACTTCTTAAGTCAATTAGGTGAAGATTTACTATTGTTGCCTCATCTAGCCAATGAACATCCGATTGCCCAAAAGATGCCTAATACCGCTTCTCCTTACGTCAATAATATGCTCATTGGTTTAATGATTTCATTGTTTAGTATTGCTCTATATATTCGTCTTCGTAAAAGAAGAGAAAAATATGTTTCCTAAGAAAATGATAAATGGAAGAATGAATGGCATGGTGCCTATCATTCTTCTCTTCATTATCGGCTTAATGATCATAGCAATTAATTCTTATTGGTATGTTCAGGGAATTTCTTCGGTTGATTCAATACGAATGACAAGTGAACTAAAAGTCAAAGAACATATAAATCTATCTAAAAAAACAATCACTACAGAGAATCAACTCAGCCTACCCTCTGTTGGCGATATGTATGGACATTTATTAATTCCGAAATTAGATTCAAAAATCCCTATTTTTTACGGAGCAGAAGAGGATCAGCTTAAAGAAGGGGTTGGTCATGTTCAAGGGACTCCTTTTTCAGGTGAAAATAGTAATACAGTGCTATCAGGACATCGCGACACCGTATTTCGTCATCTTGGTAAAATAGAGAAAGGCGATCGTCTTATCATTGAAATGAATGCTAACATTTTCACCTATGTTGTTAAAAAGATTCGAATTGTTGATGAAAATGAGCCCACTGTCATTGTCCCAAAACCAAGGTCGACATTGACAGTTATTACCTGCTATCCCTTTGGTTATTTAGGGAATGCACCACAAAGATTTGTATTAATTGCTGATTTAATCGACAAAGGATAAAGTCATCAGGTTATTGAAACAAAAAAAGGCTACTGAAAAAAGTGAAATTTCCCCTTCTTAGTAGCCTTTATTAAAAATTAGAAATGTCTACAGGCGTCAACAAATGCTCTGAAAAGATTAAAGTTATACTCTTCCTCGTGATAAGTAAACTCTGGATGCCACTGGACGGCATGAACAAATCGTTTGGTTGGCATTGTTATTGCTTCAATTACTCCGTCCTCAGCATAGGCAACAGCTTCTAATTGGCTAGATAAATCTTTTATTGCTTGATGGTGACAGCTATTAACCATTAATGACTCGTTATTGATTATTTCTTGAAATAATGTTCCTTCTTTTATACGGACACTATGAGAAGGGTTCGTGTATGGGGGTTTTTGACTATGATTTAAGGCTTTCCACCCATGAAATTGTGATGGTAAATCTTGATAAAGAGTACCATCTAATAAGACATTAATTAGCTGTAAGCCACGACATATGCCTAGAACCGGCTTGTCTAAAGTTAAGAGTTGGTCAAATAGCTTGCTTTCCATTATATCTCTCTCCTGATTAACAGGACCGCATTCTTTTCTCTTCTTCTCTCCATAGAGATCCGGCTTAATGTCATGTCCCCCGGTAAACAGAAATCCACGATATGTAGTTGCAATTGAGCTTATTATTTCCTCATTCGTCGTTAATGGAAGCATAACTGGAATTCCACCAGCATCCTCAATTGCCTTCATATAACCAGGTAGCATCCAATAGCTTTTTTTCTCGTCATCATATAGCGGTAAGATAGCAATCAATGGTCTTGTCATATAGTTCAATTCCTCTCTCTTTTCTATTGTCTATTCAGAGCTAGTATTATATAAAAACAATTTACTATAAAAGTTAATATACCATGTTACAAGTAGTTAAATAGAGACAAATGATGATCGATCCGCTACTTCACAAATTTGCCAATAAGTAGTGCTTTACATAGTTTTACGTATTGTTTTGTTATCAGTCAAGCCTTACAACCTCGATTCAAAGACCTATACATAATTTCCCACGCTACTGTTACAGCTGTAATCTGATTGTTATAAGGCTGTTCTTTTTAATGATATGTTCCCATGATAGACTCAGCAATGAAAGTGAAATCAAAACAATTATGGAGGTATATAGATGAAAAAGAAATTCTTTTCGATTGTCACAGCCGGTGTACTTGCAGGTACTCTTAGCTTTGGAATAAGTGCTAGTGCGGAGGAAGTTATTGTTAAGAAGGGCGATACATTATGGTCGATTGCTTATCAGAATGATATTGCCCTAGAACAGCTAAAAGAGATCAATCATCTCTCTGGTCATTTGATCATTCCTGGTCAACGTTTAAATATAACTAATCAGGCTAAAAAAGAGACAAGTTATACAATTGTAAAAGGTGATACTCTTACGTCAATCGCAAGAGAACACGATGTTACTGTTGCAGAGTTACTAGAATGGAATGAAATAAACAATCCACATTTAATAGTCAGTGGTGCTACCCTAACGATAGGTGGTACTGTTGATCCGGTCCAAAGTAAAAAGACAAAGACCGTCCAACAACAGGCTAATAAAAACAGCTCTTCTCAAGTTGAAAATGAGCCAAAAATAAAAACAGAAACCACAAATGATTTAACAGTGACAGCTACCGCGTATACAGCTTCTTGTGATGGATGTTCAGGGGTAACATCAACTGGAATAAATTTATTGGAAAATCCAAATCAAAAGGTGATCTCAGTTGATCCATCTGTAATTCCATTAGGAACTAAGGTTTATGTCGAAGGTTACGGACATGCGATAGCTGGTGATATTGGTGGGGCTATTAAAGGAAATAAAATTGACGTGTTTATCCCTGACCGTCAAGATGCCTTAAATTGGGGCGTAAAAGAAGTGAAAGTAACAATTCTAAAATAATTGGTTAGGTCAGGTCAAGTCAACTAAACTGTTGTTTAGTTGACTTTTTTACACCCTTTTTAGTAGGTAAATAAACACAGTACTAAAGGTTTAGAAGAAGTGCTATTTAAAAATGTCAGCCTTTTCAATTACGAAATCCCTTACTCATCCCATATTTCACTCATACTCTTACATACAATGTGAGCTATCCGCCTCTTTTCCCTCATCATTACACTTGGTAAAATGAAACACTGTTAGACAAGAAACGACAAAGTTGGTGAACATATGTGGACAAGCACTGAAATTGGTATTGACTTAGGAACAGCCAATATCCTCGTATATTGTAAAGGAAAAGGAATTGTTTTAAATGAACCATCAGTAGTAGCAATTAATACAGATACAAACGAAGTATTAGCAGTTGGTACGGATGCGAAAAATATGGTTGGTAAAACTCCAGCAAATATTATTGCGGTTCGTCCATTACGTGATGGTGTGATTTCTGACTATAATATGACTTCAATAATGCTAAAGACCGTAATCAAAAAAGTGAGTAAACAACTAGGGTTATCGTTTAGAAAACCAAATATTGTTGTTTGTACTCCTTCTGGTTCAACTTCTGTAGAACGTAGAGCAATCGTAGATGCTGTTCGAAGCTGCGGGGCCAAGAATGTTCATTTGATTGAGGAACCAGTTGCTGCAGCGATCGGAGCTGACCTGCCTGTTGAAGAACCAATAGCTACTGTTGTAGTCGATATTGGTGGTGGAACAACCGAGGTGGCAATTATTTCTTTCGGTGGTGTTGTCTCTAGTAATTCAGTAAGAATTGGTGGAGACAAATTAGATGAGTTGATCATTCAGTATGTTCGTAAATCGTATAATGTATTAATCGGTGAGCGGACAGCTGAACAAATTAAAATCGAAATTGGCTATGCTCCCATTGAACATAATGAGCTTACGATGGAAGTCCGTGGCCGTGATCTAGTTAATGGATTGCCAAAAACAATCACCCTTCATTCTACCGAAATACAAAAAGCGCTGAAAGCTGAATTACTTCAGCTACTAGAAGCATTACGCTTAACATTAGAACATTGTCCTGCCGAATTAAGCGGTGATATAGTTGACCAAGGTGTAACCTTAACTGGAGGCGGTGCTCTTCTTAATGGTATTCAGGAATGGCTTACAGCTGAAATATCAGTACCTGTTCATATTGCTCACAGCCCCCTTGAATCAGTCGCAATCGGGACTGGGCGGTCACTTAAGTTTATTGATAAGTTACAGAAGGCTTCCATTTCATAGAAAAAGGAGCTGTTACAAAAGTATTTAACTAATAGAGAATTCGATATTAGTTGGCTGACGTTAACCGCTTCTGAAATATTCTTCATTTTCCGCGGTAAGCCGGTAAGCCTCCTCGGCTATGTAGTGAACCCAAAAAAGTTACACAGCTTATAATGAAGCAACTTGTTTGGCAAGAGTTCGGTACTGTATTGGACTCTTGCCTTTAAGTTTGCTTTTGCATCCCTCAGGAGTCTACGTATATTTCATCCGCTAAAGATTGCTTCGTTCATGCATTTTAGTTAGAGTCTTTACTAGGTCCCACTCTCTTTCTTATTTAATTATCTTCCTTCATTACCTGCAAGATGATCTCAGCTAAATAATTTGAAGTTAGCTTAAGTTCATCGATTGAATTTTCAGGTCCACCCATTTCAATTAACAAAGCACCATTAAACAATTCTTGATTGTAGTTAGATGAAAAAGAAGCCCCTTTTTTAGTAAGAACACCCTTTGATAATCCCGGAAACATTAATTCTGCTTTTTCGTGTAATTTCTTAGCTAGTGCTTCGTTTTCTTTGAAGTTTGGATGGTTTCCACTAATGACAAAGAAAATGCGGGCAACGTCTTTACCTTCAATTTCTATTGTTGTTTCATTTCTAGTTAGTGTATTTCTATGAATATCTAAAATCATTTGGATCGTTGGATATTCTTGAAGGATTTCTTTTACATAAGTACCTGTCACTTCATAGGATTGTTCGTATGTTTTCTGTTCCTTTAAAACTTGTTTTTGGACGTCCCTCTTTTCATGTATAACATCAATCCCTTTACTTTCAAGTTGATCACTTAGATATAGACCAATGGAGGAAATATTAACTTCATCATCAAACGCTTGATCTAAAGAAGTGCCTTCAGGTAATTCTGGAATAAACGATTCTGTATTGTGGGTCTGATATATATAAATTTCAGGGTTAATGATTGAGTTAGTACTAACAGGTGTTAAAAAATCTGAGTTATAAACAACTAGAAAGGAAATGATAAAAGCAGTAATAAATGCAAAAGTCGGTAAAAATATATTTACTTTACGACTATTCTTACCAAAACGTTGAACAAGTTTTTCTTCTAATTCACGATTAAATTCAATGTTAGGAGTAATTTTAGCATGTCTGCTTTTAAGTTTTTCTAATAACTCATTTTCATCTCGTTCATTCATTTATATCATACCCTCCTTTAGTTCTTTATTATTGATAAGGTTCTTTTTTAGAATTTGTAGTGCCCGGTGGTATGTCACTTTCACTTTAGATTCTTTCCAGCCAAGTACCTTCGCCGTCTCTTTAATCGATAACTGATGAATCCCACGAAGAATAACAACTGTTCGTTGATCAACATTTAAACAACTTAGAGATTCGTAGAGCACCGTGTTCTGCTCTTTAATCATTATTATCTCTTCAATTGATTCTTTAGCTGGTAGAATAAATTTTAAGAGGCGGTCACTAATTATTTTTTGTTTTTTTTGCTTTTTCATATGGTCATATGTTACATGACGTGCAATTGAAAAGATCCATGTCTTCAATTCAGATTGCCCCTTGAAATTAGCTAAGGACTTAAATAAGCGAATAAATACTTCTTGCGTTAAATCTTCAATATCGTTTGTATCAGTCAAAAACGAACTAATAAAACGATAAACATCTTGAAAATGCTGTTTGTAAATTTCCCGAATTTCTTCACTTCTTTCATTATTATTTATCAAACTCACACCCCCATTTTAATGAATTACTAATTAGTCATCGTATAGTAAAAAAAAGTTACAGTTGAAAAAAATAATCTTTTTAAAGATTCTCTCTGCTTATTCGGGATAGTTTTAAGAAATACATAGGTTTAGCAACACTGAATATATAGGAAAACTCAAAAAAATTTTAAGGCAAGCGATACTAATTTTCATTCTAGCAAATAAAGAATAAAAAAAGGCAGTCCAATTATAGAACTGGACTGCCTTTTAGACCGGAGACAAAACGCTTTTGAGAGATTCTTAAAAGCGTTGCTACGTTAATTCATCTGTTTTATATTAGATATACTGCCAAACCAACTCCAACAGCTTATCTTCCAAATTTTAGACATCATTATCCGTTCACCCCTGTTCATTTTTGTCAATTATAGAAAAAAGCGGACTTCTGTCTCTTGTTGAGAAGAAACAAATTTCCATTTTTCACTAGAAAAAGCGGACGGGATGGGAGGGCCGACTCCTGCAGGATGAAAGGGCAGGTGGAAATCCACCGGCAGAGCCGGTTAGTTCCACGCCCTCCTGCGGAAAGCGTGCCCCCCATCCCGGTAGCGAGGTCGAAGAGCGACAGCTTACTACTAATCAAAAAAACCTGTCGACTTGACTCGCTATGACGAGACTTTGTCGACAGGTTAAAAGGCAGTCTAGCTTTAGAACTGGACTGCCTTTTAATCTATATTATTTTAACACCTTAAGTGATTCCCTATTAAATGCAGGAATATCTTCTGGTGAGCGACTTGTAACTAAATTACCTCCACACACGACAACTTCCTTGTCATGCAATGTCGCTCCCGCATTTTTAATATCAACTTGAATTGATTTAAATCCAGTTACGTCCCTTCCTTTAAGAACTTCTGCATTGATCAGTAATTGTGGGCCGTGACAAATGGCCATAATCGGTTTTTTACTTTCTGCGAACTTTCTTACAAAATCGACAAACCGATCGTCCGCACGTAGGATATCTGGTGAGAAGCCACCTGGAATAAATAGAGCATCGAAATCAGCGACACTTACTTCATTAATCCCTTTATCAATAGCTACTGTAGCTTCCTTATTTTTACCTGTTACAGTCTTACCACTTTCCTTTTCAATTGTTACGAGCTCATGTCCTGCATCTTTATATGCTTTCGCAGGCTCTGTATACTCCGAATCCTCAAATAGATCCGTAATAAGTACGGCAATTTTCTTACTCATGAATATCACTCTCCTGATTTAAGTCTAGTAATAATTTACCCTCTCTCAAGAATCGTAAACACAAAGTCTTTTTGATTTCTAAGCAATTTATTGGACTGAACCGAGACATGCTAGGTATACTACAATAGAAAATGAAATGGAGGTATGATGATGTTAATTGAAATGTGGACAGACTTTTCTTGACCTTTTTGCTATATTGGCAAAAAGCGTCTGGAGGACGCTATCAAAGAAATTGAACACCCTATTGAAGTAGTCTACCGTAGCTTTGAGTTAGACCCAAATGCTGAAAGAGATATTAACTATAGCATGTATGAGAAGCTTGCACAGAAATACGGAATGAGCATAGAAACAGCTAAATCTAACTGTGACAATATGGTCCAAATGGCCAAGACTGTTGGATTAGACTATAAGTTCGATACACTTATTTTAACGAATACCTTTGATGCACATCGTCTGGTTATGTATGCAAAGACTCAAGGGAAAATGCAAGAAATGACAGATCGCATTTTATATGCCTACTATACCGAATCAAAGCATATTGGAGATCATGAGACATTAATTCAGCTTGCTAAAGAGATTGGATTAGATACAAAGACTGTGTCAGAATTGCTTGCAAGTGATGAAATGAGTAAAGAGGTTCGTCAAGATGAGCAAGAAGCAGCTGAACTTGGTATTAACAGCATTCCGTTTTTCTTAATTAATCGAAAATACTCCATTACAGGGGCACAATCTGCTGAGACGATCAAACAAGGAATTGAGCAAATCATTAAAACAGATGGTCCTTTTATCAATTTAGATGGTCAAGAAGATGCAGCAGTTTGTGATGAAAATGGTTGTGAAATTCCTAAAAAGTAGCAAGAAACACACCGCTTTCAGGCGGTGTGTTTTTTTAAATCCTCTACTACTCAAGTACAAAGGGAAATTAGTTAAAGTGAAGATTGAGGTGCTAGAAATTCTTTTTCCATCTAAAACACATCCTTCGTCGTTGTTTCATTCGTACTTGTTAACTAATGTGAAAAGAAATAGAAAACAAATCCAACCAGAAAGTTATCATCTTCATGATCAGGTACATTAGCAGTATATTCATGTTTATCCTGCCTGTATGCTTTTATAAATCGATCGACCTCTTCTATAATAGCGATCATCTCACTCGTATCAATTTTTACTGAATAATAGCTAGATTCTTCAGGCATAAATTTAAGTGATAGTATCTTCTAAAAAACAAAAAGGAAAAACGACTTTTTCATGATGTCGCTTTTCCTTTTTCAGCTGATTTCTTGTAGACTTCCTTCATAGAGATTAACACAATTACGCCCCGCCGATTTTGCATCGTACAAAGCCTGGTCTGCCTGACGAATGAGTAACTCAATAGAATAATTATCTTTGCTAATGATACTACTTGAAATACCGAAACTTGATGTTACATTCAACTGATTATTTCTTATTTGGAATAAGTTGTTGCTAATATTTAATCGTATTTGATTTGCCATTTCAAATGCTTGGAGAGCTGGAGTGTTAGGCAAAGCTATGATGAACTCTTCTCCACCGTAACGACCAAAAATATCAGTTTCACGTAACGTCTTCTTAGCTATTAAGACAATTTGAGTAAGGACAATATCACCAGCTTCATGACCATAAGTATCATTAACAAGTTTAAAATAATCGATATCAAATAAGATGATTGATCCAGCATCTACTTTCTCTCTTACCCGCTCAAATGCACGTTCTGATTCTTTTAAGAAATAGGTTCGATTAAATATCTGTGTTAAGCCATCGACACTTGCTAATTCTTCTAATTTCGTTTGCAAGTGAACTCTTTCAGTTATATTGACAAATGTAACGATATAACCAATAACTCTAGTGTTATTACTTAATAGTTCGGAAAAACGAATATGATAATATGTATCCTTTTCATTATCTTTATGACAATAATCACAATCATTTTTTTGAATTAATATCTCGATTAATCGTTCATATTGCTCGAAAACGGTTGCTATTGATTTCGTAATTGTGTTTGGGTTCAATGTAGGAATTAAATCCTTAGCAGCGAGATTGTAATCAACAAGAATATTGTTTTGATTGAGTACAATTACACCCTCCTTCATCCGTTCAAATACCTTTTCTCTAGCGATTGGTGCAACGTTGAACATTTGGAATGAAAATAATGCAGCTCCATGAAATAACCAAGTAACACTTAAAGACACTGGTCCAATATCAATTCCGTAAGGGCTTAATCCATTGATGTAGAAGTTACCCGCGACTATCGGTACAAAAATACCGAACATCATTAATAAAAGTTGGATTCGAAAGCGAAACAACGCCTGTTTCAATTGAACAAGTAGGATAGCTAAGCTAATTGCTAGGCACAAAAACACAAAAACAGAATGAACATAAAAAAAAGGCCCACCTACAAGCTTGATAATAGGAAAAGGACTGTCATCTCTTAGCTCCATCGAGGTATAGTATAAATGATGAAATTGATTGGTATGATGCATAAAAATTGTCATGACAGGGATAAAGAAAAGAATATAGCCCAACCATCTTGGCAGCTTTTTTCCAATGTATCCATAGCACATTAACATAATGCACAAAGGAATAAACGGTAATGCTAAATATTGAATACCTAACCAGAAAGTAATCTCTTTCAAGGTGGTACTTGTTAACTCTAATGCGTAAGAAAAGGTAAAAATAGAAGAAAGAAAAGTTGCTAAAATGAAATAAAAAACTCCAGGTGCTTCCTTCATTTTGAAATATGCATAGATGGATAAAAATAAGCTTAATAACCCCGCTAAAATAAGTACATAAATGTAGATAGTTAAATCATGATGCATCATTTGCCTCTTCCCAATATTATGAAAAAACCTTGATTATTATTATATTGTAGTTTTGATTATCTGACTAGAAAAACTTTAGACTATTTTTTCTTGAAAAATCTTGGTACTAGGATAAATAAAAATACAATAAAAACAATTAGTGCTATATGATTAATGTTCATTTGTTCTCCCTTCATCGGTCATTTGAGGAGGTATTTATAATAAGCAGGAAACTCTCGAATCGTTGAATAAATATCTCTCGATTCAACATAATCAGCATGTGCTGAATAAATATGGCGAAAACCGAGCTTTCTAAATGCTAGTTTCGTTCTTGTTATATGAAAATACTGTGAAATAACCAGTACAGATTCGACATTCATGTCTGATATTATTTCTTTCGTATTTTGGGCTGTCCTAAAGGAATTGTAACCATCACTATCAACTAGAATAGCTTCTGAAGGAACATCATTTTGTTGTAAATAATCCTTCATTATTTCTGCTTCATCATAGCCTTCCTTACCAACACCACCACTTACCAAAATCAATGGAAAATATCCATCTTCAAATAGTTCAATAGCTTTGTCTAATCTTGCTTTCAAACGGTCAGACGGTACTCCGTCTAATTCAACCTTATTACCTAAAACGACAGCGACATCTACATTTGCTACTTCATCGTTTAACCCGTCAACCAAAATGATTATTGTGTGGATAACAAACCATGCGAAAAAAAGAGACATGACGAAAGAGACATTTATAAACAGTTTACGTTTGAATCGCACGTGCTCACCTCGTGAATTTGTATATGTATAGAAAGGTATATTTCACGTTACCATACATTTATATAACTATCCACATTTATCAATTACTGGTAAACTATTAGAAAATGATCAGAATTGAGAGGAGCTTTTCGAATATGACTATTCAAATTAGCTATAAAGACAATATTCTACCTACTGCAACTGAGATGGCCTATGTATTTAAAGATTCTGGTTTGAAAAGGCCTGTAGATGATTTACCTCGTATTCAAAAAATGATTGATCATGCCGATTTAATAGTAACTGCTTGGCATAATGAGGCTCTAGTAGGTGTTGCAAGATGCGTCACTGATTTCAGCTACTGCTGCTATTTATCAGATTTGGCTGTTTTAAGTAAGTACCAAAAGCTTGGTATTGGTAAAAGACTAGTTGAATTAGTTCAAAGTACTATTGGGGAACAGGTTGCACTAATACTATTATCTGCACCAGATGCCATGGACTATTACCCTCATATTGGTTTCAATGAAATAAAAAACGGATTTATTATTCCTAGGAAAAATTAACTTTTAAAATAAAACAATCATATTACAAATTAAATTAGATTTAAACAACATTTCAAATTCAGTTAAAAAGAGAACCTTCATTTTTGAAGAGTTCTTTTTTCGTATACTAGATCAGTGGGAGTTCCCTTCTTATTGCGGACACTCGATTGATAGCCATATCTAATTACACATGATTTGATTCAAAAAGGATATATTAACATAATAAGAAGATGTTGTTCATTTGCTATGAAAGAGAGTGAATCAATTATGTATAATATAATATTGATCTTTTTGCTTCAAATCATTTTAGTACCAATTTTGTCACTTCGAATTATTTTTGTTGTCAAAAACGTTACGATCCTTGCGTCGATCTTTGGCTTTTTAGAAGCCTTAATCCATATTTTCGGTCTATCTATCGTTTTAAGTGGAGATCAAAGTATAGTGGAAATGCTAATTTACGCTATTGGTTTTGGGGTTGGGATATTCATTGGTGGATACATTGAAAACAAAATGGCGATTGGATACAGTACATTAACAGTAAACTTATTAGAGGAAAACACAACACTTGTTACAGCACTTAGAAATGAAGGGTTTGGGGTAACGACCTTTGAAGGCCGGGGAAGAGATGGCGTTCGTTACCAACTCCAAATTTTAGCAAAAAGGAATGCGGAAAAGAAATTAATAGCAATGATCGAGCAATATGAACCACAGGCATTCATTATTTCATATGAACCTCGGAAATTTAAGGGTGGCTACTTACTTAAAGCTTTGAAAGTGAAAGAACGTTAGAATAAGCAAATATATGCAATTGCTACTATTTGCTTATTCAAAATATGTAAGAATTAATGCTGTCAACAGACCTAATGCAGAAATATAACCAACAATCGGCCCTCCTTCTTCAAACGCCTCTGGAAGCATCGTTGATGAAACCATTGCAAATATTGCTCCCGCAGCAAAAGCCCCAATCATTGTAATCACAACCGTTGAACCAGGATCTATAAGGATATAACCTATTAATGAGCTTATTGTTGCCAGAATCATGACGACCAACCATAGGAAAATGATTTTCCCCTTGTGGTAGCCATCTTTTTTCAAACCAATACTACTTGATAATCCTTCTGGAAAGTTACTAATAAAAACAGCAATGACGATAACTAGACTAACTGATTTATTACCCAAAACACTAACACCAATTATGATCGACTCAGGAATAGCATCCATAATTGATCCTACAAAGATAGCCATCCCAGAATGACCAGCCGGATTTCCCTTTGAACGTTTCCGTTTTTGCCCACCTTTTTTAGAAATAAAGGCTTCAATTACCATGAACAATGTGGCACCAGAGAGAAAACCAAGTGAAGGATAAAAAATACCACCTTCTTCTACCGCACCAGATAATAATTCAAACGTAGCTGCACCAATAAGTACACCAGTTCCAAATGCCATAATAAAGGAAGATACCTTCACTGGAATATCCTTAAAAATTCCGACTAAGGCACCTAGCACAAGCGAAGAACTAGCTATAGACGCCCACATTATTGCAGATAACATAGCCTTCACCCCAAATTCGATTTCAGATATGATTAACTTATCCAAATTTCAATAAAATTACTTTAATGATTCTGAAATGAAAAAATAAGAGCATATACTAAATTCCTTTTTACAAATCTTCTCTAAACCTAATTTACATATATTTCTAAGCAAAAATAAAAAATCAGACACAAGTGAAAAACATCAAGTGTCTGAATGAATTGCCTTATATTAAAAGCTCTTTTCTAACTCATCTACTAATGATCCCACATATGCGACTGCTTTTTTAATAGGTTCAGAAGTCGACATGTCTACACCTGCTAATTGCATTAATTCTAGCGGCTTTAACGTGCCACCAGCCTTCAAGGCTGATAACCAACGATCGACAGCTGGTTGCCCCTCTTCCTTTATTAACTGTGCCGCAGCGGTTGAAGCTGTTAAACCCGCCGAGTAAGTATAAGGGTACAGACCCATATAGTAATGCGGTTGACGCATCCAAGTTAGTCCTGCTCCTTGGTCGATTTCTACAGCATCACCCCAGAAACTTGCTAGCAGCTCTCTCTTTTGTTCAGATAAGATCGTAGCTGTAATCGGTGTCCCTTTGTCAGCTAATTCGTACACCCTACGTTGAAGTTCACCTTCAAGAATATGAGTAACAAAATTATGATAATACGTTCCAAGTGATTCCAGGATCACCCATCTACGCATGCGATCGTCATTAGACTTGGCGAGAATATGCTGACTAAGTAACATCTCATTCATAGTTGAAGGTGCTTCGATAAAATATCTTGAAGGTCTTGTGTTTGACATACGTTGATACCGTCCAGCTAATCGAAAATGACCAGCGTGTCCTAACTCATGCGTAAGAGTGAAGGTATTTCTCATTGAGTCACTCCATGTCATTAAAATGTATGGATGGACCCCATATGGGCTTGAACAAAACGCACCAGATCGTTTACCGACATTATCCGCTAAATCAACCCACCGATTACTAAGACCCTCCTCCATAATCTCCATATATTCAGGCCCCATTACCTTTAGGGATTCCAAAATCATTTTTGAAGATTCTTCATAAGTGACCTCTGGCTCGAATTCGGTATCAAGAGGTGCTTTTAAATCGCTGTAATACATTTTCTCTAATCCTAGAACACGTTGCTTTAACTTTGCAAAACGCTGCATATGCGGAGCAAGCTCTGTTTGAATTGTCTCTAATTGTCTATGATACATTTCTTTTGTCACCTGTTGATCAGCTAAAAGCATATCAGTAGCAGATTCAAAATTACGTAGCTTCGCCTCTACAACTTGTTTTTTTACCTCAGTTGCATAGGTTGCTGCATATGTGTGTTGGTATTGTTCAAGTGTAGCTGTAAATGATGCGTAAGCCTTGCGACGTAACTCAGTATTTTTAGATTCTTCATATTGCGGAAAGGAATTAAACGTTAAAGGGTGCTCTACTCCATCATCAGTTGTGAATGAGGGAAACGTCATATCAGATGTTTTGCTTCGATCATAAATCATATATGGAGAATCAAGGATCTCACCAAAGGCAGCTAGTACCTCCTCAGCATCTGGTGTAAGTCTATGTGGCTTTGTTTCTAACAAGTCTGTTAAAGTCTTTTCGAATTCCAATAGTTCTTTTTCTTCTTTTATGTACGCTTCAACGGTCTCATCTGATAATGCTAATATTTCAGATTTAATAAAAGATGTACTTGCACTGAAGGCTGACATGACAGAAGCTACACGAGCAGCATTTGATTGATTAGTTGGATCAGTGCCATCTGCCGAAAGTTTAAGATGAGCATATGTCATGACTTGTGTGACTCTTTCAGCTAATGCATCATTAGCGAGTAGACACTCAAGTAATGTCTTTGCACTTTCATGAAGATGCCCTTTATATTTTGTTACGGTTTGAAGATCGCTTTGAACAGCTTTTAATTCAACCTCCCACGCTTCCTCAGTTTTAAATAAGTCTTCTAGATTCCAAGTATTTTCTACTGGGACTTCCGCTCTTGTTAACGTCTTTTTTATTTGCTTACTCAAATCATACATCCCCTCTCATTTTAATGTTTCGACTATCGAAATGTTTAATATAATTATATAGTAACGAGAGATAAATTAAAATAACTTAAATGAAATTTCTTAATTTTTTGTTTAATCTATCGGTAATTTATTTAAGTGATTTATTACTCAAAAAAAATCGTGATATTTTCTTACAAATTAATATTCAGCCTGAGTTATTGTTGATATGATGCATAGACTAAAGGAGGGATCTTATGTATCTGAGTTTGTTTTTACTCGTAATTGGTTTGGTAGTAGGCTATTTGAATTTCAATTTTATCGGTGCTTTTTTAGGAGTGCTCACTGCTGTTTTAATCGGAATCGTTATACAGAATGTCAAATTCAGTACAGATATTACACAAACTCCCTCATGAGAATTCGTTTAATATTAATAAGGACAGAGTTTTCTCTAAAGTGATGTAAGAGTATTTTTTGAATACCTTTTCCTATATCACAATGTTGCCATGATGCGATGCTTCGACCTCGCTACCGGGATGGGGGGCACGCTTTCCGCAGGAGGGCATGGAACTAACCGGCTCTGCCGGTGGATTTCCATTTGCCCTTATGTCCTGCAGGAGTCGGCCCTCCCATCCCGTCCGCTTTGTTAGAGAATAAATGGGAATTAACTCTCATAAATAAACTGGGTGAAAGACAATGTAAAAGAAGTTGGATATTCCGGAATCTCAATTCAGTTTTTTTGACAAAAAACGAACTCCAAGAATCTTGGTGAAATGGTTTAATTCAAAATATAATTAAATGAAAAAAACGTCTTTGAGAGCGGATTCTCAAGCCGTTTTTTAGGGTCTAAGGTGATTCAAATGGATTCGTTTGAACCACCTATTTTGATAATGTATCTTCTATTTATTAGCTCTATCCGGAAACCTATCAGAATTAATATATCGATCATTAAGAATGTTACGGTGATGGCGTTCATGTCCTGCGATAATGGCAATGAGTGCTCGAACAGTAATTGGTGAATCATTTGCGATCCCACTACGGATCCACTCTTCACTTGTTAAATTTTTTGCGGATTGAATGGTTGCTTGCCTGATAATCGTTAGAAGTTCGATAAGATCGCTAAGAGAACGTTGATCAAATGAAGCATTTTGAACATATTCATTTTCATTGAAACCCGGAATATTTCTAACTTCACCACGAGCAATGCATAAAAAGCGGTATGCCATGATTTGCTCCGTATCTATGATATGACCAATAACCTCCTTAATACTCCACTTATCTGGACCGTACCGAAAAAGAGCTTGCTTGTCTGAAAGGCTTTGCAACATAGTAATCGTTTCTTCTATTTGCTGGACAAGCATCTCAATCAAATCACCATCTGGAAGCAGCTTTATGTAGGTTCCGTAAAATGGAGGGTATTCGTTTGCCTTTAGTTTATTTTCCATATTAGATTTCTCTCCTTTATAGGGATTTTTTTACTTATTCCACAATCACAAGAACAATTCCTTTAAAAGCGTCTCTAAATAAAAAAGAGCACAAATTACATTTCTGTAATTTGGCTCTAAATATGCTTAAAAATCAAGGTTAATTTAACTTACTTAAATCTTAAATGAAGATAAATCCTCTTGTAATTTCTGAGCTAGCTTTGCTAGATCCCTTGAACTTGCTGCAATTTCTTCAATCGTCGAACTCTGTTCTTCGGTAGATGCCGCTGCTTCCTCTGTTGAAGCAGCAGAAGCCTCAATTATTTCATTAATGCTTTTAATTGAACCTAGAACACCTACTGTAGACGATTCAATTAGGCCGAATATATCTTTTATATCATAAATTCCATTCTGCGTTTCTTTGACATTTTCTACAATCTTTTGAATTGAAGCCCCACCTTTTTCGATTAGAGAAACTTGCTCCTTAACAGCCTCTAAGTTGGACTCCATTGTATTTACAGTCACTTCTGTTTCTGATTGAATATCTTCTATTAGTGACGTAATTTGGTTGGCCGCACTTGTTGATTGTTCTGCAAGCTTTCGGACTTCTGTTGCAACGACTGAGAATCCTTTTCCATGCTCTCCTGCACGAGCTGCTTCTATAGCGGCATTCAAAGCTAACAGATTCGTTTGATTAGAGATATCTGTAATAACAGTTATAATTCCACCAATTTCAACAGATCGACTACCTAGCTTTTGAATAGACTCAGTAGCAAACTCAACAGTGTGTGTAACTTTTCCTAAATGTTTAATCGCATCACTAATCGCTGCATTTCCACTTTCAGCTTCTTCTGTTGAACTAGTTGCTTTATTAAGTGATGTAGCAACAAGTTCATTCCCACGCTCAATTTGCGAAAACGCTACTTCCATAGCACTTAAAATCGAAGCAGCCTCTTCTGACTGGTCATTCGTTCCTTCGGCAATTTCAGAGGTCGTTCGCGCGATTTGTGCACTCATTTCACCTGTTACATCAGCACTTGCAGCAAGCTCCTCAGAAGTTGCAGCTGTTTGATTAGCTGTGTCTTTAATTCCTGCAATTAGTCGTTTTAAATTGTCACTCATTAAGTTGACTGATTCAGCTAAAGTACCAATCTCATCTTTAGATTTCAATTCAAGACGATCAACAGTCAAATTCCCTTGTGAAATTTCTTTAGCCACATTTGTTACTTTGAGTAATGGTTTTATTTGTCTACCTACAGTATAAAAAATGATTGCTGCAATAACTAAAACTAAAACCACTCCAAATGTAATAAGTTGCGTCCGGAATTCTGAAATCATTTCGTTATAGACATCAGCTGAATGACCTACAAAAAACATACCAATAATTTCACCAGATGCGTTTTTTATTGGTTCGTAAATCGTAATTAATTCCCGCCCAACAACGATCGCCTCTCCTAAATAAGTATTACCGCCTTGTAAAGTATGTTCTGCCACTTCATCAGATACTTGTGTTCCTACAGCTCTTTCGCCATTTTCCCCTGTAACATTGGTAGAGATTCGTGTATCACCAAGAAAAATGGTAACAGCATTGTCCGTTAAAGAGCCAATTCGATCAACAGTATCAAAATTATTATTCAGACTGACGGTTCCTTTATAGAGCTCACCATTTTGAACAGACCATTCACCAGGGTATGCCTCATCCATTAACGACATAGATAAAGACAGTGCTCCCTGTAAACTTTCATTTGCAACAAGTAATACATCTTTTTTTGCTGTATTAACAGAATGATAAATTAAAACAGTAGATCCAATAATAAATAATCCAATAAATACAAATGTTAACTTTTCTTTAATTCCTAATCTCATAAGAACTAGACCCCTTTTTCCTTAATATCTTTGATGACATTCTCTTCTGTTGTCTGTAATGAAAATAGTTGATCCAGTTTGGCAATTTCAAACAGTTCTTTTATGAAATCATCATTAATTATTAAATAAATATTAGGACGATCTTGCTCAACATGCTTTAGAAATGTGACTAGAAGCCCCATTCCAGTACTATCTATAGCCTGTACCTTGGTCAGATCAAAAACGAACGCTCTTGCATTCTGATCTAAATTTTCAAGTAATGCTGTTTTAAAATAATCCGTTTGTCCAAATTGTACTTTGCCTTTTAATTTAAAGAATTGAATCTGATCCTTAGTTGTCTGTTCAAATTTGTCTTTCATCTATCTATCTCCTTTTCTCTATACTTACTGTGAATAAATCATGATCTTCCTGATAAAAAGATAGTTGATCGACTAGTTCCTTAACCATAAGAAGACCTCGTCCCCTCTCTTGGTGAAGAGCATCTTCTAACGTTTTCTTAGTAAAAGAACGATACTGTTGTTCGGATATTCCTGTACCCCGATCAGTAATAGAAGCACTGATAAAGTCATTGTTAATCTCAACCTTGATATCGATATGATAATTCAACGCGGCATCTTCATACTTTTTAACTGTTGCCTCGTAAGCATTAACAATCAATTCTTGAATAACAAAGTTAAGCTTACGATCTGAAGTATCAGTAAATTTAAGAAGTGAATGCTCGATGACATCACCAATATGTTCTAACGCATATTCTTCACACGGTAATTGGAAATTCATCACTAACATCGACATTCATCCCCCCTTTTTTTCTTTGTAGTTGGATAGACATGATGCAAATATCATCCTCAAGTTCTTCCTCAGCCATAATTAGTTGTTGGATATATGGAACTAGAGGAAATTTTGTTTCCTGAGCATGGTCAATTAAACGGTTAAGCCATGTAAGATTACTCTCTCTTTGTTTGTTAAAATGATCAGTTAGCCCGTCAGTGTAAAGAAAAAGGGATTCATCTTCATGATATTGAATTTTCCCGACGATGTTTGGTAGGATGTTCATAATTCCAAGTGGAACAGTTCCATCACTTAAATACGTTTTCTTATTAGCAGCAGTCCTAAACAATACTGCTGGCGGATGCCCTGCATTCAAGTAATGAATTTCGCCTAAGTTGGTATCGATATATACATAGATCCCGGTTAAGTATGTAGTAACTTCTTCATGCTTAAATAGATCTATAATCAGTTGGTTTAAGTGATTCATTACATTAAAGGGTTCACGTATAGTCATAATTAAATCCTTTAGCTGCGAATAGACGGCCATGCCAATTAGAGCAGATGATACACCATGCCCCATCACATCTAAGATAATTCCACCGTATACACCTTCCTCTATTAAATACCAAGCATATAAATCACCAGAAAGTAATGTAGAAGGTTTATAAAG
The DNA here is from genome assembly GCF_017939705.1 of Halalkalibacter suaedae. Lineage (GTDB taxonomy): Bacteria > Bacillota > Bacilli > Bacillales > Bacillaceae_D > Halalkalibacter > Halalkalibacter suaedae. The sequence continues at coordinate 447,078 of NZ_JAGKSQ010000002.1, forward strand.
ATAATCAATTAATACCAAATCATCTGAAAAATCTTGACTTAATGTAGTTGCTTGTATTTTATTCGCTAATAATAATTCCTTCTGTGTACGAATCTCATAATTTTTTAATTTAAGAAACATGTCTTCTAATTCAATTGAATTTGAAATAATACTCGAATATGTTTCAAGTATCGGGACATGGTCTTCATTTAAAACATTAGGCTTCGGATCAAGAGCACATAAAGTCCCAAACACACGTCCGTCATCATGAAGAATAGGTACTCCCAGATAGGATCTTATTGAAAAAATAGAGGTTACTGCTAAATTATTCACCAGATCAGATTCTAACGCATCTTGTATTAGTAATGGGGATCGGCTAGATGAGACATAATTGCAGTATGATTCCTGTAATGGTTTATCAATTGGCAGTTCAATTGAACAGCCACCTTCCTTATTAATAATCTCTAAAATCTTAAAGCGATCATTTTCAGTTGTTGCAACAAAAAAAGATTTTGCTGGAATTGAATCCTCCATTAACTTCAGCACATTTTGTGCAGTTTGCTCAAATTTCGATTGTACCTGTTTCACTTGATGCCTCCTAAGAACAAAATCGAAATGGCCTTTGAAGTGTGATCTACGTCACACTTCTATTGATTTTAATACATTTTTAGACAAAGTTCTACATTTTATTTCATAGTTCGATAAAAATTCGCATCAAAAAAGTCCTCTAAGTAGTCTTAGAGGACTTCAAGTCTATTTTGCAAATTGATTAACAAAGTAAGTTGGATTTAATTTTTCACCAGTGACCTTCTCAATTTTTGTAATCCAATCAACACTACTACCTAAATAAAAGTATTCCTTCTCTAAAAAAGAACCTACCTCAGGAGTATACGTATCCATTGAAACATTTCTTTTAATGTAAATGTCTAATTGAGACGCTGTTAATTCGCCTAGTAAATAATTTTGATAATACACTGGAGCAATACAAAAATGAATTTTTGCTGCCCAATGAGGATAATCCGTATCATTTGGCGGATTTATAAATTGAACATCATTTACAATTTTCCACCACAAGGCATTCAAGTCTTGATCAGGATTTTCATAGAGTTCACGCTCGAAAAAGACAAACGTCATGATCCAACGGGCTGAAATCAACATTTGACGTTGAAGTAACCGTTCCAATTTCGGTGTTAATCGTTCGATCGTTTCTGCATCGATTTCAACAAATTTCTGTAACCATTCAGGACTTTTTCCCATTCGCCCATAATACATAGCGATCGCTTCAGTACTTAGGATATGCGAGTATTTACGTAAACTAAATGGGAGCTTCGGATTTACAAGATCATCATAGATTGCATGACCAAACTCATGTAGCATTGTATCCATCCAGTAGCTTGATTCATCAATATTACAGAGAACTCGAATATCACCAGAATGGTCAATATTACTCATGAATGCATGTTGATTTTTCTTATCTCGTGGATATAAATCGCTATTTTTAATTAAATGTGTAATGTCTAACCCCATTGCTGAGAAGGTATCAATCGTAATTTGTTCAATATCCTTGCCTTTGTAGTATGGATCGATGTCCAAACCTTTGACATTAGGGGCTTCTTGAAAAAACGGATCTGAATAATGCCAAGGGCGTAGATCGTTGACTGTGATATTGAATCTTTCTGATAACTCTTCATCCAATTCTTGCTTAACCTTTCGAAACGGTTCATCAGTTGTTTCCTTAAGCTTCTTAAATGTTGAAAAGACAAAGTCACGGTCAAGCTCTTGAAGTTCAAAGGCCATTTGGTGATGGTTCGCATAACCTAGACTGCGAGCTGCTTCATTACGTTTTTTAATCAGAGTGATCAGCTTTTCCTCAACTTCTGCACCAATTTGCTTACTCGCATGCCATGCTTCTTCTCTTTCAGTTAAGTCTGTGCTATTACCAAGGATCTTTCTTATTTCATTTTCTGATACTGGTTCCCCCTTAATCTCTGCACGAAATGTGTTAAAGGTTGAATTCAATTCAGTCGATAGACTTACAAGTTCTGTCAATGTTTCTTCAGGCAATTGGTTCCCGACGATATCAGAATAAAGTAAGTTGAGTTCACGCTTTTGTACCGGGTCTGTTACACCAGCATCAAGATACTCTTTTACTTGTTGAAATAAGTCAGAGCTACTAAAGTATTTGCTATAAGCCACTCCAGCTTCTCCTGTTTTTTTGCTCCACTCCTCTTCTCCTGTTGTAGCTGCTTTCCAGGATGCAAGTGAATAGGCTGTTGCTAGCTCTTTCATTTTTTCATTTTGTTGCTTGAGGAACAATTCTAGTGACATTATGTATTTCTCCATTCGAGTTATTTTAGTATAGTGAGATTATTTCATAGGTTCTACCCTTTTGACAATTATTAATGGAGAAGAATGAAAGAATCAATTCCAATACTTCTTCATAATATCTTGACTCCATTTTGGTTGGGTAACTTTTCCTTTTGGTAAAAATTCATTCATAACAGGCTTAATATCTATTATGGGTGTCTTGTTAATACAATCTAGCCCTTGGACAAAGAGCTGGCTACCCTCTATTTTTACTAGCTTAACAATCGTACTCCCTAATTTATTTGGACGGTTTTTGGCTCGTTGGGCAAATATACCTACAAGCGGATATGAGATATTATTTCTTGGATGACGTGCACCTAAAATGATCTTATCCTTCTGTACAAGATGGAAATAATAGATAATCTCTAAATGAGAAAATGCTTCTATTTCTTGAAGGGAATCTGCATTTAATGGTGGTGTAAGTCTAATCGTTGTAATGATACTCCCCCAGTAATCATCCGTAACTTCAACTCTTTCATTATAGGCATAGCCAATTGGTGAAATATTAATCAAATTATGACTACCTCCTTCCCCTCTATTTTTTCATTTTCTCCATTCGATAAACTCGATCCGATTTCCAAAAGGATCGTCTACAAAGATTCTATTTGCATTTTCAATTTGCTCATCTTCAATATAGTTAATATGATGTGCAGTGAGATGTGTCTTGAGCTCATTTATATAAGCAACTTCAATTGCGGGATGTGCCTTTTTAGAAGGTATAAAAGGTTCTTCAATTCCTATATGCAATTGAATAGCTCCTTTAGCAAACCAAACGCCACCACGGTTTCTTACTCCCTCAGGCTTAATTACTTCATTAAACTCTAATACTTCAACAAAGAACTGTCTTGCTGTATCCTCTGAAGCCTTAGGAGCAGCCAGCTGAACATGATCTATTGCCTTTAATTCAAAGCCCATTTCAATTCCTCCTTCTTTACATTTCCTTTGAATTAAGTATAGTTAAAAATATACAATAAGAATAATATTGATTATTTATCAATAATGATAACAAATACTTATCATTTGAGGTGTTTATGAAAACTGACGACTATAAATTACTAGTAATGATTAAAAAGCAGAGGACGATTCGTGCAGCTGCGAAGGAGTTATTAATCTCCCAGCCAGCGATAAGCCAGAGGTTGAAACAGATAGAAGAGCAATGGGGTGAAAAGATCTTTCTGAGAACACATAAACAACTGATTGTTACCCCTGTAGGAGAAAAGATTATTGCATTGGCAGAAAGAATCATTTCAGAGGAAAATCAGCTTTTAGATGATATCTCAAGAATGTCTGATCAAGTTAGGGGAAGGCTTTCACTCGGTGTTTCATCTGTTGTCGGCCAATACTTGCTTCCAACAGTACTTCAAGAGTATACACAGACGTTTCCAGAAGTAGAGATCGAATTATTTACAGGTTTAAGTCAAGACATTCGGCAGTCGATGGCGAATTTTCATTTAATGATTATACGGGGTGAGAAATTAAATCAACTGAACTGTATTGAACTGTTTTCTGAACCTTTATATCTTATTGAAAGGAAAGATATCAATCCAGAGCACAAAAATAAATTATTAATTGAATTTCAAAGCGACCATAGCTTTCATTCCTTGGTTGAACAATGGCTTGTTGAACAAGCAGAGATTAAGATTTCACGCAAAATTAAGGTGGATCAAATTGAAACGTGTAAACAGCTAATGTCGCATGGTATTGGTATGGCGGTGTTGCCTGAGATGGCAATGACTAATTTGAATCTTAATGAGTATGTAATAAAGCCTTTAGTAGCGAATGAAAAAATGATTAAAAGAACAACATGGCTTTGTTATACAGATATCGTAAGAGAACTTCCACAGGTAGAGGCATTTTTTCAGTTATTAAAGAAAAGCCACTTTTCCTAATACTACAAAAAGTGGCTTGATGCATGATAGGTGAAATCTCTTAGGTTATATCTAGGTCTTTTACTTTTCGACAAACATAAATCATATTGTCGCTTGCATTCGTTAGAGGTGTTTCATTCCAATCTTGGTAAATAGCTAGAATTTCGAACCCATTCATCGTTAAAAGACGATTCATTTCTTGAGGAAACGTGTAGCGAAGATGTATATTCGTTCTCTTTTCGGCAATGACGTCTCCCGCAAGATTCTTAAATTTTCTAATTGTGAGATAATGCTGGATTTGACTGATTGAATGATAAGTGCTACTTGTATAAACATCTACCTTATTTTGTGTATCTTTATCAATATAGCTTCTCCAGTATTCCTCTTTACTTGGTTGAAGGAGCTCCTCTTCATTTGGAAAACGAGTATCAAAGATAAACATTCCATTTACCTGTAAATGCTTATTCACAGCAAGAAGCAGAGCATCCTGATCTTCGTTTGTTAGAAAATGCTGAAAGGAGTTACCAACTGAGTAAATCAATTGAGTTTGAACAGGCAAATCTAACTTTGTACAGTCCTGCAATTCCCATTCTATATTTACGTTCTCCCGTTGAGCTTTTGTTCTTGCTTCTTCTAACATACTTCTATGTATATCAACCCCTATCAGTTGATAACCTGCACGAGCTAGAGGGATTGTGACTCTTCCTGTTCCACAAGCAAGATCAATAATTACACCAGTAGTCTTACTAGCCCATTTTAGGATAAAAGGTAGGTCATTTATCTGAGTATTTTCTTTATCATATAAAATAGGATGATCATATTCTTCAGCATTCGTGATTGGACTCATTATGGCCCCTCCCTCTAATTGGCTCTTCTTAAATGAAACAAGGCATTCTTTACAAATACAAGACCTCTCTAGCTCAGCTGCTGGTAGCAGTTTGAAAATCTCACTCGGGAATTCCTCTTGAAAGCACCAACATGATTCTTTGTTACACTCGTTCCCTTTACTACAAATTGGACAAAGCTCAATAAGTAACATCAACATCCCCTTACATCAGTAGTTTCAATTTCATCAGTTTAATAAAAGGCTATTAAACTTAAACGTGGTTACAAAACTAAACTAGAGTCAAAATATAATGATCCTTACTGGTATAGTAACCGTAAATTACTACCTCTGCAATATTTTACAAAGTAAGGTTAGGCTGTCTTAAACTTAAGGAAAAGAATAGATTCTGAGTTGTCCTCTAACAAATCGGACGGGATGGAGGGCTGACTCCTGCAAGAAAAAAAGCAAATGGAAATCCATCGGTGAAGCCGGTTAGTTCCATGCCCTCCGGAGGGTGTGTGCCCCCATCCCGGTAGCGAATTCGAAGCGTCATATTCAGACAATTGAGGATCTTTATCTTCAACTAATAAACTTATACTTTTACTTATACTTTTTACTACTCTCTATCGATTCGATCGTTGAACCGTCCGTAACTGTAAACAGTCTGCTCTTAGGCTCATGTAAAGTTTGAGACGGCCATAATCCATGATGTCCAGAAAAGAGATAACTAATTAAACAAGCAACAAAGAAAAATTCTATTCCTTTCCCATCAAACATTTCAACACTCATAAGAAAAGCTGTAAGCGGAGTATTGGCACCACCACAAAAAACGGCAATCATTCCTAAACCAGCTAAAAAGGATAACGGTAGATCAAAAAATCCTGAAAGTGTGTTACCTAGCGTCGATCCGATAAAGAATAACGGAATCGCTTCCCCACCTACAAATCCCGTGCCTAATGTTACTGCTGTAAAAATAAGTTTAGCTAGGAAAGCAAAAGGTGGAACCTCCTCTACAAAAGAGTTCTCAAACATCTCTAGCCCACGGCCATTGTATTCTTGATTTCCAATGATTAATGTTAGGACGATGATAATCACCCCACCAGTGAATGCACGGATCATATGATTTTTGTTTGTGAGTTTCTCGGAAATCTTTTGGATGCCATGTCTAAGTTGGCAGTAAAGAACACTGACTAGACCAAACAGAACTGCCAGGATGATCACTTTTGCGAAGGATTGTAATGTTGTATCAGGTATCGTCTGAATGATTAGTGATTCATGCTTAATGCCCCAAATGGATTCAGCCATATAATGTCCGACAAAGCTAGAGATTAGACAAGCTACAAAAGCTTCATATTTCAATTTTCCTACAGCAACAAATTCCATTCCAAAGATCGCCCCTGCAATCGGTGTTCCAAAGGCCGCTCCAAAACCAGCACTTACTCCACACATTAGGAAGATCTTCATATCCATTTGCTTTATTTTTAAAAATTGATTAACCATTTGGGCGATGCTCCCGCCCATTTGAACAGCCGCACCTTCCCTTCCTGTTGAACCCCCAAAAATAATCGTGATAAATGTCCCGATGTATACGAGTGGTCCCATTCGTTTTAATACCTTCTTTTTTCCATGCACGCCCTCAATAATAAGATTATTTCCCTTTGCAGCATCATTTTTACCATAGTTCATATACAAATAGCCTATTAATAAGCCTCCAATTGGTAAGAAATAGATGAGCCATGAATGATTTTCCCTTTTCGTGCCAAGAAAATCATTTGTAGTTAATAGAAAAGACGTTGTTGTACCAACAACTAACCCTATTACTAACGCCAATACAATCCATTTTATTAACGTAAGTGAAAATACTTTATAGCTTGCAAACATTTAGTTTCCTCATTTCAACTACTTTTTTCTTAGCTTCTTAATAAAAAATGGAAACTATACAAGTTACTATAATTTTCTACCTGAAGGCATACTAAGGAAAAAGGAGATTAACTAATGGTCAAAACACTTGATTTAACAAGTCATATTAAAGAACATTCAATTCGTTTCGATAGCATAAAAGAGATGGAGCCGCTACTGCAAGCTGCTGCAGATGCCCAATTTGTACTGCTCGGGGAAGCATCACACGGAACCTCAGAATTCTACACGTGGAGAACTGAAATTTCAAAATGGCTAATTGAAGAGAAAGGCTTTCATTTTATTGCTGTTGAAGGGGATTGGCCCTCATGTTATGAGGTTAATCGCTTTATCAAAGGCTATAACGACACCCCTGACGCAAAGACATCGCTTAAAGCATTTAATCGCTGGCCAACTTGGATGTGGGCGAATGAAGAGGTTGTTAATTTAGTTGAATGGTTGAAAATATATAACGAACAGCAATCGTCCAAAGAGAAAGTTGGATTTTATGGAATTGATGTATATAGTCTATGGGAGTCAATGGAGGCGGTTGTCGATCATTTAGAAAAAATCAAGTCTCCAGTAGCTGAATATGCCAGAAAGGCATTTCAGTGCTTTGAACCTTTTAATCGTGAACCGCAGATGTACGGTGTTTCTGCAGCTCTATATGGAGAAGATTGCTTTGATGAACTGATGGAATTATTGAATAAGCTACATCAAGCTCGTCATCAGTTTCCTGCAGAAGATGAATCGTCATTAAATCTCCACGTCAATGCTTTAGTTACAAATAATGCCGAGGATTACTATCGTGCAATGATGACAAATGATAATCAATCTTGGAACATTCGTGATCAGCATATGGTTAGCGCGATTGATATGGTTGCAAATTATTATGGGAAAGACGCAAAAGGCATCATTTGGGAGCATAACACTCACATTGGTGATGCAAGAGCAACAGATATGGCGAAAGATGAATTAGTGAATGTCGGACAATTGACTAGGGAGAAATACGGGGAAGAAAAGGTGTACGCAATAGGATTTGGCACATATGAAGGAACAGTTATGGCCGCGACCAAATGGGGTGAAAAGCAACAAATTATGTCTGTTCCAAAAGCAACACTAGGCAGTTGGGAAGACTTCTTACACAGAGCAGGTGCGTTTAATAAGTTCATTATGTTTAATAAGCAAAATCATCATTTATTTTCAGAAACAATCGGGCACCGTGCCATTGGGGTTAGCTATAATCCGAAATATGAACATCTTGGAAATTATGTACCATCACAGATCTCTGAACGATACAACGCATTTATTCATATTGAGCAATCAGAGGCTCTTCATCCACTTTAATGTAAAAGAAACATGCCTACAATTATTTGTAAGCATGTTTCTTTTAATCACTCTATGATTACAAGAACCGACGATATCTCAATGAAATATAGTTGTCTTCATCGTCCAATCCATCTTCAACGTTCATAAAACAAAATCCTTTCGCTTCATAGAAAGGAATACCTAGATTGTTATCTTTTTGAACTGAAACCCACTGTTCTTTAGCTTGATATTCTTCCTTTTGTTGTTTTGTAACTGCAGTAAGCAGCATTGTCCCGATCCCTTCATTACGTCGATCAGGTCTTATATACAGTACATAAATTTCTCCAACCTCATCTTCAATTATTCCACCACCACAAGCCCCTACCACTTGGTTATTGTCTAATGCAACAAAGTACCCTCCCCATTCCTTATCGGTATTAGTCACTTTATTTAAAATCCGTTCATAATTATAATATTTGTTTATAACTCTTTGGATATAGTTCTTCTTATGTAAATTGATGTATGTTGTCCAATTAGCTTTAGTGCACACATCCGAAATTCCATTGACATGATTTGAGTTTGCCTTACGAATATAAAGCATTTCATTCCCCTTACATCATTTTATTCATCGTAACATGAATACGCTCGAATATGTAAAACTCATCATAATTTCCTACAAATTGCTTATGTTTCCCACTTAAAAAGAGGGTGTTCCAGAAAAGTTGTAACATAACTTTTTGGAACACCCTCAACACTATTTGGAAATAACGCCACTTAAACTTGCACCTTCAACAAAGAAACGCTCAATGTTTTTCTCTACATCTGGATCAGAAACTAACAGCGGTGCATGATGTGGTTTAATTCTGGCATCGATAATGATATTGTCGCACGACCAATGTTTATTTTCATAATAACTGTTTACACCATGGATATCATGGGATGGATTACTGCGAGTGAACGTTGCCCATAGGAAGTTAGACATAGTTTCACTCATAAATCGACTGTCATCACACAGAATGATTAAAGGGCATGAAGGCATAGCACCCTTTTCTTCAATCATTGTTGTTAACGTTTTGATTTCATTTAATGTCTGTTCACTTGACGTGTACTTAGGACCTTCAATTGCGACAACACCTGGCATCACTAATAATGCTTTGCCAAAGTTATTTAAGTCTTTTAAGTGCTCTGGCACGTCTGTACAAAGGTCTCTTTTCTTATCACCACAAGCTGCAAAAATAACCTTGCTACCGGTATTCAAACCAGTTCCAGAATAATCAAGTGTATCAATCGTTGTATTGGTCTGGAAATGAATATCTCTTCTTAAATCGATTCGTTCTAGAATGTATGCTAGAAATTTAATTTCTTCATGTGTATCTAAAGGCATTTCTTCTTCAGCCGCTATGAATAAGTATTTAGCAAGACTCAATTGCCCTGTTCCTAAAATCCGATTGGCAATTGTAAGCAGTTCTGCTGGTTGCTTCACTTTTTGATAGGGTGTATAGCGTTCACTGCCAATTGCAAAAAGAAGTGGATGAACCCCTGCTGCATCAACAGCATGAACTTCCTTAACTCCAGGGATTTCTTGTTTGATTGCATCACCAGTTAATTCGTGGATCAAATCACCAAAGGCTGTATCCTCTTGAGGTGGACGTCCAACAACGGTAAAAGGCCAAATTGCATTTTCTTTTGCATATACCTTGTGGACACGCATTAACGGGAATTCATGAGTTAAGCTGTAATAACCTAAATGATCCCCGAATGGTCCTTCAGGCTTTGTCTCCCCTGGATGAATCTCACCAGTTATGACAAAATCTGCGTCATGACTAATGCAATAGCCATCTACATAGCTGTATCTAAAACGACGACCTGATAATAAACCAGCAAAGGTCATCTCACTTAATCCTTCTGGCAATGGCATGACAGCTGATAATGTATGAGCCGGTGGACCACCAATAAAAATACTTACTTTTAAAGGCACTCCAAGTTTGTTCGCCTTTGCTTGATGAATACCAATGCCTCGATGTATTTGATAATGTAGACCAATTTCTTTATTTAGTTCATACTCATTTCCACTCAACTGAACACGATACATTCCTAAATTAGCATTCATTATTCCTGGTTTTTCTGGATCCTCACTGTATACCTGTGGCAACGTAACAAACGCACCACCGTCGTCTGGCCAGTGATGAATGAGTGGGATATCGGAAATTTGTATTTCTTTAAAACCATTTAAACTGTTGGTTGGTTTTTTCATAGGTAATGCCTTCGATCCTGCAATGCCTGATCCGATATGTTTGAAAGGATTCTTTAAAGCACTGATTGGATCATTACGCAGGGCAATCACGTCTTGAGTAGAATCTAATGTGTTCCTAAAAATAAATTTACTTCTCTCCAAATGACCAAACAGATTAGATACTGCTCGATAGCTTGAGCCTTTAACGTTTTCAAATAATAACGCAGGTCCATCTGCGGCAAATACTTTCATGTGTATTGCGGCCATTTCTAAGTGCGGGTCGACTTCTTCATGGACACGAATTAATTGTCCTGCTTTTTCTAGGTCGAGAATACACTCTTCTAAATTACGATGCATATGCCTATCCCCTATTTCTCTAATGTAATCTCTAAATTACATTTAATAATTTCGAACAATTTGTCCATTAAATACAGCTTCAATATTTAGATCTTGGCCAGTCGCCAATTCAGTGATCTTCGAAAGAATGGTTTCTTCAACAATCGACTCAATCCATAACTCATTCTTATCGCGAATTGACGTTGTCAGGTCGTAATAATTAAGAGCTAACTCTATTATTTTTCTTATATCACTCATACGCGTTGAATCAAAATCTTTAATTGTCGTTATTGATGCTTCAACAAACGCGTTAAAAGATTGCTTTTGCAAGGATAGAACTCCCTTCAACATGTTGTCAGCTTTCCTTAAGTATAATTTGAAATTGTGCTGACGTCCAGATTCGTCATTTTAAGACATAGGCTGATACTAGTTGACAACAAGAATAATTATGTAATAATAGATAAAGTGCTTATAGAGTTGTTATGACAACTAGATAGCTTGTACCAATGTTCTATAACAAGGGTGCAAGAAATCATCAAAAGATTGTCTGAAAATAAAAGAGTTTTGATCCTAATGAGAAATTAAATACATTTGGTGGCTTAAGTAAACACATTATTGTGAGTACAAAAGAGACCGACGTTGATGGAAACTCCTATCTACGTTGGTCTCTTTTTTAATGAAACATGATTTAGGAGGAAAATGTTATGAACAGATGGTTGGTCGTACTTGGTGCTGTAATTATTCAAATTAATCTAGGAGCAGTATATGCTTGGAGTTTATTTAACCAACCGCTTATTGATAAATTCGGTTGGGAACGAGAGGATGTTGTTTTTACATTCTCAATCACGATTGCGGTCTTTGCATTTACAACTATTTTTGCTGGAAGACTTCAAGATAAGATAGGACCTAGGTGGGTTGCAACAATTGGTGGGTTATTACTTGGAATTGGTTTGATTTTATCAAGTCAGGCAACGACTCTGACTCAGCTTTACTTTTATTATGGTGTTATTGGCGGAATTGGAATTGGTATGACTTATGTTTGTCCACTATCCGCGTGTGTAAAATGGTTCCCAGATAAAAGAGGATTTATAAGTGGTGTTGCTGTTGCTGGCTTTGGATTAGGTGGATTAATCTATAAGCCGATTATTGGATATTTTGTAGAAAGTACTGGTGTTTCATCTTCATTTATGTACTTAGGAATCATCTACTTACTTCTAGTAGTTGCAGGTGCTCAATTGTTAAAGGATCCACCTGTTAATCTTACTAATGAGTCTAATAATTCAAACGGTACAGATTCAGAAGAAACTAAACAGTTCTCTCCAAAACAAATGCTTAGTACGTATCAATTCTATATGTTATGGGTTATGTTTTTATTTGGTAGTATTTCTGGGTTGTTAGTCATCAGCTTTGCTGTTGATATCGGTGTCGAGCTTGTTGGGCTTAACCTTGAAAGAGCTGCAAATGCAGTAATGGTCATAGCCTTATTCAATGCAGCAGGTCGAATTGTATTAGGGAAAATATCTGACCAACTAGGTCGTACCAATACACTTATGGTGATTTACGGAATCACTGCCTTAATCATGTTCTATATGAGTTTCGGCACAATGAATTACGGTATTTACCTTGTTGCTGTTTCACTGATTGGTTTTTGTTTTGGCGGATACCTGGCACTCTTCCCATCAGTAACAGCAGATTACTACGGTACCAAAAACATTGGAAGTAATTATGGTTTTATGTATCAAGCCTATGGACTTTCTGCATTTGCAGGACCATTTATTATAAAAGTGATTCCATTTACACAAGCATTTCTAATCTCGGGATTGATTTGTGTACTTGCGATTATTATGGCGAAATTAGTCCAAGCACCGAATTTGGTTTCTAAAAAATTTCCAGAACAAGAGGCTGTTAGAAACTAATATTTTAAGCGTAGCGAAGTTTTCATCGCTACGCTTTTTAATTTATTTTTAAATATATGAACCGGTGAAACTAGTGGCTGTAAAAGTCGCTTCGACACGCTACCGGGATGGGGGGCTCGCTTTCCGCAGGCGGGCGTTGAACTAACCGGCTCTGCCGGTGGATTTCAACTTGCCCTTTCTTCCTGCAGGAGTCGGCCCGCCCATCCCGTCCACTTTGATGATATGGAAGATAGAATTTTCCTCCTCCAATCAGTAAATATCACGTGATTATTAAATTCAGCCAAATAACTAATAGAATTACGAGGTTAATATTGCAACAACTAATTGAAGGATTAATTCGCTGAAGAGAATGTAAGCTTTGTCCTTTACTAGACGGGTGCTATAAAGAAGATCCTTAAACAAAAACCATTTAGTCACTTTAAATATCAAAGGAGTACCTTGCCCAAGAACGGGTCTATTCGTCTTGCAAGTTCAGGGATTAACTACGATTTTCGTAGTTAATCTTAAACGAATCATGGACCTGAAAGCCCCAAAAGAGAATAAATAAAAAAGGAGACAGGTCTAAATGATCCATAATATAGGTCATCTTTTCCTGTACTCCCTATTTTAAACTCAGCTATTTTAGTACTTAAAGAAATTCCCCTAGAAACTCAATCATTTTTTCATAAACTTTAATTTCGTTTTCTTTTTTAGAAAAGCCATGTCCCTCATCATCAAGTACTAAATAGTCAACAGAAGTACCGTTCTCTTTAAGTGCGGCAACAATTTGATCTGATTCTTCTTTCACGACGCGAGGATCATTTGCCCCTTGTATAACGAGCATTGGTTTGACCATGCTGTCCAAGTAGGTGGTCGGTGAATCTGTTTCTAAACGTTCCTTATCCTTAACTGGATCTCCTACCCAGCGGTTCATGATTGGCTTCCAATGATCTGGGACCGAATTAATAAATGTAAATAAGTTACTTACTCCAAATATGTCAACAACTGCTTTGAAATATTCAGGGTGACGTCCCGCTAGTAGAAGGGTCATATAACCACCATAACTACCTCCCACGACAAACAACTTGTCACGCTCGGTAATTCCTTGATCGAACAACCATTCGATTCCATGAACACAATCTAGACGTGGACCGTGCCCCCAATCACCTTCAACAAGTGTTGTGAAAGTTGCTCCATAACCTGTACTCCCTCTAAAATTAGGTGCGAAAATAGTATAACCACGATTTAAGAAGCATTGAAACATAGCTCGAAACCATTTTCGTTCAGCTGATTGAGGCCCGCCATGTGGCCAAAAAATCGTATGACCATTTGAAACTTCTGGTTTTGCTCTAAATAGGAGCGCTTCAATCTCCATGTTATCAAATGACTTATACGTGACAACCTCGGGCTCCACCATTTGTTCAGACGTTACACCAAGGACAAGATTATTTGTAATCCTTTCAAATGTCTTTCCTACTACTTTTCGGTAGATATTTGTTGGAATGGTCGCACTTCTCCCCATTAAATACAAATTACCACTTTCACTTACTACTAGCTTTTCGATAACGTCTGTTGGCGAATCAATTCGGTTAGCACGTTGTTCACCAAGCTTTAAAGAATATAAATGATCAGTAACACCTTTTTCCGTTACAAAATAAAAAGTCGCTTGTTGTTTATTCCATTTTAATTCAGTTACATTTTCAGTCTCTATTTTTAATACCGGTTCAAATGTTTTTGTGAGCAGATCGAAGGAAGCAATATAAGAAAATTCCTCACCGTAATTCGTTAAAAAGTAGATCGTTGAATTATCAACGTATACAGCATTAGAGCTTGTGTGTACGTCTTCTTTTGATGGAGTAAGTAGTATCTCTTCATCATTAACATGGGCATAGGATAACTGATATGTATTTGCTAGCATACGTGTCGTAACGAAACTTTCTTCGTCTGGAGATACTGATTGTAAATAACTAGCTGCGGATTCACCTTTGTAAATAATTTTATCTTGCTCTGTCTCTAAATTATATTGATGGATGTTTAGAAATTGTGGATTGTCTTTACTTGTGACATAGTAAATGTTCTTGCCACTCGCAGACTGGTCAGCAAAAAAGAACTTCTGATCTTTTTCTCCACCAATAAACGGTTGTCGCTTGCCACCATCCAAGGGTAATGCGTAAATTTGGTAGTTCTCATCTCCATCATTATCAAATCCAGAAAGAACCATTTGATTTTCTCCATCAATTTTGATGAAATTACACGCTTGATCCACCTGTGCAAATAGATAAGGAAATTGGTTCGGGAAATCAATTGCCCAGAGGTTATGTTTTCCATTTAAATTACTGCTGAAAATTAATCGACTTTCATCTTTACTGACAGCAAAGGTCGTAATCGCAAATGTCCGAAAAAACTGATCTAAATCTGGTTTTGGAAACTCAATCATCTTATTCACGCTCCTAGTAATTTGTTTCAACACATTTATTTTAGCATAATGTTTCGTAGTGCGAAATATTATCATTGGTGATATTATCAAATTGCCCCAATCTTTTATGTACTAATTAATCATTCAGAAGTTAGTCGAGAGTTATTGATCAACGTTTAAATCCACCTTCTGAATGAATGATTTGTCCTGTAATCCACTCAGCATCCTCACTAACCAAAAATCTAATCGTTCTAGCTACATCTCTAGGTTCGCCAATTCTGCCAAACGGAAACATTTTAAGTAATTCGCTCTTATCATGATCAGTCATCCAGCCTGAATCAGTTGGACCAGGGTTTATCGCATTAACAGTTATTCCAAGTTTGGCTACCTCTGCTGCGAGTGTAATTGTTAGAGCATCGATGGCTCCTTTAGTTGTTGCATAGGCTAATTCACCAGGCATTGGTCCTTGAAACTGTCCCGACGTAATATTTACGATTCTTCCTCCTCTTTTCTTTTTGAATGTCCTAGCAAACTGACTACTCAACAGTGTTGTCGCTCTAATATTAATGAAATAATGCTGATCGAGGTCATCTACAGTTAGAGAAGTAAAGTCATTATTCGTAGAGTAAGCTGCGTTATTTATTAATATGTCTGGCTCACCAAATTCATCAATGACTCGATTTAATAGATCAGTCGCTGCATTAGACTTAGACAAGTCCAGCTCTACGGAGGAGACTTTCACCCCTTTTTCTAGTAATTGTTCCTTTAGTAACCTCGGTTCTTCTGATTCAATATTCCACGGCATAGTTCGGTCATACTCTGTCCAGTATGTGAAAAAGATGTCACATCCAGCTTCAGCTAGTTCTAAGCATATTGCAGCCCCGATACCTTTCAGTCGACTAGCACCTGTAATAATCGCAATTTTCCCTTTCAATTGTTTCATTGTTATTCCCCCCATTAAAGAAGTTAAGGTATTGAATTAGCATACTATATCAAATATTTGTCATCTTTCCTCTTCTATAATTAACTATAGGTATTACTTACACATAAATAAAGTGTAGAACGACCCCTATTGTATTAAATTAAGCGTCGCCTGCTCATAATAAAAAAAGACATTCCATCCAAAGCGAACAATCAGTAATTATGGTATAGTTAGAAACTACATAATAGTATATTGGAGGCACTATGTTAACATTTGAAGAAAAATTAGCAATTATTGAATCATTTCCCGAGCTAGAAAGAAAAGATGTATCATTAGGACGTGTGAATTTTCATTACAATGAAAGCTCGTACGATCAGAAAAATGTTGTCTATCATCTCCATCCAAATGGAAATGGATTTGTTTATGCCGGTAAAATGACTGGGTACGAAACGAATGATAAAGGTATGGTTAATATTCGCAACTTTACCGAAAAAGCCATTCGATCAACTGTTAGAAAAGCCATTCTCTCCTTAACACCAAGAGAAACTGAGCGACTTGATGAACCAACCGAGGAAGTTTGGATTAATGACAATACCGTTACACTTACAGTACTTAAAGAAGAAGATATTTGGAATGTTTATACTGATGAGGATGTTCTTGATGGAACATTTAATTCATACAGAGAAGCCACTAACTACCTAGAGGCAGAAGGTTTTTCTCGAATCTAACTATTTAACAGACGTTCAGGGATGCCTTGAATGTCTTTTTTTATTATTCTTACGCGATTAATCTAGGAATTTGATTCTTAACTAAAAATGGTCTCGATATGTTCTCATATTTCAATTAATGAACACTAAGTTTACATAATATAATTATGACAAACTATTGAACTGAAAATAGAATTTTTTTACTAATTATCTATTTATTTATAATCTATTATTTTATAATTAATATTGTAAATTACTGTAAGGAGGCAGAGGATGAATAATAAACTATTTGTTTTTTTAGTGTTCTCTTATTTATTTTAGCTTTAGTTCCAAAGAGAATGATCATTTTCACTGTTAACAATAATAATAACGGGATCACTGAGGAATCGCCTGATAATAATGAATCAATTTCCTAAAGCTTAAAAGACCTAGAATGATCTCTTTCTTCATTCTAGGTCTAGCAAACTAAAAATCTTTCACTCTACAAACCCTTTATTCTTTTCCTCTTCAACGACTAATCTACGCAATGTTTTGCCGACTAAGGTTTTTGGTAGGCTTGTGCGAAACTCATATTTTCTCGGTACCTTGTAAGCAGCAAGTCTTTCTCGACAAAATGCTTCTAGCTGATTAGCGTCTGTTGATACACCTTCTTTTAAGACAATATAGGCTTTCACTGTCTCACCTCGATATTCATCTGGTACTCCAGCTACTACTACGTCCATCACGGCTGGGTGTTTAAATAGTACCTCTTCTATTTCCCGAGGATAAATATTAAATCCACCTGCAATAATAAGATCCTTTTTCCGGTCCATAATATAGAAAAAACCATCGTTATCCATCATCGCCATATCACCAGTATAAAGCCAACCATCTCTTAATGTTTCACTCGTTGCTATAGGCTGATTCCAATATCCTTGCATGACTTGTGGCCCCTGGATAAGTAACTCTCCAACATTTCCATTCTCAACATCTTCACCTGTCTCTGGATCGACGACTTTAGCTATTGTATCAGGGAATGGTATACCAATCGAACCAAGTTTTCTTTTTTCCCAGATATTATTTGCATGTGTTACTGGTGATGCTTCGGTTAAACCATACCCCTCAATTAATTTTCCATTTGTTAACTTTTCAAATCGTTCCTGAACATTTCCAGGTAATGGTGCAGCACCACTAATACAAATATTAATAGAGGACAAATTATATTTTTGAACGTCAGGATGATTAATTAGCGATATATACATCGTTGGTGCCCCTGGAAAGGTACTGGGTTTCATCTTGTCTATTAATTTTAAAGACAAATCAATATCAAACTTCGGTAATAGGATCAACATTCCACCAAGCCTCATCGCGAGATTCATTAACACGGTCATACCAAATACATGAAAAAAAGGTAATGCTGCTAGATAACGTTCGTTTCCTTCTTCACTCTTGTAGCACCAAGCTCTTGTTTGGATTGTATTTGCAACTAAATTATAGTGAGTAAGCATGACCCCTTTCGCTATACCAGTTGTGCCACCAGTATATTGAAGTAGAGCGAGATCCGTTTCTGCATCAAGTTCTACAGTAATCGGAATCGCTAATGCTGATTTAAGAAGATGTTTGTAGGAGTGGACCTTTTCACTATAAGTGACATCCATTGATAAGCCGTCTTTTTTCACTGTTAATGGATAGAGTATATTTTTTGGAAAAGGGAGATAATCTTTGATAGAGGTAAAGATTATATTTCTTACATTAGTTTTAGGTATTACGCGTTGAATTCGCTTAAATAATAGATCAAGTGCAATTAGGATTGACGTTCCTGAGTCATTCAATTGATATTCAAGCTCTTGTTCCATATAGGTTGGATTTGTTTGAACAACAACAGCACCGATTAGTAAGGAACCGTAATAGGCAATGACGGCTTGAGGGCAATTAGGTAGCATAATTGCTACCCTATCGCCTTTTTGAACGCCAAGATCTTTTAATACATTTGCAAAACGATAGGTTTCATCGAGCAATTCCTTGTATTTTATTTTCTTACCCAAAAATGCTAAAGCGATATGTTCAGGAAATTTTTCTGCAGAATCATTCAGGAATTGAGCTAAATTCTGTTTAGGGTAATCATAATTTGGTAAAACCTCTTTAGGGTAACACTCTAGCCACGATTTTTCAGACATATCAATCACCCCTTTTTTGGCCTACAGCAAATAATTACTTAAACAAGAAACTTTTCAGCAGATATCACTCGTTTTGCAATTTGTCTCTTCAATTCAATGGTATTAACAGGTACTCTTCTGGCTAGCTTTTTTAGTATAGATAGTTGTGTTCGAAGGATGTCGCCTGACTCCATCGCTGACAGAGCATCCTTTGCTAAGTGCTCTATTATGTCAAATGACTCATGAACAATCACTTGTGTCATCTCAATTGAATTCTGACAATGAGCTTCACCCTTTTTATCGATTAATTTCTTTGTTCTTAAGTAAGCGCTTTCCATTGAGAATACTTGGATCATGATGTCTGCTAAATGACTAAGAATCTCCTGCTCCTCTTCTAGCTTTAATTGATACTTTTGTACAGCAATACCGCCAAGCATTAGGAAGATTTTCTTCGCCATTGATATGAGGTATTCCTCTTGCTCTAACAGTTGCTCAAATGTCCTTGTTGGAACGAATGTGAGCAGTTCTGATTGTAAGGCCTGTGCCTTTTGCATGAGTGGTAACTCACCCTTCATTGCTCGTTTAATAAGTGTACCAGGAATCAGTAATCGATTAATTTCATTAGTCCCTTCGAAAATACGGTTGATTCTTGAATCCCGGTAAATTCGTTCCACCTTGTATTCCTGGATAAATCCATACCCACCGTGAATTTGCACCCCCTCATCAGCAAGGAAATCAAGAGTTTCAGAGCCGAAAACCTTGTTAATTGAGCATTCAAGTGCATACTCAGCAATGACCTTTGCTGAAGCTAAGCCAGCGTCGGAACCACTTAATTCAATCTCACTCATATTAGAATCCATTAAACCAGCCGTCCGGTAGACCATGCTATCTAGTGCAAACGTTTTAATATTCATCTCTGCTATTTTTTTTCGGATAAGAGAAAAAGATGAGATTGGTTTATTAAATTGTTGTCGTTCATTTGCGTATTTTGCAGTAAGTTCAATTGTATCTTTTGAAGCTCCTAAACACCCAGCAGCAAGTTTAAATCGTCCAATGTTCAAAATATTGAAAGCGATAAGAT
Organism: Halalkalibacter suaedae; assembly: GCF_017939705.1. Classification (GTDB taxonomy): domain Bacteria; phylum Bacillota; class Bacilli; order Bacillales; family Bacillaceae_D; genus Halalkalibacter; species Halalkalibacter suaedae. Next base: position 467,047 of record NZ_JAGKSQ010000002.1, read on the forward strand.
GACCTTTACCAATTTCCCATAATAAATTATCGACTGGTACTTTAACATCTTCTAAAATGAGTGAACATGTAGAAGAACCTTTTATCCCCATTTTCTTTTCTTCAGTACCGATACTGACACCTTCCATTGATTTTTCAACAATAAATGTGCTAAATTCCTTCCCATTCACTTTCGCATATACAATGAACACTTCAGCAAAACCAGCATTCGTGATAAATTGCTTTGTTCCATTTAATAGATAGTACGTCCCATCCTTAGAAAGTGTCGCTGTCGCTTTTGCCCCTAATGCATCTGAACCTGAAGAAGGTTCAGTTAGGCAATATGCTGCGATTTTCTTTCCAGTTACGAGATCAGGCAAGTATTTCCTCTTTTGATCCGTCGTACCAAAATAAACAATCGGGAGCGTACCAATCCCAATATGTGCACCTAGTGAAAGGGCAAATGAAGAAGCTTTTGATAACCGTTCACTAATTAAAGTAGAGCTAACTTTATCGAGGCCAAGACCATTGTACTCTTCAGGTACATCTGCTCCCAAAAGTCCTAATTCTCCAGCCTTTTGAAGCAATTCAACTGTTAAATGATAGTCTAATTTCTCAATTTCCTCATCATGCGGTAAAACTTCTGCTTCAATAAAATCCTTTGTAGCGTCTGCAATCATTCGCTGTTCCTCCGTAAAGTCATCGGGGGTCACAACTGAATGAAAATCTACATCTTCAATGATAAAACTTCCGCCAATTTTCTTTTCAGTCATCGAATCATTCCTCCTAAAATTTAAATTATTGGTTGAATCCTTTTACAAATACTATTAAACTTCAAAAACTGCGGCTGCCCCCATCCCTCCTCCAATACACATTGAGACAACGCCTAAGCCTCCACCACGTCTTTTCAACTCATATAATAAGGTTGAAGTAAGCTTTGCTCCCGTACAGCCAAGTGGATGTCCGAGGGCAATTGCCCCCCCATTTACATTTACCTTTGACTCATCAATATTCAACTCGCGAATGACTTGAAGGCATTGTGCTGCAAAAGCTTCGTTAATTTCAAATAAATCAATATCATCTAGTTCGACCCCAGCCATTTTAAGAGCCTTTGGTATTGCCTTAATTGGTCCAAGACCCATAATTTCAGGTTCAACACCGGTGACCGCGAAAGCTTTGAGCGTTGCTAATGGCTTAAGCCCTAATGCTTCTGCTTTTTCTTTACTCATTAGGATCGATGCCGCCGCCCCGTCACTCATTTGTGAAGAGTTTCCTGCCGTTACGGTCCCACCAAGTTTGAAAGCAGATTTGAGCCTTGCGAGTGCATCAACTGTCGTTTCAGCACGTACGCCTTCATCCATTTCAAATACGATATTTTTCTCCGTTACTTCACTATTTTCGTTAATTTCAGTAACTGTCGTTTGAATAGAAGTGATTTCTTCCTTGAACTTCCCTAACTTGATTGCCGTAGCTGCTTTTTGATGGCTGTTTGCCGCAAAGAGGTCTTGATCCTGCCTCGAAACTTGATAACGACGAGCTACTTCCTCTGCCGTAAAGCCCATACCCATATAGACTTCTGGTAATTCCTCTACAATTTTTGGGTGTGGTGATGGCTTAAAGCCCGTCATTGGAACATGGCTCATACTCTCAACGCCACCAGCTATAATAACATCTGCATGACCAAGCATAATCCGCTCTGCCGCAAACGCAATTGATTGTAAACCAGAGGAGCAAAAACGATTAATAGTTAGTGCTGGTGTTGTAACTGGAAATCCAGCATAGAGTGAAATAATTCTTGCTATATTTAACCCTTGCTCTCCTTCAGGCATTGCACATCCAAAAATAATATCTTCTACTTCTTCTTTTTTAAGGCACGGTGTTCGTGTCATAACAGCATCCAAAACGGTTTTCCCTAAATCCTCAACCCGTGTTTGTGCGAGAGCACCTTTTTTGGCTTTGCCTACGGGTGTGCGTGCAATTGAGACAATAACTGCATCCCTCATCACATTTCACCTCTTTCATTTTGTTAATTTCGTAGTGGTTTTCCTTTTGTTAACATATACTGCATCCGTTGCTGTGTTTTCGGTTCACCACATAGACTTAAAAAAGCCTCCCGTTCCAAATCTAATAGGTACTGCTCACTCACTAATGTACCTGCTGGAACATCTCCACCCGCTAATACATGGGCCAGCTTATTCACAATTAATTGATCATGATCACTTATATAGCCACCTAATTTCATTTGGTAGGCACCAAGCTTCATGATGGCTTTCCCCTCTTTGCCAACAACATGAATTCTCTCGTTTTTCTGCGGAACATAACGATCTACTAATCTCAACGCAGCTTGTTTAGCTTCATAGATCACATGATCTGAGTTTGTCACAATTAGATCTGATTTACGTAAGTAACCTAATTTCTGTGCATCCAAAGCACTTGTCGATACTTTTGCCATTCCAATTGTTTCAAACAATTTATTTACGAGTGGTTGAATGTCTGTTAGTTGTTCAGACGCTGATTCACTTATACGGCTCACATATTCCTTACAGCCTCCACCTGCTGGAATTAAACCAACCCCTGTTTCAACCAAACCATAATAGGTTTCTGCAGATGCAACGACTTGATCACCAGGAAGACAGACTTCGACCCCTCCTCCCAATGTCATTCGATGTGGGGCTGTCACGACTGGTTTTTCAAACTGTTTTAAATGTAGCATTGTATTTTGAAACATCTTAATAATATGATCGACTTCATCCCATTCTTCATCTTGAGCTTCCATTAAAAGCATCATTAAATTCGCACCAACACAAAAGTTTCGGCCTTGATTTGCGATGATAAGACCATTAAAATTACGACGCACCTCCTCAATGCTTTGTTCGATCATCATCAAAATATCGGCTCCGATTGCATTGTTAGGCGAATGGAATTCAAGGCAAGCAATCCCATCTTCAAGATCAATTAAACTCGCCCCATTGTTTGAGAGAATCACCTTGTTCTGTTCTTTAAGTGCTTTCAACGAAATAACCTCAGGCACTGAGTCAACTAATCTGTATTTACCTTTTGAAGAATAATAGGTGAAACCATTTTCTTTTAAATAAAAGGAGTTATTTCCAGCATCAATCCACTCTTTAACCCACTCGGGAACGACTAGGCCCTCGTCTTCCATTTTTGCTACAGACGACTTTAGTCCAATTGCATCCCAAGTTTCAAAAGGGCCTAAGCTCCAATTAAACCCCCATCTCATTGCTTGATCTATTTCAATAATCGAATCGGCGATTTCGCCTAACTTTTCTGCTGAATATAAAAGAACTTTTTTTAAAATATTCCATGCAAGCTCTGAATAGCGATCCTGACCAGCGAGTAATGCTTTCAACTTTCTTTCTGGACCCTTGACTAATTTTGCTGATTCTAAAGAAGAACCAACAACTTTGTTCTGTCGTTTGTATTGCAATGTAGTTACATCTAATGAAAGAATTTCTTTTCTTGTCTCTTTTTCCACCTTTTGGTAAAAGCCTTTCCCTGCCTTTTCACCGATCCATCCGTTGACTACCATCTGTTTTAACAATTTTGGGACTTCGAAGATCTGTTGCTCTGATCGATTATTGACCTTTTCTGATACATTCGTTGCTACATGGATAAATGTATCAATCCCAACTAAATCCAATGTCCGAAATGTAGCACTTTTGGGTCTCCCCAACAATGGTCCAGTAACTGCATCGACTTCCTCAACTGAAAATCCTTTTTCAAGCATTTCATTTAGCGTGACAAGCAGGCCAAACGTCCCAATTCGATTGGCAATAAAATTCGGTGTATCTTTGGCGACAACGACTCCTTTACCAAGCTTTTTCTCACAAAAATCTTTCATAAAGCTACTGACCTCTGGCAATGTTTTTTCTCCTGGTATGACTTCTAAAAGCTTCATATACCTAGGTGGATTAAAGAAATGTGTTCCAAGGAAGTGGTTTTTAAAGGAATCTGGTAGATCCTTAACCATCTCATTAACTGAAATTCCAGATGTATTCGTGCTAACAATAGTGCCATTAACCCATACTGATTCTAACTTTTTATAGAATTGCTGTTTGATCTCAAGATTTTCAACAATGACTTCAATGATCCAGTCAACCTCCTTAACTTTATCTAAATCATCCTCAATATTCCCTGGACTGATAAGAGCCACAAGATCTCGATCAAATAAAGGGGATGGATTTGTCTTTTTCAACTTATTTATCGCTTGACTCGCAAATCTATTACGTACTTGTTTGCTTTCAAGGGAAAGTTGATTAGCTATCTCCTCATCCGTTAATTGAGCCGGTACAATATCAAGAAGTAAGCTAGGTATCCCTATATTAGCTAGGTGTGCAGCAATGCTTGCACCCATAACACCAGAACCAATAACAGCAGCACGACGAATTTGTCTATCCATTACTTTATAACCTCCTACTTGCTCAATTTAGAAATTCATTTTCAGGACCAAATACTGCTCGTTCTAGTATTTCAGCAATATCTTTTGCCTTCACTTCCACTTCTTTTGCTTTCGTCCCGTCTTCAAGCATTGTTAAACAGAACGGACAAGCACTGCTAATGACTGTAGGTTTTACTTGGAGAGCTTGCTCTGTCCTTGCAACGTTCACTCTTTTGCCCGCTGTTTCCTCCATCCACATCATGCCACCACCTGCACCGCAGCACATACCATTCTCACGGTTTCGATCCATTTCTACTAATTCGACTCCTGCAATCGACCGGAGAACATCACGAGGCTGCTCATATATATTGTTGTAGCGTCCTAGGTAACAAGAATCGTGATACGTAATTCGTTCCTTCACTTCATATTTAGGAATTAAGCGTCCTTCTTTTAAAAGCGAATCAAGAAATTCGGTATGGTGAATAACCTCAACTCCTTCTAACCCGAAATCAGGATACTCATTCTTAAATGTGTTATACGTATGAGGACAGGCTGTCACGATTTTTTTCACATTGTACTTTTTCAATGTTGCGATATTTTCAAGACAGAGTTGTTGAAATAGCATTTCATTACCCATTCTTCTAGGTGTGTCTCCGGAATTTTTTTCTTCATTTCCTAAGATCGCATAATTGACTGAGGCCTCGTTCAGTAAACGTGCGAATGATTTAGACACCTGTAAACTGCGATTATCAAAAGACCCCATTGAACCAACGAAATATAAAATATCAAATTGAGGATTTTCCTTAACAGTTGGAACGAGTACGCCATCAATCGTCTCAACCCATTTTTCTCGCTCTCTGCGATTGATCCCCCATGGATTACTTTGTCTTTCAATATTCTGAATGGCACGCTGTCCTTCAAAAGGCACACGTCCCTCCATAAGTAGTAAGTGACGACGTAAATCTATTATTTTATCAACATGCTCATTGCCAACTGGACATTGATCCTCGCAATTTCTGCAAGTCGTACAAGCCCAAATCTCTTCTTCCGTAATAACATCCTCGATTAACGACAGCTCTTTCGGATCAGTAGCTGTCTTCTTCCACATCCTTTCTTGAAGTGACATTGTTGGTTCGATCGTTAACGCTGCTTGAGACCAATCACTTATTTCAGTCTCTACCCTCTCCATTCGATGTGTTGTTGTAGTCGATTGAAAGGCAAACGCAGGTACCCAGGCTGATTTCGATGTAATCGCTGCGCCTTTTTCTGTCAAATGATCTCTGAGCTTGACAATTAAATGCATTGGCGAGAGAATTTTCCCAGTATTCGATGCGGGACAAACATTCGTACATCGACCACATTCAACACAGGCATAGAAATCGACCATTTGCTGGCGGGTAAAATCTTCAATTTTTCCAACACCGAATGTCTCTGCTTCTTCATCTTCTAAATCTAATTTTTTTAATTTTCCAAGATGATCTGTTTTTCTTAATAAAAGATTAATTGGTGCAGTAATTAAATGAAAATGCTTTGACTGAGGTACGTAGACAAGAAAAACTAGTAAGATTAGTAGATGTAACCACCAAAATAGATAAAAGAGGATGTTAGCCGATGTTGTTCCTAGTTCGCTAAAAGGGGCAGCAATTAATGACGATATTGGAGCATACCACGAAACCCCTCCACCATGAATGACTCGTTCAAACGCTAATGTTAACAAAACACTGATCATTAATGAAAAAATTAAAAAGATGACAATACTAGGTTTTTTTCCACGCTTTAGACGGGATAATTTCTCGTTATAACGTCTATGAGCTGCATATCCTACTGCTAAAAATATGAGAAAGACAGTTATTTCCTGCGATAGACTGAATACTTGATAGGCAGGAATAGGTAGAGCTTTTACGCCAAGCCCCTTCACAATAATATCCAAGGCACCTAATTGAAGAATAATGAATCCGTAAAAAATAATGACATGCATTATTCCACTTTTGCGATCTTTTAATAGCTTCTTCTGTCCTAGTATTTCATTAACGAATGTAGCAAAACGTCCATACAAATCATGTTCAATCTTTTCTTTTTGCCCGAGCTTAATATATAAATAACGATGATAAACAGCCTTAAAAAACAAATACAACGCGTAAGCGCTTACAATAAGAAAACCACTAAACTGGAGCCATTGCCAAACCATAGCGTTCAACCCTTTCTTAATTGATAATCTTTCATTCTCCTTTTCACCACCTTGTGGATCGATCACAATACGTATATTTCCAAAAGAAGGAAGATATTCGTTTTCATTTTCCAAAAAATTTAATATGAATGGAACGAAAATTGTGACATAAATTGATTATGTAACTGAGAATCATTTTTTGAAAGGGTTTTCAATAATGATATGCACGTAAATGATTGTTCAAGAACTCGAAACATGAAAGGAGAATGAATTATGGATATTTATGTTGTTATAAAACAAACCTTTGATACTGAAGAAAAGATAATCATTGAAAATGGAAGTATATCCGAGGATAGCGTTCAATTTGTGATTAACCCATATGATGAATATGCAATTGAAGAAGCTATTCAAAAAAAAGAGATTTCTAGCGGAAAGGTAATTATTCTATCCGTAGGTCCAGAACGAACAACTGAAGCATTAAGAACCGCTCTTGCTATGGGAGCGGATGAGGCAGTTCTAATTTCTGATGAAAAAATCGGTTCAGACGAGACTTCTATTTCAAAGGTGCTAGCTGCATATTTAAATAGTCGAACGTATGATTTGATTCTTGGAGGGTATTTTTCCGTAGATAATGGTGCAGGCCAAACAGCTATTCGTCTTGCTCAATTACTAGATATCCCCCATGTCTCATCGATTACGAAATTAGTACTGAATGATGGAATTGCTAATGTTTGTAGAGATGCCGAGGGTGATCTAGAAGAAATTGAAGTTAAATTACCTGCTCTCTTTACAGCCCAGCAAGGCTTAAATGAACCCAGGTATCCTAGCTTACCGGGCATAATGAAAGCTAAGAAAAAACCACTTATCCGGCTAAGCCTTGATGATTTATCTATTAGCGAGGCTGATCTAGTCGAAAAGACAAATCGCGTTTCCCTTCATCTTCCTCCCGAAAAAAAACAAGGCGAGATCTTACAAGGTGAGTTCCAAGAACAGGTGAGTGATTTAGTTGATAAGCTTCAAAATGATCTAAAAGTATTATAGCAGTTGTAAACTACTTACTAATTTCAAGGAGGTCTTCCTATGAGTAAAACAATCTTAGTCATTGCTGAGCATAGTGACGGGAAGCTTCGTCAAGTTTCGTATGAAGCGATTCAGGCTGCTAAACTATGTACTAAAAAAGGTGATAACATTCATATCGCTATTTTAGGATATCAAATTACAGAATTAGCGAACAGCATTTCAGATGAGAGTATAGAGAAGATCTATGTGATGGATCATCCTGATTTAGAACAATATAATCCAGAATCCTACGTAGCAGGTGTGAATCAATTAGTTGAGTTATCTAGTCCTGAAGGCATTGTATTAGGACATACCGCGATTGGGAGAGATTTAGCTCCAATTATTTCAGCAAGTCATGATGCAGGCCAAATATCTGATGTCATAAAAATAGAGACATTAGAAAACGAAGTCTTATTCACCCGACCTATCTATGCAGGAAAGGCATTTGAAACAAAGAAATTCTGTTCTACTCCCTGGGTATTAACCATTAGGCCAAATAATATTGACACCATAGAAATCAAAAATGGCAGCATAGCAATTGAAAAGGTAGAATATAGCAACCCCATTTCCCTAAGGGCTACTATTCAACAGGTGGTTCGTAACACCTCAGGGAAAGTAGACTTATCAGAAGCGAAGATTGTCGTTGCCGGTGGGCGTGGTGTGAAGAGTCAAGAAGGCTTTAAGCCTCTTCAAGAATTAGCAGATTTACTTGGAGGAGCTGTAGGTGCCTCAAGGGGAGCTTGTGATGCGGACTACTGTGATTACTCTTTGCAAATTGGTCAAACAGGAAAAGTGGTCACACCAGAAATTTATATTGCTTGTGGCATAAGTGGAGCGATTCAGCATGTGGCTGGCATGAGTCAATCGAAAGTCATTATCGCTATTAACAAAGACCGTGACGCTCCCATCTTTAAAATTGCTGATTTTGGAATAGTTGGTGATCTCTTCACGGTTGTTCCGATGCTTACAGAAGAATTCAAGCAAGTTCTCGCAAAATCATAGAACGACTAAACCAAGCCTATTCCCTGATATGAAAACTAAGATCTAACATACTCTGCCTGGTACGAATTATCTCCAGCATGAACAGACAGTAAAGTATTCGCATAGCCAACTAAACGGTTGACTAGCTCATCACAGATGGCGTAAATAAGAGAATCTAATCTTGGTTGAAAAAGTTTGGGATCGTCAAATATGATCGTCGTGTTAATAAATATATCTTTATTACCTTGAAGATCATAATGAATAATGACTTTCCCTGCTGCCCCTTGCGTTTTAGGGTCCTGGTAATCAGCTAAAAAAATAAACCATTCTTCTGCAGTTGCGGAACGAAAATTTTTAGAAAACGTCATTTCTTTTAGAGCTAGATTTATTTCACTCTCCATTTCAGGGCTAATCAAATCAACAATATTTTTCTTCATGACACAACTCCTAAACGGTTTAATAAAACTAGTTTCTATTAGTATTAAAGAATTTATCCAAAACAAAAAACCTTTTTCTTTGGAGGAAAAAGGCTCTTTGTTGCCATACAGTTAAGAGTATATAGAGGGGTGCTCACTTATAAGGACACCCTCTAGGTTAAACAATCTAATTATTCTGGATCAATTACTTTAAGTGGTCGCATCATATCATAATCTTCATGTTCTAATATATGACAATGCCAAACATAATTACCAGAATAAGGTCCATATTTGCCAATTACACGTGTAATAAAGCCAGAAGGAGAGGCTATAGTATCTTTCCAGCCACGTTCATTTGGTTCAGGTGATTGCGGTGGTCCTGTGTAAATAATTGATCCGTCATGATTGTATTTCTCCAAATCAAAGGGTTGTCGCTCTAATACTTGAAATTGGATTAAGTGAATATGCATCGGATGCGTAAATCCTGTTGTATTAATAAATGACCATATTTCCGTTGTTCCTACTTTAGGTTTCTCTGTAACAGCTTCATGCCATCTTTTGTTATTTAGTAAGAGTAATGGTCTGCCATATTTGTCAGATGAACCAACTAACTTTAAATTTCTCATTGCCACTATCTCATTCCCTTTTAAAGATGGTATATGAGATAATCGTTTCGGGATGATGCTTTTATCTGGTGCAGAAAGGGAATCACTTACCTTTATTTGCATTACATCATCTGTTTCATCCTCTGGGCTGGCATTTTCTCCAAGATCATTTTTTAAAATCAATTCCTGTCCCTTATATCTCTCAAAATCTATAATAACATCAACTCGTTCAGATGGTTGCATTGAGATAACCTGCATTTCAACTGGTTTTTGCAGCAGTCCACCATCAGACCCTATCTGATAGATTGGTTGATTCGAACTAAGATACAAACTATAACTTCTTGTGTTTGATGCATTTAATATGCGAAAACGATATTTCCTAGGCTCTACCTCTACATATGGCCATACTTTACCATTTACTAAAATAGTATCTCCTGTAAATGCTGGTACAATTGAAGGATTTGGAAGCTCTTCCGATGCATCATTAGGCTGAGTTGGATAATTCAATGACCCATCTTCGTTAAATGAACGATCTTGGATAATTAATGGGATCTCATACGAACCAGATGGCAAATGTAAAGACTTTTCATGCTTATCCCGAATAATATAAGCACCTGCTAAACCTGCATAATTATTAAGCCTCGTCATTCCCATCGCATGATCATGGTACCATAGCATCGTCGCTCGTTGTTTATTGGGATATTCATATATTTCTTTCTGAAAAAAAGGACCAACCTCTTTGTAATCCTTAGTAAACCATGCCTCAGGATAACCATCACTTGGCCATGGAGTTTCCCCCCCATGCAAATGTGTGACTGTTCGTACCTCTGGCAGATCGGAATCATGAATGGACCGATCGACTGGCAATATATGCCTTGAAGGAAGTTGATTATCCCACTTAATTTCAATTGGTTCACCTTGATTTACTTCAATTGTAGGACCCGGGACTTGACGGTTATATCCCCAAACTCGGGTTGGAGGTAAATCTCTATGCATTTTTTGTGAGAACTCCTCCATTTTGATCTCGTAATAATGACGCTTATCCTTTGTTTTTGAAGGACGTATTGCTTCCATTATAGGTAAATAGTCTACAAATTTCTCTAGTTTTGGACTCATATAAACACCTCTACTGTTTTATGATTACTTCAGTAGATGGCAAATGTGTAGAAATCGGAACGGCATCTGTCCTAAGGATTATTAATCAGCTAAAGATCAACAAAAAAGACCTAGTCTAAGACTAGATCCTTCCTCTTACTTCGTTTCTTACTGCTTCAATTAACTCATCTGTTAAATTGGCTGGCAAGGATGTTTCTTCTTCGAAAACCCATGAATTAATAATTTCTAAATCATTCTTCTTAAACGTCACACTATAGTTTTTGTCTTCATGAGTGATTGTCGCAGTAACTGTTTCTTCACCATAGAAATCATCATCAATAATCATATCTGTCAATTCATACGACTGCATGTTATACCCTCCCAAATAAACTGATTAGTAATAGAATGAACCAATTTTCAAAGGTTATTCTCCTGTTTGAAACTAAGAGGCAACTCCTGAATTATATTAAGAAAAAAATACCTATGTAGATAAAAGTCTTTGACATTCAATCAAAAATGAGGTAAATTAGCAAATGGTCGAACGTTTCACTAATAACTTAACTTTAATATTCGTATTTAGGGGTGTATTTCATGGATAATGTGTTTGATTACGAAGATATTCAATTAATTCCTTCAAAATGTATTGTAAATAGTCGTTCAGAGTGTGATACTTCAATTACTTTAGGAGGACATACATTTAAATTACCAGTCGTACCTGCAAATATGCAGACAATTATAGATGAAAAAATTTCAATCTATTTAGCTGAAAATGGCTACTTCTATATTATGCATCGATTTGAACCTGAAAAACGTCGCAACTTTATTAAAGAAATGAAGTCTCGTCAATTAATTGCATCTATTAGCGTAGGAGTCAAAGAAGAAGAGTATAGCTTTATTAAGGAGTTGGCGGAGGAAAACCTTTCTCCTGACTTTATTACAATCGACATTGCACATGGACATTCAAATGCAGTTATCGAAATGATCAAGCATATTAAGAAGCATCTACCTGAAAGCTTCGTAATCGCTGGAAATGTGGGGACACCAGAAGCTGTAAGAGAATTAGAACACGCTGGTGCTGATGCTACAAAGGTCGGAATTGGGCCAGGGAAAGTGTGTATTACTAAAATTAAAACAGGCTTTGGAACAGGCGGATGGCAATTAGCTGCTCTAAGATGGTGTGCAAAGGCTGCAAGTAAGCCGATCATTGCCGATGGCGGTATTCGTACACATGGTGACATTGCTAAGTCCATTCGTTTCGGTGCCTCAATGGTAATGATCGGATCATTATTTGCCGGTCATGAGGAATCTCCAGGTGAAACCATTGAAAAGGACGGTAAGCTATACAAGGAATATTTCGGTTCAGCTTCTGAATTCCAAAAGGGCGAAAAGAAAAATGTTGAAGGTAAAAAGATGATTGTTGAACATAAAGGTGCATTAAAAGACACCTTAACAGAAATGGAACAAGATCTACAGTCTTCAATTTCCTATGCTGGTGGAACAAAATTACTATCTATTCGAAATGTAGATTATGTTGTCGTGAAAAATTCAATTTTTAATGGTGATAAAACCTACTAAGTATCCAAAACGACGATTGCCTAACCAAAGCCATTAGCTTTGGTTAGGCAATCTTTTTTTATTAAAGAAGAAAAAATTCTAGAATATCAATGTTTTTATAAGACCAAAATATTCTCTTATAACATAATTCATTTTTATAAAAAAAGGTGAATTTCCACTTGCTCCATTGCAGGTTAAACCTACTTGCTTGCAGATGATTTTGGCTCTTAACATATGATAATCACTTGTGACAATCAAAACGGTTGGGTTCTCCATTTCTAATTCTGTCATTAGATCTTTTGAAAATTGGATATTTTCGTTTGTCGATGTTGATTGTCTTTCATATTCAATACGATTAGCTTCAATACCGTGTTCAACTAAAAAACGCCCCATTGCCTCAGCCTCGGTGATTGTCTCTCCAGGACCTTGACCACCAGAAACAATGACCGGTAAGCTTTCATCACGTTGGAGTACACGTAAACCAGTGTTCAACCGGTCTTCAAGTGTCTTAGAAGGAATCTCTCCATTAAGTCCTGCTCCTAGTATGACAACAACATCTATGTCTGAAGTAGTCATTTCTTTGCTAGTATGACCGTGATAAATGATAATGGTTTCTACAAGCACGAACGAAATGATAAAAATACAATAACTTGTTAAAACAATTTGAAATAATCTTTTTAATTTTCGACTCTTTTTTCTTTTATGTGCTAACATTTTCAGAGAAAGAATGAGGATAATATTAACGGTGATAAATAACACACCAAAGCTTCTGCCAAACAACAATATAATAACGAATAAACTAGAAACGAGAAATAAATAACGTAACCTTACATTCGAGAAATAAGTATTCATTTATATTAGCCTCTTCTCTATTGAGTCAGATCATTATTCTAGTTCGCAATTCCTCATAAATCTCCTGCTTAAAATGGAATAAACATTGAAAAGCACGATTCCCACCTAGGAAACGTGCCTTCTTATTTACAGATTAAATTTAGATTTCAGATAATGATAGACGCCATCTTCATCACAAGTAAATTCGGTTACTTCGTCAACTACCTCTTTTATTTGTTCCCCTGCATTTTTCATTGCAACCGAAAACTGAACAAAGTCTAGCATAGGAAGGTCATTATGACTGTCGCCAATAGCCATTGCTTCAGCCGAGGTTAAATTAAATTGGTCTAGGATTTGCTTGATTCCGGTAGCTTTATTTACATTTGCAACCATGACCTCAACATTATGCCCCGAGGAAATTGACGTCGTAAAATCAATTTCATGCTTTAGTTGCTCTAATTCATTTTTCCAATTGTTAATATGTTCTTTCGTTCTAGAAAAGAAATAAAATTTAGAAAAACGATTACCTTCGATTGTTTCCTCCCAGGATATTTCTTCTTTGATCGCTTGTTTTCTTGAAAGCCATTCATTAATTCCAACACCTTCGGGCTTCGGTTCACGAATCTCGTTTTCTACATAAGCTTGATCTTGTTTTAAAGTCACCCGCGGTGCACCATAAGGAAATAGCTCATAATATACTTTGCTTTCTCTAGCTCTTTCAATAATTTTCTCGACAAGTTCAATTGACAAGGAGTGTTCAAAAACGACGTCTCCTTCTATGTAACCGGCCATTCCATTTGATGTGACAAACCCATCCACTTTGAACCCTTCAGGTACAACGCCAGCAATTTCATCATAAGAACGACCTGTCGCTACAAACACATAAAAACCCTTGCTTCTTAAGTTATCGATTATGTCTTTTGTAGCCATTGTAACTTTGTTCAGATGGTTTAAAATTGTTCCATCCATGTCTAAAAATATTGCTTTAGGTGTGAATCCCACTAATAAATCCCCCCGTTTTTTTGTAAATAAGTTCATTTATCAAGTATACACATAGCTATATGCAAGCTCAACTTGATTTACCTCAAAGCAAATAGTAATTATAAAGGTCGAATTCAAAACGACTTAATTAGATCTTTTACTTGCTAAAAGAGACATTTGAGAATTATTTCTCAAATGTCTCTAGTCCGATTCGTATCACAATTTACTCACCATCAATTACGTCTTTAAATAATTGATAGGATCGAATTTGTTTTTCTTGATCATAGATATAAGATACTGCCATAATTTCATCAACTTTATACTTATCTTGGAAGCTTGTTAACTGTTTTTTAACCGTTTCTTTACTGCCTTGTAATGTAACACTAGACATGGATTTGGCCATCTCTTTTTCAGGCTGACTCCATATACTGTCCATATCCTCTACTGGAGGACTTAACGGTATTTGCGTGCCTCGAACAACATTTAAGAAAAACTGTTGCATCGTCGTCGATTCAAATGCGGCTTCTTGATCACTCTCAGCAGCAATGACGTTAAGACATACCATCATATAAGGTGATTTCAAGTATTCTGATGGTTTAAATTCTCTCCGATAAATCGATATCGCCTCTTCCATATATCTAGGTGCAAAATGAGAAGCAAATGCATATGGTAGCCCAAGTTTTGCGGCCAAATGAGCCGAATCTGTTGATGAACCCAGAATGTATATCGGGATATTAGTCCCAACACCAGGATGTGCCTTTACATAGCCTTGTTCTTCAGCAGGACCGAAGTATGTAAGCAGAGCCTGAACATCATCTGGAAACGTATAGACGGAAGAATCATTTTGAGTACGTCTTAATGCACTGGCTGTTCTCATATCTGTACCTGGGGCACGACCAAGACCTAGATCTAAACGGTTAGGATAGATTGTTGCCATCGTACCGAACTGCTCTGCAATTATAAGAGGAGAATGATTAGGCAACATCACACCACCTGAACCAACTCGAATGCGATCAGTATGTTCAAGTGTATGTTTAATCAATATAGGAGTAGCTGAACTTACAAGAGTTGGCGTGTTATGATGCTCAGCAATCCAATAACGTGTATAACCCATTTCTTCAGTAGCTTGGGCCAAATCAACCATTGATTGAACAGCCTCTTTTGCATCCTGACCTTGACGAATTGGTGCAAGATTTAAGACGGATACTGGAATATTTATGTTTGACATTTGGAAGTTCCTTTCTTGATCAAGTTTCCTTACTATAGTAACAGCTCAAGACAAGGAACAAAAATTTAATGCCTAGTCATTTTTTTACGTTTTCTAATGTAGATTTTTCATCAAATTCTGATTTTTTTATGATAGAAATTCTACCGTCGGTTTCTAAAA
The DNA here is from genome assembly GCF_017939705.1 of Halalkalibacter suaedae. Lineage (GTDB taxonomy): Bacteria > Bacillota > Bacilli > Bacillales > Bacillaceae_D > Halalkalibacter > Halalkalibacter suaedae. The sequence continues at coordinate 482,500 of NZ_JAGKSQ010000002.1, forward strand.
TGACAGCATCAACACTGGACATTGAACCAATTCCATTTGAACGGGCAGCTTGCAATATTTCAACTTCTAATACCCTTTTCTTCTTCATCACTGTTCTGAGAAATTGATCATTATAATAGAGTAATTCAGGAGTAGATTTCACCAATCTACTAACTTTACTCGATCGAACCGAAAGCCAAGCAATCATATATTGCATTCCTACTAAGACACCAAAAGCAGTTATACCTTCTGCAAGTGCCACATTCTTATTTAGTAAAATGGTTGCCAACGTCGAACCTAGTGCTACGGTGACAACTAAATCAAATGCGTTCATTTTTGACAGCGTTCGCTTTCCAGAACTCCTTAACACTACGATTAAACCAAGATAGGCTAGTATTCCAACTAATAACGTTCTCCCAATTGTTTCCCAATCATTAAAAAGCATCAATACACCCTTTCTTTTATGCTCGCCTTCTTACTTTTTTGTTCCCTTCTATTCTTAATTACAAACAGTCAGCGGAAATATTACAAACAAAAAAGGCTAGGACATAATTAATGTGCCTGACTAAAAACCCGAACAAAATAATCCTTTAGCGGATTAAATATACGTAGACTCCAGCGGGATCTAAAAGAGGCCACTGAAAAAGGTGTAATTTTTACCTTTTTTAGTGGCCTTTAAGCAATGAGCGGAACCGTTGCATTCTCTTAAGTCTTGCTATGAGTGGGTTTCTCATAGCAGGCGTGCAACGAGTGGAGCCATTGCTGCTTCCTAGAATCTGCTCAAAGGGGCTTTTTCAGTGGCCTCATCTAAAAGCCAAAGTTGAGTCCCCGCAGGCTAACGTGAGGCGGCTCAACGGCTTCCCGCGGAAAGCGAAGTATATTTCAGGAGCGGTTTCCTTACTCCATACCCCTTCGTTTGCTTTTTTAGTTAGTTAAATCACTTTTTTCCCAGCCTCTGTTACCTTTGATAAAGAACACTTATTCTATTTCATGTATGCATCAACTAACTCATAACTTCTCTCTTTTGTTAGTTCTATTCTTGTACTTACATACTCCAGTATTTCCATCGTTCCACCTTCATATTTTAAGGCAGCTTTTCTGGCTGTTTCAGCACAATACATTTTAAAAAAGTAAGAATATAAGTAATAAATTATGGTCACATGTTCACATAAATTAAGCTATCTACCATTATTATAAAAATTTTCCACTTCAAGCATTCTATTTAAATTATTATGTTTACCACTTTCACTGCAGGGAATAAAGATGAAAAAGTAAATGGAGGCGATTGAAATGACTAAAACCATTTTCATTACAGGAGCAGCAACAGGACTCGGTAAAGGAACAGCAATCGGATTAGCAAAGAAAGGCTATAAGGTTATTGCAGCAGTCGAGTTACATTCACAAGTGACTACATTAAGAGAAGATGCCAAGAATGCGGAAGTTGAACTTGAAGTAATCAAAATCGATATTAAAAATCAAGATGAACGAGCTCGGATGCTACAATATGATTTTGATATTTTTGTAGCAAATGCAGCAGTAAATGAAGGCGGGCCACTTGGAGAAGTTCCAATGTCAATTTTCAGAGAGATTTTCGAAGTAAATGTTTTTAGCACATTAGAAACTGCTCAACTTGCAGCTCGTCTATTCATGAAGAAAGGACATGGGAAAATAGTATTTATGTCCTCCATCGCTGGAATTATGGCATCCCCTTACAGTGGTTTATATGCAGCATCAAAACACGCACTTGAAGCTATTGCTAAAACGATGCAAAAAGAGATGGAACCATTTGGTGTCCAAGTTGCCACCATCAATCCGGGTCCGTTTGCGACAGGATTTAACGACCGAGCAGTTGAAGCTAAATGGAATTGGTATAACGAGGATATTCATTATACACCGAAGGAAGAAATGAAAGAAGCGGACAAAAGCGTTAAAAACCAGTTTGATCCTAAAAAAATGATTACGAAAATGATCGAAATCATCCCAGAGGATTCTCACCAATTCCGGACGGTTTTTCCAAAAGAAACAGAACAGCAAATGAAAAAAGAAGAAGCTGAGTATTGGGAGAAAAAGATATAATTACGACCTATTCTTGCAAATCCAGCTGAATGGTCCTTCGATAGTTGAGCATATTAATACTAAGAAAGTGAGGTGCCAAACAAATGTCAAAACAAGGTATGCAGAAGAAGGACCAGACGAGAGAGCAAATCGAGAAACAAGATCATCGAAACGATATTGAAATGGGTGAAGATTACCAAATTGGTAACACAGGTTCACAGAGCCAAAAAAAGAGTGGTCGACAAGTAAATAAGAAATAGAGTTAGATCAATTGCTTCCTAACCCTATATGTGATGTTATTTTACATTCTCTATATCAAGTAAACGAGTCATACTTTTAACTAACATAATTTAACAGCTTCTTTTATAATCAAGATGTGTTATACTAAACTAGCGATGAGCTAAGTTGCATAAGACGAGATTGACACGCCTTCTAGGCATGCATAATGTGGATTCTGCAGTCTCTCGCCGTAACACGCATAAAAAGACGTCCTTTTTGGGCGTCTTTTTTCAATTCAATTGAAAAAATATTAAAAGACACTATCCAAGAGGATAATGCCTTTTCTTATAAGAGATTTAAGAGATTATTTATTAAATGACACGAGTTGTAATCATACCGTCAATCTTATTAAAGTTATCCTGCAAATTTGCAAGTACTTCGTCATTAACATTGTTTTCAATATCAATCATCGTATATGCGTAGTCACCACGGCTTCTGTTCACCATGTCAGCAATATTCAGTGCAGAACTTGAGATAAGAGAAGTGATTTGCCCCACCATATTCGGTACGTTTTTATGGAAAGCAGCTACACGTCTTTTACCTGTGTATGGCAAAGAAGTGTTCGGGAAATTAACTGAGTTTTTGATATTTCCTGTCTCAAGGAAGTTCTTCACTTGTCTTGCCGCCATGATCGCACAGTTTTCTTCTGACTCATTCGTTGAAGCACCTAAATGAGGAATTGGAACAACATTTTTCATTTTAAGTACATTTTCATTTGGGAAATCCGTAATATACTTACCAACTTGACCACTCTCAAGTGCGGCTTCCATATCCATTTCATTGACAAGTTCCCCACGTGAGAAGTTCAAAATATGAACACCAGGCTTCATCGTGTTAAATGTTGATTCGTTGAACATTCCAGCTGTATCTTTCGTATATGGAACGTGAACAGTAATGTAGTCACAGTTTGCGTATAACTCTTCAACAGTCATCGCTCGTTGAACATTACGAGATAGATTCCAGGCTGTATCAACAGAAATGAATGGATCAAAACCGATAACATCCATTCCTAAATGAAGAGCATCGTTAGCAACAAGAGCACCAATTGCCCCTAGACCAATAATACCAAGTGTTTTTCCTTTTATCTCTTTCCCTACAAATTGCTTCTTCCCTGCTTCAACAAGCTTACCAATCTGGTCTCCTTGATCTTCTAACGTTTTTGCCCACTCCACCCCTGCAAACAGATTACGTGAAGAAGCCATAACAGTAGTTAATACAAGTTCCTTTACTGCGTTCGCATTCGCACCAGGTGTATTAAATACGACAATTCCTTGCTCAGTGCATTTTTCCACAGGGATATTATTAACACCTGCACCTGCTCTAGCTATCGCTTTTAATTGATCATTAAATTCGATTGAGTGCATATTGAAACTACGGACAACAATGGCATCCGGATTCTCACTTTCATTATCAACAATATAATTTTCTTTAAAGACATTTAACCCACTTTCCGCTATGTTGTTTAATGTCTTAATCGTTTTTACATTATCTAAAGCAATTGTACTCATTTCATTCTCTCCCCTAACTCTTTTTTTATTATTATAGAATGAATAACTAAAATCATAAACATATTATTTCTCATTCGTCTACTTCAGGTTACTAGAATATAAGCATACTTCTATACGAGTAAACAGAAAGAGGCAAGGAGAAAATCCCCTTACCTCTGCCCAGGCGAACGGCTAAAACGACACTATATGCTCCCTCACGGTTATCCGCATTCGCCAGTTACATATAGCCTTTAAATTAATTTCATTTTATCAAATTTTCTAACAATGAGCAAGTGTAATATTTATTAAAAATAGTGTATTCAGTTATCTTAGCAGATAAGCGAAATAACCCTACTTTTATGTAAATAAACGATTGTTCCCACAATCAATTTTACTAAAGAACATATCCTGCTAAAACACTTTGAACATCATAAATATTGAGACTCTTATTAAACTGCTTCTGGATAGGTGCTGAGCTACTAGAAATCCAAATCTTTAATTCGGCATCTAAATCAAAATTACCAGCAGTTTCAATACTAAAGTGAGTAATATTACGATATGGAATTGAGTGTAACTCAATTTTCTTTCCTGTTAAGCCCTGCTTATCTAGAAGGATCAATCGCTTATTCGTAAAAATAAACATATCGCGAACGAGCTTGTATGCCTTGTCTACAGTTTCACCATTCGTTAAGACATGTTCAAATTCCTTTCTAACATCCTCAATTTTAATCTCAGAAGCATTACCCATCATTCCATCTAGGAAACCCATTATTTATTCCCCCATTCTAATATATTCATTATTAGCTTTGACTCTTTGGGTAGTAGACATCAAATTCAATCACTAAGTGTAAGATATTTTCATCTTATAACGCTAAGTTGAATTATAACATATTAACCTAATTATGGAAGACACTCAACAAAAACTACAGTAAATCCAACAAAGATAATGTGTATTTGCTATTTTTCCTCTCCAAAAAAAGGTTTATTAACATAGTAATACATTACACCCATTAGCCCACCACCACCAATGATATTACCTGCCGTCACGGGTACAAGATTGTGTACAACCCCAGACCAAGAAATCGTTTCGGGGTGGTCAACAACTAATGCAATTGCAAATGTGCACATATTTGCGATACTATGTTCGTATCCAGAGATAAAAAAACAAAAAACAAAAAGCATCATAGAAAATATTTTTGGACCATCCCCTTGCAATGACATAGGAATGAAAAATGCTAAACATACGAGCCAATTACATAAAATGGCTCGGAAAAACAACTCTGATTGAGGGGCATTCATTTTATACTCGGCAACACTTAACAGAAATCCATTAACGGTCGGTTCAGCGAACAAACCTGTCAAAAGGATAAGGAGAGCAAAAACAGTTGCTCCAAGAAGGTTCCCAATATAGCTCATTAGCCAAAGTTTAAGAACATCAAACCATTTCATCTTTTTGCGAAGTGCTGTATATGTATAATAGAATGTATTACCAGTAAACAAATCTCCTCCCCCGTAAGCAATTAGGATAATCGCAGCTCCAAACGTTAGTGCAGCAATAGGATACGTAAGCGGAGAATGTTCTAAATAAAATAAACTACCTGTTTTAAATGCAACGATAACGCCAAACCCAATAAACATGCTAGCTAACATTGCTCTAGCTAAATACATAAGCGGACTAACACGGTAGATTCTTTGTTTTTTTAATGCAAGCTCCTCCACCTTTAACAGTGCATTAATTTCCATGAGTGTCTCTCCCTTCTCTCTCTACTTCGAAGCCCTCTTTCCTATCTATCCTGCTCTAAATCATTTGGCTATATGTATAACCAGATTCACATAATCTATTTCGGGAAATAGAAAAAAGGTACCATTAGGATACCTCTTTCTTTATTATAAGACAGTGATTATAATCACAAGTTCGTTCATTGTTTCTTATTTTTCAAGTAGAAGATATGGTGAACCTCACTATCTAGCATAATAATTTTTCACCAATTCTCCCATCACCCAATTGGTTCTTGTACCGGTCTCCCCGTTGCTCGGACACTGCTGCCCTTTGCCAGTTAATTCTGCTACAATTGTTTCGAGTAATGGCTGATGGACATGTTTAGGGGGATCAAAGCTCCATTCCTTTGTTCCATTTTTTGTTGTTAAAACAATTGGCGTGTTACCAAAAGTCGAGAAGCTGATCGTCCCTTCACTACCGATAATTTTATTTACATCTAACTCCTCATGAGCAGAATAACACCACTGACCGACACCATGGGTTCCGGATTCAAATTGATACGTACCAGTAACAAGATCTTCTGCTTCATAATACCCGGATTGATTTGAAGCATATCCACTAACGGATTTAATCGGTCCTAGTAAGAAGTCTAATATATCAAGTGTATGACTTCCTAAATCGTAAAATAGTCCACCACCCGACAAATGGGGTTGAACCCTCCACGGGGGATTTACCATATTCTTTTCCTTTTCAGAAACCTGTTGATACTGAATGGTCGAGACAAGGCGAACATCCCCGATTACATTATCTTCTAGTAGCTCTTTTATTTTTAAGAACCTCGGTTGTGCTCTCCGATAATAAGCTACATATAATGGAACTTGAGCTACCCTACAAGCATCCACCATTTCTTCACACTCATTAACATTTAATGCCATGGGTTTTTCAACATAAACGACCTTCCCTGCCTTGGCTGCCTTCAGTGTGTATTCTTTATGTAAACCTGGTGGTGTTGCTATGTATATAGCATTAATTTCCGGATCATTAATCAATTCATCCGCGTTATCATACCACTTTGGAACCATATGCCTTTTTGCATAATCCTCTGCTAGTTTACCAGTTCTTCTCATTACAGCAATCAATTCCGAATTCTCTATTTTCCCAAAGGCAGGACCACTTTTGACTTCTGTTACATCCCCACATCCAATAATTCCCCACTTTACCTTTTCGAAATTCATGTCAGTCCTCCTATGCTAAAATTCAGTTCAATTTAACATATTAACATTATTTACCGTTTGATAGGCAGAATTTTTGTTAAAGTTAAGTAAAAAAAAGAGACAGATATCACCTGTCTCTTTCGTTCAGACTAATTATGAAAATTCGTTCCATCCGTTGTTTCTGCAATTACACCAGTCCGTACAACGAAGTCACCGAAATGTTCGCCTTCTGTACGTTCTTTTGCATAGTTAGCAAGAAGGGCTCTTAATTCATTCAGAATCTCTTCTTCCCCAATATTTTCACGATACATTTTGCTTAACCTGCTTCCATCATGAGCAGCACCTAAATACATATTGTACTTACCAGGTGCTTTACCAATGAAGCCAATTTCACCTAATGCCGGACGACCACAGCTGTTCGGACAGCCTGTCATACGAATTGTGATCTCTTTATCTTTTAAGCCGTTCGCATCAACAATTGCATCAATCTTTGTTAATAGCTCAGGTAAGTAACGCTCAGCTTCCGCCATTGCCAAACCACATGTTGGCAACGCGACACAGGCAAGAGAACTACGGCGAATCGCTGTATAATGTGCACCATCTGTTAAACTATATTGCTCAATTAGTTCGGTAATTTTCTTCTTCTTTTGACTCGTCACATTTGCAATGACAAGGTTTTGATTACCAGTTAATCGGAAATCCCCTGTATGGATTTTGGCAATCTCACGTAAGCCTGTCATTAGCTTATAGTTTTCATAATCGGCAATCCGACCACCTTCAACGAATAAAGTAAAATGCCATTTACCTTTAACACCCTTTACCCATCCGTAACGGTCACCATTATGATCAAAATGAAATGCTTTTGCTTCATCAAGACTCCAGCCTAAACGATTCTCAAGCTCTTCTTTCACCGTTTCCAAACCAAGACGATCAACCGTATACTTGAAACGAGCATTTTTTCTTTCTGAACGATTTCCGTAATCACGTTGAATCGTAATGATCTTTTCAGAGATGTCATACAATTGTTCTGGCTTACAGAAACCAATCACTTTAGCAAGCTGAGGATATGTTTCTTTGTCACCATGAGTCATTCCCATACCACCACCGATAGCTACGTTAAATCCAATAAGCTTATTATCTTCAACGATGGCAATGAAACCAAGATCTTGCGAAAAGACATCAATATCGTTTGATGGTGGAACCGCAATACCAATTTTGAACTTTCTTGGTAAATAAAGCGGACCGTACATTGGCTCAACCTCTTCATCAACTTCAGGGGAACTAGCCACTTTCTCTTCATCAAGCCAAAGCTCATGGTAGGCTCTTGTACGTGGTAACAGTTCATCACTTAGCTGTTTAGACCATTTAAAAACTTCCGTATGAATCTCAGATTGATCTGGATTTGGATTACACATCACATTACGGTTAACGTCTCCACAGGCTGCAATTGTATCTAACATTGATGCATGAATATCTTGAATTGTTTGTTTCATGTTCCATTTCAATATCCCATGCATTTGAAACGCTTGTCGAGTTGTCAGCTTCAACGTACCATTTCCATATTTCTGTGCGAGTTCATCCATTACAAGCCATTGATCAGCAGTTGAAACCCCACCTGGCGTACGAACACGAAGCATAAATTGGTATGCAGGCTCTAGTTTTTGCTTATGACGCTCATTTCGAAGGTCACGGTCGTCCTGCAAGTAGCTACCATGGAATTTCATCAGACGATTATCATCATCAGAGATACCTGAGCTAATTCGTTCTAGCATCGTTTCTCTCAGCGTACCACGTAGATAGTTACTTTCTTCTTTTATACGCTCAACATCGCTTGGCGATCCTTCTGGTGCTTTTAACGTTTTATTTGCCATTTTTCAGTAAAACTCCTTTCGACCAAAAACTCAATATACGTCGCGCTGGTAACGTTTTTGTTGCTGCATGTCAGCAAGATAGCTTTCCGCTTGTTCTCTGCTCATGCTGCCTTCTTTTTCAATAATATCGATAAGTGTATTGTGAACATCATGTGCCATATGCTTTTCATCACCACAAATGTAAACAACCGCCCCAGCTTCAAGCCACTCATATAATTCCTTACTATTTTCTTGCATTCTATTTTGAACATACACCTTTTCAGCTGTATCACGTGAGAAAGCAACGTCCATCTTGGTTAAGACACCATCTTTTAATGCCTTTTGCCATTCTATTTGATAAAGGAAGTCTGTTACAAAATGCTGATCACCAAAGAATAACCAAGATTTCCCTTCTGCTCCAGTTTCCTCACGCTCTTGAATGAACGAACGGAATGGTGCAATGCCTGTCCCAGGTCCAACCATAATGATTGGAGTATCAGGGTTTTCTGGCAACTTAAAGTTTTCGTTATGTTGTACGAAAACCGGAAGTGTATCACCAGGCTCTAATCGCTCTGAGCATAAGATTGAACAAACTCCATTACGCTCGCGTCCGTGTGCTTCATAACGAACCGCACCGATCGTTAAGTGCACTTCGTCTGGATTTGCTGATAAACTACTTGCAATCGAATATAAGCGAGCTGGCATTTTACGTAAAATACCAGTGATTTCTTGAGCTGAAACGTTCCAAGGACCGAAATCTTTTAGCAAATCAAGTAAATCATGTCCATCTAGATAGGCTTTTAATTTATCTTCGTTTCCTGTAGATACAAGGTCTTTGAGCTCACTATTTGAGGAAAGCTCAGCAGCCTTTTGAATAATTGGTTTCGTCAGTATAGTAATTTCATAATAAGAAATAAGTGCATCTTTAAGTGAACGTGTTTCACCTTGCTTATTCAATGTTACTGTTTCTTCTGAATTCCAGTTCATTTCTTTAATTACCATATCTACAAGTATTGGATCGTTTTCTGGATAAACCCCAAGGCTGTCACCAGGTTGGTATGTAAGACCAGAGCCTTCAAGTGATATCTCGAGATGTCGTGTTTCTTTGTTTGAGCCACGGCCATTTAAATTTAGATTTTCTAGCACTTCCGCTCTAAATGGGTTTGTGCGAGAAAATTCCGATTCGACAGCTGCTTCAGTAGACACTTGTGCTTCTGGAGTTGCTGTTTCACCTTGTGCTTCACTTAGGCCATTAATAACCCCTTCGATCCACTCTGCCGCTGGTTCATCAAAATCAAGATCACAGTCAACACGAGGATAAATGCATGTTCCACCAAGCTCTAGAAGCTTTTCATCAAAGTCTTTCCCTGTCTTACAGAAAAATTCATAAGAACTATCTCCAAGCGACAGAACAGAGTAGCGAAGATTTTCAAGCTTAGGTGCACGCTTCCCGTGAAGGAATTCATGGAATGAGATCGCATTATCTGGTGGATCGCCTTCTCCATGCGTACTAACAACGATAAGAAGGTTTTCTAGCTTCTTAAGATTGTTTGGTTTGAAATCGTTCATTGATGCGACAGTTACCTTAAAGTCTTTTGCCTCAAGAGCTTTCCCTGCTTTCTTAGCAAGTGCTTGTGAGTTTCCTGTTTGTGACCCAAATAAGATTGTTACATCCTTTGAGATCGTTTGTACTGGAGCTGCGGCTGGCGTCACCGATTCAATTGCTTGAGCACCCTGCTCTGGAGCACTAACGACTGAAGTAGCCGATGATGCAGCAATATAACCACTTAACCAAACCTTTTGTGATTCTGTTAATGTTGGTAGAAGGCGATTAAGAAGCTCTACCTGTTCCTGATTAAAAGGACTGTTCATTACCTGAAGTTGCAAAAATACCCACCTCACAAAGGAAATATAATTTATCATCCCTAATTTTTCAATTATTGGAATCAACAATTCTAGCATTCACTATTAGTGAAAGAATGATTAATTTTATCATAGTTCTACAATCCCTATGAGTCAAGTCGGTTTTTCATAATAAACCATTCTTTCTTTTAAAATAAGACAATTTATAACACATAATCTTTTACGTTCTAAAGCAGAAATCCTGTTAGATCTTTATAATAGTAAGTATCAAAATCCTATTGTATGATATCATTTTAAAACTTCCCGATAAACTGTCTGAACCTTTTATTAAAAGAATATTTTAGGAGCAGGTAACAAACCACGGATCCTTTAATTTATTATTTGTTTACAATTTTCCTTAACTGGGAATTGAAGATTAACGAATTAAAGGAGGAATTAGCAATGATCAGAACTATCCTAATGGTAATTGGAGCAATTGTTGTGATTGGCTTCATTATTTCTTTATTGTAATCAATAGCAAAGAGGCTAGGACATATGTGTATGAGCTAACTTAAAACCTGAACAAAGTTAGATAGTGTATCGACACCGCTCCTGAAATATACTTCGCTTTCCGCGGGAAGCCGGTGAGCCTCTTCGTGCCACGGCACTGCGGGGTCTCACCTTTGGCTTTTCATTCCGCAGGAGTCTACGTATATTCATGCGCTAAATAAATGCTTTGTTCAGAATCTAAGTTAATTACTCAATTACTTTAGTTAGGGTCACAGCCTCAATAATGCTCACCCAAGCAAATCACTTACTTATCCCTGTTTTCAACATCATGAGAAACAAAACTACTATTTCTATCAACACAGGTGTAGATAGATCTTCCTAAATATAAAGGAATTGATAACTTCTCAAAGTCAGGTAATCCGTTTTCTTGAAACTTGCTTTGATCCTGATAAAATTGAACAATATTACCGACAAACCAATCATGATCTCCATACGTCTGACTATCGAAAACTTCACATTCATAAGCAATATAAGCATCCTTTAAAATAGGGGTATTTGTGATTATTCCTTTTTCGAAATTCACTCCCCCTTGTTCAAATTTATTTGTACTTGACCCTGAAAATACCCCTGCTTCTTGTATAAATCTTGCCTTTTCAAAAGGGAGGAAATTTACAGCAAAAGACCCCGCTTGTTTAATCAGTTGATATGTATGCCTTTCACGTCCGATAGCTACACCGTACATTGGCGGATTATATGAAATATACGAATGCCACCCAACTGCCATTACATTTTCCTTTCCGTTGTGAGAAACAGTCACGAGGGCAACCATCCCTGGGTAACTATGCATAACTTGTTTGTTTATTGCCTTAATCATATTATTACCTCCCTAATCTTTTAAACTTATTCTCTCATAGTTTTTAAATTATATTGAAATATATTTTAGCGGAATTTTTGTATTCTTGAAATACTTGACATAATTAAGGACCCAGAGTCATATAGACTGCGGGTCCTTAGTCATGTGTATTAGAAGTCTTATTGGTATTATTCCTTCACAAACTCTTTTGTACTTCTTACTGTATTAATTGGACGAACCATTTTCTCGATTTCTTCACGTTTGGATTCCAAAAACGGAGGTAAAGATAACTTCTCTCCTAATGTTTCGTATGGTTCATCACCCATAAATCCAGGCCCGTCTGTAGCAAACTCAAATAAAATTTGTGGAGCAACTCGTGCGTAAAGTGATTCAAAGAAAAAACGATCAACATAGCCAGATGTCTGCATCCCAAAACTTGGTAGCCTATCAATCCACTCATTTAATACATTTCGGTCTTCAACACGAAAAGCAACATGATGAACTGTACCAAACCCCTGTCTTGATTGAGGAAGAACGACATTATGCTCTGCAATGACTTGGGCCCCGTTTCCACCCTCTCCAACCTCAAACAAGTGGAAAGAACCTTCTTGAGCAACTTCTTTAAACAAAAGAACCTTTTCAAGTACTTCTTTAAAATGATCAAAGTTAGCAATTCTTATGAAGATTGGACCTAATCCGGTAATCGCGTATTCTAAAGGAATCGGTCCCTTTTTCCAAGGTTCTCCTGCTTCAACACCTTGATTGAATTCATCGGAGATTAATTGATACTGCTGTTCATCGAAATCAATAAAAGAAAGAGTCTTTTTACCAAATTGCTCTTTAATTCCTTCGTGCTTCACATTTAATCGTTCAAACCTTGTTAGCCAGTATTCTAATGCTGCATCACTTGGTACGCGAAATGATGTCTTTGAAATTTCATTCGTCCCGTGTCTTCCCTTAGGAATACCAGGGAAATCAAAAAATGTCATATCAGTACCAGCACTACCTACATCATCAGCAAAAAACAAATGATAGGTTTGGATATCATCTTGGTTAACCGTCTTTTTAACCAAACGCATTCCTAGAACATAAGTGAAAAATTCATAATTTTTCTCTGCACTGCTAGTAATTGCTGTTACATGGTGTATCCCTTTTAAATGATTCATCTAATCCTCCAATGAGCATAGCTTCTCTTAAGTTATTAAGATAACTTTTATTTTATGGTATGTTGAGAAAGCTATACGCTTCTTTTTTATTTAAATGATTAATAATTCTATATTGAATTAATTTATAACCCAACTATATCATAGTGATTAAAATGAAGTCAATAATATCAATTTCATTCCTAGGCTATGTCTTTACTTGATAAATTGGTTTATTTTTTTCAAGGAACGTTTATACTTTGTTGTAAAGGAGGGGCTTTCAATTACGATCATTTTTTATATTATCATTGCATGCGTGATTTCCTTCATACCGATCCTACGTACGATTTTTGGAAGCTATCACACACTTATACATGAAACAGGTCATGCGATTATAGCAATTATAACAAGAGGAAATGTACGTTCCATTTCTCTATTTTCAAACACTGAAGGAGTAGCTCACACAAGTTACCGATCTTGGTTTGGTGGAGTGATTACTAGTTACTTTGGCTATACCTTCGCAACATTGTTTACAATTTCCTCGTTTTTTTTGATCTATCACCATCACTACACGGCCTTATCGTATTGTTTAATCGTTTTAGCTACAATCAATTTGTTTCTCTGGGTTCGCAATACATATGGAATCCTATGGCTTATATGCTTTCTTTCACTTATGATATTTATTGAGTATAATCAGCTACTTACCTTTCGAATCCATTTTTTGACTCTTTTATCAAGTATACTATTGGTTCAATCACTATTAAGTTCTTTTATAATATTTCGGTTAAGTATTGTTCATTCCAAAGGGGCTGGAGATGCAACAAGCCTGAACAAACTAACAGCAATCCCTACCCTACTTTGGGGTCTACTATTCTTTGTTCAAGCACTATATGGTACTTATTTTGTTATTACGAATTATCTATAGATAAAACAGAGGCCACTGAAAAAGATAAGGTTTTAATCTTTTTAGCGGCCTTCAAGCAACGAACGGAGCCGTTGCATTCTTTTAAGCCTGTGTTTTTTTCATAGCAAGCGCCATTACAACTTCCTCGATTCTGTTCAAAGAGACTCTTTTAATGGCCTCATGCAAAAGCCGCAGGTGAGATTGCACACTGCAAAGGAGTCCCCTGATAAACGTAACTTTTGATTGGCGGCTGTTTTTCTTTTTTTAGGTTTAGAATTTGTTTTGGATTAACTACTAAAATCTCAGCTACAATCTGAACTTGCAAGTCGAACTAGAGGATTTTTCATAGCAGTGTCTATGCTCTAACTCACCTTTTTACATTCTATTTGCTAGCCTTTTTAATTCTTCTGTATGCTAGAATACCTCTTGATCAAGGAGCTCGTTTGATTTTAGCGTGATTACTTCTTTATAGTATCCGTCTCATAAAGGATAGACCTTAGATTCTTTACTGCGAAGAGTATTTCAACTAGTTGTTGAGATTTTGAACGAGTGATTTCATCAGTTTCTTTGGCTGAAATTTTACTGTTCTATTGATATTTACTTATAAGAGCAGAAAAATTCCATCTTACCTTTCATCAAAGCGGACGGGATGGGCGGGCCGACTCCTGCAGGAACAAAGGGCAGGTTGAAATCCACCGGCGTAGCCGGTTAGTTCAACGCCCTCCTGCGGAAAGCGTGCCCCCCATCCCGGTAGCGGTGTCGAAGCAACTTTTACAGCCATCGCTGAATGTTTTACGATATACAACTTTCCACTAACCTTGCCTCTTATTTTAAATAATCCACACAAAATAAGTAATGGTTACAGTGACAATCATATAGAGTAAATTTAACGGAATCCCGACCTTAATAAAATCTGAAAAACGATAACCCCCTGGTCCGTATACAATTAAATTGGTTTGATAGCCAATCGGTGTCGAGAAACTCGCGGAAGCACCAATAGCAACCGTCACAAAAAATGCCATTGGATCAAGAGATAACTGATTAGCCATTGCAAATGCAATTGGAAACATGAGAACAGCAGCAGCGTTGTTAGTAATAATTTCAGTAAAAACCGTCGTCAATAAGTAAACACCTATTAAAGCACCTATTACCCCTGCCCCTTTCGTTAACTGAACAAAATGATCAGCAATAAAAGTAGCAGCCCCCGATTGATCCAAAGCGATACCGACACCGATCGCACAAGCGATTAGTAATAAAACATCGAATTGAACATGTTTTTTTGAACTTTCAAATGTAATGGTTTTCGTCAAAAACAGTGTAATAACAGCTAATAAGGCTGCTTTAAACATAGACATGATCCCAAAAGATGCGAGTATAATCATTGCAATTAGTGTGCACATTGCCATCGTTGATTTTTTGGTGTCAACAATTCCAGGCTCCTCAAGTGCTGATACAACATAAAAATCTCTCGTTAAGGAACCTCTTGTTATAAAATCCTTATTAGCCACTAGAAGGAGTGTATCCCCTGGCTTCAAGGCGATATCTCCAATTTTATTATGAATGCGTTCATCATTGCGATGAACAGCTACAACGCCTGCATCGTACTTATTCCTAAACTTACTTTCTTTCACTGTTAGATTGACTAAAGAGGATTGATGTGAAACTACCGCTTCTACTAAATGAGCACTTCCTGTTTGTAATTCCTCTAGCTTGAAATCTGCTCCTGTTTCGATTCTTAGTCCCTTGATATTTTGCAATTCTACAATCGTAGAGAGCAACCCTGTAAAGATCAGACGGTCCCCCGCTTTTAATTTGTGATAGGAGGGAACTGGTCCCGTTCTTTCTCCATTTCTAAAAATGGCAATTAAGTAAAGTCCCTGAAGGTTTCGAAGGCCAGCTTCCTCAATTGATTTCCCGACAATTGCCGAATTAGCTTCAACTAATACTTCTGACAAATACTCTCTTGATGATTCATTAAAGGATTCTTCAGCTGTTTTTCGAGAAGGTAGTAATTTGTAGCCAATTGTTCCCATATACAGCATCCCAAGTATACTTGCAGGGAGACCAACAATCGCTAATTGAAACATTGAGAAACCTTCCATCCCCTGTTCCAACATAAATCCATGAACGACAAGATTGGTTGACGTTCCAATAAGAGTTAATGTTCCACCAAAGATCGCAGCATAAGACAATGGCATTAGAAATTTTGAAGGAGAAATATTTCGATCCTTACACCATTTTCGGATCACCGGCGTAAACATGACGACGATTGGAGTATTATTTAAAAAAGCTGACATGCTAGATACCGGAAGCATCATTTGAATCAATGACCTTCTAGGATTTTTTCCGCTACCTAGTGCCTTCATCATAAGATGATTGAGCATACCGCTCTGTTGCACAGCACCTGCAACAATAAATAAAAGAGCAATCGTTAACATTCCTTCATTAGCAAACCCTCTCAGTGCATTAGAAGGTGACAGAATACCTGATAATAACAGCACCGCTAAAGCACAAAAAACAATAAATGCCGGCCTTGCCACCTCTTTAATTAAACAAACAAGCATAACAAGGACGACAGAAATGACAAAAACTATTTCTATGGTCATGAGAGTTCTCCTCAATTGATCTTTAATATTTTATTATATAAATAGTCTATTCTCACAAAACATATGTGTCAACTTGGTTTTATGATTTTTGACACTTAAACGTTCAAAAGAATGGTATTATTATATAAAATTAAATATTTGATGGGGTGAACTTATGTCAACGATTGAAAACTTTTTGGAATTAGATATGCGTGTCGGTACTGTTATCAAGGCTCAACCTTTTCCAGAAGCGAAAAAACCGGCAATTAAATTACAGATTGATTTTGGAAATTTAGGCATCAAGAACTCATCAGCACAAATTACCTATAGGTATAACCCTGACAATCTTGTTGGTCGTCAAGTAGTAGCGATAGTAAATTTACCACCTAGAAGAATTGCTGGATTTAAGTCCGAGGTTTTAGTAATGGGTGGTGTACTTGGTCAAGAGGATGTTGTTCTACTTACAACAGACACAGCAGTACCTAATGGTACAAAGGTCTCATAGTATATAATTTCATCAAAAAATCAAAAATCCTTATCCAATGGTCTTAGCAGGTGAAAACCAAAAAGATTTTATTGTCGAAAATTGTAGTAAACACATAAAGAAATAGTATATAATAATGACCATATAGTTCTATAGGACTATATGGTCATTATTATATTTTTTTGAAAGTTGGGATGAGTGTGGAGCACGAACATCATCGAAAAACACTAATCTTCATTTTATTATACATAGTAATCTATTATACACTCATCTTGTTTGGCACAGGTAATGAACCATTTTACATTATTAGTCGTAACTTAATGTCAACTTCCGCGGCGTTCATTGCTGCAATTTGGCTTACTCGAGCTTTTAAAACGACTGTTTCAATCGAAAGAATTGTATGGTTTTGGCTATCACTAGGATGTTGGAGTTATTTTGCTGCAGAGTTAATTTGGATGTATTACGAAAGTTTTCTACGGACAGAAGTCCCTTTTCCAGGTTTAACCGATCTTTTTTACATGCTACAAATTCTATTTTATTTAATTGCATTCTCACGTTATCAATTTATCGTAAAAAGATTTTCTAGAATCTTACATCTTATTTTTGAAATTGTTATTGTGATGATTGTTATCGCAACATTTAGCTATTATTTCATTATCGAACATCAAATGAATAATCCAGAATTAACCGGTTTATTTTTATTTATATCAATTGGTTATCCTGTTGGTGATCTATTTTTAATATTTGCTGCAGTAACTCTATTTTGCACTGTAAAAGAAAGTGCAGTGAAAAGAGGATTCTTAATTATATTAATTGCAGTAATCATTCAAACAGTAGCTGATTCGAGTTATATGTATCTTCTACTTAATAATAATTACCATACAGGAAGTTTAATTGATCCATTATTTAGCCTATCACTTCTTTTAATTGGTTATTCAGGAATTCATGCAAATGGGTCTATCACAAATAAAAAGATTGATGCCTTATTTTTGAAGTTTGATACCCTTAGAATTTTGCTTCCATATGTCGGTTCATTAGGGTTGGTTCTGTATATTATTTTAATGGATCGAGAACATCAAATCCTTACAATTGGTGGCTTTCTCTCAATCCTTTTAATAATTGTAAAGCAAATCTCTGTTCTATATAACAACAAACAATTATTAGGCCATCTTAATCGTAGTAATGAACGATTTCAATCACTTTTTGATCATCATCCAGATGCAGTCGTATCTATTAATCTAAAAGGCGAATTAACTAGAGTTAATAATACTGCTGCGAAAATGGCGAACTGTTCTAATGAAGATCTTATCGGCCTGCAATTTGATTCCTTTTTCGAGGGCGAAGATCTGCTAAAGGTAAGGAAGCATTTTCATTTATCTTGTCAAGGTGATGATCAACATTTCGAGGTGAAAATTAAGAAGCCTAATGGAAAAAGGCGAAACCTCCTACTGACGAATATTCCAATGTATGAAGATAATCAAATTGTGGGCATTTTTGGAATTACCAAGGATGTCACTGATATTAAGAGAAATGAAAAGAGAATTAATTACTTAGCGTATCATGACTCTCTAACAGGCTTAGCCAATCGTGCTTATTTCGAAAATTCATTAGACTTAATGATCGCTGAATCAAAACAGGATGGGATCGGTTTTGCAGTTATACTCATTGATTTTGATCGATTTAAAATTATTAATGACACACTTGGTCATGATGCCGGGGATCAATTACTTATTGCCATTGCAGAACGATTCATCTCTTTAACAGAGCATAAAGCACTTGTGGCAAGACAAGGTGGAGATGAATTTTCTCTATTAGTTAAAGGCACGAAATCAGATGTAATTGAATTATTAGATAAAATAATGACTGGTTTAAACAAGCCACATAAAATCAAAGGAAATATTTTTATTACAACCGCTAGTATAGGAGTTTCATATAGTTCAAATGGGATTGAAACTGCTGTAGATGTATTAAAAAAGGCTGACATCGCCATGTACGCTTCAAAGAAAAACGGCAAAAATCAATATACTTTTTACGAGGAAGGTTTGGCTCAAGAATCCGAGAATCAATTATGGATTGAAAATGACTTATACCATGCCATCAATAACAAAGAATTTCTATTATATTATCAGCCACAAATCGATTCGACAAATAGTAGAATCTATGGAGTTGAAGCTTTATTACGCTGGAATCATCCGAAATACGGTATTCTTGCACCAGGTCAGTTTATTACAATTGCCGAAGAAACAAATATGATCTTACCGATTGGCGAATGGGTTCTGAGACAGGCATGCCTAGAAGGGAACAAGTGGCATGAATCAGGAGAATTACTTGAAATAGCAGTAAACATTTCACCAAAACAATTCCAATCACCCCATTTGATCAAGATGGTCGCAAATATAATAGCGGAAACTGATTTCAATCCTAATTATTTAGTACTAGAAATCACAGAAGCCGTTGCAATGAATAACATCGACGAAACGGTCATTAAATTAAAAGAATTAAAGGCCATGGGTATTCATATCTCGATTGATGATTTTGGAACGGGACATTCATCATTGTCGTATTTAGCCCAGTTACCATTTGATGAATTAAAAATTCCACGTGAGTTAGTGAACGAGCTTGGAAAGGAAACGCATAATGCCATTGTTTCAACAATTATTACATTAGCAGATAATCTAAAATTAAAAATAATAGCTGAGGGTGTTGAAACAAACGAACAAAAATCTATACTACAGAACATGAATTGCACTAATATGCAGGGATATTTATTTAGTAAACCTGTTTCAAGAGAAGATATTGAACATTACTTTCAACAATTTAGTACTAATTAGTAGTTATTATCTAAAAGAAGAGGCTGGGACATAACTAAAGTGCCTAACTGAAATACCGAATAATGCAATCACATAGCGGATGAAATATACGTAGACTCCTGCGGGATGAAAAAGCCAAAGGTGAGACCCCACAGGCGTAGCCGAGGAGGCTCACCGGCTTCCCGCGGAAAGCGAAGTATATTTCAGGAGCGGTTTACATCCGCCAACCACCATTGTTCGGATTTTCTATTAGTTAAATCACTTTTGTCCCAGCCTCTTCTTTACGATTTTACATTCTGACATATTTGAGCAACTAACACCGATCAGCTGCTATTGGTAAAACAACCGTAACAGTTGTTCCTTCGTTAACAATACTAGCAAAACTAATTGTACCATTATGTTCTTCGATAATTTTTCGAGAGATCATTAACCCAAGCCCAGTCCCTTTTTCTTTTGTCGTATAAAAAGGTTCCCCTAGTCGAGAGAGTCTCTCTTTTGAAATACCTATTCCCTCATCATCTACTATGACCACCAATTTTGTTCCTGTTTTTAAGATTGAAACTAATATATTGCCGCCCTTTGACATCACATCGATTGAATTTTTGATAATATTTTTAAAAACCTGCTTAATTTGGTTACGATCACAACTAATCAGTGTTGTTGAAGTATTTACATCTATGCTTATCTTTACGTTTTTTAAAATCGCTTGTGTATTTAAGAGAACAATTACTTCTTTAATTAACTCGACCATATCATTTTTTTTGACTATTGGGATCTCAGGTTTAGCTAAATAAAGAAATTCATTAACGATTTCATTTACACGCTCTACTTCTGCCATAATAATATCATAGTAAAGATGATTCTCTTTAGCTGAACCCTTGAGCAATTGAATAAATCCTTTAATGCCTGTTAATGGATTTCTAATCTCATGTGCTACCGCAGCTGCAAGCTGTCCAGCAAGTGAAAGCTTCTCTGAATTATGAATGAAATGCTCTACCTTTTTCTTATCAGTAACATCTCTAATTATGATTTGTTTTGCAGGTTCACCTCTATAAATCAAGGTCTGCTCCATTGCCTCAATATCAAGAAACTCTCCATTTTCCTGTTTCAATTTTCTTTCCATTACATTAACGGTATTCATCTGTTGACATGTCTTAATGATCTTTTGGTCATTATCAAATGTATCTTCAGAAACTAACAAACTAGAAATGTTCCTACCTATTAGATCTTGTTCATTGCTGACTCCGTGAAGAATGGCAGCTGCTGGATTAGCATAAAGCAGTTCCCCTTCTTTCTCAATAATGATACCATCAGGAGATTTTTCAACTAACTGACGATATAAGTTCTCCGAATTCTCTAACTCAATAAAATAGGAGAGAAATGTAGCCATTGATTGTAATAAGACAACCTCTTTATCTTGAAACGTATAAAGTGAAGTATCTATCGCACAAAGCGTCCCGAAAATTTCACCACTTTTTGTAATAATCGGTACTCCCAGAAAACTTTTTATATTTAATTCTTTTGTCACGTCCATTTTACTAGCAAGTGCGTGTTGAGATGTATCATTTATAATAACAGGGTCACGCCCTGTTCCAATTATACTTCAATAGGCATCCAAAAAATTCAACTGTGTTCCTGATTCAAACAATACCTCTTTACGGTGAAAAACACTATGTATCATACTCATAACTTGGTTATTAGAAGCCACACAAAAGGTGTTGACATTCATTTGTTTGCTTAATACCTCTAAAATATGGTCAGCAGCTTCTTTAAGACTAGTATAAAATTGATTTTCATTCTCAATTACTCTCATTAAAATACACCTCCTTACAACTGATTTTAGTTAATTATACAGGAAATGACTGAATATTATAGTGATTATTCTTTTTCAGATTAAATAACACTCATTATGTTCATTTAGTGCAGCATTTTCTTAAACTTAACAGTCTTATTTCCGATTAGACAGTTTAATCAATTAACTTTAAATTAACCAAAAAAAATAGCACATTAAAAAAAGTGCTATTCTCTCGAGTTTTTTATAGTTGAACTGGCCAGAGACATGAAAAGTATGATTAGTGAGAATGCGACAAGAGCTAGAAATGGTATCGTTATAAAACCAAAAAAGTTAATATATTGAGCATTGCATGGTACTCCACTAACACATGGTCTGATTGGTGCAAAACCAGGTATCTTCTGTATTAAATAATGATATAAGGAAATAATCCAACCAACCATTGCGAGTGGTAATACATATTTTCTTATTGTGAAATCACTTTTAAATGTAGCAATCCCCAATATAAGTGACAAAGGATACATCAAGATCCGCTGATACCAACATAGATCACAAGGAACAAACCCTAGTATTTCACTAAAATACAAGCTTCCTAAGGTTGCTACAAGTGATACGAGCCAAGCGGAGTACAAAAATAATGGTTTGTTTATATTCATATTACTCGTGTTCCTGTAATTCTTCTTCTATTATACTTTTAATCATCTCGTAATCAAAGGGATCTTCAACAACCTTTTCATTAATCATGACGGTCGGTGTTGACGTAACATTATATTCATTTACAAGCTGAGTATCTTTATTAACCTCGGCAATCTCATCCTGCTGTTCAATGCTTTCTCTTAATAATGATGAATCTAATGATGGGATCCCATTGGCAATATCCACGACTGCATCAATTGTTAACCAAAGATTATCATGGTTTTGACTTTCAGGTTGTGCTTCAAATAATTGTTTATGGAATGTCCAATAATCAGAAGGTGATTGTTTTAAGACAGACTCCGCTGCTAATGACCCTATTTCAGATTCCTCACCGTGAAACAATACATTAACATATGAAAAGTTGACCGAACCATTATTAATATACTCTTCTTCTAAAAGTGGCAATACCGCTTCTCCCCAGGCTTTACAGCTTGGACATTTAAAGTCACCAAACTCGACTACAGATACAGGTGCATCGACATTTCCTAAAAGTGGCTGTCCACTAATCGGGGGTTGTTCATCAAAAACCACGGCTTCAGGTGTTGTAGAGTAATTTTTAAGTAAGATTAATAACGTTAAAATAATAATAATTCCTAATGTAAGGACTACAGCCATTTTCATAGGTGATGTTGTTTTATTCATTCAATCTACCTCTTTTCAAATAATTACCTCTATTTTATACGATATCCAGTAAAAAATCGTTAAAAAAATAATGAAAAATAAACAAACCTTCTTTCTCACCATTTCATCTGACAATTTTCAGTGTAATAGTAAATTCAGTTCCTTGATTCAATACACTTTTCACACCAATCAGACCACTCATTTCTTTCACTATTCGATAAGTAACCATAGTTCCGAGCCCTGTTCCGCTGTTTTTTGTTGATACATATGGTGATCCTAACTTTTCAATTTGTTCAGAGCTCATTCCAATCCCGTTGTCTCGAATTTTAATTATTGATTGGTTGCCAATTCCTTCTTGGAGAATTGTGAGAACCCCACCAGATGTCATTGCCTCAATCCCATTTTTCATAATATTAATTAGACATTGATGGAATTTCTGTCTCTCCCCTAATACGTATATCCCTTCTGTGCCAATAAGTTTAATGTCGACATTATTAATCATCGCAAAAGGGGTAAGCACATTTATGACATAGGTAATTTCAGAATATACATCCAATTTTTCAATACGACCTAAAGTTGGTTTTGCAAAGCTTAAATAGTCATTTATTATTAATGATGCTCGTTGCAATTCCTCTATTGATAAGTCGATAAATTGCAGTCTTTTGTCCTCGGGAATATTGGGTTCTCGTAAAAATTGAAGAAAACCTTGAGTCACTGTCAGCGGGTTTCTTACCTCGTGTGAAATACTTGCAGCAATAGCACTTACAATTTTCAATTTGTCTAGTTCTATTATTTCTGAGAGAATATCATCGTCTTCACGAGTTTTTTCAATAAAGTGAACAATAAATACAACACCTAGTATTTGAATGCAATATAAAATAACGAAAATAAAAAATTGGAACCAATTACTTAATGGACTTAAAGAAAAAATAAATAATAAACTAAGAGCATCAACGCTCGCTGCAATAAAAGCAATCCTCACTTTTTTGTTTATTTTTGTTGTTGTTTTGAAAACAGGAATCATAAACCAAATGTATCCATAAATAATTAAGTATTCAATTAAAGTAACAAGAGCTCCCTCTCCACCTAGATAAAACCGGTACGAGCATAAGGTGATCAAAAGAATTAGCCCAGCTTTCCGTCCACCATATAACACACCAATGATGAATGGCACGATTCTCATATCAAGGATATATCCTTCCATCACTTCAACTGAGAAGCTCATACAAAGTAATATCGATATGCACGAAACCAAAATAATAAATAAATTAGTAGAAAAGTTTTTATACTTTCTAGCGAGAAATTGATGAAAAACAAAATAAAGAACAAAAACATATGATAGGTTCACCAATAGGAAAGCCGAAAATTGAATCAAATTGATTTTTGTTTCCATTTCATTCCTTCTTCCATCATACAATGATAAGAATAGATTCTCCCTCATTTTAGTAATCCCTGTATACTTTTGTCTTTTTTTATCGAAATTTACATTAAATTAACATAACCTTATAGGAAATCGGTGATACTATCCGATAATTAAACAAGCGAGGTGAACTATATGGGAAAATGGAATGAACAAGCTGCTCAAAATAATAATTTGCAACCAGATCTAAATTTGAAAAGTGAAGAGCTTGTTAACAAGAAGATTCAACTTAATGTTCAGGAGCAGATCGGGATGGAAGCCATTGGTCAAGATGAGAAGGATGTGAAACCCCAAGGTGGTCAATAAATTTGAACACTTAATTACTGTGTTTAATCATAAATTTTCGATCAAGTGATTTGTTGGATGTAATTGGTCCTTCCCTTTCCAAGAGAAATTTCTTATAATTCTCTGTTAGGAGAGGAGGACCTACATTGGCTAAACTGAAACAATATATCTTTTTTGATTTTGAAATGCTTTGCTCTGATCAGGGAATGAGCTTTGATTCAATGGAAGCTATTCGCCTCGGTGCGGTTAAATATGATTTAGAGACTGAACAAACCTCGACATTTGATCAATATATTAAACCCGAATCTACGAAACCATTAAGTTTATTTTGCAAGAATTTAACAGGGATTACTGATGAAGATCTTGAAAAAGCAAATTCATTTACAATCGTTTTTTCTGAGTTTTTATCATGGGTTGGCGGTGTGAAAAAGTCCCAATTTTTCTCATGGTCACAAAGTGATCTAATACGATTAAAACTAGATGCATCCGTTCATGATATTCCGAATTCTGTACTTGCTAAAATAGAGAAACGCTATATCGACTTCCAAGAAATCTTTACGAAAAGGGTCTCAAAAACGAACGCATCGGTTGAAACAGCCTTACAGCTATACGGATTGGATTTCATCGGCGAGAAACATAGTCCAATGTACGATTCTTTTAACACCTTACGAATCTATCAGCAATTCTTACGATTTCCTATTGTGACAGATTTAATTATGGTAGAGAAATTTATATTTGATAATGATTCATATTTAATAGGTGAAATAAATGAAGAATTAGACAAGAAACTTAAATCTGATCTTTTACATGTAGTTGGCTATGACGATGTTTTTCAAATGAAAGAGGCTAAGAAACTTGTGAAGAAAACAAGGAATTTGGTTAAAAAATACAATAATATACGGCTGAATCGCTCTGGCCTATTCAATGAAACGATTATACGCAATATCGAAAATCTTATTAGATTTCACCATCGACTCGTGGCAGCATATGAAGAGCACGCAGCTTTTTCATCAAATGTACTAATTTTAGATGAGTATCTGTATCAACCACTTAATGCTTTTAAAATGAAGTGAGGATGAAGATCTTCCTTCATACATATCCCATTTAAATTTTAAGTTTTTCTTTTTATCTAAAATAATATAATTTTCGGAAAGGGATGAGGATAGTGATTGACTCACATATCCATCTAGATCAATATCTAGAACTAGATAAGCAAATAGAGAGTTGGCATGCAAATGGAATCACTCAAGTCATTGCTGTATCAAATGATCTCCCCTCTTCATATAGAACACTTGAACTTCAATTGAAACACCCCGAGATGATAAAAGCCTGTGTTGGGTTTCATCCAGAGTACCCACTTCCTACTGAACAAGATGTTAAGGAATGGGAGCAGCTTGTTAAGATCGAAAGAAAACGAATTGTCGGCATTGGTGAAATTGGACTCCCCCATTACCAAATAAATAACTTATCACATACCCTCACTGAATACATTGATAGACTAACTAGCTACTTACATATAGCGAAAATTCATTCCTTACCTGTAGCATTACATGCAGTTCATGACAAAGCTCAGGTGGTTCTTTCACTCCTACAAGAATTAGAGATAAAGAAAGCTCATTTCCACTGGCTTAAAGCATCAAGTCATGTATTAGAACAAATCAGTCGTGCAGGTTATTTCATTTCAGTAACCCCAGAGGTTTGTTATCGAAGACGTGACCAACTACTAGCTCGAGCTATCCCACTGAATCAACTATTAATTGAAACAGATGGTCCTTGGAAATACACTGGACCATTTAAATCTAGACAAACAAGCCCTTTACTGTTGCAAGACATTATCACTCATTTATCCTCATTAAAAAATAAAACGATTGAGCAAATCCATACCGAAACGAATATAAATACTAAACGATGTTATTGTTTTAACTAAGATGTTAAGTTTATGTAAAGTCTTTAATAGTAAAAAGGGTGAGACTGTAAGTGCACCGAAATACACTGTAGATAATTTAAATCAGGAGTGATCACAATTGCCTACTAATAAAACACTCATTTTTGCTCATCGAGGCTCGGCTGGGACACACCCAGAGAATACAATGGTTGCTTTTCAAGCTGCCCAAGATTTAGGGGCAGAGGGCATTGAACTTGATGTTCAGCTAACAAAGGACCAAATACCTGTAATTATTCACGACGAAATGATTAATCGAACAACAAATGGAACAGGTTGGGTGAAGGATTTTACATATGAAGAAATAAGAGAATTTGACGCAGGAAGTTGGTTTTCTTCCTCTTTCAAACAAGCTTCAATCCCTTCTTTAGAAGAATTATTACAATGGGCTACATCATCTGATCTACTTCTGAATATCGAGCTTAAAACAGGGATAGTACGTTACCCTGGTATTGAGAAAATAGTTATTGATCTAGTAAAAAAGTATCATCTAGCAAATCGAGTTATACTATCTTCTTTCAATCATTATAGCCTTGTCGAAGTACGAAAATTTGATTCGAGTATAGAAACTGCTATTCTATTTATGGAAGGCCTATTCGAGCCATGGAATTATGCTAAGGTCGTTGGTGCAACTAGCTTGCATTGTTATTTACCTGTTGCTACACCCGAACTACTAAAGGAAGCTAAGGCTGCTGGGGTTCGTGTTCGTCCTTTCACTGTAAATGAGGTGAACGATATTCAGTCATTACTAGAAAATAATTGTTCAGCAATCATAACTGATTGGCCGGAAAAAGCACTTACTATTCGAGAAACTCTAGTTCAAGCATAATAAATTTTTACATAGAAAAAATGTCCCAAAAGATTAAACAAACCTTTTGGGACATACGAATCTATATTGGCATTTCAACCATCTTAATTATTGTCCTTTATTGTTGTTTCCCTTTCATCTTCTCCAAAATCTCTGGGGGAATATTCAACCCCATTTCTCCTAACATATCAAATACAGCCCCTTGGATGTCTTGACCACTTTTTCCTTCAGCCTTTAATTGCTGAATTTTACCTGATAGATTTTCAATTGCTTTACCTACGTCCTTATTATTCATTATAATCCTCCTATTTATCTAGTATCATTCGTATTGATGAACATAGTTTACCTGGGTCTTCATTCTGAAAAATATTTCTTCCGACAGAAATTCCTTTTGCCCCTGCTTCAACAGCATCATTAATCATCGTCAGTAGATCATCACTTGTATTCAACTGCTCTCCTCCAGCAATTAAGACAGGGATTTTCACACCTGAGATTACTTCTTTAAAGGAATCTGTTGAACCGCTATAATTTACTTTGACAAGATCTGCTCCTAATTCCTCTGCAATACGTGCTGCATGGCGAATCCGCTTTGAATCAAACTCATCTTCCTTAGAACCATTTCGAACATACATCATCACAAGCAGTGGTAAGCCCCATTTGTCACATTCCTCAGCAATCATTCCTACATCTCTTAGTTGATCAGCTTCGAAATTGGAACCAAGGTTCACATGTGCCGAAATGGCAGTCGCACCCATTCTTACTGAATGCTCTACAGAGGAGACTATTTCCTTTCTTGTCGACTGCAACTCAGGAACAAGTGCAGTTGATGCAGATAGATGGATAATTAGTTCTCCGGCATTCGAACCAAGGATATCTGTTAAATAGCGAACCAGACCTTTATGAACAATAACTGCATCAGCCCCGCCATTTAAGACCTGTTCTACTGTGTTTTGAATCGTATCTAACCCTTTTACTGGACCGATCGTAATTCCGTGATCCATAGGAACAATTAATAGCTTGTCGGAATGATGATATAGTTTCTTCAAACGTAATTCTTTACCCGACATATCGTTTCACCTCTTTACTTTCTTTATCTCTCAATGATTGTTTCAGTCACTTTTACGCCAACATGTCTTCCGGGTTCACAAATATACGCTAATAATTCATCTCCAGGTTTGATTGTTGACGCATTACGTGGCTTACCATCTGCACTCATAATTCTGATATGCCAGTCATCTTGCACGATGACATTAATTTCACGGTCTCCAACAGTACCTTTAATGAGTAACATTGGTCGAACCTCCGTTTTCACTCGTCCAACAGTTAAAACACGAGTTTCCCCCTGCGTATTAACACATAACACCTTGTCTCCAGCCTTCAAATCACTTAAATATTCAGCAGCATCCTCTGGTTGCCAAACATAAGAATGGACGGCACCAGCATTAACTCGAAATGGTCGTAAATTCATATATGGTAAATGATGAGTTTCTGAACAAACGAATACACCACCACCTGAAGTTGATCCGATAATCATCCCTTCATCTTGAGTCATAATCCCAGTTGTATCAATACAAGTTCGAACACCCATTCCCGCATGATGGACCTCGGTTACAACCATTGGATGAAGATCAAGCTTTGGTAATGATTGCTTTGACATAAATGTTGTAAGTCTTTTGACCTCATCAGCATTGGCTGTAGCAAATAAGACACCATCGCTCCCTTTTTCTAATGTTCCATAAGCGATCTCAGTATCAATCGCTGTATTTACCGCACGTAATAACACGGTATTGCTTTCTTCTAATCTCGCAATAATTAATTCTAGTGGTATATTTGTTGGTAGATCGAAATCAACAGCAGCATAATCGTAGTCACTTGCTTCAAAAGAACAACGCTCTAACATTTCACGGTCATTTACTGCATAGAAAATGCATGTTTTTAATCCTAGCTTTTTAGCTTCAGCTAAAATTTCCTTATTATCAGAGAAAACAATATCTTCACTTGCGACTTCAGCTAATTGCTGAAGATCTTGGACTTCTGTAATAAATGTCATTTTCTGCGGGAAGTACCCTTCTTGACGTTGCTGAATCGTCACAAGTACCTTATCAATCGGCGAATGATTAATCATCTCCCAAACATCCATATTCTCTACTGAAATCCCTCTACCATCAAACCAAACCTGTCTATCTTTCTTTACTGTCATCTAAAATACCCCTCTCGGCTAATAAATTTTTCAGTTCAGTCCCTGTTAAAAAGTAACGTGGTTTTGCCTTCATTCCAAATGCTAATGGCTCACTTCTGTCATATAGTGTTCCTTTATCTAACAAATAAATGAAAAGATTAACTTTATAGTAGTCTTCCAAAACTTTAATATACTCATTACTCACTTGATCGCTATCATTTTCCTTTTCAATTAATAAATAGAGCTGATCATCTATTGTTCCTGCAACCCAAAAACGTTTCGCCGTTAATGGTGAGAGGATCGCTTCTAATTCATAAATATCAAAGATTTGATCTTGGATTAATAAACTTTCTTCCTTCCTCCCCCTAATAACATAGGGGTGGCCTTTACCGCAAAGACATTTCTTTTCTTTTCGTTGAACAAGATCACCTGTAGCATACCGAATGAGTGGGGTTGCTCGGTTACGAAGTGTTGTTATGACTAAGTTTCCAACCTCACCATCTTTCACTTCATTTTGAAGATCATCTTTTAGAATTTCGATATGAAACATTTCTTCAAAAAGATGCAGCTGCTGTTCCTGACAATCAACCATCGCTGTGCCGATCTCTGTCATCCCATAATTATCAAAGACAGGTACTTCCCAAATCTCTTCAATTAGGTCTCGTTTATACGGGGTTAGTGGTTCACCAGCTGTACAAATCGCACGCAAATTAGGAAAATCAGTTCTCGGATCAAATCCAAGAAGTGTGGCCATTTCAGCAAGCATGATTGCTTGTAGTGGGATACAAGCCAGAACCGTCACTCTAAGTCTACTCAAAAGATCAATTACTTTAGGCATTGGCGTAATGGTTGTCCGACTATCAGCAGGGATCACACAGCCACCACATGTTTGAACAGCCTCATGCAAAAAATGTGAGATTGTCGATAAGGCATATGGAAAGCGAATGAGGACAACATCTTGATTTGTCATTGTTACACCACTCGTTGCAATTTGATCTGTAATTTCCTTTAAGTCTTTTGCACTATACCAAATGGATACAGGCTGACCTGTTGTTCCAGATGATTCATGATACTGAGCTAATAGACTATTGTCAGTTGCAAGCAAACCATAAGGTGACTGCTCCCTCAAATCCTGTTTTGTTGTGATTGGAATTGTTTTTAAATCAGCTAAACTAGTTAGCTTGTTATTACCAATTCGGTTTGAGTAGAAAGGTGCTGTCTTTGCATAGGCAAGAACCTGATTAAGTGATTCTACTTTTTCTTCTTCATTAGTCATAAAATACTCACCCTATTTCAATTGAAGAAGCTCTTTTATATTTCCACTCAAAATTTGATCACGTTGATCATCTTTAATCGAAAGTCTCATTATTTTGTCAAGTTCATTTCCTGGATGTGCAAGAGGATATTCAGAACCGAAAATCACTTTTGAACCACCGATTTTCTTTACTGTCTCTTCAATATGAAGGAAATTAGCTGTTGATGTTTCAAGAAATACATTTTTAAATTTTCTTGCCGCTTCAACTGCTTCAAGATCTGCAGGTCCAAATCCCATATGACCGATAATGAAATTCGTTTTTGGAAATTGTTTAGCGAGTTGAACGAATTTACTCGTAGATGCGCCGGGATTATAGACAACATGTGAATACAAAGGGAAACCATAATCTCCACATAATGAAGCCAAGCTCGCCACACCTTTAGATCCAAATGAGAATTGGTGCGATAACGGAGAAAGCTTTAAGCCTTTAAATCCTTGCTTCTTACTATCTTCAAGCTGCTTGCTCACATCTTTGTCATGTGGATTTAAACAGACAAACCCACGAATTTGTTTATGATCTTTCATTGCTTTTTCTACATACTTATTATCAGGGATCGGATTGTCGGGCTTTGATTTCCCAGTAATATAGTCGGTCATTTTTCTAACATCTAACATGGCCCCAGGAACCGCAACTCCTTGGCTAATCCCTTCAGCCTTCAATATTTTCAAATACATTTCTGTGTTACCGTATTCTGTATTTGATAAATGTGCATGTGCATCGATAATCATTTATTTTCACCTCTATTCATTTACAACACGAACCGTTTTGCCTTGTGGCCTTTCAAGCTTGTCAACAAACTCGAAAGTGAATGGAATTCCTGAAGAATATTCTAGTTTACTAGCTAACGAATCTGCCAAATAAGCGGAGGCCTCGACATCATCTGCTAACTCACAACGAACTTTAATCGATTCATTATCTTCATCCTTTTTCACAACAAACTCAAACCAATCACCAATATCCGGTTCTCTCATTAGAAATTCCTCTAAATAAAATGGTGAAAGAGTCGTGCCATTATAGCGAATCTGATCGGAAACTCTTCCGCGGAGGTGGAATTTAGGAAGTGTTACACCACAGGAACATTGTTCGCTGTCAACATAACCAATATCCCCAGTTCTAAATCGAATGATTGGAGTGTCATAACGAAGCATACTTGTAACAACAATCTCTCCAATTTCACCCTCGTCGAGTACTTCTCCCGATTCAGGGTCGACAATTTCAATTAACGCATGTGCTTGTGTGACGTGATAGCCATCATGATCATCGCACTCAATCCCAAGCACGCCACACTCGAGGCTTCCATAAAAGAAATTTGCTGTAGCACCCCAACGTTTTTCTAGTCTTTCACGAAAAGCTGGTGAACAGCCTTCCCCTGTTATCCACAGTTTTTTTAACTGCAATTCAGATAATTCGAAATTTTGACTTTCTGCCTCTTCCGCTAAAAGCATTGCCCAAGATGGTGTTGTAATCACGACATTAGGTCTTAAATCTCTTAAGAGCTTCACTGTCTTTTTCGGTGCTGAATATGCTCCACCTTTTCCTGCAGGAATAACTGTTGCCTCACAGCCTTCCATGAATGTTTTGTGAAAAGCTAAGCCAGCGGCACTCATTTCATATGGCAATGCATTTAAGCATACATCTCCAGGATCAACCTCAAATAAATCAGGATACCTCGGTGCAAGATCGTGCAAATAATAATCATTCCATGTGTACATCATATATATTTCTTCGCCACCGGAAGTACCCGTTGAGACCTGGACTAATGCAATATCCTTTTTGTCGCATGTTAGCAAGATATAAGGGTTTCCGCGCAATTCTTCCTTTGTTAGAAATGGAAGTTTCGTTAAATCACTTAGTTGTTTAATGTCTCGTGGATGAACATTAACTCCATCTAATTTTTGTCTATACAACTCACTTTTCTCATACGCTTTTTTAACTATTTCCTTGATCGACGTTAATTGATATTGTTCAATTTGTTTTTCAGACATCTTATCTGGATGAACTGAACCGTTAAAAAAACGTTTTATCGTTAACGGAACTTTTACATTCTTTAATTTCTTTTCAAATAATGAACTCACCCGATCTCAACCCCTTGACTAGCAAGCTTATTTTGATACCTTAAATCTGTATCTTCCTCAATCAATTTTTTGCGTGTTCTGTTTGCTTGATCTAGCAAGCTCATCCTTTCATAAAGGAATCCTAAACGATAGAGTACTAGCAAATAATCATCTTTTGTTATACCTGAATGTTCAGTTCCTGTTTCATAGGAACTTCGAACAGACTGCAAATCTTTGATTGCTTTATCGGTTGTGTGAAAGAATCCTTCAGGTAATGCATCATAAATTAACCCTCGTAAGAACAATAACTCTGGATTATCTGATTTAATCGATTCCTTTAAGAGCTTGAGTGCTTGAATCGTTTCCTTGAACATTTCCTGTGGCTCACTTGCGTATTTTCCTTTTAAGGCAAGTGATGCGGCATAGTAGGAGTTTGCGATCTCACATTCAGGAAAGTCTTCAACCGCTTTCTGCCAAAGCACTAAGCTTTTTTCGGCTGCATCCTTATTTCCTAATGCACCCATTTTGTGGATCTCTTTGGCTGCTTTGTAATATTGATCTTTTTTAGCTATCAGTAGAGTCCTAGTTTCTTTTTGGTAGGATAGGATTTTTTGTTTTTCTTTAATTTGCTCACGTAAAGCACTTCTAGGTTTTTCTCTTAAGATCGAATCCCATGTTTTTAACGCTTCTTTCACCATATCTAGTTTCTCGTAAGCAATCCCCAAATCATAAAGAAGCTGATGATATTTTTCTTTTTCTATTGAATACTTTTTTCTTTTTACCTGATCAACAACAAATTCAAAATCTTTAAGAGCTGTTGCCGCACGTCTAAAGAAGATTTCAGGTAAACGTAGGCTATGACGTGCACGGATAAGACGAAGCTCACATGAAGTTGGATTGTTTAGAATTAATTCATCCATTGCCTTCATTGCTTTGATGGCAGCACCAAACATTTCATACGTGTTAAGAGAATCTCTACCTTTCATTGATTGAACGTCAAGAGCGTACATCTGAACTTCAGGAGCAGTGTTAGTCAACACAAAGGTATCGAAAAATTCATTTGCATGTTTTACTTGGGCTACCCCACCATACAGTGCCTTTTCATACATTTCCCATGCTTCTTCAGTCATACCCTCTCCTGCTAAATCGCTAGATACATCCTCATCTCCCTCAACAATCGATTTATTTAGACCTGCGGGTTTGCCGTTCCCTTTCAATTTCTTTAGTTTTTCTACAATTGGACTAATTTTCTCTTGCTGATTTAAACGCTTCATTGCTTCGATTAAATTTTTCAGCACTTCTTCATACTCTGCATCTGACAGCACTTTTTCGTCCTTTTCATATGCCTCAACTAGAAACGAAAAATCCTCTATAGCGGTACTAGTTCGTTGAAAATAAAGTTCAGGCAGACGATATGAAACATTCCCACGTAAAAATCGTGCGACAATTAAAGAAGAATCCTTTTCAATGACAGAATCTAGTAGTTTTAACCCCTCTGATGCATATTTCATCTTATCTGTCACACTTGTAGCATCTCGACCGAGAAGAGCTGTGGCGCTCCCTAAATAGGCTTTTATCTCTTGGTCATTTGGATGTTTCTTAACTAATTCTTTTAATAACTGTATTGCCTTATTGACGGCAGCTTTTTCTCCCTTTATCCCATCCTGATGGAAATTAATAGCTTGAACGCGGCTACTTTCTTTTTCTCCGCCGTTCAATTTTCTTTTCGATTCAGGAGCTTGTTTAATCTCTTTAGATTTTTTTGGGCGTAGGAGCGTTTTGTTCTTTTGAAGTAGTTTCCGATTCACTATCTCACCCCTTTTCGATTTGTTTTTTATACTTAGGATTTTTACTACTCAATTTGGTCCAAACATCCTTTGCTTTTTGATCCTCATTACTATTTTTGTAGGCCTTACCTAATTTAAATAGAATATCTTCGTATTGATCTTTAGTTATCGTTCCTTTGCCTTTTTCTTTTTCATATGCAGCTATTAAATAGAGAAAATCCTCAATAGCTGTAGATGTGCGTTTGAAATGCATTTCTGGTAATCGAAAAGCGACATTTCCTCGCAGCATTCGAATTTCCATATTTGAGGAATCTTTAGTAACGGCATGATCAAGTGCCTTCATCCCCCTTTTGGCATAATTCGTCTTTTCCATTAAATTAGCGTGATCTCGAGCCACAAGAGCCGATGCACTTCCATAGTAAGCTTCAATTAATGGATCATTATGATTCATTAGCTTCAGCTCTTTAAGCTGTTTAAACGCTTTTTCGGCAGCTTTCTTATCACCATTGATTCCTTTTTGATGGAGAGTAATCGCTTCTTTAAATTCTGTATTATTTTCTTTTGACATCATCAAACCTCCTTTCTATCACGAAGCCTATCGAAGTCCTATGCTTCATAGATTTTTTGAAGTACAATGTCACTTTATGTTAGAAAAGGATTCTGGTGATAGACTCTAATGGAGATTTCAGAATATTGATGATAGAAACCAGAATATGAAATAAAAAAAATACCAAAAGTCGTTATTTTCGACAATTGGTACTTTTTATCTTTTCTATTTTTTATGAATTATTGTTTGTTTCCAAAAATAATTAGATATTTCAAGCTTGATTTCTAGCTAGGTCTTGAGCTGTTCTAGTTGTTGTTTTCATGTATTGAGCAATTTCTTCGTTGCCTTCTTTTAATGTTTCAACAGTAGCACTCATTTGTTGTAAGCTAGCGGTGGCTTCTTGAATAATGGCAGCTAATTCCGTTGTAGATGCTTCAACATTAACTGATTTACTTTGGGCTTTATCTGATAGGTGTTCGAATTCACTATACTCTTCATTAAGATTTTTCAAAGTTACTGTTATATCCTTAAAATTTTCTGTTACTATATTAGTAGATACTAATAATTCAGAAAATTGATGACTACTCATCTTAAGTTTTTGAACTGCAACTCCATTATTCTCATTCACTTCTTTTAAATTCGTCGTAATTTTTTCAGTTGTGCCGTTTGTTACTTCGGCTAATTTTCGGATTTCGTTTGCTACGACTGAAAATCCTTTACCTGCTTCACCAGCACGTGCTGCTTCAATTGATGCGTTTAGTGCTAATAAATTGGTTTGCTCTGTGATTTGTTTAATATCACCTGCGAATTTATTTGTCTCTTCAATTTTTGAAGTCAGAGTAACAAATGTAGAATTTAGTTCTCGAACGAATGTTTGAAGCTCATTCATATTATTGATTAGTCGATTAACCATTAATTCACCATTGTCTGCTTTTTCTGTTGCGGATCTAGTTTGACTTTTCAACATTTTTGTTTTAGTGTTCAATTGTTTCATCATTACTAATGTGTCTTGTGCATTATGAGATATATCAATCACTTGTTCACTTTGATTTTGACTACCAACTGAAATCTCATGTATTGCAATTGATATTTCTTTTTGCGAATCTAAACTATAGGTTACTTTTTCTGTTGCTTTTTCAATATTAGCAGTAATTAATTCAATACCAGTTTGAAGAGAGTTTTTTTGATTTTCTTTTTCAGCATGTTCGAGTTGAGATGCTTTGAGAATTGTTTGCAGCGTTTTAAATTGTAAAATGTTTAAATGAAGCATTCCGTAAAGTATACATGATACTAATACAAAAATTAATAAAATTGATGATGAGACCTCTTTTAAAGCATCATGTTGATTTACCCCGTAGTTCAATTCTAAAAATAAAGTAAAGAAACCTAATACTACTCCTGAGAAAAATACAATCCTCTTATAATGCAAAGCCGAAAACAATAAATACATAAAAATAATCAATAAGGTAGTTAAACCACCACCAAACAATAATGTAGACGTAATTATGAAGATAGCGACATTAACAATAAAAAAGTAAGGAAATAATTGCTTTTTTTTTACTATCTTTTTAAAGAAAAATAATGCAAATACAATTATTCCAAACTCACTAGCATAATAGATAGCTTTATTTAGATCGCCTTGTATGTATGTCAAAAGTGCTCCTGCAATAAGTGATACGGAAAATACCAAAAGCATGATGAGATTCTTTTTTTCTAAATCTTTTTTTAATAAGTCTTGAACAGCATTCATTATAACTCCCCTTTTTATAATTATATGATCTTATTATATTTCTATTTTCGACACGAATCTACATTTATTTTACAAAAAAAAGAGTGGTTCAATGATTTGTAAGTAAATCATTGCATCACTCGGGCTTGTTGCTTATTTTAACAAATAAGTATTACTATACTTCTCATACAATGTGCGTTTTTCGGTTCCAAATGCGAGAAAAAAAGTTGGGAACAAAATAAGTTTAAGAAGTTCACGTTTGATATATTGTGATTTGGTTATTTCCTTACATTGTTCATTTACAACAGTTAAATCTGTAAATAACATTCCAAAAGTCTGTCTTTTAAACGTCGGATAAACATACTGATAAAACAAAAAAACAATCCCTAAAATAATCCAATTTATAATAAAAAGATGTGGTTCGTGCTCCATAATGTATTCACGGGCTAACTCAGGATTACCAATAAAGGGTGTATCGGTAGAGATCATCATCCATAACGTTGTTCCACCTGCAAACATAAATAAGAACATCGCTAATACAGCTAAATCATAGAACAAGGCAATGAGACGGATCCATCCACCTGCCCGCAGTTTCACCTCTACTCTCTTTTCTTCAATAGGTAACACTTTTTCAACCTGCATCCAGTTTCCCCCTCCTACTTCGTTTTGAGACATCTATTTGAGACTATAATTGTTTATACGATTTTATCAGTAAATCGTTTCATACTATTTCGAAAATAATTGTGTTGAATTAATCATACTACACTAATTTTGCAAGTACACTTTGTTTTTGATAAGGTATTGTACAGAGTACATGTTAATTTATTACAAAATAATACCATAGAATTGGGAGTGAAGTCATGTCAGTGAAATTAAATCGTGTTGCATTAATCGGAACAGGTTTTGTTGGGTCAAGCTATGCCTTTGCATTAATTAATCAAGGATTTGTTGATGAATTGATTCTGATTGATTTAAATGAAGATAAAGCAAAAGGAGATGTCATGGACCTCAACCACGGCAAGGTCTTTGCTTCACAACCTACACATGTACGCTTCGGAAGCTATCAGGATTGTCAAAACGTCGATATCGTAGTAATTTGTGCAGGGGCTAACCAAAAACCAGGTGAAACAAGATTAGACCTCGTTGACAAAAATATTCAAATTTTTAAAGGGATTGTAGAAAATGTAATGAAAAGTGGATTTAATGGGATTTTCTTGGTAGCAACAAACCCCGTTGATATTTTAACATACGCTACCTGGAAGTTCAGTGGACTTCCTTCTGCAAAAGTAATCGGATCGGGCACGACTCTTGACACTGCACGTTTTCGTTTTCTACTTGGGGAATATTTTAATGTTGCCCCTACTAATGTTCATGCCTATATTATCGGTGAGCATGGGGATAGTGAATTACCAGTCTATAGTAGTGCCGATATTGGTGGTGTTCCTGTAATGAAAATGATTGAACGGAATGATCGATATAAGAATGAAGATTTAGATGATATTTTTGTTAATGTGCGTGATGCAGCATATCAAATCATTAAAGGAAAAGGAGCAACATTTTATGGAATTGCTATGGGACTAGCCCGAATTACAAAAGCGATTTTAAATAATGAAAATGCCATCCTAACCGTCTCCTCTTACCTCGATGGACAATACAACGAAAAGGATGTATACATAGGAGTTCCAGCAATTATTAATCGTAATGGAATAAGAGAGATCGTTGAACTAGACCTAAACGAAAAAGAAAAAGAACAATTTCATTCAAGTTCTTCTATATTAAAAGATATTCTCTCACCTCATTTTAATAATAAATAATGAATAAAAGCTGTCATAACGGTTTAACCGTTTTGACAGCTTCTTTTTTGTTTCTTTAAAGTGAGGAAATTTATTTTCACTTTTTATAAGGAATTGACAGTAACTCTGGAACGGTTACGAATTCAAATCCTTGCTCTTGTAAAACAGGAATGATTTGCTTAAGTGACTCAATTGTTCCTGTCCGGTCAGCGTCCCATTCTCCCCCATCATGCATCAATATAATTGAACCTGGTTCAATATTATTAATGACATTATACGCAATATTATCGGCTCCTAGCTCTCTCCAATCCAACGTATCTAATGACCAACCAATGATCGTGTAATTTAGTTCTGCGACTTCTTCAACAAGCTCATTATATAAGAAGCCATAAGGTGGTCGGAATAATTTCGTCCTGTAGCCGACTAAATCAGCAATGACATCCTCTGTTTGTCTAATTTCTCTTTTAAGTGAAGCGATATTCTCTTGGACGAGGTTCGGATGCCAATATGTATGGTTTCCGATAATATGCCCTTCATTTGCCATTCTCTTTGTTATTTCAGGATACGCTTCAGCCCGTGCACCCATTACAAAGAAAGTTGCCGGTACATTAAATTTACTTAATACATCTAATAGCTGCGGAGTGAAGCGCGGATCAGGACCATCATCAAAGGTCAGAGCCACTCGATTTTCTGTCATCGGTCCTCTAAGAACAACTGTTTCTGGGTAACGTTGCTGTAAAATAATATTAGAGACTGGTTGTCTAACCCGTCCATCGAATTCCGGACCACCTTCAGGTTGAGGAATCTCGTCTACCTGACGATCATCTGGTTTTTTGTCTTTATTCCACCACCATTCCACACCAACTTCATTAATCGCTGCAGAAGCCACCGATTCTTCTGAAATAGTAACTGTGAATAAGACAGTCATAAGCAGTAATATTCTAAGCCACATTCATTTCATCTCCTAATAAGCTTATTCGTTTCAACTATATTATTTACTTAATTTTGCATATCATTAAAATTAAAAAGAATGTTCAATCAATTATTTGAACATTCGTTACCTTATCCTATTTAAACTGCGAATCTGGGTGTAAATTATTTTGCATAAATTTTTCAACTTGATTAATTTGCTCAATTGAAGCAATAGCTGTTTTGTACCATCCTTTTTGGTTCATTATTTCATACAGTTGATATTGGCTGTCAGTTGCATTTGTATATAGCTGTTTGTAGATATCCCGTAATTCTTCATGACTCGTTTCTAATATAGTACTACTGATACTTCTAGCACGTCCTTTTTCTAATTCTAAACATAATTGAATCATTTCTCGATCAGTTAATCCACGGTCTTTAATATTATTGGGCATGTTGACACCTCTTTCAATTATTGAATTAATCCCGTTTTATTAAAATATTTCGCTAAGTCGGCTACTTTCAACTGATGCCGTTCTGCCATTTGTTCTAACGATTTTCTAAGTAACTCATCCTCACATTGTGAAGCACACCAATTCATTGTCTTTGCGGTAATTTCCTCTGCTCTAATTTCATCTTCAATAAAAGCCAATTCTTTCGTTGTGAGCTCTTTCATTATGACACCCCACTCATATTTAATCTTTTTGTAGTATGGTTAATTTACCCTCTCTTTATCCAACGGCAATGTGACTCTACATAACAGAAAAAAAGAAGGTCAATTGTCTTCCAACTAAAAACTGAGTGTAGAAACACCGCTCCTGAAATATACTTCGCTTTCCGCGGGAAGCCGGTGAGCCTCCTCGTCTACGCCTGCGGGGTCTCACCCTTGGCTTTACATCCCGCAGGAGTCTACGTATATTTCATCCGCTAAGTTCTAAATTTTTTTGGAATTTCAGTTAAACACCTTAATTATGTCCTAGTATCGAGTCTATCCCAAAAGTTTCATAAAATAAGATAGTCAATTTGTTTTTTATATTATAAAGTTCGCACAGTGGACGTTAATATCTCCACCTGTTGCTTGCTTCCGATGGTCGGTCGTCAGAATTCTAACGTAGATGAATATAAAAGGTATTTGCAAAAGGAAGTACTTTCCTTCATCCTCTCATCAAAGCGGATGGGATTGGAGGGCCGACTCCTGCAGGACATAAGGGCAAATGGAAATCCACCGGCAAAGCAGGTTAGTTCCATGCCCTCCTGCGGAAAGCGTGCCCCCAATCCCAGTAGCGGAGTCGAAGCGTCTGTTTATAGCAGAAAGCTGTTCATTAATATAAAAAGCTTGTCGACTCTTCCTCTTTTCAAGGCTTAATCGACAAGCTAAAAGCTAAAAATAATTGTTTACTCATTATAATAGTTATTAAATAACGAACTAAAAATTAGTTATCGTAAATCCGATGAATCGTCATAATCATATCGAAAGCCATCTTTTTGCGGGTCTTGATTCATATCATCTTGTTGGACTAGCTTTTGCATTAATTCCTTATACGATTTCTGTTCTTCGTGATCAGTGGATTGTTGAATTAAATTCTCTAACGCTTCTTTTGTATACTTATCAGTATCTTTAGACATGGTCAAATCCTCCATAAACATAGTTGTAAGACAATACTAGTTTTTACGAGGTATCATTGAAGTATACAATAGAAAAGGGTGTCTCAAAAGGAACAACCTTTTGAGACACCCTCAACGTATTACTTATTGTAGCTTGGGAAATCTACTTCATGAATATTCCCTGGCTCTTGTCTTTCCATTAGCTCAGCAAGAGCTACTTCAAGAACTTTAGCTTGTGTTGCCTTGTCATTTGGCTTTCCTAAAGAATGGCCAAATTTAAATGTTTTTGGATGAATCGCACGAGGCGGTCTTTGTAAACTTGATTGCTCTACATCAAGAGTAATCAATGTTGTCGGAATCCCCTGTGCTTCAATTCCACGTTGCACTGTAACTACAGTGCGATGACAAAGAGGTCAGCCAGCTGTTAGTAAAACAGCATCCGCCTTTGAGCGAACAACTTCTTTTACTAAAGCAGGAATCGTTTCTTTGTTAATTTTGTTTAAACGCATTGAATATCCCATCATCGTGATATGCTTTTCAGCAACGCCACCTAGATCTCCATCCTCAACCATTTCACGTAATCGGTCAATTGGAAATACAGTGTTGATATCCTCTTTTGGGAAATCCGTATTGTAATGATCCTTTGGAGCTGCATGCGTAACAGTTAGATCCTTGGAATCTACATCGCCAGGAATCACGCGGTACGTCGCGTCCCCTTCAGCTGGATCAGTATTATATGGTTCTTGACTTAGTAAGTGAACACCAGAAGTTGAAACAATCATAATAGTCATTTCATGTAATGGCTTATCTACAGGAGTATACGGGATTGCTTTTCTTGATAATTCCATATGATTTCCCTCCTATAACTTACGTAAGACATCAAATAATTCTTCATTATCTGGTTGTCTTTCAATTGGGTGAACATCAATAAATTGAACAATACCTTCTTTATCAATAATAAATAAAGCACGTTCCGATGCCCCGTAAGCAGGCTCGTCCTTATTTGTACGAAGAACGCCGAATTTTTGTGCAACTTCTCCATGTGGATAGAAGTCAGCACATAGTGGATATGAAAGTCCACCAACTGATTTTGCCCATGCATCATGACTGTGAACACTATCTACGCTAATACCCAAAACTTGGGTATCAAAGTCTTCAAAACGAGGTAAATCATCCTCGTATGAAGGCATCTGTGCGCCTCAAACAGGTGTCCAATCTAGAGGATAAAAGCAAATAAATACATTTTGACCACGGTAGTCACTTAAAGAAACTTCGCGTCCACCATGTGCCGGTAGTGTAAAGTCAGGTGCTTTATCACCGACTTTTAGCGTACTTGTAACAGTAGCTCCTTGTGGCATTACAATCTCTCCTTCCAACTCTATCCGATTATTTTCAAACAACATTTATTCTCGTCCATTTTCAGACGATTTAATCTCATAGAGAAAATCATAATAAAAATAGAACAGTTTGTTATGTATCTATCTATGTTGTTCCCAAACAATAAATAAATGCTGTTTGAATGTTATATTTTAGCATACTTCTTAGTGGAAAAGAAAGTTTTGTCGATATTAATCACTATTTGTTCACTTATTTGTAATAAATAAATCGTTCTCCTGCAACCATCATATGGTGCTTTTGAGTAGGATACGTGTGAAATAAATAATCAACGAAATAAGCCGGGTTTTCTCTATTATTCGGAAACATGTCAAAGTGAATCGGAACAATTAAATTAGTTTTAATGACATTAGCAAAATCAGCCGCTTCTCTAAAATTCATGTTACCAGCAATGTCACGTGCCGTTCGAAAATAATCTCGACCATTGATAGGAAGAAAAGAAACATCTGGTTGAAAAGCCTTTGCCCTTTCAATTAGTCTATCTGTAATAACGGTATCGCCACAGTGAAAGAGTTTGACACCGTTTACTTCAATGAAATAGCCAAGATAACGATCAAATCCATTCGAATCGTATTCATAATCTGTATGTGCTGCTGAAATAGGAGTTATTCGGAAGCCTTTAATGTTGATTGTCTGATCGTTAACTGCCTTAACAACCTTACATTCTTCAATACCCATTTCTACTAAATCATTCGTATTTTCAGGCGGAACAACATACGTTATTTGGCTTTGCACTTGAGCTAATTTGCTGATTGTTTCACGATCTAAATGATCACCATGATCATGTGTTATTAACATACCATCAACATCTTTAAGTGACTTTGGTTTGACCAAAGGTTGAAATGCTCTAACAAATTCGGTATTTGGATCGAGCTTTTCAATACTGTTAGTTAAATACGGGTCAATACAAATGAATCCATCCTCATCTTTCCCTTTTAACAAAATACTAGCTTGTCCTAAGCTCCAGAATGCAACAGCATTGGTAGGTAATTTTGTATCTCTCCACTCGATTTTCATTTTATTCTCTAGTGATTCTTCCATTTGAGACACTCCTAATTGAAAGATAATTTAGGTAGACTTAAAATAATCCAGTAACGATTCCTGATTCTTTACTAAATCTTCTAATGTATAGCCATCAAGTACGTCTAAATAAGCAGAAACAGCTTTTTGTAATACATGCTTTAAACCACAAACTGGGGAAATAATGCAGCTATTTTTATCTTCGTCAAAGCACTCGACAATATGAAAATCATCCTCTGTTTTTCGAATAAGTTCGCCGATATTAATATCAGCTGGAGAATGTGCTAATCGAATTCCTCCATTTCTCCCTCTTATTGTTTCAATAATACCTATTTTCCCAAGATCATAAATGACTTTCATTAGATGGTTTTTAGAAATTCCATACGTTTCAGCAATATCTTTAATATTAGACAATTCATTAGAATTCTTCGTTGCTAAATAGATCAAAACCCTTAAGGAATAATCAGTATAACTAGTTAGCTTCATAGTAACCTCATTCATTTTTAAGTATATTCTCTCTTAAACTATTCCATAATCACATACTACTTTAATTGTGACAAATGCGCAAAAGTTGTATTTTAAATA
Source organism: Halalkalibacter suaedae (assembly GCF_017939705.1). Classification (GTDB taxonomy): domain Bacteria; phylum Bacillota; class Bacilli; order Bacillales; family Bacillaceae_D; genus Halalkalibacter; species Halalkalibacter suaedae. The sequence continues at coordinate 526,697 of NZ_JAGKSQ010000002.1, forward strand.
TTGCTTTAATCGGTCATTTCAGTTACGTTAAAGATGTATTTATAATACTTCTTTAGGAGGAATAATACTATGCTATCAGATCAAACGATTACCATTGTAAAATCAACCGCACCCGTTCTAGCAGAAAAGGGTGTTGATATTACGACCTGCTTCTACAAACGTTTATTTGAAAATTACCCAGAATTATTAAACATTTTCAATCATGCGAATCAAAAGAAAGTACGTCAACAAACTGCACTTGCAAATACAATTTATGCAGCAGCTCTTCATATTGATCAACTTGAGGTTTTGTTACCCACTGTTAAACAAATTGCACATAAGCACCGGAGCCTTGGAGTAAAAGCAGAGCATTATCCAGTTGTAGGTACATATTTACTGAAAGCAATTAAAGAGGTACTTGGTGAGGGAGCTACAGAGGAGGTTCTACACGCTTGGGGTGAAGCGTACGGGGTCATCGCACAAGTATTTATCGATATTGAATCAGAAATGTATGAGGAAACAGCTTCACAATACGGAGGTTGGCAAAACTTTAAAGCATTCAAAGTAACGGGAAAGGTAAAAGAAAGCTCAATCATTACCTCCTTTTACCTAGAGCCAGTTGACGGGGCACCTCTTCCTGCTTTTAAAGCTGGACAATACTGTACGGTTCGCTTAGCTCTTCCTGGAGACAAGTACTTATCCAATCGTCAATACAGCCTTTCAAGTGAAGCCGGTAAGCCATATTTCCGAATTTCTGTTAAACGAGAAAATCAATCGGTACCTAATGGAAAAATATCAAACTACTTACATGACCATATCGATGTCGGTGATGAAATTGAGTTAACAGCTCCTGCTGGTGATTTCACTCTCGATCCAACAGTAGAAAGTCCACTCCTCCTTCTTAGTGCAGGAGTTGGTATTACACCAATGATTGCTATGCTTAAATCAGTTATCAATCATAATCCGACTCGACATATTACATTTCTTCATGCAACAAAAAATAGTGAAACACATGCATTTCATGATGAATTGAATGATCTGATTTCTTCTGCGAAGCATGCAAATCTGACCGTGATTTATAGTGCTCCAACCGAAAAGGACCAATCAAATCGTTTGTATGATTGGAATGGGTACTTAAGAGAAGAAATTCTTGAATCGCTAACAATTGATTCGAAAACTGATTGCTATTTATGTGGACCTTCTGGTTTTATGAAATCAGCTATTGAAGGTCTTAAGCAATTAGGATTTCCCGATAACCAAATCCACTATGAATTCTTTGGCCCTAAAATTGATTTAGAATCATACCACGAACAAAAGATGCACTAATCAAAATAAAGAAAGGATGATTCAAGGTGCACCCTTAAATCATCCTTTTTAAATTGTGCAGATTTCAACAGGACAATCTCCACATTGGAGAAAATCTTTTAAGAACTTCATATTTTGGATGATGATTTTATGATTTTCATATACAATGATTTTTTCTTTTTTTAATTCATTCATCATTCGATTGACACCTTCACGTGTCGTGCCAATATATGTGGCAATTTCTTCATTCGTTAGCTGCACGTCAATTAGAATCCCTTGATCATGCTGAACCCCATATGAATTACTAAATCGTATTAAGGTTGAATATAATCCACCTTTCTTACCACATAGAATAAGATCACGAAACTTTGATTGTGTTGATTGTGTTTGAATTGCATTCCATTTCATAAAAGCAACAGCAAGCTCGCCGTTCTTTTTAAATAGTTCCTCTAATACCTTCCCTTCAAAGCGGAAAAGGACTGCTTTTTCTTCTACCGTAGCAGTTATACTAAGTGCTAATTCATTAAAGAGGGAAATCTCCCCGACAAGCTCATCCTGTTGACATAAGCTTATTGAGAATTCCTTTCCATCTGACGTCATTTTACTGATTCGAACTTTACCAGAAATAATCAAGTAGATATAGGTAGGTGATTCACCTTCAGTAAAGAGAACCGTGCCTGCTTCTTCTTGAATCTGTGTTCCTTCTTTAAGGAGTAATTGTTGATTCTCACTAGAAAGCTGCTTGAAAAAACGAACTAAATTAATTTCTTTTTTTGGCAAGACATACCCTCTTTTCACCAGTGTAATTGTCATAATCCTACCATCTAAAACAGAGTAAGTAAACGTCAATCAGAAGATACGGGCAGCAACGATCTGTTACAAATAAACATAAAAATAGAAGAATCGGTAGATATTAGCCGATTCTTCGTTCATTGTTAAATATGGATATAAACTTGATCATTTAAATGTTCAACCTTAAACGTTCTTACTTCCCCTTTATCTGGTGCTTGAACCTTGCCATCCTTCAATGAAATTTTCCAATCGTGTAATGGACAATATAAATATCCTCCACTGACAAGACCGTCTGACAGACGTCCTCCTTTTGGATGAGGGCTTTTATTCTCAATTGCATAGATCTCTCCAGTCGATAATTTAAAAACAGCAATTTCAATCTCTTTAATTTTATAGACCGTGCCAATTCCAACTGGAAAATCATCATAGCGACTCAATTTTACTTCTTTTTGAGCTGTATTCATTATTTAGACCTCCTTATTTCTCAAGTGTTACTTCACGAGTACGATAATACGTATTTTGAATCGCCTCATCATTAATTGCTTGCTCCCATGGTTCCTGATAACGGTTTAGAGTATCAGCTAATCTACTATTTAACGCATTAACCTTCTCCAAGTCTGCAACTAACTCTTTCACATGGTCTAAGCCCAAGCGTTCTATCCACTGTGAAGTTCTTTCTAGATAAAGAGCTGTTTCACGGTAATATTGTATATATGCACCTGTTATGTCTAATACCTCTTTCTCGGTGGCAACCTTACACAATAAATCACCAGCACGAAGATCCGTTCCTCCATTACCACCTACATAGATTTCCCAGCCTCCATCTAAGCCGACAACCCCAACATCTTTAATGCCTGATTCAGCACAGTTTCTTGGACAAGCCGAAACACCCATTTTCACCTTATGTGGTGTGTCAAGTCTCTCGAAACGCTTTTCAAGTTCAATACCAAGACTCATAGAATCTTGGGTTCCGAAGCGACAGAAGCTAGAACCAACACATGTTTTGACAGTACGAAGTGTCTTTCCGTATGCATATCCTGAAGGCATTCCGAGATCATTCCATACATCAGGAAGCTGCTCTTTCTTTAATCCATATAAACCAATGCGTTGACCTCCCGTAAGCTTGACTAGCGGGACATTATATTTCTTTGCGACGTTTGCTATTGTCAATAAGTCTTCGGCTGATGTTACACCTCCATACATTCTTGGTATGACAGAATAGGTGCCATCCTTTTGAATATTGGCATGCATTTTTTCATTCACTAAACGTGAATTTCGTTCATCTATATAATCGATGTGAATCATACCTAAGAAGTAATTAAGAGCAGGCCGGCACTTTGAACATCCTTCCTCTTGCTTCCATTCCAATACATTCATCACTTCTTTAATTGATGTTAAACCCTTTTCTTTAATTTCCGCGACAACCTCATCACGATCTAGTGTTGTACAGCCACAAAGTGTTTTCTTCTTAGGTGCATCATCAAAGCTATCCCCAAGAGTATAAGCCAGAATATCTTGAATGACTGGCTTACAGCGCCCACATGACCGACCTGCATTCGTACACCCACCGACTGCCTCGACACTTGTTAGCTCATGCTCTTGGATGGCATCGACAATTTCTTTCTTATTGATCCCATTACAACCGCAAACGATCTCGTCATCAGCCATTGCTTCTACACTTAGTGTTTCTTCTGCCCCATTTGGTTGAATGAAAGGAATGCTTGTTAAATCAGCAATATCCTGTTTATCGTTCAACATTTTAAATAATCGATTACTATCCCTTGTATCACCATATAATACAATCCCAACGATCCGATTTTCTCTAATAAGAACCTTCTTGTACACTCCTTCAAAATAGTTCTGAACAATAATTGGCTTCGTTGTTGAATCATCATAGATTTCTCCTGCAGAAAATAAATCTATCCCTGAAACCTTTAGTTGTGTACCTGTAATTGAACCTTCGTACGCTTTCGTTTCTAATCCACACAACCTCGCAGCAAGTACCTTCCCCTGTTCATATAAAGGAGCAACTAATCCGTAGACAACTTCACGATGCTCTGCACATTCACCAATGGCATACACATTATCTACATTCGTTTCCATAAAATCATTCACGACAATTCCTCGATTTACTTCAATCTCTGTTCCATTCACTACTTGAATATTAGCCTTGATCCCAGCTGCCATAACAACCAAATCTGTAGTTGTTTCTGTTCCATCCTTAAAACGTATACCCTCTACTCTATCGCTACCAGTAATCTCAACTGTTTGTTTTTCCATTAGGAAATTCATTCCTTGTGCTTCAAGCTCACTCTTTAACATTCCAGAAGCAACTGGGTCTAGCTGTCTTTCCATCAAGTGAGGCATTAAATGTACAACATCTACTTCCATGCCTAAATGCATAAGTCCTTTCGCAGCTTCTAGTCCCAACAATCCACCACCAATGACAACTGCTTTTTTATAATGTTTAGAAGCTTTGATCATCATTTCACAATCATTAATATCACGGAAACCAATAACTCCAATTTTGTCAGCACCCTTTACAGGAAGTATAAAAGGAACCGATCCAGTAGCAATAACCAATTTGTCATAAGAGACTTCCAATCCCTTGTCAGAAAGAACCGTTTGCTTTTCTATATCTATATTAATAATCGCTTCTCCAACAAATAATTCAATATTATTCTCCGCATACCATTCCCATTCGTTAATAATCGTTTCTTCGAAATGGGTTTTTCCTTGTAGAATATTTGATAATTGAATGCGATTATAGTTTGGATGTGGTTCAGCTCCGAAGATTGTAATATCATAAATGTCTTTATTAATCTTCAATACTTCTTCAATCAGTCGAACTCCAGCCATTCCATTTCCAATCATAACTAAACGTTGTTTGTTCATTGATTTTTCCTCCTAGTCTTTGTCTTCATGTACACATTGTAAAACGAATATAGGATTTTTATTGTGATGCATATCACACTAAATTTATTTTTTATAAATTGTCACATAGAAAAGTTTTATAAAAAATCAATAGTTTAATTCTAGCTTTCTTCCATACAAATGTTTCTGTTAAAACAATCATTATTCAATTCTTTTTAAGTGATATAGATCACATTCAATAACCGCATATGTTTGTATGATTTAGCCATAAGACATTTACTATATTGGAGGAATAATCATGGCTAGAATTCAAGAATGGAATCCTGAAAATGAGGAGTTTTGGAAAAAGGAAGGAAAGCGGCATGCACGTAGAAATCTATGGATTTCAGTACCTACCTTAATGCTTGCTTTTATTGTTTGGCAGATCTGGTCAGTTGTTGCAGTGAGACTTAATGATATCGGGTTTGAATTTACTGAGGCACAGTTATTTACTCTAGCCGCAACACCAGGCTTAGTAGGGGCAACAATGCGCTTTGTTTATACATTTGCAGTAGGAAAGTTCGGCGGTCGTAATTGGATCGTATTCTCGACAGCTATCTTGGCGTTCCCTACTATTGGAATTGGATTTGCTGTTCAAAATCCAGACACTCCATACTGGATTATGGTTACATTAGCAGCACTATGTGGAGTTGGTGGGGGGAACTTTTCTTCATCCTCTGCAAATATGAGCTTCTTTTTCCCGAAAAAGGAAAAAGGAACTGCTCTAGGGATTAATGGTGGCTTAGGAAACATGGGTGTATCTGTCGTTCAGTTTATAACACCTCTAATTATTACAGTAGGTACATTTTCATTTATTGGAGGTGAAGGACAGGTATTGCCTGATGGATCAGAGATTTGGCTACAAAATGCTGCTTTTGTCTGGGTCATTCCTATTATTATCTTAACTGTTATTGCCTATTTCGGAATGGATAATCTACCTAATACAAAACAATCAATTGGTGCACAGTTTATCATAGTAAAACGTAAACACACATGGATCATGACATTATTATATGTAGCTACATTTGGTTCTTTTATTGGGTACGGTGCAGCATTCCCACTCCTACTGCGTTCACAGTTTCCAGATTACGTTTCTTTAGCTTTTCTCGGAGCTTTTTTAGCAGCGGTTTTCAGACCAATTGGAGGTTGGTGTGCTGATAAGTTCGGTGGTGCAAAAGTAACAGGAATCGTACTAATAATGATGATGTTTGGTGCTCTGTCAGTCATTTATTTCATTAAGCTAGAAAGCTTTATCGGATTTCTTCTCTCATTCTTGATTTTATTTATCGCAGCAGGGATGGGATCTGGATCAACATTTCAAATGATCCCAATTATATTCCCACTTAAGGAGGCCGCACCAGTTCTAGGTTTCACAGCTGCATTTGCAGCATACGGATCATTTTTTATCCCAAAACTATTTGGCTGGTCTGTTTCAACCACAGGTACTCCTATCTCAGCACTATATGTTTTTATATGTTTTTATATAGTATCAATTGGATTTAATTGGTATTACTATCAAAGAAAGAACGCTGAGATGAAGTGTTAAATTATTAAAGGTGCTACTTTAGAGGCATTACTCCTCTTAGTGGCACCTTTTTCATTCTAAAAAAGATAGTTAGTCCCGTCATATTTATTACCAATCTGTGCAAAAAAACTTGTTATATTTCCTATCACGATTACTTTCGAATTAACTCTAGAGTGATATAGTTGGATTATTCAAATAATTCATTTGGGAGGAACGTAAAATGGAAAATAAAAAACTTAAAAATCCAGGATTCCTAACACTTCTTTTCTTAACTTTCACCATTTTCTTTCAGTAGACCGATTTAATCCAGTTGCATATAAAAAGAGGCTGGGACATAACTAAAGTGACTAACTGAAATGCCGAACAAAGCAATGAAGTAGCGGTTGAAATATACGTAGACTCCTGCGGGATCAAAAGCCAAAGGTGAGACCCAAAAGTAGCAGGCACGAGGAGGCTCAACGGCTTCCCGCGGCAAGCGAAGTATATTTCAGGAGCGGTATTATGTCCGCCACCTATCATTTTTCGGATTTTCTATTAGTTAAATCACTTTTGTCCCAGCCTCTTTGCTTTCTTCTAAATTGAAATAACAGAATCATTTTGACTATTATCTATCATCTTATTGTACTCTGCTGCATTTCTAATTCGTAGTGAAAACGGTTGAGTTATCAATTGTTCTTTAAACACCTCTTGGCCAACAATACTAAACGATATCCTCTCTATTAAAGACATCATACTTGCCTTGTCTTGCTCAAGAAGCTGTGTTGTTACATCAATACATGAGCGTGAATAGAGACTATGAAATAACTGCAGGCTTCCGTTACACTCAGGAATGATTAACTGACCATCTTGTTTTTTGACACGAAACATTACCTCAATAACCGCTGACGACAGAAACGGCATGTCTGGAGTAACAATCCATAAATAATCATTTTTCGCTAATGAGAGTGCGGCATGGACAGCACTGAGCGTCTCTGAACCCTTAAAATAATTCGTAATAATTCTTATCGAATTACCCAACACTGGCAAATAACTTGATGGGCGATCTGTCACAAGAATTATTTCCTCACAGATCCTTTTCATCTCCCTAACTTGCTTTTCTATTAATGTTTCATCATTAAGTCTAATTAATCCTGTAATGATCTGATCTCTTAAGCGACTATCATTACTATCGAGAATCACGCCTGTTACGTTCATCGTTTCACCTCCTCATTCTTCTTCTCTTCTTACTATATCTGGATTCTTATATTCAATCTGTTAACTTGATCACACCTGTTTATTAAAAATAAAAAATTAAATGATGTTAGTGTGATTTTTATCACATTTTTATTCAGAATGATCTTTTATACTCAAGGAGAAGAAAGTTTAGGAGGGGTATTAAATGGAAACCGTAGCATTTGAACGTAATATCCATCAAAATACGTATCATTTAACAGAAAAAACACTATTTGCACTAACAGATATTATGTATGAACAAAAAGTTGAAGCTGGTACGTTTTTATTTCGTGAAGGGGATACAGCTAATAAACTGTTTTATATTAAAGAAGGCCACGTTAAAATGTTAAAAGGAACATCTGATGGAAAAGAATATATACTTAATATGTTTAATTCAGGTGACCTATTTGGGGAAATGAGCAGCTTTATGGCAATTTCATATAGTTACAATGCCCGTGCAGAAACTGATTGTGTTGTTGGAGTCATTCAACAAAAGGACTTAGAAATCCTCTTATGGCAGCACGGTGAAATCGCTGTAGAATTTCTTAAATGGACGTCACTACTTAATCAAATTACACAGTCAAAACTTCGTGATTTAACGTTTCACGGTAAGCTTGGTGCCCTTGCTTCGACACTTATTCGAATGAGTCATTCATACGGCGAAGAATATAAAGGTTCAATTCGCATTACTAAAAAAATGAAGAATGGCGAGCTCGGCGAATATATTGGGGCAACAAGAGAAAGCGTGAACCGAATGTTATCCGATCTAAAAACAAAAGGGGTTATCGAGCAAAGCAAAGGTTTTCTCATCATTCATGATCTTGACCACCTGAAAACTATTTGCCAATGTGAAAATTGCCCTCTAGAAATATGTCGAATGTAAAAAAAACTTCAGTAAATGTTTCAAAACCTTAGAAAAGCGCCTTGAGAAATAACTCTTAAAGGCGTTTTTACATATTTTCTTCTTCTTCACATTCTGTGAAGACCCCATATTTATAGTGTAATAGTAATTCCATTAAGATGATGAACCTACTTAGACGTTTTTAATAGAAAAAAATAGTCACTAAATCTAAATGTTTATTTTATATATAATATGGTCTTCAGAATATATTTTCTAATCGAAACCAGCTCCATGTTGTGCATTCTTAGATTTCTAACTTATATGCCACTATAATCCGTATACTTATTCTTCTCTTAATATAAAAATACAGAAAAAACTGTGAGCTGTTTAATAGCCAAAAGAAGCATATTCCCATCTTCCCTCAAACAAAGCGGCCGGGATGGGAGGGCCGACTCCTGCAGGAAGAAAGGGCAGGTTGAAATCCACCGGCAGAGCCGGTTAGTTCAACGCCCGCCGGCGGGTGCGTGCCCCCCATCCCGGTAGCGAAGGCGAAGCATCTAACCTTAGTAAATCTCCCCAGCACAAAACTTATTTGCAAGACCTTAGAAATTTCACTGAATACGAAACACTCAGAAGGCTTTATTTGGTTTAAACAAAATACAAATATGCTAAAGGAATAAAACTAGCCCTTTAGCATTGTAATATCGTTTTAGCATTATCAATTCGCTCCTGCGTTGGTGGCTCGACATCCTCTAATTGATAAGTGATTCCTAATTCCTTCCATTTATAAACACCTAATTTATGATAAGGTAGAACCTCTATTTTTTTCACGTTAGTAAGCTGATCAATAAATTGCCTTAATGAAGTTAAATCCCCATCAATATCAGTTATACCTGGTACCAATACGTGCCGAATCCAGACCGGGATCTCCTTCATTGAAAGGTACTGAGCAAATGAGAGAATATGTTCATTTTTCATTCCTGTTAAGCGATGATGCTTCCTTGAATCAATTTGCTTAAGATCTAGAAGAACCAGATCGGTTACCGCTAATAAATGATCTAATTTTCTTAGGAACTCAGGATGTTCCTGAAAACAACCTCCACAAGAGTCAATTGTCGTATGAATATTTAGCTCCTTACATTTTGTAAATAACTCAGTTAAAAATTCTAATTGTAATAAAGGCTCTCCTCCTGAAACAGTAATCCCACCACCACTGCTTTCAAAATAAGGAAGATAATCCTTTAAATCATCAATAATTTCTTCAACCGTTATTTCCTTCCCGTCACCGATCTTCCACGTATCTGGATTATGGCAGTATTGGCAACGCAATAAACACCCCTGCATAAAGACAATATAGCGTAATCCTGGTCCATCTACTGTGCCACACGTCTCAATTGAATGAATCCGACCTTTCATAGAAACCCCTCTTTTAACCGAGTAGGGGTTTATCAAAGGACTTTTGCCTTTTTACACCCCTTGCACGATTTATATTTATAGTGATTCGTGGAATGTCCGGTTAATCACATCGATTTGCTGTTCTCTCGTCAATTTAATAAAGTTAACAGCATAACCAGATACACGAATGGTTAATTGTGGATATTCTTCCGGGTGCTCCATCGCGTCAATTAAAGTATCCCGATTAAATACGTTAATATTTAAGTGATGCCCCCCTTGAATAGCGTATCCATCTAAAATTCCGACTAAATTCTTTGTTTGATCAGCGTCTTCTTTACCTAAAGCTTTTGGGACAATGCTAAAGGTGTTAGACACTCCATCTAATGAGTGATCATAAGGAATCTTTGCAACTGATGTCAATGAAGCAAGTGCTCCTTTCTTGTCTCGACCATGCAATGGGTTCGCTCCTGGTGCAAATGGCTCACCTGCTTTTCTTCCATCAGGTGTATTTCCAGTCTTTTTACCGTATACGACATTACTAGTGATTGTTAATACAGACATTGTCGGCAATGACTGACGGTACGTTGGATGCTTTCTCAGCTTTTCCATAAATGTCTTCACAAGCCATACGGCAATGTCATCAACACGATCGTCATTGTTTCCGTATTGTGGGTATTCTCCTTCAATTTCAAAGTCTACTACGACACCATTTTCATCACGAATGGTTTTAACCTTCGTATGCTTGATCGCACTTAGACTGTCTGCAGCCACAGATAATCCGGCAATACCACACGCCATTGTTCGAAGTATTTCCTTATCGTGCAATGCCATTTCAATCCGCTCATAAGAATATTTATCATGCATATAGTGGATTACATTTAATGTGTTAACATACAACTCAGCAAGCCATTCCATCATCTTGTCAAAATTAGCTAGCACCTCTTCGTAATCAAGAAATTCTGAGGTGATCGGTGTTAATGTTGGTCCAACCTGTATTTTTAATTTCTCATCGACACCACCATTAATTGCATATAAGAGAGCTTTGGCAAGGTTAGCACGTGCTCCAAAAAACTGCATTTGCTTCCCTATTTTCATCGCACTCACGCAACATGCAATTCCGTAATCATCACCAAATTGTGGTCTCATACTATCATCATTTTCATATTGAATTGAACTTGTTTTAATTGACATTTGTGCACAATAATTTTTAAAATTCTGAGGCAATTTTTTAGACCATAAGATAGTTAAATTCGGTTCAGGAGCTGGGCCTAAATTATCAAGAGTGTGGAGAAAACGGAAAGAGCTTTTCGTAACAAGGGCTCTACCATCAACACCGACGCCGGCTATTGATTCAGTGACCCAAGTTGGATCACCACTGAATAATTCATTGTAATCCGGTGTCCGAGCAAATTTAACAAGTCTTAGTTTCATAACGAAGTGATCAACTAGCTCCTGTGCACTTCTTTCCGTTAATGTACCTTCTTTTAAATCTCTCTCAATGTAAACATCTAAGAATGTAGATACACGTCCCAAACTCATCGCTGCTCCATTTTGTTCCTTGATTGCAGCCAAATAACCAAAATATAACCATTGAAACGCTTCTTGTGCATTTGCAGCTGGCTCTGAAAGATCAAAACCATAAGAACTAGCCATTTTCTTAAGTTCGTGTAATGCTTTGAGTTGTTCTGAGATTTCTTCACGGTCTCGAATAAGATCCTCAGTCATTGTCATGCTAGTTGCTGCTAATTCCTTCTGCTTTTGATTAATAAGAAAATCAACTCCGTATAATGCAACCCGTCGATAATCACCAATAATTCTACCGCGACCGTAGGCGTCTGGTAAGCCGGTTATAATCCCAGCCTTTCGTGCTAACCTCATGTCAGAAGTATAAGCATCAAATACACCTTGATTATGGGTTTTTCGGTACTTTGTGAATGTCTCTACAACCTCTGGTGCGACCTCAAAACCATAAGAAATGCAAGCATCCTGAGCCATTCTAATCCCACCGAACGGTTGCAATGAGCGTTTGAATGGCACATCTGTCTGGAGACCTACAATTTGTTCTAGCTCCTTATTCAAATATCCTGGTCCGTGCGACACAATTGTCGATACGATCTCAGTATCCATATCTAAAACCCCGCCATTTTCACGCTCCTTCCTTGTTAGTTCCATGATCTGTTTCCAGAGTTGATTTGTTTGATCCGTTGCTTCTTCTAAAAATGAATCCTTTCCTTCATAAAGAGTGTAGTTTTGTTGAATAAAGTTGCGAACATTGACTTCATCTTGCCATACACCTTTTTTAAACGTTCTCCAATAATTCATCGTTAAGTCCCTCTCTTTCAACAACTTTTTTGTGAATCGTTTCACAAATATAATTCCATCCATGACAGTTATGTTCCTTACACTTATAGAATAGTTGATTTCCATCAATGAAAAAGTGATTAAAATCACAATTAAGCAGTTAATTTTTTGACGTATTTTTGAACAGAATTAATTAGTGCGATTGCTCTCTAGCTTGAAAAAGAGTGTCCCAATTTAGTCTTGAGACACTCTACAAGATTATTAATTAGACTCCTTTATAGGCAGCTCGGTACACATCAGCTAATTCACTTACTAACGGTAGCTTAGGATTAGCCGTCGTACACTGATCCTCAAATGCACGCTCAGCTAAATACTCAACTTTACTTTCAAATACCTTTGCATCGACACCATTATCTTTAATACTCATCGGTATATCCATTTCTTTAGCTAGCTTAATAATCGCTTGTACTAAACTTTCCACACCCTCTTCGGTTGTCCGAGCAGGAAGACCTAATACTTTTGCAATCTCCGCATAACGCTTATCAGCAATAAAATGTTCATACTTCGGAAATGCTGTAAACTTCGTTGGCTTTAGGGCATTATAGCGAATGACATGTGGCATCAAGATCGTATTAGAGCGACCATGAGCAATATGGAATTCGGCACCTAATTTATGGGCAAGACTGTGATTAATACCGAGGAATGCATTTGCAAAAGCCATCCCCGCAATCGTTGAAGCATTATGCATCTTCTCCCTAGCCACCTCATCCATCCCATTTCTGTAGGCTCTAGGTAAATACTCAAATACTAATTGAATTGCTTTTATCGCGAGTCCATCTGTATAGTCATTAGCCATATTAGAGACATAGGCCTCAATCGCATGGGTCAGAACATCCATTCCTGTATCTGCTGTTACATGCTTAGGAACTGTCATAACAAACTGTGGATCGATGATCGCAACGTCTGGTGTTAACTCATAATCAGCTAACGGATATTTAATGTTCTGTTTCTTATCTGTAATAACAGCAAATGAAGTCACTTCAGAACCAGTTCCAGATGTTGTTGGAATCGCAACAAATTGAGCTTGCTTCCCGAGCATCGGATATTTAAAAATTCGCTTACGAATATCTAAGAACTTTTGCTTTAACCCAGAAAAATCGGTATCAGGGTGTTCATAGAACAGCCACATTCCTTTTGCTGCGTCCATTGCAGATCCCCCACCAAGTGCAATAATACAATCGGGTTGGAAATTCCTCATCATTTCCGCACCTTTTTCAACTGTTTCAATTGATGGATCTGGTTCAACATCAGAGAAAATTTCGCAATGAACATAGTCAGCACGCTTTCTCAAATAATAAAGTACTTTATCGACATAGCCGAGCTTAACCATTCCTTCATCAGTTACAATAATAGCTTTTGAGATATTCGGCATTTTAGCTAAATATTGAACTGAATTCTTTTCAAAGTAAATTTTAGGTGGAATCTTGAACCATTGCATATTGACATTTCTCCGTGCTAATTTTTTGATATTTAATAAATGTACGGTACCTACATTTGTAGAGATTGAATTTTTACCATAAGAACCGCAACCTAAGGTTAATGAAGGCAAATATGCGTTATAAATGTCACCAATTGCCCCTTGTGAAGATGGAGCGTTTGAAATGATCCGACTTGCTTTCATTCTCGTACCAAATTGTGTTATCACATTCTGATCTTCAGAATGGATAACGGCAGAGTGACCTAGTCCGCCAAATTCAAGCATTTCTTCAGCTCGTGTAAGTCCTTCTTCAGTTGTCTTCACACGGAAGCAAGCGAGAACAGGACTTAATTTTTCGCGAGATAGTGGATATTCAGGACCGACTCCTTTAATTTCTGCAATTAAGATTTTCGTGTCCTCAGGCACCTTAACACCCGCAAGCTTTGCGATGAATGCAGCTGATTTTCCGACAATATCAGGATTAACCGCACATTTTTCCTCATTAATAACAAGCTTTTCAACTTTTGCCTTTTCTGCCTCACTTAAAAAATAGCACTTATTATATATGAGTTCACTTTTTACTTCCTCATAAATAACGTCATCAATAATTACTGCTTGTTCAGATGCACATATCATGCCATTATCAAACGTCTTAGATAAAATTAAGTCATTAACAGAGCGCTTAATATTAGCCGTTTTTTCAATATAGCACGGGACATTACCTGGTCCGACACCTAGTGCAGGTTTTCCTGTGCTGTAAGCCGATTTCACCATTCCAGCTCCTCCTGTCGCAAGAACTAGAGCAATGCCTTCGTGATTCATTAATGCTTGTGTTGCCGCAATACTTGGAGTTTCTACCCACTGGATACAATGCTCAGGTGCCCCAGCGAGAATTGCTGCATCCCTTAGTGTACGAGCAGCTTCACTACTACTCTTTTGGGCTGAAGGATGAAACGCAAACACAATTGGATTTCTTGTTTTTATCGCGATCAATGCTTTAAACATTGTCGTAGATGTCGGATTTGTCACAGGAGTAACACCCGCTACTACTCCTACCGGCTCAGCAATCTCAACTAAACCATCCTGTTGATTTTCATTAATAACGCCAACCGTTTTATCATACTTAATGTTATGGTAGACGTATTCTGTTGAGAAAAGGTTTTTAATAATTTTGTCTTCATATACCCCACGGTTTGTTTCTTCAACAGCTAATTTCGCTAAGTCCATATGTCGTTCAAGTCCTGCAAGAGCCATTGCCTTTACAATTTCATCAACTTGTTCTTGATTAAGAGCCATAAATTCCTTTAATGCAAGTTGACCATTTTCAACAAGCTTTCCAATTGATTTTAAGACATTCGCTTGCTCATCAACCTTTTTTTGATCTACTGCCATGATTATTCCTCCTCAGTTTTCTAATTCTTTATTTATGTTTAGATCATTAGGCACAAACCGGATTTCTTGGGATTTTCGTAATTGAAATTTCATCAATCATTCGCGTACTTCTCTGAATGACACATACATAGTTAGTTGTCCAAATGTAGGCTGGGATCTCATCATTTAAAAACATCATAGCGACAAACTCATCATTGACTAATGCTTCAAAATCTTGTTTGCTATAACTTTCACTATCCGTTGAAAAATCTCTCCATTCATGAAACATCTCGTTTCATCCTCCATTCCCACTTCATCTCTCTCTTACAACTCAAATATACTTTTTAAGAAACCTGAAAGAAGTGATGTTGATCACAAATAGGAAAAATTTTCATATAATTTTTTTATAAAAAAATGGCTCACTTTAAAGGTGTGTATATCCTTTAAAGTGAGCCACTTTTTCAGTATGAACTTAAACTAGATGATCCTGACAGTATTCTTTAATTAATTGTAGTTCATCATCCTCTAATTCAAAATCCAATTGTTCTTCCGTATCATATTCAACTATTTGGTACTGCTTAATATGTAGATCCTGATTATTAACTGCAAGAATAACTCGGATGTAAATCCCCTTTTCTGAGTAGAGGTCATCTTCTTCATCAACCTCAATCGATAAAAAGAATTCATAACGATCTCCAACGATAATACCTACTGGATCCTGTACCTTCTCGACCGTGTGCTCAATAATATTCATGTCTTACCCCTTTCTATTGAAAAGACCACTATGTTTTAATTGATTTACTGCTTGTTGTAGTTGATCTTCATTTTGAACAAGTGCAATCCTCATATAACCTTCACCACCGCTACCAAATGCATTTCCGGGTATCATGACAACACCTGCTTGATCCATTACCTTATATGCAAATTCTGTTGAGGTATCTGTAGTAGGAACTTTCGCCCAGACAAACATCGATGCCTTGGGACAATCCACTTCCCAGCCAATCGAGTGAAGACCATCCACCAACACATCTCTTCTTCTTTTGTAGGTTGTCCTCAATTCATCACTAAATGTTGATGTATCATTAAGGGCACATGTCGCCGCTTGTTGAATTGGAAGGAACACACCAAAATCCAAATTCGATTTCAAGCGATTTAGTGCAGCAAGGATGTCAGGATTCCCGACAACGTATCCAATCCGACAACCAGCCATATTAAAGCTTTTTGAAAGCGAGTTAAATTCAACCCCGATCTCTTTTGCTCCATCAATTGATAAAAAACTGATTGGCTTGTCTTCATAATACAATTCAGAATAAGCAAAATCATGAAGAACAATAATATCGTATTTTTTTGCAAACTCAACTACCTCTTTAAAGAATTGACTTGAGGCCATAGCTGGGACTGGATTACCGGGGAAGTTTAAAATCATCATTTTTGCTTTATGACGTATTTCTTCCGGAATTTGCTCTAAATCAGGTAAAAAATGATTTTCTGCCTGTAATGGCATTGAATAAGCAGTTGCCTCCGCTAATGCGATTCCGGCAGCATAGGCAGTATAGCCAGGGTTCGGCACTAAAATAACGTCTCCAGGGTTTGTAATAACACTTGGTAAATGCACCAACCCATCCTGTGAACCCATTACCATTAATACTTCTTCAGAGTTTAATGAGACTTGATACTTCCTTAAGTAATAACTTGCAACCGCTTCTAGAAATTCACTACTTCCTGATAAAGAATAGTTATAAGAAGTAGGATCAGTCACAGTAGTTTTTAATGTCTCAATGATGAAAGAAGGAGGTGGTAAATCTGGACTTCCGATGCTTAGGTCAATCATAGTATGTCCAGCATTCAGTTTATTTTTTTTATATGTTGAAAGCTCATTAAAGATACTTGTTTGAAAAGCATTCATTTTAGTAGAAAATAACAATATTATCAAATCCCCCATAGCTCATGTCACAATATTATAACAAGAAAGTAACCCAAGGAAAATACCTTGGGTTACTTTAGTGAGCGATTCATTAGATGAAAGGACGTGGACGTGGGCGCGGACCATAGCCAGGGAATCCACCGTAGCCATAACCGCCGTAGCCGCCATAGCCATAACCTGGGTAACCATAACCGCCACCGAAACCTCCGTAACCACCATAGCCGCCATAGCCACCTGGATAACCATAACCGCCACCAAATCCAGGGCCAGATAATAAGCCTCCACCTAAGAAGCCTAAGCCTGCTCCTAATAATCCAGCTCCAACTGGACTAAGTCCATCATGACCAAATCTTGTATCTGCTCCTCTATATCCATAACCGTACATATAAGTCGCCTCCCTTTTTTAACGCTACATTGTAGCCTATGGTGGTATCGTCTATTTTGTATGGGCTTATGTCTATTATTGAGTAAAAAAAATTTAAAAAGTTTTATCTCACGATTATGAGTAATATTTTGATTCATGGTTATCCTATTTATTGAGGCAGCAAATGCTCCTCAACTCGTCCCACAATTACAAGGAAAGTTTCGATTAACCTTTAAAGAGGTGGTTGCATTGTACAGTAGCCGAGGATTTCAAGATTGTTTCTAACATGAATGAAAAATGAGGTGTCTGTAAAAGACAATTATCGTTACGACCGCAGATTGTAGTTGGGATTAGAAAGAGAAGATGGTCACTTTCGTGGCCATCTTCTCTTATTTCTTCGCCTTATGGACTTTTAACAACTTACCTTTTACTGTCGTATTCTTCATTTCTTTTAATACAGTTGGACCTTTTCCATTTAGAATATCAACATAGGAAACATTTTCCTGTATCGTTATAATACCTATATCATCAGAAGTGATTCCGGCAATTTTCGTGATTGTTCCAACAAAATCAATGGCACGAATTTTCTTCTTTTTGCCTCCATTAAAATAAAGCTTCATAATATCTTCATTTAGTGATTCACTTTTATCTTTGATTAATTTAGGTCTCACCTCAAGTTTCTTTTCGAATGACTCTCGCTTTCTTGACACTTCAACTTGAGAAGGCTGGATCACTTTTGGAATCTCTGTTCCGATAAATTGTTCAATTTCTTCTAAATCTTTATGCTCTGATGGTGTTACAAATGAAATGGCCTTACCTGTTCTTCCCGCGCGACCTGTTCGTCCTGTCCGGTGAACATAGCTTTCCTTTTCATTTGGAAGATCATAATTAATCACAAGACTAATATTATCGATATCTATTCCCCTTGCAGCAACATCTGTAGCAACAAGATAACGGAATCTCCCTCTCTTAAAATCAGCCATTACATCAAATCGATCTTCCTGTCTCATGCCACCATGAATTTTATCACATGGATATCCCTCATCATCTAATTGATTAAATACTTTGTTGACTTGCTCTTGTGTACCGCAAAAAATAATACAGCTGTCAGGATTTTCAACTATTGTGATGTTTTTTAGTACATCATCTTTTTCATGATCTCTCACATCGATGGCTGTATGAGTAATTTTCTCTCTCAATACATCTGTTTTTTTAATATCAATTGTCACAGGATCATTAAGATACTTTTCACTCAGTAACGCTATATCGTCAGGGAGTGTAGCAGAAAAAAACATTGATACCCTAGGTTGTGGGAGCTTTTGGATGATCGATTCCACTTGATCAATAAACCCCATATTTAGCATTTCATCTGCTTCATCCAAAACTAAACATGTAAGTTTTCCTACATCAAGAGTTCCTTTCTCTAAATGATCAAGTACGCGTCCTGGTGTTCCTACAACGACATGAGATTTTTGTTTAAGTTCATGCTTTTGCTTTTCAAACGAGCTTTTCCCATATACAGCCGTTGCCTTAATTCTTTTAAATCTACCGATATTCGTGATTTCCTCTTTAATCTGTGCAGCAAGTTCCCTCGTCGGCGTTAAGATTAATGCCTGCGGCTTATTCTCTTCCCATTCAACTAGTTGACAAATGGGTATGACAAACGCAGCTGTTTTGCCACTGCCAGTTTGAGATTTCACAACTAAATCACGTTTATTTAATGCAATTGGTATGACTTCTGACTGGACTTCAGTTGGATGTTTATAATTCAACTTATCGAGGGCGAGTGTTAATTCTTGTTTTAATTGAAAATCAGAAAAATGCAAAGTCATAATTACTCCTTACTAACGCTAGTATTTTAAATAGTACCTTTATAGTTATCTTATTATACATGAAATTCAAGACCTTGTTCTAACAGCTTAGTTTTTACAATTATTGATTGTAATATTCCATTTATCCTTTATAATTGTCTATGGTATTCATCTAGAACGACATACATAAAAGGACGGGTTGCTACTTTGGTTTGGGATGTATTAAATATAATTGGGACCATTGCATTTGCCCTTAGTGGAGCAATGGTTGCTCTTGATAAAGAAATTGAATATGATCTACTAGGCGTATATACACTTGGCTTCTGCTGTGCTTTTGGGGGAGGAGCCGTTCGAAATCTCCTTATAGGGGTTCCTATTTCTGCTGTTTGGGAACAAGGGGAACTGTTTATTATTGCTTTTCTTGCAATTACTGTTCTTTTTTTCTTTCCTTCCCTCCTGCTACGTCATTGGACTAAATGGGGTCAATCTTTTGATGCATTAGGTCTCGCTGCATTTGCAATTCAGGGTGCACTTTACGCGAAAGCAGCTGGGCTGCCTCTGATTGCAGTTATTACTGCCGGAGCTCTTACAGGAACAGGTGGTGGTGTCATTCGTGACCTTTTAGCTAGAAGACAGCCAATGATATTTCGAAGTGAAATTTATGCACTTTGGGCGATGCTAGCAGGATTACTCATCGGATTGAATGTATTCCAATCGGACTTAGGATTATATACTCTTTTTGCTATTATCGTTGTACTTAGACTTATTTCAGTCAGATACAATTGGTCATTGCCAAGGACCCCCTTCCGTTCAAGTAAACCTCATCAACCATACAGTAAACAAACTTCATAATAAGTAGAGGATATAAGAAAATGAAGAAGGCAGATCCAAAAGGATCTGCCTTTCTTACTACTGACGGTACTGTCCAGCAATTGGCATTTGTGGTTGCATAGACATTGTTGTATATGCATTTGACATCGCATTCATGTCTTGTTGTGCTAATTGTGGAACTTGATATTGATGCTGCTTATTTTCGTACAAGAAAATCTCATAAGCCATTTCAATATAGTTTGGTACCGAGTCAGCAAGCACACGTCTAACGACAGGGTTTGTGACTTCAAGTGCTGACATTGCAAGCATTGATGCAGATGATTTGATTAGCCCAAGCATATGACAAGCAATACCAGAATCTTTAATGTCATTTACTGATTGGATCGGTTTTTTAGGCTGACTTGGCTTGAGACCATATATCACATCATTACTTTGTTTCATCATATACTTTTTCGTATGATGTGATGGATCTTGGCCAGTTGAAAAACATTCACAAGTAATATTGTATTGATCCAGAATAAACGAATACTGTCGTTCAAGTATATCCATTAATTCAGGATCCTTTACAAATGAACGGAACATCATATAAGAATCAAGAACATTTGTTGTAGATGATAATACTTCATGAACATCAAACATTTCGTGACCACCATGATTTAATTGGTGACCAACTTGTTCTGATTGTGCAATCATTCCGCGAGTAGCAGCCATATTAAACGAACCATTCTGATTGTGCATTGATGACATTGTTTGGTTTTGCAAGTGTCATTCCCCCATGTGTGTTTGTGTGGTACGCCAGTTATTATGATCAAAAACTTCAACTTCTATTTACAAAGACCAGATGGAAGTATTTTGAATTTATCTTATTTTAGGTCATTTAATAAGTACAGTTAAACAAACCTATTTTGTCATCTTTTATTCAAACAAGTTGTTAATCTCACCTGATTTTTTATTAACGTTATACCATCCAACCGTTGCAGTATGTGAGCCTTGATTATTTTCATGCTCAATCACGTCATATACATGTACAACATAATGACCATTTTCATTCAAATGATCCATTTCAACAATAGTATCCGATTCTTCAGTGATTTCAAGGTGATCTCTAACATTGGAAACTGCTGTTTCTTCTGTTATCCCCTCGGGCTCCGACTGATTTTCTAGGTTCACTTCTTCTGATTGAACATCATCAACAATCCAATTTTCTTGATCTATAGTTAGGATATAAATCATGTTACGATGCCCTAGAAGCTCATTATTTCTTTCCTGGGTTATCTTCCATTTTTGATTGGCCATTTCTTCAAGACGAAACGACTGATCTGCATCAAGCCATGTCGGTGCATCCATCGCTTTCAAGATGATCGCCCCGGCTTCACTTTTTCGAAAATAAGTGTCTACAAACATTTGTGCCAAATCATCAGACATCGCCGTTTGTAAATACTCCCGCAACTCTTCAAATGATTGAAATTGCTCAAGTCGACCACCTTCACTAGCTCGATCAATCAATTCAGTAAATGTATCTTTATAGTTTGTTAAAACATCTCTAGCAACGGATTTATTCATCTCGACTTCGCTTTGTTCAGCATTTTCTTGAACCGTTTCGTTCCCTTGCTGTTCTTGCTCTGTTCCCGTAGATGAATCTTGTTCAACTTGTTGCTCCTCACTCTCTAGATTTGTATTAGTCACATTATCTTCTTCAATTGAGTTACTCTGGTTTGAAGAACAAGCAACCAAGAATAAATGAATGAAAATTAAAATAAGAATTTTTTTCATGATGAATCCCTCCTATTTGTGCATATTTCCTCAATTCACTTCTCCCAAACCATCAAATGAATTAGCACATATTAATACAATAATCGATTATTAACTTAGCCAAAAGTCTCTACAATAAGATGATTAATAACAAACTACCATGAAGATCTTCGCCATTTACCAGCAAAGTGCGGGTACGCATTCCTTTGAAGATAAGATTACAAAAAAACCGCCCTTGAGAATGTAATTCTCAAGGGCGGTTTGCATAAGGTCGGAACATCATTATTGCTAATGAATGATTTAGATCAACCCGTATTCACGAGTCCTGCAGCAACTCCAGAAATAGTTAACAGTACTTCTGTCAAAAATTCCTCTGATTGCTCTTCAGACGTACGCATCTTATGGATTAAATCAACTTGTAAGAAGTTAAGTGGATCAACATACGGATTACGTCTGTGAATAGATTCTTGGATGTTCGGAGTATGATCAAGTAATTCATCACTACCGGTAATCGCAAGTAAAATCTGGCGTGTTCGATTGTATTCATCAGCAATATTATTGAAGATTCGCTCACCAATCGCTTGATCTTCAACTAAACTAATGTATTCTTTCGCTGCTGTTAAATCAGCTTTCATTAAAGCTAATTGCAGGTTATTAATAGTTGACTGGAAGAACGGCCATTTTTCATACATTGTCTGTAACAACTTGAGATTTTCTTCACTTTTAGAAGCGAAAGAATCAAGACCTGTACCTGCTGCATACCAAGCTGGGATCATCTGTCTAGACTGAGTCCATGCAAATACCCAAGGAATGGCACGAAGATCTTCAAAACGCTCACTACCTTTACGACTCATTGGTCTAGAACCAATATTTAAAGCTCCTAATTCACGTAAAGGTGTTGCTTGTTTAAAGTAAGTTAAAAAGTCTTTATCTTCAAATACAAGTGACTGGTATTTCGTTAATGATTCTTTTGAAACTTCCTCAAGTGCATCTTCCCATGATGTTTCACGGAAATGACCCTGCTCTGAATTCTTAGATACTTTTGCAGATGCTTCAATTAGAGCAGAAGCGGCTTGTTCAAGGTTACGGTATGCGATGTCTGTTAACAAGTAACGTGATGACAGCACTTCCCCTTGCTCTGTAATCTTAACACCATCATTTAACGTTTCAGCTGGTTGAGAAAGAATACTACGATTAAGTGGACCGCCCCCACGACCTAGTGAACCACCACGTCCATGGAAGAATTTTAAGCCAATGTTAAATTCCTTTGCCATATCATGAATCTCTTGTTGGGCTTTGAAGAGCTTCCAGTTCGCAGTTAACGTACCACCGTCTTTACTACCATCTGAGTACCCGAGCATGATTTCTTGATGATTCCCACGTTCGCTGATGTGGTTGCGGTATATATCCATTTTAAATAATGTTTTCATAATATTCGGTCCAGCGATAAGGTCATCAACGGTTTCAAGTAATGGAGCAACATTTAAATTACTCTGTACTTCTCCATCAGCATACAGACGATAGATCCCTGCTTCCTTAGCTAAGACAAGAACTTCAAGTAAGTCACTTGAATCTTGTGTCATACTAACTAAGTAAACTTCGATTGAACGCTTACCGAATTCACCGTGAGCATCCTTAATCATTTTAAACACTTTCAGTACTTCTTGTGTTTCCTTTGAATAATCCTCTTCTAATAATAAAACAGGACGAGGCTCATTCAATACTTCTTCTAGAAGCTTTAACTTCTCTTCTTCAGAAAGACTCTTATAATCTGGAGTGATATTAACAACTTTTAATAGCTCAGCAATGGCAGACTCATGTTCACCACTATGATTACGGATATCTAGAGTGACTAAATGAAAGCCAAATAATTCAACCTGACGAATCAATTTGCGAATTGACTTTAACTTACGATTTGCAGGCTGATGAATTTCAGCACTTTCTTTAATTAATAAAAGGTCATTTAGAAGCTCTTGGGCATCTGTATATCCAACTTCAGATTTCCCTACTTCTTCGAGACGCTTTGTAATAACCGCGAATTTACGACGATAGACCTCTGATTCAACAGGCCATGCTTCGCTCTTCTCTAGATAAATTTCCTCGTCTTCTTCAACTGACTTAATTAACTCAGCACTGATTGCAACACGGTATGTAGAGTGACTATATCGCTTCATTAAATCAACAATCGATTCCTTATACTTCTTTAATACGAGTTGTCTTTGAAGATTTAGGGTTTCCCATGTGATTTCTGGAGTTACGTTAGGATTACCATCACGGTCGCCACCAATCCACGAACCAAACTTTAAGAAGTTAGGCACTGACCATTTACTATCAGGAAAATACCCTTCAAGCTGGTCTTCTAATTCCTGGTGAATATCAGGTAATACATCAAATAATGTTTGGTCAAAATAATATAAACCATTCTTCACTTCATCGATTACTGTTGGCTTACGATGACGAAGCTCGTCTGTTTGCCAAAGGGCTGTGACTTCATTAAATAATTCCTCATCAAGCTCTTTACGTTTTTGTTTAGATAATTGAGGGTTATCACATTCTTGAAGGATAATTGAAATTCTTTTTTGAATCTCAAGTACAGTTCGTTTAGTTGCCTCAGTCGGATGAGCTGTAATAATTAGCTCGATTGATAAGTCATCAATAACTTGTTGAACATATTCCTGTGAGAAGCCATGTTCTTTAATTGCTGCAACTGCACTTTCGATCGATACAGGTTGAACAACACCGTTTTCTTGAAGCTGATATTGTCTACGACGGCGAATTCGATGATTTTGTTCAGCAATATTAACGAGATGAAAATAAACAGAAAATGCACGAATGACATTTTGTCTTACTGGAGGTTGTAATGTACCAATTTCTTGTTTTAGCTTTTTATAAACATCTTCGTCATGATTTTTTCGTAAATTTTTGGTCATCTCTCTAATTGATTCAACTTTGTTAAAAAGCGAAATCCCACCATGATGAACAAGTATTTCCCCTAAGATATTTCCAAGCTTCTTAACATCACTTCTTAATAGCGAATTACTATCTGCTACATCAATCATGTACTCATCTCCTTTTAAAAAACTCCTAAATAACATATACCCTATTTTTCAGTTTCTCAAACAAACACAGTGAAACAGGGACAACTGGTGACCTTTATGGACAAATAACGTCCCTATAGTAAAGAAATGTCACAAAGTTATAGGTACTTACTATAGTATCATAGTGTAAAGAAAACAATCAAATATTATCTGACTATTTGGTATATACCGCTTTCTTTTCTCAGTTTTTTCATCTGATTTTCGACATTTTCTACAATGTGTTAGGATAGTAGATAGTACCCTACGAGTGAGAAAGGATGACTAGATTTGGATGCTGTTATTTTTGATCTAGAATTAATTAAACGATTTAGAAAAGGACAATTAAGTGAGATAGTAGAGATAGGTGCCTGCAAGGTTAATCTAAAACAAATGAAGATTGTTGATCAGTTTCAACAATACGTCCTTCCAAAGCATGGCCATATATCTAAAAGCACGAGAAAATTTATCAAAATGACTGAAGAGGATATAAATAATGCCATTCCATTTGACGAAGCCATTCAGCAATTTGCCGATTGGCTAGCTGAGGATTATTTCTTATGTTCGTGGGGGAAAGATGATCGTATGCATATCATTGACGAATCCATTCGTAAGAAAGTAGATTTGGGCTGGTTTAAGAACTACAATGACATTCAAAAAGTAATTGGTGCTGCGTTGACTACTGAAGGAACAAATCAAATAGGATTAAAGAATGCATTAATGCTTGCTGGCATCGAACCGGTTGGAAAAGCACATCGAGGAATTGATGATGCCATTAACACAGCCTACTTATTTATTAAATTTAATGATAAAATACAGCTCCAAACAAATACATTAACCGAGAAAGATATTAAATCGTATGAATTAAAATTTAAAAAGGCCAGATTAAAAAGTAAGATACAGCTTGGAAAACAGAAACTTACAACTAAAGAGAAATAGTTCTAAAAGCAAAAACACAAAAAAAGTGCCTCGATTAAAGAGACACTTCGTAAAAAAATTATTGTTCTTTTTTTGTTTTTTGGTCTTTTTCGTACTCATTTTCCCAGTAATCTGCATTTTTGATTCCTAGCTTTTTAGGATCAAATACAGGGTCAATCCCCTGCTTACTTTGCTTTTCAAAATCTTTCAATACGCGTAGGGCAGGTTTAGCTAAAATTAAGATCGCAATTAAATTTAACCATACCATAATCCCGAGACCGATATCCCCTAAGTGCCATGCGATATCCGATTTCCCAACCGATCCATAAAAGACCGATATAAGTAATATGATCTTTAGAATAAACATGGCTGCTTTGCTATACTTTCCTCGTATTAAGTAAGTGATATTCGTTTCAGCGATATAGTAATAAGCCATAATTGTTGTGAAGGCAAAGAAGAATAAGGCAACAGCAACGAAAGAAGCTCCAAAGCCAGGAATAGCCGATTCAATTGCAGCTTGAGTATACTCAGCTCCAGCTGGAATTTCACCAATATAGTTGACTAGATATTCTCCTTCATTATTTGGGTCAGCCACATTATACATCCCTGTAAATAAGATCATGAAAGCTGTCGCAGAACAGACTAGTAAAGTATCGATATATACAGAAAAAGATTGCACAAGACCTTGTTTTGCTGGATGGGATACTTCAGCCGCTGCAGCTGCGTGCGGTCCTGTTCCTTGTCCTGCTTCATTCGAATAGATTCCTCGCTTAACACCCCATGTAATAGCAAGACCGATGATTCCACCGAAGGCTGCGTCAGCACCAAAAGCACTACTGACAATTAAACCAATGACAGCTGGTAGCTCGGTAATATTAAATAAAATAATAATAATTGACAGAACAATGTAAGCTACAGCCATGAATGGAACTATGACTTGTGCTACATTTGCAATTCGTTTAACTCCACCAATAATAATAATACCAATAATAAGAACTAAGATGGAGGCAGTCACATACGTATTAATACTGAAAGCATTGTCCATTGCAATCGCAATTGAATTTGCTTGAATCCCAGGCATCAACAATGCCATTGCCAGTAATGCTGCTATCGCAAAAAGGATTGCATACCATTTCCAGCCAATTCCTTTTTCAATATAATAAGCTGGTCCCCCACGGTAAAGACCATCCTGCTTCTGCTTATACATTTGAGCTAATGTAGACTCAATAAAAGCACTGGATGCACCAATAAATGCAATCGTCCACATCCAAAAGACAGCACCAGGTCCTCCAAACGCAATAGCCGTTGCTGTTCCAGCTATATTACCGGTTCCAACACGTCCTGATAACGATAACGCAAGTGCTTGGAATGAAGAAATTCCGGCAGCTGAGCTTTCTCCACTAAATGTAAGTTTCAGCATATTTTTAAGATGCCTCACTTGGACAAAACGGGTCAAAATTGAGAATAATAGGCCAACACCAAGACAGAAATAAATCATCGGTGTACTCCATAGAGTACCATTGAGCCATTCTAAAAATACTTCCATTTCCAGATCCCCCTCGAAAGATAATTTTTCAAATATTGTAATAGTATAATGAAAGTTTTTGACTATGGCAATCTAATAATGTCTTAAATGAGCTGCATCCCGCCGGCAAGTTTGCAAAACTCACAACTAATTTATGTAAGCACTTTCATGTTCATTCTTTAAATTTAATAAATCCCCTATTCTCGGTAATACTAATCATAATGAGGAGGAGATATACTTGACTAATAATAAAACATCCACAGGAACCAATATTGATGAGGTGAAGCGATTAAATGCCGAATCTGGCTTAAGCTACAATGAGGCAAAAATACTCCTTGCACAGAAGTATCAAAAACAAAAGCAACGTCCGTAAACGTTAAAAGCCAGAATCATAGTTGATTCAGGCTTTTTGTAAGTCTGCGATTAACTGATATGACTTTAAACGCGATTCAAAACAATCAACATTCGTATTAATCATCAGCTCATCACAGCAATAATCATGTTGTAATTGAGTTAGCTTTTCGCCCACTTCCTCACGATTTCCAATCACCATTTTTTTGTTCATTTTACTAAGTAGTGCTTTATCATCCTTCAATTCCTGTTCATTTAAATGAGTTTTTTTGTACCAGTCAAGTGCCAGTTCCTCAGCTTTTTCTGTTCTTTCTGCACAGATGACAGAAACTGCAACGATTGTTTCCATTGTTCCAAGTCGTTGCTTATAATTTTCTCGGTAATTGCTAACAATACTTGGCCCATCTACATCACTCATGAAATGAGCAAATGCATAGGCCATTCCATTTTCAGCAGCTAGCTTGGCACTTTTCCGGCTCGTTCCAAGTAACCAGGGACGAGGTGAATCAACGGGTCTAGGTGATGCTTGTAGATTTGAGAATTGGTGGTCTTGAGGAAAGTCATGATTCAAAAAATGTAGTAATTCTTCCAAGGAATGAGGTAGATTCCAAACGCCTTTTAAATAATGGTCTGAAAGGGCCAATGAAGCTTCAGCCGGTCCACCGGGTGCACGTCCAATTCCTAAATCAATTCTGCCTGGAAATAAGGTCTCAAGCATATTAAAAACTTCTGCAATCTTGTAAGGCTTATAGTAAGGTAGTAATATTGCCCCTGCTCCAATCCGAATCGTTGCTGTTTGCGAGCCAATATGTGCTAGCATAATCTCCGGTGCAGAACAGGCCAAATTGTTTAAATCATGATGCTCTGCAATCCAATACCTTGAGTAGCCTAACTCCTCTCCTTTTTGAGCAAGTAAAACTGATTGCTGTAATGCCTCCTGTGCATTCATCCCTGATAAAATAGGAGCTTGATCTAATATGCTAAGCTTCATTCCTCCTGTTCCCTCAATTCTAAGTGAAATAACCCAATTTGATTTTCAATATATAAATTTGTTATTGAGGTTGAATACTGAGAAATCTTTGCTTGAAAATGAAGCTGTTTAGACGGAACTCTTACGGTGAACGTTTCGTTGTACAAGAGAGTTGTTATGTGATGGTACTCTTCACTACTCACTTGAAATGAAAAGGAGATCTTACGCGTACCCGCCTCACTTTTCTCTTGAAAATCATTTGTAATTAATTTAGTTTCATCTAGGTAAACATCCATATAAGTCCTCCTCTATCTTCTTCCAAGAAATCATAGCATCCAACTAAACCTCTTTACAAATTATTGATTTCACAAAAGAAAAAAGTCTAAAGGCTTTCTAACCCTTAGACTGTTCATTCCTATGACATTGATAAAATACCAACTATAGCGATGATAGGAAATGCATTAATAACTGCCATCCCAATGAACACACTAGTATTAACTAGTTTTTTTGTTTGTTCAGGGATGTCCTCGTTCGATAATAATTGCCTTCTTGAAATAACGATCGACCAAATGCCGAAAAATGCAATGATAATAACGATAGCTAACGGAAGCACGATCTCAGTTTGCGTTGCGACTTCATAGGTTGCTAGTTGCGTAAATCCGAGAACGACAAACAAAATTGGAATAATTTCAACTAGTGCGATTTTAAGAAAAAATTTTGATTGCTCTTTTTGAAAACTCTCAGCAGTAACCATTTGTTTTTCAATGATTCCTTCTTCCAAAGTCGACATCATCTTCCTAAAAACAAATCCAATTCCTACCACAGCTATTACTGTTGCTAGTACAAATAACCAAGCTGGACTCAAACCATCACCCCCTATATTAGGAAATATCTTCTATTTTAATTGATACTAAACTTTGCCGTCAACTAAATTAGGTCACTGTGACTAGGTTTATTCAACCAAATCACAGTGACCTTTTCATTTACACAAAGCGATTTATTTAGGTAGTTTCTTTTGTTTAAAATATAGCCCTAATTCTTTCTTCTCTTTCGCTAACGATTTGTACAGCGAGAGCATCATCAGTAGCATAATAAAAGAAAACGGAAATGCTGCTGCAATTAAGGCATTCTGTAATGCTTGAAGCCCACCGCTATATAACAAAATTAAAGCAACTGCAGATTGGGCAACACCCCATGTTAGCTTAACGGAATTAGGTGGGGTTAATGAACCATTTGTCGTTTGCATCCCGAGCACAAAAGTCGCCGAATCTGCTGATGTAATAAAGAATGTACTAATTAACGTGACAGCAACAATTGAAAGCAATGCCGACCATGGAAACTCATTAAAGATCGCAAATAACACTTCTTCAGTCGCAAATTGTGTCAAATCAACTCCTGAATTTTGAACCTCAATCGCAGCCGTACCAAAGACAGCAAACCATAGAAAGCTGACAAGTGCCGGAAGCAGCAGTACACCAATTATGAATTCACGAATCGTTCGGCCTCGTGAAACACGTGCAATGAAAATCCCGACAAATGGTGACCACGAAATCCACCAAGCCCAATAGAAAATCGTCCAACCATTGATCCAAGATCGATGCCCTTCATCTAATGGAGCAATTCGGAAACTCATTCTTGCTAAGCTTTGTAGATAAGTTCCTATTGTATCTGTGAACATATTTAAACTAAGAATTGTTGGTCCAGCAAAGAAAACGAGTAAAAATAAGGCGATAGCCAAAACCATATTTGTATTACTTAAGTACTTGATTCCTTTTCCTAACCCTGACCATGCAGAAATCATGAATAAAACAGTGACAACAGCTATGATAATAAATTGAACAGTGAAATTATTAGGTACACCTAATAAATATGAAAGTCCACCATTTATTTGTGCAGCACCAAAACCAAGTGTTGTAGCGACCCCAACGACTGTTGCAAATACAGCAATGACATCAACGACAACACCAAGAGGTCCCTCCATGCTTTTTCCGAGTACAGGCTTTAATGTTGCTGAGATGAGGCCAGGTTCACCTTTACGAAATTTAAAATAAGCTAGTGCTAATGCAACAAGAGCATAAATACCCCAAGCATGAATACCCCAATGGAAAAAGGTATATCTCATCGCTTCCTTATATGCTTCATTCGTTCCACCTTCGGCTAAGGGAGGTGTCATAAAATGAGAAAGCGGCTCAGCAGCACCCCAAAAGACAAGTCCAATCCCCATACCCGCACTAAATAACATCGCGAACCAGGTCCGCTTTGTATATTCAGGTTCTTCATCTGGTTTCCCTAATTTAATCGCACCTACAGGACTAAAAATCAGGAAAATACAGAAAATAACAATCGTTGTAACTAAGATAAGATAATACCAACCAAATGAAGTCGTAATAAACCCTTGTAGATTACCAGTCAGATCTTCAAAGCCTTGAGGTGCAATAACCCCAAAGATTACAGCAATCGCCACAAGGACAATAGTAATCCAAAACACATTAGATACTTTATTCATCTAATCACTCCCTACTTAATTTGTTCCTATGTACTCTTAAAGTCTTCCCTAAATCCGACAAAAAAAACGCAACTCCTTTATGCTAACAGATTTTAAAGAATACTACAAAAAAGAAGCTGTGATTAATCCTAACAGCTCCTCCCCTTCATAGTCTAACTTACTACTGCTGATTGGCTAACTCTAAAATATCTGCAAATGGCATCGGTCTTCCAAGTAAAAACCCTTGAAATTCATCACAACCTAGTTCTTCTAAGAACCTCATCTGTTCATTTGTCTCAATGCCTTCACCAACGACTTGAAGCTCAAGAGCATGTGCCATCATAATGACAGCACCGACAATCGTTGCCTGTTTCTTATCTGCTGTCAAGTCTGTTGTAAAGGAGCGATCAAGTTTAACACTATCCATTGGTAATGTTCGTAAATAACTTAAAGACGAGTACCCCGTACCAAAATCATCAATGGCTATTTGCACACCTAATGACTTCATTTGCTCTAGTATTGAAATTGTATCAGCTATATCAAGAATCGCAATATTTTCTGTGATTTCAAGAGTAAGCATTGAAGGTGCTAGATTCGTGACTTCTAATATTTTCTTGACCTTCTCAACCAGATGATTTTCCTCAAATTGCCTCACCGACAAATTAACTGCTACTTTAACATCGGTTATCCCACGATTCATAAGTTCTTTCACATCCCGACAAGCAGTCTCTAGGACAAATTGGCCAATTTCTAGAATCAATCCGTTTTCCTCTGCCATCGGAATGAATTCAGCAGGTGGAATGGGGCCATTAATAGGATCATTCCAGCGGACTAACGCTTCCATTCCAATGAATTTCTTCTGCATATTAAATTGGGGCTGGTAATAAACCTCCAATGCCTTATCTTCCACTGCTCTTGATAAATCGTTCGTCAAAGCACATTTTCTATTCACTTCAACATTCATGTTCTGATTAAAATATTGATAATTATTCCTACCATTTGCCTTCGCTTCATACATAGCAATCTCTGCATGTTTGATTAAATCATTGAAGTCACTTCCGTCATCAGGGTAAAAGCTTATACCAATACTCGCCTTCGTAAACAACGCCTGCCCGTTCACATGGAATGGTTTTGTAAAGCGATTCATCAATGAAGCAAGACTTATTTCTAGATTCTTAGAAGCTCTTTCAAAAGGAAGTACAAGCACAAACTCATCACCGCCATACCTAGCAATGACCCCATCCTCGCCAATCTCCTTTTTGATATGCTCCCCAATTGTAGCAAGTAATTGGTTTCCGACTGAATAACCTAAGGTATCATTAATATATTTAAATTGGTCTAAATCAAAATAAATGACTGAAAATGAAGATCGTTCTTCTTTTACTAACTCACCTATATAGGTCGAGGTAAATGCATTATTATAAAGTCCTGTTGCCACATCATGGATCGACGTGTATTCTAAGTCGATTAAATATCCCAGAAACGAAGCCATATTTGTAATTGTTTCAATATCATCACTTGAAAAAGGAAAAGTCTCTTGTTTTAAAACACATAACGTCCCAAAGATCATCCCATTTTTCAGAACAATCGGCACACCTAAATAAGCACCGATCCCTAAATAAGTAATCGGAAGGTTTGATACAAACTCATGCTGCGATGTATTTTCTATAATTAATGGCTCACGGCCATCTGGATAGAGAAGCTGTCAATAAGCATCTCGCAAAGGCTTTCGCTCTCTCTCAACAAAATTAACCTGATTTTCTCCATAAACTTTTAAAACAGAGAACCATTCTTCATCAATATGCGAGACAAAATACGTGCCATGTCCAATCATTTTGCTAAGTGTTTTCAACATATTTGTAGCTGCTTGATCAAACATCTTGTAATACGCTATGTCAGAATACGAAATATACAAAAATACTCTCCTACTTTCGATCACTATCATCTAGTTGTTTTATTCATTTTATGCATGGGTTGTAATGGGGAATAGAATCTCATTTGGAAATACTGATTTGTTCATTTTTACAAATAAGACATCGTCAATCCCTTTTATTTTAGGCTTTATACATACATTAATATCATCAAAGTCAGGAATGAAATAAAAAGAAATTTCATTAAATATTCCCGGTATAAAAGCAATCAGTTCCTCAAATAACAATGGTTTCTCACTAATCACTTCATATAGCTGCAAAACATTGTTCTCAATCTTGAAGATAAGGATAACATTCAATTCCTCAATATAGTATACAGCATCATGAAATACCAATAAACAGTAAAATGCAAGCAAACCCTCTGTATCCTTTGCATCTAATTGTGGTCGACATACTTTTTTTGAGTAAATATTGAAAATAATGGATAAATGCTCATTGTCTTGAAGCGGCTCTAACTTAGTAATGTCACGTGGAGTAAAGCCGCTAGGACGATCAAATTCGTATGTATATTCACATTCAGGTAATTCTACTAAGCCAAATTTCGGATAAAAGTCTAGGACAGATCGATTTGCAAAAAGAAATATAAGTTCTACTTCCTTTTCAAATTTCTTCAAAACATGATTTAGTAAAGCAGTCGACAATCCTTTTTTTCGATAGGTAGGATCTGTCATAACTGTGCCAATCTGAATAGCAGAAACGTCCTTCCCATCAATAACTAGATTCATCATGGTTGTAGAAACATTTGCAACAATTTTTTCTTTATCTAAAAAAGAATGACATATGTATAAATCATTCCAATATCCTCGCTTGTACCAAGGTTGAAAATCTAGTCCGAATACTTGTTTCGCTAGGTCATTGAAACTTTCTCTGTAGACAATATTGTTCTTATAATCACTGATTAATTTAAGTGAATTCATATGTTTATCCCCGATTTATCATTTAATTTTAATTGACTAATTTATTTTCTAACACACCGAGTCCCTCGATCACAACTTGCATCTCATCGCCAGGCTTAAGCCACTCTCTTTCGTCTTCAGGTACACCTAACATCACGCCCTCAGGTGTACCTGTTAAAATTAAGTCACCCGGCTGTAATGTCATATACTTTGATACATAGCTAATTATTTCACTAACATTAAAAATCATATCTTTAGTTGAAGAATCTTGTTTCTTTATTCCATTAACGTAGCAAGCAATATCCAGATCGTTTGGATTTGTGATCTCATCCTTAGTCACGACATAAGGGCCTATCGGACAGAATTGATCTAGACTTTTACCTAATAACCACTGAGACGTTTCGAATTGTAGATCACGAGCCGAAAGATCATTTGCGTTACAATAACCAAATACATAATTTAATGCTTCAGCTGGAGACACATTTTTTGCTTTTTTTCCTATCACAACACCGAGCTCTGCTTCATAATCGTACTGTTTTGCAACATCAGGTAACGAAATTGATTCGTGACTAGCTGCAAGAGCATTTTCAAATTTATTAAAAAGAATTGGGGATGTCGGTATCGGCATCTTTGATTCTTCGGCATGTTTTTTATAATTTAGACCAACACAAATAATTTTTTTACCTACTGGGACACATGGACCGTATTCAATCCCCTCTTCCTCAAAGACATTTCCTTCATCTAAAAACTCATTGATGGTGGCATCCGTTAACTCATACATCTCGTCTATCTTCTTCTTTAAAGGGACAATCGCTGAACCTCTTTTCATCGCTAACACCAATTCATCATTTTTTTTAAAGGTTAATAGCTTCATGATTTCTCCTTTCGTATTAGGTGATTAAATTTTCTCTTGCAATAAAGTTAAATATACTTCATTATACCAATAATTAGAAAGGGGAGGAACGATATGGAATGGCATAAAGATCATTACAGTATTAGTGATGACCGCATTAAAATTGATATTGACGCAGTCTTTGAATTATTATCAACGAGCTATTGGGCTGCAGATCGTCCAATAGAAGTAATAAAACTCAGTATAGAGCAATCAATTTGTTTTGGAATCTATTGTGAAGATCAACAAATTGGGTTTGCAAGAGTCGTGACAGATCAGGTTGTATTTGCATGGATTTGTGATCTAATCATTCACCCAAATTTTCGAGGCAACGGTCTAGGAAAATGGTTGATTCGGTGTATCATGGAACATCCAAGTATTCAAGTGAAATCATATGGACTCGCTACGAAAGATGCACATACACTCTATCAGAAATTCGGATTTAAACATGTTGATACAATGCAATTAAAGATTGATCAGCCTTCAAGCTGGAATCAATGATACGAAAAAACCCAACCAGTTAAAAGTTGGGTTTTGTTAAACTGTTACAGTGATATAATCTTTCCTTTACTTTTTGAGCAGTATCAGTCATTGCTAGTCCGCCAAGTGATGTTTCTTTCAATGTCCGAGGCATTTCTTTGCCAATTTGATACATTGCTCCAATCACTTCATCACAAGGAATACGGCTTTCAATACCTGCCAAGGCCATATCCGCTGCTGAAAATGCGATGGATGTACCAATCACATTACGTTTAATACAGGGAACCTCAACTAATCCCGCAACCGGATCACAGACAAGTCCAAGTAGTGACTTCATTGCAATCGCCGTTGCGTGTATCGCTTGCTTAGGAGAACCACCTTTTAATTCAACAATTGTTCCAGCGGCCATCGCAGTTGCAGAACCAATTTCAGCTTGACATCCACCAGCTGCACCTGAAATAAATGAACGATTTGCAATGATGTAACCGAGCATACTCGCAGTGAATAACCCCATTACTAACTCAGGATAAGGTATTCCTTGATTTTTATGAAGAGAGAATAACACTCCAGGTAGGACACCGGCAGAACCTGCTGTAGGTGTTGCAACAATAACCCCCATGCGGGCATTGCCCTCAGATGTTGCCATGGAGTAGATCATTGCATCACTTATCAACTCACCTGAAAGCGCTTTTCCGCTCCTAGTATATTCGAGCATTTTCACC
This sequence comes from Halalkalibacter suaedae, assembly GCF_017939705.1. Classification (GTDB taxonomy): domain Bacteria; phylum Bacillota; class Bacilli; order Bacillales; family Bacillaceae_D; genus Halalkalibacter; species Halalkalibacter suaedae. Next base: position 562,734 of record NZ_JAGKSQ010000002.1, read on the forward strand.
GCATCACCGCCGGAAATCCCACTGGGAGCGACCGACTGATCTGCTACTCCTTGATCAACAGCTTCTTTCATTTTAATCAATCGTTCTTTCATCATATTCATAATCACAACTTGATCTTTGCCCGAATTCTCCACTTCCATCATAAGCATGATTTCAGCAATCGTTTTTTTCTCTTCAGTACATTGATACAATAATTCATCCATTGATTTGATATTCATGAATTACTATCTCCTTCTCTTGCTCCTAAAAGCAATTGATGATCTCGAACAAACTGAGAGATTTCGCTACCTGTGTTTAATCGAATATCAACCTTCATTTCATTAAGTAAGAAGATTTTGGCTAATCCGCCACCAATAGAAGCTCCGCCAACTTTGATCGTTCGATCGCCCCGACTAGCTCTGACAACCGTCGTATTAGGATGATCATAATAAGGGCAGTTTTCTTCAAGACGTAACTCATAGTGAAGGTTGCTACCCTTTGCTAACACGATTGCTTCTTTAATTCTTGCGTCATCTGTATTATAACCAAGTAATCCACCAAGCAGAGCTTTGTCCGTTCCATGCCCCTGATAAGTTTCTGAAAATGAATCATAGAAAGTAATCGTTGCCTGTTTCGGAGTCCCTTCTAACAGTTCATGTATAAACCTGCCAATTAACACAACACCGGCTGTGTGAGAACTCGAAGGACCGACCATGATTGGACCAATAATATCAAAACAACTTTTAAATTCCATCAAGTGACTCCCTTCTAGCTTGCCAATCTGCCATTCCACGAAAAAAAGGACAGAGGAAAGGTAAGCAAAAACATACCCTTCCTCTGTCCTTTTACCTGAAAGATTCCCTACTGAATTACAATATCCAGTAGTTTCCCCTTTGGTGGCATCAAAGCTCTCTCCAGAGGTGCGTCCAATTACAGTTCCTTTTACCTGAGAGTTTATACCCCAAGGTTTTTTTGGGATTTGCTCCTTCGGTGACAACATTGCCGTTGTGCTCTCCTGTAATCATCATTCGCAACTATTTCTTTTATTATATGCTAAATCGTATGTGAAGGTACACTATAACATGCGAATTAGTATGTATTTGCAATATAAAGATAACTCTGTGTAGTCACTACATACAATTCCGTTTGACTTTGGTTATATTGCCTAAACATCTTTGCCATACTTCCCAGTAATAAACCTCTTTTGCATAGAGAAGGCCACCAAAACAAGGTGGTTCTCACCTTATTTCAGCGGCCTAGTACGAAGACATTTCTTACACTTTAATTCCAAACTTCCTCAGCGATTTTAATTACATGACTAACCTTGCCCCACTGTTGCTCCTCTGTTAGCAGGTTTCCTTCCTCTGTTGAAGCAAAACCACATTGAGGACTAAGACAAATTTGATCTAAACCAATATATTCACTCGCTTCTTTAATGCGAGCTTTGATATTTTCAGGATTTTCAAGTTCACCATATTTTGAAGTAACAAGGCCTAAGACAACTTGCAAATCACTACGATTTACATAGCGTAGTGGTTCAAAGCCACCTGAACGCTCATCATCAAACTCAAGAAATAATCCGTCGACATCTAAACCACCAAAAATCGTTTTGGCAGCATTATCATACCCACCACTTGCTGTGTATGTTGATTTGAAATTCCCACGGCAAATATGCATCGTAATCACCATATCCTCAGGCTTATTCGCTATCGATTCATTGATTGCTCGAGCAAATAATTTCGCTAGTGTCTCTGGTTCTTGCCCTCTTGCAGCAATTTGTTTATGACCTGCTTCAGAGAAAAAGACCGCCCACGCAGTATCATCTAACTGAAGATAGCGACACCCAGCATCATAAAACGCTTGAATGACTTTTTGGTAAGTCACAATTAGATCCTCGAATAGGACCGAATGATCAGGATAGACTGCTTCTTCAATTGACCCTCTGAAAAATAACATATTAGGACTAGGAATCGTATATTTAGCGACATGATCACCAGCAATTTCATGTAGGAATTTATAGTCTTCGATCATCGGATGACTTGTGAAGTCAACCTTTCCAGACACTTTTAGGCCAAGTGGTTTTGTTTGAACTCCATGAAATTGAATACCTGACTCTGCCTGGTAGAGTTCGACACCGTCTAGCCCTGCAAGGAAATCAAAATGCCACCATGAACGCCTAAATTCTCCATCTGTAACTGCCTGCAGGCCAACTTCCTTTTGTTTCTGCACCAAACGAATGATTTCTTCATTTTCAACCAGCCGTAATTGCTCTGCTGATATTTCACCATTTTGTTTTTTTAACCTAGCTTCTTTTAAACGTTCTGGCCTTAAGAAACTTCCTACATGATCTGCACGAAACGGTGCTTTTGTTATTAGTTTTGTCATTTTCTCCATCTCCCATTTTAAATATCTTTTTAACTAGCTTTTTGAGTCTTTCTTGTAACTGAAACTTGATCAAAGCTTCCATATTTCTCCTTGACGAAAAGAAAAGCGACACCACCAAGTACACTAGGAATAGCAAATGCCATAAATGCATGCTGTGGTTCTAAATTTGTTGCTAATAATAGTCCAATTAGAACAGGGGCTAAAATAGCTCCTATTCGTCCAACACAGACTGTCACTCCAACTCCAGTCGTTCGAATTTCTCTAGGATAAAATTCAGAAATGTACGGGTTTGCTAGATTTTGAGTTCCAGCAGTGCAGGCACCACCTAAAGCAACTAAAACATATAGAACTAATACACTAGACGTCATGCTAAGGGCAACAAAACAAATCCCTCCTATAAAAAACATCATTACAAGAACACGACGATGACCAATTTTCTCAACTAAGTAGCCACCTAATAAAGACCCACCGATTTGACCAATTCCTAATACAAGGGTAAAGGAAAGACTTGATGTAATACCATAGCCTGCCCCTTGCATGATTTTTGGAAGCCATGTGTTTAATCCATAGATCATTAAAAGTGAACTAAAAACAACAATCCAAAATGCGAATGTACTACTTGCTCGATTATTCGAAAATAATTTTTTCACTGGAAAGCCTGTAGCCTGCTCCTTCACAGTTGCATACTCATAATCAGCTCTTTCAAGATACTTTCCTCTTGGATCAATTTTATTCAAGATACTCGCAATTTCCTTCCCCTTCTTCCTGAAAATATAATAGGAAAGAGACTCAGGAAATTGTTTTAGAAAGAATGGTAATACAAAAAGCGGAATGATCCCAAGATAATATAAGAATCTCCAGCCGAAATCCTCCATCAAATACATACCAACAAGTGATGCAGTAATTCCTCCAAGCGAATACCCGCAGTACATTGATGCGACGATGAGAGCCCGATTCTTTTTAGGTGAGTATTCCGTCATGATCGAAATGACAGCGGGCATTAACCCACCCATTCCTAAAGCAGCAATGAAACGCATGATGGTGAATATTGTCGCATTAGGTGCTAATCCAGCCAATAGAGTAAAGACACTAAATAATACCATACATATGGCTAGTACCTTTTTGCGTCCGATAATATCTGACATTAGACCAAGAACAAATGCTCCTATCATCATACCTACTAATGTATAGCTTCCGATCGCCCCCGCTTCGACTAACGTCAACCCATAATCCTCCATCATAAGTGGTAGACCAATTCCATACATAGCGATATCAAATCCATCAAACGCTATCGCAAAGAAACACCATAAAAATACTAATAAGTGAAATTTGTTAAACGAACTTGTAGCCACAACCTTAGACGTATTAATTGTTCCCATGTTCTACACCCCTATCTTTATCTATTTGTGTATAATAGCATGGGCTTTTGTTATAGACTAACTGAAAAAATCGATAGCTCGTTATAACTTGAAGCTATATCAAGGAGCAAAATAATTGATGATTTGTTCAAGCTCCTGTAAATAAAGGCGGGCCATCCTTGTTAATTGTGCTTTCTTATGTACAATCCACCCTACTGAGATCGTCTCGCTCTCCTCTAGTGGAACCGAAACAATGTTTGAACCATTTAAATCTGAATTTAAAATACCTGTTGATATAGTGTACCCATTTAATCCAATTAACAAGTTGAAAAGCGTCGCACGATCACTTACTTGTATGCTTTTCTTGTGTGGAATCGTACTAAAAATTTCCTCAGAGTAATAAAAGGAATTATATTCTCCTTGTTCAAATGACAAGCGAGGAAACTGTTCTAAATCTTCTAGGCTCACTGATGTTTTCTTTGCAAGCGGGCTCTCAGAACTCACAAAAATATGAGGATTCGCTTCAAACAGCAGATGAAATTCTAACCCTTCTTCCTTTAACATTTGCTTCATAATCTTTTCATTAAACGAACTCATATACAAAATTCCAATTTCGCTTCGTAGATTTTTGACATCTTCAATAATTTCATACGTTCTTGTTTCTCTTAAAGTAAATTGATACTCATCTGCTCCGTATTTCTTGATCATTTCGACATAGGCATTTACTGCAAATGCATAATGCTGTGTAGAAACAGATAATAGCTGCTGTGATGGTGTCGTATTAAAATAACGACGCTCGAGCAATTCCGTTTGTTCAACGATTTGTCTTGCATACCCAAGAAACTCGGCTCCATCAGGTGAAAGTGTAATCCCTCTAGTTGTCCTTGTAAAAATGGTAATACCTATTTCCTTTTCAAGCTCCTTAACTGCTTTCGATAAACTCGGCTGTGACAAATACAGTCTACGTGCAGCTTCATTAATTGAACCACAGAGGACAATTTCAATCACATATTTTAATTGTTGTATCGTCATATGATAGCTCCTTTTTTCCTTTTTATATACGTTCTAATAGCTCCAACAATTGACTACAAATCAAAAGCCTTCGGTAATCCCACCATCTCAAACTTCTAAAATCCACCAGTCCTAAAAACAAGAAATCTCTACATAAACAGCATCAATTAACTAACACTATCTTTAGAAATAAACAATGTTGAAAGGGAGTTGGTAGCATGGATTTAGAAAATAAAGTTGCAGAAGAGCTTCAACGAATGATGACACAAAATCTTGTCCCAATCTCAACTCAAGAAGACATTAATGAAATATCAGATCAATTACGAAATCATCAAATAACTCTTTCTGAAGTGGAGCAAAAGGATCCATTTGTTGTCGATTCTATTCATAAAGCAATGGATCGCATTAACAGAAGCGAGTAACGCAACTTACAATAATACTTTAAATATTATCCACCAAATTAAATCTATGTACCATCAACACATGGGGTAGCACTAGCCGTTATGTACTAGTGCTACCCTTATCAAGGTTGTCATCAGTTAGATCCTTAAACAAGATCCTTCTTATAACAAATACATGTAGTGAGATGATCATGAACCATTCCGCTCGCCTGCATAAAAGCATAACAAATAGTTGGACCAACGAATTTGAAGCCTTTCTTTTTCAAGGATTTACTCATTCGATCACTGATTTCTGTCGTTACCGGGACTTCATTCATTGCTTGCCAATGATTCACGATCGGCTTCCCATCGACGAAAGACCAAATATAATTCGAAAAGTTACCATATTCTTCTTCTATACTAAAATATCGTTTTGCATTTGTGATTGCAGCTCTTACTTTCAACTTATTTCGAATAATGCCAGAATCCTTTAATAAGCTTTGTACCTTCTCTTCATCATAGGCTGCAATTTTTTTTGGATCAAAATGATCAAACAGCCTACGATAATTATCACGTTTTTTTAGCACAGTATACCAGCTAAGCCCTGCTTGAGCACCTTCCAATAATAATAACTCAAATAACTTCTGATCATCATATTCAGGGACGCCCCATTCATGATCGTGATAATTAATATATAATGGGTCGCTATTTACCCAGTCACAACGTGCCATTAAATTCACCTCACTATATAAAAGTAAAAAAGGCAACAACCACCTCGGTTTGTCACCTTTTTTTGGCTTATTTAACAATCAATAACTTCTTCTTGCGTTCACGTAAAAACTTTCTCAAACCTTTAAAGAAATGACCATTAACCATCAGTAAAATTCCATCTAACATCGGCATATTTACAAGTCCACCTGTCATTCTCGCAATCCCTCTAAATGGCAAATGGTAGATCGACATCATGATCATATTCGCTGTATTTCTTTTGCCAATCTTCTTAAGGAACCAAAAAGAGAAAATAATTGAATAATAGGCAATCCGTGCAGACACACCCTTGGCATATTGGCACTGGGCTAACGTATCATTATAGCCGAGCGGTTTCGATCGATCCCATGTAGCCACAGGGACCTCACGTCCAATTAACGTTTCAAATTCTTCAATGCTAACGTCCTGTGCCTTACCAGAATAATAGGAAGGCAATTTCTCTTTTTCATAAGGAAGTGGTGCCCCAGTTCCTTTAACAAAAAAACTCTTCGATAATTTAATATCTGCACTTGATGCACCAACCATAATCTCGTAATTTGCTTCTTCTATTTCCCATTGATTTGTCTCAACATTAAAGTAACGAAACGTCTTATCATCAAAAGGAATCGTAATCGTCTTAGTCTCGCCAGCATTTATAAATACTTTTACAAAGCCTTTTAATTCTTTTTTCGGTCTAAATATATCCTTAGATTGACAACCAACATATAGTTGAGCAACTTCCATACCGGCAACATTTCCAGAATTCGTTAACTTAAAGGTCACGCCATATTCTTGGACTCGAATGTCAGAATACTCGAAAGTAGTGTAGCTTAATCCATATCCAAAAGGAAAAAGTACATCAACTTCTGCTGTATCATAATACCGATAGCCAATATATAAGCCTTCCCGGTACTCCACACTCACTTCTCCGCCTGGGAAGTTTTGGTAGGAAGGAGTGTCCCGATAGTGAAGTGGGTATGTCTCAGCCAGTTTCCCGGATGGATTTACATCCCCTGACAACACACGCAGAATCGCTCTTGCCCCTGCCTGGCCACCTAAATAGCCATGAAGAAGTCCTTTAACTTTAGGAATCCACGGCATTTCGATTGCTGAGCCGCAAGAAACAATTGCAATAATATTTGGGTTCACCTCGTGCAACGCATTCAATAGCTCGATCTGATTATCTGGAATCATCATACTTTGACGATCTAAACCTTCTGCCTCAGTTACCTCATCTAATCCAATATACAAAAGAACAACATCGGCTTCTTTAGCAAGTGCACATGCGGCAGCTACTTTTTTCGGACTCTTTTTACCGTAACGTTCAAACCCAGGTTCATAGCCAATACTCAGTATTCCTGATTCTTCAAAACAATCTAACGTATGATCTAAAATGGTTGGATTAACAATAGATGATCCAGCTCCTTGATAACGAGCATCCTTAGCAAAATCCCCGATTACCGCGACTCGCTTTCCAAAAGGAAGTGGTAGAATATTTCCTTCATTCTTAAGGAGAACAATCGATTCCTCTGCTACCTTTTGAGAGACGCGGTGATGTCGCTCTATATTGAAATCAACTCGGGGATTTTGGTAAACCCCTTCTGTCGAATAAATAAGCTCAAGTAACCGATCAACACACTCATCTAATACGCTTTCATCAATGGTTCCATTTTTAATTGCTTCGATGATTTCTTTATCCGTTTCTCCAGACGTTGACGGCATTTCCAACTCGTTGCCAGCGATTAATCCAGCGACACGGTCATTACTCCCGCCCCAATCTGTAATCACAGTTCCGTTGTAACCCCATTCTCCCCGGAGAATATCTTTCATTAAATGAAGATTTTCATTTGTGTACGTTCCATTCAATTTATTATAGGAAGACATGATTGATTTTGTATTGCCTTCTTTAACGGCAATTTCAAACGCAGTTAGATAGATTTCTCTAAGCGTCCGCTCATCAACAATCGTATCAATTGACATTCGTCTCTCTTCTTGGTTATTCACTGCAAAATGCTTAACACATGCCGAAACACCGTGTGATTGGATCCCACGAATATAACTTGCAGCCATTTTACCTGTTAGATAAGGATCCTCACTGAAATATTCAAAATTACGACCACATAGAGGATTCCTCTTCATATTAATACCAGGACCAAGTAAGACATTAACCTTTTGTGAAATCGCTTCTTCTCCTAGGTATTCGCCTACTCTTTCTCCAAGTTCAGCATTCCAACTATTTGCAACAGTTGCCGCTGTTGGATAACAGGTTGCTGGTAGACCAGCATTAAGACCTAATTTATCTGAAGAAACAGCTTGTCTTCTAATCCCGTGCGGTCCGTCTGCAAGAAATATACTATTAATTCCAAGACGTTCAATATCCTGAGATTGCCAGAAATCTTTTCCAGACATTAAAGACGCTTTCTCTTCTAACGTCATTTTTGCAATTAATTGTTTGTATTTCATCTCAATTCCTCTTTTATATTTTAGGCGGGCACTTTTAGGAAGAAACCGCTGAAAAACTTATTTTTTATTAGTAAAATTTTATTTTTTTGACTATAAAATATTCTACTATAAATACCATATTATTTCTAATATTTCTTTGGTAGAAAGAGTGAATGCAGAGCAAATAAAAAGAAGCAGGAACCAGTTGGTCCCTGCTTCACTACCTTTTACTTATTCCTTTTCAGGTTCTTGTTTGAAAATCACTTTAAAGATCGGGAAGAATACCCAGAAGGCAATCGCACTGTTTATAATCATTGTAATGACATCAGCGGCCGTTTCCCCTGCGGCTCCTAGCCCCCATGTATTCATTAACAAGTCATAGATTGGTGCTTTGTAGAAGCCTTGAGCTGCTGCTGCACCGATTGTAATTAGAATATATGCGATCACATACCAGAATGCAGCTCGCCAAATATTACTATTTGATTTAAAGGTTATACTTCTTTGTGCAAAGAAGTTAATAATCTGAGCAATGGCGATCGTAATCTGAACTGCTAGGAAATAAGCAAGTCCTCCACCGCCACCCTCTGAAAGGGCACCAGCTGCATAATCAAATACATAGTAAGGCGATCCATCAAAATTGCTACCAAACTGCAAAACTTGGAAGTCTTCATTTACTAATGATGTCTTGGCAAAGATCCCTTTAAATAATGGCATTAAGACAATCTGTAGAGCTGTAATACCATTACTCAATACAAAGAAAACTAAGAATTGGGAGATCGTAGGGTGTTTTTCCTTGTATCTCGCCCATGCACCGTGCTTTTTTTTATCATTTAGATCATTACTCATTTTTGACCTCTCCTTTACCGCCTTTGGTTAGTATCAACTATTGGCTTTTAGCGACCTTTAACATCTTACTTCTTTCCTTTAACACGTGTCGCAAACCTTTGAAGAAGTGTCCGTTAACCATCATTAGGATTCCGTCTAGCATTGGCATGTTCACAACGCCACCTGTCATTCTTGCCACGCCTCTAAATGGCATATGATAGATTGACATCATAATAATATTCGCTGTGCTTCTTTTTCCGATTTTGTTTAAAAACCAATGTGAGAAGACGATAAGACCAAAGGCAAATCGTGCAAAGGCTCCCTTTGCATATTGGCACTGAGCAATCGTGTCATTATAGCCAAGTGGTTTAGAGCGGTCCCATGTGGAAACAGGCACTTTTCGTCCAAGGAGGTCTTCAAACTCTTCTTCACTTACATTATTTACTTTACCAGAATAATAGGATGATAATGTCCCGCTCTCATAAGGAAGTGGTGCACCCGTACCTTCGATAAAAATTGTGTTTGTTAAACGTATATCCTCACTCGATGCCCCGATCATAATCTCGTAGCTTGCTTGTTCGATTTCCCACTTATTCGTTTTCACATTAAAGTAACGAAATGTCTTATCATCGAAAGCAATCGTCATTGTTTTTGTTTGCCCAGGATTTAAAAACGTCTTTCCAAAACCTTTTAGTTCCTTCTTCGGTCTAAAAATCGCCTTCGATTGGCAGCCAACGTAGAGCTGAGCTACTTCCATTCCCGCCATATTTCCTGTGTTTGTGATAGTGAAAGTCACTCCATCTTTTGTAACTTTCAGATCCGAGTACTGAAACGACGTGTAGCTTAGCCCGTAACCAAACGGAAAGAGAACATTGATTCCAGCCGTGTCGTAATAACGATAGCCTATATAAAGGCTTTCTCTGTATTCTACACTCACTTCTTTACCTGGGAACTGATGGTATGCTGGTGTGTCCTCATAACGAATCGGGTACGTTTCTGCCAGTTTCCCTGATGGATTAACTTCACCTGTTACAACACGAAGAATTGCTTTAGCTCCAGCTTGACCACTTAAATACGCATGTAATAAACCTTTCACTTTATGAATCCATGGCATTTCAACTGCAGCACCGCATGATAGAATTGCAACAATATTTGGGTTTACTTTATACAAAGCATCCAATAAATCTCTTTGATTTTCAGGAATCCTCATACTTTGTCTGTCTAAACCCTCTGCCTCCGTCGCTTCATCAAGACCAATATACAACAGTACAACGTCCGCTTCTTTTGCTAGTGCACATGCCTTGTCGATTTTCTTCTGATTCTTCTTTCCATATCGTTCAAAACCAGGTTCAAATCCAATATTTTCTATGCTAGATTGAGCAATACAATCCAATGTATTATCCAAGATTGTTGGATTAACAATCGATGACCCAGCACCTTGGTATCTTGCTTCTTTAGCAAATTCACCAATCGTCGCTACCTTGACACCCTTTTTAAGTGGCAGGATATTTCCTTCGTTTTTGAGAAGGACAATTGATTCCTCTGCCACTTGCTGTGCAACTAGATGGTGCGATGCGACATCGATCTCTTTTTGATAGGGTTTATTGTATACTTCCTCGGTTGTAAAAATAAGATCTAGCAAGCGATCAACACATCTATCTAGTACGTCTTCTGTGATCTTCCCTGTTTTGATTGCTTGAATAATTTCTTGATTCGTCTCACCAGCGGTTGTTGGCATTTCTAATTCATTTCCAGCGATTAATCCAGCAACTCGGTCGTTGCTCCCACCCCAATCGGTAACAACAACACCATCATAGTCCCATTCTTCACGGAGGATTTCTTGCATCAAATGAATATTTTCATTTGTGTACTCACCATTCAGCATATTATAGGCAGACATGACCGTTTTCGTTTGACCTTCCTTTACAGCTATCTCAAAACCAGTTAGATAGATCTCTCTTAACGTTCGTTCATCAACAATCGTATCAATCGACATCCGTCTTTCTTCCTGATTGTTAGCAGCAAAATGCTTAACACAAGCAGAAATTCCGTGCGATTGGATTCCTTTGATATAACCTGCTGCTAACTTACCAGCAAGATAGGGATCCTCACTAAAATATTCAAAATTACGTCCACATAGTGGATCTCGCTTCATATTAATGCCAGGTCCAAGCAACACATTGACCTTTTGTGCAACAGCTTCTGTTCCTAGGTATTGTCCTATTTTTTCACCAAGTGCGGTATTCCAACTATTTGCAACAGTCGCAGCAGTTGGAAAGCAAGTTGCAGGAAGGCTTTCATTTAGACCCAAGTGATCAGCTGCTTCTGCTTGTTTTCTAATTCCGTGCGGGCCATCCGCTAGAAAGATATTATTGATGCCAAGACGTTCAATGTCTTGTGTTTGCCAGAAGTCTTTTCCAGACATTAGCGAAGCCTTCTCTTCTAATGTCATTTGTTTGATGATGTGATCGTATTTCATTAGATTACCTCTTCTTGTATGTTTAGGAAGGTACGTTACTAGCAGGACCCTCAATACAGTTTTTTATTTGAGCTATCATTCGACATTGTATGGGTTTTCATTATGCACTATTAACGTTAACGCATCTTCAAAGATATCACCATCAACCAAAAGTTACGTGGAGGAACTTTTAGTTTACAACAACAAAAAAAGCCGATCTGATAGGCATCTCGCACATCAAAACGACTTACTTTTTTCTTTTACGTAGCTTTGGAATAGCAACACAGACTTAGATTGAATGCCTCTTTTTCTGAAAACTAGATAAATATTTTGAGGGATTTTTTCTTTTAATTTAATGATCTTTAACTCTTCATCCAAGTACGCTTCTTCCACAAAATCGATCGAGACAACAGCAACACCATTTAATTTACATAATCGATGTGCTGTAATAATACTACCAAATTCATGAACAACATTAGGTGTATATCCGTGCTCAAGGCATTTAACTAGGAATTGATTTTCCTGCTCGGCACCGACCGATTTGACCACAAGAGATTCATTTTCTAGTTCTACTAAAGAAATCTCGTCTTTTTCAGCTAATGGATGGCTTTTAGAAACGACGATGACAACTTCTCCAGGAGCAATCATTTCATATTCACAATCCTCTATTTCATCAGGCTCCATCACTAATCCAACATCGATTTCATCTTGGAACAAGCGACTTAGCGGATACTCATCCGGATATTCTCGTAGCTTGATTTGAATATCTGGATTGATTTCAGAGAAACGATATAAATAATCTATCGGCAATAATGATGTTGCTGAATAGGTGACCACGACATTCAAAGTACCGTTCTTACCACTAATAATGCTAATTTCTTTCTTGATATCTTCCATAAGATAACGAATATGCTTTGCTCGTGCATGTAATAGCTCACCAGCCTTTGTCGCTTCCATTCCGCGTGGCCCACGATAGAATAACTCTGTTTCCAATTCCATTTCTAGTTGCTTAATCATCTTACTAATTCCTTGTGGCGTAATATATAGATCCTTAGCGGCTGCAGTCACACTCTTTTTTTCATACACTTTTATGAAGTATTCCAATGCTTCAGTATTCATACTAATTCCTTTCGTTGTCACGGACTCATCAATAGTATTAGTATAGTATATTTTATTTCATTTTCATTTTACAACCTTAATTTCTTATTTCTAGTGGATAAGGAGACAAATTTCAACAAATTTCTATACAAATCTTTGCTTAGCCCCTTAAATCCAGTTGCTAAATCACAATGAATATGGAAGAATAAACTAACGATAAACAATGGATGTAACAGTAAGGAGAATAAATTATGTATGATTACTTAATAGTAGGTGCTGGCTTGTTTGGCTCGGTGTTTGCTTATGAAGCGAAAAGAAGAGGAAAAACATGCTTAGTTATCGACAAAAGAAACCATATAGGTGGTAATGTCTACAATGAGGAAATAGCAGGCATTAATGTTCATAAGTACGGTGCCCATATCTTTCATACAAACAATAAGAAGATTTGGGATTACGTCAACAGCTTCGTCGAATTTAACCGGTACACAAATGCTCCTATTGCCAATTACAATGGAGAATTGTACAATCTCCCCTTTAATATGAATACATTTAACAAACTATGGGGAATTATTACACCAGAACAAGCGAAACAAAAAATTGAAGAACAAAGGAAAGCCGCGGGAATAACTGATCCCAAGAACCTAGAAGAACAAGCGATATCTCTTGTTGGAACAGATATTTATGAAAAGCTAATCAAAGGCTACACTGAGAAACAGTGGGGCCGTTCGGCCAAAGACTTACCGGCCTTTATTATAAAAAGACTTCCGGTTCGTTTCACCTATGACAATAACTATTTCAACGACAAATACCAGGGAATTCCTATTGGCGGTTACAATGTCATGATTGAGAAAATGCTTGAGGGCGTTGAAGTTAGAACAGACGTTGATTTCTTTGAAGAAAGAGAATCATTTGAGAAACTAGCAAACAAAATCGTTTACACAGGCATGATTGATCAGTATTTCGACTATCAACATGGGATTTTAGACTACCGAAGCTTACAATTTGAAACTAAGGTATTAGACATCGATAACTATCAAGGTAATGCAGTAGTTAATTACACCGATAAGGAAACACCATATACTCGTATCATTGAGCATAAGCATTTTGAATTCGGTACTCAGGATAAGACGGTAATCACAGAAGAATACCCAACCGAATGGCAACAAGGCGATGAACCTTATTATCCAATCAATGACGATAAAAATAACGAAACGTATAAAAAATACAAAGCTTTAGCTGACAACGAATCAAATGTCATCTTCGGTGGTAGACTCGCTACCTACAAATACTATGACATGCACCAAGTGATCGGGTCTGCACTAACTACAGTTGAGAAAGAGCTTGGAGATTTGGGATAACTTCATGAAGACAAGTGTGGGACAACTTTAGTAATGTCCCACACTTGTTTTATTTTAAAGAGACATAGATACAATACTATACCTCTCTTTATGGTCCATCTCTATTTTTGGATATATATGTTAATATAAAAATAGAGTCTCATAAATATGAAAGTTGGAATGTTTACACTAAGTTAACAGATGTAATCACTTAACAGGAGGTAGCATTATGAAAAAGCAGTGGTCAATTGGTATTTTTCTATTTGACGAGATTGAGGTTCTTGATTTTGCTGGGCCTTTTGAAGTGTTTTCTGTTACGACATATGAAGATTTTACAACGAGAGCATTCTTAGTAAGTACTGTTTCTGAAACGGGCGAAATGATTCACGCAAGAAACGGTTTAAAAGTTCAACCAGACTATAGCTTTGAAAATATGCCTACTTTCGATATTCTTGTGATCCCAGGCGGACCTGGTGCACGAGAAACTCAGATTCATAATAAGCGAGTTATCGAGTGGATAGCTAATCAAATGAATCAGGTAAGCATAATGACTTCAGTTTGTACGGGGGCTTTTTTATTAGCGAAAGCAGGATTACTTGACGGTAAAGTGGCGACAACTCATTGGCTAAGTTACGACAGATTTGAAAGTGAATTCCCAGTTGTAACACTAAAGAGAAATGTTAAGTTCGTTGATCAAGGAAATATAGTCACTTCCGCAGGAGTATCAGCTGGAATCAACATGTCCTTTCATATTGTGAAACGTCTGTTAGGAAAAGACATCGCATCGAAGACAGCCCGAGGAATGGAATACGATATCATAATCGAGTAATATTTTTTCGCCTTGCCTTTTAATATAAAGTAGAAGAGCTGAATTAATGCTGTAATTAATACAAAAACAGTTGAAGCCATTTGCTTCAACTGTTTTTGTATTAATAATATCAATTTATTTCTCTAAACAATATTTCATCTACTAGTTCATACCTTTTTTCATCAAATGCCTGAATGCCAGCTGGCGTTAATGTAAAGAAATAGCCATTTGCATAAACACTTCGTTGTACGGAATCTTCATAGTTTTCATATACTTGATTACCACTATTCTCAGCTATCAAGCTTGCTACTTGCTCAATTCCTTCTGTTGTAATCTGATAAACCATTGCTCCTTGGCCATCAAAGTTCCAGCTTTGGTCGCTTGTCGACCCATTTACATTATAAAGATTGATCGGAAAGGCATAAAGTGGCTTCTCTGGGTGAATAGTCAATGCCTTATGGTTATGAAGTGCCTCCGAATACGTGCCTTCCCCACCAATAACTTCGACAAAGGTTTCCTTCGGGTTATGAAAATCGGTTACATCGAAAATAGAAATTTTCATTCCATCTTGACGAACGATCGGTTCTTCACCGAGAGTTGAAGATTTCACCAGCTTAGTTTCAACACCAATCCCAAACAGATGATTCTCATCAATCGGATGGAGGTACGTACTAACACCAGGAATTTTCAACTCACCTAGTACCTCTAGCTTGGCTGGATCTGATGCGTCAATTACAAAGAGCGGGTCCATTTCACGAAAGGTGACCATATAGATCATCTCCCCCATAAATCGAGCAGAGTAAATCCTTTCGCTCGGTGCAAGATCACCAACATGACCGATCTGACTTAGCTTTTCGTCCAAAATATAAACATGATTCTTAGACGTCTGGTCTCGATCCCAGGCATTCCCCTCCGTCGTTGCAATTCGGAAGTTCCCTTCAAACTCATCCATCGAAAATTGATTTAACACGCTCCCCTCTACACTACCAGAAGCAATAAATGGAACATCCATTCCGTCTAAAGCAAATTTATAAATATCAGTGTTCCGAGTTCTATCGTCGTTTTCCCATGATTCCTTCGCTAGATACAGATGCTCCTTCGACATATACATCTGCCCACCTGCACCAACATAGGCTTCAACATTTGCTGATTTGGTTGGATTATTACTATCGATAGCTGTAATGATCGTAAATGAAGGCTCTTCACTGTTTGGAATTCGAGCAATGTCTTCAAGAGCAACTTCCTGATACTCTTCTCCATTAAATACTATTGGCTTCACCCGAGGTTCTTTCCCACCTAGGTTTGGGTAGTAGCTCGTAACATAATATAAAAATCCATTAATCATTCGAGCACTAATTAGATGTCCCTCCGTAGCTGATACACCCAACAGTTCTGGTGCCGTACGGTCAGACACATTATACATATAGGCAACGGTCATCGAACTCCCAATTAGCATTTCTCGTGATTCCGTTCCTAGCACAGTATTTTCCTCCCACTTCATACCGAGCACAACAAGCGTATCTTCTTTTAAAAACAAATCCGTTGCATGAAAGCCTTGTTCATTCGAAATCGTTGAAGTGAGGTTCATTTCTTCGGGATTTTGTATATCTGTAATGACGATTCCTTCATCTGTAACATGATAGATATACGCCCCGTCCGTCTGAACGATGTCGGATTCCTCGACATCATTTACTTGATTATTAGTTTCTGAATGATTTCTTGCTCCAGAAGAACTTCCTGACGATTCTAAGGCAGCTGAATCTTCTGTCGCCGTTGTTGTTTCTTCTTCTCCTCCTCTATTTACATTGCTTGAGTAGACATTTTCAACATAATCAGAGAGCTCATCATCTGAATTAAAACGAGGCAACTCTTCATGAACGATTAAAGGGATGTGTCGATCCCCACGCAATGAAAAACCAAACAGAGATTTAATATCATTGGAAATATGCAAGGTATATCTGTCTTTATTGCTTTTCCACTCTCCACGTCCCAGATCCATCCAGACCGTCCTTCCATCCTCAGACAATTTAACCTCAGTCGGAACAAGACTTCCTTTTTCATCTGTCATATAAATGGTGTCTGTTGAAACAGTAGTAGGATCTATTGCTGACGAAAGCTGAACCGGAAAAGGCTGTCCCAAAAGTACATCCTCCCCGTCAACCGAAGCCGTCGGAATTAATTGAAACCAACCAACCATCGCCAAAAAAACGAGAATCAACCCTCCACAGAAGAACCATATCGTTAATTTTTTCATTTCACACCCCTTGTGATTGTTCTATTACTTGATATAACGAGAGAATGTTGTGAAAGGTTGCAAGGATTTGGGATTTCTATTTAATAAGGGCCTGAAAAGTACCATTTATGGAGGGACTAAGATTGGAAGTTGTAAGCCAGAGTGAAGACTTTTTTAGCTCTGAGTAGACAAATTTTAATCTAGCCACTACCCACGTCAACAAGATAAATAAATAAACAAACACAGCCACTCCATTTGAAGTGACTGTGACAATAACACACATACTAGCAGGCGGAACGTTCCCACCCTTGCAATGAGCAAATTTGTCCATCGGAAAAATCACACACTTTGGGTGATAACAGCCTTTTTACCCTTACTTCTGATTACAATCACTCGTTGTAATACAATAAATAATAACAGCAAGACACCTATCGCAATTTTGGTCCACCATGAGCTTAATGTTCCTTCAAATACGATAATGGTTTGGATTACACCTAGAATAAGGACACCAAAGACACTACCAATCACATAACCGGCTCCACCAATTAATAAAGTTCCACCGATTACAACTGCAGCTATTGCATCTAGTTCCATTCCATTTGCATGAAGTCCATAGCCTGAAAGCATATAAAAAGTGAACACCAAGCCAGCAAGTGAAGCACAGAAACCACTGATCATATAAATAATTATTTTCGTCTTGCCTACAGGAAGACCCATTAATATCGCAGATTGCTCGTTTCCACCAATAGCATAGACATTACGCCCGAATTTAGTATAATGAGCAACATAATAGGCAATGGCGACAACAATGAGAGCAATTACGACATTGATAGAAATAAAGTGTTCTCCTATTGGGATTCTTGAGCTAGCCATAAAACTGAAGAAGTCATTATCAATAGCAATTGTTTCAACACTTATTAAATAACTAATTCCCCTTGCTAGAAACATTCCTGCCAAAGTAACAATAAATGGCTGCAGATTGAAAAAATGTATGAGACAACCTTGTCCTAAACCAATTAAAGAACCGACAAGTAAACAAAGTGGGATCACAAACCACGGGGACAATTGTGCGTTCATAACTAAACTTGCCGCAATCATACTAGTTAATGCAATAACTGATCCGACAGATAAATCAATTCCACCTGACAAAATCACAAAGGTCATACCAATTGCAACAATGATTAAGAAAGCATTATCAATGAACAAATTCAGAAACACTTGCCCAGAGAAAAAACCAGTGTAGCGAAAAGAGCCAAACGTATACATCATCACAAATAATGAAATTGTTGCAAGTAAAGGAAGCTGCTTATAGTTCATTTTACCGTTCATCATGATAGGGTTGCCCCCTTCTTGACGACTTCCTTTTTCTCTTTGCTAGATTGGAAGATGGTCATTATCTTTTTCCTAAATTCAGGGGATTGAAGCAGACAAACTATTAACACTACAATAGCTTTCACAACAAGGGTTGTTTCAACTGGGATTCCAATTGTATAGATCGTTGTCGTAAGGCTTTGAATAATTAAGGCACCTACTACTGTTCCCATTAAGAAGAATCTTCCACCCATGAGTGAGGTTCCTCCAATAACCACTGCTAAGATAGCATCAAGTTCATACCAGAGTCCTGCGTTATTTCCATCAGCACTTGCCACATTCGAGCTTAAAATTAACCCGCCAATCCCGGCACAAAGACCAGAGAAAATATAGACCATTAAAATGATGTTTTTTGAATTGATTCCCGTTAATCGACTTGCTACAGGATTCGCACCGACTGATTCAATGAATAACCCGATCGCCGTTTTACGAGTTAGATAGATTGCCATTCCTAATACGAAGACGACAATAAAAATGGATACCGGTAGCATAAACAGATGTCCACCACCAATAAATGTATATGGCTTATAATAAACAGTTGTAATTTGACCACCGGTAATTAATTGAGCAACCCCTCTTCCAGCTACCATCAATATAAGTGTAGCAACAATTGGCTGCACTCCAATCCGAGAAACAAGTAGTCCATTCCAAATACCAGTCAACATCGATACCCCTAGAGCAAAAAGAATGGCAAGAAAGAAAGGAATAAGAGTTTCATCAGATGCTCCAACGACCGTCATAGCGGCAACTGCACCAGACATCGCAACAACAGATCCTACACCTAAATCAATACCCTTAGTAGCAATAACAAGTGTCATACCAATCGAAATGAGCATTAAAGGTGCACCGCGATGAAGGATATCAATGAGACTACCAGTTAATCGCTCATTCCTGACTTCAATTTTAAAAAAGCTAGGGTCAAAGATCAAATTAACAAGTAAAATTAAAATCAAGATTACGAGTGGCCAAAATAGTTTCGATTTCATCATCTTAGTTCACTCCTCCGGCCATTTGTTTCATAATCTCCTGCTCGGTAACTGATTCATTGTTTTCAATTTCGGTCACCTTTTCTTGGTCCCTTAATATAGCGATTTTCTCACAAGTACGTAGAACTTCCTCTAGCTCAGAAGATATGAATAGTATTGACATGCCCTTCACACTTAAAGAGTGCATCAGCTTCATAATCTCAGCCTTAGCACCTACATCTATTCCTCTTGTTGGCTCATCAAGGATTAATAGATGAGGGTGAATAATTAACCATCTAGCTAACATCACTTTTTGCTGATTACCTCCACTTAAGTTTTTAATCAGTTGCTCAGGATTATTAGGATTAATATTTAAGAGAGATATATAGTCATTCGCAATCTCAATTTGCTTCTTTTTAGGAATATACTTGAACCATCCTCTTGTACCTTGTAGGGCTAAAATAATATTTTCACGAATCGTTAGGTCTGGTATAATCCCTTCTGCCTTTCGATCCTCCGAGCAAAAAGCAATCCCATGTGCAATCGCTTGTTTCGGGGAATGGAATCTCACCTTTTGTCCTTTGATCATCATTTCTCCGGAGTCAGCCTTATCAGCACCAAACAATACCCTTGCTAGTTCCGTCCTTCCTGAACCAAGCAATCCTGCTAGACCAACGATTTCTCCTGCATGTAGCTCTAAATTAAAAGGGCTAATGCTGCCTTTTCTCGCTAATTTCTTAACTTGCAAAAAAGCCTCTCCTTTTTCCTTTTGTACATTGACCTCGGCTTTAGAGCCAACCTCATCAAGCTTCTTACCAATCATTTTTGACACAAGCTCTATTCTAGGAAGCTCCTTTGTCATGTACTCACCAATTAAGCGTCCGTTTCTAAGGACAGTAATCCTATCCGTTATTTCATACACCTGATCTAGGAAATGACTAACAAATACAATTGATAATCCATCTTGCTTCAGCTGGCGGATCACTGCAAATAACTGATTAACTTCGTCTCGATCAAGACTAGAGGTCGGTTCATCCAATATTAATACTTTAGCTTTAACATTAAGCGCACGGGCAATAGCAATCATCTGTTGTATCGCAACAGAATAGGATGACAATAGCTGCGTAACATCAATTTTCAAATTCAATCTAAGCAGTAGTTCTTCTGCACGTTGATTCATTTCCTTCCAATGAATCCGTCCGTTCTTCATTCTTTGTCTACCGATAAATATATTTTCTGCAACTGATAAATTCGCACACAAATTAACCTCTTGATAAACTGTACTTA
This sequence comes from Halalkalibacter suaedae, assembly GCF_017939705.1. GTDB lineage: Bacteria > Bacillota > Bacilli > Bacillales > Bacillaceae_D > Halalkalibacter > Halalkalibacter suaedae. Next base: position 583,418 of record NZ_JAGKSQ010000002.1, read on the forward strand.
TGCCGAGTTCTTGTGCTTCAAGAGGTGTTGTTATCTCTACAGGTTCTCCTTCGAGTGTCACAGTCCCGCCGTCAATCGAATAAACACCAGTTAACACTTTTATTAATGTAGATTTCCCAGCTCCATTTTCACCCATTAATGAATGCACCTCTCCTGGAAACAGACGAAAGTTTACGTTTGATAGTGCTTTAACACCAGGAAACTCTTTTGAAATACATTCCATTACAAGTCTTGGTGTTGGTTGATTTAGCATAGTCTCCCTCCTATTCTCTTTGTTACTAGTTGATAAATAAAGCCACATAAGTCAACGAACTTAGTCAGTTTGAGATGACTTGGTGTTGACCTAGTGGCTTTAATCATTCTAGACGTAATTAGTATTGACGAGTTGGAAGGAGTTCCGCCGCTTGATCCATTGTGTACATGCTTTCTTCTACAGCTACACGCTTTGGAATCTCTTCTCCTGCTAGATAATCCTCGATTAAGCCAACCATCTGGGGACCAAATAGCGGATTACACTCAACCGTGACATTCATTTTTCCTGCTGCCATTGCTTCAAATGCTCCTTTAACGGCGTCTACTCCAATAATGACAATATCTTCAGCTGGTTTAAGCCCATATTCTTCAATAGCTTGAATGGCACCGATTGCCATATCGTCATTATGGGCATAAAGAACATCAATGTTGTCACCATCAGATCTTAGAAAGGCCTCCATTACTTCTTTACCTTTAGCACGAGTGAAATCTCCTGTTTGTGATTTTATGATTTCGAAATTGGAATGCTCCGAAAGTACTTCTTCAAATCCTTCCTTCCGATCAATAGCCGGTGCAGAGCCTACCGTTCCTTGTAATTCAACAATCTTAACATCCTCTTGATCACCTAGTTCTTCAACTAACCAGTTACCAGCTTTCCTACCTTCTTCAACGAAGTCAGAACCTAAAAATGTCACCCAAAGTGAATCATCCTCAATATCAACTGAACGGTCAGAAAGGAACACTGGAATGCCTGCATCTTTTGCTTCCTGAAGCACCGTTTCAAACCCTGTTTCAACTACTGGTGAAAATACGATTGCATCAACTTTTTGTGCGATAAATGAACGAATGGCCTTAATTTGATTTTCTTGTTTTTGCTGACCATCGGAGAACTTCAATTCATGTCCTGCATCAGTAATGGCATCTTGCATTGATTTCGTATTTGCGGTTCTCCATTCGCTTTCCGCACCTACTTGAGAAAATCCGATCACAAGCTTTTCACTTGTAGTCGCCTCCGCTTCATCGCTATTGTCTGTTGTTGCTTCATCTGTTGTATCCGGTTCATCAACCGTCGTTCCTCCACCACCTGCATCATCTGAACCACAAGCACCCAAGAAAAGAATGAACATCAGTATCATAGAAAGAAATAAAGTTGAATGAAGCCTTTTTCTCATAAGAAAACCTCCCCTTTTTTTACCAATCCTTTTAAATTTTTCATTTGAATCGGCCTATCCTCATAATAAAGCGTTTACATTACTATTAAAATACAATTTTTTTCGAGAAAATGTTTTTTATTATTTAATCTTAAATGTAATAAATTAGTAAAATTGTGATATTATTTAAGGGAATTGTAATATCTTTTGATTAAGGATTTAATATATAAAAATGTGGTACCTATAGGAGTATGATTTTATGAAAGCGTTAACAAACTGGACTCATTTTTCTTTAAGGCTAAGGTTAATCATCATGTTTGTGATTGTCCTTTTCTGGCTTGCTGTCATTAACTGTGTGTTCATTTTTGTCTTCTTTGGCTATGTACGTGAGTATAACGGTATGATGACAACCATTACCCTCACTAACTCCATTAATGGTGAATTAAAGCAGCAATTAGACGAAGAAATTCGTGATATCGTTTATGGTAAAATCTCTTTTGACAAGGGGTCTCAGTATACTTTGTTAACAACGATGAATAATCATTTAGATCAAATTGAACGCGATGATCCTCTTATGCTATTTAAAGAAGAAATTAACAATGTACGTGAATCATTAGTAACAACGAAAGAGTATATCGATCAGCTCGGAGAAGAGATTAAGTTTAACGTGCCAGCAGAAAAAAGGAACATTACGTATGAATATATTACGATTATTACAGATATCGTTGATGATGAGGTACAAGAGCTTCTGCACTCTACTCTTCAAGTAAGTGAGCAATCAAAAAAAAATATTAACGAAAACATCAAAAGAGATATTATTTTTTATATTCTCATTTTCATAGCCATTATCATCGTCACAATCGTTTTCGCATGGCTTATTTCTAGTAATATGGTAAAGCCCATTCATCGTTTAAGGAAAAATGCAAATGAAATTGCACGAGGCAATCTAACAGTCGATGCTATTGTTCTCCCTTCCAAAAATGAAATTGGTGATTTATGTCGCTCCTATAATCATATGTCTAATAACTTAAAAGACATCATTCTAAATGTCAGAAGCACTAATGACTTAGTTACACTTTCTTCAAACGATATTCATCAAAGCATTAAGGAAAATCGTAAAGCCGGTGAAGAGATAGCTAACGCCTCACAAACTATTTCGCTTAATCTCCATCAACAAGATGAATTAGTTAAACAAGCCGTATCTACTTTTGATGAGGTGATCCTGAATTTCGAGGGAATTCTAGTAAAGACAAAGCAAATGCAACTCTACTCTAATAAGACAATGCCCATAGCTAATCAAGGAAATACAGATTTGAATGATTTATTACAACAGATGAAAACCATTCATCAGACAATTCAAGATATCCAGCAGGAACGTACTGAACGTAATCATTATGTTTATCAAATAGAGAAACAGATTAATATATTGAAATTAATCGGCCTTGAAGCAAATCTATTATCCGTTACTGTTTCTAATGAAAATACAGAAACCGATGATCGGACCAATCTAATAAGTATTTCTCGCCGCATTCAACAACTTGCCACAGAAGCAAATGATGCTTTTTTACTCTCTAACACGAACGCACCTGACCTCCATCAACACACACAAATGATCAACGAGAAAATCAATTTAGTTGAAAATCAGTTAATGAATAATGAGTTAGTCATCAACCTGAAGGATCATTTTAGTTCCATTCATTCAATCAATAGCTATGTTCAATCAATGCTAAATACAGTAACTGATGAAATGCAAAAATCCTTTGAAGATATGGATCGCATTCGAAATCTAATTAGAGAAATTGAAAACCGTTCAAATATAAGTAAATCAGAAGTTGTTAGCATTGCTGCAATGGGTGAGGAACAATTAACAACTTTAGAAGAAGTATCAGAAGCCTCTTATAAGCTAGTTGAACGAATCCAACAGCTGAAAGAAAACATCAGACGATTTAAAGTCTAAAAGTAGGTATCTATGAAACTAAAAAAATGGACGATGACAAGCTTACGTACAAAAATGCTCGTAATGTTCGTCTTACTCACCGTTATCCCACTTATTTTTGTCGGAGTCGTTTCCTATGTCAAAACATATTCAATTATTTTAGAAAAGTCCAAATCCCTTGCCCAACTAGAGGTTAATCAAATCAGTTCAGAGATTGATGAAATTTTTCAAGATAGTATACGTTTCAGTGAACTAGTAAAACAGGATCAAGCAATCAACGGTCTGACAGCTCGATGGATTGATAGCTCCGAAGATGATCAAGACTTGTTAAATATGTTTACGCTTTACAGAAAGAGTTATCCTTCTAGACATATTTTAGATATTAGTATCATTAGTTCAACTGGGAAAATTATCAACGAACAAAGGGGTGTTTATCAGTTAACATCAGTACCCCATCAAAATCCTTTTTTAAGACATTTGTTTGAACAGCCTACATCTACCCTAATCAAGCATACGATAAAAAACGGCTTTCCTGTGTTCTTAGTAACGACAAAGATTGAAGATGAACTCACAAACGAGACAATTGGCGTAATTGAAATGATACTAGACGCCAAAGTCATTATGACGATCCTTTCAACTGCTAAACTCGGAGACAGTGGAACCTTTCATATTGTAACAGAAGCAGGAGATGCCCTAATTTATCCTGCCAAAAATGAAGAATTGATTGCTACAACTAATACTGGTGAAAACAAGGACGATCATGAATTTCCTTCTCCCTCCAATTTAACTGTTTCTAAAACATCTGAATTGACTGGATGGAAAATTATTGGTCAGGCACCATTGAATGAAGTGATGCATGAGGCATATCAGATTAGAAATCTTATTTTCATTACTGTCTTATGCAGCATTATCTTTCTTGTAGGACTTTACTTTTTTATTTCGAAAAAATTCATCCACCCCATTCGAGCATTGAAAGATAAGATGTTCCAAGCTTCTTTTGGAGATTTGGATGTCCAGATCTCCAATTACAAAGAGATGGATGAAATCTCTGAACTTAATAGTAGTTTCAATCAAATGATCAAAAAAATTAAATCATTGCACAACAAAACTATTGAAAAGCAGAAACAGTTAAAGGCAGCAGAATTTAGAGCGATGCAAGCTCAAGTAAGTCCTCATTTTTTGTATAACACACTCGACACCATTATTTGGATGGCTGAAGCAAAGAATACAGGACAGGTGATTGAAGTCACAAAAGCCCTCTCTCAATTTTTTCGGATTTCTTTAAGTAAAGGGAAAGATTGGATTACAATTGAAGATGAATTAACCCATATTCGTAATTACCTAATTATCCAACAAATCAGATATGAAGATATATTAGAAGTCACATATCATATAAATGAAGAGATCCTTCATTATAAAATTCTTAAGTTAGCACTCCAACCGCTCGTTGAAAATGCAATTTACCATGGGATAAAAAACAAACGAGGCAAAGGATTTATTCGTATTAAAGCTGACTTCACATCAGAGGGCCATATTCTAATTGAAATCATCGACAACGGAATTGGAATTAACGAGGAACGACTTAACCAAGTCCGCACACAATTAGCACTAGGTTTTCCTAGTAATCACGGCAACGGCGGCTTTGGCATGGTCAACGTCCAGCAGCGTATTCGACTCTTTTACGGTGCACCTTTTGGTTTATCGATTACTAGCTGGTATAGATCAGGTACTCGCGTGAGCCTAATTATTCCAGCAGAGAGGTGAAGTGATGAAAAAGGTATTTTTAATAGATGATGAGAAAGTAATAAGACAGGGAATTGCCAGTAGTATCGAATGGCAAAAGGAAGGATTTATTTACTGCGGGGATGCTCAAGATGGTGAACTCGCTCTTCCATTAATAGAGAAGCACCAGCCTGATATTGTTATTACTGATATTAAAATGCCTTTTATGGACGGTTTACAACTTAGTCGCGTCTTACGTGAGAACATGCCTTGGATTAAAATCATTATTTTAAGTGGACATGATGAATTTGAGTATGCTCAGGAAGCCGTTCGAATTCAAGTATCCGAATATTGTCTTAAGCCACTTGATTCAGCAGATTTATTGTCCATTTTACACAAAGTGTCATTACAAATAGATGAAGAATTAAAAGCAAAGCAGCAATTGAATGAATTAAAAAACCAAGCATTAAAACATGTCTCTATTTCTCAAAATAATTTCTTACAAGAGCTTTGTGAAGGTATTCATACTGCTGCTGATGCCATCAAACTGGCATCTCAACTTAAACTTGAACTAGCTTCTAGTCATTATTATCTATTAATAATTGAATGGGTTAGAAAGAATATAGACCTAACGAACTGGATTCAAGAAAATTATTCATGTCTCACTTACAATCGCAATGAGAATGAAAGCATTTATATTATGAAAGGTAATTCCAAGCAACAATTAGAAAATGAGTCAAAAGCAATCCGAGAAAAACTACTTCTTGAATCAGGCTCCCTCATTTTTGGATTCGGAAAGATTAAAAATCGTATTCAAGGTATAGCGGAATCATTTGAAGAAGCAACAACGATGAAGAACCATTCAGCACCTATCGATAGCGGCATTACAATGAAAAATCCAACCCTAATTGGGAATATTAATTCTGATCTTCACCTTATCAATCGTAACGAGTTAATTTTCTTTCTCAAATATGGTCAATCGGATAGACTAGCCGATTTTTGTAAAAAATACTCTTCCTATTTAGAATCTACTGCAATTCTAACACCCTTTATTATCTATTATTTCATCATGGATTTTACGATTACAGTCCTACAATATGTAAAAGAACAAGACAGTCCATCATCAAAAATAATTGAAGAAATCTCTTTAATTGAAATGAAGGCAGGTTCAATCAATGAGTATTCAGAGATACTAGAATATATGGAGTCTGTCTTACACCTCTATCTTCAATACAGAAATCAAACCAATAGCAAATTTAGCTCAATCATTCAACAAGTAAAAGACTATGTCGAGGAACAGTACAGCGATTCAAGCTTATCCCTCCAACTTATTGCTAAAAAAGTAAATGTTAGTGCCTCTTATTTAAGTCATATGTTTAGTCAAGAAACAGGCGAGACATTAATTGAATATTTGACGAAGACAAGAATTGAACGAGCAAAAGAATTGCTTAAGACAACAAATGATAAGACATTTGAAATCGCTCATAAAGTTGGTTATAGTGATTCCCACTACTTCTGTCATTCCTTTAAAAAGATGACCGGCATGACAACAAAGCAATTCAGACTACATGACGTAATGATGTCATAGATCAACACAATAATTAAACTTTATCTGTTTCATTCTCAATTCAAGCAGAAAAATAGAAATCTAAACCTAATTTGTATATGCTAGAGATATATCTACATATTGGAGGCGTTACGATGAACTTAACAGTCTATTTAGCTGGACAGATTCATGACAATTGGCGTGAAGAGCTCACAAAAAAGGCAGTAGAAAAAAATCTATCTTTAACATTTGTAGCCCCGCAAACGAATCATGATCGTTCAGACAATATCGGTGAGGACATTTTAGGAAAACAACCAGGAAATATTTATAAAGATGATGCTGCTTCTGATATTAATAATTTTCGAACTCAAGTGTTGATGCAGAAATCAGATATAGTCATTGCCTTGTTCGGAGAAAAATACAAGCAATGGAATACAGCGATGGATGCAAGTACAGCTATTGCGTTGAATAAACCGACAATTCTAATTAGACCTGAATCATTAATTCATCCACTAAAGGAGCTCTCAAACAAAGCAAACGTCACAGTTGAAACAGTGGATCAAGCCTTGGATGTAATTGGTTATATTTTTGAATAAAGTAAGTGCCGGGACATATCTAAAATGGCTGACTGACATCCTGACAAAGCACAACAAAGATAGATATTGGTGTGGACACCGTTCCTGGAATATACTTCTCTTTCCGCGGGAAGCCAAGATTTCATTTTTCAAGTAGTGGACATTTTGATCAAACTTCCAACCTGTCTACCAAGACTAAAGAAGCGAGACGACGACAGCTATTGTTATTTAGAGAAAGGGACCATAAAAAGTCACTTCGAACACGCTACCTGGATGAAAGGGGAGATCGAATTTCTCTTCTTTTCACAATTAATATCAAGACAATATTAACTTTCTTTAGGCTGCGATCGTAAAAAGTGTGTTGAACATAAAAACATTGTTAGTAGGTTCCATATACTACATAGATACAATTCAAAAAGTGGCGTTTATTAGCGTCATCGCTTTTGCATCCTGCGGGAGTCTCCGTTTACTCTATCCGCTAAGTCAACGGATTTATAGTTGATTCAGACAGTTATGTCCCTGTCTCATTTTTTTATTTATTAAGATTAAAACCCTCTAAATACAATTCTTATTCCTTCACCCGAGATACTGTCAGCCCATCTCCAATTGGTAGTAGCATTGATTCTAATTGGGGATGGTTTGCCACTTTTTTATTAAATGCCTTCATCGAGTCCGTATATCGTCTAATCCTTGCTGAAGGCTCTGCGACGCTACCTCCAGCAAGAGCATTGTCGGCTATAATTAATGCTCCTGGTTCAGCTAGTCGAATGCAGTACTCTAGATAATTCTCGTAATTTTCCTTATCCGCATCAATGAAGAAAAGATCAAATCGCTTTCCCTCTTTAGATAGGTTCTCAAGACTTTCCAACGCTGGTCCGGTTATGTAAGTGACTTGATTACCAAATCCCGCTTTTGTTAAATTGTTTTTGGATAGCTGTGCAAATTTTTCTTCTAGCTCAAGCGAGGTCAATCTTCCGTCCTTTCCAAACCCTCTTGCCAGACAGATCCCGCTATAGCCTCCAAGTGCACCAATCTCTAGAATCGTCACTGCTTTTGTCATCGAGACAAGCATCGTTAATAGCTTACCAGTAGAGGGCGAAACTGAAATGGAGCGCATCCCATTTTCTTTAATAGAAGTTAATACTTCTTCTAATAGATCATCCTTCTTGTAAAACACAGAATCGATATACCCGTTAATTTCCTTCATTCGTATTCCTCGCCTTCATTACTTTTTTCCAAACTCTCTCCATTTTTCTTTATTTCGATATTTTCTTTTACCTCGTCTTCGTGGATTTCAAATAGTTGTATAAACTCACTAATTACCATATCAATTGCTTTTAATTCACCAATTAATATTTGATTAATTGACTGAAATTCTGGTTCCTCTAACTGTTGCTTGATGGTTGCTCTCTTAACCTTCATCATTTCTAAAAAGGAGAGTGCTCGTCTTCGTCGGAACGTCTTTGCACCTCCACGATGATGGGAACGCCCCTTACCTATGTGTCGGCTATTGTGAGTATATTCCTCGTCTTTAAAATCACTTTCATTTTCTTGCTTCATATCATATCCTCATTTCCGTATACAAATGTATACACACGATAACAAACCAAGTGTATACAAACGCATACAGATCGTCAATGATCTTACTTAATTTTGTCGTCGTTTTAGAGCAAATAAGGCTGTGTTTCAAAAGATATGAATATACCTACTGAACACAACCCTAGCTACAATTTAGTCATAATATAAAACGAATAATAGCCTTCTCATCCGTCTGAGAAGACTTTTTCCACGTTCATTTCTGTGATATTCCCCTCCACCCTCTAGCTAATCATCTACTCGTCTTCAAAAAATGATTTCATTGTTCTTCCGTACTTAATTACTTCATAAATCGCTGTTACTGTTTGCTCTGGGGTCATCTTAGAATTATCAATGACATTCGTCCATTTTGCTTCGAGATAGGGTTCTCGTTCAGCAAGATGACTATCAATCCATTTCGGAACTGAACCTCTTCTCTTTTTTAAACGACGAGCAAGTTCTGAACGAGTCGGTGCGAGGGTAATATGAATAAACTCAACTCCATCCTCAGCCTGAATTGGTTTTAGTACTTCCTGCATTCTCTGATCTGAAAAAATCGTATTTCCCACAACGAAGATAGCTTCAGTACCTTCATCAAGTTTTTCTTTGATTAAATGGCCTGTGTTTTCTCTCGCCTTTTTCCATATCTCTAAATGATTTTTCGCTCTGAAATTAGGGTTTATTTCTTTGTACATAGCATCAATTTCAATTTTAAAAATATTATTGTTAAAATTGGATGCAATTGTTTCGTCTAATGTCTTTCTTACCGTTGTTTTACCAGCACCTGATGGAGCACTAATAAAAATAACTTTTCTCATCAACAAATCTCCCTTCCAGCGTCTTACTAATTCAGTTATTCATTAGTCTTGAAAAATCGCCGAATCCCTTCTTCTAACGACACGTTTTGCTTCCAACCTGGTAATGGTGTCCCTTTATTCCATGGAACCATAATTTCGCCAGCTCGGTAGTCTAACGCACCCCATTCTACTCTAATTTGTTTTTTTGTTATTTCCTTCACTAGCAGAACTAACTTTTTTAGTTGAATCCGGTTCTCATTTCCAACTGTAAATCGTTCCAATCCTTTTCCTTCATTAGTTAGTAATCTTCTACCTGCAACTAAATAAGCATTAATGACATCGTCAATATATAAAAGATCTAAATATTGTTCACCAGGAGACATCCGAAGTGTTGTTCCCTCTTTCATTGTTTCGTACAAAAGATTCATTAGCTTCGGCCGCGGATCTTCGAGACCATAATTGTCAAACAACACGAGAGATGTGCAGTCAAGCATAGAAAACGTAGTATAGTAGCAAATAAGATCTTCAAATGCCTGCTTTGTAGCCGCATACAGACTATTTGGTAGATAATCGTTATGATCCATATGCTGGGAGAAGGAGCTTGTGTTCACAAGCTTCCTTACATTTTGTTTCGCCATTGCTTCAGCCAAATAGGCTCCCATGACAATATTACTTTCAACCATTTTAGGAACATCCTCTGTCTGATAGCGAATAGATGCGAACGACGCAAGATGGAAAACGATTTTTGGTTTTGACCTTTGAATTGCTTGCTCCATTGATTGATAACTACCCTCATATATATGTGTCGTTGTCTCTTTGACAACATCTGTTAACATCTCTGTGTTTGAAGACGGTCGTACTAATAGATGGACATCGCTTCCTTCCTTGACGAGCCTCTTCGTAAGCTGGGATCCGATATAACCTGTAGCACCAGTGATTAGGACAGACACTTTTTTAAACTGATTCATTGCTACTCTTCCTTTTATCGAAGTCATCCATATAGTCGTTAATTTGCTTGATTGTCACGTCACGCATCGGAGCGTTATTTTGATAGTCCTTCATCCAGACTACGATTTTTTCTAACGCCTGATCTAAATTCCAGATTGGTTTCCAGTCTAAAAGTCTTTTTGATTTTGAACAATCCAACATGAGCATAGTTGATTCTTTGTACATACTCGTTTGATAGTGTTTTAGATTCGGCTTTTCGCCCCACTTAGTATATAAACGATTAACCACACTTCCGACTTCTACACAATCCTCAAGATCTGGTCCGAAGTTCCATGCCTCTGAGTAAAATTGAGTGTCTTCTTCATATAATTTTTCGGCAAGTCGAAGATAACCAGATAATGGCTCAAGAACATGCTGCCATGGACGAATCGCTTGTGGTTTCCGTAGGATCATTGGTTTCTTTTCAATTAACGCTTCCAAACATTGTGGAATTAAACGCTCCTCTGACCAATCTCCACCACCAATCACATTCCCAGCTCTAGCACTAGCAATTGCAACCCTTTCTAAGGACTCCTGCCCAAAGAATGATTTCCGATATGCTGCTGTCACAATTTCTGAGCAAGCCTTACTCGCCGAGTAAGGATCATTCCCGCCTAATGGTTCATTTTCACGATATCCCCAATTCCACTCTTTGTTCTCATAGCATTTATCAGTTGTAACATTAACAACTGCACGAATCTTTGCTCCCTGGCGGTCAAGGATTCTAATGGCTTCTAATAAATTGACTGTGCCCATTACATTTGTTTGGAAAGTTCCAACGGGATCCCTATATGATTCACCAACGATAGGTTGCGCTGCCATATGAAAGACAATGTCCGGATTAGCAGCTGTTAATACCTGCTGTAAATGCTTCAAATCGTTCAAGTTTCCTTTATGAGAATCAATCAATTGATCTATTTTCGCAGTTTCAAATAAACTTGGTGAAGTAGGTGGTGTAAGAGCATAGCCAGTTACTTTGGCTCCGAGCATCGTCAGCCATAGGCTAAGCCATGCCCCTTTGAATCCAGTATGACCTGTTATAAATACCTTTTTACCGTTCCAAAAATGTCTATTCATCATTTCCTGACCACTTCCTCCATGGCGGACTTCCTTTTTCCCATAGTGCCTGTAATTTGTTTCGATCATTTAACGTATCCATTGGCTTCCAAAATCCTTCATGCTTAAATGCCATTAATTCCTGATCTTCAGCAAGCCTTGGCAGGACATCTGTTTCAAAAACGCATGTATCACCAGAGATATAGTCTAAAACACTAGGCTCGAGTACAAAGAAGCCTCCATTTATCCAATGCCCATCTCCTTGTGGTTTCTCCTCAAAGGTTTGAATTTGAGCAAGAGAACTAATATTAATTGCACCAAACCTACCTTCCGGCTGCACAGCTGTTAGAGTTGCTGCTTTCTTATGCTGCTTATGGAATTTAATAAGTTGATCAATATTGACATCAGATAGTCCATCTCCATATGTCAGCATAAATGATTCATCATTTAAATATGGTTTCACCCTAGCAACTCTTCCACCTGTCATCGAGTGCTCGCCTGTCTCAATTAACGTTACTTTCCATGGCTCAACATGCTTTCTATGAATCACTAATTGCTCTTTATCATCGGTTAAGTCAAACGTAATATCTGAATGATTCATCAAATACGTTGCAAAGAAATCTTTAATGATATGTCCTTTGTAGCCAAGACATATCACAAACTCATTAAATCCATAGAAAGAATAGATTTTCATAATATGCCAAAGGATTGGCATACCACCAATTTCGACCATTGGCTTTGGCTTTACTTTTGTTTCCTCACTTAGCCTCGTTCCATATCCTCCAGCTAAAATAACAACTTTCATCTAATCCCCCCTTTTTTGAGTTCTTGATATTCTTATGGTGTTTTTTCATATTTGCCTGTATAAATGTCCAGAAATAGAACTTACCTACTACCTAATTCTAATAAAGTAAACAAATGACTAGTGCAATTAGGAAAATGCCGCATACAGTATCAAGACATATCTAGTTAAAGGAGGCGAATAAGGTTGGCTGTTGAATCTACTTTAAATGAAATAGCAAAATTGAATAGGAAAAATAAAGTGGTGGGAAACGTAAAAGATAATCAAGACCTCTATCACCTATGTGTAACAGCGAGTCAGGACTATATCCTAAGGGTGTTAACTCTCTACGAATCATTGGAAGCACATTCAGACCGTTTCAAACTGTGGATCTGCTGTATGGACCGACGTACGTTTCGTTTTTTTAGAAAATTAAATAAACGACATATGGTCCTTTTTTATGTCGAACAACTTGAAAATGATCAATTAAGAGAAATAAAACAACAGAGACAAATGAACGAATACTGCTGGACAATTAAAGCTCCATTAATTCATCATCTTCTCACAACATATGATTTAGAATCAGTGTTGTACTGTGATGGAGATCTATTTTTCTTTTCAGATCCTAAAGACATTTTTGATGAATGGGGATATGCATCTATTTATTTAACACCACAGCGTGATCTCGACTGGGTTGAACGGAGATATGGGAAGTATCAAGCAGGAATGATCGGCTTTCGAAATGATCAGGAGGGTCTAGCAAGCGTAAGCTGGTGGGCAAAACAGTGTGAAGATTGGTGTTTTATTGAACCTAGTGAGGACCGATTTGGTGATCAAAAGTACTTAGACCGGATTCCAGAAAAGTACTCAAAAGTCAAAATTTCTGCACATTTAGGAGTGAACGCAGCCCCTTGGAACTGTGTCTATAATAATGATTTTGAAATCAAGAGAAAAGACGGAGAAGTTTACGTTGACGATGACAAACTAATTGCGTACCACTTTGCTTGTATGGCCATTTTAAATGAGGATGAATACGAACTTTGGTCATTAGACAATATCAAAATCAAAAGTAATATTAAGAAAGAAATCTATGAGCCCTATATCATAAAAATTCGAGATATCATTCAAACCTTGAAAAAAACCGAAGCTACGACTAGTCGACTTTTTAATAAGAAAGACAGAAACCAAGTTAAAACATATTATAAGTTCACCCCATTCAGGCAGAAAATGGACCAATTTCAAGACTTCTATTGCTTTTCAACAATAGTAAGTAAGGAATATCTAATCAAAGGCCTTGCATTACATCAATCAATTAAGCAAAACGAAAAAGCATTTCATTTATGGATATACTGCATGGATCCGGAAACACTGTCGACCCTTGAAGATCTGGATTTAGACAATGTCACTCTCATTTCGCCAGCCAAAATTCAAACTGTAAACATACGAAAAAAAATCGAGGATCGAACATTAACCGAAAGATCTTGGACGATGAAACCAGTCGTGTGTGAGTATATTTTAAATAAATACAGTGAGATTGATCATCTCATTTATTGTGATGCGGATATGTATTTCTTTTCATCACCGAAAACGCTCATTGAGGAATGGTCTACCTATTCAATTTTCCTGAGTAAACAACGTAGTACCCCTGAGGTTGAACATCTGCATGGCATCTATCAAGCAGGTCTAATCGGCTTCAAACAAGAACCAAATAGTAGAAGAATTCTATCGTGGTGGAAGGAGCAATGCCTTAATTGGTGTTATGATGACTATTCTGATTCGACACGTTGGGGGGATCAGAAATACCTCAATCAAATCGTCCACCATTTTGAAAATATTAAAGTCATTGATCATATCGGAATTGACGCTGCACCGTGGAATCTTGTTATGAAAGAGGAGCATAAGGTAAAACAACATTCTGATCGACTCAAGATTGACGAAAAACCACTAATCTGCTATCACTTTGGTAGTCTTCTAATGTTAGATGATCAAAACTATGACTTATGGAAACGTGAGAAACTATCTTTCAGTAACGATGTGATCCAAAAAATTTATAAACCATATATTGAACATCTTCGTAAAATTTATCAAGAATTAGATCATTCAGGTCAGTATTTTTCGAAAACGCCAAAGGAATACCTTCCTAAAAATGGCTTCACGATCGAAAAGTAGTCGTATAAATGCATTCGTTAAAAACATCAAGATTTATTAGCAAAAAAAGAGTAGCTCAAGGTTCGATATTAACCTTAGCTACCCTTTTTCTCTTCATGATACATATGGTCCAAACTCATACTTAATTATCTTTCTCTTTTTCCTAACCGAAGGGCCTGCTTGATTCCGTTTTTAAAGGAAAACTTACCGTACATCAGCACACCACCTTTATAGATTCTTGCTGCAAGGAGGTTCATTACGATAACACTTAACACAAGTACTGTGAGAATGACAATGATTTCCCATGTCGGCACGCTTGTCATGCCAATTCTCAGAAATAACAACTGTGGCGTGAAGAACGGAACATAGGATAACACTTTAATAAAGGTTGCATCTGGAACATTAAGTCCTGTAATTGAAATGAACAAAGCAATCATTGCAACAAAGACCAGCGGCTGAATGGCCTGATTCACTTCTTCCGCCCTACTCACTAATGCACCGAGCATCGCGGCCACCCCGCCATATAGCAGATACCCAAGTACAATGAGTATTAATGCATAGCCAAGTAAAGAACCTTCTAGCATGTCTTGCAAAATAGTTTCAAGATATGTCTCACCACTAATAAGATATCCAACATATGCAGCTAGAACAAGCATAGCCATATTTAATACACCGGCTAGCCCAATTCCGATTATCTTCCCAAACATCTGCGTGATTGGATTCACACTTGATATAATCAACTCCATCACACGGGAGGATTTCTCAGTGGCTACTTCTGTTGCGATCATCGAACCAAATAATAAAATAACCATATAGATGACAAAGACAAGGCCATATACCATAAAGTAGGATTGCATATGACTTTCCTCTGTTTCAATATTTCCTTCATTTGTCAGAGCTCGTTCATTGAAAACAATTGGATTATAAATCATTGCTAGTTCTTCCTCATTCAAACCAAGCTCATTCGTCACTATCGTTTCCTTCATCCGCTGTACATCCATTCGTACGGTCTCTCCAACGGTAAAATCAGTACCTTCACTGAAAAATTCAGCCTCTATTTGACTAGGATCGCCAGTCAAACCAAGGACATAGGTAAATTCTCCTTCCTCTGTTGCTTGTTTAGCAGCAGCTAAATCACTATCAGGATAGGCAACATAACTAAATTCGCCTTCTTCATATGAGGAAAGTAGTTCAGCAACATCAGCTGTCGTCGTATCATAAACAACAGCAATTGTAGACTTCTCCGTCTCCCCGTCCTCTCCACCAAACATATCAATGACAGTGGTAATGTTCATTAACCCAATAATAAGAACGGCGATCACAGCGGTTGACCAGATAAATGCCTTTGTTCTGATTCGTTTCCCTGCAGTGTGTGCAACAGTTACCCAAAAATTATTCATCTGTCTCACCCCCAACTTTATCTATGAAAATATCATGTAATGTCGGTTCCTCAATTTCAAACTTACGAACAAACCCTTTCTCAGCCAATGTATGAAAAATTGTTTCCCCAACCTCTTCATTTTCAACATGTAATAAACCGCCATCTCGACCTTTTTCAAACGAAAGGACACCTTGAATAGTTTCAAGGAAATCCAACTCATAATCAGCACGTATACTGATCCGTTTCATCCCGTATGAACGCTTAATTTCTCTTAAATTCCCTTGCAACACTGGTCGACCACGTTTGAGCATTATTAAATCCTCGCACATTTCCTCGACATTACTCATTTGATGACTCGAGAAGACGATCGTTGTTCCTTGTCGTTGGAGATCAAGCACTGCTTTTTTTAACATATCTGAATTAACTGGATCAAGACCACTAAATGGTTCATCCAAAATGAGTAGCTCTGGTCTATGTAAAATCGATGCCATAAATTGAATCTTTTGCTGATTCCCTTTAGAAAGTTCTTCTAGTTTCTTATTTTCATATTCTGGTACCTGAAAGCGATCGAGCCAAATACGCATCTCTTTGACAATTTCAGGCGTCTTCATTCCTTTTAGCTTCATTAAATAAATCAACTGTTCCTTCACGGTTAGTTTCGGAAATAACCCACGTTCTTCAGGGAGATACCCCACTAGTCTTGTGCGTTGGTAACTCATTCTCTCCCCATCCCACAGAGCAGAACCCTCAGTCGGGTCTAATAAACCAAGAATCATTCGAAATGTCGTCGTCTTACCTGCCCCGTTTGCACCAAGCATGCCAAACATCTTACCCTTTTCGACTTTTAATGAAATTCCATTGACTGCATACTGCTCATCAAACTTCTTTTTAATCCCATTTATTTCTAATGTCATTTTCAATCTCCTCTCTTATATCTAAAATGTTAAAAATCTACAATAATCACTGTTTGATTTTAACATTAATTACCTATTTGATGGACATATTTGTTAAAGACTATTGTGTTTACGTAATAATAGAATTGTTGGTTTCGCAAATTTTTATTACTAGCCGACTTTATCTCTATTCTTTCATCTCTATCTAAAATATAACTTTAGATTAATATTAAAAAGAGGCTATCTCATAAAAGATAGCCCCTTTATTCCACCTATTAATTAAATTGCCTGCAAACCAGCTTGATTCAAGAAATTCCAGGGCTTGTTGTAGTGTGGCTGGAAGAAGAAATCTACGAAGCCTAACTCATCCATTGTCATATTATTTTGGATACAAACAGATAATGTGTTAATTGATTGAGTAACATCGACCTTAGACATCACCTGTGCCCCGACAATCCTTTTTGTTCCTTCTTCATAAACAACCTTTAGCATAATATCCTCGTACGTCGGCATAAATTCTGGACGGTCATGTTCAAAGATTGTGATACTTTTCACATTCATATCCATACGTAGAGCTGATGTTTCCGTTAAACCTGTTGTTGCGATGTTTTGATCATAGATTTTGATCCCTGATGTTCCCTGTGTCCCCATATATCTAACCGTCGGCTCAACTAAATTCTTTGCCACTAACGTCCCCATTCTCACAGCGTTTGTTGCAAGTGGAATATAAGCATAATCACCAGTTGGATTATAGCGAATCGCACAACTATCTCCTGCTGCATAGACATCCATATTACTAGTGCGCATGTACTCATCGACTTTTATTGCACCGTTACCAAGCATATCAATTTGTCCTTTAAGAAGGCCTGTGTTTGGTTGGAAACCAATGCATAGAATGACTAAATCAGCTTGATAATCACCTTTTGATGTTTTGACAGCAGTAACTTTCCCGTCATTACCAACAAAACGAGTAACTGTTTCTCCTAAAGCTAATTGAACCCCTCGTTCTTGGAAATCCTTCTCAACTATCTCTGTAAAAGGTTCGTCTAAATATTTGCTTAGCACTCTCGTTTCCCCATCAATCAAGGTCACGTTTTTCCCACTCATTTCAAATGCTTCAACCAATTCGATCCCTATATAGCCTGCACCTACAACAACAATATTCTCGGCGTCCTTTGCTTTTTCAATAATTGTATTAGCATGTTGAAAGTTCTTGCACAATAACACATTTTCCATGTTAATCCCTTCGATATTTGGGATAACAGGCCAAGAACCTGTTGTCATGACAAGCTTATCATATGTATCATTGAGCATCTCATTTGTTTCTAGATTACGTGCTGCAATTGTTTTGTCTTCAACATTAATATCTAATACCTCATGCTTCATTCGCATCTTCACACCTAGCTCAGTTAACTCTTCTGGTGAGCTATAAAATAACCCGTTAGGATCCTTTACAACTCCACTTACATGCAATGCTATCCCACAAGATAAGAAAGAAATATTATCATTTTTTTCGAAAACGGTTATTTCTGCCCTTGGGTATAATTTAACCATATTTGAAACAGCAGCAGTACCTGCATGTGTACATCCGATAACAGCAATTTTCATTGTTATTTCCCCCTACATATTGTTTTATTGTGAAGTTATTCACATAACGTTTGTGATTTATTTCACAATTACTTGATGGCTTTATTATAGTTCACTATTTTCTAAAGATCAATACCTTTTGTGAAATTATTCACAAGTAATTTAAATTCTTATTCTCAATTTCAATTTTATACACTATCTATGTTAAAACATATATTAAAAAGGACAGATGGATAACTCCATCTGTCCTTTCTCTCTTACTGCGCCTCATTTTGCATCCGAATTCCGTAAACTCCACCAGCTACTTGACCTGCCGGTGCGTCAAATCGTACCTCTACCTTTTCTTTTCCTTCTGTTAAATTAAAAGGAATGTCATAGCATACGAGGTAAATGTCTTCTGGTTTTTCTGATTTTAGTATTTGGTTAGCAATGACTGTCCCGTCTACTGAAATCGTAAAGTCACGCTCGTATGCGTTGCCATCCTCATGTAAGGTATTGTCGCTTCCAAAATAGGTGACTAGCAAATACATAGGCTTATTTGGTTGAACAGCCATTTTATAGCTGAAAAAGCCGTTGTCCCGGCAATCTCGCCAGCTTTTGTGTACTTTATTAAGGTAGCCTGTCTGGGAATGCTCAGATTGAATACCATGTTCAATCTCTGGCTGCTGTTCGCCTGGTTGGATTTCATCGACAGTGATTGCTCTAATCCACTCCTGCTTTTTCTTCTCTTCGTCTACTCCTTTTTCATATTCCTCTTGAGTAGCAACCTTCCAGTACAAGCTGTATCGTTCATGGTGTAATTCATAAAATGGAATAAATCGTACTTTCACATGACCTGGCTGGCCAATTGCATCTGTTTCAAACGTAAGCGGCTTGCCCTCAACGGGATGTAACCACTGATCTACACTACCATCAGTCACCAGGGCTGGGACGTCAATGAGCTCATGATTATTTAAGGCAAGATGATCAGCTAGTATGTCTGTTTCCGGAAAGTTTTCTGTGCCTAAAGCACCCGCAAGAACAACTGGACCGTATAAAAAGGCTTGCTTTGACCGGTCATCTTTGGCCTTATAGACGTGTAGACTCATTGGCAGAAGAACCTCTATGCGATCTCCTTTTGCCCATGCTTTGTTTATCGTTACATACCCTCGATCAACTGGTGCATTCACGACCTCACCATTCAGCTTAAGCTCAACATTACCAGTAACCCAATTCGGTACACGGATATGAACATTAAGTTCTTGACCACTCGCTTCTTTAAATACAAGTGAGCTTTTTTCTGATTTCGGGAAAATCGTTTCCTGTCTAATGATCGTCTCTTGATCTAAAAGCGTCACTTCAGAAGCAATAAAAAGGTTTACATAGAAATCCTGTTCCTGTTGAACATAGATAAATCTTGTGTAACGAGCAGGGTTTTCCATTCCTGTGCCTGTGCAGCACCAGAATGATTCTTCAGGTGAACAATACACTTTGAAATGACCAGGCTCTGTTGAAACAAAATACGTCTTCATACCTGAGTCTGGATCTTGAGATGCTAAAATATGATTATAAAGGCCGCGCTCATAGTAATCCATATAACTAGAATCTTTCGTCCAATTAAATAAATGCTCAGTTAACTGCAACATATTATAGGTGTTGCATGTTTCATTTGTAAGAACGCCTAACTCTTCTGTATCTGGCGGACCAAAGTGCTCTCTGTTGCTGTTGCCGCCAATAACGTACGAACGATGGTGCGATACTTCATTCCAAAAGAATTCGACCATATCCCGGTAGCTTTTTTCCCCGGTAATCTCATAAAGCTTGGCTGCTCCTATTAGTTTAGGGATTTGTGTATTAGCATGCTTGCCTTCAAGATTGTCAATTCCCTTCGTTAACGGATGAAGAACGGCTTGGTGACAAAAACGCTTGGCGAGCTCTAAGTACTTTTCTTCACCTGTAATTAAGTACATATTCGCCATCACGTCGTTCATTCCACCATGCTCAGCAATCAACATTCGCTGAAACTGCTCCTCAGTGAGTGGAGAAAGACCACGATAGGCCCAGTCTGAAAGCTTTGTTACAATCTCTAGCGCTTCCTTGCTACCAGTAAGCTGGTATGCATCAATTAACCCAGCATAGATTTTATGTATACTATACCAAGGAACCCATGATCCACCTAAACCGAAATGCTCGACGCGAAATTCGCCTGTGAACACCTCATCGAAGCATGCACGAGAAAACCCACTTACATACCCCTCTTCATCAAAGCTCTGAACACGCCCAAGTTCAGCAATCGCATAATCAAGCTTTTCTTTTAACTTATCGTCATTTGTTTCGCGATACATCGCTGCAGCCGCAGAGAGCCAATGCCCAATTGAATGTCCAGCAATCTCCATCGATTCCCATCCACCATAGCGGGGCTTCTTTGCTTCCTTGGAAGCGGCTTCATAACAAGGTGCAATTAGGCGGTCAACATCTAAGAATAAGAGATACTCCTGCCCCTTCTCCTGCGACTCCTTGAACATACCATCTATCAATTTCACATTTAACATTTAAACCCTCCTCAAGTGACTATATATCTATAGTATGAGGGGAAAACCTTCTGAATAGAATTCACTTCTCATCAGAAAACATATCTTATTTTTAGATTTTAAGCTACACTATCCATATAACTAAAACAAGGAGTAATACCATGAATGAATTTACATTACCTTCTTATAGTCTACCATTGGTAAGAGAAATCGGATTCATGATTGACAAGAAAGGCAGCCTCCAACACCCAAGTAGATTTATGGAGGAGGTCCATGTGTTTATCTATGTAAAAAAAGGTATGATTTACGTGGTAGAAGACGGAATCGACTATCAAGTTAAAGAAGGAACATATCTTTTTCTTAGCAAAAATACGCCTCACTGGGGAACGAAAACATATGCTCCAGGTACACAGTGGTATTATATTCACTTCTATGACCCGCCACAAGATCTAGGAGTGGAAAACAAAGGCGAATACTCCCCTTTTCAGCAGCCAATGATGATACACAGTGAGACGTATGACAAGAAATTGACTATACCAAAACGCGAAACTGTCCAGAAACCAGAGTACATCGATTTACAGTTGCAGAAGCTGCTTGACCGTTACGAGTCTCAGCATTCCTTTCAACCACTGCGATCGTCAGCTCTAACCTATGACTTGTTTCTCGATCTTTATCAGGAGAAATTAGATGAGAAAATTCACAAACGTAGCAATCGAATTGTCAATCAGCTAATCGAGCTCTTAAAAAAAGCACCAACGGATCGACTGTCTTCAGAACAGATTTCAGAGAAACTTGGAATGAATTACGCCTATATATCAAATTTATTTCGGCAACAAACAGGAAAAACAGTCACCCAGTTTCAACATGAACTATTAGTTGAACAAGCTATCCGTTATTTTAAAGAGTCTTCACATAACGTCTCTGAGGTAAGCGAAATCCTCGGTTTCTCAAATCCATTTTACTTTAGCCGTGTCTTCAAAAAGGTTAGTGGTATTTCCCCGTCTGATTACCTAAACCAACATTACCGATAAGCAAAAAGGTACATCACCTCAAACCGAAGTGATGTACCTCATCAATTTCCCTTATCCAGTTGCCTTGCTTTTTTCTCCATGCTTGACGACGGCCTTCTGTTCCCATTTCCGGCTAATCCAACGCCTATGCAATAAGATACCTCGGAGCCATTCGTCTGCAATAAAGGCTGCCCATATCCCAATAAGTCCCCATCCAAAATGAATGCCTAAAAGGTAGTACATTGGAACACTAAAGGCCCAAATTACAGTAACTGACACAATCATCGAATATTTGGCATCCCCAGAAGCTTCGAGGATCGAACCATATACCAAGTTCAAACATCTTCCTGGCTCAAGCAGAAAACCCATTATTAACAGGGTACTTCCCATCATTATAATTTCTGGATTATCTGAAAACATCCCAAGCAGCGGCTCCCTAACAAGAACAATAAGTGATGTCATCAGTAAGGCAAGCCCTATACTCCACCTCGCACTTTGCACCCCTTGCTTATATGCCTCTTCCATCCTGCCTGCTCCAATTTGATGACCGATGATAATTCGTGTCCCTCTTCCCAGTGAAATCCCTAAGATCATAACTAAAAAAAGAACATTTAACGTATAAATGCGTGTTGCAAGCATCTGTGAACCCAGTAGGGTAATAATTGCCGTTGTGACAATCTGACTACTCGAGTACGAGATCATCGTCATCGAGGCCGGTATCCCAATGCTTAAGACTTTTCTTAAGCGATTCTTCTGAATATCAAAAAGATCAGCCCAGGTTAGACGTAGCTGGACACGATAACGTAGAACAATGAAGAACGCAATGAGGGCCACAAATTGACTGAATGCGGTCGAAATGGCTACCCCTTGTACGCCCAATTGTGGAAACCCTAAAGCACCATGGATAAATAAATAATTCCCGATGATGTTAATGATATTCATTCCACCACTTACGAACATCGTTTCCTTTGTAAATCCATGCGTTTGTATGATAATCGAGACCGTCACACTGACGGCCTGAAAGACTAAAGCCCCACCGACAATCAATAGGAAGGTTCTTGCCTGTTCCATTAGATATGGTTCAAGTTGGAAAAGACCTAGTAATTGTCTACTAAAGATCATTAAGATTGAGGCCACAACCAAACCGAATAAAAAGTTAATTAAAATACCGTTTCCTGTAAATCTCTTAATTTCTCCTAATTTATTCGCTCCAAGGTACTGTGCAACAACAACCGATGTACCAGTGGCAATAAACTGAAATAAAAAAAACATAAACATAATCAGTTGATTCGCTACTCCAACTGCAGCTACCGCTTCATCCGATACTTGGCTAAGCATGAATGTATCTGCTGTTCGTAACGAAATATTTAACAATGATTCAATAAAAATCGGCCACGTAACGGCTATGATCGATAAGCGTTTGATTTCTGTATTACTCATACAAAACCTCTTTCTAGTGTCATCAATAAGAAAAACTTGAAATGATTAAAGCCCTTGTTTGTCTGTTCGTTTTTCTTCTAGTACACGCTTATCTAAAAAAGGAACATAATATACTATATGATCATTTTTCACTAATAGAAAGGTTGCTTCGAAGAGTATGCTTCGAAGCAACCTTATTAAACTACCATCTAGGTGTGCCTGAACAGTTACACAGCGTCACCCTCAATAAGGCTGGACTCAGGCTTCCATTCATTTTTTGAGAGAAAATCAGATGTATGTGGACACTCCCTCATTCATTAAAAAATATGACTAAGGACTATTCAGCAACAACATGAATCGTTGCAATGGCTTTTACGCCAGTAGTGTCGATCTTCTGACCTGGTATTCCAAAATAAGGTGTACCATCTTTCTTCCAAAATAAGCGTTGGATTCTAGCATGACGATTATGGTCATACAGGGAATTGCCTTCAATTTCTTTATATGGTCTAGCATGATAAACTAATAGATCTGTTGTTCCATCTTCAGCAACTGTGAAGCTATTGTGTCCAGGACCGTATTCACTAGTCTCTTCACTCGACACAAAAACAGGATCAACGTTTTTTGTCCATGAGTTTGGATCTAGTAGATCACTATCTTCTGATGCTGTTAATAAGCCCATTGAATAACGATCGTCTGTTGCACCACCGGAATAAGCAATGAACACTCGACCATTACGATGTAACATAGCTGGTCCTTCATTTACATAGAAACCCGCTTGCTCCCACTCATATTCTGGTGTAGAAAGTAAGACCGGTTCACCTTTTAGGGTCCAGGGATTACTCATCTCAGCAATATATAAGTTTGAGATTGACTCGTTTTCTACTTTTTGAGCCCAAACTAAGAACCGTTTACCGTTGTGAGCAAAAGTAGTCGCATCTAATGAAAAGCTTTGGAAAGATATATTAATTTGACCTTTTTCAACCCAGCTTCCTTCAAGAGGATTCTCAGCATCTGTTTCAAGGACATAAGGACGGATCGCCCAAACATCATCACGGTCTCCTGCTGCAAAATGAATATACCATTTTCCATCAATGTAATGAAGCTCTGGAGCCCAAATATGTTCTGACATAATCCCTGATTCGTGTCTTTCCCAAACAACCGTCTCAGGTGCACTAGAAAGTCCTTCAATTGTCTTCGAACGACGAAGGACAATTCTATCGTATTCCGGATATGAGCCTGTAAAATAATAATAACCATCTGTATGCTTATACATGTAAGGATCAGCACGTTGCTCGATTAGCGGATTTGAGTAATATTGATGCTGGATTTCCCCTTCAACCGTGTAAGTACCAGGTGTTTTCAATTCATCCTCACTTAATGTACTCCATTGAACATCCATATCAGCTGTTACTCCATTACTAAATTCCACATCGACTTTTTCTGGTAAATTTAATTTACTTCCAACTTTTGTCGTTACCTCAATGTTTTGAACTTCACTTAATTTCATCAGCTAACATCCTTTTCATATAATCGATTTCTTCCAACTTGTATAGAAGTTGGCTACCGATCTTAGTATCATTTTTGTTCATACCATAGAGAACTTGTTAATCGCTACTCTATTAAGCTTCAACCAAATACAGAAGTAGCTTCAAAATCACGTACACTACTTCAAACAAACATTTAAACGCTTACAAGCATGCCGATGATAACGTCTCTTTTTCTGGATGGACGTACATGTATCGTTCACACTAACGAACTAATGAATATTTGTACGTACAATAAGAATAAGAAGGTTTGGCAAATTTGTCAAGACTATTCCCTAACAAAATCTATAAGAAAGATCTCTCAAAAAGAGTACCTCAAAAGAAGAGGTACTCTTTAATGATCTTATTCAGTTTTTTCGAGATTTCTAACACTAACCCAGTTTATGCCCACACAAATTAATGAGACAAAAAACAAAGGAATGATTACAGTGAACTCTAGAGATAGAATAACGACAACCGATAACCAAAGTACCATCAATATAGTCGTGAATGGTTTCGATATCCCCATAACTAACGCTAATTTAAAATAATTAAAGACCTTCATATCTAATCTAGAAAATAACGGAAAGAAATGTAATAGTGTTGCAAAGTAAATAAAACAAAGCATGATAACTAGCGCTAGCAATACTTTACCAATTAACGCTTCAGTTCCAAGTAAAATTAGAATATCTAAGTAAAGAAACAACCCTATGATTAGAAACACGACTCCAACAAGGTTCGTCTTTACAAAATTCGCTTTAAAGTGCTTCCAAAAGTCCAGAAATACATTGTTATCTAGATTCTCTCCATTCATCCATTTTCTAATGATCATGTAAACAGAGGCGGTCGCAGGCATGAAACTAAAGATTACGAGACCAACTATTGTAAATAAAAACCATAAGACATTGAGGATAATAAGTTTTATTATCCTATCTAGTAAATTCATAATCGATCCTGCCCAGTTTCCGTCCATTGTTATCGCCTCTTTACTTAGATGAATTCACAAGTGGTATGAAAGAGATTAATCATTCATTTTCTTTGCAAGGTATACTTGGCCTTTTGAGTCTTTCCCCATAAAAACGAACGTTTCTTTCCAAAGTTCCCAATCCCAGCTTGGTAGAACTTTACCAGTTATTTCTGTACCATTTACATTCAGCATATAACGATTTTCAGATAACTGCAACAAATAAATGCTTGCTTGAGGACTATCTGTTATCGTTATACATATAGAAGAATCTTGGTTATTGTTTTCTTTATCAACAAGGAAATATTCCCATTCACCAGTTAATTCTTTAAGGTTTACCGGAATCTCTTTTTCTCCTGCATACCTCTCTGGAGAAATAAGTGGCCACCCATCTTCGCTCCAGACCACTTTTCTTATGTGTAAGTAATGCCAGTGTTTATCTTTTTCAGCACGGATGTGATGACAGACATAATAATCATCACCATCTTTTAGAACTGAATTATGTCCAGGTGCTACCCATCCATCGCCATCTTGAAATTTGTAACCACCAAGTAATTTCAAGCCGACATCATTAGGCGGTAATTCAATGTTCGTCATGTCATTTCCTTCGAAATCAAGATAAGGACCCTCAATATTTTTAGACCTAGCGACTCTAATATTATAGTTTGAAAACAGTGAATCATAAGAAACAAACAAATAATAGTAATCTAGATCAGGATTATAGACAATATAAGGACCCTCAATGGCACGCTCAACACTAACATGACGTTTGGCAATTAATCTACCTTTTCCGTACTGATAAGGTTTTCCTGTGTTAGGATCAATTTTAGTCACATGTATGCCACCAAAAAAAGAACCAAAAACCATCCAAGGTTCACCATTTTTATCAAACGTAATATTAGCATCAATTGCGTTGGGCTCATCCTCTTCGCCTTCAAGCGATTTATAAACAAGCCCCTGATCTTCGTAGGGACCTTCTATATGTTTACTTGTTGCTAGACCGATAAAGGATTGAGTACTTCCAAATGTAGAAGCTGAGTAATACATGTAATAAGTATCACCATATTTAGTTACTTCTGGCGCCCAAAGCCCGAGAGCTCCTGTCCATTTTTCTGCTTCTTCTGGAACTCCGTCGCTAAAGGCATAGCCAACCCACTGCCAATTGATTAAATCCTTTGATTTACGAATTTGAACCCCTGCTTTTGGCTTGATGCCATAACTAGCATCAGTAGAAAAGACGTAATACCAATCACCATCTTTTACTAAAGCTGGGTCATGAACATTGTTCGTTGTCCATTTGCTTTGATCTTCTAGGATTGATTTATCGTACAATTTATCTTTAGGGATAGTATTAGAATGGATCATCTATTATCTCCTTTGATTTCAACGTTAATGAGTACCTTCCACATGAATATATTTAGACTCATAAAACTTGTATTGATGGTTTTTCTTGGATTTTAATAATTGATATTCCTCTTCTATGCTTAACTTGTACACGCAGTAACAAAGCATAGAAGAGGAATCAAAAGTAAGGATAAAACTGCCTTACGTGTTTCGAGCTAAAAAAGAGCATTAACCTTTGACTCCACTAATAGCAATAGACTCGATGATTTGACGTTGGAAAATCAAGAATACAACTAATACTGGTAGTAATGCAATAACGGAAGCTGCCATGATTAAAGGATAATCGGTTTGAATAGCATACGCCGCATTTAAGTTAGCAATGACCAGCTGTATGGTTAGTTTCTCTGGTGAACTTAAATAGATAATTGGAGCTAAATAGTCATTCCAAACACCCATGAACCAAAGAATTAATTGAGCTGCAATCGCCGGTCTAATTAAT
Organism: Halalkalibacter suaedae; assembly: GCF_017939705.1. Lineage (GTDB taxonomy): Bacteria > Bacillota > Bacilli > Bacillales > Bacillaceae_D > Halalkalibacter > Halalkalibacter suaedae. The sequence goes on from NZ_JAGKSQ010000002.1 coordinate 611,074, forward strand.
GGGAAGATAATCTTACTGAAAATCCCAAAAAATGAAGTTCCGTCAATTTGTGCCGCTTCAATAATAGAATTCGGAACATTGATTAAGTACTGACGTAAGAAAAACACCATAACTATGTTACCAAAAATTGGTGGAACAATAAGCGGTAAGAGTGTATCTACCCACCCAATACTCGAAAACATTGCAAACTGAGGAATCATTATACTCGGATATGGAATCATCATAGCAGACAATAGTAGTAAGAAGATGTAATTCTTATACGCCAGTCTTAGTTTTGCAAACGCAAAAGCCGCTAAACTAGATGTGAACGTACCTACTATACAAACTGTTAATGAAATGATTAAACTGTTTTGAATACCCGTTAATAATGGTCCAGCTGTCCAAATTTCAAGATATTTTCCCCAGTTGAATTCTGTAGGAATCCAAACTGGAGGTAGAGCAAATACATCTGACTTTTCTTTTACCGAAGTTGAAAGCATCCAGATAAGTGGTGCAATCATGACCACAGCTCCTGCTGTTAATGCAAGAAAGATAAAGGAATTGGCAACCCTGTTTTTTACTTTTTCATTCAACGATCTCACCCCTACTTAATAATAATTATCCTAATCTACATCTCAAAAGTAGATCTATCATTTAATTTAAACTGAATAATCGTGACAATAAAGATGATTAAACCAAGTACGACTGAGATGGCTGAAGCATAACCCATTTGTAAGTTAGTAAAGGCTTTTTGCCAAATATAGAATACAACAGTTGCCGAACTATATTCTGGTCCACCTGTTGGAGTCATGATGTTAATCTCTGTAAACATTTGAGCTCCACCGATAATTCCTGTAATAACAAGGAAGAATGTAACAGGCTTTACCATTGGCAACGTAATATATCTAAAACGTTGAAATGCGTTTGCACCATCAAGTCCAGCTGCTTCATAGTACATTTTCGGAACGCTTTGTAAAGCAGCTAGGTAAAGTAGCATCGACATACCTAAACCTTTCCAAATTGTCATAATGATTAAAGCTGGTTTAACAGTGTCTTTGTTTTGTAACCAGTTTGGACCATCGATCCCAAAGACAGCTAAGAATTGATTGACTAAACCGTAATCACCGTTATATGCCCACTGCCAAAGTACAGAAATAGCTGCTAGAGAAGAAATAACTGGAATATAGTAGATTACTCGAAATGTTGTAGTACCCGGTATATTTCTATTCAAACCCATAGCTAGGAATAGAGATAAAAATAGCCCAATAGGTATTCCAAGCATCATAAATAATGTATTAAATAATGACTTATGGAAGTAATCATCATTAATTAAGGCAATATAGTTATCTAATCCTGTCCATTCCTGATAACCCAACCCATTCCATGTCGTAAAAGATGCATAGATGGAAAATAAAAATGGATAAAGAATAAAGAGTAAATATCCTACTAATGGTGCCAGTATAAATAGAAATGCAGCTCTACCTTCTTGCTTGCGAAGTTTAGATTTTGGTGCCTTAAAAGGAACTTGCTTATTTATTGCAGTGTCAGATATTTGTTTGCCCATTTCATTCACCCCAGATCAATGCTTATTGGCTTACCTTATAGAAAACAGGAAATGATGTCTTCATCTATTACTAGACTTCAGAGACAACATCATTTCCTGCATTTAAAGTTGCTTATTATCGAGCTAAATTAATTTCCACTTGCTTGCTTCTCTAATTGAATCGCATTATCAAGAAATTCTTGCATTTTCGGTTGTACTTCTGCTACGTATTCAGCAGCTGTCTTATCTCCGTCTAATACTGGTTGAACATTCGTAAAGAAGTAATCATACCATTCACCATTGTACGTGTTATTAGCAGGTAACGCACGACCGTAATCTTGAACGATATCTAAGAATTCTTGTTTGTTAGCTGGAGTTGTAGTTGTATCAGCAGCCCACTCTTCAGCCATGTCTTTCAAGTTAGGAATTTGAACACGTGCGTCAACAAGTTGTTGTTGTCCTTCTTCAGAAGCTGAAAGATATGTTGCGAGTTCAGTTGCTAATTCAGGATGCTCTGTGTTAGCAGCTACTGCAAATCCTAATGTTCCAATCCACGCTGCAGATTCACCTGTTGCACCTGCTGGATAAGGAATTAAGTCATATTCGAAATCTAATTCTGTGTCAAAAGTTCCAACATCCCAAGGTCCTACTGGGAAGAATCCGATTTCACCCTTCATCCAACGTTGATATGTGTCAAGAGTTTGAGCATCTTCAATAGAAGGAGTAATTCCATACACATTTTGTTGGTCTGCAAAGAATTGAAGTGCTTCAGCAAATTCTGGTGTATCAACTGTTACTTTTGTTTGTGTTTCATCAAGGAAGTCCCCACCATTACTCCAAACAAATGATTGTAGAACCCAGTTAACGTTAAACCCTGTTCCGAATTGATCAAGTTTTCCATCACCATCATTATCTTTTGTTAAAGCTTGTCCAGCTTCAATGAATTCATCCCATGTCATTGGTACATCTGGATCTGGCAATTCAAGGCCAGCTTCTTCAAACATTGTCTTGTTGTAACCTAATGCAAATGGTCCAACATCTTTCGGTAATGCGTAAAGACTTCCGACACCTTGTGTTGTTCCATCATAACGATAGCTATCGAAACCATATTCCCACATGTTATCTTGATTAATAGAATCACTATTTTCTACAGTTTCAGTAAGATCTAACAAAACTTTACTATTTGCATATGCTCTTACTTCCCCTGGTGCAATAAAGAACACATCTGGAATCTTCTTACCTGTGATTGCAGCTTTAAGCTTCGTTGCGTAATTATCAATAGGAATTACATTTAGTTTTACGTCTACTCCAGGATTATCAGCTTCGAAGTTTTCAATAACCTTTTTATACGCTGCTTCTTCAACAGTAGATCCTCTAAACATAAATTCTAATACTTTATCACCATCCTCTGACTCTCCTCCACCAGAAGACGATCCTCCACCACCACTACAAGCACCTAATAGAAGAGTACTAACCAACGCGACACTAGCAAACACACGATACGGTTTTTTCAACATGTTCATTGCCCCCATAATCTTAGTTTTTTTAAATCATTTTAATAGAATGTAACCCTTTTCATTAAAACCTGTAAATACATTCCTCCTTCTCACTAGAGGTGAATGCTTTTTTAATGAAAACGCATTCTTATAAAACCAATATATTATACTTGTCAGTACATGTCAACATATTTTGACAAAAATTATTCGGTTGTACAACAATTTTTTTTTGCGTGTCTGTACCAGTTAGTGAACGGCCTTTCAAGTTCATTTCTTACAACAATGTAAAATTAAACTATTTCCCTTGATCAACCTACCCTCCCTCAACATATCTCTTCAAAGCAAGTGAACAGTAGTTATATACTTAGTTCGTGCGATAAACAAACTTACTTCAGAACTTGATTATTCACAACATGACCATACCAATAATATCCAATTATCTTTAGGACTCTGATGTTCTTGAATATCCTTTAACTTAATTAAAACTCCAAAGTTATACGTACCAATTTGTTTTCTCGCTATCTATTTGTGATAACAAAAAAAGGCAGAGGTTTTTTAACCTCTGCCTTAAATACCTTTATCCCCAAATTGCTTGGTTCCATCTTAACTCATTACGGAATTGTCTAACATTTGTATCCTTATCAATTACCACTACTTCAATTTTAGCCATATCAGCAAAATCATAAAGCTGTTCAGTCGTTACATCAAAAGAGAATACTGTATGATGAGCACCACCAGCATAGATCCACGCCTCTGTTGCATCACTTAAAGAAGGTTGTGGCTTCCAAAGCACCTTAGCTACCGGTAATTTCGGTGTTTCGATAGTAGGTTGCTCTGCTGTTACTTCGTTCACAACTAGACGGAATCTACCTCCCATTTCAACAAGAGAAGCATTTACAGCATCTCCGCCTCTACCATCAAATACTAGACGTGCTGGGTCCTCTTTCCCACCAATTCCTAGTGGATTGACAACAATCTTTGGTTTCGTTGCTGAAACAGTTGGACAGATTTCAAGCATATGCGACCCTAGAATCATTTCATTTCCAGGTTCAAGGTGATACGTGTAGTCTTCCATGAATGAAGTTCCTTGATTAGACGACATAATCTTCATTAGACGAAGCAATGCAGCCGTTCTCCAGTCTCCTTCTCCTGCAAAACCATAGCCTTCAGCCATTAGACGTTGAGCAGCTAATCCTGGAAGTTGTTTCATACCATGTAAATCTTCAAAATTTGTTGTAAAAGCATTGTAATTGCCTTTTGCTAGGAATGATTTTAGACCAAGTTCAATTCGACCTTGTTCTAAGATCGCATCTCTCACTGGACCGGGCTCACTAGCTTCAGCTGGCAGGTCATACAATTCTTCATATTGATTATACAGATCAGACAACTCTTCTTCAGTAACCTTACTCATTTCTTCAACAAGGTCACCGATTCCGTAATAATCAACTGTCCAACCAAATTTGATCTGTGCTTCTACTTTGTCTCCATCGGTAACTGCAACATTACGCATGTTATCACCGAAACGAGCTACACGAATGTTTGTACCTTCTGTTACACCAACTGCTGTTTTCATCCAGCTGGCTAGCTTTTTAGCAACGTCTTGATTTTGCCAATGTCCTACAATCACTTTTCTGGAAATGTCCATACGAGTACCGATAAACCCATACTCTCTATCTCCATGTGCAGCTTGATTTAAATTCATAAAATCCATGTCAATATTTTCCCAAGGAATATCTTGGTTAAATTGTGTATGGAAATGAAGCAATGGCTTTTGCAATGCCTTTAAGCCTGGAATCCACATTTTAGCAGGTGAAAACGTATGCATCCAAGTAATAACACCTGCACAATTTTCATTGTTGCTCGCTTCTGTAGCGAATTGATGTATTTCTTGAGCAGTTTTAACAACTGATTTAAAGACAACCTTATAAGGAAGATCACCTTGTGCGTTTAATCCATCTACAACCTTCTGTGAATTTTCTGCCACTTGGCGAAGTGGCTCTTCACCGTATAAATTTTGACTCCCTGTAACAAACCAGAATTCGTAAGGTCTGACTGATAACAATTTAAATTCCTCCTCAATTAACATTAACTTATCCTTTAACATGTTGCATACGTATTAGTTCCGTACATTTTACAACATTGAACGAATCTAATAGCACTTAATTCATTGTTGGGCTGCTAATATGTATGAAGATTCGCCTTAGAATTCTTCTATCACAAGAGCAGTATGATAGCTATTCACAGTAACCGCTTACAATATCCTACTTTAAGGTAATTAGCTTCTTCTTGGGTAGTAATTAGGTGACTTCTCAAGCTGTTATAACATTACCTTGGTAGCCCACCTAGCAGCACTGCATCCAACATGTCTTGTACGCATATGTTATTACTCTTTTATAATAATACAATTTGTACGTACAATCAATGAAAATATTTTATCGTATTTACAAATTTTTTTACATAAGTGAATATACTTGAAAATACCTTCCCTATTACTGCCTCTAGTGGATTCTCGTGTCCTACTTTCTTAAATAGTTAAAATTCCCCCCCCTTAGATATTTATTCTTATCGCTAATCAATTAAGCAAACTAATCATATTTCATTTTATCCTGTTTCATAAATTTTATCTAGCCGATTAAACCTGTAGTTAATGACCATCTGGATACATCTACAAGTAAACAGCTACTTGGTCTCTACTTCGAGATGTACGTATAACTCTATATAGATAAAGACCTAACATGAATTGCAATTTTATACTCGAAATTTAACTACTTACCAAGTAAAATACACCCTTCCAATTCGTACATTATCATTTTTTCAATAATACCCTATATAATGAAACTACATTCTTCTCTATTTCGTAATGAAAAGAAGGTATACATAAATTTCAAAGGAGACAACAGTATGAAAAAAGACAACGAAGGTACGTTAAAGCCGTTTCTTTCTCTTATTTTATCTACAAAAATTCCAAAGCTTATGCTCACTCTAGGTCTTGTAGGTAGTCTAATCACTACAATTGTCGGGCTCACTATTCCACTTCTAACAAGAGAGCTTGTCGATGGTTTTTCGTTTGAATCACTTAATACCCTATTAATCACTGCTATCATAGCTGTGTTCATTTTACAGGCAGTTATCGATGGATTGTCAATGTATGCTCTTGCATTCGTTGGGCAAAAGATCGTCGCAAGCTTAAGAGAAAAAATGTGGTTCAAGTTAATCCGTCTACCCGTTGGATACTACGATAAAAGTAAAAGTGGGGAAACAGTAAGTCGTGTTGTTAATGATACCGGTATTGTAAAGGATTTAATTTCACAGCATTTCCCTCAGTTTATTGGTGGGATTATTACGATTATTGGTGCAGTCATCATTTTACTATTCATGGATTGGAAAATGACGCTATTAATGCTAATCGCTGTTCCAATCACTGCCCTGTTTATGATTCCGCTTGGGAGTAGAATGGCAAAGATTTCGCGAAGTCTTCAGGACGAAACAGCAACCTTCACCGGAAGTGTTCAACAAACACTTAGTGAGATCCGTTTGATGAAAGCATCGAATGCAGAGAAAACAGAGGAGGAAAAAGGATTAACGGGGATCAACAAGCTTTTTTCCTTTGGTTTAAAAGAAGGTCGAATCTTCGCGATGGTCGCCCCGCTAATGTATCTTGTCGTTATGCTCGTGATTGTCGTAATTATTGGATATGGCGGGATTCGAGTAGCAGAAGGAACGATGACAACTGGTTCACTTGTTGCTTTTTTACTTTACCTCTTTCAAATTGTGTTCCCTATCACTTCGTTCGCGATGTTCTTTACCCAGCTTCAAAAGGCTAAAGGAGCCACCGAACGTATCATTGAAATTCTAGACATTAATGAAGAGGCCGGGCAAGAAGGCATTGACTTAGATATCACCAATCAAACAATCTCCGTCAAACATGTTACTTTTGGCTACGATGAAGAAGAGCCCGTCATAAAAGACGTCTCATTTAATGTCCAACCAGGAACAATGGTAGCGTTCGCCGGGCCTAGTGGCGGTGGGAAAACAACGATGTTCGGACTGCTGGAACGTTTTTACGAGCCGACAATAGGTGATATTCTGATCGGATCGACAAACGTGAAGGCGTTGTCTCTAGACTCTTGGAGAAGACAAATTGGCTATGTTTCCCAAGATAGCCCGATGATGGTCGGGACGATTAGAGAAAATCTTTGTTATGGATTAGAAGAGGCTAAAAATATTACGGACGATCGTTTATGGGAAGTGACTGAAATGGCCTATGCTGATCAATTTATTAAAGAATTTCCGGATGGGCTAGATACAGAGGTTGGCGAACGTGGGATCAAGCTTTCCGGCGGGCAGCGTCAACGAATTGCGATCGCACGTGCCTTTTTAAGGAATCCGAAGATCCTGATGATGGATGAAGCGACAGCTAGTTTGGATAGCCAATCAGAAGGAATTGTCCAGCAAGCCCTCCTCCGACTTATGGAAGGCCGAACAACATTCGTCATTGCCCACCGCCTCTCAACCATCGTCAATGCAGATAAGATTATTTTCATTGAAAAAGGACAGATAACAGGTATCGGTACTCACCAAGAGCTTGTACAGTCACATGAACTCTACCGAGAATTTGCCGAGCAACAGTTAACATAATCAGCTTATTTTTAACAAACCTAAAATAGTGAACAGTGTATAGCCACTGTTCACTACAAAAGAGAAACTTTTACCTACTCACCTTTAATAATCTCACAATTCTCCGCTTCTAACTTCTTATAAATCCACTCTATATCCATTCCATTTCCCGCTTCAATTCGATCGATGATAGCTGCTTCTTTCTGTTCAATCTCAATCGCCTTTTTCTGCAGATCCTTTGCATCCTCTGGTCTGACAACAATGACTCCATCACTGTCTCCGATAATAATGTCTCCAGGGAAAATGACTTTTCTGCCGATACTAATGGGTGTATTGATCTCACCCGGACCGTTTCTAAAAGGACCATTTGGTGTTCGCCCTTTTGCAAAAATTGGAATCTCCATTTTATGAACCACATCGTAATCTCTAATGCAGCCATTAATAACAAATCCACCTATTTTTTTGGATTGTGCAAATTTGGCCAGCATTTCACCAACTAAGGCACGCTCCATATTCCCGTCACCGTCAATTACAATAATATCCCCTGGCTTCGCTTTTTCTATGGCAAGAAAGATCATTAAATTATCACCACTAGGTACTTTCACAGTGAAGGCAGGACCAAGTACATTTCGACCGTTCATTTGATGAATCGATTCGTTAATCGCACCCATCCGGTTCATAGAATCATCAATATTAGCCACTTGCAATCGTTCGAATCCTTTCATTAACTCTTCGGAAGGTCTTTTAATGTTTTCAATAACTCGATAACCTAAGTTGGACATAGAAACATTCACCTTTCTTTTAAAACAAATTTGATAAAGGGCCGCGACGTTTCCCTCTTGAGGAGTATCCTATTGTTACCTATGAACGTTTATGCTTGTTACGCTATTATGATAACCCTTACATTATACTTTAGTTTATTTTACAGTAATAAACAACAGTATTCGAATATCCAAAAGTCTGAACCCCATAACGGAATTTAGACTTTGTTAACTGACATACGCTTTATTGAATAATTACCCACAAAAGAGGTTTCCCAAAGTGTAAACACTACAGGAAACCTCTTTAACAAAACTCTATTCTATTACTATCAACTATTTGCAAAAAACTAATTAATGGCCATCGCTCTCTCTACTTAAACAACGCATTAAATATTATATATCCCCGCTTCCTAGGACTTACTAATCACCTCAGGAAACGAATAACTAACGGATAACGGAAAGACTTCCCAATTAGATTAAAAATGATTTGAATGACAGCGACTACAACATAAAACATCCATTTCACAATCCAAATTACAATAAACAACAAACCAAATAGAATAGAAATTGGGTCCCATTCAATCATTCTAAGTACAAAAATCCCAGCACACGCGATCAAAAATAGGGAAACACTATACAGGACAAAACTAATCTGTAGGTTAAGCGATTGTCTCGCTTGTGCATGAATCCAATCCGATTTTGCCCGGACAACATATAAGAACAGTAGCGAAAATCCAATATTCAACAATGGAATAGGAACAATCGCAAAGCCGTGAGCTACAGCCGCAATCACTCTGTCTACAGCGGTTTTCTCGGCCTCATCATGGCCTTTGGTTGTCTCATCATCTTTAACAATAGAAGGTTTGATTTCGACTTTTAGTTTTTCTTGAACCATATGACGTAATTGATTAAGTTCATCTTGACTAGAGAAGAAATGCTTTGGGATAACAATCGCTTTTACTTTTGAAATATATATAAGGATCAGATTCTTCACCTCATAATAGCCTTGCAGATCATCCCAACAATATTCCGTCCGACTTCTTTCTGAACTAACAGTTACCTGCTCTTCTGTAAAGTGGTACGTCTGCTCAAGCTTCATCAGTGATTCATTTTCATAGATGCTCTTTGCACGTTGGTAAACCGACATGACCAAAACAAATATTCCACCAGCCGCAAAGAACAATGACAAAATGATCATCCCCCATCCAACCGACATATCAAGAAGCAGCTGGAGTAATAAAACGATCATGAATAAAATAAAAAACATCGACACTAATCGTTTGCGTACATGAAAGATCTGTAACGTACTCAAATCCTTCAAGGTAAGAAATCCTGAAATTTTAATATCTGACATCAAGCACGTCCCCCTCTCTATCCTTCCCTTACCATCTTTATGGAAGGGATTGAAGATACATGACATTCATTGAAAGGTCAACTAGTTGTAAATCCTTGTCTCCGATTAAAATTCAAAATAACACCTTCTAAAAAAAACAATAGAGACTATCCGATAGTAAAAACACGAAAGGAGAGCCTCTATCTTTGTTATATATATTTTCTCATACTATTAATCTAAAACTATTGCAGAAAAAACTATTTAATGGTAAATTAGAATTAATATAAAATAGGAGGTGAAAAACATGGCACAAACTATATTATGTGAAGTTTCTAACTGTGTATATAACGCTGAGAGCAGAAAGTGTACAGCTTCAGAAATTTTCGTCGTAAGTCACCACGGCAAACAAGCTTCTTCTAATGAAGAAACTGATTGCAAAACGTTCGAAGCTCAAGTTTAATTTTCTAGTTTAATACTTAATTTCTAATTTGGTAGTCATTCCAGTGGCTACCTTTTTTTATCTTTCTCTTATGATAAAGATTATCAATTTCATTCATAATTGTCAACCCTTCCACACTATTTTCTTGAAAACTTTTATCAATTAGACATTAAGGAAGCAGTCTCCGTCCGATAATCAACGTAAACATATCTAGTTCGGTTATAATAAGAATAGGAGTTGCGTCTTTTCACCAATCTTTATAAATCCATTCTTCTTATACATATCTTTAGCCGTATCTTCACTATCTGCAACTAAGTAAGCTAACTCGATGTTTTCATGGAAGGCTTTTCTAAGCAAATATTGCAAGACAGCCGTACCATAGCCCTGTCTCTGATACTCATTCAAAATATCGAAATCCTCTAATTTCACTATTCCCTTTGATGTCATATACTCAATATTACCAATTGGTTTTTCATTAAGATAACAAACAAAAAGGTTCATCTGTTTGTTAACATCATTGTAGATATCAGTTTTCCTACCAATTCTTCGTTTGGCAAAGTCTAGTCCCATTCCTTGCTCGTTTGCTGCTATGTCTACTTTAATTCCATCTTCTAATACTGATCTATCTTCCGCACTTCTAATTATCGTAGCTGGATTTCCTTTTCGTTCTCCAAATCGTTTTGTCTCAATATACATAAGATCAAACCTAGTTATTTGGGGTTTAAAAGGCAAACAGTCAATCAACTCATTGCTAATGAAATAAGGAGTCTCAACCTGCAGGAATCCTCTTGTTTTTGTCTTAGCCTTGCTAAGTTCATTGCAAATCCAGTCCACCAATCCCTGTTCTGAATGGTACAATGTGAAATTATGGCAGTACATCTCAGGAAGTTTTGCATCAGCATATGAAATAGCACCTTCCCCCTCCGTTACTTCAGAAAATAAGCGGACATATTCTCTTTCCATTTCCAAAAAACGATTCAACAATAACGTTTTGTTCAAGTAATGAACCTCCCCTGGGTCAAAGAAGAAACTTTTTTGTTCCCTCGATCATATGGCATTTTCCTTTATTTTCTATTATTATGATATCACATTAAGTTAGCTAGGATTGGAGAAAATTCCCTTATGAAGAAAACGATTAATGTTGTCGCAGCTATTATTGAAAATGAACAAAATGAAATCCTATGTGCACTGAGGTCCCCGCAAATGTCGATGCCGAATCTATGGGAATTTCCAGGTGGCAAGGTGGAGAAAGAGGAGGATATCTATACCTCAATTACACGGGAGATTAAAGAAGAGCTAGCTTGTGAGATTGAACCGATTACGTTGTTTCACGAGAATGTACATGAATATGAATCAATTATTGTGAACTTATTTGCGATAACTTCGAGGATTGTTGATGGAGTGCCAGTTGCCAGCGAGCATGCTAAACTACTGTGGCTCAAAAGGGAGAACCTCTCCTCTCTTAGGTGGGCACTCGCAGACATACCGGCGGTGAAGAAATTAATTGATCAAAAAGATACTTAAAGATTGCAACACTCTCAAAAAAATGAATTAATTATGATTAAGAAGTATGTAGAGCTTGCAATTACTAAAAGAATATTAAACCTTATAAATTTATTAACTGCCCAGCCTCAACAAACGTAGGAAACCGATCATTAAAATTGTTCCAATTCTGATTCATTTCCTCATCGGTTAATAAACATTGATTTAGTGACCTTTCCACTTGTTGTTGATCTAAATCAATGCCAATCAACACAAATTCCGTCATTCGATCACCGAAGACTGGATGCCACTTACGCTCTAAATCTGGTTCCCCTTTTAAAATCGCCTGTTGCTCTTGATGGGACAAAGCTCCAATCCAGTATGCGGCTGGTTCAAATCCAATTGATGTCCCTGCTTGTGAGATAAGGATCGCCATATCATTACGGGAGGCTAGCCAAATGATTCCCTTTGCTCGAACAATTTCATCTGGCCAATCCTCCATCCACAGATGAAGTCGTTCAGGATGAAATGGTCGCTGCCTACGGTATACAAACGAGGAAATACCATACTCTTCTGTCTCTGGTGTATGTTCTTCTTTTTGAAGCTCCTGAAGCCACCCCGGTGCATTAAGTGCTTTTTCGAAATCAAATAATCCTGTATGTAAAATGTCATTAGGATTCACTTTGCCTTGAACTGTTCGAATGATTTTTGCAGAAGATTGAAGTTTTCTGAGTACCTGTTCTAATTCATTAAGATCCTCCTCTTCAACCAAATCGGTTTTGTTCAAAAGTAGCACATCACAAAATTCAATTTGATCGATGATTAGGTCAACAACTTCTCGTCGGTCATCTTCACCTAGTGCTTCTTTTCGATCAAGCAGACTTTCACCTGAAGAAAAATCATGCCAGAAGCGATTCGCATCAACAACGGTCACCATCGTATCGAGCTGACAAAACCTTGTTAGATCAATTCCGAGCTCTTCGTCAATATAGGAAAATGTTTGGGCAACAGGGATCGGTTCACTGATTCCTGTTGATTCAATGATAATATAATCAACCTCTCCCTGCTTTGCCAGCTTCTCTACCTCAAGAAGTAGATCTTCACGGAGTGTGCAACAAATGCAGCCATTTGACAGTTCAACAAGCTTTTCTTCTGTTCGTGACACTCCTGCATTCCTTACTAAATCAGCATCTATATTGATTTCACTCATGTCATTGACAATGATTGCTACCTTCAAACCCTTTTGATTGTTTAACACATGATTTAGAATCGTTGTCTTTCCAGCTCCTAAATACCCACTTAATACTGTAACTGGTATTTTCTTATTTGACATATGTAACACCTCTTATTAGAATTAAATCGTAATCATTTCGATTTAAGATGTATAGTAAGGTAGTTTGAAAAAATTGTCAATATTATTTTTCTAAGGAGAGACAAATATATGTATGATTGGCTAATTATTGGCGGTGGAGTTCACGGTGTAACAATGGCTACATATCTAATAAAATCAGGGAAGACAACTGCCCAAAAACTTGCCATTATTGATCCATATCCTTCTCCGCTGTGGAAATGGAAACAAAACACAACCAGAATTAAGATGCCTTATTTACGCTCACCTTCTGTTCATCAGCTAGATCCAGATCCCTTTGGTTTAGAAGCATTCGCAAAAAAGAATGGCTACTCTTCATGCAATCACTTCTACGGGAGGTATGATCGACCTTCTCTATCGTTATTTAATGAGCATTGTGATCATCTATATTCAGAGCTTCAGCTTAAAGACTACTGGATCCAAGGAAAAGTTTGTACGTTATCAAGAATCGAGAACCTCAATGCATGGAAAGCAACACTTAATTCCGGGACAACAATTGTTTCGAAGCAGGTGATTCTAGCTGTAGGATTATCAGACCAACCATATTATCCGGACTGGGCAGCTCCTTTAAAACAGCAAGGAATCCCAGTCCATCATATTTTTGAAGATCACCTTCCTGCACTAGTACCTGACATTACTATTATCGGGGGCGGCATAACAGCAGCCCATTATGCTATTCGACTTGCGAATGAATATCCTGGGAAGGTCACATTGCTATCCCGTCATTCTTTTCGAATCCATAAGTTCGATTCTGAACCAGGCTGGCTTGGCCCTAAAAACATGCGACAATTCAATCGTACCTCTTGCTATATAGAACGTAGAAACATGATTAAGAATGCACGCCATAAAGGATCTATGCCGAAAGAACTGTATACGAAACTTATGTATGCTGAGAAAAAAGGGCTTCTTTCAATCATTGTTGATGAACCGGTAGCTGTGAATGAGGTAAATGGCACCATTTTCATTGCATTGAAAGACAAAAGCTTCCTTAAGACAAAGTCACTTGTACTAGCAACAGGATTTCTCCCCACTCTTCCACACTGGCTGTTACATACAGTTCAAACAGAGATCTTGCCTTGTGCCACTTGCGGATATCCGATTGTGTCTCCGGAAACACTTGAATGGAAGAAAAATTTATTCGTCATGGGTGCACTAGCTGAATTAGAGATTGGCCCTGTTGCCAGAAATATTGCAGGAGCCAGAAGAGCAGCAGAACGTATTTTAAAAGCAACGTAACATTTTCAATTATAAATGAGACTAGAAAGAGATATGTATTTAACTAGCCCTGCAATGAGTGAAGCCATTGCTACTTCCATTAACTAAAGATAATCAATGCGAAAATGTGCGTAATATATCTCTATCCTCTATTACAATACAAATAGTATGACTTCTGCCCATTTCTCTGATAAGATTACACACCCAATTCATTCTTGCATATAGTGTTAGTGTAATAGCAGAAAGGAGTGATTGAGCATGTTCGGTTACGGACACACACCATGCGGATACGGGTACGGTGCTCCAGTCGCACCAACTACAGGAGGTAATGGCTTCGCGTTAATCGTCGTGTTGTTCATTCTTCTAATTATTGTCGGGGCTTCTTGGCTTTAATTTAAGAAAATAAAAAAGGGTGACTCATTGTTACGGTGAGTCACCCTTCCTCTATTCTTATGATCTTTAATTTTAAGACATTATCAACTATTTTTATTGGACTCGCAAAACATTGAACGAAATAGTTGTTTTGATTTAACGTGTGCAGACGTTATTTCTTCTCAAATTTATAAAAGATACGTTTTAAAATTTCATATTAGTATACAAATAACAAAGACTAAAAGGGTGATAGCTACCTAAATTTACATACCCAACAAACAGAAAAGGTCGTGGTTTAGATCCTAGAAGGTGCTTACGGACATCGGTTCCGCTAAACAGTGAGAAAAACGAGAATTCGTGTAGTAACGGACATATGATCCGTTATTCTCTATTATAACTGGCATTTCTTTGCGATTTATATGAAATAACGGATCATATGTCCGTAAACATGGTAAGGAAGGGGAATTATTGAGGTTTAAGGGATCATATGTCCATAAAGAGTTCTACAAACCTTACTCTGTATAAAGAGATACCCTTCAAACTGGTGGAAATCTTGCTACTTCATTGTATCTGCTAAAAATAGCACTTTTTCAGTGACCTCCCTCCCCTCCTGCCGTCTTGTTCGTAAATTAAATAACTCTATCGATCCAGTTGTTTTAGTGAGAATTATTTTTATTCAACATGTCTTTGGTATTTGATCAATGCGTCAGACCATTAAAGAAATTGAAACCCATGCTGAACGTGTCTATGCCGAACTCAAACAAAATAATGGTCCTGACTCCCCACGTTACTCTCATTATATATTTTATCTAAATAAATTAAAAGAATGTATGGGTCGGTACCGACCCATACATTCTTCAATAGCATCATCTATTTGCCAACTTAAATGACTCCCTGAGCAATCATCGCATCTGCAACCTTCTTAAACCCAACAATATTAGAGCCGACCACTAAATTACCGTCGTAGCCGTATTCTTTGGCTGCCTCTTTGCTTTGTTGATAAATATTTTTCATAATAGCATGTAGTTTCTGATCAACTTCTTCGAAAGTCCAAGCAAGTCTTGAGCTATTTTGTGCCATTTCAAGTGCTGACACGGCAACTCCTCCCGCATTAACAGCTTTCGCAGGCCCAAACAATACTTTATTCTCTAAAAAGACCGAAATCGCATCTAAAGTAGACGGCATGTTTGCCCCTTCACCAACAGCCTTTACACCGTTTTTAACAAGTGTTTCAGCAGCATTCTTATCAATTTCATTTTGAGTTGCACACGGAAGAGCAATATCGCATGGAATCGACCATATGCCGGAGCATCCTTCAACAAATGTAGCATGAGGATGTTCGATCACATACTCACTAATTCGCTTGCTCTCTACCTCTTTTAGACGTTTAACAGTGTTAATGTCGATTCCATTTTCATCCCAAATATAACCACTTGAGTCACTGCAAGCAATCACTTTAGCACCTAATTGACTAGCACGTTCCATCGCATAAATCGATACATTTCCAGAGCCTGATACAACGACAGTACGATCGACATAGCTATAACCATGATCCTTCAGCATCTCATCGACAAAGTAGACAGTACCGTAACCAGTAGCTTCTGTTCTTGCTAAACTACCACCATAACCAATTCCTTTGCCTGTAAGAACACCAGCTTCAAAACCGCCACGCATTTTTTTATATTGACCAAACATATACCCTATTTCTCTAGCTCCGACTCCGATATCTCCAGCAGGAACATCGGTATTTGGACCTATATATTTTGAAAGTTCAGACATAAAACTTTGGCAAAAACGCATAATTTCAACATTTGATTTCCCTTTAGGGTCAAAGTCAGAACCACCTTTACCGCCACCAATCGGTTGACCTGTCAGGGCATTTTTGAAGATTTGCTCAAAACCTAGGAACTTAACAATGCTTGCATTAACAGACGGGTGGAAGCGCAAGCCGCCTTTATATGGACCAATGGCACTATTGAATTGAACGCGGAATCCTCGATTCACTTGAACCTTGCCATCATCATCAACCCAAGGAACGCGAAACGATATCATTCTTTCTGGTTCAACGATCCTTTCAAGGATACCTTCTTTAATATAATGAGGATGTTTAGCTAAAACTGGAGTTAATGACTGAAATACTTCTTTAACAGCTTGCTGAAATTCACTTTCATTTGGGTTTCTCTTAATTACAGTTTCAAATACAGCATTCACATAGTTATGAGCTGTTTCTACAGCATCGTTTCTTTCTGTTGTCGTAATTGTTGTCATATTTTTTCTCTCCCCCTGTTTTCAAAACATTTAACGATTCTAATAATGCATATTGTATTATCGCTACCTATTTTGAAACAATACAAAGAAGAGATGAGATTCATGCTGAAATGAGATGATAGAGTCTATGGCACTTTAGACATTAACTCTATTATCTCTTAATTTTGGGAACGTACTAAAAGCACGTTGATGGATTGCCTTATATTTATTATTTATCATTGCCATCTTCTTCTCCAACTCATTTTCATCAACATTTGGTTTTACATAATCATCGATGATTACTTGGCGTTGCCACTCGCTCCATTCATTTCTCTTCATTCCATTCACCCCACATGTATAATTTAATAAACTTTGTATTCTAAATATTCTGTACTTGAATGACATACTACGATTCGGTTAGCATACTAGTCCCATTTTTTTATTTTTTGGGTACTTGATAAATTTAAATTTTGTTGTCATGATGTATTTTATAATTGTCTATTAATCTAATCAATATGAAGAAAAGATAATATTAATATCAGATTGAGATGAACGGGAGAGAGAAAATGGAATTAAGGCAGTTGACGTACTTTATCGAGGTCGCCAAGCGTGAGCATATGACAGAAGCTGCAGAAGCATTACATGTTGCTCAGTCAGCTGTAAGTCGGCAAATAAGCAATCTCGAAGGAGAATTAGGTGTGGATCTCTTCATTCGACATGGCCGTCGGGTAAGGCTAACACCTATCGGAAAATTATTCTTGGAACATATTACAGAGGCAATGAAAATGATTCAGAATGCAACTCAACAGGTTAATGAACACTTAGATCCTGAGCGTGGAACAGTTCGCATTGCCTTTCCAATTAGTATGGCTGCATACACGTTACCGAAAGCAATTTCAGCATTTCGCTTGTTATACCCGCAGGCAAAATTCCAACTTAAGCAAGGTACCTACTATAACCTTATTGATCATGTTATAGATGGCAACTATAATATGGCACTACTAGGGCCTGTGCCTATGAATGAGGATTATGTAACAGGACACATCTTATTTTCAGAGAAATTAATCGCCCTTTTGCCAATAGATCATCCATTAGCAAACGAACCTGTACTTAAGATTCAACAGCTCCGAGATGACCCTTTTATTCTGCTGCCAAAAGGAATGTATTTCCGAGACATGGTGATCAATGCTTGCTTGGAAGAGGGATTCATGCCAAATGTTTCTTTCGAAGGGGATGACGTCGACGCCTTGAAGGGATTGGTTTCAGCTGGTTTAGGGATCACACTTATTCCAGAAATGACGGTGATCGAAAACATCCCACGTTCAACCGTGAAAGTTCCTATTGCTGACCCGGAAGTTACTCGAACCGTCGGAATTATTACTCCGAGCGACCGGAAGCTACTACCAACTGAAAAACTATTCTTTGATTTCTTAGTTGAATTTTATAAAGGTAAATTCTATTAGATAGAAGAATAAATTATTTTATTGGAATAATAATTTTCGTGCACCATACTCACCTATTAAATATTCGAAGACAGATTAGCTTGGGCCAATCTGTCTTCTTTTCCTTGCTATATAAAAATACATCCTACTTAACTTCCGCCATAAATAAGCTCACTATTCATCGCATCAATATACCGAATCGGAATTCTTTTGTGTTGATCACAAGCTTTATAAACAAGAACATAAGGTTCTTCTTCACCTTCATAATCCTTTTCCCAAGACAATTCAAAATCCAAATGATCTAAGAATATTTTGCTCGCTTCTTCACGTGAAACAGTTGGTTCCCCGGGAGTTGTACGCAATTGATCAAGTTCAAAACTCGGACCGCTATAATAATCAATTTGTCCTGTTTTAGGATTCACTGAAACAATGATGATCTCTGACTCGACAGGAATCCCATTCCCATTGTGAATCCGAAAAGAAAACACTGCTTTGTTTTGAGTACCTTCCTCCTCTTCTTGTACAATCAGGTTTAAATAGTCAAGAGAGTTAGGTATGATCAATTGCAGAAAATCTGTCGCAACTTGCAAACATTCTTTACGAGTAAGCTCAAGGTTACCACTTCGTTCTTTAAACCAGGAGAAGCTTCTGACCTTTCCTGTCTTCTTTGAGACGAAGGCTTTAACAGTCTCTTCTGTTTGTTTCTTAAAAAAGCCATTTATCGATAAATCCTGAACAGTCGCCTGCCAGTTCTTATCACGCCAGACAACGCCTGTCTCCTCGCCCATATCAACTTCGCGGATGATCTCCATATCATCAGGAATCCCAATAATCTCATTAAGTGTTAAATCTGCTTCTATCGCCTTATAAGAAGGAGACGAAAGTGGGATCGTTTTTTCTGAAACTTCATCGTCATGAATGATGCTCAACGTCGGTTCCAAGGCATTAGCCCTAAATGACATAAAAAATGGCTCTGGCTCATAAACGACACGAAGCCTCCCCTCTACCGAATCCCCACTCGAATAATGGTTTACAATCTGCAGCTGAAAATTAAGTTGGTTTTTAATATATTCAATTAGTTGTTCTTTAGTAATTAATGTTGTTGGTATTTCAGGAAGGTCTCTCAGCTTTGTATACGAGAATCCAACAATGACTCCATTTGAATCGACATTAATCATGCAACCAGCATGTCGTAGAGGTAAACCCATGACAAGCCGCTCATAGTAAAAGCGATAGAAATGACTTAGTTCCTTCCCTTCATAAAAGGTCAAATCTTCTAAGGCATCCGGATAGAATTTTAATAAGAATTGCTCCGCTCGTTCTCGTCTCTCTGCTATGTCTAAAGGAACGAGTTCGCAAGCATCATGATTGAGCTCCACCGATAACTTGATTAAATTCCCCTCTAAATCCAATTCTATTGAAATTCCCTCATCGCTTTCTTCTTTCACCCAAAAAAATAATGCCGCACCTTCTCCATTCTCTCCCTCAATATATTCTTCAATGAGCGGTTTAAAATCAGGTGGGATAGTGACGATTGCTAATGCCCGTCTTCTTAAATCTTCCTTTAACATACTATATAGGCACCTCCACAAGATAATAGTTATCCACTAAAAGATAGAATTTTGTCCCTCCTACTAGTCGACTTTATTAGGAACTGTTGCTTCGGCTTAAACTTGCTACGATTGCGTTTCTAATAATAGGTTTCTAAAGTTGATGCCATCGCTACTGCTCAGAATCTGTTCTCACCCATCTTGGGTAATTACACTATTTATCGAATCAAATATAGTATACTATTTTTACCAACTACATTGAGGTGAAAAATTATGTGGAATATCACGAAAGAAGCAAAAGATACATTCGTCAAAAATAATCTTCTTCCGATTCACGAATCAGACGACGAATGGGAAGGTGCTTTCAAAGAGGCGGAAGAAGAAGGAGAAGATCTTGTCAGCCGTTTAGTAGAAGAGCTCAATGAAATCAAATCAGAATTACGTCACGTCCTGCCAAGTCGCTTCATCCCATATTTAGAAGATGGTTCATTAAATCAACCGACACTACCCCAAGCCATCCGAGACGATTATCTTCAATGGACGAAAGAATCAGACGAGAAATTTCGTAAAGTGCTGGAGGCTGCGTCTGAACGTACAAATCAAGCTCTATCTTTCTGTCCAGTGACCGTACAAGAAATCTTTGCAGAAAGCTTACATGATTCAACGATTGAGCGAATTGAGCGAGAGCAGGATACACTTCATCTTTACGTTAATACAGACGGTGGATTTTCATCGAAAGCACTTATTCATTTCACTTTTAATGGTGTGATTTCTGAAGAAACGGATGAACCACTTCAGCTCGGACAATGGTTTATTTACGATGAATTACAGAAAACTGATAACGGATTTGCCTTTCGCGTCTTATTCGAATGTCCAGAAAGCCAGTGGACGATTGAGATGAAAGATCTTGACGCCCGTTATTTTTATCACCCAGCGGAATATACGAAATTAAGAGATGAAGAAAAGCTTGATTATATGTCAATGACCGAATACACAGCAAGATTAAATCCAGACTACCTCTACTGGTTTATCACACCAGATGTTGAGTGTGTCATTCAATCAATATCGGGGAGTATGCTGATCGAAAACGGGTCAATTGACTTCCAAGAAAATGAGATGATTGTAACAGTTGGTCGTGAGCATTATTCATATCATTTAAATGAGTATAATCCCATTTCATTTATTTATACGAACGTGTATGAGGACCCATATGAACATCTTAACGAACCTGTGCCCTCCGAAGATCTTGTAAAAGCAGCCTTAAGCAACGATCTTGAATGGCAGGTACGAGCATGGAACACAATGTATGCAAATCCTCATGAACTTGCCGAAAGTATCAATCAAGTATTATCGATATTGGAACTAAAGGAAGAGAATGAATTGATGCTAAGTGTGCATGCAGGGCATTTTCATAAGGAGGGAATCTTAAACGAAACCATTATTAAGAAATATCGAAACATTCTTGAGTAGCTGATTAGTGAAAGTACCTTGCTGAAGTTCAATGTGTGTTTTATACTAGGACTATATCCCGAATAATTCAGGCTGGACCTAGAGTATTTGCCCAATTACACCTGAATGGAAGGAACTAAATTTTGATAAATAAAGCAGATACATTCGACAACATTAAGAGAACCATTTACTTCTTTGCAAGCATCTTTATTTTGATCTATTTAACAGGTAATTTATTTTTAGTGGAAAACAATCAGCACATTGATTTGATCATCATTCTGCTGATTACATATTTTCTCATCAGCTTACTTTTACTAAAAAGCAAACGCTTCATTCGTTATCATGAACTAATCAATATTGCCTTAACAAGCACCTATTTAATCGGGGAGTTTTATCGTGTTATCCATGTGGAATTCCTGCAGCATCAGAACGAGTTGCTCGGGGACTTCATCATTTGGATGCCAGTGTATACAATTTATCTGTTTGTTGTTTTTGGTAAAAAATATGGATTACTCGCATCTTCATTCGTCTTTTTTATTAATTTATTAGTAAGTCTACCCTTTATTAATGAGTTAACAGGACAACAAATCGACTCTGTTATTCTTTATAATATGGCTTGCTTAATCTATATTTTAGTGATTTACTCCTCTCATATTTTTGTATCAAAATATGCTGAATTGCAGGCACTGGAGAAGTATGCATATTATGATACGTTAACAGAAATTGCAAATCGTAGAAAGAGTACACAGGTGTTTGAGCAATTAATTGAAGATGCACAATCAACCCCCAACCCATTTTCTATAATATTCGTAGATATTGATTATTTTAAATTGATCAATGACAAATATGGCCATGATACTGGAGACATTATTTTAAAGGAATTTTCTTCACTTATCCAACAACAGCTGTCAGCTAATGAGTTTGTCGGAAGATGGGGAGGAGAAGAATTCATTATTTTCACACCTACTATACTGCAAGAAGCGATTTATCAAGCTGAACAATTACGTAAAACGATTGAAGTGAATCAGTTCACGAACGTTCCAGCTGTTACTGCAAGTATTGGTGTAGCTAGTTATGCTAATCAAGACAACGTCGATTCTCTATTTAAGCGAGCTGACTCGGCTTTATATGAGGCAAAGAAAACGGGTAGAAATTGTGTGTGTAGTATGTAAATGGTGGTTTTAATGATGGTAGATGATAATGCAATTCTTAAAGGATAGGTATCACAGTATATTTATTGTATCCCTATCCTTCTTCATTTTCATCTGTTAATAATGAGCTTTGTATACAATCACATATATATTTTATTAGCTTTTTTTACCTCGCGTTTATCAATCTTTGTACTTACTAGTTTGTTCTTTCCTTTACTTCACCGTTATTTGATGTTCAGCAGCCCATTCAAGTGCGATCTCCTTTCCCACGAATCACATTGAGAAAAAGTTGTTGGGTAGCTTGATTCTCGATACATGTACCAACCATCATTCGACCTCGACTTGCAGAGAGATCTCTTCATCACTAGACTCTTGATAATTCTCAATCCATTTCTCTTTTCTATCAAATATAAAAATAAATAAGACAAGTTCACCAGCTACCATTAAGCCAACACCTAATACAAAACCCGCAATTAAAACAAACAAGCCCATGCCCCAGGCAAACGAAAACCAACAGAAAAATGCAAGGACACTTAGTCCCACATGCATGAAACCTGCAATGGTTGAGTGTATATCAAACTGTCCCGTTTCCCTTGTCATAAAGGAAGCATACAAAATACTACCATAGGTGGCTAATCCCATAAAAATGATATATAGTACAATTGCCAAAGCGATCATGTTCACGTCCTCCTTCTAGTTTTCATCGATTCATTCTTCTTAATCGGAAAAGCCCTTTGATCATTCATACGTATCTTTAATTAAGACAATAACTAAAAAAGAGAAATAATTGACTGTTAAACGTAATTCCACTCAACTCACACTGAATCTAGATAGAGCTTGTGTTAGAATAATAGAGGATATTTACGAACAATAAGCAAACCATGACAGCTTTAGGAGCGAATCATTCATGAACAAAAAAGATATTGGGCATTTCCGAAAACAATTTAAACTAGACAATGATTTACTTACGATTAATGAGATCTTTAATGTGTACATCATGAAGGAAACAAGCGAGGTGTATCATCACCAGAGTTTGCCGTTTGAGATGGTCGACCAAGATCAGCAAGAGCTATTTCTCAACAACTTCAAGAAGCTACTTACTGGGCAAATTGATGAAAAGTTATTTGAGCTCCGCTTCAAACGAGATGCTGAAAATAGCAGTCAGCTCATCCTCCATCAAGGCTTGCTAACTGATGTAGAGGGCTGGAAGCAGC
Source organism: Halalkalibacter suaedae (assembly GCF_017939705.1). Lineage (GTDB taxonomy): Bacteria > Bacillota > Bacilli > Bacillales > Bacillaceae_D > Halalkalibacter > Halalkalibacter suaedae. The sequence continues at coordinate 634,733 of NZ_JAGKSQ010000002.1, forward strand.
AAATGCTTATCATCGTCGATAAAATGTTAAAGGATCGACAATTCGAAATGGATATTGTCATTACTTTTATCCGAGGTGAGTATTTCAAACCAACGAAACGAAGCAATGATGAAACCGAGGAAAGTGACCGTGACACGGTGTATTCCCACTCGTTTATTTTATGTAGTCTTAATCAAACACAGGACCCGAAAAAAGAATTGCTGTTTGACTATGTCGAGAAGGAATTTAAATATAATGTAGTTGTTGATCCGGTTATTAATCTGAACGCACCCGTCGGCGGCTTTCTGTTTCCTTGCTTTACTGATAACACATCGGATGTTAATCATATTCTCTACTCGGCTGGAAAAGCACATGAGCCTGACTATCATTTCATTGAAGAGATTTTAAATGCAGAAGAAATTATGACCGCCAAGGAAGATAAGATCGTATTTGAGGAGATCGTCAAAGATGTCACTGGCGATCAGTTAAATACCTCAACACTTGCTAATGTATACGAGGAGATTAATCGAGTCATTGAAGATAATGAAGAAGACGAACCACCGAAGCTCGATTACAGAGACGTCGAACGTGTACTGAAGATGAGCGGAATTGAAGATGTCAATTCCGAAAAGGTCGAGCAAGCATTTAAGAAGGTCATAGACGATGAGAAATATGAGCTAAAAGCAACGAATGTCGTCCCAAAATTTAAAACAAAATCAATTAAAATCAACACCAAGCTAGCCAACATCGCCGTTAGCCCGCAAGATTTAAAATATGTTAAGCAAGTCACCCTACAAGGAAAACGATATTTAATGATTGAGGTCGAAGAAGACACTGTCATTGAAGGATTTACGATGATTCCAGAGGCTTTTTAATAATAAAAGGACCAGCTCAGATTGTTGATGAGCTGGTCTTAATTTCCTTTAGGTTTATTTATTGATAGCTTGGCGTACCTATCGTCCATGGAAAGTTAATTTATGATACCATCTTCATGAAACAATTCTATCCTTTCTTGAACCCACTCATTATTTTCGATATTTCTCCACTCGATTATCATATAAATATTGCTGATGTCATTGATTGTAAGAAACTGGCCGCCTTGATCAGAAATAACTATTCAACACTCCCCAGCTTTACAACCACAATCTCTGGCAAATTAAACAGACGGAATGGAAAGAGGCTGTTCCCTAGGCCACGATTAACAATCATCTTCGTCTGTTCAGCTTCATACACACCAGCCGTATACTCCGGTAGTAGCCCTTGATGTGGTGCAATTAACCCACCTATGAATGGGAATCGAAATTGTCCACCATGTGCATGGCCTGAGAAGACAAGATCAATTCCGTACTCACTATAAAGAGTGAACAATTCAGGACGATGCGACAAAAGAATTTGAAAATGGTCATCATTTTTCTGGTTAGAAATTGCTTCCTGAATCCGTTTCTCTACTGCATCTCGTTCCGACTGCCCTTCTGCATTAGCAGGATCATCAATTCCTATCAACTGAATACTCTCATTACCATTCGTCAACAGCTCTACCGTATTTCTCATCACATGAACACCAATATCCGTTAACGCCGTCTCTAACTGAGCAAACTTCCCCGAATGCCATTCGTGATTGCCTGTCACATAATACACTGGAGCTATCTTAACAAGTTCTTCCATAAGAATTAAGCTAGGTTCCTCATTATATCTTCTAGAGTCAATTACATCACCAGTAAAAACGATCAAATCCGGCTTCGCTTTTTCAACTTTCTCGACAAGTCTTGATTGGCGATCGCCAAACGACTTACTATGTAGGTCTGATAATTGTACAATCGTATAACCATCAAATGCTGCTGGCACTTTTTTTGATTGAATTGAATGTTCACTCGTTACCAAAATATTGTTCTGAGAATATAAAAATAAAGCCATCAATATCACACTACCAACTAAAATAGCAATCCACTTCTTTTTTCTGAGAATCTTCAACTATGTTCACTCCTAACCTTTATAGCTTTTTCATAAAGATGATTGTACTTAAACGCTTTTTCGAAACCTTAGAATCCCGTAGAATAAATAAATCATGATTAAAAGCATGGCAAAAATCAACACCAAAGGATGGCGAATAATAACAATCATCAATACACAGGTCAGTAATACAACCCCCAAGCCTAAAACCAATCTCGTAAGCTCAATAGTCACGTCAGAAAAATCGGGCTCATCATGGTAAGTCCATCTGTACCCTAACAGCCTGAACTTCACTGGATTTTTATAACCCCAAATAAATAAACTATACACCCCAATTAAAAACAACGTAGTGAAAAAAAGTTCCAAACACAACACTCCTAGAATATAACTTAATATACTTAGACTTTGATCAAATAGTTTCGTTTTTTCATACTCTTTTTTAACTGCTGTTAACTCCAATTATTAAATGATTCTCTGCAACTTCCTTTAACATTTCATCAAGATGATGTTAGCATAATAATGAAAGGTGGAATGACAATGGATGGAAGTTCTTCTGAAACCGATAATAAACTAACAATGAAACTCTTAATTCTTTTTATAGGTCTAACAACATTAGGGGGAGCCTATTTAATCAATAGTATTTATCCATTCGGTTCAGAGTATTTATATTTGTACAGTTTGGTTGTTCTTTATGGGATATTAATTATTTTTGCTTTCATAAAACTACCAAAAGATCTATCGAAATATATCATTATTTTATTATTAATCATTATCGGACAACATACCATACGGTACCAGTATAAGAGTGAACAACTAGCTAATTTCACTACAATTTCAAAATGGAAAAGCGAACCTGAACTACAAGTGTATCGTCTATTCGATCTCCTCCAAGAAAACCTCTATCTAGAAAAGTCCCAAGAGGAAATTCAAGAGATCATGGGAGTTCCAAATAAGACGGAATATCAAGACGGAGAAACAGCTTATTCGTATATATATGAAGGCATCTGGGGTTGGAACAAATGGACAACCGTAGTAAGAATATATTTTGGTGAAGATAATATAGCGTATAATCACCGTTACGGAATCATTGATGCTGTAGAGAATCCAAATGACTTAAGACGCCCTCAATATGAAAATTGAGGGCATAGGATCTGATAACAACCTTTTTTATTTACAGACGTATTTATTCTTACTGATGTTCCTCAATATAGTTGTATTCACTTATATCGTTCGGACGACACCTTGTAGTAGTAGCACCCTATGCAAAATTAAAATGGATTTTCTCCTTTAATAAAAGGAACGAGAATGATATAAATTGAGACAATAAATAAGAGCCAAAAAATGTTTGATCTGAGCAATCTTTTATAGAATGTCACTTCCTTAAATAGAAAAACCCCCATGATTATCGTATAGATCACAAAGAGAAAGTACGAAATTCCGAACCAATTAACCCAAATATTCCCCATGAATTCAATCCCATAGCTCCCATAGAAACGCCCAGCAAAATCAGAAGTTAAATAAAGTCCTAATACGAGAAAAAATAATAATTCAATTGACCTTCCTACATCTTTTAAAAAAACGATCAAAAAACACTCACCTTACCCTTCGTCAGTAGATCCAACATTCTTTTCCGCCAGATTCTTCAGCTCTCTTGCTCTTAAAGCAATGAACTCTTTCATATATCTCTCCAAAAATAATTTGTCAGCTATCAAACCAATCATTCCAAACGGTGACTTATATTCGAAGATATCATTCATAACTGTACCGTCTCTATCTTTTAGAAATTGATGTGTGTGTGTAAATGATGCAAATGCTCCTTTTACCATAATATCAACAAACTGTATAGGCTTTTCCATTTGGATTACTTTTGCAGTTAGCCTTTGTTTTATGCCGAAATGAATTGCCTCCCAAGTAACCGTGTCACCCTTCTCTAGTAGTCCCCTCGTAACTCCATCAACAGCTCTTTCCTGGGTATTAGCTGTAGTTTTGATGTGTACGTCTACATTTCTTGCAAGGTCAAAGCAAACCTCTACAGGTGCCTTGATATATTCTTTATGAACTATAATAGGCAAGTGAACTCTCCTTTTAACGGCTGTAAGTGTAATAGCTTAACTCCTAACTTACAATTACGTGCTACTGATTTGAACTACCTTTAAAGGATAGTCTATGAAATGTATTAAGATATCTAAACAGCTCTTCTCCCGTTGTCTCCCTTAGTTGAGAAGTTAATGGGAAATACATTGCTTGATAGGCTTCCGGTACCCAAATATATTGATGGACATAATCTGTGAGAAGAAAGCCACATGATTGCCAGAAATGAATTCTTTTTTTGTTATTAGGTGTATCCTCTGCCTCTGTCTCAATCAGTAGATTACGATACCCTTCAGCCAAGGCCTTTTTTTGAATATCCTTTACAAATTGTTGTCCAAGTCCCTGCCCACGCTCATCTTTAGAAACTGCCAAATAATCAATAATCATCACACGATTAGTTGATAGTTTCCCTGTCAGAGCCATACCAACCGCTGTATTTCCTTTATAGCAGACATGTAAATCTGCAATTCCTTGGTCTAACATATGTTTAATAACCTTAACTGGCTTTGCTCCCCTATCTCCAAAAGCTTGGAAATAAAGTGGACCCACATCGTTCCAGATTTCTTCGTCGAACCTACTAAACGTTTTAATATTCATACGGATGTGCTCCTGTCTATCCTAGCTTGTTGCATGCTAAAAACACTGACCTATCGCTTTGAGTAAGCTGATCTCTCTCATAGTACTCTATATTAAGTTTCGAACCCAACAACTTATTTTTCTATATCACTTGCAATTTTAACAATAATTCCCTTATTGTTAAAGGAACTATTTTTATACATTGAGAACTATATCTTTGATCTGGACGAAATTCATTGAATACCAAACGTAAATTCATCTTAATTCTTGCGGTATTTTTAGTAATTGTAGTGGTTCATAACATCCTACCTAAGAACGAAGCTCCTACGCCTACAGTGGAAACCGAAGATAATAGTAGTGAGTTATATGGTTTTTGGGTCGCATTAGATTCATACATAGTCATTTCTGGAAAGGAAATGTTTCTAACAGAATACATTCGTAATGAAAGCCAAATTGATCACGGCAGGTTCACACTAACCTCCATTAATGAAAATCTGTTTCAAGCTGAATTCTTAGAATCTGGCAAAGCGTTTTCCTTGGAACTAACTGAGAATGGAAAGAAACTCACTATAGCTAATGACAAGAAAACAATAACTTACAAATACACCGAAGTAACCCCAGACGAGTATGTCTCACGTTATAACCAATAAAAGCACCCCAGACCGGGATGCTTTTTTCACGTGTGTTGTTATAACTATTTCAAAGTTAGTCATGCCAATAATAGCAAACAGCAAGGGTTTTTAGCAGAAATAGAATAAAGTATATCCAATCTAACCTTCAATCTGATCTATTAATTTGTCTTTTACACTTACACACTTCTTGTCACTGCATATAACAGCATGATCTATATCTAAAAATAAAGTAGCTTCCTTCTGCCCATCCACTAAATCATTTTCTTCAGACACTAGCTTGATCAAATAATCGCTTTCATAATTTCCGGTCTGATCAATCGGAGTTGAGTCTTCCAAGTATACGAGAAAGTCTTCTGCACTCTCGATATGAAGTAACGTAGAATCCTTATAAATCGCAACGCTCTTAAGATAGTCAAACTCCGTTGCGAACATATTATTATAACTAACTTCTAACTGAGATTTCACTGAACTTCCATCAACTAGAACACAGCCAACTAATAAGGGAGCATATAATAGAATAATGAGAAAACAAATCACTCTTTTTAAATAGGCCAATGAAAATTAACTCCCTTCTCTAGAAACAAGATCTTCGTACCTGTACTAACTCAATTCATTATTACTTGTTTACATCATTTCTCAATCTAGATAATACTTCCATCTTACTCTATTCTTAGGAGTATGTCTTTATAGTCACAGCGTCAATTACAAATTATTGCTCTCTTGCAGATAGATAGCTATGAACGTAGGATGTAACAAAACAAAATTCTTGATACACTACTGGAAAAACTTGTAGTTGTTTCTGCTATAATAATTTTGATTAAACTTCGAACGTTCATTTTACGGCTATACAGCTATTATTTACATACTTAAACTCACAGGAGATGTAAAATCCATGTATAAAATACTAATTGTTGAAGACGATGAGATTATTGCTAAGTCTATCAAAAATCACTTACAGTCATGGGGATACGCCGTTGAGTGTGTCGAAGAGTTTAAAGAGGTCATGACTCATTTTGTTGAATATGGTCCTCAGCTTGTGCTACTAGATATTTCATTAACCTCTTATAATGGCTTTCATTGGTGTAGCGAGATTCGGAAAGTTTCTAAGGTGCCGATTATTTTTATTTCCTCTGCTGCTGATAATATGAATCTTGTTATGGCCATTAATATGGGTGGTGATGACTTTATCCCGAAGCCATTTGATCTTACTATCCTTACTACGAAAGTACAGGCACTGCTAAGGCGTACGTATGAGTTTTCAACAAACAGTCAGCTTCTAGAGCATAAAGGGGCGATACTTAATATAAGTGATTCGACACTTATCTATCAGCAAAATAAAATAGAACTATCAAAAAATGATTTTAAAATCCTTCATATTCTACTTGAAAATAAAGGGAAAACAGTCACTAGAGATGCTCTAATGACTAAACTATGGGAAACCGATCATTTTATTGATGATAACACCCTTACGGTAAATATGACTCGTCTCCGTAAGAAGCTTGAAGATTTCGACTTAACTGGCTTTATAAAAACGAAGAAAGGCATAGGCTATTTGGTGGATTAATGATGAAACAATTGATTCTCTCCTATCTTAAACGTCAACTAGCAAACTATTCTCTATTCTTTCTGTTTGCAGGTGTTTTTGCCATTGTTTTTTCATTATATACCCTGCCAGTTGAACCAGTGCTTTATGCGACAATCATCTGTGCCTATATTGGTCTCATCTTTAGTTTGATCGACTTTTCAAAATATTACAAGCGTCATAGGCAATTAAATGATCTACAAAAAACGATCACATTGCATGTCGACACCCTTCCTTTTGCTAGAGACCAAATTGAACAAGATTATCTTGATTTACTTAAACGACTCCATGATGAAAAAGTATATGTGGTATCGAAAGCCGATCAAACTCAAACGAATTTAATCGAATATTTTACGCTATGGGTTCATCAAATTAAGACACCAATTGCTGCGATGGATTTATTAATTCAATCTCAGGAAAATGAAAAAGAGCATAATCCAGAATTATCTATCGAACTATTTAAGATTGAACAATATGTCGAGATGGTCCTACAATATTTGCGACTTGATCACATGTCCTCCGATTTATTACTAAAAAAATATTCACTCGATGATTTAGTTAAACAATCGATTCGTAAATATGCGAAGTTGTTCATCCGTAAAAAGATCCGCCTTTCTCTATCTGAGCTGAACTGTACCGTCTTAACAGATGAAAAATGGCTCGGATTTGTAATTGAACAATTACTATCAAATGCCATTAAATATACAAAAGAGGGCACAATTTCAATCTATATGGACACGAAGGCTGAACAAACATTGGTCATTGAGGATACTGGAATTGGTATAGAACTCGAAGATCTTCCTCGTGTGTTTGAGAAAGGATTTACAGGATACAATGGACGCTCTGATAAAAAGTCAACCGGGATTGGGCTCTACCTCTGTAAGGAAATTGCAACTAAGCTTTCCCACAAGATTAGTATCCAATCTGATGTTGGAAAAGGTACTAAGGTGCTCATTGATCTACAGCTGAATGAAATTAGGGTCGAATAAGAGACTTCCAACCTTACAACAATGCAAGGTTAACGATGTAAATGTAAGCTAAAGTTATGTTTGCTCGGTACCCTCCTTTTGTATACTTAACTTGAAATGAATGACGGAGGGTGAAAAGATGTTTATATTAGAAGCGAATAATGTAAAGAAGGTATATACTTCACGATTTGGCGGTAATCAAGTTCAAGCATTAGCGGATGTGAACTTTTCAGTTGAGAAAGGTGAGTATGTCGCAATAATGGGTGAATCTGGCTCAGGGAAAACAACCCTACTAAATATCCTAGCTGCACTTGATAAACCAACGAGCGGTGAGGTTTTGTTAAATGGTAAAAGCATTGTCTCTATTAAGGAAAAAGATATCTCCATGTTTCGTCGTGAAAACCTTGGCTTTGTTTTTCAGGACTTTAATCTACTTGATACCTTTTCGATCCAGGACAATATCTTTCTACCACTCGTTCTCTCTGGCAAGGCCTACCCTGAAATGAATACTCGGCTTACTCCAATCGCAAAAAAGCTTGGAATTGAAGCAATTATGCAGAAATTCCCTTATGAGGTGTCAGGTGGACAAAAACAGCGAGCTGCTGTCGCAAGAGCATTAATTACAAATCCTCAACTAATCCTTGCAGATGAACCAACAGGGGCTCTCGATTCTCATTCAACTGAAGGGTTGCTTCGAATTTTTACTGAGATTAATGACGAAGGCCAAACAATCCTAATGGTCACTCACAGTACAAAAGCTGCCAGTCACGCCAATCGTGTTCTTTTCATTAAGGATGGCAAGGTGTTTCATCAACTTTATAAAGGAAGCAAAACCACTGATGAAATGTACCAAATGGTTTCAAATACGTTGAACATCATCGCAACTGGTGGTGCTCGAAATGAGTAGATTTTTCTATGCCAAGCTAGCCATTACCAATATTCAAAAGAATGGAAAAACCTATTACCCATATATTTTCACGTGCATCGGAACGATCGCGATGTATTATATTATGCATTTTATCTCAATCAATGACGGTTTGAACAATATGTCAGGAGGAGATTCGCTAAAAATCATCTTGAACTTAGGAACCTATGTGATTGCGATTTTTTCAGTCATCTTCCTCTTTTATACGAATAGCTTTCTGATCAAACGTCGCAAAAAGGAATTTGGTCTATTTAATATCCTTGGTATGGAGAAAAAGCATATTGCTAGAGTGATGCTATGGGAAGCGTTCTTTGTTACCGTTACTAGCTTACTTTTCGGCTTGGTCACTGGTGTGTTGGCAAGTAAATTGATGTTTCTGTTACTACTGAAAATCCTCAATTTTACTGTCCCTTTTGGATTTGTAATCTCAGAGAAGTCCCTTTTAACTACGGTAGCTATATTTTTAGGGATATTCGTGCTAACACTGTTAAACAACCTTAGACAAATTCATCTAGCGAACCCAATTGAGCTCATTAAAGGCGGAGAGGTTGGAGAGAGAGAACCGAAAACAAAATGGCTGATGACACTTATCGGCATGATCTGCCTTGCAATCGGTTATTATATTGCTCTTACAACAGAATCACCATTATCTGCATTAAACATGTTTTTCTTAGCAGTGATTCTTGTGATTGTCGGTACATTTGCTCTATTTATTGCTGGCACGATCACCCTACTGAAAATGCTCCGCAAAAACAAAGCATTTTATTACAAGACAAAGCACTTTATTAGTATCTCTGGAATGATCTATCGAATGAAACAAAACGCAGCTGGACTGGCAAGTATTTGTATTCTTTCTACTGCAGTGCTTGTGATGCTTTCTTCAACCGTTTCTTTGTATGTTGGAATGGAGGATCTTCTGGATCAAAGATATCCAAAAGATATTACGATTTCTGCTAATAATCTATCGGAAGAGGCTTCAGAAGAATTGCGTAGTATTGTATTTGCCGAAGCTGAAACACAGGTTGATCTGAAGAATCCGGTTCATTATCGTTATCATTCCTTAGGTGCCTTTCAAAATGGTCATTCTTTTTTACTAAGTAATGATGAAACATCAATTAATAAGATGTCTCTTTTACATCTCATACCTCTAAGTGAATATAATCGCATGGAAAATCGATCGGTGAATCTAGAACCGAATGAAGTTTTGCTTGCAACACTTGATGGTAAAATAGCTGGTAACTCGATAACTATTGCAGACAGTACTTTTCAAATAAAAGAACGCGTCAATAACCTTACAATAGATGGATTAGGTCAATTTATGTTAGTTAATACGTACGTAATTATTATGCCAGATCCTGAAACCGTTCTTACTCTAAGTCAGTCTGCTGATGACTCTATAATTACAACTACAGACCTTTCTTACTATCTAGGATTTGATGCGAACGGTAATGTAGCTAACGAAATTGAATTAACAACAAGTATTAATAGCATTCTAAAAGAGAACTCTATCAATGGCCGTGCAGAAGGACTTGAAAGCTCAAAAGAATCTTTCTATTCTGTCTATGGTGGACTTTTCTTTCTTGGAATTTTCCTAGGCGGACTCTTCATTATGGCCACTGTCCTCATCATCTATTACAAACAAATCTCTGAAGGATTCGATGATAAGCACAGATATGAAATCATGAAAAAGGTTGGTCTCTCTAATGCCGAAATAAAGAAAACGATTCGAAGCCAAGTAGTCGTCGTCTTCTTCCTACCTTTGATCATGGCAGTTATCCATATCGCATTTGCATTTAAAATAATTGCTAAGCTACTCGCTTTATTAAATTTGACCAATGTTTCATTATTTGCGATTTCGACCGCAGGAACCATTATCGTCTTTGCCATCCTATATGCAATCGTCTATGTTCTAACGGCTCGAGTGTATTACCGGATTGTTAGCTCGTGAATTAAGTTAGAGAGCAGCTTTATTCATATCACTAATATAGTTAATAATCAAAAAAAGAGGCTGGGACAAAAGTGATTTAACTAATAGAAAATCCGAACAATGGTGGTTGGCAGACGTAAACCGCTCCTGAAATATACTTCGCTTTCCGCGGGAAGCCGGTGAGCCTCCTCGTGCTTCGCACTGCGGGGTCTCACCTTTGGCTTTTAGGTCCCGCAGGAGTCTACGTATATTTCATCCGCTACGTGATTGCATTATTCGGTAATTCAGTTAGGCACTTTAGTAATGTCCCAGCCTCTTTTTGCTAGTTAAGCTACACTAGTTAAGGTTATGATTTAGTTAGATGAATAATCTAAAGAACATATAGTCGTCTGATTTCTACCATTTGATTTAGATTCGTATAATGCTTTGTCAGCACATGAAAATACGTCAGTTGTACAGGTAGAATGTATGGAGGATTCTGAAATACCCAGCGATATTGTAATCGACTTTCCTACTGGGCTAATTCGCTGCTCTATTGTCTTTCGGATTCTTTCGGCAAAATGGTAGGCTTCTGAAGACTTTATATTTGGCATAACCAAAACAAACTCTTCCCCACCATAACGAAACAACGAATCTTGTCTTCTTATAACTGATTGAACCGTTACAGCCAAATCAACTAAAACCTCATCACCGGCTTGATGCCCGTAAGTATCGTTAATCAATTTAAAATGATCTATATCCAATACGACTAAAGAAAATAATTGTCCCTCTTTTTCAAAATCAGACATCATTTCATTTAGTTTTCTTCTATTCGCTAAGCCTGTAAGAGGATCTGTCGTTGCGGCTTCTACAAGTTCACTGTTATTTTTATTTATTGTTTTTATCGCAATCCTCACACTTTTACTTAGAAGATCGACCTCCCGATTCCAATGGGATTTAATAATGGGTGGCTGAACTTCCTTATCAGAACCTAAATCATTCACAGTATTCGCTAGCACAATAAATGGTTCAGCAAGCTTTTTAGCAAACGCTAACGATATTAAAAGCAATAATACAATAGGAAAAAGAATGGTAATGATAAGATCTTTAGTACGTTCTTGCAATGCTGCATCAATATACGAAGCAGGTGTTTGCTGGACAACTCCCCAACCTATTTCTGGAATATAATTATAAGCTGCATACATTGCTACGCCTTGACTATTTATCACAAACTGCTTTCCACTTTGTCCGAGTAGAATCCTTTCAATTATCGGATTTTCATTTACATCATCACCAATACGATCACTGTTAGGATGAAATAATAATTTCCCTTCTGGTCCGACTACATAATAATAGGACCCATTCTCGTCAACTATGTCATTACCAAGAATATCATTAAGAATGTTTGGTTCTTGTAAATAGATCGATCCTCCAATAATCCCCCTATATATTCCATTTGCGTCATAAATCGGTTCACTCATTAGAACAATCATACGACCAGTAGGTGCTCTATATGGGACAGTTAAGGTCGGACGTTTCAAATCAACTACATCCTTTGTAATTCCGGTCACCTTATCTCCTTTCAGACCAACACTAATTGGGGCAATACTGCGAACCAATGACGTTTCATCTATCCAAACTAATGAATTAAAGAATCTATTACTATTCCTTAATAGCACCAGCTGTTCCTGAATTTCTTCATCCGTCATTTCAGGATGCTCTGAAAGAAAATTAGCCGTCTCTTGCAAGCTTATTCTCATTGATTTAAATAAGGAATTCACTGAGCTACTGATTTTTTCAGACTTTGAAGAATTAAGTGCCAAATGTGTATCAATCAATGTATTTCTTTCAGCTTGATGTGATACGAATACTAAGATCGTTGTAATCAGTACGACAGATATTGAAATGAGAGTCATTAACAATGTGGTAAGTTTATATTTTCGGTTTAATAATATTTTCATTATAGATTCCAATCCTAATTAAAAATGTATTTCCTTCCTTCTTTATTATACACGGAAAATAAATATGACTTTTATAAAATTGATCATTTTTCTTGAATTCTTTTAACATAATCCGCAAAAGGACACGATTACCCCTTTTTTATATAATACTTACTTCTCTAAGAAAAAGACGAGAACATATATATGTTCTCGTCTAACTAGATTATTATTGCTGTTCGTTCGCTATACAAGCATTAACTCGGCTTCGTAATTTCCTGACGATCAACAGTATGTGGTGGCTTCTCCATCCATCCATTTGTGATCATGAGTTCTGCACCATCAGTTGCATAATTTCCTACCTCACCAATAAATCGAATATAATGTAGACCGATATCTCTTCTTGGACTTCCACCTAATGAAGAACCATAATTACCTAGAGATAAAGCATTCATTGTCAATGTTTGATACATCATCAATTTGTCGGAAAACGGAGATACAGTAGATCCGGTTACGGTACCATCCCATGTTTGCGGTGAAGACGTATTATCATCTTTTAACACCTTTGTTAAGATATCAATTTGTTTTTTTCCGATCTCGAATCCCCTTGAAAAGTATTTTTTTACTTCTTTCATTTGAGCGACCTGTGCAAACCCCATTAACATTGACGTCCCTACTGAATTCGATTCAACATTTGTGGCAATATGAGCGATTTCAATCGAAGTCAAAGTCCTTTTTTCACCAAAGAATCCTGTCAAAAAACTCTCTTTATGGACATATTCATTGTTTGTGGGATACGCAATATATGGCGAACGAACAAATATACCTTTTTTCAACATAACTTCTGCTGCTTTATCAAAGAGTGCAGCAGATGAAAAGAGGCACGACCTAAAAAAATCTCTAATATCTTTTCTTGCAGACGTTCCATGTGCAAGCGAATAGGTTACCTCGCCGTTTCTCCCCATGAATTCAAGATATCTACACAAAAAAGCATCAGAGTATAAACGAGGAGCGTCAACATTAACATCTGAATCAGAAAAACCATAAGGAACCGGAATTTTTTCTTGTTCAAAAATTCCTTTTATCTTTGCGATATTTTTTTCCGAAGTAGCTAATCCAAGTTCAATTACTCCTTGAATTTCTGAGTCTTTTACAATCGACAAGCTATACTTTAATATACATTTTGCCATTGTATTCTCTATATACCCGCTCCATAACATTGCTAACTCGGTGGATGTTAGTTGCTGTGAATTCTCTACCATCATTTACAAATTCCCTTCCTTTTTAAACTATCAGTAGTATTCACAAAGGAAATAGGATATATGTAAAAAACTGTAATTCGATTGACTATGGGTGTATTTTTGTAAAGATACACTTGTACATTTAGTTTCTAGATAGGATCTTCATTCACTCAATTAACTCTCCACTAATCCAACCCTTGTCTTAGGCAATGTTATAGTAAACGTCGTTCCAAGATTAACCTCACTTTGTACATCTATTGTCCCTTGGTGATTTTCAATAATTTGATAACAGACCATAAGGCCGATGCCTGTCCCTTTTTCTTTCGTTGTGTAAAAGGCTTCCCCAATTCGCTCCAACAACTCTCTCGGCATACCTGTTCCTTGATCAATAACCTGGATTTCAATATCACTGCAAAGTTCTTTGATCTTAAGAAAGATCGTACCACCATTTCCCATAGAATCGATTGCATTTTTGATCAAGTTGATGAAAACTTGCTTAATCTTATGACTGTCACAGGTTATATTTAATTCTGCCGAATCCGTTTCGAGTAAAATACGAATATTATTCATGTTCGTTTGCGAGGTAAGTAGTAGCTTCACTTCTTCAATAAGCCGAACGGCATTGTGTTCTTTCCAATTATCTATATGAGGCTTTGCTAGGGAGAGTAGCTCACTTGCGATTTGCTCAATACGCGAAAGCTCATCATCAATGATCGTATAATACAAATCCATCTTTTCATTTGTCGTCTTCATCATCTGAAAAAAGCCTTTTACCGAAGTTAGAGGGTTCCGTAATTCGTGGGCAATACTTGCTGCAAGCTCCCCAACAATCGCCATTTTTTCAGATCGTATGAGGAGCTTCTCATTCTCTTTCTCCTGTGATAAATCAACAAACGAGTGCATCACTGCTTGTTCGTCTTCATACATTAAATCAATTGAATACACGACATAGTAGTGGATTGAATCAATCAAAAGTGGCTGTTCTGATAAATTCCCTTCTGAATGTTGATGATCATAGTTTTCAAAAAACTGTAACACTTCTTTGTGATGATTCGTTAGCAGAAATTGTTCCTTTGCTTCATTATTAGAAAAGATAACACCTGTCTTGTTCCTTATGATAATAGGGATTGGAAGTTCATTAATGATCATTCTAAGTTTTTGTTCACTTTGTTCAATTGCCTCTTTTTTTAATTTGACTAAATTATTTTCATATTCCAAACGGTGGTTAACGTCTTTGAGATTGTTGAATTTCTTTTCTAGTCTTTGAAGCCTCTGCACCTCATGTACAGACAGTGGTTTATGGTCACCGTTATCGAACAAAGGCGAAATCGAAAATGATTCATCCGTCATAAAATGGGTATGTGTTTTGAATAATTCATTCTGCAAAAAGGCCGGGATTGTTAGTGCATTATAAGCACATACTGAAGTCATTCTTTCTTTAGAAATAAAGACATCACAATCACATTCATACGTTCGAACTCGGTCAAATGTCGATTCATGATTAGGAAGAGGCACCGCTCCCCACGTACGAACAGCATGGCCTTGATCGAGTAATGGTCGCATTAGACCTGTTAGCTCGTTTCCAGCTCTCTCAACATCAAGTTCTCCTTCATTAAGATAAAACTCATGTGAACTCATATAAATAAAATTAGTTTTGTAATCATCCTCAAGTTCAAATTCATCTAACCTATTAACAATTTGATTAATAACATCCTTTTCCTCAACAAATAACACCTTTTCTCCTTTTATTAGACCCTGATAGATGTAATCTACCGCATTTTCTATGTATTTATCTAACTCATTAAACATGTACAAAATATGCCCAGTACTTTTAACCACTGCTGCGTCGTTAAGCATAGATATGATTGGATGGATCCTTTTCATGTCCGTTTCTCCTACTTTTAATATGGCTTAAAACTATCGTATCAATTGTGCTGGTGCATGTCACTATCGAAAACAGTATTTTCCTTTTATGTGGTTCTATTTCAAAAATAAAATTGGTTGGTCCAGCATGATCAGGACCACTTGGCTTGTAAAATGGTTACATAGGACAGTAAATTTATTAATCAGGCTAGTAAAGTGCCTGAATCGGCTAGTAAACGAATAAATTACGCCAGACACCTAAGATATTCACAAAAACGCGGGTAACAAACAAGACTTGGCTCAATTAATAAAGTAAGTACTCTCCTCAAACGAATTCCAATAAAAGAAACCGAGTCAGGATTCTTATCCGCGACTCGGTTATTACACTATTTACATACAACTCGCTCTACTCCATTCAGATTCCAATTCTAATAGGGACTGATGGCGCTTGTCTCTATTATCGCTGACCGCTTTTAACGCCACTTTGAACAATCCCTCGCCTAATCGCCACTTTTCAATCGTTCTATCTGTTTCATCACCAAAGAGGGCAAACGCAGTGGCTCCCATTAGATACACATTTGTTCTCTCATCAATTACTGCACCTAACGTATATTCTTCAGGTGCCATAAATCGTGAGGAACCCCACATTCTTCCTATCGTATTGAGATATGGGCTTTTCGAATAAAAATCGATATCACAAATATGCGTCTTTTTAGAGTTGAAATCATACATGATACTTCCATCGTAAAAATCAATGGCTACATACCCCTTTTTGATAACATGAATATGAAAGGCCACTATATCTTCAAACACTTCAAGCTTCGTATTGTCAGGCATCTGCATAAACTTTTCTCTAGACGCCGGATACATTTTTCCCATACACTCTCCATCAGTCCATTCAAAAATAACAGCGAAGCCATTTCCCACTTCTTGTGCCCTAATAAAAGTAATCAAAGTGGGATGGGCTAAGTCTTGGTAAATCAGGACGGACGCTTTTAGCTTTTCAATTGCCTCTTCAGGCTTTCCGGAATACCGCTCTGTTGGTGCACCCGCAAATTTAACAAAATATTTCCTTCCAGCGTTTTCTACTCCGAAGCAGATATTGCCTGAATCTTGATCATCAAAAACCTTAAAAACCTTCCCATATTGTCCAATAAACGAGAAATCAAAAGGAGCTTTCAATTTGTATGGAATCGTATCTATGCATTGAATATAAAAATCTGCTAAATACCAAGTCGGTAGAGGATTCTTCATGCCATCAAACCAAGCAAGAACAGCTTTTGCTTGATCTTTCATAACATTAATCTCATCTTCACCGAATGGAATGGCCCAAGGGATTGACGATAGCATATTGCTACTTATATAAAAAGCCAGTAGCTTAAAGAACTGCATAGGTGGATTCCCATTAAAGTAACCGTTAATCTGCCCTGTTGCAAAGTGTGGACTAGCCGCCGCACTCCACACAATACGATTAAACTCCTCCCACGGATCTCCATAATCATTACGGTTGAAATCAATGATTTTCAGTTCTCCCTCTGCTGAAATGACCATATTACCTACATGATAGTCGCCATGTTGAAAAGATTGCGGCCTATTTTCAAGGAGATGTCTGTTCTCCTTGAGATAAGTAATGACTTTATCATCACCATCTATTTTAATCCCACAATTATGATAGTTTTTTATTTTAGTATCCGTTTTTCGGTTGAACCGAGTTCCCCATTCCTCTTGTCCATTCGGTGCAGGGATATTGTGAATCTCTCTTAGTATTTGCCCTGCTTTAATACCTAGTACGTATTGCTCGGTCTCTGTCTTTCTAGGCAAAACAATATCAGCATCTTCGCCTTCACACCAGGTAAAAAGCGAGTAGACTTTCCTACCGTTGTCGCATATCCCAAAGTCAATAGGCTCTGACATTGGTATACCGTCCTTAGCTAGTTCTCTCATCATCTCGAACTCACTCTTTTTCTTCTCGTATTCTGAAATATCAGCTAATCGAAGAAGTCGTTTTTCTTTCTTTATGGTCTCAATATAATACTTCTTGTCACTTGACCACCCTTTGTTAATTGGTTCAATTGTTTCAAACGTATTATAATTTTTGATATCGAACATGATGGTACCCTCCGGATCTACTATAAAAATTCACACTCAAGTCAATTAGCCATACACTTTTTTAAAATTTCTAGTTTTCTTATCTTATCTAGAAGATACTTTAACACAAAATGACAATTAATCGATTGTAAGGAGAGCTTTCTAAGCACATTATGTAAAAAGTGAGTCTTTGCCTCAATTTATCTCTTTCTAGTACATCTACCTTTTCACTTGTCACTCTTGTGAATAGGATACGATATCTTTTGAAAGAGGAGTCGATGTGTTTATATGACAACAACGAAACAACTAATTGTTTGCTTCAAACCTGGAACGAAGAGAACGAGTTGCATGCATGTGCATGATAAGTCAAAAGCGAAATTGGTTAAGGAACTTAAGGATATGGATATACATGTTGTAAATGTCTCTACCGAAGAACTATCCTCCTGTCTATCAGGATATACGGCCTCTGAGGATGTTCAATATGTCGAGGAAGATTATCGTATTCAAGTAGAACCAATTGAAGAGATGAGAGAGCTGTCTTCAGTTGAACCAATAAGGACGACTGCTTCAACGACCGATCCGCTATTTGCGAGGCAATGGGGGCTAGAGAACATCAATGCACAAGCTGCATGGGAGCTTGCACGGACTTCTACTCGCTCAGCAAAGATAGCGATTTTGGATACGGGTGTTAATCAGATTCATCCGGACTTAAGAGGCAAGGTTATTCATCAGACAAATTTATCGGATGCACTGACAGCTGAAGACGTTCACGGTCACGGAACGCATGTAGCAGGAATTGCCGCAGCAATAACGAACAATGGCAAAGGAATTTCGGGGATAAGCTATAATGCAGCTAGTATTATGAATATAAAAGTATTGGATGACACAGGTGGCGGGTCATCAAGCGATGTGGCACAAGGAATTATTTACGCCACTAATCGTGGTGCCAATATTATCAATTTGAGTTTAGGGTCTGAAATGAGTAACGAAACACTACGAAATGCGGTTCGATATGCAGCCAGCAATGGTGTGCTACTAGTTGGGGCAGCTGGTAATAATGGTTCTGATAAGATGAACTTTCCAGCAGCTTACGATGACGTACTCGCAGTAACCGCCACAAATCGAAACAATGAACTCGCCGAATTCTCTAACTATGGCTCTTGGGTAGACGTTGCTGCACCTGGTGAAGATATTCTGTCAACCTTCTCAGGAGAGTTGTCTCAATCATCAAGCCTGTACCGAGTCGTATCCGGGACCTCACAAGCGACCCCGTTCATAAGTGGCTTAGCAGGATTATTGAAGGCGTCGAACCCAGCGTTAACAAAAGGACAAATCCGAGCCGTTATTCAACGTTCATCGATCCCAGTATCTCCAGGTACAATTCGATTTGGTAAGGTTGATGCAATGAAAGCAATAGAACTTTCCCAAAATGCGGTAAGAAGTTTACCAGGTAAACTTCCTCCCGTTTGGTGGTTTCATAGAAACAGGTAGAAACTATTATTATTGTTAAAAACACTTCGTCCGGATGGTGTACACATAATAGAAGTGAACAGCATCCGGACGTTTTTATTTTAATCAGTATAGGTCTTATTGTGATAACACTTTAGAAATAACTCCAATTTGATCAATATTATCCTTTGCTCTGCCAAAGAACCCTGCAATATAATGACCTGAAGGAGCTGTGATCGTCATTGCTTCTCCTGTCTTGGTACCGCCTGAGATCACACGACCGGTGTTTGTTTTAAATTCCGCATAAAAGATACGATTATCTCCATTATAGTTTTTCTTGTAAAACGTAGCTTCAGTTAGATACTCATTAGCCGCTAATTGCAATGTCTTTACAGTTCCACCTGTGCCACCTTGTCGTAATACGGTCCCATTCTTATAATTCATAGACAATCCATCTACACGTGCGCCTGCATTTATCGTTAATGAGGTTGGTTTAGAGTTAACTACTGCTTCATTTGATAAGAAATTAAATGCATTTCCACCAGAACCACCCCAAGCAGTGCTCATATCAATAGTAAGATTCTTTTTATATTCGAATGTAACAGCTATAGGATAATGATCCGAAAGTTGTTGTCCATTACTATCAACAAAGATTGAATCTTCTAATCTATAGGATAATGCGGTTAAATCTAGTGACGGACTACTTCTATAGAATACTTTGTCAACAACCTCGAAGTTCACACCATTCTTATTACTACCATCCATTAAAGCTTCTCCATCAGCAGGTACCATCCCGTTTCTTACAAGATCAACCCACGGATCCCGCAAACCGGTAGCCTCAAGTAATACTTCTTCAAAATTGTCATCGCCTCTCGTATAACGAGAGTTGGTATCCCCTAGAACAATCACTGCGTTGCCCGCTGAATGGGTGTTAATATATTCAGCCAATTGAATCATATTATCTCTTCTAGCTGCAAGTGACCCGCTATCTCCTCCTGCATCTGTATGCACTGTATAAACATCAACATATACACCTGGCTCTACCATCATCTGTGAATACATAAATCCTTTTGGTGTTAACTGATCATCACCATTGCCTAGGAAGCCATGTCTTTGTCTCCACGTTATTCTTTTAGTATCCTTAATCGGAAATTTAGATAGGAAGTTCATTCCGTCCCCAAATGGAACGTTCCCAGAATGTGCGGTTAAATAAGGATGTGTCGTCTCTCTAATCAAATCGTTATGATAAGCAAAGTCCTCCTGCACCGCTACAAGGTCATATCGATTCAATAATGGGCTTATTTTACTCGTGTTCACCTGCGGATTTTCACCAGTTAATATATCTGGTAGACCTGCTACATTATACGTCGAAACGCTAAATGTTTTTGTGCTTGCGCTAGCAGACAACGGCTCTTTGTTCACGACCACCAATAGCAACAATATGATTCCTACTACTAACCCTGCTTTTTTACATTTACTCAAAAACAATTTAACCACTCCTCTGATATAGTATTAAATTTGAATTTGAACTGTAACTTGCCTAGCTGCTAATAGAAAGTATAACTACTAATTGTTAATAGAATTCTATGAATAAGAAAAGGTTATGTAAATTTTACCATTTAGGTGCTTAGGAATACCGTTCTAATCTACCAATTCACTCACTAGCCTTTCCTGTCAAAAAATGCTGAATCATATTATTTTTCAAGAAATAATTTGAAATTGTCACTACGAACAAAACGATATTCCCCATAAAAAAATGCCTGACCACTATGGACAGACACTTAGTTATTATCATCGTTTTCTCTCTATCAAGTTGCTTATAGTCACGCCTGCCATCAACCACCAGTTCCTTTCACGCATACTTACTCTGTTTCAAGGTTAAACTGACTCCCCCTCATCAGCTAGAGAAGGATAGGAACCCGCTTTATCGATAATTAAATGATCGATTCCGATACTGTGTTTATTATCTCGAAATGCTCCAGCAGAAACCCCCATCGTCTTTCTGAACACTTTGTTGAAGTAGTTCGCGTTTGAAAAGCCAACCTTTTCTGAAATATCGGTTACAGTCGCATCAGTAGAGCGCAACAACCCGACTGCTTTTTGTATTCTGATTTTTGTCAGATATTGCATTGGTGGCATTTTCAGTTTTTGTTTGAATTGCTTAATAAAATAAAACCGCGAGTAACCTGATACAGATGCGATTTCATCAAGTGTGAGTGGTTCATGATAATGTGAGTGAATAAATGAGAGAGCCTTTGTCATTTGTTGGCTGAGGGGATCCTCTGCTTCTTCGATACTACGAACAAAACGATAGCCTTCCATAATAAACTCATACGCCTTTGCAGAAGCATAGTATGGATCTGTGATCTTATCTTCTTTCGTGCTTTGATAGATTTCAAAAACTAGGTCAATTAACTTCGAATCTGGCGGAACCTTTATCACAGGTCCCTGTTGATTTCCGATCAACTCCCAGCATTTCGCAGCTTCATGACCCTCCAATGTTAAGAATACGAAATCCCATCCTTTACTTTCTTCAGGAAAATAATAACGATGCTCACTTGGTACCTTAACGACAAATGCTTCTCCTGGTTCCACTGAATACGTCATACCATCCATATCGATCATTCCAAATCCAGCAATTGTATACTGAAATACATAGGTGTCGACATCTTTTCGTTTTAAACCATGCCAGTCGTATAGATCACCAGGCTTGAGCTCTTCCCGACCCACTACTCTAAGATTAGCTACATGATTAGGACCTGTATCGAAAAAACGAAACCCGTACACTCCGTACTTTGCTTGACCTTCATTAGCTGTCAATCGCACTATTTTACCCTCCAATCACACTAACTTACCGTTGAGAAGAAATTGAAACCGCTTTACTATGATTATATCAAGATAAATCAATAAAGGAGAAGTTGTTTTTCCAATTATTTTTAGAACAATTTCTAGCTTAAGTGTCTCGTTACATTATCATTAGGAGGTAACCCTTATGTCAAAAATAACATTTCTTGGAGCAGGAAGTACGATATTCGCAAAGAACGTCCTCGGTGATTGTATGTTTGTCCCTGCATTAGCAGGCTTCGAGTTTGCACTATTTGATATTGATGAGCAGAGATTAAAAGACTCTGAAAACATGTTAAACAATCTAAAGAAAAGCCTAAATGCAAATGTAAGCATCAAAGCTTATTCTGACCGAAAAGAAGCCCTTCGAGGAGCGAAATATGTGATCAATGCTATTCAAGTAGGTGGATACAAGCCAAGCACTGTCATTGATTTTGAAATCCCTAAAAAATATGGCCTTCGTCAAACGATTGCCGATACAGTTGGAATTGGTGGGATTTTCAGATCACTCCGCACTATTCCAGTTATGATGGACTTTGCAAAGGATATCGAAGAGGTTTGTCCTGACGCCTTATTTTTGAATTACACGAACCCGATGGCAACCTTAACAGGTGCACTTCTCCGTTATACAAATGTAAAGACAATTGGCCTTTGTCACAGTGTGCAAATTTGCACAGAGCATCTCTTCCAGTCGCTAGGAATGGATCACGCCGGAATTGAGGAACGAATTGCCGGCATTAATCATATGGCCTGGTTACTTGAGGTCAAAAAAGATGGGAAGGATTTATATCCTGAAATTAAGCTTCGTGCAAAGGAAAAACAACAGACCAAGCATCATGACATGGTACGTTTTGAGCTAATGGATAAGTTCGGCTATTATGTCACAGAATCCTCCGAGCATAACGCAGAATATCACCCATACTTCATTAAACAAAACGAGCCTGACTTAATTGATCGATTCAATATTCCCCTTGATGAGTATCCTAGACGTTGTATTGAGCAAATTGAGGGCTGGAATAATATGCGTGATCAAGTCGTCAACAACGACAACCTCACACATACACGGTCACATGAATATGGATCACGCATCATTGAAGCGATCGAAACAAACATTCCTTTTAAATTTGGAGGTAATGTCTTAAATAGAGGAAATCTCATTAGTAATCTACCTGAAAAATCAGTCGTCGAAGTTCCTTGTGTTGCCGACCGAAGCGGGATTAACCCGTGCTATGTAGGAGAGCTCCCTGAACAATTAGCTGCATTAAACCGGACAAATATTAATACACAGCTTCTTACAATCGAAGCAGCGATGACACAGAAAAAGGAGCATCTCTATCAAGCCGCCCTACTCGACCCGCACACTGCAGCTGAATTATCAATGGATAAGATTATTGCGATGTGTGATGACTTAATTGAGGCACATGGTGATTGGATTCCGGTGTTTAAAGCCTAAATGGATAGTTAACATGTCAAGTTGGATAGTAAAGTAGCCAACTTCGATAGTAAACTGCTTTCCAAGTTATACAAAAGATACGCAAAACACTAACATTCTTGATAAAACGTTGTCCATCTTATCGCTCCCATGTCCAGAATAAAAAACTAAGAAGGTGCCGTTTTGAGAATGCACCTTCTTTTAGTTCAATGGATTTATGATAAACTAACGCTATAAGACGATCATTGATTGGCTCGGCTCAGCAAAAAGACTAAGTTTAATTAAAAGGAGCGTTACTTGATGTACATGATCATTGTACTACCTATAGCGATATTGATCGGTTTTATTATTTTTGTTCTAGTAAATAATAGTAACAAGTCCGGGATGAAGCTAATGTTACTAGGAATAAGCGTTATTATAGTTGGTGGGATAATATTACTAGATAACGAGTCTAATTGGGGTGGCTTTGAATATCTTTTCGTACTTAATGGCCTCCTATTATCTGTTCTCGGTTTTTCGAAAAACAACTAACCACTTATTGATAGCAACAATCGTGATACATAACCACACCAGTTCGTTCTGTCAAAAGATGTTGAATCATATTATTTTACAAGAAATAATCTAAACACGCTATGGATCATCAGAAAATAACAAGGTATGAAAAACGATAGTCTAACCCTAACGTCTATTTGGTTCTAAATGAAAACGTTTATGTACATATATTGAAGCATTTCATTTAAGATAGATTAAAACACAAAGAAGCTGTGAGATAATTAAAGGATCTAACTGAAATACCGATAAAGCAATCACGTAGCGGATGAAATATACGTAGACTCCTGCGGGACATAAAAGCCAAAGGTGAGACCCCACAGGCGAAGCCGAGGAGGCTCACCGGCTTCCCGCGGAAAGCGAAGTATATTTCAGGAGCGATTTACGCACGCCAACTATTATTGTTCGTTTTTTTTATTAGTTAAATCACTTTTGCTCCAGCCCACGATAGATTCTTATCCCTTTTATTTTAAAGTGAAAGAAGCCAAATTAGCTATTCCAGGTCCTCGATAAGTTAGATACAACGCTTGATCTCCGTTTGGTATATTAATATCCGCAGAATATGTCGTCCACACATTTGTAAATTGAACAGGGATTGTAGCTAAGACTTCACCATCCCAAGCCGTCTTCAATTCAAAAGAACCACTACAATAGCCTCGAACACTTATGCTTATCGATTTGACATCTTGACAGTTAAAATACTTAAATCCAGCCGTTGCAGAGTCCTTCATATTTGAGATATATCCCGTTTCCTCGTCGCCATCTTTTCCATCTTGTGTAATTCTAGGAAACTGGCTATCCATCAATAGTTCACCGGTGTAAACAGACTCATCCTTGCAAAAGAGGTTACACGCTATATAAGCCGGGTATTCCCCCTGTCCCAAAAGTGCCCCAGCATTTGGACCGCATGATGTCACCTCGACTTGCGGAATGGTTCCATCTTCTAAGAATTCTATTTTTTCCAAACATCCCTGCCGACTAAAGCTAGAACCATTCGTATGTCTGTGATAGAAGACATACCAGCTCTCACCGATTTCAACGATACTGCCATGATTATTCCCACCATAATACATCGGCTTATCTGCGGGCTTATACGTATCAATACCGAGATCATTATTACTAATAATCACACCTCTATACACAAAACCTTTCGTAGGATGCTTACTTGTTGCATAGCAAAGCTCATGCATGACAACTGAAGAATAAATCATGTAATACGTATCGCCTACTTTTCTAATAGAAGGTGCTTCAAAAAATTCGTGCCCTTCAAAGCCACTGCCTTTACTATAAGGTTTACTTGGAAGAATAAATGTCGGAGCTTCCACAATCGTTAGCATATCCGGACCAAGAACCGTAGCCATCGCTCCATGTCTCGATGTATCACCCGCTGCACAAAACCCCGTATAGAGATACGTCAGGTCTCCCTCCGTCAAAACACCTGGATCAAATTGAGGTTCATCCCCTTCACGCTCTCCTAAACGAGTTCCATCCTCATAATGGACATATCCATAAAATTCATATGTACCAGCAGGCGCATCACAAATTGCAACCGATACAACAGAAACCTTATCTAACACATAGTACAAGTAGTACCTCCCATCAGGTCCCGCTGTCACATCAGGTGCATACAGACACATATTCCCAGCTTGATTCAGCGGGTCATCAGTTTTTTTATAACTAACACCTTCATATCGCCAATTTCCTAAATCCTGTACTGGTGCCGACCAGCATACATAATCGTTGAGACAAAATACATGACCGTTGAATCGATCGTGTGAACCGTAAACATATACCCGATCGTTAAAAATATATGGTTCACCATCTGGGATGTACTCCCAAGACGGAAGATACGGATTTAGACCTTGTTTTTTCATTAATACCCTCTCCATTTCTATTGATTTGCTAAACAAATAATAGTCAAGAGTTCACCTCGAAGTGTAGCAAACTAGATGAATATGATCCTCCTTCGTGTCGGCAATCTCATTGAACGAATACTTTGTTCGTAATACCTTTACACTGTAGACTTTAGATACCATACCTCTTCGATCTATCAGGTGTATTTAACCTGACAGCATGATATTGATAATTATCAGACCAGTTTTTCTGTGATTGATCATCAATCTTTAAATCCTATAACTTTAGATGAAATCGCTTACATAAATTACAGGTTCAACAAAGGCTTGTTTAATTCCTTCTAAAGGAGGATTATAACTCTCTAGAAAGATGAAACCTCTATAACATCATTAGAATGAATCAAGAATACGATAGATCATACATACATTAAATGTTTAAATGGAGGTATACATGATTCAACTAATGGGAAGACCGTTTCAATTAGATAATTCGACGAACATGAGCAATATGGAAAAAATGATCATACAATCTATGGATCAAGCACCCGACCTCTATTCGTATCATTCCATGGATGAGTTTTCTTTTGAAATCAACATACGCAGAAATCTGATTGAAAGTGCGATTAGCATGAGTGAAGGTCAATCACAATTTACAACCTTCGAACATACTAGTTGTAATCCTAGCTATTGGTATGTGTCGGAAAGTGGCGGGTTCTTATTAAGAAATGACGTCAGGCCATCTGATGGGATTTGGGACATTTATCGTAATAGCTCACTTTATTCCTTTGAATGTGCAACAGCTTGTGTCATTAACTTCTACCATGCCATTCTTCGTCAGATCGGTGATCACTTGTTTAATTTGATCTTTCAAAATCTCTATTTATACAGCTGGCATACCGATTCCGACCTTGAGCTGCAGACCTTTTATGGCGATTTATTGCCTGGTGATGTCGTGTATTTTAGTAATCCTGACGTTAATCCCAATACATTTTGGTATCGAGGAGAAAATGCTGTCTTTCTAGGTAATGATCTTTTTTTTGGACATGGAATTGGCATAAAGTCCGCTGAAGAAATGATCGAAATCTTAAATGAATTTAGACAACCACAGAGTACTCAATCCAGCTATTTGACAAATTTAATTACAAGGCCATCATTTTCAAGACTTTATCAATTCCTCTCCCTGCAAAGAAATGACCGAACCTATAAAAAACAACAGTACCTAATCCATCATAACCATTGCTCGATTTCCTATTTACAACATCTTTATTTTTTATTTAAACGATAAAAGTGACCAAGGACACATACCCATTTTTATAATAGACGGGCTCAACATTAGTCTAGATGCGTAGTATATAGAGATCTTAGACTAACTCGAAAAGGAAGTGTCAACATGCATGCTAACGTTAACGCCCCCTATACAATGGGTGCAAATGTAAATGCTCCATTCACTAATATGGCTGCACCACTAACGATGGGTGCTTATGCTCCAGAACAACCATTTTATACTGCCCCTACTTATGGATATGGAATGCCGCCTGCACCTGTAGCTCAAAACGATTCTTTCACACTTATTGTTGTTTTATTTATCCTGTTAATTATTGTTGGAGCAGCTTACCTGCCTAAATGCTAATCGAGAACCCCTGTACAATACATTGTACAGGGGTTTTTTTATGAAAATAATCTTTTACTTATTATTGCTAAGGGACAGATGCTTATATGACGATACAGCGACTTCATTTTTAGAACAGAAACCAATAGTCCTCAACTTTTCATCAAATTCGTTTAAACTATCAACCTTAACTAAAAAAAGAGGTTGGGACATAACTAAAGTGTCTAACTGAAATGCCGAAAAAAGCAATCACATAGCGGATGAAATATACGTAGACTCCTGCGGGATCTAAAAGCCAAGGGTGAGACCCCACAGGCGTAGACGAGGAGGCTCACCGGCTTCCCGCGGAAAGCGTAGTATATTTCAGGAGCGGTTTATGTCCGCTAACTATTGTTATTCGGATTTTCTACCAGTTAAATCACTTTTGTCCCAACCTCTTCTTTCACCAATTTATTTCTTAAACACAGCTAAAGGATTGAATTCGTTCAAGATCGATACCGAAATAGACCCATCTAAACCCGTTCCAACGATACCCAGCAACAGAGCGGCGTCCCACGTAGGTTGGATAGAACCAGAACTGTTGAAATCTACTTAATCTCACATACGTATATCGATATAAGCAACCTCTAATACTACCTGGATCTACAGCAAATGTACTTACATCTTGTGATTGCGATATTTGCATTGATTGTGGGATCGTTGAAGGCGGCGGGTTCATTGGTGGTCCAGCTTGCGGTCCTTGTCCAGGTGGTCCGAATGGAGGTTCTCCCTGAGGTCCTTGTCCGGGTGGTCCGAATGGAGGCCCTCCTTGCGGCCCTTGTCCAGGCGGTCCGAATGGGGGTGGTGAACTAGGTTGGCCGAATTGGCCTCCTCCTTGTGACGGAAAGAAAGGGAAAAACATTCTATCTTCATATGATACCGTGTCATATCCTTCTGGCATATAAGTAGGGACGTCCGTGAATTGGTTGTGGTAGCCGTTTGAATACATGGAATACACTCCTTTTGTTTAGTCCCCACATTCTATGTTTTAGGCCTTTAACTATCAACTTGTACCCATAAAAATGGGTGATTACCTACCTTTACAGACAAAAAGTAATTCATCCTCGAACTACACTGGTCATAGCTGGGTTAGCTATCTCTTTCTAACCCCGCCCTTTTTATATATTTTTTCAACTGTAATTATCTACAAATATATACTAAATACGGTAAATGAAATTATTAGTTACTCAAATTGATGATCTCATAAGACTTCTATAGGGGAGATTACTTGAGCATGATTTTCTATTCATAGTAATAACGAGACTGGACATAAATAAAGTGTCTAACTGAAATACCGAACAAAACACTTACCTAGTGGATGAAATATACGAAGACTCCTGCGGGATGTAAAAGAGGCCACTGAAAAAGGTATGATTTTCACCTTTTTTTAGGGGCCTTTAAGCAATGAGCGAACCGTTGCATTGTCTTAAGCCTTCTATGAGTGGGTTTCTCATAGAAGGCTTGCAACGTGTGGAGCCATTGCTGCTTCCTCGAACCTGCCCAAAGGGACTTTTTCAGTGGGCTCATGTAAAAGCCAAGGGTGAGACCCCACAGGCGTAGACGAGGAGGCTCACCGGCTTCCCGCGGAAAGCGTAGTATATTTCAGGACCGGTTACGTCCGCCACTTATCATTGTTCGGATTTTCTATTAGTTAAATTACTTTTGTCCCAACCTCTTATTTTACTATTCACTTGACTTACTACAACGATACGTACAGGGGCTGAGAGATAAGAGCACTTGATAGGTAAATCCTTTCTACTTACTAGCTATAGTCGATAAAAACTCCTCGTAGCTAGCAATGGCCTTATCCATTTTAGCATTAAGCTCTTGGTCAATCGTTTGTTTTTCAGGATGCTTTTTAAAATAGTCAATCGATTGTTGTATACCTTCCTCAAATGAGGTTGTTGCCTTAAATTCTGGGACAAAGGCTTTTATTTTACTGTTATCAACGATATAGCTGTTAGCTGCATCACCAAACAAAGGTGCCTTCATTTCAGGAATAAACAATGAAATACACTCTGATGTCATATGGATCATCTTTGGTTCGACTCCAAGAACTTTACCAATGGCCGTTAGATACTGATTCCACGTTTTAACCTCATCAGAAGTGATATGAAATGCTTGTCCAATTGTTTCAGGGTTACCTAACAGACCAACCAATCCCTTGGCGAAATCCGTATTGTGCGTAATCGTCCATAAAGAGGTTCCATCTCCTGGAACAATCATTTTCTTTCCATTAAGAATCCGGTCAATCAAGGTCCATGGATGTGCAGCACTTGTGATCGCAAAAGGGATCGCCGTCTCTCCATATGTATGTGAAGGGCGAACAATGGTCATGGGAAAGTTCTTTTCTTCATATTCCTCTATCAATCTTTTCTCACAAGCTATTTTGTTTGTCGCATAGTCCCATACCGGGTTATGTTGGGTTGTTGTTTCATCGACTATGTAATAACTCGGTGGTCGTTCGTAGGTAGCGACTGTACTAATAAAAATATATTGCTTCGTTTTACCTGTGAAATAGTGAATATCTCTTTCGATTTCCTCTGGAGAAAAGATAATCCAGTTAACGACCACATCAAACGATTGATCCTGTAACAGCGCTTCCATTTCACTCCGGTTATTAATATCGCCTCGAATCACATTTGCTCCTTCTGGTACAAAAGCGTCACGATTTCCACGATTTAAAAGATACAAATCAATTCCTTCCGCAACAGCTAATTGTGAAGCCGCACTACTTATCAGACCTGTTCCACCAATGAATAAGACTTTCATTTAATCCCCTCCTTGTTAGGCTATGTTTTGCTGAGCCTATAGTTAATTTTAACACAGATGAAAATGTGGCTGATCTGCTACCGTAAAACTTTATGGCTGAATTCGAACGGGAGTGCCAATTGGAACCAATTGAGCTAACTCTTCCACATCTCGATTGTACATTCGGATACACCCTTTAGAGACAGCTTGACCGATCGAGCTGGGATTATTCGTGCCATGAATACCATAATGTTGCTTAGACAAGCTCATCCACATTGTGCCAAAGGGGCCTCCAGGGTTCGGTGCTTTATTTATAATGATATAGGTGCCGATCGGTGTTTCATGCAGGATTCTTCCGACAGCGATTGGATATTGTTTTTGTATGACTCCATCCTTTATTAATCGTAACCATCGGTTGTTAATGGATACCTCAATCCGATACGGAATCAAACTGGATGATGGAAATCCTGGGATCACAATCGATTGACCTACAGTGATAACATTCGGGTTGATTGACGGATTAGCACGGATAATCTCATTTAACGGTTTTCGGTAATCTATTGCGATTTGATTTAGGCTTTCACCAGGTTTGACCACATGAACCATTTTCGCCACCTCCAGAATGGGAACATAATTCATTCTATGTAGGATGTGGAAACAGATTCGTTCATTTTATTGATAAGTCGCAGTTATTTGGTGTGACAACTTATTTGGACAGTAAAGTGATTTGGGAGGATAGTAAAGGGCCTTGGATAGATAGTAAAGTGCTTTGGACGGGTAGTAAACCGCTTCTTGGACAGTAATATCGCTTTAGTCGACAGTAAAGCCTCTCATTCGGCGAGTAAAGGGCCTTAGCCCGTTAGTAAACTGCTTCTTGGACAGTAATATCGCTTTAGTCGACAGTAAAGCCTCTCATTCGGCGAGTAAAGGACCTTAGCCGGTTAGTAAACTACTTCTTGGATAGTAATATCGCTTTAGCCGACAGTAAAGCCTCTCATTCGGCGAGTAAAGGACCTTAGCCGGTTAGTAAACCGCTTCTTGGATAGTAATATCGCTTTAGCCGACAGTAAAGCCTCTCATTCGGCGAGTAAAGGACCTTAGCCGGTTAGTAAACCGCTTCTTGGATAGTAATATCGCTTTAGCCGACAGTAAAGCCTCTCGTTCGGCGAGTAAAGGACCTTAGCCGGTTAGTAAACTACTCCTTGGCTAGTAATATCGCCTTGGCCGACAGTAAATCCTCCCGTTTGGCGAGTAAAGGGCCTTAGCCGGTTAGTAAACTACTTCTTGGATAGTAATATCGCTTTAGCCGATAGTAAAACCCTCTATTCGGCGAGTAAAGTGCCTGCTACCGATAGTAAACCCATCTAGCTGAACAAGTAACCCAATTAAGTTCACTAGTAAATCACACCCACACTAACTAATCAACACCCCCTCTTATCATTATTCTCATCTGGACTACCTCATCGTTCCCACGTGAACATAAAAAAAGAAGGAGCTTTTCAAGAAAGCTCCTTCTTCTACTATAATTTCACTTAACATTAGCATAACTGCCCCAAAAATTATGATTCAGACACCATCTCGTTCAAAACCCAAACAATCCGCACATCACCACGATCAACTAATAACGCTCCTAGCCTACTCCTCACCAAATATATACTTCTTCAGAAACTCATTCTGAAACTTCCCCGTTGGGTCATACTGCTTCAGAAGCTTTTGAAAATCTGGTAGCTTTTCATAGAGTGATTGGAGCTTGTCTGGTGCCATCGTAAATAGCTTACCCCAGTGAGGTCGTGCATCGAATTGGGCTAATCGCTCCTCAATCTTTGGTAATACCTTCTGAACCTCTTCCCAGTTATCTTTCCACGTAAAGTGAAAGCCAACCGATTCTCTTTTATAATACGGACTCATCCAAAGCTCATCCTTAGCAATCGTACGTATTTCCGATATTTGCAGAAGCGGTGCAATTTCCTCTTTCAATGGGGCGATCGCTTGTAATGCGGTGTAGGCACGCTCCCTCGCCATGATGTACTCCGTTTGCAGCTCCTTCCCACTACTAGGTAGAAAGTCCATTTTGAAATGAGGTAATCGATCATGCCATTCACCTGCTACTCCCATTTGTTCTGTGCAATTCTCGACGGCTTGCCCTGGTACAGGGTGGACATTAGCTACAGTCGCAGTTGCTTCAAAAAAATCAGGTGCAATTGAACAATCGTTATCAACAACAACTTGCTGCTTGAGCCATACTTGGTTAAAGCTTTCGTTCTTCCAATCTGTAAAAAGACTGACACTATAGGCACTTGACGTAATAGCATCCAATTCATTTTCTAATTGAGACATCGATAGATTCTCATATACGAGCTGCCTAATCTGAAAGGATGGGATCACATCTAATGTCAATTGGGTAACGACCCCCAACCCTCCTAACCCTACTGAAACACCGTCCATAATCTCAGGATCTTCATCACGAGAGAAGCTAACCACATCGCCCTCAGCCGTTACGACTTCCATAGTACGAACTGATGTAGCAAGGCTCTGATTACCATCACCAGATCCGTGTGTTGCAGTTGCACAGGCACCTGCTACAGAAATATGCGGAAGCGAAGCCAAATTTGGCAATGCAAGCCCTTGAAGATGAAGATACTTACTCAAATCTCCATACGTGATTCCACCTTCAACCGTAACCGTTTGCTTGTCACGGTCTAAGCTCACAACCCGGTTTAAACGTTCTAAGGAGATATGATCCTCATTCGTATCGGCAATACTATTAAAAGAATGCCGAGTTCCGACTACCTTTACACTGCTACTCGAAGCAACTATCTTTTGCACTTCTTCTATCGTTTCAGGCACATGCAGCCTTTCTGCATGATACTGATAATTCCCAGCCCAGTTACGGTGATCTTTCATAGTCTCCAACTCCTCTATCTAAAGATGACACTACTAACATTATAAAATAGTTTCAACGAATGCGTGTCCTTTTCCTTTATATTACTCATAATTACAAATAACGTATGGATTTCTCCACTCTCGAAACCCATACGTTTTGCATGCGACTAGTTTGGTTGTGTCTTTGAAATTATCTTATTTGTAACTCTATTAACAATCGAATAGATTAATAGAGTTTAAACAACATCGCTCCGTGTACAGGAATCGTCTGTTCAATCTTATCATTAATCAGACCTACTTCCTCACCCTTCCACAGGTCACGAGCATTCATAGCTGATGTAAGGCCAAGCTCATCCAATGTCACACTTACAGATGTCTCTTCCTCCGATGCGTTAAACAAGGCAACATACGTATTGCCATTATCATCATTAGCCATCCAGACAATTTTATCATCCTGACGTGAGACTAATTTCGCACTATGACTGTTTTGATGCATTGATAGCACCTCGGCATTTGTTAAAAGGGAAAGGGTCCATTCATCATTGTCACGTAACTCACCGCCAAACATTAACGGAGACCGGAAAATACTCCACAATGTCATCATCGTCACTTGCTCGTCTTTTGTGAAACGAGTCCAACGATCACTCCCTCCACCGTCAACAGAGCGAATGCCGATATGCCCTAATGGCAGCATGTCACAATCCGGCCAATTTCCTGGCTGTACATGGGAATACCATCGTTCACAGCGATCAAACATATCATGAAGCAGTTCCCACTTATCCCAGAAGTCGTCAGTCATTCTCCACATATTCGCATTTGCCTTTAATTCCTCGGCATGTTCAACTGGAGCTGGTCCAGGAGAAAGACTTAATACGATGTCACGACCACATTTGTCAATTGCTTTCCGAATAAGCTCGATCTCTGGAAGATGAACATGGTACAATCTAGATGCTGCGATATCATCTACTTTAATAAAGTCAACGCCCCACTCCGCATACATTTGAAATAAGGAATCATAGTATTCCTGTGCCCCTTCCTTAGATGCATCAACGCCGTACATATCTGTATTCCATGGGCAGATAGAATTCGGATGGGCGATATCTCTTGCACGGACATTCGTTCCAAGTAATGCCGTATTTGCATGAACAGCCTGACGTGGAATTCCACGCATAATATGAATTCCAAATTTCAAACCTAGATCGTGTACATATTTAGCTAACTCTTTGAAACCGTTGCCATTTGCAGCTGAAGGAAAACGGTTCGCTGCTGGCATTAGACGTGAATATTCATCCATTTCTAACGGCACGAACGGTCTGTAGAGAGAGGAATTGGCTCCTGGCTCATACCATTGTATATCGACTACGACATAATCCCAGCCGTACTCCTTCAAATGCTGTGCCATATAATCAGCATTTGCCCTCACTTCTTCTTCTTTTACCGCGGCTCCGTAACAATCCCAGCTATTCCAGCCCATTGGTGGTGTTTGGGCAAATGTACGATGGTTTTTATTATTTAATTGTGATCCGTTACTCATTTCATCCATCCCTTTCATTTAACACTTTTTTGCTATATAGATTTATAATAATGTGTATCCGTTTAAGCAATCCACAATAAATATTTGCTATCGGTTGTAATATATTGCTCTTTATTATTCGATCTTTAGCTGGTTAATGGATGTGAGCTGACGTCCAGCACGAAAATCTCCAGGAGAGAAGCCGATCCACTTCCGAAACACCTTGATAAAATAACTACCATTTGCGTACCCTACTGTTCTCGCAATTTCTTCGATGGTCACATCTGTTTCACGTAAGAGTCTCACTGCATGTTCAATACGAATTTTCGTTAAATACTCAATTGGAGTATATCCTGTTGCTTTTGTGAAGCTTCGCGTAAAATGATACTTGGATAATTCTACTGATTGAGCAATATCCTCGAGACTTTGTAGTATTTTATAATGCTGTTCCATTTGTTCAACAGCCATCTGAATTTTCGGAGGCCAGGCTTCTTTTTCTTTTTGGTAGGACGTGCTAAATCTATAGAGCTCCATCATAAATTGATAGACAATGGAGGATGCACGGTACCCATCGGTAATATGCTTCTTACTTGCAGCATGAACAACATCCTGTAATAAAAGAATAACAGAGCTTTCCCTTGGGATTTGAACAACAGGTCCTATTTGCTGATTAAGTTCATGCCATTGCTCTGAAATTGTGTTAGGTCTCATTAACATAAAATAAAACTCCCATGACTCGCTTGACGAAGGCAGATAATAGCGATGAGAACTCGGGATCTCAACCATAAACGCAGCTCCAGGCTCAACCTTATATGTAACCCCATCCACCTCGACATGACCGAAGCCGGAAAGAGTATATTGAAACAAGAAAAGAGGTCCGTCAATTCGCTTAAGTCCATCCCAATCATAATCCTGACTCGTCACCTTATCAAAACCGACCGCATAAAGCTGACAGAATGCACGACCAAGTGTATCTAGAAACCTGAATCCATATGTATCATAGGGCATAGTATTGTTCATATTAGAACTCCTTAGGTGAAAAATAGCTGTTAATATAGCAAATGCTGAGGATACATATGACTATTTTATAACGTTGATCATAATAGTCAACCAAGATGAAATCACGTTTTGTCAAAGTCTCGAGAAGTTTTCATCTGAGCATTTAATTACTACTTTTCTTTACTAGGATGTACAAGGCATTTAATTCGCATTTTATATTCGATAGCGTATTGGTTAATTGTTTTCAACATTTAGAGAAAACACCTGACCTCCATTAAGGCACCGCTGGATGTCAGATGTTTCGTTATGATTACAAATGATCTATTGAAAACAACGATGACACGCTTAGTTTTTTTGCTGTACGGCTGGTCTATCTTTTGCTTTATCTGATTCCGATGCATTTTTTCGAGCGGCTTCTTTATTTTGTGCTAATTCTTCTACGGTTTTCACTTTTAATCTCGCAGCGCCCTCATAATTCTTCGTTTCTAATAGATTTCCAGATTCCAATCTTTCCTTAGCTACTTGAATGGCTTCACTATACTGTGGCAACCATTGCTCCTGAGCGACCAGCATTTCATCGACAAGCTGCCAGATTTCCTTAGGATTACAAACAGCCCCAACGAGAGGATCCATCATCATGGCTTGTCGAAGCAACCGGTCGTCACCATTAACCGCTGCTTCAACGGCTAGTCTTTGAACAGAAATACTCACATTACAAACAGCAGCACAACCAAGTGGCAAATCACCTATATGTGGTATATTAATTCCATTTCGATCAACATAACCAGGAGCTTCGATAACGGCATCTGCTGGTAAGTTTGTAAGCACGCCATTATTAACAACATTAAAATGGCCTCTATACACACGTCCCGTTTCTAATGCTTCAATAATGTAAGAACCATGCTCCTCTCCACGCTCCCCTTGCTTATATTCAAAAGCTGGTTCCTTCAGCCAGTTGGGGAAATCCGTTTTAAACCAATTTCTACCTTCTTTACATACTCGGAGATATCCACCCGTCTCTCCATTAATCCACGTACCTAGATCAATCCAATCCTTTATTTCTTCTGAACGCTTTCGGTACCAAGGTACATACTCACTTAAATGGCCATTAGACTCTGTCGAATAATAGCCAAAGCGTTTGAGCATATCAATTCGGACCTTTTCCGTTTTTGGAAATTCCGGATGGTTCTCAAATGCCTCCAGTACGTTCGCTGTTAATTCCTCGCCGTCATGCTTGACACTGATATACCACGTTTGATGATTGATTCCAGCACATATGATGTCAACATCCTTTTTCTCGAGTCCAAACGCTTCTGCAATCTGCCGATGTCCACCTTGAACGCCATGACAAAGTCCAATAGTCCGAACTCCACCGTATTGATTACACGCCCATGTCACCATCGCCATCGGATTGGCATAGTTCAGCAATAGGCAATTAGGATCCGCTACTTCACGAATATCCTTACAGATGTCTAACATTTCTATAATACCACGCTGTCCATACATAATCCCTCCGGCACAAAGGGTATCTCCTACACATTGATCGATCCCGTATTTCAAAGGAATATCAATATCATATTCAAATGCCTCTAACCCGCCAATTCTCACTACAGAGAAGATATATTTAGCATCACGAAATGCCTCTTTCCGATTTTGTGTGGCATCGATTTGAATATCTAACCCATTTTCATCAATGTCTCTTTGGCAAAGCTGTCTAACCATTTCTAAATTTTCGTGATTAATATCAGTAAAGGCCACCTCAATGTTATGAAACTCAGGGACTGCTAATAAATCACGCAATAAGCCCCTTGTAAAACCAATACTCCCTGCACCAATAAAAGCAATCTTGAATGACATAGAACCAACTCTCCTCACATATAGAAATAGCAACTCCACTATAATAAGATTCATAGAACGTTTTGTTTTCAATCTCCTCACTAGCCTATATAAACCTTGTCACTTATTTTAACTCTATCAATGATTATCCCTTGACCCCTGTAATAGCGATTCCCTCAATAATTTGTTTTTGTGCTATGACATACACAATTAAAACAGGGACGATCGAGATTACAGTTCCAGCCATCATTAACGACCAATCAGCCGTATAAAGTCCCTTAAATTGATTCAATAACAAGGGAACCGTAAAGTTGGTCGGTGAGTTCAAATAAATAAGAGGGTCGATAAAGTTATTCCAAGCACCCATAAACGTAAAAATACCAATTGCCGCTAATGCAGGTCGAATAAGAGGCAGAATGACACTCCAATAGATACGGAAATAACCAGCTCCGTCCATGACCGCTGCTTCTTCTAACTCCTTAGGAATGCCCAGCACAAATTGTCTTAGTAAAAAGACAGCAAATGCATTAAATAATGCTCCAGGAACAATTAACGTTAAGTGAGTATCTAACCATCCTAACCAATCCATCACCAGGTAAAGCGGGATCATAGTAACCTGCTTTGGAATCATCATTGTTGCTAAAAAAAGGATAAAGAGCAGATTAGCTCCTTTAAACTTTATTTTTGCAAAGGCATAGGCAGCCATCGATGCGGTAAACAACGTTGCTACGACAATAATCATCGTGATATAGAAACTGTTAAAGTAAGCCTGAGCAAAAGGCATTGCTTCTAGCGACGAGCGAAAATTATTCCACACGAATGGATCTGGAATCCACTTTGGTGGAATGATAAAGATTTGCGACATATCTTTTAATGAACTGAGTACCGTCCAAATAAAAGGAAAGACCATGACTAACGCTCCAAAAATGAGTAAACCATGGAGAAGGAACTTTGATCCCATTTTCCCTTTTCCTTTTTTACCTACGGTGACCTTAGGAACGGGTGATACGACTACTTTACTGTCCATAATGAACCCACCTATCTTGAAGCTTGAATTGAATGAGTGTGAACGTAAGAATTACTACAAATAGTATCATGGCTGCAGCTGCACTTTTACCCATCGTGAAATCGACAAATGCCTGATCATAAATATGAAAAACCATCGTGTAACTTGCCTTAGCAGGGCCACCATTTGTCATAACAAACGCCTGATCAAATACTTGAAACGATGATATAATCGTCATAATTGTGACAAAGAATGTCGTTGGTGTAAGTAAAGGTAACGTGATATGCCTAAAACGTTGGAACGTATTGGCTCCATCAATTTCTGCTGCTTCATAATAACTTCTTGAAATCCCTTGTAGACCAGCGAGGAAAATGACCATGTTATACCCTAGGCCCCACCATATACTTAGTAGTGCAATAGAGGGAATAACCCATTTTGTATCAGTTAGCCAATGTGGGCCGTCAATTCCGATCTTTTCAAGCATTTGGTTTAAGATCCCAAAATCCCCGTTAAGAATCCACATGAATATAATACCGACTGATACCGAACTCGTCACAACTGGCATAAAAAAGAAAACTCTATAAAACTCTTTTCCTTTCACTTTATTTAAAGCAACCGCTAGTATAAGAGCGAGTGCAATACCAATAGGAACCACTAATATCATGTAGTAGACTGTATTGACAATCGCTTTTCCGAAGTCGGGGTTCGTGAACTGTTCGATGTAATTTGAAAGCCCAACAAAGTTAGACGACCCAAAGCCATTCCAATCTGTAAAACTTAACCATAGAGCGTACCCTAAAGGAATAAGCGAAAAAATAAGTAAGCCTATAAGTTGTGGTCCAATTAATAGAAAACCCCACAAGTTTTTCCGTCTATTCATATACTCACCTCATTGAATGGAGGCCGGGACCTATCTAAACTGTTAAACTGAAATGACGAACCGTCATAGCATAGTGAAGTATAGTTTAGAAGCGACTGCATTTACACTATCTATAGTTGATCGTATTTCCATTTGTTCTAACATGTTAGCCCCGGCCATATTTTTCTTATTGAGTAGCCTCTTCCCGTTCTTTGATCAATTCAACAATATGATCGATTGTCGTTTCAGCATCTTGCTTGCCTAAAAACATAAGATCCATCTCTTCTTCAATATCTGCACTTAATCCAGGGTATTGTGCATCATAAGCTAAGTTTGAACCATGCGTAAATCCATTATTTCTAGCATCTAGGAAATAGTTGAAATGTTTAGTTGAATCTGTAGCTGCAAGAGTAGCGT
Organism: Halalkalibacter suaedae; assembly: GCF_017939705.1. Lineage (GTDB taxonomy): Bacteria > Bacillota > Bacilli > Bacillales > Bacillaceae_D > Halalkalibacter > Halalkalibacter suaedae. Next base: position 674,510 of record NZ_JAGKSQ010000002.1, read on the forward strand.
TATCCGCATCAGGGTGAGATGGCATGGCACTACCACCTTCTCCTGTTCTCAACTCTTGGCCTTGTTGTCCGACATAATAGGAAACAAACTTCATTGCCGCTTCCTTATTCTTGCTAGATCCATTTACAGCCATATAAGCAACTGGCACTCCCACCGGATTTTGGATTTGATCTGTATTACTAGGTAAATAGATGTAATCATAGTCTAAATTTGGATTCTGATCAAATTGAGGTGTAAACCATCTTCCACCTGAAATCATCCCTACCTGATTCGACATAAACATGGCATCTACACCTTGACCTTGTGGTAAGGACCCCGCATAGATCGCATTTCCATTTTGAACTAATTGATCCATGAACTTGATTCCTTCTTGTCCTTTTTCATTTTCATGTAAGACAAGTTTTCCGTTCTCATCAAAGATTTGACCACCATTTGACCAAATCCAGCTATACCAATGCCCCCACCAATTTTCTAACACAAATCCTTTTTTATCAGCAGCCATTAACTGACTCGTCACTTCTTCAAAGGTGTCCCAGTTCCAATTACCCTCATCATAATATTCTTGTGGTGTCTTAACTCCCGCTTCTTCAAAAACCCCTTTGTTATAGTAAATAACCATCGGATTCACATCCGGTGTTACCCCATAATACTGACCATCTTTTTTAGCTGGTCCGTATAATCCCTCTGGAAAATCCTCAAGTTTTGAATAACTATCTTCAGTAGCAAAGAAATCATTAAGAGGTTCAACAATACCTGCTTCAATCATTTTTGCCATGGTCGGCTCATGTGCATAGAACACATCTGGACCACTGCTACCTTGTAATGATGTTAAAAGCTTCTGTTCATACTGTTCTCCAGGAGAAGGTACCATTTCCACTGTAATGTTCGGGTTTTCTTCCATAAACGCATCTACTGCTCGATTATACACTTCAATTTCTGCCGGGTTTCCCCAGGCTTGAAACGTAATTTTCACCTTTTCATCCTTGTTCGTCGTTTCGGAATCCTCATTTTGACTATCAGTTGACGTATCTTCACTATTACATGCAGCTAAAAAGACAACACTCATGACAACTAACAATAGTAGAAACTTTAAAATATTTTTCATGATTGCCCCCCGAGAAATAGAATTTTAGAACAGTTCACACTATATTCCAAATATTCCTCCTTTGTATTTGATTTCAATTGCTTACTTCAACATTACCAAAAGATCATTGTAAACGTTTTCAAAGATGTAACCTAAATGTTAAAATTTTGTATAATATTTTAACTTCTTTTAAAACTAACAAAAAAAGAGCAACAATTAGTTGCCCCGTTATCTTCTTAAAATTTCAGCTTATTCGCTATGTTTAAGTATGTTTTGTTCGACTAATTTTCGGTATTGGTGTGGTGAATACTGCGTATGTTTTTTAAACAGTAAGCTAAAGTATTGACGGCTATTAATACCCACAAAGGAAGAAATTTCGATAATAGGAATGTCAGTATCAGCTAATAGCATTTTGGCTTTTTCTATCCGTAAATTAGTTAAGTATTCCATAACCGTCATATTGAAGTGCTTTTTAAAAATTCGATGAAGATAACCAGGATGAAGATTGACAGCCTCCCCTATCTCCTTCATCTTCAGATCACAATCATAATGATGGTGAATAAACTCGATGACCTTCTTTAAATAGACGTTCGTCTGCTGATGTTCAATTTGTTTCTCCTTTTCATCAATAATGATTCTGCAAATCTGTATTAACAACTGAGACAGATGTAGTTGAACCATCATATCTCTTTCCTCTTCCTTCTTATCTAGTTCAAGGACAAGATTTTTCAACGTATGGAAGATTTCATTTGAATCCTTTAATACAAGATAGGACTGACTGAATGTCGACAATTCACTTAAGCGCTTACTTTTACTAGCTAGTTCTTTTATGGAAGGAAACATTCCTTGCTTTTCAACAAATGATAGTTCGATGTTTAACATCCGGCAAGGAGCATGTTGTTCGACAACCAATTGGTGCTCTAAATTGGCATCAAGTAAGACGAAATCGCCTTTTTTCATTGAAATGAGTTTGTCCCTAATTAAAACTGTACATTTCCCCTCAATCACATACATAATTTCTAAGTCATCATGAGTGTGATAATCCATTTGAAAGGTTTCCCATGTCTTAAAGTAATAGGCAGAAACAGTTGGGTGGTACTCCTTTTGTAACAATTCCCGTTGATACAAACGATAAGAACCCATTATAACCTCCTAATACAAGCATGTTGTTTTCATTCTTCTATTCTAATCCCTATTTGTTTTAATTATATTCTATGTAAATCATTAAGATGCTTTTCCTAAAACCTTTTCCACCTCAGAAATAAAAAAGCCGGCGAAATTTTCAACTGTCAAAAACTCAGGAAGTGTCTGCTCGTGCATGTCGAGCATACTTCTCGCTTAATATGCTCACGAAGTACCTCAAGTACCCGCATATTATCCCTTAGCAGTATTATCAACGCTTAACCATTCTTTAACTGCTTTCCATAATATAAACTCACTTACAATATAAAGTTATTTGACTGAGATTAATTTTATCACTATAATATTAATCTATTACATTCATCTAATGAAGAGATTAAACTAAATATAAGAAATAGAGAGGTAGGTGAAATTATCTTAGACGATTATAGTAGGTGCATCCGGTTTAGAAAGACAGCAAGTGGCCCCTCCGTTCCGTAGTCTTTTCCTCAAGAAGCTAGGTTAAAAAAAAGAACGAACTCGCTTCGTTATAATTTCTAGGAGGAAAAGAATGAATATAAGAAAGAATGTAAAAACAGATTGGACGACATTTGCTGTTAGTGGAGGATTTTTATTCCTCTTTGTCATTATTTCACTAATTGATATTGGGAAGGTTGAGGGGTGGGTAACTGAATCCTTCAATTGGTCAGTTACCTTTTTTGGTGCGTATTGGCAGTTATTATTACTAGGAAACTTTGTGATCGGTATTATTTTAGCTTTTTCAAAATACGGTAATCTGAAACTAGGTAAAATGGAGAAACCTGAGAATGGTTATTTCCGTTGGATTTCGATGATTCTATGTACACTTCTAGCTAGTGGTGGTGTATTTTGGGCTGCATCAGAGCCAATCTATCACTTTGTTACAACGCCACCGTTGTTTGAAAGCGATGGGATGACACCGCTAGAGGCGATCATACCGGCTTTAGCCCAAAGCTTTGTACACTGGGGCTTTCTAGCTTGGGCTTGTTTAGGTACATTAACAACCATTGTCCTCATGTATGCACATTATCATAAGGGATATCCACTTAAACCACGTGCCATTTTATATCCTATTTTCGGTGAGAAAATATTTCATAAAAGTATTATCGGTTCAACAGCCGATATCGTTTCAATTATTGCAGTAGCTGCAGGAACAATGGGACCGATCGGATTTTTAGGTCTGCAAATTGGGTATGGTCTGCATTTTTTATTCGGTATTCCAAATACGCTAGCAACAAATATGATCGTTGTTGGAGCCCTCATTCTTATTGCTGCTATATCCGTAGCAAGTGGTGTGGACAAAGGGATTCAGTTCTTAAGTCGTTTAAATATTATATTCGTTGTGTTATTAGCAGCAATCATTCTCATCATTGGCCCAACGATGTTTTTAATAGACTCTTTCATTGGTGCCCAAGCTTTTCAACTACAGCATTTTTTCGAAATGAATTTATATCGTGCAGATCAAGCTTGGCTTGGTTATTGGACTGTATTTTTCTGGGGCTGGTTCCTTGGGTATGCTCCAATGATGGCGATTTTCATAAGCAAAATATCGCGAGGTCGTACAGTTAGAGAGCTTATTGTAGCGGTATCTATTATCGCTCCGTTGGTTAGTAATTTCTGGTTTGCCATTGTTGGCGGTACTGGGTTATCTCATGAGCTCAAAAATCCTGGTTCCATTTCAGGTCCATTAGCTGATGGCGGAATGCCCGCGACCGTAATGGCAATTATGGACCAACTACCAATGGGATTATGGATGGCTGTTGGGTTCTTAATCGTTAGTATCGTGTTTGTCTCGACAACCGTTGATTCCATCTCCTATACAGTAGCAGTCACCTTACAAGGAACAGAACATCCACAAAAATGGATGAGAGTTTTCTGGGTCGTATTATTTGGTATGTTAACGGTCGTACTACTAACAATTGGTGAAGGAAGTATACAGGCATTGCAGAACTTCATTGTCGTCACGGCAGTACCTGTTTCAATATTGCTCCTACCACCACTATGGAGTGCACCGAAAATAGTGAAGCAGATGGCTAAAGAGCTTTCTGTTGAATCTAGGAAATAAGTGTTAGTAAAGATAAGAGCCTGGGACAAAAGTGATTTAACTAAAATAAAATCCGAACTCTCTTAGATGGCGGACGTAAATCGCTCCTGAAATATACTTCGCTTTCCGCGGGAAGCCGGTGAGCCTCCTCGCACGCTTCGCTACTGCGGGGTCTCACCTTTGGCTTTATCATCCCGCAGGAGTCTACGTATATTTCATCCGCTGCGTGATTGCTTTGTTCGGTATTTCAGTTAGACACTCTATTTCCCAGTCTCTTTTTTTTGTAAAAAAAGCTAGACAAACCTCATTCTTACCTAACAATATAATCAGATAAATCCAAACCTAATTCATCTATCCCCTCTACAACAAGCTCCGCTATCTTCAACGCACCATACTCGCTAAAATGAGTATTATCAGGCGGTGTTGTTTCGCCGGTTCGTTGATACCAGGCAAAGAGCTGTTTTGTCTTTTCTTCCCCTAACTCGGTATAGAGTTCGCGTGATTTTTCCAGCAGATCAATTAGTGGGACCTCTAATTTTTTAGCAAGTTCTTTCATCGCATTAGGGTACTCACCCAGTGTCCGAACGAGTTCACCATCAGCAAAAAACCTGCGACTTACAGGGGTAATAAGAATTGGTTTCGCACCTTGTTTTTGTGCTGTTTCAATATACAATGTCAGGTTCGTTTGATACATACCCCATGGCTCAGTTCCTCTTGTTGGGTCTTCTAACTTTTGATCATTATGTCCGAATTGAATAAAGAGATAATCATCTTTGCTAAGGGCATGCTCAAGCTCCAGTAATCTTCCTTCATCAATAAAGCTTTTCGTACTGCGACCACCTTTTGCTTTATTTATTACGTTCACTTCACTAGAGAAAAATTGTGGTAGTTGCTGTCCCCAGCCTTGATGATTTCCTAATTCTTCTGCAACATCTTCAACTGTTGAATCGCCAGCTAAGTAGATCTTGATCGTCGCACTATTATCTCCGGCTCGTTTACTTTGATTATTAATAAATTCCTTCATCATATCAATTTCAACCTCTTCCTCAGTTAGTTGCCGAGCCCACTTCACTCTATTTTCCTTATGTCCACCAGGACCATAACTGTCAACTTCCGCATAAAATGCTGTCGTTTCCGCTTCCGGCTTTCCCCAATTATGCCAGCCTTCCTTTTTGATATGCTCCCCCATCCAGCAATTCAAGAAAACAGTTTTTGCAAAATCACGCCATGGTCTTCCTAAATAAACGGTATTTGCTGCTGCTGTGCTCGTTAACCGGCAATTATAAAAAACGAACCCAAACGGATCACTCTCTAGCGTTGAGGCTGCGGTTATGTAGCCATTTGGATCTGCATCCCGGTTAAGGCTAACAATATTACATTCCTCAAACAGAGCGGTTCCCGAACCGAAAATGAAATCGACATCACCCTCAATGTAACAGTTGTAAAAATACTTCTTCTCACTTTACCCTCAAGTCCATCACGAGGACCACCGAATGACTCTCCTTTTAGTGGCTTTGGTGGTAAAGGTGCAAGAAAAAGTGTATCTTGCTGCCCTAAAAATGAACAATTTTCAAATGTCATTTGATCCGCATCTACATACGCAGCAACCGCTTGACCGACAATGGACCCACTCCCTGCTGAGTTTTCAAATATGATGTTCTTGGCAGTAAAATCGTTACCAATGAACAAGGCGGTTGCCGTTGCAAAAGTTCCGATTGGTCTGCCATTCTCATCCTTCATTAACGCATAATCATCATATGTTATTTTCACTTTATCTCTTGCTGTTCCTTCTAACGTGAGGTTCGAGCGATCAATCACTACCTTTTCCTTGTAAACTCCTGCTTTTACAAAGATATGGACAGGATCAGAACTGTCCTTCGGTAACGAATTGACCGCTGCTTGAATCGTTCGAAAGTCTCCACTACCGTCCTTTGCGACAATCATTTCAGGACCCTCCTATACATATGCTTGTAAAAAGGAACAAACCTCCGCCCGCATTTCTGCTGTCTCAATATGCCCGCATCCAAACCGAAGCATTTTCCACTTCTCAGAATGACCTATTTCTTGATAGTACTTTGACAACTGCTCGTCAATGCGAAGAAAACCTTCAACAGGAGTGAGGCGGTCATGGTTACCGACTAAACTTAAATGTGGACGGGGAGTTATACATTGTTGAATATCTGCTGTTTGAAAATAGTTTAGTAGCTTCGGAACATAGGAATACAATCCATGAAAATCTAATCCCCGTGCCCGGATTAACGAGTCTGCGTCAACTTGTGCACAAATATCGATACAAACACCCACTCGCTCATCAAGTGCAGCTAACCACCAAGCCATTAACCCACCCATTGACATACCAACAGTGGCTAATCTAGTTGAATCAACATCCTCTCTTGTATGGAGATAGTCCACCACACGCATGCTATCGTACACCATCATGCCCCACATTACTTGCCCATTCCAAAGCATTTCCTTAAATAGTTCACTTTCGCTCTTTCCTCGACGATCACCAAATCCCCACGCATCGATACAGATCACACCATACCCTAAGTCTGTTAACTGTTTTGCATAAGACACAGATTGAAGATAGTCACTACTTTTCACTAACTCTGTTTTACCAATGTGAAATTGTCCTCCGTGCGAATGGTTAAATATCACCGTAGGTAATTCTTTTTCGCAGTTAGCAGGTTTTACAAAATAGGCTGGCACTTGTTCTAGACCATTCAAGTCCAACACTAATTCCTCAAGAACATAGGAGTCAATGAGCTGGTCGTTTATTTTCCTTGCTTGGATATCACGAGTACGATCTGGTACATCACCTAGCAATTCGAAGAGCTTTTTTCGGCGAGAATGTATGTCCATAGTGGGGTTATCATCCTTCCATATCTATAATTAACTTTTCAGATTCGGCTATGAACTGTAACTTGATTATGTCGACTAGCCCCATAATTTAAAACGCTTACATTACCTACTATTATAAGAATTTTTTCTAATTTATGTCAATAAAGCATTCAACCTACCATTTAGGACAAGGCGCTCATAAGAAGGTCTTTTTAAACTGACAGTTGTTCATATTCTTGCTCGTTTAATTATTGAAAAGCATCAAAAGAAGCATCCCTTGTTAAAGGAATGCTAGTCATTTAAATAAGAAAAGAGAACTTTACTTATTCTCTGAAAAACTAATTGTCTCATCGTATTCACCTAGATTTGTTACCCACGTAAGAGAAATTGTCACATTAGAACTTCAACCCGTTCCCATCCTATTGAATTACTTTACTCTTTTACTAATCGTTTCTTAATCAATCGGATAATCCATACAATGATAATCAATGCTATCATTGCCCAAGCAGTATAGACGATAATAGGATATTCTGAACGTTCGACCGCAATGCCGATTAAGGCCCAAATAAACACTAGTGGATAGACGAGATCACGATTAAAGATCATAAACCAAATCGCTAATGCTGCAGCAACAATCAAAAGGAAGGCAGTCCAAATTTCCGGTGCGATACCAAATGTACTAACCTCATTCACGGTTAAGACAATCCCGACATTAACAATCGTGGCGACTGACACCCAACCAAGATAGACGGAGAAAGGCAGTCTAAATAATGAAGGACCTGTCATCCTATCAATCCGTATATAAATAACAATTAAGCTCAGTAATAGTCCGATCATCGCAATAAGTGTTAAATTAAAATACTCATAATGGAATAAAAGCAGCCAAGCAATGTTAAGGGTACAGCTAATGACAAACCAATAGCTGACTCGCTCATAAATGGGATTGTTTTTTGTTTTCGAGAAAAATTGTGCACCTACCCAAACGATGAGTAATAGGTAAACAAGTCCCCATATTGCAAAAACATAACCAGCAGGTGTAAACATCACTCCAAGACGATCCGAGATCTCCCCAGCTGTTTGTCCGTTGATTGGTATTGTATTTGATAAATAGTTCACGATTAAGACTGCAACAAGTGCAATGGCATTAATGATCGCTAAACGACGATTCATGATAAACACTCCTTTTTTATCTATAATTATCCTATTCCTCCCTCTACCCGATTATTTAGGAGATTATGTTATCAATTTGAACATACGTCGACGCTTCTCACAGAAAATGTTATAAATTACGTTCTTTTATGGTAGCTTAGCAAGCTTGCTGCTCTTTCTTTCACTTCAATAGGTAACGACTGTTTCAGTGCTTCCTCTAACAATTGCGGATACTCTATTCCATTAGTCCTCAAATACCTTTCAATGAGCAACGCTTTTTCTTGTTTGCTTGGAATTAACCAATAGAGGATATACCAATCTTCTAGTGAACACAAAGGAATATCCACTCCATTTATTTTTTTGTGAGTTACAATAGATTCCTGTTGTAGCGAGAGCATATAAATCCCTTCTTCATGTTGTATTGCAAAACCAGCCATGACATCAATATCAGTTTCATTAATTTTATACTTAGAGAAACTCTTGGTTCGAAATGGATCAGAACTTAATGCCTCTTTCGGTTTCCCGATTGATGACATTATTGCATTTAGCTTGATTGCATTTCTTTCATCTACCAAAATATCTATATCGTTAGGTTTATCAATGATGTTATAGAAACTAAGTAGAAGTGAACCACCAACTCCCCAAGTGATATTGTTATTATTTATTCTCTCGCCGATTATAGATAATGTTTTTAGCATAGTAATCCCCTGCCATTTCGTTGATATTAGCTGAAAAAGGGTTGTCAATATGACAAACCCTAATTGTGCACTTGCAAATCTTCTGTGTATTGAATCGCTCTCAATACTTAATTTCTTAACCGTTTAGTTGCGATATTAATAGAAAATGAAATAATGACTTTGGTTAGATAGTAAAATAAGATGATAAATAACAAAACCATTAAAGAAGAAAGAAAGATATGATCTAAATCAATTGTCAAACCTAAAACGTCTCTCCCTAGATATCGAGCAAAAATAACTGATATTAGCAATGCAATTAAATCATCGTATTTCGTCGCTTTTTTCAAAACCACAGTCTCACCCCCGAATCTATTTTTTTAGAAAACCCTTAAATATTCATGTTTCAACAAAAGATAACTAGTGTGTGGACACCGCTCCGGAAATACTTTTTATACTTACTCCACAATAGGAATCATTTTATCAGAATCAACAGGAAGGTCATTAACGCTATAAAATAAACGAGAGTTATCAGTTATTCTTAGTATTTTTTCATTGTTCCCACCAGGTATTCTTATTTTGGTGATATTATGATCAAACGCCTTTCCTGCTAGAATAGGCACCTTTGTCCCCTGCTTCGTCTCGCTCTCAAATCTAGCAGTTGAATAAGAACTATCACTCTCAAAACCGGTTAGTGGTTGGTCTCTATACCAACTAAACCCCTTTTCACTATCTGTGATACTAGCAACACCTAACGCTTGATCTTGTTCAAAGAAAACGATCGTTTCATCTTTATATTCTTCAACAGCTAACAAAATCGAATTTGAACTCTCTTGCTCCAATCCATATTTAATCGCATCTTCCTTCGTTTTATACCATTGAGGATTATCCTGGGTGCATCCCACCATAAGAAAAATTAGAGAAACTAATAAAAAGAAGTCCTTCAAAACATATCACCCCTAAAAGAGTTTCCTTAATAAATAAAACCACCGTTTTATTTTAACATTAATTTCCATTAAATTAACATAAAAAAACATCCCTTGCTGAAGGAATGTTGATTTAAATTGACGTTTTCACGTTTTGATTCAACTAAGGATGTGAGGCGTTAATCATTTGTTAATTTCTTTAAATACCACGCATCCATTGCATTGTGCTCTGAACCATCTAAGGCTCGGTCAAGTTTCTGGAAACCTAATTTGCCGTAGAGGTGATTCGCCACTTCTAGTTTCGTTAACGTTTCTAAATAACAATGGGTATAATACCTTTTAGCGTAATCGAGGGCTACTCGCATCAGCTCCTTCGACAGACCTATCCCTTGTACCTCAGGGGTGATGTACAGTTTTTGTAGCTCGCATATCCCCGCCATTTCTCCAAATGGTGCAATTCCGACACCGCCTACTACGATATCCTGTTCATTCACTGCTACCCAGTAATTTGCATTTGATTGTTGGTGATAAAATTCGGATAAACAGCTCAATTGTGGGTCAAAATAGGCTGTTCCTGGAATGTCTAAATCAAATGATTCTAAGGAGCGTTTAATAATTTGCTCCATAGTTTTGTTATCTTTTTCTTCTATTTCACGAATACGCATGAGTATCCTCCAATTTCTTCTAAGTATGTATACGGTGACAGTTTGCAAATGTCATAAAATCAGCTTTGACCTAATGCTTGCTCACCACTTCCAATTATAACAAAACATTAAACAATCAAAGCAAATGATGTATGTGAATAAATGCCCTACTTTTTTTACAACCATTAGTCATATGCCCAAGAACATTCACCTAAGCCTGCATATACTTCAGTATCATGAAGTGAGGAGGAGAAGCAGTGTATTCAATAAACAATCAAGATCACGTATCAACAGATCAGCGATTCGGATTAGGTTATGGTGCAGGGTTTGGCCGTCCTGGTTTCGGTCGTCCTGGTTTCGGTCGCCCCGGTTTTGGTCGCCCTGGCTATGGTAATCGTTATCCATTTGGTTTGCCTTTTTTAACAGGTTTAGCTGCAGGAGCATTATTAACTCCAAGACCAGTCTATGGCTATCCATATCCACCATATCCGTACCCTTATCCTTATCCTTATTATCCTTATTACTAATAAGTTTTAAAAATAGAGCACTGAAGATGAACTCTTCAGTGCTCTACTACGTATTTTAGTTTTCTCTACATTCTACTGCTTTAAATACATAACGTATATCTGAGAAAAATACGCTTCAAGCCGTTTTTCTAGCTTACCTTCTAAGGCATAGTAGGCTTCATCTGCTTTTTGAATTACTTCATAGAATGCATCTTCCTTTTTTTCATCCGCTTCCAATGCCTTAAAAAGCTTCCACAATTGTTCACCGTATGTCCTCTCAATTACAGCGTATTCACTAGCATCTATCTTCTCAAGATACTGACTTAAGTCTTCAAAATACTTAGTGCTTCCAACCTTCTCAATGTAATCTGACAACCAATTCAAGAGACCCTCATGTCCGCCACTTTCCACCTCTGAATAGAAATGATAGACAAGGGCTGCTTCATGGTCCTTCTCATTTGCTGACATTAGATCTACTTGACTTAAAGTCTCAACCATGAAATTCCAAATCTCTACCTTATTCATCGGCTCACCTCACCAATTCAGCTTCATATCCTTCATTTAAGTCATATCCGATCAACCTTTAAAATGGTTACTCCTAAGTCCTCTAACATTCGTCCGTACTTTAAACAATCCGCCAGCAAGCGGAAACTGTAATGCTTGATCGTCCGTCATACCTACACTCGCTGTTGTAATATAAAGTTCGTCTAAATCGGGACCTCCAAAAGCACAGGAAGTAATATTCAAGGCTGGTACTTCAATCTCGGATAGCTTCGTTCCGGTATGAGGGTTCCATCTTGAAACCTTTGATCCTGCCCAATGTGCAATCCAAAGCATCCCTTCAGCATCAATCGTCATCCCATCTGGCATGCCTTTTTCTTGTTCAAAATCTATAATATCCGTTCGGTTAGAAATGGTTCCCGTTTCGATCTCATAATCAAACCGAGCAACCTTTTTCGTTAACGTATCAATATAGAAGAATTTCGTCTGGTCAATCGACCAATCGAGACCGTTTGAGATGCCTACGTTGTCTAGCTTCTTCGAAAGCTTTCCGTCTGTGTCTAAGCAATAGAGTGCAGCTTGTTTGTCTTTGCCATCCTTCTCCATTGTTCCTGCCCAAAAACGTCCGAACGGGTCACATTTCCCGTCATTAAAGCGGTTCGTCGGTATGTCAGCTTCGACATGTTTCAGTAATGAAAGCTCCTCGGTTTCAACATCCAACAAATAAAAACCATCCTCTAACACGATAATCGCTTCGGTTTCTGTCCTTGGAACAATGGCACTGACGGCTTGCTCAAACTGTATTTTCCTGTGACTCTTTGTTTCTGGGTTATATATACAAACCTGTTTGCTCTTAATATCAACCCAATACAGTTGATTGTTTGTCCAGCATGGGCCTTCGCCTAGCAACGCTTTGTTATCTAAGACTAGCTCAACTTTTCCAATCATATGATCACTCCGATTATATAGTTAGTTTCCAGATAAGGACCTTCATTTTTTAAATAATTACTACTGTAAACATTCTTCGTTTCTGAATTAATTCCTCTTTTATACATCAAAGCATTAAAACTAACCAATGCTCCCACTTTGTTATCAACTCTTCTCTTAGAAAAATAAAGTGCCTGACCCCCTTAACAGTTACTGATAACTAGGGTCAGGCTCAATTTTTAAATTATAATATAATATCCTTTTCCTTTTCACGCTTCCAAAGAAAGCATATCAAGAAGAAACTAGTTCCTATTATAAAACAATACATAGCTGGTATAAACCATTGCTGCAGTCTAATATCAATGATGTTCGCAAGCAAATAGACAAGTCCATATGTAATCAATCCCATCACGATAGGTATTTGAACACCGATTAATGTAATATAATTCGGCATTAGGCTTGAAAACGCCATCGCTAATAGAGCGAACACCATCGCAATCACATAGATACCAACAACAGTTAAAACGATATAGTGAAAAAACGTGACATCATACCAATTCATCACAGCAATAAAGGCTTGAGTCGGCAGTTGAAAATACATCTCTGTATTGTTAAACGAATAGAGTCCTAAATAAATACTCATCAACACCGTGATCACAATAAAAGCACTAATAATTGCGGCGGCTGCTTTGATTTTGAAAATCCTTCTTCCTATTTGGGAACTATATTGTAAATGAACAACTTGATTAGAGCGATCTTTAAGATAGACTGGCGATATGATGAAGACGACACTCAAGATCACCGCGATGGCGACATTTATTATATATTCTTCATAATTCGAATATACGACTTCGGGATAAGCATCGTAATTCCCTGAACTAATAATAGCTTGAAAACGTGCTTCCTGAGAAGAGTCTGCGAATCCATCTAAATAATGTTCCACTTTCAACTCATTTTGATCATGATATTCTATTAACCTGCTCCGAGCTTGAAGTTCCCAAAAGAGATCGTTTTGTTCCTCATGCATCACTTTAAAACGAAGATCTTCTTGGTCTTGATGTTCCCTATCCCCACTGACAAAGTCATCATAAGACTCAATTCCAGCTTTGGCAAATTCCTCCCTTGCCTGAATATATTGATTCGCCTCGTCAATTTTCTTTTCGTATGATTGTTTAAAATCTTGGTAATCCTCTTCCTCCATTGAAGTCCCGTATTTCTCAATCATCTCAATTCCAACCCGGTATGAATCTAAACTGGGCCGCCCATTCGGAAAATGAGTGATGTGAAATTCAATAAACAAGAAGAATAGGACACAATTAATGAAAGCTAGCAACACTAACATTTTCCAATTTAAAATTTTCTTTATTTCATTTAATAGAATTTGCATGCAATTTCTCCTTAGTAAATGTCTTTTTTCTCAAACCTTTTGAGTACGATCCACCCTAATGCTAAGGTTAAAATGAACCAGGCACACACGGTTGTAAACTCATAATATTGAAACAACATCCCACCTCTTTTAACCATGAAAAACATATGCGGGTTCACGGTTAGTTGAGACAAATTATAGGAGGCAATATAGTGAAGCCATGACGATGTTGAAATGAAACTTGGCAATAGGAATGCAACCGCATAGAAAATGGCAAAAAGAAAAAAAGAGAAATAATTATTTCTTACAAATGTCGCTATCACAAAGGCAATTCCTGTAAAGAGGAACAGACAAACAACCGTTAGACAGATACTCCATAATAGGAATGTTGCAAAGGTCATCGGCCATCTAGACACATACGGCAGCTGATACTCCCAATTTAATGCACTACTTATTGAACTGGTCCATAAATGTGAGTAGTCAAATACAATAAAATATGTACAAAGAGTGCTTATAAATAGAAACAACATACATGCAGTTGCAGTAAGGAAGGATGCAATGAGCTTGTCTCTCATTAACCTCCGCCCCCTTTTTGAGGCATAGGTAATTAAATGTGTTTTCGTTTCGAACTCATAATTGGTAATGAAGCTTGTTGCCAGAACAATGATAATTAGTAATTCAAACATCAAATGTCCAAACAAAGTCCTAAATAAAAAGCTGTGCATCTTGTACGTTTCCCCTGAGAAAAACCATGTTTTATGTTCATTGTTGGCAATGAGCTCATCAAATCGATCTGATATGTTTTCATAATCAGTTCTTACCTTTTGTGCTAGGCTTCCACTTAGACCTGCGGTAGCAGCTTCTCCAAACTTTCCCCAATGAATAGACTCATATTGGGTGTCGATGCTTTCGGCCATATGTTTGTACATTTCTTTAAGCTGTAGATCTACAAAGAAAGATTGTTCCTCATCTCGATAGTGCTCCCATTCCTTATAAGAAACCTGACTTAGAAATTCATGAGCACTTGTCACCCTCTCGCTACGAATCATTTCATTTAACTTAGCAAGATCCTTTTCTAAATCTTGTTGAAAAAGATTCATTGATTCATCGGTTATATCTATTCCGTACGTTTCTGCCAATTGATTGGCAACGTTTAGTTCTTCTTTATATTGAGATGAATGCGTAAAAATCAGAAAGAGATTATACGCCGTAAACAACAGCATGAGTCCAATGATGACAGGCGAGGTGAACGCTTTTTGACATTCATACCAAATGATTCTCATCACATATCTACTTCAATTTCATCACGATATTCATAAAGAAACACATCTTCAAGACCAGGACTAACTGAATTCCAACCCTCTTTCATGTGTCCCTTATGGATAAATCTAATATTCATCATATCTAATTCTTGTTTTTCTGAAAGAATTAGATATGACTTTCGATATTCTTCTAGTTCATCGTAAGAAATATTGAATTCGTACACTGCTCCTTCGAGAGTTTGGCAAATGCCTTCAACCGATTCCTTGTAAAGAAGTTGCTGATTTTTTACCATAATCACTTCTTTTGAGATATTTTCTACATCTGAAACAATATGCGTCGAGATGATGATGAGTCGATCTCTTGAAAGTTCTGTCAGCATATTTCGGAATCTCGCTCTCTCTTTTGGATCCAAGCCCGCAGTAGGTTCATCAAGAATGAGAACTTTCGGGTTATTCAATAAGGCTTGGGCTATGCCAACCCTTTGAATCATCCCCCCTGAAAATTTCCTCATCTTTTTATTCATGACATCTTTTAAAGCAACTCTCCCTAATAAATCTTCAATAATGCGAATCGACTCTTTTTTGTTCAATCCTTTTAACGCAGCTAAATACAACAAGTATTGCTTAGGTGAGTAGTTTTTGTAATAACCAAATTGCTGGGGTAAGTAACCAAGCAACTCTCGGTATTCCTGATCCATAGCAAGAATATTCTTCCCGTCATAGAGAATTTCTCCTTCACTCGGCGATATTAATGTTACTAGCATCTTAATTAACGTCGTTTTCCCAGCCCCATTTGGTGCCAACAAACCGTAGACTCCATTGTCCAACTCAAGATTAATTTCTCTCAAGGCACAAAAGTCCCCGTAATTCTTACTGACATTTTTGATGACAATCATCTTAATAAGCCCCCTCAACTGGTTGATACCGGATAAAATGTTTTACTGAAACTAAATAAAAAGCAACGACTCCAACAAGAACGAACACATAAATTATTAACGGCATCGTTAGGAGGAGCTCGCGGTACAATACATGCCCAGAATTCAAAAGAAGCAGATTGCCTACCGTCCACACTGTCATCATCCCACCCACGACAACAGCTGAAGCGCGTTTTGATATAACGAATAAAAATAGAATAGAGAAAAGAAACAACCCTGTGTTTGAAATCATAAAAGCTCTGACAAACTCAATATCTTTATAAATCAAAGACATTAGTAAAATGGTGAATGCATTAAATAGAATCGATAGAACACTAAATACCAGCATCCGAAAGACGATGATTTGATACACATGATATTTACATGTCATCTCAACCTCCATCGTTCCATTCATAACTTTATTCAAATATGAATAAAGAGATAGCGTTACAAACAGAACAGGCGATACAAAAAAGAGATATCCATACAGATCATAATCATTCATGTCAGGCTTAAATAAGAAAATACCGAACAGCACAACAATGGAAATAAGTATAAATACCATCTCCGAACGATCAGATAGCAAATGCTTTAAACCAATTTGCTCATACATTTCTTTTAACAAAGAGAAAAAAGATAAGTTTCGTGCTGAAGTCTCATGAACAATGTCGTCAATTTGCCTTTGTATCGTCTGTTCATCGGGCATAGGAATATGAAATTTCTCCTTATCCATTGATAGGTCTCCTCATTTCATTTCTAATTTGTTTTAGTGCGACATAGTATTTCGTCTTGACGGTTGATTCAGGGATCCCCTCAATCTGAGCTATTTCCAAGAAGGTATACTCACCAAATAATTTGAGCCGCATAATATGCTGAGAAGCGGCATCGAGTTGATTCACTAAATCAGTCAATTGTTCTACTTCTTCCTTATACTCAAACGAAAGTGTGAAATCTGATTCATCCTCAATTTCAAATTCATCGATCGATTCTACCATCCGTTCATCCTTGTAGCTCCTCGATCGATAATAATCAACTAATCGATTAGATGCGACCTTGTAAAGCCACGTTCGAAAGGAGGCTTTTTTTGCGTCATAATTCACAATAGACTTAAGAACATTCACAAAGATTTCTTGCGTGATATCAAGAGACAACTGCTCATCAAGTGTTTGCTTATAGACAAACCCATACATTTCTTTATAGTATTTACAAATTAAATCATTGGCGGCTTGCTTGTCTGCTTTTTTCTGAATTTTACGTATCCATCGCTTCTCTTTATCCATACCTCACCTATACTCAACAATTTATCTATCGCTCTATAAGTATATCCGTAATACTCCTAGAAATAGTTTTAAAAAATGAACTAAAACGATAGATTTTTTTTATTACTAGTTTCCTAACATTCCAAATAATATGTTTAGTACCCAGGAGTATTGCTAGCTTGTCCAATTTCACCGAATTTACTTAATATGGTATTTTTGTGATAACCTATGTTTCAATGACATATCATAAAAACGTTACACCTAGTAAAATGGTAATAAAAGTATATAAGTAAGAGGCGAAATTTCTTTTTTTGGAGGAATATAGATTGGGAGATCACGATGAGAAATTAACAGAAGAGCAAATGCCTCCACAAAAAATATCTACAAGATGGTTCAGAAATTGGAAGGTCATAGTCGCAGCAATAATCCTTTTTATCGTGCTTATTATTTCAGCAATAAGCATGTATCAGCTGACCCATTTCAGTTCAAACACTTCTATTAATAACATCGATGTAAGTGGACTAACAGCGGATCAAACATTGGCAACATTACAATCCGCTAGCTTAACTAACCATATTTACATCGGAGAAGAACTCATTTTAGAAGGTACCGAGTCAGAGATGAGCTTTACAGAGGAAGACTTGCCTGAAATTAAGAAAACAATGAAAAATCAATGGTCTCTTTTTCCTTCTTCTAAAGAAAAAAAATATTATTTACAACCAGGTTCAGAGGATCAATATCGTAGCGAAGATTTGCGAAATGAGCTCGAACAAACACTTATCTCCATAAACCAACATTCACAAGCACCTATAGATGCATATGCACACGTAGAAAATGGTGAAATCACTATTTCTGAAAGCATTGATGGGGAACAGTATGATGTTTCCAGCCTTTTGGAGGCATATGATCAACACGAGTATACGAGTGAGATTCATTTACAGCCCATGTATTTGCAGCCCATTAAAGAAGACAATGAGATTGTCCAAAGCCAAGTGAAAAAATGGCAAGATTTTCTTTCGCATACCATTGAGTATCAAATACAAGATCAAACCTATCCATTAGAAGCGAAAGAGCTTATTATAAATGCCTCCTTCTCAGAGGAAATGGACATCGTAATCGACTCAGATACGATCAAAGAAAAGATAACCGACATTAATGACTCTAAATCAACATTAGAAAAGGACCTCACATTTAAAACGACCTCAGATTCAACTATTTCGGTTAAAGGTCAAGGGTATGGGTGGGCACTTGATGTTGAAAAAGAAGCAGCTATGATCAAAGAAGCTTTTCAAAATGGAGATAGATCTATTTCCGCCTCTCATATTATCGGAAATGGCTGGAATGGAGAAGGCTATGGCTATGACGTAACTTCAAACGCTGGCATCGGCACCACGTATGCGGAAGTGTCAATTGCCGAGCAAAAGATGTGGATTTACAAAGAAGGACAATTAGTCTTAACGACAAATGTCGTGACCGGTGACAGGAGCACACAACAAGATACATTAACAGGCGTATGGTACATTCTCTATAAACGTACTCCATACACACTTACAGGTGAAGATTATTCAATTGACGTAAACTACTGGGCACCATTTACAAACAGCGGTCAAGGCTTCCACGACGCAGCCTGGCGAAGCAATTGGTCTAGTAACGCTTACCTCAACGCTGGATCAAATGGTTGTGTCAACGTTCCTCCAGAAATAATGAAAAAGGTGTATGATTATCTAGAAATATACGATCCAGTTGTTATTTACTAAAAAGATAAAAACAGGAAAAGTCGATGACTTCCTGTTTTTTTTTTGACTTCAATTCATACATGAGTAGTGAGATACCTATGCTTTTTTAAAAATCAAACGATACTTAGTTAGTGCTGAGGCCTAGTTTCGTTACTTTATCGGTATAAATTAAATTTGTCAGTCAACTTTGGAATGATTTTCGGCAGTTCACTTCAAGCCCACTTTCAACCTATGTTGTATAATTGATAGAAAAAGAACGTTCAGTTTACCAGATTATCATAGTTGTAGATTCGTTGATAAAAGTTAGAAAACAGGACACGCCAATAGATAAAGGACGAAGCACAAGTAGCATTCATGCTACTTGTGTTTTTTTATTATTAGGGCAGACTTACACTTATGATCTAGCTAACTTCGCTCTTGTAACTGGTAATTAGTTAATTAGGTTTTTTTTCTATCGCCCTTCCGGTGGCTTAGGTTCATTTAAGTGGTAATCCGGTTCATTTACCTGTTGTTTCCACTCATAAATCATCTGATTTGGCTCATAATCTGGTTTGTCTCGCTCATAAACTGGTAGTTTATTCATTTAGAGTCTTTAACTATCAACCATCCAGGGGCTTAGGTGGATTTTAGTGGTTATCTGACGATGAAACCAGCTTGATTTACTCAGAAAAAGAGGCTAAACCCCCGGTTTTACAGTTTCCTTCCTCATTTTATGCAAAATAAAAAGCACAACCCATTTGGATTGTGCTTGATTGCCCGGCAACGTCCTACTCTCACAGGGGGAAGCCCCCAACTACCATCGGCGCAAAAGAGCTTAACGACCGTGTTCGGCATGGGAACGGGTGTGACCTCTTTGCTATCGCCACCAGACTATGTATATTGAACTTCGTGTTCCATCGTTGGAACCTAGTTCACATTGAAAGAAATAGTTCTCTCAAAACTAGATAATACGCAAGAAACAAATCAAGAATTGTATTGGATAAGTCCTCGACCGATTAGTATCTGTCAGCTCCACGTGTCGCCACGCTTCCACACCAGACCTATCAACCTCATCATCTCTAAGGGGTCTTACTGGATTACTCCATGGG